>NZ_NBBJ01000001.1 GCF_002197665.1 Sphingomonas mucosissima
AAGACCGGCGCATTATCAAGGCCGAGCCGGCGGGCCGCTTCGAGCCGCGCATGGCCGCAGATGAGCACATTGTGCACATCGACCAGCAGCGGCAGCGCAAAGCCGAAGTGGCGCATCGAGGCCATCAACTGCACGATCTGCTTGTCGGCATGTTTGCGCGGGTTGCCGGCATAGGCCTGAATGTCGGCAAGCGGGCGATAACTGATGGGCCCGAGCCGCTGTTCGAGCACAGCGGGAAGGTCAGCAGCTTTCTTGCGTGTCGCAGTCTTCGTCATGTCAGTTCCTCAAGGAAAAACGGACAGACGGGATGACCGGCAAAAACGCGCGACCACTCGCCTGCCCAATCAGATGAAAAGGGCAATCATTGTGATCCCATGCTGCTTCTGCCGAATGGCTTCTGATGCTCGGGGGAGGGCTTTGCCTCCGAGGCCGCTACTACCATCAGGGCAGCCGACCGTCAACATTATCTAACAAAAACAACCAGCTAAGCAGACATTTTATGTCAATCGGAATTGGCTAGACCCGTCAACACCGTGAGCAGCCGCTATTCACTGATGCTTTCGAGTAGATGCCTGTTCGGCGTCTTCACGCTCCTTGTTAGTCGGGGATAATTCCCTGTTTCCGGCTCACGGGAATTCCAGCGCCGAAGCCGCAGACAAGCTGGGGTTTCTGCAGCCAGGATGAGCCGAAGATCCCATTGGGCGACACTATTCCCTGTAAATCGGCCTGGAACAGGGAAAACTGCGGTCGACGACAGGTGCTGAAGGGGAGGATCGAGACGAGAGCAAACGTCGCGAAAAGTCCGCGGGAAAGTGGCGCTTGGGGCATTCCGTACTGCCCCGGAGAGCGCCGGAGAAAAGTCCCGAATTTCTCCGCAACGGCGGTCCCGGTTGCGCTCTCCCAGGTACGGAGCACGCGCGAAATCGCGCGGAACTGCGCCCTTTCAGGAGCAACTCGCAGGGAGAAATATGATAATTAGGACTGAGTGGCGGAGCGGGAGGGATTCGAACCCTCGATACGGTTTTGCCGTATACTCACTTTCCAGGCGAGCGCCTTCGACCACTCGGCCACCGCTCCGCATACCGGGAAGAAGCGCGCCCTAAGCTTCTCGCGCGCCCGGCGCAAGCGTTTGCGCATTGCCTCGCGCATTATGCGTCGTCAGGTTGCGGGGATGACTGCATTTCTCCTCCCCCTGCTGCTCGCCCAGGCTGCCGCGGCCCAAGCGAGCGGGCGCGCCGCGCCCCATCCGCAATCGCCGACGGAGATCGTTGCCGTCGCGCCCGCCACCGATTGGGTCGCGATCGCCCCCGACGATCTTCTGGTCATGGATGTTGCGCCTGGGCCCGCGGGTGCGAGCAGGCGGATCGTGATCCAGTTGATCGCGGCGCCGTTCGCGCGTCCGTGGGTCGCCAACGTGCGCCGCCTGGCCGCGGCTCATTGGTGGGACGGGACAAGCATCAATCGCGTTCAGGACAATTACGTCGCGCAATGGGGCGATGCGACCGAGAAGAAGCCGCTGCCGTCCGGGCTCGCCGCCGCATCGGAGCGCGATTACGCGATCGATACTGCTGCACTCGCTGCGGGCGAGCGGACGGTCGGCCCGGCAGATGTCTATGCGCCCGCCACGTTCTTCTATCGCAGTTGGCCCGTGGGTGCCGAAGGGCAGGGGCAGGGCGCCGCCTGGCCCGTGCATTGCTACGGCATGGTCGGCGTCGGCCGCGATGTGTCGCCCAATACCGGCACGGGGGCAGAGCTTTACGCCGTTATCGGCCATGCGCCGCGGCACCTTGATCGCAACATCGCGCTGGTCGGGCGCGTGATCGAGGGCATCGAGCATCTCTCCAGCCTGCCGCGCGGAACGCTGGGCCTCGGCTTCTATGACCGCGCGGAGCAGCGTGTCGCCATTGTGCGGATACGCCTCGCCAGCGAACTTCCCACCAGCGAACAGCCCCGCTTCTCGTATCTGTCGACCAGCTCCGCCACTTGGGCGCGCTACGCGGCGGCGCGGGCCAATCGCCAGGACGCCTTTTTCATTCGGCCAGCCGGCGCGGCGGACATCTGCAACCTTCCGGTGCCGATCCGCCGTTTGCGTTAGTTCAGCTGACGTGCTCGCCGATGCGGCGCACGATGCTGGCATGAAACCGCGATCCGGCGCTCCGCGCGATGGCGCGCTCCAGCCAATGATCGATCACGCGCAAGCGGTGCCGCCGCAGCCACAAGCGCACCTGCCGCACCCGCACCAGCAGCAGCATGGAGCCGCTTCGGCCAGTGGCGGCTTCGCGCAGGCTTCGCGCCGCGCCGGCGGGGTCGCCCATGATCTCCTGGTGCATGGCAAAGCTGATCCGCGCGTGCGTGTTGCCAGGGGTACGGCGTAGCGCGGCAAGGTGAAGCGGCGCAGCCTCGTGCGATCGGCCAAGCGTATCGAGCAACACCGCCCGCGCGCTCAGGATATGCGATTCGGGCTCGATCTCGGCCGCGCGCTCCAGCAAGCGGAGCGCCGTTTCCGGGTGCCGCGCGGCGCAATGGCGCGCCAGCGCGAAATGCTGGTGCTGTGACCGGTGCCGCTCGCGGCGGATATGCTGGCGGACGCTGACGGGATCGAACGTGCCCGCAACGATGGCGCGGATCGCATGCTGGAGCGCGCCCGTTTCCACCAGCAGCGGCCCGACGGGATGGCCGCCATAGGGGACGGGAATGCACATCGCCCCGCCCACTTCGGCGATCATCGCGGCATGGCGCGCGTCGGGCGCGACCCGCGGATCATAGAACACATATTGTTGCTCGGCACCGACGAAAGGCAGCTCGGCAAAGCGCGTCCGGGCAACATCGGCCTGCCACCTGGTTTCCCATGGCACCACCTGCGGGTCGGCGGAAAACTGCGGCGACAGCGCGATTGCCGTGTCCGCACCGCATGCGACGGCGTAGCGCAAGGCGGCATAACCTCCCATGCTCGACCCATAAGTGATGGTCCGGTCATAGCCGCGCGCGGCGGCCGCCACGGCGGCCAGCGCGGCCGCGCGCTCCGGATGCTGGTACCAGCGATTGCGCCGGTTGATGACGTGAATGGCATCGATCCCGATACGGCGGAGGAACTCCTCGGCAAAGCCGGGGCGCTTCAGCGTGGGTTCGGTGACGTAGGAGCCGAAGGTGATGATCACCGCACCGCCCCGTGCCCCGGACCGGCGGACCAGGAGATTATCGGACCGGAACAACGCCTGATGCAATCATCGCCTCCCGCGCCGGATGGTAACCCATCGGCGCGGGTCGTTCAAACGAACCGGCGGCGGCGACCCGCCCTGCGCCCGCGGCTCAGTCGTCCTCGTCCTCGAAGCCGACCAGCGCCAGCGCGCGCGCCTTGATCTGCCGCATCGCGCACCAATGGATCAGCGCCTCCTCGCGGCCATGCGTCACCCACACTTCGCGCGGCGCGATCTCCGCGATCGTGTCGATCAGTTCGTCCCAATCGGCATGGTCGGACATGATGAGCGGCAACTCGACCAGCTTTTGCCGCGCGCGCTGGCGCACCCGCATCCAGCCGCTCGCCATGGACGTGATCGGGTCAGGCAGGCGCCGCGACCACCGATCGTTAAGCGCGGACGGCGGGCACATCACCACATGCCCCGCCATCGCCGCCTTGGGCACGCCCGCCACCGGGATCAGCTCGCCCAGCCGCACGCCATGCTCGGCATAAAGGTCGCACAATCGCTGCAGCGCGCCATGGATGTAGATCGGCGCCTCGTGCCCGCGCGCGCGCAGCTCCGCGATCACGCGCTGCGCCTTGCCCAACGCATAAGCACCGACCAGCACGCAGCGATCGGGATTGGCGTGCAGCCGCGCGACCAATTTGTCGATCTCGTCGCCCGTGTCGGGATGGCGGAACACGGGGAGCCCGAACGTCGCTTCGGTAATGAACACGTCGCAGGCGACGGGCTCGAATGGTGCGCAGGTCGGGTCGGGCCGGCGCTTGTAATCGCCCGACACTACGATGCGCTCGCCGCGATGCTCGAGCAGGATCTGCGCGGAGCCGAGCACATGGCCGGCCGGCACGAAGGTCGCCTCCACCTCGCCCAGCCGCACGCTTTCGCCATAGCTCACCGGATTGCCGGCCTGCGCGCCATAGCGGCAATCCATGATCGCCAGCGTCTCGGGCGTCGCCCAGACGGCGCTGTGCCCGCCCCGCGCATGATCGGCATGGCCATGCGTCACCAGCGCGCGCGCCTGCGGGGTTGAAGGATCCACCCAGGCGTCGGCCGGGCGGACATAAATGCCATGCGGATGGGGTTCCAGCCAGTCGCCGAGCTTCGCCATGCCGGCAATACGCATGAGCGGATCGAAACGTCCAACGCCAACGTTCTATCGCAAACGCCACAGGAGAGATTGGCATGGAACATCAGGCAACCGGCGACAGCATGTGGGCCTTCGTCGTCATCGCGGGCTTCGTCATTCTCGGCCTGGCGCTCGCTTATGCAAAGCTGCGCAACAAGACGACGCCGGCGCAGGACGCGCGCACTGAGCAAGCGACGCATGATCTCTACAAGGAGCAATCGCGCGACGACGCCATGCGCGGGTAAGGGAACTCGTCCGCTCACGCCCTCTCTGCCGTTACCCTGAACTCGTTTCAGGGTCCATCTTGCCGCAGGCGACGCTGCCGCTTGTCGCACGATGGATGCCCAATCAAGTTCGGCATGACGGCCGTGAGGGTACGCTGGGACGTATCTTCCTGCCTCCCATTCCGCCTCGCGGAGCGCACCCCTATATCCCCCCTCGATGACGCTTGATCTCCCCGCGCAGCTCGCCGACTGGTTCAGCAAGCGGGGCTGGGCGCCGCGTCGCCACCAGTTGGATATGCTGGCAGAGGGCAGGGGCGGCCACCATGCGCTGCTCGTCGCCGCAACGGGCGCGGGCAAGACGCTGGCTGGCTTTCTCCCCACCTTGGCCGAGCTGATCGAGCAACCGACGGAAGGTCTGCACACCCTCTACGTCTCGCCACTGAAGGCGCTGGCGGTCGACATCCAGCGCAACCTCGTCACCCCGGTCGAGGAGATGGGCGTCGACATCCGCGTCGAAACGCGCACCGGGGATACTCCGTCGGATCGCAAGGCGCGCCAGCGAGTGAAGCCGCCGCAGATCCTGCTCACCACGCCGGAGTCGCTCTCGCTGCTGTTGACCTACCCCGACAGCTTCACGATGTTCGCAGGCCTCCGGACGATCGTGATCGACGAGGTCCACGCCTTCGCCACCGGCAAGCGCGGCGATCTCCTGTCGCTGTGCATGGCCCGCCTTCAAGCAATCGCGCCCGCCATGCGCCGCGTCGCTTTGTCAGCCACCGTCGCCGATCCCGACGGCTATCGCGCCTGGCTCGCGCCCGACGGCGATATCGAACGCGTCACCCTCGTTCAGGGCGAAACCGGCGTCGATCCCAATATCGATATCCTCTTGCCCGAGGATCGCGTGCCTTGGGCCGGCCATTCCGGCCGCTATGCCGCGGCGCAGGTGATGGCGGAGATCGAGACGCACAAGACCACCATCGTCTTCTGCAACACCCGCAGCCTCGCCGAGCTGATCTTCCAGGATCTCTGGAAGGAAAACGCCATGCAGCTGCCGATCGGCATTCATCACGGCAGCCTGGAGAAAGAGGCGCGGCGCAAGGTGGAGGCAGCGATGGCGGATGGCCGCCTGCGCGCATTGGTCGCCACCGCCAGCCTCGATCTCGGCGTCGATTGGGGCGATGTCGATTGCGTCATCCAGATGGGCGCTCCCAAGGGCTCCTCGCGTCTGCTCCAGCGCATCGGCCGCAGCAATCACCGCCTCGACGAGCCGTCGGAAGCGATCGTCGTCCCCGGCAACCGCTTCGAATATCTCGAGGCGCGCGCCGCGCTCGACGCGGTGGAGGCCGGCGAGCTCGACACCGACATATTCCGCCTGGGCGCGCTCGATGTGCTGGCGCAGCACCTGATGGCCTGTGCCTGCGCCGCCCCGTTCGATCAGCAGGCGATCCTTGACGAGATCCGCTCGGCGCTGCCCTATTCGGCGCTGACGGACGAATTGTTCGACAAGGTGCTCGGCTTCATCCGCGACGGCGGCTACTCACTTCGCGCCTATGATCGCTTCAAGCGGCTGACACAGGACGACGACGGTCTCTGGCGCGTCAGCCACCCCAAGTTCATCGCGCAGCACCGCCTCAACGCCGGCATCATCGTCGAGGCGACCATGCTCAAGGTCCGCTTCCGCAATGGCCGCGCGCTCGGCAAGGTGGAGGAAGCGTTCGCCTCCACGCTCAGCCACGGCGACACCTTCTTCTTCGCGGGTATGAGCCTTGAGGTCGAGAAGATTGATACCGAGGATCTGATCGTCCGCGCCACCGCGCGCCCCGCGCGGATCCCCACCTATGGCGGCAGCCGCATGCCGCTCTCCACCAATCTCGCCGATCGCGTGCGCCGCTTCCTCAACACGCCGGCCGAATGGTCGCGCTTCCCCGACGACGTGCGCGAATGGCTGGAGATCCAGGGCAGACGCTCCGCCCTCCCGCGCCCCGACCAGCTGCTGGTCGAAACCTTTCCGCGCGAAGGCCGCAACTACATGGTGGCGTATAGTTTCGAGGGGTGGAACGCGCACCAGTCGCTCGGCATGCTGATCACCCGGCGGATGGAGACGGCCGGGCTGAAGCCACTCGGTTTCGTCGCCAACGATTACGCCATCGCCACCTATTCGATCGACCCCGTCACCGATCCCGCCGCGCTCTTCTCCTCCGACATTCTGGAGCATGAATTCGTCGATTGGGTGCAGCAGTCGCACTTGCTGAAACGCGCCTTTCGCGAAGTCGCCGTCATCGGCGGCCTCGTCGAGCGCCAGCACCCCGGCAAGCGCAAGACGGGCAAGCAAGTCACCTTCTCCACCGACCTCATCTACGACGTGCTGCGCAAATACGAGCCCGGCCATATTCTGCTCGAGGCCGCCTGGGCCGACGCCCGCGCCCGCATGACAGACGTCGGCCGCCTCGCCGATCTCCTCGCGCGCGCTGCCGGCACGATGCTTCACGTAGACTTGGCCCGTGTCTCCCCGCTTGCAGTACCCGTGCTGGTCCTGATCGGCCGCGAACGCGTCAGCACCGGCAGCGCAGACGACGCTTTGCTGATCGAGGCAGAAGCGCTGGCCGGCGAGGCGATGCGGCTGGACTAGGTCGGTAGGTAATATCGGAAGGAAATCCGGCCGGCGCATTTAGCGCTTACCTCCTCGGCGCCTTCTTCCCGAAGACCAACCTATGATTACAGGTTCTTGCGGCGGCGATAACCTAGGTGATCGACACCGTTCTTTGCATCTCGTTAGCTCACGACTGACAGGAGGGCAGCATGTCGATGAGCGATCAGGAATATTGCTTCATGCGAGCGGAAGCGGAGCTGAAGATGGCGCAGCGTTCGCAGCAACCCGCCGCTGTGCAAGCGCACTACACGTTGGCCGGTTATTATCTCGATCGAGCGTACGGCGAGCCCCATCAGCCCCGCCCCGCGACCAATAGCATTCGGCAAGACGTGCCGCCTGAAAAGCGCCAACATTAACCCTATCGCGGGTTCGGCTGGTCAAGGTGAGGGGACGCAACCGAGCGATCTCGGGCGTCCGCCCCTGAGTCGCTGGGGCCCGCATGCTTGATCGCTCCACGCCATGCTTCGTTCGCGGCGACGTGCGCGGCATGAACAGGCAACCGAACGACAGCGCATGGCACGCCGGCAACACGCCCGCCATTGACAAAGGTCCGGATCGGGCGCTTCGTTCGGTCATGCGCCGCTTGTTTGCTCTCCCTTGTCTCGCGCTGCTCGCGAATTCCGTGCCGCAGCAGCCGGTGGCGCCGCCAGCGCCCGTCACGGACACGGGCGAGGCCGCGCTGTCGGATCAGCTCGCGTTCGGCGTTGACGGCCCGCGCATGACGGTGCCGGTGCAGATCGCTGGTGCCGGGCCGTTCCAGTTTATCATCGATACCGGCGCGCAGCGCACGGTGATCAGCCGGGAGCTTGCGGGGAAGCTCGGGCTGCCCGGCGGGCGGATGGTTCGGCTCACCGGCATGACGGGCACACAGGACGTCGGCACGGTCGTCATCCCCTCCATCTCGGTCAGCACCTTGGGCGGCGAGCGGATCGAGGCGCCGGCGCTGGCCGCGGCGCATCTCGGCGCGCCCGGCATGCTGGGCATCGATGCGTTGCAGGGGCACGCACTGTTGATTGATTTCGACAACCAGCACATGACCGTGACGCCGGCGCGCAAGCGCGGCGAGCGGGTGCGCCGCGCGCCCGACGAAATCGTGATCCAGGCGCGCAGCCTGTTCGGCCAGCTCGTCGTCACCGACGCGCGGGTCGGCGGGGAGCGGGTGCGCGTGATCCTCGACACCGGTAGCGTCGTGTCGATGGGCAATCTCGCGCTGCGCAAGCGGCTGGCGAAGCGCGGCAAGGTGACGCCGATCACGCTTGTCAGCGTAACGGGCGGGCAGCTGGTCGCCGACTACGGCACGGTCGGCCTCGTGAAGATCGGCGACGCCGAGATCCACGACATGCCGGTGGCATTCGCCGATGCGCCGCCGTTCCGCGCCTTTGGTCTGGAAAACAAGCCGGCGATCATGCTGGGCATGGATGTGCTGAAGCTTTTCACCCGCGTCCAGATCGATTTCGCGAATCGCGAACTGCGGCTGAGCCTCCCGCGCAATGGCGTTCGGCGCGGCTGAGGCCGGCCACCCGTCATTCAAGGCCATTTTGCGCCGCCAGGCGGCCGCACCCAGGCCAGCCGTAGTGTGCCCGAGGCCACTTGATCATAAAAAGAGGCCCGGCACTTTCGTACCGGGCCTTAGTGCGTCCGCAGGAGGAACATCGTTTGGAGACCGGCCTTGGCCGGCCCCAATCTCGTCAATAATTGTAGGCGCGCTCGCCATGCTCACCGAGGTCGAGGCCTTCGCGCTCCACCTCTTCGCTGACGCGCAGCCCCGTCGTTGCCTTGGCGACGGTGAAGGCGATGCCCGAACCAACCGCTGCCCAGACCACCGAGATCACCACCGCAACCACCTGGGTCACGAGCTGCGGCCCGAGCGCATAGTCCGCCGCCCCAGGGCCACCGAGGCCCGGCAGCATGGTAAAGGCAGTGCCGATCGAGCCGACGATGCCGCCCAGGCCGTGGATGCCGAACGCATCGAGCGAGTCGTCCAGGTTGAGCTTGGGCTTCACCGACACCACGAAGAAGGCGCAGACGATCGCAGCGATCGCGCCGAGCAGGATGGCACCGAACGGCCCCGCATTGCCGGCCGCCGGCGTCACCGCAACGAGGCCGGCGATCGCACCGGAGCATGCGCCCAGCAGCGAGCTCTTGTGGCCCAGCATCCGCTCGGTCAGCATCCAGAACAGGACGCCAGCGGCGGTCGCGACAAAGGTGTTGATCATCGCCAGCGCGGCCGAGCCATTGGCTTCAAGCGCCGAGCCGGCGTTGAAGCCGAACCAGCCTACCCACAGAAGGCCAGTGCCGATCAACGTCATGACCAGCGAGTGCGGGGCCATGATGTCCTTCTTGTACCCAAGCCGCGGCCCAAGGATGATCGCGCCGACCAGCGCCGAGATGCCGGCGTTGATGTGCACCACCGTGCCGCCCGCGAAGTCGAGCGCCGCCGGCTCCCAGTTGAAGAGGAGGCCGTTGCCCGCCCAAACCATGTGCGCGATCGGGAAATAGACGATCGTCAGCCAGATGAGCGCGAAGACTATCAGCCCGGCAAACTTCATGCGCTCCACCAAGCCGCCGATGACGAGGCTCACCGTGATCGCCGCAAAGGTCATCTGGAAGGCGATGAAGACATATTCGGGGATGACCACGCCATCGGTGAAGGTGGCTGATGTCGAGTCGGGCGTCACACCGGCGAGGAACAGCTTGCCGAAGCCGGAGATGAAGGCGTTGCCGCCATCGCCAAATGCCATGGTGTAGCCGTAGATCACCCAGATGATCATCGCGAAGCTGGCGACCGCAAGGATCTGCGTCAGCACCGACAGCATGTTCTTGGTCCGGACGAGCCCGCCGTAGAACAGCGCCAGACCCGGTACGATCATGGTCATGACAAGCACGGTGGACATCATCATCCACGCGGTGTCGCCCTTGTTAACGGTCGCGGCGGCTGGCCCCCCGGCCGCCTGCAATGCGCCGTCCTGTGCCCAGGCCGGCAGCGCCGCCGTCATCGCGGCGCCGAGCCCGAGGGCGCCGGCAATTTTGAACGCTTGCTTCATGCTCATCCCCCCTCAGAGCGCCGTGTCGTCGGTTTCGCCGGTGCGGATGCGCACGGCTTGGCCGACATCGAGGACGAAGATCTTGCCGTCGCCGATCGCGCCGGTGTTCGCCGAGGACTGGATCGCCTCCACGACCCGGTCCGCCAGGCCGGCGGCGCAGACGACCTCGATCTTGATCTTGGGCACCATGTTGGTGCTGTATTCGGCCCCGCGATAGATTTCGGTCTGGCCCTTCTGCCGCCCGAACCCCTTGACCTCGGTGACCGTCATCCCCGCCACGCCGATCGTGGTGAGCGCTTCTCTCACCTCGTCCAGTTTGAACGGCTTGATGATGGCTATGACCAGTTTCATCGCGCCCCCTTCCCGTTGTCCCGGAAACAGGCTTCGCAACGCTCGTGCCAATTGACGTTCAGGCGAAAACACGGCCGTAACGACCGCCTGGGCGCGTCAGTTTTTGTGCAGATGCGAGCCGCTGCTCAATAATCAGGCATCGTCGGCGACCTGACGGGCACGAGAAAAGTCGTCTTCGTCCACCATCACGCGTACGGGAATGAGGAGCCAACTACCGTCGGCAATAGAAGCCCCCGCATCGAACGCGAGCGCGGGGATGCCCTCGCTTTCCAATCGCCCGACCAGAATATTGGCAAGATTGCGATCGTAGCGGCCGAGTTCGACGAGGCTCATGCAGGCATAACGAGCAGAGGTCGGCTTTCGTGCCAGGGGTGGGTTAGCCGGGCAGGGCCTCCGGCAGCCGCGTCGGCAACCCGTCGATGCTCTTGCCCTCGGCCGCACGCCAATAATCGAGACGCTCTTCGTCGCTATACTTGGCGTTATATTTGTTCAGCGTCTCGCGCGGGCGCTCCAGCGTCATCTGCGGCACGCCCCAGCCGCACGACGTCTGCACCTGATCGATCGCGACGACGAAGATCTGCCGCGTGCCCGGCAGCGGCGTGAACCGCGCATGGAGCGCCGCCCATTCCGCATCCTGCGGCAGCACGGCGCGTCCGCGACCATAGATGCGGAAGATCAGCGCGGGCTGGTCAAAGGCGCAGAACATGATGGTGATGCGCCCGTCGGCGAGCAGATGCGCATTGGTCTCGTTCCCTGAGCCGACCACGTCGAGATAGGCGACAGTGCGGTCATCCAGCACGCGAAAGCTGTCCATCCCCTTAGGGCTCAGGTTGATCCGCGTTCCCTGCGCTGCCGTGGCAACGAAGAACACCGGCTGGCGCGCGATGAACTCCCGATGCGCGTCGGTGAGGGCGGGGAAGAACTCGGCCATGACGGCGCTCCTCTCGTTGACGTGTTATGCGCACGCGCATAGTTTATGCGCGTATGAAGCATGATAACCTTATGTCGGGCAAGCGTAAGCCGCTCAACGTCACCATCGACACTGGGATCGTCCAGGCGGCTCGCGACGCAGGGCTCAACCTGTCGAAGGTCAGTGAAGCGGGACTGATCGAGGCGATCCGGCACGAGAACGAGCGGCGCTGGCACGAGGAAAACCACGCGGCGCTCGACTCTTCCAATAGGTGGGTCGAGAGGAACGGTCTTCCCTTCGCGAAGCATCGTCCGTTCTGATGGCGAAATTCGATGTCTTCCGCACGTCCGAGGGGTGGCTTGCGCTGGATTGCCAGTCGAACTCGCTCAGTCACCTGAACACGCGACTGGCGGTGCCACTAATGCCGCTTGCGAACGCGCCCCTGCCGGCCGCCCGGCTAAACCCGCGCTTCGTCGTTGATGCACAGGAAGTCGTGATGGTGACGCAGTTCGCCGCTGCCTTGCCAATCAGCGAATTGCGTCACCAACTGTGTCGGCTGGATCAGCACGACTATGAGATCAGCAATGCTCTCGATATGCTGATCTCCGGCTTCTGACGGCCAATCAGGCCGCCGTGCCGCCCACCGTGAGTCCGCCAACCAGCAGCGTTGGCTGACCAACGCCGGCGGGCACGCTCTGCCCGCCCTTGCCGCACATGCCCACGCCCTCGTCGAGCGCGAAGTCGTTGCCGACGCCCAGCACCTTGGTGAGCACGGTCGGCCCGTCGCCGATCAGCGTCGCGCCCTTGATCGGCGCGCCGATCTTGCCGTTCTCCACCTTGTACGCCTCGGTGCAGGAAAAGACGAACTTGCCCGAGACGATATCGACCTGACCGCCGCCGAAGGATTTGGCGAAGATGCCGTTCTTCACGCGCGACAGAAGCTCGGCGGGATCGTCGTTGCCGGCCTTCATGAACGTGTTCGTCATGCGCGGCATTGGTGCATGCGCGAAGCTCTCACGACGTCCGTTGCCCGTCGGCTCGACGCCCATCAGGCGGGCGTTGAGGCGATCCTGCATATAGCCCTTGAGGAAGCCGTCCTCGATCAGGATCGTCTCACGCGTAGGCGTGCCTTCATCATCGATCGTCAGCGAGCCACGACGGTCGCGGATCGCGCCATCGTCCACCACGGTCACGCCGCGCGCCGCTACCTGCTCGCCAATACGGCCGGAGAACGCGCTGGTGCCCTTGCGGTTGAAGTCACCCTCCAGCCCGTGGCCGATCGCCTCGTGCAGCAGCACACCGGGCCAGCCCGGCCCGAGCAGCACGGTGAACTCGCCCGCCGGCGCCGCCACCGAGTCGAGGTTCACCAGCGCCTGCGCCAGGGCCTCGTCGATTGCACGGTTCCACGTCTTCTCGTCAAACAGCGATTCGTAGAGGTAGCGGCCCCCGATGCCGAACGTGCCCGTCTCGCGCCGGCCGTTCTGTTCCACCACGATCGAGACGTTAAGCCGCACCAGTGGGCGAACATCGGTAGCGACGAAGCCATCGGGACGGACGATCTCCACCACGCTCCACGTGCCCGACAGCCCAACCGACACCTGCGCCACGCGCGGATCGCGCGCGCGGGCGGCGGCGTCGATCGTCTGGCAAAGGTTCACCTTGTCAGCGAAGGTTACCAGGTCGAGCGGATCGCCATCGGTATAGAGCCGCTGGTTCGTGCCCGTCGGCGGCGGCGACTTGGCGCTGGTCGATGGGTCGATCAGCTGCATCGTCTCTGCGGCGCGCTTGATCGCGGCTTCAGACAATTCGCTCGCGTGCGCGAAGGCGGTCATCTCGCCCGACACGGCGCGCAGGCCGAAGCCCGAATGCGTATCGTAGCTCGCCGTCTTCAGCCGTCCGTCGTCGAAGCCGAACGCCTCGGACTTCTTGTACTGGAGGTACAATTCGCCATCGTCCGCCTTGCCGAGCGCGTCAGCCGTCAGTGCGCGGGCGGCATCCGGATCAAGCGAGTCGCGGTACAGGAACGAGCGGGGGTCAGTAGCGGTCATGCCGCTAGATGTAGGGTGTTCGCGCCGCCAAGCAATCACATCGTCATGCCGGGCGTGCCTCGGCATCCGCCCTCGCGCGACGTTACCTGCCGGATATCAGCGGCACCGTGAATGCCAGCATCAGCCCGGCAGCATGGTATCTGCCGCAAGCGGCGACGCTCAGCGCCCCGCGCCGTCTCCATGATCGCGCAGATCGCTTTGCTCGGCGCCATCAGCCGGGCCGCCGATCAGCACGAAGCGCCGGTCGCAATAACCGCAATCGACGTAGCCGATCTCGCTGATTTCCAGCCACACGCGCGGATGCCCCAGCGCAGCGGGAAGGCCATCATGCGCGCCGTCACAGGCGACGCGGTGTTGGGAAACTCGGCTGATCTGAGGGGGCGGCAACATGGGGGTGCGTTAGCAAGGCCGCCGATCGCGATCAATCGCCCCATGGATTTCGCGCGCGCGGAGGCCTAACCCGTCGCCCATGACAGACGCCGCGATCGCCATCCGAAATCTCTGCAAGACCTATCAGGGCGGCAAGCGCGCGCTCGACGGGGTCAGCTTCGATGTGCCGCAGGGCACCATCTTCGGCCTGCTCGGACCGAACGGGGCGGGAAAGTCGACGCTGATCAACATTCTCGCGGGGCTGGTGAACAAGACCAGTGGCTCGGCATCGATCTGGGGCTTCGACATCGATGCCCATCCGCGCAATGCCAAGGCGGCGATCGGGATCGTCAACCAGGAGATCCTCTTCGATCCGTTCTTCACGCCGATCGAGACGCTGGAAATCCAGGCCGGGCTCTACGGCGTTTCCAAGGCGCAGCGCCGGTCGATGGAGCTGCTGCGTGCCGTGCACCTGGAGGACAAGGCCAACGCTTATGCCCGCACCCTCTCTGGTGGCATGAAGCGGCGGCTGATGGTCGCCAAGGCGATGGTGCACTCGCCGCCTGTGCTGGTGCTCGACGAGCCGACCGCCGGCGTCGATATCGAGCTTCGCCAGCAGCTGTGGGCCTATGTGCGCGAACTGAATGCCGGCGGCGTCACCGTGGTGCTGACGACTCACTACCTCGAAGAAGCCGAGCAGCTGTGCGACCAGATCGCGATCATCAATCACGGCACCGTGGTCGCTAACGAGCCGACCCGCCAGCTGCTGAGCCGGGCCCAGGAGAAAGTGGTCGAAGTCACGGTGGAACGGGACGTGACCACGCTTCCGGAGGCCTCTTGCTTCCAGAAGATCGCGCTGAAGGGCGATCGCACGCTGGCGATCACGTATTCCAAGGATCAGGTGAACGCGGGGCAGGTGCTGGCAGCCGTGCAGGCTGCGGGCTTCGCGATCGCCGACGTTTCCACGCGTGAGGCGGATCTGGAGGACGTGTTCCTCAGCCTGACGCGCAGCGCAGCCTAGCGCCGATCCAATGTGGGCGTGATCGCGCCCAGGCGATGATGCTCCCGCCAAGCACGCCGGGTAGCGTGGGCGCCGCTGCCGCCTGCGGCTTAGTGCTTGCTCGGCTTGAGGTGCAGCAGGCCGGCGATTGCCCCGCCGATCAGGATGCCGAACACGGCCGACAATGCGGCGTTCGTTACCCACGACGCGACCCCGCCGATCGCCGGCAGCGCGTGGCGTGCGCCCTCCGCGGCATGCTCGATCCACCCGGGGATCGGCGTCAAGTGAAAATCATGCAGCCCGTGGACGATGATCTGCCCGCCAACCCATAGCATTGCCGCCGTGCCGATGATGCTGAGCGCCTTCAAGACCACGGGCATGCCCGCTACCAGTGCGCGCCCCAAACCCTGTACCGCTGCGCCGGATCGCCGGGCCAGCGACAGGCCGATATCGTCCATCTTCACGATCAGCGCGACGAGGCCATAGACACCAGCAGTGATCGCCAGACCCACCAGCGCCAGCGCCACTGCCTGATTGAGAATGGTCTGGCCCGCCAGTTCGGCGAGCGCGATCGCCATGATTTCGCCGGACAGGATCAAATCGGTGCGAATCGCGCCCGCGACTTGCCGGTCCTCAAGCTGCTTTGGATCACTGATCTCGCACGCTTCTTCGCCGTGATGCGTTCCCGACACCGCCTCGATGATCTTTTCCGCGCCTTCGAAGCAGAGGTATGCGCCGCCCGCCATCAGGATCGGCGTGATCGCCCACGGCGCGAAAGCCGACAGGATCAGCGCCGCGGGCAGCAGGAACAGCAGCTTGTTGCGCAGCGAGCCCAGCGCGATCTTCCAGATGATCGGCAGTTCGCGCGCCGGTGACAGCCCCGTGAGGTAGCGCGGCGTCACCGCAGTGTCGTCGATTACGACGCCGACCGCCTTGGACCCCGCCTTGGCCGAAGCGCCCGCCACATCGTCCAGGCTGGCGCTTGCCAGCTTTGCGAGGGCGGCAATGTCGTCAAGCAACGCAACGAGGCCACCGGCCATGCGTTCAATCCCCCCTGATGATGGTCCACCATGCCATCGCCCAGGCACAGCGCGCTGGCAAGCGACTCGTTCCCAGGGGCGCGGCACAAAAAAAGGGCCGACCCGCGAGCGGATCGGCCATGAAAGTTTTTAGGAGAGGATGCCTGAAAGGCCCGATCCTTGTGCGCTGCAGCATGGTGCATCGCAAGTGCAAAAAGGTTCTTCTGGATTGCATTTCTTGCAATCCTCAGCGGTCGACAGATCGGCCCAGCGTCGCCACAAAGGAGCCATGACGCTCCCGACCATCCCTGTCGCCGCCACCCGGCCGCATCAGTTCACCGTGCACGGTGTCACCATCGACGATCCCTGGGCCTGGCTGAAGGACCCCGAATACCCCGAGGTGAAGAACAGGGAGATCCTCGCCTATCTGGAGGAGGAAAACGCCTATTTCGAAGCGCTGATGGCGCCGCACAGACCGCTTGTCGATCGGCTGTATGAGGAGATGAAGGCGCGCATCAAGGAGGACGAATCCTCCGTGCCGCAGAAGGACGGCGACTGGGTGTACTGGACGGCGTTCGAGACCGGCGGCCAGTATCGCAAATGGTGGCGCAAGCCCGTGGCGGGCGGACCCGACGAACTGCTGCTCGACGAGCCATCCTTGGCGGAGGGCAAGGAATATTTCCGGCTCGGCGCCTTTGCGGTGTCGAACGACGGCAGCAAGCTTGCCTATGCCATCGACGACAATGGCTCTGAACGCTTCACCATCCATGTGAAGGACCTCGCCACCGGAGCGCTGCTGCCCGACACGATCCCGGGCATGCTGTCAGACATCGTGTGGACCGCTGACGACAGCGGCTTCCTTTATGGCCTCGCCAACAAGGAATGGCGAACGGACAACGCCCGCCTGCATCGGCTCGGCACCGACCCCGCCGAGGACGTGGAGCTCTACCATGAGGATGACGAGGGCTATCGCGTTTCCGTCTCCGAAACGAGCGACCGGCGCTGGATCGTGATCGCAACCGGCGATCATGTGACGAGCGAGGTGCGGCTCTATCCCGCCACCGATCCGCTCGCCGAACCGATCCTCGTCGCCCCGCGCCAGCCCGGTCGCGAATATGATGTGGATACTCACGGCGACACCTTGTTCATCCACACCAATGACGTGAACCCGATGTGGCGCCTCGTCACTGCGCCGATCAGTGCGCCGGGCGAGTGGACCGAGCTGATCGGCCCATCGCAGCATTTCTACATGACGGGGGTCGAATGCTATCGTGACTTCTTTGTCGTCGAAGGGCGCGAGGACGGGCTCGATCAGGTGGCGATCCACCGCTACGATGCGCCGACCCGAGGCGAGCGCATCGCCTTCCCGGAAGCAAGCTATGCCGCTGGCCTCGGCGACAATCCCGAGCATGGGCAGACCGTGCTGCGGATCGGCTACGAATCGATGGTCACGCCCGGCACCGTTTATGATTACGACACCGCGACGGGCACGCTGACGACGCTGAAGGTGCAGGAGATCCCGTCCGGCTATGACGCGGGTAAGTACCGTACCGAGCGGCTGCACATCACCGCACGTGACGGCACGCAGGTGCCCGTCTCGATCGTTTACCCCGCAGACTTCCCGAAGGACGGCAGCCGGCCGCTGTTCCTCTACGCCTATGGCGCCTACGGCCACGCCATCCCGCCGGGCTTCTCGACCGGGCGCCTATCGCTGCTCGATCGCGGCTTCGCCTACGCCATTGCCCACATCCGCGGCGGTGATGATCTTGGCCAACAATGGTATCATGACGGCAAGCTCGAGAAGCGTACCAACACGTTCAACGATTTCGTGGACGTCGCGCGCGGGCTGATTGCGCAGCGCTGGACCAGCGAAGGGCGGATCGCAATCGCGGGCCGCTCGGCTGGCGGCGAGCTGATGGGCGCGGTGGTCAATTCCGATCCTGAACTGTGGGGCGCGGTGATTGCTGACGTGCCGTTCGTCGACGTGCTCAATACGATGATGGACGAAAGCCTGCCGCTCACGCCCGGCGAATGGCCGGAATGGGGCAATCCGATCACCGATCCCGCTGCGTTTCAGCTAATCCGCAGCTACAGCCCCTATGACAATGTCCGCGCGCAGGATTACCCGCCCTTGTTCATTTCCGGCGGCCTCAACGATCCGCGCGTCACCTATTGGGAGCCGGCGAAATGGGCGGCGAAGCTGCGCGCGACCAAGACGGACAACAATGTCCTGCTGCTGAAGACCAACATGGGCGCCGGCCACGGCGGCAAGTCCGGCCGTTTCGAAAGCCTGCGCGAGGCGGCGGAGGAACATGCCTTCGTGCTGTGGCAGCTCGGGGTGGAAGGGTGAGGGTGGCACTCGCCGCCGGGACGCGACACGCGCCATGACGATCGAGGCGATCATTGCCCGCTGGGGCGTCGCCGCAGTGTTCGCCGGCACCATGCTGGAGGGCGAAACCGCGGTGATCGCCGGCGGGCTGATCGCGCACCAGGGGCTGATCGCCTGGCCACTTGCCCTTGCCGCCGGCGCGCTCGGATCGTTCCTGGCGGATCAATTCTTCTTCGCCGCCGGCCGCCGCTATCGCGACCGGCCGTTCGTGCAGCGCTGGATGCAGAAGCGCGCCTTCGCCAAGGCACTGTCCCTGCTCGAGCGCTACCCCGTAGGATTCATCTTCGCATTCCGCTTCCTCTACGGCTTCCGCACCGTCAGCCCGCTTGCGATCGGCACCAGCCAGGTGCCCGCCGCCACCTTCGTGACGATCAACGCGCTCGCCGCGGTGCTCTGGGCCAGCCTGTTCACCGCGCTTGGCTATTGGTTCGGCGAGGCGGTGACCGAACTCGCCGGCCGCCTGCGGCCCAGCCGCCACACCCTGCTGATGGGCGTTGCGGTGGTGAGCGGCGGCGTTGCCATCTTCCAGATCATACGCTGGTGGAAAGGACGATGAGCTTCACCAGGACCTTCACCGCCACGCCGGACGACATTGATGAGCTCGGGCACGTCAACAATGCCGTCTGGGTGCGCTGGATCCAGGATCTGGCGGTTGCGCATTGGGAGGCGGTTGCCCCCTCCGAGCACCGCGACGCCTTTGTCTGGGTCGTGACCCGGCACGAGATCGACTATCGCGGCAATTTGGCGGAAGGCGGGTCGACGACGGGCGAGACCTGGGTACCGGAGCCGCCGCGGGGCGCCCGCTTCGACCGCCATTTCCGTTTCACCGGTGCCGACGGGCGCGTGCTCGTGGAAGGGATCACGACCTGGGCGCTGCTCGACCGCGCAAGCGGCCGGCTCCTGCGCGTCCGCCCGGAGATCGCCGCGCCGTTTCTCACGCACTGATCGGCTGCTTGGCGCCGGACCAGCGAGCCCGCACGGGCCACCAGGTCAAGCACGTCTGGTGAGTGCCAGGCTTCGCTTCATCGCAAAGTTGATCGCGTCCGCGGCATAGCCATTGATCCGGCAGCACCGCTGCCCTAATCACCTGCATGCAGTGTGATATGATTATGGCCGATCCGGTCGGGTCCTTCCGCTACGGAAACGACGCTTCTTATGACGAAGCGGACCCGCTGGTGCAAATCCTTCCGGCACCCTTGGCGGATTATGAAGAGGCAGACCCGCTGCCGCTGACGGCGCCGCCGGTAAGCGAAGACACGCCGATCTTCTTCACCCGCACGGACGCTGGCACCCCCGCCGAGCGGCGATTGCTGCGCTCGTAAGCAGGGCCGGTCGGCCGCCGCTGCGACAACCGGCCGCCACCCTGCCTAGCCCATTCGCGCGCGGAACAGCTTGCCCCCTTCCACCACCCAGATGATGCCGAGCACGGCAAAACCGATCGCGAGATAGCCGATCGCCAGCGGCGTCGTGGTGCCCGCATAGGACTGGCCGATCGCGGAGCCGACCACCACCGCGCCGATGCTGGTGATGAAGCCCTGCAGCGATGAAGCGGTGCCCGCGATATGGCCCACCGGCTCCATCGCCATTGCGCCGAAATTGGCGCCGCACAGCCCGATGCAGGTCATGCTCAGCGCCTGGAAGAAGATATAGCTCCACAGCGTCTCGACGCCCGTCGCGATCACCGCGACATGCACGATCGACAGCGCGATCAGGCCCAGCACCGCGCTTTGCGAGATCAGCCGCGTGCCCAGCCGCTCGACAAGCCGGCTGTTGAGGAACGAGGCAGCCCCCATCGCGCAGGCACAGATCGCGAAGAACAAGGTGAAGCGGTCACCAGCATTAAAGCCGTCAACGAAGATCTGCTGCGACAGCGACACAAAGGCGATGATCCCGCCGAACGTCAGCGAGGCAGCGATGGCATAGCCCAGCGAATAACGATTGGTTAGCGTCAGCCGATAATTCGCGCGCAGCGTTGTCAGGGAGATCGGCACGCGTCGTTCAGCCGGCAGCGTCTCGGGCAACCGCACGAGGGTCCAGGCGAGGACCAGCGCGGCAAAGGCGCCCAGCGCGTAGAAGATGAAACGCCACGGACCGAATTCCAGGAGCAACTGCCCTAGCGTGGGCGCCAGGATCGGCACCAGGAAGAAGATCATTTGCGCCACCGACATGGTGCGCGCCATCTGCCGCCCCGACGATCCGTCGCGTACGATCGCCACGGCCAGGACCCGCGTCGACGCCGACATCAGCCCCTGCAGCAATCGCGCGCCCAGCAGCGCGGCAAAACTCGCCGACCCGGCGGCAAAGATGCTCGCGCCGACAAATCCGGCCAATGTCAGGATCAGCACGATCCGTCGACCATAACGGTCCGCCAGCGGGCCATAGACAAGCTGCCCGGCGCCAAAGCCGACCATGTAGACGGTGATGATCCACTGGCGGTGATTGGCCTCGCTCACTCCCAGGTCGTGGCCGATGTCCGCGAGCGAGGGGAGCATCAGGTCCACGCCGAAAGCATTCACCGCCATCACCGCAGCGACAAAGGCAACAAATTCGCGCGGATGCATGCCGGCAGGTGCGGGGTGTGAAGTCATGCGGCTGCCTATCGGGAAGCGAGCGCCCCGGCACAAGCGCAGCTTTTCTTTGAGTCAGCCTTCTTCGACGGGCGCGACGTCGACAGAAACATCCATTTCCTGCGCGCCGGAACCCAGCACCACGCCATCGACCGGCGCGATTTCCGCATAATCGCGGCCGACGGCGACCACGATATGGTCGCTGGCCATCCAGATCCCGTTGGTCGGGTCCAGCCCGACCCACCCACGCTCGGGGCCGCACCACAGCAACACCCAGGCATGCGTCGCGTCGGCGCCGACCAGTCGCTCCTGGCCGGGCGGCGGGATGGTGCGGATGTAGCCGGAGGCATAGGCTGCCGGCAGACCGGCGGCGCGCAGCCCAGTGATCATGATCTGCGCAAAATCCTGGCAGACCCCGCGGCGCTTGGCGAAGGCCTCGTGCGGCGGCGTGTCGACCAGGGTGGCCGCGGTATCGAACTCGAAATCTTGCTGGATGCGGCGCGCCAGGGCGATCCCCGCCTCCAGTGCATTGCGCCCTGGGTCGAGATCGGGGGCGCAATAGGCCGCGATGTCCCGGTCCAGCGGGATCAGGGGAGAGGGGAACAGATAACTGGATGGTCCTGCAGCGGAAATGTCGCGGCTGTCGCGCGCCAGCGCCGCCACCTCGCGCAGCGTCGGATCACCCGGCTCGGGGGTGGGGACCAGGCGATCCACGGTGATGCGCGCGATGCTTTCGATGGTCAGCCGGCGCACCGGCTCGTCGACGGTTAACCGCGTGACATGGGCGAGCCCTGCTTCGGCTCGCGCCGGCGTGGTGCGGCCGGCTGGTGACACGCGCAGCATGTAGGATTGAAGCTTTTGCCCCGGCCAGTCGATCGGCTCCAGCCGCAGGTTGCAGCGCGCAAACTTGACCTGCGCACCATAATCAAAGCGCGTGACGTGAGCGATGTCGTAGATCATGTGATCGGGAAACTCGGCGTCGCTCATGCCAGCGTCAGCCCACCCGCGCGCAGCGGCTCGGCGCCTTGCAGGAAATACCGGCGGGCAATGGCGTCGGACAGAGTGAAAAGGCGTCGCTCCACCGTCCCCAGCATATCGGCATTGACCGTGTCTGCGCGGGTGATCGCAACCAGCGCCTTCAGTTCCGTCGCCTCGGCCTGCTGTTCTTCGGCCATGCCGTCGTCCTGCAACACGGGCAGGGCGCACAGATGCTCCCAGATCCGCTCCACTTGAAAGGCGAGTGCGCGCGGATTGCCTGGGTCGAGCATGACGAGATCAAGCACCGGCACGCGGGCGAGGCCAGTCAGATACCGCTGGCGATAGCTGATCTGGCTGTTGGCGAGGTCGAGCAGCGTCGACAGGTCATCGAGAGAGGCACCGGGCAAGCCGAAGGTGCGGCTCGCGCGCACGATCGCCAGCGATCGCTCGATCCGCCTGCCCAGATCGTGGAAGCGCCAGGCCGCGGTCCGGCTCATATGTTCGGCGGAGAGGCCCGCGATTGCGGCGTAGCGGCGCTGCAATGAGCCGGTGCGATCCAGCATGCCGCGGTGCGTGGGGAAGGGCGCGTCCAGCAGCCGAACCATGTCGGCGGACAGGCGATCGCGCGATACGTTGCCGATCCGGCGCGCCTGGTGGTTCATCTCGGCGACGGATTGCCAGCCGGCATCGACCGATTCCATCGCCGTGCGAGCCATTTGCGTCAGGTCCGCGCGCTTCAGCGCGGCGGGTAGCGGGGCGGCACCGGCGGCGGCCACCATCCCGACCAGTCGGCTGACCGTATCGGGGCCGAGCGCCGCGCCGCCGTCGGCATCGATCGAATTGCCCAGCATCACGCGGATGATGGCCAGCAGCGCCTCGCCGCGCTCGAGATAGCGGCCGAGCCAATATAGATTGTCCGCCACCCGGCTCGGCAGCGTGCCGGGGTTGCGGCGGACGTGATGCGAGTCGGGCGCGGGCAGCAGCGATACCGGATCCACCTTGTCACGGCCGTAGATCACGACATCGGCAGACCAATTGCCCTCTCCCATCACTGCCGCGCGTGGATCGGGATGTTCGCCGATCCGGCAGAAGCCGCCCGGCAACACCGCCCAGCGCCCGTCCGGCCCGCGCGCCGCAAAAACGCGCAGGGTGAAGGGGCGGGCGACCAGAGCCTCGTCGCCAACCACCGGCATGGTCGAAAGCCGAACGATTTCCTGCCCGACATAATCCTGCGGGCGGCGCTCCAGATCGGTCAGCAGGGCAATGCGCTGCGCGTCGGTCAGGTCGCTGCCGGAAATCGCCTGATCATCGGGGAGCCCCAATGTGCCGCTGCCGAAGGCGGGGCCGATCACCAGATTGGCGAGATCCTCCTCGACCCGGACCCGCTCGGAGGGATGGCCGCACCACCAAGTGGCGATGTTCGGCAGGCTCAGGCCAGCACCGGTCAGGCGCGTGCACAATTGCGGCAGGAACGCATTCCACGCGGGCGACTCCAGCACCCCGACGCCCGGCGCGTTGGCGAGCAGCACATTGCCCGCTGCATAGGCATCGATCAGCCCCGGCACGCCGATCTTCGAATGGGTGTCGAACGCCAGCGGATCGAGGAACCGGGGATCTAGCCGCCGCCACAGCGCATCGATCCGCTTCAGCCCGCCGATCGTGCGGACATAGACCTTGTCCTCCAGCGCGGCGAGATCCGCCCCCTCCACTAGCAACAGCCCAAGATAGCGCGCGAGGTGCGCTTGCTCGGGATAGCTGGGATTGTAGCGCCCGGGGGTCAGCAGCCCGATGCGCGGATCGGTCCGGGCGCACGCGGCGGCTAGCCCATCACGGAACGCTGCAAAGAACGGCGCATGGCGTGCGACGTTGAGCCGCGCCTGCAGCCCGCCCAACGTGCGGCTCACCGCCAGCCGGTTCTCCAGCGCATAGCCCGCGCCGGTGGGCGAGCGCAGGTGATCGGCCAGCACGCGCCATTCGCCCGTCGGCCCGCGACCCAGGTCCACTGCGACGAAATGCAGATGGTGCCCGCCGGCCGGCGTCAGCCCGACCAGTTGGCGCAGGAAAAAGGGGCTGCCCGCGACGAGAGCGGCCGGGACGAGCCCGCGCGCCACCAGCTTCGCCTCGCCGTAAAGATCAGCCAGGATCGTTTCAAAGAGGTCCGCCCGCTGCACGATCCCGCGTTCGATATGGCGCCATTCATCGCCATCTATCAGCAGCGGCACCGGCGACAGCGGCCAGGGCCGCTCTTCCGGCTCGCCGATGATGCGAAAGCCCGTGCCGATATCCGCGGCATGGCGCTGCACCCGCTCGCGAGCGTGGCCCAGATCGTCGCCCACCAGCGCGGCGAGTTCTTCGAACATGGCGAGCCAGGGCGCATCGTCGGCCGCGCACAGCACGTCGCCGCCGGCCCTCGCATGGCCTCGATAGTCGTCCACCCAGCGACGTGCATGGGTCGCGGCACCGAAAAGGGCTGGTTGTGTCGCCAAGCGAACTCCTAAGCGGGGCGGACCCTAACGGGGCCGGGCGGCCGCGCAACACGAAAGTGCCGCCGTCCGCCGCAGGGCCACGCGTCGCGCGAGCGCCGTCCTTAGTAGCGAGGCGCTTCGCCGAATGCCCGCCGTACAACGCCCCTGCGCCGGCCAGCGGATCTTCGAGCGATCAAAGATCGGGCAGCACCTGATCTGCCACGCCCCATCCGGCGAGCGCCCGGCTGCTCGCGCGCTCGATCAATTCGGATGTGGCCGACACACTCCAGTTGGCGGCCGTTTTGATCTCGCGCAGTTCCGTCCAGGATACCGGCGCGGCCACGGGTGCGCCTGCACGGGCCCGTGCTGCATAGGGCATGATGGCGGTGGCGCCCCGCTGGTTGCGCAGCCAGTCGATAAAGATGCGGCCCTTGCGCTTGGCTTTGCTCATCGTGGCGACGAAGCGGTCGGGCTCGGCCTGAGCCATCGCGCGGGCGAACCGGTCGGCGAAGCTCTTCACCGCCGGCCACTCCGCCTGCGGGGTCAGCGGCACCACCACATGCACGCCCTTACCCCCTGAAAGCATGGGGAAACTGGTGAGGCCCAGCTCTGCCAGCTGGTTCTTCAGATGCTCGGCGGCTTTCTTGGTGTCCTCGAAATCGAGCCCTTCGTCGGGATCAAGGTCAAAGACCAGGCGATCGGGTTTTTCGAGATGATCGACGCTCGATCCCCAGCCGTGGAACTCGATCGTCCCCATCTGCACGCACGCGACCAGCCCATCGGCATCGTCGACCCACAGGTAATTCTCTGTACTTCCGTCCTTTTCCGTGATCGGCACCTGATGCACATGGTCCCCGAACGACCCCGCGTCATGCTTCTGGAAGAAGCATTTTCGCCCTCGTCCCTGCGGGCAGCGCACCAGGCTGATCGGTCGTCGCGCTACCCACGGCAGCATGATCCCCGACACAGCGGCATAATAATCGGCAAGATCGCCCTTGGTGACGGTCGATTCCGGGAAGATCAGCCGATCGCGGCTGCTCACCTTGATGCTTGTGGCGGGAATGTCGGGCGTTGGCTGCGGTGTTTCGATCACCACGTCCTTGGCGTCCTTGTCGCCGCGCAGGCCCAGAAAGCTGGGATGTCTCAATAGGTTATCCGGCGTCGTCTCGGTAAAGGCGATCTCGGCCACCAGCTTCGGGGCCACCCATCGGGCGTTGCGGACAGCAGCGCGGCCGATGTTCTTGGGCACCTCGACGGTCGGAGTCTTGCGCTCCAGTTTTGCCAGCTTCTCGCTCAGGTCGAGCATGAGCTGGTTCGAAAAACCCGTTCCGACCTTGCCGGCATAGCGCAGCGTGCCATTCTCATGAACACCGAGCAGCAAGGAGCGGAAACCGCGCGACTTGTCGGATGGTGTCCAGCCGACGATGATGAACTCCTGCCGGCGGGTGCACTTGATCTTGAGCCAAGCTTTCGTGCGCGATCCGCGATAGGGCGCATCCGCCTGTTTCGAGACGATCCCCTCCAGCCCCTCCTGGCACATGCGCTCGAACAAATCCTCGCCCGAGCCGATCACATGCTCGCTGAACAGCAAGCGATCCGAACCGGGTATGAGCGGCCGCAGTCGTTCCTTGCGCTGAACATTGGGCATTGGCCGCAGGTCCTCGCCATTCAGCTCCAGCAGGTCGAATCCGAAGAAAGTCATGTCTCCGCCGCTTGAAATGGCGTTCTTCAAGCTCGAGAAATCCGGGTGACCGTTCTTGAACGCGACGATCTCCCCATCGATCAGGGCGTTGTCGACATCCAATTGTGCCGCCGCTGCGGCGATGCCTGCGAACTTGTCGGTCCAATCCAGTCCGTTGCGCGTGTACACCTTTGCCGTTCCGCCACCGATCGCGATGAGCGCGCGATAGCCGTCGTACTTCATCTCGTGCAGCCACGTGGAGCCGGACGGTACGGTGTCGACCAGCGTGCAGAGCTGCGGCTCGGAAAAGTCTGGCGTCTTCAGGCCCGCGGAGGACTTGCGTGCGCGCCGCGGCGCCTTGGCCGTGCTCGGCTTGGCAGCGCCTCGATCGGCTTTGCCGTTGCCGATGTTCTTGCCGCTCCGCCGGCCGCGCTGTGGCGTGGCCGGCTTGCCGTCGGCGATTTCCTGCATCGTTCGGCCAGTGGACACGCTCGTCAGGGCGGTTTCCACCAGCGTGTCGGTGCCGCCCGCATCAGCATCGTCAATCTTTCGAAGCAGCCAGTTCTCGCGCTTCTCCTTGCCCCGGGGCTTTAGCCGGATCAGCAGCCACTCGCCCTTCATCCGCTCGCCGTCGAGAACGAAGTGGAGGTGACCTTTTTCCAGATCCTTGACCGACTTGCCCTTGATTACGGACCAGGTGCCTTGATCCCACAGCATCACGGTTCCGCCGCCATATTCCCCCTTTGGAATCGTACCCTCGAAGGTGGCGTAGCTCAGCGGATGATCCTCGGTCCGTACCGCGAGGCGCTTTTCATTCGGGTCCAGGCTCGGCCCCCGCGTCACGGCCCAGCTTTTCAGCACGCCGTCCACCTCCAGGCGGAAATCCCAATGGAGGCGCGTGGCGTCGTGCTTTTGAACGATGAAGCTGTTGCCATTGCCCGGAGCCAAGGTTCCGGCCGGCTCCGCCGTTTTCGCAAAGTCGCGCTTGGCGTTGTAGAGGGCGAGGGGGTTGTCGCTCACGTCATCACTCCGCTGGGACGCAACTTAGCGCTGGTCGACACGCTTGATCGTGGTGCCGAAATCGCGCTGCCAGCCGGCGTGCCTCGGCCGCACCATCGCGTTGGTCCGCACGGTCAGGCACGCTTCCTCGCAGGCGGCTTCTTGGCTGCAGCCGGTTTCGCTGCGGCTGTTTTGGCGGGAGCTTTTTTCGCCGGAGCCTTTGCCGCGGCAGGTTTCGCAGGCGTCGACGTGCCGCCCGATTTTTCCATAGATTTTTTCAGAGCCGCCATCAGGTCCACGACGTTGGAGGCGGAGCGACCGCCGCTCTCGTCGGTGTCGATGATCTTGCGGTTCGATTTCTGCTTGCGCTTGCGTTCGATCAAATCCTTAAGCGCATCGACATAGCGGTTGTGAAAGTCCTGCGGATCGAAGGCGCCGCTTTTCTTCTCGATCAGCGCTTCTGCGAGCTCCAGCAGATCGTTGTCGGGTTTCTCGTCCGGGATGTCGCGAAAGTAGCTTTGCGCTCGGTTGACCTCGTCTGCGTAGCGGAGCGTTTCCAAGACCATGCCGCGCCCGCATGGTTTCAGGCTGACGACATATTCTCGCCCGCGCATGGCAAGTTGCCCAAGCCCAACCTTTTTGGTGCGCTTCAGCGCTTCTCGCAGAACGATGAAAGCCTCTTCGGCAAGGTCATCCGCCGGAACGACGAAATACGGCTTCTCATAGTAAAGCACGTCAATGTCGCTGGCATCGACGAACTGCGTGAGTTCAAGTGTCTTCTTCGATTCGAGTTTGACCGAATCGATCTCGTCTTGGTCGAGCAGGACGAATTCGTTCTTCTCGACTTCAAAGCCCTTCATGATGTCGTCGGGATCGACCGGGCCAAACCCTTCCGCGACCTTCTCATAATGAATCGGCTTGCCGGTGGGCTCGTGGATTTGCCGGAACTTGATTGCCGCTCCCGACCGGGTGGCGGAATAGATCTCGACCGGAATCGAGACCAGCGCTAGGCGGATCTGTCCCTGCCAATAGGCGCGAGCGGGCATGGTTTGGCCTTTGTCGTTGCGAGGCCGATTCAAATCCCGGCGCGGGGAGTCGTTCCGCGCATTTTCCGGTGCTAAGGCATGGGCCATGACGACCGATCCATTTTCGCTGTTCGAAACCTGGTTCGCTGAAGCCAAGGCGAGCGAGCCGAACGATCCCAATGCCATGGCGCTGGCGACTGCCGACTCAAGCGGGCGGCCTGCCGTGCGCATGGTGCTGCTGAAGGGGCATGGGCCGGACGGCTTTGTTTTCTATACCAACCGGGGCAGCCGAAAAGCAGAGGATCTGGCCGCCAATGCGCAGGCCGCGCTGCTGTTTCACTGGAAGTCCTTGCGACGCCAAATAAGGATCGAGGGCGCCGTCAGCCTCGTCACCGAGGCGGAAAGCGACGCTTACTTTGCGTCGCGCGGGCGTGATTCGCAGCTTGGCGCATGGGCCTCGGAACAATCCCGACCCCTGGCGGCGCGATCGATCTTCGAGGCCCGGTATGAGGCCATGCAGTTCCGCTTCGAGGGCAGCGATGTTCCGCGGCCGCCGCACTGGGGCGGGTATCGCGTGGTACCTGATCGCATCGAATTCTGGCAGGATCGCGCGCATCGCCTGCATGAGCGTCGATTGTTCACGCGCACCGACGCAGATGACGGCGCAACCTGGGTCGAAGGTTTGCTGTATCCATGACTCGTGAAGAACGCCGCCGCGTTATTCCGCTTGCCATGCGCGCGGCGCTGGCAAGCGTTGCCACCGCCTCGTTCCTGCTGATGCTTAAAGGCTATGCAGCCTGGCATACCGGATCGGTGGCGATGCTGGGCAGCTTGGCCGATACGGGGCTTGACCTGCTGGCCAGCCTTGTCACGCTTTATGGTGTGAAGGTTGCCGCCGAGCCTGCGGATCACGACCACCGCTTCGGCCATGGCAAGGCCGAGGCGCTTGCCGCGCTGTTTCAGGTGGTGCTGATTACCGCCTCGGCGATCGGCATCGCGGCGCGGGCGATTGATCGCTTTTCCAACCCGCAGGTGAACCAGGACGCCTCGCTCGGCATTGGCGTCTCCCTGATCGCGATTACTGCGACCTTCGCGCTGCTGGCGTATCAGCGCAGCATCATTCGCCAAACGGGTTCGGTCGCGATCCTGGCCGATAATGTCCACTACCAGTCCGACGTGCTGCTCAACGTGGCTGTTATTGCCGCATTGGTGCTCGATCAGTTCGTCGGAATGGCCGGCGCAGACCCTCTGTTTGGCATTGCCATTGCCTTGTGGCTCGCCTGGGGCGCGTTCCAGGCGTCCAGCCAGGCGATCGACATGCTGATGGACAAGGAGTGGCCGGACGAGCAGCGCGCCGCTTTCATCGAGATTGCCGTGCGCCAGCCTGGCATTCGCGGAATCCACGATTTTCGTACCCGGCGGGCGGGCACGCACGATTTTGCCCAGTTTCACATGGAAGTAGACCGTAATCTCACCATCGCGGCCGCTCACGATATCGTGGAAAGCGTTGAGCGTCGCTTGCGGGACGTTTTCCCGCGTGTGGAGGTTCTGATTCATTTGGACCCCGAGGGGCATGTGGATACTGACAACCCGCTCGTGGAGGCTGACGTGACCCCACATTGGTTCGGAAAGCGCGTATGAGAATTCCCTTTGCCCAGGTCGACGCCTTCGCGGACGAGCCGTTTGCGGGCAATCCCGCTGCGGTGATGCCGCTGTCCGCGTGGCTCGACGATGCGCTGCTCCAGGCGATCGCGGCAGAAAACAACCTGTCCGAAACGGCATTTCTGGTGCCGGCGCAGGGCGACGCGGACTTCGAGCTGCGCTGGTTTACGCCGGCCGCCGAGGTCGCCTTGTGCGGGCATGCGACGCTGGCGAGCGGCCATTTCGTGCTTTCTTCGGACACGACGCGGCACTGGGTGCGCTTTGCCACACGGCAGGCAGGCATCTTGGAAGTGACCCGGCACGGCGCGGGGTACGAGATGGCACTGCCGGCCTGGACTCCACAGCCCAAGGCTTTGGACGACATTGTCGCCGCGCTGGGCGTCGAAGCCAGCGCGACGCTGTGGCACGACAAAGGCTACGCCCTGGTGATCGTTGAGGACGAAGCGGCGGTTCGGGCCGCGGCGCCTGACGCGCGGGCGCTGAAGGCCTTAGGGCCGCTCGTTCACATCGTCGCCGCGCGCGGCGAAACGGCGGAGGTGGTCAGCCGGGTCTTCACCGAATATTTCGACATTCCAGAAGACCCGGTCACGGGATCAGCCCATGCCGTGATGGTGCCTTACTGGACCGAAGTGATGGGAACCAAGAGCTTCTCTGCGTTCCAGGCGAGCGCGCGCGGTGGGCGGATCGGGTGCCGCCTCGAGGGATCTAGAGTGATCCTAACTGGGTCCTGCATCACGGTGATCGAGGGCACGTTCCTGCTGCCCTGACGGTCCTTCAGGATGCCGCGTGTTCATGGTGCTGTAGCGCATCAAGCAGCCAGGCTCGCGCTTTCCGTTTCGGCGATCCACCCGCCGCCGAGGACGCGGTCTCCCTCGTACAACACCGCGGCCTGACCGGGAGCGACGCCGAACTCTGGGGCCTCGAAAACGAGGCGATGGCCGTGTAGCCGAGCAGGTACCGGCCGCGCCATCGAACGGACCTTGGCCGTGAGCGGCCGGTCGAGCGGACCAAGCACGTTCAGATCCGCCAGACGGGCAGCGCCGACCGCGAGCGCGGCGCGTGGTCCAACTATGACTCGGCGAGTCTCTGGCTCCAGCCGGATGACATAAAGCGGCTCTGGCTGGCCGCCGATGTCCAGCCCGCGGCGCTGTCCAACGGTGTAGTGGATAATTCCCTCATGCCGCCCTAGAGTTTGTCCCGAGAGATCAACGATTTCACCCCCAGCCACGGCTGCAGGGCGCAGTTTGCGGACCAATCCGGCATAGTCGCCATCCGGAACAAAGCAGATGTCCTGACTGTCGGGCTTGGCAGCCACGCCCAAGCCCATTTCGGCGGCGATCGCACGTACGCGATCCTTGGGCATGCCGCCGAGCGGGAAGCGCAAAAAATCTAATTGTGCTCCGGTGGTCGCAAACAGAAAGTAACTCTGGTCGCGTGCCGGATCGATGGCGCGATGCAGTTCCGGACCATCAGCGCCGACCATTCGACGCACATAATGGCCGGTTGCAAGACAATCGGCGCCAAGATCGCGCGCCAGCTGGAACAAGTCGGTGAATTTCGGCCCCATGTTGCACTGGACGCAGGGGATGGGCGTGCGCCCGGCGAGATATTCGTCGGCGAACCGGTCAACTACCTGGGATCGGAAGCTGCTTTCGTGGTCAAATACGTAATGTGCGATACCCAACTGATCGCAAACGGCGCGAGCATCACGAATATCACGCCCTGCGCAGCAGGCGCCCGGGCGGGCGGTCGCCTCGCCGTGGTCGTATAACTGCAGCGTGACGCCGATCGTCTCTGCGCCGCTCGCCTTTGCAAGGGCAGCAACGACCGAACTGTCCACCCCGCCGGACATGGCAACCACAATGCGTCGACCGGCAGCGCCGCCGGCCATCTGGAAATCAGCGATTTCGATCACGCCGCATGCGATAGCACATTTCATGTTGATGGCGAACGCAAGCAATCGCCCCGGGCTTTACGGAGCCTTCACTTCATGGCGCGTAGAAGCGTGCTTCCGACGATGAAGCATGAGGAATCGGCGCGAGCGTGGACCTGAGTTTTGCCCTTTTTGATCGCCGCGCGCCTCTGGTTGAGCTTCCGAGCGACCTGGCGGTGCTGCTAGTGGAGATGACGGCGCGGCAGGCCGCGTCACCGACTGCTACCATCTACGCTCGCTCTGCGCGGGTGCGGCTTGACTCGCCCTTGTTTGCTCCAGTTGATGGGGCGTTTAACGGTCCTGTTGCTAAGGTTATAATGCAGTGGAAGGACGAATGAACACCCGTTTGCCGTGCGTCCCCAGGACACCGATACGCGGCGATCGGGCCGTAGTTTCAATTTATGGAGAGGGGGCCCCCGCCCCAAACCGAGGTTAAGCGATGATCGAGAACCAGAAAATTCGTCCGGCCCGCGTGATTGGGCCACTCGGCGAGCCATTGACGCTCGACACGCTGCCGCCTCCCAATACGACCCGCTGGGTGGTTCGGCGCAAGGCTGAAGTAGTGGCCGCGGTGAACGGGGGGCTGCTGACGGTCGACGAAGTGTGCAACCGTTATGGCTTGACGGTTGAGGAGTTCGCCAGTTGGCAGCGTGCGATCGACCGCTCCGGCATGCCCGGTCTGCGGGTGACGCGCATCCAGCATTACAAGTCCTTATACGAGCGCCAGCAGAAGTTCTGACAGGCGGGTTACGCCCCCGGAACAAATATGCCCTGTCGAGAGTCTTTTCCCCAGCACGCGGCCAGTCGGGCCGTTAACGCAGGGGAGTGAGTTATGGGTATTATTCTCTGGTTGATTGTCGGCGGTGTGATTGGCTGGCTGGCCAGCATCATAATGCGTACCGACGCGCAGCAAGGCATTTTTCTGAACATCGTCGTGGGTATCGTCGGCGCGTTCATCGGCGGTCTGGTTATCTCGGGTGGTTCGATCAATAACGCGCCGCTGACGCTTACGTCGTTCCTGGTTTCGCTGCTCGGTGCAGTGATCCTGCTCGCAATCGTTAACCTCGTCCGTCGGGGTAGCGTGCGCTAAGAGCAGGCGAAGAATGGAACAACGGCCGCCCGGCAACGGGCGGCCGTTGTCTTTTGGGGGTAGTGCAGCATCGGCCCCGTCGCGCCGATGCTGCATTGGCACCGTTTACTTCAGCAGAAAACGAACGTTTACCGTCGCACTGACCGTTGTTTCGCCGGCAAGAACCGGCGTTTGTGCGTCTGACGCCATTTCGGCCCTTGCATGAAGAACCGGCGGCCGGGGATTGTTGCCGCGGTCTTCGCCCGATTCTTCAATCGAGACGATCCGGTCTACCCGCAGCCCCGCCGCCTGGGCATAAAGCGCCGCGCGTGCCCGCGCCTGCTTCACCGCTTCGATCCGAGCCGCGTCCAATGCTGCGGCGGGCTTGTCGATCAACATTTGCGGTCCGTCGATCTGGTTGGCGCCGGCCTTTACAAGGGCATCGAGCACGCCACCGCTTTTCGCCACCTCGCGAAACTTCACTGATACGGTGTTCGTCGCCTGGTACCCCGTGATGACTGGCGGCTGGTTCTCGCCGTAGCGATACTGCGGAGACAGGCCGACATTTGCCGTCATGATGTCACGGGACGCGATGCCCGCAGACCGGAGCGCGGCGACGATCCGCTCCATTCGGCCCGAGTTCTCGGCAACCGCGGCCGCCGCCGTCGCGGCCTGTGTCACGACGCCCGCACGGATAACAGCGACGTCCGGCACGCGTGACACCTCACCCGTAGCAGTGATGTTCAACACCGTCGCGTCCGGCAGGATCAGCGGCTGAACGCTGACTTGTGCTGCTGCCGGCGCGGATGCCCCGGCCAGGGCGGCCATCGCCAGTGTGACTATCGAGTAACGCATCAGGCAAAATCTCCGTTGGGAAACGCTTCGGCCCTTCTTGAACACGCCTGATCAACGCAGGCTGAACAGCGGACTGCTTGCTGCCGGTTGGTGAATCTGTCATTCCGCATTCGGGGAAAGCCGGTGCTTGAGCCCGGTGACTTATTCATATAACACAGCTGCAGATCAATGTAGTGCCGGTCGCCGAAAGCCGCCGGAGCGGGATGTAGGGCGCATGAATTATCAAGCCGGCCGGGTAAGTGGGGACACCGTTCTGATCGAGGGGCCGGACGATCCCGTTGCGCGACGGCGTCGGCGCGTCATGATCATTGCCTTGGTCGCCGTTGCTGCGATCGCCGTTGCTGCGTTTTTTCTAATGCGCGGTGGCGAGAAGCCACTAGCGGCGAGCGCTGCGTCCGATCAGGCCCCCCGGGTGACCGTGATTGTTCCCGGACGAGCGGCCGTTGGGCGCACGATCAACGCCAACGGCACGTTGGCTGCTCGGCGCGAAATGCCGGTCGGTGTCGCAGGCGAGGGCGGCATGGTCACCCGGGTTCTGGTGGAGCCGGGCCAATGGGTACAGGCCGGGCAGGTGCTGGCCACGGTTGATCGATCGGTGCAGACCCAGACGGCGCAAAGCCTTGCGGCCCAGGTGAATGTCGCCCAGGCCGACCTGACTCTGGCCCAATCCGAACTGCAACGCGCCCAGCAACTTGTTGATCGCGGCTTCATCAGCGAGGCGGATGTGCAGCGGCGCATCGCGACCCGTGATGCCGCCGCCGCACGATTGAAGGTCGCATCCGCCACCGCCGCTGAGCAGCGCGCCCGCAATCAGCGGCTGGACATTCGCGCGCCCGCCGCCGGACTGGTGCTCACGCGTGAGGTGGAGCCGGGCCAGATCATCAGTTCAGCGTCCGGCACCCTCTTCCGCATGGCCAAGGGTGGCGAGATGGAGATGCGAGCGCAATTGCCGGAGGATGATCTTGTCGCGTTGCCGGTAGGCGCTCGCGCGATGGTGACGCCGGTGGGCAGTAGCCAGTCCTTTGAAGGACAGGTCTGGCAAGTATCGCCGGTGATCGATCCCCAGACGCGCCAAGGCATCGCACGCATCGCGCTACGCTATGATTCAGCGCTGCGGCCGGGCGGCTTCGCCTCCGCGGTGATTGGCGGCGGCGGCGCAACCATGCCGGGGCTGCCGCAGTCGGCAATCCTTAGCGACGAAAAGGGTAATTTCGTCTATGTCGCCGATAAGGACAATGTGGTTCGCCGCCGCGACGTGCGGCTCGGCACGGTAAACGACGATTCCGTAACGATCGCTTCCGGGTTGGACGGCAGCGAGCGTGTGGTAGTTTCCGCAGGCGCATTCCTGAATCCGGGGCAGAAGATTGCCCCGGTTCGGGGCAAGCCGGGAGTGTGACGGCATGAATTTCCGCAATATCTCGGCTTGGTCGATCCGCAATCCGGTTCCCACCATTGTTCTGTTCGTGATCCTGACCGTTGCGGGGATCGTCAGCTTCATCGGCATGGATATCAACCGTGAGCCGGATATCGACTTTCCGGCCGTTGCGGTGGAGATCACCCAGCCGGGCGCAGCGCCGAGCGAGCTGGAAACTCAGATCACACAACGCGTCGAGGCAGCGGTGCGCACGGTTGAAGGCGTCGATGAACTGCAATCCTTCGTCAGCGAAGGCAATTCCACGACGATGGTGCAGCTCGACATCGGGACGCCGGTGGATCGTGCCGTCAACGAGGTGCGCGATGCCGTAACCCAGATCCGGTCGAACCTGCCTGAGGGTATCCTTGAGCCGCAGATCAGCCGCGTAAAGATCAACGACGACGATCTTGGCAGCTATTCGGCCATTGGCACGGACATGACGGTGGAGCAGCTGAGCTGGTACATCGACAATACCGTTTCCAAGGAACTGCTCTCGGTCGAGGGCATGGGCGGCGTCGAGCGTAACGGGGGCGTGGACCGCGAAATCCGCGTGATCCTCGATCCGGGGAAGCTCGCGGCCTATGGCCTGACTGCGACGCAGATCAACCAACAGCTCCGTCAGGTGAATCTGAACGCGGCAGGGGGCCGCGCCGAAGTTGCGGGTGCCGAGCAGTCGGTTCGTGTGCTTGGCAATGCGCAGAACGCCTATGATCTGGGTGAGACGCAGATCATCGCAGGCAATGGACGCACCATCAAGCTGAGCGCTGTAGCCACCGTGCGTGATCTGTATGCCGAGCAGCGCACCGCGGCGGGCGTGGACGGCAAGCCAGTCATCACGTTCGATTTTAAGCGTGCAAAGGGCTATTCGGAAGTCACCGTCTTTCAAGAGGCGCAGAAGAAGCTAGCGGAGCTCGAAAAGCGCAATCCGCAGGTCAAGTTCCAGCTGCGCATCGACGGTTCGAAATATGCCGTCGAGCAATATCAGAGCGCGGTTCAGGCAATGGTCGAGGGCGCTGTGCTCGCCGTGTTCGTCGTATTCCTGTTCCTGCGCGATAAGCGGGCGACCTTCATCTCGGCGCTTGCCATTCCGCTGTCGGCAATCCCGGCCTTTTGGTTCATGGACCTGATGGGCTTCTCGCTGAACAGCATGACGCTGCTCGCGCTCAGCCTTGTCGCCGGCGTGCTGGTCGATGACGCGATCGTGGAGATCGAGAACATCGTCCGGCACATGCGCATGGGCAAATCTGCCTATCAAGCGTCCATCGACGCGGCTGATGAGATCGGGCTTGCCGTGCTGGCAACGACGATGGCGATCGTTGCGGTGTTCTTGCCGGTAGCGCTGATGCCGGGCGTTTCGGGACAGTTTTTCAAGAACTTCGGCATGACCGTGGTTGTCGCCGTGCTGATGAGCCTTGCGGTTGCGCGCATGATCACGCCGATGATCGCCGCCTACTTTCTAAAATCGGCCGGCCCGGAATCGCATGGCGAGGGGCGCCTTATGGACCTCTACATGGTGGTTTTGCGCTGGACACTTGATCCCGGCAAATCACTTGCGGTGCGTGCGCGCGGCGGTCTGCGGCGGCTCACCGGCTACATCCACGACCATCGCATCTGGACGATCGGGATCGGCGGCGTCGCCTTTGTGCTAACCGTGCTGGGTTTCGCCAGCTTGCCGATGCAGTTCCAGCCGTCGATTGATCAGGAGCGCTCGACCGTTACGATCACCATGGCGCCTGGCGCGACGCTGGCGCAGACGCAAAAGGTCGTGAACCAGGTTTATGATCTGCTCAGCCGCCAACCAGAGGTCGAGACGACGTATACCCGGACCTTCGTGGGCAACGGCCGTGTCACCGTTCAGTTCAAGGAAAAACCCAAACTGAACGATCGGATCGGTGCGTTCTTTGGCGGCGATATCGGCGACAAGCGCGAGAAGACTTCTACCGAGTTCGAGCGCTCGCTGGCGCCTGCGCTCGCAAAGATCCCTGACGCGCGCGTGAACTTCCAGTCTCAATTTGGCTGGGGCGACAACAATCGCGACGTGTCGGTCACCTTGGGAAGCGATGATCCCGTGTTGTTGCGGCAGACGGCGGACCGGATCGTGCGCGATATGGCCGGTATTTCCGGCTTCTTGGCGCCCCGGATCGCAGGTGATCTCAATCGGCCGGAGATCGTCATCAAGCCGCGGCTGGACCTTGCCGCTGATTTGGGGGTGACCACCAGCGCGCTCTCCAGCGCTATCCGAATCGCCACTCTCGGCGATATCGACCAGAACAGCGCGCGTTTCTCGCTGAACGATCGCCAAATCCCGATCCGCGTCGCGCTCGATCAATCATCGCGTACGCATATGGCAACGATCCGGAACTTGCCCGTCCCGACGCAAAACGGTGGTTCGGTGCCGCTTTCCGTGGTTGCTGACATCGGCTTCGGGTCAGGTCCGACGAAGATCAACCGGCTGAACCAGCAACGCCAGTTGACCATCGGCGCGGATCTCGCCCCAGGATTGATCCTGTCAGACGCGATGAAGAAGGTGGACCAGCTGCCGTCGATGAAGAACCTGCCGCTGAGCGTGCAGCGTATGAGCGTTGGTCAGGCGAAGTGGCAGATGGAGATGTTGATCAACTTCGTCATCGCCGTGATTGCGGGCGTATTCCTGGTCTTCTCCGTCCTGGTGCTGTTGTACCGCCGCCTGTTGCCACCGCTGGTGAACATGGGCTCGCTGCTGCTGGCCCCACTGGGCGGCGTACTTGCGCTGATCATCACTGGGCATCCGCTTTCCATGCCTGTGTTCATCGGGCTTCTCATGCTGCTGGGCATCGTCGCCAAGAATTCGATCCTGCTGATCGACTTCGCGCTGGAGGAGATGCACGCCGGCGTGCCGATCTATGATGCGGTGGTGGACGCCGGGCACAAGCGCGCCCAACCGATCGTGATGACCACCGTGGCGATGGTCGCCGGCATGGTGCCCACGGCTTTGGCGCTGACCGGCGACGGGGCGTGGCGCGCGCCGATGGGCATCGTCGTGATTGGCGGCCTCATCGTGTCGACGGTGCTGACGCTGCTGATCGTGCCGGCCTCGTTCAGTCTGTCCGTTGGTATCGAGCGTCGCATTGGGCCTTGGCTGGGACGCAAGCTGTTGACCTATCAGCCAGGAGACGACGACGCGCTTGCGATCGATCATGCAGGGCCGAGTGGCACGCTGCCGCCGCCGCGCGGGCGCATCGGCTATCGCGACGGCGACATGCCGGCGGAATGAGGCTTGAACAAACCCCCGTCTGGGGGATTGTTCGGGCATGATCTCTGTTGCGCTACGGCGCCCATTGCCGACTCGCGCGCCCGCCGGGCTGGTGCGCATGCGCGTGATCGCCACTGGCATGCTGATCGCCATGGCAGCAGCCTTTCTGCTCGCCCGGGCGCTGGATGATGTTCATCCCGGCTGGGGATTCGTGCGGGCCTTTGCGGAGGCGGCCATGGTTGGCGGCCTGGCGGACTGGTTTGCGGTGACCGCGCTGTTCCGCCATCCACTCGGGCTTCCGATCCCGCACACCGCCATCATTCCGCAGAACAAGGATCGTATTGGCGATCAACTCGCGGCCTTCCTGCGCGACTATTTTCTGATCCCTCCCGTTGTCGCCCGTCGAATGCGCAGGATGGATGTGGCGAGCGCCGCCGGCCGTTGGTTGGCAAGCCCGTCGGCCGGTGGCAAGCGTGTGACCCGCGGTGCGTCGCGCCTAGCCGTGGAGGTGCTTCAAGCGCTTGATCAGGAGCGGCTCGGCGGGATGGTGCGGGGCGCCATGGTTCAGCAGGTGCGCCGTATCGAGCTGTCGCCTCTCTTAGGCCGGGCGCTTGAAGCTGCCATGGCAGAAAACCGGCACCAGCCCCTGCTGGACGGCGTCGTGCGCTGGGCAGGTCGCGTCCTTGAGGCGAACCAGCAGGTCGTACGCAACATGGTGCATGAGCGGGCTGGCACGATCCTTCGCTGGACGGGCCTTGATGAAACGATCGCAAACAAGATCATCGATGGCCTCGACAAGATGCTGGCGGACATGGCGGAGCAACCCGATCACCCGCTGCGCACCAAGGCGGAGGAGGGGCTGGCGACCCTGGCCCGGGATCTCCAGCACAAGCCGGAAATGCAGGAGCGAGTCGAATCGTTGAAGCACGCATTGCTGGAAAACCCCGCGATGCAAAGCTGGATCAACGGCCTATGGGAGCAGGCACGCCAAGCCATGTTGCGCGCCGCCCGCGATCCCGAACGGCTCCTGTCGGGCGGGATAGGCGACATGCTCCGCCAGCTTGGACAGACCCTGGAAGATGATGCGCGGCTTCGTAATACGCTGAACCGCTATATTCGCCGGGTCGCGGTGGGTACGGCGGCGGACTATGGCGACGTCATCGTGGGGCTGGTATCCGAGACGGTGCGCGGCTGGGATGCGCAAACCATTACTCAACGGCTGGAACATTCGGTTGGCAAAGACCTCCAGTTCATCAGGATCAACGGAACGTTGGTGGGCGGGGCCGTCGGCCTCGTGATCCACTCAATTGACGTGCTGCTCTGACCCGAAGCTTCCCATTTCTATTTTTCAGCGAAAGGCGCGTTGAGCGCCTTGAACGCAGCGTAGCGCTAGTCATGCAACAAGCGGTGGCACTGCACGTTCGTCTTGCCGAGCTGCGGAGTTTTCCGCAAAGGGTGGGGAATGGGCAGATTGGCCGAATTCAGCGAGGAAGAAGGCAAGCTGCGCTTTACCGGCGACTTGCTGCTCGCCCGGCTGGGCGATCTTCCCGGCCGACTTGACGCAGTCGCTGCTCCGGTGTCGCAGCTTGATCTCTCCGACGTCGGTCGAATGGACACGATCGGCGCATGGGTCGTGTATCGCTTTGCCAAAAAGCAAGGCGCCCAGATCACCGGCTTGACGACGGAGAACCAGCGCCTTCTCGACCAAGTCGGAAGTGCGGATCAACCAGTCTCGACCCGGCCGGTCTATGTCAGCCCATTCAACCGTGTCCTCGGCGAGGTCGGGGAAGCGGTGATCATGTCCGGCCGGACCTTAGTTGGCCTTCTCGGCTTCCTCGGCGCCACGGTGCTGGCTTTTATCAACGTGCTCCGTCATCCGCGCCGCTTCCGTTTCAATGCCACTGTGCAGCGGTTCGAAGTGGTCGGCGTCTCAGCGCTCGGCATCATCGGGTTGATGAGCTTCTTGATCGGGATCGTCATCGCTCAGCAAGGCGCTGTCCAGTTGCGGCAATTCGGCGCTGAGGTGTTCACGATCAATCTCATTGGCCGCATCACCCTGCGCGAGCTCGGCGTGTTGATGACGGCGATCATGGTCGCGGGGCGATCAGGCTCTGCATTCGCGGCTCAGCTAGGCACAATGAAACTCACGGAGGAAGTGGATGCCATGCGCACCATTGGCGTTTCGCCGATGGAAGCGCTGGTGCTGCCGCGGACCATCGCCGCAATCGTCCTCATGCCGCTGCTGGGCTTCTACGCGTCGCTGATCTCCATTATCGGAGGCGGCCTGTTGTGCTGGTGGCAGCTGGAAATCCCGCCTGTTACCTATATCGCGCGCCTGCGTGAGGTTGTGCCCATCACCGATCTTTACGTGGGCCTCATCAAGGCCCCGGTTTTTGGCGCGATTATCGCGGTCGCGGGCTGCTTCCAGGGCATGCAGGTGGAGGGTGATGCGGAGCAGGTCGGCACGCGGACGACGGCCGCGGTCGTTCAAGCGATCTTCCTCGTGATCGTGCTCGACGCATTCTTCGCGATTTTCTTTGAGCGGATCGGCTGGATCTGATGGCCAGTTCTGAGAACATCATCGAGGTCCGCGGTCTCAAGAACGCGTTCGGGACGCAAGTCGTCCATGAGAACCTCGATCTTGACGTGCGTCGCGGTGAGATCCTCGGCGTGGTTGGCGGTTCCGGCACCGGCAAGTCCGTATTGATGCGTTCGATCGTCGGTCTCCAAGGCGCGGCGGCCGGAGAGGTCAGCGTGTTTGGAGAGCCGACGCTCGGCCGCGAAGAGATAGATGCGATCGAAATCCGCAAGCGCTGGGGCGTTCTGTTTCAGGGCGGCGCGCTCTTCTCGACGCTTACGGTGGCGGAGAATGTGCAGGTTCCGCTGCGTGAGTTCTACCCCAACCTCGATCTGACCCTGTTGGACGAAATCGCGTCTTTCAAAGTGATGATGACGGGTCTTCCCGCTGATGCAGGGCCGAAATATCCGGCAGAATTGTCCGGCGGGATGAAGAAGCGGGCGGGTCTGGCCCGGGCGCTGGCGCTTGATCCGGAGCTTTTGTTCCTGGATGAGCCGACCGCCGGATTGGACCCCATCGGTGCGGCAGCGTTCGATGAACTCACCAAGTCGCTCCAGAAGACGCTTGGCCTCACGGTTTTCCTGATCACACACGATCTCGACACCCTATATGCCATCTGTGATCGCGTTGCCGTGCTGGCGGACAAACGCGTCATCGCAGTTGGAACGATCGACGAATTGCTCGCGCTGGATCACCCATGGATTCAGGAATATTTTCGTGGGCCACGGGGCCGCGCCGCTGTGGCAACGCGGGACGCGGCGGCAAGCGCAACGGCAAAGGCAGGAACTGACTGATGGAAACCCGTTCCAACCATGTACTGGTGGGCGCCGTCGTGCTGATCCTGCTGGCGGTGCTGGCGCTGTTTACCGCTTGGATTGCGCGGCTCGGTGGCACCAAGCAGAATGAGTACGATATCTTCTTCAAACAATCGGTCGACGGGCTCGCGCGGGGATCGCAGGTCACCTATTCCGGTGTGCCATCCGGGCAGGTGAAATCGATCCAGCTGTGGCGCAATGATCCGCAGTTCGTCCGCGTCCGCATCGAGGTCAGCAACGAAACGCCGATCCTTCAGGGCACAGCGGCGACGATCCAGGGCAGCTTCACCGGCACAAGCACTGTCAGCCTTGATGGTGCGCGTAAGGGTGCGGCGCCGATCGTCTGTCCGGAAAACGATAACGGTCAACAATGTCCCTATGGTGTGCCGGTCATCCCGACGCGTACTGGCGGCCTCGGTGCGATCCTGAATTCTGCGCCACAGTTGCTGGAGCGCTTGTCCACACTGACGGAGCGCCTAACCGGGCTGCTCACGGATCGGAACCAGGCTTCTATTGCGGGCATATTGGAGAATACCAACCGCTTGACTGATGCGCTGGCGGATCGTGGTCCGGAGATTGCCGCAACCTTGGCGCAGACCCGCATCGCCATTCAGCAGGCGGGCGATGCGGCCCAGCAGATCGGCGAACTTGCTGCCACTTCCAACGGCGTGCTGGCGGACGATGTTCGGCCGACGATTGTCAATCTGAACGAAACGATCCGATCGGCGAGGCAGAGCACGGAAACACTGAATAGCGCGTTCCAAGACGCTCGGCCGGGCCTGCAAACCTTCTCCAAGCAGACGGTCCCGGAGATCAACCAGTTGGTGCTTGATCTTCGGCAAATGTCCGCGGCGCTGGCGTCGGTCGCGGAGAAGGTGGATCGCCAAGGCGCTGGATCGCTGATCGGGCAGCAGAAGCTGCCGGACTATAAGGGCAAGTGAGGACGGATATGAAGAAGCTCCTGATCGGTCTTGCCCTCCTGCCGCTCGCCGGATGCATCAGCTTCGGTGCGGAGGTGCCCGAGTCTTTGCTGAGCCTCACGGCTACCGAACAGGTGCCGGTGGGCCAGGCGCAATCCTCGGCAGGCGCGCGCACGGTGACCATCCAAGTGCCCACCGTGCCGCAGTCCCTGGCGAACAACCGCGTGCCGGTGCAGGCGACTGCAACGGACGTCGCTTATGTCAAGAATGCGCAGTGGGTGGAGCCGCCCGCGCGGCAGTTTGCACGGCTGCTCTCGGACACGGTTGGCGCAAGAACTGGTCGCGTCGTTATGTCCGGCGCACAGTCGCTGGCGGATCCGGGTGCGCGGCTAGCCGGTGAATTACGGACCTTCGGGATCGACGCTGCCTCCTCGTCCGCTGTTGTTACCTATGACGCCGCGCTAGTGCGCGATGAAGGCGCGGCGCTGGAGAAGCGCCGCTTCGAAGCGCGGGTGCCGGTGTCTGTGATCGAACCTGCGCCCGTGGGTGCTGCGCTCAACCAGGCCGCCAATCAGGTCGCTGGCGAAGTGGCGGACTGGGTAGGCCGCTAGGGTCGCGTGAGCGGCAAGCGGAGCCGCTCAGCACCACGGCCCATTCGACCGACGTACATGCGTGTCGTTTAAACAAGCGGCAGACCGCCTCTTACCCTCCAGATACGGTGGGGAGCGGGGCGGCGCACTTGCTTACTCTGCCAAGGTTTTTGCTAGATCAAACAGGTAGTCGCGTCCCTCGTACAAGGAGGCGATCCGAATACGCTCATCAAGGCCGTGGGTACCGTTGAGGTCCGGCTCGAGAAACAGGCCTGGTACGCCATAGACCGGCATGTTCAGGATGCCGAAAAAGACGCCGTCGGTCGCGCCCGTAGACATCATCGGTACCACCGGAACGCCAGGAAAATGCTTGGCGGCGAGCGTTCGGACAGGCTCCATGATCTTCGGATCGAGCGGTGGCGGAACGGCGATCGGGCGAACTGGCTTGTTGACTGTGACGGTCACCTTGGGACCAGCCAGTTCCTGCAACTTGACGAGCGTTCCCGCCACCGTCTCACCCGGAAAGATGCGACAGTTCACATTCGCCGTGGCGCGCTGTGGAAGAGCATTCTCGGCGTGGCCAGCGTTGACGAGCGTCGCGACGCATGTCGTGCGCAGCGTCGAGTGCAGCACCTTGTCACGGCTGACGATCGCATCGGCGCTTTGATCCCTGGGGTTCACCATCAGCCGTTTGATGGCCGCGGACGTCGGAGATGGCAGCGCTTTCAAACTCGCGGCGAAGAAGGCGCGGGTCGTATCTGAAAACTTGATCGGAAACTCATAGCCTTGCACCCGCTTCAGCGCGTCTGCGAGGTGATAGATTGCATTGTCAGGCGTCGGCGCGGAGCTGTGCCCGCCGGGGTTGGTGGCGGCGAAGGTAAAGTTCTGCGCGGCTTTCTCGCCGACCTGGATGGCGAGCGTCTGGCGCTTTCCGCGCTGGTCGAGACGCCCGCCCCCGCCTTCGTTCAGCACGAAGTCGGCTCGCACCAGCTCGGGACGGTTCTTGGCCAGCCATTCCGCGCCGTTGAAGGCGTAAGTCGTTTCCTCGCCGCAGGTGAGCGCCAGCTTGACGGTGCGTTTCGGACGAAAGCTCTCCTGCCGGAAGCGGATCATGGCATCGGCCCAGATTGCTGACATCGCTTTGTCGTCAACGGCGCCGCGCGCGTAATAGAAGCCGCCTTCTTCCACGAGCTTGAACGGGTCGCGTTGCCAATCGTCACGCTTAGCGGCGACCACGTCGAGGTGGCCGAGCAAAAGCATCGCGCCAAGACTCGGATCGGATCCGGGAAGGATGGCGACTACTCCGCCGTCCTCGGGATGCTCGGGCGTGGAGAAGAGGACAAGGTTGTCATCGGAATAGCCGGCGGTCTTCATCCGCGTGGCGATCTGCTGCGCGGCACGGGTGCAGCTTCCCTCGCGCACCACCGTGTTGGTTTCGACCAGTTCCTTGTACAGATCGAAGAAGGGCTTTTCGTCCGAGCGGTTCTGCGCTGTTGCCGTTGGCGCCAGGCTCAATCCTGCCAATGCCAATGCTATAGCCCGCACGTTGACCGGCATTCGGCTCTCCCTTTTCGTTTAGGTGCCGATGCTTGCAGGGAAAAGGCGCAGACGCAACGCTGCAAAGGGCGGGAACACAGTCGCTGCGGGAATACACGCCTGACGATCAGCGAGCGGGGTTTTCCTGCTCCGGCGCTGATGCAACGTCCGGCGTTTCCAAGTGTGTTGACAGCGCTGTCTGTGCCGCGCCAGAAATGGTGCCGACGATGGCTGCCGTTTCCAAGGCGTCAAGCGCGCGGGTCGCCGCAACGTAGCGGCGCGCGGCATTTGTCCAATTCACCGCCTGCGCGCCGCCCGGAAGTCGCGCGACCTCTTCCAATGCAGCGTCCACCCGGCCGACATCTATCAAGCGACGTGCCCGCATCAGCCGCTCCGACGGGATCGCCGACGGCAGGTTTGCGTCGCGCAGCACGATCAGGTGGCGCAACTCGTCGAGCAGGCCATCAAACCAGTGCCGTGTCCCGGGATTGAGCAGCAACGGGGCGTTCGCATCCAGCGCTTCACGAAGCCCTTCCAGCGTCACGGGATCCTGACCCACCTGGACAATGGTATCGACAGCTTGCGGCTGGGTGCTGCCGAAACGCTGATGAAGCTGCTCTTCGAGGTAGCCGAGCGGCCTGCCGCGCTCAATGGCGCGTCGTGCGGCAAATGCCACGAGAATCGCTTCGGCGCGGGCCGCGCGATCGGCCGAGGCTGACACGTCGAGTTTCATGCCGGCTGCGCGTCCTTCGAGCGCCGCCAGTTGAGCAGCAAGCGCGCTTTCGCGCGTGGCGAGCGTCACGGCATCGACCGGCCCGAGCATCGCTGCGCCAGACTGCGCAGGAGGCGCTTCACGCGGGGTCGCCGTCGGTGAGGCAACAGGCCCGGCTGGCTGCTGCCACCAGCCCGGCCCCTCCTGCACCGAAAACCACATCAACCCGAAGCCGACAACAAGAGCCAGCACCACGAACACGGTGATCAGGCCAACTCGCGACCGGCGCGGAGCGGGATCGAGCGGCACAGCTTCGTCCATGAGCGCCTTATCCCCGGCGGATGGTTACGGGTCAATCGCGAGTGTGCAGGCGATCTCCACAAGCGCAGCGTCATTCGGCTTTGGCGCAACCATGATGCGGTTCCAACCGGTGCCTGCCGCAGCCGCCACGGCTTCACTGATCGCAGCCAGCCGTATGGTTTCTACAGGAACAGCATCCCGTTCCAGCAATTCACGGAATACCGACGCCGCACGCGACGAGTGAACCAGCGCAACAGTGTCCACCGCGGCTTTCAGCGCACTTAGCGGCGGGATCAGTGGATTGCTGGCATAGACTGGCAGGTCGGTCACCCCCTCCAGTACCGTCCGGTCGCGCGCCGCTAGCCGCAGAATGCGGCGCCAGCCCTTCTGATGAGCAAGGGCGAGCGCTTGTGCGCCGTTGCCCTTGCCGACGGCTGCCACAACGAACCCAGCCTCGCGTGCCGCGGCCGCGGTGCCATTGCCAACCGCCACAACAGGGAGGGCCCGTAATGCGGACAGTCCAGCTCCGGCGTGGCGCACGGCATTGGCGCTCGTCAGCAGCAAGGCATCATAGCGGTCGCTCGGGGGCGTCCAGTCGATTGCCGTTGTTTCAAAAAGTGGCATTTGCAGGGTGGGCAGTCCCGCCGCTGCCAGCCGCTCAGCGGTGGTACGACCGCCCGGCTCTGGACGGAGGACCAATGCGGTACGCGTCACCCGCCGAACAGTCGCCGGATGGTTGGAGGTGCGCGCTCCAGCAGATCAGCGGCGAGCGCGGCCGCGAGCGGATCGCCAGCAGGTCCGCTCATGCTGCCGGTGACATGTGCGGTTCCATCTTCGTCCAGCAACTCGGCGGTCAGGGTGATTTCACCGTCTTGCCAAGCTGCAAGCGCCGCCACAGGCGAATGGCACGTAGCGCCAAGGGCGGCGAGCAATGCGCGCTCGGTGAGCACGCAGCGGTGCGTTTCTGCGCAGTCGATCACTTTGATCAAATCGCGTGCTGGCCCTTCCCGCAAGGTCTCGACGCCGACGGCCCCCTGGGCAGGGGCGGGAAGCGTCATATCGACGGAAAGCGGGATGCCGGTGTCGTGCCGCTCCAATCGCTCGAGGCCAGCGGCGGCCAGCAAGGTCGCGTCTACGTCGCCAACCGCCAGCTTGCCCAATCGCGAGTCGACGTTGCCACGAAGCAAGACAATGCGCAGGTCAGGCCTCCGCCGCAGCAACTGAGCGCGGCGGCGCGGCGAGCTTGTGCCTACCACCGCGCCTTGCGGAAGCGCCTCGATCGACTCAGCACCGATCAGGCGATCACGCACGTCGGCGCGTGGCAGCACCGCCGCGATTGCAATGTCGGCGGGCCGGATCGTTTCCACGTCCTTCATTGAGTGGACGCAGGCATCGACCTCGCCCGCAAGTAGTGCGCGATCCAGCTCTTTGGTCCAAAGTGCTTTACCGCCGATTTCCGCCAGCGCGCGATCCTGAACCCGGTCGCCCGTGGTGCGAACCACGACAATCTCGACATCATCCCAGCCGTGGGCCGCCATCAGCGCATCGCGTACCATTCCCGCCTGCGTCAGAGCGAGCGGCGAGCCGCGCGTACCAAGCCTGAAGGTCTTTGCCATCGGTTTAATCGTACTCAGCCGTTCGGGAGATGAGTGCTATCGGGCCTGTGGCGCCCTTCGACAAGCTCCGGCGGAATGGATAAGGAAAGGAGATGCTCATCCTTGGCCTGGAATCCTCCTGCGACGAAACGGCTGCCGCGGTCGTCACCGGCGATCGACAGATATTGGCGCATCGCCTCGCGGGGCAGGAAAGTGAACACCGCCCTTATGGCGGCGTTGTGCCGGAAATCGCCGCGCGCGCGCATGTCGAGGCGCTGGAGCCGCTGGTGCGAGCTGCGCTGGATGACGCGGGCATGAAGCTCGCAGATGTGGACGCAATAGCCGCCACTGCCGGCCCGGGGCTGATCGGCGGGGTGATGGTCGGGCTGGTTACCGGAAAGGCGCTCGCCCACGCCGCTGGCAAGCCACTGATCGCCGTGAACCATCTGGAAGGGCACGCGCTCAGCCCGCGTCTCGCCGATCCGGATCTGGCGTTCCCTTATCTTCTACTTCTTGTCTCGGGCGGGCATTGCCAGTTGCTGTTGGTTGAGGGCGTCGGTCAATACCGTCGCCTGGCAACAACGATAGACGATGCCGCAGGCGAGGCGTTTGACAAGACAGCGAAGCTACTGGGGCTTGGCTTCCCCGGCGGTCCAGCGGTGGAGCGCGCTGCGCAGGGAGGTAATCCGCTGGCAGTCCCGCTGCCGCGGCCGTTGCTGCGCTCGCCGGAGCCGCACTTTTCCTTCGCGGGGTTGAAGGCGGCCGTTGCGCGCGTGATCGGCGACTATTCGGCAGAAGACATCGCCGCTTCCTTCCAGGCCGCCGTGATCGACTGTCTGGTTGATCGAACGCGAAGGGCAATGAACCGGGCCGATGGAGCGACGGCGCTCGTGGTGGCCGGCGGCGTCGCTGCGAATAGCGCGGTACGCGAGGCCCTTTCAGCGCTGGCAACTGAGAACGGGCTGCGCTTCGTCGCCCCGCCGCTGTGGCTTTGCACGGATAACGCCGCCATGATCGCCTGGGCCGGCGCGGAGCGTCTAGCCGCAGGCCTTACCGATCCGCTCGATACGCCGGCGCGTGCGCGGTGGCCGCTGGATCCCACTGCAGAGGCGGTGCGTGGGGCAGGGGTGAAGGCGTGAAGATCGGAGTCATCGGCGGCGGCGCCTGGGGCACCGCTTTGGCGCAGGTTGCCGCGCGGGGCGGGGACGTACTGCTGTGGGCACGTGAGCCGGACGTGGTGGAAAGCATCAACGGTCGGCACGAGAACCTCACCTTTTTGCCGGGGGTGCCGCTCTCACCGGACATTCGCGCTACCGGACTTCTCGCAGACCTTGCCGGGCGTGACGCGCTGCTCGTAGTGGCTCCGGCGCAGCATGTCGGCGCGGTGCTGGAGGCAACGCCGGTCGGTCGGACGCCGCTCGTCCTCTGCGCTAAGGGCATTGAGGCGGGAACGCGGCGCCTCGTCGGCGAAGTCGCACAGGCTGCACATGCCGAGGCGCCGATTGCTGTCCTGTCTGGCCCGACCTTTGCGCATGAGGTTGCCGCCGGGCTGCCTACCGCGGTGACGCTCGCCTGTGCCGACGATGCGCTGCAAGCGCGGCTCGCGGGACGCTTGGCGAGCCCCAGCTTCCGACCGTACGCATCCGCCGATGTGATCGGCGCGGAGATCGGCGGCGCCGTCAAGAACGTGCTGGCTATCGCGTGCGGGGTCGTTGAAGGCGCAGGCCTTGGCCAAAACGCCCGCGCTGCGTTGATCGCGCGCGGCTTTGCGGAAATGACTCGGTTCGGCATGGCGCGTGGCGCCCGGCCGGAGACGCTGGCGGGGCTGTCCGGGCTTGGCGACCTCGTCCTCACCTGCTCATCGACCAGCAGTCGCAACTTCTCGCTGGGCCTTGGGCTGGGCCGGGGAGCACGGGCGATTGATCTGCTGGCTGACCGGCGGACCGTCGCGGAGGGCGCATTCACCGCCCCGGTCCTGGCCGAGGCGGCCGCGGAAGCCGGCGTCGACATGCCGATTACCGCCGCGGTGTGCCGTTTGCTCGATGGGGTGCCTGCGCGAGCGGTGATCGACGATCTCCTGGCTCGTCCTCTGCGTGACGAGGGATGATTCGTTGGGCTGCGTTGCCGCGCGCGATCAACGCGGGCAAGCCGCTGATCATGGCCGAGCTACGGGCACTTTGTGAACGATCGGGCATGGGGGACGTGTCGGCAATCTTGTCATCCGGGAACGTTGTCTTCACGTGTGACGCCGACGCGCAAACGATCGAGGCGCGGTTAAAGGATGCAGCGAAAATCGATCTGGAGCTCGATACGACATGGTTCGTGCGTAGCCATGCCGAACTGGCACAGATCGTCGCGGCTGCGCCGTTCCCTGATGCGATCGCCGCGCGGCCCAATCATGTGCAGGTGCTGTTTCACGGTCAGGTGCTCGACCTCGATCGCTTGAGGGAACTCGCCGAGCGTCATGACGGTCCCGAACAGATGCACCCGGTCGGCCGTGAGTTGTACGTTGATTATCCTGCGGGAATTGGTCGATCAAAGCTCCCGCAGTTGTTTAACAAGGCAAAGATGCCGCTTTCTACCGCGCGAAACTGGAACACGCTTCTGAAGCTGGTGGACGCGACCCGCTAAACCAACGCTGCTGATGCGCCGCGCAGCCGGTGGCTATCGCAGCACCTGGCCGGCGAGACCGCTGCAATCCGCATCCTGCGCAATTGGCTCCTGCTTGCCAGTGATTGCCCGGCCTACTGCCTTGAGCACGTTGCCGATAGACTTCACCTCTCGCGGCACCACAATGTCGGGCTCGCTGATGGTGCCGGTCATGGTTGCCGACCCCGGCAGTCGCAGCACCGCATTGTGCTTTGGGGCGCCGGTCAGACGAATGGACAAGCGTTCCTCCGGAAACGTGATCGTCCCTTGGCCATCCAATCGGCTTTGCGACGTGTCGACCACCAGGGGGCTGACCTGTCCGCGACCATTGCGCACGTCGAGGCCGACGATCACACATCGCAGCACCGCGCGATCGTCGCGGCCGGCGAGCAGCGCGCCTCCCGCGTCGAAGCCGAGCGCCTCGGCGACCTCCTTCGGCAGTTCGCCTTGGCGCGCGGCAAGCCCGATCCGCCCGCTAGAGTGCCCCACCGCCTCGCGAACCGTACTTCCCCGACCCGCAAGCCGCGCGCGCGCGTCCACTCGCCCCGTTACCGATCCGCCCCCGCCGGCCAGCGCCGGAATGCTACTGTTGGTCAGCCGAAGGTCTAGCCGCAGCAGCGGAACGGGCGCGCCGTCGCTCTGATCGACCACAGCCTGCCCGGTGATCCGTCCTCGCGGCATACCGATAAGCAGCGGGGAAATCCTCAGCATGCGGCGGTCGAGCGATAGCGTTCCAGCCAGGTTGGTTATCGAAGACGGACCGTGGCGGCTGACGATCCGTGCCACTTTGAAGCTGATGCGGCCGTCGGTTTGGCCGATCTTCGCTAAGTTGATGCGAGTGTCGGGTATGATGCGGGGGCCGAGGGCCTGTTCTTTGGCGGCGGCGGCTCGCAGGCCCTCGTCCGATGAGAGGTCGTCTAAGTCGAGCTGGCGCGATTCGAACGATCCGTCGAGCTTCGTGCGGCCATCATTCTTGATGACGCTCAGCTTCCCCGAGATGTCCGACCTTCCCACCCGGCCATTGAGCCGGTCGATCAACCAGCGGTCAGGCTCGCGCCGGACTTGGGCGGAAAGTACGATCGGCTGCGTGCGGAAGAGGCCTGCCTCAATGATCGTATCAACAAGCTTGAGATCGCTGGCCTGCGCCGTCACCTCAAGGGACATGTGCTCGGTGTCGAGCGGCGCTGCCATGGTGCCTTTCGCATGCATGACGAGATCACGACCGGTCAGCCGCACGTCGAAGGGCCACCGGCCCGTGTGATTGCCGGAAATCGCCGGTGCCTGCGCCGCGACGCGCACCTGCGTGCCGCGGATCGCTCCAGCGCCGCGCACCCGGAGCCCGATCGCGGAATCGGACTGAAGTTGGAGGTCAAAGCTGCGTTTTTGTTTGTCGTCGCGATACGTCAGGCGCGAATCGCGGACGGCGAGTTGATCGAGCCCACCGCCGCCCGTTCCGCCGCGGCCGGTGCTGCCGCGCCAGCTCTCGCGACCATCGGCGGCACGGACCAGATGAAGCCGCGCGCCTTCGATGGACACATCGTCAAGCGCCAGCCGCCCGGTAAGCACCGACAAGGCGCTGAAGCCGATCTGCATCCGCGCCACCCGCGCGAGATCCTGCGGGCCGGCCCAGGCGGGGCCGGGAACGCGCACGTCGCGCAGCCGAACTGCCGTCGTGAACCCAAAGTGATCCACGCGCTCCATCGCGCCGATCGTCACGGGGCGGCCGAAGCGCGCGGTCATCCGGCTTTCCAACACGCCCTTGAGCAGACCCCAGGGGAAAGCGGCGAGCGAAATCGCGATAATCGCGGCAATCACGGTGATCAGCGTGGCCGCAATCCTGATCCGGGGGCGGGACAACCAACTGATCATCTAGAACGAGACGCCTGACGAGCCGTTTTCGTTCCGGATGCGAAAGGAACGGAGGCGTGGCAGCACGATCCCGCACACCTTCATCAATCCGGCGCAGGCAGAGCAGACACACCTGCCGTCCATCAAAAATCGACGGCGATGCCCTTCTTTTCCCAATCGCCGTACCGCACGGGATCGCGGCCCAGCGGATCTTCTGCCGGTCGCTCGATTGGCGCTGGCTTGGGCACCGGCGTGTTGGGCGAGAGATAAGCCGGCGGCTTCACATGAGGGGGGCGGTTCGACATAATCTCTTCCGATTGTGGCCGTGACCCGCCACATGGGGCCGATGCTTCCTTCCGCCAAGCCCCATGCTGCACCGAAACGCCGACCAGCGGACCCGCCCGGTACGGCTGCCCGCCGCGCTGCACTGCGCCTTCTCGACGCGGTTCTACGCCGCGGCGATCCCCTGGAAGCGGCCCTGCCGGCGGCAACGCGCGGGCTGGAGGGTGCGGATCGCGGCCTTGCCCATGCGATTGCGGCCGAGGCGCTGCGTCGGTTGCCCGATCTGGATGCGCTGATCGATTCGGCGACGCGCCAGCCGCTTCCAGAGGATGCCAAGGCGCGGACGGCGCTTCGGGTCGCGCTGGTCCAGACGCTGGCCCTCGGCACGCCGCCGCATGCCGCCATCGCCACCGTGCTGCCGCTCGTCGATGGCGGGCCGCGCAAGCTGGTCCATGGTGTGTTCGGCGCATTGACCCGTGCCGGTGCCGTTCTTCCCGAGGTTCCGTCGCTCCCCCTAGCAGTTGCGGAGCGGTGGCGGGCGAACTGGGGCGACGCGGTGGTCGCCGCCGGGGCTGCCGCCATTGCCGCCCCGCCGCCGCTTGACCTGACGCTCGCCAGCCCCGCTGCCGCCGCTCCGGAGGGCGTCAGCCTGGCGCCGGATCACCGACGGCTGGTTGATGCCGCACCCGTCACGCAGCTGAACGGCTATGCCGAAGGCGCCTGGTGGGTGCAGGACATCGCTGCGTCGCTGCCGGCGCGGCTGATCGGAAGAGGGCCGGGCAGGGCGCTCGATCTGTGCGCTGCGCCGGGTGGCAAGACGATGCAGCTTGCCGCCGCTGGATGGGATGTCACGGCGCTGGAAATCGCGCCGTCGCGTGCGGCACGCTTGCATGAGAACCTTGCTCGGACGCGCTTGCCCGCCACCGTTGTGATCGCCGACGCGCTGGACTGGTCCCCGTCTGAACCGATGGACGCCTTGCTGCTCGACGCCCCGTGCAGCGCCACCGGCATTTTCCGGCGCCACCCGGAGGTGCTGTACCGCGCCCATGCCGGACTCATCAAGGAAATGGCGGCGCTGCAGGCGCGCTTGCTCGATCGCGCCGCTGCTTGGGTGCGCCCCGGCGGATGCCTGGTTTACGCCACCTGTTCGCTCGAGCCCGAGGAAGGGGAAGAGCAGATGAAGCGCTTCCTGGCGGATAATCCCGACTATGCGGTTGTCCCGCCAAAGGCGGGCGAGTTGCCGACCGGTATTGAGGCGAACAGTGATGGTTACGTCCGCACGCTTCCGGGCACGCTTGCCGATGTTGGCGGCTGCGACGGCTTTTTCATTGCACGGCTCGTGCGTGCTTCCGCCTGAGCGGATCGGGCGTTAAGGATTTCTTGTTGTCCCCACCGTTCGGGTTGCGATGATCGGACGTGTCGCCTTCCGCATCTGTTGCGGAAAGCGGCGTTCCGACAAGGCAGAACGAATGGGCTTTGAGCGAGTGAACCGTTGAAGCCAGTCCGTATCGCCCCGTCGATCCTTTCCGCCGATTTTGCCAGATTGGGCGAGGAGGTGCGCGCGATCGACGCGGCCGGCGCCGATTGGATCCACATCGATGTGATGGATGGCCATTTCGTGCCCAACATCACGATCGGGCCGGCCGTCGTGAAGGCCCTCCGGCCGCATACGGCGAAGCCGTTCGACGTGCATCTGATGATCTCGCCCATCGACGTGTATCTCGACGCCTTCGCAGAGGCCGGTGCCGACACGATCACGGTCCATCCCGAGGCCGGGCCACACATCCACCGCTCGCTCCAGCATATCAAGTCGCTGGGCAAGCGCGCAGGCGTGGTGCTGAACCCGGCGACGCCGGCCAAGATGCTCGATTACATCATCGACATGGTCGATCTGGTGCTGGTGATGAGCGTGAATCCCGGATTTGGCGGGCAGAGCTTCATCGACAGCCAGCTGCGCAAGATCGCTGCGATCCGCAAGATGATCGACGCCACCGAGCGTGACATCGACTTGCAGGTGGATGGCGGGATCGACGTTCGCACCGCGCGCCTGGCGATCGATGCCGGTGCCGATGCTTTGGTCGCCGGCACCGCCACATTCCGGGGCGGACCGGATGCTTATGCGGCCAACATCCGTGCGTTAAGGGGCGCATGAGCGAACGCGCCGGCGATCTTCCCACCGCCGACGGGATCGACGAAGGCAAGCGGCTGGTGCGCGTGGGCGGCGACAAGGGATTGTCGCTCGCCGAACGCCTTGCCGACCGCTTTCATCGACTGACCTGGCGCACCCCGATCCACGGTTTTCGGCTGAAGGGGCGGTATCCGCTGAAGCTGATTGCCGTTCCCGATGACCCGCTCTTTGGTGACGTGGCGCGCGGGCGGGCGCTGCTGGAAGGGCAGCTTCTGTTTCGCGGGGAAAGCCATGCCGTTGCCGGATTGGACCTGCGGAGCTTCTCACCGTCCGCGCCCTTTGCCGAATTTCTTCATAGTTTTGCGTGGCTTCGCGATCTGTCGAGCGTGGCGACGCGGGCGCAGGGGGCGCCGATTGCCGAGGATCTGATGGAGCGGTGGCTCGCCGCGCACGCCGAGCGGGTGACGGCGCTGGCCTGGCGCCCGGACCTGTGGGGGCGCCGCATCCTGTTCTGGACGGCGCATGCGCCGCTGATCCTCTCCTCCACCGATCTGGTTTATCGTTCCAAGGTGTTGAACGCGCTGGCGCGCGGCGCGCGGCATCTGGACAGCAGCGCGGACAAGGCGCCGCCCGGCCCGCACCGGGTGGCGGCATGGTGCGGGGTGATCGCGGCCGGGCTGCTGATCCCGGGCGGCGATCCGCGCAAAAGCTTCGGCGAAGCCGGCCTTGCCAGAGCACTCGACGGGGCACTTTGGCCTGATGGCGGCCTCGTCAGTCGTTCGCCCGAGGCACTTCTGGAGATGATCGGCCTCTTAACCACCCTGCGCGAAAGTTACGCCGCGCGGCGGCAGGATTTGCCCGAATTCGCGCAAGGCGCGCTGGCGCGGATGGTGCCGGCGTTGCTCGGCACGTGCCACGCCGATCGCGGGCTGGCGAGCTGGCAGGGCGGCGGGCCCGTCCCGGCTGAGCGGGTGGCGCAGGTGATCGACGCGAGCGGCGTGCGCGCGCGGCCGCTCCGGCAGGCGCGCGACTGGGGCTATCAGCGGCTGACGGCGGGCAGCACTGTGCTCCTGGTCGATGCAGCGCCGCCGCCGATCGCGCGCGTGGTGGAAGGGGGCTGCGCTTCCACCCTGGCGTTTGAGCTGTCGGACGGGCCGGCGCGGATCGTGGTGAATTGCGGCGGCGCACGCGCGGCGCTGCCGACGCTGCCGCGCGCGCTGGTGGAAGGGCTGCGCACGACCGCTGCGCATTCCACGCTGACGCTGGCGGACACCAATTCCACGGCGGTTCACCCCGACGGCACGTTGGGGCGCGGCGTGGCGGAGGTGGAGCTGACGCGGCAGGAATCGGAAAACGCCAGCCGCATCGAGGCAAGCCACGACGGCTATGTGCGCCGCCACGGCTTCGTCCATCGCCGCCAGCTGATCCTGACGGGCGACGGCAAGGAACTGCGCGGCGAAGACGTGCTGCTGCCCAAGGGGCGCAATCGCCGGCCCGGCGCCCTGTCCTTCGCGATCCGTTTCCACTTGGGACAAGGGGTGGAAGCGTCGCCGACCGCAGACGGTCTGGGCGCCGTGCTGCGCGTGCCGGGGGGCGCGATGTGGCAATTCCGGACGCGCGGCGGATCGCTGACCATCGACGACAGCCTGTGGATCGATGGCGAGGGGCGGCCGATCGCCACGCAGCAGCTGGTGATTGGCGGCACCGCCGAGGCGGGCGGCACCAATGTGGGCTGGGCGCTGAAGCGCGCGCGCTGATTCGGGCTCCCCTCGCGGCAAACGAGCGGGTAGGGGAGCCGCGTGCCCGTGACATGCCCGGCCCGCCGGTGGTGTGTCACCTGATCTCCACCCACCAGCCCTTCCTTTCGCCAAGCGAAGGGCAGCAGGATAATCATGACCGCCATCACCATCCGCCGCGCGCTGCTTTCCGTTTCCGACAAGACAGGGATCGTCGACCTTGCCCGCACGCTGGCCGATCAGGGTGTCGAGCTCGTCTCCACCGGCGGCACGGCCAAGGCGCTGCGCGAGGCGGGGCTGGACGTGCGCGACGTGTCGGACCTCACGGGCTTTCCCGAGATGATGGATGGGCGAGTCAAGACGCTGCACCCGATGGTCCACGGCGGGCTGCTCGCGGTGCGTGACGATGCCGCGCATACCGCCGCGATGGAGGAGCATGGGATCGGCGCGATCGATCTGGTGGTCGTGAACCTTTATCCCTTCGCGCAGACGGTGGCGAAGGGCGCGGACCGCCCCGAGGTGATCGAGAATATCGACATCGGCGGCCCCAGCATGGTGCGCTCGGCCGCGAAGAACCATGCCTATGTCGCGATCGTCACCGATCCCGCCGACTACGCGATCGTCGCGCGCGGCGAAACGAACCTGGACGAGCGCAAGCGGCTGGCGGCCAAGGCCTTTGCCGCGACCGCGACCTATGACGGCATGATCGCAAGCTGGTTCGGCCTCTCCGACCAGAACGAGCAATTCCCGGCGACCTTGCCCTTCACGCTCGAGGCGCCGACCGTGCTTCGCTATGGCGAGAACCCGCACCAGCAGGCGGCCTTCTATCGCCATGCTGGCCCCTCGACTCCCGGCATCGGCCAGGCGCGGCAGGTCCAGGGCAAGGAACTGAGCTACAACAATCTGAACGATGCCGACGCGGCGCTAGAGCTGGTGAGCGAGTTCCGGGCGGCCGACCCGACCTGCGTGATCGTAAAGCACGCCAATCCGTGCGGCGTCGCGACCGGCACGACGCTGGCCGAGGCGTATGAGGCGGCGTTCGCGTGCGACACCGTGTCGGCGTTCGGCGGGATCATCGCGCTCAATCGCACGCTCGACGCAGCGACGGCCAAGGCGATCACGGGCATCTTCACCGAAGTGGTGGTGGCGCCCGACGCCGACGAGGAAGCGATCGCGCTGTTCGCGGCGAAGAAGAACCTGCGCCTGCTGCTGACCGGCAGCCTGCCCGATGCGGCGCGCGGCGGCCTGACCGCGAAGACGATCGCGGGCGGCTGGCTGGTACAGTCACGCGACAATGGCGTGCTGACCGACGACATGCTGAAGGTGGTGACCAAGCGCCAGCCGACGCCGCAGGAACTGGCCGACTGCCGCTTCGCCTGGACGGTGGCGAAGCACGTCAAGTCGAACGCGATCGTTTATGCCAAGGACGGCAGCACGGCGGGCGTCGGCGCGGGGCAGATGAACCGGCTGGAATCGGCCCGTATCGCGGCGTGGAAGGCGAAGGATGCCGCAGACAAGGCGGGCTGGACGACCCCGCGCACGATCGGCTCGGCAGTGGCCTCGGATGCGTTCTTCCCGTTCGCCGACGGGCTGCTGGCGGCGGTGGAGGCTGGCGCCACGGCGGTGATCCAGCCGGGCGGCTCGATCCGTGATGCCGAGGTGATCGCGGCGGCCGACGAGGCGGGGCTGGCGATGGTGTTCACCGGCATGCGGCACTTCCGCCACTAATGGGCGATCCGATCAGATTGCTTTGCGTTCCCGGCGAAAGCCGGGATCCAGTTGCGCGATAAAGCTGGAGAGCAAAGCACTTGTCACAAGAGCGTTCCTAACTGGGGTCCGACTTTCGTCGGGGAGGCGCGTTGAGGAACGTAGACCATGGCCGCTTATCTCGCCCGAGCAGCGGCCGGGTCTAGCTCTCTCCCTCGCCGGTTCCGCCAACAATCAGAACCAAGTCAGAAATCCTAAGTCCGCGAATGGGTGAGCCATCAGCCGCACGGAGGCTACGTGGCGCGAGGACTTGGGAGGCGATTTTGCAAGCTTGAAGATCAAGGCTGGGTTCCTTGCTCGGCTTCTCCAATGCGCAGCTTTCGACTCTGTTGCCCGCTGTAACTATCTGGCGAACAGCAAGATCTGCTGATTTCCTGTCGGAAGGCAGGCTTTTTACCGAAACAACGGCATCGTACTTTATATCTGCCTTGCGGTTCGTATTCCAAGCGATCAGACGTGTGATCTCACTCGGTATCGGAAGACCGGCAGCATCAAGTGCTGGTTTGAACCGTCCGTTGCGGTGCATCAATGCGCATGCTTGCTGATCGAGCGACGGTGCACCGCTGGAAACAAGAATGTCGCAACGCGAAACTGCGCCTTGGACATCTATAGTCAAAGCAAACTTCACCGTTCCCGACTGGTCTTTATTCCAAGCTTCTTTCGGGTAGTCGCCCGCTTTGACCCAACTTCCCGGCTGGATTGCTTTGGGTCCAGCACTAAGATCATTCGGCGCAGATTGTTGCGTAAACGCCGGGGTGGCCAAGACTCCAAGACAGAGGCCGCCGAGCATTTTCAGGAGCGTTGGTGCCGAGATCTGGTTGACGTTACTCATTCGTTCTAGGCTCACTTCGGGGCGCGGTTCCAAGTGCATTGACGTGATATCCGCGAGGTTGAGCTATGCTTGACAGGGGCTCTGGAGGCTAAACCCGCGCGAACCACCAGACGCCATCGCGCTCCTCGCGCACCGCGCGGCCTTCGAGCTCCAGGCGGCGCAGGTGGGCGAGTGCTTCGCCGGTCGCCATGCCGATGACGTCGAGGCCGATCGGGCGGCGGAAGAGGACCTTGAAGCAGTCGGTCGCGCTGACCGGGCCGGCGGCCATCAGGTCGACGATCGCGTCGAGGCGGTCGAGATGCTCGTCGCGCAGCGCGTCGAGGCGGGTGTGGAGGCCGTAGAAGGGATCGCCGTGACCGGGCAGGACGAGTAGGTCGTCGGGCAATTGCTTGAACCGCTCTATCGAGCGCAGCCAGTCGCCCAGCGGGTCCTCGTTGGTCTGGCTGACGTGCATGGAGACGTTGGAGCTGATCTTGGGCAGCACCTGATCGCCCGCGACCAGCACGCGGCGGTCGTAATCGACGAGGCAGGCGTGCTCGGGGCTGTGCCCGCTGCCGGTGACGACATGCCAGTCGCTGCCACCGATGCGCATGACGTCGCCGTCCTGGATGCGGGTGTAGCAGACCGGCATCCGCGAGATCGCCTTGCCGAAGCTGGACCAGCCGCGCGCCTTGCCATGCGCCATTTGCTCCTCGTCCCAACCGGCGCCCTGCCAGAAGGCGATCTGTTCCTCGGGCACTTCGGGCTGCGCATCGGCGGAGAGCATGCGGACCATCAGCCATTCGGTGCGCGTCATCACGATCGCGGCGTCATCGAATTTGCGCGAGAGCCAGCCGGCGAGGCCGACGTGATCGGGGTGCATGTGCGTGCACAGGATGCGGCCGATCCGGTCGCCGGCGAGCGGGCCGTCGAGGATCGTGCGCCACGCCTCCGTGCAGCGCGGGCTGGCGGTGCCGGTGTCGATGGCGAGGAGATCGGGGCCGTCATCGAGGATGAGGCCATTCACATGCTTCAATGGCCCCGACATCGGCACGCGCCACCAGCGGATGCCATCCATGAGGCTGAGCAGCTCGCCCGGCTGCGGGCCGCGATCACCGAAAGGGAAGGTCAGACCGGCGGAGCTGGTAGGCGTCAGCCCTTCGTCCCCGATCAGCGTGCGTAGATATGCCGTCGCCATGCGGCGGACGCTATCAGCATAACAATCGTTACGTCGAGTGCTATTCGGCTGCAGATCGTAAGCAGCGAGTTTGATCGGGCCTGTTCGTCATGCCGGGCCTGTACCGTCATCCAGCATGCCGCACCCTCCGCCCCGGCGAGTTCGCGAAAAGCCTGGACCCCGGCACAAGGCCGGGGTGACGAAAGAGGGCGCGTCGTTCGCCGATCAGCGGCGGAAGGGATCGTCGAACAACGGGCGCGCCTCGCCCTCGTTGCCAGCGAGTTCGGCATCGCGCGACGCCTGCTCGCGCTCGGCCCGCAGCTGCTCGATGAGGGCAGCGCGATCGCCGTCGAGGCGCGTGTCGGTCGGCTGCGGCTCGGTGCCGGCGGACTTGGCGGCCTTGGAGACGGCAGCGTCCAGCTCGCGCTGCGTCGTCAGGCCGAGCGTCACCGGATCCTTCGGCGTGATGTTGCCGATGTTCCAGTGCGTCCGGTCACGGATCGCCGCAATCGTCGTGCGCGTGGTGCCGATCAGGTTGGAGATCGCGCCGTCGCTGATTTCCGGGTGATTGCGGATGATCCAGGCGATGCCGTCCGGCTTGTCCTGACGCTTGGAGACCGGCGTATAACGCGGGCCCTTGGTACGGCGCACCTGATCGGGACCCTTGGTCATCTTCAGGCGGTAATCCGGATTGACCTGACCCTTGTCGATCTCGTCCTGGGTCACTTCGTGCGCGCGGACCGGATCGCGGCCGGTCAGCTTGGTTGCCGCCGTGTCATCAGCGATCGCCTGAACCTCAAGAACATGAAGGCCGCAGAAGTCGGCGATCTGCTCAAAGGTGAGCGAGGTGTTGTCGACCAGCCAGGAAGCGGTCGCGTGGGGCATGAGCGGCTGGGCCATGCGTGAATGCCTTTCGGTATAAACAAATAGGGCCGCCCCTTACCGGAGCGGCCGCTTAACCTGTCGTGACTTAATGTGCTCGGGCGGCAAGGGCAAGCGCTGTCCGCTTTCGGCCGCCGTCGTCATTTCCGCCGCATGCTGGCGGTGATCAGCGCACCTGCTCGATCGGCGCGCCCGTGACCGGATCGGTGGCCGGTGTCAGGGTCAGCAGGCCGATTGCCCCAAGCGTGAACCCGCCGGCAAACTGCCACAGGAAGCTGGACTTGAGGAAGCGGGTCATAGGATTGCTCTGATTCTCTGTTTGCTGTTGAGACGGGAATAACCGCCCCGTCCTGAACCGCGGCTTGGCCGGCTGTTCATCGACGGTTCGGCATATAGGGGCGCGCGGGCGGCATTGTATGGCCAAGGTGGAAAGCAATCGTTTCCACCTTGGAACCATGAACGCAGGCGAGCGTTCGCCCGCGCCTTTTCGTCGCGCTGAGGTTATTTCAGTGCAAGGCACGCCTGCTGGATGCGGGTGCATGCCTCGCGCAGGATATCTTCGCTGGTCGCGTAGCTGATGCGCATGGCGGGCGAGAGGCCGAAGGCAACGCCCTGCACGGCGGCAACGCGCGCTTCTTCCAGCAGATAGCCAACGAAATCGCTGTCGGTCGCGATCGTCTGCCCCTTGGGCGTGGTTTTGCCGATCAGGCCGGAGACTTCGGGATAGACGTAAAAGGCGCCCTCAGGGGTGGGGCAGGTGATGCCCTCCACGTGGTTCAGCATGCGGACGACCAGATCGCGGCGCGTCTTGAAGGCGGCATTGCGCTCGGCAAGGAAGGACTGGTCGCCGTTCAGCGCTGCGGCGGCCGCTGCCTGCGCGATCGAGCAGGGGTTGCTGGTCGACTGCGACTGGAGCTTGGCCATCGCCTTGATCAGCCAGGTGGCGCCGCCGGCAAACCCGATGCGCCAGCCGGTCATGGCATAAGCCTTGGAGCAGCCGTTTACCGTCAGCGTACGCTCGTAGAGCGAGGGGCAGACCTCGGCGATCGTGGCGAACTGGAAATCGTCATAAACGATATGCTCGTACATATCGTCGGCGAAGATCCACACGTGCGGGTGGCGCTCGAGCACCTCGCCCAGCGCCTTGAGCTCGGCGACGGTGTAGGCCGCGCCGGTCGGGTTGGAGGGCGAATTCAGGATCAGCCACTTGGTGCGCGGCGTGATCGCGGCCTCCAGCATCGCGGGCGTCAGCTTGTAGCCATGCTCCGGCCCGGCGGCGATGACGACCGGCGTGCCGCCGGCGAACTGCACGACATCGGGATAGCTGACCCAATAGGGCGCTGGCACGATCACTTCGTCGCCCGCCTCGACCGTCGCGACGAGCGCGTTGAAGAGCGTGTGCTTGCCGCCGACATTCACGCTGATCTGTGCCGGCGTGTAATCGAGGCCGTTGTCGCGCTTGAACTTGGCGACGACGGCGTCCTTCAGCTCGGGCGTGCCATCGACATTGGTATATTTGGTCTCGCCGCGGCGGATCGCCTCGATCGCGGCTTCCTTCACGAAATCGGGCGTGTCGAAATCAGGCTCGCCCGCGCCGAGGCCGATGACGTCAATACCGGCGCGCTTCAGCTCCTGCACCTTGGTGGTGATCGCCAGCGTGGGCGACGGGCTGATGCGATCAAGCGCGGCAGAGGTCTTCATGAAACGGTTCCTTTCGGCGCCGCGGGCTATAGCGACCGGTTTCCCGCTTTCGCAACCGCAACAACGGCGGGAAACAGGCCGCGCAGCGCATTTCCGAGGAGAAAGCCGTGCGCGAGATCATCCGGCCGCAAATCATGCTCCACGGCGCGGCCGCTCTCGATCAGCTCGGCGCGGAGCACGCCTGGCAGCAGCCCGCGGGCGAGCGGAGGCGTCAGCAATCGCCCGTCTCTTTCCACGAAGACATTGGTAAAGCTGCCTTCGGTGATGGTGCCCCCGGGCTCCACGAAGAGCACTTCGTCCGCGCCGCTCGCCCGCCGGGCCTCACCGTAAAAGGCGCGATTGCTGGTCTTGTGGCGCAGACGATAATCGGATGGCGCAAAGGGTAGTGGCGCCAGTGCGACGCGCAGCGGGTGGTCGAAGGCGGCGGGTGCCGGGGCGATTTCGATCGCGAGACGACCCAAGCGGCTGGCGAGCAGGCGGATTCGAGCGGGTTTGCGCAGCCGAAAGGTTGCGGCCTGCAATTCGTTGCGCGCCTCATGGCGATCAAAGGCGTAGCCGAAGGTGGCGGCACTCGCCTTGATGCGCGCCAGGTGCCGCTCGACCAGCAGGATGCCGGCTTCCGGATCGAAGCGCATGGTCTCGATGAGGTCCGGATCGCGCTGGCCATGAGTGAGGAAAGCGCCCTTGGCGCGCGCTTCGTCCCACTCGCTGTTGGCCCGGCTATCGGCAACGATGCCGCCGCCCAGCCCGAGCGTGGCGGTGTCGCTGCCACGGGCGATGTGCAGCGTGCGGATCGCGACGTTGAACTGGGCGTCGCCATCCGGCGCCAAGTGGCCGATCGCGCCGGTGTATGCGCCGCGCGGGGTCTCCTCTACCTTGCCGATCACCTGCATCGCGCGGATCTTTGGCGCGCCGGTGATCGAGCCGCAGGGAAACAAGGCGGCGAGCACGTCAACCGCATCTGCATCCGGCAGGAGCCTGGCCGTGACGGTTGACGTCATCTGGTGAACTGTGGGGTAGGGCTCGACGGCGAACAGTTGGGGCACCTTGACGCTGCCGGGGACGGCGACGCGCGACAGGTCGTTGCGCATCAGGTCCACGATCATCAGGTTCTCGGCGCATTGCTTCTCGTCCGTCGCCAGCGCGCGGGCACATTCGGCATCGCGGACGGCATCGGGATCGCGGCGAACGGTGCCCTTCATCGGCCGGCAGCGAAGGGCGCCGCCCTGCAGGCTGAAGAACAGCTCAGGCGAAAAGGACAAGAGCGTGTCCGTGCCGGTTTCCACGATCGCGCCCCAGCCAGCCCCTGCGCGCTGGCGCACTGCGGCATAGAGCGCGAGCGGATCACCGACGAAGCGAGCGGTGGCGCGAAAGGTAAGGTTCGCCTGATAGATGTCACCGGCCGCGACAAGATCGAGCACTTCCCGCAGCATCGCGTCGTATTGCTGGCGCGACACCAGCGGCTCGGGCTCGCTGATCCAGGCGCCCTCGCCGGCGGGAAGCAGCGCGGGAACGGACCGCACGTCATGGCATTCGTCGAACAGGCCGAACCAGAGCAGCGGCGTGGGGGAGGCGGCATATTCACCCGCCTGCGGCTCGAACGCTGCGCCTGCCTCATAGGAGAGGAACCCGGCGGCATGATAGCCTGCGGAAATGCCGGTGCGGATCCGGTCCAACGCCGGCGTCACGTCCGCGATGCAGGAGGCCTCCACGATTGCGACAGGAGCCTGGTACAGGCGGGCAGGCGCGCCCTGGGCGCGCGCATCGTCAAGCAGCACGAAAGGCTCGGCGAGCGGCATGTGCAGCGCCATGCCTGTCCATCAGCCGCGGGGCAAGCCCGAGCATCCCGCCTTGCCGCCGAGGCGGATCGCGCGCTAGCATCCGGCGTGCGGTGACGCTGCCACGGCGACCGGTGCCGTGGCAGCGCCGCCCGAGTTGAACAAAGGAACCGATCAGTGACTGACGCCGCGACCGAACCCGCCCTGCGCGCGATGATCGTGCCCGTCACGCCGATCGAGCAGAATTGCACCCTCATCTGGTGCACCAAGACCAAGAAAGGCGCCGTGATCGATCCGGGTGGTGACCTGCCCAAGATCAAGGCCGCGATCGCGCAGGCGGGCATCACGATCGAGAAGATCCTGCTGACGCACGGGCATATCGACCATGCCGGCGAGGCGAAGCCGCTCGCGGACGAGCTGGGCGTCCAAATCGAGGGGCCGCAGGAGGAGGATCGCTTCTGGCTGGCGCGGCTGGGCGATGACGGGCGCAACTGGGGCATTCGCGGCGTGCCGTTCGAGCCCGACCGATGGCTGGAGGACGGCGACACGGTGACGGTGGGTGACCTTACGCTCAACGTATATCACACACCGGGGCACACGGCAGGGCATGTGATCTTCCACCATGCGCCCTCCAAGTTCGCGCAGGTGGGGGACGTCCTGTTTCAGGGCTCGGTCGGCCGCACCGATTTGCCGCAGGGCAATCACAAGACGCTGGTCAATTCGATCGTCACCAAGCTGTGGCCGCTGGGCAATGACACCGCGTTCATTCCCGGGCACGGCAAGCCTTCCACCTTTGCGCATGAGCGGCAGTGGAACATGTTCGTGAGCGACCAGGCGCTGGAGGACTGACGAGCCGGGCCAAGCGACGGCATAGGGATAACGAGGCGAAGAGTGGGATCGCGGCGGCGTGCCTGCCGGATGGGAGAGGGGATGCCAGACATGAGATTGTTCAGCGCGCCGATGCCGGCTCCCAACCCTCGCCGAGTCCGCATGGCGGCGGCCGAGAAAGGCGTGCAGCTTGACGAGGTGATGCTCGACCTGCGGCGCGGCGAGCATAAGTCACCCGAGCATCTTGCCCGCAATCCACTGGGCCAAGTGCCGGTGCTGGAGCTCGACGACGGCACGCTGATCGCGGAAACGGTGTCGATCTGCCGGTATCTCGATGGGGTCGGTGGCGAGCCGACCTTGTTCGGGCGAACGGCCCTGGAGCAGGCGTTGGTGGACATGTGGATCCGGCGGGTCGAGATCCAGATCGGCGAGCCCACCAAGATGTTCTGGCGGCACGCCCATCCGGCCACCGCATCGCTGCTGACGCAATATCAGGATTACGGCGCCTCGAACCGCGATCTGCTCGAGCGCGCCATGAAGTGGTTCGACCACGAGCTTTCGGACGGCCGCGCCTTTGTCATGGGCGATGGCTTCACCATGGCCGACATTGCGGCTGTCACCATCATCGACTTCGCCAAGCTGATCGGCATGGATCCCATGCGCGATCGGGAAAGCGCCAGCGCCTGGCACGCGCGGGTCGCCGAGCGGGCAAGCTACCATGCGTAAGCGCCTGCGCCGATCAGTTCGGCAGCGCGCGCGACTCGCGCTGCCCTGCGGCTCGGCGCTGTGATCGGCGCGACGGCCCTGGTGGGCAACGAGGACGGCATGACCGAGGCGGAGTTCATCGCCGCCTTGCGCCGCCTGCCGCTCCACGCGGGCGCATTGGGATTGGGCGACGATGCGGCGCGCGTGGGCGGCTTCGTCGTCACGACCGACACGTTGGTGGAAGGCGTCCACTTCCTGTCCGACGACCCCCCGGGCGACGTCGCGTGGAAACTGGTTGCTGTCAGCCTGTCCGATCTGGCGGGCAAGGGCGCCGTACCCGAGGGCGTGCTGCTCAATTATCCGCTTTCGGGCCGGACGTGGGACCGCGCCTTTCTGGCGGGGCTCAACGCCTGTCTTGCCGTATTCGATTGTCCCCTGATCGGCGGCGACACGGTGTCGCTTCCGGCCGGTGCCCCGCGCGTGCTGACCGTCACGGCGATCGGGCGCGATGCCGCGGCGCCGGTGCGCGCCGGTGCGCAGGCCGGCGATCGCCTGTGGGTGACGGGGACGATCGGTGATGCCGGTGCCGGCCTTGCCGTGGCGCAGGCCGGCAGCGGGCCCGAGACTTTGCTTGCCGCCTATCGCCGCCCGCGCCCACGGCTTGCCGAAGGGCGCATCCTGGCGCCGCTCGCCCATGCGATGATGGATGTGTCGGACGGGCTGCTCATCGACGCATGGCGCATGGCGGCGGCGAGCAATCTGGCGGTGACGATCGCGCTTGATGCGGTGCCCCTATCCGCCGCGTATCGCGCCTATGCCGGAGACGATCCCTTGGCTGCGGCAACCGCCGGTGACGATTATCAGCTGCTCTGCGCGCTGCCGCCGGGCGAGCGGCCGACCGGCCATGCCACCTGTATCGGCACCTTTGCGGCAGGTGCCGGCCTGCAGCTGACGCGGCATAGCAACCCGGTGCCGCTGCCGGAGCGGCTGGGCTTCGAGCATCGCGCCTGATCGGCAGGCGCGCTTTGTGGCGGCCGATACCATGCCGCCCATCCACGATTTCGGCCGAATAAACATCGCTAACAGCCATACTTGCGCTTTCCCCCCGCAAGCGTAGGCTCCCGTTCCAGAACGATAATCATAGGAGACCGGCGGTTACCGCCCGAAGGCGGGGTCGACCGGTCCACGTTAGGGGAAGGAACGCGATGACCACGGTCTATATCGCCATCCTCTGCGGCCTGCTGGCCGTGGTCTATGGCATCGTCACCAGCCAACAAGTTCTACGCGCATCGCCAGGAAACGAGCGGATGCAGGATATCGCCGCCGCCATCCAGGAGGGCGCCAAGGCGTATCTTGGCCGGCAATATACCACCATTGCGATCGTCGGCGTCATTGTCGCGATCATCCTGTTCGCAACTCTGGGTACGTTATCGACGATCGGGTTCCTGATCGGCGCGATCCTTTCCGGTGTAGCCGGCTATGTCGGCATGAACATCTCCGTGCGCGCCAATGTGCGCACCGCCGAAGCCGCGCGGAGCACCTTGCAGGCCGGATTGACGATGGCGTTCCGTTCCGGCGCGGTGACCGGCATGCTGGTGGCAGGGCTGGGGCTGCTCGCGATCGCGGGGTTCTTCTGGTACCTGACGGGCCCGGCCGGTTATGCGCCCAACGCGCGCGCGATCATCGAGGCGCTGACGGCACTGGCGTTCGGGGCGTCGCTCATTTCGATCTTCGCGCGTCTTGGCGGCGGCATCTTCACCAAGGCGGCGGATGTGGGCGCGGACCTCGTCGGCAAGGTCGAGGTGGGTATCCCGGAGGATGATCCCCGCAACCCCGCCGTGATCGCCGACAATGTGGGCGACAACGTCGGCGACTGCGCGGGCATGGCCGCCGACCTGTTCGAGACGTATGTGGTGACGCTGGGCGTGACGATGATTTCGATCGCGCTGCTGATCCAGGCGTCCTCCGCAGAACTGATGCAGCTGATGAGCCTGCCGCTGATCGTCGGCGGGGTGTGCATCATCACCTCGATCATCGGCACCTATATGGTGCGGATCGGGGCCAAGGGATCGATCATGGGCGCGCTCTACAAGGGGTTCTGGACCTCGGCGCTGCTGGCGATCCCGGCGATCTATGTCGCGACCCTAATGACATTGGGCGACCTCAATGCCCCGATCGGGGCGTCAGGCTTCCTTGATGCGTCGTCCGACAGCGTCACCAGTGGTGTGGGCGATCTTGCCGCCACCGAGATCACCGGCGCGCCGGGTGCGGACGCCTTTACGGGCATGGACCTGTTCTGGTGCATGCTGATCGGCCTCGCCGTGACGGGGCTGATCGTGTGGATCACCGAATATTATACCGGCACCAACTATCGCCCGGTGCGGTCGATCGCGAAGGCGAGCGAGACCGGCCATGGCACCAATGTTATCCAAGGGCTGGCGATTAGCCTGGAGGCGACCGCGCTGCCGACGCTGGTGATCGTCGTGGCTGTGATCGCGGCGTACAAGCTGGCGGGGATCATCGGCATTGCCTTCGCCGCGACGTCGATGCTGGCGCTCGCCGGCATGGTGGTGGCGCTTGACGCTTATGGTCCCGTCACGGACAATGCGGGGGGCATCGCCGAGATGGCCGGGCTGGACGATGAGGTTCGCCACAAGACCGATGCGCTGGACGCAGTAGGCAACACGACCAAGGCCGTCACCAAGGGCTATGCCATCGGTTCGGCGGGATTGGCCGCGCTGGTGCTGTTCGGCGCCTACACCACTGACCTGCAGACCTATTTTCCGGACATTGCCGTCGATTTCAGCCTGTCGAACCCATACGTGATCGTCGGGCTGCTGCTCGGCGCGCTCTTGCCTTATCTCTTCGGCGCCTTCGGCATGACGGCGGTTGGTCGTGCAGCGGGCGCGGTCGTCGAGGAAGTGCGTGACCAGTTCCGCAACAATCCCGGGATCATGGAAGGGACTAGCCGGCCCAATTACGGCCGCACCGTTGATCTGGTTACGCGGGCGGCGATCAAGGAAATGATCATCCCCTCGCTGCTGCCGGTACTCTCGCCGATCGCGCTCTATTTCATCGTGACGGCGGTGGACGGTCAGGCCTCGGGCTTTGCGGCGCTTGGCGCGATGCTGCTCGGCGTGATCGTGTCGGGGCTGTTCGTGGCGCTTTCGATGACGAGCGGCGGCGGCGCGTGGGACAATGCCAAGAAATATATCGAGGACGGCAATCACGGCGGCAAGGGATCGGAAGCGCACAAGGCTGCGGTGACCGGCGACACTGTCGGTGATCCTTACAAGGACACGGCAGGGCCGGCGGTGAACCCGATGATCAAGATCACCAACATAGTCGCGCTGCTGTTGCTGGCCGCGCTTGCAGGGACGGGGGCGGGGTAAGCAACCGCTCGCGATATTGCGTCGGGCCGCTGCGCTGCCTATCCCGTGATCAAACAGGAGCAATGCAGCAGCCATGACGACCTTTGACGATCGCGAGCGCGCCTTTGAGACCAAGTTCGCGCGGGATGAGGAAATGGCGTTCCGCATCATCGCCCGGCGCAACCGCCTGCTCGGCCAGTGGGCCGCGGAGCTGATGAAGCTGACGCCGGAAGAAGCGGACGCTTATGCCAAGACGGTGGTCCATGCGGACCTGGAAGAAGCGGGCGACGCGGATGTGGTGCGCAAGCTGCTTGGTGATCTGTTGGCCGCCGGCGTGGACATGACCGAGGCGGACATCCGCAAGGCGCTGGACGAGCAGACGGTCGAGGCGCGCCGCCAGCTGATGGAAGCACAATAAGGTGCCGATGGCGGCGGACGAGATCGCGGCGTTGATCCGCGAAGGCATCCCCGATGCCGAGGTCGAGATTACCGACCTGGCCGGGGATGGCGATCATTATGCGGCGCGGGTCACGGCCGCTTCGTTCGCCGGCATGTCGCGGGTGAAGCAGCATCAGGCGGTGTATGCCGCGCTGGGTGGGCGCATGGGCGGCGTGCTCCATGCCTTGCAGTTGACCACTGGCGTGCCGAAATAACGGCCAGCCTGCTTCCACGCGAGGATCGACAATGACCGAAGATACCAACGCCCGCATCGATGCGGTGGTGAAGAACAACCCCGTCGTGCTGTTCATGAAGGGCAGCCCGCTGTTTCCGCAATGCGGCTTTTCCAGCCGAGCAGTGGCGATCCTCCAGCATCTGAACACCGAGTTCGAGAGCGTCGACGTGCTGCAGGATCAGGGCATCCGGCAGGGCATCAAGGCCTATTCGGACTGGCCGACCATCCCGCAGCTGTACGTCGGCGGCGAATTCGTCGGCGGTTCGGACATCATGATGGAAATGTACGAGAGCGGCGAGTTGGCCGATCTCCTGAAGGACACGGCAAAGGCCGACTGAGGCTGAAAAGTCGGGTGCGGGCGGGGCGTCGCGAGATCGAAGAAGCGACGCACCCGCCCGACTGAAGCGCATCTCTGCGCGATAACCTGTAATTAGCACAGCTTGTGCCAATTTCGCTAAGCCGCAGATTTGCCGGACTTTAAGGGTTAACGGCCACGCGCGCTTCGCGTGATGTGTAAATTCCATCGACACCTTCTGGTGCCCCGCTCGTGCTGCTGCGGGTCAGATCGTCGATGCAAGCCCCGCAAGATCCTCGCGCGTGTCGATGTCGACCAGTTCCGCTGCCGGCGCTTCCACCTGTTGCGCCGAGCGAATGAGGTCGCGGGCACCGTGATCGCCGCTGAGCGACAATAGTGCCGCAAATCTGCGGCGGCCAAATACAGCAGGCGGGCGCGGCGCCGCGCCGGCGCTGGATGAGGCGACCATCGCATCTGTTCCAATGGCCATATCGAGCAGCCGGCGTATGTGGCGCTCCGTGACGCAGGGCATGTCGGCAAGCGCGATCAGAACGGCCGCGGCGCCTTGATCCTGGGCAAAGGTGACGCCGAGCCGAAGCGAGGATGCCATGTCCCCAACCGAATCGTTGTTCTCGATGACGTGAAAGCCGTGTGCGGGGTAATCGATCTGGCACCGCCGGACGATGGCCACCCGCCGCCTGAAGGGCAGGTCTCCCAGCGACAGTACGACGTGCAGACCGAGCGGCACGCCGTCGACCGGCACGTCAAGCTTATTCTGGTCACTGGTAAAGCGCGCTGACCTGCCTGCGGCGAGCAGGACGAAGATGGTATCTTCAGCCGCGATCATGAAACGCCTTCACCATCGCCCCGGCGATGGAGAGGGCGATTTCAGCAGGGCCGATCGCGCCGATGTCGAGCCCGACGGGGCCGTCGATTCGCGCCAGGTTCTCAGCGGAGACACCGGCATCCGCCAGCCGCTGCAATCGCGCCGCATGGCTCTTGCGGCTACCGAGCGCGCCGACATAGCCGGTGTTGGCGGCAAGTGCGGCGACGAGCGCGGGATCGTCGATCTTGGTGTCGTGGCTGAGCGTGACCACGGCGGTCGAGGGGCCTGGCTTATAGGCTTCCACCGCCTCGTCGGGCCAGCGGTCGTCCAGCGTCGTATCGGGAAAGCGTTCCTCGGTGAGGAACCGGCCACGCGGATCGACCACGACGGTCTCGATCCCGAGCGTGCGGGCGAGGCCGACGAGTGACTGGGCGATCTGTACCGCGCCGACGACGATCAGGCGGCGTGGCGGATCGTAACGGTTGGCGAAGATCTCTCCCGTCTCGACGGGGCGCAGATCACTGTGGCCGGTCGAGAGGTCCGTGGTGACGGTAAGCGGCTGGCCGTCCGCGCGCGCCTCCACGATGCGGTCGAACAATTCGGGGTCGAAGCCTTCGGCCGATACCGGCTGCACCATTACGCTGATCTCGCCGCCGCAGGGCAGGCCGACTTCCCAGGCGCTGGCATCGGCAACGCCGTATTTTTTCACCGCGAACGGCGCTCCGGCGATCACCTGCGCGGCGGTATCGAGGATGTCGCCTTCGACACAGCCCCCTGAAACCGAGCCTTCGAAGCGGCCGTCCTCATGCACCAGCATGTGGCTGCCGCGCGGGCGGGGCGCCGAGCCCCAGGTGGAGACGACCGTGGCGAGCGCCATGCGGGCGCCCTTCCACGAGTTCGCCGCGGAAAGGACGCTGTCGTTATCGGCCATGGATCACACCGGTGGGAGATGGGGGAGGAGTTTGTCGAGCGTCACGGGCATGTCGTAGATGCGCACGCCCGTGGCATTGTAGATCGCGTTGACGATCGCGGCGCCGGAGCCGGCAATGCCGAGCTCGCCGACGCCCTTTGCGCCGACGGGATTGGCTGAATCATCGATCTCCTCGATGAAATAGGCCTCGATCTGCGGCACGTCGGCATTCACCGCCACGTGATATTCCCCAAAATCGGGGTTCACGAAGCGGCCGTTGCGTGGGTCGACGATGCCGTCCTCGGTCAGCGCATAGGCGAGGCCCCAGACCATGCCGCCGATGATCTGGTTCTTCGCGGTCTTTTCGTTGAGCACGCGGCCGATGTCGAAAACGCCGAGCATGCGGCGCACGCGCACTTCGCCGGTGACGGCGTTGACCGCGACCTCGGCGAATTGCGCGCCGTGGCTCGCCTGGCTGGTCGCCTGCGATTCCTTGCCCGGTGAGGTCTTGCCTTTGGCACTGATCGGCGAGCCGCGGACGAGATCGGCGAGCGGGCTGCTGCGGTCGGTGGCAGTGACGACACCGTCCTTGAGCTGCATGTCCTCCGGCGCGGCGTTCATGCGGCGGCCGAGTTCGGCGAGGATGTCCTCGCATGCTAGAGCCGCGGCGGCGCAGGCGCTGCCCGCGCCGAACGAGCCGCCCGAGCCCGCGCTGGGTGGCAGGTCGGTGTCGCCGATCACCACGTCGATCGCCGCAATCGGCAGGCCAAGCATGTCGCCCACGGTCTGCGCGAGGATCGTGTAAGTGCCGGTGCCGATATCGGTCATGTCGGTGCGCACCGTGGCCCGGCCGTCATCGCCCAGAATCACCTCGGCCTCGGCATTGACGGTAAAATTGCCGCGGAGCGCCGCGGCCATGCCCATGCCGATCAGCCATTCGCCCTCGCGTCGGCTGCCCGGCGTCGCCGCCCGCTGATCCCAGCCGAAGCGGCGTGCGCCGTTGTCGTAGCAATCGAGCAGGCGGCGGGTGGAGAAGCGTTTGCCCGTGGTCGGATCCCTGGCGGGCTCGTTGCGGCGGCGTAGCTCGATCGGGTCTAAGCCAAGCTCCTCGGCAAGTTCGTCCATCGCGCATTCGACCGCAAAGGTGCCGATCGCCTCGCCCGGCGCGCGCACTGCGCCGGTCGCGGGGAGGTCGATGCGCGCAAGATCGGTGCGGAAGCGGCGGGCCTCACCGGCGTAGAGCGGCAGCGTGCCGAAGGGCACCGGCTCCAGGAAAGCGCTGTCCTCATTCTGATAAGCGACGCTTTCGTGCGCGATCGCGCTAATCCGCCCCTCATGGTCGGCGCCGAGGCGCAGCCGCTGCGTCGTCGGCGAACGGTGGTGGACCATGTAAGCGGTCTGTCGGCGGGTGAGGGCGACCTTGACCGGGCGGCCGATCTTCTCCGCCGCGATGGCGGCGAAGATCACTTCCGGGCCGACGCCGGTCTTTCCGCCGAACCCCCCGCCCACATAAGGGGCCAGCACACGCACGCGATCCTTGTCGATGCCAAGCGCGGTGGCGATGGTGCCCTTTGCGCCGCCGATCACCTGGTTGCTGGTGCGCACGGTGAGCTTGTCGCCCTCCCACCAGGCGAGTGTCGCGTGCGGCTCAAGCGCTGCGGGGAAGTGGATCGGCGTGGTATAGGTGCGGTCGACCACCACTTCGGCTGCGGCGAGCGCGGTGTCGAGGTCGCCGCGATTGACCGGCGGGAGGAAGCCGAGCTTGTGGTCCTGCTGGATCTCCACCTCGGCGGCATCGAAGCGGCCGGGCGTTTCCTCATAGCTGACCTGGACGAGGCGCGCGGCGGCGCGGGCGGCCTCCTGCGTTTCCGCGACAACGATCGCGACGCCTTGGCCATAGTGGAACACTTCGTCCTTGCCGATCGCGGACATGGCGCGCGAGTTGCCCTCGCCGGTCGGCATGCGGGGATCGCCGTGAATGACGGCGATCACGCCGGGCGCCGCCTCCGCCTCGATCGCATCCACGCGCGTTACCCGCCCGCGGCCGATGCTGGACTGGACGACCGCGAGATAGGCGGTGTTTTCCGGTGCCTGTTCGAAAGCATAGAGGGCCGCGCCGCTGACCTTCTCGCGTGCTTCGTAGCGGTCGATCGGCTTGCCGAGCAGGCCCTGCTGCGCGCGGTCCAGCGCTGCCGGGCGGTACGGTGCATCCATCGCGAGATCGTTCATGCCGGCTCCCCCGTCAGGTCACGCAGCGCGGTGATGAGCACGCGCCGGGCGAGCGGGATCTTGAAATCATTGTGGCCGAAGCCGCGGGCGCCCACGAGCAAAGCGTCAGCAGCGGCATCGAAGGCGGCTTGTTCGGGAGCCCTGCCAACAAGTGCCCCCTCAACGGCGGGATCGCGCCACGGCTGGTGCGCGAGGCCGCCAAAGGCGAGCGCGGCGTGGGTGATCGTGCCGTTCTCGACGGCGATCACACCTGCGACGGAAACGAGCGCAAAGGCATAGGAGGCGCGGTCGCGTACCTTGCGGTAAAGCTGCCGCGCGCCCGGCGGCGGCGCGGGGAGCGCGACGTGGGTGATGAGCTCACCCGACTCCAACACCGTCTCGATGTGCGGCGTGTCGCCCGGCAGGCGGTAGAAATCGCCGAGTGGGATCCGGCGGCGATCGCCGTCGGGCTTCAGCGTCACCACCGTCGCATCAAGCGCGCGCATCGCGACGGGCATGTCGCCGGGGTGGGTGGCGATGCAATGCTCGCTGGTGCCGAGGATCGCGTGGATGCGGTTGAACCCGCCGAGCGCGTCGCAGCCGCTGCCGGGTTCGCGTTTGTTGCAGGCCGCATGCGTGTCGTAGAAGAAATAGCAGCGGGTGCGCTGGAGAAGGTTGCCGCCCGTCGTTGCCTTGTTGCGCAACTGGCCCGAGGCGCCGGCGAGTAGCGCGCGGCTCAGGACCGGATAGTTTGCGATGACGCGCGGGTCGGCGGCGAGATCGCTGTTGGGGACGAGCGCGCCGATCAGCAGCCCGCCATCCTGTTCCTCGACCGTGTTCAGATCGAGCCGGCTGATGTCGACCAGCTTTTCCGGCGTTTCGACCTGCAGCTTCATCAGGTCGAGCAGATTGGTACCGCCGGCGATGAAGCGGCCGCCGGCGCGCACTGCCGCTTCCGGGCTGTCGGCGCGGGCATAGTTGAAGGACTTCATGCCTTCTGCTCCTGCGCATGCACGTCGCGGATCGCGTCAACGATGTTGGGATAAGCGGAGCAGCGGCAAAGGTTGCCGCTCATGCGCTCGCTGATTTCGCCGTCATCGAACATGGGAGCGGACAGATCGTCGCTGACATGGCTTGGCCAGCCCTTCGCCACTTCATCGAGCATGCCGACCGCGGAGCAGATCTGGCCCGGGGTGCAGTAACCGCATTGATAGCCGTCGTGTCGGACGAATGCCGCCTGCATCGGATGGAGCGAGTCAGCGCTGCCGAGCCCCTCGATCGTCACAATGTCATCATCCTGGTGCATCACGGCCAATGTGAGACACGCATTGATCCGCCGCCCGTTAGCCAGCACCGTACAGGCGCCGCACTGGCCATGATCGCAGCCTTTCTTGGTGCCCGTCAGGGCGAACTCCTCACGGAGGACGTCGAGGAGCGAGGCACGAATGTCGGGATCGGCCTCGCGCTTGCTGCCGTTGATGGTGAAGCGCATGGGGGCAATATGCGCCACTCCTCGGTCCGATCCAAGTATGCTGCAATAATTCTTGTTATGGTGCTGGCGGGTGGATGCGTGTCGCGGCAGGGTAGTCAGATGCAGCCAGTGCCGTCCCTTTCGCCGCCAATCGTCATCGCCCATCGTGGCGCTTCCGGTGAGCGGCCGGAACACACCATCGCCGCCTATGAATTGGCGATCGCCCAGGGTGCGGACGTGATCGAGCCCGATCTGGTGCCGACACGCGATGGCGTGCTGGTGGCGAGGCACGAGAATGAGATCAGCGAAACCACCGATGTCGCCGATCATCCAGAATTCGCCGGACGGCGCACGACAAAGACGATCGACGGTCGAAAAGTCACGGGTTGGTTCACCGAGGATTTCACGCTGGGGGAATTGAAGACGCTGCGGGCACGGGAGCGGCTGGCGCTGCTTCGCCCAGAGAATCGCGCGTTTGATGGGAAAGAAACGATCCCGACGCTGGCGGAAGTGATCGCGCTTGCGAAACGGCACCGCGTGGCGATCTATCCGGAAACCAAGCACCCGACCTATTTTGCTTCAATCGGAAAAGGCACGGACGAGCCGCTGGTGGCGGCCCTCCGGCAAGCGGGCTGGGACGGCGCCGATGCACCCGTCTTTATCCAATCCTTTGAAGTCGCAAACCTGCAACGGCTGAAGGCGATGACCAAGGTGCGCCTGATCCAATTGATCGACGGTGGGGGGGCACCGGCGGACGGCGGCGCGCGCAGCTACGCCGACATGGTGACTCCGGCAGGGCTGAAGACCGTGGCAGCCTACGCCTGGGGCATCGGGCCGAACAAGGCGATGCTTTGGCAGGGCGAATCACCCACGAGCATTGTTCGAGACGCGCATGCCGCGGGGTTGCACGTTCACCCCTGGACCTATCGGGCGGAAAACCAGTTTCTGCCCCCTGCGTACCGGAACGGCGCCGATCCGCGGACGCATGGCGAACTCGATGCCGAGATTTCGGCCGCCCTTCGCCTTGGTATCGACGGATTCTTCACCGATTTTCCGTTAATTGGCGTGCGGACGCGTGATGCCGCGCGGGGAGCAAAGTGATGCGTAAGATGCTTGTGATTTCGGCGGCGACGCTGCTTCCCCTGGTAGCCGGGGGATGTGTGCGCACGGCGGCGAGCGTCGTAACGGCGCCGTTCAAGGTCGCGGGTCAGGTGGTTGATTGGACAACGACCAGCCAGGACGAAGCCGATCGCAACTTCGGCCGCGAGATGCGCAAAAAGGAAGCGCGCGAAGGTCGCGAACGGCGCGACTGGGAAAAGCGCTGCCGCAAGGATCCGCAGAATTGTGGCTCCTACGACGGATATGTCGCCAGCCACGATAACTGATCATTAGGCGGAGAAACCCGCCTGGCGCGCCCGCAAGAGGCGGGCCGGCGGCGGGGGATTAGGCCGCGCGCCGCTGATTCGTCGCGAGAATGGCGCGCGCCGCGCGCTGTGCCGCCGCAATCTCGCGTGCCGACATGTCGTCCGCGATTTCCGCGCGTGCCGTCTGCGCGGCGGCGTTGCCCGCCACGGCCGCGAGGTTGAACCACTTGTGCGCTTCGATCAGATCGTAATCGGCGCCATCCGTGCCGGTCGAATATGCCACACCCAGATCGTAACATGCATATCCGTCGCCGCGCATCGCGTCCGGCAGGCGGCTCTCGATCTGCAGCCGCGCGCTTTTCAGGCTATTTCCCATGTCGATGGCCCCTGTTCCAAGTTCCCCAGGGACAATGTGCGACGAACCGCCTCACCAAATGGTTAATGGCTAATCCAGGGTAACTGCTATGTTATCGATCAGCCGCGTCTGACCCATCTTGGCGGCGGCGAGCAAGCGCCGCGGGCGATCGGGGGCTGGCTCCTCCGCCAGGGTTTCGGCGTCCACTAAGGCGACATAGTCCACGGCGAACCCAGCGGCGACCAGGCTGTTTTGCGCCTCGGCGATGACGTCGGCCGGCAGGGTGCCGCGCGCAATGGCGCGGGCGGCGACACCCAGTGCGCGGGGCAGGGCAACTGCTTTCGTGCGCTCTTCTTCATCGAGGTAGATGTTGCGCGATGAAAGGGCGAGACCGTCGTCGTCGCGCTGGGTCGGCACGCCCACGATCTCGATCGGGAAGTTCAGATCGGCCACCAGCCGACGGATCACCTGCAACTGCTGGTAATCCTTTTCGCCAAAATAGGCGGCATCCGGACCGACCTGGTTGAACAATTTGGCGACAACGGTGGCCACACCGTCGAAATGGCCGGGGCGCGCCGCGCCATCCAGCCCCTCGGTCACGCCGCTGACGCTGATGTTGGTCGCATAGCCTTCCGGATACATGACCTCGACCGGCGGCAGCCAAAGGAGATCGCAGCCGGCCTCTACCAGCATGCGCGAATCCGCGGCCTCCCGGCGGGGATAGCGGGCCAGATCCTCGTTGGGGCCGAACTGCTTGGGATTGACGAAGATGGAGGCGACCACCTTTGTGCCCGGGCGCTTGGCAGCTTCCACCAGCGCGATGTGCCCGGCGTGGAGCGCGCCCATGGTGGGCACAAAGGCGACGCGCGCGCCATCGGCGCGAAACGCTGCCACGGCCGCGCGCAGGTCGCTCAAATCACGGACGGTCTGCACGCGGGCGAAACTCCACTCGAAACGTAACCGGCGGGCATCTATGGGGATCGATGCACGCGATCAACAAAGGATGCGATGATTTGCCGACCGGTCCCGACAATACCCATGTGATCGTCTTCGCCAATGAAAAGGGCGGAACGGGCAAGTCGACAACGGCGGTACACGTCGCGATTGCGCTCGCCGTACGGGGCGCCCGCGTTGCTTGCCTTGATCTCGATCATCGGCAGCGGACGATGGGGCGATACCTGGACAATCGTACCGAATCGGTACGGCGCACCGGTTCTGACCTGGCGATTCCGCGCTATCGGACCGCCCATGAGGATTTCGAGCAAGCCTATCAGGAGATGCTGGACGGCGCCGATTTCCTGGTGATCGACACGCCTGGGCGCGATGATCCCTATGCCCGCGCAGCCGCCACCCGCGCTGATACGCTGGTCACGCCGATGAACGACAGCTTCGTCGATTTCGACCTGATCGGGCAGGTGCACCCCGAAACCTTCAAGGTGACGCGCCCGAGCTTTTATTCCGAGCTGATCTGGGATGCGCGCAAGGCCCGCGCCAAGGCCGATGGCTCGACGATCGATTGGGTCGTGCTGCGCAACCGCCTGCAACATATCGAGGCGCGCAACATGCGGCGCGTGTCCGATGCGCTTGATCAATTGTCGAAGCGGGTCGGCTTTCGTGTCATCCCGGGGCTTGGCGAGCGCGTGATCTATCGCGAATTGTTTCCCTCCGGCCTGACGATGCTGGATGCCAAGGAGTTCGGCGCGATGGGTCTGGGCCATGTCGCGGCGCGGCAGGAATTGCGCGAGATGATGGCGGGGCTGTCGCTGCCCGAGCCCGCACTGCCGAACGTCGCGTGATCTTTACGGCATGATCTTCAAGCTGCTGATCGCCCTGCTGGTCGCCTACGCCGGCTGGCGTGTGTGGAAGCATGGGCTTGGCCCGGCCAAGCCGCGGCAACGCGCGGTTGTGCAGGAGCCGCGCGATGCCGCGGCCGCCCGGCGCGTGCTGGGCATCGACCGGGCGGCGGATGCGGCAACGATTCGCGCGGCGCACCGGCGGCTGATGGCGGAGGCGCATCCTGACCGGGGTGGTTCGGCAGAGGAAGCGCGCGCACTGAACGCGGCGCGTGACCTGTTGCTGGGGCGGGCGGAGTAAGCGCCGGGATGAGACCCGGCGCTCCTTGCGAGATTGAGGAGAATCAGGCCGCGGTCGGATCCTGCCGGTCACGATCCTGATAGAAACGCTGAACGACCGCCCAGCCTTCCGCAGCGCTTTCGACATAGGTGAAGATGCCGAGATCCCGCTCTGAGATCACACCTTCCTCGACCAGCGCCTCGAAGTTCACCACCTTTTCCCAGAATTCGCGCCCGAACAGCAGCACGGGCATCGGCTTCACCTTGCCGGTCTGGATCAGCGTCAGCAGTTCGAACAATTCGTCAAAGGTGCCGAACCCGCCCGGAAAAGCGGCAAGGGCACGGGCGCGTAGCAGGAAGTGCATCTTGCGCAGCGCGAAATAGTGGAACTGCATCGATAGCGACGGCGTCACATAAGGATTGGGCGCCTGTTCGTGCGGCAGCACGATGTTGAGGCCGATCGATTCGGCGTGAACATCGGCCGCGCCCCGGTTCGCCGCTTCCATGATCGACGGCCCGCCGCCCGAGCACACGACGAAGTGGCGCTTGCCCTGCTCGTCACGCGGGAAGTTGCTGGCGAGGCGGGCGAGTTCGCGCGCCATGTCGTAATATTTGGACTTCGCGACCAGCCGCTCGGCGATGTGCCGATGCTCCGGATCGGCCATTTCCAGCATCGCTTCGGCCTTGGCCGGCTCCGGGATGCGGGCCGAGCCATACATCACGAAGGTGGAGCCGATATGGGCTTCTTCGAGCAGCAGTTCCGGCTTCAGCAGCTCGAGCTGGAAGCGGATCGGACGCAGATCCTCGCGCAGCAGGAAGTCCATATCCTGAAAGGCGAGGCGATAAGCCGGATTTTCGGTTTGCGGAGTGGAGATGCCGGTCTTGGCCGATTCGGCATCCTGGCGCGCACGAGGAAAGGTGCGGCTGGGTACGCGTGTTTCTGTCATTTCAAGGGGCCCTAGAGGAGTTTCGCCAACGGATCGATCCGCTTTTTGTTCATGGGCGGCCGGCCACGGCCTGCCCGCGTCTCGCTCCGTGACGGACTGGCGCTCAGCGGCAGAACCCGGCGCGATCATCCTCGAGGTGGAAGTGGTTGCGATGCGCGCTGTTGTATTCGGGGCCAAGCACGGTGCCGAAGCGCTTGCAGGCCGATGCGTGGATCACCCGCATGAAGCGCCGCACATCCGGATCGGGAGAGTCCCAGTCACCGAGCACGGTGAGCCGCCGACCATCCTTGAGCAGAAAGCCGCCGATATCGATGGCATTGGCGAGGGAATGGCCTGAACGGCGCGCGCTGCCGGCGACATTGCGGCAACTGTAGCTGCCCATGCTCTCCACCTTGGCGAGTTCGCTGCCCAGGATCTGGTATGCGGCAGGGGCGACGGCATTGCGCGCCCATTGCGCATAGGTGCGCGCCTGGCCGCAGCGGATCGCGCCCAGGTTCGTGGTCGGCACGCCAATGTCCAGCAGCTTCACCGTGCCGACGATGCCGCATCCCGGGCCAAAGGTGCGATCGGGCAGCGGCTCGTAGGCGACACCCAGCGTCCGCAGGTCGCGGTGACATTGCGCCGTCTCACGTGCGGACGGCCCATCGATCACGCGAGCCGGCACGCGCGAATCAGGGCGCGCCGGCGGTTCGGATCGGCCGCACGACGCCAGCATCGTTGCCGTCGCCAACAAAAAAATCGAACGCACGATCTACCCCGCCTGCGCCGATCGAGAATGGCGCCTCCTCCATTTTCGCATACTTTATCAGAAAGAAAGCGGCTGCAGCAGCCGGCGGGGCGAACGGAGCACCTGGAGGGGCGAGCCGATCCACGGGCACCGGCGGGCGGTTGCCACGTTACCTTGCCGACACTAGAGCCGTCGGCGGGCCACGCGGTCCCAACGCCGCGCGCGCTCTCTGTAAGGAGAGACAGATATGACTGACACGACGCTCGCCGACGCCACCAATGCGCCTGCGAAACCCGCCACCAAACCGGCGCGACCTTATTTTTCCTCTGGACCCTGCGCCAAGCCGCCGGGCTGGGATGCCGCCAAGCTGGCCGATGCCACGCTCGGCCGGTCGCACCGCTCGAAGATCGGCAAGCAGCGTCTCCAATATTGCATCGACCTGATGCGCGAGCTGCTGAAGCTCCCCGATACGCACCGCATCGGCATCGTTCCCGGGTCCGACACCGGCGCTTTCGAAATGGCGATGTGGACAATGCTGGGCGCCCGCCCGGTCACCGCGCTGGCCTGGGAAAGTTTCGGCGAAGGCTGGGTGACGGACGCCGTCAAGCAGCTGAAGATCGACCCCACGGTTATCCGCGCCGACTACGGCGAACTGCCGGATCTGGCGCAGGTCGATTGGTCGAACGACGTGCTGTTCACCTGGAACGGCACCACCAGCGGCGTGCGCGTGCCGAACGGCGACTGGATCGCCGACGATCGCGAGGGGCTGTCGTTCGCCGACGCGACCAGCGGCGTGTTCGCCTACGACCTGCCGTGGGACAAGATCGATGTCGCCACCTTCTCGTGGCAGAAGGTGCTGGGCGGCGAAGGCGCACATGGCGTGCTGATCCTCGGCCCGCGCGCGGTCGAGCGGCTGGAGAGCTACACGCCGGCGTGGCCGCTGCCCAAGGTTTTCCGCCTCGTTTCCAAGGGCAAGCTCGCTGAGGGCGTGTTCAAGGGCGAGACGATCAACACGCCGTCGATGCTGGCGGTGGAAGACGCGATCTTCTCCCTCGAATGGGCGAAGTCGCTTGGCGAGAACGGCCTAATCGCGCGCTCGGATGCGAATGCCAGGGCGCTGGACGAGATCGTCCAGACGCGCGACTGGTTGGGTCACCTCGCGACCGACCCTGCATCGCGCTCGACCACCAGCGTCTGCCTGACGGTCGACGCCGAGGAAGCGGTGATCAAGAAGATGGTCTCGCTGCTCGAGGCTGAGGGCGCCGCCTATGACATCGGCGGCTATCGCGATGCCCCTCCGGGCTTGCGCATCTGGTGCGGCGCCACGGTCGACACCGCGGATATCCTTGCGCTCGGTCCCTGGCTCGATTGGGCCTACGCGGCCGCCAAGGCCGCCTGACTCATCGTCATTCCCGCGAAGGCGGGAATCCATATGCTCCAGGTCGTCCACAAGAGCCGCTCGGACAGCGGTTATCGACCCCGCCTTCGCGGGGATGACGGCCGTATCTAGGATACGAACATGCCTAAGGTACTGATTTCCGACAAAATGGATCCCAAGGCGGCGCAGATCTTCCGCGAGCGCGGCGTCGAAGTGGACGAGATCACCGGCAAGACGCCGGATGAGCTGAAGGCGATCATCGGTGAATATGACGGCCTGGCGATCCGCAGCTCCACCAAGGTGACCAAGGACATCCTCGAGCACGCGACGAACCTGAAAGTCGTCGGGCGCGCTGGCATCGGCGTCGACAATGTCGATATCCCCGCCGCATCGGCGAAGGGCGTGGTCGTGATGAACACCCCGTTCGGCAACTCGATCACCACGGCCGAGCACGCCATCGCGCTGATGTTCGCGCTGGCGCGAGACCTTCCCGAGGCCGACAAGTCGACCCAGGCGGGCAAGTGGGAAAAGAACCGCTTCATGGGTGTCGAAGTGACCGGCAAGACGCTGGGCCTGATCGGCGCGGGCAACATCGGCTCGATCGTCGCCGACCGCGCGCTTGGCCTGAAGATGAAGGTGGCGGCGTTCGATCCGTTCCTCACCGAGGAACGCGCGCTCGAGCTGGGCGTGCAGAAGGTGACGCTGGACGAGCTGCTCGCCCGCGCGGACTTCATCACGCTGCACACGCCGCTGACCGACCAGACCCGCAACATCCTGTCGGCCGAGAACCTTGCCAAGACCAAGAAGGGCGTTCGCATCATCAACTGCGCGCGTGGCGGCCTGATCGACGAGGCGGCGCTGAAGGAAGGCCTCGACAGTGGCCATATTGGCGGGGCGGCGCTCGACGTGTTCGTCACCGAGCCGGCGAAGGAAAGCCCGCTGTTTGGCACGCCGAACTTCATCTCCACCCCGCACCTCGGCGCGTCGACCACCGAAGCGCAGGTGAACGTCGCGATCCAGGTCGCCGAGCAGATGGCGGACTACCTCGTCTCGGGCGGCGTCACCAACGCGCTCAACATGCCGAGCCTCACGGCAGAGGAAGCGCCCAAGCTGAAGCCCTATATGGGCCTCGCTGAAAAGCTTGGTAGCCTCGTCGGCCAGCTGGCGCATGGCGCAATCGATCGCATCTCGATCCACAGCGAAGGCGCCGCGGCGGAGCTCAACCCGAAGCCGCTGACCAGCGCGGTGCTGAAAGGCTTCCTCGGCACACAGACCGACACGGTCAACATGGTCAACGCGCCCGTCCTGGCGCGCGACCGGGGGGTCGAAGTGCGCGAAATCCGCACCGAGCGTGAGGGCGATTACCATACGCTGCTGCGCGTCTCCGTGCGCACGGCGGATGGTGAGCGGTCGGTCGTCGGCACGCTATTCGGCGATGCCGCGCCGCGCCTGGTTGAGCTGTTCGGGATCAAGGTCGAAGCCGATCTGACGGGCGCGATGCTCTACGTCGTCAACGAGGACGCGCCCGGCTTCATCGGTCGCCTCGGCACAACCCTCGGCGAAGCGGGCGTCAACATCGGCACCTTCCACCTCGGCCGCCGCCAGGCTGGCGGGGAAGCGGTGCTGCTGCTTTCAGTCGACGAGCAGGTGACCCCGGAACTGCTCGCCACCGTCAAGGCGCTGCCGGGCGTGAAGACCGCGATGGGCCTGAAGTTCTGAACGCACGCGGCAAGCGGCTCTCCCCCGGGGAGGGCCGCTTGCTACCGGCAATGGCACTCGCGCAGTTCAGGCGCCCGAAAAGACGTTATCCGCTTTACCAACGCCGAGGTGATCGGCAACGAGGCCGGCGTGTTGACGATCATTGAATCAAAGTTTGTGGCCGGCGCCTTGCTCGCCGATCTTCCTGTCCGCCCCATCGCGGAGGTGCCGGCGTGACCACGCTTCTTCCCGAGGGGTTCCGCGATCGCTTGCCACCGCATGCCGATGCCGCGGCTGCGGTGGAATCGCGCGTGCTCGGCGTTGCTCGTTCCTATGGTTATGAGCGCGTCGACCCGCCGCTGGCCGAATTTGCCGAAGGGCTTGCCTCGCGGCTGAAGGACGGCGGGCTTTCCGATGCGGTCCGCTTTGTCGATCCGGTGAGCCAGCGCACGATGGCGATCCGCCCGGATATCACGGCGCAGGTCGCCCGCATTGCCGCCACGCGCATGGCGCATCACCCGCGCCCCGTTCGGCTGAGTTACGCCGGCTCGGTGCTCAAGCTGCGTGGCGGTGCGCTGCAGCCGGAGCGTGAAGCACGGCAGATCGGGTGCGAGCTGATCGGGCTCGATACCGTCGCCGCGGCTCGCGAGCTGGTCACGGTGGCGGTGGAAGCGCTGTCGGCGGCGGGCGCCACGGGCGTGTCGGTCGATTTTACCTTGCCCGACCTGGTGGACACGCTGGCGGCAGGGCCGTTGCCGGTCGAGGATGCCGAGCATCTGCGCGATCGGCTCGATGCCAAGGACGCTGGGGCCGTGGCCGAGCTTGCCCCGGCGTATCTACCGCTGATCGAGGCGGCGGGGCCGTTCGCAGCGGCAATCCAAAGGTTGCGCGATTTCGATACCAGCAAGGTGCTTGCGTCGCGCTTCGACGGGCTGGAAGCGATCGCCGCTGCCCTAGGGGATCGCGCGACGCTGACGCTCGATCCGACCGAGCGGCACGGCTTTGAATATCAGACCTGGCTCGGTTTCTCGCTGTTCGCCAAAGGGGCGACCCGCGAAGTTGGACGCGGCGGCACCTACACGCTGATGCACGAGAATGGAGCAGAGGAAGCGGCAACCGGCTTCTCGCTCTTCGCAGCGTCAATCGCGAGTGACGCAGTTGCCGAGCGCCGCCGCCTGTTCCTGCCGGTCGGCACCCCCGAGGCGGCGGGCGCTGCCATGCGCCAGGCTGGGTGGGTGACGGTTGCGGCGCTCGAGGCGGGTGATACGCCGGAGAAGCAATTATGTACGCACCTGTTCGTCGATGGCGAGGCGCGGCCGCTCTAGGCATCGTCCGCAATTGACAGTCACCACCGCGCCCCGCTAACCGCGCGGCGCATTTCTGGACCCTCCTTGCCGCCGAGTCCTGTCGAAGGGCGGCCAGGATCACCCCGGCAGGGGGAGTTGTGTATCCATGGCAAATGTAGCGGTGATCGGCGCCCAATGGGGTGACGAGGGCAAGGGCAAGATTGTCGACTGGCTGGCCGAGCGCGCAGACATGGTCGTGCGCTTCCAGGGTGGCCACAATGCCGGCCATACGCTGGTCGTCGGCGACCAGGTCTACAAGCTGTCGTTGCTGCCGTCCGGCATCGTGCGCGGCACCCCGTCGGTGATCGGCAACGGCGTGGTGCTCGATCCCTGGGCACTGCGGGCGGAGGTGGAAAAGCTGTCCGCACAGGGCGTGAAGGTGACGCCTGACACTTTGCGCATCGCCGAGACCTGCACGCTGATCCTGCCCTTTCACCGGGATCTCGACGGCTTGCGTGAAGATGCGAGCGGCGCGGGCAAGATCGGCACCACGCGGCGCGGCATCGGCCCGGCGTATGAGGACAAGGTGGGGCGCCGCGCGCTCCGCGTGTGTGACCTCGCGCATCTCGACGATCTCGATCCGCAGCTCGATCGCCTCACCGCGCATCACGACGCATTGCGCGCCGGCTTTGGCGAACCGCCGATCGACCGCGAGCGGTTGGTCGCGGACTTGCGCGAAATCTCCGATTTTGTCCTGTCCTTTGCCAAGCCGGTCTGGCGTGACCTGAATGAAGCGCGCGCGCGCGGCCGCCGCATCCTGTTCGAAGGCGCGCAGGGCGTGCTGCTCGACATCGATCACGGCACCTATCCGTTCGTCACTTCGTCCAACACGATCGCCGGCACCGCTGCTGGTGGCTCCGGGCTCGGGCCGAGCGCGGTTGGCTTCGTGCTGGGGATCGCCAAGGCGTACACCACGCGCGTCGGCTCCGGCCCATTCCCGACCGAGCTCGAGGACGAAACGGGCGAGCGGCTCGGCGTGCGTGGGCATGAATTCGGCACCGTCACGGGACGCAAGCGCCGCTGCGGCTGGTTCGACGCGGTGCTGGTGCGCCAGTCCGCCGCGGTCAGCGGCATCACTGGCATCGCGCTGACCAAGCTGGACGTGCTCGACGGGTTCGAGACGATCTCGATCTGCACCGGCTACCAGCTGCGCGGCGAAACGCTCGACTACTTCCCGTCGCATGCCGCCGATCAAGCCGCGGTCGAGCCGATTTACGAGACGATGGAGGGCTGGTCCCAGTCGACCGCCGGCGCGCGTAGCTGGGCCGATCTGCCGGCGCAGGCAATCAAGTACATCCGGCGCGTCGAGGAACTGATCAACTGCCCCGTCGCGCTCGTCTCCACCAGCCCGGAGCGTGAAGACACGATCCTCGTGCGCGATCCGTTCGCCGATTAAGGCAATGCCGACCCTCCCCGTGTCAGCGGGGAGGGTGGCTTGCTTCAACGCCGCTTTCCTCTACGTCTTCCGCCAAACACGCGGGAGAGAGACATGGCCAAGATAGTCCGGATCGGCGGCGCTGGCGGGTTCCTGGGGGATAGTTCGGTCGCGGCGCCGCAACTGCTGGCGGCCGGCAATCTCGATTACATGATCCTCGACTATCTCGCCGAAGCGACCATGGCGCCGCTCGGTCAGCTGAAGCAGGTCCGCCCCGACCAGGGCTATGCGCGCGACTTCACCGAATGGGTGTGGAAGGACAATCTGCACGCGTTCAAGGGGCAGGGCGTGCGCGTCGTGACGAACGCTGGCGGCGTGAACCCGGAAGCCTGCCGTGCCCGCATGGAAAAGATCGCGGCAGAGGCTGGCCTGTCCTTTCGCATTGCGATCGTGACCGGCGATGACTTGATCGAGCGCGTGCCCGACTTCGCCTCAGCCGGCGTGGTCGAGATGTTCAGCGACGCCCCCTTTCCCGATCCCAAGAAGGTGTGGACCGCCAACGCCTATCTCGGCGGCGGCCCGATCGCGGCGGCGCTGGCTGCGGGTGCCGAGGTCGTCATCACCGGCCGCGTGGTGGACAGCGCTCTGACGCTCGGGCCGCTTATGCATGAATTCGGCTGGAGCGCCGACGATCATGATCAGCTGTCCGCGGGATCGCTCGCGGGGCATGTCATCGAATGCGGCGCGCAGGCGACCGGCGGTCTCTTCACCGATTGGGAGAAGGTGCCGGATTGGGCGCACATCGGCTATCCGATCATCGAATGCCACGCCGACGGCGATTTCGTCGTCACCAAGCCGGAAGGGACCGGCGGGCTCGTCTCGCCCGCCGCCGTATCCGAACAGATCCTGTATGAGGTCGGCGATCCGCAGGCTTATGCCCTGCCCGACGTGGTATGCGATTTCTCGCAGCTTAGCGTGACGCAGGACGGCGAGGGTCGGGTGCGCGTGTCGAACGCAAAGGGCTATCCGCCCACCGGCAAGCTCAAGACCTGCGTCACCTTCGAAAATGGCCACCGCTTCATCGGGATCATGCCGGTGGTCGGCCGCGATGCGGCCAAGAAGGCGCAGGCGCAGGCCGACGCGGTGCTCACCCGCGTTGGCGAGATGCTGCGCGGGCGCAACTTGCCGCCACTTCGCGACACGCGGGTCGAGCTGCTGGGCACGGAGGCGAGCTATGGCGCGCAGGCCAACCCGGCGCTTGCCGCGACGCGCGAGGTGATCGCGCGGATCGGCGCGGAGCATGAGGACGCCGAGGCGCTCGGCATCATGATGCGCGAATTCGAATCGCCGACCACGTCGATGAGCGTCGGATCGACGGGCTGGTTTGGTGCGCGGCCCACGATCTCGCCGGTGTCGCAAGTCTTCTCGCTCCTGGTCGATGGCGCGTCCGTATCGGCGAAGGTGTCACTTGGCGGTGAGACGATCACCGTCGCCAATCCAGCGCCCGCGAGCCCGTTTGACGAAGCGATGATCGTTCGGCCTGATCCCGCAGAAGAGCCCGCGATTGAAGACGATCTGGTCGAAGTGCCGCTGATCGAGATCGCGTGGGCACGTTCGGGCGACAAGGGGAATGCCTTCAACGTCGGCGTGATCGCGCGTCGGCCGGAGTTCCTGCCGTGGATTCGCGCCGGGCTGACCGAGGAAGCGGTGAAGGCGTTCTTCGCGCACGAGTTCCAGGGCGCCAGCCACCCGGAGGTGCGCCGTTACGAGCTGCCCGGCATGAACGCGATCAATCTCCACTGCATCCAGTCGCTCGGCGGCGGCCAGTTCGCCAGCCTTCGGCTCGATGCGCTGGCGAAGGGCAAGGCGCAGCAATTGCTGGATATGAAGGTGAAGGTACCGCAGCGGCTTGTGGGGTGAGCCGACACGGCCGTTACGCTTCGGCGGGCCGGATCTAACCCAGGCTTCTTGCTGAGCGCGTGGCAGATGGCCGCGTCGCCCAAGGCGGGCATGATAGAGGCAGACACCGCCGCGGCGGCTATCCGCCTCCCAGCGCCCGCTGCCGGCGGCGCTGCACCGAACTGCCGATCCCCAGCGCCTCGCGATATTTCGCAACGGTGCGCCGCGCGATGTCGAAGCCTTTGGCGTTGAGCAGTTCGACCAGCGTATCGTCGCTCAGCACCTTGGCGCCTTCGTTGGCGATCAGGCTCTTGATCGCGCTCTTCACGGCCTCTGCCGACACGGCATCGCCGCCGTCCGCCGCTTGAATGGCCGAGGTGAAGAAGTACTTCAGTTCAAAGAGCCCGCGCGCGCAGCTGAGGTATTTGTTCGACGTCACCCGGCTGACCGTCGATTCATGCATCTCAATGGCATCGGCGACCTGGCGCAAGGTCAGCGGTCGCAGATGCGAGACGCCGTTGAGAAAGAACGCCTCTTGCTGACGCACGATCTCGGTGGTGACGCGAATGATCGTCTTCTGCCGCTGATCGAGCGCCTTCACCAGCCAGTTGGCGCTCGCCAGCATGTCGCCGAGCCACGCCTTCGACGCCTTGTCCTGCGCCCCAGAGGCGAGCTCTGCATGATAGCGCCGGTCGACCAGCACGCGGGGTAGGGTTGAGCTGTCCAGCTCGACGATCCAGCCGGCGCTTGTTCGGCGCACGTGAAGGTCCGGGGACACGGCCTGCATCGGCTCACCGCCATATCGGCAGCCCGGCTTCGGATCGTAGTTGCGTAGCTCGCGGATCATGTCCGCCATGTCCTCGTCATCGACCTGGCAGATGCGCTTGAGCCGGGCGAGATCGCCGCGCGCGACGAGATCGAGATGGTCGATCAATCGCGCCATGGCGGGATCGTACCGATCCGCTTCCTCGGCTTGCAGCGCGATACATTCCGCCAGGTCGCGCGCGCCGACGCCGGTCGGATCAAAGGTCTGGATGACGGAAAGGATCCGCTCGACTTGCGCCAGCGGCACCCCGAGCCTGGTGGCGACGTCGAGCAAATTGGCGGTGAGGTACCCCGTCTCGTCTATAAGATCGATGAGGTGCTGCGCGACGAACAAGTCCGCGCCCGCCAACACCTCGCCTGCTTGCTGGAGAAGGTGATCCGCCAGCGATAGGCTCGCCGCGGCGAAGGCATCAATATCGGGCGCTTCGGACCCGGGTGCACCCGCGGCGCCGTTCAGACCGAGTCCGTCGCCGGCATTGCTGATGCTGTCGGACGGGCTGTCATCGAACCGCTCGGCGGTGATGTCGACGTCCAGCGTCTCGCCGGCCGCCTCTCCGGCGAGGACGAGTTCATCGGCCGGGGCGGGCTCGTCTCGTAGCGGATCGGGTACGCGCTCGGCGACCGGCGCGTCGTCGCTCGGCGCCACGGTTTCGAGCAGGGGGTTCTTTTCCAGTTCCTCCGCGATGACGCCCTCGATTTCGAGGTTCGACAGCGTCAGCAGCTTGATCGCCTGCTGCAACTGCGGCGTCATCACCAGCGATTGCGACTGGCGCAGATCAAGGCGCGGGGCCAGGCTCATGCCACCAGCATGCTCGCAGACGCAGCGAGGCTGCCCCTACACCCTATCACGCCAGGTGCATCGGGGCTGATGCCACTTCCTACCGGCATGACGCGGATAGCGTTCATCCCCATCAGCTCAGAGCGAGAACTCTTCGCCCAGGTACAGCCGCCGGACGTTGGGATCGGCCACCAGGTCGGCCGGCGCACCGGAGAACAGCACGCGGCCATCGTAAATGATGTAGCCGCGATCAACGATGTCGAGCGTTTCGCGCACATTGTGGTCGGTGATCAGCACGCCGATGCCGCGCTGCTTCAACTGTTTCACCAGCGCGCGGATGTCCGCGATGGACAGCGGATCGATGCCGGCAAAAGGCTCGTCAAGCAGGATGATCGACGGATCGGCCGCCAAGGCGCGAGCGATTTCGGCACGGCGCCGCTCGCCGCCCGAAAGGGCCATCGCCGGTGCATCGCGCAGCCGCGTGAGGCCGAATTCCTCCAGCAACGTATCCAGTTTGCGCTGCCGGGCGGCCGCATTGGGCTCCGCCAGTTCGAGCACCGTCAGGATGTTCTTCTCGATCGTGAGGCCGCGGAAGATCGACGTTTCCTGCGGCAGATAACCCAGGCCCAGGATCGCCCGGCGATACATCGGCAGGCCGGTGATATCCTCGCCATCCAGCATGATACGGCCGGCATCGGGCTTCACCAGGCCCATCACAGAATAGAAGCAGGTCGTCTTGCCGGCGCCGTTCGGCCCGAGCAGCCCGACCACTTCACCGCGCCCCACGGAAACCGATACGTCGCTTAGAACGACTCGCTTGTCGTAGGACTTAGCGATGGAGACGACCTGAAGGCCGCTCGAGATCGGCGCTTCGTGGATCGGCTCCGCCGGGGAGAGGGTGGTGATATTGTCCATCGTTCGTCTGCACCCTTGCGCTCACGCCGGCCGGCGGACCTAACCCGTGCCGACTTGGCAGGATTCATGCATGAGGTTGCGTCGTGACGGAAGCCCTCTTGCGATCAGTTGCGGTTCGGAACGGAGAACGTGCCGGTCACGCGACCCGACGGCGCCGTCGTCACATTGCCTGCGCCTGTTCCGCCGCCGCGAACCGACGAACCGTCGATCACGGCGCGGCCGGTATCGAGATTAATCGTCAGACGTCCGCCGTTCACCGTGTTCGAACCCTGGGTCAGACTGACCGCACCGACCATGGTGATGATTCGCCGATTGACATCGTAGACCGCATATTGGCTCCGCGCCGTTTGGTCGGGACGCCGCACCACGACGCCGCCAGCGGCATCGAGGCGCGAGACCTGCGGATTACCGCCGACGACCTGACCGGTGTAATTAACCGTCACGCGCGCCGCGTTCAGCGACATTTCCGCCTGGCGCACCGCCACATTGCCGGAAAGCACCGCGCGATTGGCGCGATCCTGCAACTCGATCGTGTCCGCGCCGAAATCAATCGGCGCGTTGGTGTTGTGGCGCGTCTGTGCGATCGCACTGGACGCGAACAGAAGGGCGAGAAGGGCCGCTCGTTTCATGGCGCGCTATCTCGCCCCTCGCGGGTTCACGCGCAAGCGGGCATTGCCACGCAACGTTACCGTTCGGGCTTCCAGATCCGCATCAAGCCGGTCGGCGCTGAAATTCCCCTGGGACACCGTTCCTGTGACACCATCGCGCGAGGCCAGGGTCCGGGTCTTCAAGTCGACCGTCGCATCCTGCGTATCGAGGGTGTAATTGTTCGGCCCGCGAAAGGCGATCGGCCCGTCCACCTTCACCCGCTCGCTTTCCATGTCGTAGCGTCCGGTCGGCGCGGTCAGCGTGGCTGGCCCGTCCTCAAGCCGGATTTGCGCCGCCAACCGGTTGATCTCCACCACCGGTTCCGCTGAGCTGCGCTGCACGGCGGAGCCGGCGTTAAGGGCAAAGGGCTGCCCCTTTGCGTCGGATCCGCGATATTGCGCGCGCTGGATCTTCAAACGTTCTTTCGCGACTTCGACCTTGTTCTTGTCGAGCACGAACGAAACGTCGCCGGCCGTCGTCAGTGGCGCCATGACCAGGAACGCTGCGAGCACGCCGATCAGCACCGGCAGCAGCCAGTACATGGTCCTGATGATCTTGTCGTGCCGGCTCCCGGGGGCTGCCCAGCGCTGACGCCGCGTGCGGTCCCGGATCGCGATGTCAGACATAAGCGCGCGTCCCCGCGGTAAACCTTTGCGCCAGAGCGGCGCTTACAAAACGCTGTGCGCAGCAATAGTTTCGTGCTCCCGCCGCGCGACCCGCCGGCGCCCGCGCGCCGGAGCGCCGCACGAGAGAGCCGAAACCTCCCTCACACATGCGCGAAAATATCGGCCTCCGGCCAGCCGGCCAGATCCAGTTCGGCACGGTGCGGCAGAAAGTCGAAGCACGCCTGAGCAAGCGCCGTCCGTCCCTCACGCGCCAGCCGGCGATCAAGCTCCTCCCGGAGGCGATGCAGATATCGAACGTCGGACGCCGCATATTCGCGCTGCGCCTCGCTGAGTTCCGGCCCGCCCCAATCGGAAGATTGCTGCTGCTTAGAGATATCCTGGCCCAGCAACTCCCGCACCAGCTCCTTCAGCCCGTGCCGGTCGGTATAGGTGCGCACCAGGCGTGACGCGATCTTGGTGCAATAAACAGGCGCCGCGACGATGCCCATGTAATGACGGATTGCGGCGATATCGAAGCGGCCGAAATGATAAAGCTTCAACCGTGCAGGGTCGGCCAGCGCGGCCCGCAGGTTGGGCGCTGCATAGCTGGAGCCGGGATTGAAGCGGACGAGGTGTTCGTCGCCAAGCCCGTCCGAAATCTGCACCAGGCAAAGCCGGTCGCGCGGGGTGATCAGGCCCATGGTCTCGGTGTCCACCGCCAGCGGTGCACCCGGCGCGAACACATCACCGGGGAGATCTTCTTCGTGAAAATAAACGCTCATGATCACGCCGTAGCGCGCGCGTGCTCCGGGCTCAACAACCGGCGAAGAAGCGCGGCTGTGATGAACTTTTGCGCGATAAGCTGTGCTTTCAACGCGACAGTTACGCAATGATCGGTCCGCGATACTTGCTTTTGGCGACGAATCTGTTCGCAGGCGGCGCGTTGTTGCGCTATGGCGTGTCCAGTGGCGCATCAGCTTCCGCGTCACGAAGCCCTGCGTCGGCCGTCCATCGCGTGGGTCTTGAAACTGATTTGCGGGCGGAGCGGGAAGACGAACAGGGTTTATGGGTTACGAAAAAGGTGGCCGCGGCAATCGTGGCGGACGCGGGCGCGACAAGCGTGACGGCTTTGGTGGCGACGACTTCGGCGGCGGCGGCGGCGGTGATTTCGGCGGCGGCGGCTTCGGCGGTGGTGGCTTCGGCGGTGGTGATCGCGGCGGCTTCGGTGGCGGCGGATTCCGCAGCGGCGGTGGCGGCTTCGGCGGTGGCGGCGGCTTCGGCGGCGGCGGCGGCGGTGGTGGTTTCCGCGGCGGCGGCGGCGGCGGTGGTGGCTTCGGCGGTGGAAATCGCATGCCCCCACAAGTCGTTGGCGAAGGCACCGGCGTTGTAAAGTTCTTCAATGGCCAAAAGGGCTTCGGCTTCATCGTTCGCGATGACGGCGGCGAGGACGTGTTTGTGCACATCTCGGCCGTGGAGCAGGCGGGCCTCTCGGGTCTGGCAGAAGGCCAGCCGCTCGGCTTCACCCTGGTTGATCGCGGCGGCCGCATCTCGGCGACCGAGCTGAAGATCGACGGCGAGCCGATGGAAGTGACCGATCGTGCTCCGCCGCCGCGCGAAGGCGGCTTTGGCGGTGATCGCGGTCCGCGCGGCGCAGGTGCCGGCGCTGGTGCAGGCGGGACTCAGCGTCAGCTGACCGGCGAGAAGGCAACCGGGACGGTTAAGTTCTTCAACGCAATGAAGGGCTTCGGCTTCATTCAGCGCGACGATGGTCAGCCTGACGCGTTTGTTCACATCTCGGCCGTTGAGCGTGCCGGCATGTCGAGCCTCAATGAAGGCGACCGTCTGTCCTTCGAGATCGAGGTCGATCGCCGTGGCAAGTACGCGGCAGTGAACCTGTCTTCGTCCAGCTGATTACCCCCGCTTCGTAAATAGGAGAGGGAAGGGCCGTCCGGGGCAACCGGGCGGCCCATTTCGTTTGTCACGACCGCACGCGGCGCAAGAGACGTGGCTCTGCGTTTGCCCTGACGTTTCGCAGGGGGCCGCAAAGTCCGCGGCTGTAAGCGCTGGCGCCCCGCCATGACGGGCTCGCCATCCTCTGGAGAACGCGAGGACCGCTGGTCGGGCCGATCACCGTCTTCGGCAGAGCATTCCAAAACGCCTCCGTTACTGGCAAGGACCGGCTCGCCCCCGTCGGGCGCAACCCACTCGAAAGGCAAACCCTTGCGCGTCCTCCTTCCGCTGCTTCTGTCTGCCGCCGTTCCCGCGCTTGCCACCGCCCAGGCGCTCGCCGCGGCGCCCCGTGGCGCAGTTCCCGCCGGCGATGCCGCGGCGGAGGGCGCCAAGCTGCGCCAGATCTTCGATGGCAGCGACGAAGCAAGGCTGCGTCGGAACCCGGTGGAGGCGATTTTTCGCGGCGATCTCCGCTATGCCGATCGCCTGGGCGATTACCTGACGCCCGCTTATGAGAAGGCCGAGCAGCAAGCGCTGGTGGACGATCTTAAAGCGCTGACGCGCGTGGATCGTGCCCGCCTCTCGCCCGTCGGCCGGATTGCTTACGATGTGTTCAAATCGGATCGCGAGCGCGATCTTCGGGGCTATGCCCCGGCGCTGCTGCGGATCAGCGAGGTTTTGCCGATCAACCACTTCGGCGGGTTGCAGACCTTCTACCCCGAATTTGCCTCCAGCCAGGGCGCGGCACCGTTCAAGACGGTGCTCGACTATGACAACAATCTGAAGCGCAACATCCAATACGCTGCGGTCGTCGATCGAATGATCGCCCGCGCCCGGACCGGCATGAAGCGCGGCATCATGCCGCCGAAACTGGTGGTGCAGAACGTCATCGGGCAACTCGATCACATCCTGGCCGGCGCACCGGAAGCATCATTGTTCTACGAGCCCGTCACGAAGTTTCCCGATGCGGTTGGTGCGGCGGACCGGACGCGCTTGACCAAGGCCTATGCGCAGCAGGTACGCGAGGTGCTGAACCCGGCACATCGGCGCCTGCGTGACTTCCTCCAGAACGAGTATTTGCCGCGCGCGCGCGATACGGTGGGGCTGTCGGCCGTTCCGGGCGGCGGCGCTTGGTACGAGTATCTCATCGAGAACAGCACTACCCTGCCGCTAAAGGCCGACGCCGTGCATCAGCTCGGCCTGTCCGAGGTGGCGCGCATCTTGGCCGAGATGGAGGCGCAGAAGACGCGCGCCGGGTTCACTGGCACGTTGCCCGCCTTCTTCAAGCACCTGCGCACCGATCCACGCTTTCAGCCCAAGTCTGCCGAGGAGATTGCGGCGGGCTATGCCGCGATCGGCAAGAAGGTGGATGCGCGCGTACGCGAGCAGTTCAGCCTGATCCCCAAGACGCCGCTGGAGATCCGGCCGGTCCCCGCCTTCCGGGAGAAGACTGCGGCTGCCGGCTCGTATCAATCGGGCACACCCGATGGCTCGCGTCCGGGCGTGTTCTATTACAACACCTATGACCTTCCGAACCGGTATCTCTGGGGGATGGAGACGCTGTATCTCCACGAAGCGGTGCCGGGGCATCACTTCCAGATCAGCCTGGCGCAGGAAAATGCCAGCTTGCCCGCCTTTATGCGCTTCGGCGGGAATACCGCCTTTGCCGAGGGTTGGGGGCTGTACGCCGAGACGCTGTATCCCGAGCTGGGCGTCGAGACGGATCCTTATCAGCGCATGGGCGGCCTGAATGACGAGATGCTGCGCGCGATGCGGCTGGTGGTCGACACCGGCATCCACGCCAAGGGCTGGAGCCGTGATCAGGCCATTCGCTACATGCTCGACAATTCGCCGATGCCGGAAACGGACGCCGTGGCGGAGGTGGAGCGCTACATCGCGATCCCCGGGCAGGCGCTTGCGTACAAGATCGGGCAGCTCACCATTCTCCGGCTGAAGGCAGAGGCGAAGCGCACGCTCGGCAGCCGCTTCGATCCGCGCTCCTTCCACGCCACCGTTCTCGATACGGGCGCGTTGCCGATGCCGGTGCTGGAGCAAAAGGTCGCGGATTGGATCGCCAGCCAGCGATAAGCCGCGATGTTTCCGCTCTTTCGCGCGATCCTTGCGGGCGCAACCTTGCGTGATCGTCTGGTCGCGAGCGCTGGCGGGGTGGCGGGCATCGGCATCACGGCGGCGGCGAGCTTTCTCCTGCTGAAGACCGCCGCGCCGCTGCCGATGATCGTGGCACCGATGGGGGCTTCCGCAGTGCTCATCTTCGCGGTGCCTGCCAGCCCGCTGGCACAGCCGTGGCCCGTGATCGGCGGCAACATCATTTCCGCCCTGGTCGGCATCACCGTTGCGCGGCTCGTGCCGGACGTGGCGCTAGCCGCCGGGGTGGCCGTCGGCGCTGCAATCCTGGTCATGTCGCTGCTGCGCTGCCTGCATCCGCCTGGCGGCGCAGCGGCGCTCACCGCCGTGATCGGCGGGGCCGAGATCGCGTCCGCGGGCTATATGTTCGCCTTGGTCCCGGTCGGCATCAACGCCATCCTGCTCGCGATGGCCGGGCTGCTGTTTCACCGCTTCTCTGGTCATTCCTATCCGCATCGCGCCGACGCGCTGCCCAAGCAGGCCGATCGTGTGCCGGAGCCCCATCCCGAGGACCTCGATCGTGCGCTTGCCGATTTGGGCGAGACATTCGACATCAGCCGCGAAGATCTGGCGCTGCTTGTCGCCCGGGTTTCGCACCATGCGAAAGTCCGGGCGGGTCGACGAGGGCGAGTCGGCGCGAAGTAGGCACACGACGCTGCGTTCAACAGCGCGTGTGTTTACATTGCATCCGCCCGAGCATGTGAGCGTGCCACAATCTGGAGGCGCCCGCTTCTAATTGCCCCATCACAGGCCAACCGCCTGATCGGAAGCAGGCGCTGGGACATGTGTCGCAGCATCTTCCCTCTAAGTTATGCTACGACCTGGGCGATTTCCGGCCGGTCGAAGCTTCGGGCAGCATTCAAACAACCAACGGCCAAGGTTCATTTGGCAAAAGGCGGGGACGGTTGGTAGAGGAAGGTGGTGCCGCTTACAGGAGGCTTCCCCCACCGACTAAGAACCACGCATTTCTGCCGTTTTCCGTCTAGCCCACGCTCGGCGCTGTCCTGCCATATTGTACCTCACGACTGCGTGACGCAAGCCCAATGAGGGGCTCCTATCTCAGAGATCGGCACATGTACGGGACAGTGCTTGATTTTGGGCCAATCCACGGCACGTTGAGAGCCGACGACGCAACAGGGATGATCGATGGCGCACGTATTTATCTCCTACGTTATGCAGAACGCGAAGTTAGCATCGTGGATCGCTCACCAACTCCGAGCGAACGGACTTGACCCGTGGTTTTCCAAAGACCCTGGGCGCATCGTGCCAGGTGACGAGTGGAAGCGGGTGCTTCGCGAAGCCATCCAGGAGGGCGGGTACTATTTGCCAATTTTCACCCGTGAATGGGCCGAACGCGGTCGCAGTGTTGCCAATCAGGAATTGATGCTTGCGGCCGAGGAAGCCAGGATGCGGCCGCCTGGTCGTCGCTGGATCGTGCCCGTTAAGGCCGACAACGAACCGCTACCTGACATCGAGATTGGCGGAGGCAGACAGCTCAGCGACATCCAATATGCCGACATCCCGCAATTCGGCTGGGAGCGCGGCCTCGGGGTTCTTCTGAAAGCGATGGGCGTCGAAAACCCGATTATCGATAAGGGCGAGCCGATAGCGCCCGGTTTCGGCGGAAATGCACGGGTGATTGGAGGTTTTGTCACTTATCGCAATCTTAGTGTGCCCGTTCCGGAAATGGAGGGAACAAGCTTCACAGTAACGGGCGGATATATTGCCCGGTCCGATAAGGGCGCCCTTGTCGCCAACTTCAAACTCCGTGCGCCGTTTGAAGGGCTTCACGAGCTGAATGCGGACCTGGGACTGGATAGCATAGACGTCGCATCCGACGATCAGACTATATCGACTGATCCGGACCGTCCCACTACTTTCAGCTTCGTGGACGAAAAAGATCGGCGCGAAGCGGGTATGCCGCTATGGATGATGGGCGCTCAAGGACCAGTAACCACGGACGTGGATATAGACCAGGTTAGCGGTTACGAAGCCACCGGGTATCTAAATCAAGACGATCAAGTGGTGGGAACCTTTAACGGCTTCGTTGAGACGGATAGCGTCTTGGGGAAGCTGCGCGTGACATTCGACGGCGACTTCATGTTGCAGATTAAGGATACGGTTGCGCCGTTCGTAACACCGTAACCTAAGGGGGGGCATGCGGGGCCGCTGGTAAACTGCGCGACTAGAAGGCCCCGCTATGTCAAACTCGACACGGTGCGGCCAGAAAGTCCCTCAAATCCGCCACTCCTGCCCCATAGTCCCACAACGCCCTTACAGCCCTCGAAGCCCCTCCCGCTACAGTCCGAGCCATAAGTTCGCTGGGGGCCTCTCTCCGCACTCCAGCATCGCCACTAGGTCCCTAGCGGCCTTCAGGATCAGCTCTTGTTGACCATCCTCCAAAGAGTGGAAGAGCTGTCCGAGGGCTCCCAGGCGCACCCGGCGTCCGCACGCGTCCCTTATGCTCCTCCTGGTCTAAGGCGCCTCGTCGTCGCTGACGGTGCGGTTCGGCCCGCAGAGCCCCTGCAAGACCCACCGGTACGCCGCTGCATGGGGCGGAGTGTTCAGGCTCTTAACGGCGGCTGCTGCCGCTCAGATTGCAATGACTGGTTGGAGGCGGCGCAACTTCAAGGGGGGACCTGTAGGTAGCGCCGCCTTCCGTTTGCAAGCCGGAGGCCATAGGCCCAAGGGAAAACGACCCGCGCAGGGACCTTACGTCTTCCCACTCGGGAAGCAAGGCTCGGCCCGCCCGAGGGGTTGCAGCGTTCGACTTACTTATTTGATACTCGAAAGCACGAAGTTGCGGCACAAGAATGCCAAAGCGACGCTGTAGGCGCTCTAAGCAAGCGACTGCAACAAACGGACCCGCTCAAGGTCCTTCGGGCGCCCAAAGCTCCTAAACAGCTCCAGAAGCTCCTTACGGCCCGGTACGAACACCTCCGCACCCTCTACCGTAAGGCCCTCACGCGTCCTGAGCGCCACAGGCGCCCAACGCCCCTCAGCGCCGCAGACGTGAAAGCCCGCCATGAACTCGACCGGCAACTCATTGTCCCGCCACGTTCCGAAGACCTCGGACCGGAAGAGGTGGCTCCCCTCGCCTCTGGCAGGCTCAACGCCGATCGTCGGGAGGACGCGATGAGCATCTGGCACGCTGAGCAGCACGTCGACGTCCGCAACGTCAATCGGCGTGGCACCATGCAGGGTCGCCGCAGTACTCCCGATGATCCACCAGGGCTCTTGGGCGGACTGCATGGCCTTAGCGACCGCTGAGAGGGTGTCCCGGAGCACTGGCGCCATAGTGACCGCTTGATACCCTCCACGTGCTCCAGCGGGCTAGTAGGTCTTCGAAACTTGCAAGTCTCCCCAGCTCCTTGAGGGGAAGCACACGCTCCAGGCTGGTCCCAAGTGCCTCAAGGTCCCGCCTGGTCAAAAGGGCAGCGGCCACGGCCCTTCGGTCTGCCATGCCGCTGCGGCACAAGAAGGGCCAACAGCCTTACTCGAAACAGCAGTATCCGTGTTCCATGATGAGCCGAGATGCCTCAGCTTCGTCAGCGTTCTCCGTCCGGAGCATTGAGGGCCTGAGAGCGCTCCATGGGCCCAGGTCCGCAGGAAGGCTGGCGCCCGCCTCGTCAGCCGTGAGCGCAAATAGGCCTTCGGCGTTGGTGTGCAGCCACACAGTCAGCGCCAGCCTCCTTCCTGGTCCCTCTCCCCCTCTGGGTGGTTCGCATTAGAGAAGTGCTCCGCCATAGTGCGATGCTACCACACACCCCGTCTTAGCGAAACGCGCTGGCTGTCTTGAGCCCACGAACCGCAACTAGTCTGTAGCCTGAACTCTGGGCGTTCTCTCCAGCCGTGCAGCGCGGCCGTTCTCCATTCGCTCAGCTTGTACCGCCATCACGTCCCATTTCGCCGCCGCCTGTTCGTACCGGTCACGGACATTGACGAGCGGGCTATCGCTATAAGCCAGCCTCAAGGCGGCCGCGCGTTGCCGGCATTCTGCTGAACTATCGGCCATGAAGGCTCCCTTCATGAACCTCAACGCGCCAGACGTTTCATCGGCGCCACGCTGGCACCATCGGCTAATCGGCCTTCAAGACCGCCTGACCGCCTGACCGCAGAACCGCATAGGTCAACATGACTAGCAAGGTCACCGCCCAGGGCGGCATGTCCTCAGAGCGCCTCGAAGCCCCGCCAGGAGCAATCGGACTCGCGCAAGGTCCCTCGGGCGCCCAAAGCTCTCAAACAGCTCCAGCGCGTCATCGAGCAACATTGCGCCGAAGGAGCGGACGGTCCGGACGGCTGTAAGGTCGAGCTTCCGGGGGAAGTGGCGCCTTAGCGCTTCCGTAAGGGCCGCAGAATGGACCTCGCCGAGACGTCCTGCAAGCGGGCGTTCTAGGGGGGAGCAACGAAAAAGGGGCGGCGGCTACCGAAAGGGTTCGGTAAGGTTTTTCTGGCACCTGAGCGCGCGCTGGCATGCCTCGCATGTGCTTTGGCAACAACGGCGGATGGGAGTGAGGTAAGTGTCCGATCCGACTTACTTGAGGGGTGGGATACGTACTGACGGACCGTTGGCTCGCAAACACCGCGTCAACGTCGTGGGGTCTGGAGACGAGGTCATCGTCCTCTCCCACGGTCTCGGAACCGATCAGGGTGCATGGCGTGAGATTGTCCCGGCTCTGACCGACCGGTTCACGGTAGTTCTTTACGATCTGCCCGGTGCTGGTCCGCTGTTGCCGGAGGATTTCCACCCGTCGAACTACACCGAAATCTCCGCGTTTGCCGACGACATGCTCAGCCTACTTGACGAACTCGGCATTGAGCGGTGCTGCTATTTAGGCCACTCGGTCTCTGGTATGATCGGCGTGTTGGCCGCGATCGAAGCGCCTTCGAAGTTCGACCAATTGGTTCTCCTGGCGGCCTCACCAAGATACCTCGATGAGGAAGGATATGTAGGAGGCTTCCGGCAGGAGGATCTCGATACCCTATTTGAAGCCATGACCAGCAACTATCAGGCGTGGGTTGCGGGCTTCGCTCCGCATGCGATCGGCGACAACGTCCCTGCGGCCGTTAGCCAATTTTCCTCCGGACTTCTAGCGATGCGCCCGGATGTCACCGCCCGGATCGCCAGAATGATATTTCAATCGGATGTGCGATCCCTGCTGCCTTTGCTCCAGGTCCCAACGCTCCTGATACATTCGCGAAACGACATTGCTGTGCCGGAAGCGGTGGCGCACTACCTACACGCCCACATGAGCTCCAGCACTCTGGTTTGGATTGATGCGCCGGGCCACCTGCCCCATCTTTCTGCGCCCGACCAGGTGAAGGCGATCTTGCGAGCGCACGTTGGCTAAAGGCGGGCTGCCGCACGAGTTGGAGCTTTCGCGGACTGGCGCGATACTCCGACTCTTGATTGGTAGCGGCACTCATGAGGTGGCGGCCCTCGGGCGGCTGGGTGCGACAGGGCAGCTGATTGTAGAAGATAGCGCGCCTGACCGCACCCTGGTGGGCAGATCGATGACGCTGCCCGAGGCGGTCGCCGCTGAGCCGCAGACTGCCGTGAGTACCGCGGAGTTGCGCGTATCGGTCGCCTGGACGCTGGCCTGCGGGACGCGCCCGACATATTTCGCCACCTCGCACGTCGTAGACGACCTTCACCTGGTTTGGGCCACGGCAAACGGGCAACCAAACCTCGAATTCCTGTCCTACGCCACAAGCGCGCTAGAAAAGCTAATCGGCGGGGGCGAAGCGGCGCAGGCAGGCCGGAATTCGTCGGCGCGCCTGCGTACGCTGATCGACAGCCTTCCCTTCCCAATCATCTTCGTAGACGCGTCGAGCACGGAAGTATTCGTCAACGAGCCTGCCTCTCTTCTACTTGATATCCCCGCGAGCGCCCCAGAAGAAAAAGAGGTCGCGAAAGGGCTAGCGAAGCTCATGGCGGAAACCAGTCCGGAAGTCCGGAATTCGCAGCTGAACACACAGGCCGGCGCGGCCGTAGTTTTTGAACTCGACAGCAATGGCCGGCGGTATTGTGTCGAGAGCCACTGGGTCAGTGAACCTCACCTCACGGGCAGGCTTTGGCTGTTTCGGGATGTGACGGACGAGCACCACGCCGCACGCATGAAGAACGAGCTGGTCTCCACTGTCAGCCACGAGTTGCGGACCCCTCTGACTTCCATCGTAGGCGCGCTCGGCCTCATGCAATCCGGTGCCACTGGCCAGCTTCCGGCAAAAGCGGAGAGGCTGGTCGGAGTGGCGCGGAGAAACAGCGAAAGGCTCATCCAGATCATCAATGACCTGCTGGACATTGACAAGCTCACAGCGGGCAAGCTCGACTTCAATTTCGAAAATTCTGATTTGGCCAGGATCGTCGCGCTGGCAGCAGAACAGAACGAGGCTTACGCAGAGAAGTTTGACGTCCGCATACGGGTAGAAATTCCCGAGGCTCCCGTCTTGGCCTCCGTTGACGAAGGTCGAATCTTTCAGACCATGGCGAACTTACTGTCGAACTCTGCCAAATTCTCGCCAGCTGGATCGGAAGTGATCGTTCGACTTGAGGCCCGCGCCGATTTCGCAAGAATAAGCGTGATTGATCAAGGCCGGGGCCTGTCGGAGGAGTTTAAGGACCGGCTGTTCACGCGGTTCTCACAAGACCGCCAGCATACCGTTTCTGAGCAATCCGGCACCGGATTAGGTCTGGCGATAACAAAGGGCATCGTCGATGCACATGGTGGTCGGATATACCTCGACCGCAGCGTCAACATCGGAGCGACGTTTCACGTCGAGTTGCCGCTCCGGCGCTGAGTCGGCGCTGATCTGCTAGATGCCGCGCACCCACTTCGCCCGGTCTTCCGAAGTTTGAGCCGTCAGCATTCCCCAGCGTTAGTGAATACTCCTTCGTGATCGGGGCAACCTGAAATAGCCGGGAATGGTTGGTCGTCTGGGGGAGACTTGGGAGTGCCCCGTGAGGAGCCGGGCCACCCACAGACTTTTCATACCAGTATACCCCGGGCCCCGGCCCGCTACCGACAGTGGCCTTAGCCGATCATCAATCATCATTCTTATGCATGGCTACAGCCGTATCGACCTTGAAGGCCGGGAGGGCGGTAGGCTCGCTATCAGTCAACGTCCTGAGCCTTTCGGCAAACGCAACGGCCATCGCGGTCCTCGCTGCCCGAGCGTGCTCAAGGCCGACTATCAGCCCGTCATGGATCGGAAGGGCCGCAACGTCCCCGAGCCGGAGCTGGAGCATAGCGGATGAGAGAACCTCCGCTTCGTGGAACATGAGGCTGACGCTGTCGAGTTCGCCCTCGTCAAGGCGTTCAAGGACCGGATGGACCTTCAGGACTAAACGGCCAAAGTCCCGCGCTTTGAAGTCGCTGCTGAGGTGCCGTGCGGGGAAGGCTGCGCTGTACTTGTCCTTCGCCTCTTTGGACCAACGGATAAAGTCCACCTTACTAGCGCCAAGAGCCTGGCCCACCCAGGCCTTAACGACGACGCGCGGCAAACCCTCGACCTCGTAGGGGTCCCTCTCCGCGTCCAGCGGTTCGCTCAGAAGGCCGTACAGCAACGTCAGGTGACAAGCGCGGATGTCCACCTCCGCAACAGCGCTTCCGTTGATCCTGATGCGCTCCAGGCGCCTTTCAGCGCTCATGTTCTCGTAGGCGTCACCGCCCGGCAGCGAAGCGTACCGTCCGCCCCATTGCCACGCAAAGCCCGGCTGGTCCCCGTTGTTCCAAATGCGCCTCAGGCCCGCGAAGGCGAACCCGGAGATGGACTGCCGAGTCAGGTAGTCATTGAGCGCCTCAAGGTCCTCTGAGAAGCGCCTGACGGCGGGGTGGGCCATGTCGACCGGCAGGTTTGGAGCCGGAGGCTTTTTCGCCCCCTGACGCACTCGTTTACCGTGAAGCACGATCCGAGGTGCCTTCGCCGGCACAAGGGGCACCGAAGGCTCTGTGCGGCCCCAGTGCCGCTGCCAGTCCGCAACAGCGATGCCGTGGGCCTCGGCGCTCTCCAGAGCCCTACACGTCAGCCGGAAGCGCGTGACGCGGCCTCTCGTTGAAATAACGTCCGCGCCACCCTGGCCAGTCCAGGTTGACCAACGAGGCTTGCCCTGCGCCATAGTAAGGAACCCTGCGGCCGAGAGGGCCTCAACGACCGGGCAGAAGATGTCGTAGCCAAAGCCCAGCGCCTGGGACGGGAAGTCCCGAGGCGACATGCCGTGGGAGCCGCACAGTGGCAGTCCGCCTTCCTTTCGGCCGCCTTGAAGGTCGAGGAGGTCCGCCATGAGGGCGCCGAGGGCTTTGCCGGCCTTTAGGTGACTAGAAGGGCGCTTGGGTATCTTTCCGGCCGGGAGGACGGTTGAGTCCAAGAGTTCAGCAATCCACGTCTGGGCGTCAGGAGAGCAAGGCTGTCGTCGCAATGATATGAAGACTGCCTGCTCGCTATCCTCCGCACTGATCCCATCAGCCACCGCCGCGTTGTAGTCGACGGGTTCTTGTGGACCGGAAAGGCAAGCGAGTGGCGACACGAAGCCTCAATGAGCGGCGACATGTCGATGGACAAGACCATCAATGCTCTTGTGTTTGGTGACAGCGGGGGTCCGAGGAATTTACTTCAAGTCCCCCGCTGTCTTCGCTGTGCCCGTCCTGTCACCACCCGCAATCGCGTATCGCATCGCGCTCCTTAGGGCCGTTTCGGGCGCACAAATGCCAGATATGCTGACGTTCTTGCGTCCCAAACCGGCCGATTATTTCTGCGGCTCGGCTGGGGCTTCCTGAGCCCGGCAGACGCTCACTGGGGCGACCCCGAGCCGCTGGGCGATGACGCTGGCCGCTAGACCCCGCTCTCGGGAGTATCAAGCGCAGCAGTACCGCGCGACGGTAGCCTTGCTGATCTTGAAGCGCTCCATGGTCTGTTTAATCGAAGCGCCATTCTCCCGGCGCCATGCAGCTACCTCAGCGGCGTTCGCGGCCTTCGGGCGCCCGAGGCTCTCCTTGCCCTTGTGGGTCCGCCCAGTCGCCGCCAAGGCCGCACGGGCCGCCTCCCGGCCGCTCTCGCAGCGCTCCTTGATCCGCTGCCGCTCCATGTCGGCTATCTGGGCCAGGACGGCGACGATAAGCTCCCCGACGCCCCGTCCGATCACGCCCAGGCCCCGCACGTCCAGCGTGACGCCCATCTCCAACAGACGGCGAACCATGGCCTGAACGTCGAGAGCATCGCGGCCCAGGCGGTCGATGGCGTAGAGGTAGAGAGTGTCCCCCTCACGGACGAAGCTCAGGAGCTTAGCGAAGCCAGGGCGTTCCGCTGCCATTATGGCACCGCTTACGCCTACGTCCTCAAACTCCCGATCGAACCCGCCGCCAAGTGCCTGCCGCTGGGCCTCGACCGACTGGTCCCCGGTGGAAACGCGATAGTAGGCGATGCGGCTCATGTCACAGCTCCGGACGGCTCGTAAGGTATGCCGTACTTATGAGACTGCCTCTTTATGCCGTCAAGTACCTTTTGCGACTTGTAGGGGGTAACGATCGAGGATGACTCGAAACCTACAACTTCTGGGACCGTGCGGGACCGATCCCTAAGTGCCGGGATTGAAGAAGGGCTGACAGAGGACGAGAACGCGCCAGTTGCCCTACTGAACCATCTCGGTTCGTTGCGACTCAGTATCGAGTGTAGTATGTCTTGGTTGGGTGCTCAGCCTATGCAGTCTGCACAGAAGACGGAGGTACGCCATGCAGTGCGATCAGGCCGTTCAGTCGCCGTACGCCCAAGCACCGGAGCGGGTCGCGGAGGCCTTTGTGGCCGGTCGTGAAGCTAGTGCTTGCAATAAGCCGATGTCTGCTTGCCCTTACTCGGCCGGCACCGACGAGCACGGCGCTTGGCATCGAGGGTACAGGTTAAAACAGATACTCTCGTCCGGCCTGCATTGAGGATTGGTTTGTAGATAGGAACCGCGCGGCGACGCTCGAAAGGCCTAAATGTCGCGCCAAGGCGAGGAGAAGATGCCTCACCGGCCAATGTCTGCCAACGCAGCGCAGGAGGCTTCATCAAGCGATCACTGATCCCGTCAGGCGAAACGCCCGGCTGACTACCAGGGTATGCCAAGCCCCTGACATGCAATAATGAATGCCAATCTCCACGGGTCCCCTCCGGCCCCTCAGGTGGTCCCAGCGCCGTCCGCCAGTAGCCAATTCGCAATCGACGGGTTCGCTGCGCCGCCGCTATTGCCGCTCGGACCTCTGTGTCGCCAGGGGCCGGCTGTGCGCCCACAAGCTCCCGGTAAATAATACCGGGTCCCATCCCGCTCCGCCAGGTTCCATCTCACCCCTTCAGCTCGGCCGCGAGAAGGGCGGTGGGTGCAATTTGTCGCGGGGAGTCCCGATGGGACCGGGAGACCTTCGAGCAGGAGGTAGGGCCGTCCTACTCGTCGGTTGAGCATACGACGTAGGCCCCAAAACAGGGGCAAAATAGCACTCGAAGGTTTTGTTTAAAATCAACGGCTTGGCATTAGTGCTAGGTTATAGACATCTTCGACGATCGGGGAAGGTCGCCAATTAGCGCCAAGGTACGCACTACCCCGTCCGATTAGTGCCACCCTATAGACATCCCGCTAAGCGCCCGCTCGTGTGATCTAGAGCCAACGGCGCTCGTCCATGCACAACCTCTCCCGGCATAGCTCTCGCAGCAGCGATGACGTCGTCCCGACCACAACGCCTCTTAGGCCTATAAAGAGACCTCAATGACCCATCCGCCCGCGCCGCCTTGCAGCGGCCTTTTGCCGTTCGGCAGCTACAGCGTCCGCTACTTCGTCGACGCCGGTATCATGTGGCTGGTCGCCCGTGATGTTCTGAATGTGCTCGGCCTCGACATCTCCAGAAACCCAGGGAGGTGGTTGACGAAGACGCCAGAGACCGAGCGAGGCTTCCGCACCGTTACGTCCGCGCAGGGGCCGCAAAGGTCCATCGTCATCACGTTGGCGGCGGCAATCGACCTCACCCGGCAGCGCAAGCGCGTTCTTGATCGACAGGTCCGAGCGTTCCTGACGCACTCATCGGCCCTCCTCGAAGCGGCGGTAGCATGACGGACGAGCAGACCCTCCACTTCGGTAAACAGCCCGTTCGCATCGTCACCATCGACGGTGCTCTGTGGTTTACCGCAGCCGATCTTTACGAGACCAAGAACAGGCGCACCAACAAGCAGCACCTAGCCTGCTTCGATCGCAGCCATCTTCGCCTTCACACCTTCCAGTCCGATGCGGGGCCGCGCAAGCTGACGCTCGTCTCGACGCTTGGCGCCCTGACGATCGCGAGCGGCCTACCAGAGCCCGATGGCCGGATCATGGACGCTTGGGTCCGAAAGCAGGTCGCTGCGCTTGGCCTTGATCGCCCGCCCTTCACTCTCGGCGCCGACGGCGCTCTACCCGCTCGTCCTAAGACCACATGGCTCGCGTTTGAAGACTGGGAAGCGCTCGCCGCCGCCAACCCGCACGCTCGGCGCAATTCGCCCGTCCAAAACATCAATGAGTTGGACGACGACGACACTCCGGTTCCATTCAAACCGAGTGCAGAGCGCGTTGCGGCCGATCGGCAAGCGATGTTGGACGCAGAATACGAGATTGTAGAAATGCCGCGCCACAAGGCGAGGCCTCGAAAAAAGAAGCGCTGAGCGCCTCTTCCAATCTGGAGCCTTACCGGCGCGGCTTGCGGCCGGCGCTCCCCTCAGGGCCTCCCGTCCTACTTGGATAGCGAGCTACGGCGGCTCTCTTTTGTCATCACCGACCTTGTCGCGCCCGTCCAGGCGCTCGCCACACGTCTTCCACCTACCCCCTCCTTCTAGATCGCAGGAACAACAATGGGCCTTTTCTCAGGCTCCACAACGACCAAAACGAACGAAAAGTTCGACACGGGGCCCAGCTCCTTCCAGGCTCCCTACCTCTCCGAGGCCTTCACGTCCGCCAAGGACATCTACAACAGCTCAAAGTCCTCGCCGTACTATCAGGGCGAGACGTACGCTGGGATGTCGCCGGCCGCCAAGGCAGCTCTGGATAAGCTGAAGGCCTACGCCTCCGGCCAGGGCCTCGACACCGCAGCGGCCCTCGGGAACCTTGGGTCCCAGATGTCCGCCTACGGCGCCAAGGCGGGCTCTACGCTCGACCAGTTCGCCAAGATGGCAGGGCAGGACCCGACCCAGGCGAACATCACGGCTGCAACGGCCTATGCGAACAATCCGGCCCTTCAGGGCATGATTGACGCGAACGCCCGCGACGTCACCCGGAACCTCTCCGAGGACATCCTCCCAGGCATCGATCGGGCCGCGTCGGCAACCGGCAACATCAACTCCTCGCGAGCGGGTGTAGCGTCCGGCATTGCTCAGCGCGGCGCAGCGGACCGAATTGCCGACATCTCGGCAACCCTTCGGGGCAATGCGTACGATCGGGGCCTTTCGCTCGCTCAGGGCGACCGTGCGACGAACCTGTCCGCCCTCGGGCAGGCTGCAAGCTCCTACGGGAACCTTGCGTCCTTTGGCGTCGATGCGCTCGGCCGGTCCACGGACGCCGCTTATGGGGCCTATGGGGCCATTCAGGGCGCCGACGCTGCCGAACAGGGCGACCGCCAGGGCAAGCTCACCGCCGACTTCACGAAGTGGCAGGGCGAGGACACCCGCGCGATGGACCTACTAGGCCGTTACGCGAGCGTCGTTGCAGGGAACCAGTGGGGCCAGTCCGGAACCAGCTCAGGCACGACTAAGGCGAAGCAGTCCGGGTCCATTCTCGGTCAGCTCGTGGGAGCAGCCAATTTGGCCGCCAGTATTTATACCGGATTGGGCCCGACGAAGGGAGGAGCGGGCTGATGTTTGATCGCACATCCCCCACCGGCTCGCCACTCTCCCCCGCCCAGTTCCCCGACATGGATATTGTCAGGGGTGTTCCGATACAGCCGAAGGCGTCCCCCTTCGCTGACGTAAGGCCCGATTACATGGACCTTGCAGCGACAGCCGCTCGCAGCCTCCCGAAGCCCCCACCGACCAAAAAGGCGACCATCTGGGACAAGGAGCACATCTCGGAGACCCTGGCCGGTGTCGGTGCGGGCTTCTTCGCCGGTCAGAACTTCGGGGACGGCCTGGGTGCAGCGGCCCAGACGATTGCAGGCCGGACCCGCCAGCTCCGAGAAGAAGAGCGCCCGGACATCACCTACGGCGGCCCTGGCGACCAATTCGAGATTACGACTGATCGTCGGACGGGAGCCAAGACGGTCCGTCAGGTCCCTGAGTTCGCAGCCGCCGTTGAGCGCGAGAGGGCCGCAAAGAACCGGCCGGACTTCAAGACCCAGACGGACATGCGATCCCGAGCCCTCTTCGCTATCGCTACTCAGGTCCCGCCCGAACAACGAGCGGAAGCGTACCGCGACCTTATCAACAATCCAGGCTTCTATGGTGTCGATCCCTCCGGGATGCCTCGGGAGTGGGATGATCGATACGGCACCGTCGCAGGCACCATGGGGCTCTCGGTGAATGAGGGCCTGAGCCAAAAGCGTGACGACGCGAAGCTCGAAGACGACATTCGGCATCGTAGGGTCGTGGAAGCCCAGGGCAACCAGCGGGTCCAGCAGGGCAACGCCAAGGTACTACAGGGCGCGGCCCGCGTAGCGCAAAGCGCCGCGAAGCTCCGAGCAGCTCCTCCAAGCACCCGAAAGCCTCGCTCGGGCACCCTGTCCATCGGCACCGCTATGTCCGGGTACGTCTACCAAGGTGGCGATCCGGCCAACCGCAACAATTGGAAGAAGCAATAATGCCACAGAACCCGTGGGACCTCGACTGGTCTACGGTGAAGGTCACGTCAGGCAACGGGACCGGCTCACGATCTTCAGCCGACGGCGCCTCTTCAGAGGACCTGAAGGAGCTGCGCCAAGCATCGGCAAAGGCCGAAGCGGAGCGAGACGCTCGGCAGACTTATGCGGCCACCCGCCGCGCCGTTCTCGACATGGACACCGGCCCTTGGAAGGCGCGGATGCTCGACGCGATCACGCCTGATGGTGACGGGGGCTGGGCGGACACCATAGGCGGCTTCTTAGGCACGCCCATCCGTGCACTGGTCCCAGAGAAGTGGATGACGGCTCGCGCCGCGCTGGCAACGAACAGCGCAAGGTCAACCATGACCGGCGCAAACAAGCTGCGCGGCACCGCCTCAAACATGGACACAGCGCTCGCCCGCACCGCAACGGTCAACGCCAACAAGCCCGTAGCCGAAAACCTCCGCATCATTGAGGAGGCACGACGCGAAAGCGAACTGGCACAAGCACGTGCACAGTTTAAGTCGGCGTGGATCAGCAAGTTCGGCGGCATGGCACGCACAGGCCCTAACGGGGTCCCCTATGAGGCTGCACTGGCGGATGCCGAGCGTCGTTTCAGTCAGGCCTACGGTCAGTCTCGTCGCCAGCTCCGCACCCCGCCCCGATCCGCCATGCGCGGTGCAAAGGCGCCAATCGAAATCGATTTGAACGGAAATCCAGTACGATGAGCACCTACGTCAGGTTGCCAGACGGTAGCCGCGTCTCAGTGCCAACCGACGACCCGAAGAAGGCCGCTGCCGCCGCACGACAACATTGGCAGCAACGCCAACAGGCCCGCAAGCCGCGCTCGATCCTTCAGACCGCCGGGGACTTCCTGGGCGACACGATCGACAATGTCCTACCGAACTTCGGGGACGAAATCGCGGCAATCCCCGATGCGGCGAAGGCGGCCGTCACTGGACAGCCGGTCCGGCAGGCCTTCGACCGAGGGCGCCGCGAGTTCCGCGACAACCAAGCCCGATACGACAAGGACCACCCGAACCTTGCCTGGGCGAGCACGCTGACTGGGCTTGGGGCATCACTAGCCATGCCTGCCGGCCGGGTCGCCTCCACCGCCGGGATGGGCGCGAAGATGCTGCACGGCGCAGCGGTAGGAGCTGGCTACGGTGCATTGTCCGGTGCTGGCGAGGGCGACAGCCTCTCCGATCGAGCAGGCAACGCCGCTACCTCGGCGGTGATCGGCGGCGCTTTCGGCGCGGGGGCAACTCCAGTCCTTGCGGGTGCGGCGCGAGCTGGAAGGTTCGTGAGGCGCACGGTCCCTGGGGCCTCGCAGGCTTCCCGAGCGGTCCTCAATGTTCCGAGGTCCGTCATGCGGCGGCCGCTGCGCACAGCTCGTGATGAGGCGCGGGACCGTGCGGACACCATGCTTCAGGACGCGCTCGGTCAGGGGCACGTCTCGGCGGGTTTCGGTCGCAACGGTCCGGCTGCTTCCCCTGCCGCAATCGCTGGGGAGGTCGAACGGCGCCAAGCAGGAAGCGTCCCCGCTATTGCCGGCGACGTCACACCACAGCTTCGCGGGCTGACTGCATGGGCCTCTCGCGGAGAGGGACCAGGCCAACTCATGGTGCGGGAGCGCCTGAAGGCCCGCAAGGGCGATGAGGCGAGCCGTATCCGTCAACACGTCGTGGAAACCTTAGGTCCCGTGGGTGATCCGTATCGCCAGATGGAGGCCCACACCGAACGGGCACGACGCGAGGCCGGTCCGATGTACGCTGAGGCCTACGCCCAGCCGATGCTCCTGACGCCAGAAATCGCCAGCATCATGCAGACCCCGGCCTTCCAGGACGCGGTGCCCCACGCGGTTCGCAACATCCGCAACGCGCAGCGGGACCCGGACGCTCTCGGCTTCGCGATCGGCAACGACGGACAGGTGCTCCCTGACATGTACCAGTCGCTTTCGACCGAAGGGTTCGATCAGGTCATTCGGGCTATGCGCGACCAAGGCCGGAGGGCGGCAGAGGTAAACCCTGTCACTGGACAGGTCATAAACAACACCAACTCAGTCCACATCAACGCACGGGCAGGCGACCTACGGGACCAGCTCGCGGCGCAGAACGGCGCGTATCGCGATGCAATCGGGGTCTATGCCGACGAGCTATCGCAGAGAGATGCGCTGGAGGCGGGCATGAAGATCGGAACCCGCACGGGTCACGAGGTGAACGCCTGGGCTCGACAGAACCCAGCTTCGGCGCATCCTTCCTACGCCACCGGCGCCAGGGACTTCCTTGCGGACGAAGCAAGCCGCGTTGAGGCTACTACGCCCACTGCAAACGGCGCCGCTGCACTCCGCAAGGTCCTCGGCGACCGCACGAAGCAAGATGCCCTTAGCGGCGTGATGGGGGACCAAGCGTCACTCCCGGCACTCCAGGACCGCCTCGAAGCCGAGCACCAGGCGCACATGCTCTGGGCGGACGTAGAGGGCAACTCGAAGACCGCCATGCGCCAAGCGTCCGAAGACAGCTTCAACGCCGCCGCTGGAGCGCCCAAGGGCGCTCTATCGTGGCGCGGTATGCTTTCGAACGCCATCAACGACATCGGCGCTGGTGTCGGAGAGCAGACACGCCGTGATGTGAAGGAGCGGGTTGCAGAGTTCACCACTGAGCCGAACCCTGAGGCCCTGAGAGGCTTTATGGCCGAGATTGCCGCCAAGTCCGGGCGGGACCGTGAGGCCGCCGCCGCCCTTCACCGCTCCGGACTACTCGGGACCAAGTCCTACGGTGCCAACATCCTGCCTGCCTATCCCAGCATCTACTCCGACCAAGCCCAGTACGATCCGAGATACGACGACAACGAGGCGGACGACTTCGTCTTCGATCCCGGCTTTTGACCCCACCCACATTCCGGCGCGACAACTGAAGTCGCCTGCCGCCGACCATACGAGAACCACAATGTATATTTCCGACGCTGCCAAGCTCTTCGAGGGCCTTGGCTCCACCACTGTGACCGGAGAAGAGGTCGAAGCCTTCCGGACATGGGTGAACTGTCGCGTCCTGCCGGCCATCTTCGCCACCGGAGGCTACATCCTCAACCCTGATTGTGCCGCGACGGCCTTGGTGTCCGACATGGACCGGATGCCGATCCCGTCTGAGGCTGGGATGATGCTGACCGCCATCGCCCAAGATGATAGCCCGCTCCGGCATTCGGAGGGTGACGCTGAAACCAGCCTCGACGACTTCGTTGACGCTTGGCAGGACGACTTGCTGGCCGGATCGCCCGAAGCTGAAGACGAGCCCTTCTATACCCCTGGGTTCTTCCGCCTCCTCCGCGAACTGGGCGACCATCCGGCCATTCGGCACCTCAACGAACATGTGGACACGGTGCTTCTGCCTGCCCTGTTCAACAGCGGCCTTGCCGAACGGTTTGACCTGGCGCCAACCTACGGCGGCGACCCGGCCATCCGCTTCGTCTGATGCCCTCGAAGCCTACCGGGCGGCCCCGTGGCCGTCCTAAGGGCTCCAAGAACGTTCCGACGCTCGAAGCCTTCGTGGTCGAGAGCATCATGGCGCCGACCATCGTGTCCCCCAGCTCCCCTCCAGGGGCTCCTAGGGGGCCTTGGGCCGACATGACGCCCCAGGAGCGCTCCGCGTACTCAAAGGCGCTCAATGCCCGCCGTAGGAGCCACAGGGGCGGCAAGCCTTTTGGGGTGCCCAGACGGATGACCGTAGCGCAGCACGAGGCCCACCAGGCCGCGCAGCAGCCGGGCATCAACCGCATCATGACGAAGCTAGGCGAGCGCCATCACTTGCCCGACGACCCCAGGGCCGTTGAGGCGCTGACCGTGGCGATGACGGTGCTCCGGTCTCCGATCGCTTCTAAGGACAAGGTTGCTGCCGCACGGCTCATCCTCGACTTCACCAAGCACCGCCCGACCGTGAAAGCCGAGAAGGCCGTCAAGACCGCTGAGGAGCTCCTCGACGAACTGGCAGCAAGCCAGGCGGCGCCAAGCTCCATCTAGTTGCCCCACTGCCCCCTTGAGCTGCCTAGCGCGGCCTTGGGGGTTTCTTTTCATCTTCCATCTCACGCAAACGAAAAGGGCCCCGGTTGAGTCCGGAGCCCTCCTCTTTGACGGTGCGTGGTCCTTCCGCCCGTCTCCCGATCATCCCGGCCTAGTTGCAGCTCGCCGGGGCTATCGATCCTCTAAGTCGTCGCCAAGAGTGCCTCTAAGTCACTCCGGGTCAGGACAACATTCTGGAGACCCTCGTCGCTGTCTTGAAAGACAACAAAGACCCCGTCTCCAATCATTGTTGCCCGACCTTCCGCCAAGTTTATCAGCGCCCCCTCATCAACCATCGTATTTCCTCTAACGCCCTTTGTCGCCGAGATTACGCGACACCCCGTGGCAAACTCCTACTATCAATAAGTTCCCGACACGGCAAGCATAATGCAAGTTACTCCACAATCGTAATATATCCCCATTTGTGGAATGTATTACGCAATAGTTATTTAACAAAATCTCCACAATCTTAGTTCTGCAACTATAAGAATAAACGAAAGCGTGAAGGGTAACCGTATGAACAATACAGCGCTATGCTCTAGCAAGAAAATTAGCCCGTCGATCATGACGTTGTCGGATGCTATAGGATTCTTCGTGAAAAGGCCTCACGGTATTGGAAGCAGGGGTGTGCAAACTGTCCGGAATAGTTCTATTGGCAAGCTGAAAGTATCCAGTCTCAGTCGCACGGTGATTAGGCGATGGTGTGAGGAGCGCCTGAAGAGCGTAAAGCTATCGACAGTTCAAAACGACCTTCGTTTGATCCGGCTTTCGATCGAGCTGGCCCGTTGCGAACTTGGAGTGAAGCTGAAGGATAATCCTGCCGTAGGAATAAACTTGAACGATCCCTCCCGTAGATTGACCGATGACGAGGCAACAAGGCTGTACGCGGCTCTGGAGGGACGGCCAATGCTACGTGCCTTGGTCATCGTGGCGGTCGAAACCGGCTTGCGGCGCGGGGCAGTCTCTGCATTACAGTGGCGTGACGTCGACCTGGAGCAATCCGTGCTTCACATCAGGCAACGAGCTGATGGTCCCGTCGTCCAAAGCCTACCCCTCAGTCCCATAGCGGCCGACGCGCTCCGTACGGTGCCCCGCCGAGGCTATCGTATATTCGTCATGCCGGTGGACCGACTGCAATGGGTTTGGGCGACCACACTCCGCCGTGCGGGCTTGCACGGGTTCAAGTTCTGGGAGCCTCAGCACGTCCTCCGACGCGAAAGCCAGAGCTGACTTGGATGTTCTCCCGGTCTCAGACGCCGGGGACCTGAAAGCGTGGGAGTAAGGCGATAGCATCGGCCTTCGCGCCAATCGGAGGGGCGCCATACTTGCGACCTGTCGTCCCTGCCGAATGGCCCTGGATGGCGTCCGCCATGCGCTCCTCCATCCCCACCGCGTAGGATGTGGATTTGAAGAGATGGCGCCATCCGTGGTTCGGCTGGAGCCCAAGATCGGTGATGCCGACGTCGACCCTGACCCATTCGGCCAGCCGTTCGCCTACCTTCTTAACATGGCGGTTGCTCTCGCTCGCGACGCGTTGTCGAGAAGGGTCATAGAACAAAGGTCCCGCTCCGTTCGCCCGAACGATGTCGAGGAAGCCTTGGGCGATCAGGTGCGAATGTACTGGGACAATCCGCGCCTCTTTCGTCTTCACTCTTCCCGCCTCAGGGGTGATCCGGAGGCACCACACGCCCTCCAGCTCCTGGACGTCCTCTCCGCGTAGCTGGGCTATCTCACCCACTCTAGCTCCCGTGTAAGCACACAACCACGGGACCCAGCGGCGAGCCCTTGCGTGTTCGGTGGACATCCGGGCAGGCGGGGGCGCCAATGCAGCGGTAAGGATCGCCTGGGCCTCAACGGGCGTGAAGGAGCGCTCGCGCAGTTTGACACGCTTCGGCTGCTTCACCTTCACAGCTGACGCGACGTTCTCGTTTAGTAGTCCCTCGTCCACGGCGTATCCAAGCGCTGCCCGGACGGCCGTGATGTACTTGTCCCGGACTGTCACGGGGCTCCGCTGCTTGCCTTGCCTAGTCGGCTCCGCAAGGAGCTTGTCTCGCCAAGCCCGGAGATTGTCGGCCGTCAGCCTGGCAGCGTCATCGTGGCCAAGGAAGTCAATCAACCGCTCGATATACTTCCGCCACTCATCGCGAACGCCGGCCGTCATCCCCTCGTTAGCGGCTGCATAGGCGTCATACAGCGAGAGGAGCGGCACACGGGACCCTGGGGCCCTCAGGCGGTCGGGGGGGCTACCTGCGGGCCTTGGCGATGGTTCTGATGGTGTGGGGACGAACTCCCCATCCAAGCGGCGCAGCATATCCTCGTGGACGGAAACGGCTGCGTCATTAAGAGCGACGCACAGCCGCTCGAATGCGGGGGCTCGGGTGTCGATGAGGCGTCCTCGCTTCTCTGCCGTGGCGATTGCGGTAGTGCGCCAAACTTCGACAATGCCCTCAAGGTCTCCGTTCGCGCGAAGTGCCCGCCCCGCCTCCGCAACAACGCTCGCCGCTACTCTAACACTGCGCGTCCAGTGGCCCGCGCGGTCGGTCGTGGTCGGGGGGAGGGCGATGCCGGCCCTTTCCATTGCTTCGCCTACCTGAAGAGCTCGGTCCTTAGCCTCGCGATCCCACCGGCGCATGCTGTCGGCGTTAAGCTCCGCCGCCCGGTAAGTCTCGACGACCTCGGCTATCAACGGCGCGTCAATCGCATCGTAGTCCCCGAGCGCTTGCCGTCGAGCAAGGGAAACCGTGGCTTCCCACCGGTTCTGGGCGGCCTCATAGCGGCTCAGGAAGCCAGGAGAGCCTTCCTTGCCTAGCGACACCTTGAGAACGGTAGGCCCACTCGCTCCCGGACCCGCGATAAACTGCCGAAGCTCGGGCGGATACTGACGGCGAAAACTGACACGGCCCGAGGGGTGGCGTAGGATGTGCTTCACGAGCATCGCCATAGCAGATTTCTTGTACCTCCTCCACGTACCTCCAGGACGCGAAAAGGACAGAAAACTGCCGTTCTCGTGAGAACTGAGGTCGTTAGGGAAGGGTGGTGCCGCTTACAGGACTCGAACCTGTGACCCCCGCATTACGAATGCGATGCTCTACCAGCTGAGCTAAAGCGGCACGGCGCTCTGGTGAGCGCGCTGGAGCGGGGCGCCTAGCAGGCGTTTTTGCGCGGCGCAAGCAGTTCTCAAGTTTACCCCCTCTTTACCACGCCGGTGGCAAGAGCCGATCCGGGCATGAGCTCCAAAGGACGAACATCATGGATACTCGCGGCTTCGATGGAGCACGCGCCGACCGGGGGAGCGACCCGACTGAGGGAGGCATCGGCGAGGCAACAAAGGTGATCGGCAGTGACGAGCGGCGCATGCACGTTCGCGCGTATAATCACTGGGTGTCTCTGCTGAGGGGCCGCTCTTACCCGGCGATCGAGGATCTGAAATCGGCGGCTCCGACCGACTTTCAGGCACATGGCGTGCTGCTGGATTTCACTGGCGGCATGGACGATCCGGCGATCAGCGCGATTGGCGAGGCGCTGTGCGAAGAATGCGGGGTGGATCAGCAGATCTCCCGTATCTCTCAGGTGCCCGCGCGATCCTTGCTGTCGCGCCTGACGGACCAATATCTTCAGATCATCGCGAATCGGGCGCCGATCGGCTTCGAGGCCGAGTTCGTCGGTACGCGGGGGCACAACACGCTTTACCGCGGCATATTGATGCCTTTTTCGTCCAACGGCGACGTCATCGATCACGTTTATGGCGTGATCAACTGGAAGGAGATCGTCGGCCCGGCCGAACAAGCTCAGCTGGACGCCGAACTCGCCGCCGCAGTGCGCAGCCAGCCCCGGGTGGAGGCTGCGCCCTCCGTCTGGGCGGACGGCCCGAGCGCGTCACGTGACGATGACGGTGGGGCGGGAATTGCTCGCCGCGCGCCGATTGCCACGCTGGCGCTTGATGTGCCAGCCAGCGCCGGGCAACGCGTGGTCCTTCTCGCCGAGGGGCGCGGCGACGGCATGTTCGATATTATCGGCGCGCTCCCGGACGAGCACGAGATGGCCGCCCGCGCCGCAGCGGCGCTTTCCTGAGATAGTTGCATCGGAAACAAGGGTTGAGCCTCGCGCCGCACCGGCGCATAGGCTCCGCCATGTCGAAAACTTCGATGAAGGCGCTGACACAAGCGCTCGCTGACCGGCTGACTCAAGGTGCTCTGCCGGGTGAATTGCACGGTTTCGGGGCGGAGGAGCAGGTCGAGGCCGCCGCTTTCCTCGCGACCACGGCGCAGGTCCGGGCTCCCGGAACAGTGGCGATCGCCCTGGAGACGCTACCGGGGGAAGGGCCGCAGCGGCGCATGCGGCTGGCGATCGTCAACGACGACATGCCCTTTCTGGTGGATTCGATCGCAGGTGCCATCGGCGATCATGACATTGCGATCGATCGGATCATCCATCCGGTGGTGCCGGTGCGGCGTGATGCCGACGGTGTCCTCGAAGGGGTAGGGGAAGGCGGCTCCCCCGAATCGATGATCTATATCGAAACGGAGCGTGCAGATGCGCGCGACCGGCGAGAGCTCATCGACGCGTTGATCAGCGATCTCGCCAATGTGCGCGCGGCAGTCGCCGATTGGCGGCGGATGCAGGCCACGCTCGCGGCCGATGCCGGCAGCATTGAAGATACCGGCGGCGATCATGAAGGCGCCGCGCTGATGCGTTGGTTCCTTGATCGCCACTTCACGCTGCTCGGCCACGAGCGCTGGATGGCTGACGGCACCATTGATGGCGAGCCGCTTGGCATTGGCCGCAATGCGCAGGAGCCGCCGCTGCTGGCCGAGCGCTCCCGCCGGCTGGCGCTGGAGTATTTCGGCAGCGGCAAGCCGGGGCCGTTGCTGCTCAAGTCGAGCCTGATTTCGCCGGTGCACCGCCGTGTGCCGCTGGACCTGGTAGTGGTGCCGATCCGCCGCGGCGCCTTGGTTGCGGGATTGTCGATCCATGCCGGCCTGTGGACGTCCGCCGCGCTCAAGGCGCCGCCGCGCAGCGTGCCGGTGTTGCGCCAGCGCCTCGCGGATCTCGAGGCCAAGCTGAGCTTCGATCCGGCCGGCCATACCGGCAAGGCGCTCACCCATGCGATGGGGACGCTGCCGCATGATCTGGTCACCGCCGTCTCTGCGGAGGCGGTCGAGGATCTGGCGCTGACCGCGATGAGTCTTGCCGATCGCCCCAGGCCCAAGCTGGTGCTTGTCCGCTCGGCGCTGGCGCGGCACCTGTTCGCATTCGTTTGGCTGCCGCGCGATGACGTGTCGACAACGCGGCGCGTCGCGATCGGCGACATGCTGGCCGAAGCGGCGAACGGCAGCATCCTGAACTGGTCGATCGCGCTGGAAGACGGCCGGGTCGCGTTGATCCGCTACACCATCGATCTGCGTCAATCCGGGGTGTTGCCCGAGGTCGGACCGCTGGACGCGCGGCTGGAAAAGATGGTGCGCGGTTGGGAGCGGGACGTCGAAGCCGCCCTGGCAGATCGTATCGCACCGGCGCGCGCGGCACGGTTGGCGATCCGCTGGGCCGGTGCATTCCCGCCGAATTATCGCAATGTATCCACCGCGGAAGAAGCGGCGGAGGACGTGCTGCGGGTGTCGGAACTGGCCGACGCGGGCGACCGTGCCGTGCACATCTATCCGCCAGCGCCGGGTGCCGACCACCGGCTGAAAATCTACAAGTCGCACGGCGCGCTCGCGCTGTCCGAAGCCGTGCCCGTGCTGGAGAACTTTGGCTATCGCGTAATTGGCGAACTTCCCACCCGCCTGCGCGAAGATAGCGACAGCTTTGTTCACGATTTCATCGTGCAGCCGCAGGGCGATGTGGCGAACATCGATCGGGAGGTGCTGGAAGACGCCATCGCAGCGGTGCTCAAGGGCTCCGCCGAGAACGACCCCTTCAACCGTTTGATGCTGGTGGCAGGCCTGACGCCTGCTGCAGTCCTGCTGTACCGTGCCTGGTTCCGCTACCTGCGCCAGGCGGGGCTGACCTATGGGCTGGGCACCGTTGCCGAGGCGCTTGGCCGTGCACCGGTGCTGGCCAAGGCGTTGATCGAGCGCTTTACCTTGGCGCACGATCCCAGCGCCACGGGCGACGTGGTCGCGATCGACGCGGAAATCGCCGCCGGGCTCGATGCCGTGACGGCGATCGACGATGATCGCATCCTGCGCGCGTTCAAGGCCGTGATTGCCGCAACGCTGCGCACCAACGCTTTCGCGCCATCTGCCGCGGAAGCGCTCGCGTTCAAGCTCGATAGCAGCCGCATTCCCGGCCTGCCGGCGCCGCTGCCGTGGCGCGAAGTGTGGGTCTATTCCCCGCGGGTCGAGGGCATTCACTTGCGGGCGGGCCCGGTGGCGCGTGGCGGCCTGCGCTGGTCGGACCGGCGCGACGACTTCCGTACCGAGATCCTCGGGCTCATGAAGGCGCAGCGCGTCAAGAATGCGGTGATCGTGCCGACAGGTGCGAAGGGCGGCTTTTACCCCAAACAATTGCCCAACCCCGCCACCGATCGCGATGCTTGGCTTGCCGAGGGAACGGAGAGCTACCGCATCTTCATCCGCACGTTGCTGTCGATCACGGACAACATCGCCGGCGGCAAGGTCGTGCATCCGCAGGGCGTACGCGTCCACGATGGCGAGGACCCCTATTTCGTCGTCGCCGCCGACAAGGGCACCGCGACCTTCAGCGATGTTGCCAACGCCATTGCGCTGGAACGTGGCTTCTGGCTGGGCGATGCTTTCGCCAGTGGCGGCTCGCAGGGTTATGACCACAAGGCGATGGGCATCACCGCCAAGGGCGCCTGGGTCTCCGTGCAGCGCCATTTCGCCGAGCGCGGCGTGGACGTGCAGAAGGACGTGATCCGCGTTGTCGGCTGTGGCGACATGTCGGGCGACGTGTTCGGAAACGGCATGCTGCTGTCGCAGACGCTGAAGATCGTCGCGGCCTTTGATCACCGGCACATCTTCCTCGATCCCAATCCCGATCCGTCAAAGAGCTGGGCGGAACGTGCGCGGCTGTTCGCCCTGCCGCGGTCGAGCTGGGAAGATTATGACAAGGGCCTCATCTCGGCCGGCGGCGGCGTCTTCCCGCGCAGCGCAAAGACGATCCGGCTGACGCCTCAGGTGAAAGCGGCGCTCGGGATCATCGCCGACGAGATGGAGCCCGGTGCCCTGATCTCCGCGATCCTGAAGGCGCCGGTGGACCTCGTGTGGTTCGGTGGCATCGGCACGTACGTGAAGGCTGCGTCGGAGAACAATGCCGCAGTTGGTGATCCTGCCAACGACCGGCTGCGCATCGATGCGGAGGACATGCGCGCGACCGCGATCGGGGAGGGGGCCAATTTGGGCGTCACCCAGGCCGCACGCATCGCGTTTGCGGCCAAAGGTGGCCGGATCAACACTGATTTTATCGACAATTCGGCCGGCGTCGATTGCTCCGACAATGAAGTGAACATCAAGATCGCGCTGAACCGGGAAATGGCGGAAGGGCGGCTCTCGTTCGACGACCGCAATGTCCTGCTGGGCGCGATGACCGACGATGTCGCGCATCTGGTGCTGGAGGATAACCGCCTCCAGACATTGGCATTGTCGATCGCCGAGCGCGGCGGCGTACGCGCGGTTCCGAGCTTCGTGCGAGCGATCGAGATCTTCGAGGCCGCAGGCCGCCTTGATCGCCGCGTCGAAGGTCTGGCGGGCAATGAGGATTTGCTGCGCCGCGTCGCTGAGGGTAGTGGGCTCACACGACCCGAACTGGCGGTCCTGCTGTCCACCGCGAAGCTCGCGCTGCAAGACGCGATCGAAGCGGCGGGCCTAGGGGCGGACCCGCTGTTGCAGCCTGATTTGCGTGCTGCTTTCCCAGCGGAAATGCAGGCACGGTTCGGCGAGGCGATCGATCATCACCAGCTGCGGGGCGAGATCGTCGCCACCAAGCTCGCGAACCGAATCGTCAACCGCATCGGGATCCTCAATCCGTTCGAGCTGGCCGAGGAAGAGGGCGCTGCGCTGGGCGACGTTGCGGCGATGTTCGTGGTGGTCGAACGGCTGTTCGATCTGGGCACTTTGTGGCGTGACATCGAGACGGGAAACATGTCCGAAGACGGGCGTATCGCCCTGTTCGACGGCGTGGCGCGTGCGGTCCGCTCGCAAGTCGCCGATCTTCTTCGCGTCGTGGCGCCGGGCACGATGCCGGGCGACGTGCTGGAGCGGATCGGCACCGGGGTAGCCAAGCTGCAAGGGCAGGCGAGCGACCTGCTGTTGCAGGAGGCGCGGGCGGAAAGCGCGCGCATGGCTCAGTCGTTGGCGCTGGCGGGAGCGCCTGAATCGCTGGCGGCGCGAGTGGTGCGGTTGCACGAGATGGACGGCGCGATCGGCCTTGTTGACCTTAGCGCCAAGTCACGCACCGATGAGACCGAACTGACGCGTGCTTATACGCGGCTCGGTGAGGCGCTGGGGCTAGATTGGGCGCAAGCCGCAGCGGCGCGGCTGGAGCCATCCGACCCGTGGGAGCGGCTGCTGGTGGCGGGGCTGGTGCGTGATTTCGAGCAGATGCGGCTCGACTTCCTGGCCCGCGAGGAGCCGCGCGACTCCACGGCCGCGATTGACGCCTGGCTGGCCGAGAACGAGGCGCCCGTGGCGCGGTTTGCCGCGGTAATCAGCCGTGCGCGGCAGGCGACCAGCCCGTCGGCGGCGATGCTGGCGCAGGTGGCGAACCAGGCGCGGATGCTGCTGGGGCGGTGATACAAAACAGCCCCTCCTGATCGGGAGGGGCTGTTTTCGCCACCGGTTCGATGGCCGTCCGCGATAGCTAGGTGGCCTCTTGTCGGCGAAGATCGGCCTGTCTGGGGCGAAGATCGGCCTCGTCCGGGACGTGGCTGGCCAGCAAGCCAAACGAGGTGCCGGGACGAGCCCGGCACCCCGTCGTCAATCCGCGACGCGGACCACCAATTTGCCGATCGCCGCGCGGCCTTCCATCTTGGCGATGGCATCGCCGCCGCGATCGAACGGGAACACCTCGGTCACCTTGGGCGCGATCTTGCCCTGGCGCCACAGATCGAACAGCTGCCGGATACTGGCGCGGTTCTTCTCCGGTTCGCGCGCGGCATGGGCGCCCCAGAAGACGCCGCGGATGTCGCAGCTTTTCAGCAGCGTCAGGTTCAGCGCGATCTTGGGGATGCCGGCGGGGAAGCCGATCACGAGATAGCGGCCCTCCCAGGCGATCGAGCGAAGCGCGGGCTCGGCATAATCACCGCCAACCGCATCATAGACGAGGTCGAAGCCGTTCTTCCCGGCCTTCTCCTTGAAGGTATCGGCCAGCGCCTTGCTCTCGTCCTTCGAGAAAGGCGCGCGGCCGTAGATGATGACATCATCGGCGCCGGCATCGCGCACCGCCTGCGCTTTTTCCTCGCTCGACACCGCGCCGACGACGCGCGCACCGAATGCCTTGCCCAGTTCCACGGCGGCGAGGCCCACGCCACCGGCCGCACCGAGCACCAGCAGGGTTTCGCCGGCCTTGATATTGCCGCGGTCGACCAGCGCGTGGATCGTGGTGCCGTAGGTCAGCAGCATCGCGGCGCCTTCCTCGAACGAGCGTTCGTCCGGGATTGCGTAGATGTTGTCCGCCTTCATGGCGATCTTTTCGACGAGGCCGCCATTGCCGGTATTGCCCATCACGCGGTCGCCCGGCTTCCACGCCGTTACGCCTTCGCCGACGCTCTCGACCACGCCCGACACTTCGCCGCCCGGCGCGAAGGGGCGCGACGGCTTGAACTGATATTTGTCCTGGATGATCAGCACGTCGGGATAGTTGATCGCGCAGGCCTTCACCGCGACGACCACTTCACCCGGCTTGGCCACGGGATCGGGAAGCTCCCCGATCTCCAGCGTTTCAGGTCCGCCCGGCGCCCTCGACAACAGTCCTCGCATTGCTCTCTCCCGCGATCCACGGGCGATGCTGATCCAGCATCGCCTCGTAATTCGAAATCGCGGTATCCCTTGCCAGCGTCAGGCCGACCTCGTCCAGCCCCTCCATCAGGCATTGTCGGCGGAATGCGTCCAGCGTGAAGGTGAAGCGATCCTGGAAGGGCGTGGTGACGGTCATCGTCTCGAGATCGATGGTGATCTCGTCCGAGCCGTTGGAGCCTTGGGCAACCTCGATCAGCCGGTCCACGGCCTCTTGCGGCAGAACAACGGGTACGATCCCGTTCTTGAACGCGTTACCCGAAAAGATGTCGGAGAAGCTGGGCGCGATCACCGCCTTGATGCCCATGTCGCCCAGCGCCCAGGCGGCATGTTCGCGGCTGGAGCCGCAGCCGAAATTGTCGCCAGCGATGAGGATCGGGCTGCCGGCATAAGCGGGATCGTCAAAGATATTGCCGGGCTGCGCGCGCACCGTCTGGAATGCCCCGCGGCCAAGGCTGGCGCGCGTGATCGTCTTCAGCCAATGCGCCGGGATGATGACGTCGGTGTCGACGTTCTTCGCACCCCAGGGATAGGCCTTGCCCGATACCGCGCGCACTGGCTGCATCAGCGCTGCCCCACCGTCATCGCCACAGCCGCAGATGCTGCCGGCTCGGTCGCGGCATAGGCGGCGACGCCGCTCAGCAGGGAGCCTGCGATCAGCAGCACGAAAACCTTCTTCATGGTGGGTCCCTTTACGCTCTTCGTTCTAGCGTCTTCCCCGGCGCGTGCCGGGGCTTAGCGGTAGGCCCCTGTAACGGCGCCCGAAAGCAATGTCTTCGTCCAACACGATTGCGGCTCATTTCCGGGAAGAAAAGAGCGTGGGTCGCCTAGCGCATCAACTCACGAACATCCGCCAGGTGCCCGGTCACCGCCGCCGCTGCTGCCATCGCGGGAGATAGGAGGTGCGTGCGGGCGCCGGGGCCCTGCCGACCGACGAAATTGCGGTTCGAGGTGGAGGCGCAGCGCTCGCCCGGCGGCACCTTGTCCGGGTTCATGGCAAGGCACATCGAGCAGCCGGGCTCGCGCCATTCGAAGCCGGCCGTGGTGAAGATGCGGTCGAGCCCCTCCGCCTCTGCCTGCCGCTTCACGAGGCCCGATCCGGGGACGACCATCGCACGCACGCCGTCAGCGACGCGGCGCCCCTCTGCCACGGCGGCAGCGGCGCGCAGATCCTCGATCCGGCTGTTGGTGCACGAACCGATGAAGACATGCTGCACCGGCACGTCCTGCAGCCGGGTGCCCGGCGTCAGTCCCATATATTCGAGCGACTTCTTTGCCGCTTCGCGCTTGGAGGCGTCGGAGAAGCTGTCCGGCTCGGGCACGGTGCCAGTGATCGACACCACGTCCTCGGGACTGGTGCCCCAGGTGAGCGCCGGGGAGATTTCGGCGGCGTCGATCACGACCGTGCGGTCATAAGCGGCGCCGGGATCGGTGGCGAGCGTGCGCCACCAGGCGACGGCCTTGTCCCAATCCGCGCCCTTGGGCGCCATCGGGCGATCCTTGATGTAGGCGAACGTCGTGTCGTCCGGTGCGATCATGCCGGCGCGCGCGCCCGCCTCGATCGACATGTTGGCGACGGTCAGCCGACCCTCGATCGACATCTCGCGGATGACGTTGCCGGTATATTCGATGACATAGCCGGTGCCGCCGGCCGCGCCGATGCGGCCGATGATGGCGAGGATCACGTCCTTGGGCGTGACGCCGAAGCCAAGATTGCCCTCGACGCGCACTTCCATCGTCTTGGACGGGCTGAGCAGCAACGTCTGCGTGGCGAGCACATGCTCGACCTCGCTGGTGCCGATGCCGAAGGCCAATGCGCCGAGCGCGCCATGGGCCGAGGTGTGGCTGTCGCCGCAGACCACCGTGGTGCCGGGCAGGGTGAAGCCCTGTTCGGGTCCGACGACATGGACGATGCCCTGCTCGGCGGCGAGCGCATCGATATAGGGCACGCCGAATTCCGCGACATTCTGGCGCAGCGCCGACAACTGCGTTGCGCTTTCCTTGTCGGCGATCGGCAGCTCGCGACCGTCCGCATCGACGCGCGGGGTGGTCGGCAGGTTGTGATCGGGGACGGCAAGCGTCAGGTCCGGCCGGCGCACGCGGCGACCGGCGGCGCGAAGCCCCTCGAACGCCTGCGGGCTGGTGACCTCATGCACGAGGTGGCGATCGATATAGATCAGGCAGGTGCCATCGTCGCGACGTTCGACGACGTGGGCGGCCCAGACCTTTTCGTAGAGGGTAAGCGGACGACTGGCCATGATGTGCGGCGCCTTAGACGAGGTGGCGCAATAAATGGAAGAGTAGAAGCTGGTTGGCGGCACAAAGATTGCGCGGGCGAGGGGCGGTTCGATCCCGTGTGGTGTCGGCTTGTTGGGTGGAGACGCGGTTTGTGCGTCCTACGTCGGTAGGAGTCGGGAAGGGCTGGATGCCGGCACAGGGCCGGCATGACGGGTGTGGAGAGGGGAGGACTTCTTGAGGGTCAGTGTGCGCGGCTGGTTGGATCCCGGCGCAGGGCCGGGATGACGGGGCGAGAGCCACACTTTTGTCGTCATGCCGGGCTGGTCCTGGCATCCAGCTGTCCGCGCACTCTAAGGTGGTTGGACTGGCGGAGGGCTGGATGCCGGCACAGGGCCGGCATGACGAGCGGGGAGAACGTGCCGTGTCGCCCACCCGTTAGCGTGTGTCGGACGTTGAAACCCCGGCGCGGGGCCGGGGTGACGGGTGAGGGGCTATACGGCTGTTCGTCAGTTTTGCGGAGCTTGGGCGCAGACGTTCGGGTGGGGTGACGCATTGGGCTGCGCTTTGTTCGTCACGCCGGGCTGGTCCTGGCATCCAGCTGTCCGCGCACTCGACGCTGGTTGGACTGGCGGAGGGCTGGATGCCGGCACAGGGCCGGCATGACGGGAGGGCGAGGGTGCCGCACCGCTCGTTTGAGCGGCGTGCGGTGCGGGGTTGTTAGAGGGCGACCTCGTAGGACGCGGTGGTCTTGGCGGCGATCTCTTCCACGGTCACGCCGGGCGCCAGTTCTACCAGGCGGAAGGCGCTTTGGTGATCGGGGCGCTGGAAGACGGCCAAGTCGGTGACGATCATGTCGACGACGTTCTTGCCGGTCAGCGGGAGCGTGCAGGCGGGGATGAACTTGGGGCTGCCGTCCTTGGCCACATGCTCCATGACGACGATGATCTTCTTCACGCCGGCGACGAGGTCCATCGCGCCGCCCATGCCCTTGATCATCTTGCCCGGGATCATCCAATTGGCGATGTCGCCGTTTTCGGCGACTTCCATGGCGCCAAGCACGGTCAAGTCGATGTGGCCGCCGCGGATCATGGCGAAGCTTTGGTCAGAGCCGAAGTAGGCGCTGCTGGGCAGCTCGCTGATCGTCTGCTTGCCGGCGTTGATGAGGTCGGGATCTTCCTCGCCCTCATACGGGAACGGGCCGATGCCGAGCATGCCGTTCTCGCTTTGCAGCGTGACGGTCATGCCCGCGGGGATGTTGTTCGCCACCAGCGTCGGGATGCCGATGCCGAGGTTCACGTAATACCCGTCGCGCAGCTCCTTGGCGGCGCGGGCGGCCATCTGGTTACGGTCCCAGCCCTTGGTCTGCTCAGTCATCACGCGTTCTCCCGCGCACGCGTGGTGCGGAATTCGATCTTCTTGTTGTACGGCGCGCCGACGATCAGGCGCTTCACGTAGATGCCGGGCAGGTGGATCGCATCGGGATCGAGGCTGCCGACGGGGACGACTTCCTCGACCTCCGCCACGCAGATCCTGCCGGCGGTCGCCATTGGCTGGTTGAAGTTGCGCGCGGTCTTGCGGAAGATGAGGTTGCCGCTCTCGTCCGCCTTCCAACCCTTGATGATGCTGAGGTCGGCGCGGATGCCGCGTTCGAGGATATATTCCTCGCCGTCGAACACCTTCACTTCCTTGCCCTCGGCCACCAAAGTGCCGACGCCCGTCTTGGTGTAAAAGCCCGGGATGCCGGCGCCGCCCGCGCGGCAGCGCTCCGCGAGCGTGCCTTGCGGACAGAACTCCACCTCCAGCTCGCCGGCGAGATACTGGCGCTCGAATTCCTTGTTCTCGCCCACGTAGGAGGAGATCATCTTCTTCACCTGGCGGGTGCGCAGCAGCTTGCCGAGCCCCTCGCCATCGACGCCGGCGTTGTTGCTGGCGATCGTCAGGTCCTTGACGCCGGCGGCCTGGATTGCGTCGATCAACCGCTCCGGAATGCCGCACAGGCCGAAGCCGCCGGCGCAGATCATCATGCCATCGTGCAGCAGGCCATCGAGCGCCCCTGCGGCGTCCGGATAAAGCTTGTTCATGCGTGCGCCTTCTGTCGTATCGAACGATACGAGGTAGCGAGGACGCGCGATGGGGGCAACCGATCAGCCGGACGCGTGCGCCCCAGCCGATCGGATGCGCGGCAAGGGATCAGAAGGTGCCGCGCTCTACGCCGAGCGCATCGGCCAGCGCATAAAGCGCCTGCGCCTCGCCCGTCACCTTGATCGCGTGCATGCCGAGTGCGGCGGCGGGCTTGCAGTTGATGCCGAGGTCATCGAGATACACGCACTGCGCCGGCTGCTTGCCCAGCGTGGTGAGCATCAGCTCGTAGATGCGCGGATCGGGCTTGCGGATGCCGATCTTGCTTGATTCGATCACATGGTCGAAGCGCGCCATCACCTCGGCGACCTTGGCGGCCTTTTCGGCGCTGCGCGACATGCCGGCGCCTTCGCCCGCGGGCACGTTGTTGGTGATGCAGCCGAGGCGGTAGCCGTTGGTCTTCAGCCAATCGAGCGCGTGGACCATGCGCGGGCGGATGTCGCCCGACAGGAGCGCCAGGACATCCTCGCCGCGCAGCTCATGGCCGAGCGCGCGTGCTTCCTCCGCGAACTTGCTGTCAAAGCCGGCGGCGTCGATCTCGGCCCGTTCGAAGAGCGCCCAGGCGTTGCTGTCCGGATCGGTCGCGTTGATCTGGCGCACCAGATCGTGCGGCAGCCCGCGCTCGCGCTCCATCCGGTTGAAAGCTTCGAAGGGGGAGGAGGTGACCACGCCACCAAAGTCGAAAATAACGGTATCGCGCATTAGGCGTCCTTAACGGGGATCGCTTGTAAGGCAAACGTGGTTGCCGGCTGCGTCATGCTGGGCGGGCCGACACCAGCCGCGCCGCGATCGCGACGATCCCCGGAGATGCAGCGTGGCGGTTGCCGGCACGAAGCCGGCCTGACACGTGTGAAAGGCTCAGTATTCGAGCTTCAAACCGGGCCGGTTCCAGCGGGTCTTTACCAGACGGCCGGTGCCCGAGAGGGTGAGATAGGCGTCCTGCATGTCATCGCCGCCGAAGCAGATGTTGGTGGTGAAGATATCGTCGGTGGCGACGAATTCGACCAGCTCGCCATCGGGCGAGATCACGCTGATGCCGGGTTCGCCGATGGTGGCGACGCAGACGTTGCCCGACGCCTCGACGGCCAGCGAATCGAAGAACTTCCAGCCGGCGGGGCGATAGACCGGGATGCCGGGGCCGCCGACGCCGGCTGTCGCATCCACCTTGCCCGGGGCGGTGACGGCGAACTTCATCAGCCGGCAGGTGTAGGTTTCGGCGGCGTACAGCCATTTGCCGTCGGGCGAGAGGCCGCAGCCATTGGGATTGTTGGAGGGGAAGACGACTTCCTCCAGATAGCTTCCGTCGGCCTTGGCATAGAAGATGCCGACCACGTCGTGGACGCGCTTGTGATGATCCATCTTGCCGTGATCGGTGAACCAGAAGCCGCCATGCGCATCGAACACCAGATCGTTGGGGCCGCGCAGCACGCAGCCGTGGTCGCCCGATCGGTACAGCACCTCGACCTTGCCCGTGGCGGGATCGATCCGCTCGATGCGGCCGCCCGAATAGTTGCTGGCGATACCGCCGGGGGCGAGCATGCCGTTGCTCTCGTTCCAGTCAAAGCCGCCGTTGTTGCAGCAATAGAGCATGCCATCGGGGCCGAGCGCCAAGCCGTTGGGGCCGCCGCCGGGCTCCGCCACCGTTTCCTTACGGCCATCGGGTGTCACGCGGGTGATGCGGCCGGGCTCGATCTCGACCAGCATGATGCTACCGTCGGGCATCATCACCGGGCCTTCGGGAAAGCGCAGCCCGTCGGTGACCAGCTCAAAGTTCGCCATGATCCTCTCCATCGATTTCTTACGGCGGAGGATCGTCTAAGGCGATCGGCTTAGCAAGTGGGGCCGAGCGATGGTGGTTTGCCTTGCCGCTCCGCCGCTCTACACATTGCGGCATGGAGACACCCACCCGCACCGGCGGCCGCATTCTGGTCGATCAGCTCGTCGCACAAGGCTGCGACCGTATCTTCACCGTGCCGGGGGAAAGCTTCCTCGCCGTGCTCGATGCGCTGGTCGACGTGCCCGCGATCGACGTGGTCACCTGCCGGCAGGAAGGCGGCGTCGCGTTCATGGCCTGCGCCGATGGTGCGCTGACGCATCGGCCGGGCGTGGCGTTCGTCACGCGTGGGCCGGGGGCTACCAACGCCGCGATCGGCGTCCATGTCGCTCGGCAGGATTCGCAGCCGATGATCCTCTTCATCGGCGATGTGGACCGGGGCACGCGTGACCGCGAGGCGTTTCAGGAGGTGGACTTCGCCGCCATGTTCGGCCCGATCGCCAAATGGGCGGCGCGGATCGACGATGCGCGGCGTATCCCGGAATATGTCGCGCGGGCTTACGCCACGGCGATGTACGGGCGGCCGGGGCCGGTGGTGCTGGCGCTGCCCGAGGACATGCTGCTCGACGAGGTGGCGGCGATCGACCGCCCGCGCGTGGAGCGGGTGGGGCAGGCGCCCGATCCCGACGTGATGGAGCAGCTCGCTGACCTGCTGGCGACGGCCGAGCGGCCGGTGGCGATCATCGGCGGCGCTGGCTGGGATGCCGCAGCGGGGCAGGACATCGCCGCCTGGGGCGACCGCGCGGGCGTGCCGCTGGTCGCCGCGTTCCGGCGGCAGGATGCCGTGCCCAACGACTGCCCGGCCTATGCCGGCAACCTTGGCTATGGCCCCAATCCGGCGCTGGTGGAGCGGGTGAAGGCGGCTGACCTGCTGCTGGTGCTTGGCGCGCGACTGGGTGAGGCGACGACAGACGGCTATAAGCTGATCACGCCCGAGCATCCCGGGCAGCGGCTGGTGCATGTTCATCCCGACCCAGCCGAGCTTGGCATGACCTATCGCACCGATCTAGCGATCTGTGCCTCCATGGCGGAGTTCGGCGAGGCGCTGGCGCTGGTCGACGGGCCGAGCCGATCGTACGATCTGGAGGCGCATGACGCATATTGCGCGTGGGCAACGCCGAGCGAGCGGCCGGGCGTGGCGCTGGACCTTGGCCCCTGCGTGATGGCGATGCGCGCGGCGCTGCCGGGCGATACGATCATCTGCAACGGGGCGGGCAATTTTTCCGGCTGGTGGCATCGCTATTGGCGCTATGCCGGGCCGGGCACGCAGCTGGCGCCGACCGCCGGCGCGATGGGCTATGGCGTGCCGGCGGCGGTGGCTGCGTCGCTTCGCCGGCCGGAGCGGATGGTCGTCGCGGTGGCCGGCGACGGCGACTTCCTGATGAACGGGCAGGAGCTGGCGACGGCGATCCAGCACGGCTGCGACATGCTGGTGATCGTGGTGGATAACGGGGCGTATGGCACGATCCGCATGCACCAGGAGCGCGAGTTTCCGGAGCGCCAATCGGCGACCCGCTTGGTCAATCCCGATTTTGCGCTGCTCGCCCGTGCGTTTGGTGCCTGGTCCGAGACGGTGGAGCGGACGGACGACTTCGCCCCGGCGCTGGCGCGCGCGGCGGGGGAGAAGGGCGTTCGCCTGCTCCACCTGAAGACCGACGTGGAGCAGATCACGGCTGGCACGACGCTGAGCGCGATTCGAAAGAAGGGGTAGGTGGATCGCGCAGCCTAATGTTTCGACCGTCCGGCTTGCCGCAGCCTAGCCCGATCGTGACGGACTATCCACTTTTCCGAGCGGACTGATTGCTGCCTTTTGAAGCACCATGTTGCGGCATGGCGGGGAAGACAGCGAAGCGTCCGGTGTTGGACCTGGGATAACGGCCCATTAACTCATGGCGCCTATTTGGCAGGCGTGACCCAGGATGTTCAGCCGCGGCGCTTCGGCCATCATGCTTTAGCCGTGCTCGGAGCGGCGATGCTTGGCTCAACAGTATTTGCGTTGATTTGGACCATAGCACTGAGCACCGCACCTGGCGGTCACTTCCTTGGGCTCACCTGGCTGGTGACGATGGCCGTGCTGTTATGGTTGAGCGTGTTTATGATTGCGCTGCCGAGTGCGGGACTTGTTCTATCGCTTTTATGGCCCGTCACCCGCCGTGGGAGCGCAGCAGCTAATGGCATCTGCATGTTGGCGGGGGCGGTCATGGGTATGATCCTCGCGCCTTTGGCAAGCCCGCAGATGCTTGGCACGACAGCGATCCAGCTCACCGTGTTTGCAGCCGTCGGTGCGGTAGTTGCAGCATCCTACGTGGTGATCGCTAACCGTCTTAGCCGCTAATCGGAAGCTCCTGCATCACGAGAGATGCTGAACCGAGGGCGGAATGCCGGCGTGGGTGGGGCCGGACTCACCGCTGATATGACGCTGGGGCGATCAGCAGCATGGTTGGTTGTCCGGGGGCAGGTGGCCGCGCGGTCTTGTTGGACGCGATGGGGCTCTGGCCGGCTATGGGCGCTGCCACTCGCCTGAGAGGCGCCACCGCTTGCGGAGCCATGGATCCCGGATCAAGTCCGGGATGACGTGGTGAGTGGGGCGGCGGGTCGCCTCCGGGGAACGGCGGGTGGCTGGCGGCGCTACTTCTTTGCCAGTTTCTCCTTCAGCCCGGCGAGGGCGCCGAACGGGCCGGCTTCGCCTTCGCTCAGCACGCCTGCCTCCTTTAGCGTGGCCTCGGCATTGGGGCCGCGCGGGAAAGGATCGAGCGACAGGACCAGGGTTTCGGCGGCGACTTCGCCGAGATCGATGGCGGCGCCTTCGAGCGGGAGCACGTCGATATCCGCATCGTCGAGCTCGACCTCCTCGCCGCCGCCGAGATCGTCGACGAAGCGCAGGCGCGCGTCCTCGTTCACCGTTGCGGGCAGGGGCTCGCCGGAGATCGAGCAGGCCTGGGTCGCGGCAGCGGTGACGCGGCCGGTGACGGAAATGCCCGCCGACTCGCGGTGCAGAACGAAGCTGCCGGTCAGCCGCTCGATGCTGAGCAGCCCGAAGCGCTCGGCAAGGGCGGCGCGCTCGGTCTGATTGGCTTCGATCGTCTCGCTGCGCTCGCCTTCACCGATGGTGTCGACGCGGATGGGACGGGAGAATTCGGGGTTCATGCGAGACGTCCTTCCCGCAATGCCGACAAGGGCAGGTCACGCAATGCGGCGTGGAACCGTTGAAGCTGCGTGCTGACATAGGAGGACGCCTCGGGCGCCGGCGCCTCACCGCGCCACAGGTTGCGGATCAGCGGCTCGCTGAGGTCTCCCGTGGGAAGCGCGGTGCGATAAGCGCCGAGCCGCCCGCCGAGCATGCCCATCATGCGCCCGACATGCTTGCCGACCACGATGTCGCCGAAGCCGATCTGTCGCACCTGCGCGTCCATGTCGTCGACGAACCGCTCGGTGAGGTCGGTCGCCAGCGCGGCGGCGGCCATGTCGCCCTCCGGCTCGGCCTCGATCCGCAGCATCACCATCGCGAGCACCGCTGCCACCATGTCGAACCGGCCATCGAGCGTGTCCGGCACGGCGCCCGCCAGATACCAATGCGGCTCGCGCGCCTTTGCGACAACCGCGGCATAGAGCGGGGCCGCGGCTTCGCGATCGCGCCGACGGAATCGTTCAAATAGTCCCAAGATCGTGTTTGCCTGTCGTGCTTGTGTCGAATGTCAGCCCCGCATATTGAGGGGATTGGCCGGCGGCGCAACGGCGCGCCGTATGCCGCACGCCTTTTGCCCCACGCTAGTTTTGCGGAGTAGCCATGCGTTTTCCCATCCTGATCGCTGCGGCCCTGGCGGTTGCCGCGTCGGCCTGTGCGCCGCTACGCTCGCATCAGGGCTATGTTGTCGACGCTGACCTCTTGAACGCGGTGCAGCCCGGGGTTGATACGCGCCAGTCCGTGCTGGCGACGCTGGGCCAGCCGAGCTTCGCGAGCCAGTTCAACCAGGGCGACTGGTATTACGTCTCGCGCGACAGCCGCAACTACGCCTTCAACACGCCCAAGGTGCGCGAGCAGGTGACGGTGCAGATCAGCTTCGACCAGGCCGGCAACGTGGCGGCGATCCGCCGCTGGGGCGCAGAGCAGGTGGCATCGGTGAGCCCGGCGCGGCGCACCACGCCAACGCTGGGCCGCGAGCGCGGCTTCTTCGCCGATCTGTTTGGCAACATCGGCACGGTGGGCGCGGCAGGAGCCGGCGGTCCGGGTGGCGGCGCTGGCGGCACCCGCCCGTAAGGTGCTGATCAGGCCGGAGGAGACGTGACGGGCGCGTCACGATCCTTTCTGGTACCTGACAAATGCATTCCCGGGCGGTTCAGGCGAATCGCGGCATATCTCCAATCACAGTGCGGCGCCTGGTTCGGTGTCACGCTACAAGATGGAGGTACAGATCATGCGTAAGTTGATCATTTCCGCGCTGATGGCGGCGACAGTGATCCCCGGGGTCGCGAGCGCGCAGTCCTATGGCGAGCTGCGCCGTGACCGGCAGGAGATCCGCGAAGAGCGCCGCGAACTGCGTGATGCGCAGCGCCGCGGTGACTGGCGCGATGTTCGCGACGAGCGGCAGGATCTGCGCGATGCGCGGCGCGAGTATCGCGAAGACCGGCGCGATTACCGCGGCGACTTGCGCGATCGTGACCGCCGCTGGGGCCGCAACGACTGGCAATCGTATCGCTCGCAGAACCGCGCCCTGTATTCACGCGGCAACTGGCGGGCGCCGTTCCGCTACAACAATTGGCAGCCGGGCGTCCGCATCGCGCCGGTCTACTACGGCCAGCGCTATTGGATCAACGATCCGTGGCGTTACCGCTTGCCGCCGGCCCGTGCGAACGCCCGTTGGGTGCGGCATTACAATGACGTGATCCTGGTGGATTACCGCCGCGGGGTCGTGCTGGATGTGATGCGCAACTTCTACTGGTAATCACGGCACGCGGAAGCGGGCCGGGCGAACAAATCGCCCGGCCCGTATTCCGTGCGAGGAAGATCAGAAGCAGAACGGCCGCGCCGGATGGGTGTCCGACGCGGCCGGTGCCTGGCTTGGGTTCCGGCACTAGTCCCGAAAGGGGGGTGGGACTAAGCGGCGGAACGCGTGTGCTTCCATTTGGTTCGGCCAGTTCAGCCGAAATGGCCTCGCTTGTGCGACATGGTTAATAAAAGATTGTGTAAAGCCTTCTGATGATGAAGGTTCTCCCTGCCGAATAGGGGGAGAATGTTTGGCATGGGGGCGCTCGTTGTGGCGGGGCTCGACGCAATCGTGCGCGAGCTCACCTTGTTTGCGGCCGTCGGCTTTCTGGTCGGCGGGATTGACGATCTGCTGGTTGACGTAGCGTGGCTGGGGCATCGGCTGCGGCACGGCACCACCCGGCAGCCGATCAGCAGCTTGCCGGCGCCTGCGCGTTCGGGCGGACTCGCGGTGTTCGTGCCTGCGTGGGACGAAGCGCTGGTGATCGGCGCCATGCTGCGAACGGCGCTCGCGCGATATGCGGACGCGGATTACCGCATCTATGTCGGCTGCTACCCGAACGACCGGGCCACAATCGATGCCGTGGCGGCCGTCGCCGAGCATGACTCGCGCATCCGCCTGGTGATCGGCGGCAATCCGGGCCCGACCACCAAGGCCGACAATCTCAACGCCATGTGGCGCGCCATGCAGCGCGACGATGCCGCCTCGGGCGAGCGGACGCGCGGCGTGGTGCTGCATGACGCGGAGGATGTCGTCCACCCGGCCGAACTGCGCGTGTTCGCGGCGCTGATCGAGCGGCACCCGCTGGTGCAGATCCCGGTGCTGCCGCTGATCGATTCGGAGGCGCGGCTGGTGTCGGGCCATTATGCCGATGAGTTCGCCGATTCGCACGGGCGCCAGATGGTGCTGCGGGCGGCGCTCGGCGCTGGCCTGCCGCTGTCGGGCGTAGGGTGCGCCATTGCCGTCGAGGTGCTCGAAGCGCTGGCGAAGACCTATGGCGCGCCGTTCGACGAGGGGAGCCTGACGGAGGATTATGAACTGGGACTCCGCGTTGGGGCGCTCGGCTATTCCGCTTGTTTTGCGCGGGTCGAGGACGCGGCCGGCGATCTGGTCGCGGTTCGCGCCTTTTTTCCCTCCACCGTGATGGCGGCGGTCCGGCAGAAGGCGCGGTGGATGACGGGGATCGCGCTGGCCGGCTGGGATCGAATCGGATGGGCGCGCGCGACGCACCTGGCGGATCATTGGATGCGGATGCGCGATCGGCGCGCGCCGCTTGCCGTGATCGTGCTCGCCGCAGCGTATCTGGCGGCAGTCGGGTGGGGCCTGTCGGCGGTGCTTCATCTTGTAACCGGGATCGAGGGATCGAGCGTCGGCCGGGCGCTTTCGATCGTCCTGTCGATCAACGCCGCGCTGCTGTGCTGGCGGCTGGCCTGGCGGGCAACGTCGACGGGGCGGGCTTATGGCTGGCGCGAGGCGCTCTGGTCCGTGCCACGTGCCGTTGTCGGCAATCTGATCGCGATGTTCGCCGCGATCCGCGCGGCCGGCCAATATGCCCGGTTGCTGGCCGGGGCCCCGCCGCGCTGGGACAAGACGACCCATGTTTTCCCCAGCGAGGCGACATCGCTGTGAGTGCGACTTGGCGTGCGAGCGGGAGCGGCCGGCCGTTCCGTTTTCTGGCGAGCCTGATCGCGCTGTGGGTGGGGATGCGCATCTTCCAGCTGTGGCCGGTCGAGGGCACGCTCTCGGTGGCCGACGCGCTGGCACCGCCAGCGGCGGCGGCAGTGGAGGTGGGACCAAGCGGGGGCACCGCCGACGACCATTTCTGGAAGCAGGCATTTCCGGCACCGATCGCCGTTACTGAACCCGCGCGCGGTTTCGCGACCCAGGGTTGGCGGAGCGTGAAGCTCAGGGACAGTGCCGGCGCATCGCGGCGGGCGGCCCCGGCCGGCCATGCCGATAGGATCATGTCTGCGGCCATGCCGATAGCGGTTGCCGCTATTGCGCCAGGTCTGGCGCAGGCTGCGGCGGGTGCCGTGCCCGCGTTTCAGACGGCCGTTCCGGCGCCCGGCGCGCCGCTCTCCGGCCCGGTGGCCGAATCGCGCCTTCGGGGCAGCGGATGGCTTATCGTGCGCGGGGGGCAGGCTGCGCCGTTCGTACCGCAGCTTGGCGGAAGCCAGGCCGGCGTGCGGCTGACCTATGCGCTCGACACCGCGGGGCGGCTGTCGGCGGCGGGACGGATATCCACTGCGCTGCGCGGGCGGCAGCGGGAAGCCGCGATCGGGCTAGACTGGCAGCCGACGCGCTTGCCGGTGCACGTTGTCGTTGAACAGCGCATCGGCATCGAACAGGCGCGCGGCGGGCCATCGGTGGGGCTGATCGGCGGCTTTGGCCCGACCGCGGTGGCGGGTGGGTTGATGCTCGACGGCTACGGCCAAGCCGGCGTGATCGCCCGCGACGGCGCGGAAGGCTTTGCCGACGGGGCAGTGCGCCTGTCCCGCGCCGTTGCGACAATCGGCGCCGCGCGGCTCGAGCTGGGGCTCGGCGCTTGGGGCGGGGCGCAGCGCGGCGCGGCGCGGCTCGACGCGGGACCAAGTGCCAGCGCGGTGCTGCCGATCGCCGGGGCGAACGTGCGCCTGTCGCTTGAATGGCGGGAGCGTTTGGCCGGCCAGGCAGCGCCAACGTCGGGACCGGCAGTATCGATCGGCACCGATTTCTGATCGCAAGTGCTTCCGCCCCGCGCGCGATCGGCATATCGGGAGGGGGATGGATCTCTACCTTCCGATCGCGAACCTCTCGGTCAACGCGCTCGTGATCATCGCCCTGGGCGGTGGCGTGGGGATCCTGTCCGGCATGTTCGGGGTCGGCGGCGGATTTCTCACGACGCCGCTGCTCATCGTTTATGGCATCCCCCCGACGGTGGCCGCTGCCTCGGCCGCCAGTCAGGTGACGGGCGCGAGCGTGTCGGGCGTATCGGCTTACTTCCGGCGCGGCGGCGTGGACGTGAAGATGGGCGGCGTGATGGTGATCGGCGGCGTCATGGGATCGCTGTTCGGCGCGTGGCTGTTTCGCCTGCTTCAGGCATCCGGCCAGATCGATACCGCGATTGCGATCACCTATGTGCTGCTGCTCTCTTCGATCGGCGCGCTGATGCTGAAGGAATCGCTGGAAGCGATCGCCGTCACGCGCGGGCGGCGGGCCGTGCCGCCGCGGCGCCGGCGGCACCATCCGCTTGTCGCGTCCTTGCCCTTCCGCATGCGCTTCTACCGATCGGGCCTGTATATCTCGCCGCTCGCCCCGCTGTTGCTTGGATTCGGAACCGGCATTCTCACGATCCTGCTCGGCGTGGGCGGCGGCTTCGTGCTGGTGCCGGCGATGATCTACCTGCTCGGCATGGCGACGCAGGTCGTGGTCGGCACGTCGCTGTTCCAGATCCTGTTCGTCACCGCCGCCGCCACCATGGTTCATGCGATGACGACCAAGGCGGTGGACATCGTGCTCGCCGGGCTGCTGCTGATCGGATCGGTGATCGGCGCCCAGGTCGGCGCGCGGTTCGCCGCCAAGGCGCGGCCGGAATATCTGCGGCTCGCATTGGGGCTGATGGTGCTGCTGGTCGCGGGGCGAATCGCGCTTGGGCTAGGGTGGCGGCCGGACGAAATCTATTCGATCGAGCTGTCGTGAAGCTGCTCGCGCTGGTTCTCGCGGCGCCGCTGCTGCTCGCCCAGGCGAAGCCGGTGCTGGTGCCCGACGTGTCGCAGCGCGAGATCCGTATCGCCTACAGCTTCACCGGTGCCGAACTGCTGCTGTTTGGCGCAATTCTCTATCCCGGCGGAAAACTGCCCGATGATGAGCATCGGACCGATCTGGTCGTGGTGGTGAAGGGCCCGGTCCAGTCGATCACGGTGCGCGAAAAGGAGAAGCTGGCGGGCGTCTGGGTGAACGCGCAGGCGCTGCGGTACCGGTCTGCACCCAGTTTCTACGCCATCGCCTCGTCCCGGCCGATCGAGCGGATCGTCGATGAGCGGACCCGCGCGATTTACGAACTGGGGCTCGATAGCTTGCAACTGTCCCCCGCTTCATCGGCGGCGCCGACGGTGCAGGACCGATTCGCGCGCGGGCTGGTGGACCTGCGGCGCCGCGCCGGCCTGTATGTCGAGGCGCCGCGCGCCGTTGAGATCACGCAGGACGTGCTGTATCGTGCCCGCGTCAGCATTCCGGCGCGCGTGCCGGTGGGGCAGTTCACTGCCGAGACATTCCTGATTCGCGAAGGCAAGGTGCTGGCCGCCGCCGTGCGCGAGATCACGGTCGAGAAGGCCGGTTTTGAGCGTTATGTCGCGCGTGCGGCGGACCGCAATGCGGTGCCATACGGGCTGGTTGCCGTTGCCATGTCGGTGCTGCTCGGGTGGGGCGCGGGGCGGCTGGCGCAGCGCGTGTAACCGATTGACCGGCAGGTAAAATCGCCGTCACGCTCTGTTTACGCTTCGCCGTTAAGCTTGTTCGGATGGGAATAGCCGCGAGAAGCCCTGATGAGTGAGATGCCGGCGCCACAGGCGTTCGAGCAGGCAATCGCCGCTGCGCAAGCTTGCCTGCCGACCGATCTGGAGCCGATCGGCCTGGTCGTCGAGATCGCAGGGTCGTGCAGCCAGGTCGTGTTCGACGCGGCCGCGCTGGCCGCGCTTTCCAGCCATCCCGATCCGGTGATTGCCGGCGGCGGGCAGGTCGGCGGGCAGATCAAGGTGCGCGTTGGCCCGTCCTGGCTGATCGCGAACATCCGATCACTGCGGCTGGAGGATTTCAACAGCGGCCGGATCGTCGCCTCGATCGATTTCCTCGGCGAGGGTGACGAAGAAAAGCTGACGGGTCGATTGTACCAGTTCCGCCGCGGGGTGACGCGCTATCCGGCGCCCGGCGCCGAGGTGTATCCGATTTCCAGCGCCGATCTGCGGCAGGTTTATGCCGGCGAAGGGCGCGCGCATGTGGAGATCGGCAACGTTTATCCCACCACCGACGTTCGCGCGGCGCTGTATGTCGATGCGATGCTGGGCAAGCATTTCGCGCTGCTCGGCTCGACGGGTACCGGCAAGTCCACATCGGCCGCGCTGATCCTTCACCGGATCTGCGAACTAGCGCCGCAGGGCCATGTGGTGATGATCGATCCGCACGGCGAGTACGCCGCCGCGTTTCGCGCGAACGGCGCGATCTACGACGTCTCCAATCTCCAGATGCCGTATTGGCTGATGAACTTCGAGGAGCATTGCGAGGTTTTCCTGACGTCGCAGGGCGCCGAGCGGCAGGTCGACGCGGACATTCTGGCGAAATGCCTGCTGGCCGCGCGCGCCAAGAGCCGCGTCGGCAGCGAGATCCCGAAGCTGACGGTTGATGCGCCGGTCCCGTATCTGCTGAGCGATCTGACCACCCTCATCCAGCATGAGATGGGCAAGATGGACAAGGCGTCGAACACGGCGCCCTATCTGCGGCTGAAGACCAAGATCGAGGAGATCCGGGCCGATCCGCGGTACAGCTTCATGTTTTCTGGCATGCTGGTGGCGGATACGATGGGCGACTTCATTCGCCGCGTATTCCGCCTGCCGGGAGACGGGCGGCCGATCTCGATTATCGACGTTTCCGGCGTTCCCAACGAGATCACGTCCGTCGTCGTCGCGGTGCTGAGCCGCATGGTGTTCGACTTCGCCATCTGGTCCCGCAACGAGCCGCAGCGTCCGATCCTGCTCGTGTGCGAGGAAGCGCATCGCTATATCCCGCGCACCGACGATGGCTCATCCGTCAGCCGCATCCTGAGCCGGATCGCCAAGGAAGGACGCAAATATGGCGTCTCGCTCGGCCTGATCACGCAGCGGCCGTCCGATCTGGCGGAGGGCGTGCTGTCGCAATGCGGCACGATCATCGCCATGCGGCTCAATAACGATCGCGACCAGGCGTTCGTGCGCGCTGCGATGCCGGAGGGTGCGCGGGGATTTCTCGATTCGATTCCCGCGCTACGCAATCAGGAATGCATCATCTGCGGCGAAGGCGTGGCGATTCCGATCCGGGTCGCTTTCGACCGGCTGGAAGAGACGAAGCGCCCGGCATCGGCCGATCCGATCTTCTCGCAATTGTGGCGCGACGTTGGGTATGAGGACGAGATCATCCAGCGCACCATCCAGAAGTGGCGCGCGCAGGGGCGCTGAGCCGGGGATCGCCACCTGGGCTGCTAGGCGCGACTGGTCAGCGGCGGGCCAGTGGTTCTGGATCGGGCGCGCGGCCTGCGACCATCGTGGCAATGGCGAGATCGCCGGTGACGTTGAGCGCGGTGCGGCACATGTCGAGCAGGCGATCGACGCCTAGCACGAGGCCGATCGCGGTCGGCGGCACGCCCACCATGCCCAGGATGATCGCGACCACCGGCAATGACCCCGCGGGCACGCCGGCGGTGCCGATGCCGCCCAGAATGCAGACCAGCATGACGGTGAGCTGCTGCCCGATCCCGAGCTCGACGCCGAAGAACTGCGCCAGGAAGATGACGGTGACGCCCTCGAAGATGGCGGTCCCGTTCTGGTTCGCGGTGGCGCCGATCGTCAGGACGAAGCGGGCGACGCGGCGGGGGAGGGCCAGCTCGTTTTCGGCGATGCGAAGGCTGGTGGGCAGCGTGGCGTTTGAAGAGGCGGTGGAGAAGGCCATCACCATCGCCTCCTGGCTGCCGCGGAAGAAGGCGAGCGGGCTCTTGCCGGCGGCGAGCCAGACGCCGAGCGAATAGACGATGATCAGCTGGATCAGCAGCGCGCCCAGCACGGTCGCCATATAGGCGCCGAGCCGCATGAGGATGTCGACGCCGAACAGCGCGGCGAGATTGTACATGAAGCAAGCGACGGCGATGGGCGCCAAGCGGATAACATAACCGATCAGCGTCATCGTGACTTCAAGCAGGCCCTCGATCGCGCTTTGCAGCGTTGCCGTCTTCTCCGGCCCGGCGAGCACGATGCCGATGCCAAAAGCCAGCGCGAAGAACATGACGGCCAGGATGTCGTCATCGGCGGCGGCGCGGATCACGTTGGCGGGAATGATGCCGAGCACCGAATCGAGCGCGCCCGGTGCCTCGCGCGATTTCTGCACGATCGATGCGGCACCTTCGCCGGCGCGCGCCAGCAGCTCGCGCGCCATGGCAGGGTCAACGCCCTCGCCTGGGCGCAGTAGGTTGACGAGCGCAAGGCCGATCGCGACCGACAGACCGGAGAGGATCACCGTGAAGATCAACGTGCGCACGCCGACGCGGCGGAGCGCGGCGATGTCGCCCATCTCGGCAATGCCGGTGACGAGCGCCGCGAACAGCAGCGGGATGACCAGCATGAAGAGCAGGCGCAGGAAGATCTGGCCGATCGGGCCAGTGACATAGGTGGTGACGTCCTGCACCCAGCTCGCATCGCCGGCGCTGAGCTTCACCAAGAGGCCGCCCACCAGCCCTATGACGAAGCCGGCGAGCATCTGGAGGTGCAGGGGAAAGCGCGGCGCCACCGTGTCGTTCATGCTGCGCTGAACGCCGGATCCTTGCCCAAGGGCCCGAGCGGCCCTGGCGCCATGACTATTCTTCGCTGGGGCCGAGCGCCGGATCGAGATCGCGCGGGCGGATGAAGCGGGTGAGCGTGCCGATCGCGGGGGCAAGCGCCGTCCAGTCGTCCACGTCGAAGGTCAGCTCCGCGAGCGTAGCGGTGGGATATTTCAGCTCTGCCTCGCGCACCAGGGCCGGGTCTCCGCTGCCCATGAGCAGCAGCACGAAATCCTCCAGCCCCGGATTGTGCCCGATCATCAACAGGCGTTCGGCGTCGGCAGGCGATTCGCGCGCGACGTCGAGCAGCGTCGCGGAGGAGGCGAGATAGAGGCGCTTGTCCCAGGCGGGCTCGATCGGCTGTCGGTAGCCGGCGGCGACGTCCGCGATCGTCTGCACCACCCGCTCTGCCGGCGAGGCAACGATATGATCAAAGGAAAGGCCAAGCTCGCGCAGGTGTGCGCCGACCACCTGCGCCGCCTTGCGCCCCTTGGCATTGAGCGGGCGATCGAAATCGCGCGCAACCGTATCGTCCCAGCCCGATTTTGCGTGGCGCAGTAGCGTCAACGTCTTCAAGCTTGCTCTCCGTCAGGGTGCGGGAGCCGCCTCATGCCCGAAGGTTGCGTGCGAGGAAAGCCGGGAAGATACCCTGGTGATCGCCTCGTCCAGCGAAACGCGCGCGATCGGCACGCCGGGCGGAAAGGCATCAAGCAGGCGTGACGGGGTGGCGGCCGACAGCAGCACGAACACGCCGCGATCCTCCGCGGATCGGATGAGGCGGCCAAACGCCTGCGCCATGCGGGCGCGCACGATGCGATCGTCATAGGCGCTGCCGCCGCCCGCCAGCCGGCGTGCGGCATGCAGCACGGTTGGCTTGGGCCAGGGCACGCCCTCCATCACCACCAGCCGAAGCGAGTGGCCGGGCACGTCCACCCCGTCGCGCAACGCGTCCGTGCCCAGCAGCGAGGCGTGCGAATCATCGCGAAAGATGTCGACTAACGTGCCGGTGTCGATCGGATCGACATGCTGGGCCAACAAAGGCAGGCCGGCGCGCGCCAGCCGATCGGCGATCCGGGCGTGAACGCCGCGCAGCCGGCGAATGGCGGTGAAGAGCCCAAGGGTGCCGCCGCCCGCCGCCTCGATCAGTCGGGCATAGGCGCCCGCCAGTGCTGGCACGTCGCCGCGCTTCACGTCCGTCACCACCAGCACCTCGGCACGGGCGGCATAATCGAACGGGCTTTCGGCTTCGAATCGCGACGCCGGGCGGGCAAGGTGCGGCGCGCCGACGCGGGCCTCCGCGGTTTCCCAACTGCCCCCGGCGGTGAGCGTCGCCGACGTGACGAGCGCGCCGTGCGCGGGCTTCAAGACGATCTCGGCGAACGGGCGGGTCGGATCGAGCCAGCGACGGTGCAGCCCGACATCGAATTCGCGCCCCTCGCCGCGGTCAACGGCGAGCCAATCAACGAAATCCGCGCTCGCCGGGCCGCCGATCCGGGCGATCAGCGACAGCCATGCCGCGACGATCTCCGCGCGCCAGCCGATTGAGGCGATCGCCCCTTCGACGCGCGCGCGGGCGGCGCCATCGAGCCAGTCGGGCGCGTCAGAAAGCACGGCCTCCAGCCGCTTGCCCAGCGCTACGAGCGGGCGGTACAAAGCGTCCAACGCCTCGGCCGCCGGCGCCGCCGCCTCGATCAGCTCCGGCGTTGGCTCGGCGAGTTCGGTTTCCAGGCCGTATCCGGCGTCTTCCGCTCCCTCGGCGCGCGCGTACGTCAGCCCGCGTACGCTGGCGAGCAGCGTCTCAATCGGTCCGAACGGTGCGCCTTCGGCCAATCGCTGCAGCCAGCCGTCTGCGGCCAAGCCCTGCGCTGCCTTCACCGCGTCCGCGATCGCCTGCGCGCCGCCCTCGTCATAGCTCGCGACATCGGATAGCCGAGCGGCGAGGCCACGGCGCCGGCCGCGGCTGTTTCCTTCCGGCCCGACGATCCAGCGGCGTAGCTCGATCGTTTCCTGTCCGGTGAGTGCCGTCGCAAACATCGAGTCGGCGGCGTCGAACAGGTGATGGCCCTCGTCGAAGACGTAACGCGTCGGCCGGGTCGACAGCTCACGTCCACGCGCGGCGTTGACCATCACCAAGGCATGATTGGCGATGACGATGTCCGCTTCCGCGGAGGCCCGGGCAGCGCGCTCGATGAAGCACTTTCGATAATGGGGGCAGCCGGCATAGACGCACTCGCCGCGGCGATCGGTCAGCGCGGTGGAGCCGTTGCGGCGGAACAAGGTGGTGAGCCAGCCCGGCAAGTCGCCGCCGACCATGTCGCCATCGGCGGTATAGGCGGCCCAGCGGGCGACCAGTTGCGCCAGAACCGCGGCGCGCCCGGCGAAGCCGCCCTGCAGGGCGTCTTCCAGGTTCAGGAGACAAAGGTAATTCTCGCGGCCCTTGCGCGTCACGACCTTGCTGCGGCGAACGGCGTCGTCGGTATAAATCCGCCGAGTTTCACGGCTGAGCTGGCGTTGCAGCGCCTTGGTATAGGTGGACACCCAAACCGCGCCGCCGGCTGCGTTCGACCACAGACTGGCGGGGGCGAGATAGCCAAGCGTCTTTCCGATTCCCGTGCCGGCCTCCGCCAGCACCAGATTGGGCGCGTCACGCGTGGGGCGAGGGGCGAACGCGCCCGAGGCTGCTTCCGCGAAGGCGCGCTGCCCCGGTCGGGTCTCGGCGCCCGGGCCGACGAGCGTGGCGAGGGTCCGCTGCGTTGTTGCTGCGTCGAGAGTGACGACACGCGGTACCGGGCGCGGTGTCGCCTCTTCCCATTCGGGCAGCTTGGAAAACAGCCAGCGCTCGTCCCGCGCCGGTTTGCGGATACGCTCGACCAGCATCGGCGCCCAGGACCAGCGCAGCCGGAACAAAAATTGTGCGGACGCCCAGGCGCCCTCGCGCTCCGCCCATTCTCCATCGGGGATCGCTAGCAGCCGCTCGGTGGCTGCTAGCAGAAAGGGCGCAACGGCGCCGTCGTCAGCCGGCAGGTCGAGCCCGGTGACGGCGGCAAGCCCCTTAGGCGTCGGCACCATGAAGCTGGCCGGGCGGAGAAAGGCGAACAGCTCCAGCAGATCCAGGCCGGACAGATCGGCATAGCCGAGCCGTTGGCCGATCAGCGGCGCGTTCATCATGATCATCGGCGTGTCGGCCGCGGTACGGATCGCTTCCCCGCGCGACACGGCACGCACCGTGTCGCCATGCGCGATCCAGATGCCGGTGTGGCTCGCGTGGAGCGCCGGATAGGGGAGCGAAGTCACCGGCGGCGTGATAGAACAAAGCGGCAACCGGGGCTAGTGCGTTGCCGCCGTCCGTGGTTCTTGTACTTGCGACGCATCATCAATGAACGCCGGCGGGTCTGGCAGCGATTACTGCCGACAAAGCGCACGCAAAGGGTGGATTCGGCCGGCCCCCTGTGCTTAAGGCCTCCTGTTTTCGGTTTTGTAAGGCGAGCTCCGGCATGAACATTCATGAATATCAGGCCAAGGAACTGCTGGCGAAGTTCGGCGTGCCCGTTCCCGCGGGCTTTGCGGCGCTGAGCGTCGAAGAAGCGGTAGAAGCCTCCAAGAAGCTGCCGGGGCCGCTGTATGTCGTGAAGGCGCAGATCCACGCGGGCGGCCGCGGCAAGGGCAAGTTCAAGGAACTGCCGGCGGAAGCCAAGGGCGGCGTTCGCCTCGCCAAGACCGAGGACGAGGTTCGCCACGCCGCGACCGAGATGCTCGGCAACACGCTGGTGACGATCCAGACGGGCGACGCCGGCAAGCAGGTCAACCGCCTGTACGTGACCGATGGCGTCGACATCGCCAAGGAATTCTACCTGGCGCTGCTCGTCAACCGTGCCACCAGCCGGATCTCGATGGTCGTCTCGACGGAGGGCGGCATGGACATCGAAACCGTCGCGCATGACACGCCCGAGAAGATCCATTCGATCGACATTGATCCGGCAACTGGCCTCATGCCGCACCACGGCCGCGCTGTCGCGGCGGCGCTCGGCCTCACCGGCGATCTCGCGAAGCAGGCGGCAAATGTCGCCGCGAAGCTGTATGATGCGTTCCTCGGCACCGATGCCGAGCAGATCGAGATCAACCCGCTGGCCGTTACTGAGGACGGCAAGCTGATGGTGCTCGACGCCAAGGTCGGCTTCGACGGCAATGCGATGTTCCGCCACAAGGACCTGATGGAACTGCGCGACGAGACCGAGGAAGACCCGGCCGAGCTGGAAGCGTCCAAGTACGACCTCGCCTACATCAAGCTCGATGGTGACATCGGCTGCATGGTGAACGGCGCCGGCCTTGCCATGGCGACGATGGACATCATCAAGCTGAACGGGATGTTCCCGGCCAACTTCCTCGACGTCGGCGGCGGCGCTTCGAAGGAGAAGGTGACGGCGGCGTTCAAGATCATCCTTGCCGATCCGAACGTGAAGGGCATCCTCGTCAACATCTTTGGCGGCATCATGAAGTGCGACATCATCGCCGAGGGCATCGTTGCCGCGGCGAAGGAAGTTAATCTGTCGGTGCCGCTTGTGGTTCGCCTCGAGGGTACCAATGTCGAGCAGGGCAAGGAAATTCTCGCGAATTCCGGCCTCGCCATCGTTCCTGCGAACGACCTGGGCGATGCTGCACAGAAGATCGTCGCCGAGGTGAAGAAGGCGGCGTAAGTTTCGACTGATCGTTCTCCATCGTCATGCCGGCTTCTGCCGGCATCTCCCCGACATGGAGCGCGACGCAACCGGGAGACCTCGGCGTTGGCCGGGGTGACGCTTGGGAGAGTGGAATGAAGGTTCTGGTGCCGGTCAAGCGCGTGCTTGACTATAATGTGAAGCCCCGCGTGAAGGCGGACGGGACGGGGGTCGATCTGGCCAACGTCAAGATGAGCATGAACCCGTTCGACGAGATCGCGGTCGAGGAAGCCATCCGCCTGAAGGAAAAGGGCGTGGCGACTGAAATCGTCGTGGTCTCCATCGGCGAGCAGAAGGCGCAGGAAACGCTGCGCACGGCGCTCGCCATGGGTGCGGATCGCGCGATCCTCGTTACGTCCGAGGACAAGGTCGAGCCGCTGGCCGTTGCCAAGATCCTGAAGGCGATCGCCGACGAGGAACAGCCGCAGCTGATCATCCTGGGCAAGCAGGCGATCGACGACGACAACAACCAGACGGGCCAGATGCTGGCGGGCCTGCTCGGCTGGGGCCAGGGCACGTTTGCGTCCAAGGTCGAAGTGTCGGGCGAGACCGTCAAGGTCACGCGCGAAGTCGATGGCGGTCTGGAAACCGACAACTTCAAGCTGCCGGCGATCGTCACCACCGATCTCCGCCTGAACGAGCCGCGCTACGCCTCGCTGCCGAACATCATGAAGGCAAAGTCGAAGCCGCTCGCGGCCAAGACCGCCGCCGATTTCGGCGTCGACACGAGCCCGCGTGTCAAGACCGTGAAGGTCGTCGAGCCCGGCAAGCGCCAGGCCGGCGTCAAGGTTGCCGATGTCGACGAGCTGGTGATGCGGCTCAAGGCGATGGGCGTCGCGAAGTAAGCGCACCGCCGGTCACTGATCCCGTCCCGGGCGCCGCGTACAAGTGGCCCCGACGGGGAGAGGAAAGAGGTTCAAGATGAAGACTCTGGTTTGGGTCGAGCATGACGGATCGACCGTCAAGGATGCCACGCTTGCCGCGGTGACCGCCGCGTCGAAGCTGGGCGAAGTTCACCTGCTGGTCGCCGGCAAGGGCGTGGATGGCGTTGCGCAGGCAGCCGCCAAGATTGCCGGTGTCGGCAAGGTTCATGTCGCGGATGACGATGCTTACGCGCATGCGCTGGCCGAGAATGTGGCGCCGCTGATCGTTGAGCTGATGGGCCATCACGACGCGTTCGTCGCGCCGGCTACCACCTCGGCGAAGAACATCGCGCCGCGCGTCGCCGCGCTGCTCGATGTGATGCAGATCTCCGAAGTGCTCTCGGTCGAGAGCGAGGACACCTTCACCCGCCCGATCTATGCCGGCAACGCGATCGCGACCGTGCAGACGTCGGACGCCAAGAAGGTGCTGACCGTCCGCACCACTGCCTTTGAGAAGGCAGCTGCCGAGGGCGGTTCAGGCACGGTCGAGGCCGTTGCCTCCACCGGCGACAAGGGCCTCTCCACCTACGAGAGCTCGGAAATCGCCAAGAGCGCCCGTCCGGAGCTCGCCAGCGCGAAGATCATCGTCTCCGGCGGCCGTGCGCTGCAGAACGGCGAGAATTTCACCAAGCTCATCGAGCCGCTGGCCGACAAGCTGGGCGCAGGCGTCGGCGCTAGCCGTGCCGCGGTGGACGCCGGCTTCGTGCCGAACGACTATCAGGTCGGTCAGACCGGCAAGATCGTCGCGCCGGAAGTGTATATCGCGGTCGGCATCTCGGGCGCGATCCAGCACCTTGCCGGCATGAAGGACTCCAAGACCATCATCGCCATCAACAAGGACGAGGATGCGCCAATCTTCCAGGTGGCGGACCTCGGCCTCGTCGGCGACCTGTTCAAGCTCGTCCCGGAGCTGACCGAGAAGCTCTGAGCGCCAACTGGCAAGCGTTTCCGCCGCTGGCGGGCCCCTGTGGGTGCCAAACGCGGAAGCGCTGAGGTCTTTGATTGGATCGATGTAAGGAAAGGGCGGCGCTGACGGGCAGCGTCGCCCTTTCTTTGTTCGGCGGGTGATCGGAAAATACTTGTTGTTTCGCCCGATCAGGGCGGCCGTCCGGCAGCATCGCTTCACGCCAGCGATGCCGGTCAGTGTCCGCCGCTCCCGCTTGGATTGGAGCGGTGCCAAGCAATCGCCTGCGCAAGCTCATGCTGATACGCGAGTTCCAGATGCGCCGCCTGCGCGCGCTCGTCTCGCGCCCGCTTCGCAGCGCGTCGCTCCGCGACGGCCCGCTCGCGGTGATAAAAATCTGGGCCCTTATTCGGCATCGTTACCGCTCCTGACGGTTGATCTACGTACCTCTCCTCTCGAGGTATCTGGTGAAGCGTGCCGATGATCGGTGCCAAGGTGTGAATGACCGGTGGCGCCGATCTCGTTGTTCTTGCCGCAATTTATGGTCCGCGGCGACGTGCCTGCCGCTCGCCGGCTAGAGGCGGTGAGTGGGCCGGTGGCGCGCGGCGGTGGCACCGATATGCCTGACCCCAGTCCGCTACCCCCGAGTACAGTGGTCGCCCGTGGCCGGGGCCAGTTCCGCTCGCAGCCTGCTGTCGCTACCAGGACGGGATGATCACCTCAGCCCGGCTTCCGCCCCAAGCGGCCGCGCTTGCGATCGCCGCGCTGGCACTCGCAGGCTGCAGCACGACCAGTTACCGTCCGGTCAGCGATACACCGGTGGTGGTGGGCAAACCCTATGCCGTGCGCGGTGTGACCTATCGTCCGGCTGCCGACCCAACCTTCGATGTTCTCGGCTACGCTAGTTGGTATGGTTTCGAAAGCGGCAACCAAGTCGCTCTGGGCGAACGGTTTCGACCTAAATGGATCACGGGCGCGCACACCACGCTGCCGTTGCCGACCTATGTGGAAGTGACGGCGCTTGAAACGGGGCGGACGATCCTGGTGCGGATCAATGATCGTGGGCCGTTTGCGCGTGGGCGCATCATCGACCTTTCGCGGGGCGCCGCCGAGCAGCTTGGGATTCGCAGCACCGGCGTTGCCGCCGTCAGGGTGCGGCGTGTCGATCCGCCCGAGAAGGAGCGCGCGCGGCTGCGGGCCGGCAAGGCTGTACCAGAGCGTCCAAGGCTTAGTGAGGCTGCCTTGGCCTCGCTAAGGGCGCAACTGGCGGACGGCGTGCGGCAGGGGCTGGTGCAGGCGCCCTGACCGGCTGACCGTCCCGGCGGGTAGCTGCATTGGCGATGCAGGCGCGCGACAGCTGGAAGGCGCCTAGCGCGCGCTCCAGAAACCGGTGGCGTGCCCACAGTACGGAGGGTTTTGCCCGCCCGCCGCCGTCCTCCGTTCAAGCGGGCATCGATAGGGAGCGCGGGCCTGAATCAAAAACCCCGCCAGACCGATGGTCTAGCGGGGCTTTCGATGGTGGGCGTGGCAAGGATTGAACTTGCGACCCCTGCGATGTCAACACAGTGCTCTACCACTGAGCTACACGCCCTCCGGGAGCGGGGCCATTAGCCGGGCCTATAGACCGGCGCAAGCCCTGTTAGCGCAATTCCTCAAATTCCCCGACCTCGAACATGCGATCCACTTCCATCACGAGATCGCGCAAGTGGAATGGCTTGGAGAGCACGCGTGCCTGCGGCATCGCCTTGCCCGCCTTCAACGTTACCGCGGCAAAGCCGGTGATGAACATGACGCGCAGCTTCGGGCGCAGTTCGCCAGCACGCTGCGCAAGCTCGATGCCGTCCATTTCGGGCATGACAATGTCGGTGAGCAGAAGATCAAACTCTTCTTCTTCGATAAGCGGCAGCGCGGCCGTCCCGCGGTCAACGGCGGTCACCGCATAGCCGGACTTCTCCAGCGCGCGCGCGAGATATTCGCGCATCACCTGGTCGTCCTCTGCCAGCAAGATTCGGATCATTCGTGGGTCCTTGCGATCAGCCGCCAGCATATGCGGAAATCCTTTAACGTTTTCCAGCCGATGCCGGCGATTGCTGTATCTGATTGCGACAGGTGGACTTACTTCATAGGCTGGTCGGCGATGCAATCGTCCTTTGACCTGGTCGGCCAGGTGCCCCCCGCCAGCCCGGTGGTGCTTTCCGTGCCGCACGCGGGGCGCGATTATCCCGTGGGGCTGGAGGATGCTGCCCGGGTGCCGCTGGCGGCCCTGATGGTGCTGGAGGATCGGTTCGTCGATAGCGTGGCGCTGGCGGCGCGGCGGGGCGAGACGGCGATCATTCAGCACATCGCGCGGGCGTGGATCGACCTGAACCGTGCCGAGCATGATCGTGATCCGCGGTTGGACGATGGCGCGGCGGCGGGGCATCTCAGCGCCAAGGTCCGCAGTGGATTAGGCCTGGTGCCGCGCCGCACGAGCGGGTCGGGCGAGTTATGGCGAAGGCGACTGGGCGGGGACGAGGTGGTCGCCCGGATCGCGACCACGCATCGGCCATATCACGAGACCCTGAGCGCAACGCTACGCGCCGCCCATGCGCGGTTCGGGGTCGCCGTGCTGCTCGACGTGCATTCCATGCCGCCGATCGCAGGCAGCGGCGCCCGGATCGTGATCGGCGATCGGTTCGGGCGGTCTGCTGCACAGCGTTTCGTACGGCGGACGGAAGCGGTGATTGCGGCCGCGCAGGTCCCGTACAGCCTCAACGTACCCTATGCGGGCGGACATATCCTGGAGCGCCACAGCAGCCCGCGCCAGCACGTTCACGCCATTCAGCTGGAGCTTGACCGCTCGCTCTACCTGGACGAGCGCCTGGACCGGCCCGGCGCCGGGTTTGATCGGGTGGTCGCGCTGGTGCGGGAGATCATCGATGCGCTGGAGGAAGAAGCGCTCGATCAGCCAAGCGCACTCGCCGCGGAATAAAAAAACCACCTCGGGCGAAGCCCGAGGTGGCCAAGGTTCAGGGAGGAGACACACCCGGAGGTGTGCCCATACGGCTCCGCGAAAGGGGGGAACACGGAAACCGTACCTGCATAACGTAAGGCGCGGGCGAGAGGTTTCAACCGCTGGGCGAGAAAGCGAGATTTTTCGTCGGTGAGTGGTCGCGGTGAATGACGTCAGGTCGCGCCCCAGTTCACGCCGCTCAGTTTTTCGACGAAGCGCCAGATGATCACCGCAAAAGAAAAGGCGCCACCCCGCGGTCACGGAATGGCGCCTCTTGCGACGTGGATGAGAAGCCGGTCAGCCGAGCGTGGGCTGCGGCATCTTGCCCAACCGGACCTGCCGGGCGAACACTTCGCGCATCAGCGACAGCGAGAAAAGGTGCGCATAAAGCAGCGGGAGCATGCCGCTCTTGGTCATCTTGCGCAGCTGGTCGCCGCGCAGATCCTGCAGCTTTTCCTCGTTGATCATCTGGAAACCGCGATACACGAAAGGCTGATCATAGCCGTCGTGCTGAATCGAGACTTCGCCGTCCATCAGCAGCTCGGTTTCGCGGAGCTCGTTCATGAACTGCGCTGTGCGGGCACCGGCCTGCTCGAACTGCTCGTTGAAGGCGAGGATGTTCTTGGTCACTTCGCTCGGCTGGCCATTTTCAAACAGCGGCTGGCCTTCGTCGAACTGGCCGATCGTGTCCGAGGTGGGGTCGAAGCAGAGCGACAGCTCCTCCGCGTCAGGGCGCAGGCGGGCGAGCAGATAGGGATAGCGACGGATATAAGCCGGGACGTAGAAGGTATCGTCGATTAGCTTGCCATCGGCATCGACGAAGACGTTCACGCCCTCGTTCAGGCCCATCAGCGCGATCGGCACGGAATCGTCGCCGGCGGAGAAGACGATCGGCATATACCGCTGCACCAGCGCGAATTCGTCGATGGTCACCGGAATCGCATGCTGCGTCGCCAGGAAGGGCGCGGACTCGGCAGGACGGATCTTGTAATCGGCGTGCATCTCGCTCGAAAGCGGCTCAAGGCCGTTGTAAAAAAGCGGAAGCTGCTGCTGCGGCGCGCTGGCCATCAAATCTCTCCAGATACGGACACGGAGCGGCGCCGGCCGCCCGAACCCGCGCGCACTATTCGCCTGCGCCGCTTGGCGCAAGCGTGACGAGCTTGCCGGGATTGAAGATGCCGGCCGGATCGAGCGCCCGCTTGATCGCGCGCAGTGCCGCCATGCGCGGCGGGGGCGACAGGCGTTCCAACTCGTGCAGCTTCATTTGGCCGATGCCATGCTCGGCAGAGATCGAGCCGCCGGCAGCGACCACCAGATCATCGACAAAGCGGGTAACCGCCGGCGCTTCCTCGGCAAGCCAGCGGCGACGGTCTGCCCCGGCCGGCGCGCGAACGTGGAAGTGGACGTTGCCGTCGCCAAGGTGGCCAAAGCCGCTGGCCCGGGTGCCGGGGAAGCGGGCGTCGCATGCGGCCGCCGCCTCGATGAGAAAGCGCGGCATCGCCTCCACGGGCACGGAGATGTCGTGTTGCGCCGCCGGGCCGGTGGCGCGCTCGGCATCGGAGATCGAATCGCGGATGCGCCAAAAGGCTTCGGCCTGCGCCTCGTTAGCGGCGACTGTGGCATCGGTGACGATGCCGTCCGCCATCGCCGCCCCCAGAACTTCCTCGACGAAGGCGGCGGGCGGCGGGGCGGCGGGGTCGCTGGTGACGGCTTCCACCAGCACGTGCCAGGGATGCACACCCGCCAGCGGTGGTCGGGTGCCTGGGATATGGGTCAGCACCGCATGGAGCGATTCGGCGGGCAGCAGTTCGAAGCTCTCCACCGCATTCCCCGCAGCTTCAAACCGGCGCAGGAGGCGCATTGCCGCGTCGGGCGTGGCGAGGCCGATCCATGCGACGGCGCGGGCTTGGATCGCCGGCGCCAACCGCAGCGTGGCAGCGGTGATGATCCCCAGCGTGCCCTCCGCGCCGATCAGCAACTGGTTCAGATCATAGCCGCGATTGTCCTTCTTCAGCGCAGCAAGCCCTTCATACAGACTGCCATCTGCGAGCACTGCCTCCACGCCGGCGACCAGGCCGCGCATCGTGCCCCATCGCAATACCTGCGTTCCGCCGGCGTTGGTGGAAACCAGCCCGCCAATTGTGGCGGAGCCTCGGCTGCCCAAGGTGAGGGGGAAGCGCCGCGCGTGGCTAGCCGCCGCATCGTGCAGGTCGGCGAGGATGACGCCGGCTTCCGCCACCGCCAAGCCTCCATCGCCGTCGATCGAGCGAATCCGGTTGAGCCGGCGAAGCGAGAGAATGACCGCCTCGCCCGAGGCCGGCGGCGTGGCGCCGCCGACCATAGAGGTGTTCCCGCCCTGCGGCACGAGCGGCACGCCCTCCCGCGCCGCCGCCGCCACGATCGCCTGTATCTCCATCACCGTGCCGGGCTCGAAGAGGATCGGGGCAACGCCATGCCAGCGGTCGCGCCAATCCGTTTCCCATGGCGCGATGACGCTGCGATCAGTGAGGATCGCGCGGGAAGGAAGCGCCGGCACAAGCGTGTCCAGCAGGCGGAGCTGTTGCGGAGTCATTGCCCCATGATTGCCGCAATTCATCCGACGTTCAAACTGTTCGGGGCAGCGCGTGCCCCTTCGACGATGCAGATACGCACCCGCCCGATCCTGCCGCTGCTGCTTGCTGCGCCGCTGGCGATCTCCGCCAGTGAGCCGGAGGTCCGCTATGCCCAGATGTCCGTGCGCGAGCGGATCGTGATCCGGATACCCCGACTGCCGACCGTGTCGCGTCGCCATCAAGAGGCGCCGATCGAGTGGGATGAGAAAAAGGCGCCGAAGTGCGTGCCTGCCAACGTGCTTGCCAGCGCGATCATCTCTCCCGACGGGGACGTGGATCTGATCGCCACCGACGGCCGGCGGCTCCGCGCGAAGCTGGACGATGATTGTCCCACACTGAACTTCTACAGCGGGTTCTACGTCAAGCGCAGCAAGGACGGCATGGTGTGTGCCCGGCGTGACGCGTTGCGCACGCGTTCGGGCGGGTTGTGCGAAATTGCCCGTTTTCGCACCCTTGTTGAGAAGAAATAGGCGCAAAAAGGGGCTGCCGGCGCCGTTTACCTTGACAATCGGGGCGCAATCGCGTCTCGCCCAGCGGGTAAAAGGGCCGCATCGGCGCGCCTTCTTTTCAGGATTGCCATGAGCTTCGCCGACCTCGGCCTTTCAGAAGAACTGCTCCGCGCCGTTGGCGACACCGGCTATACGGACCCGACGCCGATCCAGGCTTCGGCCATCCCCAGCGTGCTGATGATGCGCGACATCATCGGTGTTGCACAGACGGGGACCGGCAAGACGGCATCGTTCGTGCTGCCGATGATCGACATCCTGGCGCATGGCCGTGCCCGCGCGCTGATGCCGCGCAGCCTGATCCTGGAGCCGACGCGCGAACTGGCCGCGCAGGTCGCCGAGAATTTCGAGATCTACGGCAAGTATCACAAGCTATCGATGGCGCTGCTGATCGGCGGCGTTCAAATGGGCGATCAGGTGAAGGCGCTGGAAAAGGGCGTCGATGTCCTGATCGCGACGCCGGGCCGGCTGATGGACTTGTTCGGCCGCGGCAAGATCCTGCTCAACGGTTGCAGCATGCTCGTGATCGACGAGGCGGACCGGATGCTCGATATGGGGTTCATCCCTGACATCGAGGAAATCTGCACCAAGCTGCCCAAGCAGCGGCAGACGCTGCTTTTCTCGGCCACCATGCCGCCGCCGATCAAGAAGCTGGCGGACAAGTTTCTTTCCAATCCGAAGACGATCGAGGTGGCGCGGCCCGCCACCACCAACATCAACATCGCTCAATGGGTGGTGCCGGTAAAGGCGCAGGCCTTTGAGAAGCGCCAGATCCTGCGTCAGTTGCTGCGCGAAGAAGCGGTCAGCACCGCGATCATCTTCTGCAACCGCAAGACCACGGTGCGCGAACTCAACAAGAGCTTGAAGCAGCACGGCTTCGCGGCGGGCGAAATCCATGGCGACATGGAGCAGCCTGCCCGGATCGCCGAGCTTGACCGGTTTAAGAAGGGCGAGATCAACATTCTCGTCGCCTCCGACGTCGCGGCGCGCGGCCTGGACATCAAGGGCGTGAGCCACGTCTTCAACTTCGACGCGCCATGGCACCCGGACGATTACGTGCACCGCATCGGGCGCACCGGGCGGGGCGGCGCGACCGGTATCGCCTATACGCTCGTTGCTCCGGACGACGCCGAGAATATCGATAATATCGAGAAGCTTACCGGCCAGAAGATCGAGCGTCGCCAAGTCACAGTGGCAGAGGAGCCCAAGCCCGAGCGCGCACGGCGTGCCAAACCCGATCCGGAGCCGGAAGCGGCGCCGAGCGGGGAGCGGGCACCGCGGCGTAGCCGGGAGCGGCCCGCTGATCGTGAGCCGGAACGTCCTGCCGAGCGTGGTTCGGAGCGGCCGGCTGAGCGCGGCCGGGATCGGGATCGCAGCCGTGACACGGGCGAGTATCGCCGGCGCCGCGATCCTGTCGATGACGGCCCGGACGATGGCTGGAATGGACCGGTCCCTGCCTTCCTGAGCGTTTCCCTCGGCGGCTGACGATGGTGGCCTGGCGCTATCGAGTCGCCGGGCAGGCCATGCGGCTATATTGGAAGATCGTGAAACCGCGCACCTTTGGCGTGCGGGCGCTTCTGGTTGACCCAGCGAGGCGGATCGCACTGGTGCGGCATCACTATGTCGCGGGCTGGTATCTGCCCGGCGGCGGGGTCGACAAAGGCGAAAGCGCCGAGGCGGCGGTCCGGCGCGAGTTGATGGAGGAGGTGGGGCTCACCAACGCGGTGCTGCGCGGCCTCCACGGCGTGTTCCACAACCGGGTGGAGAGCAAGGACGATCACGTAGTGGTGTTCGTCTGCGAGGTTTCCGATCCAGGCTCGCTCGTCATTGCCGATCCGCGCGAGATCGCCGAGCTGGGGTGGTTCGCTTCCGACGAACTGCCAAGCGCCACCTCCCCTGCAACCCGCCGCCGGATTGCAGAATATGCCGATGGTGTGCAGGGCTGGGGCAGCTGGTAGCGGGAACGCGCGCCACAGCCCGCGTAGGCATGGGTGGCGTGCGGCCCGTCACCACAAGCGGACGCGGCGTTTTCTCGTGGTTTCAACCACCTCCTGCGTGTCCGCCTCCACCTCCCAGCTGTGGTTTTCGACGATCCACGATTGCACCGGGCGACCGCGGCCATCGCGTGAGGGCTGGAAGCGGAACCGCTCCTTGATCAGGCGACAGGTGATGTCGTCGACCGCGGCATTGCCGCTTGAACGGGTGACCTGGCAGGTGGGCACTCGGCCGTTGACGGCCACCAAGTAGCGGACGCCCACGGTGCCGTTGAAGCCGGTGACGAACAGCGCTTCGGGAAGATCGGATGTACTCATGCGGCCGCGCACAAATTGAGGACCCGCTTCGTCGCCATCACCGCCGCCGCCGTCTCCATCGCCGCTGCCGCCGCTGCCGAAGCCGCTGCCAAAGCCCCCTGCGCCCGTTCCGGGGCCGCGTACCGCCGCCGAACCGGAGGTTGGATCGTGCGCGATGTACGGCTTTGGGGCGGTGATCACGGGCGGGGGCGTAGGCGGCAGGATTACCACCGGCGGAGGCGCCGCAACTTCGGTTGCGCGGCTGCGGATGTTGCGGGCCGATGCTTCACCCTCGGTACGGCTTTTGGCGGCGCGCTGTTCCGGCATGGGAGGCGGCGGCGGGGGTGGCGGGGGTTCGACGGCGAAGAGCTTGATCGTGTCCTGCACGCTCCGTGGAAAGGGAACGCTGAGGCCTATAATCAGGGCGTAGCCGAGGAGCGCCGGCAGGGCGAGCGCCGCCGCTGCCGAGAGCAGGCGTTCGCGCGTCCAACGGGTGCCGGAGTTCGCAGCATAGGCCATCGGCGCCTAAACGCATGAAAAGGCTGAACGGCTGCTGGCCGGCGCGCGGGCACGGCGACCTTGGGAGCCGAATTAGCTGCCAGCGCTGGCGATCAGCGCGTCATCGATCTCGCGGGCGCGCACCGCTGCGGGGCGACCGGTGATGCGGGCGAGATACACGTCGAAGTCCTCAGATTGCGGAAGTGCGCCGAATTGCAGACCCCACGAGATGTGGCTGCCAACATAGACGTCCGCTGCCGTGAACCGATCACCCGCGATGTAAGTGCTTGCCGTCACGGCGCTTTTCAGCGCTGTGACAACGCGGTCGAGGCTGCCGTAGCCGACCATGCCCTGCTGCTCGGCGGTGGGGTCGACGCCGAGCGAGCGATTGGTGGTGGCGGCCTCCAAGGGGCCGGCGGCGAAGAACATCCAGCGGTAATCGGCCGCACGCTCCGCTGCCGTGGGGGCGAGGCCTGCTTGCGGGAACGCCTCTGCAATATAGGCGATGATCGCGCCCGTTTCCGTGACGACCTGGCCATTGTGGACGATCGTCGGGACCTTGGCCATCGGATTGGCGGCGAGGAATTCATCGGGCTTGGCCGTCCAATCGACCAGCCGCGTTTCGTACGGCGCCGCGATTTCCTCCAGCATCCAGCGTGCAATTCGGCCGCGGGACATGGGGTTGGTGTAGAAGATCAGGTCCCTCATGGCACGTTTCGGCCTTTCTCGCGCGACAATCGGCCTCACGCGTGCAGATGGCGATTGAGGAACGCGATCGTGCGGCTCCACGCGAGGTCAGCGGCCGGTTTGTTGTAGCGCGCGGCCGACGTATCGTTGTTGAAGGCGTGATCGACGCCGGGATAGGTGAATGCCTCCACCGGCTTGCCCGCGGCCTTCAGCGCCGCGACCCACGGCTCGCCGGTCTGCGCGACGCGCGCGTCGGTGCCGGCGTAATGGAGCATCAGCGGGGTATTCACCTTTGGCGCCTCGGCGGCTGCGGGTGCGGGGCCGTAATAAGATACGCCGGCATCAATCCCGCCTGCGATTGCCATGCGGTTGACGAAGGCGCCGCCCCAGCAGAAGCCGATCATGCCGACCTTGCCGGTAACGCGCGGCATCGTGCGCGCCGCGTCTGCAAAGCCGCGCGCCTGGGCGAGAGCGAGGTCGTAATCTACCGTGCCGATCAACTCGCGCGCCTTGTCCTCGTCCGCCGGGGTGCCGCCCTGCGACGCGAGGAGATCGGGGGCGATGGCGACGAAGCCGGCCAGCGCGATGCGGCGCGCGACATCCTGGATGTGCGGCGTGAGCCCGCGGTTCTCGTGGACGACGAGGACGGTGCCACGCTTCGCGGCGGTCTTCGCGTAACCTTTTGGTGCGGCGTGATAAGCGCGCGCGGGCTGGCCGGCCTGTGTGCCCGAGCGCATGCCGACATCGAGCCGCTGGTCCGCCGCGTCGACGATCGCCGCAGCTGCGGGAGATGCGGCGATTCCGGCGATCAGCGCCTCGGCCGCGATCGTCGAGCCCGCCAGCGCCGTCATCTGGCGCAGCAGCGTTCGGCGGTCGCGATGTTCATGCGTGAAGGCGTCGTAGAGCTGAACGGCGCGGTCGCGCAGGGAAGGTTCGGTCACAGGGCACTCCCGAATCGCCCCTTGGCGGGCGCACACGAGAGGCTAGACCGCGCGACCGGGGGAGGCGAGGGGCATGTTGCGGCGGCTGCCGAGTTGGCGGCGAGCAGCTAGAACGGGCCGAGCAACGAGAAAGCGCAGCGGGCGTTGGGGGGGGATGGCAACACGTGTTCACACCGGTTCACCGGGGCCGATCAACGCGGCGATGATCGCGGTGCTGGCGGCAGCGGTGCTCCAGATCCTGACCCCGCTGCTGCCGCAACTCGGCCTCGGAGAGCCGATCGGCGCGCGATCCGATGCCGTGCGCACGCTGATCACGCCGGCTGGCTGGGCGTTCTCGATCTGGGGCGCGCTATATACGGGCGCGACATTGTTCGCGATCTATCAGGCGCTGCCCGCGCAGCGCGGCAATCCGCTGCTGCGCCAGATCCGCTGGCCGGCTGCGGGCGCGTTCCTGGGCAACGCCTTGTGGGCCGCCTATACCCAGATCTACGGCCTCAGCGTGGTATCGGTGGCGATCATTGCCGGCACACTCATATGCCTGCTGACCATCTACCGCATCGTATCGGACGCGCGTCTCTCCACCGGAGAGCGGTGGCTGGTCTATCTACCGCTCAGTGCGCTGGCGGCGTGGCTCACTGTCGCTACGATGGTGAATATCGCCGCTTCATTGCGTTACCACGGCGTGGAGGGCAGGGCGGCGGCGCCGCTGATCGGCGCGGCGATCATCGTGGTAGCGGGCGTGATCGCGGCCGCGGCCCTGGTGCGCGGGCGCGGCAACCCGCCTTATGCCGCCGTGTTCCTGTGGGCGCTGGCGGCGATTTATGCTGCTGGCGGCCGCGAAGCCGGCGTGATTGCGGCGGCGACAGCGGTTGCGGCGGTGCTGGTGGTAGGCGGTGCCGTCGCTGGCGCGCGGCGTGCTCAGCCTCTTCGGTAAAGTGGTTCGCGGCCGCTGCGGTCCGCTGTTTCGGATGGTGCCAGGTGACGCCCCGTCATGGCTGCCGACCCATGTCATCGCGCCGCTGCCGATGGCAATAATCCGCCGGCCTGCGTCAGTCGTCAGAGATTGAAGCGATAGCCATAGCCGAGGCCGAGCGTGAATTGCATGCGGCGGCCGCGTTCGCGCACCAGCGGCGAATCGGCGGCTTCATCGCCGAGCCGGTCGAGGCCGGTGAACAGCGTCAGTGCGCTTCGCCGATCGAGCGGGCGGATGACCGATCCGCCGACGCCAACGGACAATAAGCCCCCAGACGGCGCATAAGTGCGAAGCCCGGAGCGCTGCGACTGGACCGCGTCGATCCCGAAATAAGTGTCGAGATAGTTCCTGCTTGCCAGCGTGGCGCGTGGCCCGAAGTTCATGATCATACGGCCGGCGCGGGCCTGATAACTGATCGATGTATCGGCAACGATGCCGGTGTGCCCGCCAAAGCCCTGCCGAACCTCGACCCGGCCGCGCCACGACCCGAGCCGACGTTCAACAAAGCCGCCAACCTCGCCGGCGGCGCTGACGTCGCCCAATCCAAGCAGCGCATCGCTGCCGCCGGTGATGATGAAGGGCGATCCGCCCCGTTCCTCGTCCCGCCCGAAGCGGATCTTGGCCAATGGCCCCGCTTTCCAGCCGCCGCTGTTCACCGCATTCCAACCGAGCCCATCGGGGATCGAGGCGAAGATCACGTCCTTGTAGTTGAACCGCAGGTCCGGGAAGAGCGACAGCGCCATGTCGCGCGACGCTTGCCACACCGGGCTGAGAACGGGTGCCGCACCGATCGTCATGCTCCAGCCGTTGGCACCTGGCAGGGCGGCGCGGGCGGCGGGGGGAGCCGGCGGCGGGTTCTGCGTCTGGGCAAGGCAGGGCTGGGCCGCGGCTACCGCGGCGGCGATAACGATGGAGCGCATCTCACTTCCTCTTTTCGGCAGGCGGCGGCGCGTGACACGAGCCGCAACCGTCGTCACGCAGCCGTAATAATGTCGGGCCGGCGAAACGGAAGTGCCAGATGGACGAACGGGAACCGCGGCGTGCTTGCGACGCCTGCGCTGACGGTGCGTCGAGGCGCATCGTCATGAAGCGGTTGTGCGGGCTTTCGGGATAGCCGCCGAAGACCGGCCCGTCGGTGAAGCCCGCCGCTTCATACATCCGATTGGCCGCATCGAACATCGGCGCGGTGCCTGTCTCCAGGCTGACCCGGAGATAGCCCCGGGTGCGGGCGAGCGCGACAAGGTGCGCCAGGATCGCACGGCCGACACCGCGGCGCAGATGCGCGGGCGCGGTGCGCATCGATTTGATCTCGCCATGATCGGGCGACAATTGGCGCAGCGCGCCAATGCCGAGCAGCGTGTCACCTTCCCAGGCGCACCAGAAGCTGATGGCGGGATCGCGCAGCCCGGCGGCGCCCATGGCATGGGCATTGTCCTGCGGCGTGGTGGCGCGTGCCTCCGCCTGATGATGCGCGACGAGGGCGATCACTTGCGGATCGTCGAGACCGCCCTCGCGCATCTCCATCACAGATCCCCGATCATCTCGCTGAGCACTTCGAGGCACGAGACCCCCAGTTTCGCGGACCGCTCCGGCGACCAGGCGAACGCCGGGTCGGGGTTTGCATCGTGATCCTTGAACGGCATTTCCAGCGTGACGCTAACCGCGCCGAACCGCTCGGCCAGTTGGTTGGTCGACATGGAGAGATTAGCGCGGCCGGGCTGCGACTTTTCGTAGCCAAGCGCGGTCTGGAAATCGGGCGTATGCGCCGCCAGCCGCTGACCGAACTCGACGAACAGATTGCCGCGCCGCTCGGTCCAGGAGGGAACGCCTTCGAAGCCGGCGATGAAGTTTGCCGCGATTGCCTCGTCACCATGAACGTCCATGGCGAAGTTCACGCCGGTTTCGTCCATGGCATTGCGTACGCACAGCACTTCGGGGCTGCGCTCGGGCGTGGGCGCGTGCCATTCGCGATTGAGGTTCACGCCCGCGGCATTGGTGCGCAGGTGGCCGCGGCGCGTGCCGTCCGGGTTCATGTTCGGCACGACGTGGACCGTTGCGGCCTCCAGCAGGGGCGCAGCGGCCGCGCTCGTTAGCCAGTCGAGCGCGCCTTCCATCCACCATTCGGCCATCGATTCGCCGGGGTGCTGGCGCGCGTAGAGCCACACCGATTTGGGGCCGGTGCCGATGTCGAAACAGTCGATCGCCTGGCCGTCCAGCGAGGTGCCGAGCTCGCGATGGCGGACGCCGGGGCGGGCCGCGATGCGCGCGACCAGATCGGCGTGCTGCTCCATCGTATAAGGCGCGAAATAGGCGAACCAGACGATTTGCCCGTCAGAAGTGGCGGCGTCACCCGCTGCCGCACCGCCGGGCCAATCGAATTCGAGCACGCCATCGGCGTAGCGCGTGTCCACCGTATGCCACGCCTTGCGATCGGTGGACGCACGGGTGCGGTATCCCGGCCAGCCGAACGGATAGGCCGAGCCGCCCGCGTTGAGGATGCGGAAGGTCAGTCGCCGGCCCGCCGCACCAGCGACCCGGAAGTAGAACCATTGGTAGAAATCGGACTGGTGATCCTTGACGATCTCGAGATCGACGCGATCACCAGTGATTCCGATCAGGCGAATATTGCCGCTGTCGAAAGCGGCGTTGATGCTGAAGCTCATGGCACCTGGATAGTGCGGCCGCTCTCGCCGGGGAAGTCGGCGAAGAGTGCGCGCGCGAGCCGCGTGGCGACCGCCGCCGCGTCGGCATCGGAGGCGGTGATGTCCGTCAGCGATTGCGCCTGGCCTTCCCACACCGCGTCAGGCCCCTGGCGGATCCGCACGGACAGTTCCGTTACCACGCCTTCGCCGGCGCCCGAGCCGCCCACCGGTAGGCTGACGCCGCCGCCAAGGCCCACGCCGCCGCCGCGCCCGCCGCTGATGCCGCCGCCACCGAGCCCGATCGAAATGGGCGAGCGGCGCGGCGGCAGCGGCCGGGAGGCGCGGCTGAACGATACGGTGGCCAGGAACTGCGGCGTCGTGCCCGGTGCCGGATTGGTATAGCCGAGGCGCAGCAATTCGGTCTGCACGGCGGCGGCGTACGTCTTATACTCAAGGCTTGCGGTGCCGGAGCCGGTCAGCGGTTCAACGGCGACGGTGCCGCGATCGGTCATCGCGTTCAGATGGTAGCGCGTGGCCTGCACCGGGAAACGGGACGGCCCGGTGGCACAGCCGGCGAGGGCCGCCGCCATGCCGATGACGATCACAAAACGGCCCATGACACTTCTCCCAGCGTTCGTTACGGTGATTCAACGCTTGTCTCTGTTGGCGGCTCCGTCTTGACTTGCAAGAGGGCTGCCACTAGGCGCGCACCCTTTCCGATCACGCATAAACATAGAAGCGAATCCGCCATGAAGATCCGCAATAGCCTGAAGTCGCTCAAGGACCGCCACCGCGACAACCGCGTCATCCGCCGTCGCGGCCGGACCTATGTCATCAACAAGACGAACCGTCGCTTCAAGGCTCGCCAGGGCTGATTTGATGCGGCCGATTGCCGTTGTCTTCGACATCGGCAACGTCCTGTACGACTGGGACCCCAAGGTCCTCTACCGGCGCCTCATCAGCGATGATGAGGCGCTGGACGTATTCCTGCGCGATGTCTGCTCCAAGGAGTGGCATTTCCAGCATGACGCCGGCCGTCCCTTTGCGGAGACGTCGGCGGAGCTATCCGCGCGCTTTCCGCAGCATGCGGAGCTGATCGCCCAATGGGGTCCGCGATTCTCGGAACAGATCCCGGGGCCCGTTCCAGGCATGCCCGAGCTGGTCGCCGAGCTTGATGAAGCCGGCGTGCCGCTGTTCGCGATCACCAATTTCAGCGATGAATTCTTTGCGCCGTTCCGCACACAGGAAGCCGCGATGTTCGACCGCTTTCGCGACATCGTGGTGTCGGGTGCCGAGCGGCTGGTGAAGCCGGATGCTGCGATCTACCACCTGGCGCTCGGCCGGTTTGGGCTGGCGCCGCACGAGGCGCTGTTCGTCGACGATCGGCACGACAATGTCGCGGGCGCTAAGGCGGTCGGGATGCATGCCGTGCCCTTTACCGATGCCGCGAGCCTGCGCGCCGATCTGACCCGGTTCGGCCTGCTGGGCTGACCGGTCCCCGCCGCCGCTGCTGGGACGGCGAGGACGTAACTGTTCGCGGTCAGCCGTAACCCTTCAGTTCATCGCCGATGATGCCGACGACGTGGAGCACGTTGGTGGCACCCGGCGTACGGAAGGGGATGCCGGCCATGATGATCACCCGGTCGCCCGCCTTCGCCATGCCCTGGCGCAGCGCCATGCGCTTTGCCTTGGCGACCATTTCCTCGAACGAATCGACGTCGCGCGTGTGAACCGCATGGGTGCCCCACAGCAGCCCCAGCCGGCGTGCGGTCTCCATCTTTGGCGTGAGCACCAGGAGCGGAACAGACGGGCGTTCACGCGCGACCCGACGCGCGGTGGAGCCGGATGTGGTGTAGCAGATGATCGCCTTCGCCGAAATGGTGGCCGCGATGTTCTTGGCCGCCTCCGCCAGCGCGTCCGCGGTGGTCGGGTCGGGGCGCGTGACGGTGAAGCGGATCCGCTCGCCGTGCATCGGATCGCTTTCGACCGATTCGCCGATGGCGTTCATCATCGCCACCGATTCGGCCGGCCAGTCACCCGCGGCGCTTTCCGCCGACAGCATGATCGCATCCGCGCCGTCGTAGATGGCGGTAGCGACGTCGGACACCTCCGCGCGGGTGGGCGACGGGGACTTGATCATCGATTCGAGCATCTGCGTCGCGACCACCACCGGCCGTCCGAGCCGACGCGACGTTTCCACGATCCGCTTCTGTAGCGGCGGCACCGTTTGCGGTGGCAGCTCCACGCCTAGATCGCCGCGCGCGACCATCACGCCGTCGCACATCTCGACGATTTCTTCGAGCCGATCGATCGCGGCGGGCTTCTCGATCTTGGCGAGGAGCGCGGCCTTGCCGCCGATGAGCTTGCGCGCCTCGGCCAGATCCTCGGGCCGCTGCACGAAGGACAAGGCGATCCAATCGACGCCCGCGTCGACCGCAAAGGCGAGGTCCGATCGGTCCTTGTCGGTGAGCGCGGCCATCGGGACCACCACATCGGGCACGTTCAGGCCCTTGTTGTCGCTGAGCGGGCCGCCGACCTCGACGATGGTGACGATCTCGTCGGCGCTATGTTCGGCGACGCGCAGCACCAGCTTGCCATCGTCCAGCAGGAGCCGGGCGCCCGGCGCAATCGCCTGGAATATCTCGCGATGCGGCAACTCCACCCGGTTAGCATCGCCGGGCGTAGGGTCACGATCGAGGACGAATCGCGCGCCATGGGTGAGCTCCACCCGGCCGCCTGCGAAGCGGCCGACGCGTAGCTTGGGGCCCTGAAGATCCGCAAGAATCGTGGTTGGGCGGCCGTGGCTTTTCTCCAGCGCGCGGATCGCGTGGATGACGGGCAGCTTCGATTGCTGATCGCCGTGGCTCATGTTGATGCGAAAGGCGTCGGCGCCCGCTTCGAAGAGCTTGGCAATCATGGCGGGCGTGTTGCTCGCCGGACCCAAAGTTGCGAGCACGCGCACCTTGCGGCTGCGGGGGGTGATCGCTCGTGCCATGTAATCGGTTTCCTCGCTTTGCCTGCGCAGGCCTACCGCCTATCTCCCGGCGATCAACCTTGGAGACGATGATGGACCCGATCGACACGATCGATGACGCAACCGCGGCGGCCGCGTTCCGCCGGCTGGTACACCATTTGCGGCACCGCACCGACGCGCAGAACGTCGACCTGATGGGGCTGGCCGGTTTCTGCCGCAACTGCCTGTCCGACTGGGTGATGGAGGCGGGCGACCTGCCGAAGGAAGCGGCGCGCGAGGCGATCTACGGCATGCCGTACGCCGAATGGAAGGCGACGCATCAGGCGGAGGCGACGCCGGAGCAGTTGCAGCGGATGCATGAAAGCGTGGCCAAGAACGCCCATTGATGGCGGGGCGGGCGGTTCGCGGCTGTTTGCACGCCGCGGACGGCGCCTGCCGATTTCATCGCACACCGGCTTGTCGCGAATGCCGAACATCTTCTACTCACGCGGAAATATCAGCGGCGCTGCGATACGCAGCGCGACGATGGGGGTAGGCGATGAAGACGATTTTTCTGGCTGCGTTGATGGCTGCGGCAGCCACGCCTGCTCTCGCGCAGACTGCGCCCGCTGCCACGGCGGCACCGGCGGTCACCTACATCCATGCCGGCGCTTTGCTCGACCGGCCCGGCCAGGCGCCGCGCGGCAACAGCACGATCATCGTGCGCGACGGCAAGATCGCGGAGGTGCGTGACGGCTTCGTTCAGCCCGAGGCGGGCGCGAAGCTGGTAGCGCTGAACGACAAGTTCGTCCTGCCGGGCCTCATCGACCTGCACGTCCACCTGCTGGGCATCGGCGGCGATCCGATGCGTGCGCGCCTGACGGCGCTCAATACCGAGCGGGCGGATGATCTGCTGTACGGCGCCGGCAATGCCAAGGCGACGCTGCATGCGGGCTTCACCACCGTGCGCGACCTGGGCGGTGAGCCGCGCGGTATCCGCGCGCTGCGCGATGCGGTGGAGCGCGGTGATGTCATGGGCCCGACGATCGTCAACGCGGGAACCGCGATCTCCGTGACGGGCGGCCATGGCGACCCGCTGAACGGCCTTGCCGAGCCCTATGCCCATGCGGTGGCGCAGACGGTGGACAATACGTGCGACGGGCCGGCGGACTGCGTGCGCGCGACGCGGCGGCAGGTCGGCCTCGGCGCGCAGGTGATCAAGATCACGGCCACGGGCGGCGTGCTTTCCAACGTGTCGGGCGGCCTGGGCCGCGCCTTCACGCCGGAGGAGATGAAGGCGATTGTCGACACGGCACATGGCCTCGGCCGAAAGGTGGCCGCGCACAGTCATGCCGCGGAGGGCACCAAGGCGGCACTGACTGCGGGTGTCGACACGATTGAGCACGGCAGCTTCATCGACGACGAAACCATTGCGATGTTCAAGAAGACGGGCGCTTATCTGGTGCCGACCGAGATTGCGCCGGTCGCTGCCGTCGCGCAGGCGCGGGCGGGCGTGCTGCCGCCGGCGGTGCTGCCCAAGGCAGAGGCCGCTGCCGCCGCGATGCAGGAAAGCCACCGGCGCGCGTACAAGGCGGGCGTGAAGTTCGCCTTTGGCACCGACAGCGGCGTTTCCAAACATGGCGAGAATGGCCAGGAGTTTGCGTTGCTCGTGGACAAAGTGGGCATGACACCTGGCGATGCGATCCGCTCCGCCACCGTCACCGCCGCCGAAGTGCTGGGTCAGGGCAATGTCATCGGCACGATCGAGCCGGGCAAGACGGCGGACATCATCGCGGTCGATGCCTCGCCGCTCGGCGACGTGCGCCAACTCGAGCGCGTGCGCTTCGTGATGCACAAGGGCGCGGTCGCCAAGCCGCTCGCCGATTAAGATTTGATCGCCACGGCGCGTTCCCATAGGAGCCGCCGCCGTAACCGACTTTCCGGCAACCGCACCGCCGCTTCCCGCGTGATTCGCGCGGAGCCGGCGGTGCTTCACATTTGGGGTTTTGAAGATGGCAGAAGAACGCGGCGAGGGCATGGGCGGCGGTCAGGTGGCGGCCGAGGAGCTGCGCCTGCTGATCGAGCGTGCCGAGCGGCTCGAAGAAGAGAAAAAGGGCATCGCGGACGACATCAAGGACGTGTTCGCCGAAGCCAAGAGCCGCGGATATGATCCCAAGGCGATCCGGAAGATCATGTCGATCCGCAAGAAGAAGCGCGAAGAATATCAGGAAGAGGAAGCGATCCTCGAGACCTATATGCAAGCGCTAGGGATGCTCTGAGCGCCTACTAGAGTCCAATCCTGAACCGCCAACGTCATGCCGGCCTTGTGCCGGCATCCACGGAGCAGCGGACACACCGGCGTAGAGCGTGGAGCACGGTGGTCGCCGGGACAAGCCCGGCGTGACGACGGCGAAAGATCGCGGCGCCTTCCACTCGTCGCCCCGGATTTGATCCGGAATTTTGCTCCTTTTGGGCTTCCAACGCGGCGGGCCCCGCGCTCAAGGCCGGGTTGGCAGGTTCGGCGAGCCGTTACGCCGCCTCCGCCGCGGCCGTCGTCCAGCCGAGCCGTGCGATGGTGATCGAGCGCTTGCCCGACAGGTCCGTGCGCGTGACGATCAGATCGCGGCTTTCGATATACGTCATCAGGCGGCGGACTCTTCCCAGCGACGACGTGCCGTATGTTTCGGCGAGCGCGGCGTCGCTGGGGCAGGGGGCGCCCTCCTTCGCGGCCTTGGCGACCAGCAGGAAGGGGCCGACCATCTCGTCTGGCAGTGCGCCGGCCAGCGCGATCGCCTCGGCCCACTTGGGATCGGCGGTATCGAAGATGCCGGCGCGCGCCGACGACAGGCGGCGGGTGAAATCGCTCAGCTCGATGCCGGAGCGCGACAGGCCTTGCATGCGGCAGCGGACCTGGAAATCCTGGAACAAGACCGACGCCGGGCGGCCGGAGGACTCGGGATCCTCCACGATCGCACGCAGCACGTCGGCGACGATCGTACCGACTTCCTCGTCCGACCGCTCCGGCTCGGGCGGCAGCGGCGCGGGTCGGGCCATTTCGGAGATCAGCTCGTCCGCCGGCACGCGGCGTGGGCGCGCTTCGAACGTCATCGGCAGCTGCGGCGCTGCCTCTGGCTCGGGTGCGGCGAAGATCAGTTCCTGAAGGTCCGCGGGTGGCGCTGACGGTAGCGGGGTGAGCTTGGGGCTGCCGCTGCGGGCGCTGGTGTCGACCGCGCCGATCTTCACCGTCAACGGGCGGCGGCAGACCGCCGGGCCGAGCGCCAAGAAAGTGCCGCGCGGCAGATCGCGAATCGCCTCCGCCTGCCGGCGCTCCATGCCGAGCAGATCGGCGGCGCGCGCCATGTCGATGTCGAGAAAGGTGCGGCCCATCAGAAAGTTCGACGCTTCGGCCGCGACGTTCTTGGCAAGCTTCGCCAGCCGCTGGGTCGCAATGACGCCGGCAAGGCCGCGCTTGCGGCCGCGGCACATGAGGTTCGTCATCGCGGATAGCGAGGCGCGGCGGACGTCTTCCGCAACCTCGCCGCCGGTAGTCGGGGCGAAAAGCTGCGCCTCGTCGACTACGACGAGCGCAGGATACCAATGTTCGCGCGGGGCATCGAACATCGCCGAGAGGAAGGTGGCGGCGCAGCGCATCTGGCCCTCCGCTTCTAGCCCCTCGAGGCTGAGCACCACGGAGGCGCGGTGTTCACGCAGGCGGCCGGCGATTCGCGCGATCTCGCGCTCCGAATAGTCGGTCGCCTCAATCACTACATGGCCATAGGCCGGGCCGAGGGTGACGAAATCGCCCTCGGGATCGATCACCACTTGCTGCACCTGGCCGGCCGACCGCTCCAGCAGGCGGCGCAGCAGGTGCGATTTTCCCGAGCCCGAATTGCCCTGCACGAGCAATCGGGTGGCCAGCAATTCCTCAAGGTCGATCAGGACCGGCGCGCCCGAGGCATCGGCGCCCATGTCCACGGCTATCGTCATGGGCGGGCGTTTGCCGCATGCGCGGGAGTCGGCGCAAGGCTTGATGAAGCCCCCCGCGCCAGCTTATGGCGCATGCCCATGGCAGGTCATTCCAAATTCAAGAACATCATGCACCGCAAGGGTGCTCAGGATAAGAAGCGCTCGGGCATGTTCTCGAAGCTGAGTCGCGAAATCACGGTCGCGGCGAAGATGGGGCTTCCCGATCCCGACATGAACCCGCGCCTGCGCGCCGCGGTAAACGCCGCCAAGGCGCAGTCGATGCCCAAGGACAACATCCAGCGCGCGATCGACAAGGCGAGCCGCGGCGACGCGGAAAATTACGAAGAGATCCGTTACGAAGGTTTCGGCCCGGGCGGCGTCAGCCTGATCATCGAGGCGCTGAGCGACAACCGCAACCGTACCGCCACCAACGTGCGCACCGCGGTGAGCAAGAACGGCGGCAACCTTGGCGCGTCGGGCTCCGTGAGCCACGGCTTCGACCGGCTGGGCCTTATCAACTATCCCGCAAGCGTCGGCGACAGCGAAAAGGTGTTCGAAGCAGCGCTGGAAGCGGGCGCGGAGGACGTGACCTCGAGCGAGGACGGTCACGAGATCTGGACCGCGCAGGCGGATCTTCATGAAGTCGCCAAGGCGCTGGAGCCGGTGCTGGGCGAAGCAGAGAGCGCAAAGCTCGCCTGGCGCCCGCAGACGATGGTGTCGGTGGACGAAGGCGACGCCGCGACGCTGTTCAAGCTGATCGACGCGCTGGACGATGACGACGACGTCCAGCAGGTGTGGGGCAATTACGAAGTGTCCGACGAGGTGATGGCGAAGCTGGGCTGATGGCCCTGCAATGATCATCCTTGGGCTTGACCCGGGCCTCGGCACCACCGGTTGGGGCGTGATCGCGGCGGAGGGGAACCGCCTGCGGCACGTCGCCAACGGGCAGATCCGCACCGACCCGTCGATGCCGCTGCCGCGCCGTCTTTCGAACCTCTATGCCGCGCTGATTGACGTAATCCGCACCGAGCGACCGGACGGCGCCGCGGTAGAAGAGGTGCTGGGCAACACCAATGCCCAGTCGACGCTGAAGCTGGGGCAGGCGCGCGGCGTGGTGCTGCTGGCAGCGGCGGGCGCCGGGCTCAACATCGGCGAATATCATCCTTCCACCGTGAAGAAGGCGGTGGTCGGGACCGGCGGCGCGGAGAAGCGGCAGATCCAGGCCATGATGGGCGTGCTGCTGCCGGGCGCGAAGCTTGCGGGGCCGGATGCGGCGGACGCGCTGGCGGTCGCGATCTGCCATGCGCACCATCAGGCGAGCGCGGCGGGCATGATGCGGCGCGTGCAGGGGTGATCCGAGGTGCCGGGCTTGTTCCGGCATTCGCGCGTGATGCGCACGGGCAATCCGGACGTTTGCTGCCGCCCGCCGCGAACTGCAGGTGCTTTGACCGATCGGATCACAAAGGTTCAGATCGCGCCTCGCTCGAACCCTGAGCTGTACGCAGGGCAGAGCGTATGTGAGGCCCTCGATCCCTACCTGAGGTCGGATCGGCAAGCCATGGTTGGCCGCCGCGGTGCGACCGGCTAGGTGTTCCCGCATGACGGACGGCAGCCGATGATCGCATATCTCAAGGGCATCCTTGCCAGCACCACGGCGGATCACGCCGTGATCGAGGTGGGCGGGGTCGGCTATCTCGTTGGTGCGTCCTCCCGCACGCTGGCGGCGCTGGGGCCCGTTGGCGAAGCGGTGATGGTGCATACCGAGATGCTGGTGGGCGAGGATTTCCAGCGGCTGGTGGGCTTTGCCAGCGCCGACGAGCGCGACTGGTTTCGCCTGCTGACCGGCGTTCAAGGCGTGGGCGCGCGGGTGGCGCTCGCCATCCTTTCGGCGTTGGAGCCGGCCGAGCTCAACCGAGCCGTCGCGGCGCAGGACAAGGCGATGGTGGCGCGCGCCAACGGTGTCGGGCCGAAGCTCGCGGAGCGGATCGTGCGCGAGCTGAAGGACAAGGCCGGCGGGATCACGCTCGGCCCGGCAGCAGCAGCACAGGTGGCGCCGGTGGGGGCGAGTGCCGATGCGGTATCGGCGCTGCTTAACCTCGGCTTTCGGCCGGCCGAAGCGGGTTCGGCGGTGGCGGCGGCGGAGGACGAACTGGGAACCAGTGCGACGCTGGACGCGCTGGTCCGGCTGGCGCTGCGCAAGGCGGCCAAATGAGCAGCCGCACGATCGCGGTCTACAGCCTGAAGGGCGGCGTGGGCAAAACGACGCTGGCGGTGAACCTGGCGTGGGCAGCGGCGACCTTGTCCTCGCGGCGTACCTTGCTGTGGGATCTTGACGGGCAAGCGGCTTCGACCTGGATCCTCGGGCACGATCCCCAGGGGCTTGAGGCCGGAGCAGTGATCCGCCGCGAAGTGAGCGTGCGCCGGCTGGTGCGCAGCACCGCAATCGAGCGGCTCGACCTGTTGCCTGCGGACGCCTCGCTGCGGGACCTCGACATCGCCTTTCACGCGCTGGACAAGAAGAACCGTCTGGCCAAGCTCGTTGACGAATTGGCGCGCGATTACGACCGCATCGTGATCGATTGCCCCCCGGGGCTGACCGATACGTCCGACCAGATCATGCGTGCGGCGGACCTGGTCGTCGTGCCGGTGATACCATCCGCTTTGTCGCGCCGCGCGCTGGATACGATCGCGGCGCATGTCGCGCGCAAGAAGGGGCCGAAGGTGACGCTGGCGCCGGTCTTCTCGATGGCTGACCGCCGCCGGGCAGTGCACCGCGAGGCACTGGCGCAGCATCCCGATTGGCCCGTTATTCCGATGGCGAGCGCCTTTGAGGCGATGACGGAGCGCCGCGCCCCGCTGGGGGCCTTTGCGTCGCGTCAGGCGCCGGGCGTCGACGCGGTGGCGGCGCTGTGGCAGCGGATCGAGGGGGCGCTCGCCGGCATGAATAACGGCGGCGATGGACCGGGGCGGGCTTAAGGCCATAGGCGGCGGCAGCGCGCGGGGCTAATGGCATGGCAGCAATGACCGACACCGATCGCCTTATCACCCCGGCCCGCCGCGCCGAGGACGCCGACGCCGCGCTGCGCCCCAAGCGGCTGGACGAATTCGTCGGCCAGGCCGCGGCCCGAGATAATCTGCGCGTGTTCATCGAGGCGGCGCGATCACGCGGCGACGCGCTGGACCATGTGCTGTTCTTCGGCCCGCCGGGGCTGGGCAAGACGACGCTGGCACAGATCGTGGCGCGCGAGATGGGCGTAGGCTTTCGGGCAACCTCCGGCCCGGTGATCGCCAAGTCGGGCGATCTCGCCGCGCTCCTCACCAATCTCGAGGACGGCGACGTGCTGTTCATTGACGAGATCCACCGGCTTCAGCCAGCGGTGGAGGAAGTGTTGTACCCCGCGATGGAGGACCGCGCGCTCGACCTGATGATCGGCGAGGGGCCATCGGCGCGCAGCGTACGGATCGACCTGCCGCGTTTTACCCTGGTGGGGGCGACGACGCGGCAGGGACTGCTGACGACACCGCTGCGCGATCGGTTCGGCATCCCGGTTCGGCTGCAATTCTATACGGTGGAGGAGCTGACGCGCGTGGTGACGCGGGCAGCGTCGCTGCTCGACCTGGATATTGCGCAGGACGGGGCGGCGGAGATCGCGCGTCGCGCCCGCGGCACGCCGCGGATTGCCGGACGGCTGCTGCGCCGAGTGCGCGACTTCGCGAATGTCGCGGGCGCGACGGTGGTGGATGCCACTGCCGCCGATCGTGCGCTCAACCGGCTGGAAGTGGATAACCTCGGGCTCGACGCGATGGACCGCCGATACCTGACGATGATCGCGGACATTTATCGCGGCGGGCCGGTCGGGGTAGAGACGCTGGCCGCCGGGCTTTCCGAGCCGCGGGACACGATCGAGGAAGTGATCGAGCCCTATCTGATCCAGCTCGGCCTCGTCGCCCGGACCGCGCGTGGTCGCGTGCTGAATGCCGGCGGGTGGAAGCATCTGGGGCTCAACCCGCCCGCCGGCAGCCAGGATGGATTGTTCGACTGATCGCTACAGAATGACGCGGGCGGCGATGTCGTCCGGCAGCGCGGCGTAGAACAGCAAGGTCAGATCCGACTGGCCATCGCCATCCACATCGAACTGGAATTGCTCTGCCGACCCGGTCGCCCGGTTGATGAACAACTCTCCCGCCTGGCCGGTGAAGGCATCGACGATCCGGAAAGCCTGGTCGCCCTGCACATTGGCATCAGCGTCGATCCCCGACACATCGATCCGGTCTGCACCGAGCCCGAAGTCCATGATCCAGTCGCCGGTGCCGACCGCGTCAAAGACGAAAAGGTCGGCGCCTGCGCCACCTTCCAGCGTATCGAAGCCGCCGTGGCCAATCAGGATATCGTCCCCGTCGCGACCGCGGAGGTAATTGCCATCCGCAGTGTCGTTGCCGATCAGCACGTCGTTATGAGCAGAGCCGAAGAGGAACTCGAAATCCCAGATCGTGTCGACCCCCGCGCCGCCGGTGTCCTGCGGGGTGCCGGTGCGTGAAAGGTCAACCCGCACTCCACCCGCCGCGTGAGCATAATCCAGCGTATCGGTGCCTGCGCCGCCACGCAGGCGATCATCGCCGGCGCCGCCTTCGATGATATCGTCGCCCGATCCGCCGATCAGAAGATCATTGAAAGCGGACCCGCGCAGCCCGCTGATCTGCTCAAAGGTATCGATTCCGGCGCCGAGCGTGTCCTGCGGGCCTTGGACCGCGAGGCTGACGCGAACCCACCGTGTCGCATGCTCGTAACTTGCGATTGCGGCGCCGTACGTGCCCGTGAGGAGATCGTTGCCCATGCCACCCTCCAGCTCGCCCCGGCCCGTTAGGTGATTGTTGCCTGCATTGCCGCGGACGATCCATGCCGATGGTGCGAATGCGTCGATATCTGCCCTGCCGCTTAGCTCGATCCGGCCGGCGGCTTGACGCGTGTCGCCCTCCAAATAGCTGACGCTGGTGACGATGCTGTCGGCCTCTTCGGCATCCATGATGCGATCATCGGTATTATCGATGATAAACGTGTCGGCGCCCTGGCCGCCGTAATAAGTGTCGGCGCCGCGGCCGCCGTCTAGCACGTCGTCGCCGCCAAGCCCGTAGAGCGTGTCATTGCCAGCTGTCGGCCCTCGGCCGTAGCGATCCGTCAGGCCTGGCGCGATCCGGTCGTCGCCATCGGTGCCGACGAGGTTGCCCTTAAGCAATTCCGATATCGTGAAATCACGCGTGCCAAACCGCACCGTCTCGACGCCGCGAAGGAAGAATTCCTCGTCATGGGAGCCGTAGTCACGGTAAAGCACGGTGCTCCCGTCGGCGGCGACAAAGACCTGGTAGCTGGACCGCGGGCCGAGCACCTGCACGACATCGTCGCCCTCACCGCCGTCCACGTCCTTGAAGCCGGAATACCCCTTCGTCCGCAGATCGATCAGGTCGTTGCCGGCGCCGCCGAGCAGCACATCGCGCCCCGCGCCGGCGACCAGCCGGTCGTTGCCATCGCCGCCCTGCAAACGATCGGAGAAATCGCTTCCGAATATCTGATCGTCTCCTGCGCCTCCGGTCAGGCGATAGGGGCCGCCGACGATCACGTCGCTACCTGAGGTGCCCTCGCTGCGCGGGCTCTTCAGCCCGCGACCGTCGATGATGTCGTTGCCGTCACCGCCGTCCACATGATCGCCCACGGACGTGCCCTTGCCAAGCCCGCTTAGCCGTATAACATCGTCGAAGGCGGTGCCGAGGATCGTGCCGAAGAGCTCAAAGCCTGCAATCCGACCGGCGCCGATGCGCGTGGACCCGCCCGTCGCCTGACTGGCGAAGTTGAGCGTCACGGCCTGAGTTGCCGCGGTCAGGTCAAGGAACAGCATATCGACGCCATCTCCACCAAGGAGAATGTCGTTGTATCCGCCGCCGATGATGTCGTTGCCGGTATCGCCATCGATGCGATCCTGATCCAGCTCCGCATCGAACCGCGAGGGGAGGATGGCACCAAAGAAATCAATCAACGCCAGTCCGCTGGTGAGGATGTCGTTCCCTGCTCCCCCAAGTATCTGATCAGCGCCGAGCCCGCCGAACAGCCGATCGTTGCCGTCCTGCCCGCTGATAACATCGGCATCATCGGTGCCCGAATAATAATCGGCACCCGAGGTGCCCGCATACGTCGCCATGTTCTTGATGCCCCCTGACGCGTTGTCGCGTCGCTGAAATATCGCCCGCCGTCAAGCGGATGACCCGATTCCACCAGCAAGAACCAGCGGAACGTGGGGGCGTGAAGGCCTTGGCAGCTGCAAGCATTTTTGCTGAAGCCGCTCGCGACGGACCCGGCAGCGGAGGCCGGCGTTCTACTGCCACCAACAAGAGGAAGACGATGACGCATACGCCGCCTGTGCCGCCCGCAAATACCTCGCCCTATCCTGTTCAGGAGCCGCCGCATGCGCCGAGCCCGGCCACGCCGCCGCAGAAGAAGGCTGCGGAGGAATGGGCCGAGCCCAAGACGCGCGGATGGTCGCTTGGCCGGATCGTCGGGGCCGCGGCCGGCGTTGGCGCGATCGCCATCGGTGTGGCGGCGGTGCTGTTCCCGCGCGAAGACACGCCCGAGCCCAAGAAAAAGAAGCGCAAGAGCTGATTTCGCTGCGGTGCCGCGCAGCAAATGTTGCGTGGCACCCAGCCAGTCGTCCTGCTAGCCACTCCTTATGCTTTCCGCTGCCGCCTCCGCCCGCGAAATCCTGGTCAACCTTCACGATGTCATGGCGGCCCGCTCCAACGCGCAAGCCAAGCTGAATCAGGTCGTGGAGATCATTGGTGAGGCGCTGAACAGCGAAGTTTGCTCGATTTATCTGTTGCGCGAGGGCGTGCTGGAGCTGTTTGCGACGCGCGGCCTGTCCGCCGACGCGGTTCACGTCACCAAGCTGGCGATGGGCGAGGGGCTGGTCGGGACGATCGCCGAGAACGGCGAAGTGCTGAACCTCGACGAAGCGGCCAGTCACCCGGATTTCGCCTACAAGCCGGAAACGGGGGAGGACCGCTTCCATAGTTTTGCCGGCGTGCCGATCATTCGACGCGAGCGCTCCGTTGGCGTGTTGGCAGTGCAGCATGCCGATCCGCGCCGCTATGCCGACATCGAGATCGAGGCGTTGCAGACCGTGGCGATGGTGCTGAGCGAGCTGATTGCCAATGCCGGGCTGATCGACCCTGCGGGCCCCAAGAACCGGCCGCAGCAACCTACCGCGAGCATCCGGCTGACCGGGCAGAAGCTGGTGGAGGGAATGGGCGCCGGTGCCGCCGTGTTTCACCAGCCGCGCATCCATATCGAGCATACTGTGGCCGAAGATACGGAGGCGGAGCGCCACCGGGTCTACGGTGCATTCGACAAGATGCGCGAGCAGATCGACCGCATGACGCGCGAGGCAGAGTTCGGCGTGGGCGGCGAGCATGAGGAGGTGCTCGAGACCTACAAGATGTTCGCCTATGACGAGGGCTGGTCGCGCCGCATCAATGAGGCGATCGACAGCGGGCTGACGGCTGAAGCTGCCATCGAGCGCGTGCAGCAGCGCACCCGGCAGCGTATGCGGCAGATCGACGACCCGTTGCTGGCCGACCGGATGCACGATCTGGAGGATCTGTCCAACCGGCTGCTGCGCATCGTGTCGGGCCAGATGGGCACGGCCGCGCAGATGGGCCTGCGCCAGGACACGATTCTGATTGCGCGCAACCTGGGCCCGGCAGAGCTGCTGGAATATGACCGGCGGCGGCTGAAGGGCGTGATCCTGGAGGAGGGATCGCTGACCGCGCATGTCACGATCGTGGCGCGCGCAATGGGCGTGCCAGTGCTTGGCCGCGTGCGCGACGTGCGCCGCCAGGTGGTGGAAGGGGACATGCTGCTGCTGGACGTGGGCGAGGGATCGGTGGTGGTGCGCCCGTCGAGCCCGATGGAAGAGGCGTTCGACGCCAAGCTGGCGCTGCGGCAGAAACGGCGGGCGGCTTATGCCCGGCTGCGCGACGTCGCTCCCGTCACCAAGGACGGACACCGTGTAACCGTGATGGTCAACGCGGGTTTGCGCGATGACGTAGGTGCGTTGGATGTGACCGGCGCCGACGGCATCGGGCTGTTCCGCACCGAGTTCCAGTTCCTGGTGTCCGCCACGCTGCCACAGCGTGAGCGTCAGCAGCGGCTGTATCGCGAAGTGCTGGACGTGGCAGGAGACCGGCCGGTGATCTTCCGCACCGTCGACATCGGGGGCGACAAGGCGCTGCCGTATCTTGCGCAGCAGGACGGCGACGAGGAAAACCCCGCAATGGGCTGGCGCGCGCTTCGACTGGCGCTGGAACGCAATGGGTTGATGAAGGCGCAGGCGCGCGCCTTGCTGGACGCGGCGGCCGGCCGCACGCTGAACGTGATGTTCCCGATGGTCAGCGAGGCGTGGGAGTTCGCCGAGGCGCGGGCGCTGTTCGAGCAGCAGCGCGTGTGGCTGGCATCGCGCAACCGGCGCATGCCGATCGAGATCCGCTATGGCGCCATGCTGGAGGTGCCGAGCCTCGCCTACCAGTTGGATCTGCTGCTGCCGCAGGTCGATTTCCTGTCGATCGGCACCAATGACCTGACGCAGTTCCTGTTTGCTGCCGACCGGGCGAACCCAAAGCTGGCGGAGCGTTACGATTGGCTCTCCGCCTCGATCCTGCGTTTCATTGCGAGTGTGGTGGAGCCAGCGCGGGCGGCGGGCGTACCGGTCGCGGTGTGCGGCGAAATGGGCGGGCGGCCGCTCGAGGCGCTGGCGCTGATCGGGATTGGCATTGACCGCCTGTCGATCACGCCCGCGGCCGTCGGCCCGATCAAGGCAATGGTGCGATCGATGGATTATCAGGCTGTTGCGGCTGAGATGCGCCGGCTTTTGGCAGACCCTCCGCGCGATATGCGCGGCGCGTTGAGCGCCTGGGCGCAGGCGCAGGGCGTGGAATTGGGCTGAAGCGGCGAAACGGTCGGTGAACCGAGGGTCACCGCCGACCAAAAGCGGTGTGGCTCGATTGACACAGGTGGCAGGCTCTGTGAGACGTGCAGCCGAGGCTGGACGGGGTCGGTCTGCCCGAAGCGGAGAAGCGAATGACTGAGGCCGAGCGCGGCGACAACGCGACGCTCTTCCCGCAACCTGTTGGCGAGAGGCTACGCGCGGCGCGTGAGCGACAGGGGATGTCGCTGGCCGAGGTCGGCGCTCGCACCCGCGTGCCGCTGCGCCATTTGGAGGCGATCGAAGCGTCCAATTACGGCGCTCTGCCGTCACCGACTTACGCTGTGGGCTTCGTGCGTGCTTATGCACGCGCGCTGGGCGAGGACGAGGTAACGCTGGCCCGCGAAGTGCGCACCGAAGCGCACAATGCGCCGCGGGTGACTCCCAAGTATCAACCCTATGAGGTGGCGGATCCCACGCGCGTGCCAAGCCGCGGGCTGGTGATCGCGGCTGCCGGACTTGCGCTGGCGATTGCCGTGCTGGCCGTGCTGTGGATGGGCAGCAGCCTGTTTCGCGGCGACGGGACGCCGGCGCCGGCTACGCCTTCGGTCGCGGTGGCGGTTCCGGCGGCGCAACCAACGGCGGCGCCCGCTGCGGCCCCGCAAGTGACGCTGACGGCCACCGACGAAGTGTGGCTGCGGGTCTATGACGCGGCGGACAAGACGCTTTACCTTGGCACGATGAAGGCGGGCGAGCGCTTTGACGTGCCGGCGAGCGCGGACAATCCGATGATCAACGTCGGCCGCCCGGATAAGCTTCAGGTGACGCTGAACGGGTCGGTACTGCCGCCGCTGGCAGATGGCAGGCGCCCGATCAAGAATGTGCGCGTAAGTGCGGATGCGCTGAGCGCGCGGGCGGGTGGCCAAGCAGCGCCCGCTGCTGCTCCGACGGCGGCGCCGACCGGGGCGCCGACCGCGTCATCATCCGTGCCGCCTGCATTCGCTGGAGAATCACCGGCTCCGTCGCGCTGAACCGACACCCTTAAGGCTGGCGACAGGCGCGAAGGTGTAGCTATAGCGTGGTTGTTAACCCAATGCCGGGGGCTGTTGGTCGATGCGTAGGTTCCTCATTGCCGTGATTCTCGCCGGGGCGGCTACTCCGGCTATTGCACAGTCCGGTCTCGAGGGCCGCGTCGGCAAGCTGGAGAGCGAGATGCGCGCGGTGCAGCGCAAGGTCTTTCCGGGCGGCGCAGGCGCTTACATCGAACCGCAGGTGAGGGCCGCGCAGCCGGCGCCCGAAGAGATTGGCGCGCCCGCATCCAGCGCCGTTTATGACCTGACGCAGCGCGTTTCTTCGCTGGAATCGCAGATCGCCTCGATGACGGGGCAGATCGAGCAGACGCAATATCGGATGCGCCAGCTGGAAGATCAGTTCGCCGCTTATAAGAAGGCGACCGACGCCCGGCTGAGCAGCGGCGCTGCCGCTCCGTTCGCCAGCGACGGTGCAAGCGACAGCGGTCCGGTCGTTCCGCCGCCGCCACGCGCCGGCGCGGCTGCTCCTATCAAAACACCGCCTGCGACAGGTGCCGCGAGCGGCGGCCGCGCGGCGCAGGTGGCAGCGATCGCCAAGCCGGCGTCCGGCCAGGCCGACGAGGATGAATATCTCTACGGCTATCGTTTGTGGGCGGCCAAGCTGTATCCGGAGGCGGCCGAGCAGCTGAAGAAGGTGGTGGCGACCTACCCGCGCTCGCGCCGGGCGAGCTTCGCCCAAAACTTGCTGGGGCGCTCCTATCTTGACGATGGTAAGCCCAGCCTCGCCTCCATTGCATTCTACGACAATTACAAGAAGATGCCGGACGGCGAGCGCGCGCCCGAGAGCCTTTACTATCTTGGCCAGTCGCTGATGAAGCTGAACAAGCCGGCGGACGCCTGCAAGGTTTATGGCGAATTGCTCGAGGTTTACGGCGACAAGGTCGGCCAGGGCATGAAGGACGACGTGGCCCGGGCGCGCACCTCCGCCAAGTGCAAATAAGCGTGTGCCAGAAGCGGCTGACTTAGCGCGATTTCAGCGCGATCTGATCGCGCTGACGCAGGAGGCGCCGACGCGCGCGCGGCCGCTGGCGGTGGCGGTGTCCGGCGGGCCGGACAGCATGGCGCTGCTGGTGCTTGCGGCGTCGGCCTTTCCCGACGCGGCCGTGGCGGCCACGGTGGATCACGGGCTGCGCGATGCTTCGGCAGAGGAGGCGCGCATGGTCGCGCGCGAGGCTGAGCAGCTCAACCTTCCGCACGTGATCCTGAACGTTGCAGGGCCGATCGCCGGCGCAAGCCTCCAGGCGCGCGCGCGCGACGCTCGCTATGTCCTGCTTGCGGGATGGGCGGAGGAGGCCCGCGCTCTGGCGATTGCCACTGCGCACCACGCCGACGATCAGGCGGAGACGTTTCTGATGCGCGCCTCGCGCGGCTCGGGCGTGTCAGGCCTCGCATCGATCCGGTCGGTGACGGTGATTGGCGGCGCAACAGTGGTGCGCCCGTTGCTTGGGTGGCGCCGAGCGGCATTGCGGGCGATCGTACGCCGCGCGGGGCTTCCGTTTGTGGACGATCCCGCCAACAGCGATCCGCGCTACGATCGGACCCGGTTCCGCCAGCTCCTTGACCGCAACGAATGGCTTGACCCGCCGGCGCTCGCGCGAACGGCCGCCGCTGTGGCGGAGGCGGAGCGCGACCTGGGCGAGATGGCGCTGCTGATGTGGCGCGAACGGGTGGAAATCACCAGCGATGCCGTTGTGCTCAATCCCGCCGGCCTGCCGCGTGACACGCTGCGGCGCCTCGTGCGGCGGGCGATCGCCACCGTTCGGGCGGCGCACGATATTACGACACCTGTATTCGACGAATCGGCCAATATCGAGGCGATGCTCGACAGCTTGCTGGCAGGGCGACGGGCAACACATGGCGGCGTCCTTGCGGGTACGCGGCGTGGGCGCTGGCAGTTCCGGGTGGCGCCGTCGCGCCGATCAGTCTGAGCGACGAAATTCGGCCTCCGTTCCGTTGCCATTAACCTCAGGCAGCCTACATTACGGCTGTTGAAAGGTAACGCATGAACGACAACGACAAGCAGCCTGGCGATAGTGGTGGCAATGGCCCCAATCCTTGGATGAAGAGCCTTCTTATCTGGGTTGGTATCCTCCTGTCGCTGGCCGTCGTCGTGACGATGTTCGACGGCCGCAGCGGCACCGCTACGGGCAACGCGATCGCCTATTCCGCCTTCCTCGACAAGGTGGACGAGGGCACGGTGAAGGACGTGACGATCTCGCGCGAGCAGATCACCGGCACGCTTTCCAGCGGCGAGAAGTTCCGCACCGATCCCGTTTCCGATCCGCAGCTGACCGATCGTCTGCGCAAGGCGGGCGTTGAGATTTCGGGCAAGCGCGAGGAAGGCCCGTCGGTCTGGCAGTATATGCTGGTCCAGGCGCTGCCGTTCCTGCTGTTCCTCGGCATCGCGTTCTTCGTGGTGCGCCAGATGCAGAAGGGTGGCGGCGCGGGCGGCGCGATGGGCTTCGGCAAAAGCCGCGCGAAGATGCTGACGCAGAAGGAAGGCAAGGTCACCTTTGCCGACGTGGCGGGCATCGACGAGGCGCGCGAGGAGCTGGAGGAAATCGTCGAGTTCCTGAAGGACCCGTCGAAGTTCGCTCGCCTGGGCGGCAAAATCCCGAAGGGCGCGCTGCTGGTCGGCTCGCCGGGCACCGGTAAGACGCTGCTTGCCCGCGCGATCGCGGGTGAGGCGGGCGTGCCGTTCTTCACCATTTCCGGCTCGGACTTCGTTGAGATGTTCGTGGGCGTCGGCGCCAGCCGCGTGCGCGACATGTTCGAACAGGCCAAGAAGAGCGCGCCGTGCATCGTCTTCATCGACGAGATCGACGCGGTCGGCCGCCATCGCGGCGCGGGCCTAGGCAACGGCAATGACGAGCGCGAGCAGACGCTGAACCAGCTGCTGGTCGAGATGGATGGCTTCGAGGCCAACGAGGGCATCATCATCATCGCGGCGACCAACCGCCCCGACGTCCTCGACCCCGCGCTGCTGCGTCCGGGTCGCTTCGACCGCCAGGTCGTCGTGCCGCGCCCCGACATCGAGGGCCGCGTGAAGATCCTTGAAGTGCACATGAAGAAGGTGCCGCTGGCGCCGGACGTCGACAGCCGCACCATCGCGCGCGGCACGCCGGGCTTCTCCGGCGCGGATCTCGCCAACCTCGTCAACGAGGCGGCGCTGACGGCGGCACGCAAGGGCAAGCGCTTAGTCGCCATGGCCGAGTTCGAAGAGGCCAAGGACAAGGTCATGATGGGTGCCGAGCGGCGCTCCATGGTGATGACCGAGGACGAGAAGCGCATGACCGCCTATCACGAGGCGGGCCACGCGATCGTCGCGCTGCACGAGCCGGCGTCCGACCCGATCCACAAGGCGACGATCATCCCGCGCGGCCGCGCGCTGGGCATGGTGATGCGCCTGCCGGAGCGCGACAGCTACAGCTACCATCGCGACAAGATGTACGCGAACCTGGCGGTGGCGATGGGCGGCCGTGTCGCCGAGGAGATTATCTTCGGCTACGACAAGGTCTCTTCGGGTGCGAGCGGTGATATCCAATATGCTACGGGCCTGGCGCGCGACATGGTCACCAAGTGGGGCATGTCCGACAAAGTCGGCCCGGTCGATTATGCGCAGCCCGAGGGTGAGAGCTTCCTTGGCTATTCCTCCTCGCAGCCGACGCACATGTCGAACGAAACGGCGCAGCTGATCGATCATGAGATCAAGTCGATCGTCGAGGGCGGCCTGAGCCGTGCAAAGACGGTGCTGACTGAGCACAGCGATCAGCTCCACCTGCTGGCCGAAGCGCTGCTCGAATATGAAACGCTGTCGGGTGACGAGATCAAGAAGCTGATCGCGGGCGAAGGCATTGGCCGCACCGACCAGCCGAAGCGTTCGTCGATCCCGAGCGTGGGCACGTCCATTCCGAAGACGCGCCGTCCACAGGGCCCGTTCGGGAATCCGTCGCCTGCCGGGGCCTGAACCCCGGCGCGGCGCGGCGCCGTGACGGGGTCGCGGAGAGTCCGATTGTTACCTGACAAATGCCGGGCAACGCCCGGCATTTGTTTTTGACGCCGGGCTCCTGAGCACCAGCACCCGATCCCGCTCGATCTTGTGGCATGCACCGTTGTTGTGGCGCCTTGATCGCCAGCTTTTCTCAAGGTCATCCTTGAACATGGCCGCGCCGGGCGGCTGACTAGTGGGCCGCGTTCGATCTCCCTAGCGAGTTGGATCGCGTTATCCGCGGGGGCTGTTCACAGGTGAAACATCCGAGGAACAGCCCGGCGCAGCGTTTCCCCGCGGGCTGCATCGATGCTGGCGGTGCAGCTGCTGGCGTTACGATTTCGCCTGAGCGGGTGTCCAGGGTTTCGCCTTAGACAAGGGCTGCTCTCTCAGTTGCTGCGGTCGCCCCAGCGGCGTTCCGCCTTCGCGCCACGGCGCGCTGTCTCAGGCGAGGCCGAGGTACAGCAACAGCAGGGTAAACGCGGGCACGATCACGCTCATGATTAGGATGATCAGAATGGACGTTCGGATCAGCGCGCTGCCGCGCGTGAGGCCGTACGTGCCTTTCATCTGCTTGTAGATGTGGACGACGGCGATCAGCACCCCGGCGGTGATGAGTAACCAGCTTCGCACCCCCAGTGCCCCCAGCACCGCGAGGGTGATGGTAAGCAGCGACATGAAGGTGAGTGAGTAGGTCGTGAAGACGGCGTGGTCGTAGAGACCAAAGCGGCGGCTGAACGGAAACAGCAGCCACAGGAACGGGATGGAAAGCGGGATCAGCGCCCAGCTGAACTTATAGGCGGACGTCTTGAGCTTGTAGAGCAGCAGGGTCGGGTTTTCCCGCGCATGGCGGAACTTGGCATCCAGCCAGCTTTCATTAGCAGCACGGGCCGAGGATCCTTCTGCCGCGCCGGCAGCCGGCAGCAGCTGTTCCGCTGCAGCGAGATCGCGAGCGTTTTCCCGAGCCTCGCCAAGGCGTTTTTCGAGTCGGGCGATCCGCTCGGCATCAGGCTGCTGCTCGCGGCGTTCGTTCTCTAGTCGCCGGCTGTAATCGGTGATCCGCGTCTGCGCCTTGGCGCGCTCGGCCGCGACCTTGGACCGCGTTTCCGCCATGCCGCCTGCCAGGTCCGATTTCAGGAATTCGCCGCCACCAAAGCTCCACCCGGGCAGATTGGCGACGACCGCGAACATCAGGAACACGGTGAACAGGAACATGGCGAGTGGCGAGACGAAGCTGGCGCGCTGGCCGTCCACGTAGCGCCGCGTCAACTTCCCTGGGCGGCCGATAAGCATCGGCAGCGTGCGCCAGATCTTTCCTTCAAAATGGAAGACGCCGTGCGCGATGTCGTGGATGATCGCGCCGGCGGTGCGATGGACGTGACCGGCCTGACCACAGGCGTGGCAGTGCGATCCGATCAGCGTCGTTCCGCAATTGAGGCAATGTGTCGGATGATCGTGCGCCGCATGTGCTGCGCCAACGCCGTGATCGAGCGTGCGGCCGATCAGCCCGGCCGTGATGATGTCAGCGCTTGCCTCCAGCCCGTCCGCCATGGCCCCATTCTCCCCACGACGAGCATAGTTGCTGGCTGGTAGGGGAGGCAAGACCGAGCGGGGCGGCCGGTTCGACCGCCCCTCGATGCTGCCGTCAGTATTTGCTGAGTTCGACCGGCAACTTGCGATAGCCGTGCACGAAGCAAGCGGAGACCCGCTCCGGCGCCCCGACAACGTTCACGCGCATGCGCCGCTTGGCCATTTCCTCCAGCAGGATGCCGATCTGAAGCTCAGCCAGGCGCGCACCAACGCAGCGGTGGATGCCGTGCCCGAAGGCGAGGTGGCGACGCGCATTGGGCCGGTCGACGATCAGCTTGTCCGCATCCTCGCCAAACACGCTCTCGTCGCGGTTCCCCGAAATGTACCACAGCGCCAGCTTGTCGCCCGCCTTGATCTGCTGACCCATCAGCTCGGTGTCCTGCGTCGCGGTACGGCGCATATGGGCGAGCGGGGTCTGCCAGCGGATGATCTCACTCACCGCGTTGGGGATGAGCGCGGGATCAGCCTCCAGCTTGGCGCGCTGATCGGGATATTTGTCGAGGCCATAGGCGAGGCCCGACATCGTGTTGCGCGTGGTATCGTTGCCGCCGACGATCAGAAGGATGAGGTTCCCGAGAAACTCATTGTCGTCCATCTCGCGCATCGCGTCCGAATGAATCATCATGCTGATGAGATCGGGCTGGAGCGGCTTGTCGAGCTTCTCGTTCCACAGGCGGCGGAAGTAGGTGCCGCATTCGTACATGTGCATCAGCCGCTGCTGACGCAGATCCTCGTTCTTGATGATCTCGATATCCCCGGCCCAATCGGACCAGAAGGTGAGCTTGCGGCGATCCTCCCAGGGAAAGTCGAACAGGATCGCCAGCATCTGCGTGGTCAGTTCGATCGCGACGGTGTCCACCCAGTCGAACTGTTCGCCCCAGGGGAGCGTATCGAGCACCTCTTCGGTCCGGCGGCGAATGTCCGAGGACAGGCGCGTCATCTCTGATGGCGTGAAGGCAGGAGCAACGGTGCGGCGCTGCGCGGTGTGCACGGGACGGTCTCGCGCGATGAACATCGGCATCCGTACGGCGTTCGGGTCGGTCGGGTCGAAATCGGCGATCGTGATTCCGCCTGCCTCGGACGAATAGAGATCGGGGAGCGACTCGACCTCGACGATCGGCTTGTACGAGGAAACCGACCAATAAGGCCCGAACTCCGAATTGGTCACATAATGGACCGGCGCCTCGGCACGCAGGCGGGCGAACGGCTCGCGCCAGGTATCGTCACGATAAAGCTCTGACCTGCTGACATCGAAGGGATCAGCCGATCCCGCTACATCCCTGGCAAGCGTCGCCATCATCTCTCTCCCGCGTTCTATGCGACAAGGAAGAACTCAACTGACAATCTTGTCAATAGGGGATGCTTCCGCCCGTCTTGCCTCCTCTTCGGAACAGCTTTTTCCAGGCACTGGCTGGGCTGCCGGACTGGAGAACGCCGCGGCGGAAGAGGCGCGCGCCGACGCTGATGAAGATGGCCACCCACAGCATCTGCCAAGCCAGCGCGACGATATGTGCCCACAACTCAGGTGAGTTCGCGGCGCGTCCCGCCATCGCGAAGGGAGAGGAGAGCGGGAAAACTTCCGCAATGGTTGCCAGCCGGCTGTCCGGATCCGATGCGGCCGCCGAGGCGAGCCCGAACATCGCCACCTGAAGGATGGTGATCGGCAGCGAGAGCATCTGGATCTCGCGCATGGTCGAGGCTTGCGCGCCCACGCCGAGAAAGACTGAGCCGAGCAGGAGATAAGCGGTGGTGAAATAGCCAGCGAAGAGCAGCACGAAGGTGCCGAACCCTACGGCGGGCGCCATGCCGGCAAGGTCGGCGCTGGCGGGCAGCAACATGCCGATCTGGCTGACTACCACTCCCCAGAAACCGACAAACAGCACGGCCACCCCGAACATGCCGAGCAGCTTTCCCAGGAAGACACTTTCCAGCGGCACAGCGGCGGCGAGCACTTCGATCACCTTGTTGTTGCGCTCCTCCGCCATGGTGCCGACCACTTGGCCTGACAGGAACAGCGTGAGGAAGAAGATGCCGAATACCGCGGCGAACGCGGCCGTGTTGCGCCCGCTGAGTGTTGGGGCCTCGCGGGCGGTCCGGGTGAAGACAGGACGGCTGGGGGGCAGCGGGCCGACGGCGGCGATCCGCATCGCCTGTTCGGAAATGGCGGCAAGATAGCGGGCTGCCCTGCGGCTTTGGCCGAAGAGGATGCGCGGCGCATCGAGCGGGCCGCTCATCACTGCTACAACGTCCACGCCCGGTGTGTTCAACGCTGCGCGGGCCTGCGGGGCCGGATCGCCATTCGGTGCACGGACCTCCAGCGCTGGAGGCGCGAGTTCGCCGGGAAACAGCGGGCGCAGTTGTCGGTCAGCTGCGATCAGCGCCTCGGCCTCGTGCGGCGGTGCAATGGCCACCAGGCGCTCCTTTTCGGCCGATCCTGCCGATACGGAGGCCGCCCCAAGGCCACCAATGGCTCCGAACGAGCCCATGATCACCGGCGCGAACAGGAACAGGAGAAAGATCGGGGTGAACACGGTGGCGGTGAAATCCCGCCGCGCGATGGTGAAGGTCTGGCGCAGGCGGCGGCGCAACTTGCCCTTGGCATCGCTCATGCGGCCTGCTCCAGCGCGGCTTGGCCGACGATCCGCACGAACGCCTCGTGCAGCCCGGGTCGTTCGATGGACAGGCCGGAAATGCCGTAACCGGCCTCAATCAGCCGCTTCAACAATGCCTCGATCCCCTCAGGCGGCAGTTCGAAACGCCAGCCGTCGCCATCGGCGCGTGCATCCGGCGGCAGTTGGTGCCGCAAGCCGTCGTTCGGAAAATGGGGCACGTAATGAACCTGTTGCGGCAGCGTTCCGCGGGCCTCGGCGACCGTGCCTTCGAAGCGGCGCTTGCCACCGGCGATGATCGCCAGCCGGTCACACAATCGCTGGGCATGCGCCATGACGTGGGTGGAAAAGAGTACGGTCGCGCCGCGATCCCGCTCCGCCAGGATCAACGCCTCCAGCCGCTCCTGATTGACCGGATCGAGACCGGAGAATGGTTCGTCCAAGACCAGCAGATCTGGCTGGTGGACCACCGAGCCGAGCAACTGAACGAGCTGCGCCATGCCCTTCGAAAGCTTGCGGATCTTGTCGTCAGCCGCATGACCGAGGCCGGCATTTTGCAAGAGCGTTTCGGCCCGTGCGCGCCCCTCTCTCCACGGCAGGCCACGTAGTGCGCCCATGAAGGCAATCGCCTCGCGCGCTTTCATTGCAGGGTAGAGGCCGCGTTCTTCCGGCAGATAGCCGACCCGATCGCTGGCGTCGCGGGGATGCTGGTGGCCGAGCAGGGTGCGCTGCCCGCCATCAGGCTCGATGATGCCCAGCAGCATGCGCAACGTCGTGGTCTTGCCGGCGCCGTTCGGGCCGAGCACGCCATAGATCATGCCATGCGGGACGGTGAGATCGATGCCGTCCACCACCAGGCGCCCGCCGAAGCGCTTGACGAGCCCCTTAGCGACAATGACGGGATCTCCCGTGCTATCCACTTGGCTAGTCCTGGAAATGGCCGCGGCGATTGCCGCGGGCGGTGAGAACGGGCGCCATGTCCGACCAGCAGGCGGGTCCGGTGGGCGGGTGGCCTGAGGGGCTTAACGGCAAATCCGGAAAGATCACGCTAACGATTGTAGTGGCGGGCTCACGGGCCCCCGGCCGCCGGCGTGGCTTCGCATCTCGGAGCCGCTATTTGCCGCCGACCCGGCGGGTAAGCGCGGCGACGCAACTGGCGCGATCGATCGTTCGGCCGTCGGGCTGACGCGCGTCGACGTAGGTCACGCGCGGCTCCGCGGAACCCTTGGGATACAGATAGGTGTCGAGGACGCAGATGCGGCTTTGGAACTGGAGCTTGCGGGCGTTGCCCTCACGGACATCGGCGTCGGGCTGGCCGAACAAGCGCACCAGCCCGTTCGCATCCTGCCCGATGACGCGCTCCAACCCGGCGGAACCATAAGGGATGGGGACAAGGTCTGCCGCTTCGGGCGCGGTGCTCGCCACCGTGGCGCAGCCAGACAGGAGCAGGACGAGGATCGGGAGCGAAAAGCGCGTCATCGACGGTTCCGGTGATAGAAGTGAGTGGCAAACGCGGCCCCGATCACTGGCGCCAGGAAGTTGAGCAGGGGCACGAGGAACAGCCCCGTGACGATCAGGCCAAGGATGAAGCGACGTCCTGCGGTTTTACGCCGCCAAGCGCCCATCGTCTCGGGCGAAAGGTGGCGCGCGGCCACCATGTCGCCGAGATCGCGGCCGAGCAGCCATGCGTTCACGGCGAGAAAAAGCGCCGCCGTTCCGACACCGGTGGCGAGCAGGACGATGTAGAGCGGGAGGAGGATCAGGTTGACGGCGACGAAACGGCCGGCGGAGGAAAGCCCCATGCGCAAGGAATGGGCAAATGGCACATCGCGCGCGCTTGCCAGCGCCGAGGGATAGTGACGCCGCTCGACGGCGGCGACGATGGTGTCTGCGAACAGACCGACAACGGCAATCGCGACGGCGCGGAACAGCAGCCAGAAGGCGAGCACGGTCACGACAAGGGCGACGGCCGATGCCAGCGCGCCCCGGAACGCCTGCTGGGCGAGGAGCAGGTCCACACCCCACCAGGTGCCTGCGCCGAGCAGCACAAACAGGGCGAACGTCAGCGCAAGGCTCCTGGCAAGGACCCGTAGCACCGCTCGATCACCAAGCTGGGAGAGGCTGAGCGCGAATGCCTGCAACATCATGGCCGGGAATGCGCGCCCCTGTGCGGTTGCGCAAGGCGTGCGCGGCAATTACGGCGCCCGCAACACTCATCCCGTTCGAGCCGCACCTGGCTCTGCCGCTGTCTTTCTTCCGGAAAGCATGCAGCACAGCAGGAATCGGGGCGGACGCGCCTGCAGGATCGTTCCTTGACCCAGCCCAGCTACGACGTCGTCGCGATCGGCAATGCCATTGTCGACATTCTTTCCCCCGCCACCGACGACTTTGTCGCTGACAATGGGATGACTAAGGGCGCAATGGCGCTGGTGTTCTCGCCCGAGGAAGCGGACGCGCTCTACGCCAAGATGGGGCCAGGGCAGGAAGTGTCCGGCGGCTCGGCGGCGAACACGATTGCCGGGATGGCGGCGCTCGGCAGCACGTGCGCCTTCATCGGCCAGGTGGCGGATGATCAGCTCGGCGACGTGTTTGCGCACGACATTCGTGCGGCAGGCATCCGGTTCGACACGGCGGCGCGCGCCGGTAGCCCGACCACCGGCCGCTGCCTGATCTTCGTGACGCCTGACGGCCAGCGCACGATGAACACCTTCCTGGGCGCGTCGCATTATCTGCCCGCCGAGGCGCTGGACCGCGACCTGATTGCGGGTGCTAAGTATCTGTATCTCGAAGGTTATCTCTGGGATCCGGAAGAGCCGCGCGCCGCCATGCGTGAAGCGATCGATGTGGCGCGGGCGGCTGGCCGCAAGGTCGCTTTCACGCTCTCGGCCGAGTTCGTCATCGACCGCCATCGGGCGGCGTTCCACCAGCTTATCGATGCGGGCCTGATCGACGTGCTGTTCGCCAACGAGGCGGAGATCGTGTCGTTGACCGAGGCCGCGGATACCGAATCGGCGATTGCGGCGGTGAAGGACAAGGTGCCGCTGCTGGTCGTTACGATGAGCGAGCAGGGGGCCTGCGCCATCGCCGGTGACGAGCGCGTGACGGTGCCGGCAGCGCCGGTGGAGAAGGTGGTGGATACCACCGGTGCGGGTGATCTGTTCGCGGCTGGCTTCCTGCACGGGCAGGCGCAGGGCTGGGGGCTGGAGCGCTCGCTGCGGCTCGGCGCGGTTTGTGCGGCCGAAGTGATCAGCCATTTCGGGGCGCGTCCGCTGGCCGATCTGAAGACCTTGGCGGCCGATCTCTGAGCGACGCCGGCCTGCTTGCGGGGCACTTCGGGTACTGGCCGGCACATTCCGGCCAGTACCCGATTTTCGTATCACGGTTGGCAGTCTGCCGCCCAGCGCGCATCCATCGCCGCATCGGTCGGCAGTTGTGAGGCAAGCGTCACCTCGCCCTTCTTGACGATGAAGCGCTCATAGCCCGTGCGTCCCATGCCGACGCTTGCGTTCACTTCGCCGCAGACCGCATCGCCATGAGCCGCCACGCCCTTGAACTGCGCGGTCTCGGGTTGCCGCAGCTGGCGGCGCACGGCTTCGGTGCCTTCGCGCACGCGATTGACGTCGGCGGGGTCCGGGCCGACGTCACACCCGGCGATGGCGCCGGAGAGCGCCAGGGCGAGTAGCACGGGGGCGCGGGTCATTGTGCGGCCCCCGGCTTCAGCAGGTCGAGCGCGGCGGCAGTCATCGCGGTGGCGCCGGTCACCACCACCGGCTCCGGGGCGATCTTGAACAGCGGCGAATGGTGCGAGGCGACCGCGGGGCCGCCGTTGCGTGCGGCGTCGAGCGCCGACCTGGGCGTGCCGCCGACGGCGAAGTAATAGCCCTTCACGCCCGTGTCGGGCTGCACGAAATAGGCGAAGTCCTCGGCGCCCATGCCCATCTGCTCGAAGGGCACCACATTGGCCGCGCCGAGCGTATTCACCAGCACCGCGTTCAGCCGCTTGGCAAGCGGCGCGTCGTTGATCGTCGTCGGCGTTCCCTCGATTACCGTGACCACGGGCAGCTTGTCCTTTGGCATCCCGTTCATCACGCCAACGCCCTCGGCGACCCGCTTGATCCCGGAGACGAGCTGTGCGCGGGTCTTTTCGTCATTGGCGCGCACCGTCACCTGAAGCTTCGCCTCGTCGGTGATGATGTTGTGCTTCAGACCGGAGTGGAACGAGCCGACGGTGATGACGCCGGGCAGCAGCGGCGCGCGCTCGCGGCTGATCAGGCCCTGAAGCGCCACCACGATCTGCGAGCCCATATAGACCGGATCCTTGCCGGTGTTCGGGCTCGCGCCGTGTGCGCCGACGCCCGGCACGACGATGTCGATCGAATCGGACGAGGAATATTGGATCGATTCGCTGGCAGCGACCTTGCCCGTCTCCATGCTGGCATCGACATGGTAGGCCAGGGCGTAATCGGGCTTGGGGAAGCGGGTGTAGAGGCCGTCCGCCACCATTGCCTTGGCGCCCGCAATCCGCTCCTCCGCGGGCTGGCCGACGAACACGACCGTCCCCTGCCAGCGGTCCTTCATCGCGGCGAGCCGCCGCGCCGTGGCGATCAGGCCAACGACGTGGGTGTCATGCCCGCAGGCGTGCATCACGGGCGTTTCCACGCCGTCGACGCCCACCTGCCGCACCGTGGAGGCGTTTGGCAGGCCGGACTTTTCCTGCACCGGCAAGCCATCCATGTCGGCGCGGATCAGCACGGTCGGGCCGGCGCCATTCTTCAGCACGCCAACGACGCCGGTCTGCCCGACCTTTTCGGTGACCTGCATGCCAGGGATCTTGCGGAACTCGGCGGCGACGGCAGCGGCGGTCTTTACCTCGCGGAACGACAGCTCGGGATTGCGGTGTAGCTGATCCCACAGCTTGCCGAGATCGCGATCGTAATCGGCCTTGATCTGCGCCTGGTAATCGGGCGCTGCGGCCGCCGGCGCGGCGATGATGGGCGTCGTGGCGGCGGTGAGTAAAGCGGCGATGATCGTGCGGCGCATGCAATTCCCCTTTGTTGCGCACAGCATAGCCGGCGGAACGCTGGGGTGAAGAGGGTGCGCGATTACGCAAGCTCCATCGTGGAGGTCAGGCCGGGCTTGTTCCGCATCCAGCGTTGCTCAAGGCCGCGGGCGTGAGAGAGTGCGGAACCCTGGACCCCGGCACAAGGCCGGGGTGACGGTGGGTATTTGGGCGAAGGGTGCGCGGGAGAACGGACGTAGGGTTGCACGTCATGCCGGGCTTGTCCCGTCATCCAGCGCTACGTGCATCCGACATTTTTAGCGCGGGCGCAGGGTTGGACCCCGGCATGGGGCCGGGGTGACCGCGGTGGAGATCAGTCGACGAAGGCGCGCTCGATCACGAACTGGCCGGGATTGGCGTTTGAACCCTCCGTCATGCCGAGCTGTTCCAGCATCTGTGCGGTTTCGCGGATCATCGCGGTGGAGCCGCAAAGCATCACACGGTCGGTCTCCGGATCGAACTTCGTCGGGCCGGTGACTGGCGGGGAGAACAGGCGGCCGTCGGCGATCAGGTCGGTGATCCGGCCCTTGGTCTCGAATTCCTCGCGCGTGACGGTCGGGATATAGTGGAACTGCTCCTGCGCCTGATCGCCGACGAGCGGATCCTCGGCGAGCCTGGCCGCGAGCTCCTCACGGAAAGCCAGGTCGCTGACCCGACGCACGCCGTGGACGACGATGATCTGGTTGAAGCGCTCATAGACTTCAGGGTCGCGCGCGAGGCTGAGGAAAGGCGCAAGACCGGTGCCGGTCGACAGCAGCCACAGCCGCTCGCCGCCGAGCAGCGCATCGCAGACCAGGGTGCCGGTGGGCTTCTTGCCCATGTAGAGCTGATCGCCTGGCTGGATCGCCTGCAGGCGGCCGGTCAGCGGGCCGTCCTCTACCTTGATCGACAGGAATTCGAGCTCGTCCGAATAGGATGGGCTGGCGATCGAATAGGCGCGCATGATCGGCTTTGCCGCGTCTTCCTCGCCTGGGAGGCCGATCATGATGAACTCGCCCGAGCGGAAACGCAGCGAGGACGGCCGATCGACCGCGAAGCTGAACAGATGCTCGTTCCAGTGGCGCACCCATTTGACGTTGACCGTCAGGAAGGCCTTGTGGTCGGGGATCAACTTCGGTTCTGCAAGCACGGTCAACGATCTCGCTCCTTGATGACGGCCTCACGCGAAAGGCGGCGCCACCTCAATCATCGGCAGTCTTCAACACCTGACCGCCAGTTTGGTACCTATCAACGTCGTCGCCCTGCGTCCCGGTCGCAAGCAAGAAAAGTTCGCAGGCCGAATAGCCGATCGCGCCCGGCCAATTTCCGTAGGGGAAGGGCAGGGCGTGATCGGCGCGGGGCTTTCGGGCAATTAGGTGCACGGCGGCGCAAGTGCAACGCGCCGCCAGTTGACGCCGCTCGTTGCTCTTCCGTTCCGCGCCGGTCGCTCCCATATTCGTGCCATGGCGATTCAGATCCGTACCACGCTTGCTGAACCCGAGACGGACGACAATTTCGTCCCGCATCGTCCGCAGCGCCCCGCGAAGGTGGAGGGGGGCAGGCCGTTCAAGCTGGTGTCCGACTATCAGCCCGCAGGTGACCAGCCGACGGCGATCGCCGAGCTTGTCGCGGCGGCAAAGGCGGGCGAAAAAGACCAGGTGCTGCTGGGCGTCACCGGCTCGGGCAAGACTTTCACCATGGCCAAGGTGATCGAGGAGATGCAGCGCCCGGCGCTGATCCTCGCGCCGAACAAGATCCTGGCGGCGCAGCTTTACGGGGAGTTCAAGAGCTTCTTCCCCGAGAATGCGGTCGAGTATTTCGTCAGTTACTACGATTATTATCAGCCGGAGGCGTACGTCCCCCGGTCCGACACGTACATCGAGAAGGAAAGCTCGGTGAACGAGGCGATCGACCGGATGCGTCACTCCGCCACCCGCTCGCTGCTGGAGCGGGACGACGTGTTGATCGTCGCCTCCGTCTCGTGCCTCTACGGCATCGGGTCGGTCGAGACGTATTCGGCGATGATCTTCGACCTGAAGAAGGGGCAGAGCGTCGATCAGCGCGAGATCGTGAGGAAGCTCGTCGCGCTTCAGTACAAGCGCAACGACGCGGCTTTCCAGCGCGGCAACTTTCGCGTGAAGGGCGACAATCTGGAGATCTTTCCGTCGCACCTTGAGGATGCGGCATGGCGGATCAGCTTCTTCGGTGATGAGATCGAGGAGATCGTCGAGTTCGACCCGCTGACCGGCAAGAAGGCGGCGAGCATGAACTCGGTGCGGGTTTATGCGAACTCGCACTATGTGACGCCGGGGCCGACGATGAAGCAGGCGACCGAGGCGATCCGCCATGAGCTGACCGAGCGGCTGAAGGAGCTGGAGGCGGAGGGCAAGCTGCTCGAGCATCAGCGGCTGGAGCAGCGCACAAATTTCGATCTCGAGATGATTGCGGCCACCGGCAGCTGCAATGGGATCGAGAACTACAGCCGCTTCCTGACCGGCCGTCTGCCGGGCGAGCCGCCGCCGACGCTGTTCGAATATCTGCCCGAGAACGCGTTGCTGTTCGTAGACGAAAGCCACCAGACGGTGCCGCAGATCGGCGCGATGGCGCGCGGTGACCATCGGCGGAAGATCACGCTCGCTGAGTACGGGTTCCGTCTGCCGAGCTGCATCGACAACCGCCCGCTGCGCTTCAACGAATGGGACGCGATGCGCCCGCAGACCGTCAGCGTCTCGGCGACGCCCGGCGGCTGGGAGATGGAGCAGACCGGCGGCGTCTTCGCCGAACAGGTGATCCGCCCGACGGGCCTGATCGATCCGCCGGTCGAGATCCGTCCCGTCGAGGAGCAGGTGCAGGATTGCATCGTCGAATGTCGCAAGACCGCGGAGCTTGGTTATCGCACGCTTGTCACCACCCTGACCAAGCGGATGGCGGAGGATCTGACCGAGTATATGCACGAGGCGGGCGTCAAGGTCCGCTACATGCACTCCGACGTCGAGACGCTGGAGCGTATCGAGCTGATCCGCGACCTTAGGCTGGGCGTCTATGACGTGCTGATCGGCATCAACCTGCTGCGCGAGGGGCTCGACATTCCCGAATGCGGGCTGGTGTGCATCATGGACGCGGACAAGGAGGGCTTCCTGCGCTCCGAAACATCGCTGATCCAGACGATCGGCCGCGCGGCGCGCAACGTCGATGGGCGCGTGATTCTCTACGCCGATCGCATCACCGGCTCGATGGAGCGGGCGATGAACGAGACGGCGCGCCGCCGCGAGAAGCAGGAGGCGTACAACCTCGAACACGGGATCACGCCGACCACGATCAAGCGCAACATCGGCGACATCATCGCGCACGTATCGAACAAGGACGGCGTGCTGATCGACACCGGCGACGAGGAACGGCCGCACATGGTGGGCCACAATCTGCGCGCGTACATCGAGGAGCTCGAGAAAAAGATGCGCAAGGCCGCCGCCGACCTGGAATTCGAGGAGGCCGGCCGCCTGCGCGACGAGATCCGCAACCTGGAGCAGGAGGAGCTTGGCCTGCCGGTGCACGAGCACAAGGCGCCGCTGATGGGACGCAGCAACGAAGGCAAGCCGGGCACGCGCAAGACGCGCTTTGGCAAGCAGCAGCAGATGCGGATGGCGAAGCGGCGGTGAAGAAGACCCGGCGGTTCGTCGCGCGGGCGGTAGCCTATGCGCTGGCGACCGCCGCCGCCGTGATCGTCATCGCCGGTTATTACGAAAGCGCTGGGCTGCTGGTGACGCAGATCGCGCTGATCGCCGGGCCGACGCTGGTGCCGTTCCTGATCCTGCGCGGTCGATCGACCCGAGCGAGCTGGGTCGTTATCGCGCTAATGACCGCAGCCGGCTGGGCGTGCACCGTTTATACCGATACACGCCCGTATGAAGGTGGCGGCGCCTCGTTCGCGGTGTTCTTCGGCTGGTTCGGATGCCTTGTCGCCAGCGTGGTCGCGGTTGTCGCTCGGCTCGCCGCGGGCTTTGGCGATAGGCGCAAGGGACCGGGCGTCAGGCGAGGCTAACGCGCCTTACCGCAGCGTCACGTCCTCGCCGCTGACGCCGTAATAGCCGGCGACGCGATCGGCATAGGCTTGATCGAAATGCGGCGCGTTGTTGGCCCAGCTCGGGCCGCCTTCCAGCATGCGGCGATCGATCGTCACGACGTACAGGTCGCGCACCGAATCGAACTGCAGCAGCGAGAATGGCAGCGGGTAGAAGCTCTTGCCCATTCCGAGGAACCCGCCGAGGCTCAGGACCGCGTGGGTAACGCGCCCGCTTACCTTGTGCGCAAGAAAGGAATGAACGACACCGATCTTGTCGCCGTCGCGGCTTTCGACCTTCACGGTCGAGACAAGCGTCGCTTCGATCAGGGCAAGGGTGGTCGGGGTGTCGGTGGTGCTCATGGTTGTTTCCCTGTGGCGCTGATCTTCTTTCGCTGAACCGATCTTCCCGCGCGCCGGTTCCGGTTGAGCCGATGCGCCGGAGCGGGTTAGGGTGCGCCATGCGTCTTTTGCTTGCCGCCGCCCTTTTGATCCCGCTCAGCATCGCGGGGTGCGTCGCGCCGCCGGCGGATGCGCCGCCACCCCCGCCACCAGTCGCGCCGCCGCCGCCCCCTGCGCCCAAGCCTGCGCCGCTCGCCGGCGACTGGCAGGATTGGCCGTTCACGCCCGGGACGTGGCGCTATGCGCGCGAGGCGGGCGGCACCCGTGCGACGTTCGGGCAGGGCGGCGGGGCGCCGCAGCTGTCGCTGCGCTGTGACCTTGCCAATCGTCAGGTGATCCTGTCACGGCCCGGCACCGCGAGCGGCGCCATGACGATCCGTACCACCAGCAGCACGCGCGCGGTGCCGGTGCAGATCGCGGCAGGCGCGGCACCGTCTGCGCAGGTCGTTTTCGCCGCACGCGAACCGTTGCTGGATGCCATGGCCTTCAGCCGCGGGCGGGTGGCGATCCAGCAGCAGGGCGCGCCGACGCTGGTTCTGCCCTCATATGCAGAGATCGGCCGGGTGATCGAGGATTGCCGCGGCTGATAGGATGCTCGCGGGGCGCAGAGGATCGTTCAAAGCGCCGCGCAAAACAAGACTTGTTTCCGATCGCCAAAGGAATCAGATTGCGGATGTGGCCGATGAGGTCACGCTCGTTATCAACCAGCGAAAGGAGGTGATCCGATGTCTCATGGTTCAGCAATGGGGTCGGTTCAGTTCGTTCGGGGGACGCGCTTCTGAGGCTGTAGCGGTTCGGCGGGAGGTATTCCCCTCCAGTCAACGCCGGAACCTGTAGCGTTCAGAGGCCTGCATGGTCTCCCGGGCTGGAGCTCTCCGGCCGCTGACCATGTTTAGGGGTTGTCGGGTTGCCCGGGAGGGCTGCTCGGCAACCTCTTCTCATATGTGGCATATCCGTACCGAGCGTTTGTCGCGACGGCGGTTCGCGTGGTCTTCTTTGCCCGCTGGCGGCAGTAGAGCTTGGCGTCGTTCACCGTTAGACGTCCAGCGATGCGCTTTCTTCTTTTGCTTCTTGCCGTCGTCGTGTCGCTGCCAGCCGCCGCTCAGCGCGCCGACCGGGCGACGCCGGGCTTCGTTCGCGTCCGGCTGGAAACAGCGCTCGGCGTGATCACGCTGGCGCTGGATGCCAAGCGTGCTCCGGCCACCACTGCCAATTTCATGAAATATGTCGACGACGGCCGCTTCGACGGGGTCAGCTTCTACCGGGTGGCGCGGCAAAAGAACGCGCCGAAGCTTGGCTTTATCCAGTCGGGCATCCGCACCGATGCGCGCCGATTCCTGGACATGATCCCGCACGAATCGACCAAGCAGACCGGCATCAAGCATCTGGACATGACGATCTCCATGGCGCGGCGTGGCGAGCCCGGCTCCGCCAATGGCAATTGGTTCATTGCCGTCGGGCCGATGCCGTGGATGGATTGGAAGCCAAACAATCCCGGCTATGCCGCTTTTGGTCGTGTGGTTGCAGGGCAAGCGGTGGTGAAGCGTATTCTGGCGGAGCCAACCAGCGGGGCGATGAACGGCACGCTGCTGATGAAGCCGGTCTTTGTGAAGCGTGCGGTCCGAGTGGATGGAAAGCCGAAGCCGACCGGACGACCGCGCCCGTGGATTTTCGAAGGGCGAAAAGACGGCTGAGGCAAATGCGGTGCCGCCGCCGCGCGCCGCTGCCGGACATTAGGAATGAGCGGTTGGGCGGGGTGGGCGAGGGATAAGGTAATCAGCGCTGTCTTGCCGATTGTCGGGGTAGGACCCGAACATCTCAGGCGGGCGGCAAGATGTCTGAAGAGACGTGAGGCAAGGAGCTAAGCAGGCGGACGGTATGCGGAGCGCATGATGTCCGCCGCAATGGGATCAGCGAAGCAGGACGGTCGCAATCACGTTATCGACGGAGCGTTCGCGTTCGCTTCCTCATTATACACCTTGTCGAGATAATAGCCGGCCAACGTGTAGTGCGCCTTCACAGCTTCCGGAACTTCAGTGCGTTGCGCCATTTCAAGCTCTGACTCGGCGCGCCTGTAATAATATTCCTTATCGTCGTTCACCGAATTCACTCCATCTCCCGAATCGCCGCATATGCCCGCGCGAGAAGTCACGAAATCACCTGGATCAAATCTGTAAGATCCGGCGCTGGCAGGCAGCCTGGAACTGCCCCTATAACTCTCATTCTTTCGGTTCGTGCTGCCCTACCCCCTCCAAAGGCAAGTTGGCCCCGGCGCGCAGATGCGACGAGGCTCGGTTGACGCTTGCGCCAATGACGGCTTTGCAAGACGTTTATGATGCTCGGTTTCATGCGAGCCTGATCACAACCCGCGGCATGTCGGTAAGTTCCTCGACACGCTGCGCCTCTTGGAGCTGCCATGACCTTGATCGCCCTCCTGCTTGCTGCTCAGGCTGCCACTGCGCCAGCACCCGCCGTTCCCGCGCGGATCACCCGTCTCCTGGAGCGGACGCCCATCATCGACGGCCACAATGACCTCGCCTGGGAGATCCGCGAACGGCATGAAGCCAAGGTGGAGGACGTGGACCTCACGAAGAACACCGCGGCGCTGCCCTATCCGTTGCAGACGGATATTCCGCGCCTGCGGCAGGGCGGCGTCGGTGGGCAATTCTGGTCGGTATGGATCCCCGCCAGCGTCCTGGGGCCACGGGCGGTGGAGATGACCCTGGAGCAGATCGACGTGGTGCGGCGCGTGGTGGCGGCGAACCCCGGAACACTCGCCCTCGTAACGAGCGCAGCCGACGTGCGCCGCGCACAAAAGACCGGGAAGATCGCTTCGCTGATCGGGATTGAGGGCGGGCATCAGATTGATGGTCGGCTTTCCGTGCTGCGTCAGATGAAGGAGCTTGGCGTCGGTTATATGACGCTGACGCATGGCAAGAGCCTCGACTGGGCTGACTCGTCGACCGATGCGCCGCGTGCAAACGGGCTTAGCGCTTTTGGCCGCGATGTGGTGGCCGAGATGAACCGAATTGGCATGATTATCGATGTGAGCCATGTGGCTGACACGACGATGGCGGCGGTGCTCGATCTATCAAAGGCGCCGGTGATTGCCTCGCATTCCTCGGCCCGGGCGATCGCCGACGTGCCGCGCAACATTCCCGACGACCTGCTTCGCCGCATCGGCACGGCGGGCGGCGTGGTGATGGTCAACCTCTACCCGGCGTTCCTGTCGGCCGAGTGGCGCGCGTGGGATCAGCAGCGCACGGCATTTGGCAAGGCGCAGGGGCTGGTGACGGATGTTTACGGGCCCAAGGCGCCGGCGCCGCTGATCGCCTGGGATGCGGCGCACCCGATGCCGCGCGTCACGGCGGCCACGGTGGCGGATCATGTCGACCATATCGCCCGCATCGCCGGCAAGGGCGCCGTGGGCATCGGCGGAGACTATGACGGCATCGGCGGAACCGCGCCCGAGGACATGGGGGGCGTCGATGGTTATCCCCGCTTGTTCGCGGAGCTCGCGCGGCGGGGGTGGAACGATGCCGATCTTGCCAATCTGTCGCAGGGCAACGTCCTGCGGGTCATGGAGCGCGTGGAGGCGGTGGCGGCCGGCCAGCGCAACATGCGGCCGGTGGATGCGATCGAGCCCGAGTAATCGCGGCGGGTCGGGCGCGGGCAAGTGCCAACGCCCGGCCCGGCCACCGGAGGCGCTACCGCGCCGGCTCAGAAACCGCTGAGCAAGCTTGCCACATTGGCGCCCAAGGCGTGGATCGCATAACCGCCTTCCATGACGATCGCGGTCGGAAGGCCGAGCGCGGCGATGTCTTTGGCGAGGATCGCATAATCCGGCGTGGTCAGCGCGAAGCGGCTGATCGGGTCGCCTTCCCATGTGTCGGCGCCGAAGCTCATGACCAGGAAGGTCGCGCCGAAGCGGGCGATCGCCTCAAGCGCGGTCGCTTGCGCGGCGCGGAAGGCATCGGCGGTGGTGCCATGTGGGAGCGGGAGGTTGAGCGTGGTGCCTTCGCCCGCGCCTTCGCCTACCTCGTCGGCATGGCCCCAATAGAAGGGATAATCGGTCGCGGGATCGGCGTGAACGCTGGCGTAAAAGACATCGCCGCGCTGCCAGAAAATGTCCTGCGTGCCGTTGCCGTGGTGATAATCGATATCGAGAACGGCGACCCGCTCATGACCCGCATCGCACGCGGCCTGGGCGGCGATGGCGGCGACGTTGAGGTGGCAATAGCCGCCGAAATAGTCCGCGCCGGCATGGTGGCCCGGTGGGCGGCAGAGGGCGAAGGCCGTGCGGTCGCCCGCCAGCACGGCATGGGTGGCGGCGAGCGCAGATTGCGCGCTGCCATAGGCGCTGGTCCAGGTCTGCGGCGTGATCGGCGTGGTCGCGTCGAAGGCGTAGCGGCCCATCAGCGCATCGATGCGATCGAGGCGGAGCGGGCGACGGCCGACGATCGGGAAGGCGTAAGGAATCGCATCGCCCGGGCGGCCGGCGGCGGCCCAAGCGGCGGGTGCGTCCTTCAGGAACTGAAGGTAGCCAGCGTCATGCACCGCGCGGATCGGCGCTTCGCCGCGATCCTCGGGCTGCTCGGCGCCGCCGATGGCGCTCAGGATCATCTGCGCGCGCGAGGGCTTTTCGGCGTAATCGGTGAACTGCCCGTTGTGCAGTTCCTGCGCCGGGGCGTGGCGCAGCTGATCGGGGGAGAAGAAGCGCCGCATCGGGCTGTACCTTGTCTGGAGTTTGAGAGGGTTGCTCAGCGCACTTGAGCGACCGTGAGGCTGCCGGCGGGAAGCGGCTGGCATAAATCGGCGGATGGCACGGAGGGATCGAGCCAGTCGGCCCAGGCATCGCGGCCGAGCACGACGACCTGCCGCGAATGGTAGGGCGCGATGTCCGGGCCCGGCTCGCACGTCAGCATGGTAAAGGCTTCGCCAACGCTCGCGTCCTTGCGCCACAGGCCGGCGATGCAGAACCAGTCGTGGCCGGCGAGGCGGAAGGCCCATTTGTCCTTGCGCTTCGCCTTCGGATCGGCGGACTTGGTGAATTCGAAGAAGCTGTCGACCGGGATCAGGCAGCGACCAGCGCGCACGTCGCGCCCGTCGGAGCGGAAATTGTAGACCGGACGGCCGCCCGCGCCGGGCCAGCTCCAGCGCCGGGTGAGGCATTCGGCCTCGTCCCTGCCGCCGTCGACACCGCGGATGATGATCGTCGGATCGGTGATGCGGAAGCTTTCGAGCGGCGCCATGTTGGGCACGCCTTCGGGGAAGACGAGCGGGATGCGCGTCTCGCCCCAGTCGTTACGCAATTCGTCGATGGCGATGCGGCGGGCGGCCTCGTTGCACATGGCTTGCGGGTTAGCGGATCGTGGCGGCCGGCGCCAACTCCCCGAGAAGCGGAAAGCTGGCGCCGGGACGCGGCCTTATTGCGCCGCCAGCGCTTCGGCGATCAGGCGGCGGGTGTTGGCGACGCCATAGAGCTTGATGAAGCTGCCCATGCGCGGGCCCTGGCTCGAGCCGAGCAGCGTTTCGTAGAGCGCCTTGAACCAGTCGCGGAGCTCGGCGAAGTCGCCCGTCTTGCCGATCTCATAGATCGCGTTCTGGATATCCTCGGCCGAGGCATCCTCGCCCAGCGTGGCGAGATCGGCGTCGAGCCGTTCGAGCGCCGCGACTTCGACGCCTTCTGGCGCGCGCCGCTTCAGCGTGGGCGCGATGAAATCGCGGTGATAGGCGAGCGCATAGCCGATCATCCGGTCGAGCTCCGGATGCGCGGCAGCGTTCGCGTCAGGCAGGTAATTGCCGAGATAGCCCCAGACCTGCTCGTCCGTGGCGCCTTCACCCATCACGCCGACGAGGTTCAGCAGAAGCCCGAACGTGACTGGCAACGTCTCGGCGGGCACATCGCCCGTGTGGATGTGGTGGACGGGGTTGCCGAGCTTTTCCTTCCAGCCCTGCGCCGGATAGTTCGCGCGGAACTGCCAATAATCGTCCACCGCGCGCGGGATGAGGCCGAGGTGAAGCGACTTCGCCTTCTTCGGCTCGCGATAGATGTAGAAGGCCAGGCTCTCGTCGGGGCCGTAGGTCAGCCACTCCTCGATCGAGAGGCCGTTGCCCTTTGACTTGGAAATCTTCTCCCCCTTCGCGTCGAGGAACAACTCGTAGATCAGCCCTTCGGGCTTCCGCCCGCCGAGCACCTGCGCGATCTTACCGCCGAGCACGCCTGAATCGATCAGGTCCTTGCCATACATCTCATAATCGACGCCGAGCGCAGCCCAGCGCATGCCCCAGTCGGGCTTCCACTGCAGCTTCGCCCTGCCGCCGAGAATCGACTGTTCTACCGTCTCGTCCCCGGGAACAGAGGTGTCGACGAAGCGGATGATACCGGCCTCCGCATCGACCACCTCGACCGGAACTTGGAGCACGACGCCGGACTTGGGGCTGATCGGCAGGACAGGCGAATAGGTCGCCTGTCGCTCGGCGCGCAGCGTCGGCAGCATGACGGCCATGATCTTGTTGTAGTTGCGCAGCACGTCCCGCAGCTTCTCGTCGAAGCGGCCCGAGGTGTAGTGATCGGTCGACGAGACGAACTCATATTCGAAGCCGAAGCGATCGAGGAAATCGCGCAGCATCGCATTGTTGTGCGCGGCGAAGCTGCCGAACTTGCCAAAGGGATCGGGGACGCGCGACAGCGGCTTGCCGAGGTTCGCTGCGAGCAACTCCTTGTTCGGCACATTGTCCGGCACCTTGCGCAGGCCGTCCATGTCGTCGCTGAACGCCACCAGCCGGGTCGGCCGGCCGGTCATTTCCTCATAAGCGCGGCGGACAATGGTGGTGCGCAGCACTTCCTGGAAAGTGCCGATGTGCGGCAGCCCGGAGGGGCCATAGCCGGTTTCGAACAGCATCGGTTCCGGAGTCCCGTCCTTGGCGAACTTGCCCTCGGGCCAGCGCTTCAGGAGCTTTCGCGCTTCCTCATAGGGCCAGGCCTTGGACTCGAGCGCAGCGGCGCGCCGTTCGGGATCGAATGCGTCTGTCATAACGCGGTGCGACGTAGCGAGGCGCGCGCGCGATGGCTATATGGCCGTCGCATGTCGACCTGGACCGGCCTTCTCTTCTTCCTCCTCACCGTCGCTGGGATGGAGGGCTTTGCCTATGTGATGCACCGCTGGGTGATGCATGGGCCGGGCTGGTTCCTGCACGAAAGCCATCATCGGCCGCGTACCGGCCGGTTCGAGCTGAACGACCTGTACGGCTTGATCTTCGCCGTGCCCTCCATCGCGCTGATCTATGGCGGCCTGCAGGGCGGCGGGTGGGAAGGATTCGCGTGGATCGGCGCTGGCATCGCGGCCTATGGCGCGATTTATTTCGGCTTCCACGACGTGATCGTGCATGAGCGGGTGCGCACGCGCTACCTGCCGAAATCGAGCTATATGCGCCGCATCGTCCAGGCACACCGGCTACATCACGTGGTGAACACCAAGGAGGGCACGGTCAGCTTCGGCTTTCTCGTCGCGCCCAAGCCGGAAGCGCTGAAGGCGGAGCTGAAGCGGCGTGGGCGTGCGGGCGTGCGTGCTCCGACCGGTTCGGTTCGGACGTTTGCGGAAAAGTAACTTTCACGGCGGATAGTGGCGGTCATGGATCACGCCATTCCGCTCCCAAGCTCGACCGACGGCGACGAAAACCGCCGGGCATTGCGCAAGGCAGTGAAGATGCGGGCGCATCTGCGCGACCGCGGCACCACCCGGTTCGAGATCGAAGTAGTCGATCTGTCGACCACCGGATTTCGCGCGCAGACAAGCTTCACTTTGTGGCCCGGCACCACGGTGTGGCTGACGCTTCCGGGATTGGCGGGGCTGGAGGCGGTGGTCGCCTGGCGCGACAAATACCGGTACGGCTGCGCATTCACGAAGCCGCTTCATCCGGCGGTGTTCGACCATATCGTGGCGCTGGGCGACAGCTGACCGGTTGCGCAAACCAGCGTAACCATTTCAACTGATTAGGCCGTTGACGCGGCGTCTTGCGGCTGTGCTGCGCGCCGGCTGTCCGACCGCTTGGTCTGCGAGGCTGAACCGATAAGGGCGCCGCTCTCCTGAGCGGACGCCCTCAATATCGTCAGTCGAACAGCGAAGAAACGCTCGTCTCGTCGGCGATCCGGCGCATCGCCTCCGCGAGCAGCGGCGCGATCGTGAGGTGGCGGATGCGGCCGGTGCTGCTGATCGCTTCCTGGTTGCCGATCGAATCGGTGATGACGAGCTCGCGCAGCGCGGACCCTTCGACACGGGCGACCGCACCGCCCGACAGCACGCCATGGCTGACATAGGCCACGACGTCCTCGGCCCCGGACTCCCGCAGGGCGGCGGCCGCGTTGCACAAGGTGCCGGCCGAATCGACGATATCGTCGATCAAGATGCAGAAGCGGCCCTCGACGTCGCCGATGATGTTCATCACTTCCGATTCGCCGGCGCGTTCGCGGCGCTTGTCGACGATGGCGAGAGGCGCGTTGTGCAAGCGCTTGGCGAGCGCGCGGGCGCGCACCACGCCGCCTACGTCAGGCGAGACGACCATCAGGTTCTTGGAACCGAAGCGCGCCAGGATGTCGGCCGACATCACCGGCGCGGCAAAGAGATTGTCGGTCGGGATGTCGAAAAAGCCCTGGATCTGGCCGGCGTGCAGATCGACCGACAGGACACGATCGGCGCCTGCGGTGGTGATCAGATTGGCCACGAGCTTCGCAGAGATCGGCGTGCGTGGGCCGGGCTTCCGGTCCTGCCGCGCATAGCCGAAATAAGGCACCACGGCGGTGATCCGCTTCGCCGACGCGCGCTTCAGCGCGTCGATGCAGATCAGCAGTTCCATGAGATTGTCGTTCACCGGATAGCTGGTCGACTGGATCAGGAACACGTCCTCGCCGCGGACATTCTCCATGATCTCGACGAAAATCTCCTCATCGGCGAAGCGCCGAACGAGCGCCTCCGTCAACGGGATCTCGAGATAGGAGGCAATGTCGCGCGCCAGCGGCAGGTTCGAGTTGCCGGTCATCAATTTCATGGTTGTCGCGCCCTTTCTGCGCCGCCCCCTTAGCGCGAAAGCCCCGTGTTGCAATCGCGCGACATGGATCGGTGAGACAGTTTGCGGATCGGCCGCGGGGCGCCTAACCGGCGCTGCATGACCGTGGTTACCCGCTTCGCCCCTTCACCGACCGGCCGCCTGCACGTGGGCAATATCCGTGCCGCGCTACACAATTGGATGTTCGCGCGGTCACAAGGCGGACGCTTCGTGCTGCGCATCGACGATACCGATGCGCAGCGAAGCGAGGAGCGATTCGTGGCCGCAATCCACGACGATCTGGCTTGGCTTGGCCTGCTGCCGGATGCGGAAGTGCGCCAGTCGGAACGTTTCGGCCTGTACGAGGCGCGGTTCAATGAACTGCGCGCTGCCGGGCGAATCTATCCCGCTTATGAGACCAGCCAGGAGCTGGACCTGAAGCGCAAGATCCAGCTCGGTCGCGGGTTGCCGCCGGTTTACGACCGCGCCGCGCTTCAGCTGACCGACGCCGATCGCGCGCGATTGGAGGATGAGGGGGTGCGGCCGCATTGGCGCTTCCGCCTCGATCACGAAGCGGTGGTGGAATGGGACGATCTGGTGCGCGGGCACCAGCGCTTCGACCCCAAGACGATGAGCGACCCCGTCGTGCGGCGTGCCGATGGCACGTGGCTGTACATGCTGCCGTCGGCGATCGACGACATTGACCTCGGCATCAGCCATGTCGTGCGCGGCGAGGACCATGTCGCGAACACGGCGTTGCAGGTCCAGATGTTCGTCGCGCTCGGCAGCACGCTGCCCACGTTCGCGCACACTGCCTTGCTGACGGGGAGCGAGGGCAAGCTTTCCAAGCGGCTGGGCAGCCTGGGCGTGGATCAGCTGCGCGAATCGGGAGTCGAGCCGCAGGCAATCCGGGCGCTGCTCGCGCGGTTGGGGACGAGCGATCCGGTGGAGCCGGTCTCGGGCATGGAGCCGTTGCTTCAAACCTTTGACTTTGGCCGGTTTGGCCGGGCGCCGGCGCGGTTCGACGAGGGCGAACTGGCGCAGCTGAGCGCGCGCATCGTCCACCAGCTCTCGTTCGAAGAGGTGGCGCAGCGACTGCCCGCGGGCATGACGGCAGCGGCGTGGGATGCGGTGCGCCCCAACCTGGCGACGGTCGCGGAGGCGGCGGACTGGTGGCAGGTGATCGAGGGGCCGGTCGACCTGGCGGACACCTCTGACGACGGCGAATATCTGGCGGCGGCTGCCGATGCGGCCGAGGCGATCGATTGGAGCGCTGACCCATGGCAGCAGCTTACCAGCCGATTGAAGGAAGCCACCGGGCGCAAGGGCAAGGCGCTGTTCCTGCCGTTGCGCCGCGCACTGACCGGCCGCGATCACGGGCCTGATATGGCGGCGATGCTGCCGCTGATCGGCCGCGATCGGGCGCTTGCTCGACTGCGCGGCGGCTGACGAAAGCTACAATCATCGACGCTTGCGCGTGATATGAGACGTGGTAACATCACAACCTGAGCTGAAGCTCGGAAGGAGAAGAATAACAACATCATAGGAGAGGATCATGTACGCGAACCTTTATGCCCGGCCTGCCGGGGTGAATGTCGGAAGCCTTGCCGTTGCCGTGGCCATCAATGCGGGGGTGATCGGCGCCCTGATGTTCTCCGCCCCGGTGATCGAAGCGATCAAGCAGCGCACCTCGTTGCGGATCGAAAACATCCCGCTCGATCCTCCGCCGCCAGAGCCGATGCCGCCGCAGCCGCCACGTGTGACAAAGGATAGTCTTGCCGTGCCGCGGGAGCGCCCGATGACGTCAACCTCGCTCACGCCCGACACCTCAGGCGAATATGTGATCCCCTCGCTTCGCTTGCCGCCGCTGCCACCATTGCCGCCGCTCCCCACCGGCGAAATGACGCGGGCTGATCCCCCTGCGCCCCCAGTCATCGTCGATGCGCGCGTGGATCCGCGCTACGCCCGTCAGCTTCAGCCGGAATATCCCGCGGGAGAGCGCCGTGCCGAGCGCGAGGGCAATGTCACCGTGCGCGTGACCATCGGCCGCGACGGACGGGTGGTTGGCGCGGAATGCGTAACGGCAACGAGCGAGGACTTCTGCCGCGCTACCCGTCAGCACGCCATGGCCAAATGGCGCTTCCAGCCAGCGACGCGCGACGGCGTGGCGACCGAAACGGTCAAGGAGATGACCGTGCGGTTCCAGCTGATGTCATAGGCCAAGCGGATGGTCGGGGAGGCGGCGGGCGATGATCTCGCCGTTTTTCCGGCCATGGTAGCGGGGCCGCAATGGTGAAGGGCTGGCCTCGGCGGGGTCGCGCCACTATGTTGGATCCATGCAATTCTTTGCCCGGATGAGCCCGCTGCGGGCAGTGCGCGACCTTCGCCTGTTTCTGCACCAGCGCCAGAAGCACGAGCTGATCTTCCTGTTTCTTTCGGTGGTGCTGACCGGCCTTTTGCTCATTGGCTTTGCCAAGGATTCAAAGGTTGAGAAGGCGTACAGGCCCGAGATCATCTATGTGCAGCAATGGCGGCTCGATCGCACCGATGCCGAGATCATCGCGCAGCAGGCGATCGATGGGCCGATCAAGCAAAAGCAAATCGACGAGGAAAATCGGCGCCGCGCGGAACTTCGCGCGTCGTTTCAGCGTGCCGATGACAAGCTGAAGAAATGGGGCCTGTAAGCGCCGACGACGCGCGTTGGATGGGAGCGGCGCTGACGCTGGCGTCGCGCGGCCGGGGGCAGACGAGCCCCAATCCTTCGGTCGGATGCGTGATTGTACGCGATGGCATGGTCGTCGGGCGTGGCTGGACCCAGCCGGGCGGCCGCCCGCATGCCGAAGCGATGGCGCTGGCGGATGCAGGCGCGGCGGCGGTCGGCGCCACGGTGTACGTTACGCTGGAGCCGTGCGCGCATGTGTCCGCGCGTGGGCCGGCCTGCGCCGATCTGCTGCTTGCGGCCAAGGTGGCGCGCGTCGTTGTTGCGCTGGGCGACCCCGATCCCCGTACCAATGGCAAGGGGCTGGCGCGGCTCGCGGCTGCCGGGATCGAGACGATCGCTGGCGTGCGGGCCGATGAAGCGCGTGCGACGATGGCGGGGTTTCTCAGCCGGATCGAGAATGGCCGTCCGCATGTGACGCTGAAGCTCGCCACATCGCTCGATGGCTGCATCGCCATGGCCGATGGCGAAAGCCGCTGGATCACTGGGCCGGAGGCCCGCGCGCATGCGCACCTTGAACGTAGCCGGCATGAGGCGGTCCTCGTCGGCCGGGGCACGTGGGACGTGGACCAGCCGAAGCTGGACGTTCGCTTGCCGGGGCTCGAGTCGCGTTCGCCATCTCGGGTGGTTTTGTCGAGCGCGCGCGGCGAGGGAGACACCGCCTGGATCGATTCGCCCGCAGCCATTGCCGACCTGCCAGGTGATCATCTGTTCATCGAAGGCGGAGCGGGGGCTGCGGCTGCGTTTCTGGCGCAGGATCTAGTCGATCGGCTGGTTCTCTATCGCGCGCCGATCCTGATCGGACGGGGGCGTGCGGCGCTCGGCGACATTGGTCTCGGGGCACTTGGCGACGCGCACGATCGCTGGACATGTACGGATACGCGCCAGCTTGGCAGGGACCGGCTCGAGGTCTACGAGCGTGTCCGATGTTTACCGGGATCATAACCGACGTTGGCCACATCACCCGCGTGGAAACGCGCGGGGACACGCGCGTGGTGGTTGGCACCAATTACGAAACCCCCGATATCGATCTGGGCGCTTCGGTCGCGTGTTCGGGCGTATGCCTGACTGTGGTGGACAAGGGACCGAACTGGCTTGCCTTTGACGTGTCGGGCGAAACCATCGGCCGGACCGCGCAGGGCCAGTGGATCGAGGGCCGCCGGCTGAACCTGGAACGCGCGATGAAGCTCGGCGACGAGCTGGGCGGCCATATCGTCACGGGCCATGTCGACGGCATCGCCGAAGTGATCGACATTCGCGCCGACGGCGATTCGAAGCGGGTTAGTTTTCGTGTCACCAGCGATCTAGCACCGTTCCTTGCGCCCAAGGGATCAGTGACGATCGACGGCGTCTCGCTCACCGTCAACGAAGTGACCGATGCCGCAGACGGATCGACCCATTTCGCGATCAACATCATTCCGCACACTCAGGCCGTGACGACGCTTTCGGATCTGGCGCCGGGCAGCGCCGTCAACATCGAGATCGATGTGCTCGCCCGCTATCTCCAACGGATGGAACATTATCGTGCAAAAGCCCGCTGAACTCGCGCGTTTGCGCCACGCCTTCCTCTCGAGCCCCGAAGAGATCATCGACGAGGCGAAGAACGGCCGCATGTTCATCCTCGTCGATGACGAGGATCGCGAGAACGAGGGCGATCTGGTGATCCCGGCGCAGATGGCGACGCCGGAAAAGATCAACTTCATGGCGCGGCACGGGCGTGGGCTGATCTGCCTGGCGCTGTCGAAGTCGCGGGTCGATGCGCTTGGGCTCGACCTGATGAGCCGCAACAACGGTACCCGGCACGAGACCGCGTTTACCGTATCGATCGAGGCGCGCGACGGCGTTACCACCGGAATCTCGGCCGCCGACCGCGCACGCACCATTGCGGTGGCGATCGATTCGTCAAAGAGCCGTGAGGAGATCGTCACCCCGGGCCACGTCTTCCCGCTGGTCGCGCGTGACGGCGGAGTGCTGGTCCGTGCGGGTCACACCGAAGCCGCGGTCGACGTGTCGCGGCTCGCCGGCCTCAATCCCTCGGGCGTGATCTGCGAGATCATGAACGAGGATGGCACCATGTCGCGGATGGACGACTTGGTCGCCTTCGCGCAGCTTCACAACCTCAAGATCGGTACGATCCGGGACCTGATCGCCTATCGCCGGCGCTACGATCACTTGGTCGAGAAGAAGGCGGAGATGACCTTTGACTCGCGCTGGGGCGGGCAGTGGAAGGCGTTGACCTTCCACAACAAGGCCACCGGCGACGAGACCATCGCGCTGGTGAAGGGCAAGATCGATCCTGAAAAGCCGACGCTGGTGCGCATGCACACCGCGAGCTTCTTCGTTGACATGTTTGGCGAGAATTCGGAGCGGTCTGGACTGCTTTCCACGTCGATGGAGATGATCGCGGAAGAGGGCGCGGGCGTCATCGTGGTGATCAACCGCGCGATGAAGGGCGTCGTGTCGCGCTTCATGCAGCTGCGCGCCGAGGGCAAGGGCGCGGGCGCACCGGAAGTCGAGGAGCTGCGCGACTATGGCGTCGGTGCGCAGATCCTGGCCGATTTGGGCGTGGAGGAAATGATCCTTCTCACCAACACGCACCACACGTTGGTTGGCCTTGAAGGGTACGGCCTGTCGATCGTCGGCGAGCGGCCGATCACGGGCACCGCTGGGGAATGATGCGGACGGGGGCGGACGAAGCGCGTTCGCCCAAATACTCCCATATCGAGCGTGAGCGCCGCTGGCTGATCGATCCGGCGCGCTTGCCCGCCCTGCCGTCGGCGCACCTGCTGATCGAAGACCATTACATCAGCGGCACGCGAATGCGGCTGCGGCGGATGACGGACAGCGCGAGCGGCCAGGTGGCGCTGAAGCTGACCTAGAAATATGAGGCGGCCGATCCGCTCGCGCGGGCAATCGTCACGACCTATCTCGATGAGGCGGAGTTCGCGCTTCTCGCGGGCCTGCCCGGTGTGATGGTCGTCAAGCGACGGTTCGATCTGGTTGGCAACGGCATCACCTACAGCCTCGATCGGTTCGAGGGCGATCTGGCGGGGCTTGAGCTCGCCGGGGTCGAATGGCCTGACGATGCAGGCCTTCGAGGCTTGCCCGCGCCGCCGGGCGCGATACGGGAGGTCAGCGACGACCCGCGCTACCAAGGGGGCAGCCTGGTCGCATCCGGCATACCGAAGGAAGACTGATGGCGCATATTCTCATCGTTGAGGCACGTTTCTACGATCACCTGAACGACATGCTGGTTGCCGGGGCGCGTGCGGCGATCGAGGGAGCGGGGCACAGCGCCGAGGTGCTGACCGTTCCGGGTGCGCTGGAAGTGCCGGGCGCCATCTCGATGGCAGCCGAGAGCGGGCGCTATGACGCTTATGTCGCGCTAGGCGTGGTGATCCGCGGCGAGACCTATCACTTCGAGATCGTCTCCAACGAAAGCGCGCGCGGGATCATGGCGCTGACCATGGATGGCATCGCGATCGGCAATGGTATCCTGACCACCGAAAACGAAGAGCAAGCGATCCGGCGGGCGGACCCGGCGCAGCTCGACAAGGGCGGCGGCGCTGCGCAGGCCGCGCTCGCGATGCTGGACTTGCGCGAACGGCTGGGCTGAGGCGCTATCGGCGCGAACACGCGGCGTGCGTGGAGCCAGGCGGCAAGTCTACGTTCGCGTGATGTAGCTGCGACCATCGAGGCTCGAGTGATATGTCGAGCGGCGTAGCCAGCGCCGCGCCGACTTAGCGCTCGGTCGAGTCAGCGCTTGGCAAGGTGGGCCGATCTTACTTATACTGATGTAAGTAAGATCGGAGAGAATCGTCGATGGCTCACGCGCATACGTTGGCTGCAAACCCGCACTGGCTGCCTGCCAATCCGCCGTCGGTGTTGAACGACATTCCCGGCAGCCGCGGCTTGCCCTTTGTGGGTAATACCTTTGCGGTGCTCAAGGACCCGATCGGCTTCACCAATCGCATGGTGGCGAAGCATGGGCCGGTCTATCGCAACCGCACGTTCGGCGGCGACAGTGTGGTGCTCTTGGGCCCGGATGCGAATGAGCTCGTCCTGTTCGATAAGGAGAAGAATTTCTCGTCCGAACAGGGATGGGGACCGATCCTCAATCTCGTCTTCCCGCGCGGCCTGATGCTGATGGATTTCGACAAGCATCGCGCCGACCGCAAGACGCTGTCGGTGGCATTCAAGCCCGAGCCGATGCGTCATTATGCGGCGGAGCTGAACAGCGGGATCGCCGAACAGGTCGCCGGCTGGGCCAACCGTACCATGCCGTTTTACAGCGCGATCAAGGCGCTGAGCCTTGATCTGGCGGCGACCAGCTTTCTCGGCGTTCCGCTCGGGCCGGAGGCGTCGTGGATCAATCAAGCGTTCGTGGATGAAGTGCAGGCGTCGGTATCGCCCGTCCGCACGCCGCTGCCCGGCACGCCGATGCGCCGGGGCGTAAAGGCGCGGGAGTATCTGGTCGACTATTTCACCCGTGAGATCCCGAGCCGGCGCAACGGGAGCGGGCAGGATTTCTTCTCGCAGTTCTGCCGCGCCACGGACGATGCGGGCCAGCCGCTCGCCGACGACGCCATCGTTGATCACATGAACTTTCTAATGATGGCGGCGCACGATACGATCACGTCGTCGGCCACCAGCCTGATCATGCTGCTGGGGCGGCATGTCGAGTGGCAGGAGAAGCTGCGCCAAGAGGTGATGGAGCTAGGCAGCAACGACGGCAGCGTGCCCTATGAGCAGCTCGACCGGCTGGTGCTGACGGAATGGGCGTTCAAGGAGTCGCTGCGGCTGATGCCGCCGGTGCCCTCGATCCCGCGCCGCGCGCTGCGTGATTTCACCTTCGGCGGGTATCGCATCCCGGCGGGGACGTTTGTTGGCGTCAACACGGCGTACACCCATCACATGGCCGAGCATTGGCCGGACCCGGAGCGGTTCGATCCAACGCGCTTCTCGCCCGAATCATCCAAGGGGCGGCATCGCTTCGCCTGGGTGCCCTTTGGCGGCGGCGCGCATATGTGCATCGGGCTGCATTTCGCCACCATGCAGATCCGTATCCTGGTTGCCCATCTGCTCAGCCGCTATCGAATCGAGTTGGCGCCGGGAGTTGGCGCGGACTGGCAGATCTTCCCGATCCCGCGGCCCAAGGATGACCTGCCGGTCACGTTCAAGCCGCTGTAGGATCAGGCAGGCGGCAGGTGATTTCCCGCTTTTGAGCAGAGCGGGAGAGATCCCACCTGTGAAAATCTCGCCGACTTGGTTTATTCACAAGGTGTTCAAACCTTTATCGCTAATTGGCGGGAATGCGGATGTGCCTTGCCTTGATTCTGCTGAGCCTGTCTGCGCCCGCTGTAGCGCAGCCTGGCGAGCAGCAGCGTGACGGCGTCGCCGCCTGGCGCGCGCTGCAAGAAGGTCGAATCCTGTCGATCAAGGAAATCGAGCGGCGGGTGATCCCGACAATGCGGGATGCTCAATATATCGGTTTCGATTTCGAGATGCCGAGCGCCGTCTACACGCTGAAGTTTCTTCGCGAGGGCACGGTGATCTGGGTCGATGTGGACGGGCGCTCCGGTCAGGTGATCGGTCGCACCGGCAAATGACCGCACCTTTTGCGGACGGCTCACCGATGCTACTCAGCGCTGTTTCTGTCTAGGAGTGACCATGCGCGTCCTGATCGTCGAGGATGAACCCAATCTGGGCCAGCAGCTGAAGAATACGCTGGAGGGCGCCGGCTATGCGATCGATCTCGCCACCGATGGCGAGGAGGGGCATTTCCTCGGCTCGACCGAGAATTACGACGCCGTCGTGTTGGATCTCGGCCTGCCGGAGATTGACGGGCTGACCGTGCTCGACCGCTGGCGCAAGGAGGGCAAGGTGATGCCCGTGCTGGTCCTCACCGCGCGTGACAGCTGGTCGGACAAGGTGGCGGGCCTGGATGCTGGCGCGGATGACTATGTCGCCAAGCCGTTCCAGACCGAGGAACTGATCGCGCGGCTGCGCGCGCTGATCCGCCGCGCCTCCGGCAATGCTTCATCCGAGCTCAACGCTGGCGATGTCCGGCTCGACACGCGTTCGGGCAAGGTGACCCGAGCGGGCGAGCCGGTGAAGCTGACCGCCCAGGAATATAAACTGCTGTCGTACCTCTTGCATCACAAGGGCAAGGTGGTCAGCCGGACCGAACTGATCGAGCACATCTATGATCAGGATTTCGATCGCGATTCCAACACGATCGAAGTGTTCGTAACGCGCATCCGCAAGAAGCTGGGGCAGGATGTGATCACCACGATCCGTGGCCTGGGCTACAGCCTTGAGGATCCGGCGGCCTAAAGCTCCTCGGCGCGCGGCTGCTCCCACAAACCAATGCGTTCATACCCCGCCTCGCGCCATCTGTCGGTCGCCGTCTGCGGCTCGGATGCAGCAAACGCCGGCGGGGCGGCATGGGCCGGAATAATGCCCGCTATGGTCCACGACGCGAGCAAGAAGCCTGTTACCAGGCTGACGAGCAGGCCAGCCAGGCCCGCCAAAGCCATCACCGGAAAGGTACGCAACACGACGGCTCTCCTTTCGATGGTGGTGAACAGAAGAGCGCCAGCATGGTTCCGATGCGCGACGAAGTGAGTAGCAGCGGCGAAAGCCGCATGGCCAACACCGGGTCGCTGACCCGTCGCATGATCGTGATCGCGGCGGTTTGGATCTCCCTCCTGCTGGCCGGCGGTGGCTTTGCGCTGGATCGCGTGCTGACGACGGCTGTCACCCAGAATTTCGACGACCAGCTGGAATATGTGCTTCGCTCCTTGTTGGTGTCGGCTGAAATCGGTCCCGAGGGCGAGGTCATCTTCAATCGCGAACCGGCCGATCAGCGCTTTCTCGAGCCTTACTCCGGCCTTTACTGGCAGGTCTCGGCGCAAGGACGAGAGGCGTTTCCGTCGCGATCGCTGTGGGATCGCCAGCTCGCACACAGCAAATCGCACCGCGACCGCGGCGTCCACATCTACAACAGCGAGCAGTTCGGAACGGAGAAGCTGCGCGTCGTCGAGCGCGACGTGAAGCTGCCGGGATCGGATGTCCGTTGGCGCTTCCAAGTGGCGCAAAGCCGCGAAGGGCTCGACGCACAAATCGGGGCATTGCGCCGGACGTTGGTGCGCAGCTTCCTGCTGCTGGGCCTTGGACTGGTGGTGCTGGCGGCGCTGCAGACCTTCTACGGCCTGCTGCCGCTGCGCAAGCTCAGGCTGGAGATCGCGCGGATGCGTGGCGGCCGCACCAACCGGATCGCGGGGCCGCTGCCGGTCGAGGTGGCGCCACTGGTCGAGGAACTGAACGCGCTGGTCGCGCACAACGAGACGCAGGCGGAGGAAGCACGGCGCCATGCCGGCAACCTCGCCCATGCGCTGAAGACGCCGCTGACCGTGATCATGAACGCTGCCACCGCTCAGGCCGACGATCTGGCCGAAACCGTCGTGCGCGAGGCGCGCACCATGCGCCGACAGGTGGATCACCATCTGGCGCGCGCACGGGCGGTCGGCCGGCGCGGCTCGGCCCACAGCCGGGCAGAGGTGTGGCCAAGCGTCGAGTCGGTCGAGCGCGCGGTGCAACGACTTTACCAGCATGTTCGCATCGACATGGATGGGCCCAAGGATCTCGTTGCTCATATCGAGCGACAGGATTTGGACGAGATCATGGGCAATCTGGTGGAGAATGCCGCCAAATACGGCGGCGGCAGCGTGTTCGTGACCGTGGGCGCACAGGCCGGGTTCGTCGAGATCATGGTCGAGGATGACGGGATGGGCATCCCAGAGGCGGATCGCATCCGGATCTTCGATCGCGGGGTGCGGCTGGATACGGGCAAGCCGGGCACCGGGCTAGGGCTGGCGATCGTGCGCGACGTGGCGGAGATCTACGAGGGCACGGTCAGCCTGGAGGAGAGCGAGGATTTGGGCGGGCTGCTGGTGCGGCTTCGCCTGCCGATGGCGACGTGAAGGTGTTTACGCGCCTCCAATTGGTTCGAACGACTAAATCCGTCCGTGCCGAGCTTGTCGAAGCACGTACCCTTAGTGGTGGCGCAGGAGGCGCATCCTTCGGCAAGCTCACGGCGAATGGATCACGGTGATTGGAAACCTGCGCTGCCATTGTCGCCTGGGAGTTCGCGGGGACAAGAGAATAGCCGACGGCATCGCGGCGCGCCGCCGCTATTCTCGCGCGCCGTTCAGCGCTTGCGCGGCTCGGCAGCGAGGCGCGAGATCAGGGCGGCGCTGCGCAGCGCCTGTCGCGGGATGCTCTTTAGATCGACCCATTCGCCGACTGCATGGGCGCCGCCACCGGACACCCCCATGCCGCCGAGCGTGACGGCATCGGCGGCGACGAAGCTGGAATCCGCTGCGCCGCGCTTTGCCGGATCCATTTCCTCCATCTCCGGCAGGCCCAGATCGCGGTTCACGACGTTGAGCTGGTCCATCAGGGCACGATTGCCGGGCGTGGGCGGCATGGACGGATAGCCTTCGAAGAAGCGGATTGAGGCGTCCGTGCCTGGCAGGTGCTTGGCGACAATCGCTTCCATTGCGGCCTTGATCCGAGCGTCCTGCTCGGGCGAGAGGCTGCGCAGATCGCCGCGCGCGACGGCGCGGGCGGGGATGACGTTGGTCTTGCCCTCCGCGGTGCCCTTAACGCCTGGTTCGTCGAGCGCGGCAGGCGTGCCGCCAACCACCACGCTGGCGTTGAAGGTGAGGTTTGGTTCGGGCAGCGTGCGGCGAAACTCGTCCAGGATGCGGGCCAGCTCGTAGACGGCGCCATAGCCCATCGAGGCGTTGAAGATGCCGCTGGAATGGCCGGTGCGCCCGCTCGTCACGATTTCCCAGTTGGTCGAGCTACGCCGCGCGGTGGTGGCATAGTCACGCGTGCCGTCGCTGGCGAGATTTTCATATTCCAGCGCGACGTCCGCCCATTTGCCGGCGGCGATCAGATCCTTTCGCGCAAGATCGAGCGGCGCGCCCGTCTTCTCCTCGTCGCCGGTCAGCACCACCTTGATGTCAGCATTCTTGAGCGTGCCGGCGGCCTGCATTGCGCGCAGCGTTGCGACAATCACGACCAGCCCGCCCTTGTCATCGCCGACGCCCGGCCCCGTCACCCGGTCGCCCTCGCGCGACCAGCCGGTGAACGGGCTGTCGGGCTCGAACACGGTGTCGAGATGGCCGATCAGCAGGACGCGCTTGCCGCGCCCGTTGCCCGTGTGGGTGGCAACGAGGTGGCCGGCGCGCCCGGTGGCGGCCATGTCGATCCATTCGACGCTGAAGCCCAGCGGCTCCAGTTCGGCCCGCATCATGTCACCAACGGCCTTCACGCCCGGCAGGTTGAGGCTTCCGGAATTCTGCCGGACGAGCTTTTCGAGTAGGGCCTCGTGACGCGGCACTTCACCTGCAATGAGGTCGCGCATCCGCGTCTCAGGTGCGCTGGCGGCTGCGCTCAGGGAAAGCGCGATAGCGGGGAGGAGCAGGGCGGCAGGAAAGCGTCGGGCGATCATCCAACAAGGATAGGCGAGCGATTTCTCGATGCATAGGGGATCATGTCAAATCATTGCGGCAACGCAGGATGATTGAACAGATACGCCGCTTCGCCCATTTCCTTTAGTGCCGCGCAGGTCGGCGCGGTCACGCGAGCGGGCAAAAAAGCCCGCCGCATAGGCAGGAGACCGAACATGAGCCTTATTATCGCGGCCGGGCTGTTGCTCGGCGCACCAGCCGTCGACGCGCATCGTGTCGAGCTCGATCATCGCGGGCAGCGGGTGGACGTTACCTATCGCAGCAACCTCGACGTGACGCACAAACAGGTCGGCACCGTCGGCGTTGGCGGCCGGGCGAACACGCTGCGTTGCGCTTGGAAAGCGAACGTCAGCGTGGACCGAGAAGCCCGCAGCGCTGCCGGGCATGTGCTTGTCCGAACAATCGCCAGCGATGCGCCGATCGAAGGCAGCCGCCCCGGCTGGTGCAAGGGCCAGCAGAACGCAATCGCGCAGGAAGTAGCCGGCCGCACCAGCAGCGTGCGCGAGCATCTGCTCGCCGTTGCGGAGCGCGATCGGGAAGCACTGGCGCTGGAGCTGGACGCCGCTCACTCTCCGGTGCGCAGCTGACGTGAAGCCAGCTGCAATCGTGGTGGCCGCAGCATCCTGTGCTGCGGCCCTGCCAGCGTTGGCTCAGTCGGGCCTTGGTGCCAGTGTGGAGGTCGCGACAGACGAGCGGCGGCGGGGGATCAGCTGGAGCGACGGCCAGTTTTCGCCGGCGGCGAGCGTGAGCGTCGGCGTGCCATTCGGGCTCGACCTGGACGCACGCGTCACCGGCACCCGCGGCGATCCGCGTCATGGCGGGGCGGACGCAGTGGCGGACCTGACCGGCGGCTTTTCCCGCGAAATCGGCGGCGGGTTGCGGCTGAACGGTTTGGCCACCGGCCATTTCTTTGCCGGGGCGGCTGAACGGCTCGATTATGCCGAGGTGGGGGTTGGCGCAAGCTTTGCCCTGGGCCCCGCCGAGGTTGGGGTCGACGCGCGTTACGCGCCGGATCAGCGCGCGATCGGCGGGGACAATCTGTGGGTTGGTGCCCGCGCGCGGCTGGGCGTGCCGATGACGCCGTTCACCTTTAATGCCTCGGTTGGCCGTTCAACCGGCAGCGTCGATGATGAGCGGCGCGCGGCGCGGCTGCGCCCCGGCGGAGATTATACCGACTGGTCGCTCGGCGTTGACCATATCCTCGGCCCGCTGAGCCTTGGCCTGGTCTACACCGGTACGGACATCAGCGACGTGGTGGATCCGCCCTTCGCCAATGCGCGTCACACGGGTGACAAGGTGACAGCGCGGGTGGCGATCAGTTTCTAGTCGCCAACCGACGTCAAGCGGACGCGGTTTCCGCCCTCTTCCTTTTCGTTTGCGTAGCCGCCAGAAGGCCGAAAACGATCAGGGAGAGGGACGATGAAGTCACCGATTTGCGACATGCTGGGCGTCGATTTCCCGCTGCTCGCCTTTAGCCATTGCCGCGACGTGGTGGCGGCGGTGAGCCGCGCCGGCGGCGTCGGCGTACTCGGTGCGACCGGGCACACGCTGGAGAGCCTGGAGACGGAGCTCGCCTGGATAGACGCGCATGTCGACGGCAAGCCTTATGGCCTCGACGTGCTGATCCCCGAGAATCTGGCGACGGGGGGCGCCAAGGGGCTGACCCGCGCCTCGATCATGGACAAGGTGCCTGCGGCGCACCGCGCCTTTGTCGGGCAGCTGGCCGAGAAGCATCACTTCACCATGCCGGAGGAACGCGCCAATTCCGACGCGCCGGCGCCGTTCGATCCGAACCTGGCGCTGGAGATGCTGGAGGTGGCGTTCCGCCACCCGATCAAGCTGATCGCCAATGCGCTTGGCGTGCCGCCCCAGGCAATGATTGACATGGGCCGCGCGCGCGGGGTTCCCGTTGCGGCGCTGGTGGGCGCGAAGGAGCATGCGATCCGCCAGGTCGAGGCCGGCGTCGATATTCTCGTGGTGCAGGGCGGCGAGGCTGGCGGCCATTGCGGCGAGGTTTCGACCATGGTGCTGATCCCTGAGGTGATCCGTGCCCTGGAGGCGCGAGGGCAGCGCGTGCCGGTACTGGCGGCAGGCGGGATCATGACCGGGGGGCAGATGGCGGCGTCCATGGCGATGGGTGCCGACGGTGCCTGGACCGGATCGGTGTGGCTTGCGACGCCGGAAAGCGAATGTTCGGACGTGTTCCGCGAGAAGATGGTCGCGGCCAGTTCGCGCGATACGGTTCGCTCCAAGAGCCGTACGGGCAAGCCCTCCCGGCAGCTTCGTTCGGCTTGGACCGATGCCTGGGAAGGCCCGGAATCGCCGGGGCCCCTGCCGATGCCGTATCAGAGTCTGATCAGCGAGCCCGCGATCCGCGCCTGTGATCTTGCCGCACAGAAGGGCGATCCGGCCGCGCGCGAGATGGTGACCTATTTCGTTGGCCAGGGGGTCGGCCTGGTCGATCAGGTCCGGCCCGCCGGTCAGGTGGTGCAGGATTTCAAGCTGGAGTTCGCCGAAGCCGTGGAGCGCATGACCAATTTGGTGGGCGATTGACTCGACTCATCCGATCGAGACCCATCTTTGTCGCGGTGCTAACGCTTAGGTAACGTCCTTCTCCCAGGGATTCAGATGCGCCACGGTGCGGCGTACCTGAAATTTCTAGGGGGAAAGGCGAGCCATGCGCTTGTATCTTGCAAGCTCGTTTATTTTTCCGCGCAGCCTCCAGTTGCGGCTGTTTGCGGTCTGTTTTATCGGCACGCACCTGCCGCTCGTTGCGTTTCTCGGCTGGGCGGCGGCGACCGGCCGGCTGGATGTGCTCGGCACGATCCTCGTGGTGGGGGCAACCCTCGTCGGTACGATCATCGCGGTGGGCGGTATCTATGCGCTGCTTGCGCCGATCGACGTCGCCGCCAAGGCCTTGAACGACGCCGGAGACGGCGAGATCGGGAACGTGCCACACGTCTCCGGCAACGATCTAGCCGCTCGCCTTCTCTCCGGTGTGAACCGCGCCGCGGGCGCCACCGCCGAGCGGGTGCGCAAGCTCAGCCGGGAAGCGAGCGTCGATCCGCTCACCGGCGTGCTGAACCGCCGCGGGCTGATGCAGCAGCTGGACATGCTTCCAGAGCAGCAAACGACCGGCGCGCTCGCGCTAGTGGACATGGACCATTTCAAGCTGGTCAACGATCAGCTGGGGCATGAGACAGGAGATCGGGTGCTGCAGAACTTTGCCAAGGTGCTGGCGGGCACCGTCCGGCACACCGATCTGGTGGCGCGCTGGGGCGGGGAGGAGTTCCTCGTCTATTTCCGCGGCGCTACCGAAGCGCAGGCCCAGTCGGTGCTGATGCGCATTGCCGAGCGGATCCGGAATGAGCCGCTGGCGCATCTTGGCGAACGGCCGGTCTCGTTTTCCGCCGGCACGACGGCCGCTTCGCGGCGCACGCTCGACGAGTCGCTGCGCCGCGCCGATGCCGCGCTTTACCAGGCCAAGCATCGTGGGCGCGCCCGCATCCTCAGCAATGCGGAGCTCGGCTAAATTCGGATCATGGCAACGCAGCCGGGCTGAAGCGGCTGTTCAAGGGCAATGCGGCAGCCTCTGAACTGCGCCGTGGCGTACGCCTTAGATACCTGCCGCGAACACCTTGTGACCCGCTTCCTCCAGCGCAGTGGTTAGGTCAGCGATGCAAGCGTCCACAGCAGCCTCGTCGGGCGAGCGGATGACGAAATTCGCGCCCGTGCGCCCTTCGCGGAAGAACGGGTAACTGCCGATCGCAACACCCGGGTGGGAGCGTTCGGCGTCGCGTAGCAGATCGGCGATCTCGCTTTCAGCAACCCAGCAGCCGATCTGGCGACTGACCACCGGGCGGCCGCCTTGAAGCGTGCCGGTCAGCGAATCCAGCATGCCGGCGGTGATGTGCGGCACGCCGGCCATAATGAAGACGTTGCCGATGCGGATACCGGGCGCGCCCGACATGCGGTTCTCGATCAGCTCGGCTCCTTCCGGCACGCGCGCCATACGGAGCCGCGCCTCGCTTGCACCCCCGCGGGTCGCATAATAGCGTTCCAGCACGGCCACGGCTTGTGGATGATGGACCACGCCCAGGCCGAGCGCCGCCGCTATCGCATCCACGGTGATGTCGTCGTGCGTCGGGCCGATGCCGCCCGTGGTGAAGAGATAGTCGTTGCGGGCGCGCAGCGTGTTCACCGCCTCCACGATCGCCTCCTCGCGATCCGCCACCACGCGCACTTCGACCAGCCGGATGCCCTGTACATTCAGCCACTGTGCGATCTGCGCGACATTCTTGTCCTGCGTTCGGCCGGAGAGAATCTCGTCACCGATCACGACGAGGGCGGCGGTCCAGATGCGTTCGGTTTCCATGCGAGCCCCGGCATAGCCTCGCAAAAGCGCCCGCGTCACGCTATATCCGCGGCCATGACCGAATATGTTACCGTCACCAGCGACGCGCCGCTGGGCCGAAACGGTGCCATCAAGCTGTATGGCCCGGAAGCTTTCGTCGGCATGCACGCCGCTGGCAAACTCGCTGCCGAGACGCTCGATATGATCGTGCCGCACATGGTGCCCGGCGTGACCACGGCCGAGATCGACGCGCTGGTGTATGCTTTCATCAAGAGCCACGGCGGCGTGCCCGCGACGCTTGGTTATCGGGGCTACACGCACAGCTGCTGCATCTCGATCAATCACGTCGTCTGCCACGGCATCCCCAGCGAGAAGACGCTGAAGTCGGGCGACATCGTCAACGTCGACGTAACGCCGATCCTCGACGGCTGGCACGGCGACTCCTCGCGCATGTACCTGATCGGCGACGTGCCGCTGAAGGCGCGGCGGCTGGTGGATGTGACCTATGAATGCCTGATGCTAGGCATCGAGCAGGCGAAGCCCGGGAACACGATGGGCGATGTGGCGCACGTCATCCAGCGGTATGCGGAATCGCATCGCTACGGCGTGGTGCGCGATTTTTGTGGGCACGGGCTCGGCCGCTTGTTCCACGATGCGCCCGAGGTGGTGCATGTCGGGCGTCCAGGCACCGGGCCGGAGCTTAAGCCCGGCATGATCTTCACCATCGAGCCGATGATCAACATCGGTAAGCCGGACGTGAAGCTGCTGGAAGACGGCTGGACGGCCGTGACTCGCGACCGCTCGCTATCCGCCCAGTTCGAGCATTCGATCGGCATCACCGAGGATGGGTGCGAGATCTTCACCGTATCGCCCGCCGGACTGCACAAGCCACCCTATGCCTGACAAAAAGAGGGAGGGCGGGGCGCCGCCTCGTCGCCTCCCTACACCCCTGTCAATAGTGACAGGCTAATCCGAGCGACTTAGCCCCTTCCTTTTCCCCGGCGGCTGCGCCAGTCTTCCGCGCCAAAGCTCGGATCGGGCGGGGGAGAGGAAGATGCGGATCGGTTTTGCGCTGCTCGCGGCAGCGGCGCTCGTGTCGTGCAAGGCCAACAGCGGAGAAGACGCGAACGCCGCGGCGGATCGGTCCGCCACGACAGGCGTCGGCAAGATCGATGCCGCCTTGCTCACCAGCGGCGGGGACGGCCGAGATTGGGCGATGACCGGCTTCAACTATCAAGAGCAGCGCTTCTCGCCGCTGACCCAGATCAATGCGGACAACGTCGGGCAGCTCGGCCTAGCCTGGTACGCCGACATGCCCGATGCGCGCGGGCAGGAAGCGACTCCCGTCGTCGTCGACGGCAAGATGTTCGTCACGGGGCCGTGGTCCAAGGTCTTCGCCTATGACGCCGCCACTGGTCAGAAGCTGTGGGACTTCGATCCCAAGGTGAACCCGGAAAAGGGCGTCCAGGCTTGCTGCGACGTCGTCAACCGCGGCGTCGCCGCGTGGAAAGGGCGGCTTTATGTCGGCACGATCGACGGCCGGCTGATCGCGCTTGATGCGGCGACCGGCAAGCAGGACTGGTCGGTCCAGACCACGGATAACTCCAAGCCCTACACCATCACTGGCGTGCCGCGCGTGGTGAAGGGCATGGTCGTCATTGGCAATGGCGGCGCCGAGTTCGGTGTGCGCGGCTATGTCACCGCATATGACGCGGGGACCGGCGCGAAGAAGTGGCGCTTCTACACCGTTCCCAACCCGACCGGCGCGCCCGATGGCGAGGCGAGCGACGCAGCGATGGCAAAGGTCGCCCCCACCTGGTCCAAGAACGGCCAGTGGAAGCAGTCGGGCGGCGGCGGCACCGTCTGGGACTCGATCGTCTATGACGCGGAGCTCGACCAGCTTTACCTAGGGGTGGGCAACGGCAGCCCATGGAACCATGGGCTTCGCAGCGAGGGGCAAGGGGACAATTTGTTCCTCTCCTCCATCGTCGCGCTGAAGCCGGATACGGGCGAATATGTCTGGCATTATCAAGAGACGCCGGGCGAGACGTGGGACTTCACCGCGACCCAGCCGATCAATCTCGCCACCCTCAACATTGGCGGGCAGCAGCGCCGCGTGCTGATGCAGGCGCCCAAGAACGGCTTCTTCTATGTCGTCGATCGCGCCAACGGGAAGCTGATCAATGCCGGGCAGTTCATCCCTGGTGTGAATTGGGCAACCGGCTATGACCCGAAGACCGGGCGGCCGATCGAGAATCCCGAAGCGCGCTATTACAAGACAGGCAAGCCGTTCCTCGCGATGCCGAGCGCGATCGCCGCACACAATTGGCAGCCGATGAGCTTCAATCCCAAGGCTGGCCTTGCCTATATTCCGGCGCAGATCGTTGGATCCGCCTACCTCAATCCCTCATCGCCGCTCGATCAGGCGAAGCCGCTCGGCTTCAACGTCGGGCAGGATCTCGGCAACGCCATGTATCCGCGCGATCCCGCCGCTGTGAAGCAGGCGATTGCCGGTGCCACCGGCCGTCTCGTAGCTTGGGATCCGGTCGCCAACAAGGCGCGCTGGACGGTGGATTATCCGACGCCGTGGAATGGCGGCACGATGACGACGGCGGGCAACCTGGTCTTTCAGGGGACGGCGCTCGGCGAGTTCCGCGCGTATGCCGCGGATACCGGCAAGCAGCTGTTCTCCTATCCGGTCGGCACTGGGATTATGGCCGGCGCCGCCACCTTCATGATCGGCAACGAGCAATATATCGCGGTGCTCGCCGGCCGCGGCGGCGCGCTGCCGCTGTCGATCGGCTATGCCATCGGCAAGGCGCGCGACGTGCCCAACGTGCCGCACCTGCTCGTCTTCAAGCTGGGCGGCACGGTGCAATTGCCGAACACCCAGCCGCAGGACTCAACCCCCGTGAACCTCCCCGAGAACAAGGCGGCGCCGCAGCAGGTGGCGCAGGGCCAGGCGCTGTTCGGCCGTTATTGCCAGGTCTGCCACGGCGCCAGCGCGGGCGGCGGCGGGGTTCTGCCGAACCTTCAGCGCTCGGCAACGCTAGGTGATCCCGATACCTGGAAGGCGATCCTGATCGATGGCATGTTGAAAGAGCGCGGCATGGTCAGCTTCGCCAAGGTGCTGACGCCGGAGCAGGCACAGCTCATCCGCCTCTACGTGATCGATGAAGCGCATTGGGCGCAAAAGAACCTGGGCGGCGGCACCAAGGCAGTGGCGCCCGCACCGGCCGCGCAGAAATCGCCGGTGCCGACAGGGGTGCGCTGACGCGCCGCGCAGCTGCCTTGCGACCACGAGATCGATGGCCGCTGCGCAGGAGTGATGCTGAGCAAAAAGGCAGGCGACCACAGGATGCCTGGTTTTTAAGCACGGGCGAGCGGCGCTCGGCTCGAGTCGCCGCCTTGCCCTGGCGCTTCGCGGCTGGCACGTTCAATGCAAGCACCGTCACCGGGGCGAGGGTTCTAACCAGGGGTGGGCGTTTCCGCGTGAAAAAGATCGAAGCGATCATCAAGCCGTTCAAGCTGGATGAGGTGAAGGAGGCGCTGCATGAGGTTGGCGTCTCTGGGATCACCGTTACCGAGGCCAAGGGCTTCGGCCGGCAGAAGGGCCATACCGAGCTTTATCGCGGCGCCGAATATGTCGTGGACTTCCTGCCCAAGGTGAAGCTTGAGGTGGTGGTCGAGGACGGATTGGTCGAGCGCGTGGTGGAAGCCATCGCACAAGCCGCCCAGACGGGCCGCATCGGTGACGGCAAGATCTTCGTCATTCCAGTTGAAACCGCGCTGCGGATCCGCACCGGCGAGCGTAACGACGACGCAATCTGAACCCTGACCACGTCATCCCGGCAACGCCCGGGATCGCTCCGCAACAAAAGAGACCTCGGCGCATGCCGGGGTGACGCAGAGGAAAAGAGAGAACAATGGCTACGACCGCCGCAGACGTCATCAAGCGCATCAAGGACGAAGAGATCGAGTGGATCGACCTTCGCTTCACCGATCCCAAGGGCAAGTGGCAGCACCTGACCATGGTTGCCAGCGTGATGGGCGAGGATGAGTGGACCGACGGCCTGATGTTCGACGGCTCGTCGATCGAAGGTTGGAAGGCGATCAACGAGTCCGACATGATCCTGAAGCCGGATCTGGAGGCGGTGTACACCGATCCGTTTTCCGCGACGCCGATGCTGATCGTGTTCTGCGACATTCTCGAGCCGTCGACGGGCGAGGGCTATTCGCGCGATCCGCGCACCACGGCAAAGCGCGCCGAGGCCTATGTCGCCTCCACGGGCATCGGCGACACCGTCTATGTTGGCCCGGAAGCCGAATTCTTCATGTTCGACAACGTGCAGTTCGATACGAACTATGCCGCGTCCTACTTCAAGATCGACGATATCGAGCTGCCGACGAACACCGGCCGTGAGTACGAAGGTGGCAACCTCGCCCACCGTCCGCGTGCCAAGGGCGGCTACTTCCCCGTCGCGCCGGTCGACAGCGCCGTGGACATCCGCGGCGAGATGGTCTCGACCATGCTTGAAATGGGCCTGCCCTGCGACAAGCACCACCATGAGGTAGCCGCCGCGCAGCATGAGCTTGGCCTTACCTTCGGCACGCTGACCACCACCGCCGATCGCATGCAGATCTACAAGTATGTCGTGCATCAGGTGGCGCATGCCTATGGCAAGACCGCAACCTTCATGCCCAAGCCGATCAAGGAAGATAACGGCTCGGGCATGCACACCCACTTCTCGATTTGGGAGAAGGGCAATCCGCTGTTCGCCGGCAACGGCTATGCTGGCCTCAGTGAAACCTGCCTGTACTTCATTGGCGGCATCATCAAGCATGCCAAGGCGATCAACGCCTTCACCAACCCGACCACCAACAGCTACAAGCGGCTGGTGCCGGGTTACGAAGCGCCGGTGCTCCTCGCCTATTCTAGCCGCAATCGTTCGGCCTCCTGCCGCATTCCTTATGGCACGGGCGCAAAGTCGAAGCGCGTCGAAGTGCGCTTCCCCGACGCGATGGCGAACCCATACCTCGCTTATGCCGCGCTGCTGATGGCTGGCCTCGATGGCATCCAGAACAAGATCCATCCGGGCGACGCGATGGACAAGAACCTGTACGATCTGCCACCGGCCGAGCTCGCCGAAGTGCCGACCGTCGCCGCTTCGCTGCGCGAGGCACTCAATTGCCTGCTGGCCGATCACGACTTCCTGCTGAAGGGCGACGTGTTCACCAAGGATCAGATCGAGGCCTATGTCGAACTGAAGTGGAGCGAAGTGACGCGTTGGGAATTGACGCCGAGCCCGGTTGAATTCGACATGTACTACAGCGCCTGAGCGTGCCGTGCCGGCACGCGGTGTGGCGGCCAACGGCCCGCCGCACAGGCGCTGTCGGGCGGCCTCGCTTAAGCGAGGACCGACGACGCGGCTTTGCCGCGGCGGGCCTTCAAGGGGGCGTCCGATACAAATCGGGCGCTCCTTTCCGTTCAGCAACGCTGCATTGCCGGCAACGCCCTCGACCCGTCACGCACGACGGCTAAAGTGCCGCCATGTTCAACGACACCAGCACCCCGCTCTCGCTTCTCGCCACCCGCCGCTCGGGCAAGCCGCGCGACCTCGCCGCTCCCGGCCCCTCCGCTGCCCAGCTCACCGAGATGTGCGCCATCGCTTGTCGCACCCCCGATCATGGCAAGCTTGCCCCCTGGCGCTTCGTGATCGTCGAACCCGAGCAGCGCGCCGCTTTTGCCACTTTGTTGCTGGATGCCTATCGCGCTGATCGGCCGGAGGCGAAGCGGCTGGAGTTGGAGTCAATCGAGCAATTCGCCCATCAGGCGCCAGCCCTCGTTGTGGCGCTGTCCTCACCCCGCACGGACAGTCAGATCCCGTTGTGGGAACAAGAACTGGCGACGGGGGCCGCTTGTATGAACCTGCTCCACGCAGCCCATGCGATGGGGTTTGCCGGCGGATGGCTCACCACTTGGGCGGCGTTCAACGACCGGGTGCGGGATGCATTTGGCGCGGCGCCGGAGCGGATCGCAGGCTTCATGTTCATCGGTACGCCCTCACGGCCGCTGGAGGAGCGCCCGCGGCCTGATCTGACGGTAACGGTTCAGACCTGGAAGCCCTAACCGTTCAGCTGCGGCCGGCGAACATAAAGGCGGCCGCCCCAACCAGACAGGCGAAGGCGCCGGCGTGGCGCCAGCTCAGCTGTTCGCCAAGGACGAGCACGGCAAACGCGCCGAACACGAGGAGCGTGATCACCTCCTGCGCCACCTTCAGCTGCCCGCCTGACCAGCCACTCGCAAAGCCGATCCGATTGGCGGGAACCGCAAAGCAATATTCGACCAGGGCGAGGGCCCAGCTCAGCAGGATCACGGTGGGCAGCGGCTTCGCCATCCCGCCTTTCAGGTGCCAGTACCAGGCGATCGTCATGAAGATGTTGGAGACAAGGAGCAGCGCGACGGTAGGCATGTCGGCGGTGTAAGCGCGGTCTTGCTGCGATTGAAAGCTGAGTCGCTCGTTTTGCCCTCAGGCTTTCACGGTGCAACATTGTAGGCGTATCGAACGAAGCACTCGGGCAGCTTCGTAGCGGTGGCTTTGCAGCGCCCGAAAGCGCCGGTAGAGCCGCACTCATGAGCGAGCTGCCGAAAACCTTTGACCCCGCCACGATCGAATCCCGATGGTACAGCTACTGGGAGGAGAACGGCTTGTTCCGTCCCGATCGTCCAGGCGCGGAGCCGTGGACGATCGTCAACCCGCCGCCCAACGTCACCGGCTCGCTCCACATCGGCCATGCGCTCGACAACACGCTGCAGGACATTCTGACGCGCCACGCGCGGCTGAAGGGCAAGGATGCTTTGTGGGTCGTCGGCACCGATCACGCCGGCATCGCCACGCAGATGGTGGTCGAGCGGCAGATGGCGCTCAAGCAGCAGAAGCGCGCCGATTTCACCCGCGACGAATTCGTCGCCAAGGTGTGGGAATGGAAGGCGGAGAGCGGCAGCCAGATCACCGGCCAGTTGCGCCGCCTCGGCTGCTCGATGGACTGGGCCAACGAGCGCTTCACGATGGACGAGGGCTTCTCGAAGGCCGTGCTCAAGGTCTTCGTCGAGCTTCACCGCCAGGGCCTGCTCTATCGCGACAAGCGGCTGGTGAACTGGGATCCGGGCCTCGGCACCGCGATCAGCGATCTCGAGGTCGAGACGCGCGAGGTGAAGGGCAGCTTCTGGCAGATCCGCTACCCGCTCGCCGACGGATCGGGCACGATCACCGTCGCCACGACGCGCCCCGAGACGATGCTCGCCGACATGGCGGTTGCCGTTCATCCGGAGGACGCGCGTTACAAGGACATGATCGGCAAGCAGATCAAGCTGCCGATCACCGGCCGCCTGATCCCCGTCATTGCCGACGAACATGCCGATCCGTCGCTCGGCACCGGCGCGGTGAAGATCACGCCGGGGCATGACTTCAACGATTTCGAGGTGGGCAAGCGCGCTGGCATGAAGGCGGGCGAGATGCTCAACATGCTCGATGCCAAGGCCAACGTCACGCAGACCGCGGACGGCCTGATTCCGGCCGAGTTCCTGGGCCTGTCCACGGCGGACGCGCGCAAGGCCGTTGTCGCCCGGCTCAAGACCGATGGCGTGCTCGTGCCGCACATCGACAAGGAAGGCGTCGAGCATGATGCCGAGCCGCGCACGATCCAGACGCCGTTCGGCGATCGCTCGGGCGCGGTCATCGAACCGTGGCTGACGGACCAATGGTATGTCGACGCCAAGACGCTGGCGCAGCCCGCGATCGAGGCGGTGAAGTCCGGCGCGATCCGCCTCGTCCCCAAGACGTGGGAGAAGACCTACTTCAACTGGATGGAGAACATCCAGCCGTGGTGCGTGTCGCGCCAGCTGTGGTGGGGGCACCAGATCCCGGCGTGGTTCGATGCGGAGGGCACGGCCTATGTCGCCGAAACCGAGGCTGAGGCACAGGCGCAGGCGGGCGAGGGCGTCGCCCTGACGCGCGATCCCGACGTGCTCGACACCTGGTTCTCCTCCGCGCTCTGGCCATTCGCTACGATGGGCTGGCCGGAGAACACCGATCCGACGCTCGGCGGCCGCTATCCTAATGACGTGCTGATCTCCGGCTTCGACATCCTGTTCTTCTGGGATGCCCGCATGATGATGCAGGGCATCCACTTCATGGGAGCCAACGGCCAAAGGCCGCTCGCTGAAAGCGTGCCGTTCCGCACGCTTTACCTGCACGGGCTCGTCCGCGCGGCGGACGGCGCGAAGATGTCCAAGTCCAAGGGCAACACCGTCGATCCGCTCGGTCTGATCGAAAAGTACGGCGCCGACGCGCTGCGCTTCTTCATGGCGGCCATGGAAAGCCAGGGCCGCGACATCAAGATGGATGAGAAGCGGGTCGAGGGGTATCGCAACTTCGCGACCAAGCTGTGGAACGCCAGCCGTTTCTGCCAGTCGAACGGCATCGGCGGATCGACCACGCTGGAGCCGCCGGTAGCGACTCACCCGGTCAACAAGTGGATCATCGGCGAGGCGATCAAGGCGATCCAGTCGGTCGACCTCGCACTCGGCGAATATCGCTTCGATGCCGCGGCGAACGCGATCTATCAGTTCGTCTGGAGCCAGTTCTGCGACTGGTATCTCGAGCTCATCAAGGGCTCGATTGATGACGAGACGAAGGTGGTCGCCGGCTGGGTGCTCGACCAGATCCTGGTCGTCCTCCACCCGTTCATGCCGTTCATCACCGAGGAACTGTGGCACGCGCTCGCACCCCGCGAGCATGACCTGATCGTCGCGCACTGGCCGATGGCCGATGCACGTGCGATCGATCCGGCCGCCGCGCAGGAGATCGACTGGCTGATCCGCCTCGTCAGCGAGGTGCGGTCCAGCCGTACCGAGCTGAACGTGCCGCCGGGTGCACGACTGCCCTACGCGGTGGCGGATGCGAACGCCGAGACGCAGGCGCGCCTGACGCGCAACGCGCCAACGATCGCCCGCCTTGCACGGATCGATCCGGGCGAGGTTTCGGGCGGCACCGCGCAGGTGGTGGTGGACGAAGCCACCTTCCGCCTCGCGCTGGGCGACGTGATCGATCTCGCCGCCGAGCGCACCCGACTCGCCAGGGCGATTGCGGCGGCGGAGAAGGAGCGCGACGGGCTCGCTGGGCGCCTCAACAACCCGAGCTTCGTCGAGCGTGCGAAGCCCGAGGCGGTCGATAAGGCGCGAGCCGACCATGCGGATAAGGCGGCTGAGGCGGAGCGGTTGACGGCGGCGCTGTCGCGGCTGGGGTAGGGTTTTCTCCGAGCCGCGTTGGCCAGAGGCGCCCTTCGCCATCTGACGGGCTAGGGCGAACGGATCGAGGGTTCGGACCGGCGACGGATCCGTCATGCCGGGCTTGTCCCGGCATCCACTAAGCCGCAAACCCCAGACGTTGAGGTTTGCGGAACCCTGACCCCGGCACAGGGCCGGGGTGACGAAGCGGGTGTGGCGTTGGCGCGACTTCCGCCGCCTTTGCAGTAGGCCCGCCGACGTCAGCCCTCCTGCCGCTCCACCTTCACCAGCAGCGTGCCTTCGGTGACCTGACCGCCCGTTTCGGCGTTCAGCTCTGCTACCGTGCCGTCGAACGGGGCAACGAGGCTGTGCTCCATCTTCATCGCCTCGAGCGTGACGAGCCTCTGGCCCTTCACCACGGCCGCGCCCGCGACGATTTCCACCGCGATGATGCGGCCGGGCATGGGCGAGAGGATCGCGCCGTCCGCTGCCGCGCTGCCGGTGGCGCCGGTCGCGCGGAAGGGGGCGAGCTCCCACGTCTGGCCGCCTTCGGTGATGAGCACGCTGTCAAGCGGTTCGGCCACTTCCACCAGCGGCGCATCGGTAAAGTCGATCGCGATCGGCTCTCCGGCGAGGAGGAAGCGGCCTTCGCGGCGCGCGGGCGCGTTGAGGCGGAAGCCGGCGACCGGCAGATCCGGGGCGAGTGCAGCGGCGGCCTCGATCAGCGCTTCCTCGCTGGGCAGCGCGGGCGGCATCAGCGCCTCGCCTTCGCGGGCGATGAGGCCGGTATCGACATTGCCGGCGGCGAAATCGGGGTGGTCGAGCGCCTCGACCAGGAAGCCGGCATTGGTGCGCACCGGCCAGATCACCGCTTCGTCGAGCGCATCGGCGAGCAGCTCGCGCGCCTCATCGCGCGTGTCGCCATGGGCGATCAGCTTGGCGATCATCGGATCGTAGAAGGGGCTGATCTCGGCGCCCTGCTCGACGCCGGTGTCGACGCGGACGGCTTCCCCTAGATCGAGCGCGTCGAGCCGGCCGATCGAGGGGAGGAAGCCCCTTACCGGATCCTCGGCATAGAGGCGTGCCTCCATCGCCCAGCCGGTGATCGATAGCTGGTCCTGGCGGCGCGGCAGCGGTTCTCCGCTCGCGACGCGCAGCTGCCATTCGACCAGATCCTGACCAGTGATCGCTTCCGTCACCGGATGCTCGACCTGGAGGCGGGTGTTCATTTCCATGAACCAGATGCGATCGGCGCGCAGGCCCTCGCTCGCATCGGCGATGAACTCGATCGTGCCGGCGCCGACATAGTCGACCGCCTGCGCCGCCTTCACCGCCGCGGCGCAGACCGCTTCGCGCGTGGCGGCGTCCATGCCCGGCGCCGGCGCTTCCTCGATCACCTTCTGGTGGCGGCGCTGCAGCGAGCAATCGCGTTCGAACAGGTGGACGACATTGCGGTGGCTGTCGCCGAACACCTGAACCTCGATGTGGCGCGGGGAGAGGATGTACTTTTCGATCAGCACGCGATCGTCGCCGAAACTGGCCGCGGCCTCGCGCCGGCAGGAGGCGAGCGCGTCGGCGAAGTCTTCCGATTGATCGACGCGGCGCATGCCCTTGCCGCCGCCGCCGGCGACCGCCTTGATCAGCACCGGATAGCCGATCGCATCCGCCTCGCGCTGCAACCGGTCGGGGGACTGATCATCGCCGAGATAGCCGGGGGTGGTGGGGACGCCGGCTTCCTGCATCAGCTTCTTGGCGGCATCCTTCAGCCCCATCGCGCGGACGCTGGCGGGGCGCGGGCCGACCCAGACGACGCCGGCGTCGATCACGCTTTGCGCAAAATCGGCATTCTCGCTGAGGAAGCCATAGCCGGGGTGGATCGCCTCCGCGCCGGTTTCGCGGGCAGCGGCGATGATGCGCTCACCGACGAGATAGGATTCGCGTGCGGGCGAGGAACCGATGTGAACCGCCTCGTCCGCCTCGCGCACGTGCAACGCCTCGGCATCGGCATCCGAATAGACCGCGACCGTGCGCACGCCGAGCGCGCGCGCGGTGCGGATGATGCGGCAGGCGATCTCGCCGCGATTGGCGATGAGGAGCGAGCCGATCATGCTGCGACACCGCGAATGTTGAGGAAGTTGAGGCTCTGGCGCGCTTTTTTCCAACAGGCCTCAACATTCGGGGCGGGGGCAGTGATCATGGGACGGAGAATACCTGCGGGGGTGGGACGTAGGACAGCGGTCATTGCGCGCAGCCGGTGGTGCGCTGTGTCCAGGTGATGTTGTTGATCCGCCAGCGGCCGCCGTCGCGCACCAGATCGACATGGTTGGTGCCGCAATGGCTGGGCTTCCCGTCGACGGTGAAGGTGTAACTGCCCCAGACCATCGCGATATTCCCGTCGATCTCGATCGCGGGCATGCCGGTGAAGGTTTCGGCGAGCTTCGGGCCGGGCTTGCCGAGCTTGGCGGCGAAGGCGGGCCAGTCACTGGTGGTGACGGCGGTGGTGCCGTCCGCCTTTTCCACGACGGCGGTGGCGCGGCCGTCGGTGCGGACCTCGGCAAGGATCGCGGCGGGATCGTTGGCGGCGAGCGCGTCGAACAGGCGCTGCACGGGGGCGATGACCTGGCCTTCCTCCGAGGCGGACGGGGGAAGGGCGGTGCCCTTGGGCAGAGGCGCGACCGGCGTGACTTGCAGGGCGAGGAGGAGGGGGAGGATCATGGGCGGTGTTCCTGAAGCCGGAGAGCGGGCGTTGCCCCCGAGACGCCGTCATGCTGGACTTGTTTCAGCATCCATGGGGTCGCGTGTCGGAGGGGGAGGTGGCCAAGCAACCTTGCGTGTACCTGCTCGCCGGCCAGCGGCTGGGGACGCTGTACATCGGCGTGACGAGCAACCTTGTCGCGCGATTGTGGCAGCATCGCAGCGGTACAACGGCTGGGTTCACGTCCCGCTACGGTGTGTTCCTGCTCGTGCGATACGAGTTCTTCGCGGATATGCCGAGCGCCATTGCGCGTGAGAAGCAACTCAAGCGCTGGCACCGGCAGTGGAAGATCAATCTGATCGAGAGCGACAACCCGGACTGGGTGGATCTGGCGCCGGCGCTTGGACTGGAGCCGGTGGTGGCCCGTGTGCGGCGGGATGGATGCTGAAACGAGTTCAGCATGACGGACTGATGGGCGGGTGACCGACCCGTCCCCAAGCGCAGCGTCATGCTGAACTGGTTTCAGCATCCATTGTGCCACAAGCGGCGTCGCCGCCTGCGGAGAGATGGACCCTGAAACGAGTTCAGGGTGACGGCGCTCTTTGCGGCCGGCCGGTTTGCTTAATCCAGCGTCATGCTGAACTGGTTTCAGCATCCATTGTGCCACAGGCGAGGTCGTCGCCTGCGGAGAGATGGACCCTGAAACAAGTTCAGGGTGACGGAGAGTGTTTGGAGCGCTGCCGCGTGCGTTGCGCGTCTGCCCCTCCACCACCCCGCTGCGCGGGGCGGTCCCCCTCCCCGAGCGAAGCTCGGGGAGGATTGAGAACTTGGCGCTCGCGCTCCCCATCACATCCGGAACACGCCGAACGACGGACGCTCGGGGATGGGGGCGTTGAGGCAGGCTTGGAGCGCGAGGCCGAGCACGTCGCGGGTCTGGGCGGGGTCGATCACGCCGTCATCCCACAGGCGGGCGGTGGCGTAATAGGGGTTGCCCTCGTCCTCGTATTTCTGGCGGATCGGGGCCTTGAAGGCGTCCGCTTCTTCCGGCGTCCAGGTGGCGGCGTCGCGGTGCACGGTGGCGAGGACGCTGGCGGCCTGTTCGCCGCCCATCACGCTGATCCGGCTGTTGGGCCAGGTGAACAGGAAGCGCGGGGAATAGGCGCGGCCGCACATGCCGTAATTGCCGGCGCCGAAGCTGCCGCCGATCAGCACGGTGATCTTGGGCACGCTGGCGGTGGCGACGGCCGTGACGAGCTTTGCGCCGTGTTTGGCGATCCCCTCCGCCTCGTATCTCCCGCCGACCATGAAGCCGGAAATGTTCTGGAGGAACAGGAGCGGGATACGCCGCTGGCAGGCGAGTTCGATGAAATGCGCGCCCTTGACCGCGCTTTCGCTGAACAGGACTCCGTTGTTGGCGAGGATCGCGACCGGCGCGCCGTGGATATGCGCGAAGCCGCAGACGAGGCTGGAGCCGTAGAGCGCCTTGAACTCGTGAAACTCGCTGCCGTCGACGAGGCGGGCGATCACTTCGTGCACATCATAGGGCGCACGCACGTCCTGCGGGACGATGCCGTAGAGATCCTCCGCGCCATATTTCGGCGCCTTCGAGGCGCGCAGGTTTACGTCCGCCTCCCGCTCCGGCGGCAGCGTCGCGATGATGTCGCGCACGATGGTGAGCGCGTGCTCGTCATTCTCGGCGAGGTGATCGACGACGCCGGACTTGCGCGCGTGAAGGTCGCCTCCGCCGAGATCCTCGGCGCTGATGACTTCGCCCGTCGCGGCTTGCACCAGCGGCGGGCCGGCGAGGAAGATCGTGCCCTGTTCACGCACGATCACCGTTTCGTCCGACATGGCAGGAACATAGGCGCCGCCTGCGGTGCAGCTGCCCATCACGCAGGCGATCTGGGGCACCCCCTTGGCCGACATGTTCGCCTGGTTGAAGAAGATGCGGCCGAAGTGATCGCGGTCCGGGAACACCTCCGCCTGGTGCGGCAAGTTCGCGCCGCCGGAATCGACGAGGTAGATGCAGGGCAGGCGGTTCGCCTCGGCGATCTCCTGCGCGCGCAGATGCTTCTTCACGGTGAGGGGGTAGTACGTCCCGCCCTTCACCGTCGCGTCGTTGCACACGATCATGCATTGGCGCCCGGAGACGCGGCCGATCGCGGTGATGAGGCCGGCGCCGGGGATGTCCTCGCCATAGACGTCATGCGCGGCGAGCTGGCCGATCTCCAGCAGCGGCGAGCCGGGATCGAGCAGGCGTTCGACGCGCTCGCGGGGGAGGAGCTTGCCGCGTGCGGTGTGGCGCTCGCGGGACTTTTCGTTGCCGCCGAGCGCGGCGCGGGCGACGTCGGCGCGGAGTTGCTCCGCCAGCGCGCGGTTGTGCGCGGCGTTGGCCTGGAAAGTCGTGTCCGTGGGAGAGACCTTGGTGTCGAGGACGGGGGCGGTCATGCGTCCTCCCCCAGCTTGCTGGGGGAGGAGGACCATCCGCGAAGCGGATGGTGGAGGGGCAGAAGCGGAGCGGCCGTGACTGCCCCTCCACCACTCGCCTGCGGCGAGCGGTCCCCCTCCCCGCGCGAGCTCGGGGAGGAATGAGCCAGTGCCATCACGCCGCCGCTCCGATCAGTTCGCGGCCGATCAGCATGCGGCGGATTTCGTTGGTGCCGGCGCCGATGTCGAGGAGCTTGGCATCACGCAGGAAGCGTTCGACCGGCCAGTCCTTGGTGTAGCCCGCGCCGCCCAGCGCCTGGACGGCCTCGCCGGCGACCTTGAAGGCGTTTTCGCTGGCGAGGAGGATCGCGCCGGCGGCGTCGAAGCGGGTCGTCTGGCCGGTGTCGCAGGCGCGTGCGACGGCATAGACGTACGCCCGCGCCGAATTGAGCGCGACGTACATGTCGGCGACCTTCGCCTGCATCAGCTGGAAGGCGCCGATCGGCTGGCCGAACTGCTTGCGCTCGCGAAGGTAGGGCAGGACGACGTCGAGGCAGGCCTGCATCACGCCGAGCTGGATGCCGGCGAGCACGGTGCGCTCATAATCGAGGCCGCTCATCAGCACGCCGACGCCGCCGTTGACGGGGCCCATGACATTCTCGTCCGGCACTTCGCAATTGTCGAAGACGAGTTCCGCGGTGGGGGAGCCGCGCATGCCCATCTTGTCGATCTTCTGGCCGATCGAGAAGCCGGGCATGTCCCGCTCGATGAGGAAGGTGGTGATGCCGCGGCTGCCCTCGCCGGTCTTGGCGTAGACCACGAGCGTATCCGCATAAGCGGCGTTGGTGATCCAGAATTTGGTGCCGTTCAGGACATAGCCCGCGTCGGTCTTTTCCGCCTTCAGCTTCATCGAGACGACATCGCTGCCCGCGCCCGTCTCCGACATGGCGAGGCTGCCGACATGTTCGCCGCTGATCAGCTTGGGGAGGTATTTCGCCTTCTGCTCGGCGGAGGCCCAACGGCGGATCTGGTTGACGCACAGGTTGGAATGCGCGCCGTAGCTGAGGCCGATCGACGCCGACGCGCGGCTCACTTCCTCGCAGGCGATGACATGTTCGAGATAGCCCAGGCCAAGGCCGCCGTACTCTTCCTCGACGGTGATGCCGTGGAGGCCGAGTTCGCCCATCGCGGGCCATAGTTCGTCGCGCGGGAACCAGTCGTCCGCGTCGATCTTCGCGGCGAGCGGCATGATCTTTTCGTCGGCGAAGCGGCGCGTCGTGTCGCGGATCATGTCCGCGGTTTCACCGAGCGCGAAATCGAGTGTGGCCTGCATCGAAACTCCTCTTGCCCCCGACATAAGCGGGGGCAAGAGGTAACGAAAGTAACAATTCCTGTCTGCCGCCCCTTGATACAGGGCGGCGGACGGCTGGGCGGATCAGGCGGCCAGATTGCGCAGCACGTACTGCAGGATGCCGCCGTTGAGGAAATATTCCAGCTCGTTGACGGTATCGATACGGCAGAGCGTCTCGACCGTCTCGGTGGTGCCATCCTTGCGGGCGATCGTCACCGTCACGGTCTGACGCGGGCGCAGGCCAGCGACATTGTGGATCGTGAAGGTTTCATCACCCGTCAGCTTCAGCGTCTCGCGCGTCACGCCCTCGACGAACTGGAGCGGGAGAACGCCCATGCCGACGAGGTTCGAACGGTGGATGCGCTCGAAGCTCTCTGCGATCACCGCGCGCACGCCAAGCAGGTTGGTGCCCTTTGCCGCCCAGTCACGCGAGGAGCCGGTGCCATATTCCTTGCCCGCGACGACGACCATCGGCGTGCCATCCGCCTTGTGGCGCATGGCAACGTCGTAGATCGGCATCACTTCTTCGCCATAGCGGCTCATGCCGCCTTCGATCCCCGGCACCATCTCGTTCTTGATGCGGATGTTGGCAAAGGTGCCGCGGACCATGACGTTGTCGTTGCCGCGGCGCGAGCCGTAGCTGTTGAAGTCCGCCTTCGACACCTGGCGCTCCATCAGCCACGTGCCTGCCGGGCTGTCAGCCTTGATCGAGCCGGCCGGCGAGATGTGATCGGTGGTGATCGAATCGCCGAGGATCGCCAGCGGCTTCGCCTCGATGATGTCGGTCACCGGCGCCGGGGTCATCTCCATGCCCTCGAAATAGGGCGGGTTGGCGATGTAGGTCGAGGCGGCGGGCCAGCTGTAGGTGTCCGAACCGACGACCTCGATGCCGCGCCACTTGGCATCGCCTTCGTACACGTTGCCATAGCGGGTACGGAACATGTTGTCGTCAATGTTGGCGGTCATCAGCTCCGACACTTCCTGGTTCGAAGGCCAGATGTCCTTGAGGTACACCGGGCCGTTCGTCCCTTCGCCGATCGGCGTGTTGTTCATGTCGGTGGTGACGCTGCCCTTCAGCGCATAGGCGACGACGAGCGGGGGCGAAGCGAGGAAGTTCGCGCGCGCATCCGGGGACACGCGGCCTTCGAAGTTGCGGTTGCCCGAGAGCACGGAGGCGACGACGAGGTCATTCTCGTTGATCGCGCTGCTGATCGGGCCGGGGAGGGGGCCCGAATTGCCGATGCAGGTCATGCAGCCATAGCCGGTGAGGTTGAACCCCATGGCGTCGAAATCGTCCTGCAGGCCCGACTTCACGAGATAGTCGGTTACGACCTGCGAGCCCGGCGAGAGTGAGGTCTTGACCCAGGGCTTGGGCTTCAGGCCCAGCTCGCGCGCCTTGCGGGCGACGAGGCCGGCGGCGACCAGCACCGACGGGTTCGACGTGTTGGTGCAGCTGGTGATCGCGGCGATAACCACGTCGCCGTCGCCGATGTCGTGGCCGCGCTCGGCCACCTCGACGCGCTTCGCCTGCGCCTTGTCGTAGACCTTGACGAGATCGCCGTTGAACACTTCGTCGACCTTGTCGAGCGCGACCTTGTCCTGCGGGCGCTTCGGGCCGGCGAGCGACGGGACGACCGAGCCGAGGTCGAGCTCCAGCGTGTCGGTGAACACCGGATCGGGCGTGTTGGCGTCGCGCCAGAAGCCATTGGCCTTGGCATACGCCTCGACCAGCGCGATCGTCTCGGCCGGACGCGCGGTCAGCTTCATGTAATCGATCGTCTTGGTGTCGATCGGGAAGAAGCCGCAGGTGGCGCCATATTCCGGTGCCATGTTGGCGATGGTCGCGCGGTCGGCGAGCGTCATCTGGTCGAGGCCGGGGCCGTAGAATTCCACGAAGCGGCCGACGACGCCCTTGGCGCGCAGCATCTGCGTGACGGTGAGCACGAGATCGGTGGCGGTGATGCCCTCGCGCAGCGCGCCGGTCAGCTTGAAGCCGACAACTTCGGGGATCAGCATGGAGACGGGCTGGCCGAGCATCGCGGCTTCCGCCTCGATCCCGCCGACGCCCCAGCCCAGCACGCCGAGGCCGTTCACCATCGTGGTGTGGCTGTCGGTGCCGACGCAGGTGTCGGGATAGGCGATCGCGGCGCTGCCAGCGGCGTTGTCGCCGGTTTCGTTCGAGGCCCAGACGCCCTGCGCGATATATTCCAGATTCACCTGGTGGCAGATGCCGGTGCCCGGCGGCACGACCTTGAAGTTGTCGAGCGCCTTCGAGCCCCACTTCAGGAACTCATAGCGTTCCGAGTTGCGCTGATATTCGAGATCAACGTTCTGCTCGAACGACTTGGGCGTGCCGAACTCGTCCACCATGACCGAGTGGTCGATCACGAGGTGAACGGGGACCTGCGGGTTGATCTTGGCCGCGTTGCCGCCAAGCTTGGTGATCGCGTCGCGCATGGCCGCGAGATCGACGACGCAGGGAACGCCGGTGAAATCCTGCATCAGCACGCGGGCCGGGCGATACTGGATCTCGCGGTCGGAGCGGCGCTCCTTCTGCCAATCCACGACGGCCTGCACGTCGGCAGCCGTCACCGTCTTGCCGTCCTCGAAGCGCAGCATGTTCTCCAGCAGCACCTTCATCGAGAAGGGCAGGCGCGAGATGTCGCCGAACTTTTCGGCCGCAACGTCGAGCGAATAATAATCGTAGCTCTTGCCGCCCGCCTGGAGCGTGCGGCGGGCCTTCAACGTATCGTGGCCGATGGCGGTCATGCGGGTCCTTTCCCCATAGGTTCGGCCGGCTCGGGCGCGACGGGGAAGCGGGGGTGACAAGACCCACGCGCGGGCGCGCCCGGACGGGCGATGTAAAGCGTCGGGGGCGGCGATAGCAGCGGCAGGCGGGTGGGGGAAGGTGCCAAGCGGCGCTGTTCATGAAAAGACTTGACGAATCTGCTTTTCGCGATTCGTTCGCAAGAAGGCTGGGTTGCGGTTCACCAGCCATGGCCGTGATCCCGGCCTTGTGCCGGGATCCAACTGTCGGCGAGCGCTGAAGCAAGAGGCTCCAGCACCAGCCCTCGCGGCACCATGGATCCCGGATCAAGTCCGGGATGACGGATCGGGTGGGCTTAGCTTTCGGCCAAAGCCGAGCGTTCACGCCGCATCGGGCGCCACGCAGTCTCCGCCTGCCGGCGGGACAAATAGGTGTCGAGCCCGATCTGCGCGCCGATGAGCATGTAGAGGAACGACTGGAACGCAATGCCGACAAAGGCGCCGCCCAGCAGATAGATCAGGTGCGCATGCTGGAGTGCGCCGGCGAGACTGCCGCCCCAGGCGAACTCCCCCTCGCGATAGCGGCGGCGGAGCACTTCCATGCGCACCAGCCCGATCACGTTGATGAGCAGCCACAGCGCGAGCCCCGGATAACCCTGCTCACCCAACACCTCGAAATAGCTGGAATGATAGGCGCGGCTCTTGTCGACCGTCAGGTTGCGCTGCACCGTCCGGTTCGGTCCTTCGCCGACGACCTGCACCGTATCGTACCGGATTCGGTTCTGCAGATAGGCATCGAACCCGCCGCCGAACGGATGGTCCTTCACATAGTCCCACGTCCACTTCCAAACGGCGATGCGGGTGGAGGCGGATTCGTCGGCCTGATAGGTCTTGATCGTGCCCATCCGCTCGCTGAAGGCGCTGGGGAGGAACGGCACCGCCATGAGGCCGACCACGCCAAGCGCGGCGATGTACAGGACCTTGCGCTTCACCTCGCGCAGCATCAGCACGGCGAGCAGGGCAATGCACAGCAGGCCGGTACGCGCGGAGGTGCCGACGGGGATCAGCAGGCAGGCGAAGGTGAGCGCCGCGCAGAACAGCCAGACGAGGCGCCCGGGCGGATAGATCGTGCCATGGCGCCCGAACCAGAGAATGATCGGGATCAGCGAGATCGATACGGCCGAGATGATCGAGCCTTCGTAAAGGCCCGAATTGTTCGCCACCATGAGGTTTAGCTCGCCATAGCCGCCGCCCGAAGCCAGCGTCTTAATGCCGCCCACGATGATGATCGAACTGGCCGACAGCACCACGAAGAGGAGCAGCGCCTCGATCCGCAGCTTCGTGCGCAAGGTCAGCGGGAGGAAGGCGGCAAAGGCGAGGTTCTTCCACACCCATTCCCATTTGCCCGCCGCCTCGATCGGGAAATCGGCCGTGCGCGTGGTGATGCCGCAATAGACCAGGAACAGCAGGATCAGCGCCTGACGCGGCGCGAAGCGGGTGTCCTTCTTGTCATCAACCACCAGCCAGGCGAGCACCGCGAGCCCGGCCGCGATGGCTGAGATCGGCACGCTGTTCAGCAGATAATAAGTGATCCGCTGCGGCGAGACGATGTCGATATAGACATAGGCGAGGATGAAGATGAACGGCCGGCGAAAGCCGAGGCCGAACAGCGCCACCAGGAAGCCGATAAAGGCCAGATCACGCACGCGGGGGGCGCCCCGGCCGGCCAGGTTTCTCTGCAGGCGCGGCTTCGGAATCGAGATCGTCGCGGCGCAGCAGCAGCCATGCCGCGAGCAGCAGCAGCCCATGGCTGATCCCGAGTGCCAGATTATCGATCATAAACTTGGCATAAACCTGGGTTCGAGCCTCCCGAAAGCGTCACCCGCCTAAACGCGGGCAGTTGACGTGCCGTTAAGCGGCGTGGTGGCAGCAGGCCGTCATGCGCATTCTCCACGTACTCGATCACGGCCTGCCTTTGCAGAGCGGCTACACGTTTCGCACGCGGGCGATCGTGAAGGCGCAGATGGCGCGGGGCTGGGATGTGGCGGCGGTGACTGGCCCGCGGCATCATCACGACGCGCCGCCGGTGGAGGTGGTGGACGGGATCACCTTTCATCGCACGCCAGCGTCGCCGCGCTTGCCCGCTCCGTTGGGCGAACTGGCGGAGGTGGCGGCGTTTGGACGGCGCATCACTGCGGTGGCGAAGAAATTTCGGCCGGACATCATTCATGCCCATTCGCCCGTGCTGGATGCGCTGGCGGCGATGCGTGCGACGCGGCGGCTGGGCGTGCCGCTTGTTTATGAAATCCGCGCCTTTTGGGAGGATGCCTCGGTCGGGAACGGCACTGGCACCGAAGGATCGCTGCGCTTTCGCGCGACTCGCGCGCTGGAAAGCTGGGCGGTGAAGCGCGCCGATGCGGTGGCGGTGATTTGCGAGGGGCTGAAGCGCGATCTGCTGGCGCGCGGCGTAGCGGAGGACCGCATTACCGTGTCGCCCAACGGCGTCGACATGACGTTGTTCGGTGATCCGCAGCTGCGCGACGAAGCGCTCGCGCAATCGCTCGGGCTGAAGGGCGATGTGATCGGCTTTATCGGCAGCTTCTACGATTATGAGGGCCTCGATGATCTGATCGCGGCGATGCCGGCGCTGGTGGCGCGGCGGCCGGATGCGCAATTGCTGCTCGTCGGCGGCGGCCCGATGGAGAAGGCGCTGCGCCAGCAGGCGGCGGCGTCGCCCGCGGCCGAGCGAATCCGCTTCGTCGGCCGCGTCCCGCATCAGGAGGTGGAGCGATACTATAGCCTCGTTGATGTGCTGGCCTACCCGCGCAAGAAGATGCGGCTGACCGATCTGGTCACGCCGCTGAAGCCACTGGAGGCAATGGCGCAGGGGCGGCTGGTCGCGGCCTCCGATGTGGGCGGGCATCGCGAGCTGATTCGGGACGGCGAGACGGGCACGCTGTTCGCCGCCGACGATCCCGCCGCCATTGCCGCGGCTCTGGCTGATCTGCTTGGTGAGCGGCACGGATGGGATGAGCGCCGCGCCCGTGCCCGCGCCTTTGTTGAGCAGGAACGTAACTGGTCCTCAAATATTTCGCGATACGAGCCTGTGTACCGGCGGCTGATGGCGGCCGGCGAAAAAGGGTGAGGCATGGGCGCAGAACAACGCGAAATGGAATGGAAGCGGCTGATCTGGCCGGCCCTCATGCTGACCATCGGCGTGGTGGCGGCGGCCTTGGTCGCGGCCATGCCGCAGGCCATGCTTGATGTGCTGATGTGGCGGCTGGGCCTGCCGTATCTGCTTTCGGCGGCGACCCCGCCGATCGGCGCCTTTGGCCGGACGATGCTGGCGCTGTTCGTGCTGATCCCGTTTGTCGCGATCGCCGCGGTGGCGCTGCGTCGACGCGGTTATCTGATCGGGGTGCAGCACAAGCCGGCGCTGGCCAGCCCGGATGCGGCGCTGCGGGTCCCTACCATCCGGCGGGCGGATGCACACCCCGATGCCGCACCGCGCCGCCCGATTCGCGCGGACGAGGATCTTGGCCCGCCGCTGCCGATCGCGTCGGTCGCGCCGGCGGTGCGTGTGCGCCCGCGCGCCGGCGAACAGACGGTGCCACGCGATCTCGACCAGCCACTTGCCGCGTTCGACCCGGTTGCCATTCCCGACGTGCCGCGCGATCCGGTGCGCGCGGTGCCGCCGCTCGCGCCCGCGCCGGCTTGCGCACCTCTAAAGGCAGAGAAAGGGGCACCGATTGCCGCGCCGGTCACCGTCAGCGTAGCTGATGCTGCGGCGCCTCCGGAAATCGGGCTTGATGAAGGCGGCAAGGATCACGACCTTTCGATCATGGAAAAGCAGCGCTCGGATCAGCCAGGCCTGCCCGCGGAGGAGGCGCCCGCAACGGCGCGCCCGGTGATGAGCCAGGATGCCGAGGCCGCCGCATCAGGGAGCGGAGACTCGCTCGCCAGCCTGCTCGATCGGCTGGAGCGGGGCGCCCGCCAGCGCAAGGTGCCCGACCGGACACCAGCGCCGACACCAGCGCCGCCCGCCCCGTCTGCCGCGCCGAGCCAGCCCGAGACGCTGACGGACACGTTGTTGATGCTGCGCCAGATGGCACGGCGCTGATTGTCGACGCCGCGATCAGGCGCACTCTACCGTAAGCGCCTCGATCCGCGCCTGGCAGTGTCCGTCGCCGGGAACCTGCTGCGCGACCTTGAGATCGGCGAGCAATTCCCCCGGCAGGGGCACGTCAAGGCTGCTGATCGCTGCCAGCCAGGCGCTCGCAGCCGCGCCGCCCGGAGACGCCGTGATCGTCATGGCATGGCGATGGCCGCTGAAGGTCGCGCTGTGCCACGGCGTTGACTGGTGCTGTTCCAAGGCAATCTCCAAGCCCAGGTGCGCCGCCGATCGGCTAAGGGCGCGGCCCAGCAGGACCGCGGCGTCCGGCCCGCGCATCATTCGCCATCCTGAAGAATAGCATCCACCCGCGCGCAAATGCGGGGCCCCGGTGTCCGTCCTCCGCGCAGGTCATGCACCAAGCGTGGGTCGTTCACAGCCTGGCGGCCGAAGGTGGAGGGCGAAATGCCGGTACGGCGAAGGTAGCGGTCGATCCTGATCAGCAGCGACATGGCAAACTCCCGAGTCACGTTGTTCGCTGTTTGTTCTCGCACCTTTTCCAACTTGTCTAGGAAAAATCCTAGGCTATAGTCGCGCGATGGCGGAAACGGTTGGCGAGACGCTGGAGCGATTGGCGGCGGCGCAGGGCGTCAGCCTATCCGAGCTGTCACGCGTGATCGGCCGCAATCTGGCGTATCTTCAGCAATTCGTGCGCCGCGGCACGCCGCGCCGCCTGGCGGAACGCGATCGTCAGGTGCTCGCGCGCTTTCTCGGCGTGGATGAGGAGATGCTCGGCGGGGAGCCGCGCGATGCGACCATTGCCGTGCCCTATCTGTCAGTGGCGGCCTCGGCCGGGCGCGGCGCGACGGTGGGCGAGGAGCGTGCCATTCGGCAGGAGGAGTTTGCCGCGCGGATGCTGCGCGACTGCGGCGTATCGCCGGCGCACGCTTCGGTGATCGATGTGGCGGGCGATTCGATGCAGCCGACCATCCTTGCAGGGGACCGGCTGCTGGTGGATCGCGCGGATACCCGGCTGGCGAGTACCGGGATCTTCGTGGTTCGCCGCGCGGACGAACTTCTGGTCAAGCGGATCAGGCGGGAGGGCACGGCGCTGCTGTTGGTCAGCGACAATGCCGATTATGCTCCGATCCGTTGCACCGCCGGGGAAGCTGCAGTGATCGGGCGCGTCAAGCTGCTGCTGCGGCAGCCCTGAGCGGCGGCCTCTGCCCCCCGTGCCTCCAGCGTGCCTGTCGCGCCGTGCGTTTAGCCCCGCGCCTTCAGCCAGAGAGCGATGGCGACGACCGCGCCGAGGCCAAGCCCCGTCACGAAGCCAAGGGAAGGCTGCCCGAGCAAGAGCCCGATGATGGTGCCCACCATCAACGACGCGGCGACGATGAAACCGCCCGCGGAAGTCGAGCGCTGATTGGAAGGTGCCATGCTACGGCCTTTGGCACGGCCCACCTCGCAATGCCACTGTTGCCGCGTTAACCCTCGCCGTTCACCGGGCGGTTGAGGTTCGTCGCTATGGCTGGCCGGACAATCACATCGCAGGTTGCTCTTGCCGCATCTTTATCTTGCCGACCGTCACATGGTGACGGACGCGTCGTCCCTGATCCGTGCCTTTGGTGCCTTTGCCGCCGATGAAGCGGCGATCCGTGCAGATCGCAGCCGGTCGGTCGGCAATGTTGTCCATTTCTGCCGCTAGCGACAGGTGGAGCGCCTGGTGCGACTGCTGGAGACGGATTTGGCCGCGGGCACTGTGCATTGAGGCCCAGCGGCATTGCCGCTGGCTGAGCAAGGCCTTAGGGCAGCGGGATGTACGGGCGGAGCGGGCCGATCGGCGCGGCAGGTCTGATCGCGTTGCTCGCTGCGCAGCCCGTCGCGGCGCAGCAGGCCGCTGTGCCTGATGCCGAGCCGGCGCTGGACACGGGCGCGCCGCTGGCCGACATGCCCGACATCGGTGTCGAGTGGCCGGAACTCGCGGCTGATCCGCAATCGGGCGCGCAGGCGTGGGCCACCCCGTTGACCGAGGTGCGCTATGGCTGGCGCATCGACGGGCTGGAAGGGATCGGTTCCCCCCTGCTTCGCAGCCGCTTTGCCGCTCTGTCCGTCCTGGACCAGAACGACGAGGAGCCCGCCAATGCCGCGCAGATCGACCGCCGCGCGCGGGAGGATGCCGCGGCGCTGGTGACCCTGCTGCGCGCGGAAGGCTATTATGACGCAGAGGTCGAGCCGCGCATCGAAACCGTGGAGGGGCGGCCGACGGTGGTGCTCAGCGCGAGCCCAGGGCCAATTTATCGCCTCAAGGACGTGACGATCGCCGGGGTGGAAGCGGCGGGCGACAAGGCGGCGGCACTGCGCGAGGCGTTCGGCGTCAACGCGCAGGATCCGGCAAACGCTGACGCGATCGCCGCTGCGGAAACTAAGCTGCGCCTGGAGGTGGGTGAGCAAGGCTTTCCGTTCGCGACGATCGGCGATCCGGTGGTCACGATCGACCGCGAGGCGCGGTCCGCGACGCTAGATGTGACGGTCGATCCCGGCACGGCGCGGGTGTTCGGCCAGATCCGCACCAATGCTGGCAATCGCGTGTTCGGGGCCGATCATGTGCAGGAGATCGCCCGATTTACCCCGGGCCAACCTTATTATGAGCCGGCACTGGCCGATTTGCGACGGGCGCTGGTCCAGACCGGCCTCGTCTCCCTCGCGGAGGTGAAGCCAATACCCGGCGCCACGCCGGAAACGGTGGATATCGACGTTCGGCTGGAGCCTGCGCCGCCCCGCACCATCGCTGGCGAAATCGGCTATGGCACGGGCGAGGGCGCGCGAGTCGAGGCGAGCTGGACGCACCGCAATCTGTTTCCGCCGGAAGGGGCGCTGACGCTCCGTTCGGTGCTCGGCACGCAGGAGCAGCTGGGCGCGGTCACCTTTCGCCGTAATAACTTCAAGGGCCGCGACAGGGTGCTCACCGGGCAGATCGCGGTGGCCCATACCAATCGCGATGCCTATGAAGCGAACACGTTTTCGCTGTCCGGCAGCCTGGAACGCCAGACCAACATCTTCTTCCAGAAGACCTGGACCTGGTCGCTCGGCGCGGAGCTTCTCGCCTCGGACGAGCGCGACGTGATTGTCTCCACGGGCGAGCCGCGACGGCGCACCTTTTTCATCGCGGCCGTGCCCACCAGCCTGAGCTATGACGGATCGGACGACCTGCTGAACCCTTCGCGCGGCTTTCGCCTGGGCGGACGGTTCAGCCCGGAGCTTTCGCTGCAAGGAACGGCGTTTGGCTATGCCCGCACGCAGCTGGATGCGAGCGCTTATGCCCCGATCAATGACGGAGTGGTGCTTGCCGGCCGAATTCGCCTAGGCACGATCCTTGGGGCGCCGCGCGACGCCATTGCTCCGTCACGACGCTTCTATGCCGGTGGCGGCGCATCGGTTCGCGGCTATGGCTATCAGTCGATCGGGCCGCGTGACCCCAACAATGATCCAATCGGCGGTCGCAGCCTGGCCGAGTTTGCTATCGAGGGCAGGATCAAGGCGTTCGGCAATTTCGGCGTTGTCCCGTTCTTTGATGCGGGCAACATCTACACCTCCGGCGTCCCCGATCTTTCGGGCCTGCGCTACGGCGCCGGTGTGGGCGTGCGCTATTACAGCAACTTCGGCCCGATCCGCGTGGACGTGGGCACGCCGCTGAACCCGCAGCGCGGCGATTCTCGCGTCGCGGTTTATGTGTCGCTGGGACAGGCATTCTGATGCGCTGGTTGCGGTGGCTCGGCGCCGCGCTGATTGCGGCCGTGGGTGTGCTGTTGGCCACCTTGTGGATCATCGACACCGATATCGGCCACCGCTGGGTGGCGGAGCGGATCAACGCCACCCGGCCCGCGAACGGCCTCCGCTTTACCGTGGGGCGGATCGATGGCTCGCTCTATGGCGCTGCCGTGCTGCGCGATGTGCGGGTCCACGATCCGGAAGGGCTGGTGTTCGCGGCGCCCTGCGCGGAGCTGGACTGGCGGCCGTTTGCGTGGCTCTCCAATCGCCTCGACATCCGTTCGCTGCGGGTACCAGTCGGCATGCTGGCAAAGCTGCCGCGCACTAGGCCGACCGGGCGATCAGCGCCGCTGCTGCCCGATTTCGACATCGTGATCGGCCGGCTTGCCGTTGAACGGCTGACCGTGGCGCCGGCCGTCACGGGCGTGTTGCGCACCGGCCGGCTGCATGGCCGGGCGAATATTCGCCGGGGGCGGGCGATGGTCGCCATCGATGCGCTGGTCCAGGGCAGCGACGAACTGCGGCTGAGGATCGACGCTGCGCCCGATCGCGACCGCTTTGATATCGATGCGCGCGCGCGCGGCACGGCCAATGGCGTGCTCGCCCGGCTGACGGGCGTTCGGCGCCCGCTGGCCGCCGACGTGAATGGCGAGGGCCGCTGGGCCGCGTGGCAGGGGCGGGCGACTGCCACTGCTGGCGGCGTGCGGGTGATCGATCTTGCTCTCGGCAATCGCGCCGGCGCCTACACGCTCACCGGCAGCTTGACGCCGGCGAGCCTCACCACGGGCAGGCTGCAGCGGCTGTCCGGCCCGCGCGTGCTGGTGAATGGCGGAGCAAGCTTCGCCAACCGCCGACTGGAGGGGAGCCTGTCGCTCCGCTCCGCCGCGCTGGCGGTGGACGCGAACGGCGGCGCAGATCTTGCGGCCAATGCCTGGCGCAACCTTCGCGTGCGCGCCCGCCTGTTGCGCCCCGCTGCCCTGTTCCCCAACATGACCGGGCGCGACGTGGAGCTTCGCGCCGTGCTGGACGGCGCATTCGCCACAGCCGCGTTCGATTACCGTATTACCGCGCCGCGCTTCGCATTTGACGACACTGGATTCGACGGGGCGCGGGTGGCGGGCAAGGGCCGCCTGTCCAAGTCGCCGATCCTGCTCCCAGCGCGCTTTACCGCCGAGCGCGTGACCGGCGTGGGCGACGTGGCTGGCGGCATATTGCGCAACCTGTCGGTGGATGGGGTGCTGCGCATCACCCCGACGATGGTGACTGGCGATGACCTTCGCCTGCGGTCGGACAAGCTGTGGGGACGCATCAGCCTGCTGCTCGATCTGCGCAATGGTCAATATCAGGTCGGCCTGAATGGCGCGCTCGGGCGGTATCTGATCCCCGGGCTCGGTGTGGTGGATGTCAATTCGCGCCTGCGCGTCGTGCCTGGGGCGGGCGGGCGCGGCACACGGGTGATCGGCTCGGGCACCGCCCAGATGGTGCGGCTGGACAATGGCTTCTTCCGCAGCCTGGCTGGCGGCCTGCCGCGGATTGCGACCGATCTAGAGCGCACCCCGGACGGTATCCTCCACTTGCGCAATCTTGTGCTGACGGGCCCGTCCATACGGCTGGTGGGAAATGGCTATCGCCGCCGCGATGGCACCTTTGTTTTTTCCGGTGCCGGGCGCCAGACCACTTATGGCCCCGTGACGCTGCAACTCGATGGTCAGATCGAGCGGCCAAAGCTGGACCTTGTCTTTCAACGTCCGAACGACAGCCTCGGCCTGCGTGATGTGCGGCTTCGCCTTGATCCGGACCCCCGCGGCTTTGTGTTCGCGGTGGCTGGCGGCTCGCGGCTCGGCGCCTTTGACGGCGAGGGCGAGATCCTGCTTCCCCGCGGCGCGGATGCCCAGATCGCGGTGCGGCGCCTGAGCGTCAGCGGCACCCGCGCTGCCGGAACCATTGGGATTACCGATGACGGTTTCGACGGGCGGCTGGTGGTCGCCGGTGGCGGCATCGATGGCGAGGTGCTGCTACGGCCGGTTGGTACGGTGCAGCGGATCGAAGCCCGGCTCAGTTTGCGCGGGGCGCGGCTCGCCGGGGAAGCCACCGTCCGACAAGGGCGGCTCGAACTGGTGGCGCTGCTCGATCCCGCGGGCACGAACGTGGAGGCGACGTTCAACGGCACGGGGCTGCGCCGGGGAGCACTCAGCATCGCACGCGTTGCTGCTAATGCCAAGCTGCGCGACGGTGTGGGCCAGATCCGGGCGGCCGCCGCCGGATCGCGAGGGCGTGCCTTCGACATCCAAAGCGTGATTGACGTTACGCCCGACGGCTATGGCATCATCGCGCAAGGCACGGTCGATCGTCGCCCACTGCGGCTCGAAAACGCGGCGCTGTTGAGGCGCGACGGCGATGGCTGGCGGCTTGCGCCAACCAAGGTGACGTTCGCTGGGGGTGAGGGGACGATCGCCGGCCGCTTCGCCCCCGACGGAAATGCCATTGACGCAACCCTGGCAAACATGCCCCTCGCTGTCCTGGATATCGGCTATCCCGGCCTTGGCCTTGGTGGCAATGCGTCGGGCAAGCTCAGCTATGCCAGCGATAGACAGGCCGCGCCCACTGGCCGCGTCGACATGACGGTGCGCGGCCTGACACGGTCCGGGTTGCTCGCCTCATCGGACCCGATCGATATCGGCCTGGCCGGGGTACTGACGGCGGATCGTGTCGGGCTGCGCGCGGTGGCCGCGGCCGGCGGGAAGACCATCGGCCGGGCGCAAGCATTGTTGCGGCTTGGTGAAGGCGATCTGGCGACCCGACTGAGCCGCGCAGGCCTGTTCGCCCAACTGCGCTATAGCGGCCCGGCTGACACGCTTTGGCGGCTGAGCCGGGTGGAGCTGTTCGCGCTGTCGGGCCCGGTGGCGATCGCGGCCGACGTGCGTGGTACGGTGCTGGATCCGGTCATTCGCGGCTCGGTGAAGACGAACGGGGCACGGATCGAGAGCGCCACGACGGGGACCGTGCTGCGCGACGTGGCGGCGGAGGGGCGCTTTGCCGGTTCGCGCCTTGCCATCGAACGCTTTGCCGCCTCGGCGGGGCGGGAAGGCAAGGTGGCTGGTACCGGATGGTTCGACTTTGCGGCACGCGGCGGCATCGGGCTCGACCTCCGCCTGAATGCGGATCGCGCGGTGATGATCAACCGCGATGACATTGCCGCCACCGTGACCGGCCCGCTGCGTTTCCAATCAAACGGGCAGGGCGGTACCATTTCAGGCACGGTTCGCCTGAACCGCAGTCGCTATCGCTTGGGTCAGGCGACGGCAGCGAGCGCCGTTCCGCGCATCACCGTTCGGGAGATCAACCAGCCCGATGGAAGCGGCGACAGCGTGGAGGCACCGCAAGCGCCCTGGCAGCTCGACATCAAGGCGCGGGCGACTGAGCAGTTGCTTGTCACCGGGCTTGGCCTGACCAGCGAATGGTCGGCCGATCTCACGATCGGTGGCTCGCCGGAAAATCCTGCCATCAACGGCCGGGCCGATCTGATCCGAGGGGATTATGAGTTCGCCGGTCGCCAGTTCGAGCTGGAACGCGGCGCGATCCGGTTCGCAGGAGAGGTGCCGGCCAATCCAGCGCTCGATATCGAGGCTAATGCGGATACAACTGGGCTCAGGGCCTCGATCCGCGTGAGCGGCGTGGCGCTGAAACCGGAAATCACCTTTGCCAGCACGCCTGCGCTGCCGCCGGACGAACTGCTGTCGCGCTTGTTGTTCGGCACCTCCATCACCAACCTGTCGGCGCCCGAGGCGTTGCAACTCGCGGCCGCGGTCGCTGCCCTGCAGGACGGCTCCGGCGGGCTGAATCCGATCAATGCGGTGCGCCGTGCCGCCGGGCTTGATCGGCTGCGCATCCTGCCGGCCGATCCGCAGACGGGGCAGGGCACGTCCGTCGCGGCGGGCAAGTATGTGTCACGGCGCCTTTATGCGGAGATCGTCACGGACGGGCAGGGGTATTCTGCCACCCGCGTCGAGTTCCAAGTCACCAGGTGGCTTTCGCTCTTGTCGAGTATCTCAACCTTGGGCCGGCAAAGTGCCAACGTTCGGATATCACGGGATTATTAACCGTATTTTGCCGCATGTCACAGGGTGCGCCGATGATGCATCGGATCACCGCGGCACATTGCTTCCGTTGGCCGGACATGCCAATCAAGCCATCGCCGTTCCTATTTCTTCGAGGCTCCATGCTCCTGCGCCCGGCGTTTCTACTTCTGATAACCCTGCTGTTCTCCGCATGTGCGGAGAAGGGCGAAGGACCCGTGATCTCAGCCGGCGAGCGTTACGCGTCGACGGCGGCGGCCGTCAGCGACTATCGCCTGGGTGTTGGCGACCGGGTGAGAGTTACGGTGTTCAACGAACCCAGTCTGACCGGAGAATTCTGGGTCAATCCCGATGGAACGGTATCGCTGCCGCTGATCGGCAACGTTCCCGCAACCGACCGACCGGTTTCGGAAATCGCACGTGATGCACAGGCGCGATTCGCCGACGGCTATCTGCGGGATCCGAAGGTCGCCATGGACGTGATCGTGTTTCGCCCCTTCTACATTCTGGGCGAGGTCGGTGCGCCAGGGCAGTATCCCTACGTGAACGGCCTGACCGCGATGAACGCGGTGGCGCTGGCAAAGGGCTTTACCCCTCGCGCCAATCGCGATGTGATCCGCATCCGGCGGCAGGGCGCAACCGACGAGGTCAATTATCGCCTGACCCCCGAGTTGATCGTCTATCCCGGAGACACGGTGCGGATCGGCGAACGGTTCTTCTGAGGCCTAACGGGGGGTGACGCGTCGGGGCAAATCAATGGTGACGGGCACGCACCCGGCATTGGCGCTGGCTGCCGTCGTGGCAGCAGGCGTGCCTATCGTCGCGCGTGCGCAGGACGGCCTGATTGTCCAGCCGGCAGTCCCGCAAGGGTTCGACCGTGATCGGAATGTCAGCGTCAGTGCCCGGCCGCGACCGGCCTACACCCCGACGGGTGTTCACGTTGGTGGCCTGATGTTCTTTCCGCGGCTTCGATCGAGCGCCGGGGCGACCAGCAACGCCTACCTGACGCAGCAGAACGAAACGGAAGCGCCTTACGCCTCGCTGGAGCCATCGCTTCGCGTGGCATCGATCTGGTCGCGACATTCCCTCGAGGTCAACGCCTCCGGACTGCTGCGCAACTACATCGGCGAGAGCCGGCGTAACGAGCGGCGCTGGAATCTCGGGGCGCGGGGCGAAGTGGAACTGGGACGGGCGCTCACCGTCACAGGAGAGGTCGGCGCGTCGCAGAGCTTCGAGAACCAGTTCTCGGGAGAAGTTGCGTCCAATGTAGCGGCGCTGTCGCGCTTCCGGCGCGATTTTGCGTCGCTGCGGACCGAATATACCAGCGGCCGGGTGCGCACGTTCCTGCTCGCTGATTACACCGACTTCCGCTTTGCGCCGGTTAGGCTCAGCGATGGCGCGCTTCGTAGCCAGGAAAACCGCGACCGCAACGTGAGCCGTATCATTGGCCAGTTCGAATATGCGCGCACGCCGAGCGTGTCGCTGTTCGGGCAGCTTGGTTACACCGGCACGACGTTTGACGGCCGCGTGCCCGGGATTGCTGCACTGGATTCGGACACTGGGCGAGCCAACATCGGCCTCAACGTGGATCTCGCCGGCCGGGCCCGCGGAACGATCAGCATTGGCTACAACGTGCGTGATTATCGCACATCCGGGTTCGACACGGTCAACGGGCTGATCGGGGAAGCTCGCTTGGAGCTGTTTCCCACAGAGCGTTTCACGATAAGCACGGCGGCACGCCGCACATCGGAGGATGCGACGTTCGGCAATGTGACGCCCCGGCCGTTCTGGGATAATCGCTTGTCGCTGGGCGGCGATTATGAGCTTCTGAATAACCTGATCCTGTCTGCGAGCGGAGAATACGCCCTGCAGACATCTATCAACGAAGACCGCAACAATTCGACCTATCAGCTCGCCTCGCGCGCCCGTTACCTGATTTCCCGCCGCATGACCCTAGAAGGCTCGCTGAGCTACTCCGAACGGGACTCGCGCGGGCTCCAGGCCGGCACTAATGATGCCGGTGAGGGACGTCTCGAGGCGGGTCTCACCTACCACATGTAGCAACCTTCGAGCCGCACCGGCTCAAGACCGAGGCCAGACGAGAATGGAAGTCAGACACGAAGCCGACGAATATGAGGCGCGCCTGGCCGACGTCATCAGCGTCGTGCGCGATACGATCCGCCGGCGTTGGAAGATCCTGGCGGCGGTGACCGCCGCGGTGTTCCTGACGGGAGTGATCGCCGTATCGTTCATGACGCCGAAATATACATCGACGGCGAAGGTGCGCCTTGATCCCTCGCGCAATCCGCTGGCGAACAATGCGCAGGCGACCCGCGCCGAACTGGCCCCGGAAGCGATCGAGACGGAAGTGACTGCCATTCGTTCGCTCGATCTCGCGCGCTCGATCGTGCGTGCTTATGGGCTTTCCGCAGACCCAGAATTCGTCGAGGAGCTGGATCGCAACAGCGTCAACGTGGTCACCACGGAAGCGCGCGAGAACGCGCTTGCGGCGGCGGTCCTGTCGCACCTGAAGGTCGATCGTGAGAAGCTGACCTATGTTCTCAACGTTCGCTTCACCTCCACGGATTCGCTGAAGGCAGCAAAGCTCGCGAATGCCTTTGCCGACGGCTATATCGAGAGCCGCACGACCAACAAGGTTGGCACGGCAGAGCGGCAGAGCGAGTGGTTCCAGCAGCGGCTGGATGAGCTCGGCAAGCAGGCCAGCGAAGCTGAAGCCCGCGCGGCGGACTTTCGTGCCCGTGCCGGCATTGTCGAAAGCAGCGTCGCTAACAGCACGGTCGGCACGATCAACGACCAGCAGGTGGCGCCGCTCGCGAGCAGCCTTGCGACCGCCGAATCCGATGCGGCGGCTGCGCGGGCGCGGCTCGCCGCAGCGCGCTCGCAGGTTTCGCGGGGTGGACTCGACGCCGTTTCGGAAGTGCTTGGGTCGGCAGTGATCGCCGATCTGCGCCGCCAGCGCGCCGAGGTGGTGCGCAGCCGCGGCGAGGTCGAGGCGCGCTATGGCGATCGCCACCCGGAGAGCATCCGGGTCCGCGATCAGCTTGTTGCCCTTGACTCGCAGATCGACGCGGAAGCTCGGCGGGTGGTCGGCTCGTTGCAGGCCAGTGCATCTGCTGCCGAAGCACGCTCAGCGAGCCTGCGCCAATCCCTGAACCAACTGGAACGGGAGCGCGAAACCAGCGCCCGCGATTCGGTAGCAGCCGCAAGCCTGGAGCGCGAGGCGGCGGCGAAGCGCGCCTTGTATGACAAGATGTCGCAGATGTCGCTGGAGAGCGCGCAGGCGGCGCGCCTGTCGATCGCCCAGGCCGAGGTGATCGATCGCGCGGAGCCGCAGCCGCGACCAACTTCGCCCAACAAGCCGCTGCTCTATGCCCTGTCACTCCTTGTCGCGCTGGCGGCGGGCGCGGGCACGATCGCGGTCATGGAAATGACCAGCGGCGGGTTCCGCTCGGTCGAAGAGGTGCAGGACCAGCTCGGCATCCCGGTGCTCGCCGTGGTGCCAAAGGTGCCCAAGGGCCAGAATCCGGCCGATCTGATGCTGGAGCGGCCCACTTCCATGTTCGCGGAATCCTACCGGATCGCGCGCGCGGCGGTGCTTGGGGTCAAGGGGACGCGGTCGCCCAAGGTGATCGCGATCACTTCCTCGTTGCCGGCGGAGGGCAAGACGACGTCTGCCGTGGCCTTCGCCCGTACGTTAGCGACGGCTGGCGCGAAGACGCTGCTGGTAGAGTGCGACATCCGCCGTGCCGCCGTGCGCCAGATCGTGCGCACGCCGGTGCCCGCCGTCGGCTTGGTGGAAGTGCTGCATGGCGAGGCAAGCGTCGACGAGGCAATCCATCCCGGCGACGTACCCAACCTGGACCAGCTCCTCGTGCTCAGCCCGTATTTCTCGGCAGAGAATCTGTTCGGCGAGGGCCGCATGGAGCAGCTGCTGGGCACGTTGCGCGAGCGCTATGACCAGATCGTGCTCGATCTGCCCCCGCTGATGGGCCTGGCCGACGGCCGCTTCCTTGCGGTGCTCGCAGACGCCACGACGCTGGTGATCAAGTGGAACGCGACGCCGGTCTCAGCGGCAATTTCTTCGCTGAACTGGCTGCGCAGCGATGGCAGCAACCCGGTTGGCGCTCTTTACACCCAGGTCGATCCCGCGGCGCAGGCAGTGGGCGGCCTTTATTACTATTCCAAGCAATATTCGGATTATTACCAGGCGAACTAAGCGCCCGTATGCGCGCGCCTGCGCCGGAGCCAGCGCTCCGGCCAGGCCGCCAGCGCAGAGGCCGAGAAGCGCATCTGCTTCACATCGACCAGCGATACGTCGCCAGCTTCCGACAATGTGTGGCAACCATCGGTGAACGGTGCCGCAGAGATAGGTGCGGCGAGCGTGCTCGCGACCGCCGTCACCGTGCGCGATGGTGTCAACACATCGAAACGGAGCAGGCGCAGTCCCGTGCCATAGCTCCCGTCGCAGCGCTGAACGGGCAGGTGCACCTTGCCCTCGATCACGACCGGCGTTCCGCCGGGGCGCAGTCCTGCTGCATCAACAAGGATCGGATTGGCGGGGTGAGGCTGCCATGGCCCCTCCAGGCGATCCGCATAGGCGCCGCACAGGCTGGTCAGTCGACCCTCGGGCGGATCGGCCGGTGCGTAGAACAGCCACCACAATCCCTCGTGGCGAATCAGCGAAGCATCGAGCGGCACATGATCAAGCACGATCCGTCGCGCGCGTTCCCAGCCGAAGGGGAAGTCGGTCGCGCGATAGAGCCACAACGAACCAGATTCATGGGCCTCCGGTAGCATCCAGGTTTCCCCGTCCGCTTCAAAGACGAACGGGTAGGAAAGGTGCCACGGCTCGCGAAGGACCGCTTGTTGGTCAATGATCGCAAGGTTGGCATCCAGCACCAGAACCTCGATATGGCCAACACCCGTGCGATAGCTGAAGCTTTCGGCGAAGACATGGAGGCGGCCATCGCGCCACAGGCCGAAGGGATCAGCCAGATAGTGCAGGCTGGAACGGTTCGGGAGCCAGCGTACAGGAACGTGATCCAAGGTGCCCGCACCGGCGATGCTTCGGATGTCCGCCGCAACTACGCCGCAGCGCCAAAAATCCTTTACTAACTGCATTGTAGGTATCCTGCGCTCGATGGAGCCTCGCCCTTTCAACGCCAGCCCGCATGTGGCCAGACGCTGGAGGCAAGCGCCGTAACTCGTGCTGCCGCGCTTGCGATAGGCTGATCGCTCGCGTACCCAAGGGAAGCTTAGTTTGCCCTGAAAGTGTGTCGAGGGGTGATCGTTATTCGGGTGCCGCGGCGCCGGTCGAGGGCAGAAGTACGGTCGGTGTGGAGTAGGCGATCATCCCAGTTCACGGTTCTCGCGATCGCATCAGGCGGCGGGCATTGGGAGGAGCTGATGTTGCTGCGCCCGGCATTCGACGAAGGGTGCGTGGTTTTCGCCACCACCAACCGCGAGCTTGCCGTTCGCGACGGTGTGGATGGAGTGCATCTGCTGCCGGACGCAAACCGGGATGAGCCGATGCGCGCCTTAGCCTCGATGATCGCCTCCGCGCGCCTGATGCGGCGGGTGCGGCCGCATGTCGTGGTGACGACTGGCGCACTGCCCGGCCTGTTCTGTCTCATCTTTGGGCGGCTGTTGGGTGCCCGGACGATCTGGATCGACAGTATCGCCGCGTCCGACCGCCCATCGCTCAGCGGCGCCCTTGCCCGCCCGTTTGCGACCCGATGGTACACGCAATGGGAGCATCTTCAGTCTCCAGGGCGCGACTATGAGGGCGCGCTCCTGTGATTTTGGTGACGGTTGGGACGCAATTACCCTTCGACCGCTTCGTCAAGATCATGGATCACCTAGCGCCGACACTGGATGAGGAGGTATTCGCGCAGACAGGGCGCGGCCATTATCAGCCGGTGCATATGCGCTCACAGCAAGTGATCGGGCCGATCGAGTTCGAGCGCCTGATCCAGCAATGCTCACGCATTATTTCCCATGCCGGCATCGGCACGATTGTGATGGCGCAAAAGCATCGAAAGCCGCTGATCCTGTTCCCGCGTCTCGGTGCGCTGGATGAGCATCGCAACGATCACCAGCTCGCAACCGTGCGTGCATTGCGCGGCCGCCCCGGCATTCACTGCGCGTGCAACGAGGCAGAACTGGAGGCGCTGGTGGCCGCGCACTTGCCAACGCCCGAGCCGGTAAGCGACCTTCCGGAGCGGGACCGCTTGCGCCGCGCGGTCGCGGGCTTCATCGGGGAGCAGCACCGCTTGTTCGACGCAAAGGACTCACGTCTTGTCTGACGCCGTTCAACCGCCGAAGTCCGATACCCCGATGCTGACGCGCCGCCGGCGAAAGCCGCTGAACGCGCGCACGGCCGAGGCTGCTGCCTGGACGGACTGGATCGCGACGGCGGGGTTCACCGCGCTGCTGGCACTGACCATCCTCGGTCCTTCCATGACCAGCGAAAATTATGGGCTGCAGAGCCAGATCCGCATGGTTGGTTATCTGCTGATTTCGCTTGCGGCGTTGGTTGCGTTGGAGCCGTGGCGGCGGCCGGAGCGGCTGCTGGTAGTGCCATGGCCGCTGCTGGTCGCGCTGGGCTGGTGCTGGTTCAGCCTCACGTGGGCAATTGAGCCGTCGGTCGGGCTGCGGCGGCTGGTGCTCACGTCGCTGGTATTGTGGTCCACGTTCGCGCTGGTGCGGAAGCTTGATCTCGAGCGTTCTATTCTGCTGGTTCGCGGCGTGTTGGTGATCACGTTGGTGGTGAACTTTGTGGTCGCGCTGACCAATCCGGCGGTGGGTGTCCACGCGGTGAACCCGAATGGCTTTGAGAGTGATCTAAGCGGCGATTGGCGCGGCATCATGATCCAGAAGAACTATGCCGGCCTCACCTGCGCCATGACGATCATGCTGTTCGCCTTTCATGCCGAACGAATGCATCTTGCTCTGAGGGCGGCCGTGATCGTTGCAAGCGCGGTGTTTCTCTACCTTTCGGACTCGCAGACGTCGCAGATCATGGTCGTGGTGAGCCTGATCGTCGGAGGCATCTTCACGTGGCTGGCACAAACCAAGGGTCGCGAGCGGCTTGCCCCGGCTGGGCTGGCGTGGGTGCTACTTGTAATCCCCGCCGTTCTGTTCGTGAGCATGGCGATCGACAACACGCCTTATTTGGAAATGCTGACCGATCCGGCGGGCTTCACTGGCCGAACCCAGATCTGGACCGCGCTGGTCCGCTTCTACGCCGATTACCCGTTATTTGGCGCTGGCTATGGCTCCTTCTGGGATCTCGGGCCGACCGGGCCGATCTTCCAGTACGCCAAGGGCTGGGTGACGGAGATCAGCCAGGGGCATAACGGTTATCTCGATCTGCTGGTCCAGATCGGCCTTCCCGGCACGCTGCTGGTGCTGTTTGCCACCTTGGTTTGGCCGACCCAGCGCTTGCTCCGCGGTGGCGATCATCCGGTGAGGCCGCTCGCTGCGGCCGCGTTCGTCTTCTGCCTTGGCCATAACCTCACCGAGTCCATGCTGTTCGATCGCGATTCGCTGAGCCAGGTGTTCCTGCTGATCGCGCTCGCCTGGTTGTGGGTGGCGAGTGCCAGCGATGTGGCGGGCGCGCCGGGACCACGGGTGAGCTTGCCGCTAGGTCGGCGGCCCTGAGCCGGGACGGACAGGCGGGGGCGGCGAGGGTGCGTCGCATGCTGGTGTTGGGCGGCTCGCGTGCGCATCGGGGCGGGCTGGAATCCTTTTGCTCGCGCGCGGCCGAAGCGGTGAATGCAGCCGACGCCGGTTGGGCTGCGGAGTGGCAGACGACGGACACGGCCTATCTGACCGCGCGACATTTGCCGCGCGCTGCCAGTCGTCTGGCCGTCCTGCGCCGGGCTGCCCGCGCGAATGTCGATCTCGTCTGGCTGCAATGGAGCGCCATGGCTGACCTCGCGTTCCTCTGGCAGGCGCGAGCGCTCGGCCTGCCGGTGATGGTCACGCCGCATCTTGGCGCCAATGCTCGGTTGCAACGCGTGCCCGCGCTGCGACGCGCCTGCGTCGCGTTGCTCAAGGGGGCGGATCGGCTGGCGCTGCTGTTTGCCGGACAGGAGGCGGAGATTGCACTGCCGGCCCGGGTGCCGCGCTCGCTAATCCGCACCTTCCTGCCGCCAGCCTGCCTGCGGACACCTCTTCTCGATCGCAGCGGCACGACGCTGCGGCTGGTCCATGCCGGCCGCCTGTCGGAGGGGAAGGGCACGTTCCGCACCGTGGCGCTCTGCGCCGCATTGCGCGCCCGCGGGGTCGCGGTCTCGGCCCGCATCATTGGACGTTCCGATGCCGCCACCATGGCGGCACTCCGCGCCGCGATCGCAGCACAAGGTCTCAACGACACCATCGAGCTGATCGAGTGGGTGGATGAGGCCGAACTCCTCCGCCTTCTGGGGGGAGCGGACGTCCTGGCTCACCTTTCGACGCTGGATAGTTTCCCGCTGATCGTGCTGGAAGCGATGGCAATGGGTGTCGTGCCGGTCGTCGGGGAGATGGCTGGAGCCCGTTCGATGGTGGCGCTGCACGGCGGCTACGTCGCGCGGGAAAGTGCCGCTGAGGACGCGGCGGCCTGGTTGGTCGACAAATTGGGCGACGCCCTTCGTGCGCAAGGCGCGGCTGCGGCGCAGTCGGTGCGGTCGGCATACGGCTGGCAGGCCTGCGCGGAGCAGGTGATCTTGGCCGCAAACGCCACCTTGGGGCAGAGCGGGCGCGATCGCTGATGTCGCAGCCCCGCCGCATCATGATGGTCGCGCCGCATTTTGAGGAATATGCGCTTTTCCTGTCGGTGGCGCTGGCGGGTCATGCGGATGTTCTGTTAATCGTCAACACGGCGGTCCTGGAGGCCGAGTTTGTCGGACGCGTGATGCCGACCCACCCGCGTTTGGATGTGCGCCACAGTGCATTCGCCTCGGCAGCAGAGTTGGTGCGTCTGATCGCTGCCATGCGCCGCTTCCGGCCCGATGTATTGCATTGGCAAGAGCCCTCAGGCCTGATCAAGGCGGCGTTCGCGGCAGTGACCGTCGTGACGGCCGGCCGGTCGGCGAGAACCGCGGTAACCGTTCACGATCCCGTGCCGCACGCGGGGCGTGACTCCCGCGTTGCCGCCCGTCTGGCGCGTCTACGCCGTTTCACGCGTGCGCGGGTCGACCGGCTCTTCTTGCACGGGCAGGCCTGTGTGGATCAGTATCAGCGTGATTATCTTCGATCGGTTCGGCCGGATCGGCGCGTTCGGTTGACCGAGCACGGCATTCTCCTGCCGCCGCCTGAGCCTCGCCCGAGCCCACCTGCGTTCCGCGCGCTCATGTTCGGGCGAATGGAAGCCTACAAGGGGCTGGATACACTGGCCGCTGCCTTGGAGCGCCTGTCTGATGACGGGCGCGACATCGAGATCGAGATCGCCGGCCTCGGGCCCGAGATGGATCGGCTGGAGGCGCGACTGCGTCCGCTTCCTGGGGTGACGGCCACGAACATGTTCGTTCCAGCCGTGTCCCTGATCGATCGCATCAGCGCAGCAAGCTGCGTCGTGCTGCCCTACAAGGAGGCAAGCCAAAGCGGTGTTCTGGCCGCTGCCTTCGCCGGCGGCCGGTTTGTGATCGCCTCGAATGTGGGCGGGCTTGTTGATCTGGTGGACCATGGCAGCAACGGGCTGCTGGTCCCGCCTGATGATCCCGCGGCGCTTGCCGCAGCGCTGACGCAGGCCGCGACAGACCCAGCGCTGCGGGAGCGGTTAAGCGAAGGAGCAGCGCGAACTGCCGCACGTCGCCTGGATTGGCGCCGCATCGCGGTGCAACTGCTGTCGGATTATTGAGCGCATTCAGAAGGCGTTGCGGTGAACCACAACCTTCAGGGTCGCCACCAGGATCATCACGTCCCGCATCAGGCTCCAGCCGTTCACATACTCGAGGTCAGCGTCCAGCCGGTTGACGAGATCTTCCCGGCGATGGGTCGCCCCGCGAAAGCCGCGCACCTGGGCTAGTCCGGTCAAGCCCGGCTTGCAGACGTGCCGATGGTGATAGCGCTGGTCGACTTCCCAGAAGAGCTTGTCGCCGGCGAGCGAGCCGATGGCATGAGGCCGCGGGCCAACGAAGCTCATGTCCCCCTTCAGAATGTTGAGCAGCTGGGGAAGCTCGTCGATGCTGGTGGCACGGATGAACTTGCCCACGCGCGTAATGCGAGCATCGTCGCGCAGGGTCGAAACGTTGCCGTCGCTGTCGCAGTCGGACTGCCGCATGCTCCGGAACTTGTACATGGCGAACAGGTGATTGCCCTTTCCGACGCGCGTTTGCACGAAAAGGATCGGGCCGCGGCTGTCCAGCTTCACCGCGAATGCGACCACCAGGAGCAATGGCGCGAGAAAGATCAGCGCCGGCACGGCAATCAACAAATCCAGCATGCGCTTCAGAATGCGTTCGCGCAGCTTCAGTCCGCCGGCGGAAACCAAGACTGATGCGATCCCGGCGAAATGCTTGTTGCCGATCACGCCGATGGTATCCAGCTCGGGTATCAGAAGCTGTGCTTGAACGCTGGTGCCCTTCAGCACCGTTGCCCAATTTGCCCGCCTGGCAGGAGGGCAGGCGACATATACCTCGTCAACGCCCTTGAGCTGACGGGCGAGCCGATCGAGCGCGAGCGGGTGAATGGTCGTCTCCGTCGATTCCACGGGTTCGCTCGAGACGATCTTGAGCCCCGGCGGGAGCGGAATGTTCACGCCATCGATGATCAGCATTCGGCTGAGCGCTGCGCCGCGAAACACGCGCTCGCTCCAAACGCCGATTATGCTGCGCACAAGAAGTAGCAGCGTCGCTGAGCCCACAAAGCTGAAGATCGTGCTGAGCCGCGAGATCGGTGACACCTCCTTCAGAAGAAAGGCGACAAAGATCGTTGTGAGGAACGCTGTCAGCAGCTTGGCACAGGCGATCCAGGCGGAAGAGCGCCACCGTTCCAGTGTAGTGGCGGAATAAGCACGTGAACCCAGCAGCAGGTAAATCGGCAGTACTGCCGCGAGCAGGGCGAAACTTTCCGACGGAAGTTCACGAAGGTCGGCAATCCAGCGGCCAATCGTGAAGCCAGTTCCAAGCGAAAACATATCGCCAGCAACGAGTGCAGCGTAAAAGCGAAGCCGCATCGCACGCTTGTCCTCACTGGGGGACGTATCATTTTCGACCGGCGTTAGCCAATTCTGTGACGAAAACATTTCGGACATGAATGTTACATGCCCTCCCTTTGCTGATTCCCGCGAAGCGTTCTTTGAGCGACGTCGTTGAACCTGTGCCCCCCCGGGCGCCAGCCTCTTCTCGCTGAAGTATTGCATTACGTCACGCCGCAATCCGGTCAAGTACGAAACGCATCCCCCATAATGCTGCAAATGAACGTGGCCGTGCCTTTCCTGAACGTCAGTGGAACGAAGTGTTTGTTAAAGCGTATTGACAAGACAAGAAGGGCGTAAACCCAGATGGTTGGAGAGGGTGGCGTGCGGCGACTTGCAATGCACCGCTGGATTCAGGCGATCTCGGGCAAGCAGCACTGCACATTGACGGGCGAAAAATTCTCGGCGGACTTCAACCGCCGATGCTGAATCGCTCCTAGATGAGGATGGGATTGCGGAGCGATGTTGATGGTGAAGGATAAGCAGCAGGTCCGTTTCGCGGTGTCTTATACCGACGAGGACCAGCGCTTTGCACGGTCCCGGCTTACGTCCGAACGAGCCGTGGACACGTCTCGTCTCGGAATCTGGCTCGGCCTTGCCACCATGCTTTGGCTACTGATCGCGCTAGCCGCCTTTATCTGACCTTGGTTTGCGACGGGCGCTGTAACAGCGCGCGTCGCACTTCCGTGTCGCGCTTCAGGGTTCGCATGGCTTTCTTGAGACCGGGCTGATCTCCGTAATACGCCAGCAGGTCATCGATTCCGATCGGGCGTTCCCGCTTCCGGCCGAAGATGAACATGCCGACCGACGCGTCGAGTGCCCGGCGGTCGCCGCAGAGGTAATCGAGCAGCCGGATCCAGACGAAGGGAAAGGCGGCGATCTGCCCGAGCTTCGTGCTGCGCAGGAGCGACTGGAACAAGTACCGGATCGCCAGCACGGTCATCGTGCCCGGCCCTGTGGACTGGCCGGCGGCGAGCACGTCAAAGTCTCGAAACAGCCAACGCAGCCCGCTGGGCGACCAGCGATTGAAGTCATACGCCTGTTCGCAGACCGGCCACATGAAGGCCGTATCGGTGAACATCAGGCCGTCCGGCTTCAGGATACGGCTGGCTTCCGCCACCACCTGCCGAGGATCGACCACCAGTTCCAGCACGCCCTGAATCCACACGCCGTCGGCAACCCCGTCGCGCAGCGGGATGCTGTGAGCATCGGCGACAAAGGTGATGTTGGGCGACGCGTATATGTCGAACGCAACGACATCGACGTCGGCGCTTGCGTATAGCGGCTCGGATCCGTGCCCGATCTCTCCCGCCCCCATCACCACGATCACCGGTCTGCGCGCTGACCGGCGCTGGCGCACGCCCTCCACCATCAAGTCGGCGAGCGTTGATGCATAACGGTTCGAACCGTCGATCACGCGGCTGAGCAGCACACGCCATTGTCCGCGACCAACCACGCTGGTGGCCCCGCTGGCGAGGGTGGTTTCACGATCGAGGACGCTGTTCTCGAAGTCAATCAGGACGTCTTTTCCGCCAAGCCGCGGGTAGGGTGCCTGATGGTAGGCGCAACTTGGCTCCTCGCAGCGCAATTGCTCGCCCGTGCTTACACGAAGCGAGCCCCGGCAAATCGGGCACGCCAAGAGGTCCGCGATCACGGACGTGTCTTCGACCAGCATCTATCAGTTCCGTTCAGGGTTCAGCACGAGGGCCTCTGCGGTGCGAGCTGCAAGAGCCCGTTTTCCAGCGCCTCGATGATCACGCGGCCAGCGATGGTGCGAACGTGAAGCCGTTGGTCCGCATCCAGTTCGCCTACCGCATCGGCCGACACATGGTCGATTGCTTTGGGTGGAAAGAGCTCTTGCCAGGACGTGCCGAAATTGCGCTCGGCAAACGCGTCGTTGCTGCTTCGGTAAATGGCGCGCACGTGCTCCGCCAGCTCATCATCAAAGCCGTTGAACCGCGCCGGCGAAAGCTCGGCGGCATGCTCCCTGATCATCGACGCCAGCCTTGTTCGGACATGGATCGGCAGTGTGCCGGTCGGCCCGGCGACAGATGCGCGGACCTGCTCGGCGACCAGCAGCGCGAGCGCCCCAACGGTAGGATTGGTCTCGATGCGCTCCAGCGTGGTGACGTTCGCCAAGCCATTGAGGCAGGGCAGGGATGTCATGGCGGCCACGATCCCGACGTCACGCACGCGCTTGTCAAAGGGGAGCGTTTCGAAACCGAAGCCAGCCTCGCGATAATGCTGTTCGAGGAAGTCCCAGTTCCCGCTGCGCGGGCCAAGCTTGCCGGTCGCCATATAGTTGCGAAAGCGCGGCAGCGGCGTCAGCATTTCGCGGGCCTGAGCGTAGCAGGAATTTCGCCACTCAACCTGATCCCGCACGACCAGGACCGCCGTCGCATGATCGCTGTAGTCGGCAAGCGAGCGGTGCAGGCGCGTCATGTGGGGCAGGAAGCGCAGCGTCGTCATCATTTCCGCCGACAAAATTACCGCCGCGTCGGGGCGGGACTCCAACTCTTTGTCGAACAACCGCAAAAGGTGCGCAGACCGATCCTTATCCTCGATCGCAGCGCCGAGCGCGCTGACCAAAGCAGCGTGATTGCCCAGAGCCGTGGCCCCTGCTTCGGGGTAGAGAAAGCCGGCGTCGAGCAAAGCGGCACGGTTGCGGACGGCCCATTCTTGAAAAGCCGACGTACCTGTCTTGTGCGCGCCCACGTGAACGATGAACCGCCGCGACATTCCTTGTTTCCCCCGCCGGCATGATTGCGACGCCCCTGCCGCGCGGCCATTTGCTTCAAATCGGCTTTATCTGCAACAGGAGGCTCGGTAATGCTTTGTTGCCAAGGCTCTTGCCCGATCCGGGCTGCGTTAGCCACGAGGCGGGCTCGCCGGTCCGCATGAGGAGCATTGGTGGCTCGCCAATTGTTGAATGGTACCGGCAGTTGGTACTTCCTGCGCTTCCGCCGTTATCTGCTTGCGGGGCTTGGCCCCGTGGCGCTCGCTGCCACGCACTTCGTGCTGTCCTTGGCCATGCTGCGCCTGGAGACCCCGGCGGCATTCGGCACCTTCACTTTCCTGTTCGTTGCGGCCCAGTTCACCGTGGCGCTGTCGATGGCGCTATTCGGCGCGCCGCTTCAGACATTGTCATCGGGGCCAGACGCCGATCGGGCGCAATCCGCGACGGCGATCCTCAGTGCCGCGGCGTTGATGGCAGCCGTGTTCGCCCTCTCGTTCTGCGTGCTGGCGAGTGCCATGGCGCTGCCGGGGCCAGCAGCGCTTTGCTATGGCGGCTATGCCGGCATGATGATCCTGCGCTGGGTGGGGCGTGCGTGGGCCTATGCGAACGACCGGCCGGTCGCCACCGCCGTGTCGGACATCAGCTATGGCGGCCTCACGTTGCTGGCCTTCGGTGTCGCCGCCTATGGACTGCGCCTGCAACCGGAAACCGCATGCTATGGCGCCCTGGCGCTTGGTGCCGCGGTCAGCCTGCTGGCCTTTGGCGCGCCTTATTGGTCGCAACTGATCGCAATGCCCTCGCGCCGCTCCTGGCAATCCTATCGCGACACCTGGCGACGGCAGTCGCGCTGGGCGCTTTTGGGCGTGGTGGCCACCGAAGCTGCCGCCAACGCCCATGTCTATCTTGTCACCTTGAGCGCGGGGGCGGCGGCAATGGCGCCGCTCGCGGCCGCTGCGCTGCTGTTGCGACCGTTGAACGTCGTTCAGAATGCGCTGGGCGAATATGAACGCCCGCAGATGGCGCGGCTGATTGCCGAAGGCAAAGCAGCGGAACTGCGGCGCACCATGCGCCTGTTCTTCTGGGTTCTGATGCTTGCATGGCTAGTGGCGGTCAGCCTCGCGATCGGCGTGCTTCGCCTTGCTCCGCAGCTGGTTTTTCCCGCCGAGTACGATCTGTCGCTCGTCAGCACGGCGGCGCTGTCGTGGATGGGGGTAACCGCGCTGATCCTGATGCAGGTGCCTGCAAACATCATGGTTCAGGCTGCTGGCGGTTTTCGTCTGCTCGCCCGCGCGGTGATATGGTCGTCGCTGGTGAATGTGGCGGTGGTGGCGCTTGCCCTCCTGTTCCTTGCGCCGATCTGGACGATCCCTGCGATGGCGCTGGGCTGGCTGGTGGATCTCGTGCTGGTGCAGCGTGCGGCCCGGCGGCAATGGCGCGTCATGCAGAGCACGGACGCTGCGCTCCCTTGACAGCGCTGGCGCACAAGGCTGTACGCGGAAGCTCGATCATGAGGAGGCCGGCCCCGCGATGACACAGCCGACCGCAAGCCCCGGCTTCAGCCCGCGCACCGCCTGCCCGGTGTGCGAGGGCACCGACCTCGTCCGGGTCTATACCGCGCCCTACGATGAGGACCCGGTTCGCGCGCTGATGCAATCGAACTTCGGCCGGCAGGGCGTGATAGATTGGTCGCTGCTTGCCGGCGTTCCCTTCGAGGTCGACAAGTGCCGCACCTGTGACCTGCTGTTCCAGGTGCAAACGCCAAATGATGCGATGCTGGAGGTCATCTATACCCAGATGATCTCACCGGAATTCCTGGATCATTATGAGCGCGGCCTGCTCACGCTCCACGAATTTCATCGGATCGCGGGTGAGTTCACCGTGTTGTTCGAGATGATCGGCAAGCATCCGGCCGATATCACCGTGCTGGACTTTGGCGTGGGGCAGGGGCGCTGGGCACGGGTGGCGCGCGGCATGGGCGCAACGGTGTATGTAACCGAAATTGGCGAGGCCAAGAAGCGGCTGGCGCGGACGCTCGGTCTGGAAGTGATCGAGGACGAGGACATCGACACCATGACCTTTGACCTTGTTCATACCGAACAGGTGCTGGAGCATCTGGTGCATCCCGGCCGCGATTTCGCCCGACTGGCCCGGGCGGTAGCGCCCGGCGGGCTCTTTAAGGCGGCGATCCCATATCGCGGCAAGCTCGAGCAATTGCTGAAAACGAAGGGGCTCCCCACCGAGGCCATGTTCGCCACTGGTGGGGCCAAGGCGATCCCAGGCGAGACCGAGGCATTCGCGTCCATCCAGCCGCTTGAGCACCTTAACGCCTTCTCGCAGGCGACGATCGACTGGCTCGCCGCCCACAACGGCCTGAAGAAGGTCAGCGAGGTCAGGCGGCGCAGCATCTCGGTGGAGACAAGCGATGCACGCGCGCTGGTGCGTGGCGCGAAGAAGGTCGGCGTTGAACTGGTGAAAGCCGCGATGAAGCCGAAGATCGGCTACCACATCCTGCAGCGTTCATGAGGCGAGGCAAGGCCGGCGTTCGGCTGCAGATCATTGGTCGGTGGCGATGACCTCGATTGTCGTGCCGTCCAGATAAACGGCGCTGAGAACCCCACTGGCATAGGCGCCGGTGTCGACGCCGATGCGGTTGGGCAGCACCTCCACTCGAGGCGAAATGGTGTGCCCGTGAACGATCACCGAGCCATGATCGCGCGGGTCATCGAGGAACTCCTCGCGGATCCACAGCAAGTCACGGCGATGCTGCTTGCGCAGGGCGACACCTGGACGCACGCCGGCGTGGCAGAAGAAATAGTCGCCTGACGCCGCCGTCAGCGGCCAGCGACGAATCCACTCGATCCACTCAGGCGAGACGGCAGCGCGCACTTCCTCGATATATGGGCCGGCATCCGCACCATCGAACGGCGGCAGCCCGAAGCTCGCCGCAGCTTCCGTGCCCCCGTTCCGCAACCAGTTGACGAATGTCATCGGATCGCGGTCGCACGTCCGCAGCAGCATTTCTTCGTGATTGCCGAGCAGCGTGGTGATGCCTGGCACTTCGTGCCGTTTCGCGTTCAGCCAGGCCAGCGCGCCGCGCGAGTCCGGCCCGCGATCCACGATATCGCCGAGAAACACGATGTGCGTGGTCGGCACGGCAGGCAAAGCCGCCTGATGCGCCATGATCCGCGCCCACAGATCATTCAGCAAGTCGACGCATCCGTGCACGTCGCCGATGGCGTAGATGCGCTCGCCCCTGGCCGTCGAGGGAGACCGCCTTGATCGGCCAAGTCTGCGGAGGGCATCTAAAATAACGAAAAACTCACACGAACGAATCCAGCCGATGCCAACGCGTGACCGCCTTGGGCGATCCCTTGGTAACGCCGCGCTGCCAACCACTCACTGGCCGCAGCCCTGTGCCTCAAGCGTCTATTCTGCCGCAGGAGAGGCCGTTACGCCAGCAGCCCCATGGCACGCTGCGCGTCCGCCAGCACCGGCGCGGCGAGGTCGCGCGCCTTTTCCGCGCCGCGGGCAAGGATCGCATCGATTGCGCCACGATCGTTCAGCAGCCGCAGCATCTCGTCGCGGATGGGCGCAAGCTTCGCTACCGCAAGATCGGCCAGCGCCGGCTTGAACTGGCCGAAGCCCTGGCCGGCATATTCCACCACCACATCCTCCGGCGTGCGGTCGGCCAGCGCGGCGAAGATGGTGACGAGGTTGCGCGCTTCCGACCGCTCGGCCAGCGCATCCCAATTGTCCGGCAGCGCATCGGGATCGGTTTTCGCCTTGCGGAACTTGTCGGCGATCGTGTCATCGCTGTCGATCAGCTTCACCACTGACTGCGCCGACGGGTTAGACTTGGACATCTTGGCCGACGCATCGCGCAGGCTCATGATCCGCGGCGCGGCCTTGCTGATCAACGGCTCAGGCAGGGTGAACAGCTCGGTTTGATAATCCTGGTTGAACTTGGTCGCGATGTCGCGCGCCAGCTCCAGATGCTGCTTCTGGTCCTCGCCAACGGGCACGTGCGTTGCATTGTACAGCAGCACGTCGGCCGCCATCAGCACGGGATAATCATACAGGCCGACGCTGGCGCCTTCGCGGTTCTTGCCCGCCTTGTCCTTGAACTGCGTCATGCGGTTCAGCCAGCCGACCCGCGCCACGTTGTTGAGGAGCCACGCTAGTTCGCTGTGCGCCGGCACACGCGTCTGGTTGAACAGGATCGAGCGGCCGGGATCGATCCCCGCGGCCACCAAGGTGGCGGCCATCTCGATCGTGTTGGCGGTCAGTTCAGCCGGCGCGATCCACTCGGTCAGGCCGTGGAGGTCGGCGATGAAGTACATCGTCTCGCCGCCAGCAGCCTGGATCTCGTCCTGCATCGCCACCCACTGCTTCACCGCGCCAAGGTAATTGCCGAGGTGAAGGTTACCGGTTGGCTTGATGCCAGAAACGACGCGCATGGGGGATCCTATCGACGAGCAAGCCTTCTGACATCGGCCAGCCGGAAGGCGCCGAACAGGAAGGTGGCGGCGAAATAGACCAGCGCACCCGCGCTGACCAGCACCAGCATCGCGCCCCAGCGGTGCAGGCTCGGCCCCGTGGTATACGGCCGGAACAGGTCGTTCGCGAACCACATCACCGCGCCCATCAGCAGCGCGGCAAGCGCGAGCCGCCATGCGCGGCGGACCAATTGGGCGTCAGCAACGAAGTGGCCACGCGCCACCAGCGTGCGCCAGAGCAGCACCACGTTGACGGTAGAGGCCAGTGCCGTCGCGAGCGGCGGACCCATGTGGCCGAGCGGGTAGATGAAGGCGAGGTTGAGGACGAGGTTCACCACCATGGAGATGGTGGCATAGCGCACCGGCGTCCGGGTATCCTGCCGCGCATAGAAACCGGGCGTCAGCACCTTCACCAGTATGTAGGAGGGCAGGCCGATCGAGAATGCCGCCAGTGCCTGCGCCGTGGCAATGGTGTCGGCCGGGGTGAAGGCGCCATGCTGGAACAGCGCGGCGACAATCGGCGCGCCGCACACGATCAGCGCGGCGGTCGCGGGCAGGGTGAGGAAAAGCGCCAGCTCCATGCCCCGGTTCTGCGTCTCCATCGCCGCCGCATCTTCGCCGCGGCCAAGCAGGCGCGAGATGGTCGGCAGCAACACAGTACCCAGCCCGATGCCGATCAAGCCGAGCGGCAATTGGTTCAGCCGGTCGGCGTAATAGATATAGCTGACGGAGCCCGCGGAAAGCAGGCTGGCGGCGAGCGCCGTGGAGACCACCAGGTTGATTTGCACCGCGCCGGCGCCCGCCGCAGCTGGCAGGATCAGCGCGAGCAGGCGTTTCACCTCCGGGTTGAGCGTCGCCCGCTTCAGCTTCAGCGCGACACCGGCGCGGCGGCACGCCCATATCAGCCATAGCAATTGCAGTGCGCCGGACACCGTAACGGCGATCGCCTGATTGCGGGCGGTAACGAGATTATCCTGATGGTGGAAGAACAGCAGCGCCGCGATTAGCGTCAGATTGAGCAGGATCGGCGCGGCGGCGGCCACCCAAAAGCGCTGGAGCGAATTGAGAATCCCGCCCAGCAGCGAAACGAGGCTGATCAGCATGAGGTAGGGAAAGGTGATCCGGGAGAGTTCGACGGCGAAGGCGAACTCCTCGCGGCTGGCGGCATTGAACCCGCCCGAGAGCAGCCACGTCACCGGCCAAGCGGCCAACTCCATCACGATCGTGAATACGATCAGCACCGGAAGCAACATCGACAAGGTGTCGCTGGCGAAGCCGATGCCGTCGGGCAGGCCGCGCCCGTCCTTGTCCGCGACCTTCCGATTGAACATGGGGATGAACGCCGCGGAAAAGGCGCCCTCGGCGAACAACGCCCGGAACATGTTCGGCAGGCGAAAGGCGATCAGGAAAGCGTCGGACGCAAAACCAGCGCCGACGAAGCGCGCGAACAGCGAGTCGCGAACAAGGCCGAGAATGCGGCTGGCGAGCGTCAGCCCGCCGACCGATCCCAGCGCGCGGGTGAGATTCATCGTGCCATACCCGCTTGTCCGCCGCCGTCCCGGTTCGCCTGAGCCTGCCCAGCGGCGTGTCCGCCCCGCGGACTTCAACAGGCTCAGCCCGAACGGCGGGGGTCAATCCACCGTTCGGCGCACTCTCTCTTTGGCTGGTGTCAGGCCTGGCCGAAATTGCCGGAGGCGAGCTGCGCGTCGCGCTGCTCCGACTGCTGCATATACAGTGCGTTGAAATCGATCGGCTCGAGCAGGAGCGGCGGGAAGCCGCCGTCGCGGATCGTATCGGCTACGACGCGGCGGGCGAACGGGAAGAGGAGCCGCGGCGCCTCGCCGAGCAGGAACGGCTGCAGCGCATCAAGCGGCACGTTGCGTACACCAAACAGGCCCGCATAAGCGAGCTCGACCAGGAAGGTGACACGGCCCTGCGTTTCCGCGCGGACCTCGATCTTCAGCGTCACTTCGTGCGCGTCCTCGGCCACCTGATTGGCGGCGATATCGAACTGCACGTTGATTTCCGGGCCCTGCTGGTTCTGGAATACGGCGGGCGCGTTCGGGTTCTCGAACGAAAGGTCCTTCACATATTGTGAGATCAGGCCGACTGCAGGGGCGGTATCCGCGCCATTTGCCTGCGGTTCATTGCCAGTGCTGGCGCCAAAATCCTGCTCGTCCATGCTCGTTCTTCCTTCGGGAACCCTGGCGCGGCCCGGCCGCGCGCGTCAGGCGGGGCGCCTAGCAGGGGGGCTGCATCGTTTCAACGGCGGCAGCCATTTGAAACCCGAGGCGTTGGCGACTATGTTGTGAGCTTAGCGTATCGGAGGCCGGGTGTTCTACATAGTCCTTCTCGCGATGGTTGCTGCATTCCTTGCGCTCCGGCTCTATTCGGTGCTGGGCAAGCGTACGGGGCATGAGCAGCCGTTGCCCAAGCCTGCGGAGGAGCGGGCCGTGCCGGCACCGCTGCCGCGTGCGATCGAGAAAACCAGCGAACCGCGCGAGCCGGTTGTGAAGCCGTTCGAAGGCAATGCCGAGCCCGGTATCCGCGCGATCGTTGCTGCCGAACCCGATTTTGACGTCGTTCGTTTCGTGGATGGTGCTCAGGCTGCTTATCGCATGATCCTGGAATCGTTCTGGAAGGGCGACGAAGGGGCGCTTCGTGACCTTGTGTCGCCTGACGTGGCCCGTGCCTTTGGCGACGCGATTGCCCAGCGTACTGCTTCGGGCGAAGTTCTCGACAACCGCTTGGTATCGATCGAGCGCGCGATGATCACCGGCGCCTCGCTGCAAGGCAAGGATGCGCGCATCACAGTGCGGTTCGATGCGCTGATCGCGGCGGTGACGCGCGACGCCGAAGGCAACGTGGTCGCGGGCTCGACCAGCGATGCCGTCGAAACGCATGACGTTTGGACGTTTGCGCGCACCCTGCGGAGCAGCGACCCTAATTGGAAGCTGTCGGACACCGACGAAGCTTGAGCATCGGGGTTTGAACATCGGGGGCGTGATGCTTGGTCGTGGAGGGATCGCGCTGGCCGCAGCGCTGGCGCTGTCGGCGTGCGTTGGCGGGGTCGTGCCCCCATCTTCGTGGGGCTCCGCGCCGGTAGCTAGACCAAGCGTTCCGACGCGGCCCGGCGGGCCAGTGCGTCAGCCCACCCAAGCGACACCGATAGCGCCGATTCCAAGTGCACCAGTCGCTGGTGCGCTAACCGCGGCGACCGCAGGGCTGGTGTCGGGTCCGCCCGTCTCCAGTTTGCCCATCACCGGCGATGGTGCCGAGCGGGCGCTGGGCGCCTTTCGCATCAGTTGCCCGTCGCTGGTCCGCCGAACCGACCCGACCGGCCTCACCCGCGGTGCGGATTGGAAGCCGGCGTGCGATGCAGCGGCCCGCGGCGGGGATGCCCGCGCCTTCTTTGCGCGCTGGTTTGAAACGGTGCAGGTCGGTGACGGAAAGGCGTTCGCGACCGGCTATTATATCCCGGAAATCGCCGGCTCCCGCTCGTACCGCGCCGGTTACGCCCCGATCTATGCCCGCCCGAGTGACCTTGTGGACGTGGATCTCGGCCAGTTTTCCGCGGACCTGAAGGGCAAGAAGATCCGCGGTCGGGTGGAGGGGACGAACTTCGTGCCCTACTACGATCGCACCATGATCGAGGAAGGCGCGCTCACCGGCAAGGCCCGCATTCTCGGCTATGCCGTTGATCCGGTGGAATTGTTCTTCCTTCAGGTGCAGGGCTCCGGCCTGGTCCGAATGCCCGATGGCGACGTGCTGCGCATCGGCTACGACAGCCAGAACGGCCGCGATTATACCGGCATTGGCAAGCTGATGCTCGATCGTGGCCTGATCGGGCGCGGCGAGGCCAGCATGCAGGGCATCGTCGCCTGGCTCCACGCCAATCCCGAGCAGGGCCGCGCCATCATGCGCGAGAACAAGAGCTTCGTCTTTTTCCGCGTGCTCGATGGGCCGCCGCTTGGCGCGATGGGGCTGCCGGTTTCCGATCAGGCGACGGTCGCGGCCGATACCCGCTTCGTGCCGCTGGGTGCGCCCGTTTTCCTGTCGATGGATCGGACCGATGCCACGGGCCTTTGGGTTGCGCAGGATACTGGCGGCGCGATCAAGGGCACGAACCGCTTCGACACCTTCTGGGGCGCGGGCGAGGAAGCGCGCGCGATCGCCGGCGGCATGAGCGCGCGGGGCACCGCTTTCCTGTTGCTGCCCACCGGTACGCTGGCCCGGCTTGGTGTCGCGCGGCCTTGATCCCAACGAGGCCGCGCTCTGGGCGCGGGTGATGGCAACGGTTCGGCCGCTCCGCGCGGTCGCGCCTGCGGCCGTGTCGAAGCCCGTCGTGGCAAAGGAATTGCAGAAGCCGTCCGTCCGTCACACGCCGGCCCCTTCTTTGCCGCAGCTGAAGAAGCGGGTCGAGCCGCAAAAGCGGGCGCTGCCGGGGATCACGCTTGACGGGGGCTGGGACAAGAAACTGAGCCGCGGGCTAGTGACGCCGGACGCCACCATCGACCTGCACGGTCACACGTTGCACTCAGCTCATGACTTGCTCGACGGCGCGCTCGCCCGGTCGGTCACGCGCGGCGACCGCGTGATCCTGCTGGTGACGGGCAAGCCGCCGCGGCCGGAAAGCGAGCGTCCCCATGCTCGCGGCGCCATTCGCGCCGCTATCGGTGACTGGTTGGCCGGCTCGCGTCATGCCGCATTGATCGCGGCCGTTCGCGGCGCGCATCCGCGACATGGCGGGCAGGGCGCGCTTTACATCGTGCTGCGCCGGGGGCGAACGGACGCTCTGCGCTGAGGCAGCGACTGCCGGAGCTTACGGGCGAATGCTGCTATTTATCAAAGCAGCTACAGGAAGTTGTAAGGATCCACGTCCACGGCAACTCGCACCTTGGATGGCCATTCAAGCGTCCCGAGCCAGGCGCGAATCACGTCCTGCACGTCCAGCGCGCGCCGCGCATGAACCAGCAACCGGAAACGATGCCGCCCGCGCAGCATCGCCAGCGGCGCCGGGGCGGGGCCATAGACGTGCATACCATCGACTTCTGGCGCGCTTCTGCCCACAAGACGCGCGGTCTCCTGCGCCGCGGCCTGATCTTCGCTGGAGACGATGATCGCGGCATAGCGTCCGAACGGCGGCGCGCCGGCCTCGCGCCGGGCATCGGTCTCTGCCTGGTAGAAGGCGTCCGAATCGCCGGTGATCAGCGCCTGCATCACTTGCGCGCCGGGCGAATGCGTCTGGATGAATACGCGCCCCGGCTTCTCGCCGCGTCCAGCTCGGCCCGAGACCTGGCGGATCTGCTGAAACGTCCGTTCGGCCGCTCGCAGATCGCCGCCCTCCAGCCCGAGATCGGCGTCAACCACACCCACCAATGTGAGGTTCGGGAAGTGATAGCCCTTGGTGACGAGCTGCGTGCCAACCACAATGTCGATCGCGCCAGCCTCCATCTGCCCGACGAACTCGGCCGCTTTTGCTGGGGACCAGATCGTGTCCGACGTCACGATCGCCACCCGTGCTTCGGGGAAAAGTGCGGTGGCCTCATCGGCAATCCGCTCCACGCCCGGCCCGCAGGCGACGAGGCTGTCTTCCTCTTTGCATTCCGGGCAGGCGCGCGGCACCGGTTCGATATGGCCGCAATGATGGCATGCCAGGCGCCGGGTAAGCCGGTGCTCGACCATCCAGGCGGTGCAGTTCGGGCATTGGAAGCGGTGGCCGCACGTTCGGCAGAGCGTCAGCGGGGCATAGCCGCGGCGATTGAGGAACAGCAGCGACTGCTCGCCCCGCTCCAGTGTTTCCTCCAGCGCCTTCACCAACGGCGGCGCCAGCCACCGCCCGCGATCCGGCTTATGCTCCAGCAGATCGAGCGCTTCGATCGCGGGCATTTCGGCTAGGCCGAAGCGGCCGGGCAGCTTCACTTCGGCATAATTGCCCAGTGTCACTTGCTGGCGGGTCTCGATCGCTGGTGTGGCAGAGGCGAGGATCACGGGGCAACTTTCGAACTTGCCCCGCATCACCGCTACGTCACGGGCGTGATAGTGGACCCCGTCTTCCTGCTTGAAGCTGGTCTCATGCGCCTCGTCGACGACGATCAGCCCAAGGTTCGCAAACGGGAGGAACAAGGCCGACCGCGCGCCCACCATTACGCGCGCCTCACCGCTGGCGATCGCCCGCCAGGCGCGCCGCCGCTGGGTGGAGCGAAGGCCGGAATGCCACGCCACCGGCTCGCAGCCGAAGCGATCGTGGAAGCGCTTCAGGAACGGCTCGGTCAGCGCGATCTCCGGCAGCAGCACCAGCACCTGCCGGTTCTGCCGGAGCGCTTCCGCTACCGCTTCGAAATACACCTCGGTCTTGCCCGACCCGGTCACGCCGTCGAGCAACGTCGGGCGAAACGCATGTGCTGTGACACCTTGCATCAGCACATCGGCGGCGGCGCGCTGGTCCTCCGACAGCGTCGGCGGCGCATGATCGGGATCGGGTGACGGGTAGGGGCTGTCGATATCCACCTCGACGCCCTCGATCGCGCCGGTCTTCACCAGCCCGCGGATCACCCCGTCCGACACGTCCGCGATCGCGGCAAGCTCGCGAATCAATCCCTGGCGATCACCGATCCGCTCGAGCGCCTGTTCACGCTGCGGCGTCATCCGGTCCGGCACGTGTCCCGTGGCGCGATACTCCACGACGTGCCGCGAACCTTCCAGCGCCGAGGTGGAGGATAGCGCCATGCGGGCGACCGACGCGGGCGGTGCGAGGTAATAATCCGCCGTCCACTCGATGAGCCGGCGCAGCGCGGGGCGAAGCGGCGGCGCGTCCGCCACGGCAAGCAGGTTGCGCAGGCGATTGTCGCCGACCTCCGCATCCGACGGCAGTCGTTCCGGCTCCCACACCACGCCCATCAACTGCCGCGGCCCCAGCGGCGCGACCACGATCGAACCCGGCTCCACCGTCATGCCATGCGGCACGCGATAGTCGAGTGGGCCAAGGGCGGAGTTCAGGACGAGAACGCGAGCACGGGACATGCGAGGGTGCATATGGGGCGCAGGCGACTCGGAGGGAAGCCGGTGTTAGAAGAGGAGCGTGGAAGACCTGCCAACTCTTTACGCCGCGCACCTTTCCCGCAACCTGCGGCGGTCCATCCACACCGTGCGCGCGTATCGCGCCACGGCCGTGCGCTTTCTCGCATTCATGAGCCGGCACGTTGGCGGGCCGGTGGACCGCGCCACCCTCATCAAAGCCGCGCCGTCTGACCTTCGCGCCTATCTGGCACATCGGCGCGGCGAGGGGCTGGGCAACGCCTCCGCCGCACGTGAGCTGTCCGCGGCACGCGACTTTCTCGACTGGGCCAATGGCGTGGGAAGCGCGCCGCGCTTGAAAGGGCCGCGGGTGCCCAAGGGCGTGCCGCGCCCCATCGCGCCGCATGAGGCGATTGCGTTGGCGGAGGAGGTCGGTGAGGCGGCACGGCTCGAATGGGTCGGCAAGCGCGATTGGGCGCTGCTGCTGCTGCTTTATGGTGCCGGGCTGCGCATCGGCGAAGCGCTGGCGCTGACCGGCGGCGCGCTGCCGCTTGGCGAGACGATCACCGTCACCGGCAAGCGCGATAAGACGCGGATCGTTCCCCTGCTGTACCAGGTGCGGATAGCAATCGAGGCTTACGTGGCGGCTTGTCCCTGGCCAGCCGAGCGAGCGGCGCCACTGTTTCGCGGGGTTCGTGGCGGGGCCTTGTCGCCGGGCGTGGTGCGCGCGGCCGTGCGGGCTGCGCGAGGGACGCTAGGGCTGTCCGATCGCACCACGCCGCACGCCCTGCGCCATTCCTTTGCCACGCACCTGCTGGGGCGCGGCGCGGATCTGCGGTCGTTGCAGGAGCTTCTTGGTCATGCCAGCCTGGGCTCGACCCAGATCTACACGGCGGTCGATGCCGCCCATCTGCTGGACGTCTACCGCAACGCCCATCCCCGCGCGTGAGGGAACATCGACGAGCGCCTCCCGTTAGTTTTCCGTAACCAGGAGGTGAAAATGGGTGAACTCGTCGACAAGGTTAAAGGCAATCTGAACGAAGCCGTTGGTAAGACCAAGCAGGCAATGGCGGACAAGGATCCGGCCACCCGGACTGCGGAAGATGATCGTCTGGAGGCCGAGGGCGCCGGCCAGGAGATGAAGGGCAAGGGTCAGCAGTTCATGGGCAAGGTCAAGGGCGCGCTCGGCAACGATATCTGATCGCGCCAGCGCGGCCATGATGGCGCGCATTGCCGCGGCTTCGCACGGGAGCCCCTGCGGGCTCCCGGCGAGGGCGCGGCTGCGCAATGGAAGCGTTTGCCTGACCTAGCATCACGACGCATGTGCTCGTAGATAGTCTCATCTGTGACTAGGAGGCTTGCATGCGCGTCGGTGTGCCCAAGGAAATCAAGAATCACGAATATCGCGTCGGGCTGACCCCTGGCGCCGTCCGGGAATATGTCGCGCACGGGCATGAGGTGTTGGTCGAGACCCGGGCGGGCGCCGGTATCGCCGCTGACGATGCCGATTACCAAGCCGCTGGCGCGACCATCCTCCCGACTGCCGAGGAGGTCTTCTCGGCCGCGCAGATGATCGTGAAGGTGAAGGAGCCGCAGCCCAGCGAGTGGGTGCAGCTGCGCGAAGACCAGATCCTTTTCACCTATCTCCACCTCGCGCCCGATCCCGAGCAGGCGAAGGGCCTGATGGCTTCTGGCGTCACGGCTGTGGCTTACGAGACCGTTACCGATCGCAACGGCGGGCTGCCGCTGCTCGCTCCCATGAGCGAGGTGGCGGGCCGCTTGTCGATCGAGGCGGCAGGATCGGCACTGATGGCCTATAACGGCGGTCGCGGCGTGCTGCTCGGCGGGGTTCCGGGTGTTGCGCCCGCAAGGATCGTCGTGCTCGGCGGCGGTGTCGTCGGCACCCATGCCGCCCGAATGGCGGTCGGGTTGGGCGCAGAGGTGACGATCGTCGATCGCTCGTTGCCGCGGCTGCGCCAGCTTGATGAGCTCTTCCAGGGCCGTGTCCGCACCCGATTTTCGACCATGGACGTGATCGAGCAGGAGATTGCCGCCGCGGATGCGGTGATCGGGGCGGTGCTGATCCCTGGGGCGTCAGCGCCGAAGCTGGTTACCCGCGACATGCTCGGCGGCATGAAGCGTCGCGCCGTGCTGGTGGATGTCGCGATCGATCAGGGCGGCTGTTTCGAAACCAGCCACGCCACCACGCATGCCGACCCGACGTACGAGGTCGACGGGGTGATCCATTATTGCGTCGCAAACATGCCCGGCGCGGTGCCACTGACCTCCAGCCATGCGCTCAACAATGCGACGCTGCCTTATGGTCTTGCCTTGGCCGACAAGGGGCTTGCGGCATGTGACGAAGATCCAGGCCTGATGGCGGGTCTCAACGTGCGCGCGGGCAAGATCGTCAACGATGCGGTGGCGCGTAGCTTGGGGTGAACGGCTCCCTGCTGCTCGAGCTAATCCTCAGATTTTGAAAAGGAAAACCCCCGTCCAGTAGCTGGAGCGGGGGTTTTCTGTTCTCCGACGCTGCTGAGCAGCGACGTTGAACTTTTAACTGATTGTCGCAGCGAACCCGTCCTCCAAGCACTGGCGAGAGGCCGCCTAGCCGCGGCCTCTTCAGCACTGATGGTCGGATCGAACCCTTTACCAGGGACGAACGTCGCCGCTGCCGTAGATCAGCGCGAGAATGAAAGCGAGCATCTTGAACTCCCTAGTTTCTGCGTCGTCAGACGCGAACTATAGTTAACAATGTGTTTACCAAGGTTCAAGGTAGTTTGTTAAGGGCAGTATAACCGTCGTTTCTCGTTCTTGGACGATTAAGGGTATTTTTAATCATCCGCCCTAGTCGACGGTTATGGTCCGTTTCGGCATCCAGTCTCCGGAAGCGCCCGTTGCGCACAGCGGCGCGCCAGCGCTCCTGCCGTCCGTGCTCACGGCGCGGCCAGCATGGCGTTTTCTGATGCTTGCCGAGATCACGAATTTCGCTGCTGTTCGCCGCCATGTCGGCTGTACCCGCAGCGATATGCTAGTGGCGGATGTGTCTTCACGTTTGATGGAGGCGATTCCGCAGCTGCGCCTGACGGTGGTCGGCCGCACGACGATCGAGATTGCGCTGGAAGGGGCCGATCCCGCTGAGCTCGATACTGCCCTGGATGATCTGAGGGCGTCGTGTGACGAGCCGTTCCTGCTCGACGGCGAAACCCATCGGCTGGACATTTGCTTCGGCGCGGCGGCTGCCCATGCTGCCTATTCGGATGATGTTCGCCTCATCGAAGAAGCGGAGGCTGCGCTTGCAGAAGCACGCGCGGCGCACATACCCGTGCGGCACGATGTCACCGCGCCAGGTGCGCGCGAAATTCGCCGCATTGCCGCGGAGCTTCGCGTCGCGATTGCTGAGGAGCAATTGTTTCTCGCTTATCAGCCCAAGATTCACGTGCGCCGCCAGGAGATTGGCAGCGTTGAGGCATTGGTGCGCTGGCAGCATCCCTCCCGAGGCCTGATTCCGCCGGGAGATTTCATTGGTGCGGCGGAGGAGGGTGGGCTGATCGACCGCCTTACGATCTGGACGATCGAGCGCGCCATTGTTGACCAGCAACGCTTGAAAGAAGCCGGTCACGACCTGCGCATTTTCATCAACATCTCGGGCCAGCTGCTCGCAGATCAAGTGTTCGTCGATGCCGCTAGTCGCTTGATCATGGAGGCCGACGCGAAGTTGGGGTTCGAGGTCACAGAGACGTCGGTGATCCGCGATCCGTCCTCGGCGATCGCGAACCTGCAACGATTTGCCGACATAGGCATCGTCATTGCGATTGATGATTACGGCGCGGGCCTTTCCAGTCTCGCCTATCTTAAGCAATTGCCTGCACGCGAGCTGAAGATCGACAAGCTGTTCGTCACCCAGCTGACAAGCTCGAACCGCGATCCACTCATTGTCCGTTCCACCATCGACCTTGCCCACGCGCTCGACATGGAAGTGGTCGCGGAGGGGGTGGAAACACATGCAGCGCTTGCTCTCCTGACAGTGATGGGCTGCGACATGGTTCAGGGTTTCCTAATCAGCCGGCCGATCTCGCTCGATGCGCTCCTCAGGTTCATGGAAGAGGACCGGCACCAGTCAGTTTCCCGGGACACCCGAGCGACGTTCAACGCACTTGCCACGGCTTGGAAACGGGCTTGACTGCTAAGCGATGCGGCCGAGGCTTGGCTACGCTGGCCATGCCGCTGCTGTTGGCGGCAGCGGCCCCTCCTACTGCCATCATCAGCGATCCCCGCTTCGATGCACTGACCGCTTCAGTGAAGGCGGAAATGCAAACCGATCCCGAAGCCGCGATAGCAAAGTCCCGGACTGCGCTCGCGTATGCACGTGGCGCCAAGTCGCCACAGATGGAAGCAACTGCTCTGTGGTTGATGGGAGAGGCTTATACACGAACCGTACAGTATCAACGTGCGGCCGAGACTCTCGCAGTGGCAAACAGGATCGTTGAGCAGACTGCGCCACGCACGCAGCTAAACGCCGATATTCTCCTATCTGAGGGAGGAGCGCTCTACTCGACGGGGCAAATCGGCCGGGCGCTTTCCAACCTGCGTCGTGCACATGACATGTTTCGCGACCTCGGAGACACGCGAAGTCGAGCCAAGGCGCTGATTACGATCGCTTTGGTTCACGCGACCGGCAACGATCACGAAACTGCACTGCGCTACTTTGGTCAGGCAATGGAAGCTTACCGTGCGGACCCCGGCCTGTCGGTGGCGATCTACAATGGCCGGGGGATGGCACTACGAGAACTGAAGAGGCTTCCTGAGGCGCAGGCCGAACTCGAGAAGGCGCTCGCGCTGGCACATGAAATGAAAAGCCCGTTCGTGAGCGCTCAGATCCTGACGAACATCGCCGACGTCCGGCTTGCGAGAAATGATCTCCCCGGAGCGCAAAGGGCAATAGCCGACGGGCTGGCGCTGACAAGCAAGGCGGAAGCAGTCGCGCATCGTCCAACCTTCATCACTCTTGCAGCGCAGGCGGCCTTCGGGCGCGGAGACAACTCGGCCGCGCGGCGCTTGATTGAGGAGCGCTTTCGCGGTCAGGATCTGACGAGAACGTTGCCACTAGATCGGACCGCGCACGACGTTGCCTATCAGATCTACGCGAAGCTTGGCCGAGACGATCTGGCAGTCGCCCATCTCGCTGCATTTAAGCGATTGGATGATCAGGCGACCGCCACCGCGCGCTCGAACAGCGCGGCGATCGCCAGTGCGCAGTTCGATTTCGCCAACCAGGAGTTGCGTATTGCGCAACTCAGGGCGGCGGATTTGCAGAAGACCATCGCGTTCGAACGCGCCCGCGCGAGAACCCAGCGTTGGCTGTTTCTCGGTACGCTGCTCGTTATCGCACTGCTCGTCGTGGGGATCATGACGATCCGGCGCAGCCGCAACGCCCTGGCGAAAACCAACACGGCCTTGGGCAAGGCGCTGGCGGCGAAGACGGAGTTTCTCGCCACCACCAGCCACGAGATCCGCACGCCGCTGAACGGCATCCTCGGCATGACCCAAGTCATGCTTGCAGACGCCAAGACGGATGCGCCTACCCGCGAGCGGCTGTCGATCGTGCATGGCGCCGGCATGACGATGCGCGCGCTCGTCGACGACATCCTGGACGTCGCCAAGATCGAGACCGGCCGCATGACCATTGAGGAGGCGCCAACCGATATCAGGCGCACCATCCTCGAAGCGGCACAAATCTGGGAGGAGCAGGCCGGCCACAAGGGACTGCGCTTCTCGCTTGATCTGGCCAACGCACCCGAATGGGCCATCGCGGACGCGACGCGCCTCCGCCAAATCGTGTTCAACCTCCTGTCCAATGCCGTGAAATTCACTGCCACCGGAGAGGTTCGCGTGACGGCCAGCATCATCGACAACCGCTGGCGCCTGGTAGTGAGCGATACCGGCATCGGGATCGCGCCGGAAAAGCACGAGGTCATCTTCGAGGCATTCCGCCAAGCCGACGCCGGCACCACGCGCCAGTTCGGCGGCACGGGGCTCGGCCTGTCGATCTGCCGCAACCTGTCGCGCGCCATGGGAGGTGACGTTACCGTGGCGAGCACAGAAGGGGAAGGCGCCACCTTCACACTCGATCTGCCTTACGAAGCGGTCCTGCCGAACGAAGCCATTGCGGCGCCAGGAGCCGGCGTCCTGGTGGTTGATCGAAACCCGATCACCCGCGCGATGTTCAAGGCGTTGCTCACCCCCGTTGGAGGTGCCGTTTCCTTCGCCACCACCGCCGACGAAGCGCTGGAGGCGGTCGCGGCGCAGCAGCCGGCAACGCTGTTGCTGGACGATGCGACGCTGCGCGCGAGCGAGGATCCGGCCGCGGTGGTCCGCGCCTTGGCACAGGCCACGCCCGCCGCCCGGATCGCGCTGCTCGGCCCCCCGCTGGAGGTCTTGGAGCAAGCAAGGTTGCGCGATGCCGGGGTTTCGCGCTTCATTTCCAAGCCGGTCGGCAAGGAAGCCTTGATTCACGCATTGTTTAGCGACGAAACGGTGGCGTCCACTCTTGTTTCCCACGCCGCTTGAGACGATAACAATTCTGGCAATGGAACGATTAGCCTGCCTGTTCGGCCTGCGGCCATGAACGTCCTGTTTATCGAGGACGATCGAATGAACCGCCGCGTAGTTCGAGATATGCTTAACGTGGCCGGAGCGGACATGATTGAAGCAGAAAGCGCAGAAGAAGGACTGCGCCTGCTGGACGATCAAGAGTTCGACATGCTCCTGGTGGATCTTCGCATGCCCGGCATGGATGGCATAACCGCGATTCAGCATATTCGCGCACGACCAGATCAAAAAGGTCGTGTCCCGATCATCGTCGTGACGGCGGATACCGCCATTGATCTGCGTGAACGCTGTCTGGCCGCCGGTGCGGACGACGTGATCTTCAAACCGGTCGCGATGGACAATCTGTTCGACGCCATGGGCCGCGTCCTTGCGGCCGATGACGAGGGACTGATCGGCTGATCAATAGCCGCGATCGAGATCGGCGACGTTCTCCATCGGCTCTCCGGCACGAAATGCCGCCAGATTACGCAGGAACAGGGCAGCGGCGCGCTGGAACATCTTGGTCTGGCTGCGTCCGGACAGATGCATGGAGATCATGCAGTTCGGCGCGCTCCACAATGGGTGATCGGCCGGCAGCGGTTCCGGATTGGTCGGATCGAGGAATGCACCGCCCAGCTTGCCGCCCCGCAGCGCTTCCAGCAGCGCGTCATCGTCGATCATGTCGCCGCGCGCGATATTGATCAGCCAGGCGCCGGGCTTCATCGCGGCAAGCTCCGCTTCGCCGATCATCGACTTCGTCTCGCCCGTTGAGGGGGCGGCGAGCACCACCCAGTCGAATTCCCCAAGCCGCGCGCGCCAGGCGTCGGGCGTCATGGTGCCGTTGCTTCCCGAGCGCGTTACGCCAGTGACTTCGACACCGAAGGCGGACAGCCGATCGCCGATCAGGCGACCGATCGCGCCATAGCCGATCACGATCGCCTTTGTATCCGCCAGCTCGATCTTGCCGGGCGCATCGCGCAGCCACTCGGCACGGTCCTGCGCGCGAATAACCTCGTCCAGGCGCTTGGCCGCCGCCAGCACGCCGAGCACGGCGTATTCGGCGACCGCAATGGCATTGATGCCGACGCCGTTGGTGAGCGTCGCGCCGCGCGATCGCAGCACATCCAGCGGAAATGCATCGAGACCGGCGTAGATGGTGGAGACCCATTTCAGCCCGTCGCCTGCTTCGCGCAGCGTCTCTTCGGTCAGCCGCGTGGGCTGCATATCCACCCAGGCGATGTCGGCATCTGCAATCATCACCTTGGCGTCGGCCGGGCTTGTCCACCACGACACCTCGAGATCGGAGGGAAGCTGCGGCTCAAGCAGCGGGCGGGCGATTGCGGGTAGAACGGCCTTCATGACGCGAGGTGATAGCGCGGCACAGGCCTCTCGCCTATTGGGTTGATGTGATCGTCGTTCTTTCCGCCGCCATCGCCGCGTCCATCGCTGTCGCGCCAGCAACCCCGGAGGCCGCGAGCCTTGAGGTATTGCGCGCGATCGATCTTCGTCTTGCAACTATCGCGCACCGGCTGGTCACGGCCAACGCGCCGCTGTGTTGGGACACGGTGCCCGCGATCGGCTTGGTCATCCATGCCGAAAGCCAATATGATGCTGCCTCGCAAGCGACTGCCCGCGAGGCGTTCGGCTTCACGACGCCGATCGCGGTTGAAGCTGTGGTGCCCGGCTCGCCCGCGGCAACCGCCGGGCTTCGCGCCAATGATGGACTGGCGGCGATCGGCGCGCACACTCTGGTGGCCGGCGCGCGGCAGCCTTCCAGCGCCGATCGTGACGCCGCGCTTGACGTTCTGGAGCGCCAGGCCACGCCGGTGCGCGTGACAATGGTACGTGACGGCGCTCGCCGAGACGTCCTCATTCCCGCAGCCCTTGGGTGTCGCGGCCGTTTCGAAGTGGTGCTGGGGACGAAGATGACCGCGCTTTCGGACGGCAAGGTCGTTCAGATCGGCGTCCGGTTCTTCGAACGCTACCGTGACGAGGAAACCGCCGTGATCGTCGCGCATGAGCTCGCGCATGTCATCTTGAGGCACCGGGTGCGGCTGGAGGCGGCTGGGGTGGCAGGCGGCGTGCTCAAGGAACTCGGGCGCAATGCACAGCTCAGCCAGAAGGTGGAGCTGGAAGCGGACGCGCTTGGCGTGGCGCTGCTCCACAACGCAGGCTACGATCCCGCGTCCGCGGCGCGCTTCTGGCGCGAACACGGCGGTGACATCGACGGAGGCCTATTCCGCAGCCGGACCCACCCCGCGACCAAGCGGCGGATTGCCGCGATCGAGGCGGCAGCCGCCGCCATTCCTGCCGGCGAACGGCCCTATGTTCCGCCCGTGCTCGCGCAACGGGACGTGCCGCTGCGCTGATCGCAAACCGGACGCGCGCGGCTGGCCCTCGCTGCCGTCAGCCGGCGGTGACGCGCCACTCCCAGCCAAGCGGATCGCCGTCCATCACCTCGACGCCAGCAGCCGCGAGTTCATCCCTGATCGCATCAGAAGCGGCGAAGTCCTTGGCCGCGCGCGCTTCCTGGCGCTGCGTCAACCTCTCCGCAATCGTGGCTTCGTCGATGGTGGCCGACGCTGGCCGCGTGCGAAGGTCCTCGCGCTTGATCGTGTCGAGCGGCAGCCCGAGGACCTCGACGAAGTCTTTCATCGCCGCGAGCCGATCGGCGGGTGATACCTTCTTGTCCGCGATAAGCGCGTCGAGGACGGGCAGCGCCTTGGGCGTGTTGAGATCCTCCGACACCGCCGCATCAAGCTGTTCCCGATAAGCGGCGGCAGAGCCCTTCTGCGGCGCGTCCATACGCGCACGCAGCCCTTCGATTGCCTGCACCAGCCGCTTCAGCCGCACCTGAGCCGCGGCCAGATTGTCCCAGGAGAACTCCAGTTCGCTGCGATAATGCGCCTGTAGGCACAGCATCCGATAGGCAAGCGGATGGAATCCGCGGTCGACCAGAGACTGAAGCGTCAGGAACTCGCCGGAAGATTTGCTCATCTTTCCCGCGCGCTCGACCAGGAAGTTATTGTGCATCCAGAATGCCGCGCCGGTGTCTCCGCAGCCGCAATGCGCCTGGTTCTGGGCGATCTCATTGGGATGGTGGATCTCGCGGTGGTCAATCCCGCCAGTATGGATGTCGAACGATTCGCCCAGGTATTTCTTGCTCATCACCGAGCATTCCAGATGCCAGCCGGGTGCGCCGCGGCCCCAGGGGGAGTTCCACTCCATCTGGCGCTTCTCGCCCGGTGCAGACGTGCGCCAGATCGCAAAATCCTGCGCATGTCGCTTGCCCGCCACCGGGTCGATCCGGCTTTCGCCCGCATCATCTGCGGTTCGCGCCAGCCGCCCGTAATCTGGAACGGTTGTCACATCGAAATACAGGCCGCTGTCGAGCCGGTAGCAATGCTCCTCCTCGATTGCGGCGGCGAAATCGATCATCTCCGCAATGTGATCGGTCGCTAGCGGCAAGTGAGTGGGTGTGCGGATGTTGAGGTCCGCCAGATTCTGCTTGAACGCATCGGTATAATGGCGCGCAATCGCCCAGATGTCCTTGCCGGCGCGCTTGGCCGCGGCTTCCATCTTGTCGTCGCCGGCGTCCGCGTCGGAGGTGAGGTGCCCTACGTCGGTGATGTTGATGACGTGGGTGAGGTCATGCCCCTTCCACGCCAGCACGCGAGAGAGCGTATCGGTGAAGACATAGGCGCGAAGATTGCCGACATGGGCGTAATTGTAGACGGTCGGCCCGCAGGAATAGACGCGCACGCCCTTGGCCGGATCAAGGGGCGTGAACGCGCGCAGCGAGCGCGAAAGGCTGTCATAGAGCGAAAGCGTCGTCATGAAGTGCGCTCTATCCCGGTGGTGCCGCTGCGCAAAGGGCGGCGGCTAAGCTGTGGCGCAATCGCCACAGCGCGGCGGGTTGCACAGGCGAGGGGGCGGTGGTAGAGGCAGCGGGTTCACGGCGCGGGCTATGCTTGCTGCCGCCGTTTCCGTTTTGCGGAATCGGGCTGTTTCAGATCTCGGAGAAGTGTCGGTTTTATGCAGATCATCGTTCGCGACAACAACGTCGACCAGGCCCTGCGCGCGCTCAAGAAGAAGCTGCAGCGCGAAGGCGTGTATCGCGAAATGAAGCTGCGCCGGCATTATGAGAAGCCGTCGGAAAAGCGTGCACGCGAGCGTGCTGCCGCTGTTCGCCGTGCGCGCAAGATGGATCGCAAGCGTGCGGAGCGTGACGGCGCTCGGTAAGAACCGCGCGACCGTCTCAACTTTCTCAACATTCGCTGTAATCCGGGCGCGGTAATTCGCGCTCGGTCCTGACCCGGGGATCGCCATGTCGACCGTCACCGCCGTTCCGATCGCGCCGGTCAAGCGCAGCTATGTTGTCCTTTTGATCGTCGGCATCATCGCCGCTGTCATGGCTGCGGCTGCGCTGGCTGTGCAGGGCGACGATTTCCTGACGCGCAATGCGCGCAAGTCGGGCGTGGTGACGACGGCGTCGGGCCTGCAATATCAGGTGGTGGAGGCAGGCTCCGGCCCGAAGCCGACCGATACGGACGTGGCGTTGGTCATGTACGAGGGCAAGCTGCTGGACGGGACCACCTTCGACAAGTCGCAGCAGCCCACCCCGTTCCCGGTGACGGGCGTGGTGCCGGGCTTCTCCGAAGGCCTGAAGCTGATGCCGAAGGGCGCCAAGTATCGCTTCTGGATCAAGCCGGAACTCGGCTACGGCGCCGAGACCAAGGGGCCGATCCCGGGCAATTCCACGCTGGTATTCGACGTCGAGCTGATCGACTTCCTGCCCGAAGCCGTGCTTCGCCAGCTGCAGCAGCAGCAGATGATGGGCGGCGCGCCGGGTGGTCCGGGTGCTCCGGTCGGGGCAGCGCCAGGTGCCGAGGCACCCGCCGGTCGCTGATCCGCGCAGCAGATAAAGAAAGGGCGCCACGAGCAATCGCGGCGCCCTTTTTTGTGCCTGACGTATACTGGTTGGCGGCAAAGATGCGGCGCGGGTGCCCCGTCAGGGCACCCGCACCACCTTACAGCGCGCGGCCGACCATAATCTGCGGCGTGATGTCGGTGAAGTTCGGCACGTCGGCCTGCAACTCGCCCATGCGCGGGCTCGCCATCGCCTGACCCATCGCTTCGGGCGAGGCGAAGTGGAAATTGGCGATCAGCGCGAACGGCGGCGTGCCACCGCCAGGGGCCTGGCCCTCAATCAGTTCGATCTTCTCAGGGCTCCAGATCTCGCGCGCCAGCTCGGCATGCGTCGCCTTGTAATAGCTGGCGTCAAACTTCGCGCCGTCATGGTTCGGATACAGAACGCTAACGATCATGATTTTCCTCTCCCCTTATGAAAACGGGCGCCCTTTGATGGGGCGCCCGCTGTAGGTCTTCGATCAGGCGGCGTTTTCGCCGACGATGGTCTTCACTTCCATGAAGTCCGTCAGACCCCACTTGCCACCCTCGCGGCCATTGCCGGATGACTTGTAGCCGCCGAACGGCGTGGAGCCATTCGGGCCCCAGGAATTGATCGTCACCAGTCCAGCGCGCAGCTTGCCAGCGATCTTCGCCGCCTCGGCCGGATCGCCCGAGATCGTTGCGGAAAGGCCGTATTCGGTGTCGTTCGCCATTTCCACCGCCTGTTCGGTGTCCTCATAGGTGGTGATGGTGGCAACCGGGCCGAATGTCTCTTCGCGATAGATGCGCATTTCCGGCGTCACGTCGGCGAGCACGGTCGGCTTGACGTAATAGCCGGCATTGCGCCCGTCCGGACGGCCGACGCCGCCGGTCACCAGGCGCGCGCCCTCGTCCAGCGCGGACTGGATGAGCATCTGGATTTTCTCGAACTGGGCCTTGTTGACGACCGGTCCGATGTGCGCACCCTGCTTCTCCGGGCTGTCGACCTGCGTCGCTTCCATGATCGCCTTCACGACCTCTTCCGCTTCGTTCACCTGGCTCTTGTGGACGAGCAGGCGGGTCGGCGCGATGCAGCTCTGGCCGGTATTGGCGATGACGCCCGCCAGGGTCGGGGGCAGGACCTCGCCGAGCTTCGCGCCCTCGAGCACGACGTTGGGCGCCTTGCCGCCAAGCTCCTGGTGCACGCGCTTCACGGTCGCGGCAGCCGCGGTCGCCACGGCGACGCCGGCGCGGGTGGAGCCGGTGAAGCTCACCATGTCGACGTCCTTGTGCGACGACAATGCCGCGCCCACCGTCGGCCCATCGCCATTGACGAGGTTGAAGACGCCCGCAGGCACGCCAGCTTCCTCGAGGATTTCCGCCAGGATCATCGCGTTGGTCGGCGCTTCCTCAGAGGGCTTCAGCACCATCGTATTGCCGGCGGCAAGCGCAGGGGCGACCTTGGCGCAGATCTGGTTCAGCGGCCAGTTCCACGGCGTGATCATGGCAACAACGCCGATCGGCTCATGCACCACGCGCGCGCCCTTGCCGGCCTGTTCGGAGAAGCTGAATTCCTTCAGCGCGGCCAGCGTGCCCATGAAGTGGCCGAGGCCGGCCGGCGCCTGCGCCATGTTCGCGAACGAGATCGGCGCGCCCATTTCGCGGCTGGTGGCGGCGGCGAGATCGGGGATGCGCTTCTTGTAGAGCGCGATGATCCGCTCGAGCAGGGCGATGCGATCCTCGACGGAAGATTGCGACCAGGTCTTGAACGCCTTCTTGGCAGCAGCGACCGCCTTGTTGACGTCGGCTTCGCTGCCAAGCGTGATTTCGGTGGCCGCCTGCTCGGTCGAGGGGTCGATGACCTCGTGGCGCTTGCCACCCTCGCTGTCGACCCACGCGCCGTCGATATAGTGCTTCAGATAGCTTTGCATTGTGCCTCTCCGCCTATTGGACGTGATGTTTCCCCGCGCTTGTGCGGCCCGATTAAGTCAGTTGCAACAGGAAACGCGACACGGCGGAAGCGTGCCGCGACGGGACAAAGATGCGCGCTCGTAATCGCTGTGAGAGGCTGTGCGCGACATTGGGAGCGATTGAGACTTCCGCCCCGCCAGCCGCCGCGCCAGGAAGATGCGAAAGGATTTGCCCATGCGTATCGCACCCGTCCTCTTCGCCCTGGCAATCACCGGGTCGGCCAGCGGCCAGGAGGCACGTGCCCCGTTCGTCGTCCAGGAAAGCGGGCAAGGCTTTGCGACGCTGGACGAGGCGTTGCAGGCGCACCGCGGGCAGGACTTCACCGTCTTGATCGCACCCGGCGTGTACCGCCAGTGCGCCGTGCAGCAGGCCGGCCGGGTCACGTTCAAGGCGGTGAGACCCGGCAGCGCCATTTTCGAAGGCGCGTGCGAGGACAAGGCTGCCTTGGTGCTTCGCGGCGGTGGCTCGGTCGTGGACGGGCTGGTGTTTCGCGGTATCCGCGTGCCCGATGGCAACGGCGCTGGCATCCGCATCGAGATCGGCGACCTGGTGGTTCGCAATTCGATGTTCCTCGACAGCCAGGAAGGCATCTTGGGCGGCACGGATGAGGCAAGCAACATCACGGTCGATCGCTCCACCTTCTCCGGGCTTGGGCAATGCCACGAGACGGAGGATTGCGCGCACTCGATCTATCTCGCCAGCCGCGGCAGCGTGACGATCACCAACTCGCGTTTCGAGCGGGGGCGTGGCGGCCATTACGTGAAGCTGCGGGTCCCGCGCGTCCGGATCGCCGACAACAGCTTCGACGATTCGGCGGGTACGCGCACGAACTACATGATCGATCTGCCGGAGGGCGCCACTGGCGAGATCGCGCGCAACACGTTCGTGCAGGGCACACGCAAGGAGAATTGGGGCGGCATGATCGTGGTCGCTGCCGAGCAGCGGAAGTATCGCTCCGCCGGGCTGAGCGTGCACGACAATGTGGCGAGCCTCGCGCCCGGCCAGGAGAAAAGCCCCGCGTTCGTGGCGAATGTCAGCGGCGAAAGGCTGGCGCTGGGCGAAAACCGGCTCGGCGCAGGCGTGCGCGCCTATGAGGTGCGCCAGCCCTGAAGAAGGGCGCGGGGCTGGCGCTTGGTGCCAGCCTGCCGCCGCCCCCCTCAAGCCGCAATCGGTGCCCGGATCAGCGGCAGGTGCTGCCCGGCCCACCATCCAGATCGAGGCAGCGCCCGTCCAGACCCTGCACCGGCAGGTTGATCGTCGCCGCGAGCGTCGGCACGATATCGACCGTCTCGACCGAGCGCGGCTGTTCGAAGCCCATCATGCCCTTGCGCCAGAACAGGATCGGCACGCGGCGATCATAGTCCCAAGGGCTGCCGTGCGTCGCGACATAGCCCGGACCGGGCTTGGCGATGCCGACGACCTGCGGCTTGAGCATGAGCAGGATGTCGCCCGATCGCTCCGGATCGAAGGAGGCGCGCGCACGCTCCACCAGGGTCCACGTCTCGGGCGGGGCGGCCGGCACGGCAGCAGCCGCGATCTCTTCCCGCGTCAGCACGGCGGCGACCTGCGGGAACCCCCGCAGCCGCTTCACCGTTTCGGCGATTACTGCCGGCCGGCGCTTGGCCGGCACGGAATCGGCGATGTAGATGTCGCCCTCCGAGCCCAGGAGAACAGGCCCGGCGATCCCCAGCTGCTTGCCGACGGCTTCCCCGATCGCCTTCACGGAAAGGTCGGCGGTTACGCGGCTCTCGCCCGGCATGGCGCGCTGCTGCTGCCGCTCGGTCATGTCGTGCCCGCCATGGTCGGCAGTCAGCACCACCTGATAGTCCAGGCCCCAAGAGTCGAGCACCGCAAAGAAGCCGCCGAGCGTCTTGTCGAGCTCGGCCATCTGCAGGCACATCTCGCCGCCGCCGGAGCCAAAGCCGTGGCCGATATAATCGGTGGCCGAGGCGCCGATGGAGATGATGTCCGGCGCGTTGCCCTGGCCTAGCTTCATGTCCTGGATCAGGCCGGCCGCGATCGCGAAAACCGCCCCGTCAAGCGCCGGGGACGCGCGAAAGGCCCGCGTGTCGCCAGCGGCGCGGGCGAAGCGGCCGTCACCGATCGTCTGGTCACCCACCTTGATCGGCCGCATCAACGGGCGACAGAAGCCCGGCACCGCAAGCGGCTCCTGCGGCTGCGCGATCAGCTTCGCCACCGCCTCGCGGCCGCGCTGCACCGCCGGCGGCACCGGCCGCCCCTCATAGGAAATGAAGTCCTTGCCGCCCCAGAACCAGACCTCGTCGATCTTGTGCCCGCCCATCATGATCGCCGCGCGATCCTTGCCGGCGACCGAAACGACGCGGCTTGCCGAATTGGCTGCCTTCATCATTTCGCCCAGCGTCGGCACTTTCAGGTGCAGGTCCGACGGCGTGTAGTTGCTGTGATCCGTGCCGGGGACCCGCTCGTCCTCGGCGCAATAGACTTCCTTGTCCGCGCGCGGCGCCTTCTGATTGATCCAGTTGTTGGCGACGATGCCGGTACGCCCCGGCCGCATGCCGGTCAGGATCGTCGAGTGGCCCGGGCACGTCTCCGTGCTGGCGTGGCTTTGATAGCCCGACGGGAACACCGCCCCCTGCAGCAGCCGCGCAAAGCCGTCGGTGAAGCGGTTGCGATATTGCGCGAAAAGGTCGGCCGAGAACTGGTCGACGGAAATGGCGACGATCAGCTTGGGCGGCGTGCTTGGCATGGTGCCTTGCGCGGGCGGCGCCGGCTGCGCCGACTCGAGCGCAGCCTCCTGTGCGGCGGCGGTACCAGCGGTAAGCGGGAGCGCGATAGAGGCGAGCAGGGCGGCGAGCTGAGCTTTCATGACGGACCTTGGTGCAAAGCGGGGGCAGGCGCGGTATGTCGGCGCCATGGCGGCTAGGCAAGCATGGCTAACAGCGTTTCTTTTCATGATCGTGGCGCTGTGCGTGCCCGGTGCCGGGGCGCAGACGCGCCACGTCGCGATCGATCTGGTGGCGGAAATCACCCGTCCCGCGGCCGGAAGCACCGTGACGCTGGCGTTCGATTCGCGGCCGGAGCCGGAATGGCACGGTTATTGGCAAAACCCGGGTGACGCGGGCGTCGAGACGCAGCTGAAATGGACGCTGCCGGACGGGATGCGTGCTGGCGCGCTTCGCTTTCCCGTGCCCGAGCGGCTGATCGTCGGCGGGCTGATGAACTATGTCTATGAGGCGCCGTTCGCGCAGCTCGTGGACGTGACGGTTCCGGCGGGGCTTGCGCCGGGCACGCGCCTGCCGATCACCGTGAAGACCGACTATCTCGTCTGCACCACGGAAATCTGCGTTCCCGAAACACAGACGCTCTCGACCGAACTCACCGTCGGAGACGGCGCGGTGGACGGCGCGACGCGCGCGCGCTTCGACGCATGGCGACAGAAGCTGCCCCGGCCGCTCGGCTCGAGGGCGACATGGCAGGCGGAGAACGGCCAGTTCCGGTTGGCCGTGCCATTCCCCGCCGCTGCTGATGTAGGGGATATCTATTTCTATCCGCTCGCCGGCGGCGCCGTTGATTATGCCGCGCCGCAAACCGCTGCGCGGGAGGGCGACCGGATCGTCCTGACCACCAAGGCGCCGACCAGCCCCGCGGCGGGCGAGATCGAAGGCGTGCTTGCCGTTGGAAAGGGGCAGGGGTTCCTGCTCTCCGCGGCCCCCGGGGCAGTCGCGGCGGTGGCCCCCGGCGGAGAGGGCTTCGCCTGGGGCGGCGCGTTGCTCGCGTTCGCCGGTGCGTTGCTCGGCGGCCTCCTGCTGAACGTCATGCCGTGCGTGTTTCCTATCCTCAGCCTGAAGGCGCTCGGGCTGGCACGATCCGGCGAGACGGAAGGCGCGGCCCGCCGCGAGGCGCTGGCCTATACCGCTGGGGTCGTGCTGGTGTGTTTGGCGCTGGGCGGATTGCTGCTAGCCCTGCGCGCGGGCGGCGCCACGGTCGGGTGGGCGTTCCAGCTTCAGGATCCGCGCGTCATCGCGGTGCTGCTGTTGCTGGTGATGGGCATCGCGCTCAACCTCGCCGGGCTGTTCGAACTGCCGACCCCGCGGTTCGCCAGCTATTCCGGCGCTGGTGGCGCCTTTGCCACGGGTGCCTTGGCTGCCTTTGTGGCGACCCCTTGTACCGGCCCGTTCATGGGCGCGGCTCTTGGCGCGGCGCTGGTGCTGCCGCCGCTCGCGGCGTTGCTGGTATTCGGCGGGCTCGGGCTGGGCATCGCGCTGCCCTTCCTCGCGATCGGCTTTGTGCCCGCGCTGCGCCGTCGCTTGCCCCGGCCGGGCGCGTGGATGGACAGGCTCCGCCGGATCCTGTCCGTGCCGATGTTCCTGACCGCGCTGGCGCTTGCCTGGGTGTTGGGGCGCCAGGCCGGGGTGGATGGCATGACGGTCGGCCTTGCGGCCACGTTGCTGGCCGGGTTCGGCCTGTGGTGGACCGGGCGTCGCCAGCATGCCGGGCGCGAGCGGGCGTGGTGGCCGGCGGCGCCGGCTCTTGCACTGGCGCTGGTAGCGGCCGTGCTCGTCCGCCCGCAAGCACCCGCCGCCGCGGCAACGATCGGGCTGGCGGGAACAGAACCGTTCAGCGAGCAGCGGCTGGCCGCGCTGCGTGCCGAGGGCCGGCCGGTGTTCGCCTATTTCACCGCCGATTGGTGCCTGACGTGCAAGGTCAACGAAAAGGCTGCGATCGAAACCGAGGCTACCCGGCAGGCATTCGCCGATCGCAACGTCGCGGTGCTGGTGGGCGACTGGACCGATGGCGACCCATTGCTCGGCCGATTTATCGAGGCGCACAACCGAGCCGGGGTGCCGCTGTATCTCTGGTATCCAAAGGGTGCCGATCGCCCAAAGGTCTTGCCGCAATTGCTGACCAGCGGCATGCTCGCGTCCCTGCCGGAGGGGGCATGAACAACTAAGGAGAGCCAGGATGCGTCTGCTTGTTCCGTTCGCCGTTGCCGCCTTGGCGGCAAGCCCTGCCGTCGCCGATCAGGTCACTGGCCAGCAGGCCGGCAACTTCCGGTTGATGGATGCCGATGGCCGCGCCGTGACGCTGGCGCAGTTCCGCGGCAAGCCGGTGGTGCTGGAGTGGAACAACCCCGGCTGCCCCTATGTGCAGAAGCATTATGACAGCGGCAACATGCAGGCCGCGCAGGCCAAGGCGCGCGCCATGGGCGCCGTGTGGCTGACGATCAACTCCGGCGCGCCGGGCAAGCAGGGCCATCTGACGGGCGCGCAGGCCAAGGCCTTTGTCGCTGACAAGAAAGCGCAGCCGACCGCCTATCTCCTTGATCCGCAAGGGCGCGTGGGCAAGGGCTATGGCGCGAAGACCACGCCGCACCTGTACCTGATCGATGCCGCGGGCAAGCTCGTCTACCAGGGCGGCATCGATGACAAGCCGACCGCCGATCAGGCCGACATCGCTGGCGCGCGCAACCATCTGCTCGCCGCGCTTGCCGAGGTGAAGGCCGGCAAGAAGGTGTCGGTGCCGGAATCGCGACCCTATGGCTGTTCGGTGAAATACGCCGACTGAACCGCCCACGCCGCGCCGTCGCTGCTGGTGATCCAGGCGGCGGCAGGCGCGGCGATTTGCCCGCGCCGGAGGATCAGAAATCAACCTTGGGCGCGCTGCCGGCTTGTTCGGCGCAACAATCTGCAGCAGCATGCATCGGAAATGATCAATGGAGCGTTAAGCGGCTGATGGGGACACGGGCATTCGACGAGATCATGGGCGCTGACGGCGGAAGCCGTCCGGAACTCGCTAGCTTGGCCCAATGGCTCGCCGAAACGCCGCCCGACGAACTGCGCCGCCGCCAGGAAGCGGCGGAAAGCACGTTCCGGCAGCTCGGCATCACCTTTGCGGTTTACGGGGACAATGACGCAAGCGAGCGGATCATCCCGTTCGACATCGTGCCGCGCGTCTTCCTTGCCGACGAATGGGCGCGCCTTTCCGAAGGGCTGGTCCAGCGCGTGGACGCGATCAACGCGTTTCTGGACGATATCTATGGCGCGCAGGAGATCCTGAAGGCGGGCGTGTTGCCCGAGGATCTGATCTTCCTGAACCCCCAGTTCCGGCCGGAAGTGGTCGGCATCCGGCCGCCGCATGGCGTGTGGGCGCACATCTGCGGCATCGATCTGGTGCGCACCGGGCCGGATCAGTTCTTCGTGCTCGAAGACAACGCCCGCACCCCGTCGGGCGTCAGCTACATGCTGGAAAACCGCGAGGCCATGGTGCGGCTGTGCCCCGAATTGTTCGGCCAGTTCCGCGTGGCGGCGGTGGACAGCTACCCCGATCGCCTGCTCGAGACGATGCGCTCCGTCAGCCCGCGCGGCTGCGGCCAGAACCCGACCTGCGTGGTGCTGACCCCTGGGCACTTCAATTCGGCCTATTACGAACACAGCTTCCTTGCCGATTCGATGGGCGTCGAGCTGGTGGAGGCCGCCGATCTCGTCGTGGATGACGACGTGGTCTACATGCGCACCATCGCCGGCCGCGTGAAGGTCGATGTCATTTATCGCCGCGTCGACGATGATTTCCTCGATCCGCTTGTCTTCCGTCCCGATTCGATGCTGGGCGTGCCGGGGCTGATCGCAGCTTACGCTGCCGGAAACGTCGCGATCATCAATGCACCGGGCAATGGCATCGCCGATGACAAGGCGATCTACAGCTACATGCCGGAGATCGTGCGCTTCTATTCCGGCAAAGACGCCAAGCTGCCAAACGTGGAGACATGGCGCTGCCGTGAGCCGGAGGCGCTGCGCTACACGCTCGACAATCTGGAGCAGCTCGTCGTGAAGCTGGTCGATGGGTCGGGCGGTTACGGGATGCTGGTCGGCCCCACCGCATCAAAGGACGAGATTGCGGCGTTCCGCGCGGTGCTGGAGGCCGAGCCGCACCGTTATATCGCCCAGCCGACGCTGGCGCTTTCCACCGTCCCCACCCTGGTCGAGGCCGGCGTTGCGCCACGGCACGTCGATTTCCGCCCCTTTGTGCTGAGCGGCGCCAAGGGCGTGCAGGTGGTGCCCGGCGGGCTGACCCGCGTGGCGCTGCGGGAAGGATCGCTGGTCGTGAATTCATCGCAAGGCGGCGGGACCAAGGACAGTTTCGTGCTGCTCGATGGCGGCAACAGGCAGACACAGACAATGGGTGAGAATGGGATGACGCAGGAGCAGAGCCTGTGACGACATCCCCTACGTTCATGCATCGCACCGCGCGAGTTTGTAGCAGAACGGCCCAGCCTGACGCTTCTTTCGGCGGCGTCCGCCCATGCTGAGCCGCACCGCGTCATCACTTTACTGGCTCGGCCGCTACATCGAGCGCGCCGATTTCATCGCTCGTCTCGTTGAGGCCACGATCCGCCTCGACGTCCTGTCCGCGCGTCCCGCCGGCGAGGCCGCCTGGCAGTCCGCGCTGCGGGTGACGGATACGGACGCAGCGTTCAAGGCAACGGGCGCAAGCATGACGCGCGAGGCCGTGTCCCGTTTCCTCACCAGCGACACGTCGCACCCCGGCTCGATCGTTCGCAGCCTCGACATGGCGCGGATGAATGCGCGGGCGGTGCGCACGGCGCTGACCCGCGAATCCTGGTCAGCGATCAACAGCGCGTGGCTGGTGTTCGACAAGCGCGTGAGCCCCGGCGATCCCGATCGCACGCTGGCGCTGGTCGATGCCGTGAAGCGGGAAACGCGCGGCTTCGAAGGCGCGCTTCACCGCATGCTGCGCAACCAGACGACCCTGTTCATTCGCCTGGGCCAAGCCACCGAGCGGGTGGACGACACGGCGCGGTTGCTTGACGTGAAATACCACTTGCTGTTGCCGGAGGGCGAGCAGGTGGGCGGCACGGTGGACCGCGACCAGTGGACCACGATCCTTCAGACGGTGTCGGCCGTCACCGCCTATCGCTGGCTGTACAATGACGGGCTGGTCCCGGCCAATGTTATCGATCTGTTGTTGTCACGAAGCGAGTTGCCCCGCAGCGTTGCCGGGGCGATCGAGGAGGTCACGGACGTGCTGACTCACTTGGCGCGGCGCACCGGCACGAATGGCGAGGCCGATCGCATGGCGCGCAGCCGCCACGCGCGCGCCCTCAAAACACGGAGCAACGATGTGATCCTGTCGGGCCTGCACCAGCATCTTCAAGCCGTGATCGCCGAAAACGATCAACTTCACGCGGCCATCGCCCGCCAGTTCAAGTTCCACTGATGCGGCTGACCATCGACCATCGCACGACTTACGCGTTCACGGCGCCGCAGGGCCGGATCGTGCAACTGCTCCGCATGACGCCGGGCGACACGCATGATCAGACGGTCGCCGATTGGCATATCACCGTGGATTGCGATTCGCGCATGACCCAGCATCGCGACGGGTTCGGCAACGCGACCACCATGCTCTACTGCGAGGGCGCGATCGAGCGGATCGAACTGACGGTATCTGGCGAGGTGGTTACAAGCTCCTCCAGCGGCGTTCTGCACGGCGCCGCCGAATTGCTGCCACCGCGCTTCTTCCTGCGCACCACGCCGACGACGGTCGCAGACGCGGCGATCGCGGAGTTCGCGGAGCAGGAAAGCGGTGGCAGGGACATTGCGGCGCTGCACCGGCTGAACGGGGCCGTGCGCGCGCGGTTCGCCGATGATTCCGGTCGCCCGGCCAAGGGGCGGACAGCCGCCGAGGCATTTGCGCTCGATGCGCTCACGCCGCGTGACATGGCGCAGGTGTTTGTCGCCGCGGCCCGGGCGATGGGCGCGCCCGCGCGCTATGTGTCCGGCTATTGCGATCTCGCCGGCGATAACCGGCCCACGCCGCATGGCTGGGCGGAGGCCTATGTCGAGGATTGCGGCTGGATCGCCTTTGATCCCTGGCTGGGGCTATCCCCGGAGGAGCATCACGTCCGGGTGGCGATCGCTCTCGATGCGGCCGGCGCTGCCCCGGTGGCGGGCTCGCGCCTTGGCGACGGCGCCGAGCGGCTGGAGGTGAATGTCACCGTCCAGAGTGACGACTGAGCGCCGGGATCAGGCGAGTTCGTGTGCCGTGGCCGGCGGCGCCAGTTCCGCGTCGTCCATCAGCGTCCATCCTTGCGGGCCTAGCTTCTCCAGCGGGCGATAACGCGTCTTGTACGCCATGCGCGCCGCGCCCTTCACCCAATAGCCGAGATAGACGTACGGCAGGCCCGCTGCGCGGGCGCGAAGGATGTGATCAAGGATGATGAGGTTGCCCAGCCCCGGCCGCGCCTCCGGCGACACATCAAAGAAGCTGTAGACCATCGACAGCCCATCGGCCTGACGATCGGTCAGACACGCACCAACTAATCGACCGGGGCGCCCATCGACGGTTGGCTCGCGATATTCGACGATCACCGAGTTGACGGGCGAATGCTCGACCATGTCGGCATAATCCTGCTCGTCCATGCCCGCCATGCCGCCGCTCGGATGGCGCTGCGACAGATAGCGGCGTAGCAGCTGGAATTGCTCGTCGGTCGCCCACGGGCGACAGGCGGTGATTTCCAGATCATCGTTACGGCGCACCAGCTTGCGCTGTGTTGCGTTCGCCTCGAAATCATTGGTGACCACGCGCACGGAGACGCAGGCCGTGCAGCCGACGCAGGACGGGCGATACGCTACCGACTGACTGCGGCGAAAACCGATCCGGCCCAGCGCATCGTTCAGCTCATTGGCGTGCGGCCCGGAAAGCTCCGTGAAGACCTTTCGCTCCTGCCGCCCCGGCAGATAGGGGCACGGCGCGGGGCTGGTCACGAAAAAACGCGGAAAACGAAAAGGCGCAGTCACCGCCGGCACATCCCCAGACCGGCGCATCGGTTGATCGCGCCCTGGCACCGATATGGAGCCTGCGCCCACCGCTGGAAAGCCGCCGCGGTTCGATCATCGGCGGATTTCCGCGGCAGAAGGATCGCCACAAATTGCCATTCGGGCCGACTGACCCGAATTGGGTCAGTCCGGCCGATCGGTCACGCGAGCTCGATCAGGCTCACCTTGTATCCCGCCGTGTCCAGCGCCGCGAGCAAGCGATCGAGATGCGCCCGATCGCGCGTCTCGCACTCGACGTCGAGGCTCAGGCCCTTTGCCGGCAGGTTGGTGAAGATGCGCTGGTGTGCGAGCTCCAGGATGTTGACTCGCTCCTGATCGAAGATGCGCGCCACATTATAAAGCGCGCCGGGCTGGTCCTGCAGGCGGATGCGCAGCCGGGCGAGCCGACCGGAGCGGGCAAGGTCGCGCAGCAGCACGTTGGCGAGCAGGCGCGTGTCGATATTGCCACCGCACAGCACGATGCCCACCGTCTTGCCCGCAAAACGCTCCTTGTTGGCGAGCACCGCGGCAAGACCAGCGGCGCCGGCACCTTCCACCACCGTTTTCTCGATCTGCAGCAGCAGGCTGACCGATTCTTCCAGGCTCCGCTCGGTGACGAGCAGGATGTCGTCCACCAGCGCTTCGACCATCTGCGCAGTAAGCCCGCCCGGCTGCTTCACCGCAATGCCCTCGGCCAGCGTGTCTCCCGCGCACGGCAGGTCGGTCTGGCGAAGCTTGTTGTACATGGAGGGGAACAGCTCGGCCTGCACCCCGATCACTTCGATCGGGTGATCCGCCACGCGTGCCACCGTGGCCATGCCGGAGATCAGGCCCCCGCCGCCGATCGGCACCACCAGCGCGTCGAGCTCGGGCACCTCGGCCAGCATTTCGATCGCGACGGTGCCCTGGCCGGCAATGACGCGCGCATCGTCGAACGGGTGAACAAAGGTATAGCCGCGCTCCGCCTCCAGCACGCGGGCATGGGCGTATGCTTCATCGAACGTGCTGCCGTGCAGCACCACCGTCGCGCCGTGTCCCTCCGTCTGCACCACCTTCACCGTTGGCGTGTTAGTCGGCATCACGATCGTGGCCGGCACGCCCAGGCGATTGGCGTGATAGGCGAGCCCCTGCGCGTGGTTGCCGGCGGACGCGGCGATCACGCCGCGCGACTTCGCTTCCGCGTCCAGCAGCAGCAGCGTGTTGAGCGCACCCCGCTCCTTGTAGGCGGCGGTGAACTGCAAATTCTCGAATTTGAGATAAATCGTCGCGCCGGTCAGAGCGGACAGCGTCTTGCTCACCAACGTGGGCGTGCGAACGATCGAATCGCGGATCCGGGCGTGGGCGGCACGGATATCCGTGATGTTGACGGGAAGAGCGTCGGTCTTCGTTTGTGCCGCAGTCGCCATATGCAAAGGTCCCAAGCCGTTCGCACGGAGCCTGTCGACGGCCGTCTTTGCTTGGGCGAAGAAGGGCAGGCTTCGACAGGCTCAGCCCGAACGGATCCATGATCCAGGTCGATGGGGCGCTCTAGGACCATCTGGCGCCGCGTGCAAACTGCCCCTATCCGCCGTTGTCATGAAGATCGCTTTCATCGGCACCGGCGTGATGGGTGCTCCCATGGCCGGCCACCTCGCGCGCGCCGGCCACCATGTCACCGTGTACAACCGCACCCGGGCCAAGGCGGAGGCGACCGGCCTTCCCGTCGCGGACACGCCGGCCGACGCTGCGCGCGGCGCCGATGCGGTGGTAACCTGCGTCGGCAATGACGCGGACCTCGCCGCCGTCACGCTCGGCGACGACGGCGCCTTTGCGGTGATGCGCGAGGATGCGGTGTTCATCGATCACACAACGGTATCCGCGGACATCGCCCGCCATCTTGCGGCGGCCCGCGAGCTGTGCGTCGACGCGCCGGTGTCTGGTGGCCAGGCAGGTGCCGAGAAAGGCCAGCTGGCGGCCATGTGTGGTGGCAGCGAGGCCGCTTTTCTCCAGGCACAGGCCGTGATGGAGGCATATGCCGCCCGCATTGTTCATGTCGGTGCGGCCGGCGCGGGGCAGCAGACCAAGATGGTCAACCAGATCTGCATCGCCGGCGTGCTCCAGGGATTGTCGGAGGCACTCCGCTTCGCACAGGCGAGCGCGCTCGATCTCGACAAGGTGTTCGAAGCGATCTCGGGCGGCGCGGCGCAAAGCTGGCAAATGGTGAACCGCTGGCCGACGATGGCACGTGACGAGTTCGATTTCGGATTTGCAATCAACTGGATGCGCAAGGATCTTGGTCTCGCGCTTGATGAGGCAAAGCGTAACGGATCGGTGCTGCCGGTGGCGGCGCTGGTGGATCAATTCTACGCTGAGGTGCAGAAAATGGATGGTGGCCGCCAGGATACGAGCGCGCTCGTGCGGAGGCTCCCGCGATGAAGCGCGCTTTCCTCCTCGCCACCGCGCTCCTCTCGTCTCCGGCGCTGGCCGACGGAATTGTCGACAATGTCAATGGCTTGGCCCCGACTGCCGACGGCCGGGTGATCCGCTTCAAGGCGGTGCTGATCGATGCCGGGGGCAAGGTCACCCGGCTCGTTCCCCCGGGCGAGGAGCCGCCCAAGCTCAGCCGCCGCGAACTGAAGAAAAACGCCGGCAAGCCGCTGTACGACTGGCGGATCGACATGGGCGGAAAGACCTTGCTGCCCGGCTTCATTGATGCCCACGGCCATGTCATGGGGCTAGGCTTCGGCGCGTTGTCGCTTGACCTGTCCGGCGCACGCTCGCTGAACGAAGCCAAGGCGATGGTCGCGGCCTATATCCGCGCGAACCCGGATCGCAAATGGACCACGGGGCGCGGCTGGAACCAGGAAGCCTGGGGGCTGGGCCGCTTCCCGACCGCGGCTGATCTGGACGACGTCGCGCCCGGTCACTCGGTGTGGCTGGAGCGGGCAGACGGCCACGCTGGCTGGGCGAACAGCAAGGCCATGCGCGAAGCCGGCGTGACGACGGCAACCGCCTCGCCGCCCGGCGGGCGGATCGAAAAGGCCGGCGCAGCGCCAGCGGGGGTGTTCGTGGATGCCGCCATGCAGCTGGTCGAACGTGCCGTGCCGAAGCCCTTGGCCAAGGAGCGCGACGCGGCCTTCCTTGAGGCGCAGCAGAAGCTGCTTGCGAACGGCATCACTGCGGTCGCCGATATGGGCACGACGGTTGACGACTGGCTGAGCTATCGCCGCATGGCCGATCTTGGCGCCTTGCGCGTCCGCATCATGAGCTATGCCGCCGGCGTGGAGACCGCCAGCCAGATCGGCGGCAAGGGCCCGACCCCGTGGCTCTACAACGATCGGCTGCGCATGGGCGGGGTGAAGATTTACCTCGACGGTGCGCTTGGCTCGCGCGGCGCAGTGCTGAAGGCGCCCTACGCCGACGCGCCGGGCGAACGGGGCCTCAGCTTCCTCAACGACACCCAGCTGCAGAACCAGATGAGCCGCGCGGCGATGGACGATTTCCAGCTCGCGGTTCACGCCATCGGCGACAAGGCCAACGCGCAGGTGCTGGACGCCATCCAGGTGCTGAGCGAAACCTACACGGGCGATCGCCGCTGGCGGATCGAACATGCGCAGGTGATCGACCCCGCCGATCTCAAGAGCTTCGGCAAGTTCGGCACGATCGCCTCGATGCAGCCGACGCATCAGACCGGGGACCGCACCATGGCGGAGGCGCGGCTCGGGCCGGCGCGCCTGGCGGGTGCCTATGCCTGGAAATCCGTGCTGGCGAATGGCGGCAAGCTGGCGCTCGGATCGGACTTCCCGGTGGAAAAGCCGGACCCGTGGGATGGCTGGGCGGCGGCCTTCACCCGGCAGGATGCGCAGGGCCAGCCGCCGGGCGGCTGGCGTCCGGAAGAGGCGGTCACGCGGGAGCAGGCGTGGTGGGCATTCACCGGCGGCGCGGCCTATGCCGGCTTTGCCGAGCAGAAGTTCGGCAATCTGGCACCGGGTCAGAAGGCGGACTTCATCATCGTTGATCGCGACCCGCTCACGGCCGATCCCATGGCACTCCGCACCATTCGGGTGGAGCAGACCTGGATTGGCGGCGAAAAGGCGTTCGATCGCGCAGGCGGCGCGAAGACACCGGCCAGATAATCCTCGGTCATGCCGGGCTAGTCCCGGCATCCAAACTTCCGCGCGCCCGTACCGGGGCGACTTCGCGGGGCAGTGGATGCCGGACCGAGCCGGCACGCGGTGCCAAACTCCCCGGCCTCACTCGCCTCGTTGGTCCCGCAAGAACGGCCCGGACGGCGGCTGGCCGGGTTTAGCCCGATCGGCCGTGGGTGCGCGTCAGGCCGAGGGCTCGCTGCGCATGTCGCCGCGGTTCGCGGCAAAGCCCGGCGCTGGCCCGGTCGCCGGCCGCAGCGCTTCGCGCTCGGACGCCGGCACTGGCGCGGTGGGGTCGGGGCGGAAGTGATCGACCGCGCGGTCATTCGGGCCGGGGTGCTTGTCACCCTCCAGATCGGGCACTCGATGGCCGTCCTTGGGCGCGAAGAACCGGTCAAACAGGCCGAAGTGCAGCGCACTGGCGAGCCCGGTTGCGATCGCGCCGATCGCGGTTGCTGCGCCGATCGCCACGTTGCGCTGGGTGTGATCGGCCTTTGAGCGGCCGTTGCTGTCGCGTTTCTTGGTCATGCCCGCTCAACACGCGCAAGAGCCCGACCGTTCCCACCCTCATCGGACAGGAAGCCATTCAAATCACGAGACGCAGGCCCTAGATCGCCCCTACGATGCAAGGTTCCTACGGCCCGCCAGACCGGTTCAACGAAGAAAAGGCGACATTCGCGATCCGCGGCAGCGACCAACCCGATCTGGAGGCTGGCGTGGCGGCGATCCGCAATGTCGTGCGCACGCTTCCGCTGAAGCCCGGCGTCTATCGAATGCACGATGCCAAGGGCGACGTCCTGTACGTCGGCAAGGCACGCGCGCTGAAGAACCGCGTCAGCAACTATACGCAGATCAACAACCTGTCGAAGCGGCTCCAGCGCATGGTGTCGCAGACCCGGACGATGACGATCGTTACGACCAACAACGAGGCTGAGGCGCTGCTGCTCGAAGCGCAGCTGATCAAGCGGTATCGCCCGCCCTACAACGTGCTGCTGCGCGACGATAAGAGCTTTCCCTTCATCCTCCTGCGCGCCGATCATGACTTTCCGCGTATTCAAAAGCATCGCGGAGCGCGGCGTGCGAAGGGCGACTATTACGGCCCGTTCGCCAGCGCCGGCAGCGTCAACAACACGCTGAACGCGCTGCAGAAATTGTTCCTGCTCAGGAGCTGCACGGACGGCTTCTTCAAGACGCGCGATCGGCCGTGCTTGCTGTATCAGATCAAGCGCTGCTCGGCGCCGTGCGTCGGCCGCATCGACAAGGCGGGCTACGACGAGCTGATTGCCGATTCGAAGAAGTTCCTGGCCGGCAAGACGACCGATGTTCAGGCAAAGCTCGGCGCGCAGATGCAGGCGGCGAGCGAGAACATGGACTTCGAGCAGGCGGCGGTGATCCGTGATCGGCTGCGGGCGCTCACCTTCATCCAGGGCACGCAGTTCATCAACGCGGAAGGGGTGGGTGATGCCGATATCTTCGCGCTCGCCAGTCATGAAGGCGTGATCGGCATCCAGGCCTTCTTCATCCGCGGCGGGCAGAATTGGGGCCACCGCAGCTTCTTCCCCGCGCACACCGCCGAGGTGAGCGAGGCGGAGGTGATGACGCTGTTCCTTATGCAATTCTACGAGGAAGTGCCGCCCGCGCGCACCGTTCTGGTCGATCGCGCGCTGCCCGACGTGGAGGTGCTGACCGAAGCGCTGACGACGCAGGCCGGGCGGAAGGTGACGATCGAAGTGCCCCAGCGGGGCACGCGCAAGCGGCTGATGGAACAGGCCTGCCGCAACGCCACCGAAGCGCTGGAGCGCCGGCTCGCGGAAAGCACCACACAGGCGAAGCTCAACCGCGAGGTGGCGGACCTGTTTGGCTTGGCCGAGCCGCCGCAGCGCATCGAGGTGTATGACAACAGCCACATCCAGGGCACCAACGCGGTCGGCGCGATGGTCGTCGCGGGGCCGGAGGGCTTCCGCAAGGGCCAGTATCGCAAGTTCAACATCAAGCAGGCGGCAACCGACGACGATTTCGCGATGATGCGCGAAGTGCTGACCCGGCGCTTCGCCCGCGCGATCGAGGAGGATCCCGATCGTGATGGCGACACCTGGCCCGATCTCGTCCTGCTCGACGGCGGGCGGGGGCAGCTGAATGCGGCAAAGGCGGTGCTGGAGGATCTCGGCATCGAGGACGTGTGTCTGGTCGGCGTTGCCAAGGGGCCGCACCACGGGCGGGAGGGGCGCGAGGTGTTTCACCTGATGGACGGGCGCGAGCTGACGTTGCCGGTCAACTCGCCGGTGCTGTTCTACCTTCAGCGGCTGCGCGACGAGGTGCACCGGTTCGTCATCGGCGCGCATCGCGACAAGCGCGCAAAGGCGATGGGGACGAGCCCGCTGGACGAAGTGCCCGGCATCGGCCCGGCGCGAAAAAAGGCGTTGCTGATGCACTTCGGCACCGCGCGAGCCGTGCGCAACGCCAGCCTTGCGGACTTGCAGAAGGCACCGGGCGTCAGCGCCGGCGTGGCGCAGCAGGTGTACGACTTCTACCACGCAAAGTGAGCAGCGGAATGGGGGTGAGCGGCGGAACGGGCACGGGCGCTCCACCGTTGAGGTGGTCAAAGGAGACAAGCATGTCGAATTCCCCGCTGAATCCCGCACAGACCGATCCGCTCGCGACAACCGACGCCGACGGCAGTCCGCTTGATGAGGATGCGAAGCTCGACATCGCGCTCGAGGGCTCGATGATCACCTCGGAGCCGCCGCAGATGTCGGAGCCAAAGACCGCCGCCGAGGAAAAGGCAGAAGAGAACGCGCAACGCTGATCCCGTCTGTCACCCCGGCCTTGTGCCGGGGTCCAGCGGTCCGCGCACCCGTAGGTGCCGGAACAGGCCCAGCATGATGAAACCGGCCAACCGTGCTTACATCAGCCCCTTGGCGCGCAGGCTCACATGGCCGCTGGTGCCGATAATCAGATGATCGTGAACCGCGATTCCCATGCCTTTGCCGGCATCGATGATCGCGCGCGTGATATCGATGTCGGCGCGGCTGGGAGAAGGGTCGCCCGACGGGTGGTTGTGCACCAGAATGATCGCCGCCGATCCCAGGTCGATCGCGCGCCGGATCACTTCCCGCACATGAACTTGCGCCTGGTCGATCGAGCCTTCGCTCATCACTTCGTCACGGATCAGCATGTTGCGGCTGTTGAGATGAAGCACCCGGACCCGTTCGATGACGTGATGGGCCATGTCGGCGTGGAGATAATCGAGCAGCGCCTGCCAGTTGCCCAGCACCGGCCGGGCCGCCACCTCCGCCTGCACCAGCCGGACCGCCGCCGCCTGCGCGATCTTGATCGCCGCGGCGCTGGTCTCGCCCATGCCCGGAACGCGCATCAGCGCCTCGGCGTCCGCAGTCAGCAGCCCGCCAATGCCGCCGAACTCGCGCAGCAGCGCCTTGGCGAGCGGCTTCGTGTCGCGCCGCGGGATCGCCAGCGCGAGCAGATATTCGATCAGCTCATGATCCAGGAGCGCCTCGCCGCCGCCCGAAAGCAGCCGGCTGCGCAGCCGCGCGCGATGGCCGTGGTTGTCGGTAGCGGCGGGATCGCTGTCGGCCATCGAACACGTGGCTAAGCCGCAGGCGGGCATAGTGCAATCGTCTGACCTGGCGATCGGCGGGTCGAACGGGCGGGGTTCGGCGTGCGCCGCGGCTTTCAACTGGCGCTGCCAGCCCTTAGGAGGATCGCCGTTCCGCGGTTCGGAAGGGTTGAGGTGGCGGTCGTAGAGGAGGAGAGGCGACCGCGTCGGGCTAATCGAGCGCGGATCTTGCTGGCGGTGCTCCTGGGCGTCGCCGCGCTGCTGGCCGCGCTCTGGTTCACCCGCGTTCCGATTGCGACGCGCTTCATCGACCGCAGCTTCGCCGCGAGCGGCGTAGAGGCGCGCTATCGCATCGAGGATCTTGGCCTCCGGTGGCAGCGGCTGACCGATGTGGTCATCGGAGATCCTCGCGATCCGGATCTGGTGGCGGACTGGGTCGAGACCCGCCTTGCGATGGTCGGCGGAAAGCCAACGTTGACTGCGGTGCGTGCCGGCCGCGTTCGGCTACGCGGCTCCCTCACCGATGGGCGGCTTTCGCTAGGCGCGCTCGATCGCTTGATGCCGGCGCCCTCGGGCAAGCCCTTTGCCTTGCCACCAATCGATCTTTCCGTGGCGGACGCGCGCATGCGGCTCAGCACAGCCATGGGCGTGATTGGGCTGCGGCTGAGCGGCAGGGGCCGCCTCGACGATGGCTTCCGTGGAACTCTGGCGGCGGTCACCGAAAATATGAGCGTCGGCGGTTGCGCGCTTCGCCGGCCCACTGCGCTGCTGAACATCGCCGTGCGCGATGCTGCGCCGAAGATCACCGGCCCGGTGCGCGTGCGGGCACTAAGTTGCTCTGGTGTCGCCGTCGCCGCACCGGAGGCTCGGGTCGATGTGGCACTCGGCGCGGCGCTCGAACGGTGGGAGGGCTCTGCCGCGCTGCGGACCGGCGCGATCACGGGCGGGGCGGTTCAGCTTCGCAGCCTCGCGGGGCAAGTGAGCTTCACGGGAACGCCCGCGCGTACGGAGGGCGACGCGCAGGTGCGCGGCGAGGCGCTGAACGCGGCGCCGATCCGCGGCGGCGCGGTCCTTTTTGCCGGAACGTGGCGTGTTGCGGCGGGGCGCGCGCTCGCGGCCGGGCGGGTCGAGGGGCGTGACCTGGCGCTGGCGCCCCCATCGCGCGCGCGGCTGGTGCGGGCGGCTGACGGCGTAGCAGGGACACCGCTGGCGCCGCTCGCCGCCGCGGCCACGCGCGCTGCAGCAACGGCTGCGGAAAGGTTCGACCTCGCCGGTGAAATGGCGATCGGCACTGCCGCTGGACGCCCGCTTCTGACCATGCGGCAGATGACGCTCCATGCCGCATCGGGCGCATCGGTCAGCTTCGGCGATGGCGCGGGACTGGTGCTCGGCGAGAAGGCTGGCCTGCGCGCTGAAGGGGCGCTGCGTTTTGGCGGTGGCGGGCTGCCGACCGGGCGCGTCGAGCTGGTGCAATCGCGTGTCGGCGGTCCCGTGAGCGGAACCGTCAGCCTCGCGCGCTACGCCGCCGGCACCGCCAGCCTGGAGATCACGCCCGCGCGTTTCGCCTTCGCGCCCGCAGGCGATTGGCGCCTCACCACCGTGGCGACGATCACCGGCCCACTGGGGGGCAGCGGCAGCGTGGAGGCGCTCCGCATCCCGCTGGACGTACGCGCGAACCATGCCGGGATCATGGTCGACCCGTCCTGCGTGCCGGCGAGCTTTCGTGCGCTGAGCATTTCGGGGCTTCGCCTCCGCCCCGCACAGCTGACGCTCTGCCCGCTGGGCGGCGGGCTGGTGCGGGTGGCCGGCGGGCGGCTGGATGGCGGGGTGCAGATTGAGGGCGCCCGCCTCGCCGGGGCGCTCGGCGGGTCGCCGCTCACCCTCGCGCTGGCGGATGCGCGATGGCGGCATGCCGAGGCAGACTTTGCCCTGGCCGGGGTGTCGGCGCGGCTTGGCCGGCCGGGCAGCGTGACGCGGCTGGATTTCGGCCGCCTTCAAGGCCGCATGGTGGGTGGGGCGGCGATCGCAGGCACGTTCGCGGAAGGCGCCGGGCAGGTCGGCAATGTGCCATTGCTGCTGTCGGGTGCGCAGGGCGGCTGGCGCTTTGTCGACAACATCCTCACGCTGTCGGGCGGGCTGACCGTAGCCGATGCCGCCGCAAGCCCCCGCTTCACGCCGCTGAGCGGGCGTGATGTGTCGCTGCAACTCGCCGGCAATGTGATCAATGCCAAAGGCACGCTGTTCGAACCCGCCAAGGGCGTGAGGGTGGCGGAGGTGACGATTCGCCACGCGCTCGCCACGGGGGCAGGCGCGGCGCATCTCGCTGTTCCCGGCATCACTTTCGGCGACGGGTTTCAGCCGGAGGAGCTGACCCGGCTGACCTATGGTGTCATCGCGGACGTTCGCGGGACGGTGCGGGGTCGCGGCGACATCGCCTGGACGCCTGATGGCGTCACGTCGCGCGGGACATTCGGTACCGACAACACCGATCTCGCCGCGGCCTTCGGCCCGGTCCGCGGCATCAAGGGCGAGGTACATTTCGCCGACCTGCTGGCGCTCGAATCGGCGCCGGGCCAGATCGCCACCGTCGCCGAGATCAACCCCGGCGTGCCGGTAACGGATGGCAGGATAGAATATCAGCTGCTGCGCGATCTGCGCATCGCGGTGAAGGGTGGCCGCTGGCCCTTTGGTGGCGGCACCCTGACGCTACAGCCCACGCTCCTCGACTTCTCCTCCCCGCAGGAGCGTCATCTCACCTTCCGCGCCGACGGGGTGGAGGTCCGCCAGTTCCTTCAGCAGTTCGACTTCAAGAATCTGGATGCGACCGGCGTGTTCGATGGCGAGCTGCCGATGATCTTCGATCAGTCCGGCGGCCGGATCGAGAATGGCCGGCTCGTTGTGCGCGAGGGCGGGGGGACGCTGGCCTATCTGGGAGAGCTGACGAAAGAGGATCTGGGCACCTGGGGCAACATCGCATTCCAGGCGCTGCGGTCGCTGCGTTATCGCAATCTTGAGCTGGTGATGAACGGCCCGCTGGCCGGCGACATGGTCACGGAGGTGCGCTTCGCCGGCGTGAGCCAGGGGGAGGGCGCCAAGTCCAATTTCCTGGTCCGTCGCCTGCAAAGGCTGCCGTTCGTGTTCAACATCCGCATCCAGGCGCCGTTCCGCAGCCTGATCGACACGGCCGCGTCCTTTTACGATCCCAAACGGCTGGTCGAGCGCAATCTGCCGGCGCTGCTGGAGGAGCAGAACAAGCGCGCGGCGCCACCGACCATTCAGCCCCCCGCAAGCGAGAATATGCCATGAGCGAAACATTGACGAAGCATCAGGGGCGCACGATTTCTGCGATGGTGAAGAGGGCGGTGGTGATCGGTCTGGGTCTGGCAAGCGGTGCGTGCGTGAACGTTTCCGCGCCGGACAAGCCGATCGTGATCAATCTCAACATCAGCGTGACGCAGGAAGTGGTGTATCGCCTCGACAATGAGGCGAAGTCGCTGATCAAGCAGAATCCGGGAATTTTCTAATGATGACGAAGAAGGCGATGCTGATGGCGGTTGGGGCGCTCGCCTTGACCGGTATGTCCGCCGCAGTCTGGGCGCAGCGTGATCCGGCCTATGCCGCCGCGCGTTCGGCGGGCCAGGTGGGCGAGCAGCCCGACGGCTATCTGGGCGTGGTCGGCGCTGGCGGCGCAGAGCTGCGCGCGTTGGTCAACGCGATCAACATTCAGCGCAAGGCTGCCTACACGCAAAAGGCGCAGGCCTCCGGCGCGACGGTGGAGCAGCTGGCATTCACCAGCGGCTGCAACCTCATTCAGCAGACCGCGCCGGGAGAGAAGTATCGCACCCCGTCGGGCGAATGGGCGACTCGCGGCGCTGGTGCGCCGACGCGCGACCCGCGCTGCGTCTGATCGTCAGGCGACGCGTCGGCTCGCGGCGTCGCGCAAGCGCCGCCTGACGCGTCGTTGCACTTGGCCACAGGCGTCACGAGCGTTTGCCCCAGCACTATTCACTCGCGGATGGCTCGTGACATCAACGCGGTTGCAGGCCCCAGTCCCGCGGCCGAAACGCTGACCTTCCAGTCCTTTCGCCAGTGTGACGGAAGGTTGCGCAAGTGTTGACACCCCCCAACCCCCCGGCTAACCGGACGGCGCCTTGGCGGGCTCGCCACTTGGCTTCCATGCGCCTGCCCAAAGACACTTGGGGGACGCGTGGATGGCAGAAAACGAGCCCGGACCAGACACCCTCGGCACCGATGCACGCCTTACCTCGCTCGAAGAGCGGTTAAAGGCGGCGCAGGCGGACGAGGCGCACCGGGCAGGGGCGGGCAAGGCGGAATCTGATGGCGGTTATCGCCTCGGAAACCGCGTTTTGGCCGAACTGATCGGGGGAATGGTCGGCGGCGCGCTGATCGGTTGGGTGATCGACCGATTCGCGGGTACGCAGCCCTGGGGTCTGCTCGTGATGCTCGCCCTCGGGACGATCGTCGCGTTCAGAAACATCATTCGGATTTCTAGTCAGCGCCCGAAGTAAGATCGGGCGCTTTCGTTAAGGGAAACAGGCGTGGCGGAAGGCGGCGGCAAGATCGATCCGATGCACCAGTTCCTGGTTGAGCCGTTGTTCGGCACCCAGGACTGGCAGATTGCCGGCTACAACATCGCCTTCACCAATTCGGCGATGTGGATGGCGGTGGCGGCAGTGGGGCTGATCGCCTTCATGGCGCTCGGCACCAAGGGCAAGCTGATCCCGACGCGTGGCCAGGTGATGGTCGAAAGCGTGGTGCGCTTCATCGACAACATGCTTGCGTCGAACATCGGGCCGGAGGGGAAGCGCTACGTTCCCTACGTCTTCTCGCTGTTCATGTTCATCCTGTTCGCCAACGTCCTCGGCCTGATGCCGCTCGGCGTCCTCGGCGTGCATCCGTTCACTTTCACCAGCCACTTCACGATCACCGGCATTCTCGCGATCTTGAGCTTCGCGATCGTTCTGGTGGTTGGCTTCTGGCGCCATGGCCTACACTTCTTCAGCCTGTTCGTGCCGCATGGCACGCCCTGGTGGCTGCTGCCGGTCATTCCGCTGATCGAGTTCGTCTCGTTCATGGTGCGCCCGTTCAGCCTCGGCCTGCGACTCTTCGTGGCCATGACGGCCGGCCACGTCCTGCTGAAGGTGCTGGCGGGCTTCGTGATCAACGCCGGTAACGCTAGCGCCGGGATCGGCCTGCTGGTCGGTATTCCCTCCTTCGGCCTGATGGTCGGCATTTCGGCGCTTGAGCTGCTGGTCGCCGGTATCCAGGCTTATGTCTTCGCGCTGTTGACCTCGCTGTATCTGAACGACGCGGTCAATCTGCACTAAGTCTCGTATTGTTCAATCCAACCATCTGATTTTGATAGGGAGTTACTGAAATGGACGCAGAAGCCGCAAAGCTGCTCGGCGCCGGTCTGGCCGCGATTGGCGCGGGCCTCGCCTCGCTCGGCGTGGGCAACGTGTTCGGCAAGTTCCTTGAGGGCGCGCTGCGCAATCCGGGTGCCGCTGATGCGCAGCAGGGCCGTCTCTTCATCGGTTTCGCCGGTGCCGAGCTTCTCGGTCTGCTCTCGTTCGTCGTGGCGATGATCCTCGTTTTCGTCGCCTAACACGATACGGATCCTCCGCCGTTCGCGCGGCCCCATCCCATCCCGCTCGACATTGAGCGTTGATCGGGTGGCGCAGGCGCGAACGGACGGGAGGTTAAGGGTTTAAGATGCCTCAGATCTCCCAACTTGCCGCAACCTGGGCGTCGCAGCTGTTCTGGCTGGTCGTCACCTTTGGCGTCGTGTTCTTCGTCGTGGGCCGCGGCATGCTGCCCAAGGTGCAGAAGACGATCGACGCGCGCGATCATTCGATTGCCGCGGATCTCGCCGCTGCTTCGGCGGCGCGTGACGAAGCCGACAAGGTTGAGGCGGACTGGCGCGTGCGCGACCAGGCCAACCGCGAAAAGGCTCAGGCGCTCGTCGCCGAGGCACGCCAGCGTGCGGCCAAGGCGAGCGAAGCAACGCTGAACGCCGCGGGCGAGGAGCAGGCCGCACGGATCGCGGCGGCTGAGGCAGATATCAAGGCAGCCACCCAGCGCGCGCTCGACGAGATCGAGGCGGTTGCGGCGGAAGCCACGCAGGACATCGTGGCACGCGTCTCGGGCGTGCAGGTGTCGGCGGACGAAGCAAGGGGCGCCGTGAAGGCGGCGATGGCACATGGCTGAGTTCATCATCCTGAGTGCCGCGGCTGGCGGCTCCGCCCAGGTGGCGCAGAATCTCGCGCATGCTGCTGAAGCAGAGGGCATGACCGCCGAGGGCACCGAAGCGCTGAGCACCAGTATCGCTGAGGGTGGCCCCGACCATCACGTCGATCCGGCGTTGCTGGGCTTGAACGGCACCGTTTGGGTGTCGCTGGCGATGATCGTGCTCCTCGCGATCCTGGTCTGGAAGAAAGTCCCGGCGTTGATCGTCGGCGGGCTGGATCGCCAGATCGCCGACATCCGGCGCCAGCTCGACGAAGCCAAGGCGCTGCGGGCTGAAGCCGAGGCGCTTCGCGACGAATATGCGCGCAAGATCGCCGATGCGGAGAAGTCGGCCGGCGAAATGGCGGCGCAGGCCAATCACGAGGCCGAAGAGATCATCGCAAAGGCCAAGGCTGACGCGGATGAGCTCGTTTTCCGCCGTGGCAAGATGGCCGAGGACAAGATCGCGGCCGCCGAACGCGCCGCTCTCAACGAAGTGCGTGCTACCGCTGCCACAGCTGCCGCGAATGCCGCAGCGGCGCTGATCGCGGAGCGCCACGGCGCAGAGGCTGATCGCGCGCTGATCAACCGCACGATTGCGGGCATCGGCCGCCCGAACTGATCGAAACGTCCTGGTTCACGAAACGGCCGTGCTCCCCGGAGTGCGGCCGTTTTGTTGTGAAGGAACTGCGCCGAACACGCGCAGGAGTCAGGCGGACGATCGCTGCATGTCATCGTTCAACCAGAGCACCCGCACCAGCACGAATGCCGCCACCGTCAGTGGCCCGCCCAACAGCACACCGACCGGTCCGAACAGGCCGCCGAAGAGAAAGATTGAGAACAGCGTCACCGCCGGGGGGATCGAGACCGATTTGCGCATGATCAGCGGCTCCATCACATTCCCTTCGGCTTGCTGGATGATCAGGTAGAAGCCCGCGGTGATCGCCGCCGTCTCGACACCCATCGTCATCGCGATCAGCACCCCAGGAATCGCCGCGACGATCGGGCCAACCAGCGGCACGAACTCGAGCAACCCGGCGATCAGGCCCAGCGCAAGCGCGGAAGGCACACCGATCAGCGTCAGGCCAACGGCGGTAACGACGCCGACCACTGCCATCAACACCATCTGCCCCAACAGCCAGCTCCGCAGCGACTGACCCGTCGCGTCCAGTGCGCGTGCGGTCCGTTCGCGGGCGTCGTCGGGCAGGAGCCGCAAGGCGCCGGCGCGGTAGGTGGCGGGGTTCGCCGCAAGGTAAAGCCCGCCCAGAACGGCCAGGACGAGGCCTGTGGCGACGCTGGTAACGATGCTCAAGGCGCTTTGCACAACGCCAGCGATGGTGGAGCCTTGCGGCGCGAATCGCTCCACCATTCCGTCCACCCGATCAGCGCCAATCTGGTCAACGAGGTTCGACCAGGCGCCGGGCAGGGCCTCTGCAAGATCGCTGAACTGGATGGCCATCTGCTGTCCGAACAGGATGAAGACGCCTGCCACCACGATCGTGATCAGCCCGGTGGCCACGGCCAGGGCGAGATTGTCACCGATGGGCAGAACACGCTGAAGCCCCTCCGCCGAGCCGCGCAGGATCACCGCGACTACGATGGCTGCAAACAATAGCAACGCTGCGTCGCGCAGGTGCCAGATGAGCAGCGCAAGTGCGATCAAGGCGATCGCGACCAGCGATTTCAGGGCGAACTCGGCAATGGCAGGGCGGTCGATCTGCATATCGCGCTCAGCCGACCGGGCGCTGAAGGTCAAAGGCGCAAAGGCCGGGCGGTGCTGCGATCCGGTAAATCATGCCTGTCGAACGCCGCCGAGCGCCGCAATGTTGCGCGAACCGGTGATGTTCTGCCGGTCGGGCTGCTCAAGCAGCTTGTTGCAAGCGGGTTCCCGGCACGCGTGCAAGTGCTAGGAGGCGCGGGATGCGTCACCTTGCGCTTGTATCTGTACTTCTCGGGGTGGCGACGCTGCTTGGTTACCCGATCGTGGGCGTGCTCGGGGGCATGGTGCCGAGCAACGCCGCTTGGACCCCGCCCGATCAGGGGATCACCCTCTATGTCGAGTCCAATGGCGTCCACACCGGCATCGTGATGCCCAAAGTGGCGGCTGGCGTGGACTGGCGGCCCATTTTTCCTGCGCACGACCTACGAGATCCGCGCTTTGCGGCGTACGATCACGTGTCGCTCGGCTGGGGTGACCGGGACTTCTATCTGAAGACGCCGACCTGGTCGGATCTGAGACCAACGACCGTGATCGCCGCCGCGATCGGCAGCGATCGGACCTTGCTCCACGTCGATCATGTGCCGCGTCCTGCGCCGGACGGTGAGGTGCGGCGGCTGGTGGTCCGTCCGGCCGAATACCGGCGGCTTGCCGCTTATGTCAGGGCAACCCTGGTCGACGGTGGCGAGCGGCGGCACGGCTATTATCGCTACGATGCCTTTTACCAGGCGCGGGGGCGCTACAGCGCGCTGCGGACCTGCAACAGCTGGGTCGGCGACGCGTTGCGCTTCGCCGGCATCCGCGTCGGTGCCTGGACTCCGTTTCCGGCCACCGTGATGTGGTGGTTTCCACGCCACAATTAACCGGACGGCGCTCCCCGGATTGCCCTGCGTCATTTTCGCGGTAAACGGTTACACGTTCTCGGAGGGGATTTCACAATGGCATTTGCCCAAGGCGCGACCGGCGCCGATAGCGCGGCTCATGGGCCGGAGGGCGGCGGCGCTTCCTACGCCGACGCACCTGATCTGCGCTGGTTCGTATTTGCGCTGTTCTTCATCTTCGGCGGCATCACCAGTCTGAACGATATCGTCATGCCGAAGCTGCAGGAGCTGTTCACGCTCAGCCATGCGCAGGCGAACCTGGTCAATTCGGCGTTCTTCCTGGCGTATCTGCTGTTCTCATTGCCGGCGGCGGCGGTCGTGCGTCGCGCCGGCTATATGCGCACGGCAACGTTCGGCTTGGTCTTGATGACGCTCGGCTGCCTGCTCTTCATTCCGGCGTCCAGCTCCGCGACCTTCGGCATGTTCCTGCTGGCGCTGTTCGTGCTTGGCGCAGGTATCACCGTGGTTCAGGTGGTCGCCAACCCGCTGATCTCGCTCCTCGGTCCGCCGCACACGGCGCACAGCCGACTGACGTTCGCGCAGGCGTTCAATTCGCTCGGCACCACGATCTTTCCGCGCGTCGGCTCTACGCTCATTCTTGGCAGCCTCGCCGGGATCAGCGCCGCCACGCTGAGCGGACCGGCGCTTGACGCTTATCGTATCGAAGCATCGCGGACGATCGTGCACACCTATCTCGGGCTCGCCGTGGCGTTGCTGGTGATCGCCGCCGTCGTGTGGACGCGCCGCAACAGGCTTCAGGAAGAACAGGAGCAGAGCGGATCGATCTTCCACCCGCTGACGCTGCTCCGTCGCTCCCGCTTTGCCTTCGGCGCCGCCTGCATCTTCCTTTATGTAGGCGCGGAAGTGGCGATCGGCTCCAATCTCGTCGTCTATCTCGCGCAGCCGACGGTATGGAACGTGCCGCTCGAAACGGCAGGCAATTACGTGCCCTTCTACTGGGGAGGCGCGCTCATTGGCCGCTTTGTCGGCTCGGCGATCCTGCGGTTCCTCTCGCCCGGCAAGGTGCTGGCGACGGCAGGCTCGGTCGCAATCGCGCTGCTCCTGTTCTCGGCGAATGTCACCGGCAACGCTGCCGGCTGGGCGCTCATCGCGGTGGGCCTGGCCAATTCGATCATGTTCCCCACGATCTTCAGCCTCGCGTCCGAAGGGCTCGGCAAGCGGGCAGCGGAGGGTTCGGGCGTGATCGCGACGGCGATCGTCGGCGGCGCCGTCATTCCGCCGCTCTACGGCTCATTGGCAGACGCCTCGGGCAGCCTGGCGTTCGCGCTTGTGCTGCCAGTGATCTGTTATGCCATCATCGCCGGCTTCGGCATCTTTGCTCGCCGCCCGGCGGTCGCGGGGTAACGAGCGCAACGCCTCGTGGCCGGCCCCGCGCCGGCCACAGGTTTCGAAGAAGCGCCGTGGCCCGGTAACGGCGGGCGGGGTGAAATCGGCGGGGCGGCAGTACGACTGCCCACGCACGGTCGGCGGAAGGCTGCTGCTAGCGGCCGAAGGGAGTCACGAGGGCCAAGCGGGTCAGCCTTGGCCGGCGTCGGGTCCGACGCTGACCCCAAGCGCCTGATTGAAGCACTCGGCAGTAGCGGTCGCCCGGTTCATTGATCGCAGCCTCGGCGCGGAGCCCGCGCCCATCCGTCTCCGAACGCTGCGATCAGGCGGTGAGCGGGTAAATCGCTGCCGCGATCTGGCGCCCTTCGCCACGCAGCACGCCCCACGCCTTGGCTGCGGCGCGGCTATCCATCACTTCCACGCCAATGCCGCGCGCGTCCAGGGCATTGATCAGCGCGCGCGGTGGGTGCGAGAGCCGCTCCCCGCTACCGATCAGGATGAATTCCGGTGCGGGCTCCAGGATTGCCGCGAGCGCGGCCTCATCAAGGGTATCAAACGGGGGCGGCGACCAGGCTTGAGCCTCCGTCACCGTCATCAGCACCGCTTCGAGCACCCGTGTTTCGTCCAGGCGGAACCCGGCGCGTGTGAAGCCGCGAATGATCGGCCCGCCGGCATCCGGTTCGCGGTTGACCTTCACGATGGCTTCACTCGCCGCGCGGGGCGACCCGCTCGGCATTCTCGATGCCGCTGCGGGTTACCTTCTCCGGCGTGGGATTGGCGCGCAGCCCCAGCGTGATGAGCAGCGAGGAGGAGACGTAGATGGACGAATAGGTGCCCACGACAATGCCCAGGATCATTGCCGCCGTGAAGCCGCGCAGAACATGGCCGCCGAGGAACAGCAGCGCACCGAGCGCCAGCAGGATCGTCACCGACGTCATCACCGTGCGCGGCAGCGTTTCGTTCACCGACAGGTTCACGATCTCGCGCATCTCCATCTTGCGATAACGGCGCATGTTCTCGCGGATACGGTCGTCGATGACGATCTTGTCGTTGATCGAATAGCCGATGATCGTCAGCACTGCGGCGACGATGTTGAGGTCGAATTCGAACTGCGTCAGCGCGAAGAAGCCCAGCGTCATCAGCAGATCGTGGACGATTGCCGCGATCGTGGAGACGCCGAACTGCCATTCGAAGCGCACGATCGCGAACAGGCCGATGCCAAGCACGGCGAGCACCACGGCGAGGATGCCGTTGCGGATCAGCTCGCCCGAAACTTTGCCCGAGATCGTTGAATAACGATTGAAGGTGGCGCCGGGAAACGCCTGCGAAATCGCGGTTTCCACCTTCTTCACGGCCGCGTTGGTTGCCCCTTCATCGGCGCCCTGCTGGATCGGCAGGCGGATGGTGAGCGTCCGCGGATCGCCGAATTGCTGGAGCGACGCTTCGCCCAGCCCCTGCGCGTCCACCACCTGGCGCAACCGGTTCAGATCGGGCGGCGTGGGGAAGCGCTCCTCGATCATCAGGCCGCCTTCGAAATCCACGCCGAAGTTCAGACCCTTTGCATAGGTGATGCCGATGGCCAGCACCGACAGGATCAGCGTGAGGCCAAAGGCCAGACCGCGCAGGCGGACGAAATCGATGTTGGTATTGTCGGGGACGAGTTTCAGCAGGCGCATGGCAGTCTTCCGTTCCCCGCGGGGGCGAGGAGGGTGGTTACAATTCCCCTCCCGGCTGCGGGAGGGGTCGGGGATGGGAATACCCCATGTCCCGACGAAGGTGACCGGCCCGCTTCCGAACCCGCCCGCAGGTGGGGTGCGGCGTTCGGGAGCGAGCCCGCCATCATATGTTGATCGTCTTTGGCTTCGTCCGCCGCAGCCAGCCGGCCGTCAGCATCCGGGTGAACAACACCGCGGTGAACACGCTGGTGGCGATGCCGATCAGCAGGACGACCGCGAAGCCCTTCACCGGCCCCGATCCGAGCAGGAACATGATGACGCCCGAAATGGCGTGCGTCATGTTCGCCTCGAAGATCGTGCGGCTCGCTTCCTTGTAGCCAAGCTCCACGGCCTGGATGACCGAGCGGCCACGATGCCGTTCCTCGCGAATACGCTCGTTGATCAGCACATTGGCGTCCACCGCGGTGCCGATCGTCAGCACGAAACCGGCAATGCCCGGCAGCGTCAGCGTGCCGCCGATCAGCGCGAGCACGCCGACGATCACGAACACGTTGATGACGACGGCGAAGTTCGCATAAACGCCAAAGCGGCCATAAGTGACGAACATGAAGGCGACGACCAGCGCCACCGCCACGGCGGAGGCGAGGATGCCAGCGCGGATCGACTCTTCGCCCAGATCCGGGCCGACGGTCGATTCCTCCACGACCTTCAGCGCAACCGGCAGCTTGCCCGAGCGCAGCGCAATGGCGAGCTGGGTCGCGCTATCGGTGGTGAAGCTGCCCGAAATCTGCGCCCGCCCGCCGGTGATCGGCTCGTTGATGTTGGGCGCGGAGATCACCTGATTGTCCAGGATGATCGCGAACGGCTTGTTGACGTTCTCCTGCGTCACCCGCGCGAACTTGCGTCCGCCCTGGCTGTCGAAGGTGATCGCGACTTGCGGCTCGTTGGTCTGCTGGCTGAACTCCATCCGCGCGTCGCTGAGCTGGTCGCCATTGATGATGGCCGTCCGCTTCACCGCGATCAGCGGGATGCCGCTGGGATTATTCGGATAGGCAAGCACCTGGCTGCCGGCCGGCGCCTGTTTGCTCGCCAGTTGCTGCGGGGTTGCGGATTCGTCCACCAGCTTGAACTCGAGCTTGGCGGTCTTGCCCAGCAGGTCCTTCAGCGCTTGCGGGTTCTGCAGGCCGGGCACCTGCACGACGATCCGGTTGGAGCCCTGGCGGATGATCGTCGGCTCGCGCGTGCCAAGCTCGTCGATACGGCGCCGCACGACCTCCGTCGCATCGCCCATTGCAGTGTCTACCGCCTGGGTCAGCCCGGCCTGGGTCGGGGTCAGCACCAGGCGGCTCGAATCGACCACCTGGATGTCCCACTCGCGCTGGCCTGTCATGCCGACGCCGCCGCCGGTGATCGCCAGCAGCCGCTCGCGTGCGGCATCCACCTGCGAGGGATCGCGCAGCAGGAAGGAGAGTCGCCCGCCGCGGGACGAGATGTCGCCGATCTCGATTCGCGGGTTCTGGCGGCGCATTTCTGTCTGCACCTGCTCGCGCATCGCCTCCAGACGGTTCGCTGCCACGTCGTTGACGTCGGCTTCCAGCAGCAGATAACTGCCGCCGGCAAGGTCGAGGCCCAGGTTGATGCGGGGCAGGCTGACGCCCCATTGATCGGTGATGCGCTGCGGGATCAGGCTGGGGATCGCGAGCGCGCACAGCACCACAATCGTGAGCCAGATCGACGCGACCTTCCAGCGCGGGAAATCGAGCATGTTGGCGCCCCGGTCCTTAGTCGTTCGCCGGCTTGGAGCCGAGCGCCGTCACCTCGGCGAGCGTCGCCTTGACGACCTTGATGCGCGTGTTGGGTGCGATCTCGACTTCGACGAACTGTTCCTCGACCTTGGTCACCTTTCCGACGACGCCGCCGGCGGTCACGACCGTGTCGCCCTTTTTCACGGCAGCCACCGCGTTCTGCAGCGCCTTCATGCGGCGCTGTTGCGGGCGGATCATCAGGAAATAAAAGACGATAAAGACGAGAACGAGGGGCGCGAGGCTAAGAAAGCCGGCGAGGCCCCCCTGCGATCCGGCGCCGCTTGCCGTCTGGGCATAAGCTGGGGAAATGAACATGCCGTCCTTGCGTGCACATGAATCACGGCGGCCGGGAACGGCCACCATGCGAAGCCTGCGCCGCTAACATCGCTGCGGCCTTGGCGCAACTCGCCCGCGCAGGTACGTGAGGCGGTGAGTGGCCCGAGGCAGGGCACGGCAAAGGAGAGGTGAATGACGATCCTGGTTATGGGCACGATCAAGCTTGGTGCAGGCGAAGGCGCAAAGGCCGCCAAGATGCTGGCCGATCACGCCGCCGTGGTGCGCACGGAAGAGGGCTGCGAGGAATATTCCTTCGCCTTTGACGCCGCCGATCCCGATCTGGTGCGCGTGGCCGAGTGCTGGGCCAGCCCGGAGGCGCTCGCCGCGCATGGGCAGGCCGATCATCAGAAAGCATTCGGCCGCGCGCTGCGCGATCATTCGCCCAGCGCCATGTCGATCGACGCCTGGGACGGGCAGCATTGGCGCAAGCTGATCTAATCTGATCGCATCTTGCATAACGCGCGCGGCCCGCGTAGGGCCGCGCGTCTCGGTCGGGGCGTAGCGCAGCCTGGTAGCGCATCACACTGGGGGTGTGGGGGTCGCAGGTTCGAATCCTGTCGCCCCGACCAGAGATTTCAAGTACTTAGTGGTCGTTGATTGGCTCCCCGCCATATGCAGCTTTCGCCTAGCAAGCACCTAGCAAGCACGATTATCCCTAGGATAGCAGGATCTGAACTCGGTGAGCCAAGCGGCTGTGTCGGATCAGCGGCACCTTGGCGGTTCATTTTTTTTGATTGAAGCTGCGACTTACGACTCGGGCTCGTTGGAAGCGGGCGCGACTATCGCGTGCGGCAGTAATTGGGACTAAGCCGTCGTTCCCCGGCGCTGCGTTGGACGACCGGTTATGACAGCAGCGGACATCGCAGGAGAAATTCTAAATTGTCGACTACGGCCCCCAGATGCCCTAGACGGAGGCTCGGCCCGACGCGCGCATTCCCCAAACCGGCTTCGCACTGTTCAGACACAGCGGTACCGAGACGTGGCCAGAGCAAGGCGCCAAAGAACCAGTCTTGCTGGAAGCATTCTTCGCGAAAGGCTACCGGCGAGGGATGGTTCCAACTCCCACCGAACTGCCCGGCCGCGCGCTTTCCCCCAATGAGCGACGTGTGCTCGATATCCTGCTGCGCGGCACTGACGTCACCCGCGCCAACATCACCCATCTGACCGGGCTCACCGCGCAATCTTCGATGCGGCTGGTCGGCGCGCTGGAGGAGCGCGGGTTGATCCGCAGCGGCGATCCGGTGGCCCGCGGGCGCGGGCAGCCAAGCCGCTATCTCGAACTCGTCGCTGAGGCCGCCTTCACCATCGGCCTGTCGATCACCACCGACAAGCTGGCCGCGGTACTGTTCAATTTTCGCGGCGAATCCGTCGCTGAGATCGCCCGCCCGCTGACCGATGCCGGCTCGGGCGCGCTGCTCGGCATGGCGCAGGCGATGATCGACGCGCTGTGCGCGGCGCACCCCGTCACGCCGGGTGCGCTTTCCGGCATCGGCATTGCCATTGCGGGCTATTTCGTGGGTGACGGGCGGCGGGTGAACACGCCCGCCTCGCTCGAACCGCTCGCGCTGATCGACCTCGAACAGACGCTGGGCGAACGGCTCGGTCTGCCCGTGCTGGTCGAGAATGACGGCAACGCCGCCGCCATCGGCGAGAGCCTAGCGGGGCTCGGCCGGCAGTATCGCACGCTCGCCTATTTCTACTTCGCCGACGGGTTCGGCGGCGGCCTCGTCATCGATGGCGCGCCGTGGCGCGGCGCCAATGGCAATGCCGGCGAGATCGGCGGCTTCCTGCCGCCCGAGGTCTATCCGCCGCCCACCTTGTCCGCCCTGCGCGCGATCGTGGCCGAGGAAGGGGCGGCGTTCGATTCGCTGGATCGCATGCTCGCTGGCTTCGATCCCGGCCTGCCTGGCGTCGATCGCTGGATCACCACCGTCGCCCCCACGCTTTCGATGATCGCGTCGGCCGCCGCGACGCTGCTCGATCCCGACGCAATCGTGCTCGGCGGCCGCATCCCGGCCAGCCTCGCCGAGCGACTCGCTCCGCATATCCGCATCTTCAACCGCGGCCGGCGTGATCAGCCCCGCCCGGGACCGCGCATCCTACCCGGTACGGCGCGGCACGATGCCGCCGCCACGGGTGCCGCCGCACTGCTGATGAAGGAGCTCTTTTTCACTTGAAGTGATGTTTTGTCCTCCCGGTCACGAAACCGCAAAGTAAATCACTATAGGTGATTTAACAACGCGGCCATGATGGCTGCTGCGGTTGGGGGTTCTTCATCATGCCGGCTCGGTCGAGGGTTCATCATCTGCTGCTGGCGGGCACCGCGCTGCTCGCCTTTCCCGTTCATGCGCAGGAGGTCGTTTTCGAGGGCGAGGCTGCCGGAGCCGCTGTCGGAGATATCATCGTCACTGGATCGCGTTTCCGCACCACGCGCGAGGTCGCCGCCAAGCGTGACGCCGATATCGTCACCGACTCGCTGTCGTCCGATGACATCGGTGCGGTGCCCGATTTCAATATCCCCGATGCGCTCCGCCGCATTGCCGGCATCTCGACCGAGTTCGACGAGGATGAGGGCCGCTTCGTCAACGTCCGCGGCATCGATGCCAATCTCAACGTCGTGACCCTCGATGGCATCGCCCTGCCGTCCTCGGGCGATTTCGGTGGCACCGGCCGCGCGGTCGACCTCGAATTTCTGCCTTCAACCAGCGTGAAGCAGTTGCAGGTCTACAAGACCTTCACGCCCGATCTCGATGGCGGCTCGGTTGGCGGTCAGGTCAACCTCGTCACCCGCAGCGCGTTCGACAAGCCGGGGTTCGACCTCGTCGTACGCGGCACCGCCAGCCATTACGAACTCACGGACATCCCGTTCGACAACCGCCTGCCCCTGCGTGGCGAGGCGACGATGTCCACCCGCTTCGGCGCCGACCATCAGTTCGGCCTGGTGCTGACCGGCCTCTATTCGGTGCGCCCGCGCGACCAGATCAAATTCTTCTCGGTCAACGGCTTCGAGGGCGCCTTCGCCAACATCATCCCGGCGGACCGCTTCAACACCTCGCTCTACGGCAATGACCAGACCCGCTTCGGCGGCAACGGCAAGTTCGAATATCGCCAGGGCGGCACCTATGCCTTTCTCTCAGCCTATTGGTACAAGCAGGCGGAAACCGAGACTCGCTACGTCAACAACCTGCAGATCCGCGCGCAGGACGTGACGGAGACCGGCCCCGCCACCGGCCGCGCCGCGCAGGCGGTAAACAACGTCACCGCCGACTATTTTCCGATCGAGACGCAGGGCCGCGGCGTGCAGATCTATCTGGATCAGGAGATCGGCGATCGCGGCCGGCTGAACGCCACCGCCGGCTATGGCGAGCAGATGTTCGACCATGAGACGCCCGCGATCGGCTTCCAGACCGCGCGACTGCCCGGGCTCGGCTTCGATTTCGACACCTCCGGCCTCGTCCAGACGCGCAGTCCGGTGAACGACCCCGCGCTGTTCGCCGATCCCGCGCGCTATACCGCCAACCTCGCCCGTTATCGCGATCTCCACACCGAGGAGGGACTGTGGGATGCCAAGGCCAGCTATGGCTGGAACAATGCCCGCGGCGCCGAGGGGTCTGGCTTCAAGCTGGGTGGCGAATATCGCCGGCTGCGGCGGATGCGCGACAATGAGCAGTTCGATCTGCCCGCCGCCGCGCGCGGCCAGTTGCGCCTTGCCGATTTCCTGTCCGATCGCACCATGGCGACGATCTACCAGCCCGAATCCTTCCTGTTCAACGATACGGGCAGGCTGCGCAGTTTCTTCGACAACGCCGATCTGGTGCGAGATGCCAATGCCTCGACCAGCGCCGATTTCGTCTATCGGGAGGAGATCGCCTCGGGGTTCGCCATGGGCACGCTTACCGGCAGCCGCTACAAGCTGATCGCCGGCCTGCGCTATGAACATACCGATTTCAGCGCCGATGCGCGCGACCAGCGCAACGTCGTCTCGGGCCGGTTCGGAGATTGGCTGCCCTCGATCAACGCCCGCTTCGATGCCGGCCGCGATACGGTGCTGCGCGCCGCCTATTCGCGCACGCTCGGCCGGCCCAATCCGGGTGATCTCGCCACCACCACCACCATCACCGAAGCGTCGGACCAGGCGCCGGTGGACGTGATCGTCACGCGCGGCAATCCCGATCTCAAGCCGCGCCGATCGGACAATTTCGATTTGTCGATCGAGCATTATTTCGATGGCGGCAACGGCATGATCGCCGCCGGCCTGTTCTACAAGAATATCAGGGGCGACATCTTCAACCTACGCACCCGCGGCGACTATCAGGGGCAGAGCGCCGAATTCCGCCAGAATATCAATGCAATGGGATCGAAGGTGAAGGGCATCGAACTCTCCGCCTCGCTGGCGCGGATGCCCTTCCTGCCAGGCGCGCTCTCCGGCTTCGGCGTTTCGGCGAATATGACCTTCATCGATGGATCGATGGAAATTCCCGCGCAAGGCAGCGGTGACGATCTGTCGGTCAGCACCGAAAAGCTGGGCAGCCGCATCCGTCAGCCGAACTTCATCGCCAACGCCGCCCTGTTCTATAACCGCGACGGGTTCGAGGCGCGCGTCGCGTGGAACCGCACCGCCAGCTTCCTCACCAGCCTCACCCAGAAGGAGGCGGCCTACAGCCAGGTCGATGCCTCGCTGCGCTACAGCCCCGCGCCTAATTGGCAGATCTCGCTGGAGGGCCGCAACCTCACCAGCGCCAACCGCACGCAACTGGCCGACATTGACGATTTCGACTTCCTGTTCGGCGTCACCGGTATCGACCGGTCCTTCCACCTCGGCGCGACCTTCCGATACTGAGCATGGGAACCGCGAAGATCATGTTTCGACCGATGCTCGCCGCCGCCGCGCTGCTGATGCTCCCCACCGCCCCGGCGCTTTCCGAAACCGGCGCGGCGCAGGCGGAGCCCGATTATCGCCCGGTGGAAGGCGGCCTCACCGTCGCAGGCCGCAATTTTTACCTGCTGAGCCTGCTCTCCGCGCTGCCCGAACCGCGCGATGCGGTGGCGCGCGATCCGGCGCTGACGGCGCTCGCCGCCGAGCGTTCGCAGCGGCTGTCGACGGCGGCAGACTGCCAACCCAAGCCTGCCTGCACCGTTTCGGCCTGGCGCTGGACGGCGGCGGACATCGCCACCGTCGGCGCGGCGCTGGCGCGGCTGCCGGACGAGGCGCGCCGGCCGCTCGCCGGTCACCTACGCCGCTCGGGCATGGTCGCCCGCCACGCCGCGCTCGAGGATGCCGCGCTGATCGAGCGCGCTTGGGCGGAAACGGCGGCGGGGATCAACCATATCCTCGACGTCTACGGTCTCGGCCAACCGCCGCGCTATCCGGCGATCGACGCGATCTCGTTCGACGTGACGAAGCCCGATTTCGCCGCCTTCATCGCTTCCGCCCACGCGACGGTGATCGCGGTGACGCCGGTCGACGCGCCCCTGTTCGTTCTCCCACGCGATTTCGCGCTGACCCTGCTCTACCTCAACGAGCGCGAGGATGCCGCCGCGCACGAGCCGCTCGACCGCGAGAATGAGGCCGCGATCGGCCGCATCGCGCGAACCGACTGGCGCCGCTACCGCTACTCCGCGCTGCTCGTGCTGGGCGACGGGCCGGAAATGCCGGAGGCCCGGCTGGGCGCGCTGGGCAAGCTCAGGCTGATGGCGGCGGCGGCGCGCTGGCGACAGGGGCTGGCGCCGGTGATCATCGTCTCGGGCGGCAGCGTGCACCCGGCACACACCCGCTTCAACGAGGCGATCGAGATGCGCCGTGAACTGATCGAGCGCCACGGCATCCCGGCGGACGCGATCATCATCGAGCCCCATGCCCGGCACACCACCACCAATCTGCGCAACGCCGCGCGGCTGATGTTCCGCTATCGCATCCCCTTCGACCACGACGCGCTGATCGTCACCAGCGAGGGGCAGAGCCAATATGTCGAAGGCCCGGTGTTCCGGACGCGCTGCCTTGAGGAACTGGGCTATATGCCGGCTAGCATCGGCGCCCGTGTCTCGGCGTTCGACCTGGTGTTCCGACCGCTGGCCATCTCCCTCTCCCGCGACCCGCTAGATCCGCTGGACCCGTGAGATGTTGAAGACCTTTTTGAGGAGGGGTTGGGTGGAGGCGAGCGAAGCGAGCTTCCAGCAACGCCGGAAACAGCGTCGTCGGGGCGCATAGAGCCGCTACCGCCGCCGCAACCGCCCGATCACCGCCGCATGCCGGCGATGCGTCAGCGGCAGCCGCGCCGCCAGCGTCGCCGCCAGCACCCCGCCCGCGATCGGCACGGCGCAGCCCATCAGGTCGATCGCGGCGCGCACATCGGCGCTCGTCTCGCCCGCGCGGAAGCCGGCGAGGTCCAGCGCCACGCCCAGCGCCGCGACGCTCAGCGCGCCGCCCAGCTTCAAGATCACGAGGAAGGCGGTGAACATCGCCATCTCGCGCCGGCGGCAGTGGCGAAACTCGTCGAGGTCGATGAGGTCGGCGAGGATCGCCCAAGGCATCATGTAGACGCCGGCCAGCCCCGCCCCGGCGGCGAGCACACATAACCCCGGCAGCAGCCCCGCGTCGTCGCCCGACAGCCAGAATGCGGCAAGCGCCGCTGCGGTCACCAGATGCGCCGCAGCCAGCAGCATCCGTTTCTCGTGCCGCCGCACCAGCCACGTCCACATGGTCACGCCGGCGAACTGGCCGAACACCAGCAGCATCATCGCCTCCGCCGCGAAGCCGCCCTGTCCGGCGACATAAGCGCTGCGATAGAGCAGGGTCCGCCCGAACAGTGGCAGTGCCAGCCCGGTGAGCAGCCCGATGCCGGCCAGCAGCGCGAAGGGCGCATCGCGCGGCGGCAGCAGCGCATCGCGCCATGCCAGACGCCGCCTCGGCGCCGCATCCCCGGCGGCGGGCGCGGTCGCCCGCCACACGACGAGCATGGCGAGGCAGAACAGCACGCCCGCGATTATCGCCGCCACCGGCAGGAAGCGCGCCGCCACCGGCCGGTCCGCCAGCATTGGTGTGAGGCTCAGCGCTACGCACAGGCTGGCGAGCGAACTGAAAAAGAAGCGATAGCCGGCTACCCGCCCCCGCGCGCGGCTGTCTCGCGTCACCCCCGCGAGCAGTGTGTTGTGCGGCACATCGACCATCGAATAGCCTGCGCGGAACAGCATCGCCGTCAGCGCCACCGGCACCAGCGCGGAAACCCCCAGGTGCGGCATCGCATAGAGCAATGCGAACGCCCCGCCGCACAATGGCGCGCCGGCCAGCATCACCAGCCGGTAGCGTTGCGGCGGCGCCCCCGATCGCCCGATCGCGCCGCACACCAGCACGTCACACAGCAGATCCGCCGCCATCGCCGCCAGCAACAGCACCCCAGCGACGGCAGGTGCGATGCCGATCAGGTCAGTCAGCAGGAACAGCAGCGACACGTCCGCCGCCGACCAGACGAGGTTCTTGCCGAAGTTGCCGAAGGCATACCCGGCAAGACGCGCCTCGCTGCGGATTTTAGATCCACGCCCTTTATCCGCTTCGATCATCCGAGCGCCGATAGGCTTGTTCCCTCACATGGTGAAGGAGCGCGGCTTGCGCTTCGTCGAGGGGCTCGAGTTCTTAGGTGTGCATGAACGGCAACTTCCGGCGCTAGGGGCCGTTCGACGCGTTGCCAGTGGACGGCGTATGTTGGCCGGCACGAGCCCCAAAGCCACTCCTGCGCATCCTCGCCGACAATCGTTCTGCAGATGGCCAATGTGGCCATAGGAGAACGATCATGGAGATGTCTGACGCAGAACTCACCGCCTCCAAACGCCCGGTCTGGAATGCCGGAAGGACCGTGGGTGCAAAGCGGGCTCTGAAACCGAAGCAGATTTGGGAAATCCGCTTCTACCTCAACCAGCGCCGTCGCTTGCGAGATCGGGCGCTGTTCGATCTGGCGATCGACAGCAAGCTTCGGGGCTGCGACTTGGTGCAGATCAAGATCGGCGACCTTGTCAGCGGCGGACAGATCCGAACGCGGGCAATCGTCATGCAGCAGAAGACAGGTCGACCCGTTCAGTTCGAACTGCTGCCAGATGCTCGGGCGAGCTTGCTGGCATGGCTCGAACGCCGAGGCGGCACAATGGACGACTATGTGTTCCCGAGCCGGGTCGATCACAATTGGCACCTGAGCACGCGGCAGTACGCTCGGCTTGTCGACGAATGGGTGACAGGGGTTGGGCTGATGCGAAGCGAGTATGGCACCCACTCGCTTCGGCGAACTAAGGCATCGATCATCTACCGGGCCACGGGCAATCTGCGAGCTGTCCAGATCCTTCTCGGCCATAGCAAGATCGAGAATACGGTGCGCGATCTCGGAATCGATGTGGAGGACGCACTCGCCCTTGCCGAAAACACCGAGATCTAAACCCACTGGCGCCCGTTTCCGATAGAGAGCCGGACACGGGCGTCTGGGACATTCCGGTCTTCCGAGCCAGCCGCCTTGGACGGCGGCTTTGGTCAGGAGCGGTCATCCCGCATGACGTCACGGAAAGCCCGCGTACGCGAAGAATTGGCTGGACGAGCCCGGGCAATCTTTTGGGAACGGCATAGTCAAGATCGGCCCTTCGCTGGTGTCACAGCCGTTCGGTTTTGACACCGCAGACTTCCCGATTGAACCAAGTTATAGGGAGCCCAATGGTTTCTCGAAACCTATCAGCGGCTTGGCTGGGCGCGGTGGCCGGGTGGAAAGGCAAAGCGGCGCGCAGCCAGTGCGATTACGAAGGCAATCACCGCCACCGTGGCGACCGCTGGCGGCAGCAGCGGCGTCCCTCCAGTCGTGAGCAGCGCCCCGCCAAGCGCACCACCGGCCGCAATCGCCAGGTTCCAAGCCGTGGTCACCATTGCCTGTGCCAGATCGACGCCATCGCCGGCCGCGTCGGCCGACGCCGTCTGCATCATCGCCCCGGCACCGCCGAAGCCCAGGCCCCAGATGACGGCACCTGCATAGACGGCAATGCCCTGTTCGCCGACGATGGTCAGGAGGATCGCGACCGCCGCGAACGATCCGATCGCGATCAGAACCAGCCGGCGCAACATCCGGTCCACCAGCCGCCCGACGATCCAGATGCCGGCCAGTGAACTGACGCCGAACGCTAACAGGACGAGATCAACCCGCACTGCCGCAGCCGTCGCGAACGGTGCGATATAGGTGTAGAGGATGTTGTGCGCCGTCATCCAGGCCAGGATGACGAGCAGTATGGGCACGACGCCCGGTGTGGCGACGACGCGACGCAGCGAGGGGCGATCGTCGCCCGTCCGACCGGCGGCATCGGGCACTTTCACGACGATCCAACCGATCAGCACAATGCCGACCGCCGAGAGGATCAGGAACGATCCGCGCCAGCCCACCAGCCCCCCAGGAACGTTCCCAACGGAACACCCAACGAGAGCGCCAGGGGCACGCCGACCATGGCGACCGCCATCGCCGGCCCGGTCTGATCGGGACGCACGATGCTGCGCGCGTAGCCAGCGAGGATTCCCCAAGCGAGACCCGCCGCACACCCGGCGACGAACCGTGCAACCAGCACGAGCGCGATCGATCCGGCCAAGGCCGTCAACGTGTTGCCGATCACGAAGCAGACGATGGTGGCGAGCAGCACAGGCCTTCGGTGAAAGCCTTGCGTCAGACTGGTGAGTGGGATCGCGGCCAGCAGCGATCCCAGAGCATAGACGGCAACGAGCTGCCCCACGATGGCTTCGGAGACCCGGAGGCCGGACGCGATCTGCGGCACCAGGCCGGCGGGCAGCGTCTCGGTGACGATGCACAGGAAGCCACTGGCCGCGAGGCCGGACAGCGCCGCGGTCGGCAGGCCCGCCCGCGGACCGGACTCCTCTCCGACGTGGCCGGGCGTAAGGGAAAGCGGCATGATTGTCCTTGGCATTGCTATGATGCCTGCCCGGTCTAGGAGAGCAATCGGAAGCGTGGGTAATTCCGTTAACGCCCACTACATAAATATCGCTCTCCGACGGGAGGAAATTCTATAGTGACTGATAAAGAAAATAAGAGAGCACGAGGGCGGCCGCGCGGTTTCGCGCTCGACGATGCGATCGAGGCGGGGCAGCATCTGTTTCACGAGCATGGCTACGAGAATGTCAGCGTGGCTGCGCTGACCGAGGCGATCGGGATCACTCCGCCAAGCTTCTATACGGCGTTCGGCAGCAAGGGGGCATTCTTCAGGGATGCGTTGCAGCGCTACTCGACGACGGTAGTGCCGCTTGATCGCTTCCTGATCCCAGGCCAATCGCCCCGGACTGCCCTCGGCGACATGCTGATGGCTGCGGCGCGCGCTTATTCCGCCCATCCGCAGCGGCGTGGTTGCCTGATCCTCGAACACGCCAAAGCGGGGGCGACGGAGTGGGGCATCGCCGCCACGCAGATCGCAGGCGAGAACCGCAGAAGAGTGCAGGCGTTTCTCGAAGCATCCGACATCCCGGCGCCGGCCCGCGTCGCCGATTACGTCGCCACGACCATGCTCGGCCTGTCGTCCGCCGCACGCGAGGGATGGGAGGAAGCAAGGCTAATTGCCGTGGCTGAAACCGCGTTGGGGGGATTAGACCAGCTCGTGCAGCGCTAACGATCGTAGTGTCGGGGTGTCAGAACCGGTCGGTTTTGACACGCTGTTCAGAGCACGGTCTTCCGCCCACTCGTAGGTGTCAAAACGGCGTGCCAGAACCGGCAGCTTTCAGAATTCGTAGCGACAACCGGGTCCGGCGAGCGCCGCCGGATAGTTGCATGAGGCTCGGGCGACTGCTCTTGTCCGATCCTGACGTTCGCCACAACGGCAGTGAATGTCGCAGTTTGGTCGGAAGCCGCCTTCTGCTATCGTAGCGCTACAGCGTAGGTATAGTGCTCATCATCATCGGGCGTGGCCCGCCACACGCCGCCGTTCACCGCGAACTCCTACCCACAGGCCGAATCCGCTACGCTGACGAGGGGCATAGACCCGTTGATGGCTACACGCGCTATGTCCCGATGTAGGCAGCTAGCTCATCTGGCGTTCCCTTCGGAAAGGCTTCCTTCAGATGTTCCAGGAATGCGGAAACGCGAGCGCTCAGAAGACGTCGGGAGGGATAGAGCGTCCAAAGGGCGATGGGTGGCCCATCCACATCACCCCAGTGCACGAGCGTGCCGGCCACCAGGTCGTGGCTCACGAGTGAAATGGGGAGGCGCGCCACGCCGCCGCCGGTGCGGACAGCGTCGCGCACCATGATCATGGATGACAGACGCAGGACCGGATCAACGGCGAAGCGAAATCTTCCCGCAGACGTCGTCACCTCCCAGTGAGTGCTTTGATCGCTCGCGCCGCGCACCACAGCCGGCGTGACCGTATGATCCGTCGGCCGCGGCACCGCCGGGCTCGCCACAGCCACAAGCCGGTCGCGCAGAAAGATGCGTCCGACAAGACTGTCGTCAGGCTCCGGGTTGACCCGGATCACCAGGTCATAAGTCTCCTCGACCATATCGACGGAGCGGTCCTCCGTCGTGATTTCTAGCCTCACTTCCGGATATTTGACCGCGAATTGGGCGGCGATTTTCCCCATCGCCATCTGCGAGAAGAGCAAAGGCGCGCTGACGCGCAGTCGACCTCGTGGCATGCCGCCGCCGGAGGCGATCGCCGCAGCCGTCTCTTCAATCTCGGTCAGCAGAGCGCCTGTCCGCTCGAACAGCGCGCGCCCTTCCTCCGTCAACTTCAACACGCGGGGCCCGCGCTCGAACAGGCGAAGATCCAGGCTCGCCTCCAGTTCCGACACGCGCCGGGACAGGGTCGCCTTCGGGCGGCCCGCGGCTCGGGAGGCTTTTCCGAACCCTCCGTGTCGGGCGACCAGGTTGAAATCGGCAAGCGCAAGGAGGTCCATACATGTTCCAGGAGTGAGACGGTCTGTCCATATATAACGCCTACCGGCATGAACGTGGATCTCTAACTTGAGGACAGCCAAACGGCCCACCTTAAGGAGCGACCCCAATGACCATTCTCGTAACTGGCGCGACCGGCAACGTCGGCCGCAACGTCGTCGAACAACTCGTCAACCGCGGCGCTGACGTGCGCGCTCTGGTCCGCGATCCGTCGAAGGCTGGTTTCCCAGCCTCCGTCGAGGTCATTCAGGGCGACCTCCTCGACGTGGACTCGCTGCGCTCCGCCATATCCGGTGTCTCGACGCTGTTTCTGCTGAACGGGGTCGTCGCCGACGAATACACCCAGGCACTGATCGCCCTCAACGTCGCCCGCGAAGCGGGGATCGAGCGGATCGTCTACCTCTCGGTGATCCACAGCGACATCTACGTCAACGTGCCGCACTTCGCGGGCAAGTTCGGCGTCGAGCGGATGATCGAGCAGATGGGCATGAATGCCACGATCCTGCGCCCGGCCTATTACATGGACAACGAGATCACGATCAAAGACGTCGTCACGGGCTACGGCATCTACCCCATGCCGATCGGCGACAAGGGCCTCGCGATGATCGACGCCCGCGATGTCGGTGAGGTCGCCGCGATCGAGCTGATCCGCCGCGAACAATCGGCCACGCCGCTGCCGACGAACCGCATCAACCTCGTTGGCCCCGACACCCTGACCGCCGCGAGCGCCGCCGCCATCTGGACCGAAGTCCTGGGCCGCCCGATCGCCTATCCGGGCGACGACACCGCCGGGTTCGAGCAGAACCTGCGGGCGTTCATGCCGAGTTGGATGGCCTTCGACATGCGCCTGATGGCCGAGCGCTTCCTCAGCGACGGCATGCTCCCCGAGGTCGGCGACGTCGATCGGCTGACCACCCTGCTGGGCCGCCCCCTGCGCACCTACCGGGACCACGTCGCGCAGATCGCCGGCTGATCGCTTCCCCCAACCACACAGACAAGGAAAATCGACATGATCTATTCGACGGCAACCGTCCCGGTGAACCCGCAAGGCGAAACCCACCTCACCCGCGAGCAGGTCTGGAAGGGCCTGGAACTCAAGGCCCGCGATGCCCGCCTGTTCCTCCCGGCCGGCCTCTGCACCCGCTGCGATGTCACGGAGGAGAGCGCCACGCACTTCGTTCGCGACGCCACGATCGCGGGCGCTGACCTGCGCGAGATCATCACCCTCGAGCCGCAGCGCAAGGCGACCTTCTTCCAGGCGACCGGCCCGCGCGAAGGCGCGATCATCAACGAGCTGTTCGAGGATGAAGCAGGCGAGCTCCAGCTGAAATTCTACTGCTATCTCGGCCTGCGCGACATGCAACCGGGCGGCCCCGAAGAACAGGCCGAGCAGGCGCAGTTCGAGAGCGACAGGGGCTACAAGGCCGCCCTGCTGTCCACGCTGAAGCGCACCCGCGAGATGCTTGCCGAGGGCAAGCTCTGATCCTCGCCTTCCCTCGATCATCTAGCAATCCAAGGAGAAGTCCCATGACCGATGTCTGGTCCCCAATAAAGCTCGGCAACCTCCAACTGCCGCATCGCCTGGCTATGGCGCCGATGACGCGCAGCCGGGCAAAGCCCGACGGCACCCCCGGCGATCTGGCCCCCGAATATTACGCGCAGCGCGCGACAATGGGCCTGCTGATCACCGAAGGCACCCAGCCCTCCGAGGACGGGCAAGGCTATACGAACACGCCCGGCATCTATACCGACGCCCACGTCGCCGGATGGCGCAAGGTCACCGATGCCGTCCACAAGGCTGACGGCCAGCTGTTCGTCCAACTCATGCACGTTGGCCGCAGGTCGCATCCGGACAACACCGCGCATCATCGCCAGCCGGTCGCTCCCTCGGCGATCGCGCCTGGAGAGCAGATGTTCACGCCGAAGGGAATGCAGACCGTACCTGAGCCCTGCGCGCTCACGACCGCCGAAGTTAGGCAGACCATCGCCGATTTCGCGCACGGCGCTGCCCGCGCGATCGAGGCGGGCGCGGACGGCGTCGAGGTCCACGGCGCGAACGGCTATCTGGTGCACCAGTTCCTGGCGCCGAACGCCAACAAGCGCACCGACGAATATGGCGGCTCGCTCGAGAACCGCGCGCGCTTCGCCATCGAGGTGGTGCAGGCCATCGTCGCGGCGATCGGGCCTGAGAGGACGGCGGTCCGCCTCTCTCCCGGCCTTCCGACAGGCGGCATCGTTGAAGGAAACGCCAACGACGACCTTTACCGCTACCTGGCGACAGAGTTCGACAAGCTCGGCCTTGCCTATCTGCACGTCCTGCACATTGGCAATGAAGCGCTCGTCGCGGACATCCGTGAGGCGTTTGGCGGCGTGCTGATCGTCAATCGCCCGGGACGCACACGTGAGCAGGTGGGGTCTGATGTCGCAGCAGGTGTCGCCGACATCGAAGCTCTGGGCTCCATGGCGCTTGCCAATCCGGACCTCGTTGCCCGTCTCAAGCAGGGCGCCCCGCTCAACGAACCGCGTGTTCCCCTGTTCTACGCCGGCGGCGGAGCAGAAGGCTATACCGACTACCCCTCTTTGCAGCCGATGTGAGCCCGCATCCCGGCCCTCCAAACAACGCACAGTTCAAGGAATGTCCCATGTCGAAAAACAATCGCATCGCGCTGGTCACCGGCGCCAACAAGGGAATCGGGCTCGAGATCGCCCGTCAGCTGGCTCAGGCCGGCGTCGCGGTCATCATCGGCGCCCGTGATCTAGAGCGCGGCAGCGCCGCCGCCGCTGATCTGACATCGGCGGGCCTGCAGGCTACTTTCGTACCCATCGACCTCAATGACTTCGAGACCATCGGCGCGGCCGCCGAGACGATACGGGCGCAACACGGCAGGTTGGATATTCTGGTCAACAACGCCGGCATCTTCGACGCAGCGGACGGGCCCCCCAGCGTTGGGTCTGCTGAGGCGGCGCAGCGCGTCATGACCACGAACTTCATCGGCACGCTGGCGGTCACCAAAGCCATGCTGCCTCTGCTACGCGCGGCGCCGGCTGCGCGCATCGTCAACCTCTCCAGTTCGCTCGGCTCGCTCGCGGGCAACGGTGATCCGACGTCGCCATATTATTCGGCGCGGTACATTGGCTACAACGCCTCCAAGGCGGCGCTGAACATGCTCACGGTTCAACTCGCCGAGGAATTGAAGGACACGTCGGTCGTCATCAACTCGGTGAGTCCGGGCTTCGTCAAAACCGACCTGAATGGGAATACCGGCTTCATGACCCCCGAAGAGGGCGCCAAGCTGCCCGTCGAATACGCTCTGCTCGGCGAAAACGCGGTCTCGGGCCGCTTTGTGGAGCCGGGCGGGCAAACGCCCTGGTAGGCTGCCAGACGCAGCGTCCAGATCTGGCAGCCGAGGTTATGCGCGAGGACCAGACCGCGGCGGGCGGGGACCCGAGCGCGATCGAAGCTGCGCGATCGGTCTTGAGGGCGGATCGACCTTGGTCACCGAAACCGAAGGTTAAGGGGCGTTGGCGGTCCTGTCGCCAATGGGGGGCGAATGCGATCAGCACCTATGCGCCGCTTCTCAAGAGCCTGCGCACATCGCGCGACTCACGCCCGGTAGGTCAGCGGTGGTCCGGGCATCTGCTGGTATTTGTCCGCAGTCTAAGTTCCGAGCCGGGGCTTTCGCGCCTAAACGACAATCAGCATCGCGATAGCAGTTTTCGGGACAAGCGGTGGGCCGAGCCCAATCACTGAGATTGGGTGCCTTCCTGCCGAGCAGTTTCGCGGCAGGGTATGGCCGCTTCTGACATGAGCGGCCATTTGCGCACTCGGCGCGCAGTGGCTCGATGTGGTCGAAAGGTGCTGATCAAGGCATCCCATTCTTACCACGCACCGAGCATCAAACAGCGTAGCGGTGAGCTGGGCAATTCTCTGCACTGGAGGGTGCTCGCACAGGTCAGCGGCACTCATGGGAAAATGACACTTTTCCACTGAGTGCGAGGAGCAAGCAGGCCGTTTACAGCTCGCGATCAAGCGGCAACAGCCAACGTCGATACACAAAGCCGAATGCACCATCAGCTAGCTCTTCATACGGCAACGGCATGCCCGACACGTAGATCGTGTGGAGCGTAGGCGAGGGGCGCTGAATGCGGCCGTTCAGCCCGCACGCTTCCCAGTTAAAGCAGGAGATGTAAGCGCGAGGTCGCCCGTCGGCATGCGGCTGCGACAATAGCTTGCGCTTGGCAGCCAGCGTGCCGGCGTTGCTCATGCGGTCGTGGGTCGGATTGACGATGATGTCGGCAGCCAGGATCGCGTCGCGTGCGGTGTCATCGACGAACTGCGGTTCGGTGCGTCCGCGGATGATGTTGAGCTCGCCGCAGATGAGTGCGAACACGCTGTGCCGCTCGAGCTCTAGGCTGCGCTGATCCAGCTGGCGCACGAAGCGCGCCAGACGCGTGTTATCGGCAGCGGCAATCTGTCGGCTGCGCGCAAACGCTTCGCGGCCAAATCGATAAAGGTCACCTTCGCCGGTAATCGCCCACATGGCGTGCCAACGCCCTGCCTCGCGCTGAGCACGGCCGTCATAATGGACCTCGGTGACAATGGTGCCCGAGCGCGGCTCGTTGGCGATCTCGCGGGCGAGCTTGTGCAGCTGCTTGCGCGAATGCACGGCATAGCCGGCGGTCACCAGCAAGTGGGGTTCATAAGCATCGCTTGCGGCAAGGATGAGCCGTGTGCGCTCGGCAGGGCTCAGGATCATGTCAGGTCCGCATCGCGCGAAGGAGATGGTACCAACCTCCAGCACTGGTGGCTTTGCCATGGTGGTTTCCGCCCTTAGTATTCGTCAGCCAGCATCACCGTGAGCACGCGCGTGGTGACGCTTGGATCGGCGGGATCGGGAGAGCCGAACCGCATGGCGCGGTCATAGCAGTCGATCTTCCAAAAAATTCGCGTGCCGTTCCACTCGACAGCGCCGAAATCATGCTCGCCATAGGGGTCGTTGTCGGGTGTGAATGCGTCAAAGCAGGCGACCGCCTGCAGGATGTCGGCCAGGGCACCTTTACCAAGCGCGATCACGCCAGCGGTGACCGCCAGCCTACCATCGACGGGCATCTGGCGGAAGGCATCGTTGAGGCGAGCAATCGGGCTAAGGGTGTCTGATGCTTTAGAGGCGTGAGTCGTCGACTTCGCGTTCATGCGAATTCTCCTGAAGCGAGCGATGTGAAGGGAAGAAGGGGAACTCGTCGTCAGACGAGGCGGACAAGCCTGCGCTGGCTGTCGCGGTCACCCTGGATGTAGCGTTCGGTCGTGGTGAGCTGGCGGTGTCCGGCGAGTTCCTGAACGTCGCGCAGTGACCCGCCCGTGCGCGCTATCAGTCGCGCGGAGCGCGTGATGAAGGTGCGCCGGCCTGAGTGTGAGGAACAACCTTGCAGCCCCAGCGCGGCGTAGGCCGCGGCAAACCAGTTGACGATGCTGCCGGCACGCATGTGCGCGCCGCGCTCGGAACGGATCACCGGGCCAGCTGTGGGCTTGCCTTGATGATTGTGCAGCCGTCGCAATGCGGTGGCGAGTTCCGGATGGATGGGCAGCTGCCGCGCTGCGCCGTTCTTGGCGATGCTGGCGGCGACCAGCAGCTGATCGCCGATGTGCCCGTTTGCTCGCAACACCATCGTCCAGTCGAGACCGGCGATCTCGCAGGCACGCAAACCTGCCTTGAAGCTCAGCACAACAATGACGCGATCACGTAAAGGGTGCCGGTTGGTCGCGACATACTGCACCAGGCGGTGCACGTCGTCACGCTCCAGCACCCGGGCAGGGTGGGGCATGGTAGATCTCCGATGTTGAGGAAAACAGCATCGGCAGTGCCGCAGCTGTGCTGCTATACTAACACAGTCTACGTTGAACGTCTATTCGTTGCAAAAGCGTAATGATGAACGCGCGTGCTGTCACGTCTCAACGGTCGCACGGCACTTCGTGTAGTAGGCGGATGCGAAGTTCGGCTGTGGCGCCCAACTGTTCGATGCGCACGTAAGCGGCGTCGAGTTCGCGCGAGATGTCAGATGCCAGAAGGCATACACGCCGCAGTTGGACGCCGAGTTCGGGAAGAAATAGGAGCACGTGTTCGAGGCCGTCGTCGGGCAGCGCCGTCACGACCCCAGGTGCGTGCAGATCAGCAAGGATTGCCGCCACAGCATCGGCCATCCTGTGCGGTTTGTCTCTAAGAGAGAGGCAATCATGGCGGGGCATGACGCACTAGTAGCACCCTATGTACCAGTTAGCTCGCTATCGGGCTCCTGGACTGCGTGTCGTATTTGGGTGGAAAGCGGTCCGGCCGCTTTAGAGCGGGTTGCTGCAAGAATGCCCTTTCGTTCATCTCGGGGATGAGGGTACGGGCGTCTGCCAAGAGCGGAATGTCCGACAGTCTCTGGTCAGCACCCTGGAATAAATATATCCGGAAGCCAATGTAGAAGTTGTTGGTTTCGATGTTCGCATCGAGGCTCGAAGTTCGCAAGTCATCTGTTGCGCTTGTTGGATCAGGCTTACCGATCCGTAGAACCAGCTTTTCTCGTCCTGATGGCCTTCCCGCAGTGCGGTCTATTTGTAGGGCTGCCGCTTTGGGCTGACCCGTGCGTCGTCCCGCTCGTTCTGGACAGGCGGAAGGTGGCGCCAAGCCTTTAGTTACTGGTGGCTTACGAGTAATGGTCGTTGGTATCTGAGTTGTGCTTTTCGCCCGGGTCGTTACCGGGCGCTCGCCATTCGAAAAAATGGTCTTATACTCGGCAGTGGCTTTGCCTAGTGCTGCTGCAACAAGTCCAACGAGCATGGCGCTTGCGAAAACGAGAACACCGTTCCTGATTGACACGATAGCAGCTGCCGCCTCGTTGGCGCGAAGCAGATTGTCCCGTTCAAAGCTGCGTGCGGCCGCGATCATCTCCTTGCGAGCGGTGTCTCCGCCCGCCGCGACGATGCTCAGGTACCCCGCTCCGTAGCCGTAACGGGGCTTCGGCCGCAGGCCGTTGAAGCCGATCAAAACGCCTGTCAGCAGGAGGGCGGCGGCGAGCAGGAAGAGGACGGCTGCAGCGATCTTCCACCCCGATGCCGTCAGATCCTGCAGCATCGTCGAACCGACGAGCCCGCCGACGGTGACTGATACGGACAGCGCGGCGGTCAGCTTCTGCAGTTTATCATCGAGTTCCTTCCCCCGCGTCCACTCGGCCTCGATTAGCTTCGAAAGGTCTGCGTCCGACAGGGTAGCGATCGGTCCCCCGGTGCTGACCGCGCGCCGACGGATCATCGAGTTGGTTCGCCACATTGCGATCGGCGTCCAGAGTTCGCGGGCTATGAAGCGGACGGGGCGGAACGGCAGCGCCGCCAGCGTCCGGATGCGAGCTATTGCGGGCATGACAGTGCTTCCGCAATTGCGGCGGCGATCGGACGTGTCTCGCTATCGAGCCATCCCCATTCGCCGGTCGGATTTACTTCGATGAACCAGGTTCGCCCAGCGGCCATAGCTAAGTCGATGGCTCCATACCGAAGGCCGAGACTGGCTACGAGCTCGCGGCAACGATCGGCGTCCTCGTGGCTGAGGACGTGGTCTACAATCTCCAACTGGTCCTTCGCGGTAAGCCGCCAGTCGCCTTGGATGCCAGTCCCACCACGCTTGATCGACGTGCACCAGAGACGGTCCTCGACGACGGTGACCCGAAGGTCGATCTTTTCGAGGAGGGCCTGCTGAACGGTCAGCGGCGCGGCGGTGAGTTCAGGAACGGCCGCATCGTTCCAGGCCATGATGGACGTGTAGCCGAACAACTGGTCCGGACCGTCGCGCAGCAGCAGCGTGTCCACGCTCTTGATTGCGACGAGCTGACCATCGGCTGCTGGAGGATTGATGCCGGGGTCATTGGTCATGACCGTGCGTGGCACGTGGAAGCCGACCCGCGCGGCTTCGGCGAGCTGCACCGCTTTGGTCTCAGCCCGGTACACTGCAGAGAGGTGGTTAAACCATCGCGCGCGACCGAATGCCATCATGGAACGCATGAAGGCGGACCATTGCGATCGCTCCAGCTGGTCCTGCAGGGTAGCGCCGCCCCCTGCGACGTTGCGGTCGAATGTGCCTTGGCGCCACCATACCGATCGAAGCTCCGGACCGACCGTCCAGGTCAGGTCGTCGTTGCGGCAGGTAAGGCGAGGTTCGACCGGGTCGAGCGCCACCAGGACCTCGGGAAGCCGTTCTCGGTTCAGGCGGAGGAACGTCGTTCCCCGACGCGTCAGTTCGCGGCAGACCCGGTCGGTGGCGAAGTCGAGATCGCTGGTGAGGATCAGCACCTCGACCTGATACGTCATGCTACTGACCTTTCTGATCCTCCCCCGTCTCGAGGTCGTGCTTCTTGCTCTGAGGAATGTGGTCGGGATCGTCGCACAACGGCCCGTTGGGCCCGTTCCACATGCCGCTGGCGAAATCGTACGAGGCGTCGCGCGGGCGCCCAAGCTCGGGATCCGACAGGGTCCGTCGGGTGGTCTGCATCAGCGGGTGCATTCGGCTCTCCTCAGTAAGGTTCGACATATCTGTACAACCAGCGATCCGGCTGGCGTGTTCTTGGTACGTCGCGATGGGCGCCGATTGTCATGTCACCGGCATCAATCGATCGTCGCCGACGTCGAGATGACCGTCCCACTGCCTGGGTCCAGCAAGGAGGACGGGCTCGCAGTGCTCCTCCGCACGAAGCGCCGTTAGGTACAGGCAGAAGGGCATCCAGATCTGCTTGCCAGGCTGCTCGAACTGCAGCTGCGCTTTGACCTCGATCAGGCCGTCATCGTTGTCGTACCCGGCCATGAGCGTGACACGGTTGGAGCCGTTCAGGACGAGCTTGGTGCCGTTCATGAGCGCTACCACGCATAGCGATATGAACGGCTGGACCGCCTTCCACGCGAGCCTCTCGCCCGATAAAAGGTATCCACCCTCAACGAGAGCGTCGGCCAGATCGCGATGTAGGCCCGTATCTGTGAAGTCGGGATTCCAGATGAAGGCGCTACCGAGATAATCGATGGTGCGACGCTCCTTTCGAGTGACGTCCTCTCCGCGTTCGACCTTCGCCAGACCTCGTTTCAGCGCTCCGCGCGCCTCGGGACGGGTGAGCCGCAGCCGGGCCGAGAGCTGCGCAGGGGTCGCGACCCGAAGATTGGCCTTGGCGACTTCTCTGATCTCGCCAAGCGTGAAGGCGCCCTCCGTGCGGATTTTCAGGAAGGTCTGGATGCTCAGCAGCACGTCGCTCGTCTGCTGCAGGATCGTGCCGCGATCGCGTTCGTCCCGATGCGCTACGAAGTCGCCGACCTCGCGAATCGTCTCCCTGTTTCCGGCCCGATCGCGAAGCCCGAGGAGGGGACGGTCGACGTCGTCGTGACCGCGCTCTCCACGAAGGAGCCGCTGGACCTGTAGACGAAGGTCCGGCTGCGGAGCAGCCGATCGCTCCTGTCGCACAGTCATCAGGCGCCGCTCCCTGCGGCCACGCCGGTGCGGTCGAACGTGACGGAGGCGTTCGCCGTCAGAACCTCCGGCCAGTTCTCCCGTACAAGGGCGTGCACGAGCTGCTCGCCACGTCGAGAAAGCCGATCGACCCACTCGGCCGACATGGCCGAGAAGTTGGTGGGATAGCCAGCGACCTCCTCGCAGCGGACGAGATCATCCGGTGGACAGCGGAGGTTGGCGTCCCGCTGACCCAGGTAGGGCAACAGGAAGCCCCTCAGCTCACCGCCGCGCGCCAGATCGTAGAGTCGCGTCGTGGCGAGGTTCTGCGCTCTGGCGAAGACGCTCTCGAATGCCGCGTTCATGCGCGAGAGCATGGTCGACGCAGGGTCGGCCACGTTCAGCGCGTATCCCGCCCTGCAGGCGATGATCCGCTCGTGACGACCGGTGTCCAGGCTGATGGTAGAATCCCGCCCCGGCCAGAACGGCGCAAGGCCGAGATTGTCGTAGACGCCACCATCGGTGAGCGTGATCCGGTGCCGCTCCGTACGCCCGCTCTTCTCGAACGACATGACCGTCTCGATCGCCGGCAATGCGGCAGGGTAGGCGGCGGATGCGGCGACCGCGTCGGCGAGTTCCACTCCTTCCGAACTGGACGATCCGTAGCGCCAGCAGTGGAGACGGTCCGCGGTGAAGTAGAAGGCCGCCTTGGCCCTCAGCTCGCACGCCACAATTACGAGTCGAGGACGGTCGGAGCGCAGGTCGGTCAGCTTCGCGCCGCCGAACATCTTGCTGAACGTGCGCCTCAGGATCGTCGTTCGACTGGACCGCCGCAGCACGGGAGATGTACCCAGCCATCCCCATTTCGGCCGCGAGCGGACCGCGGCAAGCGCGCGGCGGACCACAAAGGCGGCAGTTCGGTCGACGGCGAGCAGCACCCGGGTTCCGATCGCCCGCATCCCTTCGTCCGTGGTGAGCGCGGTACGCACGGCAGGACGAAGAAAGCCCTGCGACAGCACCTCGCGTACTCTGCGCTCGAAGGCGGCGAAATCGCCGGGGTGGCTGCAGTAGATTCCGGCGATCACGCTGCCGCCCGACACGGCGGACATGGTCGAGACGCGCTGCAGGATCCCGAGGTCATGGAGCGCGCGGAGGCAGCCGAGATGGAACGCCATCGCGCGAGATCCGCCACCGGACAGCGCGAGCGCGATCCGCTCCTTTGCCTGGTCTCCGGGATCAGTCGTTGTCATGAGCGACCACCCCTTCGACCTGTCCGCGGTCCTGCCAGGCGGTTCGCAGCCAGGTCTCCTCGCGTCCGCAGATCAGCATGGCGTAGGGGGCGCCGGCAGGATCCAGCTGCTGGCGGAGGTACGTGAAGACGCCCTCGTCGTCGCTGCTCGGTCGGGCGGCCGCGCCGTTGGGATGGCTATGCCATTCGCCGACGTACCGCAGCCGCCCAGCCGTCGCGCTGGCGAGGTCGTCGACGAGGGGGCGGAGATCCTGGGCACCGCGGACGAAATAAGTCGGCGCCTGCCTCGAATCGGGCGGCGCCGGCAACGCGGCGACGACGTGCAGGACGTTCCGCACGAGATCGAAGGTGCCGATCAGGATGCCACCGGTCTCGTTCGGCGCCGCCTTCTGGCGGTACGTCCGCATCGCGTCGATGACGCTGCCCGACACGGAGACGCGCAGCATGTCCGATGCGAAGCGGGACGTGGCTTGTACGTCGAGACGTATCGGCAGCACCGATCCGGTATCCGGATCGAGGCGCCACACCCATGCGGATGGCGCGGCGTCTTCAAGCAACGACGGCAGCCGTCCGGCGGCCAGACCACTGAGCATATGCACCTGCCACGGCGGCAGGGGACGAGAAAGATCCTGGCATGCGTTGGCGTAACGGATCCGATCCGTGCGGGCTGTGGCGAGGTGACCTTCCAGCGCGGGGCACGCCGCGACGGCGAGGAAGTACTGCGCCTCGATCTCGTCCAGCAGAACGGTGCGGCCGTGCCCCTCGTCCAGCGCCACGAGGTCCGAGCCATCCGGTCCGAAGAAGAAGCTCGATGCGCGGCGAACATCCTGATCGGCAAGGTTCCCGACGACGGCGGGCGAGGCGCTGAAGTCGACGACGAGATCCGCCTCCCGCATCGCGGCCACTATCCGCCCCGTCTCGGCGCCGACACGCAGGACGTCTGCGACGATCAGGTCGTTCCCGCCTTCCGCGAGGATGGCGTTGGCCTCGAAAGCGAGCACCTGCGCCTTGAGATGACCGACTGCCCAGTTGGTCTGCGTCTGTCGCACCGTGTTGTGCGGCAGGACGATGTCGTCGTCGATGATCGTCCAGGTGCCCAGCCCGGCGTGCGTGGCGTTCATGATCACGTTGGACCCGATCGCGCCGGCGCCGATGGCGACCAGCCTGGCGTCCTCTGTACGCGTGGAGCCGGCGAACTGCCGCGCCGTCGCCCGATCGAGGCGCTGCACGATGCGCCAGCTGAACAGCCGGATGGTCCTGGGATCGGCCGGTTGGACGGTTCCCGGAAGGGCAGCGCCTGTCCTCAGCCCTCCCTCGTCTTCGTAGGACGATGTCATTCCGAGCTTCTCGCCCAGTTCGGCCAGCGTCTCGGAAGGGGTGTATACCCAGGCCTCGTGGCTTTCGTCCTCGCCTTCGTCGGTGCGGCGCTTCGGTACGACGAGCAGGAACAGCGCCCGGCGTTCCGACGCCGCGGCCAGTCGCTCCGGCTCAATGAGCCACGCCCGCAGTTCGACCATCAAATCGAAGTCGAGCCTCGCGGTGAGTTCGACCAGGCCGCCCATGTCGTAGGGACGGCTAGCAAGAGCACCGTGGACCTGCGACGGCAGCACCCGCTGGAAGACGTCGAAACGGGGATCCCCGGCGTCCTTCCGCTCGCGGGACATGATCAGCGTCACCTGTCCCCTGCGCTCGTGTGCCTCGTCGATGAACCACGGTCCGACGAAGTTGCCCGGCGGAAAGACGATCGTGTCGGAGGTGGTGGCGATGAGCGGTTCCAGGACCTGGTCCTCAGCGTGCAGGCTGCCGTCGGCAATGCCTGCGAACCACCACCTGATCCGCTCGACCAGCGCCTGCCCCGTTAGATTGCGGGACAGGTCGTGCCATCCCTCCTCCCAGATGCAGAGGCACAGGCCGTCGACTTCATGATCGAGGTTCGTGTGGACCTGACCTGACGGGAAGTCGTCGCGCAACGACAGGACACGAGGCGCAACGAGGTCGTTGGGTGAGGCGAATACGATGCGGACGGGCTCCCGGTGCAGGATCGGGACCGCACGATCCTGCGCGAGATCGATTTCCAGGTCGAGATCGACCAAATCCCGTTCTCCGTCGCGATGCACCTCCCGTATCGTAGCGTACGGATGGTCGACCGATTCGCGCACGTACTGGACGAGGGCACGCGCCAGCCTGGACCGTGGCGCGTCCTCGCCGCTCACCGCCGGCGTCCCGCCCGTGGAGCTGCACCGCCCAGGACTGTGGCCGCGCCGGCCGCCGCGATCTTCCTCCGCTTCGAACCGGTCGCACCGATCTCGATCACGAGCGGCTTTGGCTTGTTCTTGTCGGGATGCTCCATCGTGACCAGCCACTCTCCGCCGAGATCGCTGGCCACGTCCTTGTAGTAGCTGGCCGCCTGGCGATGGGGAGGCTGCTTGTCGTCGTCGTTGGTCGGGATGGGCTTGCTGGTCGAGACGAGCAGCCCGCCCGATCGCCCCTGCTCCTCGTACAGCCATTTCAGCCGCTCGACGGGAACCGTCTTGTCCTTGCCCTTGTCGTCCGCGAGCGACAGGTAGCTGCAGTGATGGGGAACGTTGTTGATGTCCCACTCGAGCCGATGGTCGTTCTTGTGGAACCTGGTAATGCGGACGATGTCGTCGATCACCTCGTGCGGAACATCGGCCGATAGGATCATCTTCGTCGTCCGACCGCCGACGACGAACGTCGCCTGCATGAAGATGGCCGAGCCGTTGCGGTACTCCACTGAATCACCGCAGGTCTCGGCGAATGGCGAGTGCACGAAGAACTCGACGCCGTCGCTCCCCAGGTTGAACTCCGGACAGAGGGTCCCGGCGTCGGTGATCAGGTTGCGGCGCGTCTTGGGATCGATGCCGCGATCCTTGAGGAACTGATCCAGCTTCTCCGGTCGTCCGAAAACGCGGATACCCTCGCCTTCGATGAAGCGCTGACGGGCCTCGGTACGCAGCGTGCGGGCCTGACCCTTGACCCCCTCCTCCAGAATGGCGGTCGCGGGGACCCACATGGTCTCGATCTTGATGCGATCGCCGCCCTGGTACTTCTTGGCGTGTTCGAGGTGAAACACCTCTTTGGCTCTGGCGCAGTGGTCGGTGTCCAGATGGGTGAAGGCGACGACGTCGATCGACTTGGCCCCGTCCAGGCAGTCGCGCAGCTCTTTCTCCAGGTCGCAGCGCAGATCGTACTGGTCATCGGCGTTGTGCATGTCGGCAAAGTCGAACAGCACTCGCCGGCCGTTCTCAAGTTCGATCAGACAGCTGTCGGCGTTGCCGATGGGGAAGAAGCGAACGACGTGCATGCCACTCTCCTGGCGGCACATGTCAGCCGCTAGACGCGAACATAAGCCGAACGCTATCAGAATCCAACCCAGATCAGGAGCGTCGTGCAGCGAACCTTCATGACTGCGCCAAGACATTCACCGCCGACTTTGGTCATGTCGGGCGGGTAGTGTGGAGAGGTGATCTAGCCGCCTCACACACGCCTAATTGCCCCTGGAAATGGAAGCCTAACCTACGCGAGTTTTCAGGAAGCGGAGGATAACTCAAAGAACGACCGGAGCTAGGATCAACAAGCTCGGTATTCGCAGGGTCTAGCCGGCAAAGGTGGTCGGAACTGGTCGACTAGGGTCGAGCGGCTGGCGGCCCGGTAAATTGCGGCCGCGGGAATTCCCCATGCTCTGCGGCAAAACCGAACAGGCGGTCGAGCCACATCAGGAAATCATACGGGTCGGCGATCCGGTTCGTAATGACGTGGAGCGCCGGATAGTCGAGCACGACCGTTGCGCGCCCCGTCGCCTGGGCGACCGCCAGCACGGGGCGGCTATAGTCGGGGAAGTGATCATCGAACATTTCGTTCAGCACGATCATGCCGTAGATTGCCTTGTCCGAGAGCGGGATCGATATCGGGCCGTCACTGAGGACGAGATCGAGCGTCTCGTGGCTGTTGAGGTAGCCGAGCGTGCCACGCAACTGATCGGCCGCCTTGTTGAGATGCTGCAGCGTCGTCTTGAGCTTGCGCTCAATCGAGCGCCTGAGCGAGGCCTCGGTGTTGGGGCTGTCCTTGGCCTGAACCGCGAGGAGGGCGTCCGGCAGCACGACCAGCAGATCGCATAACTCCCGGCCGGTGTCGGCCCGCACCGGGTTCGCGATGACGGCTTCCCACTGGAAAACGCGCAGCAGCGCGTGACCAATGTCGCGTTCCTGGTAAGAACCCGGCTCGTCGCGGACCAGGCTGATGACGCCAACGTCGCCACTGCCGCGCAAATCGGGCCGATGGGCTTCGATGATGACGCGATCGTCGTCGTAGAGCTTTTCGGTAAACACGACGTCGAAAGCTTGCGCGTCGTCTGCCGCGGTTCGCAATCCGAACCAGTGCGTCAGGGTACGATCAGTGGCAAGCACATTGGTCATGTCGAGCCGTGGGAGGACGAGTGCCGCAGTTCTAGCGACGAACCGCGCGCGGTCGGGGAGGGTTGCCACGATGCCGATCAGCTCGCGGTCGTGCTCGTCGAACAGATAGATTTCGAAGCTTTCCTGGCTGAACAGCTTCACGAGATCGTGGGTCAGATCGTCGCCGTCGATAAAGGGCGTTCGCAGAGTGTGAGGCTCGTCATGATCGTCGAAGAATGCGCTGATGAGACCGACCGTGATGCGTAAGCCCCCCGGCACGACGTACAGGCGAAAGCCCTGATTCACCCGCGCCGCGAGGATCGCTTCCTTGTTGAGCTTGATTGCCAGCAGGTAGCGGCCCGTGACCATGTTGCGGAACGGCTGCAGCCCGTAATTGAGCATACCGAGCGCGGTCAGCGAATTGGGATGGTCGATCGTCAGCATAAAGTGGCCGTCCTATGAACGGGATCGGTCGGTTGGTCGCTTAGAACGGCACATCGTCATTAAGATCGTCAAAGGCCCGCATGGGCTCGGGCCGCGGTGCTTCGTCGAGCCCCCATGAAGCGATCGGCTTGCGGAAGATGCGGTCGTCTCCGCTGCGCGCGATGATCATGCGCAACGTCATGACCTTCTCATAGCGATGACGATCATGCGTGTAGCGGATGCCTTCATCCATGTCCCAGCGCGGATATTTGGCGTTGATCCAGGACGTCGCCGCGTAGAGACCGACATCCGTGGTCGCCAGTTCGTCGAGCAGCCGCTTTATCTGGGCGGCCAGCCGGATCTTGTCGCCGAGCGATGAGTCCGCCGGATGTTGGTCGAACTCCCAAGGCGTCGGCAGGCGTTCCTCGATCAGGCCGACAAGCGCGAGGACCGGTTCCATCTCGGTCGCATCGGGATCAATCTCGCAATCGAATTTCGCCACCCCTGCCTTGGCGAGATCATCGATCAGGTCGCGAGCGGTGCGGACCAGCCGCAAGCCAACATCGCGATCTTCATTGTCGTCGGGATCGAGCGCCAGCTCGCTCAACGGCAGCTCAAGTGCCGCGGCGAAATCAGCCAGCGTGTCGAGCCGCATATTCGCACCCGCCTCGGCGCGCTGCACCGTACGTTCCGAGACGTTGCTCAGGATGGCCAGTTTCTCCTGCGTCATTCCCATGCTTTCGCGCACCAGGCGCATCTTCACGGCATCGTGTTTCATCGCATCTCCCTCCTGCCGGATACCATGCGCCGGGGCAGGCCGACAGCGGGACGACACGGACCCGACACCGGGGCGACAGAGCGGGTGACGGCGTGCGCTCGGCCGCTGACGATTTCCTGGAGTCGGCGAATTGCCAGTGCGATATCGGATAGACGGGCGCGGAGGGGGGCAACGACAGCTTCGTAGATTCGGTTCTCTGAAAGTCGTCTGTCTCAAAGCCGGCCCACAAGCCGTCTGACTGGTTCCGGGCCCAGCTCCGGTCGTCGCATGTCTTCTGAGCGAACGACCGCTTTCGGGAGGCGAGTGAGTGCCCCTGAATGTCCACTTCTGGGTCGTTTCGATCGCGAGGCCAACGGTGACCAACGCCGGAACCGGAGCCTCACGATCGTTTGTTCGCCAAGCGCAGCTAGGCCTGCTTCTCGCGAAGCCAGCTATCGCGCTCCGCGAATATCTTCTGCATCTCAGCCATGTTCTCGGTTCCCCAAGTGCATAAGGGCTCAAGTGCCTGGGCAAGGCTCTGTCCGAGCTGCGTCAACGTGTAGTCGACGCGTGGCGGCACCTCCTTGTAGTCGTTCCTGCGCAACACGCCATCGGCTTCCAGCTCCTTCAATTGCTGGATCAATACCTTGTCACTGACGTCACGCACGGCACGCTTGAGTTCGCCATAGCGCGTCGGGCCGCGTAGGAGGAAATACAGGATGAGCGGTTTCCACTTGCCCGAGATGATCTTGAGCGTTGCGTCGAGTCCGCACGTGAAGCCGGGAGCGACCAAAGTGGGAGCGGCGGTGTTCGCTTGGTGAGCCTGAGACATTCTTGGTACTTACCTAAAGGTGCATACTTGTCGCTAAGTAGGTTCAGGGCCAGCTGCGTGCAACCAAGAACTGGAGGCACGTATGCACCGACTGGAAGGCAAGACTGCGATCATCACGGGCGGCGGCACGGGCATCGGCCTGGCTTCGGCAAGGCGCTTCATCGAGGAAGGTGCGTTCGTCTACATCTTTGGACGTAGGCAGGAGAAGCTGGATGCGGCAGTGGCGACCCTCGGCGTGAATGCACGCGCGGTGGCGGGATCGGTTACTGATGCCGGTGATCTCGAACAGCTGTTCGACACGGTGAAGCAGGAGCGCGGCAAGCTGGATATCCTGTTCGCCAATGCCGGAACCGGCGCGTTGGCACCTCTCGTCGAGATCACACCGCAGCATTATGACGAGACCTTCGAGGTTAACGTGAAGGGCACAATCTTCACGGTACAGCAGGGTCTGAAGCTGATGGGCGAAGGTGGTTCAGTCATCCTCACCGGCTCGACCACTGGCGTGATGGGAACACCTGCGTTCAGCATCTACAGCGCGTCAAAGGCTGCTGTCCGCAACCTCGCGCGCAGCTGGGCGCAGGATCTGCGCGGTACGGGTATTCGCGTCAACGTCCTATCGCCCGGCCCGACGCTGACCGAGTTGGCAGCCGAAGTCGTCGGTCGCGACGCGATGATCGAGATGGGGGCTACAACGCCAGTTGGGCATGTCGGCGACCCTTCGGAAGTCGCCGCGGCCGCCGCGTTCCTCGCTTCGTCGGACAGCAGCTTCATGACGGGTAGCGAGCTGTTCACCGATGGAGGGCTAGCTCAAATCTGAGGGAACTCTGCCGGCGGGCGATAAGCCCGCTGGGTTTGAGAGGGGGCTGCGCGGCTGGTCCTGCTCGCCTGAAGCGCCGACGGATCGACGTGAACGAATGTCCGAAGGTGGTGACAAGCGAAGCTCGCTGATCAATGCGCGCAGCGCAGGAGTGACGCGCCGGTCAGGGTAGTAGAGGCGGCACCCCGGATAGCTCGGACACGAGGCTGCGAGAACCTGCACGAGACGGCCGTCCGCGATTTCGTCGGCCACGTCGCGCTCCATCATGTAGCCAAGCCCAGCACCAGCGCGCACCGTTGCCGCCGCCAGCACCTCGTCGTTGACGATTAGCTGCCCCGGCACCCTCAGCCTGACGTCCCTGTCTGACTCCTCGAACTCCCACGGCAGCAGGCCGCCGCCGTCGAGCAGGCGGTAGTTGACGCAGACGTGACGATCGAGGTCCGCCAGCGTCTCAGGCGGAGCATGTCGAGAGAAGTATGCGGGCGTGCCGACCACGACGGTGCGCAAATCCGGACCTACCGGCACGGTGACCATGTCGCGCTCAACCGCCTCGCCCAGGCGGATGCCGGCGTCGAAGCCGCCCGCAACAAGGTCGACCAGCCGGTCCTCGACGATGACCTCGACGGACACATCGGGGTGGCCCAGCAGGAACTGGGGCAAACGGGGCGCCAGGATGGTCCGCGCCGCGTAGCTAAATGTTGTAAGCCGCACCGTGCCCGACGGCGCGCCGCGCCAGTCCGCGAGCGACGCCAGACCTTGAGTCACCTGTGCCAGAGCAGGGTCGAGCGAACGGAGGAGTTGCTCGCCCGCCGCGGTCGGCGCGACCGAGCGGGTGGTTCGGGCGAGAAGACGGACGCCGAGCCGCTTCTCCAGCGCCTTCATGGCGTGGCTCAGTGCGGATGGCGAAAGGCCGAGATCGGCGGCAGCCCGCGTGAAGCTCCGGTGTTTGGCGACGCTGGCGAAAGCCGCTAGATCGTCGAGGTCACCGCGCCGCATTGATGCATCATGCTCACAAGCCCTTGCGGTGTGCAACGGCTAATCTGCCGGTCGGCCGGGCACTATGTGCGTCCTCTAACGAGGAGTGATGGCCGTGGAACTAACCAACTATCGCACGCTGGGCCGCTCGGGGTTGGCGGTGAGCCCGCTGGCGCTGGGCACGATGACCTTCGGTGCCGGCCGCTGGGGCGCTGACGAAGGCGGATCGCGCGCCATCTTCGATGCTTATATTGAGTCGGGTGGCAACTTCATCGACACCGCAGACGTCTATTCCGGCGGCGAGAGCGAGGCGATGATTGGCCGCTTCCTGCGCGAGGGCGGCGGCCGCGACCGGATGGTGATCGCCACCAAGTCGGGCTTCCCCCGGAGCGAGGGCAATCCACTCGCCGGCGGCAATTCGGCGCGCAACATCCGCGACGGCTTGGAAGGGTCGCTGAGGCGTCTCGGCAGCGGCCATATCGACATGTACTGGACGCATGTCTGGGATCGCACGACCCCGGCTGAAGAGGTGTTGCGCGCGTTAACCGACGCGGTGCGGCGGGGCGATATTCTCTACTACGGCTTCTCCAACGCCCCGGCCTGGTATGCCGCGCAAATTGCGACGCTGGCCCGTGGCCACGGGCTGCCGGAGCCGATCGGGTTGCAGTACAGCTATTCTCTCATTGATAGGGGCGTCGAACTCGATCTGGTGCCTGCCGGACAAGCGCTCGGGCTCGGGCTGGTGGCGTGGAGCCCGCTCGCCTTCGGCATGCTCACGGGCAAGTACGGCCGGGAGAAGCTCGCCGCCTTCGGCCCGGCGGGCAGCGTTCCGAACAAGGCCGGCGAGCACGCGGGCGGCAGCGACGGCCGTCTCAACGGCGATAATCCGTATGGCGGGATGCTGTTCACCGAGGCAAACTTCCGCATCGTCGACGAACTGCGCGCCGTGGCGGAGGAGGTCGACCGACCGATGGCGCAGGTGGCGCTCGCCTGGGTTGCGGGCCGGCCGGGCGTATCGTCGGTGCTGATGGGAGCGAGCCGGCCCGAACATGTGCGGGAGAACGCCGCGTCGCTCGACATCGTGCTGTCGCCGGAGCAACAACAGCGGTTGGACGCGGTAGGCGCGCCGCCGCAGCTAAACCCCTATTTCATCTTCGATCTGCCGCGTGAAAGTATCTTCGGCGGCTGCGATGTGGAGGTCTATCGTTAGGGCGGTCCTGTCCCGATCGTCGCAGTCAGCGTTGGACGGCTGGTGCAAATGGGCAGCGTTACCGCATGCCGCAGCGCCTCGCCATGACCGCTTTCCTCGTCGACGACTACGACGAAGCCATCTTGTTCTTCGTGGGTAGCCTAGGCTTCACCCTGCGCGAGGACACCGCCTTGGGAGACGGGAAGCGATGGGTGGTGGTCACCCCGCCGGGTGCGGCCGGCGGGCTGCTGCTCGGGCGGGCAGTGGGGGAGAGACAGCGAGCGGCAGTCGGCGACCAGAGCGGCGGCCGCGTGTTCCTGTTCCTGGAGACGGACGACTTCGCGCGTGACCACTTCGCCTACAGCAAGCGTGGCGTTCGGTTCGTCGAGCCGCTTCGCCGTCAGGATTATGGCACCGTCGCGGTCTTCGAGGATCTCTACGGGAACAGGTGGGACCTGATCGAGCGTGCCCCCGCACCGCGCCGCTAGGATCATCTTTACGGCGACATGAACTAACGACTGGACTTAGGAAGCGGATAGGACGCTCTGAATGACCGGTTATGGGTCCTGTCAGCCGCGATGCTATCGGTAGTATGGCGACCAAACGCAATTGATTGGAGAGCGGCGAAGGCATTTTGTGAGCAGACGCTTCTAGATCACACGCATCGACAAGAGACCGGTGGTCTGTTAGGCGTTCACATAACGTCTTGCGGCTCAATTCGCAGTGGCCGCTCTGCAAACGGGATACGCAAATGGAGTTCCAGAGAGCGCGCAACGAAGCCCAGCGAGATCAGCGTCGCAACACGATTCTGACGACGGCGGCAGCAATGCTGAAGGAAATGCCCGTCGCCGATGTCAGCCTGAACGAGTTGAGTCGGCGTGTCGGCCTCGCGAAATCGAACGTGCGTCGGTACTTTGAAAGCCGCGAAGCTGTGCTGCTCGAGCTGTTGAACGACGAAGTGGAGCGTTGGATCGCTGATGTCGACCTCGCCATCGTCGACATCGACACCTCGAGGCCTGCAATCAACCGCGCGAACACCTTCGCCGCAACGCTTGCGTTAACGCTCGATAGCTTGCCGATTTTGTGCGACCTCATCAGCGCACAAGCATCCGTGCTGGAGCGTAACGTGTCCGCCGAAGTGATCCTGAGCCACAGGCGCGCGTTCAACGCCCGTGTCCAGCGCCTGTCTGGTTTGCTGTTGCACAGCCTGCCGGAACTGAGAACAGCGGACGTCTCTCACATCATCTCCAGCACCTTCCTAATGGTCGCCGGAGCGTGGCCGCACGGCCAGCCCTCAAAAGAGGTCCTTGCTGCTTACCAGGCCGATCCCGCCATCGGTGCCACCAGCATCGAGTTTATCTCTTTCCTCCAGGACTCGATTGCGCTGACGATCATCGGTCTGCTGACCAGAAGCACCATGGAACGACACTACCCGTCCCCGTCTCTACAAAAGACCGCCCGCCTTTTATTATAAGACCGTCGGTTCCTTATATTCTGAGCACTGCCTATACGCCTTGTCAGGCGCCAATAGAAAATGAGACGAGAGTAAGAACAGGTCGTTCGCAGCTGTGGACCCTTCTCCACCGGCAAAACGCTGAGCTTGATAAGCCTTCTCGAGCAAGACTGTTGAAGCCGCCGTTCAAGTAGGGGTGGGCTGCGGTCGAGAGGAGGGAAGGGCTGGTTGGCAAGTTGACAACCAGCCCTGGCGAAATCAGCGCAGCGTGATTTGAGGAGCTGCAAAACGCCGCAGCTCGCAACGCGGCAGTAGCTCCGCCCAGAAGTCTTCGATCCACTCCATCTGCGAAGCACGGTTCGTTGCGCTAGTGCGTTGTTCCAGCATGGTATGCGCTTCTTGCAGCGCTTGGCGCCTGATTACTGTTCCTTGTCCGCCGGCAAAGCAGAGGCGATCTTGCTCGATAAGCGACAGTAACTGCATCATGCGAAGGTAGCGCACGTACCGATCTGCCTTTTCAGACTCGTGAATGTTGGTGAGGCCGGTGCGCGGGTTGTAGTAAACTGTTTTGGTGCGAGCCGGCGGCCTGTAGGGATAGGTAAGTACGCGTTCGATATCCGGCCAGGTTGCGCGCACCAGCTGCACCTTTACGGCTTCAACTCCCGCAACGCCGGTATGAAGGCGCTTGTTGTAGCCATCGGCTACATGCTGCGCATGTTGTAGGATGTCGCATCCCCAAACAGTTGCATGCACGTGCGGGCTGATGACACGACCTCCGGCAGGGTACGTGCGGTTGGCGAAAACGGCAAAATCAACGCCACCAATCCAGCTGCCGCCAGTCGCATCGAGAATGTGACGGGCTTGTTTGGTTAACTCAGCAAGTCGGATTTCTGTTCGTTCGTCAGACGTCTCAAAATTCTCGTTGATGATGGTGACGTGAAGGACCTGCAGATCATTCGCCGATCGCCAAACGCGGCGAAATCCACGCGATAGGTTTCGAGCGAAACAAAATCGCGCGCGATTGTCGCTGGCGATGAACGTGATGAGGCCAGGATCAAGGCCGTCGAGGACGCGTAGGTTTGCACGATCTTCATTGGTGAGGTGGTGCCGCAGCGCCCGATTGCGCTTGGCTCGGAGAAGTTTGGCTTCTCCGCGGTAAGTATCGATAAGGGAGAGAGGGCGATTAATCTCGGAAAACTTTGCCATTGGGTATGCCTTGGAATGGGCACACCGATCCCCGCAGCACCACCAACCACTGGCTAATGGCACAACTGCACGATGGCAGTGTATACTACGATAGGGGCCGGTGAGCGTAGGTGTGTGTAGAGGCAGGCTTCACGCCGCGACATCCGCGATTTGATTGCTGCACTTAGATCTGCTGGTGGTCGCCGCGGCTCTCTTAGCGGAGCCGCAGCGTCCAATTTACAGCTTCACGAAAGGTGACTGCGGGCGCTGGTTCCGGTAGGGGTCTTACCAAGGTAGACAGTTCATTCGCTCTCGGCTTAGCCCGCTGCTTCTTCGCTGCCGCTAGGCGGCGGCTGCGCCGCTAATTGGCGAGCTCGCCGGCAGGGCTAGCTATCCTTCCGCCGCGCGGACGGACTCTGGTCGGCCAGAGGCTGCAAGGCCGAAGCTTCAAACCGTTCGATTTCACTAACCGGATAGCGGATGCGGCGACCAAAGCGCGCGTATGCTGGGGGTAGCTGAAGGTGTCGCTGCTTACGCAGAAATTTGACGCTGAGCCCGAGCCGTTCCGCTAATTCCGCTTCATCAAGGTAGCGCCGTTGTGCGGGTTCGGTAATGTTATCGCTAGTCATCTTTAAGCTCCGCGATTGTGCGTGATGACGACCACTGCTGCTGTCGCCGATGATCTTTACACAGTCGATCTTCGGCCAGTTTGCTGCCCACTGCGGATTGGAGCCATTGCACGGTTGAGCGAGCGGTTTTTTTGCGGAGCGCAGCTTAATCCGCAAACCGCTTTCATTGATCTGGCATGACGATGAGCGCGGCGAGGACATCCGTCTCCCTTGATGCACGAGTGCGGTTCAAGGAGGAGATTTTTCTGCCGTTCGCAACCACTGGCACCGTGCGTCTCTGACGCACATGAAGCAGATCTGGATCTAATCGAATTCGGCCTTCGCTCAAGATCGGCAGAGGCCAGCTTAACCTCACGGTAGCTGGCGATCTCAGGGCTCTTGGAACCCGGTGGTTATCGCGCTGGCGCTGAACCAGCGCTCTCCACAATAGAGCGCAGGTGCGCCTCCCAAAGATTGATGGCTTCGATTTTCTCCGGCGCCCAGTCGTGTCTCTGGTAAACCGCAGCGATACCGGACTTTGCGCCTCCCACATGATTGAGTAGTGCTTCGGTTACCTCAAATCGGACACCTAGCCGTTGCATGTTGGTGGCGAACGTACGTCGCAGGTCGTGGAAGCGCCATGCCGCTAATCGCCTACCCGCTGCTTGGGCGATGCTGTCGTCCAACTGGCGCTTTGCCTTCGAATAACCGGAGATTGGCGTGGTCCCCGTTGTTGTGAAAACCAGTCCGCTACTCGGCCATTTACCTTTAGTAGCTAGGCTATTTAATTCGATCTGCGCGATCGAGCCGAGAGGCACGACATGAACCTGCCCGTTCTTCGTGCGCGATCCGGGTATGGTCCATGTGGCGGCTTCCTGGCTAAGTTCCTCCCATCGCATTCCGGAGACCTCGTCCCTTCGCTGGCCGGTCACGATGAGAAGCCGAGCGTAGGCGTCGAAAGGAGCGTTCAGTTCTCCGGCGAATACGGCAATCAGCGCCAGCTCAGCATCATTAAGGACACGATCACGGCTGGCGACTGCCTTCGGCGATCGCATCTGTTCGAATGGTGAACGGTCGATGTCGCCCCGTTCTACCGCCCAGGCAAAAAGCTTTCGGAGGAGAGCGTAGAGGTTGCGTGGCAGCGCCGGACTGGACATTGGGAGCCGATCGAAAACGTCTGCGAGGTCGCGGCGGCTTATGGTGCGCACGGACTTACCCGCCAGCACAGGTCGGACCCAACGGCGAAGGTTGCTTTCTGCGGAAGCGTACGTACGTGGGCGCCACGTCCGCCTCCCGTACATGGCAAGGAAATGCTCTGAATAGGATCCAAACTCCGTCGAAGCTTGATCACTAGATGAACTCTCAGGTGTGAGTGCCGATGCGGGCGCGGGTGTTGTACCTACCAACGTTTCCCTAGGGTCAGTTCCTGATGCTGCCAAGCGAAGCAAGGTTTCAGCACGCTCCCGAGCAGTCGCTGCTGTGAAAGTACCATGCCTTCCAATGCTAATTCGCTGAGTTTTGGAGGAGCGACCCGCCATTCTATATTGAACAAGGTACGTCTTGTTTCCGGCCGGCGTGACTTTTACGCCGAACCCGCGGAGGCCTTCGTCCCAGAGAAACGTATCGCTTGAGGAGGCCGTCAGCGCGTCCACGCTCCGCATTGTGATTTTCCCGGTCGCCATAAAGATTGTAGTCCAGCAATCACCTAGCAATCACCGCAGCGTACGTTCCGTAGCACTCCGTGGCAATGCAGGTCATTAATGAGGTGTTCTTGTCCGCTCTAAAGCAGTGTATTCTCAAAAATAATCCTGAAAATTCCGGCATTAGGGCGGTTGCGAGTACCACACTGGGGGTGTGGGGGTCGCAGGTTCGAATCCTGTCGCCCCGACCAGAGATCTCACACCATTGCGGCAAGTTGGACGGGCTCAGCCCGCTGCCGCGACTCGCGCGCGCAGCGCGTCTTCCGACACGATCTCGATCCGCGAGCCCGCGCGCTGCAGCTCCTCCGCGCGACGATGGGCCGGGCTGGCATGAAAGAAGCGACCGTAGGGTTGCTCGTTGCTGACCACCAACATCGTCGAGCTGGTGCCGACCGAGGCGGCGACTCGCCCGCCCATTTCCGCTAGCCACTGGCCAAGCGCCCCATTGCGCGTCTCGCCGAGGATCGCGATCCGCTCGCCCTTTAGCGGGCCGTCGGGCGCGGGCTTCGGCGCCGCGGACGTGCGGTATGTCGCGGGGTTCAGCCAGCCGCCAAGATCAATGCCGGTATGATCGATCGCCCGCACGATCACCATGCCAGCGGCGCGCGCGTCGCTCAGCGCGTTGTGATGCTTGTGCCTGAGGCCCAGGAACTTCGCGAGCGCGCTCAGCCGATGACTCGGCAAATCGGGCCAGGCGCGCTTGGCGACCCGAACGCTGTCGAGCCAGGTGGCATCGATCGGCGTCTGCGCGTGTATCGCGCACGCCGCCGCCAGCGCCCCCTTGTCGAACATCGAATGCGCCACCGTCACGCGCCCGCCGAGATGCGCCGCAACCGTCGCATGCACCTCCGCATAGGTCGGCTGGTTCATGACGTAGTCTTCGCACAGCCCATGAATGCGCGTGTTGAAGGGCGAGAATTCGTCGCACGGGTCGACCAGCGTGTCATAGGCGAAGACCTCCACGCCCGCGCGAAAGCCGACGATGCCGATCTGGCAGATGCTGCTCACGCGCGAACAGGCGGTTTCCACGTCGATCACCACGAAGTCGCACGGATCGGACGCGGGCAGGGTAGCGGGAACAACACTCATCGCGGCAGAACATATCAGGTTCGGCCGCCATTTACAGGCGGTTAGCGCTCGGTCAGCCGCGGCATCAGCTCCACGAAATTGCATGGCCGGTGCCGGCTATCGAGCTGATCGCGCAGGATGCCGTCCCACGCATCCTTCACCGCCCCGGTCGATCCGGGCAGCGCAAAGATGTAGGTGCCGCGCGCGACGCAAGCGCACGCGCGCGACTGCACCGTCGAGGTGCCGATCGTCTGATAGGAGAGCCAGCGGAAGAGCTCGCCGAAACCCGGGATCATCTTGTCCGCGACCCGCTCCACTGCCTCGGGCGTCACGTCCCGGCCCGTCACGCCGGTGCCGCCGGTGGTGATCACGCAGTCGATCGCCTCGTCCTCGATCCAGGCATGAAGCTGCGCGACAATCATGTCGGCGTCGTCGCGCAGGATATGCCGATCGGCCAGAATGTGCCCAGCCTCCGCAAGCCGCGCCACCAACGTATCGCCCGAGCGATCCTCCGCGAGCCCGCGGGTGTCGGAAACGGTCAGCACGGCGATGCGCACTGGGGTGAACGGCAGGGTCTGATCAATCGGCATGGATGCGGTATCGCCCGCCTGCCGCCGACGATCAACGATAGCGTTGCGTGCCGCTCCGGAATCGTGCGCTTCCAAAGCTGTTTTCAAAGGCGCGGCTATGCGCCGGGTCGCCAGGATCGCGCAGCATCGCCTTCAGCATCACCAGAGCGTCCCGATCATTGGCGGCGATGCTGGCGGACACCGCGGCTCCGTCGCCGATCATGTCCACCAATCCGATGCGATGCGCTTCGGCTGCGTCGATCGTCTCGGCCGTGAACAGCAACCGTGCTGCTTGTCCGGGGCCGGTCAACGCCGATAGGCGGCCAATATCCTCCGCCGGGTAGCCGATGCCCAGCTTCGCCGGCGGAAGCGCGAAGCTCGCGCGCTCGCCCGCGACCCGTACGTCCGCCGCCAGTGCCAGGACGAAGCCAGCGCCGTGGCAGCCACCGTCGATCGCGGCAACCACCGGCATCGGCAGCCCGGCCAGCGCATTGGCAGCCGCGCGAAGGGCGAGGCGAAACGGCGCCCGGCGTTCCGGCTCGTCGGCCAGGTGCGCGATCTCGCTCAGGTCCGCGCCGGCCGAAAACGTGCCGGGCACGGCCGATCGCAGCAGCACCACTGCGGCATCACCGGGTATGCGCCCAACCACATCGGCGAGCGCCTGCCAGTGCGCGGTGCCCATCGCGTTGCGCCGTTCAGGGCGGTCGAGCGTCAGCCGCGCGATTGGCCCGTCCTGGTCGAGATCGATCATGCGAGTGCGGTCGCCAACTGCCACCATTCGGGGGCCGCTGCGGAGACTGCGGCGCTTGCCCGGTCGCGATCGTCCACCCGCTCGAACAAGGCAAAGCACGTCGCGCCCGACCCGGACATTCGGGCAAGCGTGACGCCGGGCTGAGCCTGAAGCAGCGCCACCACATCGGCGATCACCGGCGCAACCAAGCGCGCGGGGTGTTCGAGATCGTTGCGCCCGCCGCGCGGATCGGCGGGATCGAGCGCCCCGCGATCCACGCCGTCCCACCCGCCGAAGACAGCGGCGGTGGAAACACCCACGCGTGGGTTCACCAGCAACACTGGCGTCCCCTGCCACTGCGCGACCGGGACCAGGGCATCGCCCTTGCCCGTTCCAAATGCTGTGCGGCCCGCAAGGCACGCGGGCACGTCGGCGCCGAGGCCAGCCGCAATCTCGATCAGACCTGGATCATCGAGTGCGATACCATGAGCCCGCGCAAGCGCGCGCAGCGTCGCCGCGGCGTCCGCCGATCCGCCGCCGATCCCTGACGCTACTGGCAGGTTCTTCTCCAGCGTGATTTCGCACCGCGCGTCGACAGCAAAGCGCTGCCGAAACGCCTCCAAGGCGCGGATCACCAGATTGTCAGCGGGCGCGGAGGAGGGGCCTTCATTCGCGGCAGACGCCGTAAGCGCCGCCGCGAACGGCCCGATGATGCGGAACTCGTCCTTCCGCGATGGCGCCAGGGTGATGACATCGCCGTCGCGGCAGAACGCGAACAGCGTCTCGATATCGTGATAGCCGTCGGCCCTACGCCGGCGCACGTGCAGGGCAAGGTTCAGCTTGGCCGGGGCCGGCTCCACGATCACGGTTTCATGGGTCATGGGCGCTGGGCTGGTCCGTTCGCGATCTTGACCGCCAGCCGTGCCGCATTCTCCGCGTCGGCCACGACCTGAGCCGCGCGCCAGGCGTAGCGGGCAGCGAAGCGACGGCCGACCGCCCAGTAAACGTCGCCGAGATGCTCGTTGACCTCGATATCGGTCGGGGAGGCCGCCGCCGCGCGCTCGATCAAGGGCAAGGCCCGCTTCGGCTCGCCGGAGAGATAATAAGCCCAACCAAGCGAATCGGTGATCGCCGCGTCCTGCGGCTTCAGCCGGCTCGCCTTTTCCAGCAGCGTCTGAGCGGGGCCGACCGGCTCGCCGTGGCTGATCTGCGCATAGCCGAGATAGTTGAGCGCCAACGGCTCGTCCGGGGCGAGCCGCACCGCCTGGGCAAGTGCGCGGTGGGCGCCGGGCCAATCGCCGGCTTCGTCCAGCGCGGCGCCATATTGCAGCCAGACTGACCAGTCCGCTTCGCCTTTCGCCTGATCGATGATCCGTCGATATATTGGCGCAGCGTCGGCGGGCCGTGTGGCTCCCGATAACAGATCCGCATAGCGTTGAAGCGCAGCCGTATCCCCGTTCTTGGCCAGCGCCTCCGCGTGGACCAGGGCTTCGTTCATGCGGCCGGCATCGGCGAGGATCTGAACGCGTCCGCCTTTCGCCGCCTGCGCATAGGGGCTGTCGGCAGCGATCGTCGCCAGCGTGGCGAGCGCCCGGTTCGTTTCTCCGGTGCGGCCCAGCGCATAGCCGAGCAGCAGCCGCGCGCGATCGTTTGCGGGATAGGCAATCACGGCGGCCTGCGCCATGGCGAGCGGCAAGGGGCCAGGCGGGCCGACGATCAGGTCGGTCACCACGCGGGTCAGCAGGGCGGACATGCCGAACCCAAGCGTCGGCTTGCTGCCGGTGCCTGGCCGGGCGCGAAATGCCGCAATCGCTGGCGCATCTCCGATCAGCAAGGAGCGGGCTTCCGCGGCTTTGCCCAGGCCGATCAACAGCCGCGCGGCGATGATCCTCATGTCTTCGCTCGCCTGGCCCGTACCCAGCACCGCGCGAAGCGTCGCCAGCCCCTCCGTGGTGTGGCCTTGCGCGATCAGGATCAGTGCGCGGGTCTCACCGGCGAAGCGCCGTGCCACCGCGTCGTCGCGCGCGGCGGCAAGCAGCGGCAGCGGATCCCCCCCGCTCGCCAGCGCCGCCCAAGCCGCGAGAGGCGCGGACAGGACGGCAAGCTGGCTCTTGCCGATGCGGCGGATCGCCGCCTGTGCCGCAGGGAGATCATCGTGGGCGGCGGCACTGGCAAGGATCAGCAGATCGGCGTCCGCCGGGGCGGCGTGGCCGAGTGTCGCTGCCGCCTCGAAGGCGAGTTTCAGGTCGCCGGCCGTGATCGCCTGACGATAGGCATGGGCCGCCACCCCCGTGTCACCGGGCACGGCGGCCAACGCATCGGCATAGCGACGCGCGGCGAGCCCCGACGCACCATCGCCATCGGCGGCGCGCGCCTGCATGTAGGCGAGCAGATCCGGCGTCGAAGCGCTTGCGGGCAGCGCCACCAGCGCGAGCGCCGCGCCGCCCAGCAAACGCCTCGCCCCGGCCAGGAGCCGGAGGCCGTCCGCCGCTGCAACGCCCCGCGAGGAGCGGGCTGCTGACCCATGCTCGCGGTGACGATCCACGGCGGACGGCGCGGCTGACCGCCTGGCCAGCTTACATGTTCGGATAGTTCGGCCCACCGCCGCCCTCGGGCACCACCCAGTTGATGTTCTGCGTCGGATCCTTGATGTCGCAGGTCTTGCAATGGACGCAGTTCTGCGCGTTGATCACGAATTTCGGATCGCCCGTTTCCTCGCCAACGATCTCGTACACACCCGCCGGGCAGTAGCGCTGCGCCGGCTCGTCATAGAGCGGCAGGTCGTAGGTCACCGGGATGTCCGGGTCCTTTAGCGTCAGGTGGATCGGCTGATCCTCCTCGTGATTGGTGTTCGACAGGAACACCGAGGACAGGCGATCGAACGTCAGCACGCCATCGGGCTTGGGATAGTCGATCTTCTTGACCATGTCCTTGCGCCACAGCGTGTCGTGGTCGGCATGCTGCTTCATGGTGAAGGGCCACTTCAGGCCAATATACTCCATCCACATCGCGATGCCCGCGATGCCCGAGCCCATGAAATCGCCGAACTTCTTCACCAGCGGCGCCACGTTGCGGACGATCGACAGCTCCTTCTTCACCCACGAAGCCTCGAAGGCCGCGGGGTAAGCGGTCAGCTCGTCGCTCTGGCGCTGCGACAGGATCGCGTCGACGGCGGCTTCGGCGGCCATCATGCCGCTCTTCATCGAGGTATGCGTGCCCTTGATCCGCGGCACGTTGAGGAAGCCGGCGCTGTCGCCGATCAGCGCGCCGCCCGGGAACACCAGCTTCGGGATCGACTGCAGGCCGCCGTCGCTGATCGCGCGCGCGCCATAGCTGACGCGCTTGCCGCCCTTGAGCAGCGCGGCGATCTCCGGATGCGTCTTCCAGCGCTGCATCTCGGCAAACGGAAAGACGTGCGGATTGGAATAGTTCAGCCAGGTGACGAGGCCGAGGCTGACCTGCCCGTTCGCCTGGTGATAGATCCAGCCGCCACCATTGGTCTCGCTTTCGCTGAGCGGCCAGCCCTGCGTGTGGATCACCTTGCCCGGCTCGTGCAGCGCGGGATCGATGTCCCACAATTCCTTGATGCCCAGCCCGTAAGACTGCGGATCGCAATCGGCGCGCAGGTCAAAGATGCGCATCAGCTCCTTTGAGAGATGCCCGCGGCACCCCTCGGAGAAGAAGGTGTATTTCGCGTGGAGCTCCAGCCCCGGCTGGTAATCGGGCTTGCGCGTGCCGTCGCGAGCCACGCCCATGTCGCCGGTCGCGACGCCCTTCACGCTGCCGTCCTCGTTGAACAGGATCTCGGCCGCGGCGAAGCCCGGGAAGATTTCGACGCCCAGCTCTTCGGCCTTGCCGGCGAGCCAGCGGCAGAGATTGCCAAGGCTCCCCGTATAAGTGCCCTTGTTGTGCAGGAACGGCGGGGTCCACAGGTGCGGCAGGTTGAACTTGCCCTTGCGGCTCAGCACCCAGTGGATGTTCTGCGTCACCGGCACTTCGGCCAGCGGGCAGCCGTCCTCGCGCCAATTCGGCAGCAGCTCGTCGAGGCTGCGTGGATCGATCACCGCGCCCGACAGGATGTGCGCGCCGACTTCGCTGCCCTTTTCGAGCACGCAGACCGAAACCTCGGCCTCTTTCTCGGCCGCGAGCTGTTTGAGCCGGATCGCGGCGCTCAGGCCCGCCGGCCCGGCTCCCACGATCACAACATCATACGGCATCGACTCGCGTTCGCTCATTATTCTCTCCATCTGCCAACCCGCCCATCGCCCCCGCATTCGGGCGCATGCCGGCAACGTTCCGTCTTCCATGGCTGTTCAGCGAATTGACCGCCACGTCAACCATCAGGCTTAAGTGGGTGCACATGGGGGCAGATCCAAACATCGATTGGCGGCAAGCCGCGGCAAGCGCAATGGAATGGTGGCGCGACGCCGGCGTGGATGTGCTCGTTGGCGATGAACCGTTCGACTGGCTTTCCCCTGAGCCGGCGGAACTGGTCACGGCTCTTGCGCCCGAGCGTGATCTCAGTGGCGCCACTGCCCCTGCTGACCATTCTTTGCCTGCGGCCGGCACGTTGCCCGCAACGATCGCCGAGCTGCTGGAATGGCGGATCGGCCCGGCCGCGCCGGAAGCCAGCTGGAACATATCGCTCGTTCCCGCCACCGGTCCGGCCGGCGCCGACCTGATGATCCTGATCGATTGTCCCGAACGCGATTCGTGCGATTCGCTGCTCGGCGGTGCGGCGGGGCGTTTGTTTGATCGGATGCTCGCCGCGATCGGGCGCAGCCGCGCCGACGTCCATCTCGCGAGCATGTGCGCAGCGCGCCCTTCCGCAGGGCGCCTCCCGCGCGAGATGGAGTCGCGGCTCGCGGAAATCGCCCGCCATCACGTCACCCTGGCGGCACCCAAGCGGTTGCTCGTAATGGGCGATGCGGCTAGCCGTGCCATATTGTCGGCGAACGTCTTGCAGGCGCGCGGACGTTTGCACGCTTTTAACCATAAGAATGACAGTCAGAGCGAGGTCGTGGCGAGCTTCCATCCGCGCATGCTGCTGGAAAGACCCGTCCTGAAGGCTGAGGCTTGGAGAGATCTGCAGATGCTGATGGGGGGATCGAAGTGAGCCGGGTGTTGCTTGCCGCCGTATCTTTTGCCGCGATGATGCCGGCGGTGGCGGCCGCCGAGCCCGCGGCTCCGGCGGGCGCTGCGAGCGCGGCCACGCCGTCGCTTCCGTCCCAGCTCACCGCCGAACAGCGCACGCAATATCGCGCCGTCTTCGCCGCCATTCGCGAAAGCCGCTGGCAGGATGCACAGATCGGCCTCGACGCGATGGTCCCCGGGCCGCTGCACAGCTACGCGCGCGCCGAACTCTACACGGCCAAGGGCTCGCCCCGCGTGGAGCTGGAGCCGCTTGTCCGCTTGCTGACCGACGCGCCCGAACTGCCGCAGGCCGAGGCGATCGCCCGGCTCGCAAAGGCGCGGGGCGCGGCCGAGCTGCCGCAACTGCCGGTACCGCAGCGGCTCGTCTGGCAGGATGGCGCCCCCATCCGCGTCCGCGCGAAGGCCACGCGCAGTGACGCGATCGCCGCCGATCTCGCCACGCGCATGCAGCCTTATGTGAAGGGCGACATGGGGCGCGAGGCGGAGGCGCTGCTCGAATCGACCAGCGGGCTTTCGCCGGAGACGGCCACCGAATGGCAATCCCGCGTCGCCTGGATCTATTTTCTTCAGGGTCTCGACGGCGATGCGCGCCGCCTGGGCGACAAGGCCGCGCAGGGGCGGGGTGATTGGGCCACGCATGCGCGCTGGACGTCGGCGCTGGCCGCTTGGCGCCAGAATGATTGCGCCGCCGCTGGCGAAGGATTCCAGGCCGTGTCCGCGCGCGCCGGCGACACCGATATGCGCGCGGCCGGGCTTTATTGGGCCAGTCGTGCCGACATGATCTGCGGCCGCCCGGACCGGATCGAGGCGCGGCTGCGCAACGCGGCGCAATATGGCGAGACGTTCTACGGACAATTGGCGCGTCAGTCGCTCGGCATGCAGACCGCGGCGGTCAAGCCGCAGAAGGTGACGAGCGATTGGGCCAGCGTCGAGCGCCGCCCGAACGTGCGCGTTGCTGCCGCCTTGGCCGAGATCGGCGAGAACGATGCTGCGGATCAGGTGGTCCGGCAGCAGGCCAAGATCGGCCCCGCGGCCGAATTCGCCAGCCTGATGCGCGTAACGGAGCAGATGAACCTGCCGGCCAGCGTGGTGTGGCTCGCGCACAATTGCCCGCAAGGCTTCGTGGCCACGGCGGAAACGCGTTATCCCACGCCGAACTGGACGCCGGACACCGGCTGGCGGGTCGACAAGGCGCTGGTCTATGCGCACACGCTCCAGGAATCGGGCTTCCGCAACAAGGTCGTCTCGCCCGCGGGCGCTTACGGGCTCATGCAGATCATGCCCGCTGCTGCCACCGATTACATGCGCGAGCGGGGCGTATCGGTCGACAAATCGGCGCTCACCCGCCCATCGACCAACATCGATATCGGCCAGCGGCATCTGGAAAAGCTGCGCGACATGGGCCTGACGCAGGGTCTGCTGCCCAAGGTGATCGCCGCGTATAACGCCGGGCCCAAGCCGGTCGGCGAGTGGAATTCGCTCGTCCGCGATAACGGCGATCCGCTGCTCTACATCGAGAGCATCCCGTATTGGGAGACGCGCGGCTATGTCGTGACGGTACTGCGCAATTACTGGATGTATGAAGGACAGACCGGCCGAAAGGAATCGGTCAGTCGCTCCGCGCTCGCCCAAGGCATGTGGCCGCGCTTCCCCGGAATGAAGGGTGAACCGGCGATTCGCGTCGCCAATCGTCCGGCGTTCAATACGGTCGCCTCGAATGCGGCGGTTTCACCAACTTCCACCACCACGGTGACGAGCGCGCAGTAACTCGGCACTGGTCGTCCCGGACGTGATCCGGGATCCAGTCCATCGCGGCGCTTCCGATCGTTGCCGCGCGAACACGCGCCCATACCGTCATGCCGGGCGAGTCCCGGCATCCAGCCGTCCGCATGCTCCTACTACGCCTATCGCGAGCAACATCCGCCGCGATCCAAACCACGCTACAGAAAACAATCGTTCCCTACTTGTTCCCGCGGAACAAATGTAATACATGCCGTTCACGCGTTGAACGGTTCGCGCGCTTGCTTTAGCGAAAGGGCTTCCCAATGGCCGCCAATCTGAAGGTGATCCCTAACAACATGGCAAGCGCGAACTCGGATCGTCAAAAGGCGCTCGACGCCGCCCTCGCGCAGATCGATCGCGCGTTCGGCAAGGGCTCGGCAATGAAGCTCGGCGCAAAGGAGACGATGAAGGTCGAGGTGGTCTCCACCGGCAGCCTCGGGCTCGACATCGCGCTTGGCGTCGGCGGGCTGCCGAAGGGCCGCATCGTCGAGATCTTCGGGCCTGAATCGTCGGGCAAGACGACACTCGCGCTTCACGCGATTGCCGAATCGCAAAAGGCAGGCGGCACGGCGGCCTTCGTTGACGCGGAGCACGCGCTCGATCCGGCCTATGCCAAGAAGCTGGGCGTCAACATCGACGAGCTGATCGTCTCGCAGCCCGATACGGGCGAGCAGGCGCTTGAGATCGTCGATACGCTGGTGCGGTCGAACGCGATCGACGTGCTGGTGATCGATTCGGTCGCCGCGCTCGTGCCGCGCGCCGAAATCGAGGGCGAAATGGGCGACAGCCACGTCGGCCTTCAAGCCCGCTTGATGAGCCAGGCGCTGCGCAAGCTGACCGGCACGATCAGCCGCTCGAACTGCCTTGTCATCTTCATCAACCAGATCCGCATGAAGATCGGCGTGATGTACGGCTCGCCCGAGACGACCACGGGTGGCAACGCGCTGAAGTTCTACGCCTCGGTCCGCCTCGACGTGCGCCGCATCGGCTCGGTCAAGGATCGCGAGGAGGCCACGGGCAACCAGACCCGCGTCAAGGTGGTGAAGAACAAGGTCGCGCCGCCATTCAAGCAGGTCGAATTCGACATCATGTTCGGCGAGGGCATTTCGAAGCTCGGCGAGATCATCGATCTCGGCGTCAAGGCGGGCCTCGTCGAGAAGTCGGGTTCGTGGTTCAGCTATGATTCGATCCGCATCGGTCAGGGCCGCGAGAATTCGAAGAACTACCTGCGCGAGAACACCGAAGTGGCCGAGCGCCTGGAGCGCCAGATCCGTGCGCGCCAGGAGGGCCTCGGTGAGGAACTGATGGCCGGGCCGTCCGAGGAAGACGACGTCTGATCGAACGCAGATGCACGGACGGCAGAGTCCAACCCAGCATCAACAGAAAGGGCCGGTGCCGCGAGGTGCCGGCCCTTTGTACGTTCCGGCCAGCCGCAGCTGTTGGAAAAAGCCGCGCCAGCGCCTCAACATTCTCAACATTCTCAACATTCGCGCCGCACGCATCCACGGTGCGATCTGCTACCATCCTCGTCTCCGTCACGCAGAAGGAACGCCGATGACCACCGCACCCGATTGGCAGACCCGCGTGGGCGATGTTTGGGCAGCCGAATGGCGCCGCACTGACCGCAGCTTCGCCGCGTTGTCGCGTCAGCTCGATGCCGCCATCCATGCCCTCGCGCCGAACGCGGGCCGTGCGGTCGATCTCGGCTGCGGCGCAGGCGCTACCAGCCTTGCGCTCGCCGCCGCCCGGCCGGAGCTCGAGATATTGGGCGTCGACCTCTCGGCCGCGCTGGTCGCCGTGGCGCAGGAGCGAGCCGCCGAGCGCGGGCTCGACAATCTGCGTTTCGTGGCCGGCATGGTGCCGCAGGCGCTTGAACCTCACTCCCCGCTTGATCTTGCCGTATCGCGGCATGGCGTGATGTTCTTCGACGATCCGCTCGCCGCCTTTCGCGGCATCGCCGCCGCGCTGCGGCCCGGCGCGCCGCTGATCTTCTCGTGCTTCCGTGCAGCGGCCGACAATCCCTGGGCGTCGGAAACCATCGCTTCCCTCGGTGGGCGGCTCGATTCACCAGCGGGTTATGCCCCGGGCCCGTTCGCCTTCGCGGATCGCGACATGGTTCACGAACTGCTCGTCGACGCCGGCCTCGCCCGCATCAGCATCGCGCCGGCCGATTATCTCTACCGCGCGGGGGAGGGCGCTGATCCTGCAGCCGACGCCGCCGACTTCTTCCGCTGCATCGGTCCGGTGTCCCGAACGATTGCCGCCGCATCCGAAGCGGACCGGCCGGCACTGCTGGAGCGGTTGCGCGTTGTGCTCAGCCAGCATGTGGTGGGCGATGCGGTTGAGTTTCCTGCCGCGGCGTGGATAGTCACGGCCTACGCACAGGGGAGCGGCAAATGATCATCGTCCACCATCTCGAGAATTCTCGGTCGCAGCGCGTGCTGTGGATGCTCGAGGAGCTGGGCCTCCCCTATGAGGTCCGGCGCTACGAACGCGACAAGAAGACGATGCTCGCCCCGCCGGAGTTGAAGCGCGTCCACCCGCTCGGCAAGTCACCCGTGATCGAGGATACCGGCGATGGCGGCCGGGTTGTCGCGGAAACCGGTGCGATCGTCGAGTATCTGGTCGACAAGGCGGACGGCCGGCTCGGCCCGCCGGCCAACCGGACGGCGGCGCTCGATTACCGCTTTTGGCTCCACTATGCCGAAGGCTCGCTGATGCCGCCGCTGCTCGTCACCCTGGTGCTCAGCCGCGTGCCCTTCTTCGGCAAGGCGGCGCAGAAGCGGATCCGCCCCTGGATCGAAAGCCACCTCGACTTCGTGGAGGCGCATCTTGCCCGCCAGCCGTGGTTCGCCGGCGACTCGCTCACCGGGGCGGACGTGATGATGAGCTTCCCGCTGGAAGCAGGCCGCAGCCGCGCTGGCCTGGACTCCTCCCGCTCTGCCACCATTGCCTGGCTGGAGAAGGTCCACGCCCGTCCCGCCTATCAGGCGGCGCTGCGGGCGGGCGGGCCGTACAGCTACGCCTGACGCGGCATGATCTGACGGGCGGCCAAGCCACGACGTGAGCCGCCCCGTTCGCCGGAGCCACGCCCGTCGATAGGGCGTGGCACTAACCTTCCAGCAGTTCAGGCGCGCCGATCGTCCCCGCCGAGCGCGGGCGTGTCGTGGAAGCTGTCGGTCGGGTGCGCCGGGCCATGCCCGCTCGGCGCCGGCGGTCCTTCGATCGCATCCGGCTCCAAGGGATCGAGCTTTCCTTCCCACTTGGCGATCACCGCGCTCGCCACGGCATTGCCGACGACGTTGGTGGCGGAACGGCCCATGTCGAGGAAATGGTCGATGCCCAGGATCAGCAGCAGGCCAGCCTCCGGGATGTCGAAGAAGCCGAGCGTCGCGGCGATCACGACGAGGCTCGCGCGCGGCACGCCCGCGATCCCCTTGCTGGTGATCATCAGCACCAGCAGCATGGTGATTTCCTGCCCGAGGCTGAGATCGATGCCATAAGCCTGCGCGATGAAGATCGTCGCGAAGGTCATGTAGATCATCGAGCCGTCGAGGTTGAAGCTATACCCCAGCGGCAGCACGAAGCTCGCGATCCGCGGCGGCACGCCGAATTTGTCCAGCGCCTCCAGCGTGCGCGGATAGGCCGCTTCGGACGAGGCGGTGGAGAAGGCGAGCAGCAACGGCTCGCGAATGTAGCGCACGAGCAGCGTCGTGCGGCGGCCGACGATCGCATAGCAGACCGCGATCAGCAGCAGCCACAGGATGATGATGCCGACGTAGAAAGTGCCCATGAAATACGCGAGGTTGCCGATGATCGACGGCCCCCGCTCGGCCAGCGTCCCCGTCACCGCCGCGAACACGGCCACCGGGGCAAAGCGCATCACGTAGTTGGTGACGGTCAGCATCACCTGCACCAGCGCCTCGATGCCGCGCACCAGCGGCGCTGCCTTTTCGCCGACGGCGGTGATCGCCACGCCGATGAAGATGGAGAAGATCACGATCTGAAGGATCTCGTTCTTCGCCATCGCCTCCACGCCGGAGGCGGGAAAGACGTGGGTGATGAAATCCTTCAGGTTAAAGGCGGTCTTCTCCACGCCGCTCGCTTCGGTCACCGCGGGGATCGCGAAATCGAGGCCGACGCCCGGCTGGAACAGATTGACCAGGATCAGCCCGAGCGTGAGGCTCACCAGGCTGGCCATGAGGAACCAGCCGACCGAGCGCATCCCGATCCGGCCGAGCGCCGCAGTGTCGCCCATATGCGCGATGCCGGCGACCAGCGTGGCGAATACCAGCGGGGCGATGATCATCTTGATCAGCCGCAGGAACACGGCCGTGACGATCGAGAAATAGCCGGCGATTTCGGTCAGCCGGGCGGCTGCGGCTGGCGAGCCGTCGTCGATCAGCGCGTTCAGCGACAGGCCAAGAGCAAGGCCCGCCGCCAGGCCGATCATGATATACAAGGTCAGCCGCTTGGCCATGTATGCTCCGTCATCGTGGAACCGCCGCGTCCTTCGGAAACATCCTGTCGGCGCTCTCCCATGGAAGATGCGTGTATTCGGCAGGCTTGCGGCGAACGGCGGCGGTTGTTTTCACCGGTGAAGGGGATTGCCGTGGCTAGGTCAAGCCCGCGTGTCTAATCCAGCCCTGCTTACCCGAGAACAGGCCTTCCCCTAGGTCCCAAGCCGGCGTGGCAGTGGCCGCTTTCGCGGCCGATCAGCCGCGCGGGCCCCAAAGGATGATTGCCGCGCCGATCAGGCAGACGCAGGCGCCTGCCACGTCCCATCGATCCGGCCGCGCGCCTTCTGCCAGCCACAACCACAGCAATGCCGTGGCGATATAGATCCCGCCATAAGCGGCATAGGCGCGCCCGGCGTGATTGGCATCGACCAGCGTCAGCAGATACGCGAACAGGCAAAGCGATCCGATCCCGGGCACGATCCACCACGGCGATCGATCCAGCCGCAGCCAGGCCCAGAAGCTGAAGCAGCCGGCGATCTCCGCCACCGCTGCGCCGATAAAGACAAGCGCGCTCATGCACGTGGCTTCTGCCGTAAGGCGGTGGCATCCGCCAGCCGGCACCGATTGAACAGGGAACGATCGCCCCGCCGCTTCGCTCTTTGCGACACAATTCTTCGCGGCACGGCTGCTCGCGCACAGGGAGATCGACGGCATGGAAGACACACGCATCTGGAGCTTCGAAAAGAGCCTGTGGACCGGTGACGCGGATGTTTACCGCGAGCTGGTCGACGACGAATGCGTCATGGTGCTGCCAGCGCAGCCGTTCGTGTACAAGGCCGAGGCCGCCATTGAGGCCGTGTCGGATACGCCGCGCTGGTCGGACGTGGAGTTCAGCGATCAGCAAGTGATGCGCCCGCAGGAAGGCCTGATCACCATCGCCTACAAGGCGACCGCGCACCGCGACGGTGAGGATTACATCGCCTATTGCACCACCACGATGCGCCGGCTGGAGCATGATGTGTGGCGCGTGGTGCAGCATCAGCAGACGCTGCCCCCGGTCGCGGGAGGTGCCACCGAAGGCTGAGTCCTGACGACCGCCATTTGACTACCGTCATGCTGAACTCGTTTCAGCATCCATCGCGCCGCAAGCAGCGTCTGTGTCGGCGGACAGATGGACCCTGAAACAAGTTCAAGGTGACGGCAGGGTGTGGCGGCCAGCCCTGACGGGGGCGGCAGTCCAGGGTCCGCACCATCGTCTGCCCATCGCCCACCCACGACATCTCACCCCCTGTAACTGCCGTCATGCTGAACTCGTTTCAGCATCCATCGCGCCACAAACGGCGTCTGTGCCGGCGGACAGATGGACCCTGAAACAAGTTCAGGGTGACGGCAGGGGATGGCGACCAGCCTGACAGGGGGGGGCAGTCCAGGGGCAGAACCATCTTCAGCCCCGACCGCCTACCCACGGCATCTCGCCCCAACACAAATGCTGGTCACCGCGCGCGTCCCCGATTAAGTCGCGCTCCATGACCTCGACGAACGACATCCGCCGCAGCTTCCTCGATTACTTCGGCTCCGCCGGGCACAGCATCGTGCCGTCGGCGCCGCTGGTGCCGCAGAACGATCCGACGCTGATGTTCGTCAACGCAGGCATGGTACCGTTCAAGAACGTGTTCACCGGACTGGAAAGCCGCCCCTATTCCACCGCGACGTCGTCGCAGAAGTGCGTGCGGGCGGGCGGCAAGCACAATGATCTCGACAATGTCGGCTACACCGCTCGGCACCACACCTTTTTCGAGATGCTCGGCAATTTCTCGTTCGGCGATTATTTCAAGGAACAGGCGATCACGCACGCCTGGACTCTGCTGACCAAGGAATGGGGTCTTCCCGCCGACAAGCTGACGGCGACCGTCTATCACACCGACGATCAGGCTTTCGATCTGTGGAAGAAGATCGCTGGCCTTCCCGAGCACGGCATCATCCGCATCCCGACAAAGGACAATTTCTGGGCAATGGGCTCGGATGGTCCGTGCGGGCCGTGCAGCGAGATCTTCTACGATCACGGCGAGCATATCCCCGGTGGCCCCCCGGGATCGCCGGATGAGGATGGCGACCGCTTCGTCGAGGTGTGGAACCTCGTCTTCATGCAGTTCGTGCAGGAAGCCGACACGATCGTCGGTGATCTGCCGCGCCCGTCGATCGACACCGGCATGGGGCTGGAGCGGATCGCCGCCGTCATGCAGGGCGTGCACGACAATTATGATACGGACACGTTCAAGGCGCTGATCGCCGCCTCGGGTGCGCTGACGCACACGCCGACGACTGGCGACAATCAGGCATCGCACCGCGTGATCGCTGATCACTTGCGGACCTCCGGCTTCCTCGTCGCAGACGGCGTGCTGCCGGCCAATGACGGCCGCGGCTATGTCCTGCGCCGCATCATGCGCCGCGCGATGCGCCACGCGCACCTCCTCGGCGCGAAGGAGCCGCTCATGCACCGCCTGGTGCCGGCGCTGGTCGCCGAAATGGGCGCCGCTTACCCCGAGCTGGTCCGCGCGCAGCCGCTGATCGAGGCGACGCTGGCGCAGGAGGAAACCCGCTTCCGCCAGACGCTCGACAAGGGGCTGAAGCTGCTCGACGAGGCAACCGCCGGTATGAAGCCGGGCGACGTGCTGCCGGGCGGAACCGCGTTCAAGCTCTATGACACCTTCGGCTTCCCCTATGACCTGACCGAGGACGCGCTGCGTGCCCAGTCGTTCGGCGTCGATCGCGCTGGCTTCGACGCGGCGATGGCAGAGCAAAAACGCGCCGCACGCGCCGCGTGGAAGGGCTCGGGCGCGAAGGCATCAGACGAACTCTGGTTCGACCTCGCCGAGGAGGTCGGCGCGACCGAATTCACCGGCTATGCCAGCGACGTCGGCGAGGGCGTGGTGCTCGCACTGGTCAAGGACGGTGCGCGGGTGCAGAAGGCGGCCAGCGGCCACCAGGTCGACGTGATCGTCAACCAGACGCCCTTTTATGGCGAAAGCGGCGGTCAGGTCGGCGACGCCGGCACGATCAGCAGCGAGGCGGGTCTTGCCGCCGAGGTCACCGAAACCTCCAAGCAGCTCGGCAAGCTCTGGGTCCATCACGCAAAGCTCAGCGCGGGCGAGATCAAGGTCGGCGACACGGTGAGGCTCGCGATCGACGTCGCGCGCCGCGCCGCGATCCGCGCCAACCATTCCGCCACCCACCTGCTGCATGAGGCGCTGCGCCAGCGGCTCGGCACGCATGTCGCGCAGAAGGGCTCGCTCGTTGCGCCCGATCGCCTGCGCTTCGACGTCAGCCATTCCAGCGCGATGAGCGCCGAGGAACTCGCCGATGCCGAGGCGGCGGTTAACGCGAAGATTCGCCAGAACGGCGCCGTCACCACCCGCCTGATGACGCCGGACGATGCGATCGCGATGGGCGCCATGGCGCTGTTCGGCGAAAAGTATGGCGACGAAGTCCGCGTCGTTTCGATGGGCAGCGACGATGGCGGCAAGACCTATTCGATCGAACTGTGCGGCGGCACCCATGTCAACGCGCTCGGCGACATCGGCCTGTTCAAGGTGATCGGGGAGGGCGCAGTGTCTTCGGGCGTCCGCCGCGTCGAGGCGCTGACCGGCGAGGCCGCGCGTGCGTATCTGTCATCGCGCGACGACAAGCTGCGCGAGGCGGCCTCTGCGCTGCGCACCACCCCCGACGAAGTTCCTGGCCGCGTCACCTCGCTGCTCGAAGAGAAGCGCCGGCTGGAGCGTGAGCTTGCCGAAGCGAAGAAGGCGCTGGCGATGGGCGGCGGCAGCGGCGCTGCCCCGGCAGGTCCGGAAACCGTTGGCGGCGTCGCCTTCGTCGGCCAGGTGCTGAACGGCTTCGAGGCCAAGGGCCTGCGCGGCGCGGTCGATGACGCCAAGAAGCGTATCGAGTCCGGTGTCGCGGCGCTGGTGGCGGTCAACGAAGGTCGTGCCACCGTGGCGGTGGGCGTCACCGACGATCTGGTCGCCACGTACAATGCGGTCGATCTGGTGAAGCGCGCGGTCGCCGCGGTCGGCGGGCAGGGCGGCGGCGGCCGGCCCGACATGGCGCAGGGCGGCGGCCCGGACGGTGACAAGGCCGAGGACGCCCTCGCGGCGGTTCGTGCCGCGCTGGAAGAGGCGAAAGCGGTCGCCTGAACCGAAGTGGCCGGGTTGCTACACGAACCGGCCATTTTTCTCCGGCACTAGGCCGGGTGAGTGGGCCGCGGGGCCGTTCTGCCCCGCGGCGATTCCTTACTTACCGGCCATTGCCGCATCGAGCTGCGCGGCGGTCATGCCGATCGTCACGCCCTGCGGACCCGGGCCGAACGATCCAAGCGGCAGGCGCGCGTCGCCCTTCGCTGTTGTGACGGTGACAAACTCACCCTCAACGGCCTTGATGGTACCGAGCGAGGACCCGCCCACACCATATACGGTGGCGCCGGTCGTCAGCTGCGACCGGAAGTTCTGCGCCGCTTGTGCCGCGCCCTGACCGGCGGCGGCCTCCAGCTCAGCCTTGGTCATCGCCAGCAACGGCCCGTTCGGCCCCGTGCCGAACGACGTCAGCGGAATTGCCGCCTTCACCGTGCCGGTATCGACGACCGCATTGGTGCCGTCGGTCGAGGCGATGGTGCCCACCGTGCCGCCCTGGGCGTCGTAGACGGTGCCGCCGACTTTGGGGGCTGCGCCAGTCTGTGCTGCCCCGGTCTGGGCTGCGCCGGTCTGGGCGGCGGGGGCGGGAGCCTGGGTGCCCTGCGCATTGGCGGCGAGCGGCGTTGCGGCGGCAAGCAGCAGGAATGCGTAACGGTACATGATTACTCCTCGTCGTTGGTTCAGTTATGAAACGAGGCCGTCGCTTGGCGGTTCCGCGCAAGTGAGTGTCGGTAGGCCGGGCAAGTCCGGAGACGAGCGGAGCACAAAAGGCCTTCGACCGTCATGACAGATGCTTCAGCAGGACTTCGCGTGTTTCGCGAAGACTGGGTGCTTGTACCTTTCCGACGCTGCGCAAAGACGGTGATCATAGGAATGCACAATGCAAGACTATGATAACCCTGGGATATCGCTGCTGACAGATGAACGGTTCTTGAACAAAGGCGTAGTCCTCGTCGCTTGCCTTGTTCGGCGACGCAGGTGATGGTGGGCGGGAACCAGATCATTCAAGCGTCATTCAAGGAGACGGCGCGCCGACCATCCGTGGATGGAGCACCGCACGTGAATCGATACGCGTTGCCTGCGGGTGGGCGCCAGATTTGCCGGCCTCGCGATGATGCGTGGCGGCCTCGCACGTGACCTCGGCAGGAGGGAAACGGCCGCTTTCGGCCTGGTCCCGGCCGCCTGCGGCCACCAGCGGCGTCGACGCGCCGCGTGGCGCAGAATGCCATCTAATCCAAGTAGGCGGCGATGGCGTTCCAGGCTGGCTGCTTGGCCTCCCGGCCGATCGTGTGGAGCGGGCTGGACGAGGGAAGCGCGATGACCGCCAGGCCGCGATCGCCCAGCAAGGCACGGCCAAGCGACAGCGCCTTGCCGCCGTTGAAGGCGACGGCACGCAGTTCGGGAAGGCGGCCCAGGAGCGTGGGCAGATCATTTGCCGCCGCGTCCCGGATCGTGGCATCCGTGCTGCCGGTGCGCCGTGCCGTCGCCACTACGTCCCACAGCGCGACGCGGGCGGCCTGCAAGGCGGCGAGCCGGTCCTCATAATCAAGCGTGGACAGATCGCGCCCTACGACTGGCGACATCAACGCCCAGAACTGGTTTTGCGGATGCGCGTAGTAACGCTGTTCCGCCAGGCTCCGCTCGCCGGGAAGGCTGCCGAGGACAAGCACCCGCGCGTCGGGGGAGGCGACGGGCGAAAAGGATGATTTCACAGTCATGATCTTCTGCGCCAGCAACGCTGCTTCCGGAAAGAGGTTCAGGGTCTAAGCGGTTGAATAACGGCCGGGTAAGCCGTGAGTAGCAGGGCTTTCGCGCGGCAAAGCGCAAGCCGCGGTTGCCGGTCCGCGCCTGCCGCGCCATCTAGGTTGTCATGCATACCGCCTCAGACACGCTTTCGCTTATTGGTCACACGCCGCTCGTCCGTTTGAAGGGGCCGAGTGAGGCAACGGGGTGCGATATCTTCGGCAAGTGCGAGTTTGCCAATCCGGGCGCCAGCGTGAAGGATCGCGCGGCGCTTTTCATCGTCGAGGATGCGGAGGCGCGCGGCGCGCTTCAGCCCGGCGGGACGATCGTTGAGGGCACGGCGGGGAATACGGGGATCGGGCTGGCGCTGGTCGCCAACGCCAAGGGCTATCGCACGATCATCGTAATGCCCGACACCCAGTCCAAGGAAAAGATGGACACGCTGCGCGCGCTTGGCGCCGAACTGGTGACCGTGCCGGCGGCGCCCTATTCCAGCCCGTGTCATTTCGTGCATCAGTCGCGCCGCATCGCCGACGAGACGCCAGGCGCAATCTGGGCCAACCAATTCGACAATATCGCCAATCGACGTGCGCATATCGTGGGCACGGCCGAGGAGATTTGGACGCAGATGGATGGCCGGGTTGACGGCTTCACTTGCGCCGCGGGCACGGGCGGCACGATCGCCGGCGTCGGCCTGGGCCTGAAGGAAAAGGACGAGCGGATCACGATTGCGCTTAGCGATCCGCATGGCGCGGCCTTGTACCATTATTATGCCAGTGGAGAGCTGAAGAGCGAGGGATCGTCGGTTGCCGAAGGGATCGGGCAGGGCCGGATCACCGCCAACCTGGAAGGGGCGCCGATCGATACGCAGTTCCGGATCTCGGATGCCGAGGGGCTGGAATGGGTTGACCGCTTGCTCGCCGAAGAGGGCCTGTGCCTGGGGCTGTCCTCCGGCATCAACGTGGCCGGTGCGGTGCGCCTCGCCCAGGCGCTCGGCCCGGGCAAGAGGATTGCGACAATCCTGTGCGACACCGGCTTTCGCTACCTCTCGACGCTCTACAATCCCGGCTGGCGCGAATCGAAGGGCCTGGCGCCGGCGCGGCCTTGACCCGCAACGTTCGACAAGCACGCGACGCGGCGTTAGAGTCTCGCGACAAGATGAAGCAGGGCGCATCCCATAGTCAGGCGATGCAGCGTGTCCGGGTCGGCATGGTCGGCCTTGCCGCTGTGATCCTTTTGATCGGCCTCGCAAGTGCGCTGTTCAGTGCGGCCAACCGCCAGCAATCATCCACCGCCGCCACGAGCGCGGGCGAGGTGGCGAACATGACCGCCACCAACACAATGGCGGCCGATGCCGACAACGAGCCGCTTGCCCAGCTCGGAGTCGCGCCCAGCGCCGCTGAGGCAAGCCCCACACCCGAAAAGACCACCAAGTAATGTTGGGTTCGGCGGGGAAATTCGGGGAAAGCATGCGATTTGCCGCTCGCCAGGCGCCGGGCGGAATGCTGCTGCGCGGAACCAAAAGCGAACGTCGGGTGCCCGTCCCCGCAAGGAGCCACGCTTTCCCGCCAGGATAGCTCCTTTCCCCGAATTTCCCCGATTTTCCCTTCCCATCCCCGAGCGTCGCTGATACTTGTTTAGCGACAGAGGGGCAGGACCACTGTTGTTAGCGTTTTGCGACAACCGGAGGGCGGCGATAGCCGTTTTTCGGAACAGGGTCTTCTGCGCGCCTTAGGCGAGGTGGGCGTGTCGGAACGGGTGGATTATCTTGGGAAAGGGGTCGGTCTTGTCGATGACAAGGGCCGGGTCGCGATTCCCAACACCCTACGCGCAGCGCTCGCCCAGAATGCGCCGCGTCCGGACGGCAAGGACGGCGGCACGGTGCTGGTGGGTGTTCACCCCGACTTTCCGTGCCTGATCGCGCATGATCGCGGCTATATCGATTTCGCCAAGAACCAGCTGATCCAGCGCCAGGCGGAAGCCGGCGCCCACACCGGCTCCGCGGCCTATTACGCGCCGCGTATGCGCGGCGCGTCTGTCGAGCCCGTGCCCTTCGATGGCAGCGGCCGCTTCATCCTGCCCGCGGCCGAGCGCGAACTTGCCGGGATCACTGATATCGCTTTCTTCCTGGGCGATTACGAAAGCTTCATGATCTGGGATCCGCGTGCGCTGGTGGCGCATGACGGCGTCGACGAGATGGTGAAGCGCCATGCGATGATCATGTGTCGGGACAAGGGAATCACGCTGTGAGCGGCGCCCCGCATGTCCCCGTCCTGCTCGAGGAAGTGCTCGCCGCGCTTGCCCCGGCGCCCGGCGACATCATGGTCGACGCCACCTTTGGCGCGGGCGGCTATACGCGTGCGCTGCTGGGCGCGGGTGCGCAGGTGTTCGCCTTTGATCGCGATCCCGATGCGATCGCCGCCGGTCGCGCGCTGGAAGAAGCGGAGGCCGGGCTGACGCTGGTTCCTGCGGCATTTTCGCGGCTGGATCGCGAGCTTGCGGCGCGCGGCGCGGTGCCGGTCAACGGCGTCACGATGGATATCGGCGTATCCTCGATGCACCTCGACCAGGCGGCGCGCGGCTTTTCCTTTCAGCAGGACGGGCCGCTTGACATGCGCATGAGCCAGGAGGGCGACAGCGCGGCCGATTTCCTGAACAACGCCGATGAGGCGGACATCGCCGACGTGCTGTGGCGCTATGGCGAGGAGCCCAAGTCGCGCCGTGTCGCGCGCGCGATCGTGGCGGCGCGGCGGCTTGCGACTACCGGCGATTTTGCCCGCGTGGTGCGCAAGGCGCTCGGTCACCGGCCGCACGACAAGAAGGATCCGGCGACCCGCGCTTTCCAAGCGGTGCGCATCCATGTGAACGACGAGCTGGGCGAGCTGGAGCTGGGCCTCGCCGCGGCGGAGCGGGTGCTGGCGCCAGGCGGGCGGCTGGTGGTCGTCAGCTTTCATTCACTGGAAGATCGCATGATCAAGCGCTTCCTTCGCGAGCGCAGCGGCGCGACGCCGGCCGGGTCACGGCATCGGCCGGCAGCGGTGGATCTGCGCGCGCCGACTTTCGAGATCGTCGGCCGTGCGGTGCGCCCGAGCGCAGCGGAAGTGGCGCGCAATCCGCGCGCCCGATCCGCCACCCTGCGCGCGGCGCGGCGGACGGCGGCGCCGGCATGGGGCGATCGGGGAAGCGGCGAGCAAGTATTTGATGTGGCGGGGCGGGCTGCGAGTGGAGACGAGTAAATGACAGCGGCGTATCGATTAAAGGGACTTGGCTGGTTCGGCGGCGTGGTGATCGTGTCGCTGAGCTTCTACCTGGTCAGCCTGCAGGTGGCAGCGGAGCGCAAGCGGCTGGCGCAGATCGATGCCAAGATCAGCTCGGCCGAGCGCGATATCCGCGCGCTCGAGACCGAGTTCGACGTGCGGGCGAACCTTGCGCAGCTGGAGCAGTGGAACGGCGACACGCTGGCGTTGGTCGCGCCCAGCGCCGCGCAGTTCGTGCGTGACGAAGGGCAGCTTGCCGCAATCAGCTTCCGTCCCGGCGCGCCCGTGCCCGGCGCCTTTGCCGGTGGTACGCAGACCGCTCAGCTGATCGTGCCCTCGCGCCCTGCCGACTTCGCGCCCGCCGTTGTCGAGGAGGCGCCCGCTGCGGCGCCCGCCACCCTGATCCAGGTCGCCGCCAAGCCCGCGGCGCCGCGTTCGTCCGACGTGAAGGTCGCCGCTGCCGTGACGGAGCCCGCCCGCCCCACGATGATCAAGGCTGCCGTGATCAAGGCCGCCGTGACGACCACCGCCGCCCCCAGCGCATCGATCCGCAAGACCCATGCCGTCGCGATGCTGGACAAGTCGCTGCTGAGCGATGCGACCTTGGGCGATCTGATGAGCGGCGCACGTAGCGAGCGGGGCCGCTTGCGTTGACAACGATGGTTGCCCGGGCGACGCGCCCCGTGCGCTTCAGCGAACAGCGGCAAGCGCTGCTGGCGACGCAGCATCAGCGCCTGATGGTGCTGCTGCTGCTGTTTGCCGCGGCCATCCTGCTGGTGATCGCGCGTCTGGCGATGCTGGCGTTTGACGGCGGCCCGCAGCGGGTGGCTGCGATCAGCACCGCGCCGCGCGGCGACATCGTTGATCGCAACGGGCAGCAGCTGGCGCGCACGATCGACGCATGGACGATCGGCGTCCATCCGCGTCGCTTGCTGGGCGACCGCAGCGACATCGCGAAAAAGCTGTCCGACCTGATGCCCGACGTGGGCGACCAGCACCATTTCTATCGCCTGATCACCCGCGACGTGAACTTCACCTACCTCAATCGCCGCGCCTCTCCCGCGCTGGTGCAGGCGGTGAATGCGATCGGCGAGCCGGGCATCGTGTTCGACCGCGAGACCCAGCGGCTGTATCCGCAATCCACGCTCGGCGCGCATGTGCTCGGCTATATCGGGACGACGCAAAAGGACCCGACGGTTCACGGGCGGCTCGGCATGGAGCGGGCGCTCGACGAGCAGCTGCTGAACCCGGCGCTGTCCGGCACGCCCGTCGCGCTGTCGATCGACAGCCGCGTGCAGGCCGCGATGGAGAGCGAGCTGGGCAAGGCGATGGCCAGCATGCAGGCGCGCGCCGCGGCCGGCATCGTGCTCGACGTCGATACCGGCGAAGTGATCGCCATGGTGTCGATGCCGTTGTTCAACCCCAACCGCGTCGGCATGGCGGGCAGCGAGCAGCTGCGCAACACGGTGACGCAGAGCGTTTATGAGCTGGGATCGGCATTCAAGCCGATCGCCATGGCGACCGCGATCGACACGGGCATCGTCACCAACATGTCGCGCCGGTTCGACGCCACCGCGCCGCTGCAGGTCGGCCGCTTCCGGATCAAGGACGACCATGCGCAGAACCGCTGGCTCAACATTCCCGAAACGCTGATCCATTCGTCCAACATCGCCACCGCGCGGATCGCCGACGAGATCGGCGCCCAGCGCATGCAGGAGATGTTCCGCAAGCTGGGCTTCGATACCAAGCCGGACATCGAGCTGATCGAAAAGGGCCGCCCGCTCTGGCCGCACTTCTGGGCGCGCACCACCGTGATGACCACCGCTTATGGCCATGGCATCGCGGTCACCCCGCTGCACCTCGCCAATGCCTATGCGACGCTCGTCAATGGCGGTGTATGGCGGCCGACGACGCTGCTGAAGGTCGAGCCGGGCCATGCGCCAAAGGGGCGGCGCGTGATCAGCGAGACGACCAGCGCGCGCATGCGCCAGCTGCTGCGCCTGATCGTGACGGACGGCACCGGGCGCAAGGCCGAGGCGCCGGGCTACCGCGTGGGCGGCAAGACCGGCACCGCCGAAGCGGCGGAGAAGGGCGGTTATGCGCGCAACCGCAACGTCTCGACTTTTGCCGCGGCCTTCCCGATGGATGCGCCGCGCTATGTCGTGCTGACCATGATGGACAGCCCGAAGCGGGTGGAAGCGAACCTGTTCCAGACCACCGCCGCTTATACTGCGGCACCGGTCGTCAGCCGCGTGATCAGCCGTACGGGCGCGATGCTGGGCGTGATCCCCGATGCGCAGCGCGACATCGATGTGCGCGAGCTGCAGGGGCTGCTGTGGCATGCGCCGGGCGACAAGAAGGTAGCGGCGGAATGAAGCTGGGCGCGCTGACCGGCGGCGACGAGGCCGCAACCGTCACTGGCTTTGCGATCGATCACCGCAAGGTGGCGCCTGGCACCATCTTCGGCGCCTTCGAGGGCGCGCGGGTCAACGGCGAGGATTACATCCCCGCTGCCATTGCTGCGGGCGCGATCGCCGTCGTCGCGCGCCACGAGGCCGTGGTCGAAGGCGCGGTGCATATCGCGGCCGACAATCCGCGCGCCTGCTTTGCCGAGCTTGCCGCACGCTTCTTTGCGCCGTTTCCGGCCACCTGCGTTGCGGTGACCGGCACGAACGGCAAGACCTCCACCGTGGAGATGACGCGCCAGCTCTGGCGCATGCAGGGGCAATCGGCTGCGTCGGTCGGCACCTTGGGCGTCGCGACGGCCGGCGAGCGCGTCACGACCGGGCTGACGACGCCGGACGTCGTCACCTTTCTGTCCAACGTCGCTGGGCTTGCCCGCGAAGGCGTGACGCATCTGGCGTTTGAAGCGTCGAGCCATGGCCTGACGCAATATCGCACGGAAGGGCTTCACGTCTCGGCCGCCGCCTTCACCAATCTCAGCCGCGACCACCTCGACTACCACGGTGACATGGCTGCCTATTTCACGGCCAAGCTCCGGCTCTTTTCCGAAGTGCTGGCGCCGGATGGCACAGTGGTGGTGTGGGTAGACGACCCCCATTCCGAGCGCGTCGTCGACCTGGCGCGCGCGCGGCGCAACCGGCTGATCACGGTTGGCGAGCATGGCGATGATCTGCGTCTCGTCTCGCGCGATCCAACGTTGTTCGGGCAGGGCCTGGTGATCGCCGCCGATGGGGTGGAGCACCGCGTCACGCTGCCACTGATCGGCGCCTATCAAGCCGCCAACGCGCTGATCGCGGCGGGCCTCGTGATCGCGACGGGCGGCGATCCGGCGACTACCATTGCAGGGCTCGGACGGCTCCAGCCGGTGCGTGGCCGTCTGGAGCGCGCGGTGATCGCCCCCAGTGGCGCGCCCGTCTATGTCGATTATGCGCACACGCCCGACGCGCTGGAGGCGGCCATTGCAGCGCTGCGGCCGCATGTGAGCGGGCGGCTGATCCTCGTGTTCGGCGCTGGCGGCGATCGCGACCAGGGCAAGCGGGAGCCGATGGGCGAGGTTGCCGCCGCACAGGCGGACGTGGTGATCGTCACCGATGACAATCCCCGCAGCGAGCAGCCGGCAGCGATCCGTGCCGACATCCTGAAGGGCGCGCCGCACGCGACTGAGCAGGGCGATCGCCGGGAAGCCATTCGCCTGGCGATCAGCGAGGCGACGGCCGACGATATCGTGCTGATCGCCGGCAAAGGCCATGAGCAGGGGCAGATCGTGGGTGATCTGGTGCTGCCGTTTGATGACGTAAGTGTAGCCAGGGAGGTTGCAGGTGAAGCGTAAGTTCGTTGTACCGTCGAAGCCCGAAATGACCGATGGCGCCAAGCCCCCACGCGAGCGGCGCAAGCTGGGCGTCCGGTTCGAATTGGTGACGGGCGATGCGGTGAGCGGGCTGCGTTGAACGGGCTGGTCCCGTTTTTTCAACGCGTTCCGCAGGCCGGCTTCGTGCCGGCCGCCGCCGGTGAGCCTGAGCGCCAACCAATGAGTATTCGGGGCGGCGAACCTCGGGACAAGGCCTGGACGAAAATGCCCGTTTGGCACGCGACCACGCCGATCAAGATGTTATAGGGCCGCATGGATACGCTCTGGACCTCCGATGCCATCGCCGCCGCGACGAACGGCACCGCATCGGCTGACTTCGCCGTGACGGGCGTCGCCTTCGATTCGCGCGAAGTGGGAGCGGGCGACCTCTTTATCGCCCTTCAGGGAGAGGCGACCGACGGCCATCGTTTTCTCGACCAAGCCTTTGCCCAGGGCGCTGGCGGCGCGATCGTTTCCCGCGATGCGGCCGGTCCGCATTTGCGGGTGAACGATACGTTTGCCGCGCTGGAAAATCTCGCCCGCGCGGCGCGGGCCCGTACCGACGCGAAAGTGATCGGGGTCACCGGATCGGTGGGCAAGACATCGACGAAGGAGGCGCTGTTCGCAGCGCTAGATCGGGCTGCGCCGGATACCACGCACCGTTCGGTGAAGAGCTACAACAATCACACCGGGGTGCCGCTCAGCTTGGCGCGCATGCCGGCGGCGTCGCGCTATGCCGTGCTGGAGATGGGGATGAACCATCCGGGCGAACTGGCGCACCTGACCACGCTGGTGCGGCCGCATGTTGCCGTCGTGACGGCGATTGCTCCCGCGCATACCGAGTTCTTTCCGGATGAGAGCGCGATTGCCGACGCCAAGGGCGAGATCTTCCAGGGCCTCGAGGCGCCTGATGGCAGCAAGGGCGGCGTCGCGATCGTGCCGTTTGATAGTCCGCACCGCGACCGGCTGATCGCCGCGGCGCGGCCCTATGCGTCGCGCATCGTCACCTTTGGCATGTCGCCCGAGGCCGATGTGCGTCCCATCGAAACGATGCCCGTGCGCACCGGCGGCACCTTTGTTTCCGCAAAATTAGGCGAGCGCGAGCTGAGCTTCACCGTCGGCCAGCCTGGCGCGCATTGGGTGTCCAACGCATTGGCGGTGCTCGCCGCGGTGGATGCGGCGGGCGGCGATCTGGGGCTGGCCGGATTGGCGCTGGCTGATCTGGGCGGGCTGCAGGGCCGCGGCGCGCGCTTCATGGCGCGGATCGGCGGGGGCGACGCGCTGATCATCGACGAAAGCTATAATGCCAACCCCGCCTCCATGGCGGCGACGCTGGCGGTGCTGGGCGCCGAGCCCGGCCGGCACGTTGCCGTGCTGGGTGAAATGCGCGAGCTTGGCGTCAACTCGCCGACCTATCATGCCGATCTGGCAGAGCCGCTGGTGGCGGCGCGCGTCGAAGCGGCGCTGCTGGTCGGCGAAGCGATGGCGCCGCTCGCGCAAGCGCTTGAGGGACAGATCGAATTCGTCCATGTGCCCACCGCCGCGGCGGCGCTGAAGGTTCTGCCTGGAATGCTCGCGCCGGGTGATGCGGTACTCGTCAAGGGATCGAATGGAGTTGGGCTCTCGCGGCTTGTCGCGGCGCTCGCCGGGGGCATTGCATAGTGTTGTACTGGATCGCGGAGCAGCTCGGTTTCCCGGGTCTTCTCAATCTCATCCGCTATCTGTCGTTCCGCACCGGCGGGGCGATCGCCACCGCCTTGTTCATCGGCCTGATCATCGGGCCCAAGTTCATCGGCTGGCTGCGGGTGCGGCAGGGCAAGGGACAACCGATCCGCGCTGACGGGCCGCAGACGCATCTGGCGAAGCGCGGCACGCCGACGATGGGCGGGCTGATGATCCTCACCAGCCTGGCATTGTCGATCCTGATCTGGATGGATCTGCGCAATCCATTCGTCTGGGCCTGTCTCTTCGTCACCCTGGGCTTTGGCGCAATCGGTTTTCTCGACGACTATGACAAGGTGCGCAAGGCGAGCACCGCTGGCGTCTCCGGGCGGACGCGGCTGCTGCTGGAATTCGCCATTGCCGGCATCGCTGCGTGGATCATCAGCTACGAGAACGGCACCGCGCTGTATCTGCCTTTCACCAACGGTTATTATCTCGATCTCGGCTTCTTCTTCCCCGTTTTCGCGGCCTTCACGATCGTCGCGTTCGGCAATGCGGTGAACTTGACCGACGGGCTGGACGGGCTTGCCACCATGCCGGTGATCATCGCTTCGGTGGCGTTCATGCTGATCGTGTATCTGGCGGGCAACGTCCGCTTCGCCGACTATCTGGGCATCCCGCATGTCGCGCGCGCCGGCGACCTCGCGATCTTCTGCGGGGCGATGATCGGGGCGGGGCTGGCGTTCTTATGGTATAATGCGCCGCCGGCGGCGGTCTTCATGGGCGATACCGGCAGTCTCGCGCTCGGCGGCGCGCTGGGCACAATCGCCGTCGTCGCGCATCACGAAATCGTGCTGGGGATCATCGGCGGCCTCTTCGTCGTAGAGGCGATGAGCGTGATCATCCAGGTGTTCTGGTACAAGCGCACGGGCAAGCGCGTGTTCCGCATGGCGCCGATCCACCATCATTTCGAGCAGATGGGCTGGAGCGAGCCGACCGTTGTTATCCGCTTCTGGATCGTCAGCCTGGTGCTGGCGCTTGCCGGCCTTTCGACGTTGAAGCTGCGGTGATCGTTTCGCCGACCTGGGCCGGCAAACGCTATGCGGTGCTGGGGCTTGCCCGTTCGGGTATCGCGGCCGTGCGGGCGCTGGCCGTGGCCGGCGCGTACGTCGTGGCGTGGGACAGCGACGCTGCGGCGCGCGAGCGGGCGGAAGGCATCGACGGCGTCATCATTCACGACATTGCCAAGCTGGACCTGACGGGGGCGGCTGGCCTCGTCCTGTCGCCCGGCGTGCCGCTGAACACGCATCCGGTGGCCGAGCAGGCGCGCGCCGCGGGGGTGCCGATCATCGGCGACATCGAGCTGTTCGCCGAGGCGCGCGGGCAGCTGCCGCCGCATCATGTGGTCGGCATTACAGGCACCAACGGCAAGTCGACAACCACCGCGCTGGTTGCGCATATCCTGAAGGTGGCCGGGCTGCCGGTGTTGATGGGCGGAAACATCGGCCTGCCGATCCTCGGGCAGGAAGCGCTGGTGCCCAACGAGCAGGGGCCCGGGGTCTACGTACTGGAGCTTTCGAGCTATCAGATCGATCTGACGCACGGGCTCGACTGCGACGTGGCGGTTTTGCTCAACATCACCCCCGATCATCTCGATCGCTATGACGGGTTTGAAGCCTATGCCGCGTCCAAGGCGCGCCTCTTCTCGATGCAGTCGCCCGATCACGAGGCCGTGATCGGCATCGCGGATGCGCCGTCGGCGGCGATTGCCCGTTCGCTGTCGGCACGTGGCGAGCATCTGACCAAGATCGCGCCCGGCGTGTGCATGGACCAGTCCCGCTGGCCGTCGCTGCAGGGGCCGCATAATGCGCAGAACGCGCTGGCTGCGATCGCCGTGGCGCGCGCGCTGGGGGTGGAAGAGCAGGTCATCGATCGCGCGCTGGAAAGCTTCCAGGGCTTGCCGCACCGGATGGAGAGGGTGGCGGAGGTGAACGGTGTTACCTTCGTCAATGACAGCAAGGCGACCAATCCCGAAAGCACCGCACCGGCGCTGGCCGCGTTTGATCGCGTGCATTGGATTTTGGGGGGCAAGGCAAAGGGGGAGGATCTCGATGCCTGCCTCCCGCATCTTGGCCATGTCGTGCGCGCTTACACCATCGGCGCGGCGGCTGCGGTTTTCGCGCGCGCGCTGACCGGGAAGGTCGCCGTGGAAGAGGTGGGTACGCTTGCTGCCGCGGTAGCGAGCGCGGCGGGGCACGCGCAGCCGGGCGACGTTGTCCTGCTATCCCCGGCGGCGGCTTCGTTTGATCAATTCCGCGATTACGAGCATCGCGGCGAGGCATTTCGCGACGCAGTGGGGGAACTGTCTTGACCGATCACGCGACCACGCAGGGCCTGCGCGGCCGACTGACCGACCGTGGCGGACGCGGCGACCGTTCGCCGCTGGGCACGTGGTTCTGGGATACCGACCGCGTGCTCCTGCTGCTGACGTTTGCGCTGATCGCCGTCGGCCTGTTGTCGGTCGCGGCGGCCTCTCCCGCGACGGCGATGCGCTATTCGGGCGAGCAGCTGAAGCTGCCGCCGCTGCACTATTTCTGGCGCCAGGTGATGTGGGTGGCCGTCTCGCTGCCGGTCGTGATCGGCGTGTCGATGCTGCCGGTCAACGTCGCGCGACGCGCCGCGGTGATTGGGGCCGCGATGTTCAGCTTCATGCTCGTGCTGGTGTTGATCCCCGGCATCGGCGTGGAAGTGAACGGCGCCAAGCGCTGGCTCGGCGTGGGCATCTCGCAATTCCAGCCGTCCGAGTTCCTGAAGCCGTGCTTCATCGTGACGGTCGCCTGGCTGCTGTCGCTGCGTACCAAGGAGGAAGGGCTGCCGCTGACCGCCATCACCTTTGGCATGACGGCGACGATCGGCTCGTTGCTGATGCTTCAACCGGACTTCGGGCAGACGATGGTTTTCGGGCTGGTGTGGATGACGTTGCTGGTGATCGCCGGCACGCCGACCAAGACGCTTGCGACCTTTCTCGCAATGGCGCCGCTGGGCGTCGGTGCGGCATATATGTTCTACGGCACGGCGCGTACCCGGATCGACAGCTTCCTGTTTCGCGATCCCAACGAAGCGGAGGGCGCGCATTTCCAGACCGATGCGGCGCACCGCACGCTCACCTCCGGCGGCTGGACCGGAACGGGGCCTGGCGCGGGTACGTCCAAGTTCGGTTTGCCCGAGGCGCATACCGATTACATCTTCTCGGTCATTGGTGAGGAGTTCGGCCTGATCGCCTGTATGGTGATCGCGCTGCTGTTCCTCGCCATCGTGGCGCGCGTTTTCGTGAAGATGCTGGACGAGCAGGACAGTTTCAAATTGCTGGCCGCGTCGGGGCTCGCGACACAATTTGGTTTGCAGGCGCTGATTTCCATGGCCGTGAATACCGGCCTGGCGCCATCCAAGGGAATGACGTTGCCGTTTATCAGTTATGGTGGCTCCTCCATGATCGCGCTGTCGATCGGCATGGGCCTGTTGCTCACCTTTACCCGGCGTAATCCGTTCCTGTTGCGCAGCCCCTATGTTGCGCGCTGGGGGCGTGCCGCATGAGCCGGCCACGCCATTTTGTCCTCGCCGCTGGTGGCACTGGCGGACACATGGTTCCGGCGGCTGCGCTTGCCGAGGAACTGATGCGGCGCGGCCATCGTGTCGCCTTGGTCAGTGACGCCCGCGGCGTCCGCTTTCCTGGGTTGTTCGAGGGTGTTCAGACGCATGTCCTGCCAGCCGGGCGGCTGGCGGGCGGGCCGCTGGGCTGGGCCAAGGCTGCGCGCGAGATGTGGCGCGGCCGGGCCATGGCGCGCGAACTCTATCGCACGTTCAAGCCCGCGGCCGTTATCGGCTTCGGCGGTTATCCGGCGTTTCCCGCGCTGGCGGCCGCGTTCGCTGAGAAGATCCCGACCGCGGTTCACGAGCAGAATGCCGTGCTTGGCCGCGTCAACCGGCTGGTGGCGAGCCGCGTGGATGCGATCGCCACCTCTTATGGTACGACCGAGCGGCTGAAGCCGAAGCATGTCGCCAAGGCGCACCATGTCGGCAATCCGGTGCGCGATTCCGTGGTGGCGCTGCGCGCGCGGCCCTATCCGCTGCTGGAAGAGGACGGCATCTTCCGCGTGCTGGTGACCGGCGGCTCGCAGGGCGCCAGCGTTTTGTCGAAGGTCGTGCCAGACGGGCTGGCGATGCTGCCGGTCGCGTTCCGCCGCCGCCTGCAAGTGACGCATCAGGCGCGGATCGAGGACATCGATGCGGCGCGGGCGAAATATGCCGAGCTTGAGATTGCCGCTGACCTTGCGACCTATCTGCCCGACCTGCCGGAGCAGCTGGGCTGGGCGCATCTGGTGATCGCCCGCGCGGGCGCGTCGACCATTTCGGAACTGACCGCGGCAGGCCGCCCGGCGATTCTGGTGCCGCTGCCTGGCGCGACCGATGACCACCAGACGGCTAATGCGCGCGAGATCACGGCTGCCGGGGGCGCGCGGACCATTCCGCAGACCGCGTTCACGCCAAGCGAACTGGCCAAGCAGATGCAGAAGCTCGGGCTTGATCCCGCGGCGCTTGAGAATGCCGCCGGCCGGGCGCGCGCGTGCGGGAAGCCCGATGCCGCGCGCGATCTGGCCGACCTCGTAGAAAGCTTAGACGCGCCCGTCGCGAAGCTGCCGGTAGGTCTCGCCAAGCCGAAGGAAGCATTTGCATGAAGGGCGTCGCGACAGACATCGGGACGATCCACTTCGTCGGTATCGGCGGGATCGGCATGTCGGGCATCGCCGAGGTGATGCACAACCTTGGCTATAGCGTGCAGGGGTCGGACGTCGCCGAAGGTTACGTCATCGAAGGGCTGCGCGCGCGCGGCATCAAGGTTACGATCGGCCACGATGCAGCGAACGTCGATGGCGCGGCGGTGGTGGTGATCTCCACGGCGGTGAAGCGCGGCAACCCCGAGGTGGAAGCCGCGCTCAACCAGCGCATCCCGGTGGTGCGGCGGGCCGAGATGCTGGCCGAGCTGATGCGGCTGAAGTCGACGGTTGCGGTCGCCGGCACGCACGGCAAGACCACCACCACCTCGATGGTCGCTGCGCTGCTCGATGCGGGTGGCGTGGACCCAACCGTGATCAACGGCGGGATCATCAATAGCTATGGCTCCAACGCGCGTCTGGGCGGAAGCGATTGGATGGTGGTGGAGGCGGACGAGAGCGACGGCAGCTTTCTGCGCCTCGACGGCACGATCGCCGTCGTCACCAACATCGATCCCGAGCACCTCGATCATTATGGCAGCTTCGACAAGGCGAAAGACGCTTATGTCGAGTTTGTTGAGAACGTGCCGTTTTACGGCGCCGCGCTTTTGTGCCTCGACCATCCCGAAGTGCAGGCGCTGATCCCCCGCGTGCGCGATCGCCGCATCGTGACGTACGGCTTCGCGGCAAGCGCCGACGTGCGCGGCGTGAACGTCTCGCCCTATCCCGGCGGCAATCGCTTCGAGGCGATAATCCGCCATCGGGACGGCACCACGCGATCGATCGAGGGCATCGATCTGCCGATGCCTGGCCGCCACAACGTCCAGAACGCGCTTGCCGCGATCGGCGTGGCGCTGGAGCTCGGCATCGATGATGCAACGATCCAAAAGGGCTTCGAGAAGTTCAACGGCGTGAAGCGCCGCTTTACCAAGGTCGGCGAAGTGACCTTTGAGGGCGGTGGGGGCGCCACGATCATCGACGATTACGGCCACCACCCGGTGGAGATCCGCGCCGTGCTTTCCGCGGCACGTGAATCGGCGCAGGGCAGGGTGATCGCGGTGGTCCAGCCGCATCGCTACTCGCGCCTCGGCAATTTGATGGACGAGTTCCAGGGCGCCTTCAACGACGCCGATGTCGTGTTCGTCACCCCGGTATACGCTGCGGGTGAGGCGCCCGTGCCCGGTGTTGATGCAGAAACGCTGGTCGAGGGTCTGCGCCATCGCGGCCACCGAGCGACGGCAACCGTGAGCGATGCCGATGCCCTGGCCGAGGCGCTGGCCGCTGACCTGCGCCCAGGCGACCAGGTCATCTGCCTCGGCGCGGGCGACATCACCAAATGGGCCGCCAACCTTGCCCCTGCGATCGAGGCCCGCCGGTGACGAGTAACCCAGAAATGCCGGGCATCGCGGGCAGCGGCGAAGCTGAAGGCGGGGCACCGCGCCAAGCGGCGCCAGCCGCGCAAAGCCGGCTCACCCAGAATGCAGCACTTGCCCCGCTCGTCTGGTTCAAGACGGGCGGAAAGGCCGCATGGCTGTTCGAACCCGCTACGGTAGAGGACTTGGCTAAGTTTCTGGCCAACCTTGACGCGTCGGTGCCCGTGCTGCCGCTTGGCCTCGGATCCAACCTCATCGTCCGCGATGGCGGTTTTCCGGGGCTCGTCGTGCGGCTGGGCAAGCCATTCGCCAAGGTGGAGGCGCTGGACGCCACCACGCTGCGGTGCGGCGGCGGCGCGAGCGGTATTCTGGTGTCCTCCACCGCGCGCGATGCGGGGATCGCCGGTGTTGAGTTCCTGCGCTCGATCCCGGGCACGGTTGGCGGCTTCGTGCGCATGAACGGCGGCGCTTACGGCCGCGAAACGGCGGACGTGCTGGTCGAATGCGACGTGATCCTGCGCAGCGGCGCGCGCCGCACGCTGACGGCATCCGAGCTAAACTATACCTACCGCCACTCGGACCTACCCGCAGGCGCAATCGTCGTCAGCGCGACTTTCCGTGGTGAACCGGGCCAACCGGCGGCGATCCAGGCGGAAATGGATCGCATCGCCGCCAGCCGCGAAGCGTCGCAACCGCTGCGCTCCAAGACCGGCGGCTCGACCTTCAAGAACCCGCCCGGCCACAAGGCGTGGCAGCTCGTCGACGAAGCCGGATGCCGCGGGCTGAAGCGCGGCGATGCGCAGGTCAGCGACAAGCACACCAACTTCCTGTTGAACCTCGGCAATGCCACCAGCGCCGACATCGAGGCGCTGGGCGAGGAAGTAAGGACGCGCGTGAAGGAGAAGAGCGGCGTGACCCTTGAATGGGAAATCCAGCGCGTAGGGGTGGCAAAGTGACTACGATGGGCTTCGCGAGTTCCGAAGAGGCGGCGATCCGCACTGGCCGGTCGCTCAATCAAGCCGCCGGGTCGGTGGTTATGGGTTCTCGTTTGCGCGGGAAGGAGCGGGGTCTCCGTGGCTGAGGTGCCCAGCCCCCTCCACATCGCCGTGCTGATGGGCGGCTGGTCGGCCGAGCGCGCGGTGTCGCTCTCGTCCGGCGCAGGCATTGCCGATGCGCTGGAGTCACTGGGGCACCGTGTCACGCGGATCGACATGGACCGCGATGTCGCCGCGCGGCTGGCGGAGGCGGCGCCCGATCTCGTCTTCAACGCGCTGCACGGCTCGCCGGGCGAGGACGGCTCGATCCAGGGGCTGATGGACATCATGGGCCTGCGCTATACGCACAGCGGCCTCGCCACCTCGGTGATCGCGATCGACAAGGTGCTGACTAAGCAGGCGCTGGTGCCGCATGGCGTGCCGATGCCCGGCGGCCGTATCGTTGCCACTGAGGACCTTTACACGGCCGATCCGCTGCCGCGCCCGTATGTTTTGAAGCCGGTGAACGAAGGCTCTTCCGTGGGCGTCGCGATCGTCACGGCGGAGGGCAATTACGGCAACCCGATCAGCCGCGAGGCGAAGGGGCCGTGGCAGGAGTTCGATGAGCTCCTCGCCGAGCCGTATATTCGCGGCCGCGAGCTTACCACCGCAGTGCTCGGCGAGCGTGCTCTCGGAGTGACGGAATTGCGCCCCAAGTCCGGGTGGTACGATTATGACGCCAAATACACCGACGGGCTGACCGACCACATCTTTCCCGCGCCTGTCCCGGACGAGATCAGCGAGGCCTGCATGGCGCTTGCCCTGCACGCGCACCAACTGCTTGGCTGCAAGGGATGCAGCCGCGCCGATTTCCGCTGGGATGACGAGCGCGGTGTCGACGGACTGTTCCTGTTGGAAGTGAACACGCAGCCCGGCATGACGCCGCTGAGCCTTGTTCCGGAGCAAGCGCGGCATCTGGGCATCAGCTATCCCGAGCTGGTGCAGGCGATCGTCGACGAGGCGCTGAAGGAGCAGGTATGAGCCGATCCACCGCCCGAAACGCGCCGCAGCGCCGGCCGACGGTTCGCCGCCGTCCGCCCCAGAAGTCGTTGGGCGACCGGCTGATCGCGGCGCTGCCGTTGAGCGAGGCTGCGCTGCGCCGCGCCGTCACTTGGTCGATCTTGGGCGTAGGGGCGGCGGTCGCGATCACGACAGCTTCCTGGTTCGGCGTGCCGGCGGCGATCGGCACGGCCGTGGCGGATACCGCCGGGCAGGCGGGGCTTCGTGTCGAGCAGGTGGACATTACCGGCATCAAGCGGATGAACCGCGAGACCGTCTATGCCGTGGCGCTCGAGGAGCAGCCCAAGGCAATGCTGCGCGTCGACCTAGAGCTGATCCGCCAGCGTCTGCTGGCCTATGGCTGGATCGCGGACGCTTATGTGTCGCGGCGTCTCCCCGATCGCTTGCTCATCCATATCGTCGAGCGCGAGCCGGCGGCGATCTGGCAGAATGGCGGCGCGCTGACGCTGATCGACGACAAGGGTGTGCCGCTGGAGCCCGTTGATGCGAACCGTATGCCCGATCTGCCGCTGGTGATCGGCCCCGGCGCCGATCGGCAGGAAGCGGCCTATCAGCGGCTGCTGGCAGCGGCGCCGGCGCTCAAGCCGCGGGTTAAGGCGGCGACGTGGGTCGGCAACCGGCGCTGGGATCTCACCTTCGATACCGGCGAGACGTTGGCCTTGCCGCAGGACAATGCCGCTGCCGCGCTGGTGAAATTCGCCGAACTGGATGGTGCGCGTTCGCTCCTCGGCAAGGGATGGCTGCGGTTCGACATGCGCGATCCCGCCAAGCTGGTGGCACGAAAGCCGGGTGGCGACATGGAACAGGCGGTGCCTGAGGGGGCTGGGCCAGGGCCAGGGCCAGGCGCGGCGGTGGAGAGCGCACGCTTCGCCCGGATCGACGAAGTTTAAGCACGGGCACGGGGCAGAGAAAGGGGAACAGGGGCATGGCGAAGGCGGCACCGGAAGGAATCATCACCGCGCTGGACATCGGCACCTCCAAGGTGTCCGCGATGATCGCGCAGCGCGGCGATGGTGGCGAGCTGATCGTGCTGGGCACCGGGCAGCGCGAGTCCAAGGGCGTGAAGCGCGGGTATATCGCCGACATGGCGCTCACCGAACTGGCGGTGCGCGAGGCGGTGGCCCAGGCGGAGCGTATCGCGGGCTTCAACATCGAGAATGTGTGGGCTGGTTTCTCCGCGGGCGGGCTCGTGAGCGACGAGGCGTTCATCGAGGTCGAGCTCAACGGCCATCGCATCGAGCAGCAGGACATCGATGCGCTGTTGCAGGAAGGCCGCTCCGCCATCGACCCGCAGGGGCGCATGGTGCTGCACGCGCAGCCCGCGCTGTACACGCTGGACGGCCTAACCGGCGTGAAGAAGCCGCTTGGTCTTCATGCCGACAGGCTGGGCGTGCACATCCATGTGATCGCTGCGGACGGGTCACCGGTGCGCAACCTCGACCTGACCGTTCGCTCGGCGCATCTCGAGGTGAAGTCGATCATCGCTTCCCCTGTGGCGACGGGACTTGCTTGCCTCAGCGACGAAGAGCGCGATTTGGGCGTTGCGCTTGTGGAGATCGGTGCTGGGATCACCAATGTATCGTTGTTCGCCGGCGGCATGCTGGTCGGGCTGAAGTCGATCCCGGTGGGGTCGTGCGACATCACCGACGACATTGCTTCGGCGTTCGGAACGACGCGTGGGCAGGCGGAGCGGATGAAGTGCTTTCACGGATCGGCCAACGCTTCCCCACGCGATAATCACGAGATGATTGCGATCCGGCCTGGTCGCGCGGACGACGACGCGGACCCGCTGCAGATCACCAAGGCTGCCTTGATCAGCGTGATCCGCACGCGGCTGGAGCAGCTCATCAACGAAGTGCAGCAGGCGCTGAAAGAGCTGAAGTTCGAGGGCGCGGTGGGGCGCCAGGTTGTGCTGACCGGCGGCGGTGCGGAGCTGAAGGGTATTGCGGACTACGCCCAGCAGGTGCTTGGGCGTTCCGTGCGCGTCGGCCGGCCGCGTGGGCTGACCGGGCTGCCTGATGCGCATGGCGGACCGGGCTTCGCGACCCTAGCTGGGCTGGCATTCTTTGCGGCATCCGATCCCGTCGATCTGCGCGGGCTGGTTCCCCAGCAGCAAATGGTGGTGCGGCAGAAGGGGTTCGCTGCCCTCCGACGTTTGTTCCAGGCGGCGAAGGCAAATTATTGAGACTGCGAAGCTGCTTTTCGGCTGGCACGCAGCCTTTCAATGTTGCATCAAGATTAATGGCGATGGCGGGCCAGTGTTTCGTGCCCGAAATGACGGAGTAAATTGGCGATGGGCATCGAATTCATTGCACCTGAGGTGGACGAACTGACCCCGAAGATTGCGGTGATCGGAGTTGGCGGCGCAGGTGGCAACGCGATTGCCAACATGATGCGCGCCGATGTGCAGGGCGTCGACTTCCTGGTTGCGAATACCGATGCGCAGGCGCTGAAGCAGTCGATCGCGCCGCAGAAGATCCAGCTGGGTGCGAAGATCACCCAGGGTCTTGGTGCTGGCAGCCGTCCGGAAATCGGCCGTGCGGCCGCCGAGGAAACGATCGAGCAAGTGTCGAAGCTGCTTGAAGGGGCGCACATGTGCTTCATCGCGGCCGGCATGGGCGGCGGCACTGGCACGGGCGCCGCGCCGGTGATCGCCAAGGCAGCGCGCGACATGGGCATCCTGACGGTGGGCGTCGTGACCAAGCCATTCGCGTTCGAAGGCGCGCGGCGCGGCAAGTCCGCCGATCAGGGCATCGAGGAACTGCAGAAGTTCGTCGACACGCTGATCGTCATCCCGAACCAGAACCTGTTCCTCATCGCCAACGCCAATACGACCTTCAAGCAGGCATTCGAGCTGGCTGACGAAGTCCTGCAGCAGGGCGTGCGCGGCATCACCGACCTGATGGTGATGCCCGGCCTCATCAACCTCGACTTCGCCGACGTCCGTTCGGTGATGCAGGAGATGGGGAAGGCAATGATGGGCACCGGCGAGGCGGACGGCGACGACCGCGCGCTGATCGCGGCGCAGAAGGCGATCGCCAACCCGCTGCTCGACGGCGTTTCGATGCAGGGCGCCAAGGGGGTCATCATCTCGATCACCGGTGGCGAAGACATGCGCCTCCTCGAGGTGGACGAAGCGGCAAATCACATTCGCGAACTCGTCGACCCGGAAGCGAACATCATCTGGGGCTCGGCCTTCAATCCGGACCTGGAAGGCCGCATCCGCGTGTCGGTGGTGGCCACCGGCATCGAGGCCGTTGAACGCACGGAGGCTCCCGCCGCAGAACCCGCGCGCGCCTTCAGCTTCTCCGCACCGCGCCGCCCTGAAGCAGCGCCTGCTCCGACGGCAGCGGCTGCTCCGGCTGCGGCGCCTGCCCCTGCAGCCCCGGCCAGCCCGGCGCCCGTGGCACAGCCCACGGGCGCGGCAGCGGGCGCGATGTCCGCCGGCGTGCCCGCTCCGGGTGTGACGCCCAGCGTTCAGCCGAGCGCTGCCGCGCGCGGCGTCGAGGAAGCGGCTGGCGATGAGCTTCTGCTCGGCAGCGACACGATGGTGCCGGCACCGCAGCCAGGCGCGGCCGCAGCGACCCCGTCGAAGCAGGAAGAGCCGCGCGTTTTCGGCGAAGATGATGCGGCGGAAGCGCCCCGCCGTCGCTGGTTGTCGGGCGGCGACGGTGCGGCTGACGTGCCGCCGCAGCCACGCGTGAAGCTTGGCGGAACCTTGTTCGAGCGGATGCAGAACGCGTCGCGCGGCACCACGCGCGGCCCCGATGAAGAGGGCAAGGATGCACTCGAGATTCCGCGTTTCCTGCACCGCCAGAACAACCAGTAAGCAACGGATGAGCGATGGCGCCCGGCGTTCGTCGGGCGCCCCGTGCGGCCTGGCGCGTCAGTGCGCCGGGCGCATTGCTGGTTAGCAGTACCTGGCCTTAACGTAGTTTTCCATGTCGATCGCTCGTCCTCTGATCCTTGCCGTTGCGCTTGTCGGCGCGCCAGGCGCGCTTGCGCAAAGCTATCCCGGTCAGCAGGTGCAGACCGTGCCGCGCCCGACGCCGGACGCTGATGCGCTGGCGGGGGCGATGCGGCGGCTCGGCGCCAATCCGCGCGACCTGTCAGCGCTTCTCGAGGCGGCCGAGCTTTCGCTGAAGCTCGGCGATGTCAACGCCGCTGCCTCCCTGCTGAAGCGGGCGGAAAACGTCGATCCGATGAACGGACGGGTGAAGGCGGGGATGGCGCGTATCCTGGTGACTCAGGAACGACCCGGCGAGGCGCTCCGTTATTTCGATCAGGCGATCGGGTACGGGCTGAACCCGCAGACCTTCGCCGGTGATCGCGGGCTGGCCTATGATCTGATCGGTGAGCAGGAGCGGGCGCAGCGCGAGTATCGGCTCGCCTTGCGGTCGGGGCCTGTTGAAGAGGTGCAGCGCCGCTATTCGCTTTCCCTCGGCATTTCCGGCAAGCGGCAGGAAGCGCTGGAGGTGATAGACGATCAGGTGCGGCGCAATGATCGCAGCGCGTGGCGGGTCCGCGCCTTTGTGCTTGCCATGACAGGTGACGTGGCCGGTGCGGAAAAGATCGCCAGCACCATGATGCCGCCCGGAATGGGAAGCGCACTGGCGCCGTTCTTCGCGCGCGTGGCGGGTCTCTCGGCCGCCGATCGTGCCTTTGCTGTTCACTTCGGCGAGCTGCGGCCCTCGCCGCAGCGGCTGGCGGACGCGCGGCTGGTTCCGGCGCTTCCGCCATTGCCGCCCGAAGCGACGCGTCCCGTGCAAGCTGCGTCCGCCGCCCCCGCGGTTGCTCCTTCTCGGAGCAATGATCGGCAACGTGCGCGCGAGGAGGCGAAACGGCGGCGCGAGTTGGCGCTGGCAGAGCGGCGCGAGCGCCGGAACCGTCGCGACGAACGGCCCACGGTGGCGGTTGCCAGCGCAACAGCGGTGCAGCAGCCAGCAGCCGAGCCGACCGCGTTTCAGCCGCCGCGTTATGCCGGCGTGACCTTTGCCCCTCCGCAGGCGGTGGTGCAGGCGGTGCCGGCCTCGCGGCCCGCTCCCACGCCCGTGGCGACACCTCTTCCCGAGGTTGCCACCACCCAGGGCGCTGCCGTGCCGCCGGCTAGCAGCGCCGTTGTTTCCGCTAGTGGTCCGGCCTTTCGCGATAACCCGGTTAGATCGGGGCCAGGGTCCAGCCCTGCGCTCGCCAGTGACAGCGTGACCGAGCGCTCGAGCATCCAGGTTGCGGCGGCGGTTCCACCGCTTTCGCCGACACCGGTCGCCGCTACGCCGCAAAGTCTGCCGGCCATCAACCCGGCGCCGCTGACGAATGTCGCTGCCCCCGCGCCGTCCGCGCTCGCGAGCGCCGTTCCGCCGCCACCCGGGGGAGCGGATGCGACGACAGGCACGCGCGTGGAGGCGTCGCCCGCCGTGGCGACTGCGCAGGCTCCGGTCACGCGACCGGCGCTCAGCGAAGATACGATCCTGGCCCGCATCATGGCCGGCATCTCGATTCCCGGCGCTGAATTGGGGATCGCACCCGTGCGGCCTCCAGAGCCCACTATTGAGCCCGCACCGCGCGGCAACTCGGACGTTGCGGCGGGGACGAGCTTGATCAGCCCTACGAGCACGGCGACGGGCGGTGCCGCGACGGAGGCTGTGCGCAAGGTCGCTGAGACGAGTCGCGGGGTTCAGCAGAGTCGGACCGAGCCGACCCCGCGCCGGGCTGCGGCGAGCGCTGTCGAGGATGCGCCCGCGAAGAAAGATGCGGCTTCAACGGCCAAGATGGCGGACGCCAAGGCCAGTGCAGGCGCTGCGCCAAAGGGCAAGACCGGCGCTGGCAAGGAAGCCGCTGACGCGGACACGCGGAAGAGCGCGGCGGAGACAAAAGCCGCCGCTGCGAAGAAGCTGGCCGACGCCAAGAAGGGAGCCGAGGCGAAGAAGGCGGCTGATGAGAAGGCCGCAGCCGCCAAGGCGGCCAAGGCCGAGCCGGCGCGCATCTGGGTCCAGGTAGCGGGCGGTGCGAACAAGGACGATCTACCCAAGGCATGGTCCGCAGCGCAGAGCAAAGCGGCCGCTTTGAAGGGAAAATCGGCCTATACGACGCCGCTTCGCGCAACGAACCGGGTAGTGACCGGCCCCTTCAAGAGCGATCAGGAAGCACGCGAGTTCGTTAACACGCTGGCGAAGCAGGGCGTCTCTGCGTTTCAGTTTACCAGCGACGAAGGCCAGAAAATGACGAGGCTGCCGGCAAAGTGATGGTGCTTGCGCCCTGGGCCTGCAACCCGGCGCACACCAAAGGTCGCCTTCACGAAGAACAAAGCAAGTCCGGCGGGGAGGGTGAGCGCGGCCCGCGTGACGCCTATCAGCGCGATCGGGACCGCATCGTCCATTCGATCGCGTTCCGGCGATTGCGGCACAAGACGCAGGTGTTCCTGGCGCCCGATGGCGATCACTTCCGGGTCCGGCTGACGCATAGCCTGGAAGTGGCGCAGATCGGGCGCACCATCGCGCGCACGTTGGGACTCAATGAGGACCTCACCGAGGCGCTGTGCCTCGCGCATGACATCGGCCATCCGCCCTTCGGCCATGCCGGAGAGGATGCTCTCAAGGCGGCCATGGCTAGTGCTGGCGGGTTCGACCACAACGGCCACACCTTGCGCACCTTGATGCGGATCGAGCGGGCCTATCCGCGGTTCGACGGTTTGAATCTGACCTGGGAAACGCTGGAAGGCCTGGCGAAGCACAACGGGCCGGCGCGGCACCCCGGCTGGGCATTGGCCGAGGCGGATCGCGAGACGAATCTGGCGCTTGAGACATATGCGAGCCTGGAAGCGCAAGTTGCGGCGCTGGCGGACGACGTGGCGTACGACAATCACGACATCGACGATGGGCTGCGCGCCGGGCTCTTGAGCCTCGATCAGTTGCTCGCAGTGCCGCTCATTGCCGGTGGGTGGGATCGGGTGCGATCCTTGTTTCCCGATGTGAGCGAGCGGCGCCAGGCGCGCGAGCTGGTGCGCAGCCAGATCGGCGTGATGGTGAACGATCTGCTTGTGGAAACGCGTCGCCGTATCGCCGACTCGCGGATCGGATCGGTTGCAGACGTTCGCTCGGCGGGCCGGGCGCTGGTGGCATTTTCCGATGAGATGCGCACGGCCGAACGCGACCTGAAGCGCTTCATGTACGCCAACCTTTATCACCACCCGAAGCAGTTAGAGGCGGCCAAGGCCGCTCATCGCGTGGTCGCGGGCCTCTTCGCCGTATTTCACGCGAGCCCTGATGCGCTGCCGCCCGAATGGCGCGCGAGCCTGCCCAATGAGGAGCCCGGGTTCAGCCGGCACATCGCCGACTATATCGCCGGCATGACCGATCGCTATGCGATCCGCGAGTACATCCGCGTTGTCGGGCCGGTCGACATGCCCGACGGGTTCTGAGCAGCGCTGATCGACGGCGAAGGCCTGCGACGGCCTAGTTCTTCAAGCGCCATCCACGCCGCAGAAGGGTGTAGCATAGCGCGGCAAGCGCGATGTCCAGCGCAAAAACCACGGCGCTGCCAAGCGCGACGGGAGAGTCGGCGATCCCGAGGAAGCCGTATCGGAAGCCGGAGATGATGTAGAAAAACGGATTGGCATGGCTGATCGCCTGGAACACGGGCGACAGCCGATCCACCGAATAGAAGGTGCCGGACAGCAACGTGAGCGGCGCCACGACGAAGTTCGTGACGGCGGCGGCGTGATCGAACTTTTCCGCCCAGATGGACGTGAGCACGCCGATGAGGGCGAGGAAGACCGATCCGAGCAAGCCGAACCAAAGCACCGCAATCGGGTGCGCCGGCAGGACATGAACGCCGGGCCAGAAGATCATTGCCAGCCAGACCGCGAAGCCCACCAGGAAGGCGCGCGTGACGGCGCCGCCGGTCAGCGCCGCCAGCAGCTCCGCCGTGGAGAGTGGCGGCATGAGGTAATCGACGATCGTGCCTTGGATCTTGCCGACCAGAAGCGAGAAGCTCGCGTTGGCAAAAGCATTGTTCAACATGCCCATGACGATGAGGCCCGGCGCGACAAAGTCGGCGAAGGCGACCATCGAGCCACCAAGGTGCACTTCGCCGCGACCGCCAAGGGCGACGGTGAAGATCACTAGGTAAAGCAGCGTCGTAATAGCCGGTGCCCAGATCGTTTGCAGCTGGACCTTGAAGAAGCGGCGCACCTCCTTCACATATAAGGTCTTCAGGCCGCCCCAATTGACGTTCCGTATCGACGGAACGCCCGGCGCGTTTCTGACCAATGAATTGTCCTGGCCGGTGGGTTGCTGGCCGATCGGAGGGTGGCTGCTCATCGCTTAATCGCGTAGTCGCTGCCGCCGCTCGCTGCAACCGGCGTAAGAAGTGAAGGAACGACAAGGCCCATGTCCTGGACCGAGGAACGGATCGAAACACTGCGCAAGATGTGGGAAGGCGGCCAGACCGCCAGCCAGATCGCCGAAGCGCTGGGCGGGGTGAGCCGCAATGCGGTGATTGGCAAGGCACATCGCCTTGGTTTGCAATCGCGACCATCGCCGGTTGTTCCAAAGGACGCCGAAGCGAAGCCAGCGGCCGCGCCCGTTGCCGCTGCTGCGCCGACGCCGGAGCCAGCGGCCGCCACGCCGCCCCCGGCGCCGCCTGCTCCTCCGATTCCGGCACCTGCGCCGCCCCCCGCCACGCGCGCGAGCGCGCCCGCGCCAGCGGTGACGCAGGTTTCGGCGCCCAAGCCGATTACCATCACCACCCCGCTTGAGCCGGAGCGGTCGGTCGAATCTCAGCGCATGGTTCGGTCGGTCGGGCCGGGCGGGTTCGTGCGTCAAGCGCCCGGCGAGCAGCAGCCGCCGATTGCGCCGGCGCCGCCGCGTCGATTGGTGCCGGCGAAGCCGTCGCCGGACATCGCCGGCAAGACGAGCCTGCTCGATCTCAGCGACAAGGTCTGCAAGTGGCCGCTCGGGCATCCCGGCGAGCCCGATTTCCACTTTTGCGGTGACAAGGTGAACCCTGGCTTCCCGTATTGCGTGGAGCATTGTGGCCACGCGTATCAGGCGCAATTGCCGCGCCGCGACCGCCGGGCAGCGCCGCTGCCCTTTGGTGGGCCACGGATGCGCTGAACGCCACATCGGTGAATTGCTGAAAAGGCCACGCCGGACTGACCGTCCGGCGTGGCCTTTTCATTGAGCGATTTGCGTGATCGGACGCTGGCGGATCGCCGGTACAGGTCCGGAGGATGCCGCTATGCTTTACGCGGCCGATCGGTAAACCGCTTCATAGTTAGCTGCGGCCAGGCAGCAGGTGCCCGGCCGCAGAATGGCATCAGAAGCGGAACGCTGCCGTTGCGCGCAGCGAGTGCCAACGGAACTTGTCGTCGCTGCGACGGAAGTCCGTGCCGCCAGCTCCGGCCAGCAGGAACGGGTTGGATGCCGCGGTGGTGCCGGTGCTGCCGGCGCGAACGCGGTAATCATTGTCCTGATACTGATGGAACATATACTCGAGGCCGAGCGAGAAATTGCGGCCGATCCGCTGCTCGATGCCGCCACCGCCAGTGATACCCCACTGGTTGCGCTTGCCGCCGTCGCTGAAGCTGTTGGCGGTGTTCGTGGTCGTGAACTCACGATTGATACGCGCGTAGCCCGGGCCGAACGTGCCGTAGAACAGCGTGGTGTTGTTCGGCGTGTAGCCGATGCGGCCGCGGGCCGATGCTTCCCAGCTGATGGAGCGGGTCATGACGTAAGCCGCCGGCGTGTTGGAAAACGCGCTGACGCTGTCGTTGATCTCGCTCTTGCCGAACTCGCCAACGACGCCGACCACGAAGTTGCCACGCTGCGCGTCCCAACCCACACGGCCGTAGTAGGCCCAGCCGTCCTCGTCATTGGCGCAGCCAGCAGGCGCCGTCGGGTTGGTGGGTGAGGTGGCGCCCAGCGCACGGCCGTTGCAGAAGCCGCCGAGCGGCGGCGCGAAAGCATTGGCACCTGTCGACGTGCTCACCGTATCACCGAACGTCCCGTTGAGATTGCGGTCGAACAGGATCGAGGAGCCGATGTCGTTTGGCTGGACATCATAGCCGCCTGCGGCGCCGACATAGACGCCGGAGAAGCCGGGATCACCGTCAACCGTCTGGGCGGACACCGCCGGAGCGACCAGGGCGGCGGCAATACCAGCGAGCAGCAGGTGCTTCATACGCAAACCTTTCAATAATCGAACTTGAGTGCGGCGGAACGTGGATAACGCCGCAAAGGATGCATTTCGAAACGTTGCGCACGGGGCTTCTCAGGGAAACTGTTGCTCCGGTGCAACAGGTCGCGATTGGGCGACCGGCTGCTATAGGAGGGCCATGGCTGATCCAGATTTGTTCCGCGCACCCGTACCTACCGCCGATTACGATGCTTCCTCGATCGAAGTGCTGGAGGGGCTGGAGCCGGTGCGACGGCGGCCAGGCATGTATGTCGGCGGCACGGATGAACGTGCGCTGCATCATCTTGCCGCAGAGGTGCTGGACAATGCGATGGACGAGGCGGTGGCGGGCCATGCCACACGCATCGAAGTGACGCTCGCAGCCGGCAACCGATTGACGATCGTGGACAATGGCCGCGGTATTCCGGTTGATCCGCACCCCAAGTTTCCGGACAAAAGCGCGCTTGAGGTGATTTTGTCCACGCTCCATTCGGGCGGCAAGTTCACCGGCAAGGCCTATGCGACCAGCGGCGGGTTGCATGGCGTGGGCATTTCGGTGGTCAATGCGCTGTCGTCCGACACGGTGGTGGAAGTAGCCCGCGATCGCCAACTCTATCGGCAGCGGTTCAGCAAGGGACAGACGCTCGGGCGGCTCGAAACCGTTGGTGCTGCGCCGAACCGGCGGGGTACGCTGGTCAGCTTCACGCCGGACACGGAAATTTTCGGGCCTGACCTGCTGTTCAAGCCGGCGCGACTGTACCGGCTGGCGCGATCCAAGGCGTATCTCTTCGCAGGGGTCGAGATCCGGTGGAAGTGTGCGCCCGAGCTGATCAGCGACGACACGCCCGCTGAGGCCGTCTTCCAATTTCCCGGCGGGCTTGCCGATCATCTGCGCGAACAAGTTGGTGGGCGCGAATGTGCGACCGCCGACTTCTTTGCGGGATCGCAGGAGTTCCACGACGAAGCAGGCCGCGTGGAATGGGCGGTCGCGTGGCCCTTGTGGTCCGATGGCAGCTATAGCTGGTATTGCAACACCATCCCGACGCCGGATGGCGGCACGCACGAACAGGGCTTGCGGCAAGCGCTGGTGCGCAGCCTGCGCGCTTTCGGCGATCTGGTTAGCAACAAGCGCGCCAAGGAATTGACGGCTGACGACGTGATGGTTGGCAGCGAGCTGATGCTCAGCGTCTTCATTCGCGATCCGCAGTTCCAGTCACAGACCAAGGACCGTCTGACCTCACCGGAAGCGGCGGGGCTGGTGGAGAAGGCGGTGCGCGATCACTTCGACCATTGGCTGAGCCAGAACATGGATCGGGGGCGCGCGCTGCTCGGCTATGTGCTGGAGCGGATGGACGAGCGGCTGCGCCGCAAGGCCGAGCGCGAGGTGAAGCGCAAGACGGCGACGTCGTCGCGCAAGCTGCGCCTGCCGGGCAAGCTGACCGACTGCGCCGCCGACAGTCCCGAAGGAACCGAACTGTTCATCGTGGAAGGCGACAGCGCCGGCGGCAGTGCCAAGCAGGCACGCGACCGCAAGACGCAAGCGATCCTTCCGATTCGCGGCAAGATCCTGAACGTCGCCAGCGCGACGAGTGCCAAGATCGTGGCAAACCAGGAGATCGCCGACCTGATCCAGGCGCTGGGCTGCGGCACGAGAAAGGAGTGCCGTCCAGACAATTTGCGCTACGAACGGATCGTCATCATGACTGACGCAGATGTCGATGGCGCGCATATTGCCACGCTGCTGATGACGTTCTTTTTCCAGGAGATGCCGGATCTGGTTCGCCGCGGGCACCTCTATCTCGCCCAGCCGCCGCTCTATCGCCTGACCGTCGGCGCGAAATCGCTCTATGCCCGTGATGACGCGCATCGCGCCGAGATCGAGGCCACGGTATTCAAGGGCAAGAAGGTGGATGTCGCGCGGTTCAAGGGCCTGGGTGAGATGAACCCGTCGCAGCTGCGTGAAACGACGATGGATCCCGCGAGCCGCAGCATGATCCGCATCACCCTGCCGCAGGAATATGAGGAGCGCGCGGGCGTGAAGGATCTGGTCGACCGATTGATGGGGACCAATCCGGCGCATCGCTTCGCCTTTATTCAGGAAAATGCGGCGCGCATGGATGAAGAAGCGATCGACGCATAGGCGCCTGCGGGTGAGGGGGCGGGTGACGGGGCGGCTGTCACTCCCTATCTGAGGCTCATGCGTAAACCAAAGGCCGGGCTGCCGAGCCGCCAGCAGATCCTCGATTTCATCGCCACGAGCGACACCCCGGCCGGCAAGCGCGAAATCGCGCGTGCCTTTGGGCTGACGGCGCAGGAGAAGATCGGCCTCAAGGCGCTGTTGAAGGACATGGCGGACGAGGGGCTGATCGACAGCGCTCCCGGCCGGGCCTTCCACAAGATGGGCGGCCTGCCGAAGGTCACGGTGCTGCGCGTCGTGGACGTGGATGACAACGGCACGATCTGGGCAACGCCCGAGCGCTGGGAAGCCGAGACTCCGCCGCCCCGCGTGCGGGTTCGCGAGCGCAAGCGCGGCGAGCTCGGCGTCGGCACGCGGGTGCTGGCGCGGACGGAGGAGGCTGGCAACGGCTGGATCGCACATCCGATGAAGGCGCTGGCGCCGGCCGCGGAGCAGATGATTGGCGTGCTGCGCGGCGAAGGCGACCGGCTGTGGCTGCAAGGCGTGGAGAAGAAGGACCGGCGCGAATATGCCGTGTCCGACGCTGGCGGTGCGCAGCCCGGCGATCTGGTGCTGGCGGAGCGGACTGGGCGGCCGCCACGGATCACGGCGCGCGTCGTGGAGCGGCTGGGCGATCCTTTCGCGCCGCGCAGCTTCTCGCTGATCGCCATTCATCGGCATGAGATCCCACACGTCTTCAACCAGGAGACACTGGACGAGGCGGTGCGGGTGGCGGGCCAGCCGCTGGGCGATGGGCGAGAGGATCTAACCCATCTGCCGATCGTGGCGATCGACCCTGCCGATGCCCGCGATCACGACGATGCGATCTGGGCAGCGCCGGACGACGATCCCGCCAATCCGGACGGCTGGCGTGCCGTGGTCGCGATTGCGGACGTGAGCTTTTACGTGCGCGCTGGCAGCGCGCTTGATCGCGAGGCGCGGCGGCGGGGCAATTCGGTGTATTTCCCGGACCGGGTCGTGCCCATGCTGCCCGAGGTGCTTTCCGCAGACGTGTGCTCGCTGAAGGAGGGCGAGGATCGCGCCGCGATGGCGTGCCATCTTCAGATCACGAAGAACGGCGCGCTGAAGTCCTGGCGCTTCACCCGTGCCGTCGTTCGGATTGCCAGCAACATCGCGTATGAGAATGCGCAGGCGGCAATCGACGGAAATCTTTGCGCCACGCCGCTGGCGGACGATCTGATGGAGGCGCTGCGTAACCTGTGGGGCTGCTGGAGCGCGCTGGCCGAAGCGCGTGACAAGCGCGAGCCGCTGGGGCTGGATCTGCCCGAGCGGCAGGTGGCGCTGGACGAAAAGGGACGCCTGCTCTCGGTGGCACCGCGCGAGCGGCTGGATGCCCACCGACTGGTGGAGGATTACATGATCGCCGCCAACGTGGCCGCCGCCAAGGCGCTGGAGGCCAAGAAGGCGCCCGTGATGTACCGCGTGCACGAACCGCCGACGCGGGCGAAACTGACTGCACTGAAGGATTATCTCGACACGTTCGACATCCCCTTTGCGCTGGGGCAAGTGATCAAGCCCGCCACGTTCAACCGCATCATTGAGCGGGTGGGCGAGGCTGATTTCCGGCCGCAGGTGATGGAGCAAGTGCTCCGCACGCAGACGCAGGCCTATTACGGGCCGGGCAACCACGGCCACTTTGGCCTGTCGCTGGGCTCCTACGCGCATTTCACGTCGCCGATCCGGCGCTATGCTGACCTGCTGGTCCATCGTGCGCTGGCCAGCGCTTACGGCCTTGGGCCCGGTGGGCTGAACGGCGACGAAGATTTCGAGCGGCTGGGCGAGACGATCAGCAAGCTGGAACGGCGTGCGATGGAGGCGGAGCGCGAGACACTCGATCGCTATGTCGCCGCATTCCTTGCCGAGCGGGTCGGCGAGATCGTCGATGCGCGGATCACGGGCGTGCAGAACTTCGGCTTCTTCGCGACGGTGGAGGGGGTCGGCGGCGACGGGTTGATGCCGGTGAGCGATCTTGGCGGCGAATATTACCGCTATGACGAGGCCGCGATGCGGCTGGTGGGCGAGACGAGCGGCGACGAATATGTGCTCGGCCAGCGGCTGCAATTACGGCTGGCAGACGCAAACCCGGTGTCTGGCGCGCTCCGTTTCGAACTACCCGAGGGGAAAGGTCCGCGGCCCGTGCGGCGCGGCGACCGTGAGGAGCGAGGGCCGCGCGTCCTGAAGCGGCGCGGCCGTCCGGGCAATATCAGGCATCAGGGGCGGAGGAAGTAAGGTGGCGAACATCGTCGGGCGCACAGCGGCGCGTTATTCAACACGGGCGCAGAACAGGATCGTTGAACGTCTGCGCCGGGCGGGGGCGATCAAGCCCGCGAACGCAACGGCGTACGCACCGACTGCGCGCGGCGAGCGGCGGCTGCTCGACCGCATGGTGAAGTTCGGCGCGGTGGTGACCGAAGCCGAGGGCCATTACTGGTTGGACGAGCGGGCGCTGCTTAATTTTCGCAAGGAAGAAGTGGCGCGTATCCTTGGAGCGATCGCAGTTGCGGGCTTCGCCGCGGCGGGCGCGATTGCGCTTGGTCGGTGATCTGAGCCCCGCTACCGGAGCAAATCGCCACCCGGAGGCGGGGGCGCTGGCGCGATGGCCAGCGCCGATTGGTCAAGTGGCGGTAAAGGTGAGGCCTGCGTTCTTCACCAGCCGCTCGCGCAGCTGCGGCCCCATCAGCGCGCCCGGGGTCCAGATGCCGCCTTCGCCCTGGACGTCCTGAACAAGGCACAGCGCGCTTTCCGCCAGCATCTTGCTGGTGGAGCCATAGCCCGGATCGCGATCTCCGGTCACGACAGCATCAACACGGGTGCCGTCCGGCATCAGGCCGATGAAGAGCACGTCGTAGTGACCGGTCTCACGCTCTTCCTTTGTGGGGCCTTCGCCGGGTTTGGGCCCGCTGTCGCCAGCAAACGGATTTAGCTTCGCGATCGCTTCGGCGGCGGCCTTGCCCATGTCGCCCAGCCCGGCGACGAGCATCTCGTCATAGACGAAGTCGTCGCCGTAGCGGCCGCCGAGCAGGAAGTTCGTGCGATGGACGTTCTTGGTGTTGATCGGCGCCATCACGAACGGCGCAACCCAGGTATTGATCGTGCTGTCAAATTCGGGGAGCAGGCCGGCGGGCTGATGCGGGCCGCTGTGCCCGGGCGTTAGCGCGAAGGGGCTGGCCAGCAGCGGGACCAGCGACGGGTCCTTGGCGGCGGCGGCGAGCGTGGCCTTCAAGCTGGCCGCGGTGCCGCCGGAGAAGCCACCTTTCATTACGCGGACCCGCCCCTTCACGCGCGGCACCGGCCGGCCAAAGCGCTTGATCGCGGCCTCCTGCAAGGTGAGGACCCCGAGGTCGAACGGGATGGAATCGAAGCCGCAGGAGAAGACGATGCGCGCGCCCGTGCGCTTCGCCTCTTCGTGATGGGCGTCGATCATGCGGCGCATCCAGCCCGGCTCGCCGCATAGATCGACATAAGCAGTGCCGGTGGCGGCGCAGGCCGCGACCAGATCGCTGCCGTAGAGTTGATAAGGCCCGACGGTTGAGATCACGACCTGCGTGCGTTCGCACATGGCACGAAGCGAGGCTGGGTCATCCGAGTTGGCCGTGACCAGGGGCACGTCGGCGCCGATCCCCATTTCGGCGCGCACTTCCTGCAGCTTGGTGAGCGAGCGGCCTGCCATTGCCCAGCGTACGCCGGTGGGGTAAGCGCGCGCGATATATTCGGCGACAAGGCGGCCGGTGTAGCCCGTCGCGCCATAGACGATCACGTCGAAGTCGGTCACCATCTCTCTCCCTCCTCTTATGCGGCTTCGCTGAACTGAAGGCTGGCAAGCCGGGCGTAGAGCCCGCTGCGCGCCATCAATGCCGCGTGATCGCCTTGTTCGACGATCCGGCCGCCGTCCATTACCACGATCCGGTCCGCTGCGCGCACTGTCGCGAGCCGGTGCGCGATGACCAAGGTCGTGCGATCAGCCATCAGCCGCTCGAGCGCTTCCTGCACCAGCCGCTCGCTTTCCGCGTCCAGCGCACTGGTGGCCTCGTCCAGGAGCAGGATGGGCGCATTGCGCAGCAGCGCGCGGGCGATCGCTACCCGCTGGCGCTGGCCACCCGACAAGCGAGCGCCGCCTTCGCCAAGGAACGTATCCAGCCCTTGCGGCAGTTCCCGAAGGAACTTGGCGGCGTTTGCGGCCTCCGCGGCGGCCCATAAGGCCTCATCATCGGCCTCCCAGCGGCCGTAGCGCAGATTGTCGCGCGCCGACGCGCCGAAGATCACGGTTTCCTGCGGCACCATTGCAATGCGCGCGCGCACCTCACCCGGATCGGCATCGCGCAGATCCACGCCGTCCACCGTCAGGCGGCCCTGAGCGGGATCGTAGAAGCGCTGGAGAAGCTGGAACAAGGTTGTTTTGCCCGCACCCGAGGGGCCGACGAGCGCAACCGTTTCGCCTGGCGCTACCCGAAGCGAGAAATCGTGAAGTGCAGCCGTATCGGGGCGGGTAGGGTAACGGAACTCGACATGTTCGAAGGTGATTTCGCCGCGCTCCGGCTGCGGCAGCGCCACCGCGTGGGCGGGAGCAGCAATCTCCGGTGTTTCGGACATAAGCTCGGCGAGGCGCCCGGCCGCACCGGCGCCACGCAAAAGCTCGCCATAGACTTCGGTCAGCGCCCCGAATGCGCCGGCGACGATACCGCCGGTCAACACGAAAGCAGCAATCGAGCCGCCCGAAAGCCGGCCCGCCGCGACGTCCGTTGCGCCTTCCCAGAGAACAAGGGTGATCGAGCCGAAAACCAGCCCGATGACGATGGCGGTCATGACCGCGCGCAGGATGATGCGGCGCTCGGCGGCGGCCATGGTCGCCTCGACGGCACCGGCGAAACGCTCGGCCTCCCGACGCTCCTGGCCGAACGCTTGGACGATCTTCATCGCGCCCAGCGTCTCAGTCACCATCGAGCCGACATCCGCCACGCGATCCTGCGAGGTGCGCGAGTAATTCCGCACGCGACGCCCGAGCAGCATGATGGGGAGGATCACCAACGGAATGCCCAGGCACAAGAGGCCGGCGAGTTTCGGTGAAATGGCGAACAGGTAAACCAGCCCGCCGATGCCGGTGAAGGCGTTGCGCAGCGCCACCGACACGGTGGTGCCCACCACCATCTCGATTTGCGCGGTATCCGCTGTCAATCGGCTGGCAATTTCGGAGGGGCGGTTCTCCTCGAAGAACCGCGGGCTCAGCGTGAGCAGATGGCGCTGCACGCTGGTGCGGATATCGGCAACGACCCGCTCGCCGAGCCACGACACGAAATAAAAGCGCACCGCCGTGCCGATCGCCAGCACCGCGACGATCATCAGCATGTAGTGGAAGGCGCCGGCCACTGCCTCCCCGGCATTGGCGCCAAAGCCGCGATCAATGATGCGCTTGAAGCTGTAGGGGATCGCGATCGTTGCCGCGGACGTGATCGCGAGCGCCGTCCAGGCGGCGGCGATCTGCCCCGGATACCGTTTCGCGTGGCGCCAAACGAGCGCAAGATTGCCGATCCGGCGCGTAGGGGGCGGCGCCACTGCCGCATTGCTGACCATGCGGGCGCCCTAGCAGCGGCGGGGGTGTGGCTCAATCGCCACCGTCTCGGGGCAATCGGGAGGGATCTTCATTGTGCAGGTGCACAATAGCGATAGTATCATGGGGCGTTACTGAGCTATAGATACCCGATGCTCTACGATGCTTATGAGTTCCAGCGTTCGCTGCTTGCAACTGCAAGTGCGATGGCGAATTTCGGCGCTGGCATGTTGCAGAACCCAGCGAACCCATTTGCCTATTTCGGCGGCGGGCAAGTCATGGCTTCCGCGCTTGATGTCTTTGCCCATGCTGCAGCGCCGCGAGGAAAACCCAGCTTCGGACTGGATCATGTCGTTATCGACGGGCAGGAAGTGGTGGTGCGCGAGGACGTGGTCCTGCGCAAGCCGTTCGGCCAACTCAAGCGGTTCGTGCGTGACGGCATTTCCGGCGGGCCGCGATTGTTGATCGTGGCGCCGATGTCCGGCCATTTTGCCACGCTGCTGCGCGGCACGGTGGAACGGATGCTGCCGTTCGCCGACGTGTACATCACGGACTGGGCCGATGCGAAGCTGGTGCCGGTGGCGGAGGGTAGCTTCGACCTCGACGATTACATCGACTATCTGGTTGCGTTTCTGGAGGCGATCGGCCCGGGGGCGCACATGCTCGCCGTGTGCCAGCCATCGGTACCTTGCTATGCGGCTGCCTGCCTGATGAGCGCGCAAGCACATCCGTGCCGGCCCAAAACGCTGACCATGATGGGCGGGCCCGTGGATACGCGTGAGGCGCCGACGGCCGTGAACCAGTTGGCGACCGAGCGGCCGCATTCCTGGTTTGAGCAGAATGTGATCGCGACGGTACCGGCGATGTACCCAGGGGCGGGGCGGCGGGTCTATCCCGGGTTCCTGCAACTCACCGGCTTCATGTCCATGAACTTGGGCAATCACATGATGAGCCATTGGGAGATGTTCAAACATCTGGTGCGGGGCGACGGTGAGAGCGCGGCCGCAACCAAGGACTTCTACGACGAATATCGCTCGGTCTGTGACATGACCGCGGAATATTACCTGCAGACGATCGACAAGGTGTTTCAGACACACGCGCTGCCGAGCGGGACCATGACCCATCGCGGCGTGCCGGTGGACCCCGCGGCGATTACGGACATCGGGATCCTCGCGGTTGAGGGCGAACGCGACGATATTTCGGGGCTGGGCCAGACCAAGGCGGCGCTAACGCTGGCAACCAACTTGGCGGACAACAAGAAGCGGTATTACATGGCCGAAGGCGCCGGCCATTACGGGATCTTCAACGGATCCAAGTGGCGCGAAAAGATCGCGCCGGTGGTCGAGGAATGGATCACGGCGCACGATTGATCCGGTCGAGCGTGGCCGGCGCATCGGCGATGTGGCCGGCGCCGAGCGCTTCTAGATCGACTGTGCATCGGCTCGGCGGCGGATCGGGGCCAGGGCAGGTTGATGCCTCCACTGGACGACCGTGCCCCGTGATACGTCGGTACCGCAAGGAAAAGTAGGTGGCGGGGACTCGACGCTCCGCAGATGGCGAAGCCGAGGCAGCCCCCGCCCAGCGATCAGGCGATCGAGCCGACCTTGGCGTGGCTCGACGATTCCGACGCGTCGATCGTTCCGCCGAACAGCATCTTCAGGCGGCCGCTGAGCGCGACGTCCGTCTCCCACAATTCAGCGGACGTGATCGTGAAACGGTTGAGCCGTGCATCTGCCTTGCCATTGGGGAACCATGCCTCCACGCGATTGTCCCAAAGGCGATCGAACGTGGCCTGATCCGTCTCCTGGGAGACCTGACCCGCCAAGCACGCGAAGAAATCGTGACCCTTGCCAACGAATTGCGCCATGGCCTTGCCGCCCTTAGCAATGCGATTGTCGTGCGCGGAAAAAATGAACAGCGCGTTCGGCTGGGTTTCATCCAGTTTGACGTTCATCGGCTCCGAATGCTCGCCATCCATCAGACCGATCATCACGAACGGGCTAGCTTCGAGCTTGCGAAGAAATGTCTCGGCGACTTCCTGTGGGCTGTCGTGATCGGCCATCTAATCATCTCCTGCTGTAGATTTAGCTGGAGAACGAGAGCGGCCGAGGTTGGTTGCGTTGTGTTAAGAAGGAGCCGCTGATCGGTGCGCGGTGCAATGAAAAGCCCCGGTCGCGAGTGCAACCGGGGCTCATGTAGGAGGGTGGACGATCGCTCGGCGTCAAATCGCGCTGAGCGACCGGATCAGGTAGCGGTCAGAGAACCTCGAAGAGGCCCGCTGCGCCCATGCCGCCGCCCACGCACATCGTGATCACGACGTACTTGGCGCCGCGACGCTTGCCTTCGATCAGCGCGTGGCCAGTCATGCGCGCGCCGGACATGCCATAGGGGTGGCCGATCGAGATCGCGCCGCCATTGACGTTCAGCAGCTCGTTGGGAATGCCCAGCTTGTCACGGCAGTACAGCACCTGCACTGCGAACGCCTCGTTTAGTTCCCACAGGCCGATGTCGTCCATCTTCAGGTTAAAGCGCTCGAGCAGCTTGGGGATTGCGAAGACCGGGCCGATGCCCATTTCGTCTGGGTCGGTCCCGGCAACGGCCATGCCGACATAGCGGCCAAGCGGGGTCAGGCCCTTCTTCTCGGCCAGCTTCTCTTCCATCAGCACGCTGGCCGATGCGCCGTCCGACAGCTGCGAGGCGTTGCCGGCGGTGATGTTGAGATCTGGGCCGAGCACCGGCTTCAGCGACTTCAGGCCTTCCAGCGTCGTCTCGGGGCGATTGCCCTCGTCCTTCGCCAGCGTCACTTCCTTGTAGGAGACTTCCTTCGTCTCCTTGTCGGTGATCGCCATGTTGGCGGTCACGGCAACGATCTCGTCATCGAACTTGCCGGCGGCCTGGGCGGCGGCGGTGCGCTGCTGCGACTGGAAGCCATATTCGTCCTGCGCGTCGCGGCTAATGCCATAACGCTTGGCGACCACTTCGGCGGTCTGCAGCATCGGCATGTAGATGTCCTTGTGCATCGCGACCAGTTCGGGGTCGGGCTGCACGCGCATCTGCGGCGTCTGGACGATGCTGATCGAATCGACGCCGCCACCCAGCGTCACGTCCATGTTGTCGACCACGATTTGCTTTGCGGCCGTGGCGATCGCCATCAGGCCCGAGGCGCACTGGCGGTCGAGCGACATGCCCGAGACGGTAGCGGGGAGGCCAGCGCGCAGCAGCGAGGTGCGCGCGATGTTGGTCGCCTGCGCGCCCTGCTGGAGCGCGGCGCCCATCACGACGTCCTGGATTTCAGCACCGTCGATCCCGGCGCGCTCGACGGCGGCCTTGATCGCGTGGCTGGCGAGCGTCGGCGACAGCGTGTTGTTGAACGCACCACGATAGGCCCGGCCGATCGGCGTGCGGGCGGTGGAAACGATGACGGCGGAACGCATGATTGTTGTCCTTGGGTAAGGTTGGTGGCCGGTCCGCCCGCGGATACGGGCGGCGCTCCCTGGGGAGGGCGGCGGTCAGGAAGATATCAGGTGAAGACCTGGGTGATCCACTCCGCAATCATCGCTGGCTTTTCGCTGCCCTCGATCTCGATCGTGGTCTCGGTGGTGAACTGATACTGGCCCGGGCGCTTCTCGTCGAACTCGGTCAGCTTGGACCGGCCGCGCACGCGCGATCCCGACGGGACGGGGGCGAGGAAGCGGACTTTGTTGCCGCCGTAATTCACGCCCATCTTCACGCCGTCGAGCCGCGGCATGTCCGGGTTCTTGGCCGACAGCAGCGGCAGCAGCGACAGCGTCAGGAAGCCATGCGCGATCGTGGTGCCGAACGGCGTCTGCTTGGCGCGTTCCGGATCGATGTGGATGAACTGGTGGTCACCGGTCGCATCGGCGAACTTGTTGATCATCTCCTGGGTTACCTCGACCCATTCGGACACGCTTTCCTGGCCGATCGCGGCCTTCATCTCGTCTGCGTTCACGAAGACTCCTCTTGGCTTCCTCATCCCGTTCGCGGGTGCAGCGCACCTGTAGGCGCGACGGCGTGGCGGCTGCAAGCCTTGTTGACCGAGACATGGAAACGGTACGGCGCCAAAGTACAGACAGAGCGAACCCGAAATTCGAAAACTGCCGCTACGTAACCTCGGCGTGTGCGACTCGCTTGCCTCGCCCACCATAAATAATGTTATGGTGCCGGTCGAAGCTGCCGGAGGGGCGGCACACAGAGGAGAGGCAGCTTGGCGTACGAGCAGATCATCTATGACGTGAAGGACGGTATCGCGACGATTACGCTGAACCGGCCCGACAAGCTGAACGCATTCACCGGCACGATGATGACCGAGATGATCGATGCGTTCGACAAGATCGATGCTGACGACGACGTGCGCTGCGTCATCGTGACGGGCGCGGGCCGCGCCTTCTGCGCTGGCGCCGATCTGTCGGCGGGCGCCAAGACGTTTGATTATGACAAGCGCACTGATCGGCCCGATCGTGGCGGCGGCAGCGTCGAGCTGACCTATGAGATGGAAGAAGCGCGCGACGGCGGCGGGCGGCTGACCTTGCGTATCTTCGAGTGCCTGAAGCCGGTGATCGCGGCAGTGAACGGCGCGGCGGTCGGCGTCGGCTCCACCATGCAGCTGCCAATGGACATCCGCATCGCCAGCGACACGGCGCGCTTCGGCTTCGTCTTCGCGCGCCGCGGCATCGTGCCGGAGGCTGCGTCCAGCTTCTTCCTGCCGCGCGTCGTGGGCATTAGCCAAGCGCTGGAATGGTGCTATTCGGGCCGGGTGTTCGATGCACAGGAAGCGCTGAATGGCGGGCTGGTGAAGCAGGTCGTGCCGGGCGGCGATCTGCTCGCCGTGGCCAACGCGCTCGCACGCGAGATCGCGGACAATACCGCGCCGGTCTCGGTGGCGCTGACGCGGCAGATGCTGTGGCGCGGCCTCGGCTTCCAGCACCCGATGGACGCGCACAAGATCGACAGCCGCGCGATCCTAGCGCGTGGTCGCTCGGGCGACGCAAAAGAAGGCGTCACCTCGTTTCTCGAGAAGCGCACGCCGGCTTATCCCGACAAGGTATCGAGCAACATGCCGGACTTCTTCCCGTGGTGGGAAGAGCAGAAGTACGGCTGACACGACGTTGGCCCAACGGCGCCGTGCTGCGTTATGAGGCGGCATGAGCGTCAAGAATGACAAGAGGCTGGCCGCGGAGGCTGCGGTGGCGGAGGTCCAAGACGGCATGGTCGTCGGCCTCGGCACCGGATCCACCGCGGCCTTTGCCGTTGCGGCGCTGGGGCTGCGCGTCGCTGGCGGTCTAAGGGTGCAGGCAGTGGCCACGAGCGAGGCCACTGCGGAGGCGGCGCGGGCAGCAGGCATCGCGGTGCTCGACTTTGCCGACTGCGCAGCCGTGGATCTTGCCATCGATGGTGCGGACGAGATCGATGCGCGGCTCTGGGCGATCAAAGGCGCGGGCGGGGCGATGCTGCGCGAGAAAGCGGTGGCTGCGGCAGCCAGGCGGTTCGTGGTGACCGCGGACGGATCGAAGCGGGTCGATGCGATCGGCGGCGCCAAGGTGCCGGTGGAGGTGCTTCCTTTCGCGCGCAGCTTCGTCGTGGCGCAACTGGAGGCGCTGGGGGCCGCGGTGACGGTGCGCTCCGGTTATCGCACGGACAACGACAATCTTGTCGCGGACTGCCGCTTTCGCGATATGAGCGATCCGCGTGGACTAGCGGCGTCGATCGCCGCCATTCCCGGCGCGCTGGGGCACGGGCTGTTCCTCGATGAGGTAGATGTCGCCTATGTTGCAAGTGGCGGTAAGGTCTTGAAGCTGGAGCGGCCTGTTCGACTGTAAAACATAGCCGTTGATAGGAATGATGAACGCCTGCAACTGGAGCTTAGATCTCGCTTCTTTCGTCATTGCTCGAAGAGAAACGCGCCTCACCCACCTCGATATGGTATTGCTCTAAGTAGCGCATGCCTAGGAAAACGGCCGTGACGGTCGCGATCAGGAAGGCTGCCAGGAACACGTTCCACAGCGTTTGACTTGGCTCGTGGAACTCCCGCCAGAGCGGTAGCGCGAGAAGCCAGCTGATGCAGAAGACCGCGTACCGTTTCGACATCGTCTGCATCAATAGTCTACCTGACCGCCATGGCTGTAGCTGAACAGTGAACGCCTGCGAATAACGCGAAAGCGGGATGACAGCTTCCGCGGCTTAAACCAGCAAGCCGATGGCGTTGCCGAAGTTGTGCAGCAGCACCGGGATCAGCACGCTCCCTGTCCGCAGTCGCAACCAGATGGCGATTAAAGACGGCACGGCGGTGAGCGCCATGTAGATCGGATCGAAGCTGTAGCTGCCCTCGGCATAGGCAAAAGCGTGCGTAAGGCCGAACAGCGCGCAGGAGATGATCGCGCCCCAGCCCCACTGGACCTCCAACAACCGCTTGCGAGCGGTGAAGGCGCGGTCCAGCGCGAGCAGCAGCAGTCCGCGATAGAAGAGCTCTTCCTCAACGCCTGGCATCGTTAGCTGAAAGGCGATCGTTTCGCGGGTGGGCGGCTCATCGGGAAAAGCGATCGCGATGGCGAGAAAGAAGGAGCAATAGAGCAGCGCGACCGGGAGAGCGGCGCGTAGGCTTCCGGGAGCCTGAGGGGCGGTGATCCCGGCAGGGCGCAAGCCAAAGGCTGGTGTCATTGCGATCGCCAAGGTCGCACCAAGCGCCAGTATCTTTCCCTGCCAGTTCCAGCGCCCCGGCAGCACATCTCGGATCAGACCATAAGCGTTGGTGAGCAATAGATCGTTGAGCAGCACCAAGCCAGCCGCGATGGCTAGCCAGCGCCAGTCGACGCTTCGTGGCCTTAGAAGGGAAATCACTGCCCCGACGCCGCATAACATCGCGATGATGCTGGCGATGCTAATGATCGCATCCATCGTCTTCCCTCCCCCTCTTGCGACGACGCAGCGTGCCGCAACGAACCTGTACCCCGGCTGCACGGCCGGTGCATCGTTACGCGACTGGAACGCGGCGGAGCGAGCGTCTAGTGGGAGCGCGACTCAGCAACCGGGCAGCGACCCGCGCGTTCGATCCAAAACCATCCAGTGAGAGCCCTGATGACCGATACCGCCACCAACGCGCCTGCCGACGTTCACGAGGACGGCTCGCCAGAGCGGCTCGCGATCGACACGATCCGGACCCTTTCCATGGATGCCGTCCAGGCGGCCAACTCGGGTCACCCCGGCACGCCAATGGCGCTCGCACCTGTAGGTCACACGCTCTGGACGAAGTTCCTGCGCTATGATCCGGCGCAGGCGAACTGGCCCAATCGCGACCGCTTCGTCCTGTCGGTCGGCCATGCCTCGATGCTGCTTTATTCGCTGCTGCACCTCGCCGGCGTGAAGCAGCCCGATGGCGCCCCCGCCGTCAGCCTCGACGATATCAAGCAGTTTCGCCAGCTTAGCTCCAAGACGCCGGGCCACCCGGAATATAGCCACACTGTCGGCGTTGAAACGACGACCGGTCCGCTTGGCCAGGGCTGCGGCAATTCGGTCGGCATGGCGATCGCCGAGCGCTGGATGGCTGCGCGCTATAATAAGCCGGGTTTCACACTCTTCGATCATGACGTCTATGCGCTGTGCGGCGACGGCGACATGATGGAGGGCGTCGCCTCGGAGGCCGCGAGCCTCGCCGGCCACCTGAAGCTCTCCAACCTCTGCTGGATCTACGACAGCAATCAGATCTCGATCGAAGGCGACACTGATCTCGCGTTCAATGAGGACGTGGGCAAGCGCTTCGAAGCCTATGGCTGGAACGTCATTCACGTTGATGATGCGAACGATGTTGCCGCGTTGACCAAGGCGTTCGAGGAGTTCCGCGCGACGCAGGACAGCCCGACGCTGATCATCGTGAAGTCGGTGATCGGCTGGGGCTCCCCGCGTGCCGGCAGCGAGAAGGCGCATGGCGAGGCGCTGGGTGAAGAGAATGTCCGCCTGACCAAGGAGGCCTATGGCTGGCCGACGGACAAGAACTTCTACGTGCCGGAGGGCGTGCAGGAAGCCTTCGAAAGTGCAATTGCCAGCCGCGGCGTGCCGCTGCGCGAGGCCTGGGAAGCGACGCTTCAGAAGTATCGCACCGAACATGCCGAGCTCGCCAAGGAAGTCGATGCCATCATCACCGGCGCGCTGCCCGAAGGCTGGGATGCGGACATCCCGACATTCGAGGCTGATGCCAAGGGCGTCGCTAGCCGCGATGCCGGCGGCAAGGTGCTGAACGCGATTGCGAACAAGATGCCGTGGCTGCTCGGCGGCTCGGCCGATCTTGCGCCGTCGACCAAGACCGACATCAAGGGCGAGGCATCGTACGAGCCGAGCAACTACGCCGGCCGCAACTTCCACTTCGGCGTGCGTGAACATGCCATGGGTTCGATCGCGGTCGGCATGGCGCTGTCGGGGCTGCGCTCCTACGGCAGCACCTTCCTCGTCTTTCTCGATTACATGCGCCCGCCGGTGCGCCTGTCGGCGCTGATGGAGGTCGGCACCACGTGGATCTTCACCCACGATTCGATCGGCGTCGGCGAAGACGGCCCGACGCACCAGCCGATCGAGATGCTGGCGATGATGCGCGCGACGCCGGGACTCGACATGTTCCGCCCGGGTGACGCGAACGAGGTCGCCGCCGCATGGCGCGCAATCGTCGAGACGCCGAGGCAGCCCGCAGCGCTGGTCCTGTCGCGTCAGGCGCTGCCCACACTTGACCGGTCGAAGTACGCCAGCGCCGATGGCGTAAAGCAGGGCGGCTATGTCCTTGCCGACAGCGACGGCACGCCCGACGTGATCCTGATCGCCACCGGCAGCGAAGTCGGGCTTGCGATCCAGGCGCATGAGAGGCTGCTCGCCGATGGCGTGAAGAGCCGCGTTGTCTCGATGCCGAGCTGGTATCGCTTCGAGAAGCAGAGCGACGCGTACAAGGAGAGCGTGCTGCCCAAGGCTGTTGCTGCGCGCGTCGCCATCGAAATGGCGGGCGAGATCGGCTGGGATCGCTACGTTGGCCTCGCCGGCAAGACGATCGCCATGTCCACTTTTGGTGCTTCCGCGCCGATCGCCAAGCTCGCCGACAAGTTCGGCTTCACCGTCGACAACGTGGTGAAGGTGGCGAAAGAGGTCATCGCTGCCTAACTGGTGACGACACCCCCGTCCGGTCCGAGCGAAGTCAAGGATCGGGATCGGACGGGCCGGCGTTGTTACACGCCAACGTGTCTCGACTTCGCTCGACACGAACGGGACGGAGACAGGACAGATGGGCAAGCTCAACGATCTCGCAAACCTTGGCACGGCGGTGTGGCTGGATTTCGTCGACCGCAAGTTCCTCGAGGAAGGCGGCCTGCAGAAGCTCGTGACCGAAGACGGAGTGACCGGCGTCACCTCCAACCCGACGATCTTCCAGAAGGCGATGGGCGAAGGCACCGCGTATGACGGAACACTCGCCGCGTTTGACAAGGCTAACCCGGGTGCCGCTACGATCGACCGCTACGAGCACCTGGCCATTCAGGACATCAAGGCGGCTGCCGAGACGCTTCACCCCGTCTATGAGCGCCTGAACGCCGAGGATGGGTACGTCAGCCTCGAGGTGTCGCCTTATCTCGCCAACGACACCGACGGCACGATCGCGGAGGCCGAGAAGCTGTGGACGGCTGTGGATCGGCCCAATCTGATGATCAAGATTCCGGGGACGCCTGCTGGCGTGCCTGCGATTGCGGCGACGATTGCCAAGGGCATCAACGTGAACGTCACGCTGCTCTTCTCTCAGGAGTCGTATCAAGCCGTTGCGCTCGCCTATGTCGAGGGGCTGGAGCAGCGGGTTGCACGCGGCGAGCCGATCGACCGGATCGCCAGCGTCGCGAGCTTCTTCATCAGCCGCATCGACGCGGAGATCGACAAGAAGATCGACGAGGGCGTCGGCGGGAACGAAGCAAAGGCGCTGAAGGGCAAGGTGGCGATCGCCAACGCAAAGCTGGCCTATGCCTGGTATCAGGACTTTATCGCATCTGATCGCTGGCAGGCCCTCGCCGCCAAAGGCGCGCAGCCGCAGCGGCTACTATGGGCATCCACCGGCACGAAGAACCCGGATTATCCCGACACGCTCTACGTCGATACGCTGATCGGCGCCGACACGGTCAACACCATGCCGCCGAGCACGCTGGACGCGTTTCGCGAGCGGGGCACGGCCAAGGTTACGTTGACCGACGATATCGAGGGCGCGCGCCGGGTCCTTGCCGATGTCGAGCGGCTGGGCTTGGATCTCGCTGGGATCACCGAGCGGCTGGTCGAGGGAGGCGTGGCGTCGTTCAGCAAGTCGTTCGATGACCTCCTCGGTTCTATCCAGGCGAAGCATCCCGCCGACGCTTGATCGAAGTTCGGAACGGAAAATGCCCTTCACCGTTCGCCATGAGCCTGGCGGAAGGTGTGCAACGAGCGCGATGGCTCGGTGTGCGCCTTTCGGCGGGCTCAGCCCAACCGGCAACATCACGTGGAGCCTGACAGTATGAAGATCGGCATCATCGGCCTTGGCCGCATGGGCGGCAACATCGCCCGTCGTCTGATGCGAGGTGGCCACGAAGTGGTGGCATGGGACCGCAACGCCGATGCGCTCGCCGTACTGGCCGGCGAGGGAGCCACTAGCGCAGACTCCTTGGCGGACATGAAAAGCAAGCTCGCCAGCCCGGCGATCTTCTGGGTGATGCTGCCCGCCGGCGCGCCGACCGAGGAGACGATCGAGGCGCTGTGCGGCAGTGAATGTGCCGAGGGCGATATCATCATCGATGGCGGCAATACCTTCTGGAAGGACGATGTCCGCCGCGCCAAGGCGCTCGCCGAGAAGGGCGTGCACTATGTCGACGTCGGGACTTCCGGCGGCGTCTGGGGGCTGGAGCGCGGCTATTGCATGATGATCGGCGGCGACAAGGAAACCGTCGACCTGCTGGACCCGATTTTCGAAACGCTGGCGCCCGGCATCGGCAGCGTGCCACGTACGCGTAATCGCAGCGACGAGTGCGATCCGCGAGCGGAGAAGGGCTATATTCACGCAGGCCGCGCTGGCGCCGGCCATTTCGTGAAGATGGTGCATAACGGCATCGAATATGGCCTCATGCAGGCTTATGCCGAGGGCTTTGATGTCCTGTGGGGACGCAATGTCGCGCATTTGCCGGAAGAAGAGCGCTTCGATTTCAATCTTGCCGAAATTTCCGAAGTGTGGCGGCGCGGATCGGTGATTTCCTCCTGGCTACTCGACCTCACGGCGTCGGCCCTCGCGCAGGATCAGAAGCTCGAGCAATTCTCCGGCAAGGTCGCCGATTCCGGCGAGGGCCGCTGGACGATCGAGGCCGCGATGGAACAGGCGACCCCCGTCGCCGTCCTCACCACCGCGCTTTTCGCCCGCTACCGCAGCCGCATCGACGAGATGTACGGCGACAAATTGCTCTCCGCGATGCGCTACGGCTTCGGCGGCCACGTCGAGATACCGCAATGAGCGCTCGCCTGTGACGCTCGTCATCAGCGATGTCGACGGCACGCTGGTCGACAAGGACAAGAACCTCACGCCAGCAACGATCGAGGCAGTTCAGCGGCTGCAATCCGCAGGCTTTGGCTTCACGGTGATCAGTGCGCGGCCCATGTCCGGGCTTGCGCCACTGGTGGAGACGCTCGGACTCGACGTGCCGCTCGGCGCGTTCAACGGTGGGCTCGTGTTTCGGCGAGGCGGTGAAATCCTGTGTCGGCATGTCGTTGACGCCGCAGTGGCAAGAAGCGCCTTGAGACTCGCAGAGGGCGAACCCGTCGACATCTGGGTGTTCGCCGATGATCAATGGTATGCGACCTCGGACTCCGGCCCCCATGTGCCTAGCGAACGCCTCGCCTCCAATCAGGAGCCGACGATATGCGGTGGGTTCAGCGATTTGTTGGATCGTGCCGACAAGATCACCTTCGTCTCTGATGACCCGGGAGTGCTAGATGCGCTGCACCAACGGATCGTCGAGGCCCACGAAGGCGTGGCGACCATCGTCAAATCACAGACCTATTATCTCGATATAACCGCGGTGACGGCAAACAAGGGAGACGGAATTGCGCGACTGGCCCACGCGCTGGGCGTGCCGCTCGATCGCACAATCGTGCTCGGCGACCAGGCGAATGACATAGCGATGTTCGAGCGTGCGGGGCGCGCCATCGCAATGGGGAATGCGACCGAAGAGGTGAAGGCGCGCGCCGCCGACGTCACCTTGAGTAATGATGCGGATGGCGTCGCCCATGCGATCGACAAGCTCATTTTGGGGAGAATGATGTGAAGCAACTGGTGGCGTTTGATCTCGATGGCACGCTGGCCGAGAGCAAGCAGGCGATCGAGCCTGATATGGGGGAAGCGCTGGCGGATCTGCTGACGGTGGCGCATGTCGCCGTCATTTCGGGCGGGGACTGGCCACAGTTCGACAAGCAGGTCGCGAGCCGTCTGCCGGAGCGGGCGGATCGATCTCGCCTGTGGCTGATGCCGACGACGGGCACCAAGCTGTACACCTTCCGCGAGGGACAATGGGGCACGGTTTATGCGGAGCTGTTCTCGGACGAGCAGAAGCAGCAGATCCTGAAGGCTTTCGACGAATCGCTGGAAGCGACGGGCTTCGTTCCGGAGCAGACCTGGGGCGAACGGATCGAGGACCGGGGTAGCCAGATCACCTTCTCGGCGCTGGGGCAGCATGCGCCGATCCATGCCAAGGAAGTGTGGGATCCCGACTTTGCCAAGCGCAAGGTGATCCAGGCGGATCTGAAGAAGCGCTTGCCGGGGCTGTCGATCAACATGGGCGGAGCAACCTCCATCGACATCACGCAGGAGGGCGTGGACAAGGCTTATGGCCTGAAGCGCCTTCGTGACGAGAGCGGCATCCCACTGGAAGCAATGATGTTCGTGGGCGATGCGATCTTTCCTGGCGGGAACGACTATCCGGCCAAGGAGCTGGGGCTCGACACCGTCCGCGTGCGGGATCCGCAGGATACCCTCAGCGTCATCGCCACCGTGGTGGCCTGCCAGAAGTAGGTAGGCGTCAGGCGCCGGCCCGCCGGCGCCTACAGCCGCTTCGAACTTTTCGTTAAATTGATTAACGTCGGCCCGAACAGATCGTGCGGGACGTTCAGGCGCGCCGCGTCGGCTCGAGTACGGCGCGCGCGCGTGCTGATAGCCGTTCCAGCGCGGCTTCGTGGATCCCGCGGCTGCTCGTGATCACGCCAAAGGCGCACGGGTCGGACTTGTTGAAGGAAAGACCGGCACCCAGCGCGTCGGTAACGGCCCCGCCGGCCTCGGTTGCGATCAGCGCCGCTGCCGCGATGTCCCACTCGTTGCCCCAGCGCAGCGTGGCGACAAGATCCGCGCGGTCGTCCGCCACCATGGCCATGCGCAAGGCGATCGAATTCGGCTTTTCGACCATCGTCAGATCACGATCGGCCTTTGGCAGTGCGTCGGTCGGGACGCGAGCGCCCGCGAACGCGTCGCGGCGACTGGCGGCAAGCGGCCGCCCGTTTAGCCTCGCCCCGCCGCCCGCGCTGGCTTGCCAGACCTCGTCACGGACCGGTGCATCGAGAACGCCGATGATCGGGTGTCCCGCCTCAACCAACGCGACCGAGACCGCCCAGCCGGCGCGGCCCCGGATATAATCGCGCGTGCCGTCGATGGGATCGACCACCCAGATTCGATTGCAGGCGAGCCGATCCGGGCTGTCTGCCGTTTCCTCGGAAAGCCAGCCGGCATCCGGGAGAAGCGCGGACAAACGCTCACGAAGCATGGTGTCCACTGCGAGATCTACCTCGCACACCGGGCTCCCCGGCACCTTCTCCCATCGCGCGAAATCGGTGCGAAAGCGCGCCATGGCGAGTTGCCCCGCCTCATGCGTGATGTTCGCTACCGCGTTCGCCAGATCATCCACCGGCGATGGTCATTCCGTCGATCCGAACGGTCGGAACGTTGGTGCCATAGCGGAACTCGAGATCGTTCGCGGGGGTGAGATTGGCGAACATCTCCTTCAGATTGCCGGCAATGGTGAATTCGGCGACCGGGGTGGTCATCTCGCCATTCTCGATCAGGAAGCCGGCAGCGCCGCGGCTGTAATCGCCCGTCACGCCGTTCACCCCCTGGCCGATCAACTCGGTTACATACACGCCGCGCACGATATCGCCGATCAACGTCGCGACGGGCACGTGGCCCGCGTGCATGTAGAAGTTGCTGGTGGTCACCCCCGGCGAACCACCAACGCCGCGCGCCGCATGGCCTGTCGGCGCCATGCCGAGTTGCCGGGCGGAGGCGCTATCGAGCAGCCATGTCTGCAGCACACCGTCTTCAATGATCGCGGACGGCGATACCGGCAGGCCCTCACCATCGAATGGGCGCGAGCGTAAACCGTGGGGACGATGGGGATCGTCCGAAACGGTGATCCCGCGCGCAAAAACGGCGCTTCCGAGTGCGTCGAGGAGGAAGGAGGTGCGCCGGGTGATGGCTTGGCCGGAGATTGCGCCGGTGAGGTGGCCCAGCAATCCGGACCCGACCCGGGGATCGAGCACAACCGGCATTGCGGCACTTTCCATTCGCGCAGGATTCAGTCGCGCAACGGCGCGTTCGCCCGCCAGCGTCCCCACGGCCTCCGGCGAGTCAAGCCGGCTGCGGTGGCGGGCGGAGTGGAAGCCATAATCGCGCTGCATGCCGCTGCCTTCGCCTGCGATGACGCTAGCTGAAAGGCCATAGCCAGTGGTGGAGTAAGCGCCGGCGAAGCCGTGGCTCGTGGCGAGCGCCCAGACGCTGCGCGCCGCGCTTGCGCCGCCGCCTTCGCTGTTCGTGACGCCGCTCACCGCGCGGGCGGCCTCCTCTGCGGCGAGTGCCGCTTCGCGTAGATCGGCAGGCGATACCTCGCCGCCGTCGTCCAGATCCAGCAGCGGCGGGGCGCCGTTCAGTAGCCGATCCTGCGGCGCGAGACCTGCCCATTGATCCTCGGGCGCCTCCCGCGCCATGGCAACGGCGCGCTCAACAAGGGCGTCCAGCGCCTCGGAGGAGAGATCGGAGGTGGAGACGCTGGCGGAACGCTGCCCGATGAACACGCGCAGGCCTAGATCCTCGCTTTCGGAGCGGCCGACGTCCTCCAGCTTGCCGAGGCGGACGGAAATTTCGGTGGAAGCGTCAGCAGCGAAAACGGCATCTGCGGCGTCGACACCGGCCCTTTTGGCCCGGGCGACGATATCTGCGGCGCGTTCCTGCGCCTGGGTCGGATCTAGCATGGAATCGACTTAGGAGGCGGGCGCTCCGGTTGCTAGAGTGCAACGTTCGGCCTGCCTGTGGAAAAGATCGGCCTCCATATCAAAGCGCGGTGCCCACCACCGCGCAACCAAGGAAGATCAGCAGCCCTGCGAACCGATTCGAGCGGAAGCGGGCGAGAGCGCCAGCGCCATCGTCCGGACGCAAGGTGGCGACTTGCCAGAGCAAGTGAAGCGCCGCGGGCAGCAGCGCGAGCCAGACCAGCGGATCGCGGCGATGCAGCCAGAAGGCAGCCGCCCAGAGGAACAACGCCAAGCCATAGCAGATGCCGGTGCCGGTGCGGACATGCGGGCCCATGCGAAGGGCCGAGGAGCGCACCCCGATCAGCGCATCATCCTCGCGATCCTGAAGCGCGTAGATCGTGTCATAGCCGATGACCCAGAAGATCGACCCGGCATAGAGCAGCAGGCCGGGAGCGGTGAGGGTGCCCCACGTCTCGAGCCAGCCGACCAAGGCGGCCCAGGAGAATACCAGGCCAAGCCACGCTTGCGGCCACCATGTGATGCGCTTCATGAAGGGGTAGGCGGCAACGAGGGCAAGGCTCGCCACCGCCAGCACGGCCGTGTCGAGACGCAGTTGCAGAAGGACGAGCAGGCCCAGAAGACTCAGGATCAGCAACCATGCCCAAGCCGCCTTCACGGACACCGCGCCAGAGGCGATGGGACGCGAGCGGGTGCGTGCCACCGCAGCATCGAGATCGCGGTCGATGATGTCGTTATACACGCACCCTGCGCCGCGCATCGCGACGCTGCCAAGCAGGAGCCATGCGATAAGCGTCCAGCGCGCCACGGCGCCGCCGGCCAGAGCGACCGCCCAGGCGCCCGGCCAGAACAAAAGCCACCAGCCGATCGGCCGATCAAAGCGCGCCAGTAGAGCAAAGGGGCGAATGCTGGCCGGCAGCGCGGCGACAAGGCCACGGTGCTCGCTGTCCGGGGTGATATCGGGTGCGGTCGTCACGGGGCGTGCGTACCGCCGCTGCCGTGGTTTCGCCACAGCGCTTTACTACATGCTGGTATCGCGCCCTCCTTTCCGATGTGGTGCGGGCCGCCCGTTTGACGAGGGCGGAAGCATTTCTCGCCAGTGGAGTTCAGCAGAGACCATGTCAGTGAAGCGCTTATCCCTAGCCGCCGCCCTCCTGCTCACCGCCATGCCGGCCGCCGCCCAGCGCGCAGGCGGCTGGGAGGGCACATGGCGCAACGCCGCCGACAGCGTGCGGATCAAGGTGGCGCGATGTGGCCGCGGGCTGTGCGGCACCGTTACTCAGGCCAGCGCGAAGGCGCGGGCCGATGCCGCTGCTGGCGGCTCCAATCAGCTGGTGGGCACGCAATTGTTCCGTGACTTCCGCATGGGAGACGACGGACTGTGGCACGGCCAGGTGTACGTACCCGACATCGGCCAGACGTTTGATGGCACGATCGACCAGGTCAACCGCGACACGATCGTCGGCACGGGATGCTTGTTCGCGAACTTCGGGTGCAAATCGCAGACGTGGCGGCGTGTGCGCTGAATGATCCACCTGTCGGTTGCCATCGGCCGCTTCGTGGAGGCGCTATTTTACGCCATCCTGCGCGTCGCAGGGTTGGTGACGGGCGTGGTGATCGTGATCGCCGTTACCGGGCTGATCCTGTTCTTGATCGCGCGCTGGCTGATCGCGCGTGGGCGGCGTAAAGGCCCACGCCCATGATCGCCACTCCCGCCTGGCCGCCGCGTTCGACCCCTCGGCTGTTCGTCGACCAGCCGCTGGCTGCCGGTCCGCTGCGCATCGACGGGCCGCAGGCGCATTACCTTGCCGGTGTGATGCGCGTGAAGGCCGGCGATCCGGTGCGATTGTTTGATGACGTTACCGGCGAATGGCTGGCCGTGGTTGCTGCCGCCGGAAAGCGCGACATCATCCTGGACGTGACCGAGCGACTCGCGGAGCGTGAGGACGTGCCCGATCTGTGGCTCGTCGCGGCGCCGCTGAAAAAGGGACGGGTCGACTGGATGGCGGAGAAGGCGTGTGAGCTGGGCGTCGCGCGCTTGCTGCCCGTTGTCACCCATCGCACGGTGGTGGACCGGCCCAAGGTGGAGCGGCTACGCGCGCATATGATCGAGGCGGCGGAGCAATGCGGGCGGACGGCGCTGCCTGAGGTGGCCGAGCCGGTGAAGCTGGCGGTGCTGCTGCGCGATTGGTCGGCAGACCGAATGCTCTATTTTGCCGACGAGCTTGGCGGCGCGCCCGCGCGCGAGGTGATGAAGCGGGGCGCTGCGGCGATCCTGATCGGCCCTGAGGGGGGCTTCGATGACGAGGAGCGTGCGGCGATCCGCGCGCTGCCGCAGGCGGTGGGCATGGGGCTGGGCCCGCGAATCCTGCGCGCCGACACCGCAGCGGCCGCTGCCGTCGCGATCTGGATGGCGATTGCCGGCGACTGGTGATGCCTCCGGTGCTGCCGGAGCATCTAGCACCGCCAGCAATCCCCCATTAAGGGCGCGCCATGACGACCAAAACCGTTTCAGACAGCAACTCGCCTGTTGTCGAGTCGCGCGACCAGCTGATCGCCAGTTTCGCGGGCGGCGAGAAGCCCAGGGAGCGGTGGCGGATCGGCACCGAGCACGAGAAATTCGTTTATTCGCGTGACGATCACCATGCGCCGAGCTGGGACGAAGCCGGCGGCATCCGCGCGCTGCTGATCGAATTGCAGCAGCACGGCTGGAAGCCGGTCGAGGAGGGGGGCAACCTCATCGCGCTGACCGGGGCGGACGGATCGGTCAGCCTGGAGCCGGCGGGACAGTTCGAGCTTTCCGGCGCGCCGCTCGAGAACCTGCACCAGACCTGTGCGGAAACCGGGCGCCATCTGGATCAGGTGAAGGCGGCGGGCGAGAAGCTCGGCATCGGTTTTCTCGGGCTCGGCATGTGGCCGGACAAGACGCGCGCCGAGCTGCCGATCATGCCGAAGGGGCGCTATGGCATCATGCTGCGCCACATGCCGCGCGTCGGTAGCATGGGGCTCGACATGATGCTCCGCACCTGCACGATCCAGGTTAACCTGGACTATGCGAGCGAAGCCGACATGGCGCAGAAGTTTCGCGTCGGCCTTGCGCTGCAGCCGCTGGCGACCGCGCTGTTCGCCAACTCACCGTTCACCGAGGGCAAGCCCAACGGCTACCTCAGCTACCGCAGCCACATTTGGTCGGATACCGACCCTGCGCGCACGGGCATGCTTCCCTTCGTGTTCGAGGATGGCTTCGGCTATGAGCGTTATACCGACTATATGCTCGATGTGCCGATGTACTTCGTTTATCGCAACGGCCAGTACATCGATGCCGCCGGCCTGTCGTTCCGAGATTTTCTGACGGGCGAGCTTTCAGTCTTACCGGGTGAACGGCCGACGTTGGACGATTGGACCGATCACCTTTCCACCGCCTTCCCCGAAGTGCGGCTCAAGACGTTCCTGGAGATGCGCGGCGCGGATGGCGGCCCGTGGAACCGGATTTGTGCGCTGCCGGCCTTCTGGGTCGGTCTGCTCTACGATCAGGGCGCGCTGGATGCGGCTTGGAGTCTGGTAAAACATTGGACGATCGACGAGCGCCAGGCGCTGCGCGATGCGGTGCCGAAGCTGGGGCTGGATGCGCCGGTGCCGGGCCGAGGGACGTTGCGCGACATCGCGGGCGAGGTGCTGGACATTGCCAATGCCGGGCTTGCCGCGCGCGCGCGCCTGAACAGCTCGGGCGACAACGAGACCGGCTTCCTCGATCCGCTGCGCGAGATCGTGCGGACAGGGAAGGTGCCGGCGGAGCAGCTGCTCGATCGTTATCATGGCGCCTGGGGCGGCGACCTGTCGCGTGTCTATGCGGAACAGAGCTTCTGATCTTCGCCACCGTAAGCAAACTCCTGTTCGTCATGCCGGGCTGGTCCCGGCATCCACTGTGCCGCAGGAGCGGCGAGCGTTGAGTACGCGGTGCCCTGGATCCCGGGACGAGTCCGGGATGACGGTTCTTGCGGGGTGGACGGCAGTTATCATCGCTACGGATCACCCATGAACCGCCGCCCGCATCGCATCGGCCTGCTCGGCGGCTCGTTCAATCCGGCGCACAATGGGCACCGCGGGATCAGCCTCGCGGCGATCCAAGCGCTCGATCTGGACGAGATGTGGTGGCTGGTGTCGCCCGGCAATCCGCTGAAGCCGGCGGCTGGCATGGCGCCGCTTGCTGCGCGGCTCGCTTCTGCCCGCCGCGTCGCTCGCGCGGCTCGTATTCGCCCTACCGATGTCGAGGCGCGGCTAGGCACGCGCTATACGGTGGATACGCTCGCCGCGCTTGTCGGACGCTATCCGCGGCATCGTTTCATCTGGGTGATGGGCGCGGACAATCTGGGCCAGTTTCATCGCTGGCGCGAATGGCGGCGGATCGCGCGCACGGTTCCGATTGCAGTTATTGCGCGACCCGGCTATGATGCTGTTGCCCGCGCGGCACCCGCGATGGGTTGGCTGCGGCGCTTCCAGAGGCCCGCACGCCAGGCGATGAACTGGACCGAGTGGAGTGTGCCAGCCCTGGTGCTGCTGCGTTTCCGCCCTGACCCGACATCCGCGACGCAGCTTCGCGCCGCAGATCCTGCCTGGCATCAGCGCTATGCCCTCCCCATATCCACAGCCAAACCTTTCACCCAGGAGTGAACTTGCCCGTTTCCGCCAACGCCTATCGATCCTCCGACGCTGACAGCGTCGCGGCATTGCATAAGCTTGTTCTCGACAGCCTGGACGATGATCAGGCGGCCGACACCATTTCCATCCCGCTCGCCGGGAAGTCCTCGATCGCTGATCATATGGTGATCGCAAGCGGGCGCTCGACCCGTCAGGTCGCCTCCATGGCCCAGAAGCTGGCCGAAAAGATCAAGCACGAGACCGGCAGGTCGCCGCGGATCGAGGGCCTGCCCACCGCTGACTGGGTGCTGATCGACGCCGGCGACGTGATCGTTCACCTGTTCCGCCCCGAGGTCCGCTCCTTCTACAATCTGGAGCGGATGTGGTCGTTCGGCGACGCGCCGGCCGCCCCGGTGCCCGGGAACGCCTGATCTGATCCTTCACATCGTGGCGCGCGGGCGGATTGGGCGTTCGCCCGAGGCCGAGCTGGTTGATCGCTATCTCAAGCGGATTGCCTGGCCGACCCGCGTGACCGAATTGCCCGATCGTGCCGGGAAAGTGCCCGACGTGGCGCCCGCCACCAGGCGGATCATGCTGGACGAGACCGGAAAGGTGCTGTCGTCCGTTGAGTTCGCGCGTGTCCTTGAGCGGTGGCGCGATGATGGCGTGCGTGAGGCGCGCTTCATGATCGGCGCCGCCGACGGGTTTGACGATGCCGAGCGGGAAGGGGCGGACCTGCTGCTGTCGTTCGGGCGCGCCACCTGGCCGCACATGCTGGCCCGTGCCATGCTGGCGGAGCAATTGTTCCGCGTCACCTCCATCCTTGCCAATCATCCTTATCATCGCGAAGGCTGATCCGCGATGCGGGTGGGGCTGACAGCGATGCTCACGGGGGCGGCGATGCTGCTCGCCAGTGCGACGGCGGCGCCTGACCGCCTGTCGATCGAGCGTGAGCGGCTGAGGGCAGCCAAGGCGGAGGCAACGCAGGCCGCGGCACGGGCGGCCGACCTGGAACGGCGGGCGGCGGCGGAGCGAGGCGCCGTGGCGAAGGCGCAGGCCGAGGAAGCCGCGGTGGGCGCGCGCATCGATCGCGCCGAAGCAACCGTAGCCGCGGCGCGGGCGCGGGTTGCGATCATCGAGGGGTTGCTGGAGCAGCAGCGGGCGACACTTGGCGAGCGGCAAAAGCCGGTTGCGAAGCTCATCGCGGCACTTTCCTCTCTCGCGCGCCGCCCGGTGGCGGCGGTGATCGTGCAACCGGGGTCTGTGACGGATCTGGTCCATGTGCGCGCCGTGCTGGGGAGCACCTTGCCGGTGATCCGGCGTGAGACCGCGGGCCTGCGCGAGGAGCTGGCGCAAAGCCGCAGGTTGCGCGCGGCGGCCGCGCTGGCGGCAGCGGGGCTGGAGGAGAGCCGGCGCGCACTCATCGCCGAGCGACAGGCGCTGGCCGCGGTGCGGGCACGCCATGCCAGCGCCGCGGTGCAGCTGAACCGCGACGCGCTGGTTCAGTCTGACCGGGCGATCGCGCTCGGCGAAGAAGCGCGCGACATCATCGACCGGGTGACTGCCATCGGCGAGACCGAGGCAAAACTTGGAGAACTGGCGCAGCTGCCCGGCCCGCCGCGATCGATCGTTCCGCCCGAATTACGCACGCCAGCCTATCGGCTGGCGGTCGGCGGCCGGCTGGTGACCGGCTACGGTGAGGTCTCGGAAAATGGCGTGCGGTCCCGCGGGCTGACCTTCGCGGTGGGCGAGCGGGCGATCGTCCGGGCTCCCGCCGCCGGACAGGTGATCCTGTCGCGCCCGTTCCGCGGCTATGGCACGATCGTCATCATCGACCACGGCAACGGCTGGAACAGCCTGATCACTGGGATCGGCGAGGCCACCGTGAAGCGCGGTGCTCAGGTTGGGGCGGGTGACACCATTGGCCGTGCACCGACGGGCGGCGAGCCGATGGTGACGGTGGAGTTGCGGCGGCAGGGTCGGCCGGTCGACATGACTGGTCTGATCGGGTGACCGAGGCCGGGTAGTTCGCCGATCGCCTCGCATGCTTGATAAGGATTCTGCGCGCTCAGCCTCCGTTCACCTCGTCTGCGCTTTGATCGGCCACGCGAAAGCCGCTAAAGGCGATCAATCCGGTTCGCCCGAGGACGTGACCTACATGAAGTTTCCGCTGCTCTCCGCCACTGCCCTGGTCGCGACACTTGCGCTCGCGCCGCTAACCACCGGGGCGATGGCCGCGGTGGATGCGAGCGCCTATCGCGAGATGGAGCGCTTCATGGACGTGTATAACCGCGTCAAAGCGGATTACGTCGACAAGGTCACCGACGAACAACTGATCAAAGGCGCGATCCAGGGCATGCTGACGGCGCTCGATCCGCACTCCGGCTATGTCGATGCGTCCGATTTCGAAAATTTGCGTATCCAGACGGAGGGCAATTACGGCGGCCTTGGCCTCACCGTATCGCTCGAGGACGGGGCCGTTAAGGTCATCGCGCCGCAGGAGGATTCTCCGGCGTGGCGTGCGGGCGTAAAGGCGGGCGATTATATCACCCACATCGACGGAAAGCTGATCTACGGCGGCACGCTGGATGAAGCGGTGGCGCAGATGCGCGGCAAGCCGGGCTCGAAGCTGAACATCACCGTCGTGCGGCCGGGTCGCGACAAGCCGATGGAATTGGCTTTGGTGCGTGAATTGATCGTCCAGCGCCCGGTGAAATGGGAGGTGAAGGGCGATGTCGGCTACGTCAACATCAACACTTTCTCCGAGACGACCGGTGCCGACACGCGCGCCGCGATGGTGGCGATCGAGAAGGCGCTGGGCCGTCGCCCGCTCGGCTATGTTGTGGACCTGCGCTCCAACGGCGGCGGGCTGCTGACCCAGGCGATCGAAGTGGCCGACGTGTTCCTGGAGGGCGGCGAAGTCGTATCGCAGCGCGGGCGCGGGAAGGGTGACGTGGAGCGCTATTACGCCAAGCCTGGCGACATGGCGCACGGCCTGCCGATCGTCGTGCTGACCGACAGCGGTACAGCCTCCGCCTCCGAGATCGTCGCCGGCGCGATCCAGGATCATCATCGCGGTATCGTCATGGGCGAGCGCACCTTCGGCAAGGGATCGGTGCAGACGCTGCTTCAGCTGGGGCCGACGACCGCACTGCGCCTGACCACCGCGCGTTACTACACGCCGTCGGGCCGATCGGTGCAGGAAGGCGGCATCGAGCCGGATATCGCCGTGCCGCAGATCAGCGATGCCGATTACAAGTCGCGCCCGGTGTTCCGCGAGGCCGACCTGCGCCGCCACCTCATCAACGAAGTGAAAGCGGACGACCGGATCCTCGAAGAGGATACCAAGGATGATCCGCGCTTCACGGCGACGCCTGAAGCGTTGAAGAAGGACGGCATCGAGGACTTCCAGCTTTGGTATGCGTTGAAGACGGTCGCCCGGCTGGGCGGACCGGCGCAGGTTGCGGCGGTGACGGCATCCATGAAGAAGGACCTCGCCGGGAAGTGAGCTGGGCCCAATCACGCGCGCGGCTCATCGCGCTGCTACTGCCATTGCTGTTGCTTGCAGGCGCCTGGGGATCACAACTGATCGGCGGGTTGGTGCCGTGCGAGATGTGCCATTGGCAACGCTGGCCTCATTATGCCGCGGTACTGGCGGCGGCCTTCGCCTTTGTTGTGCCGGGCCGCTCCAGCAAGGTGACAATGATCGTCATTGCGGCGCTGCTAATCGCCGTTTCTGGCTTGATCGGCGTTTTTCATGCCGGCGTGGAATATCATTGGTGGCAGGGCATCACCGCTTGCTCGACCATGGTAACTGGCGATGGCGTGTCGACCGACGAGATGCTGCGCCGCCTGCTGGCAGCTCCCGTCATCCGGTGCGACGCGGCACAATGGACCTTGGTGGGCGTTTCTCTGGCGGGGTTCAATGCGATCCTGTCGCTTGGCGGCGCGGCGGTGATCCTGTGGCTGATCGGAAGGGTGAGATGAACTGGAAACCGGGCGACCGCCGCCGCGATACCAAGTCGATGATCCGTGTTGATCAGGCCGGCGAATATGGCGCGACGCGCATCTATGCCGGCCAACTCGCCATCATGGGGCATCGTTCGCCACTGGCGCGCGAGATCGCCGGCATGGCCTTGCAGGAAGAGCGGCATCGGCAGTTCTTCGACCGGCTGATCGTCGAGCGCGGCGTGCGGCCGACCCTGTTGCAGCCAATTTGGGACGTTGCCGGTTACGCCCTTGGCGCGGTAACGGCGGCGATCGGGCCGGAAGCGGCCATGGCCTGCACCGCCGCGGTCGAAACCGAGATCGACAAACACTACGCCGATCAGCTGGTCGAACTGGGGACGGAAGAACCCGAGCTGCGCGAAGCGATTGCTGATTTCCAGGCCGAGGAGCTGGAACATCGCGAGACGGCGCTCGCCAGCGGTGCTGAGAGCGCGCCGGCCTATGCATTGCTTTCCGCGGTGATCCGGCTGGGCTGCCGCGTCGCGATCGCGACGGCGAAGCGGGTCTGACGGGGAGGGGAGAGACATGCGCCTAATCAGACCGTCGGTGCTTGCCATGCTGGCAATGACGGCGCCGCTCTCCGCACAGCAGGCTGGCGAAGCGGTGATCTCGCCCTCCAAGGTCGTGATCCTGCCGCCGCCGTCCCGGCCGGCCGCGCTGCCCGGTGCCCCTCGCACCAGCCGGCAGACCCTGCCGACGGAAACCTCGCGGAGCGCGCCAGTCAACGGTGTTCTGGTTCTGTATGGCAACGAGCGCTGCCCCACGAACAATAATGGCGAAGAGATCGTCGTCTGCCAACGACGCGGGGCGGAAGAACAGTTTCGTATCCCCAAAGAAGTGCGCACGCTGGAAGTCACGCCAGAGAATGAAAGCTGGGCTGCGCGGGAGAAAGGCAACCAGGACGTCGGCAATGTCGGCATTGGCAGCTGCACCACCGTCGGTCCTGGCGGCGGCACCGGTTGCTTTGTCCAGAACGCGCGCCGGTCCAAGCGGGAGGCGCAGGCACGCAACAAGGACGCAACGCCGGATCTCAGCCCTTATTGAGCCAGGGATGGCGCCTCATTGACGCCAGGCGACCGGCGATGATGTCGCCGCATGAAGCCCAGTCGTTCGCGCTATTGATCATGACGCGGCCAATGACGTAGCGTTGCTGCTGGCCGTGTGACTGGCGCAAACGCGGAGCACCGCGGGGAAGCACGGTCGCCGACGCCGCGCGCCTGGGCATGTCATTCGATATCAGGAGAGGCCCATGCGCATCGCTTTTCTGCTGTTTCCGGCATTGACTCAGCTCGATCTGACTGGCCCGGCGCAAGTGCTGGCGCGCCTCGGCGGCGACGCCCGCCTCGACCTGGTGTGGCGCAGCCTGGATCCGGTGATGACCGACGCCGGCTTTGCCATCCTGCCGACTGCCACCTTTGACGATGTGAAGGCGGCCGACCTTCTTTGTATTCCCGGTGGCATCGGGGTGAATGCCGTGATTGCCGATGACGACGCCATGACCTGGGTCGAACGGGTAGGCACTGACGCCAGCTGGGTGACCAGCGTGTGCACCGGATCGCTGATCCTGGGCGCCGCCGGTTTGCTTCGCGGCCATCGCGCAACGTCGCATTGGGCTTGGCGAGAAATGTTGCCGCTGTTCGGCGCCATCCCGACGGCAGAACGCGTGGTGGTCGATCGGAACCGGGTGACAGGTGGGGGCGTGACGGCGGGGATCGACTTTGCGCTGTCGCTCACTGCCCTGTTGCGCGGTGAGGATCATGCCCGAGCAGTGCAGCTGAGCATGGAATATGATCCCGCTCCGCCATTCGACGCCGGATCCCCAAGCCGCGCCGGTAAGGCGTTGGTCGCCGACTTTCAGGCGCGGATGGCGCGCCTGGCGCCCGGTCGCGAGGAGGAGTTGCGGGCGCTGGCGAGCAAGCGGGGGTTTGCAGCGTTGTAAGGCCACCGGCATGGCCGACTCGCAAGTGTCGCAAGGTCGTGCGCGCGGGTGAACCGCGTGTTTGCATGCCTCCCGCGGCAAGGCGCGTGTTCAGGGACGTGGGCAGCAGAGCTAGAAGGCGCAGGTGACGGGTGCCCCCACTCATGCCGCCTACGTAATTATCCCTGAACGAGGGCTCATACAGCAACACCGGAGTTGCGCGACCGCCGACATCGACTAATCCGCTAGACCTTATGGAACAGCACGCAAGCATTCTTGAACAAAGCGGCTCGCATGATCGGGCCCGCGAAGGCGGACAGCGCCCGCTTTCCGCTTTGGTGACTGTTCCGATCGTTGCGGTCGGCGCAGCCTGCCTGTTGCCGGTTGCTGTTGCGGCATTCGGGGTCACCCGCCTGGCGCAGGGGCGCCTGGACGGGATTGGATCGGACTCCGCTGCTGCCGGTCGCGCCGTGTGGCGTGCAACGGGCGCCGCGCTCGAAGCTCTGACTAGCCCCTCTGCGCCGCGGCGCTGAGCCCGCTGGCATGGCGCTGGCGATCTTCCTTGGCCCAGCGGACCAATAGATCTGTGAGATAGCCGCGAAGCGCAGCCGGTTCCGTCGTTGCCATGACGGGTTCTTGGGCGCGAACCTTGGCCAGTGCCGTCGCGAAGTCCTGCCTTTGATCAACCACCGCGAGCAAGCCCCGCGCGGCGAACGCTGACGTGACCTCAAGCTGGTGATCGTCATAATGTTCGCCGAGCTCGAACAGTCGGGGCACGGCGATGACTCGGCAGCCGTTCTGCAAGGCCGTGATAAGCGAACCCGTGCCGCCGTGGCAGACGACGATATCGGCGCGGCGAAGTATATCCTTCACATCATCAAACGGCAGCGAGGCATGCACTTCCTCTATCCCAGCGGGGACATGAGGCGAATCGCCGACCTGGAGGATGACATGCTCCGGAAGCAAGCCGTCTCGCTTGGCGTCCTCGACCATACGGACGAGGCGATCGAACGGAAGCGTTGCGCCGACGGTGGCGAATACCAGCGGTTCCTTGGCAGGGCGCCGACCATCCAGCATCCGAAGCGGATCAAAGGTTTCGGTCGCCTTCCACAACCCCGCTGCGGCGCCGGACTGTGACACCCGCACGTCGGCGAGCGGACCGGCAATACGCGCAAAGGCGGAGGGCGCCCGAAAGCGGGCGAAGCTGTCGATCAGAATGATTTTCGCGCCTGCAAGTCGCGCAAACAGGAGCACGAAGAACATGGAGCCTGCGCCGGTGGTGAGCACCACATCCGGACGCTCGCGGAAAATGATCATAAAGGATTGCAGCATGTTTCGAAGCGCTGCGATCAACATGCGGAAGGGCGCGCCAAGTCGGGCTTGACCCAGTGCATAATGCGCGACGAAGAAGGCAGGGTGATTTTTGGCGATGGAGCGGCCAAGCGCGAGATCTTCCGTTACGAAGAAGAAGTCATGAGCCCGCCACACATCCTCCAGATCAAGAACTTGGCGGACATGTCCCCCTCCCGAGGCGCAAAGCGCGAGCTTCAACGGCTTGGGCTTCGCGCCAGCACGACGTGCGGATTGCGGCACATTGATGGACGCCATGTCGCCAAAGGATGCGCGCAATCGAAGCACGATAACTTCACTCCCCTGAAGTATCGCGTGGAATTATCCCAATTCACCGGCGATCATTTCTAGGCTGTCATACCGCGATCGGTCTCTCTCGCGCACGCAGAAGCATCCGAAATGGGCATGTCCTCTCTCATATGCCTTGCTCATCAGGAGATTTGTCGCCTTTGTCTCAAGGACGAGGCCATCGCTTGTGCGAATTACATGTTTCTGGGGGCGGGTGATCATCACGAAGAGCACAGCCAAGGCGAAGGATAAGCACGGGCTCGCGCCGATTACGCCGCTTCTTCGGCGCACGTTTCTGGGCATTGCCGTTGTCAGCGCGTTTCTGAACGTCCTGCTGCTCGCGGGCTCGCTGTACATGATGCTTGTCTATGATCTGGTGATTCCCGGCAGAAGCGTTCCGACCCTCGTCGGGCTGCTGCTGATGGTGGTTGCCGCTTACGTCTTCCAAGGCTTGTTGGACGCGATCCGCGGGCAGCTGCTCGTGCATCTCGCCGGGAACATCGACATGCAACTGGAGGCCAAGTCGCACGAACTGGTCGTGACGCTGGCGCGGCTCTACCCCGCCCAGGATTCTAGCCAGCCGATCCGCGACATCGATCAGGTCCGTGGCTTTCTTGGCGGCGCGGGGCCGACGGCGCTGGTCGACCTGCCGTGGGTGCTGTTCTTCGTTGGGGTGCTATTCCTCCTACATCCCTGGCTGGGCATCACCGTGTTGGTGGGCGCTGGGGTGCTCGTCGCGCTGACGCTGGTGACGGAATGGGTGACGCAATCGACCGTGGCGGAACTGGTGCAGTTGAACCGGCAGCGGCAGCAGGCGATCGAAACCAGCCGCCGTCATGCCGAGGCGATCCACGCTATGGGCATGCAGGGGCAATTGCAGTTGATCTGGCGCGCCGCCAATGGCGCCTATCGCGACGCTCAGGTGCGGCTGGGGATCAAGGCAAGCGCACTGGTGACGACCGGACGCATGTTTCGCCTCTTCCTGCAGTCAGGCGTGCTCACGGTTGGCGCGTTGCTCGTGCTGAGCGGCAAGGCGAGCGGGGGGGTGATCTTCGCCAGCTCCATTCTCTCATCACGGGCACTCGCGCCGATCGAGGCGGCGATCGCGAACTGGCGCGGCTTTGTCGGTGCGCGCCAGAGCTGGCGAAGGCTCGGGGACATCATGACGTTCGAGGGAGAGCGCCGCCCCGAGCAGCCGCTGCCGCCGCCGCGCCAGTCGCTGACCGCCGAAGCGCTCACCCTGGCGCCGCCAGGCGGCGGCGAGCCGACAGTGCGCGGGATCTCGTTCCTGGCCTATGCAGGGGAGGCTATAGCAATCCTGGGGCCGAGCGGTTCGGGCAAATCAACGCTGTTACGCGGCCTAGCCGGCAGCCTGCCTGCGGTGAGCGGCGAGGTGCGGCTGGATGGGGCAACCATGACGCAATGGCCTCGCGAGACGCTCGGCCGCGACATCGGTTATCTGCCCCAGAACGTGGAGTTGTTACCGGGAACAGTGGCCCAGAACATTGCCCGGTTCGATCCCGCAAGTTCGCCTGAGCGGATCATTGCCGCAGCCGAGCAGGCGGGCGTTACCGAGATGATCCAGCGGCTGCCCGGCGGCTATAACACGGAAGTCGGGATCGATGGCCGGCACCTATCGGGAGGGCAGCGGCAGCGCATCGCGCTTGCCCGGGCGCTTTACAACGATCCGTTCCTGATCCTCCTCGATGAGCCAAATGCCAATCTCGACTCGGTCGGCGAAGCTGCGCTGATTGATGCGATCCGAGCGGTGAAGGCACGCGGCGGGATCGTGATATTGGTGGCGCACCGGCCCTCAGTGCTCGTGGCCGTTGATAACGTATTAGCTGTGCGTGACGGGAGGGCTGTGTCCTATGGTCCCCGGCAACAAATTCTTCCGGAAAGAACAGAGTGATACTCCGCGGCACGCCTGCCTGAACAGGTGTGCTGACGATGCTGTACACGTAAGTAACGACCTAGTTGATCCGTTTTCGTTTAGTCTCTGGGTGTCTCGGAATTATTCCGGCTGCATAGGGTCTTCAGAGACTCGGAAGCTCCCGTGTCTTCAAATGAGCGTTCGCTCATACGTATGGTTCAGGAGGGCATGATGGTTGATTATGTATCGGGCAGTAACACCGCGAATGACGATCTTCGGGCGTCCAGCACGGGATCCATACTGGCCGGCAACGGCGGCGACGACGTGCTTCGCGGCGGCAAGGGGAACGACATTCTCGTCGGCGGCCGAGGCGACGACAAGCTTTACGGCGGCGCTGGCGCGGATCAGTTCCGCTTCTTCGGTGACCAGATCGACGGCGCATCGGACGTCGATGCCATCTACGACCTGAATTTCGCGGACGGCGACACATTGGTGTTCGGCGCGTATAACGGGCTGTTCAGCACGGACGCTCCGGGGCTGAATGGCTTTGCCAGCGGCGACTCCGCCATCATCTCCAGCTTCGCCGGCCTCGCGGCTGCGTATGAAGCAGGCGGCGGCCGCATCACCTACACCGGCAATCCAGGCTTGAATCTGCTGCTGATCAGCTTCGAAAACGGCGATGGCGCCACGCAGACCATCCGCATCACGCAAGGCTATGATGCCTTCGTCAACGAACTGTCGGCGATCTGAACCCCAGTTAGTCCCCCGGCGAGAGGGGTGCTGCATGCTTGCGGCGCCCCTCTTCATTACCTCACCGACCCACAAACGCGCTGACGATCATGGGCAGGGTAGAGGGAGGATTACGGGATGTCGCTGCCGGTTGAGCGCAAACTGACAAGCCTCGATGGCGCTTGCGGGGTACAAGTCGCACTTCGGTCGGCCATGATGTCCATCGCGGTTCTCACGCCCGGTCTTTGGGTGATGCCGGTGGCGTATTGCCTCTATCTGATGCTGCTGCTGGACGTGGCCCGGCCCGGCCGGAGCGGTGAATCGCTCGTGGGGCTTGTCGGAATGGCCGTCGTGCTGATCGGGTTCCACGCCTTGTTGCTAACCAGAAGGCAGCAGATCCTCGCTGCTCTCTCTGCCGCCTACGACATCGCAGGGCGAAAGTTGCACCAGGTGGAGCAGGACTCCCTGCGGCATGCATTGCTTGGCGGCGCAGCGGCTGCCCTTGTCGACGCGGCCTCGCTGCCGCTTCTCCTCGCCATTCTTGCGCTGATCTCAGGCTGGCTTGTGGTGATCCCGCTATTCGGCGTGATGATCGGAGCGCTGATCTTGATGACGGAAGCGCGCAGAATGAAGCGTTGCTCCGCGCCGGGCGAGCCACGGCGCATGCGCGATGCGTTTGGGGTGCTGGTAGACAACCAGCGTGATCATCTCGCGCTGCTCGGGCTGGCGGATCGCGCAGCGGCCGTGGCGACCGCTCATCGACATGCCGCGGCACTTTCCGATGCCGCAAATACTCGGCGGCCGGGACGTGCAAAGGCGGGTATCCTTGCTCACGGCATTGTGCCTCGCCGGTGTTGCCGGTGCCGCGACCTGGATGGCGGCCAGCGATGCCGCGAGCATTGGCGCAATTGCCGCGGCCTTGCTGCTGACCTTTTTCGTATTCGAGCCGCTACGCCGAGTGGCCGCTGAAATCGGGACGCTCACCCGCGCGAGCGGTGAATGGCATTCATTGCGCACAGCTTTGAGCAAACGTCGGGCCAATGCGCCGGTCGTTACCCTGCCGCCGCCAGTTCGGGAACTGGATGTCCACGGCCTTGCGGTGCCGCTTCCCGGTACTCGGCGAATGACGCTCCAAGAGGTGACATTCCGGGCAGAGGCGGGAGATCTAGTCGCGGTGATCGGGCCGGCCGACGCCGGCAAGTCGATCCTGTTGAAGGCGCTGGTGGGTCAGCTGTCTCATAGCGCAGGGGCCGTGCGCCTCGATGGCGCAGCGCTGAGCCAATGGGATAGCAGCGCTCTTCGAGGGCACATTGGCTATCTTCCGCAGATCCCCGGGCTGATGCCGGGCACCGTGGCGCAGAACATCGCCGGTTTTGCCCCCACGCCCGACGCAGCTGCCATCACCCGTGCGGCGCTGGCGGCGGGTGCCCATGACGCCATCGTCCGCCTGCCCGCGGGTTATGACACTATCGTCAGTGATCCGGATCAGCCGGCGCTTGCGCTTTCCGTACAGCAGCGGATCGCATGGGCGCGCGCGCTCTATGGTGATCCGTTCCTTGTGCTGCTCGATAATCCGGGCAGTTTTCAGGACAATGATGGGCATCTGGCGCTGGGTCGCTGCTTGACTGGCCTTCGTTCGCGTGGCGCAGTGACGGTGGTGGTGGAGGATTCCGCCTCGGTCATCGAAAGCGCTAATTGTGTCCTTGTGATGCGCAAAGGCGGCATGCTCGACTTCGGGCGGAAGGAAGACGTGCGCGCGAGATTGGCCGAGCGGCAGCGGCGCGAGGCCGAGCGCCTCGCCGAAGTGTCCGTGTGTGCCGACCCGCGTGAGGCGCCCGCCGCCGCACCCTTGGTGGAGTAAAGATCGTGTCGGGTGATATCGCGCTCACTCTTGCCGTTGCGCCGGTGTTCGACGCCGCGACGGGGGATGACCCACAACGAGCGCTGGACCGCAGCCTGCGCCACGCCGTGATCCTAGTCTCAGCGCTGATCGTGGTGATCGCCCTGATGGCATCGGTGATCAAGGTCACTGGCGCGGTGATTGGCGAAGGGCGCCTGTCAGTTGAGTCCAGCGTCAAGCGGGTAGCGCACCCGAGCGGCGGAGTGGTTGCAGAGCTCTTCGTGCGGGACGGTGATCGGGTCCGCAAAGGTCAGCCGATCATGCGGTTTGACAATCGGGTGAGCGGCGACAGTGCGGCATCGCTAGGTCAGTCGTTGGAGCAGCTGTTGGCCGCAGAGGCGCGGCTGACGGCAGAGCGCGACGGTGCCTCGACGGTCCGATATCCGCAGGCGCTGGGCGCCAGCACGGCCGCTTCGGCGCGGCTGGCAATGGCGGAGGCGGATCGCCTGTTTGTGGCGCGGCGCTCGCTGCGGGCCACGGAACAGGGCGCCATTCGTGAACGCATCTACCAGGCGCAGCAGGAGGTTGCAGCGACCAGTGCACAACTGCAGGGGGCGGAGAACCAGCGCTCGTTCTTGATCCCCGAGCTTGAGGCGCTGCGTGGCCTGTATGCACGCCAGCTCGTGACGGTGGCGCGGGTCAACCAGCTCGAGCGAACCGCCGCCGAGCTGAACGGCACGATCGGCTCCTTGAAGGCGCGGATCGCGGAGAAGCGCGCGCGGATCGCGGAGCTGGGGCAAGTGGCGATCGAGGCGGAACGCAACGGACGCGTGCAAGCCGGGCAGGAGCTGGCGAGCGTCGTGGCGCAGCTGGGTGATCAGCGCGTGCGTTCCATTGCCGCGACCGACGCGTCGGAGCGCTCCCTACTGCGCGCGCCTTACGATGGGGTGATCGACAATCTAACCTATCAGACGGTCGGCGGCGTCGTGCCAGCGGCGCAGACGATCATGGAGATCGTGCCCGATTCCGAGCCGTTGATCGTCAACGTCGCGGTGAGCCCGGCCGATATCGACCAGCTCCACCAGGGCCAGGCAGCGACGATCCGCTTTTCCGCATTCAGCGCCCAGACTACGCCAGAGCTGACGGGTAGTGTTTTCTACATCGGCGCTGATCGCAAGAGTTACGAACGATCCGGTGCGCCGTTCTACGATGTTCGGTTGCGGGTGCCGGAAGCCGAAGTGCGCAGACTTGGCGCCGTGAAGCTGAAGGTCGGGATGCCGGTGGAAGCCTATATGCAGACGCAGCGGCGTTCGCTGCTCAGCTATCTCGTGAAGCCGCTGGTGGACCAGTTCAACCGCGCTTTTCGCCAATAATGGCGGCTGTGTCTGGCGCTCAATAGAATTGCTGAAGCACAAGCTGCCGCTCCGGCCCGTCGCACAAGCGGAGCCGGACTTTTCGCCCGGGGATATCGGCTGACCAAGCCGCAAGCGCGCTGGTGGCGTAATCCCGCGGGATCGGCTGGCCATCGATTGCGCAGATCGTTTCCCCGGCCGACCAGCCCGCGCGCTCGGCCGGCCCGCCGCGCATGACATGAAGCACACGGAGACGATCGCGATCGATACCGACCAGCAGCCCACTGGTGGAGCGTAGCGGCGGCTGATCAGCGGCAGCACCCGGCGCCAGGATCATGCGCCGTGCGGTGGGATCCAGCAGCACGCGGTACTTCTGGAGGAACCCGGAGCCGATCCTGCCGGCTGCCTGGATCGTTTCAGAAAAGCCCCCCGCTGGCTCCACCCGCACCTCGACTTGCCGCGCGGTAAGTTCGCCCATGCGGAGCGCCGGCACGATGCCAATGGTGCTCGTCACCGTACCCGCCAAGCCAAAGGAGATAGTGGTGGTCGTCCGAACACCGCTGATCTGCGCTGCTGTCCAGCCGGCCGGCGTGACGGTGACGGATGATCCATCTCCCGTATCCACGATCATGGGCCGCAGATGTGTCGCGCCGAGGTTTACTTCGCTCACATAGACTGAGCGATCGCGTGAGATGGCCAATGGCGCAGTGAAGCCGCGGAACGGCATCCGACCGCTGGGCAGCAGGCGGAAGCGGCGCGCCGCGAAGTCGATGTCGAGCGCATATCTCTCGGTGAGATCGCGGCCGACCAGCAGGTCCACCGGTTCGGCACTGCCGGTGGCGAGCGCGGGCAGGGTGGCGACGGCCATCCCGCCGCCGTGGCGGGTGACACTGCCGAAGCGCACCCGCTCCGTGGCGGTCCAGCCGATCGGCACCATGCCGCCAATCGCCGTGGCACTGCCGCCCGGCGTAACCCTGAACGCTGCTTGCTCCGCGAACCGCCGCGAGAGCACTGAATAGCTCACCCCGGTGTCGAGGATGGCGCTGGCCGGACGCCCGTCAATCTCCAGCGAGAAGCGCAGCTGATTACCCGGCGTGAGATCGAACGGGATCCAGCGCGTCTCGGCGTCGGCCGCAAGTTCGAAGATGCCACGCGGCTGGGTGGCTGGAGACGTGACCGGAATGGGCGCAGCTGCAGCGGCCGCGGCGAGGAGCATGGAAAGAAACACGGGCTAGCTTAGCGGAGCATCTGCTGACCGCCAAATGAACAACCGGAGTAAACATGGCCTGCGCCGCCCAGCGGCTCAGGCGGGCTGCCGATGGTCGCGCCGGCGGAGTGCCGACGCGACCATCGTCGTGGGGCTTAGCCCTTGTTCGCCTGACGCTTTGCCATGAAGGCGAGCCGCTCGAACAGCATCACATCCTGCTCGTTCTTCAAGAGCGCGCCGTGGAGCGGCGGGATCGCCTTGGTCGGATCGCGGTTCTGCAGCACCTCGAGTGGCATGTCCTCGTGCAGGAGCAGCTTCAGCCAGTCGAGCAGCTCACTTGTCGACGGCTTCTTCTTCAGCCCCGGCACGTCCCGGACCTCGTAGAAGATGTCCATCGCCTTGCTTACCAGCAGGCGCTGAATGCCGGGGAAGTGGACATCGATGATGGCCTGCATCGTCTCGCGGTCAGGAAATTTGATATAGTGAAAGAAGCAGCGGCGGAGGAACGCGTCGGGCAGCTCCTTCTCGTTGTTCGACGTGATGACGACGATCGGCCGTTCCACGGCACGCACGGTTTCCTTCGTCTCGTAGACGTGGAATTCCATACGATCGAGTTCCTGCAACAGATCGTTCGGAAACTCGATATCGGCCTTGTCGATCTCGTCGATCAGCAGCACGGGCAGCTGGGGCGCAGTGAAAGCTTCCCACAGCTTGCCCTTGCGGATGTAATTGGAGATGTTGTGCACGCGCTCGTCGCCGAGCTGGCCGTCACGAAGACGCGCAACGGCGTCATATTCGTACAGGCCCTGCTGCGCCTTGGTGGTGGATTTGACGCTCCATTCGATCAGCGGCGCACCTGTCGCCTTAGCGATTTCATAAGCGAGTACGGTCTTGCCCGTGCCCGGCTCACCCTTCACCAGCAGCGGCCGCCGCAGCATAACAGCGGCGTTGACGGCGACCTTCAGATCATCAGTCGCGACATAGCTCTGCGTGCCTTCGAAACGCTTCATGCCCTCATCCCGTCTCGTTCGAATATCGGGTTTGGGATGATCGAAATTTTCGGCAGGTGCAAGCGGCTTGCCGTCAATCGCGGCTAAAGCGCGGCGCGGGCCTCTGCGCGCGCTCGGAGCAATTGCCAAAGCCCGTGATGCTGAAGCGCCAGCTGCTGGGCGCCGAACGCCAGTGCGCGGGCCTGCGACGGGGTGGCCGCGACATGCTCCGCCAGGGCGATGATTGCGGCGCGCGCGGGAAGCGCCGCCCTAGGCAGCGCGACGCCTGCACGCTGGGCGGCGGAGTCCAGCACGGGCCGTATTGCGTGCCAATCAAGGAGAAAGGCCAGTGCGGCGCCGCCCGCGCAGCCTGCACGGGTCGACTGCGCCAGGGTGCCTAATGCGTGACGCTGGGAATTGATCGCAGCTTCGGCCTGCGTATGCCGCGGCGTGGAGGGGATTGGCCCGACAGCGGCCGTTAACATGGCAAGAACGGCCCTTTCCTCGTCGAACGCGGCCACCGCCTGCTCCAGCCATGGTCCGACAGCCTCAGCACCGTCCGACCGCGCCGCCAGCGCGACGATGCTGGGCGCGGAACCGTGAAGTTGGCACAAGACATGAACTGCATCAGCAACGTCACGCGCGGCAGCGTCGGGCGTGCACAGCGCTGCTGCGTGATCGCAAGAGAGCGTGCCCTCCTGATCGACGATGGAGGCGATTGCGCAGCGCCCGGCCACGACTCCCGCACTTGAAGGCAATGCCGTGTGACCCTTCCCCGCGAACTCGCAGGGACACTTACCTAGATTAGGTAAACAGACGGTTAAGCTTCTGCCGCGTTGATGATGATGGTCACGCCGACGACATGGCCGGCGCTGAGCAGGGGAGCTAGGCCGATCGCGACCGGCCGCAGCGCCGCGCCGCCGACCAAAAGCGACACGTGCAGCGATTGGGGTGCACGTTGATCAATGGCCGCTTCGAACGCGTCGCCCAATCTGCTGCGATCGCCGACAGCCACCAGGGAGACGATCCGCGCGGCGGTCAGCGCCTCGACATTGGCTCCCGTCAGCGACTCGAGCCGGGGAGAGGCATAGTCGATCCGCCCGCGCAGGTTGACGATGGCGGCCGCGCCGCCAGCGGCCTCCACCGCGCGAAAGATCGCTTCATGCCGGTCGCGCCAATGCTGGAGTTCCTCCAGCGCTGTCGCATCCTGGACCTGAAGCACGCAGCCACTCGGCCCGTGGTTGATCGAGAAAGCCAGCAGCCGGTCGGGAAAGCGCGGCGACCGGCATTCGATCGTTTCCGCCAGTCCGGATCCGGAGACGCGCTGAACGGCGGCGTGCAGCGTCTCATCGCCCGGCGCACAGAGGCCGGCGAGCGATGCGCCTTGCTCGACCATGTCGCCGAAGTAGCTGCGGGCACCGCGGCTTGCGCCGGCGATATTATTATCCTGCGCCAGTAGGATGATCATCTCGCCAACCGACTCAAGCAGAGTGACGAGGTGGCTGCCGTTCGTCGGTCCGTTGGCGTGAGGCGCACACAGGGCATCCATCACATCAAGCGAGGTCAACACGAGGCGGGGACGGCCACGGTGCAGGATGTACACCGGCGCGCGGCTGGCCCGATCCTGCCAGATGCCAAAGTGACGCACGAGATCGGACGCGGTTACTTGCTGTTCAATGCCGGGGGGATTGGAAGAATGCTTAGCCATCGGCCGAGCGTGTCGCGCCGACTCTCGAGCGACAAGTAGATCATGCCGTTTTGGCACGAGCTGAGTGCGTAATCCGGCAATCACTGCCATAATGGTTCAGATGCCGGGACTAAATAGCCGCAGCGGCCCTAATTCCAAATTACGTGTTTTTTGAAACAAGGTGAATGAGGGGTGCTTATAAATTGTAAGTCTGATCAGCGGAAAGTTGCTCCCGGGCGAGCAAGGTTCATCCTCTCACCCCGCCAGTGAATACGTCGGTCCACGATAGTCCCCCCCGCCGGTCCGCCGTGTTCATCGTCATCAGGCCCGTCCTTGCGACGATCCTGACCGTTTCCAGCGGGCGATGGCCCCTTCCGCTGGAATGCGTCGGCAGATGGCGCGGCGGCGATTTTTCACCTTCGTCGCCGCGCCAAAGGCTCTATGAACTTCTGTGCTTTTGCGCGGCATCACCCTTCCGGCGGCTATCGCGGTTGCGGGCTAATGAAAAGGACGGGAAGATCGCTCTTCCCGCCCTTTGCTCATGTTGCTGTAAGCAGACTTACTGGTCGAGAAAGCTGCGCATCTTGCGGCTGCGGCTCGGGTGCTTCAGCTTACGGAGGGCCTTCGCCTCGATCTGGCGAATACGCTCGCGCGTCACGCTGAACTGCTGGCCGACTTCCTCCAGCGTGTGATCGGTGTTCATGCCGATCCCAAAGCGCATGCGCAGCACGCGCTCCTCACGCGGAGTAAGGCTGGCGAGGACGCGGGTGACCGTTTCCTTGAGGTTCGCCTGGATCGCCGCATCTACCGGGATGACGGCGTTCTTGTCCTCGATGAAATCGCCCAGATGGCTGTCTTCCTCGTCGCCAATCGGCGTTTCGAGGGAGATCGGCTCCTTGGCGATTTTCATCACCTTGCGCACCTTCTCCAGCGGCATGGAAAGACGCTCGGCCATTTCCTCCGGGGTCGGCTCGCGGCCCTGCTCGTGCAGGAACTGGCGGCTGGTGCGCACCAGCTTGTTGATCGTCTCGATCATGTGGACCGGGATGCGGATCGTGCGCGCCTGGTCCGCGATGGAGCGGGTGATCGCCTGACGGATCCACCACGTGGCGTAAGTGGAGAATTTGTAGCCGCGACGATACTCGAACTTGTCCACCGCCTTCATCAGGCCGATGTTGCCCTCCTGGATGAGATCCAGGAACTGCAGCCCGCGGTTCGTGTACTTCTTGGCGATCGAGATCACGAGGCGAAGGTTCGCCTCGACCATCTCCTTCTTGGCGATACGCGCCTCGCGCTCGCCCTTCTGCACCATGTTCACGATGCGACGGAATTCGCTGAGCGCCATGCCGGTCTGCTGCGAGATCTCGGCGATCTCGCTGCGGATCCGCTCCACTGCCGCACCCTCGTTGGTCGCGAACGCGGTCCACTTCTTGTCGAGGCCGTTCACGGTCGCCAGGAACGTGTCGTCGAGCTCGTGGCCCATGTAGCGGTCGAGGAAGTCCTTGCGGCTCACCTTGTGCCGCTCGGCGAGGCGCAGCATCTGCCCGCCCAGCGCGGTCAAGCGCCGGTTGTAGCTATACAGCTGGTCAACGAGATATTCGATCTTGGCGTTGTGAAACTGGACGCTTTCGACCTCGGCCGTCAGCTCCTCGCGCAGCTTGTGGTACTTGCGCTCGTCAGCCGCCGTCAGCTCGGTCCCGCCGCCCATGGCGTCGAGCCGGCCCTGCTGCATCTTCGAAAACTTCTTGTAGATCGACGTGATGTTGGCGAACTTCTCAAGCGCCATGGGTTTGAGCGTTTCCTCCATCTGCGCGAGGCTGAGGGTATTGTCCTCTTCCTCGTCGTCCGACGGCCGCGGCGTGCGGCGCTCGGTCATGTCGTCATCGTCGTCCGCCGACGCTTCCTCGGGCTCTTCCTCTTCCTTGAAGCTGGTGCCCGCGGTCTTTTCGCTGATCTCGCCGTTGTCGTCCTCGGCGCCCTCGACCTGCTCGGCCGACGGACCCTTGGAGAGCATTGCATCGAGATCGAGGATCTCGCGCAGCTGCATCGTGCCTTCGTTGAGCTGGGTCGACCAATCAATGATCGCGTTGAAGGTGATCGGCGATTCGCACAGGCCCATGATCATCGTGTCACGGCCGGCCTCGATGCGCTTGGCGATCGCGATCTCGCCTTCGCGGCTGAGCAGCTCAACGGCGCCCATCTCGCGCAGGTACATGCGCACCGGATCATCGGTGCGGTCGACCGTTTCCTTCTTCTTTTCGAGGACGGGCGCGGTGCCCTGGTCGCCGTCGACCGACTCGACCTCGTCCTCCGGCTGCTCCTGTTCCTGCTCGTCGCCGTCCTCGCCGGCTTCTTCGTTCTCGACGATGTTGACGCCCATTTCGTTGAGCGCGGACATCACATCCTCGAGCTGATCGCTCGACATCTGATCCTGAGGAAGCGCGGCATTCAGCTGATCATAGGTGATGTACCCGCGCTTCTTGGCGCGGGCGACCAGCTTCTTGATGTCCGCATCGTTGAGGTCGATCAGCGGGGCATCGGCCACTTCTGCGCCTTCATCTGCACCGCTACCGTTCACCTTCGCCATTAATCGTCCTCGGAATCAAAAGCGCGGGCGTCTTCGTTCGACTGAACGAGATTTGCAAGCCGAAGCTCCAGCGCCTGTTTCTCTCTCAGCAACGCCACCTGCCGTTCAAACGCTTCGTCGGTGAAGCGCGTCTGCATGGCAACCGTTGCATCAGCCAGTGCCGCATCCACTTCAGGCCCGGCGACAAGGATCGCGATCGCTTCGTCAAGGTCTTCCCTGGCGCGCGTCACATCCCCCGTCGGCTGCGTGAAGGAATAAGGCATTCTATCTGCTCTCAGCAGGTCGCGAGCGACCGCTTCGAAACCACTGTTCCCCAATATGGTGACCAGGCGCGCGCTATCAAGCTCCTGATCCTCCAGCGCCACATCGACGACCGCTTCGAACAATCGCCCGAGCGCCCCGTCGGCCATGCGCAGCGATCCCAGCACCTCCATGTGGCGTGCGATCTCGACCGGATGGCGGATCAGGCCGGCCAGAACCGCCTTGGCGAGCACGCGGTCGATCCCGCCGACCGCGTGAAGTGCCTTGGCATCTTCCGTGACGGGTGGCGGGGGCGGCGTCCATTTCTGCCCCGGACGCCGCGGCGTGAACGGTTGGCGCGGCTCAAAGGGACGTCCGCGATCGAACGAGCGGCGCTGATTGCCGAATTGCTCGTCGTAGCGACGGCGGAATTCCGCCTGATATTCCGATCGCACCACGGGATCGCCGATCGTCTTCGCCAGCTCAGCCATGCGCGCCCGAAAGCCGGCACGCTGCTCGGGCGTGGTCAGCGCCTGGGCGGCGACTTCATGAGTCCAGAGCCGGTCAACCAGATGCGTTGATTCCCGCACGCAGGCTTCGAACGCGCCGGCACCCTTGGCGCGGATGAGATCGTCCGGGTCCTGCCCCTCGGGCAAGGTGACGAAGCGGAGGCTGCGCGCCGGCGCGAGCAGCGGCAGCGCGCGATGCGCCGCCCGGATCGCCGCCTTCTGCCCCGCATTGTCGCCATCGAAGCAGAGCGTCGGTACGTCCGCGATCCGCCACAAGCGCTCCAGCTGATGCTCGGTCAGCGCGGTGCCGAGCGGGGCCACCACTTCGCCGATCCCAGCCTGCGCCAGCGCGATCGCATCCATATAGCCCTCGACCACGAACACCCGGTCCGCCTTGCGGGCGGCGGGCAGCGCGCGATCGAGATTGTAGAGTGTGCGCCCCTTGTCGAAGAGCGGGGTGTCAGGCGAGTTCAGATACTTCGGCTCGCCATCGCCGATGATCCGGCCGCCGAACGCGATCACGCGCCCGCGCTGATCGCGAATCGGGATCATCAGACGCTCACGAAAGCGATCATACGGCTCCTTGTTTTCGACGCTGATCAGCAGCCCGGCTTCGATCAGCATGGCATCGCCGAAGTGCTTGAGCGCGGCGCGCAGCTTGCCGCGTGCATCGGGCGCAAAGCCGAAGCCGAACGCCCGCTTCGTGGCATCGGAAATCCCGCGCTTCTCCAGCAGCGCGCGCGCCGCCGCTCCCTCGATGCCGTCAAGCTGCGCGCGGAACCACTCCGCGGCCGCAGCCATCACGTCATGAAGCGACTGCGCCTTTTCCGCACGCTCGGCCGATCGCTTGTCCGGCGCGGGCACGTCCATGCCGGCGGCCTGCGCCAGTTCCTTCACCGCATCCATGAACGGCAGCCCACGCTGGTCGGTCATCCAGCGGATCGCATCGCCATGCGCCGAGCAGCCGAAGCAATGGTAAAAGCCCTTGTCGTCGTTGACGTAGAACGACGGGCTTTTCTCGTTATGGAACGGGCAGCAGCCCTTGTACTCGCGCCCCGCCTTGGTGAGCTTGGTCGTCTTGCCGATCAGCGCCGACAGCGACGTGCGCGCGCGGAGCTCGTCGAGGAAGGCGGGGGTCAGCGACATGGTTGTGCTCGGTTAAACATGCGCTTCCCAAGGCCCTCCTGTAAGCAGGAGGGCCGTTCCGGTTATGCCAGCGCTGCCTTCACCAGGCCGCTAGCCTTGGACATGTCGAGCACGCTGCCGTGGCGCGCCTTCAGCTCGGCCATGACGCGGCCCATGTCCTTCATGCCGACAGCACCGATATCGGCCTTGATCTCCTCGATCGCGGCGGCCGTTTCCGCTTCGTCCAGCTGCTTAGGCAGGAAACGATCGATCACCGCCACCTCGGCCTCTTCCGCCTTGGCCAGCTCCTCGCGCCCGCCGGAGCGGAACATCTGAATCGATTCGGTGCGCTGCTTCTTCATCTTCTGCAGCACTTCGACCACCAGCGCATCGTCATCGGGCGCGTTGCTCTGGGTGCGGGCTTCGATGTCGCGATTCTTGATCGCTGCCTGGATCAGGCTGATCGCGGCGCGGGATTCCTTGTCGCCGGCCTTCATGGCGGCGATCTGGGCTTGCTTGATATCGTCTCGAATCATGATGGGTGGGCCCATATCAGATTGACGCGGCCGAGGGGCGAGTTTAGCGCGCCCCACTTAACGTACATCGCCGCTTATCCCAGGAGTGCCCGCCACCATGGCCGACGCAATACCCTCGCACGCGCCTAAGCCCGATGGGGCCACGGGCGTCCTCGTTCTGGCAACGGGCGATGTGCTGTGGGGGCGTGGATTCGGCGCGGAAGGGCAGGCGGTCGGCGAGGTGTGCTTTCACACCGCGATGACCGGCTATCAGGAGATCATGACGGACCCGAGCTTCGCCGGTCAGATCATCACCTTCACCTTTCCGCACATCGGCAACGTTGGCGCGAACCCTGATGACGTTGAGGCGGATGAGCCGCATGCGCTCGGCATGATCGTGCGCGAGGATCCAACCGCGCCGTCGAACTTCCGCGCTGCCGAAAACCTCCAGGGCTGGATGAAGCGCCACACCCGGATCGGCCTGGCCGGGATCGACACGCGCGCGCTCACGCGTCGCATCCGCGAGGGCGGCGCGCCCAACGGCGTTGTTGCGCATTCGGCGGAAGGGAAGTTCAATCTCGACCTGCTGCTCAGCATGGCGCGCGAATGGCCGGGGCTAGAGGGCATGGACCTCGCGAAGGCAGTAACCCGCGAGACGCACGGCACGTGGGGCGACGATCGCGCCGGTGGCCTTTGGCGACTCGGCTTCGGCTATGACGGTGTCGAGGGCGAGGATCGCCCGCACGTCGTCGCGATCGATTACGGCAGCAAGCACAACATCTTCCGCAATCTTGTTCAGGCAGGCGCGAAGGTGTCGGTGGTGCCGGCAGAGGCGGATTTCGACTCGATCATGGCGCTGAACCCCGACGGCATCTTCCTGTCGAACGGCCCGGGCGACCCTGCCGCGACCGGCGAATATGCGGTGCCGGTGATCCGGAGCCTGCTGGAAACGGGCAAGCCGCTGTTCGGCATCTGCCTTGGCCATCAGCTGCTCGGCCTCGCCGTCGGTGCGCGCACGACCAAGATGTTCCAAGGCCACCGCGGCGCCAATCACCCGGTGAAGCGCCTCGACGACGGGGTGGTCGAGATCACCAGCATGAATCACGGCTTCGCCGTCGAGCGCGACAGCCTGCCGGCGAACGCCCGCGAGACGCATGTGTCGCTGTTCGACGGCAGCAACGCCGGGCTGGAGCTGACCGACAAGCCGGCGTTCAGCGTGCAGTATCACCCAGAGGCGAGCCCTGGGCCGCAGGACAGCTTCTACCTGTTCGAACGGTTCGTGGGTTCGCTGCGGTGATCACGCCGGGCCGGCTTGCTGCCCCGGTGCTGATTTTCGCCCTGACCGCCTGTTCGCAGGCCGCCCCGGCGAACCAGCACCAGTTGCAGGCGCGGCTTTCCTCGATCCCGAACACATGCGGGGTGGAGAAAGCGCGGCTGAAGGCAACATCGGCGGCGGACGTGACGCTGGAATTGCCGGGCGACATGCCAGCGTCGGCTGCCGAAAAGGCCGCCGCCTGCATCGCCGCTGAAGTGAAGAAGATTTCGGGAGCCAGCCTCGCGCCAATCGGCGCCGAGGCGGGCGCCGCCGAGTAGGACCAAGAGAGACATATGCCCAAGCGCACCGACATCTCCTCCATCCTCGTCATCGGCGCCGGGCCGATCGTCATCGGTCAGGCGTGCGAGTTCGATTATTCGGGCACGCAGGCGATCAAGGCGCTCAAGGAAGAGGGCTATCGCATCGTCCTGGTCAATTCGAACCCGGCGACGATCATGACCGATCCCGAGCTCGCCGACGCCACGTACGTCGAGCCGATCACGCCGGAGATTGTCGCCAAGATCATCGAGAAGGAGCGGCCCGACGCGGTGCTCCCGACGATGGGCGGGCAGACCGCGCTCAACACCGCGCTGGCGCTTTTCCATGATGGCACGCTGGAGAAGTACGGCGTTACCATGATTGGCGCCGATGCCGAGGCGATCGACAAGGCCGAGGATCGGCAGAAATTCCGCAACGCGATGGACAAGATCGGACTGGAAAGCGCCCGTTCGGCCGTTGCGCATAACGAAGCGGAGGCGCTGGAGGCGCTGGAGAAGACCGGGCTCCCGGCGATCATCCGGCCATCGTTCACGCTTGGCGGCACTGGCGGCGGCATCGCGTACAACCGCGAGGAGTTCCTCGAGATCGTCCGCAAGGGCCTCGACGCGTCCCCGACCACCGAGGTGCTCATCGAGGAATCGCTGCTCGGTTGGAAGGAATATGAGATGGAGGTGGTCCGCGACCGTGCGGACAATTGCATCATCATCTGCTCGATCGAGAACATCGATCCGATGGGCGTCCACACGGGCGATTCCATCACCGTCGCGCCGGCGCTGACGCTGACCGACAAGGAATATCAGATCATGCGCAACGCCAGCATTGCGGTGCTGCGCGAAATCGGCGTGGAAACAGGTGGTTCGAACGTACAGTTCGCAGTCAATCCGAAGGATGGCCGTCTGATCGTGATTGAGATGAACCCGCGCGTGTCGCGCTCTTCGGCGCTCGCATCCAAGGCCACTGGCTTTCCGATCGCCAAGGTCGCGGCGAAGCTGGCGGTCGGCTATACGCTCGACGAGATCGAGAACGATATCACCGGCGCGACGCCGGCGAGCTTCGAGCCGACGATCGATTACGTCGTCACCAAGATCCCGCGCTTTGCCTTTGAGAAGTTCAAGGGCGCGGAGGCGGTGCTGTCGACCGCAATGAAGAGCGTCGGCGAAGTCATGGCAATCGGGCGTAATATTCACGAATCGATGCAAAAGGCGCTGCGTGGCCTCGAGACCGGCCTCAGCGGCTTCGATCGCGTCGAGCGACTCGTCGGCGCGCCCCGAGCCGAGATCGAGGCGGCGCTTGCCGTTGCCTCGCCCGATCGCCTGCTGGTTGCCGCCCAGGCACTGCGGGAGGGCTTTACCGTCGCCGAGGTGCATGCGATCGCCAAGTACGACCCCTGGTTCCTGGAGCGGATCGAGGAGATCGTTCGCGCCGAGGAAGAAGTGTGCCGCAACGGCCTGCCGATCGACGCGGCTGGCATGCGCCGCCTGAAGGCGATGGGGTTCAGCGACAAGCGGCTCGCTTGGCTTGCGCTGCAGTCGGCGAACCTGCGCGGCATGCGCCGGGGCATCGCGCAAGGGTCGGGCCTGATCCACGAAGCCGTGAAGGCGATGACCGGCGGCGTGACCGAGCAGGAGGTGCGCGAGCATCGCCACAAGCTTGGCGTGCGTCCGGTGTTCAAGCGGATCGACACTTGCGCGGCCGAGTTCGACGCCAAGACCCCGTATATGTACTCGACCTATGAAGCGCCGACCTTTGGCGAGCCCGAGAATGAGGCGATGCCATCGGATCGCCGCAAGATCGTGATCCTGGGCGGCGGGCCGAACCGGATCGGGCAGGGCATCGAGTTTGATTACTGCTGCTGCCACGCCTGTTTCGCGCTGGCCGATGCCGGCTATGAGACCATCATGGTCAATTGCAACCCGGAGACGGTGTCGACCGACTATGACACGTCGGACCGCCTGTATTTCGAGCCGCTGACGGCCGAGGACGTGCTTGAGATCCTGCACGTCGAACAGTCGAAGGGTGAGCTCGTCGGCGTCATCGTGCAGTTCGGCGGCCAGACGCCGCTGAACCTGGCGCGCGCGATCGAGGCGGCGGGCATCCCGATCCTCGGCACTTCGCCCTCCGCGATCGACCTTGCGGAGGACCGTGAGCAGTTCGCGGCGTTGGTCGACAAGCTGCGCCTGCTTCAGCCCAACAACGGCATCGCCCGCAGCCGCGAAGAGGCGCTGAACGTCGCCGAGCGCGTCGGCTATCCCGTGCTGATGCGCCCGAGCTTCGTGCTCGGAGGGCGCGCAATGGAGATCGTAGACGGGCCGCAGCAGCTGGAGGATTACATCCAGACCGCGGTTCAGGTGTCGGGCGACGCGCCCGTGCTGATCGACCAGTATCTGCGTGACGCGATCGAGGTGGACGTGGACGCGATCTGCGATGGCGACGATGTCGTAGTCGCCGGCGTGCTGCAGCATATCGAGGAAGCCGGCGTGCACTCGGGGGACAGTGCCTGCTCAATCCCGCCTTACTCGCTACCTGCCGAGATCATCGCCGAGATCGAGCGTCAGGCCGAGGCGCTGGCGCATGGTCTCGGCGTGCGCGGCCTCATGAACATCCAATTCGCGGTGAAGGACGGGAAGGTCTACCTCATCGAGGTCAACCCGCGTGCCAGCCGCACGGTGCCTTTCGTCGCCAAGGCGATCGGATCGCCGATCGCCAAGATCGCCGCGCGCGTGATGGCGGGCGAGAAGCTGAAGGACCTGCCGACGATCGATCGCAACATCGACTATTTCGCGGTAAAGGAAGCGGTGTTCCCGTTCAATCGCTTCCCCGGGATCGATCCGGTGCTTTCACCAGAAATGAAATCCACTGGCGAAGTCATGGGAATTGATCGCGATTTCACGACTGCCTTTGCCAAGTCGCAGCTAGGCGCCGGCAATGTGCTGCCCAAGGCCGGCGCGGTGTTCGTCAGTGTAAAGGATAGCGACAAGTCGGCGATCGTTCCCGCGATCCGCGAATTGGTCGAGGCCGGCTTCACCATTGTTGCCACGGGCGGCACCGCCGATCACCTGCAGCGTGCCGGCCTCCCGGTGGAACTGGTGAACAAGGTGGCGCAGGGGCGCCCGCACATCGTAGATCGGATCAAGGACGGCGATATCGCGCTGATCTTCAACACGACCGAGGGGTGGCAGAGCCTGAAGGATTCGCAGCCGATCCGCGCTTCGGCCGTCAACCAGAAGATCCCCTACTTCACCACCGCCCAAGCTAGCATTCAGGCGGCAAAGGCGATCACCTCGGCAACGGGGAACCTTGAAGTACGGCCGCTTCAATCCTATTATTCACGGCCGCACAATTGATCCCCGACAATTTACGATAACGTGCGAAGCGGCCGAAAGGGTGCCGCTCGGGGCTCAAGGCTTTGTTGAAGGATTAGGCGCGAATGGCGACCGTCGAGAAGATGCCGATGCTGCAGGAAGGCTATGAACGGCTGAATGCAGAGCTGAAACGGCTGAAGATCGAGCGGCCACAGATCGTCGATGCGATCGAGGAAGCGCGCGCTCATGGCGATCTGTCAGAGAATGCGGAATATCATGCCGCCAAGGAGCGCCAGGGTCAGATCGAGGCGAGCATCGCCGATATCGAGGACAAGCTGTCGCGCGCACAGATCATCGATCCGCGTGACCTGTCGGGCGACAAGATCGTGTTCGGCGCAACCGTCACGTTGCTCGACGAAGACGACAAGCCTGTGAAGTACCAGATCGTCGGCCAGACCGAGGCTGACGCCAAATCGGGTCGGATCAGCTACAATTCGCCCATGGGCCGTGCGTTGATCGGCCGCAGCGTTGATGATGAGGTCGAGGTCTCGGTGCCGGCCGGCGAGCGGTACTACGTCGTGTCCAAGATCGAATTCATTTGAGCCGGACGGCGCCGCTGCGGCGGCGCCACGGCGCTTAACATTGTCAGTGGCATAAAGTCGATCCCGGCCAGTGCCAGGATCGACCGTCAAGTGGTCTGATCAGCGCGCCCGCGACCTCTGTCGCGAACGGCGGTTCTTACTCGCCGGCCGGCTTCAGCAGGTCCGGTTCGAGCAAGCGGTGCAGGTGCACCACGACATATTTCATTTCGGCATCATCCACGGTGCGCTGAGCGGCAGCGCGCCATGCCTTTTCGGCCGAAGCGAAGTCGGGGAAGACACCGACGATATCGATCGATTTCAGATCGGCGAAATCCAGGGTGCGGGGGTCGGAGACCCGGCCGCCAAAGACGAGGTGAAGCTTGCTCATAGCGGCTCCTTTATCGTCTAGGCGTCCGGGTTTGAACCCATCAATGCGTCGTTTTGATCTGTTCGCGGCCGGCCTCTGCGGCAGCGGTGCCGGCGTGGGTTGCGGCATTTGCCACGCCCTGAAGCAGCGACTTCGCTTGTTCGCGGGCGCCATCCTTGGTCAGCCCCAGCTCTTCGAGCTCACCGCGCCCGGCTTCCTTGGCTGCTGCGAGGGCAGCAACGGCAGCAAGGCCGATCTTCTTGCCGGCGGGCGCCAGCAGCTGCTTCTCGCGCTCGCCGCGCGGGACCAGCGCGCCGACAAGTGCACCTAGGGCCAGGCCGCCGGCAAGGACGCCAAGCGGATTGCTTTCGACGAAGTCACCAGCCTGGTGGGCTGCGTCACGCACCGCTTCCCGCGACGTGCCCGCCGTTTCACCAGCACGGGCGACGGCGTTCTCGTAGGCATGGCTTGCGCGATCACGCAGCGTTTCGTGCTGATCGTTGCCGTCGGTTTTGTTCGCGGTCTCGTTACGGGCGTCAGTCATTTGTTTATCCTCTCGGCCGCTCAGGCCAGTCACCAGGGATAGAACGCGCTAGCTGCGCGGCGGTTTCGGCATCACGCGAGCGCTTGCGGGAAAGGGCGGTGGCGATCCTTCGGCGGGTGAGCCAGGCGATTGTCAGCGCCACTGCCCAAACGATACGGTCCGGATGAGCGCGCGCGCGCTGCACCCCAGTTCGCAGCGCCCGCTCTCCGCTTTCCTGAAGGTTCTCGACCGCGTCGCGGGCTACAACGCGCGGATCCAGGCGCGCTTGCAACGTGGCGACGCTGTTGCTCAACTTCTGTCGAGCAGCAGCGGCGCGCTCCTCCGCCAGCGTGACGGTTGCTGCCTGTGGGTCCGTGCTCAAGATGCGGCCTTTCTGGTCAGCTGCGCCTTGCCCATGAGGCCGAGAATTCCGGCGATCACCAGAACGCCAACCACGACTGCCAGCGTGGCCCAGCCAGGCCCGATCAGCGTGGCAAGCGTCATGATCAGGCCGACGAGCAACGCGATCAACGCGGCCAAGGCAAGCACTCCGGCGGCGCCGAAATACACCGCCGCCCACTTGTAACGGGTGGCGGCAAAGGCAGCGCGCGCCTTGACCAGCGCGATCTCAGCTTGCGCCGCCTCTCGCGCGTCACCGGCAAGCTGCGAGACAAGCTGGCCAATGCCGGCCTCTTCCGCGCCGGCTCTTTCCAGCAACATCGGGGTTACGCCTCGTCGCGGTTATCAAGTCCGGCAGATACAAGGCGCGCCGCTGCAAAGCCGATCGCTGCGGCGATGCCGAGCGCTGCGGTGGGGCTCTTGCGAACGAGATCGCGGGCATCGTCGAGCAGATCCTCGACGCTGCGATCGTTCAGCGAGGAGGAAAAGCCCTGCACTTGCTCGGCGGCATTGCGGGCATATTGGCCATATTGCTCGCCGAGCTTCTCGTCGACCTGGCCGGCGGCGTCATTCAGCATCGCCACGATCTGGTCGAGCGCGCCGGTGGCCTTGGCCTTGCCCTGATCGGCGAAAGTGCGGGCGCGATCTCCGGCCTCGCCCTTCAGCTTCACGATACCGTCGCTGATCGCCTGGCGCGGGGATGCCGAAGCGCCGCTGTCCTTGTTCCCTTGCTGCTCGTCGTCAGCCTTACCCTTCTGCGCGTTTGCGCCGCCTTTGGGGGCGTCTGCCGTTGTCGGGCTCGCCAGCGGATCGCCAGCATCGCTGTCCATGCCCTTCAGCGGGTCGCTCGGCTGAAGGGCGTCCGTCGCCGCGAAGGGATCAGCGATCACCGGCGCGACGTCTTGATCGTTTGTCGGCTTGTTGTTTTCGTCAGCCATTGGGGAATCCTTCCTTGATCGATCGGAGAACCCCGAGGCGCGCACCGAGGTTCCATCCTGAATTGCCGCGGCGTTCAGGGCTCGTTATCGGGCAGGGCGAACCCGTCCTCGCCATCGTAGAAGGATCGTTACGTGACCGCAATCATCGACCTGCAAGGCCGCCAGATCATCGACAGCCGGGGCAATCCCACGGTGGAAGTTGACGTGTTCCTTGAGGATGGCAGCTTTGGTCGCGCCGCCGTGCCGTCGGGCGCGTCGACAGGCGCCCACGAAGCGGTCGAGAAGCGCGATGGCGACAAGAGCCGCTGGCTAGGCAAGGGCGTGGACAACGCCGTTGAGGCGGTGAACGGTGAAATCGCCGATACCATCCGCGGCCTGGAAGCCGAGGACCAGATCGAGATCGATGCTGCGCTCATCGAGCTGGACGGCACCGAGAACAAGGGCCGGCTGGGCGCCAATGCCATCCTGGGCGTCAGTCTTGCCGTGGCAAAGGCTGCGGCGGATTCGCGTGGGCTGCCGCTCTATCGCTATGTCGGCGGGGTGGGCGCACATGTGCTTCCGGTCCCCATGATGAATATCATCAATGGCGGCGAACACGCTGACAACCCGATCGATTTCCAGGAATTCATGATCATGCCAGTGGGTGCGGACAGCATCCTGGAGGCAGTTCGCTGCGGATCGGAAATCTTCCACACGCTGAAAAAGGGCCTGCATGAAAAGGGCCTGGCGACGGCAGTCGGCGACGAGGGTGGCTTTGCGCCGAACCTCGCCAGCACGACGGACGCGCTCGACTTCATCATGCAGTCGATCGAAAAGGCGGGCTATACGCCGGGTGACGACGTGATGCTGGCGCTCGATTGCGCGGCCACGGAATTTTTCAAGGATGGCAAGTACGTCATCTCGGGCGAGGGATTGACCCTGGAGCCCGGGGCCATGGCCGATTACCTCGCCGATCTCGTCGCGCGCTATCCGATCCTTTCGATCGAAGACGGCATGGCCGAAGACGATTTCGAAGGTTGGAAGGCGCTGACGGATGCCGTGGGCAGCAAGGTGCAGCTTGTCGGCGACGATCTGTTCGTCACCAATCCGGCGCGCTTGCGCGACGGGATTTCCCGCGGGCTCGCCAACTCCTTGCTCGTGAAGGTCAACCAGATCGGCACGCTTAGCGAAACGCTGGAAGCGATCCGGGTGGCCGAGCGGGCTGGCTACACTGCGGTGATGAGCCATCGCTCGGGCGAGACGGAGGATTCGACCATCGCCGACCTCGCCGTCGCCACCAATTGCGGGCAGATCAAGACGGGCAGCCTGGCGCGCTCCGACCGGCTCGCCAAGTACAATCAGCTGATCCGCATCGAGGAAGAGCTTGGCACGGTTGCCGCTTATGCTGGCCGGGATGTGCTTCGTTCGCGGTGAAACCGCTTGAATTGACGAAGGCTTTCGGCGAAAATCAGCCGGTGAGCCGCCGTAAGCCTTCGTCACTTTCCGCTGTCCTGAAGCGCGCTGCGTGGCCAGCGGCTGCGCTGCTCGTGATGGCGTTCTTCGGCGGCTATGCGGTGCTCGGTGCCAACGGGCTTCTGGCCTATGGCGACTATAAGCGTCTGGTCGCCAAGCGAGAGCTTCATTACGCCGCGCTTGATCAGAAGCGCGAGCTGCTCCGCAACCGCGTAGCGCTGCTGGATCCCCGGCATGCCAATCCGGACATGGTGGACGAGCTGGTGCGCCGCGAGTTGAACGTCGCGCATCCCGACGAGGTCATTGTTCCCCTGAAGTAGTCCGGTCGCTTGACCGCTTAGGCTTTTCTCCGCCAGCAAAGCACGCCATGCTGCGCTGCCTGGTGCAAGGGGGAGGGGCGAATGGCAGTGATTGAGCTACTGTGGCCGACCTTCGCGTTAGTCGCTCTGGTCTTCGTGGTCTGGTTCACCTTGTTCGTCCAGCGCATCCGTCACATGCGCCATAGCCCGCCGCGCCCGGCGGATTTCGCCGACGGAGAGGCTGCGCGTCGCTATTTCCTGCCGGTCGAGATGCCGGCGAACAATCTCGCCAATCTGTTCGAGATGCCGGTGCTCTATTTCGCGCTGGTGCCGCTGCTGATCCTGACGGGTCAGGCGAACTATGTGCAGGTGACGCTCGCCTGGCTGTTTGTTTTTTCACGATCTATCCACAGTTTTATCCACATCGGACCGAAGAAGGTGCAATGGCGCTTTCTTGCCTATCTCGTCTCCGTCGCGTTTCTGATGGCGATGTGGGTCGGGTTCTTGATCGACATGGCCAGTGTCGCGCGTGAACAGCACCGCGTCATGGTTGCCTTGGGGGGTGTTCTTTGAAGTCCATGTTGCTTGCCGCTGCCGCCATTCTGACGGCCGTTCCCGCCGGCGCCGAAACGGTGGTCATCACGGCCGCTCGGATGCTTGACGTCGACAAGGGACGGATCGTCGAGCGGCCGGTCATCACCGTCACGGATGGGCGGATCACCGCCATCGGCGGGGCGGCGCCTGCCGGCGCGACGCAGCTCGATCTCGGCGACGTGACGCTCGTGCCCGGGCTGATCGACATGCACGTCCATCTTGACAGCACGCCGCTATATGGCGGCTACACCGGGCTTCAGTTCACCGACAATTTCTGGGCCGCCCAGGGAGTAGGCAATGCCGCAGCGATGCTGCGCGCCGGCTTCACCACCGTGCGCAATGTCGGGTCGGAGAATTACAACGATGTCGCCTACAAGCAGGCGATCGAGGAAGGGCTGATGGTCGGGCCCCGGATCGTGCCCGCAGCGCATGCCCTGGGCGCGACTGGCGGGCATTGCGACAGCACCTTCTTCCCGCCCTCCTTCGATCAGCATGGCAAGGCAGTCGGCGATACGCCCGATCAACTTCGCTTCCGGGTACGCGAGCAGCGCAAATATGGCGCGGAGGTGATCAAGGTTTGCGCGACCGGCGGTGTCTTCAGCCGCAACACCGAGCCTGGTCAGCAGCAGCTCTCCGAAGCGGAGCTGAAGGGCATCGCCGATGAGGCGCATCAATGGGGCCTGAAGACGGCCGCCCATGCGCATGGCGCGGCCGGGATCAAGGCGGCGATTCGCGCCGGCATCGACACGATCGAGCACGCCAGCCTGATCGACGACGAGGGCATCCGCCTCGCCAAGGAGCGCGGCACCTACCTGTCCATGGATATCTACAATACCGATTATACCCAGGCCGAAGGCGCGAAGAACGGCGTTCTGGAAGACAATCTGCGCAAGGACCGCGAGGTGGCGCAGATCCAGCGCGACAATTTCCGCAAGGCCACTGCCGCCGGCGTGAACATGGTGTTCGGGACGGACGCCGGCGTGATGCCGCACAAGGATGCGGCCAAGCAGTTCCGGATCATGGTCCAATACGGGATGACACCGCTTCAGGCGATCCGCGCCGCCACGGTCACGGCAGCGGATGCGCTTGGCCGCAGCAAGGATGTCGGCGCGATCACGGTGGGTCGTTTTGGTGACATGGTGGCCGTTTCCGGTGATCCACTGGCCGACGTGACGGTTCTCGAACGCCCGGCTGCCGTCATCAAGGGCGGCACCCGCGTAAACTGATGTGGCGCGCTATCTGCACAACAGCGATGGTGTCGGGGACGAAACAAAGTTAACGGCGGTCATCTTCAACCGGGGGGAAGATGGCAATGCAGGGCGGAAAGGCGATCGGGGCGCTCACGGCAGCGGCCGCGCTGATGGGCGCGGCCCACGATGAGCACAATCTTGGGCCGAACCTAGAACGCTTCACTTATCCATGGCCGGTGCAGACCATGACCGTGGATGTGGTCGGCGAACCGGCCAGCATGGCGTTCATGGATATCGCCGCGGAGCGTCCGAACGGGCGCACCGTTGTTTTGCTTCACGGCAAGAACTTCTGCGGCGCGACCTGGGCGTCCAGTGCACGCGCGCTGAGCCGTTCCGGCTACCGCGTGATCGTTCCTGACCAGATCGGCTTCTGCAAATCGTCCAAGCCGCGCGCCACGCAATACAGCTTTGCGATGCTGTCGCAGAACACGCGCCGCCTGCTGGTTTCGCGCGGGGTGAGCCGGGCAACATTGGTTGGCCACTCGATGGGGGGCATGCTGGCGATGCGTTACGCCATCATGTTCCCGGAGGCGGTGGACCGACTCGTGCTGGTCAACCCGCTGGGCCTAGTCGATCGTTCGGAGGAGGGCGTGCCTTACGTCGACGTTGACGCACTCTGGGCGGCCGAGCGGAAGACCAGCTATGCGTCGATCAAGGCGTACCAGCAGGCGAACTACTATCACGGTACGTGGAAGCCGGCCTACGATCGCTGGGTCTGGATGCAGGCGGGCATGTATGGCGGCGCGGGTCGTGACACGGTCGCGCTCGCCCAGGCGAAAACGAGCGAGATGATTCGCACCCAGCCGGTGGTTCACGAATTATACCGCCTCAAGCCGCCGACGACGGTGATTGTCGGCACGCTGGATCGCACCGCGTTCGGGCGCGGCCAGGCGCCGGCGTCGCTTCAGCAGTTCCTGAAAGCCATTCCGCAGCTCGCGCCCGATGCCGTGCGCAAGATGCCAAACGGCGCCTTGATCCGCATGGAAGGGCTCGGCCATTCACCGCAAGTCGAAGATCCGGCGCGGTTCGAGAAGCTGTTGCTCGAAACCGTGCGCTGACGATCGCGCCGGGGGAGGGTTGCCGCCCGCGCCGGCATTGACCGCGGGCGGCTCCATGCGTATAGCCGCGCCCGTTCGTGCCGGGTCTGACCCGTCGCGCGCAAGCTTGAACATTGCTGGATGCTTAGAGGACCCGGGTGGCTTTATGCGGCCGCCCCACGGTCCTTTTCGTATTCCAAGTGCTGTCAGGGCTCCAGCAAAGTAACCTATACGAAAGGTGAAGGCTTCAATGCCGACGATCAACCAGCTGGTCCGCAAGGGCCGCGAACCGCAGAAGGCCAAGAGCAAGGTCCCTGCGATGGAGCAGAACCCGCAGAAGCGCGGCGTTTGCACCCGTGTCTACACGACGACCCCGAAGAAGCCGAACTCGGCATTGCGCAAGGTGGCCAAGGTTCGCCTGACCAACCAGCGCGAAGTCATCAGCTACATCCCGGGCGAAGGCCACAACCTGCAGGAGCACTCGGTGGTGCTGATCCGCGGCGGCCGTGTGCGCGACCTTCCGGGCGTGCGCTACCACGTGCTGCGCGGCGTTCTCGACACGCAGGGCGTGAAGGACCGTCGTCAGTCCCGTTCCAAGTACGGCGCCAAGCGTCCGAAGTAAGCCGATCGGCGCCAGCCGGCATGGGCCGGATCACTGGCACCTCGATCACCAGGCTGAAGTTTAGAAGGAAGATACCAGATGGCTCGTCGTCGTCGTCCCGAGAAGCGGGAAATCCTGCCTGATCCCGTTTACGGGGATGAGGTTCTGTCCAAGTTCATGAATTCCGTCATGATGGACGGAAAGAAGTCCGTCGCGGAAGGCATCGTCTATTCCGCGCTCACCACCGTTGAGACCCGCGCCAAGCGCGACCCGCTCGGCGTGTTCCATGATGCGCTGAACAACATCAAGCCGGGCATCGAAGTCCGTTCGCGCCGCGTCGGTGGTGCGACGTACCAGGTGCCGGTTGAGGTTCGTCCGGAGCGCGCGCAGGCGCTGGCGATCCGCTGGCTGATCACCGCGGCACGCGGCCGCAGCGAGAACACGATGGACGCGCGTCTGTCGGGTGAGCTGCTTGACGCTTCCAACAACCGCGGCAACGCGGTGAAGAAGCGCGAAGACACGCACCGCATGGCCGAAGCGAACCGCGCCTTCAGCCACTACCGCTGGTAATGGCCGCGGCTTCCGTCTTGGAAGCGCAACGCACCTGAACTATATCGTGGGGAGCCGGCCATGGGCCTGCTCCCCACATCGCTAAGGAAAGCCCGACCATGGCCCGCAGCCATCCGCTCGAACTCTATCGCAACATCGGCATCATGGCGCACATCGATGCCGGCAAGACGACGACGACCGAGCGCATCCTTTATTACACCGGCAAGTCCTACAAGATCGGCGAAGTGCACGAAGGCACCGCGACGATGGATTGGATGGAGCAGGAGCAGGAGCGCGGCATCACGATCACGTCGGCTGCCACGACCTGCAAGTGGAAGGCCGAAGAGGGCAATGGCCCTGAGCATCTGATCAACATCATCGACACGCCGGGCCACGTCGACTTCACGATCGAAGTCGAGCGTTCGCTGCGCGTGCTCGACGGCGCGGTTGCGTGCTTCGACGGCGTTGCCGGCGTTGAGCCGCAGTCGGAGACGGTGTGGCGCCAGGCCGACAAGTACGGCGTGCCGCGGATGTGCTTCGTCAACAAGCTCGACCGTACCGGTGCCGATTTCTACTTCTGCGTGCAGTCGATCATCGATCGCCTGGGCGCGAAGCCGGCCGTGCTGTATTTGCCGATCGGCATGGAAGGCGGCTTCAAGGGTCTCGTCGACCTGGTCGAGAACCGTGCGATCATCTGGCTTGAAGAGTCGCTGGGCGCGAAGTTCGAGTATCAGCCGATCCCCGACGACCTCGCGGAGAAGGCGGCGAAGTATCGCAGCGACCTCATCGAGATGGCCGTCGAGCAAGACGACGACCTGATGGAGGCCTATCTCGAGGGCAACGAGCCGTCGACGGCCGACCTCAAGAAGCTGATCCGTAAGGGCACGCTGAACATGGCGTTCGTGCCGGTGGTGTGCGGCTCCGCGTTCAAGAACAAGGGCGTGCAGCCCCTGCTCGACGCCGTGGTCGACTATCTGCCGAGCCCGCTCGACGTTCCTGCGATCAAGGGCGTGAAGCTCGACGGCGAAACGCCGGATGAGCGCCCGTCCTCGGACGAAGCACCGTTCTCGGCGCTGGCGTTCAAGATCATGAACGACCCGTTCGTCGGCTCGCTTACCTTTGCCCGCATCTACTCGGGCGTCCTCACCAAGGGCGGTTACCTGAACTCGGTGAAGGACAAGAAGGAAAAGATCGGCCGTATGCTCCTGATGCACGCGAACTCGCGTGAGGACATCGAAGAAGCACGCGCTGGCGACATCGTCGCGATCGCGGGCCTCAAGGAGACCACGACCGGCGACACGCTTTGCGATCCGGCGCACCCGATCATTCTGGAGCGCATGGAATTCCCCGAGCCCGTGATCGAGCTGTCGGTGGAGCCGAAGACCAAGGCCGACCAGGAAAAGATGGGCATCGCGCTTAATCGCCTTGCGGCCGAGGATCCTTCGTTCCGCGTGTCGACCGATCACGAATCGGGCCAGACGATCATCAAGGGGATGGGCGAGCTTCACCTCGAGATCCTCGTCGATCGCATGAAGCGTGAGTTCAAGGTCGAGGCGAACGTCGGTGCGCCGCAGGTGGCCTATCGCGAGTATCTGAAGAAGCCGGTCGATATCGACTACACCCACAAGAAGCAGTCGGGCGGCACTGGCCAGTTCGGCCGCGTCAAGGTGAAGTTGACGCCGGGCGAGCGCGGTGCTGGCATCGTCTTCAAGGATGAGATCAAGGGCGGCAACATCCCGCGCGAGTACATCCCGGCGATTGAAAAGGGCTTCCGTGAGACGGCTGCGACCGGCTCGCTGGTTGGCTTCCCGATCATCGATTTCGACATCGTTCTGTATGACGGCGCGTACCACGACGTCGACTCGTCGGCGCTGGCGTTCGAAATCACGGCACGCGGCGCTATGCGTGAAGCGGCTCAGAAGGCCGGCATCACGCTGCTCGAGCCGGTGATGAAGGTCGAGGTGGTGACGCCCGAGGATTACCTCGGCGACGTCATCGGCGACATGAACTCGCGTCGTGGCCAGATCCAGGGCACCGACACGCGCGGCAACGCGCAGGCGGTGACCGCGATGGTGCCGCTGGCGAACATGTTCGGCTACGTGAACTCGCTGCGCTCGTTCACGCAGGGCCGCGCCAGCTACTCGATGCAGTTCTCGCACTATGACGAAGTGCCGCAGAACGTTGCTGACGAAGTGAAGGCCAAGATGGCCTGACCCGTTTCTCCGCCATCTGACATGGTCAGGTGGCGGAGAGGGTTTGCGAAACCGCAATTCAGCCGTTATGGGGCCGCCTTCACGGCGAGTCCTCGTGCGGCTCAAGTGGAAATCCAGAAGGTAGGACAACAATGGCTAAGGCTAAGTTTGAGCGGACCAAGCCGCACCTGAACATCGGCACCATCGGTCACGTCGACCATGGCAAGACCTCGCTGACCGCAGCGATCACCAAGGTTCTCGCTGAGAACGTCGCTGGCAACGCAGCGGTTGACTTCGCGAACATCGACAAGGCGCCGGAAGAGCGCGAGCGCGGCATCACCATCTCGACCGCACACGTCGAGTATGAGACGGCCAACCGTCACTACGCGCACGTCGATTGCCCCGGCCACGCTGACTATGTGAAGAACATGATCACCGGCGCGGCGCAGATGGACGGCGCGATCCTCGTCGTGTCCGCAACCGACGGCCCGATGCCGCAGACCCGCGAGCACATCCTGCTCGCCCGTCAGGTCGGCGTGCCGGCGATGGTCGTGTTCATGAACAAGGTCGACCTGGTCGACGACGAGGAAATCCTCGAGCTCGTCGAGCTGGAAATCCGCGAGCTGCTCTCGTCGTACGACTTCCCGGGCGATGACATCCCCGTCATCAAGGGTTCGGCGACCTGCGCACTGTCGGGTTCGGACCAGAAGCTGGGCACCGACGCCGTCATGGAGCTGATGCAGGCCGTTGACGATTACATCCCGCAGCCCGAGCGTCCGCTCGACAAGCCGTTCATGATGCCGATCGAAGACGTGTTCTCGATCTCGGGTCGTGGTACGGTTGTCACCGGCCGTGTCGAGACCGGTATCGTGAAGGTGGGTGAGGAAGTCGAGATCGTCGGCATCCACCCGGAAGTCCGCAAGACCACCGTCACGGGCGTCGAAATGTTCCGCAAGCTGCTCGACCAGGGCCAGGCTGGCGACAACGTCGGCGCACTGATCCGTGGTGTTGCACGCGACGAAGTCGAGCGTGGCCAGGTGCTCTGCAAGCCGGGCTCGATCAAGCCGCACACCGACTTCTCGTCGGAAGTGTACGTGCTGTCGAAGGAAGAGGGTGGCCGTCACACGCCGTTCTTCGCCAACTACCGTCCGCAGTTCTACTTCCGTACCACGGACGTGACCGGCACTGTCGAGCTGCCTGAGGGCACCGAGATGGTGATGCCGGGCGACAACGTCGCTCTGGGCATCAAGCTGATCGCACCGATCGCTATGGACGTGGGCCAGCGCTTCACGATCCGCGAGGGTGGTCGTACCGTCGGCGCGGGCGTCGTCAGCGCGATCTCCAAGTAAGATCTTTCCCTAAGATCTGCGGTTCGCCGCAAAGCTGCCGCCCGGCGCGCCATTCGGTGTGCCGGGCGGTTGCCTTTTTATGAAGGCATGGCTATTGGCCGCGCCTTCGACAGATTCACAAACAGCAAGAGCCACGTTCACGTGGCCCGCTCTTTCGCATCGGTAGGGATTATGGACAGCAACATCCGCATTCGCCTGAAGGCGTTCGATCATCGTGTGCTCGACCAGGCGACCGGCGACATCGCCGAGACCGCCCGACGTACCGGTGCCCTCATTCGCGGTCCGATCCCGCTTCCGACGCGTATCGAGAAGTTCACGGTCAACCGTGGCCCGCACGTCGACAAGAAGAGCCGCGAGCAGTTCGAGGTCCGCACCTACAAGCGCATGCTCGACATCGTGCAGCCAACCCCGCAGACCGTTGACGCGCTGATGAAGCTCGATCTCGCCGCGGGCGTTGACGTCGAGATCAAGCTGGCGTAATGGCCTGCATCCCGCGGTTGACGTGAGTCCCGCGGGTTTGTCGTTTTCCGTGGTGAGGAAACGGTTGGGACGCCCAAGGGGCCCCTGACAAGCAAGAGATACCGCCAGCCACTCCGGTGGCTGGGACAGCGTCTCCCGTCTGCTTCTTTCGAGAGGCAACCAGCCCGGGACGGGGGCGCGCTTCGCATATTCCGGGCTGATGGGTTCCCGTCAAAGTAGTACTTTGATGGGTGCCCGAAACTGATCGGTCCTTTCAGGGCCGGTCACAAGCACCTTGGGGATGGGCCTCAGGGTGCCTCTGTTGAGGAGCTACGGATCATGCGTACCGGCGTGATCGCGAAGAAGATGGGCATGACCCGCCTGTTCCAGGATGATGGCCGCCACGTGCCGGTCACCGTCCTGCAGCTGGAAGGGCTTCAGGTCGTCTCTCGCCGCGAAACAGATCGTGACGGCTACACCGCCGTCCAGCTTGGTGCAGGCGTCGCCAAGGCAAAGAATGTTGCCAAGCCGCAGCGCGGCCACTTCGGCAAGGCCGAAGTCGAGCCCAAGGCGGTCGTCCATGAATTCCGCGTCAGCGAGGACAATCTCCTCGACGTTGGTGCGGAAATCTCGGCCGATCACTTCGTGGCTGGCCAGTTCGTCGATATCCAGGGTCGTACCCAGGGTAAGGGTTTCGCCGGCGCCATGAAGCGCTGGAACTTCGGCGGTCTGCGCGCGACGCACGGCGTCTCGGTTTCGCACCGTTCGCACGGTTCGACCGGTAACCGCCAAGATCCGGGCCGCGTCTTCAAGAACAAGAAGATGGCCGGTCACATGGGCGACAAGAACCGCACCCAGCAGAACCTCGAGATCGTCGGCACCGACGTCGAGCGCGGCCTCATCTTCGTCAAGGGCTCGGTCCCTGGCTCGAAGGGCGGCTGGCTGTTCGTCAAGGACGCCGTGAAGCTGAAGCCGCATGCCGACGCTCCGCGTCCGGCCGGCCTGAAGGCTGCCAATAGCAACAACGCAGCGGCTGCTCCGGCAACCGAAGCGACCGACGGCCAGGAGGGCTGAACGTGAAGGTCAAGGTTTCCTCCTTCGCCGGGAATGAAGCGTCGGACGTCGAGCTGTCGGACGAGGTCTTCGGCCTCGAGCCGCGCGCCGACATCCTGCACCGCGTCGTTACCTGGCAGCTCGAGAAGCGTCGCGGCACTGCCCGTGGCACGCGCGAGCGTTCGGACGTCGCCCGCTCGGGCAAGAAGCTCGGTCGCCAGAAGGGCGGCGGTGTGGCGCGTCACGGCGATCGCCGCGCTCCCATCTTCGTTGGCGGTGGTAAGGCACACGGCGCCCGCGTTCGTGACTTCAATCCGGGCCTGAACAAGAAGGTTCGTGCGCTTGGTCTCAAGATGGCTCTGTCGAGCCATGCAAAGGCCGGCTCGCTGATCGTTCTTGATGGCTTCGAGGTCCAGAAGACCAAGGAGCTCAAGGGTCACTTCGCGACGCTGAACGTCGGCAAGCGTACGCTTGTGATCGACGGCGACACGGCCGAGGGCTTCCGCGCCGGCTACAACCTGCCGGGCGTGGACATGCTCCCGGCGGTTGGCGCGAACGTCTATGACATCATCAAGGCCGATACGCTGGTGCTGACCCGCGCTGCGGTCGAGAAGCTGGAGGCGCGCTTCAATGGCTAAGCAGCAGCAGAAGGCGATCGACAACCGTCACTATGACGTGATCGTCGCGCCGCACATCACCGAGAAGTCGACCCTTCTCTCCGAGCAGAACGCCGTGGTGTTCAAGGTGGCGCCGGGCGCCTCCAAGCCGGAGATCAAGGCGGCGGTGGAAGCGATCTTCGACGTCAACGTCGTCGGCGTGAACACCATCGTTCAGAAGGGCAAGACGAAGCGCTGGAAGGGCAAGCCCTATTTCCGGTCGGACATGAAGAAGGCGATCGTCACGCTCAAGGAAGGGCAGTCGATCGACGTCACCGAGGGGGCCAAGTAAGATGGCACTCAAGCATTATAATCCGACCAGCCCCGCGATGCGCGGGCTGGTCCTCATCGACCGCTCCGGCCTGCACAAGGGCGCGCCCGTCAAGGCGCTGACCGAGGGCAAGCGCAAGTCGGGTGGCCGCAACAACAAGGGCCATGTGACCAGCCGCGGCATCGCGGGCGGCCACAAGCAGAAGTATCGCTACATCGACTTCAAGCGTCGCAAGTGGGACGCCGAAGCGACCGTGGAGCGGATCGAATATGATCCGAACCGCACGGCGTTCATCGCGCTGGTCAGCTATGCCGATGGCGAGCAGGCGTACATCATTGCGCCGCAGCGCCTTGGTGTTGGTGACAAGATCGTCGCCGCCAAGAAGACCGACGTGAAGCCGGGCAACGCCATGGAGCTGGGCCAGGTGCCGGTCGGCACCATCGTCCACAACGTGGAGATGAAGCCGGGCAAGGGCGGTCAGATCGCGCGTTCGGCCGGCACGTATGTGCAGGTCGTCGGCCGTGATCGCGGACTGGTGATCGTTCGCCTGAACTCGGGCGAGCAGCGCTACATCCGCAGCGAGTGCATGGCCACGGTTGGCGCGGTGTCGAACCCGGACAACCAGAACCAGAACTTCGGCAAGGCGGGTCGCAGCCGCTGGATGGGCAAGCGTCCGCTTACCCGTGGCGTCGCGAAGAACCCGGTCGACCACCCGCACGGCGGCGGTGAAGGCCGCACCTCGGGCGGCCGCCACCCGGTCACCCCGTGGGGCAAGCCGACGAAGGGTGCGCGCACCCGCCACAACAAGGCGACGGACAAGATGATCATCCGCAGCCGTCACGCGAGGAAGAAGTAATGGCTCGCTCCGTCTGGAAGGGTCCGTTCGTGGACCTTCATCTGCTGAAGAAGGCAGAGGTGGCGCAGGATCAGGGCACCCGCGCAGGTCCGATCAAGACCTGGTCGCGTCGTTCGACGATCCTTCCGCAGTTCGTCGGTCTGACGTTCAGCGTCTACAACGGCCGCAAGTTCGTGCCGGTGTCGGTGAACGAAGACATGGTCGGCATGAAGCTGGGTGAGTTTGCGCCGACGCGCTACTTCCCGGGTCACGCCGCTGACAAGAAGGGCAAGCGCTGATGAGCAAGCCTAAGTCTCCCCGCAAGGTCGACGACAAGTCGGCGCTGTCGGTCGGCACGCAGATCCGCGGCTCGGCGCAGAAGCTGGGCCTGGTCGCGGCGCTGATCCGCGGCAAGAAGGCCGGCGACGCGATGAACATCCTGGCCTTCTCCAAGAAGGGCATGGCGGTTGATGCGCGCAAGGTTCTCGCCTCCGCGATCGCCAATGCCGAAAACAACCACAACCTCGATGTTGACGCGCTTGTCGTCGCCGAGGCGTCGGTCGGCAAGTCGATCACCATGAAGCGGTTCGCAACGCGCGGCCGCGGCAAGTCCACCCGCATCCTGAAGCCGTTCTCGCGGCTGCGGATCGTCGTGCGCGAGCAGGAAGAAGCCTAATGGGTCATAAGAGCAACCCGATCGGTCTGCGCCTGCAGATCAACCGCACCTGGGACAGCCGCTGGTACGCCGACGGCGCGGACTATGGTCGCCTGCTGCTGGAGGATCTCAAGATCCGCCAGTACATCATGAAGACGCTGCCGCAGGCGGCGATCTCCAAGGTGGTGATCGAGCGTCCGGCCAAGCTGTGCCGTATTTCGATCTTCGCCGCACGCCCGGGCGTGATCATCGGCAAGAAGGGCTCGGACATCGAGAAGCTGCGCAAGGCGCTTGGCGCGATGACCAGCTCGGACGTGTCGCTGAACATCGTCGAAATCCGCAAGCCGGAAGTCGATGCGAAGCTCGTGGCGCAGGGCATTGCCGATCAGCTGGAGCGCCGTATCGCGTTCCGCCGTGCCATGAAGCGTGCGGTGCAGTCGGCGATGCGTCTGGGTGCCGATGGCATCCGCGTCGCTTGCGGCGGCCGTCTCGGCGGCGCCGAGATCGCGCGTTCGGAAAGCTATCGCGAAGGCCGTGTTCCGCTGCACACTCTGCGTGCGAACATGGATTATGCCGAGGCTCAGGCCCACACCGCTTATGGCGTGTGCGGCGTCAAGGTCTGGATCTTCAAGGGCGAGATTCTCGGCCATGATCCGACGGCGACCGATCGCCTGATGATGGAGGCTCAGACCTCCGGCGTGCGCCCTGCGCGCGATGACCGCCGCTAAGGAGTAGAAGAAGTGCTGCAACCAAAGCGCACCAAGTTCCGCAAGGCGTTCAAGGGCCGCATCAGCGGCGACGCCAAGGGCGGCACCGCGCTCAACTTCGGGTCCTATGGCCTGAAGGCGATGGAGCCGGAGCGCATCACCGCGCGTCAGATCGAGGCGGCTCGCCGCGCGATCACGCGTCACATCAAGCGTCAGGGTCGTCTCTGGATCCGCGTGTTCCCGGATCTGCCCGTGTCGGGCAAGCCGGCCGAAGTCCGCATGGGCTCGGGTAAGGGCTCGCCGGAATTCTGGGCAGCGCGGGTAAAGCCGGGCCGCATTCTGTTCGAGCTGGACGGTGTTCCGGGGCCGCTCGCTGCCGAGGCGTTTGAGCGCGCGGCAATGAAGCTCCCCATCAAGACCAAGGTCGTGGCGCGCCTCGGCGACACGTCGCACCTCGGAGGCGAGTGAGATGGCTAACAAGACCGATTTCAACGGGCAGTCGGACGATCAACTGTCCGAACAGCTGGGCAACCTGAAGCGGGAGCAGTTCAACCTGCGCTTCCAGGCGGCGACCAACCAGCTCGAGAAGCCGAGCCGCGTGCGCGAGGTCCGCAAGGACATCGCTCGCATCAAGACCCTGCAGGCGCAGCGTTCCGCTGCCGCCGGCAAGTAAGAGGACCAAGCACATGCCAAAGCGCGTGCTGACCGGGCTGGTCGTTTCCGACAAGGGCGACAAGACGATCGTGGTGAATGTCGAGCGCAAGGTGAAGCACCCGCTCTACGGCAAGATCATCCGTCGCTCGAAGAAGTATCACGCCCATGACGAGGCGAACGAGTACAAGCAGGGCGAAACCGTGCGGATCGAAGAGACCGCGCCGATCTCCAAGCTGAAGACCTGGAAGGTCGTCGATCGGGTGAACACCCATGCGACGCCGGAGCGGGTCGAGATCGACGAGCCGGCCTCGGCGTAAGCCGCAGGCCCGGGTCGAAGACCAGGGCGCTTTTGTCAGTATCGGCCAGGGTCCGGGTAATGCCGGAGACCAGTCGAGGGGCAAGGGCGATCGAGAGCAGATGAGGGTAGGGCCCTGAGGGGCATTGCCTTTTGTCTGTGGAGCGGCTACCGGGCCGCTCCCCCTGGGCGCGGTTTACCGCGGCCGGGGTCATTTTTTTAAGGCGGGGCTGGGTCGGTATCCACCCCATCAGCGAGAAGGAAGCGGATCAATGATCCAGATGCAGTCCAATCTCGACGTCGCTGACAACAGCGGCGCGAAGCGGGTTCAGTGCATCAAGGTGCTTGGTGGTTCCAAGCGCCGCACGGCCAGCGTCGGCGACATCATTGTCGTGTCGATCAAGGAAGCTCAGCCGCGTGGCAAGGTGAAGAAGGGTGACGTGCATCGCGCGGTCATCGTGCGCACCGCCAAGGACATTCACCGTGCGGACGGTTCGACCATCCGTTTCGACGGCAACGCCGCCGTGCTGGTCAACAAGAACGAGGAGCCGATCGGCACCCGTATTTTTGGCCCGGTGGTGCGTGAACTTCGTGGCAAGAAGCACATGAAGATCATCAGCCTTGCGCCGGAGGTGCTGTAATGGCCGCCGCAAAGATCAAGAAGGGTGACCAGGTCATCGTTCTGTCCGGCAAGGACAAGGGCAAAACGGGCACCGTGACCGCCGCCATGCCGAAGGACGGCAAGGTTGTCGTCGCCGGCGTGAACGTGGCGACCCGTCACACCAAGCCGTCGCAGATGAACCCGCAGGGCGGCCTCAATCGCTTCGAAGCGCCGCTGCACATCTCGAAGGTCGCGCACGTGACCGCCGATGGCAAGCCGACGCGCGTCCGTTTCGAGACGCAGGACGGCAAGAAGGTCCGCGTTGCGGTCAAGACCGGGGAGAAGATCGATGGCTGATGGCTACACGCCCCGCCTGCGCAAGCTGTACGACGAGACCATCGCAAAGGCGATGATCGAGAAGTTCGGCTACAAGAACGCGCTCGAGATTCCGCGGATCGAGAAGATCGTGCTCAACATGGGCGTCGGTGAGGCGACCCAGGACAAGAAGCGCGTCGAGCAGGCCGCCTCCGAAATGGAGCTGATCGCTGGCCAGAAGCCGGTGATCACCAAGGCGAAGAAGTCGATCGCGCAGTTCAAGCTGCGTGAAGGCATGCCGATCGGCGTGAAGGTAACGCTGCGTCGCGAGCGCATGTACGAGTTCCTCGACCGCTTCATCACGATCGCTCTCCCGCGCGTCCGCGACTTCCGCGGCCTGAACCCGAAGAGCTTCGATGGACGCGGCAACTACGCCTGCGGCCTGAAGGAACAGATCGTGTTCCCGGAGATCAACTATGACCGCATCGACAAGGTGCGTGGCATGGACGTGATCGTCACCACTTCTGCCAAGACCGACGACGAAGCGCGCGAGCTGCTGCGTCTGTTCGGCTTCCCGTTCCCGCGGGATGAGGCAGACGAAGAGAAGAAGGCGGCGTGAGCCCCTTGGCAACGAATTGAACGAGAGAGCTTAAGTCCATGGCGAAACTGAGTTCCGTGAACAAGAACGAGCGTCGCAAGAAGCTCGTAAAGCAATATGCCCCGAAGTGGGCGAAGCTGAAGGCTACGGCGAACGACACGTCGCTCGACGAGACCGAGCGTCTCATCGCGCGCCTCAAGATGGCCGAACTTCCGCGCAATTCGAACCCGACCCGCGTCCGCAATCGGTGCGAGATCACCGGCCGGCCGCGCGCTTACTATCGCAAGTTCCGTCTTGCCCGCGTGATGCTGCGCGATCTGGCCAACAAGGGCCTGATCCCCGGTCTGACGAAGTCGAGCTGGTAAGGACACCAAGATGGCAGTGACCGATCCCCTGGGTGACCTGCTCACCCGCATCCGCAACGGCCAGCGCGCACGCAAGGACAGCGTCGTGTCGCCGGCTTCCAAGCTGCGGACCCGTGTGCTCGACGTGCTTCAGCGCGAAGGCTACATCCGTGGTTATAGCGAGGAAGATCTGGGCCCCGTGAAGGGCGTCCGGATCGAGCTCAAGTATTTCGAGGGCCAGCCGGCGATCAAGCATGTCGCCCGCGTCTCGAAGCCTGGCCGCCGCATCTACAGCGGGTCGCAAGACCTGCCGCGCGTGATGAACGGCCTTGGCATCACCATCGTCTCGACGCCACGCGGCGTGCTTTCCGATGCGGAAGCGCGTGAGCAGAACGTCGGCGGCGAAGTGCTGGCGGAGGTGTTCTGATGAGCCGCATCGGTAAAAAGGCGGTTCCGGTTCCGGCCGGTGTGACTGCCACGATCGAAGGCAAGCAGATGACGGTGAAGGGGCCCAAGGGCACCCTCGGCCTCGCGCTGCGCGACGAGATCAAGTACACGGTCGAGGACGGTGGCATCTCGGTGCAGCCGGCGAACGACTCCAAGCAGGCGCGCGCTTTCTGGGGCATGCAGCGTACCATGGTGCAGAACCTGGTAACGGGCGTGACCGATGGCTTCACCAAGAAGCTGCTGATCACCGGCGTCGGTTATCGTGCTTCGGCGCAGGGTCGCAAGCTCAAGCTCCAGCTTGGCTACAGCCATGATGTCGACATCGACGTGCCCGAAGGCCTGGAGGTGAAGACCCCGGATCAGACTACGGTCGAGATTTCGGGCGCCGACAAGCAGAAGGTTGGCCAGCTGGCCGCCGAGATCCGCCGCTGGCGCAAGCCCGAGCCGTACAAGGGCAAGGGCATCAAGTACGACGGCGAGTTCATCTTCCGTAAGGAAGGAAAGAAGAAGTGACCAAGGGCCTTTCCCTTTTCGAAAAGCGGCGTCGCCGCAACCGTACGGCGCTTCGTGCGCGCAGCGGTGGTCGTCCGCGGTTGTCCGTTCACCGGTCGGGCAAGCACATCTATGCTCAGGTGATCGACGACGCGCAGGGCCGCACGGTCGCTGCAGCCTCGACGCTCCAGGGCCACGAGGGTGCTGCGACGTCGAACGTCGATGCTGCTTCTGCCGTTGGCAAGCGCATCGCCGAGGCGGCCAAGGCTGCTGGCGTCACGCAGGTCGTGTTCGATCGCGGCGGCTTCCTCTTTCACGGCCGAGTGAAGGCGCTGGCGGAAGCCGCGCGTGAAGCCGGACTGGAGTTCTAAGACATGGCTGACGAGAACAACACCGAGGTCCAGTCGGCGCCTGCCCCTGAGGCGAATGCCGGTGCTGCTGAGGCTCCACGTGGCCGTGGCGGCCGTGGTGGTCGTGGCGGTGGCGGCGATCGTGGCGGTCGTGGTGGACGTGATGGCGGCCGTGGCCGTCGTGACGACCGCAACCGTGACGAGGGTGGCGAAGAGCTGATCGAGAAGCTCGTGCACATCAACCGCGTCTCCAAGACGGTAAAGGGCGGTAAGCGCTTCGGCTTCGCGGCGCTGGTCGTCGTCGGCGATGGCAAGGGCCGGGTTGGCTTTGGTCACGGCAAGGCACGCGAAGTGCCGGAGGCGATCTCCAAGGCAACGGCTGCTGCCAAGAAGGCGATGGTCCGCGTTCCGCTGAAGGAAGGGCGTACGCTCCACCACGACGGCAACGGCCACTTCGGTGCCGGCCGCGTGACGGTTCGTTCGGCGCCGCAGGGCACTGGCATCATCGCAGGTGGTCCGATGCGCGCCATCTTCGAATCGCTCGGCGTTGCCGACGTGGTGACGAAGTCGATCGGCACGTCCAACCCGTACAACATGATCCGCGCCACCTTTGAGGCGCTGGGCACGCAGACTTCGCCGAAGTCTGTTGCGCAGCGGCGCGGCAAGAAGATCGCCGACCTGCTCGGTCGCGGCCATGGCGCGGATGCGCAGATGGCTGCTGCCGAAGCCGCGGCCGTCACGGAGTAAGCGGACATGGCAACCATCAAGGTCAAGCAGATCGGTTCGCCGATCCGCCGTACCAAGGATCAGCGCGCAACGCTGATCGGTCTCGGCCTCAACAAGATGCACCGCGTGTCGGAGCTTCAGGATTCTCCTGAGATCCGCGGCATGATCCGTAAGGTGCAGCACATGGTCGAGGTTCAGGACTGATCGTCCTTACCTGACTAGTGACAAATTGCGGGAGGGGGGCTATCGGCCCCCCTTCCTTTATCCAGCGCGAAAACAGCGAAAGCGAGTGCACACATGAAACTGAACGAACTGCGGGACAATGAAGGCGCCCGTCATCGCAAGATCCGCGTCGGTCGCGGCATCGGCTCGGGCAAGGGCAAGACCGGTGGTCGCGGCCAGAAGGGTCAGAAGAGCCGTGAGGGCGTGTCCATCGCGGGCTTCGAAGGCGGCCAGATGCCGCTTCACATGCGTCTGCCGAAGCGTGGCTTCAACAACATCTTCGCCAAGGATTATGCCGAGGTGAACCTGATCGCGATCCAGAAGGCGGTCGACTCGGGCAAGCTGACGGCGACGGACGTCGACCATGCGGCGCTCAAGGCGGCCGGGCTGGCGCGCGGCGGCAAGGACGGTGTTCGTGTCCTCGGCAAGGGCGAACTGACGGCGAAGCTGAACTTCACCGTTGCTGGCGTTTCCGCTGGCGCGCGCGAAGCGATCGAGAAGGCGGGCGGCTCCGTCTCGGTAATCGAGGTTGTTCCAGCTGGCGAGAAGGCCGCTGCCAAGAAGGGCAAGACTCGCGAAGTGCGCCTCGCCAAGAAGGCCGCAGCAAGCAAGTGAGCGCAGCTGCCCTCGGTTGATCCGGGGGCAAGCGCCAGCCGCTCGCGGTTCGGCTTCGGCCTTTGCCGGAGCGGAAAATGTTCGGTGGGTTAGACAAGCCTCCGAGCGCGACTATATGGGCGGCGGGGCGGGGTCATCAGGCCCTCCTCCGCCGTTTCTGTTTCAGACCAAGGCCCAAGGCTATTATGGCATCCGCAGCCGACCAGATGGCGCAAAACATCAGCCTCGCGAAATTCGCGAAGGCCACTGATCTCAAGAAGAGGCTTTGGTTCACGATCGGCGCGCTGATCGTCTTCCGGCTGCTTAGCTACGTTCCGCTGCCGGGCATCGACCCGACAGGTCTTGCCGCACTCGCGCAGCAGACCAAGGGCGGCGTGCTGGATTTCTTCAATACGTTTTCGGGCGGCGCGCTCGAGCGTGCCTCGCTGATCGCCCTGGGCGTGATGCCGTACATCACCGCCTCGATCGTGGTTCAGCTCGCGACGTCGCTGTCGCCGCAGCTCGCCACCATCAAGAAGGAAGGCGAGAGCGGGCGCAAGAAGCTCAACCAGTACACCCGCTACGGCACGGTTCTGCTCACGGCTATCCAGGGTTATGTTATCGCCACCGGTCTTGAGGCGGGCGGTGCCGTGGTTGAGCCGGGCATGCTCTTCCGGGTCGCTGCAGTTGTATCGCTGATCGGTGGCACGATGTTCCTGATGTGGATCGGTGAGCAGATCACCAGCCGCGGCATCGGTAACGGTATTTCGCTCATCATCATGGCCGGAATCGTTGCGCATTTGCCGACGACCCTGGTGAACCTTCTCGAAGGCGGCCGTACCGGATCGGTGAGCCCGGCCGTTGTGATTGCGATAATCCTGGCGGTGGTCGGCCTTGTGCTCTTCATCTGCTTCATGGAGCGCGCCCAGCGCCGCATCCTGATCCAGTACCCGAAGCGCCAGACCGCGCGCGGCGTTCAGGCCGATCGCAGCCATTTGCCGCTGAAGATCAACACCGCCGGTGTTATCCCCCCGATTTTTGCCTCGTCGCTGCTGCTGTTGCCGCTGACGATCACGCAGTTCGCCGGCACGGCGGTCTCCGGTGACAGCTGGTGGGGTGATGCGATCATCACGCTCAACCAGTATCTGCAGCACGGCAGCCCGCTGTACATGCTGCTCTACGGCGCCGGCATCATCTTCTTCTCGTTCTTCTACACGGCGGTTGTTTTCAACCCGGAGGAGACGGCGGAAAATCTGAAGCGCTATGGTGGGTTCATCCCGGGCATTCGGCCGGGCAAGAACACGGAGCAGTATTTCGATTACGTGCTGACCCGGATCACCGTCATCGGTGCCGCGTATCTGGCGGTGATCTGCCTGCTGCCGGAGTATCTCGTGTCGGCGCTGTCGATCCCCTTCTATCTCGGGGGCACGAGCTTGCTCATCGTCGTTAACGTGACGATGGATACCGTGACTCAGATCCAGTCCCACCTGTTGGCGCACCAATATGGCGATCTGATCAAGAAGGCGAAGCTGAAGGGCGGTCGGATGCGCTGAGGCGCTTCGGCAAAGTAAACAGGGGAGGCGTTGCGCGTGAACATCATTCTTCTGGGGCCGCCGGGGGCTGGCAAGGGCACGCAATCGGAGCGGCTCGTGGCCGAGCGCGGCATGGTGCAGTTGTCGACGGGTGACATGTTGCGCGCTGCCGTGAAGGCCGGAACTCCGGTCGGCCTTCAAGCGAAGGCGGTGATGGACGCGGGCGAACTCGTGTCTGACGCGATCGTCTCGGCTCTGATTGGCGAGAACCTTGATCGCCTGGTCGATGGGCAGGGCGCGATCTTCGACGGTTATCCGCGAACCGAGGCGCAGGCGCAGGCGCTCGATCTCTTGCTTCAGGAGCGCTCACGCACCCTTGACCATGTGATCGAGTTGTCGGTCGACGAAGACGCCCTGGTGGAGCGTATTGTTGGCCGGTTTACCTGCACGAATTGCGGCGCGGGTTATCACGATCGGTTCAAGCAGCCGCAGGTGGCGGACACCTGTGATGTATGCGGCTCCCATGAGTTCAAGCGCCGCCCCGATGACAATGAGGGCACGGTTCGCACGCGCATGGCGGAGTATCGCGCGAAGACCGCGCCGATCCTGCCGATCTACGAGGCGCGCGGGCTGGTCCGGCGCGTGGACGGAATGGCGGACATCGCTGACGTGACCCGCACGATCGAGGCGATCCTCGACCGGCGTTGACGTTTAAACCGCGAGTCTGATCTCTGCGGACGGGTAGCCGGCGTGCGCCGCCTCTAACCAGCGTTGGCATGGTGATCGTGCAAAGATGGGCGAAGCGTCTTTCCGGCGTTCGGACTGACGTCGAACGTCCGCCCCGCGGTCAGTCTTGTTGACACGGTTTAGACGAATCGATAGGGGCGACGTCTTCGACCATCCGGTTACCGGCAGCGCGTGGCGCGCTTGCCGCTTTCCTGCGTGGTGGAAGTCATGCGAGGAGATGGGGTGCGTGAACCATGCCGCACCTCGTGGAGCACGAGGAGAAAAGTTTCATGGCACGTATCGCGGGTGTTAACATCCCGACCAACAAGCGCGTCCTTATCGCGCTGCAGTACATCCACGGCATTGGCCCTGCTAAGGCCAAGGAAATCACCGATAAGCTCTCCATCGCGCCAGAGCGTCGCGTTCAGGACTTGACCGATCAGGAAGTCCTGCAGATCCGTGAAGCGATCGACGCCGGCTACACCGTGGAAGGCGACCTGCGTCGCGAAACCGCGATGAACATCAAGCGCCTGATGGACCTCGCCTGCTATCGTGGTCTGCGTCACCGCAAGGGCCTGCCGGTCCGCGGTCAGCGTACGCACACCAATGCGCGCACCCGTAAGGGCAAGGCGAAGCCGATCGCAGGCAAGAAGAAGTAAGCTTTTCGCTTCTTCTTCGGTCGAGGGTCGGTTGCAGGCAGCTAGCCTCCCGACCTCCGCTTGAAACAAAGGTCAGGATTACCGAATGGCACAGGCACCACAGCGTATTCGCCGTCGCGAACGCAAGAACATCACGGCCGGCGTGGCGCACGTCAACGCCAGCTTCAACAACACCATGATCACCATCACCGACGCGCAGGGCAACGCCATCAGCTGGTCGTCGGCTGGCATGATGGGCTTCAAGGGTTCGCGTAAGTCGACCCCTTACGCAGCCCAGGTTGCCGCAGAAGATGCTGGCAAGAAGGCCGCCGAGCATGGCGTTCGCACCCTTGAGGTTGAGGTGAAGGGCCCGGGTTCGGGCCGCGAGTCGGCGCTTCGCGCGCTGCAGGCGGTTGGCTTTCAGATCACCTCGATCCGCGACGTGACCTCGATCCCGCACAATGGTGTGCGTCCGTCGAAGCGCCGCCGCGTCTGATGACTTCTGGCCCCCGGCTGACGAGTCGGGGCGCCCTTTTATTTCTCGGCCGGTCGCGCCCCACGACTGGCCCAACATCAGGGGACACGAGCCTTGTCCGTCAACGCAAAGAACTGGCAGGAACTTAAAAAGCCCAACGCGCTCGAGAAAAAGGGCGGTGATGGCAAACGGAAGGCGACATTCGTTGCCGAGCCGCTGGAGCGTGGCTTTGGCTTGACGCTTGGCAACGCGCTGCGTCGTGTGCTGCTGTCGAGCCTCCAGGGCGCAGCCGTGACGTCGATCAAGATCGAAAACGTGCTGCATGAATTCTCGAGCCTCGCCGGCGTGCGCGAGGACGTGACCGACATCGTTCTGAACGTGAAGCAGATCGCGCTGAAGATGCAGGGCGAAGGCCCGAAGCGCCTGCAGCTGTCGGCCACTGGCCCGGCCGAAGTGAAGGCCGGCGACATCGCCGTATCGGGCGACATCGAGGTGATGAACCCTGAGCTCGTCATCTGCCATCTCGATGACGGCGCAACGTTCAACATGGAACTGACCGCAGACACCGGCAAGGGCTACGTCCCGGCGACGGTGAACCGTCCGGCGGATGCGCCGATCGGCCTTATCCCGGTCGATGCGCTGTATTCGCCCGTACGCCAGGTCAGCTACAAGGTCGATCCCACCCGCGTTGGCCAGGATCTCGACTACGACAAGCTGACGCTGACCCTCGAAACCGATGGCACGGTAACGCCGGAAGACGCGTTGGGCTATGCTGGCCGCATCCTCCAGGATCAGCTGGCGCTCTTCGTCCACTTCGACGACTCGGCCGTCACGCGCGCTGCGCCGGTCGGTGTGGCAGCTCCTGCCGCGGGTGCTGAGCCGGCGAGCGACACGCAGCAGATCAATCGTTACCTGCTCAAGAAGGTCGACGAACTGGAGCTTTCGGTACGTTCGGCGAACTGCCTCAAGAACGATAATATCATCTATATCGGTGATCTCGTCGGCAAGACGGAGGCGGAAATGCTTCGCACGCCGAACTTCGGCCGCAAGTCCTTGAACGAGATCAAGGAAGTGTTGTCGTCGATGGGCCTGCGTCTCGGCATGGAAATCCCGGGCTGGCCGCCTGAGAACATCGAAGAGATGGCCAAGAAGCTCGAGCAGGAAATCATGGGCTGAGCCTGCACCGGCGCAGCGTGGCTGCGCCGGAGACAGGCCGGCCTGGTCGGCGGGTCGACAATGCCGATCCGGACCGATGGCCAGAAAGCTTCAGGGGCTCCGGCTTTGCGCCGGGGTGACGTACATTGGGTGGCCCTGGCGTCCCACCTGTCCCGGGGTTCCGTGAAACGGCCCCCTGACGAACGAGAGAAGGACATACCATGCGTCACCGTGTAGGCGGTCGTAAGCTTCAGCGTACCTCGGCACATCGCGCCGCGCTGTTCCGCAACATGTCGGCCGCGCTGATCAAGCACGAGCAGATCACCACCACGCTCGCCAAGGCGAAGGAGCTTCGCCCGTATATCGAGAAGCTGATCACGCTGGGCAAGAAGGGCGGTCTGTCGAATCGTCGTCTTGCCCATGCTCGGTTGCTTGACGATGCGCAGCTGGTGAAGCTGTTCGAGGTGCTGGCGCCGCGCTACGCCGATCGCAACGGCGGTTACACCCGCGTCATCAAGGCCGGCATTCGTGCGTCGGATGCGTCGCCGATGGCGATCATCGAGTTCGTCGATCGTGACGTCTCTGCCAAGGGTCAGGACTCGGGTCCGGTAATGTCGGACGAGGACTTCGATCAGGCAGCGTAAGGCTCGCTTAGACCGTTAGTCGAAAAGAAGGGCCGCGCCGGGAACGGGGCGGCCCTTTTTCATATGTTAAACCTAGCGGAAAAACAGGAAGTAGAGGATCAGCACCAGGAAGGCGGAACACCGACCAACCACAACAAACAGCCGCGCTTCATCTCGATCTCCTTGTTGGGGGGAGTCTTTCCAACGGGCTCTCATGCGAAACGTTCCTGCTATCCGACGAACCTCGCCCTCTTCCGCCGGGCGCTTCGCGCGGCTACAGGCCCGCCATGGAACACCCTGACAGCATCCTCATCATCGATTTCGGCAGCCAGCTTACGCAGCTCATCGCCCGCCGGGTACGCGAAGCTGGTGTGTACAGCGAGATCGCGCCGTTTCAGTCTGCGGCGGACGCATTCGAGCGAATGAAACCAAGGGGCGTGATCCTCTCCGGCGGTCCGGCCTCCGTGGTTGACGAGGGGAGTCCCCACGCTCCGCAAGCTGTGTTCGACAGCGGCGTGCCGCTACTTGGCATCTGCTATGGGCAGCAGGTGATGAACGCCCAGCTTGGCGGGCGGGTTGAAAAGGGCTATTCTGGCGAGTTTGGGGAAGCCTTTGTTCAGGTGGATGCATCCTGCGGCCTGTTTGACGGTCTCTGGCAGGAAGGCGAGCGACACCAGGTATGGATGAGCCACGGCGATCACGTCGCGGAACTTGCGCCCGGCTTCGCACCGGTAGCTTCCTCCGCCGGCGCGCCGTTCGCGATCACGGCGGACGAAACCCGCCGCTACTACGGCATGCAGTTCCACCCTGAGGTAGTGCACACGCCCGATGGGGCCAAGCTTATCAAGAACTTCGCGCGCCACGTCTGTGGCCTCACCGGCGATTGGACCATGGCCGAGTTCCGCGAGACCAAGATCGCGGAGATCCGTGCGCAAGTCGGCGACAAACGGGTCATTTGCGGCCTGTCCGGTGGTGTCGACTCAGCCGTTGCGGCCGTGCTTATCCACGAGGCGATCGGCGAACAGTTGACTTGCGTTTTCGTGGATCACGGGCTGATGCGCAGCGGTGAGGCGGAGCAGGTCGTCAGCCTCTTCCGCGGTCACTACAATATCCCGCTGGTGCACGTGAACGCGGAAACGCTTTTCCTGAGCGGTCTCGCGGGGATCACTGATCCTGAAGCGAAGCGCAAGTTCATCGGCAAGACGTTTATCGAGGTCTTCGAGAGCGAGGCGAACAAGGTGGGCGGAGCCGAGTTCCTCGCGCAGGGCACGCTCTACCCGGACGTCATCGAGAGCGTGAGTTTCACAGGTGGTCCGTCGGTGACGATCAAGAGCCACCACAATGTGGGCGGCCTTCCCGAGCGGATGAACATGAAGCTCGTCGAGCCGCTACGCGAGTTGTTCAAGGATGAGGTGCGCGAGCTCGGGCGCGAATTGGGGCTCCCCGACATCTTCGTCGGCCGGCATCCGTTCCCCGGGCCCGGCCTTGCGATCCGGATCCCCGGCGAGGTGACGCGGGAACGCTGCGACATCCTGCGCAAGGCGGACGCGATCTACCTCGAGGAAATCCGGAACGCCGGCCTGTATGATGCCATCTGGCAGGCGTTCGCGGTGCTGCTCCCCGTGCGGTCGGTCGGCGTGATGGGCGATGGACGCACCTATGACAGCGTGCTTGCGCTGCGCGCGGTGACCTCCACGGACGGGATGACGGCGCAGGCCTTTGAGTTCCCCGGTGGGTTCCTGCCGCGGGTGGCGACGCGCATCATCAACGAAGTAAAGGGCATCAACCGGGTGACGTATGACTACACGTCCAAGCCACCCGGCACGATCGAGTGGGAATGAGGCCCGGCCACTCGGAAGACGAATAGGATTGCCGGGGCGAACTCGACTGCGTCTGGATAGTCTTAGCGCCCGGGATGTACGGCTCTCCGGATCGAGATTGATCGAAAGCGGCGCTAATCCGCACATATGCGCCGAAGTTGCGGCAAACACCTGCGCAGAGCGCGTCATGGCAACGGCACAAGCCGCTGCCCCGCGCCAAGTGACAGGGGCGCACAGCGATGCATGGCCGAGCTGCGGTTGGCGAGAACCGGCACGAATCGGTTCCTAAGAGGCGGCCGATCACGATCGGCTTGCTCTGGCATTCGCTGAATTCGGGGAATCTCGGCGTCGGCGCGCTCACCGTCGCTAATCTGACGATCGCGCGCGAGGTCGCGCTAGACGCCGGCCTTTCACCTCGCTTCGTGATCATGGGCGCGCGCGACAGGCAGCGGCCCGCCATACCCATGCCGGACTGCCAGACCGTTCCGATTGACTGGCGCGCGCTTGGTCCGGGCGGCGCGCTCTGGCGCGCGATGGCCGATGTGGACTGCGTGCTCGATATCGGAGCGGGTGACAGCTTTGCTGACATTTATGGAGCCCGCCGTTTCTCCTTTCTTTTGATCAGCAAGCTCCTGGCTCTCGCCAGGAACAAGCCCCTGATCCTTTCGCCGCAGACGATCGGGCCGTTCACGAAGCAAGCCTATATGGCACCCGCGGCGTTTGTGATGCGGCGCAGCCATGCCGTGTACGCGCGCGACGAACTATCGCGCGATGTCGCGCGGCAAATGGCTCCATCCGTCAGGATCGACCTCGCGGTCGATGTTGCGTTTGAATTGCCGTTCGAGGATCGATCGCACCTTCGTCGTGGACCTCTCCTGCGGGTGGGTGTGAACCCGTCGGGTCTGTTGTTCAGCGAAGCGGAGCGGGGGAGCAATCGCTTCGGCCTCTCTTATGATTACGCGCGCTTCACCCGGAAATTACTCGCGGCGCTTCAGGCGCGCGATGACGTGGAGATCCACCTTGTCCCGCATGCCACCAGCAATGGCGACCCCACCGATGACGACGGTGCGCTCTGCGATCGACTAGCTGCCGAGTTTCCGGCTGCGCACCGCGTTCCCAATTTCGGAACGCCTTCGCAGGCGAAGAGCTACATCTCCGGGCTGGACCTGTTGGTGGGGGCGCGGATGCATGCATGTATCGCGGCATTCTCCGCCGGCGTCCCGGTGGTACCGGTCGCCTATAGTCGCAAGTTCACCGGGCTCTTCGGGTTGCTGGGCTACGACACGATGATCCCGGTCAGCGGGGTGGAAGAGGAACAGGCAGTGGCGCTTGCGCTGGAAGCGCTCGCGAACCGAAGCGCGTTGGCCGAAGCGGAGGCCGCGGGCATGGCAAAGGTTCATGGCTTGCTGGCCGGCTATCGAAACACGCTGCGTTCGACGTTTCTGGCCGTGAGCGCACCCGCGTGACGAATGCCTCTCCTACCGTCGCTCGCGTTCTCGCCGCCGACCTGTGTAGTGGCTGCGGCCTGTGTGCCGGCGTGTCCTCCGGGGCCATCGTTATGCGGGCGGAGAGCCCCGGTTTCGCAAGACCAGCGCAGCTTCGCGCGATCACGCGGGGCACCGAGGCGCGGATCGCCGGCAGTTGCCCCGGCAGCGTCGTCTCGCCGTGGCCCAGGGATCAGCAACGGCATCCATATTGGGGCACGTGGCGACAAACGTTGACGGGCGCAGCGACGGATCCGGAGATCCGCTTCGCCGGCGCCTCGGGCGGCGCCCTGTCGGCACTCCTGGTTCACGCTCTGGAGCAACGGATGGTCGATCGTGTGCTGCATATCGAGGCTGATCCGGCGCGCCCTACCGGCAATCGCATCCGCTGGTCGGCAACGCGCGAGGAGGTGCTCGCCGGCGCAGGATCACGGTACGCGTCCTCATCACCCCTGGAGACCATCGAGCGAGCCCTTTCGCGCGGCGGACGCTTCGCCTTTGTTGGGAAGCCGTGTGACGTCTCCGCGCTTCGGCAGCTCGGGCGATATGATCCGCGGGTGGCAACGCATGTTCCGCTGGCGCTCTCCTTCTTCTGCGGCGGGCTGCCAAGCAGCGCCGGCGCGGAGGAGGTCGTCCGTTCGATGGGCCTGTCTCCGGAGGAGGTGACGGACTTTCGCTATCGCGGTCATGGTTGGCCCGGCTTGACGGTGGCGCGCACCGCAGACGGGCGGTCGGGCGAGATGTCCTATGCCGAAAGCTGGGGTAAGCATCTCAGCCGGCAAGTTCAGTTCCGCTGCAAGATATGCCCGGACGCAGTAGGCGGCGTCGCGGACATCGCGTGCGCGGACGCGTGGTATGGCGATGCCGCAGGCTACCCCAGCTTTGAAGAGCAGGATGGCCGCAGCCTTATCATAAGCCGTACGGCAGTGGGTGATGCGTTGCTGCAATCCGCCAGGGCAGCGGGCGTCATCGACGCGGCGCCGCTAGCGATTGATGAAGTCGAGCGGATGCAGCCGGCGCAGGCCCAGCGCAAACGAATGATCGCGGCGCGTACCGCCGCCGTTCTGGCCTGTCTTCAGCCGGTGCCCGTGATGCGAGACCTGGACGTCGGCAAGGCGGCTAGAGCCGGTCGCCTTTACGACACGGGCCACAACTTCTTGGGCACGCTGCGGCGAGTTCTTGGGTGGTGGTGGCGTGGCTGGCGTACACCCGCGTCACGGAGGGCGGGGAGGTGAGGCGACGGAACGCAAACCTCCTGGCAGGCGTCGCCTGCCTACTGTCAAGCACCGCTGCAGCGCAGGCCGATCAAGCGCTAGAACGCACGTTCTCGGCTCCGGCGCGGTCCGTCAAGCTGACCGTCTCCAATGATGTGTTCTACGACACCAACATCGCTCGCGGGAGCGACGCAGCGGCGCAGCTGCGCGGTCTCCAGAACGAGGACGTCCGTGTCACCCCCACGGCATCGCTCGACATGACGCTGCCGAGGGGAAGGGCGCTGCTCGCTGTTCGCGGCAGCATCGGCTATGATGCGTACGCCCGAAATGATCGGTTGAACCGCGAGCGGCTGTCCTTCGGAGCCGGTGCGAAGCTGCCACTGGCCTTCTGCGCTGTCGCACCCGATGTTGCGTTTGCGCGGCGCCAAATCGATCTGATCGACTTGTCGATCGTTCCCGGTGTGGCGGACGCGTCTGCGGAAAACGTGCAAATGCTAAAGGAGGTGAGCGCCGCGGTCGTCTGCGGTCCGGAAATCGGCATTCGTCCGGGCGCGCACGTCCGTTATACGACGACGCGAAACAGTGCGCCATTGCGACGTGGGCAGGACGTGGAGGAACTCCGCTACGGCAGCGAGTTGAACTACGCGCACCCGTTGGTCGGAATCCTGGCGATCTTCGTACAGCGGCGTGACTTCACCTATGATAACCGCCAGCGACTTGTCGTCAGCTTACCGCCGACGTTCAGCGTCACCAACGCTGGGCTGCGTGTTGATCGGCGCCTCGGCGCGCGATTGCAGCTTGTTGGGTCGCTCAGCTATGCTGATCTGATGTCGCCCTTGAACGTCCCGGGCGCGCGAAACTTCGATGGCCTGAACTGGAATGTTTCCGCCACGCTGCGAGTGGGCGGCCGGACACTGCTAGCCGCCGGATCCGATCGCGCGATCACGATCTCGCCTGGTTTCTCTTCGGATTCGGTGCGCCAGACCAATCACTTCGGCTCGCTGAGCTATGCCCTGACCCCTTTGGTGCGTGTCGGCGTGGCCGTGTCACGCGCCGAGCGCGACTTCCGCTTGGTTGCCGCGCCGGTCGGGCTGGCGATCACCAGAGATCGCCTGGACGCGGCAACCGTGCGGATCGATTATGCGAAGCGGCAGGTCAATGTCAGTCTGCGCGGCGCATATCAGCGGCGCGACAGCCACAACGATTTGTTCGACTTCAAGGGAGCGCAAGCAACGCTGAGCGTCAGCTATATGTTCAAACGGTGATTAGGGGCACGGCGGCTCAGCGTAGCCGTCGTGCCACCAGGATAAGGAGCAGCCCAAGCGCTGCCACGCCGGCCCCGCGATCAGCCCAGGGCCGCTGATCCAGCATGAAACTGGATGATGGCCAGTTCACGTAACCAAGTCCCTGGCCGATCCACAGCAGCCCAACCAGGGCAAGCACGGCGCCCAGCGCGATCAGCACCGGGCGCCAGCGCCGCATATCAGCGCTCGTCGAGCGAGACGTACGGACGCGCCGTTGGCCCGGTATAGAGCTGACGTGGGCGGCCGATCTTCTGGTCGGGATCGGTGATCATCTCGTTCCACTGCGCGACCCAGCCCACGGTGCGCGCCAGCGCGAACAGCACGGTGAACATCGACGTCGGGAAGCCGATCGCCGACAGGATGACGCCCGAGTAGAAATCGACGTTCGGGAACAGCTTCTTCTCGATGAAGTAATCGTCGCTGAGCGCCAGTTCTTCCAGCCGCAGCGCGGTTTCGAACAGCGGATCGCTGACGTTCAGCGCTTCAAACACCTCACGCACCGTCTTTTGCATCACCGTCGCGCGCGGATCGTAGTTCTTGTACACGCGGTGGCCGAAGCCCATCAGGCGGAACGGATCGTTCTTGTCCTTCGCCCGGTTGATGAACTCGGGGATGCGATCGGGGGTGCCGATTTCCTGCAGCATGTTGAGCGCGGCTTCGTTCGCGCCGCCATGCGCCGGGCCCCACAGGCAGGCAATGCCGGCTGCGATGCACGCGAACGGATTGGCGCCCGACGAGCCGGCGAGGCGCACGGTCGAGGTCGACGCATTCTGCTCGTGATCGGCGTGGAGGATGAAGATCCGATCCATCGCCTTCTCGACCGCCGGGTTCACCTCGTAAGGCTCTGCCGGCACGCCAAAGGTCATCTTCAGGAAGTTGCCGGTGTAGCTGAGCGAATTGTCCGGATATTGGAACGGCTGCCCCACCGAATACTTGTACGCCATCGCCGCGATCGTCGGCATCTTGGCAATCAGGCGGTGCGACGCGATCGTGCGCTGCGTCGGATCGTGGATGTCGGTCGAGTCGTGATAGAAAGCGGAAAGCGCGCCGACTACACCGCACAGGATCGCCATCGGGTGCGCATCGCGGCGGAAGCCACGGAAGAAGGTGGCCAGCTGCTCGTGCACCATGGTGTGGCGCGTGATGGTGCTCTCGAACTTGTTCAGCTCGTCGCCCTTGGGCAGCTCGCCGTTGAGCAGGAGGTACGCGACCTCCATGAAGCTCGACTGTTCGGCGAGCTCGCCGATCGGATAGCCGCGGTGGAGCAGGACGCCCTCATCACCGTCGATATAGGTCAGCTTCGACTGGCACGACGCCGTCGAGGTGAAGCCCGGATCGTAGGTGAAGGCGCCGGTCTGGCCGTAGAGCTTGCGGATGTCGATCACATCCGGGCCCACGCTGCCGGACAGCACGGGATAGCCGAAGTCCTTCTCCGCGAGGGACAGCTTGGCGTCAGTCATCGTTTTCGTCCTTCCCCTGGGCGGCCGTTTGATCAGCGGCATGATCGGCGATGCGGGCGAGACTTTCGTCGCGACCGAGCAGAGCGAGCACGTCGAAGATACCGGGCGAAGTCCGGCGGCCGGTGAGTGCGGCACGGAGCGGCTGGGCCACCTGACCGAGCTTCAAGCCCAGCGTCTCAGCAACCTGCCGCACCGCTTCTTCGAGCGCCTCCGTATCCCACTTGGCCACCGCGTCAAGCGCGCTGTGCAGCTTGGCAAGCGTGTTCGGCGCCTCGCCCGAGAGAAGCGGTTCCGCGTCGGCCGCGATCGGCAACGGGCGGGAAACAAGCAGGAAACCTGCGCCGTCCGCCAGCTCGTTCAGATTGGCCGCACGCGGCTTCAAAGACGGCATCGCTGCGGCGATCGTTGCACGGCGCGGATCGCCTTCGTCCAGCGCGAGCTTGGCCGAAACCAGCGCCGCCAAGCGCGAGTCATCGGCGCTGCGGATATAATGACCATTGAGGTTCTCGAGCTTCTTCAGATCGAAGCGCGAAGGCGATTTGCCAACGCTGCCCAGATCGAACCACTTGATCGCCTGCTCACGGCTGATGATCTCGCTGTCGCCATGGCCCCAGCCGAGCCGGAGTAGGTAATTGTCGAGCGCTTCCGGGAGGATGCCCAGCTCATCGCGATAGGCCTCGATCCCCACCGCGCCATGGCGCTTCGACAGCTTCGCGCCGTCGCTGCCGTGGATGAGCGGGATATGGGCATAGACCGGCTCAGGCCAGCCCATCGCCTTGACGATCGGAAGCTGGCGAAAGGCGTTGTTGAGGTGATCGTCACCGCGAATGATGTGGGTCACCCCCATGTCATGGTCGTCGACCACCACCGCCAGCATATAGGTCGGCGTGCCATCGGAGCGCAGAAGCACCAGATCGTCGAGCTCCGCGTTCTGCACGGTGACGGTGCCCTGGACGCGATCCTCGATCGTGGTTGCGCCTTCCGTCGGCGCCTTCAGGCGCACGACAAACGAAGCGCTTGCGTCATTGTTGGTGCGATCGCGCCACGGCGAGCGGATGCGCAGGGGCTGCTTGTTCGCGTGTGCCTCGGCGCGCATGGCGTCGATTTCCTCGGGCGTCATGTAGCAGCGATAAGCCGCACCGGCCGCGATCATCGCCTCTGCCACCTCCGCGTGGCGGGCGGCGCGGGTCGACTGGTACACCTCGTCGCCGTCCCAATCGAGGCCGAGCCAGCGCATGCCGAAAAGGATGGCGTCGATCGCGGGCTGGGTCGAACGCGCGCGATCGGTATCCTCGATCCGCAGCAGGAATTTGCCGCCGTGATGGCGCGCATAGAGGAGGTTGAACAGGGCGGTGCGCGCACCTCCCAGGTGCAGGAACCCCGTCGGCGACGGAGCGAAGCGGGTTACGACAGCAGGCGTGCCGGTATCTGTTGTTGCGCTCAAGCGCGCTAGCTCCCAGGCTGGAAAACGATCATGGCGACGACTGCCGCGCAGCCCCCTAGCACGCACCTCCCGGCGCTTCAAACGGCGCGCACCTGGCTGGCAGGCCGATTGGAGGCGGAGCGTGACCAGCTGCCCTTGTGGCTGCCGGTGATGGTTGGCGCAGGCGTGGCCGCGTGGTTCGCGCTTCCCAATAGTGGGGCGTGGCGTGCGGCGCTGCTGAGTGGGTTGGCGATCGCGTTCTTTGCCGCAGCCGTCGGAAAAGGCGGGCGGGGTGGGCGCGCCGTGACGGTCGGCGGGGTGGCGTTTTCGCTTGGGGTGGCGCTGATCTGGGCCAAGGCCGATCGTGCTGCTGCCCCGGTGCTTCAACGGCCAGTGATCGTTCGCGTCGTGGGCCGCATCGAAAGGGTGGACCAGCTGCCCGCACGCGGGTTGGTGCGGCTGCGTTTGAGTGACTTGCAATGGATAGATCGCGCGCCGCTTTATGCACCCGATCGGATCCGGGTCAACGTGGCGGATCGTGACAAGCCGGCTGGGCTTGTGCCGAAAGCGCGGGTTGAACTCCGCGCCCGCCTCATGCCGCCACCAGCGCCCGCGGTACCCGGCGCTTATGATTTCGCGCGCGTGGCCTGGTTTGATGGGATCGGCGCCACCGGCCGTGCGCTCGGGCCCGTCAGGATCGTGTCAGGTGGCGACCTTCGCGAGCCGGTCCGGACGCGATTGTCGCGGCACATTCTTTCGCAGGTGAGTGGCAGCCCCGGGGGCATCGCGGCGGCGCTGGCGACTGGGGACACGGGGGGCATCGATGACGCGGATCAGGAGGCGATGCGCGCGTCTGGCCTTGCGCATTTGTTGTCAGTCAGCGGCCTCCACATCACCGCGGCCGTCGGGATCACCATGCTGATGGCGAGCCGGCTGCTCGCGCTGAACATGCGGCTGGCCATTACTGGCCGCGTGCCCCTGCTCGCCGCCATGTGCGGCGCGGTAGCTGCCCTAGGCTACACCTGGCTGACCGGCAGCGAAGTGCCGACGGTGCGAAGCTGCATCGCCGCGCTTCTGGTGCTCGCTGCCATGGCCATCGGACGCGAGGCGCTGACGCTGCGTTTGGTGGCCACCGGCGCGCTGGTTGTGCTGCTTCTGTGGCCGGAAACGCTGGCGGGCCCGAGTTTTCAGCTATCGTTTGCGGCGGTCACGGCCATTATCGCGCTGAGCGAGCACCCTCGCGTGCGCACCTGGTTTGCGCCGCGCGACGATGGGTGGAGGGGCCGTTTCTTGCGCGGCGGCGCGTCGCTGCTGCTTACCGGATTGGTGGTCGAGTTCGCGCTGATGCCGATCGCCGTCTTCCACTTTCACAAGGCCGGCATCTACGGGGCGCTGGCGAATATTGTCGCCATTCCGCTGACGACGTTTGTCGTCATGCCCCTTGAAGCGATCGCCTTGCTGCTCGACGCGGTTCATCTCGGTGCGCCGATCTGGTGGCTCGCCGGGCGAGCGCTCGAGCTTCTGCTGTGGATCGCGCACACGACGGCGAGTGCTCCCGGTGCCACCACGGCGTTGCCAGTGATGCCCTGGACTGCCTTTGCGCTGATCGTCGGCGGCGGACTGTGGCTCGCTCTGTGGCGAACCGACTGGCGACGGCTCGGGATCGTGCCGGTCGTGATCGGCGTTGGTTGGACCTTGCTGACCCCGGCGCCTGATGTGCTTGTCACCGGCGATGGAAGGCACGCGGCGCTGCGGATGAGCGATGGCCGCATCGCTTTGTTGCGGGATCGGGCAGGGGATTACGCGCGCAGCACGCTGGCGGAGGCCGGCGGCGCAGACGAGGTGCCGGTGGCGCTCTCCGACCAGGCGGCGGCGCAGTGCAGCCGCGATCTGTGCCGCGCCACCCTTTCCGCGGGGGGCAGGCAATGGCGGGTTCTGGCAACGAAAAGCAGCTATCTCGTGCCGATCGCCGACATGATTGCCGCATGTCGCTCGGCCGACATCGTCGTCAGCGACCGACGACTGCCGCGCGGCTGCACCCCGCGATGGCTGCGTCTTGATCGAACGGCCCTGTCGCAAACCGGCGGCGTAGCCATCACGCTGGCGACCGGCAACGTTCGGACGGTCTATCGCCCAGGTGACGCGCACCCGTGGGTGCTGGCAGCGATGAACGCTGCCTCCGCGCACAAACCCCGCCGGAGTAGCAATCGTCGGCCGATAGACACCAGCCGGTGACGCGCTCGGACGCGAGGCATATGACTCTTAATCACGTGGTCCGAAGCACTTGCGGCAACGGCCTGCGCGCCGCTGTGACGAAGCTGCGGGAGAACAATCGCAGCGGCGTATCCCAGCTAGGCGCAGCCTAGGCCGGGGGACACGTTCTGAGGAACCGATCCGACCTCGATCCGCGCAATTTGGCAACGTTGCGACCCCCTACGCCAACAGCAGACCCAAACCCGGCTCGCGCCCGTCAGCGGACCGGATCAGGCGTAACGGCGCAGAATGCCGGCCAGCTTTCCCTGCACCCGCACCTGCGCCGGAGCATAGCGCTGCGGATCATAGGAGCGGTTGGCGGGATCGAGCCGGATCATCGCGCCCTCGCGGCGGAAATACTTCAGCGTCGCTTCGCTATCCTCGATCAGCGCAACCACGATCTCGCCGTCGCGCGCCACGTCCTGTTTGCGGATCAGCGCGAAGTCGCCGTCCAGAATGCCCGCCTCGACCATGGAATCACCGGCAACTTCCAGCGCGAAATGCTCGCCTGAGCCAAGCAGCGCAGCCGGCACGGGCAGCGTGCTGGCGCCCTCGATCGCCTCGATCGGCACACCGGCAGCGATGCGGCCGTGCAGTGGCACCTCGACGACGTCATTCGCAGGTTCGGGCACGATACGGCGGGTGGAAGCGGGCGCAGGCGCCTGCTTCGTCTCCGTGCGCTCGGGCATTTTCACCACTTCGAGCGCACGCGCCCGGTTCGGCAGCCGCTTCAGAAAGCCGCGTTCCTCCAGCGCCGAAATCAGGCGGTGCACGCCAGACTTCGACTTCAGATCAAGCGCCTCCTTCATCTCCTCGAACGAGGGCGACACGCCGGTGTCGGCCAGTCGATCATTGATGAAACAGATCAGCTCGTGCTGCTTCTTGGTAAGCATCCCATCGCCTCCGCCGCGAACATAGGCAGAACCTTTAAGGAACGTGTTCTGTTGCGTCAACCGATCATGAGGATTTCTGCCGATTCGCCGCATGCCCGCGCGGGATCATGCGCCGCGCGTACGATCAGGCACCCGGCGCGCGCCAGGGTGAGGAGCATGGAGCTGTCCTGGATGCTCGCGACAAAGGCGCGGCCGTTGCGCAACTCGGCGCGCATATAATCCGTACGTGGACCGTTCGTCGGCAGTGCTTCTCCCAGCACGGCGTGCGTGGTGACGGGCATGGGATCGGCGGCGCCGGCGAGATGCGCCACCAGCGGCTTCACGAACAGAAGCGTGGTGACGAACGCCGAAACGGGGTTTCCGGGCAGACCAAGCACGGCCATCTCGCCGCGGCGCCCCGCCATCAGTGGCTTGCCGGGGCGAAGCGCGACCCGCCAGAAATCGATGCCGGCCCCCGCGGCACGTAGCGCGGGCTGGACCAGATCGTGATCGCCGACCGACGCGCCGCCTGTGGTGACCAGCAGGTCCGCGTCCACGGTAGCGAACGCTCGGGTCAGCACGTCGAGGCGATCGGGGAGGATGCCCAGATCGATGATGTCGACCGGCAGGTCGGCTAGTAGGGCCCGCAGCAGCAGGCGGTTCGATTCGGGTAGCGAATGCGCCCCGAACGGCGTGCCGGGCTCCACGAGCTCGTCTCCCGTCGCCGCGATCGCGACGCGAACGCGGCGGCGGACGCTCACGTCGCCAGCGCCGCCGGTGGCCGCCACGGCGAGCCGGGCGGCCGTCAGGCGTTCGCCGGCGGCCACCAACGGGTCACCTTTGGAGAAATCCAGCCCTTTGCGACGAACATTGGCCGCGTACCTCGGTGGGCCTTCGCCGTTCAGCGTCAGCCGGTCGCCATCACGCGCCGCTTCCTCCTGAACCAGCACCGTGTCGGCGCCCGCCGGCATTTCGGCGCCGGTGAAGATGCGGACCGCCTCGCCGCTGTTCACCGCGCCGTCGAACGGGCGCCCGGCGGCGCTTTCGCCAATGACGCGCCACGGACCGGGCAGGTCCGCGAAGCGCAAGGCATAGCCGTCCATCGCCGAAAGATCGTGCGCGGGCTGCGTTCGCCGCGCCAAGATCGGCGCCGCCGCCCAGCGCCCGACCGCCTCGGTGATCGGAAGGGTTTCCAGACCAACAGGTGGGCTGGCGGCGAGCAGCCGGGCCTGCGCCTCAGCTACGGGTAGCAAGTCGCTCATGCAGCGTGCCGTGGCAGATTAGCGGCGGCAGTTACAGTGCGATCGAGATCCGTTGCGCCGTCCGCGAAGCACAATGGAGCATCAAGCCCGAACGTCAGGCGCTGAAGTCGCCGGATTTGCCGCCACGTTTCGCCAGGAGGCGAACGCCGCCGATGACCATGCGTTTGTCGAGCGCCTTGGCCATGTCGTAAATGGTCAGCAGCGCCGTCGAGACGGCGGTGAGCGCTTCCATCTCCACGCCCGTGCGACCGGAGGTGGCGACCGTCGCGGTGGCCGTTACGCCATCGCCCTCGACCACCAGATCGATCGTGACCTTGGACAGGGGCAGGGGGTGGCACAGCGGGATTAGGTCGCTGGTGCGTTTTGCCGCCATGATCCCCGCAACGCGGGCGAGGGCCAGCACGTCGCCCTTTGCCACCGCGCCCTCGGCGATTGCCTTGGCCGCTTCAGACGACATGCTGATGCGACCCTCCGCCACCGCCTCGCGCGCCGTTTCGCTCTTGCCGCCGACGTCCACCATGCGCGCGGCGCCGGCTTCGTCGAGATGGGTAAGGCCGCTCATCCGACCAGCGCGCGGGTCGCCGCAGCGACGTCCGGCTGGCGCATCAGCGATTCGCCGATCAGGAAGCAGCGCACGTCATGTTCGGCCATGGCGTCGAGATCGGCGCGCGTGTTGAGCCCGCTTTCCGCAACAAAGGTGCAGCCGGCGGGCGCGCGGCCGACCAGTTCATAGGTGCGATCGAAGCTGACGGAGAAATCGCGCAGGTCGCGGTTGTTGACGCCGATCAGGCGCGAGCGGAGCGCCAGCGCGCGCTCGAGTTCATGCGCATCATGCACTTCGACCAGCACGTCCATCCCGCGCTCCATCGCGGCGGCCTCGATCTCGGCGGCAGCGACATCATCGAGCGCGGCCATGATGATAAGGATCGCGTCCGCCCCGATCGCGCGCGCCTCAGCGACCTGCCAGGGATCGATCAGGAAGTCCTTGCGGATCACCGGCAGATCGCACGCGGCGCGGGCCGCGATCAGATAATCCTCGTGCCCCTGGAAATACTCGCGATCGGTGAGGATGGACAAGCAAGCGGCCCCGCCCTCGGCATAAGCACGCGCGTGCGCTGGCGGATCGAAGTCCGCGCGGATCAGCCCCTTCGATGGGCTGGCCTTCTTGATCTCGGCAATCAGCGCGTATCGCGGACTATTCACGCCGCCGTCCTGGCGCGCGATCGCATCCAGCGCCGCCTTGAAGCCGCGCGGTGCGGTCTGCGACTGGGCCAGCGCGTCCAGATCGCCGACCGAATGCGCTGCGCGCCGTGCCGCCACCTCTTCGCGCTTGGTGGCCAGAATCCGGTCGAGAATGGTCATGCCCAGGCAATCCATCGATTGAGCAGGTCGTTTGCCGCGCCGCTGTCGATCGCCTCCGCCGCGCGGCGCGCGCCATCCTCCAGCGGTTCGCCGATGAGTGACAGCGCAACGGCGGCGTTGAGAAGAACGGCATCGCGATAGGCGCCGGGTGCGCCCGTCAGCAATTGGCGCAGCGCAGCGGCATTATAGGCCGGATCGCCGCCGCGAATGGCCTCCAGCGGGTGGCGTGCGACGCCAGCATCCTCGGGCACGATGCGCGCGCTGATCCGGGCCGAACCGATTGCCACCGCAACGGTGGGGCCCGCGCCTGACACTTCGTCCAGCCCTTCCTCGCCCGACACCACCAGCGCGGCCTCTGTGCCAAGCTGCTCCAGCGCATCGGCATAGACCGGCGCATAGTCGGGCCGTGCGATGCCGATCAGCTGGCGCGTGACATGCGCAGGGTTGGCAAGCGGGCCCATCAGGTTGAAGATAGTGCGCTTGCCGATCTGCCGCCGGATCGGCGTAATCCGCTTCATGGCCGGATGGTGATTGGCCGCGAACAGGAAGCAGATGCCGAGTTCGTTCAGCGTTTCCTCGGCCATGGCGCCCGCGCGCTCCATGTCGAGCCCGAGTGCCTCCAGCGTGTCGGCAGCGCCGGCCTTGGACGAGGCGGCGCGATTGCCGTGCTTCGCCACGGGAACGCCGCAGGCAGCGACTACCAGGCTGACGGCGGTGGACACGTTCAGCGTGTGGTGCCCGTCACCACCGGTGCCGCACACGTCGATCGCGCCCGCCGGCGCGCTGATCGGGATCAGCCGATCGCGAAGCGCGCGCGCAGCCTCGGCAATCTCGATCGACGTTTCGCCGCGGTCCGACAGGTCAATGAGGAAGCGGGCGATCGCGTCCTCGCTGGCGCGGCCGTCAAGAATGTCGCTGAACGCCTGCGCCGCGCTCTCGTGCGATAGCGGGCTCGACGGATCGGGCAGCAGGGAAATGGTCGTCATGCCGCGCCCTTGGCGCCCGTCAGTGCGACGAAGTTGGCCAACAGATCATGGCCATGCTCGGTTGCGATGCTTTCCGGGTGGAATTGCACGCCATGGATCGGCAGCTCACGGTGACGCAGCCCCATTACCGATCCGTCCGCCGCGACGGCATTCGGCACCAGCACGTCCGGCACGTCCTCCACCACCAGCGAATGGTAGCGGGTGGCAGTGAAGGGCGTGGGGAGGCCGGCGAACACGCCGGTCGAATCATGGTCGATGGCACTCGTCTTGCCGTGCATCAGCCCGCCGCGCACCACGCGCCCGCCGAAATGCTGGCCGATCGCCTGGTGGCCGAGGCACACGCCAAGCAGCGGGCGGCGCGCCTGCGCACAGGCGGCGACCAGATCGAGGCTGATGCCCGCCTCATTCGGCGTGCACGGCCCAGGGGACACGAGAAAACCGGTGGCGTTGGAGGCCAGCGCCTCCGCCGCCGTCAGCGCGTCATTGCGCTCGACACGCACCTCGGCGCCAAGCTCCATCAGATAATGGACCAGGTTCCAGGTGAAGCTGTCGTAATTGTCGACGACCAGGATCATGGGCCCGGTCCATAAAGCAACGCGGGCGTGCCGCAACGGCTGTTGCGCGGGCGGCAATCTCGCATAAACGCCGCCGCACCGTTCATGGGGGATAAAGGCGCCTCCGTGATCGTTATAGGATCACCCAGGAGGTCTCGTTCGATGCTTCGTTCCCTCGCCCTATCCGCCGCCGCGCTGGCGGCGCTCGCTCCTGCCGGCGCCATGGCGCAGGCGCAGGCCGAAAGCGGGCAGCCGCCCCAGCGCATCCGACAGGTGACGCTGACGGGGAATGAGGCGTGCCCCACCGCAGCGGACGACGAGATCGTGGTGTGCAGCCGGCTCGACCCGAATGAGCAGTTCCGTGTGCCCAAAAATCTGCGCCAAGCGCCCGAGGTTCCGGCACAGAACCAAAGCTGGGTGAACCGTGCCGCAACGGTGGACCGGGTCGGGCGCGTTGCGGGCGGCTTGCCCAACACCTGCTCGCCGATCGGGACGGGTGGCCAGAGCGGATGCGGCGTCGCGGCTGGCCAGGCCTGGGCGGCGGAACGCCGGCAGACGCGCCGCGAAGAGGCAGCCATCGCGCCGGGCACTACCACCGACGTCGACCTGGAGCAGGAACCGCAGCGCTGAGCGCCGCGGCCATTTTCGGGTGATCAGGCGAGGGTGACGCCGGTCAGATTTGATCCGCACACCCGCCGCATTCACGGGATCGCCGGTCGAGCCTCGGGATGATGGGCGGCCGGGCACAGCAGTTCCCGGGTCCCCGTTCAACGGGGGCGGCGACGATCAGCGTAACGGCGTTGCCGGCTCCGCCATCAACCGCGCAAGGTCCGCTTTCCAGAATTTCGCCCAGGTATGGGTGCCATGCCCCTTGGTCTCCGGGCTGGCGGCGATCAGGCGAAAGGTCGCCCGTGGCATGCGGGCGGCGGCCGGTTCGGTGATCCCGTAAGCCGAAGGATTGATGAAATCGTCGTCCGAATTGATCCACAACACCGGCACGGCGATCTTCTCCAGCGCCGGTGACGGATCGTAGTTCCGCGACGCGTCCAGCTGATAGATGTAATCGTTCGCGTCGCGCCCGGCGCTGTTGCGCGCGTAGGCTTCCTTCAGAAACGCCTCGGCGGCGGCGCGGGTCGGATATTGCTTTTGCAAGGCGAGCGGATTCGCGCCCGCGATGATCGACAGGCTGGCAGCCGTGCGCAGGCCTTGGGCCGGCTGGGCGGTATAGTTGCCGCCGTTCCATGCCGGATCGGCCTGGATCGCGTCGATCACCAGCTTGCGCCACATCCGGTTCATCCCCGCGATGGGCACCGGCAAGCAGGCAAATGGCGCCAGCCGCTCGGCGAAACCGGGATATGTCTCGCCCCAGACGAAGGCGTGCATGCAGCCCATGGAGGTGCCCAGGATCACCTGCAGCCGCGTGACGCCGAGCTTCTCCAGCATCGCTTTCTGCGCCGCGACCATGTCGTCATAATCGTATTTAGGGAATGCCATCCTTTTGCCATCGGACGGCTTGGCAGAGGCGCCGTGTCCGATATTATCGGGCAGGATCACATAATGAGTGCGGATGTCGAAGGGCTGGCCGGGACCGTACAGCTCGTCGGCGAATTGCGGCGACAGGAACTGCTTGCCCGTGCCCCCGGTGCCGTGGAGCACCATGACGGCATTGTTGATCTGCCCGTCGGCGCCGCGCCGCGGCGTGCCGAGCGTGGTGTAATGCATCCGCACGTCCATGGTCTCGCCGGTCTTGAACCGGAAAGCGGATAGCGTGACGTCGCCCTCCTTGCTGGGCCAGGCGGTGGCGGCCCGGGCCGGGTTCGCCGGTGTCGCGACTGGCTGGGTAGTCTGGGCGAAAGCGGGCAGGGCGGCCGCGAGTACGGCGATCGAGGCGAGCATAGGGAGAGAGCGCATCACCCGAGCCTATCCAGGATCGCGGCCGGTGAGAAGGGTCGTTACAGACCCGCGCCGGGGCGGATCGGGGTGGCCGCGTCGGCACCGACCACGGTGTGCCACGGGCTGATCCGCCACGATGTGACGAGCCCCTCCGCCACATAGGGATCAGCCTGCGCGAAGGCCTCTGCACTGGCGTAGTCGCGGAACAGCAGAAGGGCCGAATCGATCGGATCGCCCACCGCGCCGCCGAGCATCAGGGCGCCCGTGCCTGCCGCTTCCCAGGCAAGCGCCAGATGCGCCGCGCGCAGCTCGTCGCGCCGGGCAAGATAGTCCGGCGCCAGATCGTAGCGCAGCAGGTAATGCGCGGCGGCGGTCACTGGCCGAATCCACCGGCACTGGCCTGCGCAATCGCTTCACGCGCCGCGGCGAGCAGCGCGCCTGCCTTGGCTTCGCACTCGCGCTGCTCATAGGCCGGGTCGCTGTCAGCCACGATGCCGGCACCCGCCTGAACGTGCATGGTTCCGTCCTTCACGACAGCGGTGCGCAGGACGATGCAGGAGTCCATCGACCCGTCAGGCGAGAAATAGCCGACGCCCCCGGCATAAGCGCCGCGTTTGTCGCGCTCCAGCTCGGCGATGATCTGGCACGCCCGCACCTTGGGGGCGCCGCTCACGGTGCCGGCGGGAAAGCCGGCGAACAGCGCGTCGATTGCGTCGTGCTTCGGATCGAGCCGGCCAACCACGTTCGAGACGATGTGCATCACGTGGCTGTAGAATTCGACGGTATAGCTGTCGGTGACGCTGACCGAGCCCGCCGCTGCGACCCGGCCGACATCGTTGCGGCCCAGATCGAGCAGCATCAGATGCTCGGCGCGCTCCTTGGGATCGGCAAGCAGGCTGCTGCGGTTCGCCTCATCCTCGCTCGCCGTCTTGCCGCGCGGGCGCGTGCCGGCGATCGGCCGGATCGTCACTTCGCCATCGCGGACGCGCACGAGGATCTCCGGGCTGGAGCCGGTCAGCGCAAAGCCGGGCAGGTCGAGATGGTAGAGGAACGGCGAGGGGTTGATCCGCCGCAGCGCGCGATACAGCTCGAACGGTGGCAGCGCGAACGGCGCGGTGAAGCGCTGCGCCAGCACGACCTGAAAGATGTCGCCGGCAACGATATAGTCCTTCGCCGTGCGCACCATCTCGGCATAGCGGCCCTCCGGCAGAACCGGGGTCAGCGCGATGTCGGCGGGCTCGCCGCGCACGCGCGGCGGCAGCGTAGCGGCCTCCAGCCGCGCTTCGATCGCGTCCAGCCGCTCCTCGGCGGCGGCGATGATCGCCGCGCCCGCCCGGTCCGCGTCGGGCCAGACCGGCGCTACGAGGAAGAGCGCATCCGCCAGGCGGTCGAACACGAGGATCAAGGTGGGACGCACGAACATCATGTCGGGCAGGCCGAGCGGATCCGCCTTGGGCTGCGGCAGGGTTTCGACCAGCCCAATGGTCTCGTAACCGAAATACCCGACGAGGCAGGCCAGGGCGCGCGGCAACTCCTCCGGCACGTCCATCCGGCAGGAGGCGACCAGATCGCGCAACGCAGTGAGCGTCGGCGCATCGCACGGCTCGAACGCGTCGCGATCGCTCAGCCAATGGCGGTTGATCGCCGCGCGGGCGCCTTCGGCGCGAAACACGAGGTCCGGCGCAAGGCCAATCAGGCTGTGCCGGCCGCGGACTGCGCCGCCCTCGACCGATTCGAGCAGGAAATCCCCGCGCCCGGGCTCGATCAGCTTGAGCGCTGCCGCCACCGGCGTCTCCGTATCGGCGATACGCCGCCGCCAGACGAGCGCCGGCCGCCCCTGCGCCAGCGCCTGAAGGGCCGCCACGTTACGGATTGGAGCCACCCTGACCGGCGAGGTTGGCCTTCACCTTCGCAATCGCGTCCGGATTGCGGCTGGCGCCCAGCGCCTTCTTTACCGCTTCGGTGAACTGCTGCGCATATTCGCCGCCGACCACCCGGCCAAGATCCCGGCGCGTAGCCGTTACCGCCTGCGGCACCTTGGCGGCGTCACCCGGCGTGATCTGCTCCACCTTCACGATGAGCCAGCCATTGCCATCGGGCGATTCCAGCATCTTAGCGGTGCCGCCCTTCATGCTGAACATCAGCGCCAGCACCGGATTGGGGCCACGCGGATCGGCGTTGATCTGCGAACGCGCAGCGACTGCCCGCTCCACCTTGCCGCCGCGGACACCCGCATCGGCGAGCGCCTTGTCGACCCCCACGCCCTTGTTGATCGCGGCCAGCGCCTTGCTGGCGGCTGCGCGCGCCAAGCGGCGGGCACGATCGGCGGTGAAGTCCTGCGTCACCTGATCACGAACGGAGGCCAGCGGACGCGGCGCGGCGCGCACGATCCGGTCCAGCGCGACCAGCGCGAAGCTGCCGTCGGCGGCGGTCTGCACCACCTGCGGATCGTCGCCTTCCTCCGATTGGAAGGCGGCGGCCAGGATCGGCAGCAGCGCGGGATCGGGCTGTGCCGCGGGCTGTTCCGGGTTGCCGCCGGTTGCCGTCAGGGCAGGGGTGGCCGCGGCGGTCAGCTTCTGATCGGCGACCAGCTCGGAAAAATTCGCGTTGTCGGCGATCGAATTTTCCAGCGAGTCGCGAATCGATGCCAGCGCATCGGCCGTCTTCTTCTGGGTCAGCTCTTCGACAATGGTCGGCCGCGCATCCGCCAGCGATTTGCCAGCCACCTGCGCGACATTCTCGACCTTGCCGACGACAAAGCCGATCGAGCCACGCACTGGGCCGATCACGCCGCCACGCTGCGCACCGAACAGCGCATCGGCCACCGCGGCCGAGGTTGCCTGCGTCAACGCTTGCTTGTCCTGCCCTTCGAGGCGGCGCGCTTCCAGCCCTGCCGCGCGCGCTGCTTCGGCAACGGCCGTGCCGCCACGGATCTTCTCGGCCAGCGCGCTTGCGGCGCGCTGGTCCAGCACGGTCACCAGCGATACGCTGCGTGTCTCACGCGCGGCCCAGCGCGCCTTGTCACCGTTGAACGCTGCGGCGATCTCCGCCTCGGTCGGCGTGGCGCGCGCCTTCACCGTTTCCGGGGTCACGATCGCGTAGCGGGCGACACGACGCTCGGGCAGCGAATAGCGAGCGACATTGCGCTTGTACCAATCCTGAAGTTCCGCATCCGTCGGCGCGGCACCCGTGGGCATGGCCGAGGCGGGGATCATCGCCACCTGGCCAGCGCGCCGCTCCAGCAACAGCGAGGCATAGGGAAGGGCGAGCGACTGCGGCACTTGGCTCGCGCCCATCTGCGGGCGAAGCAGGAATTGCACCATGGTCTCACGCGCGATGTCCGACTGGACCTGCGCGTCCGTCAGGCGGTTGCGGGCCAGCACTTGCTCATAGATCGCTTGATCGAACTTGCCGGTTGGCCCCTGCAGCGCGGGGATGTTGCGCAATTCGCTGCCGATCAGGGCGCGGCTCACCACCATGCCCTGGTCCTGGCCGAACGCCTGGAGCGCCAGGCCATTGAGCATCCGGTCCAGCACGCCCTCAACACCGCCGGCGGCGATCAGCTGGCTCATGTCGACCCCGGGATTGCGCTGTTGCGCACCGCGCAACTCGTCCTGCACGCGGCGGGTCAGTTCCGGCTCGGTAACGCTCTCGCTACCGACCTTGGCAATCGTGCTGCCGCTGGCGCCGCCAGATTGGAGGCCCGTGATGTCACCCAGCGCAAATGCGAGCGCAACAACGCCCAGCACGCCCATGGTGACGACAACGCCGAGGCGCGAATGAATAAGACGACGAAAGAACCCAAGCATGCAGCGCCAATCCGTTGAACGGTGCTCGCTTTAAGGACGCCTCTTCGTTACCGCAACGGCGCAACAAACAAGGGGAGAGAGCATGCGTCGCAAGTTCGTGGCGGGAAACTGGAAGATGAACGGCAATTTGGCGGCGCTGACCGAGCTCCAGGCCATCGCGGCGGCGGCTGATCCGCGCGTCGATGTGGCGGTGGCGGTGCCGGCGACCCTGATCCACCCCGCTGCGCAGCGTGCAGGCTTTCCGATCGGCGCCGAGGACGTGCATGCGGCGGATAGCGGCGCCCACACCGGCTGCGTCTCCGCTTCGATGATCAAGGAGGCAGGCGCCGCCTTTTCCATCGTGGGCCATTCTGAACGGCGGCAGGGCCAGAAAGAAACCGACGCCGATGTGAAGGCCAAGGCAGAGGCGTGCCATCGCCATGGCCTGGATGCGATCCTGTGCGTCGGCGAGACGCTGGAGCAGCGCGAGGCGGGCCAGGCCGAACAGGTGGTGACGGCGCAGGTGCGCGCGTCCTTGCCCGAGGGCGCTTCGGGTGACTGGCTCGCAATCGCGTACGAGCCGATCTGGGCCATCGGGACGGGCGAAGTCGCAACCGTCGCCGATGTGGAGGCGATGCATGCCGCCATTCGCGGCGCGCTCGTGGCGGCTCTTGGCGCGGAGCAGGGCGGTGCGATCCGTCTCCTTTATGGCGGGTCCGTCACGGCCGATAACGCCGCCGGCCTTCTCCATGCTGCCGAAGTCGATGGCGCGCTGGTCGGCGGCGCAAGCCTGACCGCCGCCAAGTTCGCGCCGATCATCGCGGCGGCGATCGGCTGAGCTTCGACGGCCCGAGCCGCGGGCGGCGCCCCGCGGCCGGGCTGTCCTACAAGGTGGGCCCCGTGGCAGGATCGCTCGGTGCCGATATTCACCTTTCTTCCAATGCGTCCCGCGAAAGTTGAGACGCCGCGCGAAACATGCGCCGGTGTCTCAACTTTCTCAACATTCGCGCTCGCCGGCCCTCTGCGGCACCCCTTCGGGTCAGCCGTAGCGCTTCTTCAGCACGCCCCACGCCGCGCGCAGGCCGAGCGCCTCGCCACCCCTCGGGCGGCCTGGCTTGGCCGCGGGGCGCCAGGCGAACGTATCGACATGCGCCCAGGCCACGCCTTTCGGCACGAAGCGGCGCAGGAACAGCGCTGCTGTCACTGCGCCAGCAAAGCCGCCGTCGGGCGCATTGACCAGGTCGGCAATGTCCGACTTCAGCATGTCGTCATAGCCATCCCACAAGGGCAGCCGCCACATAGGATCGTGCACCGCCGCACCTGCGGCCAGGAAGTCGGCGGCGAGCGTGTCGTCATTGGCGAACACCGGCGGCAGGTCCGGGCCAAGCGCCACCCGCGCCGCGCCCGTCAGCGTGGCATAGTCGAGGATCAGTTCCGGCGATCCCTCGCCGGCCTTGGTCAGCGCGTCGGCCAGGATCAGCCGTCCCTCGGCATCGGTGTTCGTGTTTTCCACCGTCAGCCCCTGCCGGGTGCGCAGAACGTCCCCTGGCCGGAAGGCATCGCCCGCAATGGCGTTTTCGACCGCCGGGATCAGCAGGTGCAGCCGGACCTTCAGCTTCGCGGCCATGACGAGGCCAGCGAGCGCGATCATGTGCGCCGCGCCGCCCATGTCCTTTTTCATGAGCCGCATGCCCGAGGACGGCTTGATGTCGAGCCCGCCCGAATCGAAGCAAACGCCCTTGCCGACGAGCGCGATGCGCGGGTGCGCCGGGTCGCCCCACTCCAGCTCGATCAGCCGCGGCGCGCGGTGCTTGGCCGCCGCCCGGCCCACGGCGTGGATCATGGGGTATTCGTCCGCCAGCACGTCGCCGCGAACGCAGCTGAACGTGGCGCCATGCTTCGTTGCCAGTGCCTCGACGATCGCTTCCAACTCGGCCGGGCCGAGATCCGATGCGCCGGTATCGACGAGGTCGCGGACCAGAGCCGTCGCCTCCGCCAAGCGAACAATTTCTTCGATCCGCGCCGGCTCGCCGGTCAGCAGCACGCGCGGGCCTTGGGGATCGGCGGCGCGATAGCGGGTGAACTTGTGCTGCGCGAGCGCCCAGCCGAGCATGGCGGCGCCGGGTTCGCCGTGCGCCAGGCGATAGGTGCCCTCCGGCAAGCCATCGCCGAGCGAAGCGATGCGCCAGGGTGAGCTTTCCGCCTCGTTGCAGACCAGCAGCATCGCCCAGTCTTCCGCCGCGTCGCCCGGCAGGATCGCGCGGTTGCCGGCCCTGCCGGTCACCTTGTTGGCGGCGACGGCGGCGCGGGTGCGTACCGGCTGCTGCGTCAGCCACTCAGTAAACGCGTCGGGATGGACGACATGGATCAGGCGGGCGGGCTGGCCATGGTCCGGCGCAAGAAAGGTGGTGAAGTCGGTCATCGCTGCCTTTGTCTGTTCGGTCCGCAAGAAGGGCGTGACGCGCAGACATGCGCGTGCGACCGCTTCGTCGCAAGCGGCGGGCCGCAGGATGGTTCCCTTGCTGGGCCTCGCATCCTACATCGGCGGCATGACGACACATTCGACTCGCATGCTCATTCTGGGCTCCGGCCCGGCTGGCCTTTCCGCGGCAATCTACGGCGCGCGCGCCGGCATGAAGCCGGTCCTGGTGCAGGGCATTCAGCCCGGTGGCCAGCTGATGACGACCACCGATGTCGAGAATTATCCCGGCTTCGCGGACGTGATTCAGGGCCCCTGGCTGATGGAGCAGATGCAGAAGCAGGCCGAGCATGTCGGCACGCAATTGATGTGGGACACGATCGTCGAGGTTGACCTGACGCGGCGCCCGTTCCGCCTCATCGGCGACAGCGGCGATGTGTATGAGGGCGACGTGCTGGTGATCGCCACGGGCGCGCAGGCGAAATGGCTCGGCCTGCCAAGCGAGGACGCGATGAAGGGCAAGGGCGTGTCCGCCTGCGCGACCTGCGACGGCTTCTTCTATCGCGGCAAGAAGGTGGCGGTGATCGGCGGCGGTAATACCGCGGTCGAGGAAGCGTTGTATCTTACCAACCATTCCGACGACGTGACGCTGATCCACCGCCGCGACAGCCTGCGCGCGGAGCGAATCTTGCAGGAGCGGCTGTTCGCGCATCCGAACATCACCGTGCTGTGGAACAAGGAAGTGCGCGAGTTCGTCGACGGCGGCGGCAATGCCGGCCTGGTTGCGCTCGACCTGCGCGATACCGAAACGGGGGAGCATTCGCGGCTGGACGTGGAGGGCGGCTTCGTTGCGATCGGCCACCATCCCGCGACCGAGCTGTTCCGCGGACACCTCGAGCTCGACGAGGACCATTATATCAAGGTCGAGACGGGCTCCACGCGCACCAGCGTGCCGGGCGTGTTCGCGTGCGGCGACGTGATGGACAAGACGTATCGCCAGGCGGTGACGGCAGCAGGCACCGGCTGCATGGCGGCGCTGGATGCGGAGCGCTTCCTCGCGGAGGCGGATTTCGAGAAAATGGCGGAAGCGGCGGAATAACTTCACCAAACCGTTGTGTCGGCCTTGTGCCGGCATTCAGGCTGCCGCACTCTCGCCAAGCGTTGCATGCGCGGAACACTGGATGCCGGGACAAGCCCGGCATGACGAAGGTTTTGGGGGATCGCTTGAAGTTCAAGATCGCATTGGCGCTCGGCGCCGCATTGTTGGCAGCACCGCTGGCTGCTCAAGACCGGCCAAGTGACAAGCAGGACACGAAGCGCGAGGCCAAGGCCGATGACGCCGCCATCCCACCGCCGGTGGTTTCGGTCACCCGCCATTCCGGCACCTTCGGCGGCACGCGGATCAACTATCGTGCGATTGCGGGCGAAACGTACCTCAAGGACAAGGATGGCAAGCCGCTCGCCGCCATCACCTCGTATAGCTACATCAAGGAAGGCCCGGTCGATCCCAAGCGGCCGGTGACGTTCCTGTGGAACGGGGGCCCGGGCTCCGGCTCGTTGTGGCTCCACATGGGCGCGTTCGGGCCCAAGCGCGTTGTGATCCCGTCGGACGCGCGCGACGACGGCGCGCCGCCCTATCCGATCGTCGACAATGTCGATTCGCTGCTCGACGTGACCGACATCGTCTTTATCGATCCTGTTGGCACCGGCTTCAGCCGTGCGCTGGGGAAGACCGATCCCAAGGATTATTGGGGCGTGACCAAGGATGCCAAATCCATGGCAGCCTACATCCGGCTGTGGCTGAACGAGCATGGCCGCTGGAACGCGCCCAAGTTCATCGGTGGCGAGAGCTATGGCACCACTCGGGCCGCGGCGGTGATCAATGAGCTAGAAGGCAGCTACACCGACGTTGCGGTGAACGGGATCATCCTGATTTCGTCGATCCTGGATCTCAGCGCCGCGGCAGACACTCCGGGCAATGAGATCGGGTATATCACCAACCTGCCGTCGATGGCCGCTACCGCCTGGTATCACAACAAGGTTGCCGATCGCCCGGCAACGGTTGAGCAGTTCATCGCCGAGGCAAAAGCTTTCGCCATCGGGCCATATGCTTCCGCTTTGCTGAAGGGAAATTCGCTCAGCGCTGAAGAGCGACAGGCAGTATTGCCGCAATTGTCCCGCTTTACCGGCGTGTCGCAGGAGTATCTCGCACGTGCCGACCTGCGGCTGGCGCCGGGACGGTTCTACAAGGAACTGCTGCGCGATCGCGGCCAGACGATCGGGCGCCTAGATACGCGGTACCTCGGCAAGGATTATGACAATGCGGGCGAGGAGCCGGACAATGATCCAAGCTTCTACGCGATCGACGGCGCCTATACGGCGGCGATGAATGCTTATGCGCGCGAAACGCTGAAGTACTCGCCCGACATCACTTATGTCTCGATCGGTGGCGTGCGCGATTGGGACTGGCAGATCGGCGGCCCGCGTGGCGGCGCCGGCTATGTCAACGTGGCCCCCTATATCGGGCGGGCGATGCGCGAGAACAGCGGCTTGCGGGTGTTCGTCGGCCAGGGCTATTATGATTTCGCCACGCCGTTCTTCGGTGCGGAATATTCACTCAATCGCACCGGCATTCCAAACGACGGGCGGATCACCTGGCATTGGTACAATGCGGGTCACATGATGTACGTTCGGGACGAGGACCTGCGAAAGCTGTCCACCGACATCCGGGCCTTTATCAAGGCTCGTTGAGGGCCCGCCGGATCACCGTTTCGAGCGCAGCGGCATCTCGCGGGCGGGCGAAGCTGTGTGATCCGGTTTCGATGGTGACGGTGCGCGGGCAAACACCCGCGCGCTGCGCCGCATCGGCATAGGCGATTGCCGTACCATCGTGACGCGCCAGCACCACCGTGGCATTCTCCCCCCAACCCGCGATCGCACCCAAGGTGCTGCGCGCCAACTCGCCCGGCTGCTCCGGCACTGCCACCTTGCCAAGGCCGCGTAGCAGTTTGCCGAGTGACAGCCCGCCGGTTGCCATTCGCTTCCATGCCGCGGGGTCGCGCAGCCGCGCCGCATAATGTGCCTTGATCGCCGCGCGGGGCGGCAGGGACGCAGTCGTTTCCACAATCCACGGGTTGGCGAGAACAAGCGCGTCACAGCCCGCGTCGCAACCCCACCAGGCAAGCGTGGTCGCCGCATCGCAATTGCCGAAGCCGATCAGCCGCGTGACATGCGGCGCTGCAGCTCGAAAGGCGTCTGTGGCGGCGAGTAGATCCTCCCGAGCGCCGCGGAAGCCTTGATTGCTGCCGCCGGAATCGCCCACACCGCGTCGATCGTAGCGAAACACGGGTGTGCCCGACCACGCCAGCCGGGCTGCAAGCATCGCCATGCCGCGATGCGCGCCCGCCCTGATCTCGTTGCCGCCGGAGACGATGAGCAAGCCGGTGGCGCCCGGCGCACTGTCGAGGGTGCCGACGAGCGTCTCGTTCATCGAGGAAAAGGTGAGGTGATGGCGGTTCATCTTCGCCTGGGGCGTCGTCACTCTCAAGGCCTCGGTGTCCACGCGCGGCTCGTGGTCCACAACAAATGGAGGCAAGCTGGCCGGCGCGACATCAGCCGCAGAACCCGGTGATCCACGCGGCGATATCCTCGGCTACGGCTTTCTGGAACGCAGCGTCGGTCTCCGGCTCGCTCCCGCGCCACAAGGGACGGCCCGGCAGCTTGCGATCTGCAGGCTTAGTGTCGCTGTCCAAGCGCACGACCCGGAGCTTGCCCGCCGTCGTCGGCTGTGCGCCGGCAAGGCTCGCGAGCAGCTCATCCGAGAGGATGTTCCCCGCGACGTCAGCGCCGCCCGAGAGATGACGAAGGCGGGCAAGCTCATGAACAAGCGCTTCGCCGGATTGCGGCGATAGGTACCAGCGGCTTGCCGCGGCGACCTCGCCGTCGATCAGCACACCGCTCCGCCAGGCGCAAATGTGGACCGGACCTGTTATCTGGGTGCAAGCGGCGGCAAACGCTGCCCGCCAGCCCTGCAGCATGGCGTCAGCGGTTTCCATCAGGCTTTCGCCCGCGCCCGGCAGATCCGGCAGCGCAGCCGCGAAACCATGAGCCGCAAGCCGGCGCAGCACATCGATCATGGCTGCGCGCGTCCGATTGCCCTCCTCGAATAAAGGAAGGGCGGCGACGACGCATGGTGCGTCGCTTGGTCCGAAGCGAAGCATTAGCTCACGCCCGCCGGACCATTCATAGTGATCAATGCGCGGGGCTAGTATGCCCGCCACAGATCAGACCAGCGTCTTGCCGGCCGCGAATGTGGTGAGCGCGCCGAAGGTCTCGAGCATGTCGCCGTCAACCTCGTCGTCGTCGATCACAATGCCGAGACGATCTTCGATCTCGGTCAGGACCCCGGCCACCGCCATGGAGTCGAGTTCCGGCAGTGCGCCGAACAGCGGCGTCGTGTCATCGAAGGCGGCAACGCGCTCGTCCGACAGTGCGAGCACGTCCTTGAGCACGGCGCGCACGGTTGCGTCGACTTCGGGTTTGCCTTCCGGAATCACCTTGGTCCCCTTAACTTTCTTGCACGCCGTTAAGCCGGGGGGATGAAATCCGCAACGTCCCGGCGCTATGGCCGAAAGATGGTGCCCCTTGATCCGAACCCGAGACCGCTAGATCACGTGCTTATGGGCGAAGGCGACGCGCCCGCGCTTGTTGATCGTGCCGGCGTTCTGACTTTCGCCGAGGCAGAAGAGCAGGTCGGCAGATTGGCAGGCTGGTTGGCTATGCAGCGCTTGTCCGCCGGGGACCGGATCGCGACTTGGTTGCCGAAGACGCGACAGGCGTGTTTGATGCCGCTAGCCGCAGCGAGGGCGGGCTTGATCCACGTTCCGATTAATCCGCTGCTCAAGCGTGCACAGGTCGCTTATATCCTTGCTGACAGCGGCGCTAAGCTGTTGCTGACCCAGCCGACACGTGCCGCCACGCTGGAGGCAGAGGACGTTGCGGGCGTTTCGGTTCATGTGACACCAGGGGGAGGGGATAAGCTGCCGCTCTCCGCTCAGGACAGCCAGGGATTGGCCGCCATCCTCTACACGTCGGGATCCACGGGTCGGCCGAAAGGGGTGATGCTCAGCCACGCGAACCTATGGCTCGGCGCCAACAGTGTTGCCCATTATCTTCGCCTCGGGCCACAAGACGTGGTGCTGGCGGTGCTGCCGCTAAGCTTCGATTATGGTCAGAACCAATTGTTTTCGACCTGGGCGGCAGGTGCCGCGGTGGCGCCGCTGGATTACCTCACGCCGCGCGATGTGGTGAAAGCGGTCGAGCGGGTTGGCGCGACGACGCTGGCCGGCGTACCGCCCTTATGGGTGCAGTTGCTGGAGGCAGAATGGCCGGACTCAGCGGCAAGGCAATTGCGACGACTGACCAACTCCGGGGGCGCCTTGACTGTCCGCATGGTGCGGGCATTGCGGCAGCGTTTTCCTGATGCGGACCTGTATCCGATGTACGGGCTGACGGAGTCTTTCCGATCGACGTTCCTCGACCCTGCACTGGTCGATGGGCACCCGGAGTCGATCGGGCGAGAGGTCCCGCACGCAGAAGTCATGATCGTACGTGCGGACGGCAGCAATGCCGCGACCGGCGAGCCGGGTGAACTGGTCCATGCGGGCCCCTTGGTGGCGCAGGGTTATTGGCAGGACCCGGAGCGCACCGCCCAGCGGTTCCGACCAGCCCCCGGCTTTTCCCGATATGGCGGCACCGCGGTATGGTCCGGCGATACGGCGGTGAGGGGTGGAGACGGATTGCTGCGCTTCGTCGGTCGTGACGACGAAATGATCAAATCCGCCGGCAATCGCATCAGCCCGGGTGAGATTGAGGAAGCAATCGTGACGGGCGAGGAGGCGGTGGAAGCGGTTGCCGTCGGGGTTCCTGATGCTCGGCTCGGGCAGGCCATCGTCGTTGTTCTGCGGGGGGAGCCATCGCGTGAAACGCACCTGCGCGACCGGCTGCGGCGTGAGTTGCCCAACTTCATGCAGCCCGTACGGTATGAGTGGCGAGACGAGCTGCCGCGGAACCCGAACGGCAAGCTGGATCGTGCGGCGCTTCGCGCTTCGGTCTCCAACGCGGGCAACGGATCGGGGGAGGCGGGCAATTGAGCAAACCTTTTGGACCATTGCCGCCGGAGTTTGCCTTCCAGACGGGGGAGCTGATTATCGGCGGTCGTGCAGCCACGGCATGGGTGGCTGAGCATGGCTCTCCGCTGTTTGTGTATGACCCGGCCATCGTCGAGGCGCGTATCGCCGCGTTCAGGTCTGCGTTTCCGACGATAGACCTTCATTATGCGATTAAGGCAAATCCCCATGCCGCGCTGTTGCAGACGATCGCGCCGCTTGTTGACGGCCTAGACGTTGCGTCTTCCGGCGAACTGGGAAAAGCGTTAGCGGTAAAGCCTGCCGGGTCGATCAGTTTTGCCGGCCCCGGCAAACGCGACACCGAACTCAAGGCGGCGATCGTCGCGCGAGCCACGTTGAACGTCGAATCGGAAGGCGAGGCGACTCGCGCGCTCGCGATCGGCGATCAGCTCGGGATCGCACCACGCCTGGCCGTTCGCGTGAATCCCGACATGGAGCTCAAGGGTTCCGGCATGAAGATGGGGGGGCGGCCTTCACCCTTCGGTGTTGACGCCGAGCGCGCGGCCGGGCTGGTGAAGGACATTGTCAAACGAGGTGCGGACTGGCGTGGCTTCCATATCTTTGCCGGTAGCCAGGCGCTGGACAGCCGAGCCTTGATCGAAACGCAAAGCGCGACGCTCGCGCTGGCGGAACGACTGAGCGGCGAGGCGGGGCACGTTCCGGCGGTGGTCAACCTCGGCGGTGGCTTCGGAATCCCCTATTTCCACGGCGATACGCCCGTCGATGTCGCTGCGATTGGTGCGGCGCTTACGGAGAATGTCGCAATCAGTTCGCTCACGAAGGCCGGTACGGCCTATGCGATTGAGCTCGGTCGATGGCTGGTAGGGGAGTCAGGTGTTTACCTGACACGAGTCGTCGACCGTAAACAGAGCCGTGGCGAAACGTTTCTGATCGTCGATGGGGGCCTTCATCATCAATTGGCTGCCAGCGGCAACTTCGGAACGGTGGTGCGTCGCAACTACCCCGTTGCCGTGGCCCATCAAATGGGTGACGTACCGGATGCGGAAGATGTATCGGTCGTGGGATGCCTGTGCACGCCGCTTGATCGCCTGGCTGATCGGGTGCTTCTGCCCGCCGCCAACGTAGGGGACGTCATCGCGATCTTTCTGGCCGGTGCTTACGGTGCCACCGCCAGCCCCAGTGCCTTTTTGGGACACCCGGCTCCGGTGGAGGTACTCGTGCAGCGCTCCTAAACGCTATCTTCACCTCTTACTTTCAAGTGGATGTGTAGCGGCACACGACGGGGCAGTACTTTTCCCAGGTCGACCGCTTGTGGTGACGGAGGTTATTCGATGCGCTTTTCGCGAGGCTATGGTTCCTTGCCTGCAGCCCTGCTGGCCGCCACGATGCTGGCGGGCTGCGCGAGCGTCGGTAGCACACGTCCAGAGTTGCCGCCTGCGGCCTTCGTGGCGCAGCGCGAGCAGCCCGGGGACGAATATATCATCGGCCCGCTCGACTCTCTTCAGATCTTCGTGTGGCGCAATCCAGAGCTGTCATCGAAGGTGCAGGTGCGCCCGGATGGCCGGATCACCACGCCGCTCATCAACGACATGCCTGCCGTCGGCAAGACGCCGGCGATGCTCGCGGACGACATGAAGCTGGCGCTGCGCGAATATATCAAAGACCCGATCGTAAGCGTTATCGTCGACAGTTTTTCGGGAACATACAGCCAGCAGGTGCGCATCGTGGGTGCGACCGAAAAACCGGCCGCTTTGCCTTACCGCGCGAACATGACGCTGCTGGACGCGATGATCGCCGTAGGGGGCCTCAACGAATATGCCGCCGGCAATCGCGCGCGCCTGATCCGGTACGACAAGGCGACGGGCAAGCAGACGGAGTATCAACTCAACATCAACCGCCTGCTCAAGAACGGAGACTCCAAAGCGAACGTGCGATTGGAGCCCGGTGATGTGATCATCATCCCCGAGAGCATGTTCTAGAAGGCGCACCAGTGACCGGGCTTTACGAAGAGATCAGGATCGCGGTTCATGCCGTGTGGACCAGGCGCTGGATGGCGCTGGCGGTCGCGTGGGCGATCTGCCTGCTGGGATGGCTGGTGGTCAGCCAGATGCCGAGCCGCTACGAGAGCCGGGCTCGGGTATTTGTGCAGATGAGATCTGTTCTCCCGACGACCGGCGACGCGGGCGCGATGGGCGATCAGCAACGCGATATCGATACCGTTCGGCAGACGCTGACCTCCGCGGTCAATCTGGAGAAGGTGGTCCGCGGCACCGATCTGGCGAAAACGGCGTCGAATGATCGTGAGGTCGCCGATCGCGCGGCCGGGCTCCAGAACGCGATCAAGATCACTGCGCAACAGGACAACCTGTTCGAGATCGTGAGCGTCGCGGCAACGCCAAAGCTCGCGTCCAGCATCACGCAGAAGCTGATCGACATCTTTGTCGAAACGAATCTTTCCGATGATCGCACACAGAGCGCCCAGACGCTGCAGTTCCTTGATGGGCAGCTGCAGTCGCTTGGCGCCAAGTTGCAGGATGCCGAGGCGAAGCGGGCTGAATTCCAGAACAATTATCTGGGATCGTTGCCCGGTACTGGATCCGTCAGCGACCGCATTGGCGCGGCGCGTTCGCAGATGAGCCAGGTGGATGCAGAACTCGCTTCGGCAAGCTCGAGCCTCGCCGCGTTGCAGGGGCAGCTTTCGGCGACACCGCCGAGCATCGCTGGACTCGGTGGGACAGCCGCCGTGGGGCCTGTGCGTGCCCGATTGGCAGCCATACAAGGGCAGCTCGCCGATGCGCGCGGCCGCGGTTATACGGACAATCACCCCGACGTGATCGCCCTAAAGTCCCAATTGGCGCAGGCGCAGTCGGCGGCCCGTAGCGAGCCGACGGGCGCAGCGGCTGGCGGAACGCCCAACCCTGCCTATCTGTCGCTTCAATCCATGCTGGCGGATCGGCAGGCGAACGTCGCCGCTTTGCGCATGCGCAAACAGCAGCTTCAGGCCGACCTTGAGACGATCAGCGCGAAGCTGGCGGGTGATCCGCAGGCTGCGGCGCAGCAGGGTGAGATCGAGCGGAACTACACCGTGCTGAAGGATCAGTATGACCGGCTTCTCGCCCAGCGGGAGCAGGTGAATTTGCGCAGCCAGGCGCAGTCGCAAACCGATGCAGTGAAATTCAGCGTGATTGATCCTCCTACGCAGCCGCGCACGCCTACTGCACCCAATCGGCCTTTGCTGCTCACCGGCGTGCTGATCGTCGGAATCCTTGGCGGCATCGGCAGCGCATTCGCCATGTCAAAGGTGCAGGCCACTTTCCCGACTGCGCAGCGGCTCGAAAAAGCGTCCGGCATGCCCGTAATCGGCTCGATCGGTGAAATGCTGACGCGCCAACAGTCCGAGCTTCGGCAGAAGCGGCTGAGGCTGTTCATTGGCGGGGCCGGTGCGCTTGCGGTCGGCTATGTGGCGCTGCTTGGCGTCGAGATGCTCCAACGGGGTCTGGCCGCATGACGAACGCCGACAAGAAGCATGAAGAGTCGCTGATCGAGCGCGCAGCACGCGTTTACGACTTCGGGGCGCACCTTCGCCGACGCGAAGGGTTCCCTCCGCCAGGAAAGGCCGCCGAAGACTTCGGTGCGTCCTCCGAGAAGAGGCGTGAGGTCGACGGCCCTGCGCTCATGCAACCGGAGGAACCCCACGCTGCGTCTTGGGGGAACCCGGCGGACATCGATAGCGATTCGGTGGAGACGGTCTCTTGGGAGCCGGCATCCCCCGACGCGGCGTTTGACTTGATTGCCGCCGCGCCCCCGGCGCCCGACGGCGCGGAAACGCTGTCGCGCGAAGCGGCGGCAACGCTGATGGCTATCCCGCCCGAGCTTCGCGCGGGGGCCGAGCCGGATGAAGAGGCGGAAATCTTTTCCGACGGCATCGGACGGATCGATCGTGCCCTGTTGGCGGAAAAGGGCATGTTGGTTCCCGGTGCGCCGGTCGGTGCACTCGCCGAAGAATTCCGGCTCGTGAAGCGGCAGCTTCTGCTGGGCGCACGCGCGCTTGCCACCGGTCCCATGGGGGAGCGCTCGCGCACCATCTTGGTCGGCTCTGCGAAGCCGGGCGAGGGCAAGACCTTCTGCTCGATCAACCTCGCAATCAGCCTGGCGGCAGAGCGCGACGTCGAGGTGCTGCTGATCGACAGCGATTTCGCAAAGCCGAACGTCATGGCGACCTTGGGGCTTGATGACTCAACCGGGCTGCTCGACATTCTGGCTGATCGTTCGCTTGATCCGGAAGAGTTCGTGGTGCGGACCGACGTGCCGCAGCTTTCGCTGCTTCCGGCGGGCAAGCGCAGTCACTCGGACACCGAACTGCTTGCCAGCGCTCGGACCAGGCAGGTTATCGATCAATTGCTGGCGAACGATCCGCGCCGCATCATCGTGTTCGATACGCCGCCGGCGCTTGCGGCATCGCCAGCCTCCGTGCTGGCGCTTCTTGTCGGTCAGGTGATGCTGGTGGTGCGTGCAGATCGAACGACGGAAGCCGAAGTGCGTGAGGCGGTAAACCTTCTCGACGGGTGCGAGCAGATCAGCCTTGTGTTGAATTCGCGCTCCTACGAGCCGGGCGGTGGCCGGTTCGGAAGCTATTACGGGTAGGAGGGGGCACGTGCTGAGGTTCTCACAAAAGGCACAGGGGTGCGGCATCGCATTGGCGATGATCCTTGCCGCGACCGGCGCACAGGCGCGCGAGCGCTACGTGGCGCCGTATATCGAACTAACCCAGGTTCTCGACGCCGACCTCACCAATGACGATGTGCTGACCTATTCGCAAATTGCCGTCGGCATCGATGCCGGCGTGAGCGGGCGGCGCTCAGAAGCCCAGATCAGCTATCGATACGAGCGCCGGATCCCCTGGAGCGATCGCGCGATCGACACAGACGTACACACCGGGCTTGCGCGCGCGTCTGTAGCGGTCGCGCCCGGCTTCTCCCTGGAAGGAGGCGCCGTGGCGACGAGGACGAGAGCCGATATCAGGGGAGCGGCGCCTGCAACCCTCGTCGGCGATGTCGACAACATTTCCCAGGTCTACTCCCTCTACGCGGGGCCCAGCCTCGTCACTGAAGCAGGCCCGGTGCAGATCGCGGCATCGGCATTCGGCGGCTACACCAAGGTGGAGGCACCGGGCGCAACGGGCGTGGCACCGGGGCAGCCGCGGCGCGACTTCTTTGACGATTCAACAAGCGTGCTCGCACAGGCTTCGGCCGGGGTGGCGGCAGGAACGGTGCTGCCGGTCGGCGTAACGGTGAGCGGCGCGTACGACCGTGAAGAGGCCGGGCAGCTCGATCAGAAGTTCGAAGGGTATTTCGCCCGCGGCGACGTGACGCTGCCGATCAGCCGCACCGTCGCGCTGCGCGCCGGTGCTGGTTATGAAAAGATCGAGGCGTCGCAGCGTGACGCGCTGCTGGATGCCGCAGGCAATCCCGTGGTCGACGGTGATGGCCGCTTCGTCACCGACCGAGCCTCACCGCGGCGGATCGCCTACAACACCGATGGTCTGATCTATGATGCGGGCGTGATCTGGCGGCCGAGCCCGAGGTTCGAACTTCAAGCCAACGCCGGCTACCGCTATGGCGGCGAGACGTACTTCGGCTCGCTGACATGGGAGATGGCGCGGAACACGGGTCTGCAGGTCGTCGTCTATGATGGAATCGAGACGTTCGGCCGCCAGCTTCGGGATGGTCTTCGCGGACTTCCCACGGCTTTCCAGGGCACGGCCAACCCGTTCGGACAGCAGTTCAACGGCTGCGTCTTCGGCAGCAACCCTGGCGCGAGCGGGGATGGCACAGGCGGTTGTCTGAACAACGTTTTCCAGTCGATTGCCACGGCCACGTACCGGGCGCGCGGCATCGATGCTGTTGTCTCTGCCACGCAGGGCCGCACTTCGTACGGCGCGGGCGTCGGCTATGCCAATCGGCGCCTGAACACGCCCGATCTTGCACCGGGTACCGTTGCGCTCGCGGTGACCGACGAGAGCTATTACGCGCAGCTCTTCTGGTCACGCGCGCTGAGCCGGGCGTCGCAAGTCGATGCGAACCTGTTCGCCAATTATTACGATAGCGGCCTGCTGGCGAATGGCGGCGTATTCAACCTGGGCGCAACGGGCACCTATTCCCGTCAGTTCGGGCGTTTGGGCACCATTGCGTCGCTCGGTCTTTATACGTTCGATCAAGACGGTTTTGATAGCCAGTGGTCGGCGCAGGCGCTGCTCGGCGCCCGCTACACGTTCTAACCGGACAGTAATCTAAGGGATCGCCCGGCATGTATGAGGAACATTTTGGCCTGACGGAGCGGCCGTTCCAGCTGACGCCCGACCCGCGTTACTGGTTCGATTCGGCCACGCATCGGAAAGCAATGGCCTATTTGGGCTATGGTCTGGCCCAAGGTGAAGGCTTCATCGTAATCACCGGCGACATCGGCGCCGGCAAGACGACGCTGGTCGGCCATGTGACCGCGCAAATCGACCCCGCGAACCTCAGCGTCATCACGATCGTGTCGACCGCGATTGAGGGCGACGATCTGCTGCGGGTGGTGGCGACCGGTCTCGACATCGAGCCGGCAGGACGATCGAAGGCCGAGTTGCTGACGCTTGTGGAGCGCGGGCTGCACGCGGTGGCGCGAACCGGCCGGCGCACGCTGCTGATCGTCGATGAGGCGCAGGCGTTGCCGGTATCGGCATTGGAAGAGCTTCGCATGCTCTCCAACTTCCAGGCCGGCGGACGAGCGCTGCTACAGATCTTCCTGCTCGGTCAGCCCGAATTCCGCGAGCGGCTCAACGGATCGGATCGGCTGGAGCAATTGCGCCAGCGGGTGATCGCGATCCATCATCTCGAACCGATGGCGCCGGAAGAAGTGGCGAGCTATGTCACGCACCGCCTGAGCATCGCCGGGTGGAACGGGTCACCAAGCTTCGCGGACAATGTCTTTCCCGTGCTGCACCGGGCAAGCGGCGGCGTGCCGCGCCGATTGAACCAGCTGATGGGCCGCGTGCTGCTCCATGCCGCCATAACCGAAGCGAAAGTCATCGACGCTGCACTCGTCAATGCGGTGCGCGCCGATGCGGCCCGCGATCTGCCCAGCGCCTCCAGTGTCACGCCGGCCGTGCGTGCTGTGCCGAGCCCCGCGCCGGCTCCCGCACGTTCGGCGGAGGCAAGCTCCCTTGCGGGCACCAACCCCGAGTTGCTTCAGCGGATTGCGCGCCTGGAGCAACGCGTGGAGGAGCAGGATGCGGCGCTCCGCCGTATGCTGACCTTGCTGGTGGACTGGGTCGAGAGCGACACCCCCGCGCCCCGCGGCGCGCTGGAAGCGGTGCGCGGCGCGGCGGCATGAGATGACCAGTTCCGCGAGACGCGGTGCCCCTCAGACCGAGGCCATCGTAAACGGCATGTCGGTTGACGTTGAGGAATGGTTTCAGGTCGGGGCTTTCGAAAACACGATCGCCAAGAGCGATTGGGACGATCTGCAAAGCCGCGTCGTCGGCAACACCAGCGCGGTACTGGACCTGTTCGCCGAGTGCGGCGTGCGCGCGACCTTTTTCACGCTTGGCTGGGTGGCGGCGCGCCATCCCGCGCTGATCCGCCGTATCGTTGACGATGGGCATGAAATCGCGAGCCACGGGTGGGATCACCGGCGCGTCTTCACCATGGAACCGGAACAGTTTCGCGCCGATATCGGCCGCGCACGTGCGGCGCTGGAGGATGCGGGCGGCACTACCGTCACGGGCTATCGCGCGCCGAGCTTTTCCATCGATGCGCGCACACCATGGGCGCACACGATATTGGCGGAGGAAGGCTACACCTATTCGTCCAGCGTGGCGCCGGTCGCGCACGATCACTACGGCTGGCGCGACAGCCCTCGATTTGCCTGGCGACCCTTGTCCGACAGCAAACTGATCGAAGTGCCGGTGTCGGTCGCGGAGCTTGCCGGACGGCGCATGGCGGTGGGTGGCGGGTTCTTTCGACTGTTGCCGGCTGCCCTGACCGATCTGGCGGTGCGCCAGGCCAATCGTGGCGGCCACGCCGGCATGTTCTATTTCCACCCGTGGGAAGTGGACACGGGGCAGCCGCGCGTCGCTCATGCCCCGCTGCGTTCCCGCGTGCGGCACTATAGCCGGATCGGCGCGATGAAGGGGAAGCTGCGCGGCCTGCTGAAGCGGCACGCCTGGGGGCGGGTGGATGATGTGGTGGCGGGGGAGCAGGAGCGTTGAGCGCATCCGCTGCGCCGCGCGGCAATGTGGTCGTCCGTGAAGCTCACGAGGAGGATGGGCGGATAGACGCCTTTGTGTCGCGCCATCCGGATGCGACGCCGTTTCACCTGACGGCTTGGACCCGGGCGGTTGAGCGGGGCTGCGGGCAGCACGCGCGCTTTATGATCGCCGAACGTGATGGTGAGATCGTCGGTTATCTGCCGCTGACGCACGTGCGTTCAAGGCTGTTTGGCGAAGCGCTGGTGTCGTGCGGCTTTGCGGTGGGCGGCGGTGTGCTTGGTGAGGGCGTGGAACCGCTTGCCGCAGCGGCGCGCGCGATCGGCTGTCCGACGGTGGAGCTACGCGGTGGACCGTTGCCGGCCGAATGGCCGTGCGACGAAGACACCTATATTGGCTTCGTTCGACCGCTGGCGAAGGATGACGATGCGGAGTTGCTCGCCATTCCGCGCAAGCAGCGGGCAGAGGTGCGCAAGGCGCTTGCGAGCAACCTGGAGGTGGTGACTGGCGGGCTCACGCTCGCCGATGAGCATTACCGTATCTATGCAGAATCGGTGCGGAACCTGGGTACGCCGGTCTTCCCGCGTGCGCTGTTCAGGGCGGCGCTGGAAACCATGGACGCCGACATCCTGACCGTGCGGCATGATGGGCGGGCGGTCGCGAGTGTGCTGAGCCTGTACTTGAATGGCACGGTGTATCCCTATTGGGGCGGCGGCACGGAAGCGGCGCGCGGGCTGCGAGCGAACGATCGGATGTACTTTGCGCTGATGGCGCATGCGCGCGCGCGCGGCTGCACGCATTTCGATTTCGGACGCTCCAAGGCGGGCACCGGGGCGGCGGCGTTTAAAAAGAACTGGGGCTTTCCGGGCATGCCGCTGCGCTATGCCAAATGGTCCAGCGGACCTGCGCGCGAGGTGAATCCGCTTAACCCGAAATACGCGCTGATGGTGCGGACCTGGAAGAAGCTGCCGTTGCCGGTGGCCAGCCTGTTGGGGCCTTGGATCAGCCGGGGGCTGGGCTGAGGTGGACATCCTGTTTCTGGCGCACCGGGCGCCTTTTCCGCCCGATCGCGGGGACCGGATCCGCAGCTTCAACATCCTGAAATATCTGTCCCAGCGCGCGCGCGTTCACTTGGTCGCTTTCGTCGACGACGATGCGGTCATCACGGACGAGCATCGCGCCCTGGTGGACGAATGTGTGCTGATCCGCCGCACTAAGTCTCAACTGCGCGCTGTTGCGGAGGCGCTTGCGAAGCAACGGCCCGTGTCGCTGACGGCCTTTGCGGATCGGGAGTTCGGGCGAGCGGTGAAGGATATCGTCGCGCGGCGCCGGATCGACGCGGTTTACGCCTTTTCTGGGCAGATGGCGCAATATATCCCTGACGCGGGGCCTATTGCGATCATGGACTTCGTCGACCTGGATTCAGCCAAATTCGCCGCCTACGCCCAGGACGCGCGTGCGCCGATGCGCTGGATGATGCGGCGGGAAGCGCGGCTGCTTGCGCGCTACGAGCAAGCGGTGGCGGCACGGGTGTCGGCCTCCTTGTTCGTCAGCGCGGCGGAGGCGGCGCTGTTGCCGGGAAGCCGCGCTCTCGAGAATGGCATCGACACTGTGTTCTACGATCCGGCGCTTGCCGTGCCCGTTGCGAGCCGGCATCCGCTGATCGTTTTTACAGGGCAAATGGATTACCGCCCGAACGTGGATGCCGTTTCGTGGTTTGCCCGATCTGTGCTGCCGCTGATCCCCGATGCGCGTTTCGCGATCGTAGGACGGGCGCCAACGGCGGCGGTACGCGCGCTGGCGGCAGCGAACGTGACGGTCACTGGCGAGGTCGCCGACGTTCGCGGGTGGCTTGCGGCAGCCGACGTCGTGGTTGCACCGCTGCAGCTTGCCCGCGGCGTGCAGAACAAGGTGTTGGAAGCAATGGCCATGGCGCGTCCCGTGGTGGCAAGCGCGGGCGCAGCCGAAGGCGTCGACCATGCTGGCACGATCCACATCGCGTCGGATGCGCGCGACTATGCCGATCGCGTCACCGCCTTGATCCGGGACCCGTCAGGCGCAGCGGCGCTGGGCAGAGCGGCGCGCGAACAGGTGATTGCGCGCTACGGCTGGGAAGCGCGGCTGGCGCCGCTCAATGACCTTCTTGGTCTCGCCGGCGCCGGGCGGGTCGGGTGAGCACCGCGCTTCTCCTTCGGACCGGTGGCCTGTCGGTTGCCCGGTGGCGCGTTCACCTCGCGGCGCTGGCGTCGGCGTCACTCGCGATCCTGCTGCTGTTCCGCCACGACGTTGCCGATCTGACGCACTTGTGGTGGACCAGTACCACCTACGGACACTGCCTGTTCATTCTCCCGGTCGTGGCGTGGCTGATATGGATCCGGCGGCATGAACTCGCGGGGCTGACACCTGCCGCCTGGTGGCCCGGCCTCGTTGTCGTGGCGGCGGGCTGTTTCGGCTGGCTGCTGGGCGAAGCAGCGGGCGTGGCCGGCGCGCGGCATTTCGGTGTCGTGATCGCGATGCAGGGCGCCGTGGTGACGATCCTGGGGCCGCACGTCGCGCGCGCGCTCCTTTTTCCGCTTTGCTACGCGTTCTTTGCCGTCCCGTTCGGCGAGTGGCTGGAGCCGCCGCTGCAGCAAATCACGGTCTCGATCGTGATGCCGCTGCTCCATCTGGCGGGCGTGCCCGCCGCGGTGGAGGGGGTGCTGATCCACGCGGGGCCGTATTATTTCGAGGTGGCCGAAGCCTGCTCCGGCTCCAAGTTCGTGCTCTCGATGGTCGCCTTCGCCGCGTTGGTGGCAAATACGTGTTTTCGCTCCTGGAGGCGGCGCGCGGCGTTCATGGCGGTAGCGCTGATCGTGCCGATCCTAGCGAACGGCGTGCGCGCCTTCGGCACCATCCTGGCGGCGCAGTTTGTCGGCCTGGAGGCCGCAACCGGCTTCGATCACATCGTCTATGGTTGGCTGTTCTTCGCGGTGGTGATGGGGGCGGTGATGGCCGGTGGGTGGCGTTGGTTCGACCGCGCGCCGGATGAGCCTGCCTTCGACCCCGCAGCATTGGCGCCGCCCCGGCGACACCGGATCGGCGCCTTGTCGGCCGCGCTGCTCGTCGCAAGCGGTGCCGCGTTGTTTGTTCTTTGGGCGTCGGCGATTGGTGGCCGTTCGCAACCGCTGCCCGCGCAGCTTCAATTGCCGCAGGTGTTGGGGTGGAGCCGCGCGCCGCTGAGCAACAGGGCGCCATGGGAGCCATTCTACCCCGGCGCCGATCATCGGCTGATCGGCCGCTACGTCGACGGGCGCGGCCATGCCGTTGATCTCGCGATCGCCGTGTTTGCGCGCCAAGGGGAGGGGAAGGAAGTGATCTCCTATGGCACGGGCGTGCTGCGCGAGAATGGTGGGTGGGTGCGTGTGGCGTCTCTCCCGGCGCTGGACGGCGGCTCAGCCATGCGGATCACGGCGCCGGGCCCGGTGCAGCGCGTGGTAGTGACGTGGTACCGGGTGGCTGGCGAGGTGACGAGCAGCCCACTTGTTGTGAAGCTTGCAACGCTGAAGGCGAGGCTCATCGGGGGTGAACCGGCGGCCGTCGCGGTGCACCTTTCGGCCGAGGACGGGAACGGACAGGATGCAACAGCGGCCGTTTCGCGGTTCCGGTCGGCCTTGGGCTCTATTGATCGCGCGACCGCCGAGGTGATGCACTGATGTGCGGTTTGGCAGGCCTTTATTATCCAGAGACACCCAAGCCGGTCGATCCCGCCCGCATTCGCGCGATGACGGAAGCGATGGCGGTGCGCGGGCCGGACGGGGAGGGGGTCTGGACCGCGCCGGGCGTGGGGCTTGGGCATCGGCGGCTGTCGATCATCGACGTGGAAGGCTCCCCGCAGCCAATGCATGATGGCGAGGGCGCGCTGTCGGTGCTCTTCAACGGATGCATCTATAACTACAGGGAACTGCGGGCGGAACTCGGCGCGAAGGGCTGGGCCTTTCGCACGGGCGGGGATACCGAGGTGCTGCTCGCCGCTTGGGCGGCCTGGGGCCCAGCGATGCTGGATCGGCTGAACGGCATGTTCGCCTTCGTCATCCACGATGCGCGCGCGCAGCAGCTTTTCATGGCGCGTGATCGGATGGGGGTGAAGCCACTGCATTACGCGCGGCTCGCAGACGGGGCGCTGGCTTTTTCGTCCGAGCTCAAGGGGTTGCTGGCGCATCCTCTGCTGCGGCGTGTGCCGGACATTCGTGCGGTCGAGGATTTCCTCGCCTTTGGCTATGTGCCCGACGATGCCTGCATCGTTGCCGGCGTCAGCAAGCTGCCGGCGGGCCACTATCTCCTGGTCCAGCGTGGCAAGCCGGTGCCCGCGCCGGTGCAATGGTGGGACGTGTCGTTCGCCGACCGGGCAAAAGGCTCAACCAAGGCACTGGAAGAAGAGCTGATCGCGCATATGCGCGAGGGGGTACGATCGCGCCTTGTTGCGGACGTGCCGCTTGGCGCCTTCCTGTCGGGTGGGGTGGATAGCTCGGCCGTCGTCGCGCTGATGGCGGAGGCGAGCCCGCAGGCCGTGCGCACCTGCACCATCGGATTTGCCGAAGCGGGTCATGACGAAAGGGCCTTTGCCGCAACGGTCGCGGAGCGTTTCCGGACGGACCACGACACGCGGGTGGTCAGTTCGGAAAATTTCGGCCTGATCGATCGCCTCGTCGCCGCCTTTGACGAACCCTTTGCCGATGCGTCGGCGCTCGCCACCTATCAGGTCTGTGCGCTGGCCCGCGAAAAGGTGACGGTGGCGCTGTCCGGCGACGGCGCGGACGAGATCATGGCGGGATATCGTCGCTATCGCTTCCAGGCGGCGGAAGAGCGAGTGCGGGCGTTGCTGCCGCCGCAGTTTCGCAGCCAGGTGTTCGGTACGCTCGGTCGGCTGTACCCCAAGGCCGATTGGGCGCCGCGTCCGCTGCGGGCGAAGACGACGTTGCTGGCGCTCGCCGATGAAGGGGCAGAGGCCTATGCACGTGCGGTTGGCGTAACGACGCCGGCGATCCGCGCGCGGCTCTTCAACGATGCGGCGCGCCGGGCGCTGAACGGCCACCGCGCCGAGGATCGCTACATCGCCGCGATGCGCGATGCGCCGGCGCGCGACCCCATCGATCGCGCGCAATATGCCGACATGAAGATCTGGCTGCCCGGCGACATTCTGGCGAAAACCGACCGGACCAGCATGGCGGTAAGCCTGGAAGCGCGCGAGCCGCTGCTCGACCATCGGCTCGTAACCTTCGCCGCGCGGCTGCCGGCATCGATGCGGCTGCGGCATGGGGAAGGCAAATGGCTGATGAAAAAGGCCATGGAACGCTATCTGCCGCGTGAGGTCCTGTATCGGCCCAAGATGGGCTTTGTCACGCCGGTGAGCGACTGGTTTCGCGGTGCGCTGGCAGGTGAGGCAGCGGCGCTGTCACGATCGCGCGTGCTGGCCGACACCGGCTGGTTCGACATGGAGGCGCTGCGCTCAATCGCAGAGGCGCATCGTGCGGGCCGCGAGGAGCATGGCCGGACGCTGTGGCAGTTCGTGATGCTGGAGCGGAGCCTGAAGCGGCTGTTCGCGTGATGCGCGCTGACCGTTGAGGTCCCTCGACAGTCTTGCACCAACGGGACCTGTCCAGGCCGTCCGGGTTGAAATTAAGGCACGCTTGATCGAGCAGCGCGGAGGGTCACCGATATCACCGGCGTAGGTGCGTGCGCTGCGGACCGGATGCCTCAAAGCGCGATGGATCCGGGGCCGGCGCGCTTGGAAGATCGAACGCGCACTATCGCCGCATCGGGATCGCCGCAGCCGAATCGGTGACGAAAAGCTGCATGACAAAGAGGATGAGGCCGGATTGATCGGTCACGTCCACGCGCCAGTCTTTGTCCTCCCAAATCTTTCCGGCATGGTCTCGCAGCAACTCTCCGACGAACCGGGCGACCTCAATCCGCAGGTCGGTTTGATTCTCTCTATCTATGTCCAAAGTTTCCCAGACACGATCGTGAGTGCGAAGTTCGATGTGATAGCTAGGCATTGGAAACTCCGTACATCCGGGCGTGTATCGTCACGATAGAGCTCCGCCCGCTTACCAGTTCTCGGCGCCGACCGATCCAGAAAGTTTATTTGCTGAAAAGAAGTTTGCGATTAGCTATTTCCACATTCCAACGTTATATAGAACTTATCGCCGATTATACGCTAGCAGGCTTTGGTGGCTGAGAGATGATGTGTGCTCCCGCTTGCAAATACCGGGTGGCATCTATGTTTCAGAGACAATTCAATCTTCATCCCTTTCTCGAACGGCTCACAAGCCGGTCGCGTTTGAGCGAGGGCGAAAAACAGGCAATTCTTGATCTTCCTGCCCATGCTTCGCAGGTGGCACCAAACATCGATTTCGTTCGGCTTGATCACACAACCGACCATGCTTGTATCGTTGTGCAAGGGCTGGTTGGCCGTTTCGAACAGACGTTCGATGGCAATCGTCAGATCACTGCCTTGCACCTGCCGGGGGATGCAGCGGATCTTCATTCGGTCGTCCAGCCCAAGGCGCGATCTGCGCTTCACACGCTGACAACCACAACGATCCTCAGGGTTCCTCATGCGGCACTGCGATCAGTGGCTGCCAACCACCCAGCAGTTGCTGAGGCATTCTGGCGCGATTGCGTCATTGACGCAGCCATTCTGTCGCAGTGGGTCGTGAATGTCGGCAGGCGTGACGCAAGGGGCCGCGTTGCGCACCTGGTTTGTGAAATGGCCGTCCGCTACAAGGCCGTCCGCCCCGAGCAGGAGTTCTTTTTCGATTTCCCGGTCACGCAAGCACAGATCGGCGACATGATGGGGCTCACCCCGGTCCACATCAACAGAGTGCTGAAGGCGCTGCGCGAGGAGGAGCTGCTCACGCTCAGCAAGTCGAGGGTGCATGTGATGAACTGGACCGGCCTGAAATACGCGGGCGAGTTCACGGCCGAATATTTGCAGGCCGACACCGGGCCCGAAGAGAGCCTCAGGCTTGTGGCCCCCCATCGTTGAACGTCTGCTTCAGAAATGGTCGGGCGGATCGGCACCGCGAGGGCGCTCCCCGTTGCCGATTCTTTCAGGTCAGGGCGCACGTCACTGCATGGGTGCCTTGACTTGTTTTGCCTGCCACGCCTGAAATTGTTCAACTGCAATGGAGCGACGCAAAACGCGCGCCATTGGGTCAATCACGACATGCGCGCCCGCTGGCACTGCGACTTCGCCGCGCCCTCCATTCATGGCGATCCGCTCGAGCCGCTCGCCCACCTTCACTTCGATGGGCATCGGGAACGGGCCGCCGGCGCGCCATTCCAGTGTTAGCCGATTGCCGTCGCGCGTCTCCACCAGTTCGGGCAGGGCTGCGCGGCGTAGATAGGCGTTGAAGAACCAGCCGAGGTCCTGGCCGGACTCTTCCTTAACCAGCGCCTCAAATTCACGGGTGGAGGCGTAGCGCGGCGCAAAGTTGCCGGGCTTGGGATCGGGGCGACCGTAGACGAGGCGGCGGGTCGCGGCGAAGAAGGCGCGGTCGCCGATCAGCCAGCGCAAGGTGTGAAGCGTCCAGGCGCCTTTGAAGTAGATGTCGGTGCCCGCACCGCCGTTGGATGGCTCGTACACTTCCTCTTCGGTCAGCAGCTTGTCGCGGACGACCGGGGCGGCGTTGGCGATGCGGTTGCGCTGAGTTTCGAGCATCACGAGGTAGCGCGCGTCACCCTCGCGCCACTGGCCGTAGAGCGGCTGCATGTACTGCGCGAAGCCTTCGTGCAGCCAGTAATCGTCCCAATTGGCCGCGGTCATCTGATTGGCGAACCATTCGTGGCTGAATTCGTGCTGGAAGAGCCAGTCGAAACCCTCGGGTGCCTTGGCGTAATTGTTGCCGTACGCGTTGATGGTCTGGTGCTCCATGCCCATGTGCGGCGTCTCGACGACGCCGAGCTTCTCGTCGGCAAAGGGGTAGGGGCCGATCACCTGCTCGAAGAAGTCGAGCGTTGGCGCGAACTCGGCGAAGAGCGCGCGCGCCTGCGCTGCCTTGCCGGGCAGATGCCAGTAATGCAGCGGGATCGTGTTGCCGAAGCGGCTCTGGTAGGTGCCGGTAATCTCCTCGAACGGGCCGACCGCCAGCGCGATGGCATAGGTGTTGGGCTGGCGCGCCTGCCAGTTCCACCGCGTGCGGCCATCCGGAAACGTTTCCACGCCCAAGAGCCGGCCGTTGGCCGGCGCCTTCAACCCCGACGGGACGATGATGTGGAGATCAACGCGCTTCGGCTCCCCGGTGGGAAAGTCGAGGCAGGGCCATAATAGATCGCAGCCATAGCCCTCCGTCGTGCTGGCCACCCACGGCTGGCCTGCCGGCGTGGAGGACCACACCATGCCATCGGCCCATGGCGCATTGACGGCGACATGCGGAGTACCGGCATAATCGATGCGGGCGCTGACCTTGTCACCCGCGGCGAGTGGGCGGGGGAGGGCGATGACCAGCTGCCCTTCCGGATTGGACCACGCCCGCTTCGGCAGGCGCTGCCCGTCGATCGCAATCGCCGACACGGGCAGGTTCCGATCGAGATCGATCACCAGCCGGGCGAGCGGCGCCTTGGCGGTGAACGACAGAACGGCCGAACCCTCGATCCGCCGCTGCTTTGGGCGCACCTCGATCGACAGGTCGGCGTGATCAAAGACGAGCGCGGTCTGCTCGGGCGGGCGGGGGCCGCCCGAAATTTGCGTTTGCCTGGTGAGCGGCGGTTCGCCCTTCTGAGGCAATGCCTGCGAACCGGCCGCTGATGCCGTGGTGAGAAGCGAGACGGTGAGGAGCAGGGCGGCGCGCCACGGGAAAGAAGAGATCATGCAGCGCTAGAATGCGGCCAACCCACGGTTTGCTCCCCTTCGAGCGCCCCGATCATCGCACGACGATTGATGGAAACCGCGCGCACCCCATATGAATGAGGTAAGCCGCCTGTTCGAAGCGGCACCGGAGTGTTCATGACCCAGACCTTCCCCGTTCTTCCGCTGCGCGACATTGTGGTGTTTCCGCACATGATCGTGCCGCTGTTCGTCGGCCGCGACAAGTCCGTGGCGGCACTTGAGGCAGCCATGGCTGCGGACAAGGAGATTTTCCTCGTTGCTCAGCTGGATCCGGCTGAAGATGATCCCAAGGCGGACGATCTGTACGACATTGGCGTGACTGCCACCGTCCTGCAGCTGCTGAAGCTGCCCGATGGCACCGTGCGCGTGCTGGTGGAAGGCAAGCAGCGCGGGCGGCTTGGCGGGCTGACCGACGCGGACAATTACATGACCACCGAAGTGACTCCGATCGAGGAAGTCGCGGCGGAGGGCACCGAGATCTCCGCGCTGATGCGGTCGGTGATCGATCAGTTCGAGAATTATGCGAAGCTCAACCGCAAGCTGCCGGCCGAAACCGCATCGCAGCTTGGCGAGATCGAGGACGCATCGCGCCTCGCCGATGCGGTCGCCGGCAACATCTCGATCAAGGTCGCCGACAAGCAATCTTTGCTGATCGAGATTGATCCCGCGCGCCGGCTGGAGATGGTGTTCGCCTTCATGGAAGGCGAGCTCGGCGTCCTGCAGGTCGAGAAGAAGATCAAGAGTCGCGTCAAGCGCCAGATGGAGAAGACGCAGCGCGAATATTACCTCAACGAGCAGCTGAAGGCGATTCAGCGTGAGCTCGGCAACGAGGGCGAGGAAGGCGAGGGCGACGAAGTCGCCGAGCTGACCCAGAAGATCGCGACGCTGAAGCTTTCCAAGGAAGCGCGCACCAAGGCGACCGCGGAGCTCAAGAAGCTGAAGACCATGGCGCCGATGAGCGCCGAGGCGACCGTCGTGCGCAATTACCTCGACGTGCTGCTCGGCCTGCCATGGGGCAAGCGCTCCAAGCTGAAGAAGGACATCGCCGCCGCGCAGGCGATCCTCGACGAGGATCATTATGCGCTGGAGAAGGTGAAGGACCGGATCGTCGAGTATCTCGCGGTCCAAGCGCGCACCAACAAGCTGAAGGGGCCGATCCTGTGCCTCGTCGGCCCGCCGGGCGTGGGCAAGACCAGCCTCGGCAAGTCGATCGCTAAGGCGACCGGTCGCGAGTTCATCCGCCAGTCGCTGGGCGGCGTGCGCGACGAGGCCGAGATCCGTGGCCACCGCCGTACGTACATCGGCTCGCTGCCGGGCAAGATCGTGACGAACCTGCGCAAGGCGGGGGCGGCCAACCCGCTGTTCCTGCTCGACGAGATCGACAAGCTGGGCCAGGATTTCCGGGGCGATCCGGCGTCGGCGCTGCTCGAGGTGCTGGATCCGGAGCAGAACAGCAAGTTCAACGATCACTATCTCGAGATCGACATCGATCTCAGCGATGTGATGTTCGTCTGCACCGCGAACACGCTGAACCTGCCGCAGCCGCTGCTCGACCGCATGGAGATCATTCGTCTTGAGGGCTACACCGAGGACGAGAAGGTCGAGATTGCCGAGCGCCACCTGATCGCCAAGCAGATCGAGGCGCATGGCCTGAAGGACGGCGAGTTCACGCTGACGCAGGAGGGCCTGCGCGCGCTGATCCAGCGCTACACCCGCGAAGCGGGCGTGCGCACGCTGGAGCGCGAGATCGCCAAGCTCGCCCGCAAGGCGCTGCGCCAAATCCTGGAGAACAAGGTGGCCAGCGTGACGATCACGCCGGAGAACCTTCATGAGTTCGCGGGCGTCCAGAAGTATCGCCATGGCCTTTCCGAGGAAGAGAACCAGATCGGCGCCGTCACCGGCCTCGCCTGGACCGAGGTTGGCGGCGAGCTGCTGACGATCGAGAGCGTGACGGTGCCCGGCAAGGGCGCGATCAAGCTGACAGGCAAGCTGGGCGACGTGATGAAGGAATCGGCGGAAACGGCGATGAGCTTCATCAAGGCGCGTGCGCCATCCTACGGGATCAAGCCGAGCCTGTTCCACCGGAAGGACATCCACGTCCACTTGCCGGAAGGCGCTGTGCCGAAGGACGGCCCGTCGGCCGGCATCGGCCTCGTCACCTGCATCGTCTCGACCCTGACCGGCGTGCCGGTGAAGCGCGAGATCGCGATGACTGGCGAAGTGACGCTGCGTGGCCGTGTGCTGCCGATCGGTGGCCTGAAGGAAAAGCTGCTCGCGGCGCTGCGCGGCGGCATCACCACGGTGCTGATCCCGCAGGAGAATGAAAAGGACCTCGCGGACATCCCGCAGAACATCAAGGATGGCCTTAAGATCATCCCCGTGACGCATGTCGACGAGGTGCTTCGCCTGGCGCTGACCGAGCCGCTGGAGGCGATCGACTGGACGGATGCGGACGAGCTGGCGGCGCAGCCACCGGCGCCGATCGCACCGGCCGGGGGCGAACTTCACCACTAAACCTGCGACTTCGTAGGAAAACGGTAACCACGGCGGTTCATCGCGACCGCCGTGGTTTCGTTTGACACCGAACGGGCCAGCCGTCTTACTGGGAGAACCGGCCTTTCCGCGGCCGAATCCATTTTCTACAATTTCCGCACAGCGTAACGGGGGTCGGTGCATGAATAAGCAGGAGTTGATCGCGGCGGTTGCAAATGTGTCCGGGCTCGCAAAGAACGACGCCACGCGGGCCGTTGAAGCCGTGTTCGATACGATCAGCGCGCAATTGAAGAAGGGCGATGAAGTGCGCCTGGTTGGCTTCGGCACCTTTGCGGTGACCAAGCGCAAGGCATCCACCGGCCGCAATCCACGGACGGGTGAGCCGATGACGATCAAGGCATCCAGCCAGCCGAAGTTCAAGGCAGGCAAGGTGCTGAAGGATTCGCTCAACTGATCAGATCTGGCGGGCTGGGCCGATCGATCGGCTCACCCGTTTTGGGGCTGGACAGGGGCGATCTTCCCCCCTAAAGGCCCGCTTCCGGTTTCAACCGGGCGCGTAGCTCAGCGGTAGAGCACACCCTTCACACGGGTGGGGTCACAGGTTCAATCCCTGTCGCGCCCACCATATACAAAGCCCCGCGGGTCTGATGACCGGCGGGGCTTTTTGGTTTTCGGGCTCGAGGTTCGAAGGCTGCAGCGGCCTGCTCGGATGTGCCTGCTGCGCTCAATGCGCGATTGAAGGACGGTTCCCTCTTTGCGGCGCCCGGCTGAGACCTTGGAAGCGATCGGCTGAAGCGGAGCTACTTGAGGGATCGCCGGACGTTCGGCCCGTGTCGAGGCGAGCTACTCCGTGGGCGTCGTGACCGACAGATGTGACTGAGGCGCCTTCAGAGGCTCGTCGTATCCACCTGAGCCGGGATCTGGCGTGCGAAAAATCTTCGGCTCGTGATCAAGCGGTCGCGCTTACAGATCGTTCGCTCCCGGCATGCGCCCGGAGCGAGGCGTGGTCTCAAGGTGAGCGTGTCGCCAGGGACGCTCGCTCACACCTTTCGCTCAGTCCTTCCAGCACCAGTAAAGCTGCGCCGGCGGGACGTTCCACCATTCCATGTCGTGGTCGATGCGCGCGAAATGCGGCGCCAGGAAGTCGCGGACCTTGGGGCTGAACTGATAGACCAGGAAGGCGCCGCCAGGACGAACCACGCGCTGCGTGGCGGCGGCGATTGCCGGGCCGACGCCGGGCGGCAGCGTCGAAAAGGGCAAGCCGGACAGCACGAAATCGGCCGATTGATGCCCGCGCTCGGCAACGATCGATTCGACCTCGGACGCGGAGCCATGCACCGCCTCGAAGCGGGAATCGGAAATCGTGTGGTTGAGATAGCGGATGAAATCCGCATTGGTGTCGATCGCGATCAGCGCCGCATCGGGCGCCATCCGCTCCAGGATCGGTCGGCAGAAGGTGCCAACGCCCGGGCCATATTCCACGAAGAGCTTGCAATTCGCCCAGTCGACGGGCGCCAGCATCTTGTCGATCAGCTTCGCCGACGATGGGATCACCGATCCGACCATCACCGGATGTTTCAGAAAGCCGGAAAAGAACATCTGCCACGGCTTGGGCACGCCATTGGCGCTGGTTTTCACGCGGCGCGCCGCACTGGTGGAGCTTGACATGAAGGAACAACAACTCCCCGAGAGATCGTAACTATGCCGAACGCGGCACAAGCAGGAGAGTTGCCATAGCGGGGTTGCGCGCTGCTCCCAAGCGCCTAATCGAGCCACATGGCAGGTGATCCGGCACACAGGAGAAGCGCTGCAGCGCGGCGCAAGCGATCGCGGCGTCCCATCGACAAGCGATTCGCGCTGTTGTTCATGGTGATGCTGACCATCGCGGCCGGCAACACCGCGCTTCAATCGGTGCTGCCGGCACTCGGGCGGTCGCTGGGCGTGGCGGACAGCGCCGTTGCGGCGGCGTTTTCCGTGTCGGCGCTTCTTTGGGTGATCGCGGCGCCGTTCTGGGCGAGTCGATCCGACCGGCATGGCAGGCGCATGATGATCCTGCTGGGCATGGGCGGGTTTTGCGTCAGTCTCGCCACCTGCGGCGTCTTCCTGGCGGCCGGCATCAATGGCTGGATCAGCGGCACCGCCGCCTTCATTCTCTTCATTATGGCGCGCCTGATCTATGGCACGTTCGGATCGGCGGCGCCGCCCGCCGTGCAGGCGATGGTGGCGGGCGACACGACGCGCGAGGAGCGAACGCGCGCGCTGACGCTGATTGCCAGCGCCTTTGGCCTCGGCACGATCCTTGGTCCGGCGATCGCGCCGTATCTGATTCTCGGGCATATTGGCACGATCGAGATCGGGCTGGCAGGCCCTGCGTTCGTCTTCACGATCTTTGGCGTGGCGATGTTCCTGACGATCCGCGCCATGCTGCCCGATGATCGCACCATGGCGGCGGCCATGCACGGCGGAACGACCGGTTATCCGTCGATCGGCGGGCAGGGCACGGGCGCCAGCGTACGCAGCGCCACCGAGCCGAAGGGCGGAACGAAGATCAGCTTCTTCGATCCGCGCATTCGCGGCTGGATGATCGCAGGCCTGGTGATGGGCCATGCACAGGCGATGACGGGTCAGGCGATCGGCTTTCTGGTGATCGACCGGCTGAACCTGCCCCCGGCGCTGGCGCTGGAGCCCACGGGCATCGTGCTGATGATGGGCGCAGGCACTGCATTGCTCGCGCAATGGGGCATCATCCCGACGCTCAACCTGGCGCCGCGCGCGCTGGTGCTGGTGGGGTTGGTGCTGGCGGCGGTGGGCACGGCGCTGATTGGGCTTGCCACGTCATTGTACGGGATCGCGACGGCTTATGCGCTTGCGAGCCTCGGCTTCGGCTTCACGCGCCCTGGCTTTACCGCCGGCTCCAGTTTGGCGGTCGGGCCGCAGGCGCAAGGATCGGTCGCCGGCAAGGTGACCAGCGTGAACGGCGCCAGCTTCGTGTTGGGTCCCAGCATTGGTGTCGGCCTTTACGGCCTATGGCATTCGCTCCCCTATTTCGTAGCGGGCGTCGGTTGCGCTGCCCTGTTCGCATATTGCTGGTTCGCCCTGCGTGAGCCCGACGAGCAGGAAGTCTCGGCGTTCGACGATCCGGTGGTCTGAGCACCTCCTCCGCCGCCAAGCGGGAGGCCATAACCGCAGGTCATCAACGGCTGGGCCCGCAAGCCTTGTCGCGAGCGCCAACTGATCCTAGACGCCCGCGCCATGAGCGAATCCTCTATCAATCGCCCCGCCGGCGACGCCGGCATCAAGAAGGTTGTGCTGGCCTATTCCGGCGGGCTCGACACCAGCGTCATCCTGAAATGGCTCCAGCAGACCTATAACTGCGAAGTCGTGACCTTCACCGCCGATCTCGGCCAGGGTGAAGAGCTGGAGCCGGCGCGCCGCAAGGCGGAGCAGGCCGGGGTGAAGCCCGAGCACATCTTCATCGACGATCTGCGCGAGGAGTTCGTCAAGGATTACGTATTCCCGATGATGCGCGCGAACGCGACGTATGAGGGGCTATACCTGCTCGGGACTTCGATCGCGCGGCCGCTGATCGCCAAGCGACAGATCGAGATCGCCAAGATGGTCGGCGCCGATGCCGTGAGCCATGGCGCAACGGGCAAGGGCAATGATCAGGTCCGCTTTGAGCTTGGCTATTATGCGCTGGCGCCCGACATCAAGGTGATCGCGCCGTGGCGTGAATGGGATCTCACCAGCCGCACCCGCCTGATCGAGTTTGCCGAGCAGAACCAGATCATGGTGACAAAGGACAAGCGCGGCGAATCGCCGTTCTCGACCGACGCGAACCTTTTGCACACCTCGTCCGAGGGCAAGGTGCTGGAGGATCCGTGGGAGGAAGTGCCGGATTACGTCTACTCGCGCACGGTGAACCCGGAAGACGCGCCCGACGCGCCGGAATATATCACGATCGATTTCGAGCGCGGCGACGGCGTGGCGCTGAATGGCGAGGCCTGCTCGCCCGCGACTTTGCTCGCCAAGCTGAACGAGCTGGGCCGCAAGCATGGCATCGGCCGGCTAGACCTGGTCGAGAACCGCTTCGTCGGCATGAAGAGCCGCGGCATGTACGAAACGCCCGGCGGCACGATCTATCACTTGGCGCATCGCGGCATCGAGCAGCTGACGCTCGACCGCGGCGCAGCGCACCTCAAGGACGAGCTGGCGATCAAATACGCCGAGCTGGTCTACAACGGCTTCTGGTTCTCACCGGAGCGCGAGATGCTGCAGGCGGCAGTAGATTATAGCCAGGAGAAGGTCTCCGGCACGGTTCGGCTGAAGCTGTACAAGGGCAATGTCGGCGTGGTCGGCCGCAAGTCGCCCAATTCGCTCTACAGCGAGAAGGTGGTGACGTTCGAGGACGACCAGGGCGCCTATGACCAGCGCGACGCGGCCGGCTTCATCAAGCTGAACGCGCTGCGCCTGCGCCTGCTGGGCCGCCGCGACCGCATCTGAGCGAGCGCGCAGCACCGCGTCGCACTGATCTCGCGAGTGCGTGCGTCCGGGCGGGATCGTTGCCGTTGGGGAACGATCCAGCTTCGGCCGGCGTTGAACCTGAGCCTGGGGTACTCGCCCCGAGTTCAAGGGAGATTGCGATGAAGGGTGCAACTTTCGGCGCGCTGCTACTCAGCGCGACCGTGCTCACCGCCTGTGCGGACAATCGGCAAGACGTGGTGGCGCCGGCGCCGCCGCTTGGCCCGGGTGCGCTGGCCGGCACCGTAGCGGCCGACCGCGATGGCGACGGCATTGTTGACGGCTATTACTCGCCGGATGGCATGTATGTGCCCTTCACCGCCCCGCCGTGCCCGACACCGCCGCCGCCGCCGCTGCCCACCCCGCGCGGCGAGCGAGGTTAACCGTTGGCCGGCCGCGGCGCGCCGGCCCGGCGCGCGGGCCGGCTGGCGCTATCCATTCTTCTGCTTGCGTCGACAGCGGCCCTTCCTGGCGCTGCCGTCGCGCAGGCGACTGCTGAAAGCGCTGCCCCGACCAATGCCGTCGCCCAAGCGATCCGGCAGCAGGTCGGCGGCAAGCTGAAGGATTTCTATCGCGCCCGCGGATACTGGCCGCTGTGGATCGTCGGCGAAGCGCCTGGGCCGCAGGCAAGGGCGCTGGTCGACGTGATCGAGACGGTCGAGGTCGACGGGTTGCGCGCCGACCGATATTCGCCAGACCGGCTGCGCCGCCTCATCGATGAGGCGGAAGGCGGCAATCTGCGCGCGCTCGCCTATCTTGAGGTGGCGCTGAGCGGCGCGCTGGCGGACCTGATCCGTGACATGCGCGAGCCGCGGATCGAAATCCAATATCTTGAAAGCGCGCTGGAACCGACCCGCGCCAAGCCTGACGCGATCCTGCGCCGCGTGGCGCTGGCCAAGTCCACGCTCGATTATGTGCGTAGCCTGGGCTGGATGAGCCCGGTGTACGTGCAATTGCGCGAAGCGTTGCTGGATGCCGCGCCGGAAGCTGGCGATCCGCAGGTTTGGGTGCCGGCGGGCCCGCTGCTGCGACCCGGCATGAGCGGTGAGCGAGTCAGCTTGTTGCGGGCGCGCCTGGGCCTGCCCGACGGCGACCTTTATGATGAGACATTGCGCGCACGGGTGCGGCGTTTCCAGAGTTCTCGTGGGCTGCCCGTCGATGGCATGGCGGGCGCACAGACGTTGTCCGCGCTCAACCTCGGTTCTGCGACCGAAGCGGCGAACCGACGCGATCTTCTGCGGCTTAATCTGGAGCGTGCGAGGCTGTTGCCGGACGCGTGGACCCGCCACATCGTGGTAGACGCAGCGGCGGCGCGGCTGTGGTATTATGATGGCGGGGCCGAGCAGGGGACCATGCGGGTGGTCGCCGGTACGCCTGAAACGCAAACGCCGATGATGGCGGGCATGGTGCGCTACGCCACGCTCAACCCATATTGGAACGTGCCGGTGGATCTGGTGCGCAAGCGAATCGCGCCAAAGGTGCTGGCAGGCACATCGCTTGAGCGGCAGGGGTATGAGGCGCTGTCTGATTGGACGGCCGACGCGCAGGTGATCCCAGCCTCGACGATCGACTGGCGCGGCGTGCAGGCCGGCAGCGTAGAGCCGCGCGTGCGCGAATTGCCGGGCCGGGGCAATTCGATGGGGTCGGTGAAGTTCATGTTCCCGAACGATCTAGGGATATTCCTTCACGATACGCCGCAGAAGAATCTGTTTGCCAAGGCGAACCGCCACTTTTCCAATGGCTGCGTGCGGCTGGAGGATGCGGGACGGCTCGGCAAGTGGCTGTTCAACCGAACCTTGAAGCCCGAAAGCTCGGCGCCGGAGCAGCATGTGCCGCTGTCCGAGCCCGTGCCGGTCTACCTGATGTATTTCACCGCCAGCCCGGACGGTGGAAGCGTCAGATATGTCGCCGACGTCTATAATCGCGATCGCCCGGCCTTGCAGCAGTTGGCGAGCCGCTGAGTGTTTTCCAGCACACCGCGATCGGCTGGATTAGCCGCCCGCGAGGCGGCTCATCCTTTCACCGTTAACCACAGCTCAACCATCCTCGTCCATTGCCGCTTACGCAATGCTATGGGGCGGCACACAGATGGCGAATACGAACGGCGCGGTTGACGTTGCGATCATCGGCGCAGGGCCTGCCGGCCTCACCGCGGCGTATCTGCTCGGCAAGGCGGGCTATTCCGTGACTGTGATCGAGAAGGATCCGCGCTATGTCGGCGGGATCAGCCGCACCGTCGAGCACAACGGCTATCGCTTCGACATCGGTGGTCACCGTTTCTTCTCGAAGTCGCAGGAAGTGGTCGATCTCTGGAACGAGATCCTGCCGGATGACTTCATCGAGCGGCCCCGGATGAGCCGGATCTACTACGAGGGCAAATTCTACAGCTATCCGCTGCGCGCGTTCGAGGCGCTGTGGAACCTCGGCATCTTCCGCTCCGCGCTGTGCATGGCGAGCTTCGCCAAGGCCAAGGTGCTGCCGAACCGCAAGGTGAAAAGCTTCGAGGACTGGACGGTCAATGCCTTCGGCTGGAAGCTCTATTCGATCTTCTTCAAGACCTACACCGAGAAGGTGTGGGGCATGCCCTGCGACGAGATGAGCGCGGACTGGGCGGCCCAGCGGATCAAGGGGCTATCGCTCTGGGGCGCGGTGACGGACGGGCTGAAGCGCAGCCTTGGCCTCAACAAGCGACCGAATGATGGCATGGCGGTAAAGACGCTTCTAGAGAGCTTCCGCTATCCGCGGCTTGGCCCTGGCATGATGTGGGAGGCCGCGCGCGACCTGGTGATCGGCCACGGCAACCGCGTGCTGATGGGGCACAAGCTGAAACAGCTCGCCTTCAACGACGTGACGGAACAGTGGACGGTCACTGCCACCGATGGCGACGGCGCGCAGGTGGCGATCCGGGCTGCGCACGTCATTTCCTCAGCGCCAATGCGGGAGCTGGCGAGCCGGCTGCACCCGCTGCCAGCTACGCTGCCTGAGGCGGCAAACCTTAAATATCGCGACTTCCTGACGGTGGCGCTGATGATCCGCTCGCCGGACCTGTTTCCGGACAATTGGATCTACATCCATGATTCGAAGGTAAAGGTCGGGCGGGTTCAGAACTTCCGTTCCTGGTCGCCGGAGATGGTGCCGGATCCGGATCTCGCCTGCGTCGGCCTGGAGTATTTCTGCTTCGAAGGCGACGGCCTTTGGGCGTCGAGCGATGAGGAACTCGTCGCGCTTGCTACCAAGGAGATGGCGCAGCTTGGCCTGTGCCAGGCGGACCAGGTCGTCGGCGGCACGGTGGTGCGGCAGGAGAAGGCCTATCCCGTCTATGACGAACATTATGCCGCCAATGTCGAGATGCTGCGGCAGGAGATCGAGGCGCGCTATCCGACGCTTCACTGTGTCGGCCGCAACGGCATGCACCGCTACAACAACCAGGATCACGCGATGATGACCGCCATGCTGACGGTGCGCAACATCGAGGCCGGCGCGCGCGTGTATGACATCTGGGCGGTGAACGAAGATGCTGAGTATCACGAGAGCGGCAACGAGGGAGAACAGGCAGCGCTCGGTAGCCTGCGGGCCGTCCCTGAGCGGTTGAAGGCCGCTTGATTCCAAGGGGCGGCCGTTTCCTGCCTGATCGAACAGCGGAATAGGCCGAACCCGGCACCGTCAGCGAGGAAGATGTGGCGCCGATGCACGGAAGAGCGACGGAACTGGCTATGCCCGGATCGCAGCCAAGCAGCCTGACTCCCACCCAAGCGGATGAAGGTGGTATCCTGCGTCCGGTTCTTGTTGCCTGGATCATCGCATCGTTCATCTTCGTGATGATCGGAGCGAGGGACATTCTTGTTCTCCGCCTGTCCGATCCGGACGACGCGATGCGCCTCCTCCAGGTGAAGGATTGGCTTGCTGGGCAGAGCTGGTGGGACGTCGGCCAGCACCGCCTCAATCATGGCCGATTCCCCATGCACTGGTCGCGGCTCGTCGATCTTCCGCTCGCAGTCATTCTCGTGGCAGCGACTCCGATGCTGGGCGACGCCCTGGCAACCCGGCTGGCGATGACGATCGTGCCGCTGCTGCTGATGCTTTCAACGATGCTGCTGGTCGCGTGGATCACGCGACGTAACGCCGGCATCGAAGCGGCGCGCTATGCCGCCCTGCTGACGCCGTTGAGCCTGCCCCTTATTGTCCAATTAAGGCCCCTGCGTGTTGATCACCACGGCTGGCAGATCGTCCTAGCGCTGGTGGCCGTGGCTTGCCTGTTGCATCGGCCGACGGCGCGGCACGGTTTGCTGGCGGGGCTCGCACTGGCCGCCTTGCTGACGATCTCCCTTGAGGGGCTGCCGATCGCCGCAAGCATCGCAGCTGTCGCTGCGGCTGCCTGGGTATGGGACCCGGCTCGCCGCCCGTTTCTGGTGGCGATGATGTGGAGCCTCGCGGGTGCGGCGATTTGCCTTCATCTCGCGACGCGCGGGCCGGACTTCTTTTTGCCCGCTTGCGACGCCATCTCACCGGCCTGGCTCCTGACGCTGGCAGTCGGGACGCTCGCCACCACCGCCGCCGGATTCCTTGCGGGATCCACCCTGGTTCTCCGCCTTGCCGCTCTGGGGGGGGCGGGCGCGGTTACGGGTGCAGCGTTGCTGTTCTATGCGCCGCAATGCCTCGCCGGGCCTTTCGCGACGTTGCCGGGGCTGACGTACCAACTCTGGTACCTCAACGTCTTGGAAGGCAGGCCGGTCTGGCAGCAGCCGGTCTACCAAGCATATGTCACGATGGCGGTTCCGTTCGTCGGGCTGGTCGCCACCGTTGGCGCATGGCGAAAAGCGGAAGCGGAGGGAAGGGCCCGCTGGGCCACGTTGCTCGCAGTGTTGGTCGCGGCCGTGACGGTGACGATCTTCGTGGATCGCGCCGGCGCCACCGCCAACGCGCTCGCCATACCAGGTGTGGCGACGCTGTTGCTGGCACTTCTCATTCGGGCGCGTACCATTCCTCACGTCGTTGTTCGCACGGGCGCGACCGCCGCAGCGCTGATCGCCGCGTCGCCGGGTTATCTCGCCGTCGCCGCCCTCGCGGTGGACAGAAGCGGCGACCCACTCTGGCAAGCGAAAGTGAAATCAAGCGCGGCGGGCGAAACGTGCGCGCTGATCAGCGACATCCGCACTGTCGCCGAGTTGCCGCCCGGGCTGATCTTCGCGCCGCTAGACGTTAGCCCAGAAATCATTTCGACGACAAACCACCGCGCGATCGGTGCGGGCTACCACCGCTCGCCCGGCCCGATGACGACTGTAATCGGGGCGTTCGTGGGACAGCCGCAACAAGCGCGCGCAACGATCCTTGCGAGCGGTGCCGACTATGTCGCTGCGTGCCCGGGGCTCAGCGAAACCAACTTGTACCAACGACGCTTCCCCGATGGCTTCTGGGCTAGGCTCGAAGGGGGCGAGCGGTTCGACTGGCTTGAACCGGTCGCGGTGCGTGGCCCGGCGCGTGCGTGGCGGGTCAATCGGCCCTTGCCCTCGCCAGCGCGCCGCCCGTAAGGCGGTGTGATGGACCAATCGGGGGCGCCCCTTCGTTGGTGGCAGACGCGCAAATTTGTCGCCCTCGCCACGTTGATCGCGATCGTTCCGTTGATGTGGCCGGAGATTCCGCCGCTGGTCGATCTGCCAGGCCACATGGCGCGCTACCGCGTGCAGCTGACGCCGGTAGAGCAGGCGCCCTGGTTTGCGGACTGGTTCAATTTCGAATGGTCGCTGATCGGCAACCTCGGCATCGACCTGCTGGTGGTGCCGTTCGCAGCCGTTTTCGGACTGGAGCTTGGCGTCAAGCTGATCGTGATGACGATCCCAGCGCTGACGGTCGCGGGCCTGCTGTGGATTGCGCGCGAGGTGCACGGACGCATCCCACCAACGGCGATGTTCGGGCTGCCACTGGCGTATAGCTATCCGTTCCAATTCGGGTTCGTGAACTTTGCCCTGTCCATGGGACTGGCGCTCTGCCTGTTCGCATTGTGGCTGCGAATGGGACGTTTGAAGCGCGTCGGGTTGCGCGCCTTCCTCTTTGTGCCGCTCTCCTGCTTGCTGTGGCTGTGTCATACCTTTGGCTGGGGCGTCCTGGGCGTCCTCGCCTTTTCGGCAGAGATGATCCGCCAGCACGATGCGCGCAAGGACGCGGGATCCGGCCATTGGGTCGAAAGCTGGATCCGCGCTGGGCTGGGCTGCGTGCCTCTGGCCCTGCCGATGGTCCTCATGATTTTCTGGCGGTCGGGCGACCATGTCACCGGGCAGACGGCCGACTGGTTCAACTGGCAGGCCAAGGTCGCCTGGGTGATGATGGTCCTGCGCGACCGGTGGGAATTCTGGGACGTGGCGTCCACCGCCGTGTTCCTGCTCGTGCTGTTCAAGGCCAGTCGCGATCCGGCAATCGAGTATTCTCGCAATCTCGTCCTGTCAGCGCTGTTCCTCGGGGCGGTCTACCTGCTGCTCCCTCGGATCGTGTTCGGATCGGCCTATGCTGACATGCGGCTGGCGCCGTTCGTCGTTGCCGTGGCGCTGATCGCCATCCGGCCGCGGATCGGCATGACGGTGCGCCATGCCGGCGTGGTCGCCATGCTGGGGATGACCTTCTTTCTCGCACGTACCGCGGGCACCACCGCCAGCTATTGGTTGTTTGATCGTGACTATGACACCGAGCTTGCCGCGCTGGACAAGGTCCCAGCCGGCGCACGACTGGTGTCCTTTGTAGGGACAAATTGCCGCAACGAATGGAAGATGAGCCGGCTGGAGCATCTGCCGGCAATCGCGCTGGTGCGCCGACTGGCCTATACGAATGACCAATGGTCGATGCCGGGGGCGCAGCTGCTGACGGCGCGTTATTCGGCCGCGGGCATGTTTGCGCATGATCCTTCAGAAATTGTGACGCCGGGCTGGTGCCCGCGCGAATGGTGGAAGCCGATCGACTTCTCCATTGCGCGTTTCCCGCGCGAAGCATTCGATTACGTTTGGCTGGTGCGGACGCCGCCGTTCAATCCACGATACGCCAGCGACCTTGACCGCGTGTGGCGATCACCGACGGGCGCAAGCGCGTTGCTGATCGTCAATCGTGGACGGCCGACACCGCAGATCGCTGACGAAGAACTTTATCCGCGCTGGTTTTTGGAGCTGCGAGCCCGACGCATCCGCGAGCGGCAGCTTGAGCTCCCCCCGCCGCCGCGGTCCTGATCTTTCTGGTTCACTGCATTGCAGAATATTTGCTGCACTGCGGCACCTGATCCGTGTTCGGGTGTTCACCGGGTTGACTGGGGGGAGAGACGTACCTTGAGAGCACGCTTGGCAGCGAGCGCCACGGCCGTGATGTGCCTTTCCTCGCCCGCAATGGCGGAGACCAATCACGGGGGCCAGATCTGGGGCAGTATTCGGGTTATCGCGCCGCTGACCGAGGATATTTTCCTTAGTGGCGATCTTCAGCCCCGCTTTTCCACTGACAACGCGGTAACCGCGCCCATCACCATCATTCCTCCGGTTATTTCATGGCGGAAGAACGAGTCGCTCATCCTCTCCGCGGGTTACTTATACGCCTTCATCGACGGTGCGCGTTTGCCGCAAGACTTGCACGAGAACCGCTTCCTACAGCAGGCCTCCTATCGCCTGGGCGCGATCGGGAGGGTCGGCATTCGTGCGCAAACCCGGTTCGAACAGCGCCAGCGATCGACGGGCAAGGACTGGAACCTGCGGGTCGCGCAGCAAATCCTGCTGGCAACGCCACTGACGAAAAAAGAAAGCGGCGGACCCGTAGGCGTAATCTCCGCGGAGCTTTACTGGAACCTTACCGACGCCGATGGGGGTGCGCGCAAGGGTTATGATGACCTTTGGACCTTTGTCGGTGTCCAGTTGCCGGTTTCGTCGAATACGGCATTTGAACTTGGCTATCTTAACCAGCGGCAGCGTCAGGTGAATGGGCTGGTGAACATGAACCACGCCGCAGTGATCGGCTGGTCCTTTCAGCTGGCGCGCAAGATCGTGCCGCCGAAGGTGGTGCCGACGACGGCACCTGGTCGGCAAGCCATGGCCGAGCACGAGCCGTCCGATAACGTCAGCCTCCCTTGCGAAAGGGCGTAAGCCGCTCAAGGAACTGCTGATCCAACTCGACCGCAGCGCGTTCGCGCTCCAGAAAGTCAGCGACAGCCCGGCGGAACCCGGGATTGGGAATGTAATGCGCCGACCAAGTGGGGACGGGCGCGTAGCCGCGGGTGAGCTTGTGTTCCCCCTGTGCGCCAGCCTCCACAGTGGCCAGCCCACGCGCAATGGCTGCGTCGATCGCCTGATAGTAGCATAGCTCGAAATGGAGGAAGGGCACTTCTTCGGTGGAGCCCCAATAGCGGCCATAGAGCGCATCAGCCCCGATCAGGTTAAGCGCGCCGGCAATCGGGATCCCGTCCCGCTCTGCCAGAATCAGCAGAACGCGGTCCCCCATGCGTTCACCCAGCAAGGGGAAGAAGGAGCGGGTCAGATAGGGGCGGCCCCATTTGCGACTGCCGGTATCCTGATAGAAAGTCCAGAACGCATCCCACTCGCGCGGGCCGATCTCGGCGCCGGTGAGATGGCGGATCTCCAGCCCCTCGACCGCGGCTGCGCGCTCCTTGCGGATCGCTTTCCGCTTACGGCTTGCGAGGGTGGCGAGGAAATCATCGAAGGTGGCAAAACCTTGATTGCGCCAGTGGAACTGAGTGCCCTCGCGTACCAGCCAGCGCGCCGCCTCGAAGGCGGGCAGCTGATCTGGCGATACGAAGGTGGCGTGCGCAGAGGACAGGTCGTGCTGGTCAGTCACCGCTTCCAGCGCCGCAATCAGTGCCGGTGCTGCGCTCGGATCGCGTAGCAGCAGCCGCGGGCCGGGCACCGGTGTGAAAGGCGCCGCGATCTGAAGCTTGGGATAATAGGAGCCGCCCGCGCGCTCCCATGCATCTGCCCACGCATGATCGAACACATATTCGCCTTGGCTATGCGACTTCGCATAGGCGGGCGCGACCGCGATCGGCGCGCCGTCCGGGCCGTCCACAATTATGGGCACCGGCTGCCAGCCGCTGCGGCCGCTCACGCTGCCGGACTCTTCGAGTGCGGAGAGAAAGCCGTGGCTGACGAAGGGGTTGCCGGTGCCGGCGCAAGCGTCCCACTGCTCGGCAGGGATTTCAGCGACCCCGGTTGCGAGGCGCGCGCTGACGTTCATGCTCCAGCGCGCTTTCGCCCGGTGCGCGCTCCGCCTAAGGTCCGCCCGCCATCGCACGCGCTGAGCGACGACGACGACAAGCGGGAATCCGTAACACGCCCGCTCAGCCAGCGGCGGGGAGGCAGATCTAGGGTCAGGCGGTCACCGCGATGATGGCGTCCACCTCAACGGCGGCGTTACGTGGCAGCGCCGCAACCCCGACGGCCGCGCGGGCATGCTTGCCAGCGTCATCAAACAGCGCAACCATCAGGTCCGATGCGCCATTGGCGACCTCCGGCTGATCACCGAATCCGGGGGCGGAATTGACGAACACGCCGAGCTTCACAATCCGCACCACACGCGACAGATCGCCAAGAGCCGCCTTCGCCTGCGCGACAACCATCAGGGCGCACAGCTTGGCCGCTTCCTGGCCGGCTGCGACATCCACGTCCGTACCTAGCTGACCGGTGACGACTGCGCCATCGCGGAACGGAAGTTGCCCGGACACATGAAGAAGACCGCCGGCTTCAACGGCGGGAACATAGGTGGCGACAGGGGCAGCGGCGGTCGGCAGCGAAAGGCCGAGCTCCGTGAGCTTTTGATCGATACGGTCAGTCATGCGGCCGGTTTCAACACCAGGGATTGGCGTGGGTCAATGCTCTGCCGGCTGGCCTGCGGCAAAGCGATCGGTGATCCACGCCAAAGCCTCTGGCCAAGCGTCGATTCGGGCATGGGCGGCCGGGGCGGGTGGCACGCCTGGAGCAAGAGTCGGCTCCGCAACCATGTGAAGTCGATGCACCTGCGGCGCATGTTCCGCCACCGACTGATGGTGCATCGGTAGATCATCGATGAATACGGTGACTGGATTGCCATGTTCGGCGACGAGGGCGGCGACTGGACCGCCTTTCGGCCCCTGATTGCACTCAACCCGGTGCTCGATACCGAATGCCGCAAGCTGATCCATGCGGTGAGTGCGGCATTGATCCTGCAGGTTGGTGAGGATCACAATGTCGGCGATTTCGGCGATTCGTGAGAGCGCCTCGCGGGCGTGGGGCACCAACGTCTGGCGGTGCATCTCCGCCGGGAAGAAGCCATCGAGCAAGCCCATCATTTCCTCACGTGACGGAACGGCCCCGTCGTGCCGTCGGCGCATGTTGCGCCCCAATTCCCAGCTGGTGGGCTCGAAATCGATCGCGTGCGCCTCACCCAGCCACGTTCCGAAGTGACGCACCATGTGCAGCAGGACCTCATCACAATCGGAGATGAGCAAGGGACGGGCGGACATCGTGGTCATAGCGGCTCCAATTGGTAGCGGGCGCGTACCAGCGCCTCCGGCGGAACATCGAGCGACTGCGCACAGGCAATGAGATCGGGTTCATGCGCTTCGAGGAACTGGAGGCAGGCAGCCAGCACCGTTGCGTCGGTTAGGCGCGCACGCAGATCATCCGGTTCCAGGCCGGTCAACGATAGCAGCCGAGCTGCGCGGTCCGGATCCGACAACGTCCAGGCAACGGCGCGCAGAGCAAGGGCGTCCGCCGGTTCTTCGTTTGTAACGCCTCGCTTCATTGCCTATCTTCGCCTGCCAAACGGGGGAATGACGCGCGTGGCAAAGAAGGTGCTCGTTGTCGAGGACAACGAACTCAACCTCAAGCTGTTCTGTGACCTGCTGCGCGCGCACGAATATGCCGCCGAACCGGTTCGTGACGGGCGCGAGGCGGTGGCGCGAGCGCGGGAATTCGGCCCGGACCTGATCATCATGGACATTCAGATGCCCCATGTGACGGGATATGAGCTGATCCTCGAGCTAAAAGCGGATGACGACCTGCAATCGATCCCCGTGATGGCGGTGACTGCCTATGCCGGGCGCGATGACGAAGAGCGCATCCGCGCGGCCGGGGCCGAAGCCTATGTGTCAAAGCCGATAAGCCTGTCGCGGTTCATGGATGTGGTCGGCGCGCTGGTCTAAACGAGTCCAAGCTCGGCCAGCTTGCCCAGCAATCCGGGGGGAAGCGCAGCCATGCCGCTGCCGTCGCCGCTGAGGTCCTGCGGAGCGTCTGCGTGCTCCAGATAGCGCCAGCCCTGATGGGCGCGCTTCGGCCGAGCCGCGACGAGGCGCACGGCCGGGTCGATATGGATCGCGACTCTTCCGTCCTCCGCCTCTCCGAAGCTGAGGATGGGCGACCTCGCGACAAGCTGATGCTTGATGATCCAGAAGAGCGATCCGCGCCCGACAATCTCCTCATAGCGCTTGGGCAGGTACCGCGTGGTAAGAAACAATGACCCGGAAGCGCCCCGCTCCTTCAGGCGCTCTGCGAGATGCTCGACGCTGGTGTGACCGAACGCGACCTTGGTGATGTGCAGAGGTGGGGCGACGGTCAGAGGTGTGGTGTCAGACGGCATGGAAGCCGCCATGTGGGGTGCCTTAGCCGACGAGGCCAGAGGCGGTGGCCAAGCCAAGGAAGGCGAGGAAGCCGATCGAATCGGTCGTCATGGTGACGAAGATTGATGACGACACCGCCGGATCCGCATTGAGCCGTTCCAAAACGACTGGCACCAGGACACCGGCCAGGCCGGCCACCACGATGTTGGTCATCATGGCCGCTGCTATCACGCCGCCCAGCATCGGGTTAGCGAAGATCAACGCCACGCCCGTTCCGATCACCAGTGCAACTGTCACGCCATTCAACAACGCTACGTGGACTTCACGCATGATCGCCCGAGCGGTGTTTGACTGCGTAAGCTGGTTCATCGCCATCGCGCGGACGGTGACCGCAAGCGTCTGCGTGCCGGCATTTCCGCCCACGCCGGCGACTATCGGCATCAAAGTGGCGAGCGCCACCATCCGCGTAATCGTGTCTTCAAAGCGGGAGATGACGAATGAGGCGACCAATGCGGTGAAGAGGTTGGCAATCAGCCAGCGTACACGTGCCTTGTAGCTGTCAAAGACCGGCTCGTTGATGTCGCCCTCGCCGGCGCCCGACAGCAGGAGCGCATCCTCGCCAGCTTCTTCCTGGATGATGTGGACGATATCATCGACCGTGATCATGCCGACAAGGCGGCCGGAGCCATCGGTCACCGCTGCCGAGATCAGCGCATACTTCTGGAAGCGCAACGCCACTTCCTCCTGATCCATGTCTACGGGGATGAGCGTCTGCTCGCGCTTCATCACATCCGACATGGAGACGGAACGGGGCGTGCGTAGGATCCAGGACAGCGCGCAGGTGCCGACCGGCTTGTGCGCGGGATCCACGACAAAGACCTCCCAGAAGTCTGTCGTCAGTTCTTCATGTCCACGCAGATAATCGATGGTGTCGCCGACAGTCCAATGCTCGGGCACCGCGATCAACTCGCGCTGCATCAAGCGCCCGGCGGATTCCTCTGGATAGCTCAGCGCCTCTTCGATGGCCGCGCGATCATCGGGCTCCATCGCGCGGAGCACTTCGCGCTGATCCTCGGCATCGAGATCCTCGATGATCGCAACCGCGTCATCCGTATCCAGTTCAGAGGCAAGGTCCGCGACCTGACGTGCATCGAGAGCATCGATAAGTTGTTCGCGAACGTAATCGTTCATCTCGGCGAACACGTCGCCGTCGAGCAGATCATTCAGCGCGGCGGCAAGTGGCGCGCGCTGATCCTCCGGGGTGAGCTCGAACAGGTCAGCGATGTCGGCAGGGTGGAGCGGTTCGACCAGGCGCTTGGCCTGTTCAGTCTCGCCCGAGTCGACTGCCTCGAGCACTGCATTGACGAATTCGGGTTTCAGCCGGTCATCGTCGTCCAGCTGGCGTTCGCCCTCGTCGACGCGATCATCGCCGCGGAGTTCGGTATCGCTCATCACCCGCCTCCCAATCGGCTGCCTGCTAAGTGTCGCGCCTCTAGCGGCACAGTTTGGCGGTGCCAACCACGGCGATTTGCGTTGATGCCGGGGCGCGGGTAGGGCGCCGCATTCCCGATGACCGGAAGGAGCCTAGCATGGCCGATACCTTTAGCACGCTGGTAATGACGCTGGACGGCGGCGACGTCACGATCAAGCTGCGCCCTGATCTGGCGCCCGAGCACGTCAAGCGCATCGCCGAACTCTCCAACGAGGGTTTTTACGACGGCGTCGTTTTTCACCGCGTAATCCCCGGCTTCATGGCGCAGGGGGGCGACCCGACCGGCACCGGCATGCACGGATCGGACAAGCCGAACCTGAAGCAGGAGTTTTCCAAGGAGCCGCACGTGCGCGGCGTCTGCTCGATGGCGCGGACCAACGATCCGAACAGCGCCAATTCGCAGTTCTTCATCTGCTTTGACGATGCACGCTTTCTTGACGGCCAGTATACCGTCTGGGGCGTAGTCACTGAAGGCATGGAGCTGATCGACGCGCTGCCCAAGGGCGAGCCGCCGCGCGAGCCGGGCAAGATCGTCAAGATGCGCGCCTCCTAAGCGATCGTAGCCAGCCGTTTGCGGGATATCGCGGATATCTCGCAAACGGGGGCGATCGCTCGGGGTGCCGCTGCCAGCAGGCACGTTTCTGCCGCGGCGCGTAGCCGAGGTCTCAGGATTTTTCCGACCCCAGCGTGCCGATCAGCCAATCCTTGAAAATACGCACTTGCTTCATCTGCAGCGCGCGCGGGCGGCAGACGAACCAGTAACTGTACGGGCTTTCCACCTCGATATCGAACAGCCGGACGAGACGTGGGTCGGCTGCGTCCTGAAAGTGGCTTTCGTGCATGAAGGCGACGCCGAGCCCTTGTGCAGCGGCCTCAAGCATCAGGGCGCCGGAATCGAAATGATCAATCGCGAGCGGCTCGATATCGTGGAGGCCGGCAGCCGTACGCCAGGCGACGAACGTGTCGGGCATCTCGCGATGAACCAGTGCGGTGAGCGTTGTCAGTTGTTCCGGACGAACAATCGGGTCGGGTCGCTCCACCAATGATCGTGCGCCGATGACGTACACCCGGTTTCGATCAAGCCGGTGCGCGTAAAGGGTCGGATCGATGTCCCGCGCGAGCGCGATCACCGCATCCAAACCCTCCCCCAGGCGCGCGACACCGTGCGCGCCCGTGTCGATGTCGAGATGCAATTCGGGGTGGGCGCCCCGCAACTCCGCCAGCCGAGGAAAGAGCCGCTGGGAAGCAAAAAGCGGCAGCACACCCAGCCGCAGGCGAAGAACCTCTACGGCGCTGGTCATGGACTCGACAACGTCAGATAGCTGGTCGAGGAGCGGCGCCATCTGCGTCAGGAGACGGTCGCCGTCACCGTTGATCACCATCGCCTGGTGTCGTCGATCGAACAACGGCCGGCCGAGGAACCGTTCCAATGTTTGTAATCTGCGGCTCAGCGCGGGGGCTGACAGGGCGAGCTCCTCCGCTGCCGCCTTTACCGATCCGAGCCGTGCCACGGCTACAAACGCCTCAATCGCGGTAAGCGGCGGCAATCGGCGCATGGGAGTGACTATCCTGCTCAGCGGCCGCAAACGGCAACTCCGTACGGCAATCAAAGTACCAAACGTTTGCACATTCTGCAATCGCGGCTGTGTTGTTCGCACTTGCACAATGGTCGGGTCTGGCCCAAAAACGAGGTGCCTTTCAGGCATCCTCTCCTAAAAACTTTCATGGGCCGGCCTTCGGGTCGGCCCTTTTTTTATGCCGTTGCCCAGGCCTGCTTCCATAAGCACAGCGCTCCGTAAGCAAGGCGGGCTGGGGATTGATTTAGGAGGAACCTCACACGTCGTCCGCTGGCTGCCATCCGGCATTACGACCTTCCCCCTTTTCCACCGACACTGAGTGGGCCCCGCGCCACTCCAAAAGCGTTCGTGCGTATCTATCTTAGCGGACTTGGATACCGAAGGAGAAGCGCGTGGCCGATAGCGATACACCGGCGACCAAATTGCAGGTTGCCAACGCAAGGCCCGAAGATAGCGGGCGCGGCATTGCGCATTTGCCGCGGGCGTTCATGGCATCGCTTGGCCTGACCGAAGGCGACGTGATCGAGATCGTCGGCAAGAAGGCGACGCCGGCGCGGGCGGTCGGCCCGTACCAGGAGGACGAGGGGCTGGCGCTGGTACGCATCGACGGCCTGCAGCGTGCCAACGCGGGCGTTGGATCGGGCGATTTCGTTGAGGTACGTCGCGCCGAATCGAAGCCAGCGACGCGCGTCGTGTTCGCACCGGCGGCGCAGAATTTGCGGCTGCAGGGATCGACGGTGGCGCTGAAGCGCACCTTCATTGGCCGTCCATTGGCGCAGGGCGATGTGGTGGCGACGGCGGGGCACCAGCGGGTGGCGAACATGCCGCCTGGAATGCAGCAGTTCGTCAATGCGCCGGCCTATGCGCTGCAGGAGATCCGCCTGGTTGTCGTGTCCGCGGCGCCCAAGGGCATTGTCCACATCGACGAGAATACTGAAGTCGAGCTTCGGCCCGAATATGAGGAGCCGAACGAGGCGCGGCGCGCCGACGTGACGTACGACGACATCGGCGGCATGGCGGCGACGATCGACCAGCTGCGTGAGATGGTCGAGCTGCCGCTGCGCTATCCCGAGCTGTTCCAGCGGCTGGGCGTCGACCCGCCCAAGGGCGTGCTGCTGCACGGTCCGCCCGGCACCGGCAAGACGCGGCTGGCACGCGCCGTCGCCAATGAGAGCGACGCGCAATTTTTCTTGATCAACGGCCCGGAGATCATGGGCTCCGCGTACGGCGAGAGCGAGGGCCGGCTGCGGCAGGTGTTCGAGGAAGCGTCGAAATCCGCGCCCTCGATCGTGTTCATCGACGAGATCGACTCGATCGCACCCAAGCGCGGGCAGGTCTCCGGCGAGGCGGAAAAGCGGCTGGTGGCACAGTTGCTGACGCTTATGGACGGGCTGGAGGCGCGCGCGAACCTGGTCATCATCGCGGCCACCAACCGCCCCGAGGCGATCGACGAGGCGCTGCGACGCCCAGGACGATTCGACCGCGAGATCGTGGTCGGCGTTCCGGACGAGCGCGGGCGGCGCGAGATCATGGGCATCCATACGCGCGGCATGCCATTGGGCGATCGTGTGGACCTTGATGAGCTGGCTCGGACCACCTTCGGCTTTGTCGGTGCTGACCTCGCCGCGCTGACCCGTGAGGCGGCGATCGAGGCGGTGCGGCGGATCATGCCACGGCTGAACCTGGAGGAGCGGACGATCCCGCCTGAGGTGCTCGATACGCTAGCGGTGACCCGCGAGGACTTCATGGAGGCGCTGAAGCGCGTCCAACCGAGCGCCATGCGCGAGGTGATGGTGCAGGCGCCAACGGTCCGCTGGGACGACGTCGGCGGGCTGGACGACGCGCAGATGCGGCTGAAAGAGGGCGTCGAGCTGCCGCTGAAGGACCCGGACGCCTTCCGACGGTTGGGCATCCGGCCCGCGAAGGGCTTTTTGCTGTACGGGCCGCCGGGCACGGGCAAGACGCTACTGGCCAAGGCGGTGGCACGTGAGGCGGAGGCGAATTTCATCGCGACCAAGTCGAGCGACCTGCTCAGCAAATGGTACGGCGAGAGCGAGCAGCAGATTGCGCGGCTGTTTGCCCGCGCGCGGCAGGTAGCGCCGACCGTGATCTTCATCGACGAGCTCGACAGCCTGGTGCCGGCGCGTGGCGGAGGGCTGGGCGAGCCGCAAGTAACCGAGCGGGTGGTCAACACCATCCTTGCCGAAATGGACGGGCTGGAGGAATTGCAGTCCGTGGTGGTGATCGGGGCAACCAATCGGCCAAACCTTATCGATCCGGCGCTACTGCGGCCGGGCCGGTTCGACGAGCTGATCTACGTCGGTGTGCCGGATGAGGCCGGGCGGCGGCGTATTCTGGGGATCCAAACCGCGAAGATGCCGCTCGGCGAAGATGTCGATCTGGATCTGGTGGCGCGGCGAACCGAGCGGTTTACCGGCGCCGATCTCGGCGATGTGGTGCGGCGTGCCGGCTTGATCGCGCTGCGTCGATCGCTGACGGCGCGTGAAGTTTCGATGGCTCACTTTGAAGCTGCGCTGGAGGAATCGCGCGCAAGCGTGACGGACGAGATGGAGCGCGATTACCAGCAGATCGCCGCAAAGCTGAAGCAGGATGCCGCATCGATCCAGCCGATCGGCTTCATCTCGCCGGGGCAACTGACGCCCCGCAGCGAGCGGAAGGGGTGACATACGGGGAGGGCGCAGGCCCTCCCCTTTACCAACGTGCGGTCAGCGGGAGCTGCCGGCTTATCATGTTTGTTTAGCCGAGCGCTGCCAGCTTCGCTTCCGCCTCGCGGTCCATCTCGGCGCGGCTCTTGCGCTCGGCAGCGGTCTTCAGCTGGCCACAGGCAGCGTCGATGTCGCGGCCGCGTGGCGTGCGCACCGGTGCCGAGATCCCGCCCTCGAAGATGATATTCGAGAAGGCGCGGATCCGGTCCGGCGTGGAGCATTCGTACGCCGTGCCCGGCCACGGGTTGAAGGGAATGAGGTTCACCTTCGCCGGCAAGCGATAGTGCCGGAGAAGCCGGACCAGCTCTCGCGCATCCTCGTCCGAGTCGTTCTTGTCCTTGAGCATCACATATTCGAATGTGATGCGGCGCGCGTTGTTGGCACCGGGATAGTCGGCGCAGGCCTGAAGCAGCTCTTCGATGCCGTATTTGCGGTTGAGCGGTACGATCTCGTCCCGCACTTCCTTGGTCACCGCATGCAGCGACACCGCAAGATTGACGCCGATCTCCTGACCCGCGCGCTCCATCATCGGCACAACGCCGGAGGTGGAGAGCGTGATCCGGCGCTTGGAGAGGGCAAGCCCGTCGCCATCCATCACGACGGAGAGGGCGTCACGAACATTGTCGAAATTGTAGAGCGGCTCGCCCATGCCCATCATCACGATGTTGGTGAGCATGCGGCCTTCCGGCTGGCTCGGCCATTCGCCAAGCCCGTCGCGCGCCAGCATGACCTGGCCGACGATCTCGCCGGCGGTCAGGTTGCGCACCAAGCGCATCGTGCCCGTGTGGCAGAACGTGCAATTGAGCGTGCAGCCGACCTGGCTCGAGACGCACAAGGTGCCTCGATCCGCATCGGGAATGAAGACCATCTCGAAATCCTGGCCGTCATCCGACCGCAGCAGCCACTTGCGTGTGCCGTCAGAAGAGACTTGCGCTTCAACCACTTGCGGGCGGCCGATCACGAACCGCTCGGTCAGCCAGGGATGCTGGGCCTTGGCGATGTCGGTCATCACCGAGAAGTCGGTAGCGCCGCGATTGTAGATCCAGTGCCAGATCTGCTTGGCGCGCAGCTTCGCCTGCTTGGGCTCGAGGCCGGCGGCGGCGAGCGCCTCGCGCAATTCGGCCTTGGACAGGCCGACCAGGTCGACGCGGCCGTCTTCGCGAGGCGTTATTGCGCGAGCCACGGGCACGGGATCGATGTGCCCGGGGATGGGCATGGGAGCGGCCGACACTGTCTGCATGCGTCCCATATAGCGGAAAACCGCGGCCTTTTCCAGCGGCGGTGTGGCCTGGTGCTGGAGAAGATCGGCCTGGTTCCGGCCGTATCCGCTCAGCGCGCGGCCAAACAGGCCAAAGTGGCTGCGTCGATCGCGGTCGCGGCGCCGGTCAGCGCGTAGCTATCCGCGAACGGGCGCCCGCGCAGGCTGACTGCCGAGATGCTCATGCTCCGTCCGCCGCGCATGGCGGAAACGATTGCGCGATCGGTGGCGGCATCGGGCGACCACACGGCGCGGTCTTTACCCGACAGCGAGAAGCGCCGCTCGCCGATCGCCAACGTCACCGGTGCGGCCTGCGCCCGCGGCTGCGAGAGGCGGATGTAAATCGCCGCTCGGCCGCTGCGACCGAACCGCGTGGCGACGCTGGCAAATGCCCCCGTCCGTGAGCGCACGGGGGCACTGATGGCGTAACAGCGGGGTGGCTCACCCTGGCGGAAGGCACCCCAGGCGCCGTAGATCCCGACCGGCTCGCGATCCCCGGCGAGCAGCGCCGCCAGCGCCCACAGTATCAACAACGGATCAGGCCGGGGCGTAGCCGGCGCCGAGGTGCACCACCGTCTCGCGCCCACGCTCGATCATGGTCACGGTGCCTTGCGGATGGCCGGGCAGAACCGGGGCGCCGCACGGGTCCATGGGCGCGCCTGTCATCACCCCGCGCATCACCCGGCTGGAGATGCCGTGCATGATCACCAGGCGGTCGCCGTCATCGTTGCTGGTATCGTCCAGCCAGCTGGAAACGCGCGCAGCGATCGCCTCATAGCGTTCGCCATCGGGGGCGCAGCGTAGAAGGCCGCGTTCGTCCACTACGGGACCGAACTCACCGATCACGTCGGCATAATAGCGACCGCCCCAAGCGCCCATGCCGATCTCGGTCAGGCGATTGTCGTGGTGCGCCTCGTGCCAGTCGAGCTCAAGGTGTTCGGCGATGATCGCCAGCGTCTGCAAGGCACGGCCGGTTGCCGACGCGTACATCGTCAGTTTGGGTCGGGGACCGAGAAAATCGCGCAGCGCCCGGCCCATTTCCTCGGCCTGGGCGAAGCCGGCCCGGGTAAGCGGCGTGTGCGGTGCATCGCCTTGCAATCGGCGCGCAGCGTTGAAGACGGTTTCGCCATGCCGGGCGACGAAATCGCGACCGCGGCGCTCGAGAGGATTCATCGTCATCGCTGCGTCATTGGGCGCGGCGAAGGCGAAAGCAACGGCTTTCGACGTGTAATTTCCCCGTCGTGCTGCAGACGGCGCGCAAGCAAACGGAAACACAGCCTTTCGGTGCGTGCAGCTTGCGAGAAATCCAGCGTCGATATCGGGCGTGCGGTGGCGCCCGCGCGAGGGGAACGGGCCGAGCGATGTTCAAGCCCTGTTGCGCAAAAACAACGGAAATCCTTGTTTATCTGAGGTTCATGCAACGACCCGGCGCATCGCCCATTTGCGTTCTACCCGCTGACGATGTCGGCGGAAAAAAGTAGATGGAGTTTGTTTATGCGTAAGCTCATCCTGGCGACGCTTGCCGCCACCACTGCCGCCGTTGCTGTTCCGGCCACTGCGCAGGACGCTGGCCCCTTCACCGGCCCGCGTGCCGGCGTGATCCTCGGCTATGACGCGCTGCGCCCCGGCGACACCCAGGACTCGATGATCCGCGGTGATCAGGGCAGCGATGGTTTCCTGTACGGTGGCGACATCGGCTATGACGTGGCGTTCAATAACCTGGTTGTCGGCGCGGAAGCCGAGATCACGGGTTCGACCGGCAAGGTTACCAACGATCCGCGTGACCCCAACGATTTCGGTTTCGGCCGCGTGAAGGCGGGCCGTGACCTGTATGTCGGCGGTCGCATCGGTTTCATCGCCGCACCGACGACGCTGATCTATGGTAAGGTTGGCTACACCAACGCCCGCCTCGACCTGACCCGTGACGACGCCACGACGGTGACTGGTCGCAACTTCAACCTTGACGGCTTCCGCGTGGGCGCCGGTGTGGAGCAGTCGCTGACGCCGAACACCTATGCGAAGCTCGAGTATCGCTATTCCAACTACAGCGATGCCAAGCTGAAGTACCCGAACGGCGCCAGCACCGGCACGTTCGGCGTCGACACCGATCGTCACCAGGTTGCAGCGGGCGTCGGCTTCCGCTTCTAAGCGGTTCAACGCACTATCTGGCGAAAAGGAGGGTCGGGGCGCTTGCTCCGGCCCTTTCTGTTTGGCTAGGAAACGGGCGAGTTGCCCCTGGTCGAATCCTGCGGGCCGGGGGATGAAGTGATGAAGGCGACGATCGAACGCGCAACGCTCCTGAAGGGGCTGAGCCATGTCCAGTCGGTGGTGGAACGCCGCAACACCATTCCGATCCTGTCCAACGTACTGATCGAGGCGACGGCGGAGGGCGCGCTGCGCCTGATGGCGACCGACCTTGATCTGCAGATCAACGAGAGCGTCGCCGCCGCGGTCGACCAGCCGGGCGCGACCACCGTGTCCGCGCACACCCTGTTCGACATTGCTCGCAAGCTGCCGGAGGGCGCGCAGGTCTCGCTGACCGCCGCCGACGGGCGGATGACCATCGTTGCCGGTCGCGCGCGATTCTCGCTCGGTACGCTGCCGCGCGATGACTTCCCGGTGATCGCCGAAGGCGAGCTGCCGACGCAGTTCGAGATGCCGGCGGAGGCGCTGAAGCAGATCATCGACAAGACGCGCTTCGCCATCTCGACCGAAGAGACGCGTTATTATCTGAACGGCATCTTCCTGCACGTGTCCGAAGACGGCGGCTCGCAGCCGGTGCTCAAGGCCGCTGCCACCGACGGCCACCGGCTTGCCCGCGTGACGCTGCCGCGGCCCGACGGCGCGGAAAACATGCCGGACGTGATCGTTCCGCGGAAGTGCGTCGCGGAGCTGCGCAAGCTGCTCGATGAGGTCGACGGCTCGGTCGGCGTGTCGCTGAGCGGGACGAAGATCCGCTTCGATCTGGGCAAGGCGATCCTCACCTCCAAGCTGATCGACGGTACTTTCCCGGATTACAGCCGGGTCATTCCGACCGGCAACGACAAGATCCTGAAGCTGGATCCGTCCGCTTTCATGGAAGGGGTCGATCGCGTCTCCACCATCGCCACCGAAAAGACCCGTGCGGTCAAGATGGCGCTGGACCGCGACAAGATCACCCTGTCGGTCACGAGCCCGGAAAATGGCACGGCGGCGGAAGAGGTGCCGGGCGAATATGTCGCGGCACCGTTCGAGATCGGTTTCAACAGCCGGTACCTGATGGACATCCTGGGCCAGATCGATGGCGACCTGGTGGAAGTGCATCTTGCCGATGCGGCAGCGCCGACGCTGATCCGGGAGAACGACAAGGCACCTGCGCTTTACGTGCTGATGCCGATGCGGGTGTGACGCTGGGGTAAAGTCACAGGAGCATAAAAAAGGACCGGGTGGCTCTCACCCGGTCCTTTTTGTATCCGGTCTGCGCCTGAACGGCGCCGACCACTTGGCTACCTAGCCTTTGCGGCCTCAGACCTTGGCTTCCATGGAGCCGCCCTCGGCATAAAGCGAGGCGTAGCGGCGGGTCACGACCGGCAGATGCTCGTCGATCCAGCGTGCCATGTCTTCTTCCTCACCCAGCGATTGCTTGAGCGCAGGTGTGGCGTTCGTGAAGCCGCCGTCTTCGGCCATCACGAGCAGCGACTTGTACGCCGCGATTTCGAAATGCTCGAAGGCATAGTTCGCGAAGCTGTTCTTGATGATCTCGTCGCCTGCGACGCTATGTGCCAACGCGGCCATGGTGCCAGACATGCTGAGCCCCATGTCCTTCAGCGCCGACCCGCTGGTGTCGAAGCTGGCGAGCAGCTCGTCGAGGCGGGCGATCTGACCGTTGGTTTCATCGATGTGCAAACGGAGCCGATCAGCGACCTCCGGATAATTCTCGATCCGGCTGACCTGCGGCGTCATGATCGAGATCGCTTGCTTCTCGACCGCGTGCGCATTCTTCAGTCCAACAATGAACAATTCACGCAAAACATCTTGATTTGTCATGTTATGAAGCTCCTTCGCGTAACTAACGCTGGCCGTCACATCGGGTTGCCTGCCTGGCATCGTTCCAGTTCAACGGGATCGTGCGTGCAGGTCACCGTCACCTCATCGCGCCGCTCGATCGACAGCGCGCGCAGCCGGGCCTGGTTTGCCAGGCGGCTGGTCGCGTCGACTTCCATGAGACGTTGGTAGGCGCGCAGCCCGGGGGTGCATTTGCGGCGGGCTGAGCGCATCTCGCCACGGTAGAAATAGGCGTCGCCGGCGTGGAGCAGCCAGCGTCCGCTGTCCTGCCGCACCGCCACGCCGGCATGGCCCCATGTGTGTCCCGGAAGCGGGACCAGCAGGATCTCGGGCGGGAGGCCCTCCAGATCGCGGACCGCGTCGAACCCGAACCACGGCTCGCCCCGCGCACCATAGCGGCGCCAATGATGCACATCGTTCAACTGCCGCGTGCGCCAGCGATTGCGCGCGACGATGCCGGCATGGGGCCCGGTAGCGTCATCATACTCGCGCTGCATCACGTGAACGGTTGCGTTCGGGAAATCCTCCAGGCCACCGGCGTGGTCGAAATCGAGATGCGTCACGACGATGTGGCGCACGTCTGAGGCACGAAACCCCAGCGCCTCGATCTGCCGGATCGCCGTTTCCTGCTCATGCAGCCGGATGTTGAGCATCAGTCGCCAGGGGATGGAGATGCGCGAATTCGGTGGCTCGTGCGGATGAGCGACGTCGCGCAGGCCATAGCCGGTGTCGACCAGGACCAGGCCATGCGCGTCGGTTTCGATCAGCAGGCAGTGGCACACGATATGGCCGAGCGGCCCCATGCTTCGCCCGTCGAACAGGGCGCCGCCGAGCGGACAATCGGTGCCGCAGTTCAAGTGGTGGATGCGCATATCTGCTCCCGAGCGCTACTTTTGCAAACGTCAGGGAAGAACACCCGAAGCGTGCGGAAGTTTTCGGACGGCCACGACTTTTCCCGCGAAAGCAGTGATCTGGATCAAGAACGCGGCAGAATGCTGTGTGGCTCGTGGTTGATGCGGATGGCGTTGCGCGCAGCGAACCTTCCACCTCGCCGTGAGCGGCTGGATCGCGTGGGCTGAACCGGCTAAGCGCATCTGATGTCCACGACCTTCACCATCGACAGCTCCACCAGTCGGGCAACGCCGGTCGCGGCACCGATGAAGCGGGTGACCGTGCCGGCCGTGCGTCAGCGCAAGGGCAAGGAACCGCTCGTGATGCTGACGGCCTATACGGTGCGCACCGCGCAGATCCTCGATCCGCATTGCGACATCCTGCTGGTCGGCGACAGCCTGGGGCAGGTGATCTACGGACTGCCTTCCACCGTTCCCGTCACGCTGGAGATGATGGCAGCGCATGGCGCCGCGGTGGTGCGGGGCAGCTATCACGCGATGGTCGTGGTCGACATGCCGTTCGGCAGCTATGAGGCAAGCCCTGAGAAGGCGTTCGAAAGCGCGGCGTGGCTGCTGAAGCAGACGGGCGCCGCGGCGGTGAAGCTGGAGGGTGGCACTGCCATGGCGCCGACGGTCGCTTTTCTGTCGGAGCGCGGCATTCCCGTGATGGGGCATGTTGGCCTGACGCCCCAGGCGGTGAACGCGCTCGGCGGCTATGGCGCCCGGGGCCGATCAGAAGCGGAGGCGCAGAAGATTGTCGGTGATGCGCAGGCCGTCGCCGGCGCCGGTGCCTTTTCGGTCGTGATCGAGGGGGTAGTGGAGCCGATTGCCATCGAGATTACGCGGACGGTCGACGTGCCGACGATCGGCATCGGCGCGTCGGCGGAATGCGACGGCCAGGTGCTGGTGACCGAGGACATGCTTGGCATGTTCGAGCGCGTGCCCCGCTTCGTGAAGCGCTATGGCGACATGGCCGGCTATATCGCCGAGCGCGCCGCGACCTATGCCGATGAAGTGCGCTCGCGCGCCTTTCCCACCGCGGAACAGACCTACGCTCCCAAGGCGTGAGCCGCTTTCGTTTTCCCGCGTGCGCGACTAAGGTCCGCCGCCTTCCCGCCAAGTTGGAGTAAGCCGTGGCGCTCACGCCGCAAAATAACGAAGCGTTCCTGCGCGAAGTCGACGAGGAACTGCGCAAGGAACAGGCTGCTGCCTTGTGGCGCCGCTGGGGCTTGGCGATCGCTGCCGTCGTCGTGCTGGGTCTCGCGATCTTTGCCGGCTATCTGTACTGGCAGCATCGCCAGCGCGAAGCCGCTGGTCGCGAGGGCGAGCAGCTCCAGTTGGCGTGGGACAATTTGTCTTCCGGCCAGACGGAGAAGGCCGCGCCGCAGATCGCCGAACTCGCGAAGTCGGACTCGGATGGTTATCGTGCGGTTGCGCTGTTCACCCAAGGCGACCTCCTCCTCCAGAAGAACGATCTGAAGGGGGCGGCCGCGAAGTTCGGCGCGATCGCTGCGGACGGATCACTTGCCGAGCCGTTCCGCCAGCTGGCGCTTGTTCGGCAAACAATGGCTGAGTTCGACACAATCAAGCCCGATCAGGTCATTGTCCGTCTGCGCGGCGTGGCCGTGCCGGAAAACGCTTATTTCGGCAGTGCCGGCGAGCTTGTCGCGCTGGCCTATCTGAAGCAGGGCCGCCGTGATCTTGCTGGGCGTCTGTTCGGGCAAATGGCGCAGGCCGAGCAGGTGCCGCCATCGATCCGTCAACGCGCGGTTCAGATGGCGGGCGTACTGGGCGTCGATGCCGTGCCGGCGGACGCAGGCACGAAAGAGGACGTGACGAAGCAATGAAGAAGTCGATTGCCGCCCCTGTCGCGCTCGCCGCGCTGATGGGCCTCAGCGCCTGCGGCGTGTTCAGATCCGACCCGAAGAAGACGCCGACGGTCGGCAATCGCGTGCCCATACTGGCGGCGGAAAACGCTGCGGAAATCGATCCGGCGCTGTCGGGTGTGCAGGTTCTGCTGCCGCCGGCCATGGCAAACACCGAATGGTCGCAGCCGGGCGGCAATGCGTCGAAATCGATGGGGCATCTGGCACTTGGCGGATCCCCGTCGCGCATCTGGAGCGCGGCCGTGGACGGCGGGTCCAATCGGCAGCGACTGGGCGCGGCACCGGTCGTTGCCGAAGGCAAGGTTTTCGTCGTTGACGTCAACGCCCAGCTTCACGCCTTTTCCGCCGACACCGGTGCGACGCAATGGACGGCCTCCGTGTCGACCACCGAGGAGAACAAGGCGGCACGCTTTGGCGGCGGTGCAAGCTATGACAGCGGTCGGATCTACGCGACCGACGGCCTTGGCGACGTGGTTGCGTTCAGTGCTGCCGACGGCAGCGTCGCATGGCGGGCCAAGCCCGGCGGGCCGCTTCGCGGCGCACCGACAATTGCGAACGGCCAGGTTTATGTGCTGAGCCAGGACAATCAGTTGTTCGCGCTCAACCAGGCTGATGGCCAGGTGGTGTGGACCGGCTCCGCCAGCGTCGAGACGCAAGGCGTATTCGGCGTCGCTGCTCCGGCTGCAGCGGCCGGGACGATCGTGGCTGGCTTCTCATCCGGCGAGCTGAACGCCTACCGTTACGAGAACGGGCGTACGCTGTGGCAGGACGCCCTGTCGCGCACCAGCATTTCCACGTCGGTATCCAGTCTTGCTGACATCGACGCCGATCCGGTGATCGAGGACGGTCGTGTCTATGCCGTCGGCGAAGGTGGGCGCATGGTGGCGATCGAGATCGCCAGCGGTCAGCGGATCTGGGAACAGAATTTTGCCAGCATCTCGTCGCCCTGGCTCGCGGGTGAATGGCTGTTCATCGTCACCGACGATGCGCGACTGGTCTGCCTTTCCCGTGCGAACGGCAAGGTGCGATGGATCGGGCAGTTGCAGGCCTATAGGAACGTCGAAAAGCGAAAGGGCACCTATACCTGGCACGGTCCGGTGCTTGCTGGTGACAGGCTGTGGCTGACCAATTCGCGCGGTGAGCTGGTTGGAGCGTCACCGGCGGACGGAAGCGTTCAGGTGACAATCGGGGCCGCGAAGTCCTTCACCTTGCCGCCCGTGGTGGCGAACCAGACTTTGTACGTGCTCGACCACCAAGGTAAGCTCTCCGCCTACCGCTAAGTCCGACCGGTGCTGCTTCTTCGGAAGCAGGCCCGGTTTGCGGATTGGGACCCTTCGTGCTTTCGCTCTTGCGGCGGGAGCTGTAGGGGCATGCGATGGCACGTCTCCCTTCCGTCGCAATCGTTGGCCGACCAAATGTCGGCAAGTCGACGCTGTTCAACCGTTTGGTCGGCAAGAAGCTCGCGCTCGTCGATGACCGGCCCGGCGTCACCCGTGATCGCCGAGAGGGCGATGCCAGCCTTCTCGGCCTGGACTTTCGCGTCGTCGATACGGCGGGCTACGAGGATCACGACGCGCAGTCGCTGCCCGGCCGGATGCGCCTGCAGACGGAGGCGGCGGTCGCCGGCGCGGACGTGGCGCTGTTCATGGTCGATGCGCGCGCCGGCATCGTTCCGCTGGACGAGGAGATCGCCCGGTGGCTGCGCGGGTCCACGACCCCGATTGTTCTCGTCGCGAACAAAGCGGAAGGGCGCGCCGGCGAACAGGGCATCCTTGAAGCACTAGCGTTGGGCTTCGGTGATCCGGTGCAACTTTCCGCTGAGCACGGCGAGGGTATCGGCGATCTGTTTGAAGCGCTGCTGCCGCACTTGGAGCGCGCCGACGACGATGATCTGGAGCTGGAGGATGAGGAGGACCCGGCAGCGCCGCTGAAGCTGGCGATCGTCGGGCGTCCCAATGCCGGCAAATCGACACTGGTGAACAGGATGCTGGGCGAGGATCGCATGATCACTGGCCCGGAGGCGGGGATCACGCGCGATTCGATCGCGATCGATTGGGAGTGGCAAGGGCGCCCCGTACGGCTGATCGATACCGCCGGGATGCGCAAACGTGCAAAGGTGCAGGACAAGCTGGAAAAGCTGTCCGTTGCCGATGCGCTGCACGCCGTGGATTTTGCGGAAGTGGTGGTGCTTCTGCTGGACGCGACCTTGGGACTTGAGTCGCAGGACCTGCGCATTGCCGACCGCGTGCTGGAAGAAGGCCGTGCGCTGATCATCGCGCTCAACAAATGGGACGTGGCGCAGGACCCCTCATCGCTCTTCAACGGTGTAAAGGCCGCTCTCGGCGACGGCCTGAGCCAGGTAAAGGGTGTGCCGCTGATCACCGTTTCCGCCATGACGGGGAGGGGCATCGATCAATTGCTGGCAGCGGCGTTCGAGACCCGCGAGGCATGGTCGCGGCGTGTGCCAACAGGGGAGTTGAACCGCTGGTTCGAGCGCGCGATCGAAGCCAACCCCCCGCCCGCGCCAGGCGGCAAGCGCATCAAGATGCGGTATGTGACTCAGGTAAAATCGCGCCCGCCGAGTTTTGTGATCTTCGGCACGCGGGTCGATCAGCTTCCCGCCAGTTACGAGCGATATTTGGTTAACTCTGCGCGCCGTGATCTGGGCTTTGGCGCAGTTCCTATTCGGTTAACGCTTCGCGCACCAAAAAATCCATTTGGGACCTAGAGAACATCTTCTCTTTACCTGTGCTATAATACCCTGCGAGGAAGAAGCGGCCGGTCGCTTCGGACCTGGCTAAGGGGCAAGACCGTGTCATTCGAAGGTAGCACTCTTGTAGACTGGTCAACCTTCGCGAAGATCAAGGCTGAGTTGGGCGCGGACTTCCTGCGTATTCTCGGCTACTTTCGCGATGACGGGGTCATGTCGGTAACGGCGATCGAAGATGCGCTGCGCCGTGGGAATGCAGCCGGCCTTGTGATCCCGGCGCACACGCTGAAGGGCGAGGCGCGCCAGTTCGGCGCGATCCCGCTGGCGGACCTCGCCGAGAAGATCGAGTTCATGGCCCGCGATCTGGTGGAAAGTCGGGACACGCCCGAGACGGTGCTTGAAGACGTCGTGGCGCTGCGTCCGCTGTTCATGCGCACGCTCGCGCTGCTCGAGCGGGAAGCCAATCCCCCGCGCGAGCGTCGTCCCGTGTTGGGCTTCGGACGGCGACCAGTAGCGGGTGGGGGTTTCGGCCGCGCCTGAGGCGGCCAATCCGTCGCGCGCCGGCTTCGGCACGCGACGGCAGGTGATCACCCCTGCGGTGTGTCCGCCTGAGCGTTGAGCTGGATGTAATTGGGCAGGCCCATGCGCTCGATCATCTCGAACTGGCGCTCCAGCGTATCCACATGCTCTTCCTCGCTGAGGAGGATGCGGGTGAAAAGATCGCGGCTGCCGAAGTCCTTGACCTCTTCGCAGTACGTGATCGCGGCCTTGAGCTGCGCCACGGCTTCGATCTCCATCGCGAGATCGGCCTTCAGCACTTCCTCAACCGTTTCGCCGATCCGCAGGCGGCCAAGCAGCTGGAAGTTCGGCAAGCCATCAAGGAACAGGATGCGCTCCGCCAGCCAATCGGCGTGCTTCATCTCGTCAATGGATTCGTGCCGCTCATACTCGGCCAGCTTCTTGACGCCCCAGTGATCAAGCAGCCGATAGTGCAACCAATATTGATTGATTGCCGTCAGTTCGTTTTTGAGCGTCTCGTTGAGAAACTCGATGACGCGCGCGTCGCCCTTCATGTGAAATGCCTCCGTGTTGGCCTGCCTCTACCGTCGCAAAGCTCCTCGCGGCAACCAAAAATCGGCGGATTTCTGCGGATATTTCGAAGCTGCGAGTGTTACGCAGCAGCACGCTCTTCGTCGATAATCGCTCGCGCAAACGGCGTGCATTGGCCGCACTTTGGCTGACGACCTAGCGCGCGGTACGCTTGGCACGCGGTAGTGTGTCCCGCGCGTGCGGCTTCGCGGACCTGACATTCCCGAATGGCGTTGCAAACGCACACAACCATGAACCGCTCCTTCTCGACACAGCAACATTACCGCTAGTGAGAGGAGGTCGCAAGTAGATTTGCGTATGATTCGCAACAGCGTAGTTGGTTATAGAGGGTGCCTGCGGCGAAGCGGCTGTATTCGGCGTTGGGATAATGACCGCCAGAGCCATTCGAACGGCCCGTGGGCGAACCGGGCAAGCCAGAGCGGCGACCAAAGGAGCATCAGCAGCCAGAGGGCAGCCACGATGGGATAGAGCTGCCAGCGCTCAAGATAGCCGAACCAACCCAGCCCATAGCCGCAGAACAGATAGGTGCAGATGAGGCTTGTTCCGAGATAATTGCTGAAGGCCAGCCGGCCCACGGCAGCCAAACGGCGCGTGAGTGGTCTGCACGCGCCACTGACAGCGACCTGGATGATTAGCGCCGCATGCGCAAGCGCCAATCCCGGCCGCAGCAGCACCAGATGAAGCGGCTCCGACAGCAGCAGCGCAATCGGGTCGAAGTGCCGAGCGTCAATCCACCGGACCAGCGGAAGATAGAGCGGCAAGCATATGCCGTAGCCGGTGATCAGCACGCCTCGGTACCAGCGCGAGGGCCATGTGCCGCTGAAAAAGCCGCTACGGTATAGCGCCATGCCGAGCAGCATCAGCGCGATCGTCTCCGGGATCGTGGCTGGCAGCGCGGTTCTCTGCGCTTCTGAGGTAATGGCTATCCGCATCGGCAGCGCCTGCGCCCACCCGCCGCGAAATGCTTCCACCTCCGCTGCTCCGCTGTCACGGAGTTGGTCTACGCCGCTTCGATAGCGTTCCCATTGCTCTCGGATAGCCGGAGGTGCGCCCGGTGCGGTGGCCAGATCTTCGAATTGGCGCGCCGCCGCATAGTCCATCGCACCGCTTGCAAGCTGCGCCGCCAAGAGCAGCGCCGCCACGGCGATCAAGCGGGGCGTATCCCATCGCCAAGCGAGGAAAACCATGCCGCCGCAAAGGGCATAAAGGACCAGAATGTCGCCGGACCAGATCAGATAGGCATGTACCATGCCGATCGCGAGCAGGCTGATCATGCGGGCATAGTGGCGGCGGGCGGGCGATCCCGGGCTCGCCAGCGTTCGCTCGGCGATCAAAATGGTGGAGGCGCCGAACAGCATCGTGAACAGGCCGCGCATCTTGCCCTCGGCCAGTACGAAAGTGATCGCCCAGGCCCACCAATTGGCGCCGCTCGCCCCGCCGTAGAACGTCGGATCAGCATAAGCGTAGCGCGGCATGGCGAAGCTGATGATGTTGAGCAGCAGAATACCCATTACCGCGAAGCCGCGCACGGCATCGATCGCCTCTATCCGCGGCGCGAGGCCAAGGGGCGCACCTTCTTCCCCGGAGTGGCGGGTGTCGGCCGCGAAAAGCTGCTTGCTCAGTCGATGAGCTCGCCGGTCTGATCACCGTGGCCGCGCCGGACGTGACGACGCCCTTTCTGGCGCCGCGGCGACGCTCGCTCGAGCGCGATGATCGTCACCACCAGCAAGAGGAGCATGCTGCCGAAGAAGATGACGGTGTCGGACGAAGGATCAAATCGTATCAGGCCCATGATCAGCTCGTCGGCGGCGCCCCGCGGGGCAGTGTGTCGGCGTTACAGGCGAAGGCGGTGGCAGGGAAGGGTTCAGGAAACCGGTCGTGCCGATTGGCGAAGCGTGCGCCAATCCTCGCGCACGGTCAGCAGCTTGCGCCGCGCGGCTTCATAGAGGGCCCAGTCGCGTTGATTGTGCGCTGCGATCATGTCGCGGAGCTCCGGCGTATCCTCAACCAAATTGTCGGCCGTATCCTCCGTCTTGCGCTTGTGTTCGGATGGCATGCGATCATGCCCGAGCAGCAGCGACAGGATGTTGAACGATAACGGGTACATCTCCAGCAGCCCGATGAAGGCATAGTTGGCGCTGATGAACGCATCAATCTCGGCGGGAGTGCGAACGTCCCCCGGCATCATGAAGCGCGCCATCTTGTCCTGAGTTTCCGCTGCTTCGACATAGCTCTCGATCGTCGGGAAGCGTTCAATCGTTTCCTTGTAGGTCGGGTGTGTCGGGGTGCGGGAATAGCGATAGTCCGAGATCACCCGCTTCACCGGATCGCGCAGGAAGGTGAAAGCGCGGGCATCCGGTCGTGCTTCGCGAAGGGGCGCAGCAAGGCTCCAGGTGAAATGGCCCGAACATGACCGCGCCTCTGCAAGCGCGCCGCTGTCGATCACGGCGGCGATCTCGTCCTCGATCCGCGAAAACGTGACGGTGTCGCCGTAGAAATAACGGCGGTGAATGTTGTGATACGGCGGGCGCATCCGATCCAACTCTGTCGAGAGCGAGGATCCTGCAGTCTTGGGGATGTGGATGAAGACGCATAGCTCGTCGGCGAACCGGTTGGCGCTGATGAATTCTGCCAGGCTAGTGTTGGTTATGTCGCCGAACGCCACATTCGATCCTCTTCCTCAGCGCTTCCGCCAATCTCATTGGCTCGGCAAATGACCGGCTGTGACCAGAATTTCAACGCTCTAACGATCACGCACCAGCGGTCGGTTCATCGAGCAGCGAGATGTTCTTGCGCGTCGCCGCATGGGTGGCCGCGAGGTAGGCGGCGCCCGTGGTGGTGAGCGCCAGCAGGCCGACCACCAGCGCGTCCAGTGTCATCATGATCCAGACGAGCCATTCGGGCTGGCCGAGCGCCCCATAGCCAAGCGCGTAATGGAGCGCCATCAGCGGCAGCGCGCCTGCTGCCAGATACGCCAGCGTCCGCCAGAAGCTGCCCGTCATGATCACGACCGAGCGCAACGGGCCAATCGACGAATTGCCGAGCGGCCAGGCGACGAGCCATGCTGTCAAGTAGACCGCGACCACGCTGACGCCGATCGTTGCCGCCAGCTCGGCATAGTTCGTCAGGCGCGGGCCCAACTTCAGGGCGATGCCGATTGGCGGGCCGAACAGCATGAGCCACTGCCAGGCTGCCTGGAGCGCGAACTGGACGCCAAATAGCGTTGCTGCCGGCCGCTCGATCCGCTTCGCCCGATCGGCGTCGCGGTTCCAGGCCATGAAGCGGACGAACCAATAGCCAGGCAGAAGAAGGGCCAGAACCTTGGCAAAGCCGAGGGTCAAACGCCGCTGGTCGAAGGCGGCAGCGGCGGTGAGGCCGTGCCGGTAAAAGCCGAGTTCGATCTCGACCACATGTTGCGTGAATTCGATGAGGACGGGGATTGAGAACAGGATCGGCAACGCCAAGGCGAACGCCGCGCCATCAGCATATAATCGCTTCACGTCCCGCCACATCGGCAGGGACGTACGATACTCCGAGCACGGGTGTAACCCAGGTCGTGCGCCCACCGCAAGGAATGCCCGTGCCCCGTCCATCGAGGCACGGGTGTTCCTTCGCCAATCAGGCAGTCAGCAGCCGCTTCTCGCCGGCGATCTTCATCATCGCCTTCTGCAGCTTTTCAAAGGCGCGGACCTCGATCTGGCGAACACGCTCCCGGCTGACGCCATAGACCTGGCTCAGCTCCTCCAGCGTCTTGGGATCGTCCGTCAGGCGGCGTTCGGTGAGGATGTGCTTCTCGCGATCGTTGAGGCTGTCCATCGCGCTGACGAGCATGCCGTGGCGCACGTCGGCTTCCTGAGCCTCGGCGACGACATGGTCCTGCAGCGGGGCATCGTCCTGCAGCCAATCCTGCCACTGACCCTCGCCATCCTCGCGCATGGAGACGTTGAGCGAGGTGTCGCCGCCCATTGCCATGCGGCGGTTCATGCTGACCACGTCAGCCTCGGTCACGCCGAGATCGGTGGCGATCTTCTGCACGTTCTCGGGCGTGAGATCGCCGTCCTCGAACGCGTCGAGGCGGGCCTTCATGCGGCGCAGGTTGAAGAACAATTTCTTCTGCGCAGCGGTGGTGCCCATCTTCACGAGGCTCCACGAGCGCAGGATGAATTCCTGGATCGAGGCGCGAATCCACCACATCGCATAGGTGGCGAGGCGGAAGCCGCGATCGGGCTCGAACTTCTTCACGCCCTGCATCAGGCCGATGTTGCCCTCGCTGATCAGCTCGGACACGGGCAGGCCATAGCCGCGATAGCCCATCGCGATCTTCGCGACGAGCCGCAGGTGGCTGGTGACGAGCTGGGCTGCCGCCTCAGGATCGCCATGCTCCTGGAAACGCTTGGCGAGCATATACTCCTGCTCGGGCGCCAGGATGGGAAACTTCTTGATCTCGGCGAGATAGCGGTTGAGGCTCTGCTCGCCGCCGAGTGCGGGGATCGTCGCAGGGACGTTACCGCTTGCCATGATTACCTAATCTCCCTTTCCGGGGAATCGCCTTCTCGCATCGCCGCGAGGCGCTTTCACCCTATACGTCGAGTTGACTGAACAGTTCCTGCATGTCTGCAGGCATCACGCTTTCGAACGATAAAGCGACACTTGTAATGGGATGAACGAACCCGAGCCGGGCGGCGTGCAGCGCCTGTCGGCGGAAGGAAAGTTCATCAAGTTGACGCTTATGAGCTTGTTTTGTTCTACCATAGACCGGGTCGCCCAGCAAGGCGTGGCCGATCGAGGCCATGTGGACGCGGACCTGGTGGGTGCGGCCGGTTTCGAGGCGGCATTCCACCAAAGCCGCTTCGCGCAGCCGATGTTCCGTCCGGTAATGCGTCACCGCGCGCTTGCCGTTCGCGACGATCGCGACCTTCTTGCGATCGTGCGGTGAGCGGGCGAGGGGGGCATCCACCTTGCCCTCGGGTGGCATCGGCCGTCCGTTCACGATCGCCTTGTAGCGGCGATCGATGGTGTGGGCGGCGAATTGCTTGGCCAACCCCTCATGCGTGCGATCCGTCTTCGCCGCCACCATCAGGCCGGACGTGTCCTTGTCGATCCGGTGGACGATGCCCGGCCGCGCAACGCCGCCGATGCCGGACAGCGAACCGCCGCAATGGTGGAGCAACGCGTTGACGAGCGTGCCGTCCAGATTGCCGGCCGCGGGATGCACGACCAGCCCGGCGGGCTTGTCGATCACGATGAGATGATCATCCTCGAACGCGACGACGAGCGGAATGTCCTGCGCCTCGTTATGCGCGGGCGTCGGGGCAGGTACCGCAACCGCGAACACCTCACCGGCGGCAGCGCGTTTGGCGGGATCGCGCACGAGTATGCCATCGCGCTCGACATGGCCGGCGTTGATGAGCACCTTGAGCCGCTCACGCGACAGGGTAGGCACCGCATCCGCGAGCGCGCGATCCAGCCGCCAGCCGTCGGCTGCTGGAGCGATGGTCGCTTGAATGATGGAAACCCCCCGGTCCATTAGGTGTACTAGATGGATATAACGCTCCGGATTTCAAGATCGCTGGCCGCCCGAATCGTTTCGGAAACGATGCGTTTTCCAGTGGAGACGTGCGGGCTTCTCCTAGGCTTCGATAACGCCGTGGAGGCGATCGAACCATGCGATAACGTCCATGCTACGCCGGCGACCCATTTCGAGCTTGATCCCGCCGCGCTTTTTCGGGCGCTGCGTCGAGGACGCACGGGCGGGCCGCAGGTGATCGGCCATTATCACTCGCATCCCTCCGGCGTCGCCATGCCCTCCCCGACCGACGCGGCGCAAGCGGCCCCCGACGGGGCCTATTGGCTGATCGCGGCCGGGCCGGAGCTTACCGCCTGGCGGGCATCAGGCGACGGAGCGGTATATGGCCGCTTTGATCCGGTCGCGCTCGCCATTGCGCCCTAGACTCGGGTGCGTCATGGAGCGGGAATGACCATCGATCCCGTTGAGTTCGCAAGCCTCCTTTGCTCGCGCTTGTGCCACGATCTGCTATCGCCGATCGGGGCGCTCAACAATGGGCTGGAGCTACTGGCCGACGAAACCGACCCGGCGATGCGCGAGCGGTGCATGGAGCTGATGGCGGAAAGCGCGCGGACCTCCGCCGCCAAGCTGAAATTCTTTCGCCTCGCGTTCGGTGCCGCCGGCGGCTTTGGCGAAGCGGTCGACACGCGCGAGGCGCAGCAGGCGATCGAGGGGCTGTTTGGCGAGACCAAGCGGCTTCAGGTCAACTGGCTGGTCGACGAGCCGATGCTGCCCAAGACCGCGATCAAGGTGCTGCTGAATCTGGCGATGATCGCGGGCGATTCGCTGGTGCGCGGCGGCACGCTGGATATCGGCAGCGAGACCAACGACGCGGGGATCGAGATCGTGCTGAAGGCGGAAGGCCCTCGCATCGCGCTGGACCATGAATTGCGCGCGACGCTGATGGAGGGCCAGGCATCCGAGGCGGTGACACCGCGGGCGGCGGCAGCGTTTCTCGTGCACGAAATGGTGAAGGCGGCGGAAGGACGGGTGATGATCAGCGCGCCCGATGACAACGTGCTCCTGTTCGGCGCGACGATGCGGCCTCGGTAAACCCGGAATTTACCCGCGCCGGTCCATGGCCGGTGCGCAATGGACGATCTGCTGCAGGAATTCATCGCGGAAACCCGCGAGACACTGGGCGCCCTTTCGGGCGAGATCGTCGCGTGGGAAGCTGATCCCGCTGATCGCGCCCGCCTGGATGCGATCTTTCGCTTCGTCCACACGGTGAAGGGCAGCTGCGGCTTTCTGGACCTGCCGCGACTTGCGCGGCTGAGCCATGCGGCGGAGGATGTGTTGCAGGCGGTGCGATCGGGCGAGCGCACGCCTGATCCGCGGCTTGTGTCCGCCGTGCTGGCGATCATCGACCGGATCGGCGAGATCGTGGAAGCGATTGATGCAGGAGCCGCGCTCGATGACAGCGGCGAGGACCTGTTGCTCGCGGTGCTCGACGAGAAAGCAAGCTCGGCACCGCTGAAGCTCGTGCCCACCAGCAACGCTGGCGCCGCCGCGCCGCGGCAAGCCACTCGCAGCATCCGCCTGTCCGTCGATCTGCTGGACCGGATGATGAACGGCGTGTCGGAGATGGTGCTGGCGCGTAATGAACTCGCCCGCCGGTTGCGCGACAGTGGCGACCCGACGCTGGAAAATGCGATCGACCGGCTGTCGCTGACCGTTTCCGAGCTGCGCGACACGGTGACGCGCACGCGGATGCAGGCGATCGAGTCGCTGTTCACGGCGCTGCCGCGGCTGGTACGCGATACCGCCGGTGCGCTTGGCAAAACGGTGTCGCTGGCGATCGACGGCGCCGACGTGGAACTCGATCGCGAAATGATCGAGTTGCTGCGCGATCCGCTGGTCCATATCGTGCGCAATGCGATCGATCACGGGATCGAGGCGCCCGACGAGCGGCGACGCGCCGGGAAGCCCGAAGCCGGACGGCTGACGATCGCCGCGCGGCAATCCGGCAACCGCATCATCGTGGAGATCGCCGACGACGGTCGCGGCATCGACACCGCGCGGCTGGTCAGCAAGCGCATCGAGCAGGAGCCGCGCCGGGCGGGCGAGTTCAGCGCGCTGAGCGAGCGGGCGCGGCTGGACCTCGTGTTCGAACCGGGGCTGACGACGCGCGACACGGTGACGGCGACGTCGGGGCGCGGCGTGGGCATGGACGTGGTGCGCACCAACGTCGAGCAGATCGGCGGCACGATCCGGCTGCACAACGTGCCCGGTCGGGGGCTGACGACGACGATCGAAGTGCCGCTGACGCTGGCGATCCTGTCCGCCGTGATCATCGGCGCGGGCGAGGGCCGCTACGCCGTACCGCGACAGGCGGTGGAAGAGATCGTCGCCAGCAAGTCCGCCGCCGTCCGCATCGACATGGTTGGCGACGCGATCCTGGCGACCGTGCGGGGGCGGCGGCTGCCGGTGGTGCGGCTGGGCGAGGTGCTTGGAACGGCCGACGAACTGGGCGACATGCTGATGATCGTGAACCTGCCGGGCGGCAGCTTCGCACTGGGCGTGGACTCGGTCGACGACACGCAGGAACTGGTGGTGAAGCCAGTCGCACCGGCCGTGATGGCGGCGGGGCTGTATGCCGGGCAGATGCTGCCGGATACGGGGGTGCCCCTGCTGCTGCTGGATTGCGCCGGCGTCGCGGCGGCGGCGGGCGTTTCGTTCGACCGCGTGGTGGAAGCCGAGCCCGAGGCGGCGGAGCCGGTGGCCGAAGGCACGCCGGGGCTGTTGTTCGAGGCGCTTGACGGGCGGCGGCGCATCGTTCCGCTAAGCGCGGTGGAGCGGATCGAGGCGGTGCAGGCGGAGTCGATCCGCGAGGCCGGCGGGCGCTGGTGGGCGACGGCGCGCGACGGGCTGGTGGCGCTGATCGTCGCGGGAGGAGCGCCGCCGCGCGGGGGCGAACTTGCGGCATTGATGCTGCCGGGCGCCGACACTGCCACCGGTTATCTCGCCCGGCGCGCGATCGACATCGTCTCCTTCCACGACGATCTGTTGCCCTCCAACAATCCGGCTGTCAGCGGCATTCTGGTGATCGAAGGGGAGCCGATCGAAGTGCTCGATCCGGCGCATCTCCGGCCGGGGCGGTCGGATGAGAAGCCGGCCCCCATCTGCCTGCTGCAAGGGCCCGATACGGCCTGGATGGAAGCCATGCTGAGCCCGCTGATCGAGGCGGCCGGCTATCGCATCGCGCGCACGCTGGCGCCGGGCGAGGAAGCCGCGGTGACGCTGGCCGCCGGAGATGACGTACCGGCGGGCGGGCAGGTGGTGCGGTTCGATCGCGATCCGGAGACGGGCTGGCCGCTCGTGGACTCCTACGCGCTGGCGAGCGCCCTGACGATAGGGGCGGCGCGATGAACGAGACGCTGCACCTCCTTGCCCATGTCGGCGGACGGGCGATCGCGGTGCCGGCGGACGCGGTGGAATCGGTGGTCGACATCTCCTCGATCGTGAAAGCGCCGCGCGCCCATCCGGCCGTGCGCGGGCTCGCGGCGCTGCGAAGCCGCGTGGTGACGGTGATCGATACCTGGGAACTGCTTGGTCTCCCCGCACCGGAGGAGGGCTCCTGCCGCGCGATCATCACCGTGGTGGATGGGCACCATCATGCCGTGCTGGTCGACACGCTGGAGGATGTCGCGCCGCTTGACGTGGTGGCGGTGCCGACCGGGCTGTCGCTCGGTCGACGCTGGGCGGGGATCACCACTGGATCGGCGGAACGCGAGGGTGAGCCGCTGCTGGTGATTGATATCGCCCGGCTGGTCGGGTCGATCGTCGCTGCCGGCTAAAGCCGCTTGGGCGCCTGCCGTTCTATAAGACGGGTAGAGCCAAGTGATGGGGTTGCAAGTGATGAAGTCGTGTCTCGTCGTGGACGACTCAAAGGTGATCCGAAAGGTCGCACGACACATATTGGAAGGACTCGATTTCGCCGTGTCCGAGGCTGGCGACGGGCGGGAGGCGCTTGAGGCCTGCCGCGCCAGCATGCCCGACGTGATCCTGCTCGATTGGAACATGCCGGTGATGAGCGGGATGGATTTCCTGCGCGCGCTACGCGATGCAAATGCGGCGCCGCGGCCCAAGGTGGTCTTCTGCACCACGGAAAACGGCATGGCGCACATCCGGGCCGCGATCGATGCGGGTGCCGACGAATATGTGATGAAGCCGTTCGATCGCGAGACGCTGGCCAGCAAGCTTCAGATCGTCGGCGTCGCCTGACCTTCATGGCGCGGCTTCAGGCCATCGCGGCGGCTCCGGCGAGCGCACGTCCCCGAGTGCTGATCGTTGACGACTCCGCTGTGGCGCGCGCCGTGCTGACGCGGATGGTCGAGGACGGGGCGACGTGTACGGTGGCCGATGCCGTTCCCGACATCGCCAGTGCGCTGCGCTTCCTGGCCGCGGGCAGGGTGGACGTCATCCTGCTCGATCTCGAAATGCCAGGCGTCCATGGCCTTGCCGGCCTGCCGGACATCATTGCGGCCGGCGCAGGCGCGAAGGTGCTGGTCGTCTCCTCCGCCGCCGGGGAGGGCGCCGCCGCCACGATCGAGGCGCTGGCGCTGGGCGCGGCGGACACGCTGGTGAAGCCGGGCCGCTGCGTCTCGGCCGGCAGCTTCGCCGCGGCGCTTGCGGAAAAGCTGGTGCGGCTGGGCGAGCGAACGGAGCCAAGCCCTCGTCCCGCGGCGGCGCACCCGGCTGCTCACCATGACATCGACGTGGTGGCGATCGGTGCCTCCACGGGCGGCATCCATGCGATCAACAGCCTGTTGCTCGCGCTCCCGCGGACGTTCCGCAAGCCGATCGTCATCACCCAGCATCTGCCATCGTCGTTCATTCCGTATTTCGCGGAGCAGGTGGCGATCGCCACGGGGCGCCGGTGCCAAGTGGCGGCCGACACCATGGCACTGCACGATGACATGATCCTAGTGGCGCCGGGAGACGCGCATGTGACGGCGGTACGGGCGCCCGGCGGTGGGGCCGCCATCCGGCTGAGCCAAGCGAGCGTCGCCAACGGCAACATGCCATCGGTCGATCCGATGTTTGAAACCTTTGCCGAATGCTTTGGCGCGCGGATGATGGCCGTGGTGCTCAGCGGCATGGGGCGCGACGGACTTGCCGGCGCAAGGCTGGTGCGCTCGGCAGGTGGCACGGTGGTGGTGCAGGATCAGGCAAGTTCGGTTGTGTGGGGGATGCCGGGCGCCGTTGCCGCAGCGGGGCTCGCCAGCGCCGTGCTCCCGCCCGAGGCGATCGGGGGCTATATCGCTGGCCAGCACGGGGCCATCGCATGATCAACGATCGGCCATTTGCCCCTAGCGACACGAGCCCCATCACCGTGACGGCGCTCGCCACGCTGCTGGAGGCGCGGACCGGGCAGCGGATCGCGGCCAATCGCGCCTGGCGGATCGACACCGCGCTGAAGCCGATCGCGGTGGAGCGCGGCGCCGCTTCGATCGACGAACTGGTTGCAGCCGTGCGCGACGGCAGCAACACGGCGCTTGCCGACCGGATCGTCGATGCGCTGCTGAATCAGGAGACGTCGTTCTTCCGCGATGCCGGCGCGATCGAGGCGGCGGCAGAGGCGATCACCGCCATTGCTCCGAGCAAGCCGCGCATCTGGTGCGCGGGCTGCTCGACGGGGCAGGAGCCGTTGTCGCTTTCCATGGCACTGACGGAACGCGGCGTTCCCCATGAGCTGATCGCCACCGACGTTTCCGGCCATGCGATCGCACGGGCACGCGCCGGCCGCTATTCGCAATTCGAGATCCAGCGCGGGCTGGCGACGATCCGGATGCTGCGCTGGTTCGATCAGGATGGGTCGGACTGGATCGCGCAGCCGGCGCTGGTTCGTGGCGTTACCTGGCGACGCAGCAACCTGGTGCTTGATGCGCCGCCGGCCGGCGCGTTTGATGCGGTTTTTTGCCGCAACGTCCTGTTCTATCTCGCGCCGGACCTGCGCCCGCGCGTGCTGGAGGCGATTGCCGGCAGCCTGCAGCCTGCGGGCGCGCTAATGCTGGGCGCGGGCGAAACGGTGATCGGCCAAACCGACCGTTTCGTACCCAGCAAACGCTTTCGCGGCCTGTACCAGCTGGCCGCGGCCGAGCGATCGGCATAGCCGTAGCCGGGCGTCGCCCTGCGGTGCTAGGGTCGGCTGACCCACCGCCGGGCTGCAGGAGTGACCATGACGCCAATCGAGGCGCCATCGCCGAATTACGACGATCGCATGCTGCCGATCACGATGATCGTGCTTCATTATACCGGCATGGTTGATGCAGCATCGGCCCTGGCCCGGCTGCGCGATCCCGAAGCCAAGGTCTCCGCGCACTATCTGGTCGATGAGGACGGGACGGTCACGCGGCTGGTGCCGGAGGAAAAGCGCGCGTGGCACGCCGGTCGCTCGCACTGGCGCGAAATCGAGGATGTCAATTCCGCGTCGATCGGGATCGAGATCGTCAATCCGGGTCATGAGTTCGGCTACCGACCATTTCCGGACGTGCAGGTCGACGCGGTGATCCGCCTGGTTCACGAGATCAAGGATCGATACGAGATCACGCGCGGCAACATCGTTGCCCATTCGGACATCGCCCCGGCGCGCAAGCGCGATCCGGGCGAGCTGTTCCCGTGGAGCAAGCTGGCGCGGCTCCGGCTGGCGCTGCCGCGCCCGACCAAGAACCTGATGGACCCGATGTGGGGTGAGGCCGCCTTCCTGCTGGCGCTGGAGCGCTTCGGCTATGACGTGAGCGACAAGATGGCCGCGATCGTCGCGTTCCAACGGCGCTTCCGCCCCGAACTGATCGATGGCGAGATCGACGCCGAATGCCGCATGATCCTTCTCGCGCTGCTGCTGCCGCGCCCGCAAGGGGATGATTGAAGCGGGCGGGAAACCGATTGCCGCTCGCGCCCGCGTCCTGCCCACCGGTACTTAATCGTCGCGGTTCGGGACAGCTTGACTACGGAATGCTCGTCGCCAGCCTGCTTTTCGATTGCCGCGCGACGCGCTCAGTTCGCGGCTGCCGGCGAGGCGGATCCCTCTTCGGTCAAGTCCAGCGTCTCGAACCCGTTCGTCATCACCCGTCGCGCGATCGTGCTGCATTCCGGGGTGACATACGCAGAACGCTGCGTCAGCCGCTCGATCTTGTAGAAGCCGGGGCTGTCCTTGTCGGCCGCCGACGCGGAATATTGGCGGCCGGCAATCTGCTTCAGAACAACATCGGTCCAGACAGCACCTTTGGAACTTCGCAGGATTTCCGCATCGGCCGTGCGCCCATCCGGCCTGATCCAAAAGCCGACGTCGGCCCAGCGGACTGCATCGACGCCCATCGTGCGACATCCATTATGCGCGCCGCCTGCGCCCTCGGCCTGCGCCAGCGCCGCAGCGCGTTGCGCGGTAACGGGCGTGATCGACTCATAGCGCGGGGATTTCATCAGCAGCGGTGCCTCGCCTTGCCGTGTGGGCAGGGCGCGGATCAGCTTTGCCAGCTCCTCGCCGCCAGCATTGCGGGCTGAAAGGCGCAGGCGAATGATCTGCAAGGCGTTTCGATAGCCCGCGGTCTGCGCAATCGGTCGCTTGTTTAGATCATCCAGAACAGCAATCGCCTCCGGCGTGCGATTTTGCGCGTTCATCAGCGTTACCCGCCGCATTGCGGCCAGCATCGCCACCGCATGCTGGCCACTTCGCAGCGCCTCGCGCTCGGTGAGCTCGTACGCGCGTATCGCCTCGCGCGGGTCGTTGACCTTCAGCCACATGTCGCCGATCGCGGTGGAGGCCGTCTGCACGGCAGGATCGTCCGGCGGCAGATGGTCCCGCAAGGTGCGGACTTGCGAGTAAACGGCGCTGCGATAATCGTCCTGATTGCCCTCGTGGAGTGAGACGGTGGCAAAGGCCTCGTAGAGCGCAGCTACCGGTTTGGGATCGGACGCCGCCTTGGCGCGATTACGCCGAATTGCGCGGCCAAGCAGGTTCTTGGCCTGGAGATACTTGCCGTCCCGAAATCGGGCCTCGGCCAATGCGATGCTCGCCTGCGCATCGCGAAGAACCGTGCATTCGCCGCGCACGCAGGCGTCATGCGCCTCTTCAAGCCGCTTGCCGGTGACGATGATGTCCGCCCCGGTCGCTAACAACAACATGAAAAGCATCAGCGACATGGCTTGCTCCACAATGTTCGGCGAAGCTTATGTTACCAACGCGTGAGCGCAAGGACAGAAAACTACTGCGGCGCAGGCTTGCAAGGATGAAGCGGCGGCGCAGCAAAACTTTCAAACAAGCCGGTGCGCTTCGCGACATGCTCAATGCGTGAACGGCTGGCCGAACGCACGACAGATACAAATGCCGCATGATCCGCTTGCGCCGGCCTGTTCGCGCAGCGATGAGAATTAACCTCCCGCAAGAACGCTCGGGTCGTTCGATCCTATAATGGATCAATGCTCTGGCTCAGCTTCGGCGTGGACGAGCGATCCGGCGTGGGTTGCGACATCAGCGCGAGGTCGCGTTGCAGCGCCACCGGGATCGGGCAGCGAGCGGTGGGGGTTGAGACATGACGATCAAGCAGAAGCTACTGGGGTGCCTCGCGATCTTTGCGATCGCCACCCTATCTTTGCTGGGCGCTTCATACTGGTCGGCGACAAACAGCAGCGCTGCCTTGCGCACGGTGCTGGCGGACCGGGTGGTGCCGTTGCGCGATCTGAAGATCGTCGCGGACAGCTACGCCGTCGATATCGTCGACTCCGCGCACAAGGCGCGCAACGGCAATCTATCCCTTGCAGAAGGGGCCCGCCATGTTCGGGAGGGGGCAAGCACGGCCAAGGCGGCTTGGCTGCGATATCGCGGCACCGAAATCCAGGGAAAGGAGGAGCAGCTCGCCTCCGCTGCCGAGACCCGCATGCAAGCCTCGGACGCCAGCGTCGACCGGCTGTTGCAGATCCTCCAGTCGGGCGATCGCGCGGCGCTTGAACGCTTCGTTGTCGGGGAAATGTACCAGAGTATCGATCCCCTGTCCGAAACCGTGAGCGAGCTGGTTGCGCTTCAGATCGAGGTTGCTTCCGCCGAAACCACGGCCGCACTCAGCACGGCTCGCACCGCGATGATCATGATGCTGGCGCTTGCGCTCGCTTCTGCGGCCGTGCTCGGCTTTTCCTACCTGACGATCACGAAGAAGGTGATCAGCCCGATCCAAGACCTCGCGCGGGTCATCAAAGAGCTCGCGCGCTCGTCAGGCGAGGCCACGCTGCCGAACCTCGACCAGAAGGACGAGATTGGTGACATCACCCGTTCTGTCGATGCGTTTCTCAGCGCCGCCGTCAACAAGGAGCGAGATCGTGCGGCGCTGGAGGCGGCCGAGCAGCAGATGGTCACGGGCGCGCTCCGCGACAGCCTGGCTGCACTGACCGCCGGCGACCTGACATCGAGCATCAAGGCCGATTTCCCGCCGGCGTACGTGGAGCTCAAGACCAACTTCAACGCGGCGCTCGCATCGCTGCGCGACCTGATTGGATCGGTGATCGAAAGCTCCCGAGGCCTGCGCGGTGGGTCCGGCGAGATCGCGCAAGCGTCCGAAGATCTTGCCCGCCGCACGGAAAGCAATGCGGCGAGCCTAGAGGAAGCCTCTGCGGCGCTGACGCAGATCGACGGGCGGATCAAGGCGACGGCAGACGCGGCTACCCGGACCGTGACGCGTGCTGATCAAACGATCAGCACCGTATCGGGCGGACGCACTGTGGCCGAAGAAGCGGTGCAGGCGATGAGCCGCGTTCGGGAAAGCGCCAAGGGCATCGACGAAGTGATCGAGGGCGTCGACAAGATCGCGTTCCAGACCCGTGTTCTTGCAATGAATGCGGCGGTCGAGGCGGGTCGCGCGGGGGATGCCGGCCGCGGCTTTGCCGTCGTGGCGGATCTGGTGAGCGCGCTCGCGATGCGGGCGGAAGAAGAAGCGAAGCGGGCGCGCGAGCAGCTTACGCTGACGCAGACCGACATCGTCACCGCGGTGGCGGCCGTGCAGAAGGTGGACGGTGCCTTGGCGAACATTTCCGAAGGCGTCGGAGAGGTGCACCAGCTCCTCGACGGCATGGCATCCGATAATCTGGCGCAAGCCTCGGCGATCAGTCAGATCAGTGTCGCGGTCACGAACATGGACCAGGCGACGCAGCAGAACGCCGCCATGGTGGAGGAAACGTCGGCTGCCGCGCGTAACCTGAACAGCGAGTCCGAAGCGCTTGCCGACAAGGCCGGCCAGTTCAGGATCAGCGATGCTGACCAGACCGGGGAGGTCCGGATCAGCGGGCGGGCGCGGGAGTCCGGCATCAAGAGCGTGCCCGCAGGGCGTAGCGCCAAGCACTTCGGTGGTGCCTTTGCGCGGCCGGCGCTCGCGGCTGCCGATGGCGCGTGGGAGAGTTTCTGAAGCGAGGCGTTGAGGACCGCCGGTTTGCGATCACCAACGGCATCTTTAAGCATCTGACGAGTGACGTGCCGCGGCACGTGCTATCCCAGCCGCCTGAATGACCGCGCGATTGCTTTCTCTGGCGACCCCACGTACAGCCCGCGCCCACACCAGAGGGCCGGGCGGCCGCGTCGTGGACTTGTTCCACGCCGAGGAAAGTCCGGGCTCCATGGAACAACGGTGGCGGGTAACGCCCGCCGGGGGTGACCCCAGGGAAAGTGCCACAGAGAGCAGACCGCCCAATCTTCGGATGAAGGCTTCGGCCAGGCAAGGGTGAAAGGGTGCGGTAAAAGCGCACCGCGCGGCCGGTAACGGCGGCGGCATGGCAAACCCCACCGGGAGCAAGACCGAATAGGGGCGGCGTGGGGACTTGATCCCCGGGGTGTGTTCCCACCTGCTGCCCGGGTTGGTTGCTGGAGCGCGTCGGCAACGGCGCGCCGAGAGGAATGGTCGCCCATCCCGTGAAGGGTGGACAGAACCCGGCTTACAGGCCCTCTGGTGTCACCTTTAACCTTGGGCTTTCAATCGCTAGATGGCGGGGGATGGCGCGTTCTTCCCGATCCAACGACTGGGGTTTTCCCCGCTGGCGCGAATATGGCGCCTCGCGCGAGGCGACCAAGGTGCGGCTGTGCGATCGGCACGGCTGCGAGGAGCCGGGCAATTGCCCGGCGCCCAAATCCCCCAACAGCCCGGAGCGCTGGTATTTCTGCCAGGCGCATGCCGCCGAATACAACCGCGGCTGGAATTACTTCGAAGGCCTGAATGCCGAGGAAGCGGCCGAACGCGAGCAGGCGGAGCGTCGCGACGCGTCGGGCTATGAGCAATCCCGCTACCAGAGCTGGGCCGGCTCCGGCGACGGCAGCCGCTCGCGCGACGAGATGCGCGCGCTGGAGGTGCTGGAGCTCGAAACCGACGCGACGTTCGACGACATCAAATTGGCGTGGCGGCGGCTGGCCAAGAGCAATCACCCCGATGTTCGGCCGGGCGACAAGGATGCCGCCACGCGCTTTCAGGCGATCCAGGCGGCGTACGACGTGCTGCGTGCCGCGGAAGAGCGTCGGACTTGGAAGCCGGCGTGAAGCGCGCGAAGGCGCAATGGCGCGGCGCGGTGCTGGTCTGCGCCAAATGTTCGAAGAAGGTGGATGGCGGCTTCGGGCCAAAGGGCAAGGAGCGGCTGGCCAAGGCGCTGCGTAGCGAGCCGGGCTTTGGCAAGGGGCGGAAGGCCGATATGGGTGTGGCCGAAGTGAAGTGCCTCGGGCTTTGCCCCAAGAACGCCGTTGCGGTGGTGGACACGCGCCGCCCGAACGAGTGGCTGGTGGTGCCGGCCGGGATGGATGTGGCGACGCTGGCGGCGCGGTTTTCCTGAGGGGTCGAGGAGCCTTATCGGCCAGCTTCGGCGAGCAGCCAGTCGCGGAACGACTGCATTGCGGGGTCAGGCTTGCGCGACAAAAGACGTGTGAGCCAGTAACGCCCGGTGTCGACCTCTAGCGCGAAAGGCTGAACCAGCCGTTCGGAGGCGAGATCGCGGGTGAACATGGCGGCTGGGGCGAGCGCGACGCCCAGCCCGGCGGCGGCCGCGGCGACCATCACCGCCGAGCTGTCAAACATCGCGCCGCGCGCTGCCGGCGCAGCGACCCCCGCGGCCGAGAACCAACTGGCCCATTCGTTCGACCGGTAGGATCGCAGTAGTCTTTCCCGCGGCAGGTCTGACGGCGATCGCAGCCGCTGCGCGACGGAAGCCGTGCAAAGCGGGGACAGCGGCGCAGCGAGGAGCGGCTCGGCATGCGTCCCATGCCATGCACCGTCACCGAAGCGGATGGCGAATTGAAGCGCCTCGCCGGCGAGGTCGACCCGGTTGTTGTTGATCGACACGCGCACGTCGATGTTTGGATGCGCGCTGGCGAAACCGTCGAGGCGCTCGAGCAGCCAGCCGGTTGCGAAGGTCCCGACCACTCCGATGTTCAACGTCTGCTGGAACCGGCCGTTGGCGTAATGATCGAGCGTCGCCGCCACCTTGTCGAAGGCGTCGCCAAGCACCGGGACCAGTGCGTGGCCGTCATCGGTCAAGGCCAGGCCGCGGGGCAGCCGGTCGAACAGGCGCGTGGAAAGCCTGCGCTCGAGCTGAGCCACCTGGTGGCTTACCGCGCTCGGCGTGACGCATAGCTCGATTGCGGCACGGGCGAAGTTGAGGTGGCGCGCAGCGGCTTCAAAGGCGCGCAGGGCGTTCAGCGGCAGTTGGGCGCGATCCATGGCCAACCATCAGATTTTCTCATGTCTGTGTCGAGGCAAGACCGTTTGTCGGTGCGCGCGTGGCGGGACATGGTTGCGGCGAAGGAGATGCGAGCATGATGGTGCGACATACGGCGGTGTTGGCTGCGGCCCTTGTAGGAACGGCGGCCGCGGAGCCGAAGGACGATCCGCTAACGCGGCCGATCGCCGTGGAGCGTGAGGCGACGTGGCTGGCGCCGCGCGAACCGGTGCGGGTGTTCGGTGATAGTTATCTTGTGGGCTTCGGCGGGCTGAGCGTTGCCTTGATCGATACGGGCGACGGCTTGATCCTGATTGATGGCGCGTTGCCGCAGGGAGCGCCGGCGATCCTCGCCAATGTGCGCAAGCTCGGACTCGACCCCAAGCACATCCGCTACATTCTTAGTACCGAGCCGCATTTCGATCATGCCGGGGGCATTGCCGCATTGGCGCGCGATACGGGTGCGATGGTGGTGGCCAGCGCGCGCGGTGCCGAGGGATTGCGCTCAGGCCGTTTGGCCGCGGATGATCCGCAGCTTGGCTACGACAGTCGTTTTCCGGCCGTCGTGCCGGATCTGGCCAAGGTGCGGGTGATGCGCGACGGCGAGATGCTAAAGCTGGGCCGAACATCGATCACCGCACGCGCGACGCCGGGGCATACGGCAGGCAGCATGAGCTGGAGCTGGCGATCGTGCGTAGGCATGACGTGCAAGACGCTGGTCTTTGCCTCCAGCCTCAATCCGGTGTCGGCAGATGGCTATCGTTATGCTTCGCCGGCAGGGCAGAAGGTGGTGGCGGCGTTTCGGCGTAGCCATGCCGCGATGCGGATCATGCCGTGCGATATCCTGATCACGGCGCATGCCGACCAGGACGGTGCGACCGAGCGGTTTTTGAGCAGGCCTGGGGCATGCCGGGCCTATGGTGCCGCGTCCGAGCGCGCGCTGGAACGCCGGGTGGCCACGGAAGCCTCTCGCTAGCGGCGATCAGAGGTAACGCGCGGCGGTTTCCCGGATGAGGTCAATCATGTTGGGGATGCCCTGTGTGCGGTTCGAACTGAGCTGGTTCTTGAGGTCGAAGGGCGCCAGCGCTCCTTCGATGTCCGCCGCCGCGATCTCGGTCGGCGCGCGATCCTGCACCGTCTTCAGGACCAGGGCGATGATCCCCTTGGTAATCGCAGCGTTGCTGTCCGCCAGGAAGTGGAGCGTGCCGGGTTCGCTGCGGGTGGGATAGACCCAGACCGAGGCGGAGCATCCGCGCACCAGTGTCGCGTCGGTCTTCAGCGCCTCGGGCATCGGCTCCAGCGCGCGACCGAGATCGATCAGGAGGCGATAGCGATCGTCAGCGTCGAGGAACTCATATTCTTCGCGGATTTCGGCGAGGTCGGGCGCGGTGTCTGGCATCGCGCTTTCGCCTAGCCCCTTGCCGGGGAGGCGGCAACCGGATCGATCGAAGAGGGGTGGATCAGAGGTCCACCCCGGCAGCGATGGCCTCCAGCTTGCGGATCCGCTCGCGCAGGTCCGCGATCTCGATACGGGCGCTGGCACCCGTCGGCATCGGCGTACGGGCGTCCGCGTCCTGGCGCAGTTGCTGCTCCTTCAGCCGGAGCCAGCCACGCCAGCCGGCGAGCCCGGCGGAGACCAGCATCCCCAGCCCAGCCAGCGCGGCGGTCGCCATGATCAGGTAGAAGCTTGGGTCGGACATGATGTCTGCTCCCTTGTTCGACGGTTTTAGCGGTCGCGCAGCTCTTCGATCTGTCGGCTCAGATCGACGCTGCCATGATTGTCGGTGATGAGGCGTTCCAGCACCGCGACCCGCTCCTTCAGTTGACGAACTTCGTCGCGGCTGGCGATCAGCTCGGTAGGGGCCGCCTGCTCGGCGCCCGCACGGCCCATCGCGCGGTACCGCTCCTTGGACGTGCGTGCGATGGCGGTGATCAAGACAATGGCAATCACCATGAAAGCGACAGACCAGGGCATCACGCTCTTCCTTTTGCTGTAGGTGGTTTCAGTTCGGGCCATCGGAAAGCGCCGGCACGTCGCGAAGGCTTTCGATCTGATCGGCAATGGCGATGCCCTTGTCAGTGACGATCCGCTCCAGCACTCGAACGCGCTGCTCCAGCCGTTCGGTATGGGCGGCATATTGCGCTGCCTTTTCCGCGGTTTGCGCGTTCAGCGCCTCCGCCATGCGCTCCTTGTGTTTCAGCCAGCGGCCAAACACGTTACTGCCAACACCGAGGATCACCGGCAGCCCGACAACGATCATGAAAAAGGTAAGAAAAACCCAGGGCTGCATGGCGCACGTTCCTTAGTTGGCGCGATTGCGCAATTGTTCGATTTCCTGCGCCACCATGTGGCCGCTGTCGGTGACGATGCGCTCGACGTTCTGGAGCCGGTCCTTGATCGACCCAAGTTCGGCACGAAGCTGGCCGTTCTCCTGCGTCAGCAGCTTGACCCGCTCGATCGTTTCGTCGTCGCGCTTGGGGTAGAGCGCCTGGCCCCATTGCCCGTCGAGCGGATAGCCGTTGCGGATGCGCATCCAGGTCGTCGCGACCCATCCGAGCATTGCAGCGACACCAACCGTGGCGATTACCGGGGCGAGGGCGGAGAATAACTGGATCTTTTCGGCCGCAGTCATGGCAGTTGTTCCTTTCAGCGGGTCCGCAGCTGCTCGATCTCGTGCGCGGTGCGGGTGGCGGGATCGGTGGCGATGCGTTCAAGGACGGCGATCCGCTCTTCCAGCCGGGTGACCATGCCGGTGAGCCGTTCGTTCTCGCCGGTCAGCAATTCGACCTTGCGGGTCGCCTCCGGCACATCCTTGCCGATGTTGCGGCCCCAATCGTCGCTGATCGAATAGCCGTGCTTGGCACGGATCCAGTTGTTGACCAGCCAGGCCCCTGTCGCGATCATCACGATCGCCAGTACGAAGAAGGGTCCTCCGACATTCATCGTTCGTCTCCTCTCCCGCACCTGCGCTCAGCGCAGGCGCTCGATCTCGTCAGCCAGCTGGGTGTTGCGGCTGGTGTAATGGGTTTCGATATCGGCGAGGCGCCGGTCCAGCTCACGAAACTTGGAGCGGACTTCGGCGGTGGTGCGCTTGGGATTGGTGCGCACGCCCTGCCAGAATTTGGCGTCCTCGGGCGATCCGTAGAGGTTCGCTGGCTTGTCCTCCGCCATCCATCCGATCAGCCAATAGGCGACCAGCGTCCACGGAAAGCCACCGGCGAGCGTCAGCAGGATCATCGCGATCCGAACCCACAGCACCTCGATCCCGGTATAGTCCGCGATCCCGGCGCATACGCCCTTCCACTTGCGGTCCTGGCGATTCAGGTAAAATTTGGTGCGGCGATTGTCGGCCATCAGTTCCTCCCCGGAATGCGATCTTCGAGGCGGTAGTCAGGCGCTGAGCGATAGTCGCCAAGGCCGGGGCGGAAGTCGGGATTGTCCGCGGCGACGATGCGCTCCACCGTGGTGACCCGGTCTTCCAGCCGCTTGGCCAGCGAGTGAAGCTCATCGAGCAGCGCTTCGTCCTCGGTCGTCATCGATCCGGGCGCCTGCTTCCACTTCGTAACATAGTGCATGATCAGCCACGGCAGCCCGATGAAGAGCATGCCGACGACAAAGATCGGTACGAGCACGTCGTCCATCTCAATTCCCCTTGTTCAGGCGCGCCTTCAGCGCGGCGAGGTCGGCATCGACGCGGTCGGCGGCCTTGAGCTCGGCGATCTCCTCGTCGAGGCTCTTGGGCAGGGCGCCCAGACCCATCGCGTCGGCGCGCCCTTCGGCTTCGTCGACCTTGCGCTCCAGCATCTCGAAGCGGCTGAAGGCATCGTGCGTCCGCGGGCCGTTCCACATCTCGCGCAGGCGGGAGCGATTGTTGGCGCTCTCCAGCCGCGTGGCGATGTTGTTCTGGCGGGAGCGGGCCTCGCGTAGCTTGCCTTGCAGCTTGGCGATGTCCTCTTCCGAGCTGCGCAGCGTGTCATCAAGGACGGCCACCTCCGCGCGGAGCTGCTCGATCATGTCGGTCGCCTTCTGGCGTTCCATGAGCGCCGCCTTGGCGAGATCTTCACGATCCTTGGACAGGGCGAGTTCCGCCTTCTCCGTCCAATTCGCCTCGATCTCCGACAGCTTGGTCATGTGGCGCCGCATCTCCTTAATGTCAGCGATCGTCCGTGCAGCGGAAGCGCGCACCTCGACCAACGTCTCCTCCATTTCCAGGATGATCATGCGGATCATCTTGGCTGGATCTTCTGCCTTTTCGAGCAGCTCCGCCATGTTGGCGGCGACAATGTCGCGGGTGCGGGAAAAGATGCCCATCAACGAAACTCCTGGTGATGCCCTTTTATAGGCTTGCCGCCGGAGCGAAGCGAGGGAAGACCCGCCCCGGCGGCGCCGTTCACGCCACCGCGTGAACGAGGGGGGCCGCGCCGCCGGCCGGGCCGACCGCGCCGATCACCATGGTGGTGCTGAACACGATGGCGAAGGCGATGGCGGTGAGGCTGCGGCCGATGTTGGCGAACTGGGTCATGGCGGGTCTCCTTGCTGAACCTGAGTATGTTACCGCCTTGGGCGGTTATGCCTCATGCTTTGCAGGCGCCGTGCCAATTTGGATTTTGCCTTTCCCGGAAAAACGACGCGGTCAGGAGAAAGAAGAAAAGCGGCGTAACTACAATGGCATGACGCGCTCGATACCCACCGGTTGCTTGGAGCGGTGTGATTTGCCGGCGTCAAACACATGTTGCCAACCGTTGGTAAGATGCGCCAAAGCTTGGGCGAACGGGGCGGCGGGCAATGGCAGAGCGGACGAGTCAGGTAATTGGCCAGTCGGGTGCGTTCCTTGACGCATTGGAGCGCGCCAGCCGGGCAGCCGCCTTGGATCGGCCGGTGCTCGTCATCGGCGAGCGGGGAACCGGCAAGGAACTGGTGGCGGAGCGCCTTCACCGCTTGAGCCCGCGATGGGACCAGCCGCTCGTCGTGATGAACTGCGCGGCATTGCCCGAGACGCTGATCGAGGCGGAGCTGTTTGGCCACGAAGCGGGCGCGTTTACCGGCGCGACCAAGGCACGGGTTGGTCGCTTCGAGGAAGCGCACGGCGGCACCTTGTTCCTCGATGAGCTCGGGACCTTGTCCATGGGGGCGCAGGAGCGGCTGCTGCGCGCGGTGGAATATGGCGAGGTGACGCGCATCGGTTCCTCTCGGCCGATCCGCGTCGACGTGCGGATCGTCGCGGCCACCAACGAGCATCTTCCCGACAAGGTCGATCGGCACGAGTTTCGCGCCGACCTGTTGGATCGGCTGTCCTTCGAAGTCGTGACGTTGCCGCCGCTTCGTGCGCGCAAAAGCGACATCCTGATCCTCGCCGACCATTTCGGACGGCGTATGGCGGCGGAGATGGGCTGGGATCGCTGGAACGGCTTTTCCCCGGCGGCGCAGGATGCGCTGCGTGACTATCGCTGGCCGGGCAACGTGCGCGAGCTACGCAACGTGGTCGAGCGCGCGGTGTATCGCTGGGAGCGGGAAGGGCCCATCGAGTTGATCGAATTCGATCCGTTCGAATCGCCTTACCGCCCGGGACGCAGCAGCGCGCCTGCACCCCAGCGGGAGCAGCAGCAGCCCGCGCCTCCCTTGTCGCGGTCGCCCGACCCGGCGCCGGCGAGCGACGGGGACGAAGTGGCTGCCTGCGACGTTGGCCCGTCCGACTTCAAGAGCCGGGTTGCGCTGTTCGAAAAGGAGCTGCTGTCGCGCGCGTTGGCGGAGAACCGCTTCAACCAGCGGGCAACCGCCGACGCGCTGGGGCTCAGCTACGATCAGCTTCGCCACGCGCTTCGTCGCCACGACCTGATCGGAGCGGTTGCGTAACGAGCCGGTCGGAGCCATTTGAGTGACGTCGCGTTCCCTTGCGCAAACCCCCAAAAGGAGGATCCCATCATGGCATTCGAACTTCCGCCGCTGCCGTACGACTATGACGCGCTGGAGCCGGTCATCTCCAAGGAGACGATGACCTTTCACCATGACAAGCATCATGCGGCCTATACCGCCAAGCTGAACGAGGGCGTCGCTGCCGACCCGAAGCTGGAAGGGAAGTCGGTCGAGGACATCCTCGGCATGATCTCGTCCTTGCCGCCGCTCGTGCGCAACAATGGCGGTGGCTATTGGAACCATGATTTCTTCTGGAAGATCATGACCAGCCCGTCGAAGAGCGGCGAGCCGACCGGCGCGCTGAAGGACGCGATCGACGCTTATGGCGGGCTCGACAAGCTGAAGGAAGATTTCAACGGCAAGGGCGCTGGCCAGTTCGGCTCGGGCTGGGCTTGGGTGATCAAGGATTCGTCGGGCGCGCTGAAGGTGACGTCGACGCCGAACCAGGACAATCCGCTGATGGACGATGCCAAGGAAAAGGGCACGCCGATCCTGGGCAATGACGTGTGGGAGCACGCTTATTACCTCACCTACAAGAACGATCGTCCCGGCTATCTGAAGGCCTGGTGGGATCTGGTGAACTGGGAAGAGGCCGGCCGTCGCTTCGACGCTGCCTGATTTCTTCTGCCGCTGATTGCGGAAAACAAGGGGCGGGCCTGATAGCCTGCCCCTTTTTTCGTGTCCGAACAATTTGCTCCAAGCGTCATGCTGAACTTGTTTCAGCATCCATCGTGCCACCAGCGGCGTCGTCGTATGCGGAGATATGGACCCTGAAACGAGTTCAGGGTGACGATGGGTTGAAAGGGTGTCCGGCGTGGCAGCGGAAGCGGATCGTCGCTGGCGTGTCGGCGCGCGGAGATCAGGCCCCGCTGGCTCCCTGAGTAGGATCAGGCACATTTTACACATCCTGCTGATTGCAGGGGGAAATCATAAATTGCCGGTTGAGAGATACCCCCTGAAATACCCCCAACCTTTACTTGGTTGAGGTCAGTGCACCGCCAAACTGCGGCGCTCCTCCTTCCATTGGTCAATGTCGGCCGACCACCAGCCCATGGCGTTGGCGCTTAGCCTAACGCGCCTTGGGAAATTTCCCTCGCGTTCGCGCCGATAGATGGTGGTGCGGCTTAATCCAGTCTCCCGGATCACTTCATTTGCCCGCAAGAAGCGGCCGCGGTCGGCGTTCATGTGAGGATCCTCCCGGCGCAGGCAGGCGGCGCGAATTTGGGTGTGAAGCGGTTCATCGTTCCGTCGCAGCCGTCCGCCCAGCAGGGCAGAGTTTCAGGTGCGGGCTCGCGCACCTCGTCGCGAACCCCGCAGGGGCAAGCGAAGCTGGCCACAGCGCTCATGACGGCGGCCCCAGCGGCAGTTCGGGCACCCGCTGCGCCTGCCACTCCGCGAAGGCGGTGGCATGCGCCGAGCAGAGATCTTTGCCTCGGCACGGCGTTGTGGTGCAGCTGGGGCACAGCAGCTTGTCGCAGGCGCCGCTCTTCTTCGTCGGCAACTTCAAGTCGCACAGCCGGGTCGCCGGTCGGCCGCAGGCGCACCGCTGCCGGCTCCGCGAATAGCAGACTATCGCGCTGCCGCCGCCGGGCAGAGGAACGACCTCGCAGGTCACTGCGCGGTGTTCCCGGCGCCGGCCGGTGATTCAACGGACCCGGCCGGCGACGAGCTGGTGATGAAGGGTAGGGCACGGCGCCAGCACCACGTTGCCCCAAGGAACGTGCGACGCCTTGCTTCGAGTAGATGCACGATCGGCCGCGACCCCTCGCTGGTCTGATCGGCACGCCGTCGATAGCTTCGCTGAAGCCCAGCTCTGTGGCCGCGAGCAGGTCATCGGGGGCAAGATAGATCGCGCGGGGCGCCATGAAGTCGGTGCGCATCGTGGCCAATGTGGACCTCACGCGCTCCTCGATGGACGCCGACGCTGGCCGAGGTCGGCGGCGCGCGGGCTTTCCCTGCTTTGTCGGTGCGGACGCCTTCTGACGATTGAGGAGCCGCTCCAGCCGAAGCGACTCGTCGTCGGTGAGCGCGCGTGTACGGCTCAGCGCGTCGAGCGTGGCGATCGCGTCTGCGATCGATGCGGCGTCGCCCGCAACGGAGCGGCCCATTATGCCGAGACCAAGCTGAGCTGTGATGCTTTGCCCATCACAGCATTCCCAGCGCTTGCATGTACACTTCGAGGGTCGCTTCCTCTTCCTGGTACTCCTCTCGGCGCTTCTTGCGGATCGACATAATTCGCTTGATCTGCTTCGGGTCGTACCCGCGGCTTTTGGCCTCGGCGAAGACGTCCTTGATGTCGTCGCCGATCCCCTTCTTTTCCTCCTCGAGCCGCTCGGCGCGCTCGATCAGGAGGCGCAGCTCCTCCGCCGCGACCTGGCCGCCGCCCATACCTTCGCCGCCTTCCTCGGCCATCAGCCGATCCCCAGCAGGGCGAGGATGCCCGCGGCGTCGAGCAGGTGGCCGACCACCTGGCCCAGGATGACGGCGCCGGCGCCGAGCACGACGCATTCGCCCAGCGAGCGAAGCAGGCTCGGTTCGTCGCGCTCCGCCTCGCATGCGACACAGTCGCAACCGATCGGATGAAGGCTGGGCAGGAATGGCTGGGCGAGATCCAGCGGGCGGTGCAGGCTCATGAGCGGCGCTCCCGTTTGTGGATGATGAAGTCGGCCGACGCTGCTGCGAGCATGGCGAGGACCAGGATGAGGGCGGCGATGTCGCCGCTGTTGCGCCCGTCCCGGGCGGCGATCGCGACGCCCAAGGCGAAGGCGATCGTCACCAGCGCGACGCGGATCCGGACGCGGTTTTTCGTCACGCGGCGGCATCCTGCGCCGGCACCGATTCGGGCTGCGAGCCAGCCAGCGGCTCGCACGCCGTGCAGAGATCCTGACCCTCAACCCACGCGCACTCTTCCCGTTCTCGGGAACATGGGCACCGCCAGCTGCAGGCGCAGACACGGCAGATGCGCGGCGTGTGGATCAAATCGCGCTCGCCACGCGCGATCGCGGCCAGGCTGTCGAGCACCGACCGGTCGAAGCGGAAGACGCTGCGCAGCGCGTCGATCGTGTGAATGGACGCTGGCACCTGGTCCGCCTCGATCCGCTCGAGCCACGCCACGCGATCATGCTCAGGCACGTGCGGATGGGTTGCGATTCGAGCCGCCACGTCCTGCAGGCTCAGCAGCTGCGCGGTGCGGCGCGCCTTGATGTACGAGCCGGGCGTGAATTTGGCCGTGGCGGTCCAGCTGGTGCGGGCTTCGGCGATCGTGGTCATGGGCGGCGTCCAGGCAGCACGAAGCCGCTCCGCGAAGCGCAGGGCGACGCGGACGGCGGATGTGGAAACGGAAGTCTCGGCGGCGACGGGCGCGGCGGCCGAGCCGGCCCGGTCAGATCAGGGCGGCGCCCTGGAGCGCGTGCGGCGCAAGCGGCGGTAGATGCTCAGCAGGCCCTGGCCATGCGCAACCGCGTGGCTCGTTTCCTGCACAGCCTTGTCGATGTCCGCGACGGTCGCTTCGGGCAGCGCCGCCAAGATCGCCCACTGTTCGGCCTCGCCATTCTCATGAGCGAATTGCGCGGCCGCGCGCAGCAGCTCCATTTGGCAGCCGAACTCGGCCTCGCGCAGCTGATCGGCGAGCGCGTTGTACGCATCACGGATCGGCGCGCCGACTAGGCCAGCCTTCTGCCAGGCGAGATCGAGGCGAAGCGCCAGATCAAGCGGGATTGACTCGGGGGTGGTCGGGTTCGCCCAATTGCGGACGGTGCTTTCGCCACGCTCGACGATCGTCGCCATGGCAGCCCAGCCGCCCACGACCGGATCGCCAGCGATTCGGTCCAGGGCCTGCTCGATCGAGCCAGGGGCGCGTGCGTGCGTCACCGCGTCGGCTCGGCGAGAAAAGCGTGCCTCGTTTCCGAGGGACATGCGCGCTCCGCCAGGGGAAAAGACGGCGTCGGCAACACTCCGCCGGCGCCGCCTTCCCTGGGGAGCAGATGCGAAAGCGACAGACACACGTCCCGCGCAGCCCCACGCGGGTCTCGGCCGGTCTGCCAACGGCCGAAAGGGATCTCTGGATCAGAGGGGATGACGCCCTCGCCGCTCATGCGGCGGCATCCTCAGCGGGCTCGGGACCATACACATCGGGACGAAGGCGGTGCCGGCTGACGCCGGTGGCTTCCTCCACCTTCAAGACGTGCTCCGCAGGAAGCGGTTTACCGCGTCGGACCCACTTCCAAACAGCTGCCTGAGATGTGCCCAGAAGCCGCCCAAGCGCAGATTGGCCGCCGGCTGCGTCAACAGCATCGGACAAAGCTTGATTCGGAGTCGTGAGGCTCGACATGCACACTGCCTACAGCCATGGTTGTAAATGAGTCAACAGACACTCGCCCCTACAGCGTAAAAACTTTGGCTGTAGGTTGCCGCTGATGGTCGATGGTGAGCGACTCTCCTCCCGTATGCAGTCTCTGGGTTTGTCTCAGTCCGAACTGGCGCGCCGCGTCGGCGTGGCTCAGCAGACGATCTACAAGCTCATCACGGGCGCCTCTCGTAGCTCATCGCACCTTCATCGGATCGCAAGAGAACTGAATACTACGCCTGCATTCTTAACGGGTGAGACCGACGATCCCGATCAGAGTGCGCCTCCCAAGCCAGAACTATCCCACGATGAACTGGCACTAGTTCAGTGCATTCGGGAGATTGAGGCGCCGGACCGGGAAGCCTTGCTGCATCTCGCGCGCTCCTTGCCGAGGGCCGATCGGAGCGCGGCTCTCGCTAAGAGCTGGACGGAGGTGCTTCCTCCGGAACGCGCACTGGCGCAAATGTTCGAGGGCCTGCTGATGGCGATGGATCGTCAGCTTCCTCTGGACGAACAAGGCAAGCTGCTTGCGCGGCGACTGCCCATCGGTCTGTCGCAGCTCGTAGATCTGCTGCCCGCTGGAACGGTTCCGGCCGGCTCCAAGCCGCGCCGGTCGCGAGCCACTCCTGCTCCTGCACGGCAATGATGGTGGCGCAACGCACCTCACATGGCACGCACGCCCTCCGGCACCCAGGCGTCGATCGGTACACGACCTCTTTCATTATCGTTCCTCTCCCGCGGCTACTTGGAAGAGGAAGGCTAAGCGGGGCTTTCTCAACAAGTTGTCGCGCGCGAGAACGGTTTGAACGCGCGTTTCTGACAGTCCAGTGACTTGGGGGCGTTACCTCGTTTGCTTGGACATCGCCCGACCAATCGTTGTCGTAGACTTCGAAACCACAGGTCTCGACCACAGGCGCCACCAGATCATCGAATTGGCTGCAATACGCCTTTTACCGGGGCAAGCGCGAGGAGCATATCTGCACCGCCTAGTCCGTCCTGCCCGCAAGCTCTCCGCCCGAATTGTCGAATTGACAGGGATCACCGATCGGGAGCTTGCTAGTCACGGTGTCGACGCTCCAGCAGCATTGCAGGCGCTTGTCGACTTCATCGGCAACGATCCCGTCGTAAGCTATAACGCAGCGTTCGACATGTCGTTTCTACATGCCGCTTCCACTGCATATTCGCTTTCCGTGGCCAAACGCGGAGGTCATTCTTGTGCCCTCCGCCTGGTACGCAAGGTCATACCGGGTCTGCCGTCCTACCGCCTCGCCGAGGTGTCTCGACGCCTAGGTCTAAGTTTGGACAATCATCATCGCGCGGTCGGAGATGCGTTACGCGCTGCTCAGATCTATCGCATTTGCGCGCATGCATATTTGAGCGAGAGGGCGCATTATAGACCGGGTATCGTCGGGGTGTCGCCAGCTGGCGGAGGCTTATGAACTTCGCATTTCCGCTCCATCTCGATCACTACGGCGGAGGGTACCTCCTCCGCTGGGGTAGCAAGTTCTAACTTGCCATCGTCCAAAACTTCAATCTTGGTCGCCCGCAGCGGCAGCAGCAGGGTCGGACGCCATATAGAACGTCATGCGATAAATGTCGCGAATGACAAGCAGGTTGATGACGGTGGCAACTACACCCGCCCCATGGGCGAATGATAAAAAGTACTGAGAGGCGGAAAAGTGTCCTTTCAGAAGAACGATGATGAACACGGATATGAATGTCCAGAAGAGCAACCAAGCGCTTGAGTTTATCTCCCTCCGTAGCGGTGAGGCGTGCTCGCGTTCGATCCTGCCGCGCTCTTCCGGATCGTCAACGGCAGACTGAAGTGACCGGGTAATGGATAGGTGAACGTTAGCGACAGAAGCGAAGGTAATAGTCATTGTTACAGCAAGCAGCGCCAAAACTTCGTGAGTAACGTAGCCTTCAAGGAATTTATTGGTTGCGAGAATATCGGGTCGGAAAGCCGTGACGACGCAAACCCCTATTGCCGTCGCTATCGATATGCCTTCCGCTGAGTCACGTGTCACCGAACAGCCTTCCAATTACTCGTCGAACAAACCCCTGGCTTTGCACCGTGGGCATGTCCTCATCAGGCACCTTCTCTGTCACACGTCCTTGGCTGGATGAGTAAAGGATCTCATTCTTCGCCCCGCGGACCTCTCGTTCGCCTGCCCCTTGCTCAGCGACTTCAGCGCTGGCGGTCATCAAGGGGCCATCCAGCTTAAGCTTCCCGGGCGGCGCTTCGAAAATCTCCTTCAGGGAGCGACTGTTCGCTTCCTTCTGAATCGCTGTGTAAAATTGCTGCGCTGACTCAAAGCCTTCGAAAGCGTTTGGCGGGACAAATTTAAAAGTGACTTTTCGTATCTCACTTTTGTGTCGGTGCACAACCTCCCAATAGGTTTCAGATCGTTCAAAATACCTGACGAATGCTCTCCAATCCCTAAGAGCGGTCTTGTGAAGAAGGTGGTCAAAAAACGACTCCAGGACTCGTTTTGGGTCGCCAACAAACGAGTTGTTCTCCATCCAAACCACTTGCGCCTTGTCTAGCGAAATAACGCAAAGAGACGGTTCATGGTCCTCGGCGAAGTAGTTGCTTAAATCCTCATGTCGTAGTTCTACTTGTCGTTCGCGCGCAAAGAAGCCAGCGGCAAACCCGAGAGGTGAGTCTATCGGTGTAAAGGTGTAAATGGACTTGTTGTGGACGAACTTGAGAGGCTCTTTGAAGGAGGCGGAAAGGTATTCTGTCCTGCTAACAAAGGTGTTTTCATCACCCATCTCGGATAGAAGCTCGAGATCTTCCTCGCGAGCGAGTGATACGCGCATCTTTTCGAATGTTGGCATTTTGCTCCCCCGTGAGAGGGACTACTCAGAAGCGCTTGCTTGCGTCAATCCGTCTGCCGGGCTGTCAGGTGCGTAGCTCCGAGCGGGTACCGATGGGGTATGGCCGTTAAGGTGCTTGGCTGAATTTAAGCTCCTCCGCGCGTAATTCGACGATGCGGCGGAGGGTGTCTCCGGCGCGTCGCATCTCCAGCTAAGCGCTAGCACCCGTGCCCAATTGACAGCCAAGTCGAATCTGAAACAACTGGCCTTCCGAACAGGAGGGGCAAAAGACATGTACGGAAAATTGTTGATCGCAGCCGCTGCAATGGGCGTCGGCTTTGGATCCGGAAGTTCCGCTCTGGCACAAAAAGTTCGAGTTTATACTCAGAAAATCGATGCCGCTGTGCTTTGTGGTAGCGAGTACGCAAAATATGAATGCTCCACCACGCGGAAACACATGCGATTACAAAAGGCTGACATTGAGCTGGAGCAGAGCGGGGGTGTCCCGAACCACATGAGCGTTCTGGGAATGGTGTATTCTGATCTTTCAGGCACCAAACTTAGCCAACGATCGTGCGTCCCGGGCTCAGCCAATGTCTTCACGACAGCTGATCTTTCTGAGCCTACCAAGCCAACGCCCTTCCTTTTCACCAAGAAAGTGGACACGAAGATTTCGGCAGCCCTTGAAGCGAACGTTGTGGAGGCGATGCGGCTCGCCAATGTGCCGGAGCCTGCACTCAAGAGGCTGGCTGCTCAGTTCAAGGCTACGTATGCGAGTACGGCGAGCAGGGGAAACTTGATCAAGGGAGAGTTTTATCGCCTCGCCTTGAAAGATGATGTTGTACGGGCGATCCAGGATTCCGCCACAACGAACCCTGCTGCGAAATCGTGCGCTGCCGTTCTACGGGCTGACGATAACGCGGGGCTGATCTATTCAATTGCGGTAATCAAGCTAGACAGCGCTACTTATACATCTGATGTTGCGAGCACCGTTGCCGCTGAGTTTACGGCAAAGGTCGCCGGGAGGGCACCAGGTGCTGACATTGCTGGGCTCACAACGAGTATCACAAATGAGGTTACAACCGGATTGAAGGCAGCGGTTGGCACCGCCTACCGCGTAATCTCTTGGGACTATCTCGACGCAGATAACATTTCGGCGACCACCGGGCCCAATTAACACACGGCCGAGTCATTTCGTCCGGGAATTGCTCCGCTGAATAGGGGTATCAACGCCGCTGTAAGGCCATGGAGATCGCGACCGCGGCGGGGAATGCCTCCGCCGTGGTTGGCCGGCGGCGTTCTTTAGCAAGCGCCGTCGCGCGTCCGATTTGGCTAGCGCAGTAACGGTGACCGCGCATACTGTCAGCCATGAGCTGGCTGCGATCGATCTTTGAGCCGAAGGCTGTCGAACATTGGACAAGCCCTGGCGACAAGGCGGCGCATCGCCGTGAGCGAAAACGGCTCTCTGAAAATCATTATAATCGTGCTCATGCTATCGCTGCATGGCTCCTCGCAACCTTGGTGGCAGTAAATGCAGCTACGTTTGCGACTGACTTGGGCAAGGTTCATCCAGAGCCATTCGTCGCCGGGATCGTGTTAGCAATCCTTTCAGGCTTTGCCTCGTGGCAGGAAGCGCAAGATAAAACTGGCCTTTATTATATCGAGAGCCTTCCAGAAACAGCAGTCACCGATCACGGTCGCAAACTTTCCCGAAGGTGGAGGTGGCGCGGCACGGCGCTACGGCTTGCTGCAAGGGGACTAAATTGGGCGTCGCTGGTGGCGTTTTTAGTAGGATGTTGGCTTAGTACGTGATGTGGGTCGAACTCCGTGCCGCGTCTACCCCACGAGCTCAGGCGCGGGTAGCTTCTTAATCGGCGCGGGTACGACGATGGCGCTACGTCGCCAAAGACCACGGGAACGGTGGAGGGTATCTCCGCTGCACTGCCGCTTGCATTTGGCGGTCTAATTCTCGTTTCGCTCACGGCAAAGAGGAGAACCCTACCAACGTCAGGTTCATACCTGTGCTTTTCGCAGGATACTCGCCTCGATCGTGACCGCGCGGGCCTGCGTCTCCCGAAGAACATGGATCAACGACAATCACCGGAAACCCGTTAGATCATCACGCATCGCTGGCCTCCCCACTGGCCCTCCAGCGACTGCGAGACTTGCGTGCTCCCGCCTAAACCGGAGCATCTTGTGTCCAGCGAACCCAGCCTAGTGCTTGAACCTATGGTTCGTAGGCTCTCGTACTGGTCCAAGTTGAACGCTGATGATCGCGGAGCCATCCTAGACCTCCCACACAGGGCAAAGCTCCTTGAGCGGCACGGCTACATCGTGCGGGAAGGAGAGAAGGTCTCACAGTCCTGCGTGCTGCTCTCGGGGTACGCGATCAGGCAAAAGATCGTCGCGGGAGGCGCACGACAAATCGTCGCGGTTCACATGAAGGGAGATCTCGTGGACCTTCAGAACTCCTTTCTGGGAACCGCGGATCACAGCGTGCAGGTCCTCACTGACAGTCAGATAGCCTATATCCCTGCCGAGGCTTTGAAAAAGCTCGCCTTCGATCGCCCGACTGTCGGAATGGCGCTTTGGCTCGACACTCTTGTCGACGCCTCGGTCTTCCGCGAGTGGATCGCCAATGTCGGTAGACGAGACGCGCACACACGCATCGCGCACCTCCTTTGCGAGTTTGCCCTCCGGCTCAAAGTCGCCGGGCTGGGTGAGGCGACGGAATATGAACTGCCGATGACACAGGAGCAGATTGCCGACTGCACAGGCCTGACTCCGGTTCATGTGAATCGGACCTTGAAGGCGCTGGAGGTCGAAAAGCTGATCGAGAGGCGGAGCGGCCGCAGCGTTACAATCGGCGATTGGAGGAAACTGGCCGCTGCTGGGGATTTCGACAGCACCTACCTTCACCTGCACGAGAACGAGGGGGCGCTCACCGTGCGTACACCAGGCGTGCGTCGCCCCGGAAGGGCGTGAGGCGACGGCGAGTGTCTCCACCCGCGATAGCTCTTGATGTCATGAAAGGGCGAGCGCTGGCTAACTTACGTTGGCCGTGAGCGGCGCAGGTTGTGCTAGAGATCCGGCATCGCTGACCAGTTTCGGGCGTTAGCGACTGAGAGATCTTTCGTGCTCCCGCCCAGAAGCTGGAGTTTGATGTGGGTAGATACTTCTTCCATTTGCGCGACCACACTGACGAGATGCTTGATCCGGATGGAGTCGAGCTATCCGGTATTGTGGAAGCATGCAGTGTCGCACTCGAGGCAGCGAGAGACACGCTGAGCCATGACATGAAAAATGGAGTGCTGGATCTCCGTTATCGGATCGACGTGGAGCATGCAGTCGCGGGCCTGGTGCACTCTCTGCCCTTCAAGCAGGCCTTCTCAGTGATCGAGTTGGACTAGCTTTCTAGGGTATTAGCCTAGCAGAACCGGGTATCGGCGCCTCCGTGATGCGCAGAATTGCTTGATCGCGGCGGAGGGGTTCTCCGCCATTCTGTATCTTCTGCCTTGGAGGCCAAGCCTTGGTTCCCTTCTTGATCTTCGCCCTGACGGCGCTGCCCGCTGTCGGCGCGTACTTAACCGGCGAGCCGTGGCGCACGATCTTTGTCCTCATTACGGTACTGGGGGCTTCAGTGAGTTGGTGGTGGAGCCGCCGACAGGATGGCGAGAACCGCGAGCTGGTCGCTAAGGTTGAGGAGTTAAAAGCGCGGACCAAGGTTGAGGACGCTTCGGCCCCGGGTATTCTGGGGCAGGGTGAACTAGCCACGTGGAGCTACGCTCAACTGGTCAGCCGCTTACGGCTGGATCGCTTCATCCGGTAAGTCTGGCGTTCTCTTTCTGTTCCGTTCTATGCGGCGCAGATGGTCGGCCCGCCGAAAAGACTCGAGGATCTGAGCAAGGTCGAAGGTGCGGTGCGCTTCACCTGCCGAGCGTGCACGGCTGTCCGAACAATCGGCCTGGATGAGGTGATCCGCGCGCGATTGATCGCCAAGCTATCGACGGATTGGGAGGCTGTACGGCACGGATCGACATGCCCGGTTTGTGAAAGCCGGAACGTCCGGGTCGATGGTGTGCCGTTCGGCGAACGCAACCCGGAGGTGAGGGCGCGGCGGGCTGAAGCGCGGCGGCTACATCTTGCCTTGCAGGTGCTTCGCGATGCCGCGCCGCGCGGAGCCTATATGCCCGTGCCGGCGGTCCAGCTCGCTCTTCGTGTGCTTCACCCCTTCGTCGGCGATCAGGAGCTGCTCAGAACCTATTGGGATCAGGTCATGGGCGCGCAGAAGGATAGTCCATGTGGCGGCGGACAGCTGGCGTTTCGCTGGCTCGTCACTCGCCTGATCGATCGCGGCTTCCCCGTCGCGGCCGAGTTCCAGTGACGGCAAGATGGTTCACTGGCACGATGAACGGTTTCCCCCTATGTTCTTTCGCGGGGGCGAGGGGAAACGATGGGCGTGGATTTTCAGCCGCCGGCGGCATTGCTTCGACGCGACCAAGTGCTTGCCTTCATCATCGAGCGGATCGCGCGTTTTGGTGTCAGTCCGACCTATGAAGAAATCAGCGCCGAGCTTGCGGTTAGCCCGTCCCGCTCAAAGGAGCTTGTCGCGCAGCTGATCGAGCGCGGGATCGTCGAGAAGACGCCCGGCGGACAACGCAGCCTACGGGTTCGAGATGTCGCAGGGTCACGCAACGCGCTTGAGGCGGTGATGCGCAAGCTGGGCTGGATCACAGCCGAGCCGATGGGCGGCCTGCAGCAGCCCTTCCCGAACGGGCAGCTACCGATGGTCCCGCCGTTCGAGCATTTGCCGGACGTCGACTAGCCGAGGCGCCCTCATGACCATCACGACCGACCGGGAGCGCCAGCGCTTCAATCATCTGGTGCTAGGCCTGCCAAGGCCAAAGCCGGCGCGGACGCGCAAGACGCGGCGAAGCTCACCGGCGATCGTCGAGCTTCAGCCCGGAATTGAGGAGCGCGTCCAGCTGCGCGAGCGCTGGTCGCACAAGGCGCAGGGCACACCCGAGACACACGACCACGCCGATCGCGCGCGCCAGCGGCCGGGATCGCTCGCCCGCTTGTATGCGACCGGCGCGATCGACGCCGACCAGCTCGCGGCCGCGGACGAGATCGCGGCAGCATATCGGTCTATCACTGCCGGCGTCACCATCAAGACCGCGAGCCTTGAGGCGCGCATTGATGGCGGCGCGCATGGCCGCGCAGAGCACCATGCGCTCGGCGCCGTTTTTGCCGACTTCGCCTACGATTGGTGGCGCTCGGCGGTGGGCAGCTCGGCCGAGGCACTGCTCGCGATCATCGTCCACGATGTCGGGCTGACGATCGTCGCTCGGCGCTACGGCCTCAGCATGCACCGCGCGCGTCGCATGCTCACCCAAGCGCTCGATCTGTGGTGGACCGGCCGCGGCACCACGAAGCGGGCCGCTCGCGCCGCGATCGCGCCCGATCACCCCTGACCGTTTGGGAGGTGCCCGAACAAGCGGGGCGCGAAATCGACACGCAGACGGCAAAAACGACCCCGCCACAGCTGCGTTCGGAGCCCGCCATCGAGCGGGCTTTCGCATTTTGGAGCCTTCCAGATGCCCCAGCCCAAGTCCCTCTACGACGACCTCGTCAGCGTCAGCGGCGATCTAGACGTGTTGATTGCGGACATGAGCAACGGCCGGCCGTCCCAGACAAGACACGACGGCCACGTCGACCAGGTGGAAGAGCTCGCCGCGCGCTTGCGCAAGGCCGCACGTGGCCCTGGCCGATCAGTCAACCCGCCGCTCGCCAAGGTTGGCACCGGCTACATCTGGTGATCCGATGATCAACGCGGCCAAGGCGCTTGCCGACCTCCACGCCATGCCGGGCGAGATCGTGGCCGTTCCGAAGGCGCAGTTCGCGGAGCTGCTACGCGAACTGGCGCTCCGCCAACCCGACCCGCATAGCCTGACGCTGTTCCGCGTCGTGGGCGGCACCGCCGCATGACTGACGCCTCGCACCCCGCGGCCGTCGAGGTCGGCGACGCGCTGTATCTGCGCGATGCCAAGGGCAGCCTGGTCCCAATCACGGCCGTAAAGCCGGTGGATCTGCTGATGGACGAGACGGTACGCGCGATCATCAGCCGTGCGATTGACGCCTCCGCCTTGGTCAGTGCGTTCAAGCACGAGACCTTTGCCAGCATCGCCGCGCTGCAAGCGCTGATCGCGCAGAACTATGGCGCCACGCTGGGCGGCAAGAAGGGCAACATCACGCTGACGTCGTTCGACGGCTGCCAGAAGGTCCAGCTTCAGGTGGCCGACCTAGTCGAATTCGGCCCCGAATTGCAGGCGGCGAAGCTGCTGATCGACGAGTGCCTCGCGCAGTGGGCGGCCGACAGCGGCGTCGAGATCCGCGCGCTAGTCAACCGCGTCTTCCAGGTGGACAAGGAAGGCCAGATCAACCGCGCCGAGCTGTTCATGCTGATGCGGGTCGAGATCACGGATGAGCGCTGGCAGCGCGCCATGACGGCGATCCGCGAAAGCATCCGCGTCATCGGCTCGCGCGAATACGTCCGCTTCTATGCGCGGCCGAAGGCGGACGCGCCGTGGCAGGCGATCACCGTCGACCTCGCGGCCGCATAGGCGCAGCGCATTGGGGAAGCTGAAGGCGATCGGCAGCCGCCTGGGTTCGCTCAAGCCGGCGTTGGGCATGCTGCAGCCGATCGAGCGTACCGAGACGCAGGAGCGGTCGCTCTTCGCGCCGTGGCGCAAGCTCTACAACACGGTGGAGTGGCGGGCGGTGCGCCTGCGCGTGTTCGCTCGGGATCTCTACACGTGCCAGCGGCCGGGCTGCGGCTTCACCAGCGCCAACACGTCGCGCCTGATCGCCGACCACCGCGAGCCGCACCACGGCGACGAGCAGCTGTTCTGGGATGAGGGCAACATCCAGACGCTCTGCAAGCCATGCCACGATCGATGGAAGCAGCGGGCCGAGCGCGCCGGGATGAGGAGCTGACCGGGCAGGGGGGGGTGGGTCGATTCCTGACCGGTGCCGACCCCCTGTACCGGTCTCGCTGCCATTGAGAGAATTTTTCCTGTCGGGTGGTTTCGGGTGCGCACTTTGAGTGCCGTGGAGGTGCTTGTTGGCGACCCGCAAAACACCTTCCGAATGGGAAAGCATCCGGCTCGAATACTTAGCCGGCGACGATTCAATTCGCGAAATTGCTGATCGCTATGCAATTTCCGAGGCGGCTATTCGCAAGAAAGCGAAGGCCGAAGGGTGGAAGCGGCCGGTTCGCACCCGCGAACCAGTGCGCACTTTGCTGCCGGTGCCGCGGACAATCGCGCACGAGCGTCCAGCGCCATCCGAACCGGCGACATCGGCGCAGATCGCCGAGCACGGCCGTCAGTTGGTCGCGCGCATGTTCGACGAGCTCGACGCGGTGACCAGTTTCCAAGGCGAGCTCGAGACGTCTATCGAGATCCTCACCGGCGCCGACGAAAACGGCCAGCGCTACGACGCGATGATGAAGGCGGTGTCGCTGCCAGCGCGATCGCAGATCGTGAAGAACCTCGCTGCGACGCTGAAGACCATCAATGAGGCGGCCGCGCCGCAGCAGGGCAAGAAGGCTGCGGCGCAGGAGCGCGCCAACGCGGTAGGCAAGAAGTTCGGCTCGATCGGCGCGCCGACCGCGAAGACGATCAACTGACGTGCCGACCTGGTCGACGTCCTGCCCGGATTGGAAGGAGCGGATCCGCAGCCGGCGCACGCTGATCCGGTTCGACCCGCTGTTCCCGGCGTCGGCCGAAGCAAAGATGGCGGTGTTCAAGGCGCTGCGTATCGCCGACCTCGGCATCAACCCGGCGACTGACGAAACCTGGACGATCGGCGAATCGGCCGACGCCTGGCTGCTCGACTTCGCGGCCGCGTTCTTTGGTGCCTACAATGCCGAGACCGGCGAGCAGCTGATCCGCGAGGGGATGCTGCTCGTATCCAAGAAGAACACGAAGTCGACGATCGCGGCCGGCATCATGCTGACCGAGCTGATCACCGGTTGGCGACCGTCCGACGAGCTGCTTATCCTTGCCCCGACGATCGAGGTGGCAGGCAATAGCTTCAAGCCGGCCTGCGACATGATCCGGGCGGACGAGGAGCTGTCGGATCTGCTCCACATCCAGGAGCATATCCGGCTCATCACCAACCGCGACACCAAGGCGACGCTGAAGGTGGTGGCCGCCGACGCGGCGACGGTGTCCGGCAAGAAGGCCAGCCGGGTGCTCGTCGACGAGCTGTGGCTCTTCGGTAAACGGCCGAACGCCGACGCCATGTTCCGCGAGGCGACCGGCGGCCAAGTGTCGCGTCCGGAAGGCTATACGCTCTACCTGACGACACAGTCGGACGAGCCGCCCGCCGGCGTGTTTAAGGAGAAGCTGGCCTACGCGCGCGACATTCGCGACGGGAAGGCCACCAACAACGAATTCCTGCCGGTCCTCTATGAGTTTCCGGAGGAGATGCTTGCGGCTGACGAGCACCTCGATCCCGCCAACTTCTACATCACCAACCCAAACCTCGGCCGCTCGGTCAGCCAGAAATGGCTTGAGGCGCAGTTCAGCCAGATCACCAATGCCGAGGACGGCACCAAGCAGGTGTTCTTCGCCAAGCACCTCAACGTCGAGATCGGTGTCGGCCTGCGACACGATGCGTGGGTCGGCGCCACCTATTGGGCCCAGGCCAAGGCGGCAGTCGAGCTTTGGGACGGTTCGCTCGAGCAGTTCCTGCAGCTGGTCGAGGTTGCCGTCTCCGGCATCGATGGCGGCGGCCTCGACGATCTGTTCGGCCTGGCGCTGCTCGGCCGCCTGCGCGCGGATCCGCGCACTTGGCTCATGTGGAATCGCGCCTGGGCGCACGTCGACGTTTTCGAGCGTCGGAAGGACATTGTCAGCCGTCTGCGCGACTTCATGGCTGAGGGCACACTGATCCGGTGCGAGGATCCGACGCAGGATCTCGTTGAGGTCGCGGATCTGCTGGAGCAGGTGAAGGACGCCGGCTTGTTTCCGGACGAGGCCGCGATCGGGCTGGATCCGCAAGGCGTCGCCGCCCTGGTCGACGAACTATCGGGCCGCGGCTTCACCGCCGAGCAGATGGTCGCAGTGCCGCAGGGGTTCCGCCTGACCGGCGCGATCAAGGGTTCGGAGCGCAAGCTGAAGGACGGCACACTGATCCACGCGGGTCAGAAGCTGATGAACTGGTGTGTCGGCAACGCGAAGGTTGAGCCGCGCGGCAGCGCGATCCTCATCACCAAGCAGGTGTCGGGCACGGCGAAGATCGATCCGCTGCTGGCGGGCTTCAACGCCGTCGTGCTGATGACCCGCAACCCGCGGACGAACACCTTTGAATACACGGGGATCTGAGCATGTCAGCCAGCCGATACCAGCTGTCGCGGCGTGCGGCGGCAGCCGAGGCGCGCCGCGACCCGGGTGAGTTCAGTGGCACTGAAACAATCGTCGGAGCCGCGGACGGCCTGAACGATCCTACCGGCTTTACCGTGCTGAACCTGCTCGGCGCCGGCCGAGGCGCGCCGGCCGGCGAGCAGGATGCCATGTCAACACCGGCGGTGCTTCGCGCGCTCGAGGTGCTGACCGGCCTTTTCGCCATGACGCCGCTGATCTACTATCGCCGCGAAGGCGAGGATAAGGTCCGCGTCGATGACGCGCCCGAAGCCGTCATGCTGCGCACCCGCGCGAACGATGTTCAGAACGCCTTCCTGTTCAAGGAACTGCTGCTCGGCGACCTGATCATGACCGGGCGCTTCGGTGGCTATATCCACCGCGACCGGCTGTATCGGCCCGAGAAGCTGACCCGCATGGATCCGCGCGGCATTGCGCCGGCGCAGAGCTGGGACAAGGCCAACGGGCTCGAGGTGTTCTATGACGCGCAGCTGCCGGATGGCAGCCGCGAGCGGCTGACCCGCAACGACCTTTGGTTCGTGCCCGGCTTCTCGCGGGACGGCCTGATCGGGATCGACCGGCTGAAGATCCTGCAGGACACGTTCCAGGCCGCGGCCGCGACGTCCGCCTTTGCGGCTCGGTTCTGGGAGAACAACGCCCAGCCGTCGACCATCCTGACCGCGAAGGGGAAGGTCGAAGCACCCGAGAAGTCGCGCATCAAGTCCGACTGGCAGCAGCGCTTCTCCGGTCCCCGCAACGCCGGCAACGTGGCGGTGCTCGATCAGGAAATGGATGCCAAGTTCCTCGCGCACGACAACGCGAAGAGCCAGTATGTCGAGGTCCGCGCCTTCTACGTCGTCGAGATCGCCCGCGCGTTCGGCGTCCCGCCGCATATCGTTTTCGAGCTGAGCCGGGCGACCTTCTCCAACATCGAGCAGCAGAGCCTCGAGCTGATCCTCTACTCGATGATGATCCACTACGAGCGGGTGGCTGCGGCCGCGACGCACCAGTTCGCCGCGCCGGGTCACTTCTTCGAGTTTCTGCCCGACGCGCTGCTGAAGGGCGATATCAAGAGCCGGTACGAGGCCTACGGCTCCGCGATCGACAAGGGCATCCTCAACCCCAACGAGGTGCGCCGGCGCGAGAATATGAACGGCCGCGAAGGTGGCGACGAGTATCGCGTCGGCTCCGGTTCGATGCTCGAGCAGCAGCAGACCAGCGAGACGGTCGATCACCGCCCGCCCGAAGATCCCGCGCCGAAGCGCAAGCGCTCGGCTGACGACGAGGACGATCAATGAACCAGCACGTGCTGGCGGCCATCCGGTCGCAGCCCTGGGCGATCCTGCCCGGATATCTCGAGGCGTTAGAGGCGATCGCCACCCGCGTGCTCGATCACCCGGCGGTGCTTGCCGTGAAGGAAGACGGTCACCAGGAGCGCCAGATCTCGGCCGTGGCGCAGATGGGCGTCCGCGCGCCCGGCACCCGCGGGTCGATGCTGCGCGACGGTGTCGGCATGCTGCCGATCAGCGGCCCGATCTTCCCGCGCGCCAACATCATGACCGAAATGTCGGGCGCCACCTCGCTCGATGTGGCGGCAGCGGATCTGCGTGCGCTGCAGGCGTCGCCTGACGTGCGCAGCATTCTTGCGGTGATCGACAGCCCGGGCGGCGCCGTTGCGCAGGTAAACGACTTCGCGCGCTTGGTCGCCGCGTCGCCTAAGCCGGTGTCGGTCCACATCACCGGCATGTGCTGCTCGGCCGCCTATTGGATCGGCAGCCAGGCCGCGGGCGGCATGAGCATGGATCCAACCGGCGTTGTCGGCTCGATCGGCGTGCTGATCTCCACCTCCTACCAGGTGAACCCCGATGCGATGGGCCGGCGCGAGCTGGACATCGCCAGCAGCAACGCGCCGAACAAGCGGCCGGATCTCTCCACCGAAGAAGGCCAGGCGCAGATCCGCCAGATGCTCGACGGCATCGAGGAGATCTTCATTGGCGCCGTCGCGCGCGGGCGCGGTGTCACTGACGCTGTCGTGCGGCGAGAATTCGGCGCCGGCGGCACCCTCACAGGCAAGGCGGCGAAGGCGGCCGGCATGGTCGACCGCATCGAGGCCGATGGGCTCGACGGCGCGATCCGCCGACTGGCGAAAGCCGCTCCCGCAGCGCCCCGGCGGACGGCCGCGGCGAACCAGTTGGCGCTCGCGCAAGCCCGCGCGCTCGCCTGATCCAAGGAGAAGACCATGCGCATCACCGCGCTGAAGACCAGCCTTGCGGCCGTCCTGGCTGCAATGGACACCACACTGCAGGCCGCAGCGACCGATGGCGATCGCGACCTGACCGCAGAAGAGCAGGCGACGTTCGACGAGAACAAGGCCAAGGCTGACAAGCTGCAGGGCCAGATCGCCGTCGAGCAGGATCTGCTCGCTCGCCAGGCGGCAGCTGCCACGCCGATCACGGTGCCAGGCGGCAACAACCCGGGCACCGTTCCCGCGGTCGTTGCCGAGACGCCAGAACCCGGCGCGATCGTCGGCCGCATCGCGATCGCACTCGCTGCCACCAGCGGCATGGACCAGCGCGCTACGGCAGCTCATGCCGCCAGCGTGTGGGGCGACAGCACCGGCCAGATCGTGGCCAACATGGAGCAGTCGACCGCTACCCGGGGCGGCTACCTGGTCGACACCGCCTATAGCCGCGACTTCATCGAGCTGCTTCGCCCTCGCGTCGCGATCCGCCGCGCCGGCGCGCGATCGGTCCCGATGCCCGATGGCAACCTGACCATGCGCAAGCAGACCGGCACGACCAACGCCGGCTATGTCGGCGAGCGCCAGCCGGCTCCGACGACCGACATCTCGGTCGGCCAGCTGAAGATGTCGGCCAAGACGCTGCGCGCGATCGTGCCAATCACGAACCAGCTGATCCGCCGTGCATCGTTCGGCGTCGACGCGATGGTTCGCGATGACCTGGTCACCTCGGCCGCAATCAAGGAAGACCAGCAGTTCCTCCGCGGTGTCGGCTCTGACACGGCGCCGACCGGCCTTCGATCGCTGTTGGCGGCCGGCAACGTGCTGACGATGACGGCGAACCCGGATCTGGTGAAGGTCACGTCCGACATGGCACGGCTGAAGCTGAAGGTGGTCAACGCCAACGTGCCGCTTTCGAAGTGCGCGTACATCATGTCACCCACGGTTCACTCGTTCCTCGAGAACATCCGCGACGGGAACGGCAACAAGGCGTTTCCGGACGTCGCCGAGGGCAAGTTCGGGATCTACCCGATCTTCGTCACCACCTCGGTGCCGGACAACCTCGGCGCTGGCGGCAACGAGTCGGAGATCTACTTCGGCGATTTCGAGCAGTTCCTGATCGGTGACACCTACCAGGTGACGCTGACCGCTTCGACCGAGGCGGCCTATGAGGACAACGGCGAGATCCTGTCGGCCTTCTCCAACGACGAGACGGTGATCCGCCTGATCCAGGAGCATGACACCCAGCTGCGCCACGACGGTGCGTTCGCGGTGCTCACCGGCGTCACCTGGAAGCCGTAAGCGCTCGCGCCGCCTACCATCACCAGCCTTGCGGAGGGCGTCCTGCGGGGCGCCCTCCGCGCATCCGGAGACCCAACATGGGTGTGAAATTCCTGAAGCCCTGCCAGCAGGGCACCCTCTACAACAAGGACGAGGTCGCTGGTTTCGACAAGGAAACCGAGGCGCGTCTCATCAAGCAGGGTTTCGCTGAGGCGCACAAGGCGCCCGCGAAGTCCGAAGCGCCGGCGGCCTGATCCGTGGCGGCGGGCGACGGCACCGTGCTGACGCTCGCCGCTGCGCGGGCGCACCTGCGCGTCAGCGCTTCCACACCTGACGAGGCGATTGCCGACGTGCTCCTCGCAGCCGAGGAACGGATCGAATCATTCCTCGGACGGCCGTTGGTGGGTGATGCGGGTTGGACCGATGCTGACGCCGTGCCGCGCCTGGTCGCGCATTGCGTGAAGCTCGCGCTGACAGATTTCTACGTGAACCGCGAGGCGCCCGAGCTGACCGATGACCAGCTGCGGCCGATGATCGGCCGCCACATGGTGCTGTCGGTCGGATGATCACTGTTCGGCCAAGCGAACTCGAGCATGAGGTCCGCCTTGAGAAGCTCGCGAGCGACGGACGCTATGATGATGCCGGCTCGGAAGAGTGGACGCTAGTCGAGAGGATCTGGATCGGGATCCGCGATCAGCTGCCCAGCCGCGGCGAGCAGGCCGAGGGCGGTTTCACAACCGCCACCCGGCGTGCCCGGGTTCGCATGTATTGGCGAGACGACGTCACGGCCGATATGCGCCTGGTGCTCGGAACGCGCGTCATGCACATCGTGTCGGGGCCGGCCGAGCTCGGACGGCGTGGCGGCCTAGAGCTGATGGTCGAGGATTATAAGCCCGCCGGCAACGCCGCCTGATGGCGACCAGCCGCGGCGGCCCCGAGGTTCGCCGGTTTATCGCTCAGCTGCCGAAGCAGATCGAGACGAAGGTGCTGCGCGGCGCAGCTCGCGTGGCTGCCAACGTCGTTGCCGATGAAGCCAGAAGGCGGCTTGGCGGTAAGCGGGCAAAGACAGCGTCCGGCGCGATGGTGCTGATCGCCAATGCGGTGAAGGTGGTAACGCGCCAGGTGCCTGGCGCGATCGTTGCGAAGGTGCAGCTGAAAGGCGAAGGCGCTTACGTCGGCCGCTGGCTTGAGTGGGGCACCGCGCCGCACTTCATCACCGTCCAAGATAGCGCCCGCGAAGGCCGCAGCGTCAACCGGATCAATCGCCTGGCGCGCGAGGGCTCGCTCGTCATCGGCACCCAGTTCGTTGGCGCTTCAGTCTGGCACAAGGGCGCTGATGCGAGCCCCTTCATGCGCGTCTCGCTGGATCTTCGAGAGACCGAGGCGATCGCGGCCGCACAAGCATACATCAATTCGCGGGTGACCCGTAAGGGCATTATCGGCGACGACGAAGGCGACGCGTCATGAGCGGCACCGATCTCATAACCGAGTTGCTGACCAAGAGCGCATCTGTGATCGCGGCAGTACCGGCCAACCGGATCAAGGGCGGTAGCCTGGCGCCCGACATTCCTCTCAACGCGCTGCTGATCCGGGAAGTGACCAGCGTCGATCGACAACAGCTGAAGCAGGGCGCGGTTGTCCATACCGTTGAGCGGATCTCGGTTACCGTTCGGGCCAAGAGCTGGCGCGACCAACGCGCAATCATTCGCCTGGTCCGCGCCGCTTGTGTCGGCGATCGCCACATCGAGTTGCCCGGCATCACCAAGGTGTCCGTGCGCACTGCCGGCCGTGGCCCCGACATGACGGGGCCCGGGCAGAGCTTCGAACAGACACAGGATTTCCGCGTCACTTTCGATGCGATCGTCTGAGCCAGCCCAGGAGGATCACCATGGCTACCAACAATCCCGCGAAGGTCGCGGGCGTCCCCACGCGTGACTTCAACGATTCCGGGACAACCCAGCGCTTTGCCAAGGGCAAGACCTACAACTTCGAACCGGGCGCCTTCCGCAATTACGAGGCAGCCGGCCTGGTGAAGAAGGCCGCGGACAAGCCCGCGAGCTAAATAACCCGCTCGCGCGCCGCGCGGGCGATCCCGCCGGCGCTGCCGGCTCCTCATCCCATCGGGAGTTAATACCATGGCAGGTACCGCTGCGGGCACCACGCTCGCCATTTCCGCCGCATTGCCGGCCAGCCAGAACGTTGCTGGCTACGCGGCCCTCTCTTTCACCGAGATCAATGGTCTCGATAAGATCGGCACCTTTGGCTCGACGCCGAGCAAAGTCACCTTCACCCCGCTGAAGGGCGCGACCCAGAAGCACAAGGGATCGGTCGACTATGGCGCACTGGGGCCAACGATGGCGCACGACGAAGACGATGCCGGTCAGGCCCTGCTGCGCACGGCCGCTGACGACCAGCTCGGCGAATATTCATTCCGCGTCGCCTACCCTGACGGCGCCAAGCGCTACTTCCAGGGCAAAGTGTTCGGCTACCAGGAGGCGGTCGAGGGCGCGGAGAACATGCTGATGGGCTCCACCACGATCGAGATCAACACGCCGATCGTCCCGGCGCCCGCCGCCTAATCTCATCCACCTTTTCCGGCCGCTTTGGCCGGTACCTGCGCATCGGTCCGTCCTGCGTCTCGCGGGCCGGGACGGATCGGTGCGCCTTGCCCGCGAGAGGAATACCAACATGACCATGTTCAACATTGCCGCTCTGGCCGTCACCGCAACCGCCCCCCTCCACCTCAAGAGCGCGCAGGGCGAGCTGCTGTACGCCGACGCAGAGAAGAAGCTGCCGATCATCATCCATGTTCATGGTCCCGGCAGCGACGCCTTCGCGGCTGTCGAAAGCCGCCAGTCGAACCGCGCCGTGAAGCGCATGCAGGACAACGACGGCAAGGTCACGCTGCCGCCCTACGAGCAGCGCCTGAAGGAAGCTGCCGAGGATCTGGCGGCGATCACGGCCGGGTTCGAGAACTTCAACTATGAGCCGGCCGGCGGCGTGTCGGGCGAGGCGCTCTATCGCGCCGTGTATGCCGATCAGAAGCTCGGCTTCATCACGAAGCAGGTCACCAAGTTCGTGGCCGATTGGGGAAACTTCAGCGGCGGCTCGGCGACGAGCTGATCCTCTACGTCCGGCAGATGGCATGGCTCAATGCCGTGCCGAAGCCGGACGTGCGCTCGCGGCGCGGCAAGGCTGCGGAGATTGAACCTCCGCGGCTGAGCCGGCTCGAGGACATGAGAAAGCGGAAGATCCAGCTCATGATGCCGCCAGTTCAGGCGCCCGAGCTGATCGCCCGCTTGATCGAGATCGGGTTGACCGAGGGTGGCGGCATGGCGCCGGCACCGCTCAGCTGGAGCACGATCGCCGGCTGGAGTCAGGTCACCAAGATACCGCTCCAACCATGGGAAGCCCGGCTGATGCGCCGGCTGTCCGTGGAATACGTCGCCGAGGGCCGGCGGGCCGAAAACGAAAACTGCCCGCCACCATGGCGATCAACACAAATCAGCGAAGCCGAGCGCGTCGCTGAACTCGATGATCTGCAAAAACTGCTCGGCTAAGAGGGAGGTGCATCATGTTTGATGATGATGGTGCCACCCTCGCGGTCGGCTTCGCAGTCGACACTGGCGGATCCTTCGACAGCCTCATGCAGCTGCAGGCGGTCATGGACTCGACCGAAGCCAAGGTGCTCGCCGAAGCCAATCGCATCGAGAAAGCCACCAGCTCGATGGTGAACCTGGCGCCGGCGACCGCCGCGATCAATGCCTTCGCGCCGGCCGCGACAAAAGAACTGCGCGCGGTCGCGCGGGAGGCTTCGGCAGTCGAGCGGTCGGGCGAAGCCCTGGTCCGCCAGCTCGAGCGCCAAGCAGCGTCGTTCGGGAAGACCCGCGACGAGATGCGTTCGCTTCGGGTTGAGGAACTCGCCAGCGCGGCGGTTCGCGTCAAGAACACCGACTTGGCGCAGCGGATCCGCGCGGCTGAAGCGGCGCTCTACGATCAGCAGTTCGCCGCGGCGCGCCGCGCGAGCAACGCGGCCGAGGCCCTCGCCGAAGAGCAGATGCAGGCCGCGCAGAAGGCTGCTGCCGCGGCCGAGATTGAGGCACAGGGCCGGCGATCGGCTGCGCTCGCCTACAACATGTTCGAAGCGGCCGCGCGCCGTGGAATGGCCGCTTACCGCGAACAGCAGGCGGCAGAAGCCGCAGCCGAGCGCGACACCAAGGCCGCTGCGCTGCGGGCCGAGACGCTGGCGACACAGGCGCTGGAGCGTGCGCGCAAGAGCCTCGCCGATCAGCTTCGCGAATCGCATGCGGCGCAGCTGGCCGATGCGGCCGCGGCCGAGCGGCTGCGGATGGCGACGGACCCGCTGTATGCCGCGACCGTCCGCATCAACGCCGAGATCGCCGAAAGCACGCGGCTCTATCACGCTGGCGCGACGGCACCGGCCGAATATGCCCGCCAGCAGGCGGTGCTTACGCAGCGGCTGCATGAGGTGAGCCAGGCGCATGACGTCATGCAGACGTCGGCCAAGCGCGGCAGCGGCTCGCTTACCCAGCTGTCGTTTCAGCTCAACGACGTCGCCACCATGGCAATGTCCGGCGCACCACCCTTCCAGATCTTCGCCACGCAGATCGGCCAGATCGTGCAGGTCGCGCAGCAGGCCGAAGGTGGCGTGAAGGGCCTCGCCGGCGAGATCGGCGGGTTCCTGCTGCGCTTCTCACCGCTGATCGGTGTCATGGCGGCCGGCACGGCCGGGTTCCTGCTGTTCGATCGGGCGGTGTCGAAAGGTGTGGACACCAAGGCGATGATTGCCGGTCTCGGCCTGACCAAGGACGAGATCGAGAAGCTGAAGAACACGTCCGTCAGCAGCGGCGACGTGATCAAAGCGACGTTCCAGGTCATGGCCGAGCGCGTCGGCCTTCACCTCGGCAGCATGACCAAGTTCTTCGGCGACGCGCTGGACTGGATGACCCGCGCCGGCCGCGTGACGCTCGCGGGTATCTACGCGAGCTTCATGGGCACGTTCCGCGGCATCGCGGCGATCGTTCAGGGCGTTTTCGCGGGCAAGGGCATCCGCGAGATCCTGTCCGATGTTGGCGACGCCTATACCGGCGCCTTCGATGAGGCGAACGGTGCGATGAAGCGGTTCGGGGCAGACGTCACGAAGCAGATCGCCTCCAACAAGCTCGCCGACCTAAAAAAGCAGGCCGACAAGCTGAAGGAAGACCGCACCCCCAAAACTGACAAGCACGCCCAGCAGCTGGAGCGTGAGGGCCGTGCGATCGAGGCTCAGATCTGCAACTTGTACGGCCTGGCCGATGCTTATGGCGTTTCAGGCGCTGCGGCGCTGATCGCCGAGGCGCGGGTGAAGGCCGAGAGCGAGGCCATCAAGAAGCGCGCTGACATTGAGGAACGTGTCGCTCGGCAGGTCCGCCTCGCCGTTGCACAGCGGGTGGCGGATGCGGCCAAATCGACCGCAGGTCTGAGCGACGAAACCGAGCAGCTGCAGAAGGTGAACCGGCTCGTTGCAGCCGGCAACGTCCATGCGCAGCTCGCTAACGATCTGCTCCGCGATCGCATGGAGGATCTACCGTTGCTGGCAGCGATCGAAGCGGCCCGCTTTGTGAAAGACACGAAGGGCGCCGAAGCAGCTAGTGCTGCCCTCGATACTCAGCGCGCGGCCCGCGAGCGATTGACCGATAGCCAACGCGAAGCGCAGCGGCTCGCCGCGCTCGCGACCGGCAGTGATCGGTTGAAGGAGCTGGAGAAAGAGCTGCAGCTGGTCGGCGAGACCGAGGAAGTTCGCGTGCGCGCGCTGGCTACGCTCCGCGCAACACAGGAGGCGGCTGCGAACGGCTGGACCGGGCAGAAGGGCGCTGAATACGTCGATCAGCAGGTCAAGATTGCCATGGGCCAGTTCGAGATCGGCCGCGCACAAGACGCGCTCAACGCGTCGCTGACCTTCACGGCGGACAAGTGGGATCTGATCGCACGCAACGTGCAGAACGCAGCGAGCGGCATGGCTGATGCCTTCGGCGGTGTCGGCCGAGCGATCGGCGACGTCGCGGCGATCTATGCCAATTTTCAGGCCGATCGCTCGCGGCTCGACGCTGCTCATCAGGCAGAGGTGAATAAGGCCGGCAGCGATCAGGCCGCGATCAATCGCGCCAACACCAAGTTTGCGCTCGCCTCGGCAACCGCGCAGGTCGGCATGTTCGGTGACATGACCTCGGCTGCGAAGGGCTTCTTCAAGGAAGGCAGCGACGGCTACAAGGCCATGGCTGTGGCCGAGAAGGCGTTTCGCGCGATCGAGTTCGCCCTATCCGTTCGTGCGATGGCGCAGGACGCGGCCGCAACGGCCAGCTCGGTTGCGAAGAGCGGCATCAGGGCAGCGGCGCATGCAGCCGAAGCTGTCGCGAAGGCGATCGCCTCCCTGCCGTTTCCGCTCAACATCGCGGCTGGTGCCGCGACTGCGGCCGTGCTGGCCTCGATCGGCATCGCGATCGGCGGAGCGTTCGGCGGTGGTGGTAAGAACGACCTCGCGCAGCCGAACACCGGCACTGGCACCGTGCTCGGCGACGGCAAGGCGCAGTCGGAGAGCTTGCGTCGCGCGATCGACCAGTTGCGGGAGGTCGACACGCTGACCAACACCTTCGCGCGCCAGATGGCAGGCTCGCTGCGGTCGATCGACAGCCAGATCGGCGGGCTCGCAGCAGTGCTGGTGCGCTCGGGCAACGTCAACGCCGACACCAAAGTCGCCGAAGGCTTCAAGCCGAACCTGATCGGCTCAGTGCTGGGTGCGATCCCGCTGGTCGGCGGGCTGCTCGGCTCGCTGTTCGGCAGCAAGACGTCGGTGATCGCCAGCGGTATCTTCGGCGGCGCGCAGTCGATCGGTCAGATCATGGCCAGCGGCTTCGATGCATCGACGTTCAGCGACGTGGAAAAAAAGAAGAAGTTCTTCGGCATCACGACCGGGAAGTCTTTCTCGACGCAGTTCGGCGACGCCGATGCCCAGCTCGAGCAGCAGTTCACGCTGATCCTGCGTTCGTTCGCCAGCGCGATCGCCGGCGCCGCCACCCCGCTGGGGCAGGCGACCACCGCCATCGAGCAGCGACTGAGTGGCTTTGTCGTCAACATCGGCAAGATCGACCTGAAGGGGCTGACAGGCGCCGAGATCCAGGAGAAGCTGGAGGCGGTGTTCGGCGCTGCAGCCGACAACATGGCCAACGCCGCGTTCCCCGGCATCGAGCGTTTCCAGGAAGTTGGTGAAGGCGCCTTCGAAACGCTGGTGCGCGTCGCGTCGACGGCCGAGGCCGTCACCAACGCGCTCGAACAGATGGGCGATGCCGCGCTGGACATGTCGCTCGAGGCGAAGATCGGCCTCGCCGAGCAGTTCGAAACGATCGGCGACCTCACCAATGCGATCAGCGCCTATTTCGAGGCGTTCTACACGCCGGCCGAGCAGCTTGAGGCACGTACCGAGCAGCTCGCCCGCGTGTTCGACGATCTCGGCTTCGCGATCCCTGACACGCTTGCCGCATTCCGCGACCTGGTCGATGCGCAGGATCTGAACACGTCCGCCGGGCAAGCCGCCTATGCGACGCTGATCCAGCTGGCGCCGGCGTTCGCTGAACTGCAGAAGTCCTTGGTGGGCGCCAAGTCCGCTGCGGACGTGGCGGCCGAGCGCGCGGATCTCGAGCGCAAATTGCTTGAGCTGCGCGGCGACACCGCCGCCCTGCGCGCGCTCGAGCTGGGCAAGCTCGATGCCAGCAACCGCGACCTGCAGAAGCAGATCTACGCGCTGCAGGATGCGAAGGAAGCGGCCGCGGCCGCGGACCAGCTGCGCCAGGCATGGAAGTCGGTCGGCGATGGCCTCATGGAAGAGGTGAAGCGCATCCGCGGCATCACCGGTGCCGAGACGGGTGGCTTCGCTACGCTGCTTGGCCGCTTCAACGCCGCCAATGCTGCCGCGCGTGGCGGCGATCTCGACGCCGCCAAGTCGCTGCCCCAGCTGAGCCAGTCGCTGCTGACGGCTGCGGCCGAGGCCGCCACCAGCCGGCAGGAGCTGGATCGGGTCCGCGCTCAGACCGCGGCAACTCTGGAGGCGACCTACAACGCGCTTGGTGGCGCGGGCTCGGCTGCATCGGCCGCGGCGCTGCTAAACGGCGCCTCGACCGCGCAGGCGGCCGCGTCAGCGCCGGCAGCGAACGACGATGCCGCAACCGAACTGCGCGAGATCCGCGCCGAGCTCGCTGCCATGCGGAGCGACAACAACGCCGGGCATGCGGCCACCGCCGGCAACACCGGCCGAATGGCGCGCAAGCTCGACGACGTGACCGCCGCCTCTGGCGGCGACGCGATCGCGGTGGTGCAGGCCGCATGATCGTCGTCACGCCTGCCGGCACGATCGCGCTGGGCACCGTCGAGACTGCGCCTACGATCGGGATCATCGACTATAGCCGGCGCGTCACCGACGATTTCGGCGTTACGACGGTGGTCGAGCGTGGCTTCGCGCGGCGCATGTCCGTGCGCCTCGCGATCGCGAGCGACCAGGTCGACGCCGTCCAGGCCGAGCTTGCGCGGCTGCGCGCCAGCGTGGCGACGTGGATCGCAGACGATCGGTTCAACAGCCTCTCGTTTCAGGGCTTCCTGAAAGAGTTCTCTATCGATCTGCCAGGCACGCAGATCAGCTATTGCTCGCTGACTGTCGAAAGCTTGGTCGAACCACCGGCGCCGGCCGAGGGCGGCGGGGATCCTGCGCCAGCGGGGCAATCATCGTCGCTGCGACTGATCCTGCCAATGGCGGTGACCGATGCGACCCTGCTCGCCGCAAGCGTGCCCGAGGCCGATTATCCGCTTTGGTCTGCCGGCACCATCTACGGCGTCGGCGCACGCGTGATCGTGCCGTCGACGCACCGGATCTACGAGAGCGCGGGCGAGGGGAACGTTGGTGACGATCCGGCCGGGCTCTCGAGCAAGTGGATCGACATCGGGCCGACGAACCGCTGGGCCATGTTCGACCAGGCGCTCGGCACCGCCACGACGTCTGCGGGCGCGATCGAGGTGGTGATCAACACCGGCACCGCCAACGCGATCGCGCTGCTCGATCTGACCGGCAGCACCGTGCGCGTGGTCGCGGCCGGTTACGATCGCACCGTGCCGATCGGCGCGGGCGCGGTGACCTTCTTCGATCTGCCTGGCGGCGCGGTGACGGTGACGATCGCCGGGGATCAGGTTGCTTGCGGCACGCTGCTGGTCGGCCAGCTCATGGCGCTGGGCATCACCGAGGCAGGCGCCGGCGCGGGCATCACCGACTTCAGCCGCAAGGTGGTCGACGACTTCGGCGAGGTGACCCTTGTCGAGCGCGCTTATGCGAAGCGCATGACCGCGAATGCGCTGATCCGCACCGACGCGGTCGACCTCGTGGCGAGCCGCATTGCGGCCGTGCGCGCCCGGCCCTCGCTGTGGATCGGGCAAGCCGGCGTCGACAGCCTCACGGTCTATGGCCTGTTCCGCGACTTCTCGATCGAGGTCGGCGAGACGGTGTCGAAGCTGTCGCTGTCGATCGAGGGCTTGAGCAAGGCCGCTCCGCTGGCCGATCCGAACGCGCCGATCGACGCGGTGGTCGCACGGCTTGCGGAGATCCGCGCCGATGTCGACGCGATCGCGTCGGATGGCGTGATCACGGCCGGCCGTGAGAAGGGCCGGCTGGTTCAGGACTATCTCGTGCTGCTCAACTGGCTGTCCGCGATCGAGGCGCGCTTCGCTGCACTCGGTTCGCCGGAGGATATCGCGGCCGCTCGAATTGCTGCGCTGGCAGCGCGGGCGGCTCTCGACGAGCTGCTGCTCAGCTACCTGCCGGCGTGGAACGATCTGACCACCGATACGGTGATCAACAGCGGCCAGCTGCGCGCGACGTGGGTTTCGACCGAGCAGGCAATCGCCACCTATGCCGCAGCCGTCACCGGCCGGAAGGGCGACCCGGGGCAGGACGCACCGCTCGTGCGGTTCCAATGGTCGATCAATGGCGTTGACGGCTGGCACGATCACTTCTTCGGCGCCGACGCATTCCAGCGCCAGTCGAATGATGACGGTGCGACCTGGGGACCAGCTTACCGCGTCGTTGGTGAAGCCGGCGTCGTCGGGCCGGACGGCACCAGCCCGTCGATCGTCTTCCGGCGCTCGCCCGACCAGCCCGCCGCGCCTGGCGACAGTACCGGCAACCCACCGGCGGGATGGAGCGACGGCCCGCCACAGGGCACCGAGATCCTGTGGCAGAGCAAGGCAACCTTTCGCGGTGCGACTCAGCTAACCAGCTGGTCGGTACCAGTGCGGATCAGCGGTAAGGACGGCGCCAGCGCGCCGCTGGTGAGAACGCAATGGTCGATCAATGGGGTCGACGGCTGGCACGACAACTTCTTCGGTGCCGATGCCTATCAGCGCCAATCGAACGACGATGGCGCTACCTGGGGGCCTGCCTATCGCGTCGTCGGGGAGGCGGGCACGCTGGGTGCCGATGGCACCAGCCCCTCAATCGTCTTCACCCGCTCGGCGACGGTGCCGAGCGCGCCGCCCGACAACAGCGGCAACCCGCCGGCCGGTTGGAGCGACGGGCCTCCCGCTGGCACTGAGTACCTGTGGCAGAGTAAGGCGACCTTCCGTGGAATGATGCAGCTGACCAGCTGGTCCACTCCACAGCGGATCAGCGGTGAAGATGGCGAGAACGGAACTGACGGTTTCGTGATTGAAGCGATCGCGCCGTTTGTCATTCCTGTGTTTTCGAGTGGGGCGGCAAAGCCAAGCTGGACCGGCGGTGCGGGCGTGATCCGGTTGCGCAAGGGGGGCGCAGTAATCACGATTGGCGTGAGCTATTCGATCGAGAATGCCGTGAACATGGCCGGCTTATCGCTTATCGGAGCCGAGTTCGGCTTTGCAGGCCTTACAGGCGACACCGGCTCTTTCGACATCGTCGCGAACTTTGCCGGCATCGGCTATCGCACCCGCGTCGAGGTCAAGAAGGTCTACGACGGCTCGGCTGCCTTCCGCGGCTCGGTCGCGCTTAGCGGCACCGTGTCGGGCGGCGTGGCGTACATTGGCCTTGGCCAGACGCCGATCCCAGGCGGCTCGACTGTGATCCTGTCGGCAAGCTGCAACTACAGCGAGCCGGACAGCAACAACAACACGGCCTACTTCGCGGGCAAGATCTACCTCTACTATCGCAATATCACCGACGACGGCCCTCTCACGCTGCTCGGCAGCGTTCAGGGCTCGACGGCCTACCGCATCAACAACGGCACGTTGCAGGAGCCGGACATGGAGTCGGCGGGCGGTTCCGTCTCAGCGAGCTTCAGCTTCCTCTCGGCAGAGACGGATAAGATCTACGCCTACGAGGCGCGGCTTGAGGCGCTGGGCACCAACTTTCAGGTGACGATCGGCGGCACGATGAAGATGGAGGTGGTCGGTTGAACGATCTTCCTCCGATCGCCACGCCGGCGATTGCCGTCTTCAATCCAGACGACGGCGCCCTGATCCATATCGGGCCGTGGGACAGCGTACCTGACGGCCTCAGCTGGACGCCGCTGCCAACCGGCTACAATCAATCATCCTGGAGCTGGAACACAGCAGCGCGGATGATGGTGGAGGATCCTTCCAAGGTAGAAGCCCAGCTGGTGGCGATCGTGAAGAGCGAGGCCGAACGACGTAAGATGCGGCTGCGCTCGCCCGGCGATGGCAAGGATGCCGAGTATCGCCAGAAGCGTTCAGAGGCGCTCGCTAGTGTGGCAATCCCGCAAGCCGATCTTGGAGCTCTCCCAGATGCGGACGCCCGCGAACAGTATCCTGCGGCCTCGATGGAGCGCCTTTTGACGGGGGAGACGCTGGCGGCGGTGCTCGCTCGATATCTCACCGCATCGAACCTCGCCGAGAGCGAAGTCTATCGTCTAGCCGCTATCGAGCACGCAGGTGTGGCGCGAATAATGGCAGCCGAGAGCACCTCCAAAAAGCGAGCGGCATACCAAGCGATCGATTGGTTCTGGCAGCCCGCCTGACCGCGCCTTTGAACGAGCCACGCACAGGCAATCCACAGGAGCAACCATGGCGACCACTGCAGCGGGCAGCGCGCTCGCGATTAGCGCCGTCTTGCCGTCGCGCGCTGATCTCCTGGGGTATGCAACGCTTACCTACCTCGACATTGGAGGGCTCGAAAAGATCGGCACGTACGGCGGCACCCCCGCAACGGTGTCTTACCAGCCGCTGAGGGGTGCGAGGCAGAAGCGGAAGGGGCCTACCGACTTTGGCGGACTTCAGCCCAAGCTGGCGCCCGACTATGCCGATGCCGGTCAGGCGCTGCTCGCCGTAGCAGCGGCCGAAAAGCGGCGACAGTTTGCCTTCCGCATCATGCTCTCCGACGGCGGAATTCGCTACTTTCAGGGCCGCGTGTTCGACTTCCTTGAGGCGGTCGAGAATGCCGAAAGCATCCTCCACGTCACCGGCCGGGTCGAGATCAACACGCCAATCGTGAAGGCCACCGCCGCCCAGCCGCTGCCGGACGGATACGCATTCGTCACGACAAACGACGGCGTGGAGGGCGTGACCACCAGCGACGGCTTCGAACTCGTCACAACCAGGGTGAACTGAAATGGCAGACTTCGACGATTTGCTCGCCGGCCGGAATGAGCCGCTTCTAAACGCACTTGCGCCGCTCGCGGGCCGGGTGGGTCTCGCAAGCTCGGAGAAGGCACCGGTCACTGCCCCCGGCAACCCTTTCGCGCCCACAGCGGGGCGCCCGTTCAACATCACGGTGTCGGGCGGCACCTTCACGGCACAGGTGGAGCGCCGTTTCGGCGGCGCGGGAGACTGGTTCGTCGTTATCCCCGACAGCATGCGCGCGAGCCTGCCGCCCAGCTTCTCGCTCACCGAGGCCGAGGTCGGCGTTCAGTACCGCGTCACCGTTCTGACCGGCACCGCAACCACCGTGAGGATCAGCCAGTGAGCGACATCTTCGGCCTTGCGGGCACGGCGCTTGCCCAGCGGCTTTCAGACACCCTCTTCGGTCGCCGCAACGGGCAGCTCTCCGCTGCGGAAAAGCAGGGGTTTGCGGGGCTTGTAAACGTTTCGGCTCCTGTGAAGGACATTTACCGCTTCGACCTGCTGCCGCATGACGCATCGGCCCAATCAACCTACAACGGGACAAGCTACACTCATTGCGGGACCGTGACCCGCGGTGATGACAAGTACACCGGGACTTACAATGTCGACGGCAACCTGATCATCACCCACAAGTCGCTTCTGGTCGGCAAATTTACTTCGTTCAACACGCGCGACATTCCGGGCGATCCGATCGGTCCGGTGATCAACGACAGCCACAACACCGTGGCGATGGGGCTAGACGGCGCCGGCCGGCTTCACGTCTTCGCCAACATGCACGGCGGCCTGCTACGCTATGCTCGAACGGTTGATCCGGTTCCTCCCGGCGGCCCGGTGCCGACCAACTGGGTGGCTTCAGGGCTGATCGGGCCGTATCCAATTACTGATCCGCTAGAACTGAAGGTCACATATCCACGCCTGTTGCGGTTCCCCAACGGCGACCTGCTGCTGTATTACCGAGACGGCACCAGCGGCGAGGGTGACAATTACCTTGTCGATCTGCCGAATGGCGCAACCGTCTGGCAGAACCGGCGAATGATTGCAGCCGGTAAGGCAACTCTGGAAAACTTCTACGAGTTCCGCCCCGTCATAGACCACCGTGGGTGGCTCTGGATCGCTGGCACGTGGCGCCCTCAAGGCGGTGACGCCAATACCAATGCTGACGTGCACCTCATGCTGTCGAAAGATCGCGGCAACACATGGCAGGCGGTCGACGGTAGCCCGGTTGCTATGCCGCTGGTCCACAGCAACACCAACGCTAGGATCCTATCCACGCCCGCCACGAACAGCGGCATCATCAACCAGCCAGGCATGGCGGTGAACCCGGTCACCGGCAATCCGCACCTGTTCCTGACGCTGGCTGCACCGCGCAATGATGGATCGGGGATCAGCGACCGCGAGATTCACCATCTTTGGCACAACGGCACGACCTGGAAGATCGATCAGGTCACGTTCCTACGGAACACCATGGGCCTGCAAAATTGGCCGACACGCGCGGATGGTTTCTGCTCTGAGGAGGGGCGCGTGCTGTTCGTGTACACCGCCCGACAGACGCGGAAGACGAACGTCGTTTGGATGGTGGACGTGACGCCCAATCCAGACGGCACAAGCGGCAAGCCCGTCGAGTTCATGATTGCGGACGTTCCGACCGGCGACTTCGAGTTTACACACGAAGACGATGCACTGCGCGATCAGAACATCTATCGCTCGCTGCTGTCCAACACGAACGCCGATGTGTCCAATCCAGGGCCGGCCTACCACGACCTCTCGCTATGGCGACGGCAGCTTATTGGCGTTCTATCCATCGACCTGTCGCGGATCGCAGATGTCGCCTCGGGCAAGGTCCGCATCCCGCATATGCGCCAGTTCGCATCAGCAGCGGTCGCGCCGGGCACATCCATTGCAAGCACTCCCAGCGGGGCCAGCGCCTCACCTGCCGGGGCGGGACTCCCCGCCATCGTTGTTCCAACAGGCATGCGGCACCGCAAGCTGTTCGCGCGCCTCTCTATGCGTGGCGTCGTCACAGGCGGAACGCTGTATGGGGTGATCAGCGAACAACAGAATGGCGGGATTACGGACACAGCCGTCCTCCCCTTCACCAACACCGGCAGCAATGCAACGAAGAGCACACCTTGGGTTCCGCTGACGTCGCCACCGGATAACAATCTCGACACAACGGTGTCGATGCGCGTCCGCGTTCCAACCGGCCAAACCGCTACGCTTAATGGGGCGACCCTCGAATTGGCGGTGCTGGATGGGCCGGTGATAATGCCGTGAGCTTTACGATCCGTCCCCGCACCATCAACGCCATGCCGCACGGTCCTGACCTCGCCCAGGCAGCAGCGGCTTAGGGCGGATCCGCTCGCTACGCTGACCCTTCAAACTGCTCCGGCGAACCGCCGCAGTTTGTTTGCGCCTTCCCTTTGGAGAACATCGATGACGCTGGACCATGTGCCCGGCGCCGCTAAGGCGTCGGTCGACGTTCTGTCGTTCGGCGTCGCCGTCGGCACCGTCACGCAGCTGCTGCCTCACCTGGCCGCTCTGCTTACCATCATCTGGACGCTGATCCGGATCCTCGAGACGGACACGGTTCGCTCGCTTGTGCGGTCCCGCCGCTCGCCGGCCGCCCCGATCGCCACCCATGAGGAGAAGATCGATGGCGAGTAAGCGCGCGATCGCCGGCATCGTGCTGGCGCTGATCTCCGGGGTTATCGCATTGGAAGGCGGATACGTGAACGACCCGCTCGACCCGGGCGGCGAGACCAACAAGGGCATCACCAAGCGGGTGGCCGTCGCCAAGGGCTACACCGGCCCGATGCGGACGATCCCGCACGATGTGGTCGTCAGTATCTACTACGACGATTACCTGGTTGCTCCGGGTTACGAGCCGCTGATCGCCATCGATGCCGCCGTCACCGAGGAGCTGTTCGACACAACGGTGAACATGGGCCCGGCGCGTCCTGGTCGATGGTTTCAGCAGTCGATCAACGCGCAATGCGGAGCACGCCTGGCCGTCGACGGCCGCGTCGGTCCCGCGACGATCGCCGCCTACAGCGCCTGCCAGCGTCGCGTTGGCGCCGCGCCGCTTTGCGTCGCAATGCTTGACCGTCTCGATGGCGCGCAGCGCGCCGAATATGACCGCCTGGTGCGCGCCAGGCCGACGCTGAAGCGCTTCCACCGCGGCTGGGCCACGCACCGGATCGGCAATGTCGATCGAGCGAAGTGTCGCGCCGCTACCTGATCACCACGAGGAGAAGACCATGAAGGAACTGCTGAAGAAGGTCGCGCTGGACGTGATCCTGCCCTGGGCACTCACCGCGACCGCGGGCTTCGCCGCCAAGAAGCTGGCACCCAAGCCGGCGCAGAAGTCGGCCGCGAACTGATAGACGCGGCCTGCGCCGCTGTGCCATGAAGCGGACGCCCTCCGGAGCTTAGCCGTTACGTTGGGCCCGCGCGCGCGGAAGTAGGCTGACCGGTTCGCCGGGTGGCCTGCGGAATAGAAGACCTTCGGGGAATACGTGGGGCGCAGTGCCTACTCTGCGCGGCTAACCACCCGGTATCCGGGCGGTTGGTGAGAGGCCAGCCTGCCGACGTATTCCCCGAAGCCACAACCTCCAGACCATGAACGCAGGCCCGCCGATCGCGCCGATCGGTGGCAACTCAGCGCGCGTAGCCGACGTGCTCTTCACCGAGAGCTGAGCCACCATGCAAGCGATCACCTCGCCGGCAATTCATACCCGAAAGCACGAAGTCCATGCCGCGGTTATCGCGGCCAACCCGCCGGCCGCCTACCTCGGTGGCAAGCGCAACCTCGCCAAGCGTCTTTGTGCCCTAATTGAGCAGATCCCGCATCGCTCCTACATCGAGCCGTTCGTCGGCATGGGCGGCGTGTTCCTGCGCCGTGGAAAGGCGCCGCCGGTCGAGGTCATAAACGACCTGTCAGGTGACGTCGCCAACCTGTTCCGCGTTGTGCGCCGGCACTACGAACCATTCGTCGATGAGTTCACCTGGCTGCTGGCCGGCCGGGACGAGTTCGAACGGCAGAAGCGCGTGGATCCATCGACGCTCACCGACATCGAGCGCGCTGTCCGCTTCCTCTACCTGCAGCGCCTGGCGTTCGGGGGTCGCATCGAGGGCCGCACGTTCGGCGTCCGCAAGGATCAGTCGTCGCGAATCCAGAAGAGCCTGCTTCGCGCCGAGCTGCGGAAGCTTCACCGCCGCCTCGAGGCTGTGACCATCGAGCAGCTGGGCTACCAGGACGTGATCCGCCGTTATGACGGCAGAAGCGCGCTGTTCTACCTGGACCCGCCTTATGACGAGACGTCGGGCTATGGCACCGGCTTTGGCCGGGACGACTATGTCGCAATGGCTGAGCAGCTCGGCGGCATCGCCGGCCGGTTCGTCATGTCGATCAACGACACGCCGTTCATCCGCGAGACCTTCGCGGCATTCGAGATCCATGAGGTGCAGACCACCTGGAACGGGACACCAGGAGCCGGACGCAGCACGAAAGTGACTGAGCTGATCATCCGCAGCCGGGGCTGACCATTCGGACCTTCGGAGCAGCTCCGAAGGTCGGGTATCGCACCCGATCTCGCGGGTACAGCACGCCTAAAAGTGGCTGAAATGCGTGGCCGCGGCGGAGGGGATCTCCGCCGTGGGCACTGCAAGATTGGCTACATTGCTTCCGGTTTACTGGAGAGTTGGCGCCGGTTACCGCTTAACGCGGGCGGTCCAAGCTTCCCGAAAACCGCGCAACCAAGCGTGGCGCGTCATCGGTCGATCACCACTGAAGTACGGGCAAGCATCTTCGTTAGCGGATGGAGCTTGGGCGGCAACGCGCCCTTCTTCTGCCGCCTCGTCGAGGTGCGACCGGCCGATCCGAGGCATGATGTTCACAGTCGCGACCCTTCGATGTCGCCTGTATGTCGCCGCGGCGATTTACGATCGCCACCGTCGCGCTGAGAGGTGGTGCGTCTGATGCTGCCGTCCTCGCTCTCCCAGTCAGCAATTCGAATTTTATTCTTCTGTGCCGCTATGACCTGCGGCTGCCTGCAGCCGTGAGCGCCCCCATCGCGGTGAGGGAACCCAGAGTCCGCAATCAAGGTGCCGTAAGCTCTCGCAAACGCCCGATGCGCCATACGAGCGCTGGGCGAAAGGGAAGTGGCGGCCATGTACAAAGAGTGCTGTTCCCGGCCGAGCAAATAGTTGAGGTCCATGGCGCGCATCTCCATCAGAGCGGGAGCAGCGGGCTCTCAGCCGCACATCGCTCAGGACGTGCCGTGCGGTAACGCCCAGATAGCACGTTGCTCAGATAAGTGCACGGAAAGCGCTCTCGCAGCCGCCGTGCACTCGGCCAGGTGCTTCCTTTCGGGAGGTGGGCATTTGGACGCGCGCTTGTCCCGTGATTGCGTCCTCGCGGCGGAGGGTTTCTCCGCCCTGGTCAGCTTCAGGCCCGGCGAGAACTAGGGAACTCGCCGGGCCGCCGCGCACGCCTGGCTAGAGACGCCGGGCAGGTACGCTTCGGCGAAGTGTTCGGGTACGCTTTCTGCGGAATATATCGATGTGCCGGAGGGCGGACAGCAGCGACTATCGGCTGACGTCTACTGCATCGCCAAAGGTGACTGTCAGCAGCGTTTCCCCTTGCTCATCTTCAACTTCGATCCGGTGCGCCAGGTCTAGCCGACCTTGCCGAACCGCCATGGCGGCCAGATCACGAGCGTAGTCGATCGCTCTCAGGTGAGCCGCAGCAAGGTTGGCCAGTTCCTCGCCCTCTTCTGCGGGTACGTCGATGTCGTTCACAATGTGAAAGCGGTAAATCGGCATACGCAGAAAATGCGAGCCGCTGCGGCCAGTTCCTTTCTCTAACCCGAGTTAAGCGGTTTCCCCGGTGCGCTCAGTCGCACACCGCAACGGAGCGCCGCCCGCTTACTCATCGAGATCGGCTGCATTGAACTGGCTGCACGGATCTTGGTCGCAGCCTTTTGCGAACACCACCGTGTCGGACGGGTGCAGCTCACGCCTGGCTCGCTGATCCCATCGCCGGTGAATAAACGACGGCCGGCCCCACAGCCGCACAGCTGACCAATACTCGTCGCCACGGAAGGCGACGAAGTGAACCGCCGGCGTGACGCCGTCTTCCTCAACAACCATCGCCACCGAGGCACGATATGCTGACCAACGCTGCGGTGAAAGCCGCACGGCCGCGCGCGGCCGCCTATAAGCTCGCCGACGGTGCAGGGCTGCACCTCTATGTCGCACCAACCGGGCTCAAGAGCTTTCGGTGGCGTTTCCGGGTTGCCGGCAAGGAGCAGCTGCTGACGCTCGGCAGCTATCCGGAGGTCGACCTCCTGGCCGCCCGGGCTCGCGCCGACGCCGCGCGCGAGCAGCTCGCCCGCGGCGAGGATCCGCGCACCCGGTCGACGCGCGTTGAGACCTTCGAAGCGGCCGCGCGCGCCTGGCACGCTGTCCAGCTCGAGGGTTGGACGCCGGTGCACGCAACCGATGTCCTGGTCAGCCTCGAGCGTGATGTCTTCCCGGCGATCGGCCCACAACCACTCAGCGCGATCGCGCCGGCCGACGTGCTCGAGCTGCTGCGCGCCGTGGAGCGTCGTGGCGCACGAGAAACCGCCCGGCGTCTGCGTCAGCGGATCTCGGCCGTGTTCGAGCTGGCGATCGGAGAAGGCTGGTGCGAGATTGATCCGGCCGAAAAGGTCGCCCGCGGGCTTAAGAAGCCTGCGGCCGTTCGTCATCATGCCGCGCTGATGACGACGGCCGACGCGTGCGCGCTGCTGGCCGAGGTCGATCAGCTCGACGCGTCGCCGGCGGCGAAGCTGGCCTCCCGCTTCCTGGCGCTCACCGCCATGCGCTGGGCGGCCGTGCGCGGCGCCCGGTGGAGCGAGATTGAAGATCTCGAGGGGGCGGCGCCGATCTGGCGCGTGCCGGCGGCGCGGATGAAGCTCGCCGCCGCGAAGAAGGGCGACGCCGCGCACGATCACGTTGTCCCGCTGTCGCCGGCGGCTGTGGCGGTGCTGCACGAGGCCCGTGATATGCATCTTTCGGCCGCGAATATGCATCACGAGAATGTAAATTTGCACGATGGACTAGTTTTCTGCACCGCCGGCAGAACCAGCCCACTCGGCGAGGCGGCGATCGGCGCGCTTTACGCGAGGACGTCGTTCGCCGGCCTGCACGTGCCGCACGGCTGGCGCGCGACCTTCTCCACGATCATGAACGAGACGATGCCCCTCGAGCGCGGTGCGATTGACCAGGCGCTCGGACACACATTGAAGGCGGAGGACGGGTCGGCGGCTAAGGTCGAGGGAGCGTACAACCGGTCTCAACAGCTAGATCGGCGACGGCGGATCTTCAACGCTTGGGGCGCAGCTCTCACGCCAGTCATTTAGGCTTTCTACGCATGCTGCCGGTGACTGCGGCCGTTACAACGAGAACGATGACCGTGAACAACACCAAGCCTGATTGATCTGCAACCTCTACTCGAATGTCTTCGTCCTCGAGAAGCGCAGGCTCGCGTTGCAGGACATCGCCAGCGTATTTCACAGCGTGGAGCCGTGCTGCCGCGTCATCGGGCAGCTCTGTTCCAACTTCGTCGGGCACGCGGGATCCATCGGAGAGGTGGAAGAAATAACGCATCCCACCTTAACACTTGAGCGAACAAACCGTGCCGAGACTTCGGAACGGCTGCTGAACCGTACGCGAGACGGCGAGCACTGGCCGACGGGGGCGGGGGGCAAAACCGAAGGCGTAGTGAGGTTGGACACCGCGTAGTGGGTCCGTGCGCACTGCGATGAATTTCAGGGCAAAAAGATCGCCGCTGACGCGGCGCTCGCAAGGGTGCGGCACGGATCGTGCTCCTCCCCCTCGCATACCCCGGGGCGGCACAAGCCGCCACGCTCCGACAGCCGGGTCTTGGCTATCGGGTGGGTAGGGCGGGCCAAATCGGCCTTGGGGGAGCAACCTACTGGAGCATTGCCTCGCCAAAGCGAGGGAATTCCTTATCCCTTGATCTCTGAGCGGGGATACTGACCGCCTGGTGGACTCGCGCCATGTTCCTTTGCGGCGATGCTAGCCTCGATAGATCCGAGGATCGCGGCAAGCTCGGGAGACGGGCCGGTCGTCTTGGGTGTGTCAGGTGGGAGGGCGCCCTCACGGCGGACCCTCTTTCTGTTCCACAGGTCGCGGAAGCGCTGGCGGACACGCGCCGGGAGACCGCTGAGGTCGAACCAATAGGCGTTGGTGACCTGCTCGCGCTGCGGCCCGGGTTGGCCGGCGTTCTGCGTGCGCTGGGTGCGCCGGACCCAGTGCAGGATCTTGAGCGCGTTCAGGCGGGCGAGGGCGCGCACCACCGTGGTGCGGCACAGGCCTGCTACCCGGGCAATTGTGTCGATCGCGGGTTCCAGTCTGCCGGTGCGAAAATCCACCTGGATCCCGCCGCGGCGACCGAGCAAAGTCTCGAGAACGCGAATTCCGTGGAAGCCGATCGGCCGCGCTCCACCTTTCCTGCGCTCGAGGTCATCCCATTCAGTGACGGTCTTCAGCAGGCAGTCGATCCAGCCGAGCGCACCCGCGGTCGTGCCGTCGCCGATCGGGCGGAATACCTGCGCCTGGCGGCTGTCGACGTCATAGCTGTAGCGGCGGACCTTGCGGTCGGGGCCGCGCTCCGTGCGGCCGGTGAGGTGTGCGGACGCGCCCTTGAGAAGGCGGCGGACGTCACGGGCGTTTGGGGCGCCGCTCACGAGGCGCACCCCCGAACGATCGCCGCGCAGGCTCGCGCACTAGGTCGTCCACCGGCGCCGCGCCCTCCATCAGCATCTCGCTCCACTCGAGCGCCAGCTCGCGCCGGCGCGGGAGGTAGGCGTAGCGATTGTAGACCGATTCGACGTCGCCCGGCAGGTGGGCGAGCATCAGATCGATGATGTCGCGATCGCCGACACGGTTCTCGATCGCGGCGATCTCGTTCATGATGGTCGAGAAGGTCGATCGCCAGCCGTGCGGCACATGAACACCGGTGAACCCGGCCGTTCGATACAGCTTGCTGATCGTGCTGTCGCTGAACGGCGTCTTGGGCGTGCGCATGCCGGGGAACAACACGCCATTCCCGGAGATGTGAGTTGCCGTTCGCACCACTGCCACGGCTGCCGGACTCAGCGGCACCACGAATTCGAACGTGACGTCCCGCTTGCGTTCGGACGTCAGCTTCATCTTCGCGGCCGGAATTCGCCAGATCGGGCTGGCGCCATCCAGATCCTCGAATTCCTTCTCCTCGGCGAGCCGCACGACGCCCGGCCGCGCTGCCGTGAGCGCGAGAAGGCGCGAGGCGAGGAGCGTCGACCAGTGCGCCTCCTGCTGTTCGATCGTCTGTAGCACGTGTCGCGCCTCTGCGATCGACCGGGCTGCCGGGCGCCGATTGTGTGTGAAGCGCTGAAGCGCCCGCTTTACGCCCGTTGCCGGGTCCGTCTGCGCAACGCCCGCCGCGATCGCCGACAGGAAGATGTCCGACATATGCTGGCGCAGGCGATGCGCACCTTCGATCGCGCCGCGCGCTTCCACCCGCTGCAGCAGCTCCAGTACCATCGGCACCGTCACATCGGCGATCGGCACTTGGCCGATGGAGGGGTAGGCGTCCCGCTCGAGACGACCGAGCACCTGACCCGCGTAGCGCGGCGTCCAGTGCTTCTTGGCACTCGCATGCCAGCGGCCGGCCCAATCCTCGAACGTGTTGCTGGTCCGGGTGGCGCGTTCCGCCTTCCGCTGCTTCTTCTCGATCGACGGATCGCGCCCACCGCGGAGCGCCGTTTGTGCTTCGTCGCGAAGCCGCCGGGCCTCGGTTAGGGGTATTTGGGGGTATTTGCCGAAGGTAAGCAGCTTTTCCTTGCCGCCGTACCGGTACTTCATCCGCCAGGACTTGAGCCCAGAAGGCGTCACGTACAGGAAGAGGCCGCTTGAATCGGCCATTTTGACCGGCTTGTCGGCCGCCTTCGCCTTGCGACAGGCAACATCCGTCAGCAGCGGAACGTACCCCCTGCAATACCCCCACATAGAGGGACCTTAGATGAAACGTGATGCAACGCCATGAACAGGTGAAATGCCCGGAATATAGGGGTAAATCAACGTCTGCTGGGGCGTGGTGAACGGGCCTGAATAGGCCCGCTGGCTCCCTGAGTAGGATTCGAACCTACGGCCGCTCGATTAACAGTCGAGAGCTCTACCGCTGAGCTATCAGGGAACGCTGCGGGAGGCGCGTCTTTAGCCGGAATCTCGGCGCTTGCAACCCCTGTTGGCGTGGAAAAAATCAGGCGACGAACTGTTCCATGGTGATCCGGTCGTCCAGCGCATGTTCGGGGTCGAACAGCAACGTCAGCTCGCGTGCGCGATCGATCGCTATGTCCACCTGCGCCACGTCGCGGATCTCGCGCTGATCGGCCACGGCGGACACGGGACGCTTGCCGGGATCGAGCACGCGCAAGCTGACGCGCGCCTTGTCCGGCAGGATCGCACCGCGCCAGCGACGGGGGCGAAATGCGCTGATCGGGGTGAGCGCGATCATTGCAGAGCCGAGCGGCAGGATCGGGCCGTGGGCGGACAGATTATAGGCGGTCGATCCGGCCGGAGTGGCGGCAAGGATGCCGTCACAGGCCAGTTCCTCGAGCACGATGCGGTCGTTGACCCTGACCTCAAGCTTTGCAGTCTGCCGCGTTTCGCGCAGCAGGGATATCTCGTTGATCGCCGGCATCGTGTGGATGCGCCCGTCGATCCCGGTCGCAGTCATCAGCAGCGGTGTAACCTTGAACGCGCGGGCGTTGGACAGCCGCTCCTCAAGATCGTGCTGCCGCCATTCGTTCATGAGAAAGCCGACGGTGCCGAGGTTCATGCCGAACACGGGAACGTTGGCGCGGCGCATGTCGAGCAACGTGTGCAGCGTCTGGAGCATGAAGCCGTCGCCGCCGAGCGCGATCACCACGTCGGCTTCCTCAATCGTGCACCAGTCCCACGCATCCGCAAGCGATGCCCGCGCCGTTTGCGCCTGAGCGGTTGGCGACGCGACCAGCGCCCGCCGCAGATATTCGCTCATCCGCCGGTCACGCTCATGTGTCGCGACACCGCGGGCGCCGCGCCGCGCTCGATCCGGAAGTCGTGGCGTGCCGGCTTCCCGGCAATCCCGAGACGAATGGCATCATCGAGCGCCGCCACGCCGCCGTCGCGCAACGCGGCTTTCAGATCGACCTGATCATCATGGCCGAGACACGAATAAAGCCGCCCCTCGGTGGTGAGGCGCACCCGATTGCAGCCGTCGCAAAAATTCGCGGTAAGCGGCGAGATAAGGCCGAGCCGCGTCTGGCTGCCGTTGACCCGCCAATAGCGCGCCGGCCCGCCCGTGCCCGCAAGATCACGCTCAAGCCGGAACTGCTCGGACAATTGATCGAACACGGCGGTCAGCGGGACGAAGCGATCGGTACGATCCTCGTCGATCGCGCCCATCGGCATGGTTTCGATTAGGGTTAGGTCATGTCCCTCAGCGACGCACCAGTCGAGCATCGAGGCGATCTCATGCTCGTTCAAGCCCTTCAGCGCGACCATGTTCACCTTGACCGCAATCCCCGCCCGCTTGGCGGCTGCGATCCCGCCAAGCACCTGATCCACGTCGCCATGCCGGGTGATATGCCGAAACAGCGCCGGATCGCGGCTATCCATGCTGACATTGAGGCGGCGAATGCCCGCGGCTTCCAGGGCAACGGCGTGATCGGCCAGGCGCGTCGCGTTGGTGGTCATGGTCAGCTCGTCGAGGCCGTGCCCGACATGACTGCCAAGCCGCTCCACAAGCTCCACGACATCGCGGCGCACGAGAGGCTCGCCGCCAGACAGGCGAATCTTGCGCACGCCAAAGCCGATGAACCGTTCGGCGATGATCGCGATCTCTTCCAGGGCGAGCAGCTTGCTGCGCGGCAGAAAGGTCATCTTCTCCGCCATGCAATAACGGCAGCGAAGATCGCAGCGATCCGTGACCGAGATCCGCAAATAGCGGATCGCCCGGCCAAAACCGTCAACAAGGCCGGGGGCGGCGGGGGTTACTCCCATAACGGAACAGCTAGGCGCTCCTGCGGCCGGTAACAAGGGCAGGTCCCCAGTTGCTGCCGGCGCGAGCCACTCATACGGTCCGTTCGTGGGCAGGATTGCAGGCGAAATCGTGGAAGTGGCATTGGCGTCGGGCAGCGAAAGCCTTTCCGTTCTGGTGGGGGCTGCCGGCGCGCGTATCGGAAGAGACTGGGCCGAGGTGCTGCTGGTGGACGCACGAGGCGGGCAGCGGCCGATCACCGAAGCCGAGGCCGGCGCCGCTCATGCTCGCCAGGCCTTGCTGGCGATCGTATCTAATCCGGTCGATGCCGTGGCGGCTTATGACGCTGGCGCGACTCATGTCTCGATGGGAGAGCCGACAGCCGAGTCGCTGGCGCTCGCGATCCGTTTCGCCGGGCGGTACGCGCGTCACTTGCGGGGCACCGGACGCATGCGCCGGGCGGGCGAATTGGTCGAGGGCGCGGTCGCGCGCTTCATCGCCGCTGGTGATCCTGCAGAGCCGGCCTTGGTGGCCGTGGTGGCCATCACGCGCTTCGATGCGGTGAACGCCGCCTTTGGGCGCGAGGCGGGAGATCAATTGCTGCGGGAGGCGGCCGCCCGGCTGATCGCCGCTCTGCCGCCCTCCGCCGTGATCGAGCGCGACCAGGGCGCCCGCTTCGTCATCGCCCTTCGTGAAGGGGGAGAGCAGGCGCGCGTCCGCGTCGCCGCGATCGAAGGCGCGCTCGGGCGGCGCTTCATGCTCGGGCAGGAGGAAGCGTGGTTGGGCGCGCGGATCGGTGTTGCGCATCGCGAGAGCGGAGAGCCGGCCCGATCGCTCATTGCGCGTGCCAGCGAGGCGCTGACCATGGCAGCCGCCGGCGATGGGCCCAACGTCCGGTTCGCGCCGAGCCTCCATGCCGCGGCGGGCCTCGATCTGGCGGCCGATCTGCACCGCGCGATCGATCGGCGGGAGATCGACATCCTCTTCCAGCCGCAGGTGGCGCTGGACAGCGACCGGATCGTCGGCGTGGAGGCGCTGGCGCGATGGGAGCATCCGCAGCATGGCGTGCTCGGCGCGCACACGCTGTTTTCCGCGGCCGAGCGGGCGGGGCTCGGGCTGGCGCTGTCCGAGCATATCCAATTGCTGGCGATGACGCGAGCAGCCGCGTGGGAGGGGCCGCTCGCGACGCTGCGCGTGGCGGTGAACGTGACGGCGGCGGATCTCGCGCGGTCGGACTTCGTCAACCATTTCCTCGCGCTGGTGGCGCGCGCCGGGATCGCGCCAGGCCGGGTGACAGCGGAGGTCACCGAAAGCGGCTTCGTGACGGACCTGCCGATGGCCGCGGCACGGTTAGAGAAGTTGCGGGCTCAAGGTATTCGTACGGCAATCGACGATTTCGGCACCGGCTATTCCAGCCTAGCGTATCTCAAGGCGCTGCCACTCGATTATCTGAAAATCGACCGTAGTCTGACGCAGGACATCACCGGCGCGCCACGCGCCCGCGTGGTGGTGCGCGGCATCCTCGCCATCGCAGCGGGACTCGGGCTCCAGACGATCGCGGAAGGCGTGGAGGACCGGGCAGAACGCGATCTTCTCGCCGCCGAGGGGTGCAGCCTCTATCAGGGCTTCCTGTGCGCTGGGCCGCTGGACGAGCGCGCGCTGGCGAAACTGGTGGAGGATTATCGCGAATGATCGGTGCACTGCTCGCGCCCGTAGCGATCGCGGCTGCGGCGAGCTCTACGCCGCAGGCCGCATCGCCGGTGGCAGCGATCGAGGCGGAGATGGCGGCGAGCGCGGCGGGCTGGAACGCCGGTTCGCTGGAGCGGTTCATGGCCGTCTATGCCGATGACGCGGTCTATGCCTCTGGCAAGGAGCTGGCGCGCGGCAAGGCGGCGATCGCCGCGCGCTATGCCAAGAGCTTCGCAGATGGCGCGAACAGCCGCGGGCGCTTGTCCTTTCAGCCCGTCGCCTGGCGAACGATCAGCAACGTGCACATGCTGCTGGTCGCGCGGTGGACGCTGGCGCCGGCGGACGGATCGGCGCAGAGCGGGCTCACCACCTTGCTGTTCGAGCGGCGCAAAGAAGGGTGGCGGATCATTGCCGATCACAGTTCCTGAGCGCAGGATTGCGCTGATGCCAGGAGTGTCCGCATGAAGATCTTCACCATCGGCTATGAGGCAACCACCATGGCCGACTTTCTTGCCGCGCTGACCGGGGCAGGAGTGAAGCGCGTGATCGACGTGCGCGCGCTGCCGCTGTCGCGGCGGCCGGGCTTCTCCAAGTCCATCCTGGCGGCGACGCTGCGTGAAGCGGGGATCGACTATGTTCACCTGAAGGCGCTCGGCACGCCCAAGCGCGGTCGAGACGCGGCAAAGAAGGGTGACGTCGCGACGCTGCGCGCGGTGTATGACGATCAGCTGGCGTTGCCCGAGGCGCAAGCGGCGGCGGCGCAGATGCGCGCACTGGCGGCAGAGATGCCGTCCGCCCTGCTGTGTTACGAGCGCGATCCGTGCCACTGCCACCGCACGCTGTTGTTGCACGCGGAAGGCGAGGGGGCGGAGGTGGTGGATCTGTTTACGTGACGATCCGAGAGAGCCACGCCAGTCCGCTTAGTGTAAAGGCGGACGATGGCCAAAGCTGATCGACTGAACCGACTGGACGCGCGCCGCGTTGAGTTGGAGGCCGAATACACCGTGGCCCTGCTCGCCGCGCTGCGCACCACGGCAGCAGGAAAATGGGGCTTGTTCGATCATCAGGGCGACCGCCGGACGCGGGAGAAGATCGCGCTCGTAATCGATCATCTCGCGGAACTCGGCGAGGACATCGACAAGATGCGCGAGCAGTTGTTCATGCCCCCATTCGAGCTGCAGCAGCAGTTTCTTCGGTCCCGTGGTCCCGCCGCCGGCGATGCGGTCGGCGAGCCCAAGCAGGCGAAAGCATGGCTGGATCGCCTGGCTTCATCTGCCAGCGAGTGAGGTGAACGAGGGGATCGTTCTCCGGCTCACGGCGGTCCGACGATCCCCACGTTACGTCAGCCGGTGACGGGCAGCCGCACCGTTCCATCATCGAGCCGTTCAAGCGGGCTATAGGCAACCACGGAATCAAGCGTCAGCGTACCGTAGAGGTGCGGGAAGAGCTGCCCACCGCGGCTTTCTTCCCAGCGGATCTTGTCGCCCACCGCCTCGAGATCCACGGCTGCGACGTGCAGATCGTCCTGACCGGCGAAATGCTTGTCGACGGTTTCGGTGAGCTGCGCGGCGGTGGACATGTGGATGTAGCCGTCCTGCAGATCGACCGGCGCGCCCGCGAAGCTGCCATCGTGTTCCAGCGCCGCCATCTGTTCGCCGGTCAACACCTTATACGCTGTCATCGGCTTGGTCATTGTCCACCCTCCGGGCCGGCAGCGGCGTCATCGCCGATGGTCGCACCGGTGTCCGGAGCGATTTCAGGCGCGGACAGTTCCGCGGCGACCGCTTCCTCTGCGGCATTCTCGGGCTCCGGCTCCTCATCGATGCGCGCGCAACCGACGACATGCTCGCCGTCGCCGACGTTGAAGAGACGGACGCCGGCGGAGTTGCGGCCAATGACGCGCAAGCTGGCAAGCGGCATGCGGATCAGCTTGGCCTGATCAGTGACGAGCATCAGCTGATCGTTCTTGCTGGCCGGGAAGCTCGCCACGACCGGGCCGTTGCGCGCGATATTGTCGATGTTGGTGATGCCCTGACCACCGCGGCCGGTGCGGCGATACTCGAATGCCGAGGACAGCTTGCCGTAACCGTTGGCGCACACGGTGAGGATGAACTGCTCATGCGCGCGGAGGTGCTCGAAACGCGTCATGTCGATCTGCGGCTCGCCTTCGCGCTCGGTCGCCTTCCACGGGGCGAAGCGAAGATATTCCTCGCGCTCCTCCGGCGTCGCGCCGGTGCGATGAAGGATCGAGAGCGAGATTACCTCGTCGCCGGGTGCGAGGCGCATGCCGCGCACGCCGGTGGAGTTGCGGCTCTGGAATTCGCGCACGTCGTCGCCCGGGAAGCGGATTGCCTTGCCCTGACGCGTGGCGAGGAGGACGTCATCATTCTCCTCGAGCAGCGCGACGCCGATCAGGCGATCGTCCGCATCGTCGCCTTCGAACTTCATCGCGATCTTGCCGTTCGACGGCACGTTGGTGAACGCGTCCATCGAATTGCGCCGCACGCTGCCCCTGGAGGTGGCGAACATGACGTGGAGTTTGCCCCATTCCGCCTCGTCCTCCGGCAGTGGCAGGACGGTGGAGATCGTCTCGCCCGGCTGAAGTGGCAGAAGGTTGATCATCGGGCGACCGCGGGTGTTCGCGCTGCCTTCCGGCAGGCGCCACACCTTCATGCGATACACACGCCCCAGGGTGGAGAAGAACAGCACCGGCGTGTGCGTCGAGGTGACGAACAGGCTGGTGACGGCATCCTCGTCCTTGGTCGCCATGCCGCTGCGGCCCTTGCCGCCGCGCGCCTGAGCGCGGAACGCCTCCAGTGGGGTGCGCTTGATATAGCCCTGCATGGTCACGGTCACGACCATGTCCTCACGCTCGATCAGATCCTCGTCATCGATGCCGTCGGCGGCAGCGGCGATTTCGGTGCGGCGCGGAGTGGCGAAGAGTGAACGAACTTCGGTGAATTCCTCCCGCATTACGGCGTAGAGCTTCACGCGGTCAGCGAGGATCGCCAGCAGCTCGGCGATCGATTCAGCAAGGGTCTTGAGCTCGTCGCCGATCTCGTCGCGGCCGAGCGCAGTGAGGCGATGGAGGCGCAGGTCGAGGATCGCGCGGACCTGGATCTCGGTCAGACGATACGTGTCGCCTGTGATCTCGGTTTCGACCGCCTCGACCAGCTTGATGTAGCCGGCGATCTCGGCGATCGGCCAATCGCGTGCCATCAACTTCGCGCGTGCCTCGGCAGGCGAGGACGAGCCGCGGATCATGCGCACGACCTCGTCGAGGTTCGTTACCGCAATGACCAGGCCGAGCAAGATGTGCGCGCGATCACGCGCCTTTGCGAGTTCGAACTTCGAACGGCGGGTGATCACCTGCTCGCGGAACTGCACGAACGCCGCGATGATCTCGCGCAGCGGCAGCATTTCGGGGCGGCCGCCGCGGATCGCGAGCATATTGGCGGGGAAGCTGCCCTGCGCGGGCGTGTGACGCCAGAGCTGGTTCAGCACCACTTCCGGCGTCGCATCGCGCTTCAGCTCGATCACGACGCGGACGCCGTCGCGGTTCGATTCGTCGCGGACATCGCCGATGCCCTCGATCCTTTTGTCCTTGGCGGCCTCGGCGATCTTTTCGACCAGAGCGTTCTTGCCCTGCTGGTACGGGATTTCGGTGAGCACGATCGAGCGGCGCTCACCGCGACCTTCCTCGATCTTGTAGCGCGAGCGCACGATGATCGAGCCACGGCCGGTCTCATAGGCGCTGCGCGCGCCGGCGCGGCCGAGGATGACGGCGCCGGTCGGGAAGTCCGGCCCTGGCACGATCTCCATCAGTTCTTCTGTCGTGAGCGGTTCCGCGCCGCTGACCGCGCGGTCGAGATAGGCGAGGCACGCGTCGATCACTTCGCCGAGATTATGCGGCGGGATGTTGGTCGCCATGCCGACCGCGATGCCGCCCGCGCCGTTGACGAGCAGGTTGGGGAAGCGCGCCGGCAGCACCGACGGTTCGCTTTCCGAGCCGTCGTAGTTCGGCTGGAAATCGACGGTATCCTTGTCGAGATCGTCGAGCAGGTAATCGGCGACGCGCGACAGGCGCGCCTCCGTGTAACGCATGGCGGCGGGCGGATCGGGATCCATCGAGCCGAAGTTGCCCTGGCCGTCGATCAGCGGCGCGCGCATCGACCAATCCTGCGTCATGCGCGCCAAGGCGTCATAGATCGCGGTATCGCCGTGCGGGTGGTACTTACCGATCACGTCACCGACGATGCGGGCCGATTTGCGGTACGGCCGGTTGTAAGTGAAGCCGCTTTCGTTCGCCGAATAGAGGATGCGCCGGTGCACCGGCTTCAAACCGTCGCGAACGTCGGGGAGCGCGCGTGCCACGATCACGCTCATCGCGTAATCGAGATAGCTGGTCTTCATTTCCTCGACGATGGAGATCGGGGCAATGTCCGATGGGTCGGCGAGGACGGTCTCGTCGGTCAAAACGCTTCTTTCACTATGGGTTTCGTGATCGCCCAGCTCTAGGAGGCTGCAACCCAAATGTCACGCGCGCGTACGTGCGCGCGAAGGGCCGGCTGGTGGCCTCGCGCGCGCTTACGGGGCGATTTCGGTGCCGTCCCAGCTGAAGAGTTTGCCGCTATCCTGCGGCTTCAGCCCGTCGATCATGTCGAGAAGCTGCACCGCCGCACGATCCGGTGCGAACAGGTCACGTCCTGTCTGCTGGAAAGGCTTGGACAATCGCGTGTCAACGGTGCCGGGGTGGAGCGCCACCACGATGCCGCGCTCGTTGCGGCGCTTGTCCTCGATCGCCAGCGTCCGCACAAGCTGGTTCAGTGCCGCCTTGCTGGCACGATAACCGTACCAGCCGCCAAGCCGATTGTCGGAAATGCTGCCGACCCGCGCGGACATCATCGCCAGCACGGACCGGGCATTGCGCGGCATGACCGGCAAGAAGTGTTTTGCAACCAGAGCCGGCCCGATGGCGTTTACCGCATATTGTCGTGCCAGCCACACCGGATCGAGATCTCGAAGCGCCTTTTCCGGGCCGTGCTCACCCTCGTGCAGCAGGCCCGTCGCAACCACGACCAGCTCCGGGCTTCCCGCATTTGCCGCGGCCCGGGCAATCGACATCTCGTCCGTCAGGTCCAGGTCGGGACGAGAAAGGCGCTGTACCGCGGCGCCTTCGTCCTCCAGCGCATCTGCCAGCGCAGCGCCGATCCCGCCGGAGGCGCCAATGATCACCGTTTCCATGATCGCGGGGCTAGGCGCGCAAACACTTACGTTCAATGTTCATTCAGCGCCCTTCCTTGATGGAGCGGCATGAGGGCATTAAGCGCAGGCGCAAGTATTCACGCCCGAAGAGGAGAGCAGTTTCAATGAAGAGCATTTCCCGCGTTGCCTTCGCGGCCGCGCTGATGGCCGGCGCGGCGGGCATCGCTGTCTCCCCGCCCGCGATCGCTCAAAAGAAGCAGGACGAGCAGAAGGCGCCGGCGCTGAAGCTCAGCAAGGAGGTTCAGGTTGCGGCCGGCGCAGCGCAGAAGGCGCTTGCGGCCAAGGATTATGCCACCGCGGCAACCCAACTGACGACGGCGCAGGGCGTCGTGAAGTCCGACGACGATCGTTACATCGTTGCAGCGCTTCAGCTTCAGCTGGAAGCACAGAAGATCCAGGAAGCACGCGCCGCCAATCAGCAGGTGAGCGATCAGGGGCTGAAGGCGCCCTTGGAAACGCTGATCGCCAATCCGAAGACGCCAGCGGTCGACGTCGCCAAGTATAACTTCCAGCTTGGCGTTATGGCTGCGAACGCCAAGGACAATGTCGGCGCGATCAACTATTTCCAGCGCGCGCAGCAACTCGGCTATTCTGATCCGAACCTGCCGCTGCAGATGGTCAAGCTGAAGATGGACGCTGGCGATGTCGCTGGCGGTACGGCCGAGCTGGAAAAGGCGATCGACGCGCAGGTCGCGGCTGGCCAGAAGCCGAGCGAGGATCTGTACAAGTACGCCATCGCGCAGACCAATAAGAAGCGCATGGGGCCGCAGACCGCCAATTGGATCAAGAAGTGGGTCGTCGCTTACCCGACCAAGCAGAACTGGCGCGACGGCATCGTGACCTATGGCCTGACCCAGCAGAGCGCCGTGACGCTGGACAAGGGGCAGAAGGTTGACCTGTATCGCCTGATGCGCTCCGCCAAGGCGCTCGCTGATCAGTATGATTACGAGATCTATGCGCAGTGGGCTTATGATCTGGGCCTGCCGCACGAGGCCAAGGCCGTGATCGAGGAAGGCAGGGCGGCCGGCAAGCTTCCGGCAGGTAGCGCCGCGGATCTGCTGCGGGTCGCCAATCAGGCGATCGCCAGCGAGGGCTCGCTTGCCCCGGTCGAGGCGAAAGCCAAGGCCGGCGCCAACGGCCGCATCGCGCTGAACACGGGCGACGCCTATATGGGCATGGGCAACCACGCCAAGGCGGTCGAGCTGTATCGGGTCGCGCTGCAGAAGGGCGGTGTCGATGCGGATGTGGTGAACACTCACATGGGCATCGCGCTTGCGAATTCGGGCGACAAGGCAGCCGCCAAAGCGGCCTTTGCCGAGGTGAAGGCCGCGCCGCGGACCGACATTGCGTCGTTCTGGACGCTGTTGCTCGACAATCCGCCGTCGGCTTGATCCATCGCGATCAGCGTCATCGAGATAAAGGGGCAGCTTCGGCTGCCCCTTTTTTGTGGCGTCGGCGCAGCGCGGAGGAACAGCAGGCCGTTCAGATCGTCTGGCAAGGCGCGTGACGGAGTGGCAACACGTCCGCTACCGTCGCTTTATTATTCGGCGGGGACCACGATCGGCACGCCGGGCGCCGCCTTTGCGGTGCGGATCGTCAGCGATGATTTGACGCTGGCGACATTGGGCGCCGCGGTCAGATGGGTGGTCAGGATGCGCTGAAAGGACTCAAGGTCGGAGGCCACGATCTTCAGGATGAAGTCGATCTCGCCGTTCAGCATGTGGCATTCGCGTACTTCGGGGATCCCGGCGACATGGCGTTCGAACGCAGCAAGGTCATGCTCTGCCTGGCTGCGCAAGCTCACCATGGCGAACACGGTTATGGGAAAACCGAGCATCGCCGGTTCGCAATCCGCATGATAGCCGCGGATCACCCCCGCTTGCTCCAGTGATCGCACCCGGCGCAGACATGGCGGCGCGGTGAGCCCGACGCGTTCGGCCAAATCAACGTTCGTCATTCGGCCATCTTCCTGTAGCAGGGACAGGATCTGTCGATCGATCCGGTCAAGCACAGAAAACACCCGCTGCGCGCAGCATTTCAATCAGGAACATAGCTTCCTCTATAGGATAGTTGCGTGCCAACGCAATTGTCGGGCGTTGGCTTGGTGACGATTCTTTTGTTTTCCCGGGTGTATGGGTCAGCTACGAGCGAGACCGGCGGGCGGTTCGGTCGGCTGGAGAATGGGGCAGTGGGTGCGGTTCGACGATAGCCTCAAGACGGTCTTGGCTGCGGACGCCTCCACCGCTTTCGGTGCACAGGCGACATTTCGGCAACTTGCCGATCTGATCGCGCGTGAGCGGGTGGCTGCAGACAGCGAGACTCTCGGGCGCCTGCGCGTGTTGCGCGACCAGGTGCCCGCCTCCGTGCGCGCCGCGGTGGCGCGCAGCTTCGCCCTGGGGCAGCCGCCGGTCGAGCTCGTTGCCATGTTTGCAGAGGACGAGCAGAGCGTCGCGTCCGCGGCGCTGCGCGCGGCGCGCTTGTCATCGGAACATTGGATTTCGTTGATCCCTCAGCTTGGCCCGGGCGGGCGGGCGGCGCTCCGGCGGCGGGATGACCTTGGCCGTGACGTAGAGCGCGCATTGGCGAGCTTTGGCTCGACGGACTTCACGCTCGCTTACACGCCTGAGCCTCAGGCAGATGCCATGCTCGACGCGCTGGAGCTCGGCTCCGTGACGCCGAGTATCAACTCGCCGGGCAAGGATGTGGCCGGGGCGCTCCAGATGCCGGCCGAAACCGACCGGCAACCATCCGCTGCCGGCGGGTTCGACATCGCAGAACTCGTCGATCGGATCGCTAGCTACCAGCAGCAACGCACACCGTCAGCGACCTTGCCGGCCATGCCCGCCGTTGATCACTTCCGCTTCCAGACGGATGCGGAGGGCACGGTGCGGTGGACCGATGCCATGCCGAGAGGCGCGTTGATCGGCGCGAGGCTGATCGGGGAAGCCGCATTCGGCGATGCCATAGCAGATGCCGTGGTGCGCGATGCTTTTCGGCAGCGGATCAGCGTCACCGATGCCTGTCTCACGCTGGGCCAGCCGGGGATGCTCGCCGGCGCATGGCGGATCTCCGCGGTTCCCCTCTTTGATCCGGCAACCGGGCAGTTCATCGGCTATCACGGTTCGGCGCGGCGTGCCCGCAGCGAACACCTCGCGGCTCAGATGGCAGAGAAGAGCAATGCCGAGGGGTTGAGGCGCCTGGTGCATGAGCTGCGCACCCCCACCAATGCCATTGCAGGCTTTTCGGAGCTGATCGAAACGCAATTGCTCGGCCCGGTGGCGCCGCCGTACCGTGAGCGTGCAGCGGCCATTCGTTTACTGGCTGCGGACTTGGTCGCGACGATCGAGGATCTCGACCTGGCCGCTCGCATCGAGGGGCATGCGCTTGAGCTTCGCCCCGATGTCTTCGAGCTTGCGCCACTGGTCGCGCGCGTCGTGGCTGAACTTCAGCCCCTTGCTGGATCGCGCGGCTGTACACTCGACCTGGTGCCAGGTGATCCGGCGCTATCCATCGCCTGCGACGAGCGTGGGGCTGAGCGATTGCTGAGCCGTCTGATGGCCACCTTCATTTCGGCCGCGCAGAGCGACGAAGCGATCCGCGTAACTGCCGCAAAGGGCGTGAGCACGGAAGCAATGGTGACGGTAACTTTTCCGCGCGCGCTTGCCGACATGCCGGAGGATCGGCTCCTGAACATGGAGGCCGAAAGCGCAATGGACGCGCCAGGAACGCCCCTGCTGGGAACAGGCTTCGCCCTGCGCCTCGCCCGTAATCTTGCGGCGCAACTGGGTGGACGGCTGGCGATTGCACCCAGCCATATCGTCGTCACGCTTCCGATCGCCGTTGCTGCGCTTGGTGAGGCTCAGCCGACAGGTCAGGCAGTATAGCCTCGAACATGACGCCCGCCGGTGCGCACTACTGGCGAATGCCGCCGCCTGCGCCCACGCAACGGATTGCCTGGCCGAGCGACTTTGGCCGACGCTTCATGATATTCGTGGATACGGAGGAAGAGTTCGACTGGACCGCGCCCTTTTCGCGTGCGGCACGGTCTGTAACTGCGATTTCTGCCTTGCCGGAGATGCATCGCCGCTTCGTTGATCGCGGCGTTTTTCCTTGTTACCTCTGCGACTATCCCGTCGTGGCCGACCCCGGCGCCGCGGATACGCTGCGCTCGCTTACTGCCGATGGGAAATCCGCGATCGGTGCGCAGCTTCACCCGTGGGTGAACCCGCCTCATGTCGAAGAGCCGTCCGCGCGGCTTTCGTTCGGCGGCAATCTTCCGCTTGGGTTGGAGGCACAGAAGCTGGACGCGCTGACGGATGCGATCACCAAGGCGTTCGGCGCCGCGCCCACGGCATTCCGGGCGGGACGCTATGGGCTGGGCCCGCAAACGTTGGGATTGCTGGCGGCGCGCGGGTATCGTGTCGACACCTCCGCACGGGCTTATCACGACTATCTCGCCCAGGGCGGCCCCGATTATCGCGCAATCGGTCCGGATGCGTTCCGCACCGGGCCGGCGGACGCGCTGATCGAAGTGCCGCTGACCACCATCTATACCGGCATGCTGCGAAGGGCAGGTACCCAATGGCACCGGATCGCTGCGGCGCTGCCGCGCGGACCTGGCCTGTTCGCGCGTGCGGGGTTGCTGTCGCGCGTGCCGCTCACGCCCGAGGGCGTGTCGATCGAGGAAGCGTGCGCGGCGGTTCGGCAGGCGGCGCGAGATGATCGGCGCCTGCTGACCTTTTCCTTCCATTCGCCCAGTCTCGTGCCGGGTCACACACCATATGTGCGCGATGCGGCCGGGGCGGCGCGGTTCAGGAAGTGGTGGGATGTCATGCTCGATCTGCTGGACCGGCAAGGATTTCGGCCGATCACGCTAAGCGAGTTGACGCGAGCGGCCGGATAGGAAGGCGAGGCGCCGGCGGGCGCCTAGGCTGACGCCGCCCCGCTGTTCTTCCGCCGCTATCCCAGTAGATCGCGTGTTGCATGCGTTCGTGATCGGTCACGATGGCGCGCCATGCAAAAGTGGTCGGGGAGACAGGATTCGAACCCGAGATACCGTCGCCCCAAACCCACGGATTTCCGCGGTTTTTGCAGGATTGCGGACCCTTGTGACTCGGTTGTGTGCTACAGTCCAGTGTGTATCCGCGACCGTTAGGAGTGGGTCTCTCTGCGGTGCCGTGCCAAGCTGACCAATATGCAGCCGCCCTGACCGCCACCTAGGTGTTAGCCGCGAATTATCGGCTGATGTGGTTCGCCATGTGCACGACCACTATGGTTACGTTGTCAGCTCCCCCGGCGTCCAGAGCAGCTCCGAGCAGCGCTTGTGCGGGATCGTCAGGACTGCGCCGCACCAGCGCCTCGATCTCGTCGTCGTCGACCATGTCCGTCAGACCGTCGGAGCAGAGCAGCACTGCTTCAACGGCTCGGGGGTCAAAGCTGACGACGTGCGCCTTCAGCGGAATGGGCGTGAGCGTTCCGCCAAGCGACTGAGTAAGGGCGTGGCTGCGCCTGTCGCCGGCCGCGAGCTTGGGGGTGTGATCAACACTTACTTGCTGCATCTCGTCGCCGGTGAGCAGGTAAGCGCGACTGTCACCTACGTTGAATATCCATCCCCGCTGCCCAGTGGCGACCACGCCGACGACCGTGCTGCCCATAGCGGGGCTGCCCCCGGGCGCAGCCATGGCATGGAAGAGCCGCATGTTAGCTTGCGCGATGAGCTGGTGGATGTCCGTATCGTCGGACACCTCGTCGATCATTTCTGCGATGCAATCGATGACCAACGAACTGGCTAGCTCGCCCCGTCGATGCCCTCCCATACCGTCAGCGACAGCCGCCCATAGCCGCTCCGTCGCAAGGCTGCCCCGCCAGTTGGCCTCTGCGGGTGAGCTTCGCCAAGACGCAACCTGGCAGCTGTCCTCGTTGCGGTCGCGCACGAGGCCCGCGTGAGTCGTGGCCCAAGCCCTATGCTTAGCTAGCATCCCGGAACTCCGTGGCGGCGATGGCCAAATCCCTGATCGAGACCACCAGTTCGCGTGACCGAGCTACGAGCCCCTCAACCCGCTGGAACCCGGTGCGGCGGCCGACCTCTCCCAAGAACGGGCGATTCGAGATGACCGCCAGCTCCTCGTCCTGGATGAGGAAGAACAGCTCCGCCCGCCTCATCTGCACGAGCCTGAGCGCCTTCCGCTCCGATCGCTTGGTGAGTTCCGCCACCGGATCGTAGGCGTCGCCGGACCGCGCCTCGAGTTGTGGTTTGATGAAGGACGCGATGTCGATCTCAACCTTATCGCTGGCTAGCCGGTCCAGATCGCGGAGCATGAAGCCGTTGACCATGCTCGCGGAGATGCCCGCGCTGGTGATAATCAGCGAGCCTCGCGCGTTCCTCAGCGCATCTTCAAGAAGTTCGTCTTGCTCGAAGGGCGCCATTTCCCGGATGGGGAAGGTGTCGAGGTCGTGCTGAGCGAGCGATAGTCGCTCCTGCGCGGCTTTCCAAGCGAGGACGGCCGGGCCACCCCGCCCGGATCGTTGGGCTTGGGCCGCGGGTTCGGTCGATCGCATCTCCTCCCGCGCGTCCGCTTCCGCCTTGCGGATCGCGGGCAGCTGCGCCGCGTCGGGAAGCCTCCGGATGATGTCCTTGCCGAGGAGCCGCTCCAGTCGCCGTCGACCGTCATGCTCGGCGATCGCCTTCAGAAAGCCCATCTTGCGGGGCCCGCCGTGTTCGGAGAATGTACGTTCGTGGATTTCGGAGAGCTGGCCGTCGATCGCGAAGGCCACCTGGACCTCGGCTCCCCGCTCCGCTGCGTAAACGAGGGCGATCGCCTCTTGGAAGACGTTGTTGCGACGGACGATGCGTTTGAGCGCCAGGACCGTGCGTCGGAACTCCTCGCCGCCCTGACGGCGGATTACGCGGCTGACGTCGGGGATCGGCAGCTCCGCGATGGCGGGAGGCTCGGCGGGACACGGACGGATTTCCACCGCGCCGTGCTGTCGCAGCTCCGCCGCGCGGACCACGCTTTGACCGGTAAGCCTTATCGGGGTCCGCCGGATTCCATCGTAGTCGATGACGAGCATCTCCTCCTGGGGGACCTCCACCAGCTCATCGGCAAGGCGGTGCTCCCCCGCCTCCGTAAGCCGGAACGCCGAATCGTCGCCGGGCATAAAGGTGCGCGCAGCGAACCCGTCTGTCACCAGCCCGTTCATCGAGCCCTCGACGAGCTCGCGCTTGAGGCCAAGCATGCGCGCGATCGCATCCTCGTCGTCCTCGCCTAGCGCCATGCAGCGCATCACGAACTCCTGGATCGCGGGGAGAGATCGGTAGGAGGTCGTCACCGCCTCGATCGTAAGCCGGAACACTGGCAGCCCGACCTCTGCGTAGTCGACAAGCGTGAAGCCTTCGCGAAATTGGTGTCGGCGCGCGACGTCCGCCGGGGTCATGCGAGCGTCTCCATCGCGCAGGTGTCCTCGTGCTGGTCGATGTGCTCGATTACCTTCTTGAACGGATTTCGGCCGCGCGCAGACCTGCAGAACACTTGGTCACCGACGATGACGAGTGCGCTTTCCCCACGCGACAGCGCGACATTGAGGCGGGGCTGCTCTTTCAGGAAGCCGAGGCGGTTGGCGTCGTTCGAGCGCACCACCGAGTATATGCAGACGTCGGCTTGGCGCCCCTGGAACGCGTCGACGCTGTTGCACACCACGTCCAGGTCGGGCCACTCGGCTACGCCGCGGGAAGCCATGTCCCTCAGTGCCTCGACCTGAGCGGTGTAGCCCGCGATGACCGCGACGGTGATCCGCCGCTTTTGCGCCTTGACGACGAACTGGAGGCGCTGCAGCAACGCGCGGATCGCAGCGACCTCCGCCGGGTTGCGGAAGGTCTGTCCCTCCTTGCGCTCGCTTCGGTTGACCAGCGCATGGGTAGAGTACCACATTACGGGTCTGGGAAAAGCGGCGTCGAGCTTTAGCCCATGCGACTTGATCGGGCTTTCCAGATCGCCCTCATAGAAGCACTGGCTGACCAGGTCGCCGATCGGCTTGATCATGCGGTACTGGTTGCGCAGACGCGCGCGGTTCGTTTTGGGGAGCCCGTTTTGGCCGTCGAGCAATCGGTCGAGCAGCGTCGCGCGGACCTCCGCATCGTCGAAGTTCTCAAGCAGGTCCTCACCGAAGTCCTCGAAGAAGGGGGGGAGCTGCTTCGGATCCCCCACGATGATCCACCGCTTGCTGCGCACCATCGGAATGAGGATTTCCGTCGGCGTCGCCTTCGACGCCTCGTCGACGATGCACAGGTCGTAGGCCACCTCCTCCATCCCCTTCACGCCGGCGACACCGACGCAGGTGCCTGCGATCACCTGTGCGGCTGAGAGCATGGCGGCGTTGAAGTCGCTCGACCTGCCGACCCTGAGCTGCCAGGCCTCCAGCAGCCGCAGTCTATCCCTGCACGCCTCCTCGATGGGGCCGGCGGCCACGAGATGGACCGCCCACTCCGCCAGCTCCTGGGGGTCGTTGGACTGCGACAGACCGGCGGCGTATTCGCCCAGCCCGTTCATCTCTTCCCGCAGGTCATTTTCCTGCAGGCGGAGGCGCTTCGTCTCGCGCTGGAGCTCGCCGATCTCGCTGTCGATCTGTGTGGTGGTCTCGTCCAACTCGCGAGCGTCGGCGGTCGCCTCGGCTGAATCGTCGTCGCTCGCCGCGTCGCGTTCGGACCGGCGAGCCTGGATCTGCTCATCGATCGTCTCGATGCGGCGCAGCAGCTGCATGAGCCGTTCCACCTTCATGCCTACTGCGACGGCCTTACGGTCGACGTTGTTCTCGCGCGCCCACCGCTCCATGTCCTTCTCGGCGGCGAGTCTGACCTCCTTGATCCAGCCCTCGACCCGCCGGTCGAGCAGGAGCTTCTTGCTGGCCTCGGAGATGCGGGGCTCATCCGGGCGCCCGATCCGTATCATGTCCAAGTTGGGCGCCACCTTCGCGACGCGCTCCAGCACGTTGTCGAGGGCGATGTGCGTCTGGGATGAGAGCATGATCCTGTCCTCGGGCCTTCGGCGGAGCCACTGGATGATAATCTCGGTGATGAGCTTGGTTTTGCCGGTGCCGGGGGGGGCCTCGATCGCCAGCACGTCCTCGACGCCAAGGGCCTGCGCGAGGATCTCGCGCTTCTCCTCGTCGACATCGGGGTCCGAAGGCTGCGTACCGCGCACCGGCACGATCGCGTGTGCGCAGCTAGGCTCGAGCACGATCGCTTTCAGGCGAGGGCTGACGGCGCGGTCGAACACCACGGCGTCGAGCGCATGGGTCTGGTGGGAGAGTGCACGCTGCGCGGCAATTGTGTTGATCGAGATCTCACCGCGCCACTGGGTGCGCGAGGGGTCGCCGTTCGTGACCTCCAGCGTCACGATGTTGAAGGCAACCCCGGAAATCCGTCCCGCGACCTTTCCGCCGGGATAGGTCACCACCCGCTCCTGTCCGATGAGCGCCTCCGTCTGCGCGATCTCCGTGGTGAACACGATACGGTCACCGACCACCTCGCGGTTTACATAGGGGATCGCGCTGCTCCGGCGCGCCTCGAGGTCGGCGCGGTCGCGCAGGTAGCCGCGCCATACGCGGAAAATCCGCTGCGTCGCGAGCGCCTCCCGCTCTGCCCTGTGCGCGGCATGCGCTGCTCGGGCCTCGACGATGAGCATCCGCAGCCGCTGGCCCGCGTCCTTCGCGTCTCGCGGCCGCGAGAACAGTGGGCGAAGCGGTCGAACGAGACCGGAGTCACGCAGGTCCGCGGCGAATGCGGCTCCAATCTCGCTCGCCTGGGTGATGTGGAGCAGCTCGTGGTCCCGGCCGGCGACGAACGCCTCGAACCGCCAAGTTGCCCCGATCAGGTCTATCCGCTCGGCGTCGCCATCGACAGCCGGCCGGGGGATGACGCCGCAGACCTCCGCGAGTTCGCTGGCCACGAACGCCTCGATCCCTCCGCCTTCGGTGCTATCCAAGCGTCGTTCGAGCGTGGTTCGCGTCTTCTGGTTTAGCTGCAGCGAGACGGCGGTGGCCTCGCTGGTGCGGACCTCGCCCTGGCTGATCGCGTCCTCTAGGTGCGCCTTGAGCACGGAGGCGAGCGGCGGCCGTTGTGCGGGGTCGGGATCCAGGCACCGCTCGATCAACGGCCGCACGATTTGCGGGAGTACAGCTTCCTGCAGCGCGGTGCCCAGGTCCTCATCGCTCTCTAGAATGCGGCCGGTGACGCAGGAGACCGCCACGGCTGCGAAGGCGTAGCAGTCACGCGTCAGCGGATGCTCGTCCTCCGGCTTCGACGGAGTGTAGCCGGGCGTGTGGTCGAAGCGGAAGGTGAGACCCTGGACCGGTGCCCAGGAACCACCGTTGTCAAGGAGCTTCGCGATACCGTAGTCTGCGAGCTTGGTGGTTCCATCCGCTGTCACCAGGATGTTCTTCGGCTTAATGTCGCGGTGCGCGATCTGCCGCTTTTGGGCGAGCGATACGGCATCGAGTACCGGCTCGCCGACTCGGTCCCAGAACTCGGACCACGTCATCGGGCCATCGCGTAAAATGATGTCCTCGAGGTTGTCCTCGATCCACTCGAGCACGATGAACCAATGTCCTTCGTCGTCGCGGTCGATCTCGATCAGGTCGACGATGTTCGCGTGACGAAGCGACTGCAGGGCGGTCGCCTCGCGCTGAAAGGCCTCGCGTGCGCGGGCGTCGTCAGGTCCGAACGGGACGCGCTTGACGGCCACCATTTTGTTCGCCTGCGTGTCGAACGCCTGCGTGACGGTGGCCTGTGCGCCACGCCTCGTGTTCTCCGTCAGGAAGTAGCGGCCATTGAGCATCGCGGCGACGTTCGCGTTCGATGTACTCACGACCTAGTCATGCCGAGATTTCCCTCCGTGGAGGAATGAGAAACTACGCCGTCTGTTTGTACCATCGCCACCGCCCCCGCTGTGCCCGCCTCATTCGCCGCAATGCGACGTGCATGCCGGGTCAAGGTTGACTGCGTCAGGCGATCAGGGTCAACCCCGTTCAACGGCTTAATCCCCGTTCGATACTCCAAGGCAGCCAATGCTCAGGCCCTCGCGGCCTTTGCCGCGCGACGCACTCCCGGCGGCGCTCGACACCATCATTTTGCCTACCAATGCTACTTCGGAAGTCTCGAAGTGGTGGAAAGCGCATTGGCTGCTTTCGGGCAGCGACCTAAGATAAGCGGACGCTCCTTGGTCCGCTTCGCCTCGGCACTCCGGCGGACCCGATAGGCTGGCTTACCGCGTCGCCGATCCCCGGCGCTTGGGATCGTTATGGCCAAACGAGCGAAGGCTTGCGAGAAGGTCGGGCAGCTCCGGTGCGCTGTCCTTCCGCGTGGTCGAAACTAAGAACCTGCCATCCGTACCGATATCAATCGTGATGGTGCCATCCCGGCGCGTGGTCATGACCTTGCGGAGCGGCTGCCCCAGCAGGCCCGCAGGCGCGCCGAGGTCGGGAATGCCTCGGGTGCGACGGGCATACCAGTCCCGCGTCTCCTGGGTGCCATACTGCTTGCGGCCATCGGAGAAGATGACGAGCTCGGGACGGCAGAAGTCGAACACCTCGTCGCAGCAGCCGTTCTCTCGTCCATGATGCGACGCGACGTACACGTTCGTGGTCGCCAGTTTCGCGCGGAAGGTCGGGTTTTTCAGCAGCTGCCGCCAACCCGCCCGTTCCAGATCGCCACCGAACAGGATCGTGAAGGGGCCGAAATGCACGAATGCGGCCAGGCTGAGATTGTTCGTGTCGGTGAAGTCGACGCCGTGGCGGTTCCAGAAGACCTGCCAGCCGACACCGCCAAGGTCGTTGGACCAGTTGCCCAGGAAGCCGGGACCGAAGCGCTGGAGAATGTCGGTCGCGGTGGCGACGCCAGCCCGCATGCCGCATTCGGCCTTCATCGACCTTAGCGCCCGTGCGTCTACCGTGGGGTTGCTCACCAACCCACCGATCGAACAGTCGCGCCAGACGTATGGCAGGTCCTCGCAATGATCCTCGTCCAGGTTCATCAGCATCAGCGTATCGATGCGCTCGCCCCTGTAGGCGATGGACGGATACCAGGGACGATCGCTGCATAGTCCGCAATCGAGCATCAGGCGGTGCCCGGACGGGCCGGTTACGACCGTGCATCCGCCATGATCGACGTCGTGGATGTCGATCCTCATCACCTGCTTTTCCTATCTGTCACCCGACGCATCATGCCGTCCCCACCTTCCGGGCAACGACGTTTCCGACGAGGCGGACGGCCGCGTTGCGCGCCGACAGTGCGACGACGACGTAGGCGAGCAGCGTTCCGCCGCCGAGCATTAGGATCCGATAGGGGTTGCTCGCCGTCCAGAGGAGCAGCGTCGGCGTGATCAGCGTCAGCAGTGCGAGAAGCACGGCACTGTCGCGCAGGGTCAGGAAGCGGCGGTGGTTGTCGGCGATCGCCGGATCGCCGTCCGTCGCCTTCAGCCACTTATACCAGAGCGCGTTCTGCTCAGTCGGGGTCATCGGCCCCGACGGGAGCAGGATGGCCAGGTCCGTCGGATCGACCCGTGGGTCCTTCGGCGCGATGCCAGTGAACGCCCGGCAGCCTGGAGGCCGGTCGCGCAACCGCCAGAAGACGAGCACCTCCTTCAGCGAGCGGGGGATCAGCTCCTGCAGGACGAGCATCACGATCCCAGCGAGGCCGGCAAAGGCTGCGTGTTGCAGCAGGGTCTGGACCTGCGTCACTCGGTCGAGACCGAGCAGCCCGGCCGCGGCGGCGTAGGCCACCACGATTGGTGCCAGGTATTTCGTGTTGATGCCGGTCTTGAGCAGGTCAGCCATCACGGTAGCCTCAGATGCGCTTGGATGTCGTCCTGGGCCACGATAACCATCAGCGTCGGTCGCAGCTCGGGTGCGTCCCTGTCCGCGTGCGCGGTCATGGCGCGGTGGTCGCGGCCAGACATGTGCGCGGATCCGTCCGGGTGGCTGTGCCACGTGCCGCACAGGTAGATCCGGCCGCGGGTAAGACGTGTGAACCGGCGCTCCGCCAGGGTGCCGCCGGCCTTGCCTAGCTCGAGTCTTGTCTCGTTCGCCTGCGACCCGGGCGGAAGCGATGACGCGTGGACGATCGTGATTACGCGACGGGTCGGATCCCAGCTGCCGTATAGGTAGCCCCCGGTCTCAGTCGGCAGTGCGGCGATGCGCTCGGCCGTCATGGCCGCTACGGCTGAAGGTGACACGCGGATCTGCCAGTCGTCGGCGCTGGCGGGCTGGAGGATCGTGAACGGCTCCATGGGCACCCAGCGCGAACCGGTCGGCCGGAACCGGTCGTCGAGCGGGTTGAGCAGAATTCCGGCTTCGCTCCGATCGCCGAGGATGGCGGTGCAGGCGACCGATGCGTGCTGCTCGACCGCGTGCTTGGGCAGATGCACCGTCATCGAAGTGCAGCCGAATCCATAGAGCAGCGGATCGGGGCCGAGCGGATCCCGGTCCTCGAAGTTGAGCCACGCTGCTACGTGGCCATTGTCCGGCGCGAGCGCGATCGTGGCGAGCATCATGTCCGACATGGTGGGCCCGCCCGGCGGCGACATGAACGTCATCCCGAGCCGACCCTGGTGGAACATCTCGGTCCGGATGACCGTCGTCTCGGGCGAGGCGCTCAGTTCGTCCATCCGAAGCCGAACCCGTTCGTCGGCGGTGGCGTCGATGACCAGTCGGCCCTCGGTCCTCGCCTTCAGTTCGTCGATGTCAGCGGTGGCGATGTCGTCGTGAACGACTGCCGATTTGCCATCTTCGTGCCAGAGCGCGTCGGCTAGGCGCTTCGCCTGATCGGCCTTGTTGGCGTAGATGTCCTTCATGCGGGCTGAATGCCGGGCCAGGTTGTGGGGGTGGATCCGGTCCTTGTCCCACACCAGCACGTCCTCCATTCCCGAGCGCGCGAGGTTGTCGTGTATAGCGCTGCCGAGCGCCCCATGCCCAAGCAGGGCGACGGGCGGCAGCAGGTCGACGCCGGCCACCCAGCGCATCAGCGATGGACGAGGCGGATAGTCGCCGACAATCGTCTCGATACGGGTGTCGGCGTCGAGGATGTTCTTGTCGCGGTCCTGCGAGATCAGGAACGCACGCAGTTCGAGGCGTCGGGCCGCCGGGTCCTTGGAATAACCGAAAAACGCGTCCATGATCGGCGCGGGGCGCCACACCCCGATGATGACCACCATCGCCCTTCCGCCGAGCGGCGGGCGGTGGCAGCGGAAGTCGACTTCCTTCGTCAGCAGGTCGCCGACCGCCGCATCGAAGGCGCGGTCGACGCCGATCGCCCTCATGCCCTCCAGAAGCTCGGCGCCGGTCCGCCAGTTCTCGAACAGCGGGTCACGTTCGACCGCGGAAGGTTCGCGCCAGACGAACAGCCAGGGTATCGCGTGGCGCTTACCGCCAAAGTTCCCGTTGTGATAGCCGATCGCCTTGATGACGTCATGCCGCTCTAGGATCTGCGAGAAGACGGAAACCTGCTTGCGATCGTCGTCATCGAAGTTGATCGCCACGCCGACCGCGCTGCCGGCACCGGGGTTGGCGAGTGCGTGCTCCTGGAAGACGCGTGGCTCGATCTGACCCATCCGCAGCTTCTGGCCGACGCCGAACGGAACCGGCTCCCAGCCCTCCATCATCAGGGTGCCCGTCTTGGCGTCGCGCAGGAAGTCGCGCAGGCGGGTCATGATCGCTTCGATGCCGGCGCGCTCGTAGATGGGCTGGATGCCGCCGAGCGCTAGGCAGGGTGCCGCCCGGCATCCCGGCTCGCCCGAGCACAGATGGCCGATCTTGCGGGGGAAGTCGTTGCGGTCGCAGAGGACGTTGTAGGGTGCCGCCCGACCGAAGGCGTGGCCTTCCCGGTACACGAAGTGGATGCGCTCGATCTCGCGCACATCGGCTGCCGGTTCCTCGACCGTCGGCTCGGTCATGATGTCGAAGGTCAGTATCTCACCTTCGTCCAGGCGGCGCAGTTCGATCGACGATGCGACGACGCCGGGCGATTGCAGGACGCGTGCCATCTCTAGCAGCTGGACTAGGTCTGGCTCAGCGACGATCTCGCCTTCGACCGGCTCGTCGCCCCCGTCAGCCATACGATCCGCCGCCGCCGACCGCAGCGCCACCACCGCCGAGACCCACGGTCGCCGGCACTTTCGCGGGCGCGAGCGTCGGGCCGCCGCTGGTCAGGTTGAAGACGACATGGGCTGGCAGGTCGGCGGTTCCGTTCCCGCCGGTGCAGCGGAAGCGGCCCTCGACGGCCCCCGTGATCTCGCCGCCGTTGGCGAGGATGCGGAGATAGCGCCGCTTTGCGTGCCATGAAGGAGGCGTGTCGCCGCCCCGAACGACGCGCCGGCTGCTCGACACGACATATCCGTTGCCGCGCTGCTCGCCGATCGCCTTCAATGCCTCGGCCGAGTCGGTGAATTCCTCGTCCTTGCAGCCGCCGTTGAGCACCCGACCGATCGACCGTCGCGAGCAGTGGTGTGGCGCCAGTAGGATGTGCCACGCGAGATGGTCGGGGTTCTTGCGGTGGGCGTCCTTTTCCAGCCTCTCCAGCACCTCGACCGAGGTGTCGCCGCAGGTCAGAATCAGGTTCTCGCCGCCGAACCGGCGGATCGTCCATTGTATGACGAGGCTGGTCGGGTTCGACGATGCTGGCGGCCATCCTTCAGCTGTCTTGGGGATATCCCATTCGGCGGGCGTGGGCGCCAGTAGCCGCCATTCGAAGTCGGTGACGATGGCACCCGTGGAGAAGCGGCTGGTGTCCATAACCTTGATCCGATTACCATCACGCTCGCCCGCGAACGTGCCTTGAAGGGCATTGCGGCGCTTGATCTCGTCGGTGATCGGCTTCGACTGGTCGGTCACATAGTGTGGATTGAGGCCGTATGGCGTGCACCAGATCTCGTCCACGATGATCTTGGGATCGGAATCCTCAGGGTCGCTGTCCCAGTTGTCCGGCGAGCCGCAGTGGAATAGCTTGCTGAAGCCGCCGACGTGGTCCTTGTCGGGGTGCGTCGACACGAACACGTCGAGGTGGTCGTTCCCGCAGGCGGCCCGAATGTCAGAAGCGAAGTCGGGCGCCTCGTCGTCGTCCTCGTCCTGCGCCCTGCCAGACCGATAATGGATGTCGATCATCACGACCTTGTCGTGTGCCTCGATCAGGATGCTGTCGCCGCAGCCGGATGCGAAGCTGGTGAGCCTGTAATCGCCGCGCATCGCCGATCCTCGCTGCCTGCACTCAGAACGATATGGGAACATGATAATCGACGTTCAAGATGTGGTATATCAGGTGTTAGGACTAATCCACATGTTGCGGCCTCTCAGGAGCGTGGGTCGGCGCAGGACGAGCCGCCTGATGCCTCGACTGACGGGGGCAAGCCTTCACAGCCCAGTGAATGGCCGACGGGTAATCGTCGGTCGAGGGATCGATCGTCACTCTTACCGGTCTCCTTGCAATGCGCGATGTTTGGGTTCGGTGTGCACCCGATCAATGGAAGGTAAATAGCCATTTACACGAATGTCGTGGTCGGCGGGTTGAGGCGGGGTCTTGGTCGAGTGTCGGCGCGGATCAACGGCTCGTGTCTTTCTTGCAATGGTGCGGCGCATCATGGTCAGGACGACAATTACGACCCGAGGCCGCCCGTCTGTCACGAATGCCGGGATCACTGCTTGCTGCGGTCGGGTCTGATCGTGTGGCGGTAGAGGAAGCCGAGGATGATTAGCATGCCGGACGATGAATTCGCCATCGCCGCGACAGGAGGCGCTGCGACCGGAACGCCCGAACCGCTGCGAGACGCTTCCGAGGAAGGGGGCGACGCCGCACTCTCAAGTCCTGCTCACGCGCAGAAGGAGGTTTCGTTGGTGACGGATGTCCACGAGCGTCTCGCCGAGACCTACCGCCGGCTGACCGGAGGTCGCCGGACGTGGCTGAGCGTCCATCTGGCCGAAGATGCGGTTACTCCGTTCGGTTCGTCACTTTTGGAGGCTATCAAGGTGATCGAAGGCCGTCTGTCTGGTGCGGGCGAGCGGTTCATCGCGGAACTGGCTGACATCCGCTACATGCCCGCCAGCGACAACCGGGCTGGGTGGAAAGCGGGATTCGAACAGCTCGTGCAGAAGCTCGGCGAAGTGCTTGTGGCCCGGACGCTCTTCGAGGCGGATTGGCCCGAGGGGACCACCTTCACGCTCGAGCCAACAAATCCGAATACCGGCGCAAGGCCGGAGGTGCTCGTCGACACTCCGGAGCGGCAGTGGCTGTTCGAGGTCAAATGCCCAGCATTCATCGACTATCAGGACCGCCGGGACGCCAATCCTAGGCAGTTGCCAGTGCGGGGCCCGCTTGGCGAGCTTCCCGGCATGCTCGAGGGAACAACGCTGCCCCGAGACAACGTGCTCAAAGACTTCCTAGCGAGCGCCGAGCGCAAGTTCCATTCCTTTTCGACGAAGGATCGCACCGGAGTGCTGGTCGTTGTATGGGACGCTCACATTTTCGAGGCAACCTCGGCGCTCAGCCACTCGCAGGCCGGTCTGCTGAAGGAGCGATCCTGGCATCGACGCAACGGCGTCCGGGTGCCATACGCGGCGGTGGACGGAGTCATCCTGCTCAACCATCTTGAAGTGATCAAGGTGTCGGCGCAGGAGATGTTCGAGGCGCGCCAGGAGGACCCGTTCCGCATCGTGCCGGCGGGCCAGCCGCCGAACGTCTGGTGTCCAAACCTCGGCGGCGGCGACCTCGATGCCGGCGTCGCCGCGCTCTTCAATGCGCGTCCGCTCGATGAGGTGTCGGTAGCGGCCGACTACTCGCCCAAGGACTTCGTCATGTGGATCGACGTGGAGGCGGCAGCCCGAGCCCATCGGCGAGGCGCGATGAGGCGCCGTCTGCTCCGCGGCGTTTCCGAGACGGCGATCTCGGTCTCGAGGCGCCCCACGTCCGTTACAAAGACGGCGTAGCTCGATCCAAGTTGGGCTGGAGTGTTGCAAGTCTGGCCATCGATGAGGATCGACGCTCGCCGCGTACAATGTGCCGACCATTGTCTGCGTCGTCGCCAGCAATGAACGAACGTCTGCTTTCGGGAAGGAGCGAGATGCCGCTGGATGACCGGGAATGGGTCAAGGCGGTGTTCGGCCGGTGCCGCAAACTGCATTGCTCGAACCGAGACCAATTTCCGCGCTGAAGAACAGGCTTGCATGTCAGGGTTCCCCCTCCCTAGATCATGGCTGTGGACGCTGTGCTAGAGGCAGGAGTCCGATCCAAATCCCCGGCCGTACCGAGTGTCGTGCGGGGTGAGTGGAACTTCGCAGAACGACCCCAGCCATTTCGTTTGCAGCGTGCCGTCCGGATCGAGGCGCGCTGTCGAGAGTGCACCGACGCGCTATCCGCCGCAATCGCGCTCAGGAATATGTCGCCGTCGTAAGGCTGGGGGACCGCAAAAAGAAATGGAGGCGCATATGTCGAGATTCCTCAGCCAGCAGACCAGACGCATCACTCGCATGTGGCAGGCCGCCGCCGACAGTCTAGCCGTCGGCAGCCCGGTCGAGATTGAGGTCGGCGTCATCGGTTACTACACCACCGTCTTCCGAGCCTGTATGTGGACGTCCGCGTTGACGCGTCAAAGTTTGTCTTACTGGTGGAGCATCGACGCGGTAGAGCGCGCGACTGGATTTGAATACGAAGACCTGACGGCGGAGGAGGATGCGGCACTGCCGATTGTAAGAGAGCTGATCGGTCCAACAATTGCGATCCAACAAAACCGGTGGATGATCGCCGGGGCGCTAGGACTGGTATGCGACGGACGACCCATCGACCTCCCATCCGGCGAGTTGATGATCGGCAGGACTTTGCTGGCAATGCTCGACGCGAAAAACATCGACGTGCGGCGGGCGGGCACGCTCCTAAAATTCGATGATGATGACCGTCCTGTCGGAGACGAACTTCCTAAATTTATGATCGGGGTCAGGTTTAACGATCGTCCGATCTTTGTGCGGCAGGAGGGGATAGGACATCCGGTGATCTGAACTTGGGTGCCCGTCGGCAGTGCTCAGTATGACGGTACGATGCTCGCCTTGAACGGCTCGTTGCCGGAGGGGATCATGGCCGCTGCGGCTGGACGTAGACTGGGAGAGGTTGTGAGTACCGGACTCCCTAATCTCGACGAACGTATCATCATCGACATTTCGGAGATTGGGGAGCACGGCTTCACCCTCTGGGAAGCGGCGATGGACCTAGAGATTCGGCTGGCGCCGGACTTAGTCAAACTCGGTTATCCGAAAGGGCCGAGATATCCTTAAGCGGTAGTTCTGGTCTTTACGTGACGTCGGGGTCATCGGGCTCCGGGACAACGTGATTCTCGCTTCGTAGTTTTGCCCGGTAAGCTCCATCTGACCGAAGACGTTCGTAAACCTTACGTGAATGCACGCTTTCAAGCCGATCAAGGAAAACGACAGCTTGCCGTGTTGAGGCGGCCGAGTGTAGCTGAAGTACGTATCTGCCACTTACCTTATTCTGATGGGCCTCGAACACGCTCTGACATATGCGCGCCTCGTCCGTCACATCGGAAGGCAAACCAACCAGCGCCAGCAACGTCCTGCGTGCTGATTTTCCCTCCTGTTCAGCGATGCGTAGGTAGGCTTGATCAGCTGATGTACTCATAATTTGCGATGTCGCGGTGCCCCTAGCCGGCGCTGGAACGGGTGTCTCCACCGGCTTGGCTACAGGGAAAGCATCCAACGGCGGCGTCACAAGCGACTCTGACCCAATGATCCTTGGCGATGCCGCAGGCGGCGCTGTGTCGAAGATCAACGTCGATATGATCGCAGTCGACCCGGTCCGCTCCTGCGCCTCTGCTGTGCCGACCGGCTCGATCGTTCCAGTTGGCAAGGTCGCTGCTGGCTCAGGATAAGCGTTCAGTATCGAAGGCGCTGTCTGTGCAGCAGCAGGCGGCGAGGCAGTAGCCGGCATCGGTGACTGAGCGGGCCTCGGCTCCGGTGTAAGGACCGGAAAGGGTGCCGGGGCTTGTGTGGGCGCCGGAGTGGGAACTGTCGATGGCGCCTCCGCCATTACCGTCTCGGTAGCCGGAGTCGACATCGAGGTTGAGCTGGGTTCCTGCTCAAGCGGAACCGAATCAGGCACCAGAGCCGCGCCGGACGGCACGCCTCGGAGGATTGCGAGAGCGCGGTCTACATCATTCTCAGCGAGGCCAAGCGACTGCAAGATCTTCGCGACATCCTGTTTCCACGCCAGCTGTTCGGCCGTCTCGACGTTCTGTTTCAGCCCGGGAAGTTCGCCCAAGTCATAGTGCTCCTGCGCGCCGATGATCATGCGCGCGAAATTCGGGCTAATATCCAAGGGACGCCCGGCCACATCTTCCAACGCTGCTTTCGCCTCGGCGGCAGCATCATACCCGCGGCTCCACACGATGCGCAGCGCCTCAGCTTCGTCGTCGGACATCGACCGCACCGGCATGTTCAGGTGCCCCTCACTAAAGGTTCGTGCCCAAGCACCGGTTGGCTTCCGCTCGTCGATCGGCTTCGCTAGATCGCGCAGGAAGAACGCGATGAAATCTCGTTCGTGGCTGTTCCCCTAATCCAACGCAGATGTGGGAACGCCGCGCGCTCGCATTTCAAGCAGGAAGGCCATCTCCTCGGGGCTGACCTGGTCGGCCGACAGCTCGCGCTTGCGGGATTTCGTCGACTGCGCTCGCTCCTCGAACAACCCGCGGCGCATTTCGTGCCATTGCAGCGCGACCTGCGCTTCCTCGTACGCGGCGGCAGCACGAACCAAGGCGATGTCGGCTTGTTCAGCCTCGTCCATCAGTTGGGCCCGGACTTTGGCCATGCCCTTGAGAGCCACGCCAAGTGAGGTCGTCGACAGATCGGGGTTCTGGAGTGCTTGGCGCGCGTCCTTGGCCGCCTTGGTCAGCTGGCCTTGAACGTCCCTTTGTTCGGCCGTTGCACGCATCTTGTCCAAGCGTGCGACTACGTCGTGTTCGATCTGTCGCGCGCGACGGATGCCGCGCTCCAAATGCGGGGGGATGGGGTTCGGCAGGTCCATCCAATGCTAGAAGGATGATAAGCTGCGTTCGCCAACCTGAATCTTCGACGATCGGCTGTCGTCGGCTCTGTGTGGCGGCTTGGCAACACCGAACCGGCGCCTTCAAGTCCAGCCACCAGCCTTACGTTCAGCTAAACGGCGACGCTATTTTTTTTAGTCCGTCTGGGCAAGAATGTCGCGATAGGTGATCTGGGAGACAGTCTTGCCATCGGCGACGAGTTTGTCGGCGGCGGACTTGACGGCGTCGTAGGGGAGGCCGCGTGCAGCGTTGCTTGCCATGGTGTACAACCTTTCCCGTTCGTACAGCTTGTACGTTCGGTTGCCATTTACTGGCACGGGGCAGGATCGCCCCGTACCGCCCGCGAGTTCACCCGGGCGATATGCCTAGAAGGATGGGACCCCCACCTTTGGCAAGCGGTTTCTTTTGCTGATGCGGTTCTGGACATCGTTTGCCGTGCCTTGCGGAGCGTAAGCCTTGTAAATGTCGACGTTTTTTTACGTCGCGAAAGTTGCCCCATGGCGAGCGAGCGTTGCCTGCGTCGCTGCGCGTTTCGGGGCAAGCGGAGCTTGATCGAAACCGTTGTCGCAGCGACGGACGCCTGATTGGTTGAGGTATAAGGCTGCCGGTCAGCGTTGGTGATGAACGCCTTAAGCTCATCCAACCGTCACTCGGTCTACCCCCAAGACCCGACCGCATGACACATCCGCCTTGACCGCAGTCACGGTCGCTCTATGTATCTCAATTGAGATACAGGAGTCGGCAATGGCCTCTACCATGCTTCACGTCCGTTTAGACGAAGACATCAAGACCAAGGGCAACGCGGCGTTGGCAGCGATGGGCCTGTCGGCGGCGGATGCGGTGCGGCTTCTCTATCACCGCATCGTTGCCGAGCAGGCGCTTCCGCTCGAACTGAAGGTGCCGAACGCCACCACCCGGGAAGCGATGCTCGAGGCGGATGCTATCATCACCTTGCGCGGTGACCGGTTCGAGGACGGCGAGGCGATGATCAGGGCGCTGGATGGCTAAGGGCGTCCAGGCCAAGCGCGCTCCTCATCCCCGTGCCTGTGACTACACGAAGGCGTTCAGCAAGGACTGGACGCGTTTGTCGGGCTCGGGCCGGTACGACATGAATCGGCTCAAGACCGTCATGCTCCTGCTCATCGCCAACGACGCGCCGCTCGGACCGGAATGGAAGGACCATCCGCTCAAGGGCGAATGGTCCTCCCACCGGGAGTGTCATGTCGGCGGCGATTTCCTGCTGATATACAGGGCGGACGATGCCGCCGGAAAGGGCGGCACCATCGTCTTCGTTAGGGCTGGAACACACGCCGACCTTTTCGGCGAGTAACAGCCCATCAATCGGCGTCGTCGCCGGTCCGGGTCACCCCGGCATCACTCCGACGCTTGCGGGTGATGCCGGCCCCGACTCGGGAACGCTTCTCCAGCGGCAGCAGTCGTATAGAATGCGGCTCGACGTCACGGGTGATCGTCGGGACGTAGCGCGCGATGAAGTCGCGTCGCTCGGGGAGCACGACATCAATCCCTTCGGTCGCCATACATTTCGAGTAATGTTTCGCGTTTGTGCCCTCGCGGGCGTGGCCCATGACGTCGGCGCGCATGATTTCGCTGACGCCGTCGATCTCGTAAAAGCTGCTGCCTAGCGCCCTGATGCTATGGATGTCCGGACCCTTGCCGGCCGGGTTGACCGGCAGCGGCAGTCGCTCCGCGACGTAATCGACCATGTGCTGCCAGGCGCGCTCGTAGAAGTGTGCGCCGCCGCGCTTCTCCGCGTTCATATAAAGCTCGGGGAAGAGTGCGACATGTTCTTCGGCGCGGATCGCCTCGACATAGTCCAGAAACCCCAGCCGGATCAGTTCGGCATGGATAGGAAGTTTCCGATTGCGCGCGCCACGCTTCTCACCTGCCATTTCGCCATTTCGCCATCACGCCCGCGGGTCAGGTTGTCGCGGATGTGAAAATGCGGGACGGCGTGGTTCGTAATGACGTCGGCGACCTCAAGCCCGGCAGTCTCCTCGCGGCAGCTGTGATGGTAGAACCAGAGCAGCGGCAGGAAGTAGGCGGCGTCGTGCCAGACCTGGCAGCGCACCCCGTCGTCGCGCAAGCGTTTCAGCGCGCCACCGCCGCCAGTATAGATCGGAGAGCGGAACAGATGTTCGAGATGCGCCGTCGTCCAAGGCGGGCGGGTGTCGATGTTCGGATCGACCTTGATCGCGATCCGCCCAGCACCAAAGTCCATCACCGTCGCGCCCGGCATACGCGGCTTCCACGACGTTGTTGCCAGATGCTTGGCGACCGTTGCCATCGTCGACAGGTCACGGTTGGTCGTCTTGGGGTTGCGCCGATCAGCGGGGGCAACCGCCGGCAGCTCCGCAATCACGTCTGCGAACGGGCGAGACATGGCGCCGGCCGTCAGCGAGCCATAGTAAAAGCGAGCGGGCAGTTGCTGGATCCCCTTCTTGAAGGCCGCCGCGTCGAGATGGGTGTAAGCGCCGAGCGGCTTGTCGCCGGTGACCCAGGCGAATGTTTCCATGATCCGGCGCTGCTGCCTGAGGTCGCCGCGCCAGATGCCGTCCGTTTTAAGGTCGGTCAGTATGTCGTCGATTGCCGCGCTGAACGGACGGGGGTCATAGACCTGAAACTGGCTGTCGATCGGCGGCGTGATCGGCACAACCACCGGATCGGTGGCAGTCAGCTTGGGCATCGGGGGCGGACCGAGGTCCGCCATCAGCGCAGCGATGGGATCGGCCGCGTCCATGATGTCGTCGTCGAAGATCCGCTGGATACGCGTGCTGGCGCTTGCCGCAGCGCGGATCAGATGTGTTCGGGCGACCGCAATGGTTTCCGCGTGAACAGGTGCACCGATCGCCTCAAGGCGCTTCGCGACCACGTCGTCGGTCAGCAGATCGCGGATCTGCTGCGCGTAGTCCTCGATTGCCGGGATGTCGGCACCAAGCCCGCGCGCCACTAGTTCGGCGCGGTCCTGCTCGGTCAGGCCAAGATGACGGTCGGGGCGGCGGATAATCCGGTAGGCTTCGGCTTCCTGAGCCGCCACTTCGGGCACGGACGATGACCAGGACGCATTTTCATACGCACTATGGACGTAGGACGCGAGTTCGGCTTCGAGCGCGGCGCGAAACAGGGCCTCGATCTCGGGTCCAGTCAGGCGTCGTCCGTCTTCCAGCATCGCATCCACGCTCGACTTTACCCGCACGAAGCGCGCCGACAGGATCGCCGCGCGGGTGCGCGCGACCTTCGGGTCGGCGGTACCCAGCGCGAGCGGTACAGGTTTCGAGATAAGATTTCGGAAATGGACGCGGCGCTGGAATACGTAGCGGCCATTCGTTCGACGGGTATGGGGGATATGGGCCAAGGGCCTTCGCCTTTCGGCGTGTCCTACCATCGTGTAGTCGGTCCGTGTTACAGACCACGATAGCAGGCCACGCAAAGTGGCGGAAATCCGTCGCTTTCGCGATAAAGTGGTCGGGGAGACAGGATTCGAACCTGCGACATCCTGCTCCCAAAGCAGGCGCGCTACCAGACTGCGCCACTCCCCGACGCTTGTGTTCGCTAGGCGTTGTTGCCGCCTTGCGCAAGAGAAGACGCGGTGGGCCCGGCAGGACTCGAACCCGCAACCTAGCCGTTATGAGCGGCCAGCTCTAACCGTTGAGCTACAGGCCCTCCGCGTGGCCCCTGCCTAAGCACAGTCGGGGGCGGCGGCAATGCCCCATCCTGCATTTTCCAGGTGCAGCAACAGTAAAGGCGCCCCTGCGTGCGCAGAGACGCCTTTCCTAACGCAAGAACTACAGGCCTAGGCGGCCCGCAGCCTCTTAGCGCATGTTGTCGACGCGCTCGTCGGCAGCATCGCGAACGTTGTCCGCAGCCGCTTCCATGTTGTCGGAAGCGTTCTCGAGACCTTCGGCAGCAACGGCGTTTGCCGAGTTGTCAGCCATGTCCTCGAGGTTGTCCGCCATCATTTCCATGTTGTCGGCCATCATGTCCGCGTTGTTCTCGACCGCGGCGGCCTCCGGCGACTTCGAGCAAGCAGCCACGGACATCAGGCCGGCGGCGGCAGCGATCAGAACGATCTTCTTCATTCGAATGCTCCCAAGCATTAATTCGTTTCGCGGCCGACCCGTTTGCCGTCGCGAGCCCCGGCAAATACCGCACCAATCTGGTGGGTCAATGCCAAATTCATCTGGCAGCAAGGTTCGCGACGAACTGATCTAGCGTTTTTGCCGCTCGACTGGGCCGATCTCCTCCGGCGCATCGGCGACAATCGCCAGCATCGTCGTCCATGCGGCGACGTTCTGGCGCAGGTTCTCCGGATCGATCCGGTCAAGGGTATCGTCCGGCGTATGGTGGGTGTCGAAATAGTCGAGACCCGACTGGTTGAGGTCCACGCCCGCCACGCCAAGCGCCACCGTGGGGCCGATGTCAGCACCGCTGCCGCCCGGCCCGCTGCCGCGCACGATCCCGAGCGGCGCCAGCGCCGCGGCGAGGCGATCGCCCATCGGCTTGGCCGTTTCCGGCAGGGTCATGCCGACGCGCCACACCTTGTCGGCGCCGAAATCGCTTTCCGCGGCAAGCACGTGGCGCTCCTTGCCGTGCCTGAGCGCATAATCGCGTCCGCCAAAGCCGCCGACTTCTTCCGCACCGAACCAAACGACGCGGATGGTGCGGCGCGTGCGCTTGCCGCTGTCCAGGATCCGCTTGGCCGCCGCTGCGGTGATGGCAACACCGCTCGCGTCATCGATCGCGCCGGTCGCCAGGTCCCAGCTATCGAGGTGCCCGCCGACGAGGACAATGCCGGCGTTCGGATCAGTGCCCGGCACTTCGGCGATCACGTTGCCGGATTCCTGTTCGCCGACTTGCCGCGGGGTCAGCAGCAGCTTCATGCGGATCGGCCTGCCGCGCTTCGCCAGCGCCTCGATCAGCTTCGCATCCGGCACAGACAAGGCGGCAGCCGGGATCGCCCCGCCCTCAGGAAAATATGTGGTGCCGGTATGGGGCAAGCGATGCGTATCGGTGCCGATCGAGCGGATAACGATCGCGGCTGCGCCCTTCTTGGCGGCGAGCGCGGGGCCGGCGAAGCGGGCAACGCCGGCCTGACCATAGCTGGAGCCATCCTGCGTTTTCATCATCGCATTGCCGACATAAGCGATCTTGCCCGCAAGGCTGCCGTCGGGCGCCGCGGCCAGATCGTCATAGGTCGGGAAGATAACCACTTCTGCCTCAATGCCAGCGGCGGGAGTGGCACCCGAGTTGCCGAGCGCGGCCAGATGCAATTTGTGCGGTACGGGCATCATGATCTCGGCCCGCTCCTCTCCACGCACCCAGACAGGCATGCGGTATGTTTCGATGCGGACGTTCTTGAAGCCCAGCGCCTTCAGCTTCGCTGCGCTCCAGGTGCGCGCGCGGGCCTCGGCTTCCGTCCCGGCAAGCCGCTGGCCGACCTCAGTCGTCATGCCCTCGACGATGTCATAGGCCACGTCGTCCTTCAGTGCCGCGTCGCGCAGCGCGGCGACGCGCCGGTCGACCGGCGTGGGTGCCGGTGGGGCGGGGCGCTGCGCCAGCGCGGAAGCTGACGTGGCGAGGAGAAGGGCGGCGAGCGCAACGCGAGTGTTCATTCCTTCCGCGTAAGTCGGCGCGGGAAGTTTGCCAACGGCCTGCCGCATCATTACATGCGCGGCGACAAATCCCAGCAATTCCAGTTCACGGAGCAGCAGGCGACCCATGGCCGTCCAGTATACCTACGTCATGAAGGGTCTGACCAAGACCTTCCCGGGCGCCAACAAGCCCGTGCTGAACAACATCAGCCTGCAGTTCATCCCCGGCGCGAAGATCGCGATCATCGGCCCGAACGGCTCGGGCAAGTCGACGCTCATGAAGATCATGGGCGGGATCGATACCGAGTATCAGGGCGAGGCCTGGGCCGCCGAGGGGATCAAGGTCGGCTACCTGCCGCAGGAGCCGCAGCTCGATCCCGACAAGACGGTGATCGAGAACGTGCGTCTGGGCGCCGGGCCGATCGCGGCAATGGTTGATCGGTTCAACGCGATCTCCGCGGAGATGGGCGATCCGCAGGACGATACCGACTTCGACGCGCTGATGGAGGAGATGGGCGAGCTTCAGGCGAAGATCGACGCAGCCGACGGCTGGAGCCTCGATTCGCAGCTGGAGCAGGCGATGGAAGCGATGCGCTGCCCGCCGTCCGACAGCCCGGTGACCAACCTGTCGGGTGGTGAGAAGCGCCGCGTGGCGCTCGTCCGGCTGCTGCTGGAAAAGCCGGACATCCTGCTGCTCGACGAACCGACCAACCACTTGGACGCCGAAAGCGTCAGCTGGCTGGAGAACTTCCTCAAGGAATATACCGGCAACGTCATCCTCGTGACGCACGATCGCTACTTCCTCGACAATGTCGTGAACTGGGTCCTCGAGCTCGATCGCGGCCGCTATTACACCTACGAGTCCAACTACTCCGGCTATCTCGAGAAAAAGGCCAAGCGCCTCGAGCAGGAAGAGCGCGAGGAGCAGGGCAAGCAGAAGGCGATCGCCGACGAGCTCGCCTGGATGCGGCAGACGCCCAAGGCGCGCCAGACCAAGTCAAAGGCGCGTATTCGTGCATTCGACGAGCTGATGGAGAAGCAGGAAAGCCGCGTCGCCAGCAAGGCCGCGATCCTGATCCAGCTGCCCGAGCGGCTCGGTGGCAAGGTGATCGAGGCTAAGGGGCTAACCAAGTCCTATGGCGACAAATTGCTGTTCGAGAACCTCGATTTCACGCTGCCGCCGGGTGGCATCGTCGGCGTCATCGGGCCGAACGGCGCGGGTAAGTCGACGCTGTTTAAGCTGATCACCGGCCAGGAAAAGCCGGACGCCGGCACGATCGAAGTCGGCTCCACGGTGAAGCTCGGCTATGTCGACCAGAGCCGCGATCAGCTCGATCCGAACAAGAACGTCTGGCAGGAAATCTCCGACGAGCTCGAAATCTTCCGTTTCGGCAAGCAGGAGATGGGGACGCGCGCTTATGTCGGCGCGTTCAACTTCCGCGGGCCGGACCAGCAGAAGAAGGTCGGTCAGCTTTCGGGTGGTGAGCGCAACCGCGTGCACATGGCCAAGATGCTGAAGGAGGGCGGCAACGTCCTGCTGCTCGATGAGCCGACCAACGACCTTGACGTGGAAACGCTGCGCGCGCTGGAAGAGGCGCTGGAAACCTTTGCGGGCTGCGCGGTGGTGATCAGCCACGATCGCTTCTTCCTCGATCGCCTGTGCACGCACATCCTGGCATTCGAGGGCGACAGCCACGTCGAATGGTTCGAAGGCAACTTCGAGGCTTATGAGGAAGACAAGCGCCGCCGCATGGGCGACGCGGCCGACCGTCCGACGCGGCTTGCCTACAAGAAGCTGACGCGCTGATCGGGGTTGATCGTCACCCGCTCAGCCGGGGGTGAAGGTGGTTCAAAAGGCCCGCCCGGCTGATGCCGCGGCGGGCCTTTTCGTTATTGACGCTGATCGGCGCTCTCGGCGCGGATCGCGCGGAACTCGGACGCGGGGCGCCATTCGGGCCAGACACCCGCCTTCGAGAGCCGCTGGCCCATGGCGTGGAACAAGTCGACGTCCTGCGCGGCGCCAGTGAAGTTCCAATCGGGCGCCCAGGCGTCGCACGTCTTGTGGTAGCAGGCCATATAGCTGTCGAGCCACCTCTGCCCCGCTGCGCGCCCACCGACGCGCATGTCACTGGCGCCGCCGAGCGCCATTAGCTGCAGCGCGGGCACGCCGCGGCGCACGACCGAGAAATGGTCTGCACGATAGAAGAGCCCGCGTTCGCTGGCCTCTTCCGGCGTGACGACGCGGTTCTGCGCGCGCGCTGCCTCGGTCAGCAGATCCTCCAGCGAGGACTGGCCGGCGCCGACGAGGATCACGTCCTTCGCCTCGCCCGCGGTTTGCAGGATGTCGAGCGTCAGATTGGCGACCGTTTTCTCCAACGGCGCGGTCGGGCGGGTGGCATACCATTCCGAACCGAGCAGGCCGCGCTCCTCCGCCGTCCACAGGGCGAACACGAGCGTGCGGTCGGGCGCCGGCCCGGCCTTGAACAGCCGGGCGAGTTCCATCACGCCCGCGACGCCGAGTGCATCGTCGTTCGCGCCTGGGCGGATGGTGCGGCCCTGCGCATCGGGTGGGCCTTCGCCATAGGCATCCCAGTGCGCAGCGAACTGGACCGTCTCGTCTGACTTCACCCGGCCGGGGATCTTGGCGATGACATTGGCGCTTTCGATCCGCTCGACCGTTACGGGGAGCTTTGCGGTGAAGCGCGCCTTCATCGTCACCGGGCGGAAGGCGGCGGAGCGCGCCTTTGTACGCAAAGCTGCGAGATCCAGCCCTTCGGCGGCGAAGACGCGGGTTGCCGCCTCGCCGGAAAGCCAGCCCTGTAGGGCGATGCGCTGATCCTCAGGGCCACGGACAATGTCGTAGTTCTCGCCGTTCGAAGCATTGGCGGTGGACCAGGGATAGCCGGCGCCCGCCGTGTCATGGACGATCAACGCGCCGATCGCGCCGCGTCGCGCCGCTTCCTCATATTTGTACGTCCAGCGGCCGTAATAGGTCATGCGCTTGTCGCCAAAGCGCCCCTTCGCGTCGACGCCCTCCGGTGCTTCGAAATCGGGATCGTTGACCAGGAAGACGGCGACCTTGCCCTTCAGGTCCATGCCCTTGAAGTCGTCCCACTTGGCTTCCGGCGCGCTTACGCCGTAGCCGACGAACACGAGCGGCGCGTTCTCGATCGCGACGGCGGCGTCGGGCCGCACGGTGGTGAGCGCGACCTCCTTGCCCTGAACCAGGCTGGTCGCGCCGAAGCTCACCGGCCCGTCGCCCAGGCGGGAGTGGATGAGCGGCACCTTCTGCGTCCAGGCACCGTCCGGCCCGCCAGGCTCCAGCCCCAGTGCCTTGAACCGGGCGATCGACCAGTCGATCGTCTTCTTCTCGCCCTCGGTTCCCGGCGCGCGGCCGCCGAACGCGTCCGACGCCAGTTCCCTTGTCATCTCGGATAGCTTGGCCGGATCGGTCTTGGGCGGCTCGGCAGCCGCGATCGCGAGGAGCGGGAGGAAATAGGCAATCTTTGTCATATCAACGCACCCTACGCACGAACACGCGGCCATCATCGCGCCGCTCGGTCTGGAAATTGGGAACGGCGGCGATCAGGTCCGACAAGCGCTTGTAGCCGTAATTGCGCACGTCGAAGCTTGATCGGTTGGCGGCGAGCTGCCCCATCGCCGAAAGGCTGACGAAGCCTTTCTCGTCGCGCTTCACCGCGGAATAGGCATCGATCAGCAGCTTCACCAATTCCTCGTCGATCGGCGCTGTGCCGGTCGGCATGGCTGGGTCGGGCTGGGGAGATGGCGCGGGCTGGGCCGGCGCGGCCGGCTCTTTGCTGCTAGGCGGCGGCACCGATGCCGGCTGCGTTTCCTTTGGCGCAGGCAAGGGCCGCGTCGGTCTTGCATCATCCTCTTCCGCGGCCATCAGCTTGTCGACATCGATGAAACGGGTGCAGGCGCGCTTGAAGCCTTCCGGGGTCTTGGCCTGTCCAAAGCCATAGACGGGGAGCCCGTCCTGCCGGAGCCGCGTGGCAAGCGGCATGAAATCGCTGTCGGACGACATGATGCCGAAGCCCTCGACGCGCCCGCGGAACAAGAGGTCCATCGCGTCGATGGTCATCTTCATGTCGGTGGCGTTCTTGCCCTTGGTGATGTCGAACTGCTGCTGTGGCTCGATGCCATGCTTGATCGTCATGTCGCGCCAGCCGCTCAGCGCCGCCTTCGACCAATTGCCGTAGACGCGGCGGATGTTCACCGTCCCGAGCTCGGCAAGAACGGTCAGTACCGGGTCGATTGCGTGCCAACTGGCATTGTCCGCATCGATCAGCAGGGCGATGTTGCGGGTGGGGGTATCGTCGCTAGCCATGCCCGAGCGCCATCGACGCTCGGGGCGCCGGCGTCAATCAGCCGTTGCTGCCGCGGCGGTCGCTGGGCAGCGCCACATCGGCGTTGATGTCATCCTGCTTGGTGGCGCGGGTGGTGCCCTCGGGATCATCGACCTGCTTCAGATCGGCTTGCGAGCCGACATCACGTGCCAGCGCACCGCCGCTGGTGCCGGTCTGTGCTTCGCCGCCGGGGATCATGCCCTCGATCACGTCCTTGTCGTCATTGTCGCGCGCGGTGGTGGTGCGGGGGTTCTCTGCCATGATTTCTCTCCTTCGTGCTCCAAAGAACGAGAGGGGAGGGGCGGAGTTTCGTCAGGCGGCGGGATAAGTGATTTCAATCAACTCATATTCCTTTTCGCCGACAGGCAAGGTCACCCGCCGAAGGTCCCCCACAGTAGCGCCGCGCAGCGCGCGGGCGAGCGGCGCGTTCCAGCCGATCAGGCCCTTGCCCGCATCCGCCTCGTCATCGCCAACCAGCGTCAGGTGGCGATGATTATCGTCCTCGTCAGCGATGGTGACGCAGGCGCCGAAATAAACGCGGGTGCGGTCCGGCGCCTGTGCCGGGTCGACCACCTTTGCCGCCTTCATTCGGCGCGACAGGAACCCCAGCCGCCGGTCGATCTCGCGCAGCCGCTTGCGACCATAGATATAGTCGCCGTTCTCGGACCGATCGCCGTTTCCCGCCGCCCAAGCGATGGTTTCCACCAACGCCGGGCGCTCTGTTGCAAAAAGCTGATCATATTCGCTGCGCAGCGCGGCATAGCCGGCGGGTGTGATGTAGTTCGGGCGATCCATCCCGCGTCCCTTAATCGAACCGCAACCGGTCCGCGACCTTCCCGTCACGCTGAACGGAAAGGTCGCGGCTCAATCAGCCGGTGCGATTGCGGCCCAGATACCAGCTAAGGTTCGCCGGCCCGCGGCTCTTCGCACGCGGCGGGTTCATCAGGTCATAGACGACCGCATTTTCCAGCACGCGCTGCACGTAGTTGCGCGTTTCCGTGTACGGGATCGCCTCGATCCAATCGACCATGTCGATCGCGCCGGTGCGCGGATCGCCGTTGGCACGCAGCCATTTGTTCACGTTGCCCGGCCCCGCGTTATAGGCGGCAACAGCCAGCGGGTAGCTGCCGTAGCTACCGAAGATCCGCTGGAAATAGCTGGAGCCGAGCTGCGTGTTGTAGCCGGTGTCCGTCAGCAGCCGGCCGGCGTCGTAGGGAAGCCCCATCTTTCCCGCCTGTTCGCGCGCGGTGCCGGGCATCAACTGCATCAAGCCGCGCGCTCCCGCCGACGAGATTGCGGCGCGGTCGAACTGGCTCTCCTGACGCGCGATCGCGTGAATCATCGTCCACTGATTTTCATAGCCGGGCGGAACCGACACCGTCGGGAATGCGATGGCGCTATATTCGGTCTGGTCGTTCTGCATCGCCATGCGCCCGACGATCACGGCAAGATCGGGGCGCTGAAGCGAACGCGATAGCTCCTCAGCGAGGAAGTGATCAGTATCGCCCTCGATATTGGCGGCGATCGTTCGCACAAAGGCGGTCTGATCCTGATACTGGCCAATCGAACCCAAAAACTGCGCGGCGCGCACCGTTTCGCGGCCGAAGAAAGCCTGCCGGGCGGCCGGATCGATCGCCGGCGCGGCCACTTCGCGCGGCGCAGTCAGGGGCCGTCGCAGATGCTCCAGCGACAATTGTCCGTAGAAGACGTCTCGATATCCCGCAGCCCGATTGAAGAAGGCGCTTGCGTCCGCTTGACGCCCCGCCGCCTCGGCCGCACGTCCCGCCCAGTAGAAGCCCTTGGCGCGCGTTTGCGGCGATTGGCTTCCCCGGCCATAGCGATCAAACATCGTCATCGCATCAGCGGGGCGGTTCAGCTGCTTCAATGCGGTCTGCCCCGCCAGCCAGACGAGGCTGGTGTAATCGTCGCGCTCGCCATACGGCTTTTTCGACACGTCGGTCCCGGCGGGATAAGCGTCATCCACCTGCCGCGCGATGTCATAGGCCAGCTGATGTTGGCCGTCCGCTGCGGCAGCCCGGGCGTTCGTCAGCAGCGTTTCGTAGAATTTTTCCACATTGCCGGGCCGGGCGAGGCCAGCCGTGCGGGTGCGCGCCAGCCAGGATCGTGCGCTCGCGCCGCTCGCGCGCAGCCAGCTTGCCTTGTCGGCGATGTAGCCGGCGTCGAACGCGCCGGCCGCATCGTTTGCGGCTGCCAGCGAGGATGCGGCCTGCGCTCCCGTGCGGAAAGCGAGACGTGCTTCGAACAGCGGCCGGCGGGCAGGAGAGGTGAACGCGATCTGGCGTGCGGCAGCGCTGGTCGATCCCTGCCACAACAGCGCGTCCATCCGCGCGTCGTGATCGTCGGGGCGCAGCGCCCCTGCGAAGCTCGTGAGGATCGTCGATTCGTCCGTGGGTGTCAGCGCGCCGCGTCGCCAGGCGTTGCGTGCAGCCTCATAGGCTTCCGCCGTCGCACCGGTGGCCTGCAGCGCCTTCGCCCGCGCCACTCCGCCAGCGGCGGTGAGCGGGGGAAAGCGCCGGAAAAAGGCGACCACCGTGGTCGGCGCGGCATAGCCATTGCTCGCCTGTCGTTCCGCCGCGCGGCGATTGGCGACCTCGTTCGGCCATCCTGGATGCGCCATCAGGAAGCCGGCGTAGCTATCAAAGGGGAGCGAGTCGGTCTGCTGCAGCGCCCGCCATTGCGCAAGCGCCGCGGTCAGATTCGCGTTGCTGTTTGCCTGCGGCCCGGCGGCAGGCTGCCCCTGTGCCATCACATTGGCTGCCCGCGTGCGCGCAGCCTCGTCCTGAACGACGAACAGCGCCGCTCCCAAACCTAATGCCAGTGCGATCAATGCCCCTGCCCTCAAACCCGTCACCATTGTGGACAGAATAGCCGGGCTACCCGTATCTGTCCTGAACGACCCAACGCACCACATCCCGTTTCAGGAGCATCGCATGTTTTCCGGATCGATTCCGGCGCTCGTCACGCCGTTCGACGCCGACGGCCGGTTCGTCGAGACCGCCTATCGCGAGCTGATCGAATGGCAGATCAGCGAGGGTTCCTCGGCGCTCGTGCCATGTGGGACGACCGGCGAAGCAGCGACGCTGGCAAAAGAGGAGCATTTCGCCATCGTGAAGGTCTGCGTCGATCAGGCGCACGGCCGTGTTCCCGTGATTGCCGGCGCCGGCTCCAACGACACGCGCGTGGCGGCCGCCAATATCGCCGCCGCGAAGGAGTCCGGTGCAGACGCCGCGCTGATGGTGCCGCCTTATTACAACCGCCCCTCCCAGGACGGCATCTTCCAGCATTTCGCGGCGCTTGCGCCCAGCTCGCCGCTACCGATCGTGCTCTACAATGTGCCGGGTCGCACCGTGACCGACATTCAGCCTGAAACGCTGATTCGCATCGTTGAAGCGTTTCCCAAGGTGTTCGTGGGCGTGAAAGACGCAACCGGCGTGCTTCAGCGGGTATCGCAGCATCGCGCGGCGCTGGGCGACAGCTTCTGCCAATTGTCCGGCAACGACGATCTCGCGCTTGCCTTCAACGCGGTGGGCGGGGTCGGTTGCATCTCGGTAACCGCGAATGTCGCGCCGCGGCTGTGCGCCGACTTCCAGGCGGCAGGGACCGGGCCGGAGGCGTTGGCGCTCCACGACCGCTTGTTCGCACTGCACACATCCTTGTTCACCGACGCCTCACCGGGTCCAGTGAAATACGCCATGACGAAGGTTTGCCCAAGTTTCCCGGGCGGGCTCCGGCTGCCGATGACCTGGCCGAGCGAGGCCAGCCGTGCTGCCGTGGATGCAGGGCTGGAGCGGGCAGGGCTGCTGTAACACCTCAGCCCGCGACCACATCTCCCGGCTTCTCATTTCGGCCGCAATCCCTGCGCAGGGTTCGTTCGGATTACGGGAGAGCGGCGTGCCGGCGTGGATGATGCTCGCGTTGCAATCGGTCGCGGGGCCGCCGTCACCCGCCAAGCCGATCCCCGTGGAGCGCCCGTGCCCGGCGGCGCAGCCGGGCGAGGAAATCGTGGTGTGCGCTCGGCCTGATGATCAGTTTCGTTTGAAGCTGCTACCTGATCGGTTCACGGCCGAGCGTACGCCGCCCAAGGCCGAAACTGCCATAGGTGGGCTCGGCAACGTGGCGGTGAAGGCCAACCGCGGCGCTGATGCGTAAAGCGCGCCAGTCAATCGAGCGATAATCCGCCTGCGCGTTCCGATCGGTCCCACAAAGCGCTGAACGCGCCGCCTTCCCACGGGGCGCCGGACGCCCTACATCGCGCCGTCCATGCCACGTCCCAAGCCCGCCACCTTCGACAAGAAGAAGATCGTCGCCGAGAACCGCCGCGCGCGGTTCGATTATTCGATCGACACCACCTACGAGGCCGGGATCGTGCTGACCGGCACGGAGGTGAAGAGCCTGCGTTTCGGCGAAGGCTCAATCGCCGAAAGCTATGCCGAGGTGAGCGAAGGCGGGGTCTGGCTCATCAATTCGAACGTTCCCGAATTCAGCCACGGCAACCGCTTCAACCATGAGCCCAAGCGGCCGCGTAAACTCCTGCTTCATGAGCGGGAAGTTAGAAAACTTCATGGTGCCGTTGCGCGCGAGGGCATGACGCTCGTGCCGCTGATGATTTACTTCAACAGTCAGGGCCGGGCGAAGGTGGAGTTGGCGTTGGCGAAGGGCAGAAAAGCGCACGACAAGCGTGACGCCATCAAGGAGCGCGACTGGAAGCGTGAGGCCGGTCGCTTAATGCGTGAGCGCGGCTGATGACCGCGCGTGCGCTGACCGTGTGGCAGCGCGCCGCCGCGTGGTGCCATCGCAACTTGCCCACCCGCGAATCACTGGAAAAAAGCCGCTTGCTGCGGCCGTTTGCTCATCGGGTGCTGGCACCCGAACTGTGGCGCTTTACCCGGCGCTCCGTGCCGCGCGGGGTGGCGCTTGGCATGGTGACGGGGATCCTGTTCCCGGTCGCGCAGATCCCCTTTTCGGCCATGCTGGCGCTACCGTCGCGCGCCAATATTCCGGCCGCGGCGCTGACAACGTTCATCACCAACCCGGTCACCACGCCGCCTTTGTGGGTGCTGGCGTATTGGATCGGCAAATGGGCGCTGCACCTTGATCGCGCGCTCCCGGGCGATCCGATGAGCAAGGCTGCCCAAGACGCTGCACAATCCGGGTGGATGCAGTGGCTGATGTCGGATGCCGCCCCGGCGACCGCATTGGGACTGCTGATCGTTACCGCGACTTTGTCGCTCACGGGATACGGCCTGTCGGCACTCGGCTGGAGGCTGTGGATCGCGCGCAAGTGGCGACATCGTCACGTGCGTCACCACATTGACGAGGCGTCTTAACGAGATACAACACGTGCCTTCACTTACCCGAAGGCCAATTCCATGCGTCCGTCGTTCCTCCTCGCTGCGATCCTTTCAGCCACGGCTGCGGCGGCGATTGCACAAACCGCCGCTCCCAAAGCCCAAAAGGCGGCTGCGGCCAAGACGGCCGGCGCAGCAGCCCCGGCGACCGGCGGTAACCGCCCGGAACTCGGGACTTTCGGGTTCGACATGGCGGGCCGGAACACCAGCGTGCCGCCAGGCGACGATTTCTACGATTATGCCAACGGCACGTGGGACAAGACTACGCAGATCCCAGCGGACCGCTCCACGTACGGAATGTTCCACCGCCTGCAGGACCTTTCACGCGAACAGACCCGCACGCTCCTGGATGAGCAGATGCGCAAGACCGGCAGCAAATCTGGTGATTTCTACGCGAGCTTCCTCGACGAAGCGGCGGTGAATGCGAAGGGCGTCGGGCCGGTAAAGCCGTGGATCGCCGCAATCAAGGCGGCGCCGAGCAAGGAGGCACTAGCGGCAGAAGCAGGACGCTTGCAGCGCCGCGGCGTTGAATCGTTCTTCGGAATGTACGTCAATCAGGATGACAAGGATCCTGAGACCTATGCCGTTGTGTTCGGGCAAGCGGGCCTGGGGCTCCCCGATCGCGATTATCACCTGAAGGACGACGTCAAGCTGGCGGCGAACCGCACCGCTTATCAGGCGTACCTTGCCAAGATGCTCACGTTTGCCGGTGAGCCGAATGCGCAAGCGCGCGCCGCGGCCGTGATGCAGCTGGAGCATGCGCTTGCCGAGGCGCACTGGACCCGTGTCGACAGCCGCGACGCGGACAAGGTCTATAACAAGATGACTTTGTCGGAGCTTGCTACCCGTGCACCGGGATATGACTGGACCGGCTACTTCCAGGCTGCCGGTATTCCGACTAATGCGCCTCTGATCGTGGCACAGCCGACGGCGTTCACTGGCGAGGCAAAGGCGTGGGCCGAGGCGCCGCTGCAGGTGTTGAAGGATCACCTGCTGTTGCGCACCCTTTCAACCTACGCGCGCTACCTGTCGAAGGACTTCGAGGACACCCGTTTCGCTTTCTACGGCACCGAACTGACGGGGGCGCCGGAGCAGCAGGCGCGGTGGAAGCGCGGCGTGGATCTCGTCAGCAATCACCTGGGCGAAGATCTGGGGCAAGCCTATGTCGCCCGCTATTTTCCGCCTGAATCCAAGGCAGCGGTCGACGCGCTCGTGCGCAACATCATCGCCGCCATGGGCGAGCGGCTGAAGAAGCTGGAGTGGATGGCTCCTGAGACGAAGCAGAAGGCGCTCGCGAAGCTCGCGGCCTTTACCCCGAAGATCGGCTACCCGGACAAGTGGCGCGATTATTCGGCGCTGGAAATCCGGCGCGACGATTTGGTCGGCAATGTCGCACGCGCAAACGAGTTCGAGTTTCAGCGTAATCTCAACAAGATCGGCCAGCCGATCGATCGCGGTGAGTGGTTCATGACGCCGATGACGATCAACGCTTATGCGAACCCGACCATGAACGAGATCGTGTTCCCTGCCGCGATCCTGCAGCCGCCGTTTTTCGATCCCAAGGCTGACCCGGCGGTGAATTATGGTGCGATCGGCGTCGTGATTGGCCACGAAATCAGCCATCATTTCGATGATCAGGGCCGCAAATATGATCCCACCGGAAAGCTGGCCGACTGGTGGACCGACCAGGATGTCGCTCGTTTCAAGACGTTTACCGACAGTCTCGTTGCCCAATATGATGCCTATGAGCCGCTGCCGGGACAGCATGTGCAAGGCGCGCTGACGCTTGGCGAGAACATCGCCGACCTCGCTGGCCTCATCGTGTCCTACGATGCGTATCAACTGTCGTTGGCCGGCAAGAAGGCGCCCGTGATCGATGGTACCACGGGCCAGCAGCGCTTCTACCTCGGTTACGGGCAGGTGTGGCGCACCAAATATCGCGAGCCGATCCTGCGGCAGCTGCTGTTGTCCGATCCGCACGCGCCCGGGATGCAGCGGACCAACATCGTCCGGAACGTTGACACATGGTATGATGCATTCGGCGCCCGTGCTGGACAGAAGCTGTATCTCTCGAAGGAACAGCGCGTTCGCATCTGGTGATCGCATCCGTGCCGCTCCGAGCTTGACGGCGGTGCGGCACGGACAGAGGACCGTTGAATGGCGACGCTACCCACCATCCGTGCTTACCACCTCACCACGGAAGGGGCGCTCGGAGTTGCGATCGGTGCGGGCCTGGTCGCGGCGGTTCTCATCCTTTGGCTGCTCGGCGACCCCGTCGTGGCGATCGGCTTTCTGGCCGCGGGGATCGTGATTGGCGGTGCAACGGTTGCGTGGCGGGTGCTGGCGCCCATCGCACCGCCGCCCGTTCCCGCCATCGACTGGCAGCTCGTCCGTGCGCTGGCGGAAGAAAGCCCGGATGCGATCGCGATCACCGATCGTGCCGGCCAGCTCGTCTGCGCAAACGAGCGGTTCGAGCAGATGTTTTCCGGGCTCCCGACGCCGCCGAGCCTGCCGATCGGGGAGGCGGGCGTCGGCGCTCTGGCGGCCGCAGGGCGCAGCGCCTGGCGTGACGGACGCGCGCGGGTCGAGCATGCCGAGGTGGCGGGGCGCGCCATCGCCATCGACGTGTCGAGAATGGGGCAGCACCAGGACCTATTGGTATGGCGCGCTGCCTCGGCGATAGAGGCGGACGGCAGCCGCGCTTTGGCAGAGGCGCTGTCGGGCGCGCTTGGCAAGAGACTCGCGGGCTCGGGCATCATGGCAGCGTTGCTGACGCCGGACGGACGCGTTCTTGCCGCCGATCCTGTGCTGCGCACCCGCGCGATGGGCTACGCCGAAGCGCCGGTCGAAGGCGCTGATTTCGCACGTTTTCTGGCGACGGACAGCCGGGGCCTGATCCGTTTCGAACGGGAGGGAGGCGAGGGCAATCCACTGCGACTAGTGCAAGTGCCGTTCGCCGACGTGGAGGGCGCCCCGATCCTGGTCGCCCTGCTGGACGAAGACGAGACGCCAGTCAGCTACGGCAATGGCGCGGCGACGCATATACGAACTCTGGTGCAACTGATGCCGCTAGGGATTGCGTTGGTTGATCGTGATGGGCGGTTCATCGAGATGAACGACGCTTTTGTTCGTGCAGCGTCCATCGATCGTGCAGCGCCGCCGCTTTACCCCGGCGACCTTGTCGTTCGCGAGGACAAGGCCGCCGTGGCTGACGCTGTGCGGCGATTCGCAGGAGGCGGAGCGGCGCACGTGACGGACATGGCGGTGCGGCTTCGCGACCTTCCGGATGAGCCGGTGGTGCTGTCGATCGCCGGCGCGCGCGGGCTGGGAGATGCGTCTGTCGTGCTGAGCCTTAAGGACAATGGCGAGGAAACGCGGCTGAAGCGCGAGGTAGCGCAAGCAACCAAGATGCAAGCGGTGGGGCAGCTTGCCGGAGGCGTGGCGCACGATTTCAACAATATTCTCACGGCGATCATCGGCCATTGTGACCTGATGCTGATGCGTCACTCACCGGGCGACAGCGACTATGACGACATCCAGCAAATCCGAAACAATTCGAACCGCGCGGCGGGGCTGACCCGGCAGCTTCTGGCATTCTCCCGTCAACAGACCTTGCGTCCGCAAATCCTCCAATTGCCCGATGTCGTGTCTGAGGTGTCGAACCTGCTGAAGCGATTGCTGGGTGAAACCGTGACGCTTGAGGTTCGGCATGGGCGGGATCTGGGGCCCGTGCGCGCCGATCCCGGTCAATTAGAGCAAGTTGTGGTCAACCTGGCGGTCAACGCCCGCGACGCCATGCTGGCCAAACACCCGCATGGTGGCGGGAAATTGACCATCCAGACCCGCCCGGCAACGCTGGGTGAAATACGCCGCCGGGGGCCTGATATCATGCCGGTCGGAGAGTACACGGCGCTTGAAATATCGGACACAGGGTCCGGTATTCCCTTGGAAATCCTGCCCAAGATCTTTGAGCCGTTCTTCACCACGAAGGAGGTGGGCAAGGGCACTGGCCTTGGTCTCTCGACGGTATACGGCATTGTGAAACAGTCAGGCGGGTACATCTTCGCGGACTCGAAGCCGGGGATTGGGGCGACGTTCACCATCTACCTTCCCGTCCACGCGACGGGCGAAGTGGTCGCGCCGCGAGGCACGGTGGCGAGAAAGCGCCCGGTCGAGGTTTGGGGAACCGGAACGGTGCTGCTGGTCGAAGACGAGGACATGGTGCGCGCGGTCGCGGAGCGCGCGCTTACGAGGCAGGGCTATACCGTACTCACGGCTGAGAACGGCGAACTTGCCCTGGAGCTGATTGAGAAACATCCGCGACCCGATTTGTTGGTCAGTGATGTCGTGATGCCAGCAATGGACGGCCCGACCATGGCGCGCCGGATTCGCCTGCGCTACCCGGACCTGCCGATCTTGTTCATGTCCGGCTATGCAGAGGCGCAATTGCGCCGCTCCATCGACCTTGAGAATGTGGCTTTCATCCCAAAGCCTTTCTCCGTTCAGCAATTGGCAGAGGCGGCGCGCGACGCGCTTGGCCAGCCGGAGTAAGACACCGATTGGCTGAACGAGCGGCCGTTGCGGTATCGATCCGTTCCTTCTAAGGGCGCCACATGACCAACCGTGTCCTGCTCGTCGAGGATGAGCCGCTTATCGCCATGATGCTCGAGGATTTTCTCGATGTGCTGGACCGGCAATGTGCTGGAACCGCCGACTGTGTCGACGCGGCAATGCCGCTGATTGAAGCCGGCGGCTTCGATTGCGCGATCCTCGACGTCAATTTGCGCGGGGGCGAGAAGAGCTGGCCCATCGCTGCCGCGCTGGCTGAGCGGCAGGTGCCTTTCGTGTTTGCGACGGGTGGTGCGGACGACATGATCGCTGACGAGTTCCGCGGACGGCCGATCTTGCAGAAGCCGTTCACACTCGACGGCGTGGAAAAGGCGCTCGACGCGCTCGCGTAACAGGCATAGGCACTCGCGTGCCATCACTACGTGTAGGTTATTCTCCCGCAGGCGCGGTGGAGGCGTTGCGACGTGCAGGCGGCGGTTGCGCAGAACGCCCGCTTCCGGCTTTCCGGCGGGGAACAGAAGCCATGACCAGCGCGATCAACTTTCCTCAAAGGCTGGGGATTCCTGTTCGGGTAATCGTATGCGGTGCGGCGCTGCTGCTGGGCATCGCTGGCTGCGGGGGTGCGCCGACGAAGACGCAAGCTTCGGAAAGCCTGGATGCTGATACCGCGGCCGGGACGGCAGCCCAAGGGCGCGGGGACGAGCGGGTGGGATGCGCATTGGCCCAAGCATCGCCCATTCAGCGCGTCTGCCAAATCGAGCAATCTTGGACAGATCAGGGGCTGGTGCTGACGATACGGCACCCTGACGGTGGTTTCCGCAGGCTGCGGGTGGTCGAGGACGGTCGCGGGCTGGTGGCGGCCGATGGTGCCGAACCCGCGCGGGTGACTTTGGTAAGCGAGAATGAGATCGACGTGCTGATCGGCAATGATCATTATCGGCTTCCCGCCACCCGCAGAGCCTCAGGTCAGTGACAAGGATAGACGGACAGCCGATCCTCACTGCGGCGCAGATGCGCGCCGCGGAGGGCGAGGCGATTGCCGCGGGTGCCACCGTGGAAGGCTTGATGGCGCGCGCCGGACAAGCGGTGGCGGAACAGGTGCGGCGGCTCGCGGCCGGTGCCGAGGTGCTCATCGTCTGCGGGCCGGGCAACAACGGCGGGGACGGCTACGTCGCTGCCGCTGCGTTGCGCCAGAAGGGGCATGCGGTGCGGGTTGCGGCGCTCGCCGAGCCGAACACTGCGGCAGCGATGGCTGCGCGGAACGGTTGGCTCGGGTCTGTCGAGACGATGCCTGAAACCGCTGCCGCTCCCGTGATGGTCGACGCGCTGTTCGGCATCGGACTTAACCGACCGTTGAGCGAGGATGTGTGCCATGGCGTGTCCAGATTGATCCGCGCCGCGCGTCTTACCATCGCGGTTGACGTGCCCAGCGGCGTGTCGACGGACGATGGCGCGGATTTCGGCGATCTGCCTCCCGTGAGCTTGACGCTGGCGCTCGGCGCCGTGAAGCCCGCGCATGTGTTGCAGCCGTCCGCCGCACGATGCGGCGATGTGCGACTGCTCGGCATCGGCATCCAGGCTGAGAGTGCCGTCCGGGTTGCCAGCGTGCCAAAGCTCCAGGCCCCGCATGCCGGCGCCCATAAGTATTCGCGCGGTCTGGTGGCGGTGATCGCCGGCAGGATGCCGGGCGCCGCGGCGCTTGCGGCAAGCGCTGCCGGGCATGGCGGCGCAGGTTACGTCAGGCTCCTGGGGAGCGCCACGGACCGCCTCCCACACGCGATCGTGCGTCAACGGTTCAGCGCGGACGCGCTCGCGGATCCGCGCATCGGGGCCGTGCTGGTTGGTCCGGGGCTTGGCCGTGATGAGGTTGCTAACGACCGGTTGGAGGCGGCGCTCACATGTGGGCGCGCGCTGGTCATCGACGGAGACGCTCTTCACATGTTGGGTGAGGAGCCGGCCAGGGTGCCCACCATCCTGACCCCACATGCCGGTGAGTTCGCCCACTTGTTCGGTGACCTTGGCGGCAGCAAGATCGAGCGGACGCAGGGAGCGGCGCGTAGATCGAATGCGGTGGTCGTGTTCAAAGGGGCGGACACCGTCATCGCCGCTCCGGACGGCCGCGCTGCCGTACATTTTCGTGCCCCGTCGTGGCTGGCGACCGCCGGGACCGGGGACGTTCTGGCGGGCATTATCGCCGCGCAGCTTGCCGTAGGCGCCGATATGTTCACAGCCGCTGTGAACGGCGTGTGGCTTCATGCTGAAAGCGCAAGACTTGCCGGGTCTTCGTTTATTGCTGATGATCTTGTCGCGCATGTGCCCGCGGCGTTGGGAGCGTGTTTGTGACCGAAGCGTCTACTGTCGTGCGTGTTGCGGCTCGGGGTGAGGGAGTGACCGCGGACGGCCGGCACGTGCCCTTTGCCGCGCCCGGGGATCGCCTGCTCGAGAATGGGATGATCGAAGCCGGCCCGCATCATCAGACACCGCCATGCCGACACTTTCCCGAATGTGGAGGCTGCCAGTTGCAGCACCTCGACGATGCGGCTTGGAGCCAGTTCATCGTCGATCGCATTGCCGGCGCGCTCGCTGGACAAGGCCTGTCAGCCGAGATCAGGGCGCCGGCACTGTCGCCGCCGCGCACGCGCCGGCGGGCAACCCTTCATGCCGAGCCGTCCGGACGCGTCGGCTTCGCGGTCGAGAAAAGCCATGCGATCGTGGACCTGGCCGAATGCCATGTGCTTGCGCCTGAGCTGTTCGCGCTCGTGGCGCCTTTGCGGCGATTGATCCACGTGCTGCGGCCCCGCAGACGCTTGGATATCCATCTCACGCTTGCCGACCAAGGCGTTGATTTGCTGGTGAATGGCATCATGCCGGAGGGGCTCGCCGCGGCGGAGGCGATCACAGCCTTTGCCGAGACCAATCGCTTGGCGCGCATGGCCTTTGATGAAGGCTACGGGCCTGAGGCGAGGTGGGAGCCGGATGCCGTGACTATCACTCTGGGTGGGGTGCCGGTGCCGCTCCCACCGGCCTCCTTCCTGCAAGCGACGCGGGAGGGCGAGGCTGCGCTGGTGCAGGCGGTGAAATCAATCGTGGGAGAGGCATCGATCGTGGCGGACCTCTTCGCCGGGCTGGGAACGTTCGCATTCGCGATGCCCGGACGGGTGTACGCGGCAGAGGCGGGCCGGGAGGCGATCATGGCGCTGAAGGCAGCGGCGGCGCGGTCGCATCGTCAGGTTTTTACCGAGCATCGCGATCTGTACCGTCGGCCTCTGACGCCAGCCGAACTCGATCGCTTTGGCGCGATCGTGATCGATCCGCCGCGCGCCGGCGCCAAGGAACAGGCGGAGGCACTTGCCGCATCGCGGGCGCCACGCCTCGCCTATGTGTCGTGCAACCCCAGCAGCTTTGCGCGGGACGTCAAGGTGATAACGGAGGGCGGTTGGCAGATCGACTGGATTCAGCCGGTGGGCCAGTTCCGATGGTCGACCCATGTGGAACTGGCCGCGAGCCTCAGCCGCAACTCCTGATACGCCGTCTTAAATGTCGGCGGTAAGGCGCCCGTAAAGCTCAGGGCGGCGATCGCGGAAGAAGCCGAAGGCGGCGCGGTGGCGCTTCACGCGATCTAGGTCGAGCGTGGCGGTGATCACGCCTTCCTCGTCGCGGCCGAGCTCTGCCACGATGTCCCCGCGTTCATCGCAGATGAAGCTGGTGCCGTAGAAGGTCTGGTCATGCTCCGTGCCGATGCGGTTGGCGGCAACCACCGGGACGACGTTGGACACGGCGTGCCCGACCATGGCGCGGCGCCAAAGGCGGGCGGTGTCGAGCGAGGTGTCGTGGGGTTCGCTGCCGATGGCGGTGGGGTAGAACAGGACCTGGGCGCCCATCAGCATCATCGCGCGCGCGGTTTCCGGGTACCATTGATCCCAGCAGATGCCCACGCCGAGCTTTGCCGGGCCGTCCCACACCTTGAACCCGGTATTGCCGGGGCGGAAGTAGAACTTCTCTTCGTAACCGGGGCCGTCGGGAATGTGGCTCTTGCGGTAGACGCCCTGGACCTGGCCGTCAGGGCCGATCATCGCGAGGCTGTTGTAATGGTGCGGGCCGTCAGCCTCGAAAAAGCTGGCGGGAATCGAGACGTTTAGCTCCGATGCCAGAGACTGCATGGCAAGTACGGCCGGGTGCTCCGCCGTCGGCTTGGCGTTGGCGAACAGGCCCTCATCCTCGATGCGACAGAAATATTCGCCTTCGAAAAGCTCGGGCGGGAGGATCACCTGGGCGCCCTTCGCTGCGGCTTCGCGCACGAGGCGGGAGACGTTGGCGATGTTCGCATCCATGTCAGCGGAGAAGGCGAGCTGCAGCGCGGCGACGGTGATTTCGGTCATGCGCGGCCATGTAGGGGATGACACCGATGCTCGCCACCCTCCGTTGTAAACGCGGCCTCGCCATGGTGCGGCACGGCCTCAAGCGATGCACAGGTGGCCTGGCGGCGGCGCAAACCGGCCGCGCCGCCGATCAGCATGGCCACATGATCAAAAGATCGTGTAGCCGCCGTCGATCGTGAAGGTATCGCCGGTGTGAAAGCGCGAGGCGTCGGAGGCGAGATAGACGGCGATGCCGCCGAAATCCTCCGGCTCGCCCCAGCGGCGCATGGGGACGCGCGAGATAACCTTTTCGTTGAAGCGGTCGTTGCCCTGCGCGCGCGACGTCATGTCGGTGGCAATCCAGCCGGGGAGGATGGCGTTGGCGCGAATGCCGTAGCGGGCATATTCAACCGCGAGGCCACGCATCATCGGGAGCAGCGCGCCCTTGGTGGCGGCATAGGCCTGGTTGCGCGGCGCGCCATGCACGGCGGATGTGGAAGAGGTGGCGAGGAGCGAGCCGCCGAGATCGCCGGCCTTGCCGCGCGCGACCATGTGGCGGGCGGCGGCGCGCAGCGTCCAGAACACGCCATCGAGGTTCACGGCGAGGACGCGGCGCCACAGCTCCGTCGACATGGTGTCGAAGCTTTCCGCACCTTCGCCGATACCGGCATTGGCAGCGACAAAATCGAGCCGACCCAGCGTGTCCACCGCGCGGGCGACGCCGGCGTTCACCGCCTCTTCGTCTGCCACGTCGACCCGCTCGACGAGGATGCGGGTGCCGTGGGCGGACAGCCGCTCCTGCGCGGCGGCGTTCTTGGTGGGATTGTTGCCCCAGATCACGACGTCGCCGCCGGCCTGCGCCAAAGCGTCCGCCATGCCGATGCCGATCCCGCCGTTGCCGCCGGTGATCAGCGCCACCCGGCCGCTGAGGTCGAAGGGTGAATAGGCCATGATCCGCTCTCCTGTTGTGTTTTCGAGGGGAGCGTAGCCGCGGATCGGGGGCCTAGGCGAGTCTGATCCGGCGGGCGTGATCTGCCTGCATGGCGAGGGCCTTGATGTGATGGGGGCGAGGGCATCGTCTTTGAGGTGACGTGCGCTCGCGGGACCTGCGCGTATGGATCCCCGCCTTCGCGGGGATGACGGGGTTGGAGCGGCGCGCGCGCCCTTGGCAGGTTCGGCGCCTTCCCGCTGGCCCCCGGGGCTTTGCCGGGGGCCGAGGGGCTCAGCGGGCTGCGCCTGCCACGCTGCGACGGCGGCCGAAGCCGAAGTAGATCGCGAGGCCGACCACCTGGGCGAGCACGAAGTAGAGCTGGGTGGTGCTGGGCAGGCTGTAGAAGAGATAGGCGCAGCCGAAGATGGCAATGAAGCCGACCAGCGCGGCGGCGGGAACGCGGAACTTGCGCTCCGCTTCAGGCGCGCGGCGGCGCATGATCAGCATGCAGCCGGCGACGGCGCCGAATGCGACCAGCGTGCCGGCATTCGCCAGCGCGGCGAGCTCGTTCAGTGGGATGAGGCCGGCGAGCACCGCGACGATCGCCGCCGTGAACAGGGTGACGCGGGTGGGCGACCCGCGTTCGGACACGCGGGCGAGGCTGCGCGGGAGGAGGCCGTCGCGTGCCATGACGAAGAAGATCCGGCTTTGCCCGTAGAAGAAGGCGAGGATCACGGTCGGCAGCGCGATCACGGCGGAAACGGCGAGGTAGCGTGCCGCCCAGGGATGCTGAAGCTCACGCAGGATGAGCGCGAGCGGCTCCGGGCTGTTCGCAAAGGAGGTGTAGGACAAGGCGCCGATCGCGGCGGCGGCGACCGCCATGTAGATCAGGACGCACAGCACCATCGAGCCGACGATGCCGATCGACAAGTCACGCGCCGGGTTCTTGGTTTCCTCGGCCGCCGTGGCGATCGCATCGAAGCCGTAGAAGGCGAAGAAGATGATCGCGGCGGCAGCCATCACGCCGCGCTCGACGCCATCGGCCGTGACGGTTTTGCCGAAGCCGAAAGGCATGAACGGATCGAAGTTCGCGCTGTCAAAGGCGGGAAGCGTGACGGCGACGAACACCACCAGCGCCGCCAGCTTCACCAGCACCAGCACGGCATTGAGCGTCGCGCTTTCGCGGGTGCCCAGGATCAGGAGCCCGGCCACGACAAAGATGATCGCGACAGCGGGAATGTTGACGATGCCGCCAAGCTCCGGTCCCTGCATCAACGCCATGGGCACGCCCAGACCTTCGTGGAGCAGCGGCGCGGCATAGCCGGACCAGCCCACCGCAACGGCGCTCACCACCAGCGAGTATTCCAGGATGAGGCTCCAGCCGACCACCCAGGCAAACAGCTCCCCGATGACGACATAGGAATAGGTGTAGGCGCTGCCCGAGGCGGGGATCATGGTCGCCATTTCGGCATAAGCGAGCGCGGCACAGGCGCAGATCAGCCCGGCGATCACGAACGACAGCGTGACGCTGGGCCCCGCCTTGTCGGCGCCGACGCCGATCAGCGTCAGGATGCCCGTGCCGACGATCGCGCCGACGCCGAGCGCGATCAGGTGCGGCCACGACAGGCTCTTGGTCAGGCGGTGTTCCGCGCTGACCTCCAGATGCGAATCGACCGACTTTCGGGAATTCCAGCTCACGATTTTCTCCCCAGCCGCGCTGTGCCGTTCGGCGCGGCCTCCTCCCGTTGCATGATGCTGACGCGTGCGATTTTTCGCGACAGTGCGGTGCGGTGTAGCGCGGCGGCCGCGCACGGCAATGGTGACGGGGGCGTTGGCGAGGGCATGATGTCACTTTTGTGCGTGCCGTGGCGCAGGCGCTGCGCGCCGATCGAAATCGCCGTCCTGACATTTCGGCTGGCTGGACAGGCCGAAGCGAACCTGTGATCGAAGCGGCATGACCCCAAGGTTCCTTGACGTCGAACAGACGCCCGATCCCACCGTGTTTCGCCTTCACGTCACCGATCGCGTGTGCGTTGGTCCGCCGGGCAATGTCTTCATGTTCGGCGGCGTGGGGTTAGGCGCGGCCACGATCGCGGCGGAGCGCGCGACCGGGCGCAGCGTGATCTGGTCCACGGCGCAGTTCGTTTCCTATGCGCGGGTCGGCGACATGCTGGACCTGTCGGTGGAGGTGCTGTCGGGCGGGCGCAACATCAGCCAGGTCCGCGTGGTGGGCACCGACAAGGGCAAGCTGGTGATCTCGGTGAACGCGGCGCTGGGCGATCGCGAAGGGCTGCCATCGGCGCAATGGGTGACGCCGCCCGACATGCCGCCACCCGAGGAATGCAAGACGCGGCAGTTATGGCCGGTGCAGGATGCCAAGCTGATGGATCGGCTCGACGTGCGGCTGGCGCCGGGGCGCTATGGCGCGGTGCCGCTGGACGGCAATCCCTCGGCCGATGGCCGCATGGTGGTGTGGATCCGTACCAAGGAAGGCGCGCCCATCGATGCGAGCCTGCTGGCGATCTTTGCCGATTTCGTGCCCTCGGGCCTCGCCTCCGCTTTTGGGCGGCGTGGCGGGGGCAACAGTCTCGACAATACCTTGCGGATCGCACGCATCGTCCCGACCGAGTGGGTGCTGTGCGATGTGAAGATCAGCGCGGCGAGCCGGGGCTTTGGCCATGGCGCGATCCATATGTTCGCCGAGGATGGGACGATGATGGCGAGCGGGAGCCAGTCGGCGATCCTGCGCTTCATGGACCCGGCCTGATTTGTCCGCCTGAGTCCCCGGCGCCGCTCCGGCAGCGCGGTTCGCCCGCGCCGCCGGGGATCGGCCCTCAGCTGGGGTGCGCTTCGGCTTCGCCTTCGCCGCCGCCGGATGAGTTGCCGCCGGCCTCTTCGTCGGACTTTTCCGCGGCGTTCTGATATGCGGCGCTTTCGTCAGCGATGCCGGCATCCTGGCTGCGCTGGGCCGCTTCCTGGAAATCGCTGGGTTTGGGCTCTTCGGGCTTGTGGTCTGCCATGATGGTCTCCGTTGCTGATGACGTGTCAACGCACGGGCGGGCTGCTGGCTTCATGACACGGGCGGTCTCGTCGCGGCGACTTTTTGAGAATTGCGCGCGTTCCCGTTAGGGCGGCGCTTTCATCCCTCGTGCCGTGTTCAGGGCTTTTCTTCATGCTTCGACCTATCCTGGCTGTTTTCGAGCCCTTTGTTCTCGCGCTGCTCGGCACGGTGGTGCTCGCGTCCCTGCTGCCGGCGCGGGGGGCGGCGGTGCCGGTGTTCGATGCGCTCACCACGGCGGCGATCGTGCTGCTGTTCTTCCTCCATGGCGCGAAGCTTTCGCGCGAGGCGCTGTTGAGCGGGGCGCGTAACTGGCGGCTGCACCTGGCGGTGCTGGTTACATCCTTTGTGCTGTTTCCGCTGCTGGGCCTGGGCGTTTCCTCGCTGCCGATGCTGGACGGACCCATGGCGGCGGGGCTGTTGTTCCTGACGCTGCTGCCCTCGACGGTGCAATCGTCGATTGCCTTTACCGCCATCGCGCGCGGCAATGTCGCTGCGGCGGTGTGTAGCGCCTCCTTTTCTAATCTGCTGGGCATTGTCGCGACGCCGGCCCTGGTGGCGTTCGTCATGTCGCGGCCAGGGGCGTCGGCGAGCATTTCGATGGAATCGGTCGAGGGCATTGCGGTGCAGCTGCTGCTGCCGTTCCTGCTCGGCCATGCCTTGCGCCCGTGGCTGGGCGGCTTTGTGGCGCGGCACAAATCGCTGGTCTCCAGCGTCGATCGCGGGTCGATCCTGCTGGTCGTCTACACCGCGTTCAGCGCCGCTGTTGTCGAGGGGCTGTGGAGCCGTGTGTCGGGCGAGAGCCTGATGCTTTTGTTGGGCGCGTGCTGCGGGTTGCTGGCGGCGGTGCTGCTGCTGACCTTTGCGATGGGGTGCGTGCTGGGCTTCAGCCGGGAGGATTCGATCGTGCTGCTGTTCTGCGGATCGAAGAAGAGCCTAGCGACCGGCGTGCCGATCGCGGGGCTGCTGTTTCCGGCGGCGCAGGTCGGCGCGATCATCCTGCCGGTGATGGTGTTTCACCAGATCCAGCTGATCGCCTGCGCCGTGATCGCGCGGCTCTACGCCGAGCGGGCCGAGCGGGAGGAGGCCGCGCTGGCCTGACCCCCTGCGCGATCAGCGCATCGTGACGGTCCACCGATCGATTGAAAGGCTGCCCATGCCGCGCACCGGCTCCACGCCCATGGCGAGGCCAGACATCCATTCGTTGCCGGTGATCTTGCCCTTTTGCCGCAGCCATTCGAGCATCGGCAGCATGTCCAGCGTGCCGGCGCGCATATCGCCGGGCTTTTCCGGCCCAATCATGCAGAACTTTTCCGCCATGCGCACCATCCAGCGGCGCTTTTGAGCGTCAACAAAGACGCCGATCGGGGCGGCCTGGTCGAAATACGCGCGCGTGCTTTCGGGCATGTGGAAGAACCAGCCGATCTCGATCATCTTGGCGTTCACATCGGTGGTGTTGGCGCGCAGGTAGAATTCGGTGAGCACATTGCCGTCACCCAGCCGCGTGTCGATCGACCAGGCGAAGCTTTGGCGCAGCTCGCGCAGATCGCGCATGCGGATGGGCGCGACCGGCTGCTCGGGCTCGCCGCCGTCGTAATTGCCGTACATGACCGCGTTATAGCCCCAGACGCCGGGGCCGAAGCCGGCGCTGACCGGCGGCCAGCGCCAGTGAACCTTGGTGTTCGCGGGGAAGCGATCGAGGTCGATGACGATCGAATCGGCGTGCGGGGACCAGGGCTTCAGGACCGTCACCATCTCGCCGCCCCAGGGCTGGGCGAAGGCGAAGAAGCTGTCCTTGGTGAACGGCGTCTTGGCCGGCAGGACGATCTGGCCCGCCCCTGCCGACGGACGCGTAGCCCAGGCGAACAGGCCGAAGCCGGCCAGCGCCAATGCCGCCGCGGCAAGCAGGATCTTAACCAATTTCACCAGCAAATCCTGCCTGTTGCTTCAGATACCGAAGGCTCCGCTACAAGCTTGGCCGGTGCCGATCAATCGCCGCTCGCGGCCAATCCGGTGCGATCGCCTGGCGGCTTGGGCCGGGCGCCGCCCAGCAAACGGCGCGCGGCTCGAGTGGTGGGGACCTCCACCCAGTAATACGCGGCAAAGCCGAGCGCGATGGAGCCGGCGACGATCACGACGCCGAGCGGCAGTACCTGGTCCGGCGCGGCACTGATCGGGATCAGCAACGCCAATAGCAGCGGATGCGTGAGGTACAGGCTGTAGCTGGTATCCCCCAGCAGCCCGAGCGCGCCCAGCCGGCGCTGGCCGACGTGGCGTTCCAGGATCACGCCGCCCAGCACGATCAGCACCGCAGGCGGGGCAAAAAAGGCGACGCGCGGCAGCGGCGGATTGAGCAGCGCGAGCGCGGCAAAGGCAATGGCGATCGCGGCGACACCGAGCAACGCCGGTGCCTGCATGATGCGCGCGCGATAGTGGCCGATCACCATGCCGGCGACGAATTCGAGCGGGATCGGGCTCGTCATCCGGGTGAGAAACGCGCTGTCGGCGGGCACGATCGGGCGGAGCGCCGTGATGGCGACGAACAGCACGCCCATCAGCGCGATCCGCATCGTGACGGGCAAGCGGATCAGCGCCGCGAAGACGAGATAGAAATAGATTTCGTAGTTCAGCGTCCATCCGGGCCCGAGGATCGGGCTGGTATCCTGCGCGCGCTCGTTAAAGTAGAAGATGAACAGGAACGACAAGGCGACTTCGCGCAGGCTCGGCAGCGTCTGTCCGCGGAACGCGAGGATGGCGATCATCGCGAGGGTGGCGACCCAGTAGATCGGCACGACGCGCGCGATGCGAGAGGCCAGGAAGCGGCGGGCGGTGACTGGGCGTTGGGCGGTGGACGCGACCATCACGAAGCCGCTGACGACAAAGAAGATGTCGACGCCCGATGCCAGCCAGTGCGGGCGGCTGCCTTCGGTGATGAGGTTCAGATCATAGCCGGCGTGGTACAGCAGCACCATGACGGAGGCGATGCCGCGCAGATATTGGATCGAGAGGAACACGCCGTCGTGATGCCCGGGCACAAACGGCGCGCGATCCGCGGCGCTCCGTCCGGTGAGAGTTGTCATGGAGGGCCTTTCGCGTGCTTGACCGCAGCTTGTAACCGATCAGGCCCGGGTGCCAAGGCGGGCGCTTGATTGGAAGTGGGCAGCACGCCAGTTGTGCGGCATCGGATAGCTCGCAAGATAATGGAGGCGATGATCGTGGCGGTGAACGACCTGTTTGAACCACTGACGCTGAAGCGCGGCCCGGCGATGAAGAACCGCTTCATGCTGGCGCCGCTGACGAACCAGCAGAGCCACGCCGACGGCCGGCTATCGGAAGAAGAGCATCACTGGCTGACGCTGCGCGCCAAGGGCGGGTTCGGGCTGACGATGACCGCGGCGGCGCATGTTCAGGCAGGCGGGCAGGGCTTCGAAGGCCAGCTTGGCGTCTTTGACGACCGGCATCTCGAAGGGCTGACGCGGCTGGCCTCGGCCATCCGCGCGGCGGGCTCGGTGTCCTCGGTGCAGCTGCATCATGCCGGCAACCGTTCGCCCAAGGAGCTGGTCGGCACGCCGGTTTGCCCGTCGGACGATCCTGACACGGGCGCGCGCGGGCTGACGCTGGGCGAGGTGGAGCAATTGCGCGACGATTTCATCGCCGCCGCCAAGCGATCCGAGGCGGCAGGCTTCGACGGCGTGGAGATCCACGGGGCGCATGGATATATCCTGGCGCAATTCCTCTCGTCCGAGATCAACAAGCGCGACGACCGTTATGGCGGCAGCCTGGAGAACCGCTCGCGCCTGATCTTCGAGATCATCGACGGGATTCGTGCGACCTGCGGCAGCGACTTCCAGGTCGGCCTGCGGCTGTCTCCGGAGCGTTTCGGCCTGAAGCTGGCCGAGATCCGCGATCTGGCGGCCGAGCTGCTGCGCAAGGAAGACCTCGACTATCTCGACATGTCGCTGTGGGATGTGGCCAAGGAGCCGGTCGAGGAGGAGCATCGCGGCCGTTCGCTGATGAGCTTCTTCACCGAGCTGCCGCGTGGCGCCGTTCGGCTTGGGGCCGCGGGCAAGGTGATGACGGCGCAGGAGGCCGCCGGCGTGCTGGAAGCAGGATGCGATTTCGTGGTGATCGGCCGCGGCGCGATCCTGCGGCATGACTTCCCCGAGCGCGTGCGACAGGACGCAGGCTATGTCTCGCCCGCGCTTCCGGTGACGGCGCAGCACCTGCTGGACGAGGGGCTAAGCCCGCAATTCGTGAATTACATGCGCAACTGGAAGGGCTTCGTCGCGGAGGAAGTCGCGGCCTGAACCAATGTGGCCGGCGCCCGCCCTTGCGCGGCGCCGGCCTATTGCTGCTGAAAGCGTTCGTTGATGCTTTTGGCCGCGGCGCGAAGCTCGGGCACGAGCTGTTCGCGCATGTCTTGAACCGGAAAGCGCATGGACGGGCAGCAGGCGTTCAGGGCGGCGATGACCTGGCCGCCCGCGTCGTAGATCGGCACGGACAAGGAGCGGACGCCCTCCTCAAGCTCCTCATCGACCAGTGAATAACCCAGCTCGCGCGTTTCGGCGATGATGGCGCGAAGCTGCGCCACCGAGCGCACCGTGTTGGACGTGTGCTTTTCCAGTTTGAGGCGGCTGAAGTAGCGCTCCAGCGTTTCGTCGCTCTCGCCCGCGAGCAACACGCGACCGGTGGAGACGGCATAGGCCGGCAGCCGGTTGCCGATGTTGATGCTGACCGAGATCACCCGATCGGGGGTGGAGCGCGCCAGGTAGGTTACTTCGTCGCCGGTCAGGACCGCAGTGTAGATCGACTCCTGCGTCTTTTGCGACAAGGCGTTCATCACCGGCTGAACGATGTCGAGGATGCCCACGGAAGATAGCGCGGAATAGCCGAGCTGCAGCACCTTGGGGCGCAGCGAGAAGTGGCGGTCGCGCTTTTCGGCATAGCCTTCGCGCACGAGCGTCAGGAGCAGGCGCCGGGTGGTGGCGCGCGACATGCCGGTGACTTTCGCCACGTCGCTGAGCGTCATTGCGGGTGTGTCGCGCGTGAAGGCGCAGATCACCTCCAGCCCGCGCGCCAAGGAGGCGACGTAATCGCGATCACCGTCGTCAGTTTCGCCTGCGATCAGACCGGCGTCTTCATCTGCACTCTGGTCGATCGCACTAGCTGACATGGGGGTACATCCTCCGGTTATGGATCATATGGCTAACGCGCCGGGGCGGTAACGGAAACAAGCCTTGGCCTTTGTTGGCTAAACCAAGGCTGCCAACGCGCAAGCACAGCTTTCCTCCGCAACAAACTTTGTGCGCTATCGCAACACCCGTTCGCTATGCGATCAAAAATGCGTTGACAAGAACTCACATGCAGGCAAATTCACGTTGCGGCGGAGCGGGGAGCGAGCCGACACAAGGGGATACGACATGCGAAAGACATTCGCGGTCGGCGCTGCTGTTGCGGCGCTGACGCTGGGGACGCATGCGCTGCGTGCAGAGGATTTTCGGGTCGAACTGACGGCGCCGGGTGCGAAGGAAGCGCCCTATGAAGGGCGCGTGCTGCTGGTGCTGGCGGCGGACGACAAGAGCGAGCCGCGCTTCCAGGTGGATGCCAGCCATGACGCGGCGCAGGTGTTCGGCATCGAGGTCGAGGGCTTCCGCAACGGTCAGGCCAAGGTGATCGGCAAGGACGTGCTGGGCTATCCCGGCCGCAGCCTTTCCGACGTGCCGGCGGGTACGTACACCGTGCAGGCCGTCCTGCATAAGTACGACACGTTCAAGCTGGGCAATGGCAAGGTGGTGAAGCTGCCCGCCGCGCGCGGCGCGGGGCAGAACTGGCGCAAGGAGCCAGGCAACATCATCAGCAAGCCGATGAAGGTGAACTTCGATCCGAAGCGCCCCGGCGAGATCAAGATCGCGCTGACCGAGGTGATCGGCCCGGTCGAGGAGCCGAAGGACACCGAATTCGTCCGGCACTTCAAGTTCAAGTCCGAGCGGCTGTCCAAATTCTGGGGCCGCGACGTCTATATGCGCGGCCACGTGCTGGTCCCGAAGGATTTCGACAAGCATCCCGAGGCGAAGTATCCGCTGGCGATCTTCCACGGGCACTTCCCCGAGGATTTCGGCGGTTTCCGCACCACGCCGCCCGATGCGAACATCAAGTGCGAGCCGAACAAGCGCTTTATCAACGAGACCTGCTATGCCCGGACCGAGCAGCAGGAAGCGTATGACTTCTACCAGAAGTGGGTCTCGCCCGACTTCCCGCGGATGCTGATCGTCGAGATCGATCATTCCAACCCGTATTACGACGACAGTTATGCGGTGAATTCGGCCAACATCGGGCCGTATGGCGATGCCATCACCTATGACTTCATCCCCGCGCTGGAGAAGAAATTCCGCGGGCTGGGCCAGGGCTGGGCGCGGTTCCTCTACGGCGGGTCGACCGGCGGCTGGGAAGCGCTGGCGGCGCAGGTCTTCTATCCCGACGAATATAACGGCGCCTTCGCGGCGTGCCCGGACCCGATCGATTTCCGCCAGACGATGGTCACGGATATCTACAAGGACAAGAACGCATACTTCTGGACCGGCCCGTTCGGGAAGGTCGCGAAGCCGGGCAAGCGCGATTACCTCGGCCATCTGTCGCACACGATCGAGGACGAGAACCGGCTGGAGCTGGTGCTGGGCGACAAGACTCGTTCGGGCGGCCAGTGGGACGTGTGGGAAGCGGTGTATTCGCCGATGGGCGAGGACGGTTATCCCAAGCGGATCTGGAACAAGGCGACCGGCGAGATCGATTCCAGCGTCGCGGCGTACTGGCGCGACAATTACGACATGCGCCACATCCTGGAGCGTGACTGGCAGAAGCTGGCGCCCAAGCTGCAGGGCAAGATCCACATCTATGTCGGCGACATGGACAACTTCTACCTGAACAATGCCGTCTATCTGATGGAGGACTTCCTGAAGAAGGCGCAGCCGGCTTATGGGGGCGAGATCCTTTATGGGGACCGTGACGAGCATTGCTGGAACGGTGACAAGACCCAGCCCAACTCGGTCGGGCGGCTGCGGTACAATTGGATGTACGTGCCCAAGATCCTGAAGCGGATCGAGGCGGCGGCACCCAAGGGCGCCGATCTCACCAGCTGGCGATACAAATAAGCACGAAAACATGCTCGCCGCGCCGGCAGGGGAAGCCGGCGACGTGCGACATCCACGACGAAAATCAGGGAGTTTTCATCATGACTAACAGGTCACACTTACGTCGTTTTCTGCTCTGCTCGGCGGTCATGCTGGGCGGCGCGGCGATGCCGGCGATGGCGCAGGAAAGCCCCGCGGATGCCACGGCGGCAAGCGGCGACGCCGATATCGTCATCACCGGTTCGCGCATCCGTTCGCCCAACCTTGAGAGCGTCAGCCCCGTCACCACCGTAGCGGCGGAAGAGTTCGCCATTCGCGGCACGGTGCGCACCGAAGATCTCGTCAACCAGCTGCCGCAGGTGTTCGCGGCGCAGGGCGCGGCCAATTCGAACGAGGCGACCGGCACGGCGCAGGTCGACCTTCGCGGCCTCAGCCCGTCGCGTACCCTGGTGCTGATCAACGGCCGCCGCCTGCCTTATGGCTCGCCCAAGAACATCCCGTCGGATCTTAACCAGGTGCCGACCCCGCTGATCCAGTCGGTGGAAGTGCTGACCGGCGGCGCATCGGCGGTGTATGGCTCCGACGCGATCGCGGGCGTCGTGAACTTCAAGCTGATGGAGAATTTCAGCGGCGTTCGCTTCACCGGCAGCATCGGCGGCTTCCAGCACACCAACGATCGCGACGAGCTGCGCGACCTGCTCGATCGCAACAATGCCGCGGTGCCGGGCGCTTACCTCAAGCCCGACAAGAATGTGTGGAACGGCTTCACCACCGAAGTCTCCGCGGTGTTCGGCGGCAACATCGACGAGGGTCGCGGCAACGTCACGGGCTATGCCACGTACCGCAAGGTCAATGCGATCCTGCAAAAGGATTATGACTATAGCGCCTGCGCACTGGGCGCGACCGGGCAGGGCGGCAGCCAGTTCTCGTGCAGTGGCTCGGCGACCAACGATCCCGCCAATTTCACCAATGCCGGGCGCATCCCCGGCCTGCCGACATCGTTCCGCGCGACGCGCGACGGGCAGTTCGTGCCGGGCTCGCTGACTTACAATTTTGCGCCGTACAATTATTATCAGCGGCCCGACGAGCGCTACACGCTCGGCGCCAATGCGCATTACGAGGTGAACGAGAACTTCACCCCGTATTTCGAAGTCGGCTTCATGGAAGACCGCTCGGTCGCGCAGATCGCGCCGGGCACCAACAGCGCCGGCATCACCGTGGGTGCCGGCAGCATCAGCGGCATCAACTGTGACAATCCGTTCCTCAGCGCACAGCAGGCGAGCTATCTGTGCACCAGCCGCGGGCTGTCGACCGGCAGCATCTATGACGCGGCGGGCAATTATGCCGGCCCGCAGTCGGTCGCGACCGGCGTGCTGGTCGCGCGCCGCAACGTCGAGGGCGGCAACCGCCAGGACGACATCCAGCACCAGAGCTACCGCATCGTGGTGGGCGCGCGCGGCGATATCGGCGGGCCGTTCAAATATGACGTCTATGGCCTGTATTCGAAGGTGAACTATCGCAGCCGCTTCGCGGGAGATGCGAACCGCCAGCGTACCGCCAACGCCTTCAACGCGGTGCGCAATTCGGCCGGGCAGATCGTCTGCGCGATCAATGCCGACGCCAATCCCAACAACAACGATCCGCGCTGCTCGCCGCTGAATTACTTCAGCGGCGCGGCCAGCCAGGATTCGGTGGATTATGTCGCGGAAGTGAAGTCGATCACCGGCGACACCAACCTCGTCAACATCGTCGCGGCGGTCGACGGCAACCTTGGTGAATGGGGCTTCACCTCGCCGTTCGCCAATACCGGCGTCGCGGTCGCCTTCGGTTACGAATATCGCAAGAACGCGGTCGATTATCAGCCGGACGAAATCTACCAGGCCGCGGCCAGCCCCGAACTGCCGATCAGCGGCTCGGTTGCGGTGAAGGAATTGTTCGGCGAGCTGATCGTCCCGATCGTCGAGGACAAGCCGTTCTTCCAGAGCCTGTCGTTCGAAGGCGCGTATCGCTATTCGGATTATGACAGCGGCTTCAAGACCGACACGTACAAGCTGGGCCTGAACTGGTCCCCGGTGCGCGACTTCCGCTTCCGCGGTTCGTACCAGCGCGCGGTTCGTGCGCCCAACGTCATCGAGCTGTTCTCCAGCCAGCAGTTGTTCGAAGTCGAGCTGACCGAGAACGCCAATGGCTCGTACGATCCGTGCTCGGGCGCGAACCCGATCGCGACCTTTGCCCAGTGCGCGCGCACCGGCGTGACCGCGGGGCAATATGGCAACATCGTCGACAACCCCGCCGGCCAGTTCAACTCGCTGATCGGTGGCAACCCGGATTTGGATCCGGAAACCGCCAAGACGCTGTCGCTCGGCGCCGTGTTCGAGCCGCGCTTCGTGCCGGGCCTCACCATCTCGGTCGATTACTTCGACATCAAGGTCGAGAACCTGGTCGGCAGCGTCAATCCGAACCTGTCGATCGCCAACTGCCTGGCGAGCGGCGACCCGTATTTCTGCAGCCTGATCCAGCGCAGCCCGGAGAGCGGATCGCTCTGGCAGGGCGAGAACGGCTTCTTCCGCCGCTTCAACGTCAACACGGGCTCGCTGCAGACCAAGGGCGTCGACGTGGTGGTCGATTACCGCATGAACCTGGACGATCTGGGCATCAACGCAGGCCGGCTGAACTTCAACCTGGTGGGCACGTATCTCGACTCCTACAAGACGGTGCCGCTGCCCAATTCGCCGCAGGCCGACGTTTACGAGTGCAAGGGGCTGTATGCGGGCCTGTGCGGTCGGCCGCGTCCGAAATGGCGCCACAAGTTCATGACCACCTGGTCGCCTGCGGACCGGTTCAGCCTGACGGGCACGTGGCGCTACGTCTCGTCGGTGCAGATCGCGCAGACGAGCAGCCAGGCGGCGCTGACCGGCAGCTTCTCGCAAGTGAACCGGGAATTGGGCGCGCGCAATTACTTCGATCTCGCGGCGGCGTTCACGGTGCGCAAGGACCTGACCTTCCGCGCGGGCGTCAACAACCTGTTCGACAAGGATCCGCCGCTCACCACCACCGCAGCGATCGAAGATGGCGGCAACGGCAACACCTATCCGCAATTCTATGATGCGGCGGGCCGTTATTTCTTCCTGAGCGCCTCGGTCGGTTTCTAAGGATCGTGACGCTTGAACCGGGGGCGTGCGCTGGTACGCCTCCGGTTATCAATTTTGGGTGGGGATAAGGTGATGAAGGTGCGTTGGTATGCCGGGGCCGCGCTGGCGGCTGTTCTTTCCACCGCGGCGCTCGGGGCAGCCGCTGCGCCCGTCACCGATGCCGATCGCGCCATGGCGCGGCAGATGCTGGAAGAAGCCATCGCAACGCCGACGGCCAAGGGCCGCGGGCAAGTGCCGACGCTGATCGACAACTATTCCAAGCGGCTGCGCGAGGCCGGCTTCACCGCCGACGAGATCATGACCGTGCCGGTCGAGATCGAGGGCGAGAAGACCGCGGGGCTCGTCGTGCGCTATGCCGGGCGCAACGCAAAGGCGAAGCCGATCGCGTTCCTGGGCCACATGGACGTGGTCGACGCGCTGAAGGAAAACTGGTCGACCGATCCGTATGTGCCGACCGAGAAGGACGGTTACATCTACGGCCGCGGATCGACCGACAACAAGGCCGGCGTCACCGCGCTGGTTGCTAGCTTCATCCGCCTGAAGCGCGCGGGCTTCGTGCCCGAGCGCGACCTGTTGCTCGCTTTTTCGGGTGACGAGGAAAGCGGCATGATGACGACGCGGGCGCTGACCAAGCATCCGCTGGTTTCGCGCGCCGAATTCGCGCTGAATTCCGATGCCGGATCGGGGCAGATCGGGGCCGACGGCAAGTATCGCTTCAACATCCAGGCGGCGGAGAAAACCTACGCCAATTTCGCGATCGCCGCGAAGAACCCGGGCGGGCACAGCTCCGCGCCGATGGCGGACAATGCGATCTACGACCTGGCGCGAGGGCTGACCAAGCTGGAGGCGCTGCGCTTTCCGGTCGAGTTCAACGAGATCACGCGCATCATGGTGGCCGACATGGCGAAGGAGAAGGGCGGCGAGCTCGGCACCGCGCTGACGACACTGATGGCGAACCCGAACGATGCGGCGGCGCGCGCCGTGGCGGAGAAATATCCGCATCAGGCGAACATCCTGTGGACGACCTGCGTCGCGACGATGCTGCAAGCCGGCAATGCGCCCAACGCGCTGCCGCAGAATGCGACCGCGACGGTGAATTGCCGCATCTTCCCGGGCACCACCGTCGAGGCGGTGCGGGCGACGATCGCCAAGACGCTGGGCAATGACAAGCTGACCGTCTCGCTGGTCGGCGAAGGCGTTGCGAGCCCTGTGTCGCCGGTGAACCCGGCATTGTTTGCACGGCTGCAAAAAGCGATGGATGCGACTTACCCGGGGGTGGAGCTGAAGCCGAGCATGTCGTCGGGCGGCACCGACGGGCGCGAATTCCGCAGCGCCGGCATCCCGACCTATGGCGCGGGCGCGCTGGCGCTGGGCGCGGACGACAGCCGCGCGCACGGCACCGATGAGCGCGTGCCGATCGCGGCGTACCTGAAGCAGCTGGATTATTGGGACTTCCTGCTGCGCGATCTGGGAAGCCGCAAGTGATCGGCGCCCTGGCACGCCGGGAGCTCCTGCGCGGGGCGGCAGCGGGAGGTGCGCTCGCTGCGCTGCCCGCGGCAGTGTTCGCGGGGCAGGGTGCGGCGACGCCTTCGCTTCCGCCGGTCGCGCCGATTTCCCGCGCCGAGCGCGAGGCGCGGCTGGCGCGGATGCAGGCGGAGCTTCGCCGTAGCAACCTGTCGGCGCTGCTGGTCGAGGCGGGATCGAGCCTCGTTTATTTCACCGGCGTCGATTGGTGGCGTAGCGAGCGGACCACGGCGGCGGTGATCCCCGCCGAGGGCCCGGTGCTGATCGTCACGCCGTTCTTTGAAGAGCCGTCGATCCGCGAGATGCTCGACGTGCCGGGCGAGGTGCGCGTTTGGCAGGAGGACGAAAGCCCGTTTGCGCTAATCGCCGGATGGCTGAAGGAGAAGAAGCTCGACGCCGGGACGCTGGCGGTCGAGGAGACGACGCGCTTCTTTATCGTCGATGGCGTTCGCCGGCTGCTGCCGGAGCTGAAGACCATCTCCGGGGCCAGCGCGGTGAATGCGCTGCGCATGATCAAGAGCCCGACCGAGATCGCGCTGATGCAACGCGCGAACGACATCATGATCGCCGCCTATCGCGCCACGCACCGCCAGGTGCAGGCGGGGATGAACGGCAACGATATCAACGCGATCATGGAAGCCGAGTTGACGCGATTCGGCGGCCAGCGCGCGTCGAGCAGCGCGCAGGTCGGGCCGGGTAGCGCGCTGCCGCACGGCTCCAAGGAGCGGCTGAAGGTGGCCGAGGGCACCGTGGTGCTGATGGACTGCACCTGCACGATGCACGGATATGTTTCCGACATCTCGCGCACGTTCGTCTTCGGCGAGCCGACCGCGGAGCAGCGCCGCGTGTTCGGCCATATGCGCCAGGGCATGAACGTGGTGATGGAGGCGGCGAAGGTCGGCGCGGCCGCGGGCAGCGTCGATGATGCGGTGCGCAGCTATTACGAAAAGCTCGGCTACGGCCCGCGCTATGCGCTGCCGGGGCTGTCGCATCGCACCGGGCACGGCATCGGTCTCGATGTGCACGAGCCGGTGAACCTGGTGCATGGCGAAACGACGAAGCTGGCGCCAGGCATGTGCTTCTCGAACGAGCCGGGCCTCTACCTACCGGGCAAGTTCGGCATCCGCATCGAGGATTGCTTTTATATGACCGAGCAGGGGCCGCGCTTCTTCACGCAGCCGCCCTCGTCGCTCGACAAGCCGTTCGGATAACAAGGGAGGGCGCACGTGCCACGATTGAAGAGCCTGTTGGGGGGCGCTGCGGCGTTCGCCATGGTGGCGCTCGCGCCGGCCGCATTGGCGCAGGAAGAGCAGTCCATGTCGCCGGCCATGCCGAAGATCATGAGCCTGCGCGATCAGGCGCAGCTTCGCGACGCGTGGCTGGAGCGCCGGTTCGAGACCGTGCTGCCGCAGCTGATGCGCGAGAACGGCATCGACATGTGGGTGCTGATCGCGCGCGAATATCTGGAAGACCCGGTCGTCTCGACGATGCTGAACGCGACGAACCTGCGCGCGCGCCGGCGGACGATTCTGATCTATTTCGATCCGGGCGCGGGCAAGCCGATCGAGCGGCTGGTCGTCAGCAAGCACGGCATGGGCAATCTCTACCAGCCCGTATGGGACATGGAGAAGCAGCCCGACCAGTTCGCGCGCGTGCGTGAGCTGATCGCGGAGCGGAACCCGAAGAAGATCGCGCTCAACATCTCGTCGCTGACGGCGTTCGGCGATGGCCTGACGCATAGCCAGTACGCCGATCTGATGAAGGCGCTGACGCCGGAGCAGCAGGGCCGCATCGTCTCGGGCTATCCGCTCGCCATCGGCTGGCTGGAGACGCGCACGCCGGAAGAGATGAAGGTCTATCCCGAGATCGTGCGCGTGGCGCATGCGATCATCGGCGAAGGCTTCTCGTCCGCGGTGGTGAAGCCGGGGGTGACGACCAACGAGGATCTCGTCTGGTGGTATCGCCAGCGGGTCGCGGACCTTGGCCTCGGCTCATGGTTTCATCCCTCGGTGGAGGTAACGCGCAAGGGTGTGCCGGGCGTGCTGCGCGAAAAGGCCAGCGTGATCCAGAAGGGCGACATGCTGCGCGTCGACTTCGGCATCGCTTATCTGAACCTGATGACCGACACGCAGCATGTCGCTTATGTGCTGCGCGACGGCGAGACCGATGCGCCAGCCGGGCTGAAGGCGGGGCTTCGCGAGAACAACCGGGTGCAGGACGCGGTGACGAGCGAGTTCCGCGTCGGCGCCACCGGCAATGAAGTGCTGAACCGCGCGCGTGCCAAGGCGATTGCAGCGGGGCTGAAGCCGACGATCTATTCGCACCCGATCGGCTATCACGGCCATGGCGCGGGCAGCTCGATCGGCCTGTCGGAAGAACAGAAGTTCGTGCCGACCGGCGAATACAAGCTGCGCCCGAACATCGCCTGGTCGATCGAGCTGATGGCGACCAAGGCGGTGCCCGAATGGGGCGGCCAGATGGTCGATTTCAAGAGCGAGGAAGACGCCTTCTTCGACGGCAAGACCGTTCGCTACATCGACGGGCGCCAGACCAAGTTTCACCTGATCGGAGCGCGCTGAGGCGCCGCTGACCGTTTCATCCCGTGCCCAAAACTGGGCCTCATCCGGTAACGGGTGAGGCCCTTCTTTTTACGGGCAGGTTTGCGCGTGCGTTGGATCAATCGTGAGGAGGAGGCAAGAGCGGAGCAACGCCCCCCCCCCGTCATGCCGGGCTTGTCCCGGCATCCAGGGTGCCGCTCATCTCACCCCTGTGGAGTGCGCGGAAGCCTGGACCCCGGCACAGGGCCGGGGTGACGCAGTTTTCGTGACGGTCGTTGCTACGGACGGGGAAGCAGGATGAATTCCTCCTGGCCGCCGTCGAGGAAACGGAAAGTGCCGTCGGGGGAGAGGAAGCCGTCTTCCTCGTGCATGAAGCGGACCTTCTGGCCGCCCCATTCGGGCACGTTGGCTTGCGCGTTCAGCTCGATCGACCAGGCGGTGTTGGGATCGATGCGATAGTCGCCGCGGCCGGGCGCGGGCTTTTGGCTTTCCCAGGCGCCAATCCAGGTGCCCGCGCCGTGGCCGTGATATCCGATCGGGTGCGAATAGATCGTGCCGTCGATCTTTTCGGCCTCGACCTGGCGGCGGGCGGCCGCGAGCACTTCGTTGCCGGTGCGGCCGGGCTTCAGCGCCGTGATGGTGGCCGCGCGGACGCGGTTCATCGCGGCGAGCCCGTCGCGCAGGCCCTTGGGCGCCTGCGTCTCGCCCGGCTTCAGCACGTAGGCGAGGCGCTGGATGTCGGTGTTGAGGCCCAGGTAAGTGATGCCGAAATCGACGTGCAGCATGTCGCCGGGCATGATGATCGTGTCGCCGCGGTGGCCCATTTCCTGCACGCTGAACTTGCCGCCATCGGCGCGCTGGATCGCGACGCTTGGCTGGAACCAGGTGTCGAGCCCGAGCGAGTTGATGCGGTTGCGGAACCACCAGACGACATCGTCGGAGGTGGTGACGCCGGGGGTGATGACGCGCTCGGAAAAGCCTTCCTCGATGATCGAATGCGAGATGCGTGAGACGATCGGGTAGCTTGCCATCTCCTCCGGAATGCGCGTTTCCAGCCAGCCGAGCGCGAGGCGTTCGTGCGAGACCAGGCGCTTCGACATGTCCGGGCCGAGCGCGCGGACGATCGCCTCATAGTGCGTGGAGCTGAGGCCGTCGGCGAGTGGGAAACCTTCCGAGCGGTTGAGCGCGATGGTCGAAGGGTTGCGCTGCGCGATGATCTTGGCGAGCTCGGCCCATTGATCGGGCTGCTCGTCCGGGTTCCACGCGGGCTGGAAATCGCCAACGGGATAGCGCGCGAGGGCGAGCTTCTCGATCGGCTTGCCTTCGCCCGGATCGAAGAAGACGAGGATCGTGCGACGGCGGGCGTGAAGCCAAGTGCCCGGCAGCATTGTCGCCATCACCGGATCTTCGTTATACTCGCCAGCGACGAGCACCCACATCTGCACCTTGTCGCGGCGCATCAGCGTGGGCAGAACCTGTTCGAACCGAAGCTTCAACCAGCGGTCCTTTGTTTCGGCGCGGCGTTCGAGCGGGAGGATGGCGGGCATCTGCAGCTCCGCCGAGCGTGCGGCGGGCATTGCCGTCGCAGGTGACGATGCGGCCAGTGCCATGGCCAGAAACAAACCCGACATTCCATTCCCCCCGTTTGTTCACACTACGAACTTACGTGCGCTAATGTAACATTGTGGGCCTGCTGCAAAGAGGAATTGTCGATCGCGTGGCCGTACCTTTGGAGCGCGCCGTGAACCGCTCCGGCGCTCAGGCACCAAGAGCGGTTCTTGTCTTTTCGAGTGCGATCCCGGCGAGGTTCTGCGTTCGTTTGATGTGGCGTAACCGGAAGCGCGCGGGGCGTGGCAGCGCCATGTAGCAGGCGAAATGGGCGAGATGGGCCTGGGGCACTTTGACCCGGCCGCTTGCCTGCGCGATCACGGCGGCGGCATCGCCGAGCAGGACGGCGTCGGTCAGGGCCAAGCGCTTGGCCAGTCGCATGGCGGCGATCAGCGCCAGCCATTCGGCCTCCATGCTGGTGCCGGAGCCGAGGCCACGCTCGATATGGCTGCGACCGGCGGCGACGACCGCCAGTTCCATGCCGTGCGGGGCTGGGCGCAAGCCGCCGTCGAAGAAGATCTTCACGCGCGCCGGAACTGGCCGGGCGGCAGATCCCCGAGCGTCCACTCGCCGACCTGCCAGCGCACGAGGCGCAGGGTGGGATGGCCGACCGCTGCCGTCATCCGGCGGACCTGGCGGTTGCGCCCCTCGCGGATGGTGAGGGAAAGCCAGCAATCGGGCACGCTGGCGCGGTAGCGGATCGGCGGATCGCGCGGCCAAAGCGCGGGATCGGCGACGCGCTGGACCTCGGCAGGGCGGGTGGGGCCGTCCTTGAGCGTCACCCCGCTGCGCAGGCGGGCGAGCGCTTCGTCGTCCGGCTCGCCCTCCACTTGTACCAGATAGGTTTTGGGCAGCTTGAACTTCGGGTCGGCGATCCGCGCCTGAAGCCGCCCATCGTCGGTCAGCAGCAACAAGCCTTCGCTATCGCGGTCGAGCCGACCGGCGGGATAGACGCCTGGCTGGTCGACATAGTCGGAGAGGGTGGCGCGGGCCTCTGGCATGCTACGATCGGTGAACTGGCTGAGCACGCCATAGGGCTTGTTGAACAGGAGGAGCGTCATCCCCCGACGATGCTCCGCGCGACCGCCTCCGCCGTCTTGATCCCATCCACGGCTGCGGAAAGGATGCCGCCGGCATAGCCCGCGCCCTCGCCGGCGGGGAACAGGCCGATCGTGTTGAGGCTATGGCCGTCCTCGCCGCGCGTGAAGCGGACGGGGGAGGAGGTGCGCGTTTCCACGCCGGTCATCACCACGTCTGGATGATCGTAATCCTTGATCTGGCGGCCGAAGACTGGCAGCGCCTCGCGCATCGCGGTGATCACGAAATCGGGCAGGCATTCGGCAAGATCGGTGGGGGTGACGCCCGGCTTATAGGAAGGCTCGACAGTGCCCAGCGTGGTGGACGGGCGGGCGGCGAGGAAGTCACCCACGCGCTGTGCCGGCGCCTTGTAGTTGCTGCCGCCGGCGACAAAGGCGCGCTCTTCCCAATGGCGCTGGAGCTTGATGCCGGCGAGCGGATCGCCGGGGAAATCGCGCGCAGGATCGATGGCGACGACGAAGCCCGAGTTCGCGTTGCGCTCGTTCCGCGAATATTGGCTCATGCCGTTGGTGGCGACGCGGCCCTCTTCCGACGTGGCGGCGACCACCGTGCCGCCCGGGCACATGCAGAAGCTGTAGACCGTCCGCCCGTTCGCGCAGTGATGTGAGATATGATATTCGGCGGCGCCCAGGATCGGGTTGCCGGCCTCATGGCCGAAGCGCGAGCGATCGATCCAGGATTGCGGATGCTCGATGCGCACCCCGATCGAGAACGGTTTCGCCTCGGCATGGACGCCCGCCTCGTGCAGCATGGCGAAGGTGTCCCGCGCGCTGTGGCCGACTGCCAGGACGACGTGGCTGGCAGCGAGATAATCGCCGGTGTGCAGGCGTAGCCCGCGCAGCCGTCGGTTGCCCGCGGCGTCGGTTTCGATGTCGAGCCCGTCGACGCGGGTGGAGAAGCGATATTCGCCGCCAAGCTCCTCGATCTGGGCGCGCATGCTTTCGACCATCGTAACGAGGCGGAAGGTGCCGATGTGCGGATGCGCCTCCGTCAGGATCTCGGGCGGGGCGCCGGCCTTCACGAATTCGGTCAGCACCTTGCGATTGAGGTGCCGGGGATCCTTGATCCGGCTGTAGAGCTTGCCGTCCGAAAAGGTGCCCGCGCCGCCCTCGCCGAACTGCACGTTCGATTCGGGGTTTAGCTCGCTGCGGCGCCACAGGCCCCAGGTGTCCTTGGTGCGTTCGCGCACCACCTTGCCCCGTTCCAGCACGATGGGGCGAAAGCCAGCCTGCGCCAGGATCAGCGCGGCGAACAGGCCGCACGGGCCGGCGCCGATGACGACCGGACGCGGCGCTTCGGGCGGCGCGCTGACCGAGATGTGGTAGCGGGTGTCGGGGGTGAGCTGAATATCGCGATCACGCCGAAACCGCGCCAGCACGGTGCCTTCGTTCTTCACCGCCACGTCGAGGGAATAGACGAGGCTGATGTTGCTCTTGTCGCGCGCGTCATGGCCGCGGCGCGCGACGGTGAAGCGAATCAGCTCGCGCGGCGTGATGCGCAGGCGGCGGCAGATGGCGGCGGGCAGCGCCTCGTCGGCATGGTGCAGCGGTAGTTTGAGTTCACTCAGGCGGATCATCGGCGCGCCTTACTACGCACGGCGGTTTCACGCTAACCTGCGGATCAGGCGCGAGCCGGCGAGGACAAATTTGTTCGCATGCGGCGCCGAAACGCCGAAACATGCCGGCACCACAGGGGTTTGGCACCACGTGGCAAAGCTGCTCCCACAGGCCGAGGTGACCGAAGCGGAACGCGAACGCGGCCTGCGCCTGCTGATCGTCGAGGCGGCGTTCTCCGGCGGCGCGGCAGCGCTGACGACCGGCGTGATCCTTACCGCCTTCGCGCTGCACCTGGGGGCGTCCAATCTGATGGTAGGCGTGCTCGCCAGCGCCCCATTCCTGTCGCAGCTGCTGCAGCTGCCAGCGATCGGGATGGTGGAGCGCTGGCGGCAGCGCAAGCAGATCGCGGTGACCACCAGCCTCATTGGGCGCGCGATGCTGGCGGTGATGGCCATGCTCGCCTTTTTCCACGGAACCGGGCCGCTGTTGCTGTTCCTGGCCGCGCAGCTGCTGCTGTGCGGGCTAGGCGCGATCGGCGCCTGCGCGTGGAATTCGTGGATGCGGGATCTGGCGCCGGAGGAGCGGCTGGGAAAGGTATTCGCGCAGCGCACGATCTGGCTGACGGCGATCAGCCTTGTGCTGGGGCTGGTCGCGGCGCTGGCGCTGGACTGGACGGCGCCCGGCTCCACGGCGCGCAATCTCGTGTTTGCCGGCATGTTCGCGGCAGGCTGCATCACCGGGCTGATCAGTGCGCGGGTGGTGGCAGCCATGCCCGAGCCGCTGATGCCGCCCGCAGCCGGCGCGCTTCGCCTGACGGAGTTGCTCAGCCAGCCGCTGCGCGATCATAATTTCAAGCGACTGCTGGTGTTCGTCGCCAGCTGGCAATTCGCGATCAACTTCGCCACGCCGTTCTTCACCGTCTTCATCGTGCGGCAGCTGCACTTCAACGTCAGCTTCGTCATGGTGCTGAGCGTCGTCAGCCAGATTGCGAACATCGCCGCGCTGCGCATGTGGGGCCGCCTGAGCGATCGCTTCGCCAACAAATCGGTGCTCGCGGTGTGCGCGCCGACCTACATTCTCGCGATCGTCGGCATGATCGGGGCCTCGCAACTGGGCGATCGCAATCTGGTGAAGATCTGGCTGATGCTGCTTCATGCCGTGATGGGTGCATCGATCGCAGGTGTGACGCTGACCAGCACGAACATCGCGCTTAAACTGTCTCCCCGGGGCTCGGCAACGGCCTATGTCGCGACGAATGCGATGGTGACGGCGGTCGCGGCGGGGCTGGCGCCGATCCTGGGCGGCCTGCTGGCGGATTTCTTCGCGGCGCGGCAATTCGAACTGGTTGCCCGCTGGAGCGGCCCAAGCGGCGTCTGGGCGCTGCCGCTGGTGGTGACGCAATGGGATTTCTACTTCCTGGTGGCGGGGATCATCGGGCTCTACGCCATCCACCGGCTCTCGATGGTGGAGGAGCATGGCGAGATCGAGCGGCGTGAAATGGTGGAGCAGGTGCTGAACGAGACCCGGCGCACGATCCGCAACATCTCCAGTGTTGCCGGGCTACGCGCGGCTACCGATCTGCCGGGGACGTTGCTGCGCGACGCGCGGCTTCGGCTGCGGCTGCGCCGGGCGCAGCAGGCGAGGGCACGGCGGCATACGTATTGATGAGGTGAGCGGCGCCCTGGTGGGTCGGGGGCGATCAGATGATCAGGCGGTCTCGATCAGCCGATCGGCCTGCGCTCGTGCTTCCGGGGTGATGGTCGCGCCCGACAGCATGCGCGCGATCTCCTCGCGCCGCTCTTCGGCGGAAAGCTGGCGCACGCCGGTACGGGTGACGACCCCGTCGCTGCGCTTTGCGATCAGCAGATGCGTCGCGCCGCGCGCGGCGACCTGCGGCGAGTGCGTGACGACCAAAAGTTGTGTACCTTGCGCCAGGCGATGCAGCCGCTCCCCGATCGCCGATGCGACGGCGCCGCCGACGCCGCGATCGATCTCATCGAAGATCATCGTCGCCGCGCCGCCTTCCTCCGCCAGCGCGACCTTCAGCGCCAGGATGAAGCGCGACAATTCGCCGCCGGACGCGATCTTGATCAGCGGGCCGAAGGGCGCACCGGGATTGGTGGCGATCTCGAACTCCACCCGGTCCTGCCCGGCGGGGCCCCATTGCTCCTCCGGCAAGGGGGCGACGGCGGTACGGAAGCGAGCGGAATCCAGCTTGAGCGGCGGCAGCTCGGCCGCGACGGCCGCATCCAGGCGCTGCGCCGCTGCTGCCCGCGCCGCTGATAGCGCGCCGGCCGCGGCGACATATGTGGCGCGTGCGGCGCTGGCCTTGTTCTCCAGCGCGGCAATGCCCTCTTCTCCGGCCTCGAGCCGCTCACGGCGCGCGCGCAACTCATCGGCAAGGGCGGCGAGATCGTCAGGCTGGACACGGTGCTTGCGCGCCATGCCGCGCAGCTCGAACAAGCGCGCTTCATCCTCTTCCAGCGCGCGCGGATCGAAGGCGAGCGCCCGTGTGGCGTCATTGACCTGTTCGCCGGCAGCGCTGGCCTCGATCACGGCGCGGTCGAGCGCGGCGAGCGCCTCTGCCAAGGCCGGGTGATCGGCGGAGATTCGATCAAGGATACGCGCAGCCTGGCGCATCCGTGCGAGCGCGCCCTCGGACCCCTCCAGCGCGTCGGTTAAAGCATTGAGGTCCTCGGCGATCTTCTCGGAGCGCTGCATCGTGCGGCGGCGCTCGGCGAGTTGTTCCTCCTCACCCGCTTCGGGGGCGAGCGCGTCGAGCTCGGCAACGGCATGGTCGAGCCACTCGCGATCGCGCGCCGCCGCGTCGATTTCCTCACGTGCTGCGGCCAGCGCGGTCTCCGCACTGCGCCACGTCTGCCACGCGGTGCTTACGGACGCCGTATCGAGCCGTGCGAACGTATCGAGCAATGACCGGTGACCACGCGGGTTGAGCAGGCCGCGATCATCGTGCTGGCCGTGAATCTCGACCAGCCGCGCGCCAAGTTCGCGTAGCAGGGCGGCGGAGGCGGGCTGATTGTTGACGAAGCCGCGGCTGCCGCCATCGGCCTTGACGACGCGCCGGACGATCAGCGGCTCGCCGCGATCCGCTTCGATGCCGTTTTCGTCCAGCAGCGCGGCGAGATCCGCTGGCGCCTCAAAAGTCGCGGTGACGCTGGCCTGGGCGGCGCCGTGACGCACCAGCCCGCTGTCGCCGCGCGCGCCGAGCGCCAGCCCGAGCGCGTCGAGCAGGATGGACTTGCCGGCGCCGGTTTCGCCGGTGAGCACGCCAAGGCCGGCGCCGAATTCGAGGTCAAGCGCCTCGATCAGCACCACGTCGCGGATCGAGAGCGCGGTCAGCATGAGTGCGCCAACGCCCGGCGAGCCGGGCAGTGCCTCACTGCGCCTGCGGCGTGTCGCTCGACGACGCGGGCGGCGAGCCGGGCTGAACGCCAGTGGGCGTGGCGGAAGAGGGAAGGTTGCCGCCCGGCGTCGCACCGGCGCCGCCGGACGTCGTCGCGGGCGTGGGGGCGCCAGGGGCCTCGGCGCGCGGCCGGGGGGCGTCTTCGACCGGGAGGACCTCCACTTCCTTGCGGATGGGTGTCTCGGGCCGCGCAACCGTCGGCTGCGCGATCACTTGCTCGCCAGGGGCGAGCGGCTGGACCGGCTTGGCCGGGTTTTCGCCGAGCAGATTGAAAGCGCGCTGATACCACCAGGTTTCCGGATAGTTGGCGCCCAGAACCGCTGCCGAGCGCTTCGCTTCCTCGCGCACGCCGAGCGCCAGATAGGTTTCCGTCAGGCGCATCAGCGCCTCGGGCGTGTGAGTCGTGGTTTCATATTCGTCAATCACGCGGCGGAAGCGCAGGGTGGCGGCGAGCCACTGACCACGACGCTCGTAGAAGCGGCCGATCTCCATTTCCTTGCCCGCGAGGTGATCGCGGACGAGATCGATCTTCAGCCGGGCGTCGGCGGCGTAGCGGGTGTTCGGATAGCGACGGGTGAGTTCGCCCAGCGCATCCTGCGCCTGCGCGGTGATCTTCTGATCGCGCGTGACGTCGTTGACCTGCTCGTAATAGCTCATGGCGATGAGGTAATACGCGTAGGGCGCGTCGCGATTGCCCGGGTGGACCGACAGGAAGCGCTGCGCGCCCTGGATCGATTCGGTGTAGTTCTTCGCAAGATAGTTGCTGAACGCGCCCATCAGCTGCGCGCGCCGTGCCCAGACCGAATAGGGGTGCTGGCGCTCCACCTCGTCGAACAAGGCGGCGGCGACCTTATACTGGCGCTGGTCGAGTTTCTGCCGCGCAGTGCTGTACAATGTGCCTACGTCACGCGCGACATAGGGCAGATCACCCGACGCGCGATTGCGGGCACAGCCCGCGATCGGCAGGGCCATTGCCGCCAGCAGCAGAGCGACGAGCGGACGAGACGGAATGTTACGCATCGAGGTGGCCTTTAGCGCAGGGCCGCGCATGCGAACAATGCTGAAACGCGTGTGTGAGAATCTGGCGCGAAACGCATTGGTTCGGACGGCGTTCAGAGGTTAGACACAAAGCTCATCATTGCGGGGACACACATGACTGCAACCTTGCTGGCCACCAAGCGCGTCGAAAAGCCATGGGGTCGCCACAAGCTGTACCCGGGCTTCCCCGATCCGTCGCCAGAGGGCGAGCCGATCGGGGAAGTGTGGTTCCAGTCCCCGCATCCGGACGAGCCGGAAATGCTGATCAAATATCTGTTCACCAGTGAAAAACTGTCGGTGCAGGACCACCCGTCCGACGAAGAGGCGCAGAAGCGCGGACTGCCGCGCGGCAAGGACGAGTGCTGGCTGATCCTGGACGCCGAGCCCGATTCGACCATCGCGATCGGCCCCAAGCAGAAGATGACGGCCGATGAGCTGCGGGCGAGCGCTCTGGATGGTTCAATCGAGGACAAGCTCGACTGGAAGCCGGTGAAGGCGGGTGATTTCTATTATTCGCATTCGGGCGTGGTTCACGCCATCGGTGCCGGGCTGACGCTGATCGAAGTGCAGCAGAATTCCGACACCACCTATCGCCTGTATGATTATGGCCGGCCGCGCGAGCTGCACCTGGACGATGGCGTGGCGGTGGCGGACCTGGAGCCGTATGTCGCGCCGCTGCGGCCCGGCATGGTCGAGCCGGGTCGTAACATCCTGGTCGAAGGGCCGAAGTTCGTGCTCGAGCGCTGGAACGGCGGCAAGCGCCAGATCAACCTGCCCGAGGGGAAGCCCGGCTGGCTCGTGCCGATCCGGGGCAAAGGCGTGGTCGGCGGCGTCGAGTGGCGCGCGGGCGAATGCGTGATGGTGACGGGATCCGAGCTGCTTCACGCTTCGGAGGATGCGGACCTGCTGTTCGCTTACACGGGAACGGCGCGCCTCTAACGCCCGCGGCTGTTTGCAGCGCCGGCCGCGGCGCTGCGCGCGGGCCGATCGCGCAAGCGGCTCGACATCGGGCGCGCTTGCCGCGAAGGGCGGCGCGTGCTTGACCTTGTTCCTTTTCTCCTAATGGGCCTTTCCGGCTTTGTCGGCGGGGCGATGAACGCGCTTGCCGGTGGCGGATCGTTCGCGACCATGCCGGCGCTGCTTGCGATCGGCCAGCCCGCGAATATCGCAAACGCCACCTCGAACTTCGCCTTGCTGCCCGGGGCGGGCATGAGCAGTTGGTCGTTTCGCGACGAACTGGCGCCCGTCGGCGGCGTCAGCCTGCGCGTGCTGGGGGGCGTTACCTTTGTCGCGGGGCTGGTGGGAAGCGCGCTGCTAGTGGTGACGCCGACCCGAACGTTTGACGTGATCGTGCCGTGGCTGGTGCTCTACGCCTTCGTGGTGCTGGCGTTTGGGCAGCGCGCGTCGGTCTGGCTTGCGCGCCGCTTTTCGATCGGTGCGCGTACGCTGATCTGCATGCAGGGCCTGCTAGGCGTTTACGGCGGATATTTCGGCGGCGGGATCGGCCTGATGATGACCGCAACCTATGGCCTGCTGACCGGAATGCATCCGCGCGCCGCCTTTGCCCCGCGAACGCTGATGCTGACGATCGCCAATGGCGCCGCGGCGGTGATCTTCATCAGCTTTGGCATGATCGCCTGGGCGGCGTGTATTCCCATGCTGATCGGCGGCATAGCAGGCGGCTGGGCCGGGGCGCATGTTGGCAAGCGCCTGCCGGCAGGAGTAGTGCGGATGTGGACGCTTTTCGTTTCCGGCGCGACCGCCTTGGTCTTTTTCTGGCGCGCTTACGGCTAGAAGCGGGCGATTGCAGAGAAGTTTGGCTGATGCATGCTGCGGCGGTGCAGCGAAGTGAGAACCATGATAGCCTCACTGCAATGAAGACCGTTTTTCGACACCGGGTCGCGACCCGATTGTGGCATTGGATCAACGCCATCTCGATCTTCATCCTGATCGGATCGGGGCTGGGCATCTCCAATGCACACCCGCGGCTCTATTGGGGCAGCTACGGCGCGAACTTCGATCCGGCGTGGTGGGAGCTGCCGCGCTTTCCCGCGTGGCTGACGATCCCAGCGAGCTACAATCTGGCGATCTCGCGCCGCTGGCACCTGTTCTTCGGGCTGGTGCTCGCTTTTGGCCTGCTGGCCTATATGATCGTGAGCCTGCTAAACCGGCATTTCGCGCGGAAGCTGCGGGTGCGGCGCGGCGACCTGTCACGGCGCAACCTGCTGGCGGACCTTCGCGAGCATCTGGCGCTCCGCTTCCACGATCCGGCGAACCCGACGGCGTATAACATTTTCCAGAAACTCACTTATTTGGCGTTGATCTTCATCCTGCTTCCGCTGGTAATCTTCACCGGTATCGCGCTCTCCCCGGCGATGAACGCTGGACTGCCCTGGCTGCTGGACCTGTTCGGCGGGCGGCAGTCGGCGCGCTCGATCCATTTCCTGTGCATGATCGGGCTGGCGCTGTTCACCGTCGTTCACCTAACCTTGGTGATCCTGGCGGGCGCGATCAACGAGACGCGCTCAATGATCACCGGCTGGTGGCGCGTGCCCGAGGAGCCGCGGCCATGATCTTGGGGCGACGCAGCCTGATCGCGGGATCGGCCGCGCTACTCGCCGGGTGCGACACGGTGATCCAGCAGCCCGCCGCGCGGCGCATCCTGTTCCTGGGCGAGGACATGCATCGCGGGCTGCAGCGCGCGCTGGTGAACCGCAACGCGCTAGCGCCCGAGTTCACCGGCGCCGAGCGATCGCCGTTTTTTCGGCCCAACGGCACGCGCGATCCGGGCACGTCGGAATATGCCGCGTTGCAGGCCGGCAAGTTCGCCGACTGGCGGTTGCAGGTCGGCGGGCTGGTTGCACAGCCGCTGTCGCTGAGCCTCAGCGATTTGGGTGCCTTTCCGCAACGCGTGCAGATCACGCGGCACGACTGCGTGGAGGGGTGGAGTGCGATCGCCAAGTGGCAGGGACCAAAGCTGGGCGATGTGCTGAAGGCGGCGGGGATGCGCGATGCGGCGCGCTATATCGTCTTCACCTGCGCCGACCTTTACGGCGGCGCGCCTTATTATGAGTCGATCGATTTGGTGGATGCGTTTCACCCGCAGACGATCCTTGCTTGGGCGCTGAACGATCGGTTCCTGCCGGTAATGAATGGCGCGCCATGCCGCCTGCGGGTCGAGCGGCAACTGGGCTACAAGCATGCCAAATACCTCATGCGGGTCGAGGCGGTCGCCAGCCTGGATGGGATCGGCAAGGGCAAGGGCGGCTATTGGGAGGATAATGTCGATTACGATTGGTATGCCGGCATCTGATTGTTACGGGTGCAGCCCATGGCTTTGATCGACATGTTTCTCGCCCGCGCGGTGAAGCGCGGCACCTTGACCCTACATCGTCCCAAGGCGGCCGCCCGCACCTTTGGCACGCCCGGTCCCAACTTTCCCGATGTGACGATCCGCTTTGCCGACCGCGGCGTGGCGCTGGCGATCGCGCGCAATCCGGCGCTGGGGGCGGGCGAATGCTACATGAACGGGCGACTGATCGTGGAGCAGGGCGACATCCGCGATCTGGTCGAACTGCTGAAGCGCAATGATGCCTGGGAGAAAGGCAAGAAGAACCTGAAGCCCGGGCTTGCCGCGCGTACGTTCAACGCGGTGAAGTATCGCGCCGACCGGATCAACATGGAGCGTCGATCCAAGCGCAACGTGGCGCATCATTATGATCTGTCGGGGCGGCTCTACGATCTCTTCCTGGATCGCGACAAGCAGTACAGCTGCGCGTACTTCACCGATCCGGGCAACAGCCTGGAGCAGGCGCAGGAAGACAAGAAGGCGCATATCGCGGCCAAGCTGGCGCTGAAGCCGGGGATGCGCGTGCTCGACATCGGCTGCGGCTGGGGCGGCATGGCGCTGTACCTCCACAAGCATTTCGACGTCGACGTGCTGGGTGTGACGCTGTCCGAAGAGCAGCTGAAGGTGGCGCGCGAGCGCGCCGCCGAGGCGGGCGTTGCGGACCGGGTGAAATTCGAGCTGATCGATTATCGCCGCGTTACCGGTAGCTTTGACCGGATCATCTCGGTCGGCATGTTCGAGCATGTCGGGCCACCGCAGTACCGCACGTTTTTTCGTAAGTGTCGCGAGCTGCTGAGCGATGACGGTGTGATGCTCCTGCATACGATCGGCCGCATGGGGAAGCCGGGGATCACCGACGACTGGACGGCGAAATACATCTTCCCGGGCGGCTATAATCCGGCGCTGAGCGAGATCGTGACGGCCTATGAAGGGAGCAAGCTGTTCCCGACCGATATCGAGGTTCTGCGCGTCCATTACGCCTATACGCTCGACCATTGGTATGACCGGACGGTGGCGGCGAAGGATGCGATCGTCGCGCTGTATGACGAGCGGTTCTTTCGCATGTGGACCTTCTACCTCGCCGGGGCGGCGGCGGCGTTCCGCAGCGGGGGGCTATGCAATTACCAGGTGCAGCTGACCAAGGGGCGCCATTCGGTGCCGCTGACGCGCGATTACATGTTCGAGGGCGAGCGGGCGTTGCGCGGGGGGTGACGTGGGAGGCTGGGTTGGTTCCGGCGTTCAGCGTGCCGGTGGAACCACCATTGTTGGATATGCGGACGGCTGGATGCCGGGACGAGCCCGGCATGACGGTGGTTTCGGGTAGGCGGCTTTCCGATCAACCCGCGTCATCCCGGCCTCGACCGGGGATCCACGGTGCCGCTGGCGGTGCGCCTGGACGAACAGGCGGCAGCGTACGCGGCGGGTTGGATCCCCGGTCGAGGCCGGGATGACGGGTGGTCGGGGGTGAGGTCAGCCGCCGCCGTGGAGGTTGATCTTCTGCCCGTTGGCATATTCGCCGTCGGTCGAGACGAAATAGGCGACTGCTGCCGCCACGTCCGCCGGGGTGGAGACGCGGCCGAACGGCGAGCTGGCCGCCAGATCGTGGATGTCCGCGACACCGCGCGTCGCCTTGGCGAGCCGCTCGCCCATGTCGGTGACGGTGAGGCCCGGCGCGACGATGTTGGTGCGAATGTTGTTGGGCCGCTCCTCCTTCGACAGCACCAGCGCGAGTGCTTCGGACGCGGCCTTGCCCATCGAATAAGGCGCACCATTGGGAGCGTGGTAAAGCGTCGCGACGCTGGAGATCATGATGATGTCCCCGCGGCCCTTTTCCTTCGCGCGTTCGCGCATCGAGGGGAGGACGAGCTTCGACATGAAATGCGGCGCGAAGCAGTGCGTGCGCATGACGCGTTCGAACTCGGCCGAATCCGTATCCGCGACGCTTTGCCCGCGGCTCGCGATGCCGGCGTTGTTGACGAGAATGTCGATGCCGCCGAAATCGGCGACGACCGCGTCGACCAGCTTCTCGCAATCCGCGAACCGGTCGACCGAGGCGGCATAGGCCTTGGCGCGGCGGCCGAGGCCCTCGATCTCGCGCACGACCTCCTCGGCGGCCTCGCTGTCGCGGCGGTAGTTGACCGCGACGTCGGCGCCGTCACGCGCCAGGCGAAGCGCGATCTCGCGCCCGATGCCGCGGCCACCGCCAGTTATCAGGGCGACGCGTCCTTCCAATCCCCCACTCATGCAGCCTGCTCCTTCTTCTTGGTGTAATCTGGCCGGCGCTTTTCGAAGAATGCCTTGATGCCTTCGCCGAAATCGGGGGAGGTCGCGCACAGGATCTGGTTGCGATCCTCCATCGCCACCGCCGCTTCAAGGCTGGGCGCGTCGATCGACATGCGCAGGCACTCCTTGGTGAGGCGAAGGCCCATCGGCGAGGTCGTGAGCATCTGCTCGATCAGCGGCGCGGCGGCTGCCTCCATCTGATCATCGGGCACGACGCGGCTGACGAGGCCGGTCTGAAGTGCGCGGTCGGCGGTGATGAAATTGCCGGTGAGCATGAATTCGGCCGCGACGCTTGCGCCGACCAGGCGGGGGAGGAAGTAGCTGACGCCGATGTCACAGGCGGAAAGGCCGATGCGGATGAAGGCGGCGTTCATGCGGACCGATTCGCCGGCAATGCGGATGTCCGACGCCAGCGCCATTGCGAAGCCGCCGCCGCAGGCCGGGCCGTGGACCAGGCTGATGATCGGCTGCGGGCAGTAACGCATCTTCATCACGATCTCGGCGATTGAGCGCTGGTGCGCGAGGCGATCGATCGTGTCGAATTCGGAGCGGCCGCCCTCCTGCAGGTCGAGGCCGGCGCAATAGGCGCGACCGGCGCCCTTCAGCACGACGACGCGGCAATCGCGATCCTTGTGGAGCGCGCCGAAATAGTGGTTCAGTTCCTCGACGTGGCGGTCGTTGAGCGCGTTCAGGACGTGCGGGCGGTTCATCGTCACCCAGTCGACTTCGCCCCGGCGCTCGACCGAGATCATCTCATATTCCACTGTGCCTCTCCCCTTGGTGCATGTTGCACTGATCTGTTGACGGCGTAGTCTACATAACTAAAGTTATCCTGCAATCGCGGACGGCCGATGGGGCCGCTGCTAGAAGTTTAGGGGAGAGGGGCGTGAAGCTCGGACCGGATATTGCTGCCGTTATCACCGGGGGTGCCTCGGGGCTGGGGCTCGCCACGGCAAGGGCGCTGCGCGCGCATGGCGTGAAGGTCGCGCTGTTCGACAAGAATGCCGAGATCGGCCCCGGGGTCGCGGAGGAGATCGGCGCGGTATTCTGCGAAGTCGACGTGATGGACCAGGCGTCGGTCGATGCCGGCTTTGCCAAGGCGCGCGCGGCGAACGGCCAGGAGCGGGCGCTGGTGAATTGCGCGGGCGGCGGCTTCGGCGGGCCGAACAAGACGGTGGCGCGGTCGAAGGAGGACGGATCGATCGTCCCTTATCCGATCGAGAATTTCCAGAAAACGCTGGAGCTGAACTTGGTCGGCTCGTTCCGCTGCATCGTCGGCTCGGTCGCTGGCATGATGACGCTGGAGCCGACCGAGGACGGGGATCGCGGCGCGATCGTCAACACCGCGAGCGTGGCGGGCGAGGAAGGGCAGATGGGGCAGGTCGCCTATGCCTCCGCCAAGGCCGGCGTGATCGGCATGACGTTGAACGTCGCGCGAGACCTGTCGAGTGAGGGCGTGCGGTGCAACACGATCCTGCCGGGAATTTTCGACACGCCGCTGCTGGCGCGCGCGAAGCCGCAGGTGAAAGCCGCGCTGTCCGCGATGGTGCCGTTCCCGAAGCGGCTGGGCATGGCGGAAGAATATGCTGCGCTGGCCGTCGAGATGCTGCGCAACGGCTATTTCAACGGCGAGGACGTGCGGCTCGACGGCGCAATCCGGATGCAGCCGCGGTAACAATCAGGATGGCAGCTTCCCTTTCGTGCTGGGCATGGCCGAAGCACGAACGGCGCGGGCGGGGAGAGTTTAGATGAACTTCGATTATTCCGACGATCAGAAGATGCTGAAGGACGAGGCGCGCAAGTTCCTCGCCGCCAAATGCGACGCCAAGGTGGTGCGCGGCGTGCTCGACAATGACCACCGTGCCTATGACGAGGCGCTGTGGAAGGGCGTCGCCGAGCAGGGCTGGCTGGGCGCAGCGATCCCCGAGGAGTTCGGCGGGCTGGGCCTGGGCCATGTCGAGCTGTGCGCGCTGGCGGAGGAGCTGGGCCGCGCGTGCGCGCCGATCCCGTTCGCCTCGACCGTCTATTTCGTCGCCGAGGCGCTGATGAAGTTCGGCTCGCAGGAGCAGAAAGCCAAGTGGCTGCCGAAGATCGCCGCCGGCGACGTGATCGGTGCCTTCGCGACGGCGGAGGGCAAGGGGCCGGTGACGGCGCGCTCGATCAAGACGAGCGTGTCGGGCGGGAAGGTGACCGGCGAGAAGATCCCGGTGACCGATGGCGATGTCGCCGACCTGATCGTCGTGCTGGCCAAGGACGGGCTGTATCTGGTCGAAAAGGGCGAGGGCGTGTCGGCCGAAGTGCTGACCACGCTGGACCCGACGCGGTCGGCGGCGAAGCTCACCTTCTCGGGCGCGCCGGCCGAGCGGCTGGGCAATGAAGACGGCATCGCGGCAATGCAGGCGGTATTCGACCGCGCGGCGGTGCTGCTGGCGTTCGAGCAGGTCGGCGGCGCGGACAAGAGCCTCGAAATGGCCAAGGCCTACGCGCTCGACCGGCAGGCGTTCGGCCGGGTAATCGGCGGCTATCAGGCGATCAAGCACAAGCTGGCCGATATCTATGTGAAGAACGAGATCGCCCGCTCGAACGCCTATTTCGGCGCTTGGGCGCTCAACACCGATGCAGGCGAGCTGCCGCTGGCGGCGGCGACCGCACGCGTCGCGGCGAGCGAGGCGTTCTGGTTTGCCTCCAAGGAGAATATCCAGACGCATGGCGGCATCGGCTTCACCTGGGAAGCGGACCCGCAGCTTTACTATCGCCGCTCCCGGCAGCTCTCGCTCGTCGCGGGTGCGCCCGCCACGTGGCGCGAGCGGCTAGTGAGCCAGCTTGAAATGAAGAACGCCGCCTGAGCTTTTGAGAGGATAGCGAGATGGACTTCAACGACTCCCCGGAAGAAGCCGAGTATCGCGCCAAGGCGCGGGCCTGGCTGGAAAAGAACGTCGCCGAGCACAAAGCGATGAACCACGCCGACGACATGGCGGCAGGCAAGGCGTGGCAGCGGCGCAAGGCCGAGGCCGGCTACGCGCAGATCACCTGGCCCAAGGAATGGGGCGGGGCCGGCGGTACGCCGATCCAGTCGGTGATCTTCGGCCAGGAAGAGGCCAAGTTCCCGGTTCAGTACGGCTATTTCACCATCGGTCTTGGCATGTGCGTGCCGACCGTGATGGCGTTTGCCGACGGCGACACGAAGAAGCGCTTCGTCGGCCCGGCGCTGCGCGGCGAGGAGATCTGGTCGCAGCTGTTCTCCGAACCCGCCGGTGGCTCCGACGTGGCGGCGATCCGCACCCGTGCGGTGCGTGATGGCGACGATTGGGTGGTGAACGGCCAGAAGGTGTGGACCTCCGGCGCGCATTATTCGGACTATGGCATCGTCCTGGTCCGCACCAATCCCGACGTGCCCAAGCACAAGGGCCTGACGATGTTCTGGCTCGACCTGAAATCGCCCGGCGTCGAAATCCGGCCGATCCACCAGATGTCGGGCGGGTCGAACTTCAACGAAGTGTATTTCACCGATGTTCGGATCCCCGATTCGCAGCGGCTGGGGGCGGTCGACGACGGCTGGAAGGTCGCGCTGGTCACGCTGATGAACGAGCGGCTGGCGGTCGGCGGGGCGAGCGGGGCGAGCCCGAAGGAGATCCTGGCGCTGGCCAAGGATCTGGACGCGGCGGACGGCCCGCTGGTGAAGGACAGTGCATTCCGCCAGCGGCTGGCCGACTGGTACGTCCAGTCCGAGGGGCTGAAGAACACCCGCATGCGTACCATGACCGCGCTGAGCCGCGGCCAGACGCCGGGGCCCGAAAGCTCGATCGGCAAGATCATCGCCGCCAACGTGCTGCAGGACCTGGGCAATGCCGCGGTCGAGGCGGAGGATCAGTATGGGATCATCAACGATCCCGCGCTGCTGCCGCTGAAGGGGCTGTTCCAAGGCGCGGTGATGAACGCGCCGGGCCTGCGCATCGCCGGCGGCACCGACGAAATCCTGAAGAACATCATCGCCGAGCGCGTGCTTGGCCTACCGGGCGAGATCCGGACGGACAAGGACGCCGCGTTCAAGGATCTGGTTGGCTGACAGCTTTCGATCGGATCATCCCCGTTACGGCGGGGGTGATCCGATGCCGGCTAGGAATGCCCGCGTGGCTGGCGCCCCGCGTTTATCGAACCTGTGAGTGGGCCATCGGCCGCTCTTCGATCGTGCAGCATACCGGGGGAGTGGCTGCGACGGAACTCACTGCCATATTCATGTCTGGGGGCTTGCCGGGCCAGCTCTACTCAGCCGACCTCGATATCGCCGGTAGCCGGGATCGTGCGAGTTTATCCGCGATCGTTTCGGACCTTTGACGAAGTTGCTGCTTTGTTAGGCAAAGCCGCAGCTTTTCCGATGGAGATCGCCGGATGACCTTTGCCAAGTTCCTGACGCTGTCAGCCGCCGCCTTGGCGCTGTCAGCTTGCCAGCAGCAGACGGCAGCCCCCGCCGATGGCAACACGGCACAAGCTGGCGCGACTGCTGGCACGGAAACGGCGACGGCTGCCGCCGAGGGCGCCAAGCTGTGGAACAACGGCGAAACGAAGCCGCTGGACTCTCAAGTCGGCCATCCGAACGGCACGGTTTTGCAGCTGACGTCCTTGCAATCGCGCCAGACCGAAACGGTGGTCGGGTTCCGCGTGATCAACGGACGCGACCGTGACGTGGAGCTCAATCGCTTCAACAGCAATCGCGCGGGCTATCTGGTGCTCGACAGTGGCGAGCGGCTGTATCTGTCGCCGCCGGCGACGAACACGCGGCTCGCAATCCCAGCCGGACAGACATTCGAGGGCGAGCTGGTGTTCCTGGGGCGCCTGGCTCCCGTGAGAAGCGCAGTGCTGGTGCTGAACGAGAATAGTTCGGCCGATAATCAATACACGACCACGCCGCAGTTCAGGATCGATCTCCCGGTGACCAATGGCCAAGCGGGGGCTGGCCAATGATCAGTCGGGCTGTCGCTCTAGCGCTGATGTTGACCGTGGCCGCGTGCGACGGCGGGCTGATCTCCGGCGGAGGCGAGGGCAGGCCGATCGGGGCGCAGATCGTCCATCCGAATGCGACGGTTCTTCAAGTGCTGTCGCTAAAGCGCGGCAGCGATCGTTCGGCGGTGACGATCCGGATCTTCAACGCTCGGGATCGCGATATCACGCTGAACGAGGGCAGCGAACAAAGCTATATTCTTACCGATAACGGCGAAAAGCTGCTGCTCGTGCCCGGCGCCGCCAACGGTGATTTGAGTATTCCGGCCGGCAAGGCGATGGACGGCGAGATCATCTTCTCGGGCAAGCTGCCGTCCTCCGGCACGGCAACGTTGATCTTCAACGCGAACGGAAGCCGCGATAGCGCCTTCACCGCGTCGCCGCGTTTCGAGGTAACGCTGCCACTGGACGCCGCCGGCGGGGGAGGTATTCCAGATGCTTCCGCGCTTTCCGGCATGCGCGCCATCCCGGCGTCCCGGATGGGTCCGGCGGGCGGCGGCGGATCATCGCTTGGCAATGCGGGCACTGCGACGAGCAGCCTTGCGCTGGTCGACCGGCTGAAGTCCGAACTGGGCGCGACCGAGAGTGACCGCGGAACGATCATCTCGCTGGCCGGCGATATCACCTTCGATTTCAACAAGGCGAGCATTCGCGCCGATGCGGAGCCCACCCTGGCGCGCTTGGCCGAGCTGATCAGCGCCGGTGGATCGGGCGAGATCGCCATCGAGGGGCACACCGATGCGAAAGGTGAGGATGCTTTCAACAAGCGGCTTTCGGAACAGCGGGCGCAGGCGGTGAAAGCCTATCTGGTGGGCAAGGGCGTGGCTGAAGCGCGGCTGCGGACGATCGGGCTGGGCGAACTGCGACCGGTTGCGCCTAACGCCAAGCCCGACGGCAGCGACGACGAAGTCGGGCGGCAGCGCAATCGCCGTGTCGAAGTGGTCCTGCCGAAGGCGACGGCTCCAGGCGGTACGGCAAGCCCGACGCCCACTGCAACTCCGTAGCGCCCCGCGTCGCGGCGCTTCGCGGCCGGGGCGCGGGGAAGCGGCGCCAATCTGGCTGGTGGGCGCTCCGTTGCCGGTACGGTTCAGCAGAAGGCGTGTCCGAGGCTCAGTCCTTCTTGCGGGTGTAGAGCACCGCGGCGGCGACGGCCGCGGAGCCGATGCCGACGCCCAGGCCGATCTTGCCCAGATCCCAACCGCGCTTCTTTCGCGCCTGCTCGGCGCCTTTAGCGGCGGTTTCGTGCTGCTTGGCAGCAGCTGCGGCGGCGAGGATCTCGTTGGGTTCGTCGGACACGCTTACTCTCCTTTGGCGCGCTGGTACCGCGCACGAAACGCATCGGCAAAGGCTTTGAGCCGCTGCTCGGCAATGGCGGCGCGCAGGTCGGCCATCAGCTTTTCGTAAAAGAAGATATTGTGCTCGGTCATCAGCATGGCGCCGAGAATCTCGCCTGCGCGCACCAGATGGTGGAGATACGCGCGGCTCCAGGTGGCGCATGTGGGGCAGGCGCATTCGGGATCGAGCGGGCCCTCGTCCTCGTTGAAGCGCGCGTTGCGGATGTTGATCGGCCCTGAGCGGGTGAATGCCTGGCCGGTACGGCCCGAGCGGGTCGGCAGCACGCAATCGAACATGTCGACGCCGCGCTCCACCGCGCCGACGATATCGTCCGGCTTGCCGACCCCCATCAGGTAACGCGGGCGATCGGCGGGGAGCTGGTTCGGCGCGAAATCGAGGCAGGCGAACATCGCCTCCTGTCCTTCGCCAACCGCGAGGCCGCCAATCGCATAACCGTCAAAGCCGATGTCGATCAGCGCGTCGGCGGAGGTACGGCGCAGCCCTTCGTCGAGCGCGCCCTGCTGGATGCCGAAGATGGCGTTGTTGGCGGCATGCTCGCCGCCGCTGTCGAAGGCGTCGCGCGAGCGCTTGGCCCAGCGCATCGAGCGCTCCATGGCGGCGGCCTGCACCTCGCGGGTCGAGGTGGTCGGCACCAGTTCGTCGAACGCCATGATGATGTTCGAGCCGAGCAGCCGCTGGATTTCGATCGAGCGTTCGGGGCTGAGCAAGTGGCGGGTGCCGTCGAGGTGCGATTTGAAGGTGATGCCTTCCTCGGAGCGCTTGGTGAGGTCCGACAGGCTCATCACCTGATAGCCGCCCGAATCGGTCAGGATCGGCTTGTCCCAGCCCATGAAGCGGTGAAGCCCGCCGAGCCGCGCCACGCGCTCCGCGCCGGGCCGAAGCATGAGGTGATAGGTGTTGCCGAGGATGATGTCCGCGCCGGCCGCTTCGACGTCGGCCGGCTTCATCGCCTTCACCGTGGCGGCAGTGCCGACTGGCATGAACGCGGGGGTGCGGATCGTGCCGCGGTGCATGGCAATGCTGCCGGTGCGGGCGGCGCCATCCGTGGCGGCGATGGTGAAGGCAAAACGATCGGTCATCGACGGGGTGGCTTCCGCTTCTTCAGGTCATTGGGCGGGCCATCATCGCCGAACACGCGCGCTCGGATCGTGAGCAACTCGGCGCGCGTGAGCATTCCGTCGCGATCACGATCATAACGCGTGAAATACTCGGAGAAGCGCGCCTGCAGTTCGCGTAGCGAGACGCGGTTGTCGCCGTCGCGGTCGATCTCGAACGGGCTGGGAAGCGCGTTCCGATCACCGAGGAAGCGCTCGGCCCAATCGGCGAAGTCGATATAGCCCAGCGTTTCGGCCCTGGCGGTGTCGATCGCCGCAAAGCTCGCAGCGAGCCCATCCTCCAGCTCCGCCCGCGTAACGCGGGCGTCGCCATCTGCATCGAACGTGGCGATCAGCATGGCAGCGGGTTCATAAGCCATGGTCGCCGGAGGCTGCGGAGCGCCGGGCTGCGGCGCCGTCACGACGATCGGCGCGGCCTGGAGGAGGAAGGATAGGATCAGCATATCACGCAAGTATCACGAAAGGCACGCCATCGCGGCACCGGTGCCGGTGCGTCAATGGTGCGGGACCATTTTTCCGGTGCTGAGGAGAGGATGGCTAACCGACGTGACGCCGCGCTCGCGCAATCGGGAACAGCAGAAGCGGCAGCTTCGTCTGGCTATCGAAGAGCCACGTGCTCGCGAGCGTTTGAGGTAGCTGGTGCTGGATGCCCGACAAGGACTCGAACCTTGATTGACGGAGTCAGAGTCCGCTCTCTTACCATTAGAGGATCGGGCAACAGCCTCGCCACCGCGATAAAGCGGCGACAGGTCGGCGTCTCTAATCGCGTGAATTGCGGAGGTCAAGCACCTGATTGCGCGCGCGGGTTGCAGTGGGGTGCGGTGCACGCTAGCGTCCCTGCCAAGCACCGAGCGGGGTTCATCCCGTGACGGAAGAAAAAAAGAAAGAACGACGGCACGTGGCGCATCATCACGCCGACCTGCCGTACCGGCGCGATCGCCGCGCCAGTCCGGCAAGCGAGGGCTCGCAAAAAGCCCCCTTTCGCCAGCATTTCGCGCGTCACTATGCCGCGCTTGATCTAGGCACCAACAATTGCAGGCTGCTGATCGCGCGCCCCCAAGGCGATGGCTTTGCGGTAGTGGACGCCTTTTCGCGGATCGTGCGGCTGGGCGAGGGGCTCGCCACCAGCGGAAAATTGTCGGACGCCGCGGTGGAGCGGACCATCGCGGCGCTGCGCATTTGCGCGGACAAGCTGAAGCGGCGCAACGTGACTTTGGCGCGATCGGTCGCTACCGAAGCATGCCGCCGCGCGAGCAATGGCGCGAGCTTCATCGAACGCGCCTATCAGGAGACCGGCATCCACCTCGACGTGATCTCGGCCGAAGAAGAGGCGCGGCTTGCCGTGCTGGGTTGCCATGTGCTGCTGGAGCCTGGGAACGCGCCGGCGCTCGTCTTCGACATCGGCGGCGGTTCTACCGAACTGGTGCTGATCGACACCTCGACGACGGTGCCGACCGTTATCGATTGGCATTCGGCGCCTTGGGGTGTCGTATCGTTGACCGAGAGTGCGGGCGGCGGCGACGGACCAGACGGGCTGGCGACGGCTTACGAGCGGATGCGAAACCTGGTGCGGGGCAGCTTCGCGCCCTTCGCTGCGCGGCTTCCAAGAGTGGATGGGCCGCGGCGTCTGCTGGGCACCTCCGGCACGGTTACCACCCTGGCTAGCGTTCACCTGGGGCTGGACCGGTATGACCGTGCGCAGGTCGACGGGCTGATCGCGCCGGCCGATTCGATGCGCGCGATCAGCCAGCGCCTTGCGCATCTTTCGATTGTGGAACGTGCCAAGCTGCCGTGCATCGGGCGCGAGCGCGCGGACTTGGTGGTGGCAGGGTGTGCGATCCTGGAGACCATCCTTGATCTGTGGCCGGCCGAGCGGCTGGGCATCGCCGACCGTGGCATTCGCGAGGGTATCCTCCGCCGGCTGATGGCGAGCGCGGCATGAGGGGCGGGGGTGGCCTGCGCACGCGCGTGAAGACCGCGCGCGGCCGGACGGCGCAGTCGACGCGCTGGCTGGAGCGGCAGCTGAACGATCCCTACGTGAAGCGCGCCAAGGCGGAAGGCTATCGCAGCCGCGCGGCCTATAAGCTGATCGAGCTGAACGAGCGCTTCGACTTCCTGCGCGGCGCGAAGCGGATCCTCGACCTCGGCATGGCGCCTGGGGGATGGAGCCAGGTGGCGCGGCGCCAGCTGCCCGGCAGCACGGTGGTGGGCATCGACCTGCTGCCGGTGGACCCGCTGGACGGCGTGACGATCCTGCAGATGGATTTCATGGCGGATGACGCGCCCGAGCGGCTGATGCAGGAGCTTGGCGGTGCGCCCGACATCGTGCTTTCCGACATGGCGGCAAATACGGTGGGGCACCCGCAGACCGATGCGCTGCGTACCATGGGGCTGGTGGAGGCGGCGACCGACTTCGCGATCTCCGTGCTGCGGCCCGGCGGTACGTTTGTGGCCAAGGTATTTGCCGGCGGCGCGGATTCGACCTTGGTGGCGTTGCTCAAGCGTAACTTCACGACGGTGAAACATGCCAAGCCGCCAGCCAGCCGCAAGGGCTCGGTGGAATGGTTCGTGGTGGCGCAGGGCTTCAAGGGTCGCGCCAGCGGGGCAGCTGGCGAGTAGGCCGGCTGAGCGGCAGGATCGGATCGCACCCGAGGATGCGACCCGATCCCGACGGTGAAGCTTAGGTGTTCGCCGCGCTGCTGCGGATCGTGCCGTTCACACCCGCGGGGAAGAGGCCGCCGGCTTGGGTCGCCGCCTGGTCGCGCCAAAGGTGATTTCGCGCGCGCAGTTTTACGCGGTAGGTCGGCCGATAACGAGTTCGTCTGGAATCACCTGCCGAAACAAAGAGAGCCGCAGCGTTGCCGCTGCGGCTCTCTTTGTTGGAACTAACTAAGGGCGATCGACGGTGATTAGCCGTCGTAATCGGCACCCAGGTTCTGATTGCGCGGCGGGGCAGCGGCGGTGAGGCGCAGTGCCTCTGCCGAGGCTGCCAGCGAGCCGACCGCATCGGCCTCTTCCTCGTCGTCGATCTGCACGCGCTGCAGGCTCTGAACCACGGCTTCCTTCAGGTCCTTGGGCTTGATCGTCTGCTCGGCGATTTCGCGCAGCGCGACGACCGGGTTCTTGTCACGATCGCGATCGATGGTCAGTTCGGCGCCACCTGACACCTGCCGCGCGCGCTGCGCCGCGAGCAGAACCAGATCGAACCGGTTGGGGATCTTGTCGACGCAATCCTCGACCGTGACGCGCGCCATAGACGCTTCCTTCGCTAAACTACTGCTGGATGAAGGGAAGCGATCTACGCGCCAGCGCCCGAGGAGTCAAGGAATCCCCGTCCTTGCGGCGGTGCGCCGCGCAGTCCAAGTCGGCGCGCGATGAACAGTGCGCGCCCGTTCGAGGTTGCCGGGAACCGGCTCACCCTGCTGATCGAGGGACCCGATCGGCTCGACGCGCTGATCCACCTGATCGCGAGCGCGCGACGCTCAATCCGGATGCTCTATTACATCTATGCCCATGATCACGCGGGAGAGCGGGTCAACGAAGCGCTGATCGACGCCGCGCGTCGGGGTGTGGAGGTGTCGCTGATCGTTGATGGGTTCGGCAGCGACGAGGCGGCAGATCAGCGCTTTTTCGACCCGCTGGAAGCCGCGGGCGTTTCCGTGTGCAGCTTCGTGCCCCGGCTGGGCCGGCGCTACCTCCTGCGCAATCATCAGAAGCTCGCGCTGGCGGATGCTGGGGAGGCGGAGCCGCGGATCATCGTGGGCGGCTTTAATATCGAGGACGATTACTTCGGGACCGCTGGCGATCAGGCGTGGCGGGACCTGGGATTATTGGTGGAAGGGGCGGCGGCCGGTCGCATTGCGCCTTATTTTGATGCGCTGAACGCGTGGGTGCGGCAGGAAAAAGGCAAGCTGCGTCACCTCAATCGCGCGCTGTCGCAATGGAGCGAGAAGGAGGGGGAGGTGCGATGGCTGATCGGCGGGCCAACCCGCCGCCTGTCGCCCTGGGCCCGGGCCGTGCGAAGTGACATGCGGCGGGCTGAACGGATCGACATCATCGCGGCATATTTTACGCCCAGCCCCACGATGCTGCGGCAGATCGACCGGGCCGGCCGCAAGGGCAGGGTGGTACGCGTCGTAACAGCGCGCAAATCGGACAACAACGCCACGATTGCAGCGGCGCGCTTCACCTATCGCGGCCTGCTCAAACGCGGGATCAAGGTGTTCGAATACCTGCCTACCAAGCTGCACACGAAATTATATGCGGTGGACCAAGCCGTGCATATCGGCAGCGCCAATTTCGACATGCGCAGCCTGTTCATCAACCTGGAGTTGATGCTGCGCATCGAGGACGCGGCGTTCGCACGCCATGTTCGAGGCTATATCGATGGTGAGATCGCCCAGTCGGAAGAGATCACGAGCGATCGGTATCTTGCCACCACGGGCCTGTGGCAGCGTGCGAAGCAGTTTGCGGCCTATCTGCTGGTCGGCGTGGCTGACCCGGTGATTTCGCGAACGCTGAATTTCGGCATCGATGAATGAGGCCGAGCGCCGGATGCGAGCGTGCGGATCGGTTTGTCACGGTTCCGCAACATCATCGTAACGTTTAAGTCTCCAAATTTCCATTTGGCTGTCACTTGCCTCCCCTAGCGGCACTCTCAAGGGGGACGGGCGTGTGGCCTGACTTTCCCGCGGTCCAGGGGACGGACCGATCAGCTTAACGGGAGTGCGACATGCTCAACTTCAGCCGCCACCATTTCCTCGCCGGCACCGCGTGCCTTCTGCTCGCCGCGTGCGGAGCCGACGATGTCGCATCGCCGGGGGCGGGCAACATCGACGTGATCGTCAATCCGGCACCGGCACCATCGCCGAGCCCGACCACTCCTGCACTGACCCCGCTGACAGCGGCGCAGTTCGCTTTGCCAACGGCAGTCAACAACGTTACGGTCACCTCTGAAGAGCAACTCGCGATCGTGAACGCGGGCAGCAACAACAACGTGAACGGCGCTGCTGGCCTGAACGGCATCTATCCGATCAGCAATACGCCGCTGACAACCCCGAGCAACCCGGCCACGCTCGGCAGCTTCTTCGTTTCGACGAACTTCGTTGGCGCGGTAAGCGGCCCGAACGACACGTCCTTCCAGGATTGGACCTGCAACTCGTCCTCTGCCAACTTCGGTGGCACCACCGCGGCCTGCACCGCAGTGCCCAACGTAGGTGCGGGCGGCGCAGCTGCGAGCTGCCCAACGGGCACGACCGACGATGGCATTGTTGCCACGTTTCGCGCCTGCCGCCTGCCCACGGTTATCACCTCCAGCCTTTCGCTGCCCAAGATCGCAGGTGTGTTCTACCGCTTCCGCGGCCAGACCGAAGTGGGTGTGGATGTCGGCGCAACCGGCGCCGATTCGGGTGTGACGCTGACGATCGCGCCGGGCGTCGTGCTCGCCGCTGACTCAAGCGAAGCGTCGAACGATTTCATTCTGGTGAACCGCGGCAGCCGGATCAACGCTGTTGGGACCGCCGCTGCGCCGATCATCTTTACCTCGCAGCAGAACCTGACGACCAACGGCGTGTCCGATGCGACGCAGGGGCAGTGGGGCGGCCTGATCATGCTCGGCCGTGCACCGACCGCCGTATGCGCGGCGGGCACCGGCCCGAACAACGCCGGCGGCACCAGCGCCACCTGCCAGAACCCGATCGAAGGTGTTCCTGGCCGCTTCTACGGTGGTCCGAACCAGGCGGATAACTCGGGTACGCTGCAGTACGTCCAGATCCGCTATACCGGCATCGCGATCAGCGAAGGCAACGAGCTTCAGGGCTTGACGCTCGGCGGCACCGGCAGCGGTACCACGATCGATCACGTGCAGAGCCACAATTCGGCGGACGACGGCGTGGAGATCTTCGGCGGCACCACCAACCTGAAGTATTTCGTGGTTACCGGTTCCGACGACGACGCCTTCGACGTGGACAACGGCTGGCGCGGGTTCATGCAGTTCATCATCGCGGCGCAGCGCGCCGGTGGTGCCACGGCCGACTCGTTCGCGACCGAGATCGACTCGAACAACGCGGAAGATCTGCTGCCGCGTACCTTCGGCCGCTACGCCAACTTCACGTTCATCCAGACCGGACCTTCCGCCCCGGCGGCGATCCGCCTTCGCGGCGGCGCCGACTTCGCCTTCGTCAACGGCGTGGTGAAGACGGCATCGGGCCAGGCATGCGTGAACATCGTGGCGGGCGAAGGCTCGGGTAACACGCGCACCACGATCCGTCCGGCCAACCAGGATCTGCAGGATGTCGGCCCGCCGACCTTCAACTCGGTCTACTTCCAGTGCCAGGGTCGTTGATCCCAGGCTCAAGCTCATGACCGTAGCGGGCCCCTGCGTGCGATTATCGCCGCGGTGGGCCCGCTCCTTGCCATTCGATCGGAAGACCTGATCATGCGCCAGCGCGCCATCTATGCCTCCCTGCTTCTCGTGACGACGACGCTCGTCACCCCAGCCGCGCTGGCGCAGGTCGCGCCTTCGGGCGGGGCCCCCGTCGCAGGGCCGAACACCAGCCTCATTTCCCCGCCAGCCGATCCCTCGGCGACAAACCCCGACGCCGTTGACCCTGCCGCGGCAACGCAAGCGGACGATGAAGCGTCGCAGAGCGCCGAGGTCTCCGCACCGGGCGTGAACGCGTCCGCGGGCGATGACATCGTCGTGGTCGGGCGCAACATTCCCAATTCTGTGCGCTCGACCGCGCAAGTGATCAGCGTGCTCTCCACCGCGGACATCGCTCGCTCTGGCGAGGGTGATATCGCCGGCGCGCTGACCCGCGTGACCGGCCTTTCGGTGGTCGGCAACGGCTATGTTTTCGTGCGTGGTCTCGGCGACCGTTATTCCTCGGCGCTGCTGAACGGCTCGCCGCTGCCAAGCCCCGAGCCGCTGCGCCGCACGGTGCCGCTGGACATCTTCCCGACTAACATCGTCGGCTCGGCCTTGGTCCAGAAGACCTATTCGGTGAATTACCCCGGCGAGTTTGGTGGCGGTGTCATCAACCTGACTACCAAGGCGATCCCGGAAGAGAATTTCGTCACGATTGGCGCGTCCGGCGGGATCGACACGGAGACCACCGGCAAGCTCGGCTACACCTACTTCGGATCAAAGACGGACTGGCTCGGCTATGACTCGGGCGAGCGCAAGCTTCCCGGGTTCCTGCGCGATGCACCGACAGGAACGGGCGTGATCCCGACCGCACAGGTAGCGCAGCTGTCCAACGCGCGTACCTCCTTGCTCCAGCGCAACCAGGACATTCCGCCGAACTGGTCGGGCAACATCAACATCGGCCTGGTGGGCGAGCTTGGCGCGGGCCGGATCGGCATGATCGCGTCGGGCGGCTTGTCCAACAACTGGCGCACGCGCGCTACGACGCAGCAGGATACGGTCAGCAACGACGGCACGCTGCGCAACGATTTCTACACGGTGATCACCGACAATCGCGCAGTGGTGAACGGCCTGCTCGGCTTCGGCTACGAGTTTGACGAGAACCGTATCCGTTGGACCAACATCTATATCCACGACACGCTCAAGCAGGGCCGCGCGTCCGCCGCGACGGTTTATAACAACTCCTCGGGCAACCCGCTTTTCCAGCAAAACACCAACTGGTTCGAGCGCCAGCTGATCGAAACGCAACTGGTGGGTGAGTTCAAGCCCGTCGACAATCTTTCGGTCGATGTGCGCGGCGCTTATGCCAATACGAAGCGCAACTCGCCGTATGAGCGCCAGTTCATCTATAACTGCACGACCAGCCTCAACATCCAGGTGCGCGACCCGGTGGGTGGCTCGCCACTGAACTGCCCCGGCGTGTGGCAGGCTACCAACGCGTTCGACCGCTTCGCCACCGTGGTGTTCAGCGAGCTGAACGAAGACCTGTATTCGGGGCAGGCGGACGTCGCGTACAAGCTGTCCACCGATCGTCCGTTCACGCTGTCGGCCGGTTATTATTTCTCGCAGAACGACCGTCAGTCACTTCGCCTTCCGTTCACGTTCCAAACGACGACGGGTCGCGAAATCCCATTCCCGTGCAACCTCTTCCGCCCGGACTTCCTCCTTTCGCCTGACGTGCTGAACGGCTGCCCCGTGGCAACCACCGGCACGCGCGCCGAGAATGCGGTGCAGCTGCGGTTCGACTCGGGTCTGAACGGTTCCTACGCTTATGACGCAAGCCTGCGCATCCATGCCGGCTACGTTCAGGCCGAAGCGGAAGCGATCGACGGCGTTCGGGCGATCATCGGCGTTCGCTACGAAACGGCAAAGCAGGAAGTGACGCCGGTCAACGCGCCGGCGACGCGGTTGAACAACGATTATTTCTTGCCGGCGGCGACGCTGACCTGGAACTTCGCCCAGGACATGCAGCTGCGTCTTGCCGCGGCGAAGACCATCGCTCGCCCGCAGTTCCGTGAGCTTGCTCCCCAGGCGTTCCGCGACTTCGAATCGGACCGGTTGTTCTTCGGCAACCCGAACCTGCGTGATTCCAAGCTTTACAACCTGGAAGCACGGTACGAGTGGTTCTTCGATCGCGACCAGCGGCTCACCATGGCGGGCTTCTACAAGCGGATCGACAATCCGATCGAGCAGGTCGGCTTCTATCCGAGCACGGACGCCCGCCTGCAGACCGGTTTCACCTATCTGCCCAAGGCGACGCTGTGGGGCGGCGAGATCGAGGTGCAGAAATACTTCCCGCTCGATTTCATCTCCGACGGGATGGCTGGCAAGCGGGCGGTTGTGATCGCCAATTACACCTACACCCAGTCCAAGATCACGGCGGACAGCCAGTGCGTTCCCAGCGTGCTTGGCGACTCGCTGCCTGGCTGCAGTGATGGCTTCGCGCCTGCCAATCTCCAGTTCCGGGATGGCGCGCCGTTGACCGGGCAGTCTGATCACCTCGTCAACCTGCAGCTCGGCTATGAGGACCGGGAGAATGAGACGCAGGCGACGCTGCTGTTCAACTACGCCAGCGACCGCGTGACGAATCGCGGCCCATCGCTTCTGTCTGGTGTCGGCTTCCAGCCCGACATCGTCGAGCGGCCGGGCATCCGGCTGGACTTCGTTGCGCGCCAGACGGTGGACTTCCTGGGCACGCGCGTCGAGCTGAAGGGCGAAGCGCGCAACTTGACGGGGCAGCGCTATCAGGAGCGCCAGACCTTCGGTGACGGGCGGCAGGTGTTCATCAACCGCTTCGCACAGGGCCGGCTCTTCACGCTCGGCGCCAGCGTTACCTTCTGACGCGATAAACCGGCTGGCGCGGCCCAGCGCCAAACCGCCCTTATCGCCCCGGACCCGATTGCGCGGTTCGGGGCGATTTGCGTATCGGGGGGGCCGTCGCTCATGCGCCGATGATAGGCATGGCCCCCGGAGGCCCATCATATTACACTGACTTGCAATGTCGCTGTAACATCGCGGACATAGCGCCGACTGCGCGGGGATTGGCAAATACATGCGATTGAGATTCGACGCCCGCGCGACGGCGATTTTGCGGCGAATACCGGTCGTGAACGTCTATTCGCTGGCGGAACTGGTGTTGCTTGGGGCGCTGGCTATCCAGTGCGCACGCCTGGTGTGGACGGTGGTGACCCCCTTGTCCCCGCTGGGCGAATGGCGGCCGGCCAGCGTCACGCTGCCGGGCGCGCCAGGCGACGTGCTGAGGAGCTTTGACCCGTTCTACCGGATCAGCGGCGGGGCGGCGCAGAGCGGTGCGGGGGTCGTCACCTCGCTTCAGCTAACCTTGTTCGGCACCCGGATCGATGAAGCAACAGGCCGCGGCTCGGCCATCCTGGCGGGTCCGGACGGCGAGCAGAAGAGCGTGGCTGTGGGCGAGGAGATCATGCCCGGCGTCATCTTGCGGGAAGTGGCCTTCGATCATGTCGCAATCGAGCGGAAGGGCGCCCGCGAAGACCTGTTTCTCGATCAGTCGGCGGGCGCGGCTGCTTCAACTCCGGTGCCTGGCGCGGCTGACCAACCCGTCGCTCCTACCACAAGCACAGGGATTACCGTGCAGCAGTTCCAGCGTGAAATCGGCTTCGTGCCGCGTGTTGAGGGAGGGCGGGTCAGCGGCCTTGTCGTACGGCCGGCGGGGTCGGGCGCTGCGTTCCGCGCCGCAGGACTGCGTGAGGGAGACATCGTGACGGAGATTGGTGGCCGGGCCGTGCAGGGGCCAGGCGACATCGAGCGGCTCGCTACCCAATATGCGGGCGGCGGGGCGATCGCGATCACTGTCGATCGTGGGGGACAGACGGTGCCGCTTAGCGTTCAGGTGGCAGGCCAATGAACCGTTGGCTGCTCGCGCCGGCGTTGGCGCTCGCGTTGTGCGTTCCGGCGCAGGCGCAGACCACACTCAATGTGCGCGACGCCGACATCCGCGCATTTATCGCCGATGCGGCAAAGGTGACTGGGCGCACCTTTATCATCGACAGCCGCGTTCAGGGCAAGGTGACGGTCGTTACCGATCGGCCGCTCAGCCGCTCGGAATATTTCGAGGTGTTCCTTTCCACCTTGCGGGCCAATGGGCTGGTGACCGTGCCGACTGCCAATGGCGCGCTTCGCGTGCAGCCGATCGAGAATGCGGCAAGCCAGCCGGGGCGGATCGGCACGAGGGGCGCGGCGCGCAACCAGTTCGTAACGGAGATCGTACGGCTGCGCGCAATCGACGCGCAGTCGGCGGTTGATACCGTGCGGCCGCTGGTGTCGGCGCAGGGCTCCGTCAGCGCCAATCGCGCCGGCAGCTCGATCGTCATCGCCGATTTTGCCGACAACGTGCGCCGCGTGCGCGAGGTGCTGCAGCGCATCGACACGGACAATAATTCGACGCGCGTGATCGCCCTGCGCAATGCCGGCGCGCGCGACATCGCCACGGCGCTGCAAGGCCTGCTTGGCACTCCGGCGCAGGGCCAGACGGCCAGCGCCAGCGTGGTCCCGGTCGAAGGCGCGAACTCGGTGGCGCTGCGTGGTGACCCGTCGACGGTTGCGCGGCTTGCGCAGGTGGCGCTGGATCTGGACCAGAAGGCCAAGAGCGGCACCGAGATCCGGGTCGTCTTCCTTGAGCATGCCGATGCGGCGCAGCTGCTTCCGGTGCTCCAGCAGCTGGTGGGGCAGACGCCCGATTCCATCCCGCAGAACCAGCTCAGCCAATCGAACTTCGGCGCCTCCAGCAGCGGCAATGGCGCAAGTGGCCAGCCGAGCGTCAACACCGGCGGCCAGGCGCAGGGCCAGAGCGCGCCGGGCGGCGGATCGAGCGGGCAAGCGGCCGTGCAGGCACAAGGGGGCAGGGCACCTGCCGTCGTCACCCGTTTCGTCGGCGCGAACGCCATCGTCATCGCTGCGCCGGCGGATATCCAGCGCCAGCTGGCGGAGGTCGTGCGTCAGCTCGATACTCGTCGCGAGCAGGTGCTGGTGGAAGCGATCGTCGCCGAGGTGTCTGACGTGACGGCCAGCCGGCTGGGCTTCCAGTTCCTGCTCGGCAGCCTTTCGGGCGGGGCGTTTGGCGCCACCAGCTTCTCCAACTCGGCGCCCAATCTGCTGACCATCGCGGGTGCGATCGGGGCGCGTGAGATCGGCGGTACATCCACGACAGTGGTTGCGCCCGACGGCACGCGGACGACCACCAACACCGGTAACTCCGCTGGCGACGCGCTCGCGCAGCAGGCGATCAGCTCGATCCTCGGCGCGAGCGGCGGTTTTGCGGGCTTCGGCGGGAAGATCGCTGGGGACACGATCTTCGGGTCGATCATCAACGCGGTGAAGAGCGACACCACGTCGAACCTGCTCCAGGCGCCGAGCCTCATCACGCTCGACAACCAGGAAGCGCGCATTCTCGTTGGTCAGGAAATCCCGATCACGACCGGGCAGGCGCTGAGCCAGAATTTCGACAACGCGTTCCGCACCGTGCAGCGCGAGAACGTCGGCATCCAGCTGGAAGTGCGGCCGCAGGTCAATTCATCGGGCTCGATCAAGCTGTTCCTGCATCAGCAGGTGAGCTCCATCGCCGGGCCGGTAAGCGACGACAATTCAGACCTCATCCTCAACAAGCGCGAGGTGGAGACCACGCTGACGGTCGATGACGGGCAGATCGCCATAATCGGTGGGCTGCTCAGCGATGACGAACGACGGACGCTGGAGAAGCTGCCGCTCCTCGGCGACATCCCGGTGCTCGGCAACCTGTTCCGGTCCAAGGCGCGGCAGCGCTCGAAGACCAATTTGATGGTCTTCATCCGGCCGACCATTCTGCGCTCCTCGGCCGATAACCGCCGGGTGACTGAGCAGCGCTATGGCTATCTGCGGCTCCAGCAAGGGCAGCACGATCCCGCACGCGAGCCGTCGATTGATGAGCTGGTGCGCGACTATATGGGTGCCGCAGCGCCGATCCCGTCCGCGCCGGTGCCGGGGAACATTGAGGACCCCCGCGTCAACGTGCCCGTGCAGCGCAACTCAACGGTTACCATCAAGCGGCGGGACAAGTGATCCGGACGGGACGAGACTTGCCTCCTGACCTCTCGCCCCCGCGCGAGGCTTTCGGGATGGAGGAGGTCTCGCCGGACCCTCCCATCGGGTCTGTGGCGTTTTCAGTGCCAGCACATGTCCACTCTTCTCCCTCCGGCGAAGTGCTGTCGGTGGTGGCGCTCCCGTACGCCTTTGCGCGAAAGTTCGGCGTCACCCTGCAAGGCGACGCCGTCGCGCTGCGTGAGGGCGCGGACCCGCGCGCGCTGATCGAGGTCCGTCGTGTCCTCGGCCGCCCGTTCGATGTGACCGTCGTCGAGCCGGCGGCCTTTGACCGTCTGCTCGGGGACAATTACGCGATGAGCGGCCAGGCCACGGCGCTTGCGGCCGTTGGCATGGGTGACGAACTCGACCTGCTCGCTGACGGCATCCCCACCGCCGAGGACCTGCTCGACACCGCCGACGACGCGCCGGCGATCCGCCTCATCAACGGCGTCATCGCGGACGCCGCGCGCAACGGCGTGTCGGATATCCACATCGAGCCCTATGAGAGCGGCCTTGTCGTTCGCATGCGCATCGACGGCGTGCTGCGTGAGACGCTGCGCATGCCGCCGCACGTGGCCCCGGTGGTTGTCAGCCGTATCAAGGTGATGGCACGGCTGGACATCGCCGAGCGCCGCGTGCCGCAGGACGGGCGCATGGGGCTGACGCTCGGCGGCAAGTTGCTCGACGTGCGCGTCTCCACCTTGCCCAATCGCGCGGGCGAGCGGGTGGTGCTGCGTATTCTCGACAAGGACAATGCCGGGATCGACCTGAATGCGCTGGGCATGGAGCGCCCGATGCATGCCATGCTTGATGCGGCGATCCATGAGCCGAACGGCATCGTCCTCGTCACTGGCCCCACCGGCAGCGGCAAGACGACGACACTCTACGCTGCGCTGCGCTTGCTCAATGACGGCAGCCGCAACATCCTGACGGTCGAAGATCCGGTCGAATATGCCGTGGATGGTGTCGGCCAGATGCAGGTCAATGCCAAGGTCGGCCTCACCTTTGCTGCGGGCCTGCGTGCGATCCTCCGCCAGGATCCCGATGTCGTGATGGTCGGCGAGATCCGCGATCGGGAGACGGCCGACATCGCAGTGCAGGCGTCGCTGACCGGCCACCTCGTTTTGTCGACCGTCCACACCAATGACGCGATTGGCGCAATCACGCGTATGCGCGACATGAAGGTGGAGCCGTTCCTGCTTGCCTCCACGCTCCGCGCCGTTATCGCGCAGCGCCTTGTTCGCCGGCTCTGCCCGATGTGCCGTCATGGCGTTCCCGCAGGAGACACGGTCGCGCCGCTGCTCGGCATCGCGCGCGAGTCCACCGTTTATGAACCCGCTGGCTGCGGCGAGTGCAACCAGACCGGCTTCAAGGGCCGCGTCGGCGTATTCGAAGCGATCCGCATCGACGAGACGGTGCGCCGCCTCATCAACGACGGTGCCGACGAAGTCGCCATTGCGGCACACGCCTTTGCGCGTGGAGAGACCCTTGCCAGCGCGGCGCGCCGCATGGTCGAACAGGGTGTGACGACGGCGGAAGAAGCGGTCCGCGTCTCGCGTCGCGATTCGGAAGCGGTGGATGAGTAGCGCAGCGCCAGTTTCCGCGGGTCGCCGCCTGGCGGGGGAGCGCTTCCGGCTTCGGACGATAGCGTGCGGTACGGAAAGCTTCCGTGCCTGACTTCGACTATCTCGCAATTGACACCCGCGGCCAGGAAGCGCGCGGCCACGTTGTTGCGCCCGATATCGACGCCGCCCGCGCCACGCTTGATCGGCGGCGCCTCTACGTCGTTCGGATCGAGCCGGGCAGCGCCCCGGTCGCGCGGGGAAGGCCGCTGTTCGGCCTGCAGCTCGGGCGGCCGAAAATGTCGGCCAAGCAGCTCACGCTCTTTACCCGCCAGCTCGCCACACTCTCGCGCGTCTCTCCGCTGGAAGAGTCGCTCCGTACGATCACGCGGCAGACCGAGCAGGAGAAGGTTCGCGAGGTCGTGCAGCATGTTCATTCCGGCGTGGTCGAGGGCCGGCGCCTGGCTGACGCGATGGCGCGCGAGCCCCGGAGCTTTCCGCCGCTCTACCGCGCCATGGTCGCCGCCGGCGAGAGCTCGGGCACGCTCCCCGCGATCCTTGAGCGGCTGTCGACGCTCCTCGAACGTCAGGCAGAGATCCGGGGCAAGCTACTGACAGCGCTTGCCTATCCCACGATCCTCGCCATCGTCGCTATGGGTGTGGTGACGGCGCTGATGATGTTCGTCGTGCCACAGGTGGTCGAGCAGTTCGACACGATGGGGCAAGAACTGCCGCTGCTTACCCGTGTGGTGATCGTCATCTCGGATATCCTCGTCGGGTGGTGGTGGCTGATGCTGCTGGCGTTCGCAGGCGCGCTCGGCGGCTTCGTCATGGCGCTGAGGCAGCCGCCGATCCGCCTCGCGTTTGATAGCTGGCTGCTGCGCATTCCGCTGCTCGGCCGGCTGCTGCGTGATCTCCACGCGGCGCGCATGGCGCGTACGCTCGCGACGATGGTCGCGAGCCGTCTGCCGTTGCTCGAAGGGCTCGCGCTTACCGCAGGCACGATCCACAATCGACGGCTGAAGCTCGCTTCGGACGAGATCACCGAATCGATTCGAAGCGGCGGCAGCCTCTCGTCGGCGATGCGTCGCGCCGCCGTTTTCCCGCCCTTGCTGACCTATCTCGCCGCTTCCGGCGAAGCGGCCGGCCGGCTCGACGAGATGCTCGAACGCGCAGCCGATTATCTCGAGCGCGAGTTCGATCGCTTCACCGCCACCGCCATGTCGCTGCTTGAACCGGCGATCATCGTGGTGATGGGCGGCGTGGTCGCGACGATCGTGCTAGCGATCCTGCTTCCGATCCTGCAGCTGAACACACTTGCGGGGCAATGAGAGTTATCATGAGCAAAGAACTGAAAAGACGTAAGAAGCGCAACGGGTTCACGCTGGTCGAGCTGATGGTGGTGATCGTCATCATCGGCTTGCTGGCGACCATCGTGGCGCTGAACGTGATCCCGTCCGGCGACACGGCCAAGGTGCAGAAGGCGAAGGCGGATATCGCCACGATCGAGCAGGCGCTCGAAATGTATCGCCTTCAGCAGAACAGCTACCCGACGACGGCGCAGGGCCTGGAGGCTCTGATGACGGCGCCTGCGGGCCTTTCCAACCCCGCGGCCTATCAGCCCGGTGGTTATATCAAGAGGCTGCCGGAAGATCCGTGGGGCCGCGCGTATCTATACGCTTCGCCTGGCAAGAATGGCGCGGCGGACATCTGGACCCATGGTGCAGATGGCCAGGAGGGTGGCGAGGGGATCAATGCCGATATCGGCTCCTGGCAGTAAGGTGTGACTTGGCCGATCGCGCCTTCTTGCGCTACCGACTGGGCGGCCTGCGCGCGGGCGCGGGTGAGGCGGTGCGTGGCTTCACCCTCGTCGAATTGATGATTGTGATCGCGGTGATCGGTCTTGCCTCCGCAGCGGCGGTTCTCGCCATGCCCGATCCGCACGGGCGGCTGGTGGATGAGGGCGCGCGGTTTGCCGTTCGCGTGCGAGCGGCGCGTGACGCGGCGGTGATCGGCGGGCGTCCGGTCAGCGTGTGGGTGACGCCGGCTGGCTATGGCTTCGACGAGCGGCGTGGCGGGCAGTGGATTGCAGTTGCCGAAAAGCCGCTGCGCGTCTCGCAGTGGAGCGAGGGGACGCAAGCCGTGCTGGGCGAACGCGGGCGGGTCACGTTCGATTCCACCGGCACGGCCGATCGCGTGCTGGTGGTGCCGCTGCGGCGGGAGCGTACCCGGCTTACTGTCACGGTAGGCGACGACAACGGCGCGCGGGTCGATGGCTGAACGGCTTTTGTCGGTGTCTGGCTCTGCCACCTGTGGCCGGGGCGTTGTGGGCGATCGTGGCTTTACCCTGATCGAAGTGATGGTGGCGCTTGCCGTGTTCAGCCTTGCCGCCTTAGCGCTCATCAGGCTGGAAGGCGCGACGATCCGCTCAACTGCCCTGCTCGGCGATACGGTCCTGGCGCAGATGGTGGCGCGCAACGTGGCGGTGGATGCCATCACTGCGCCAAGCCCGCCGGCGCTGGGCCGCGCGGCCGGTGTGGAGCAGAACGGCGGCCGAGCATGGCGCTGGGTGCGCGAGGTGCGGCGCGCCGGCGACACGGGGGTGTTGCGTATCGACGTCGCGGTGTCGGACGCTGGCGGGCGGGCGCTCGGGCGGCTGACGATGATCCGCCCGCCGCGGCCGGTGGTGACCGTTCCATGATGCTGGCCAAGCGGAAGAGAGAGCTGCGACGGCACCGCGGTTGTTGGGCGCCTCTGTGCGATCGAGCATTACAACCAACGGCCAGCCGTTTCGCGGGGCATGAAACTGCTGGGTTCACCTTGGTTGAGGTGATGGTTGCGCTCATGATCTTCGGATTGATCGCGTCAGCCGGCGTGGCGCTGCTCGCCTTCAGCGTGCGGGCGCAGGGCGCGACCACCGCGCGGCTGGACGACGTGGGGGCGCTTGCCAGACAATCCTCGCTGCTCGCCGCGGATCTTGCGCAAGCAATGAACCGGCCCGCCCGGGATGAGCGCGGGACCAAGTTTCCGGCTTTTGTCGGGGGCGCGACCAGCGTCACCTTCGTGCGCGCGGGGTGGAGCAATATCGATGCCCAGCCACGCTCGACCTTGCAGAAGGTGAGTTATCGGCTCGCGGACGGCGCGCTTCGGCGTACCGCCTGGCCGATGGTGGACGGCGCGGCGCCGCTGCCCGCGTCCATCGCCCTTGCCGATGTCGCGGGCGCGACGCTGCGCTACCGCATCGGCGGTGTGTGGAGCGATCGGTGGGATGGCACAGGAGGGGCCGCCTTGCCGCAGGCGCTCGAACTGGTGCTGGAGCGGCGCGACGGCATTGTTTTTCGGCAGCTTTTCCTGGTCGGCAGCGGTGCGCCGCCGGTCGTGACGAGCACTCCCCCGCCCGGAGCGCCCAATGGCGGCTAGGCGGCAAGGGGAACGCGGTGCGGCGCTGCTGACGGTATTGCTGCTCGTCGCGATTGTCGCCGTGATGGCGGCAACCACGCTGGAGCGCTTGCGCCTGTCGACCCGGCTGACGGCCAATTCGGTCGCCCTCGATCAGGCGCGCGGCCTCGCGTTTGCCGCCGAGACGCTGGCGACCAGCAGGATCACGCAATTGCTCCGCCAGAACCCCGATCGCGTGACGCTGGCCGGGGGGTGGAGCAACCAGCCGTTCGCTCTGCCGCTGCCCGGTGGCGCGGCCATGCTGCGCGTCCGTGACGGAGGAAATTGCTTCAACCTCAATAGTCTGGTGACCGAACTTGATGGCGTGTATGTTGCCGATCCGACGGCGGTTGCGCAGTTTGCCCGGTTGGCGAGGCTCCTCAACGTGCCCGGTGGAGAAGGTATCGCGGCCGCGGCCGCCGACTGGATCGACAGCGACGATCAGGCGCTCGTCACGGGCGCCGAAGATGGCGCGTATGCCGGTTTCGCCACCCCGTATCGCACGGCGGGAACGCTGATGGTTGATCCAAGCGAGTTGCGCGCCGTTGCTGGCGTGACCGGCGACGCTTATGCCAAGTTACGACCGTGGCTCTGCACGCTGCCGCGCGCCACGCGATCGACCATCAACGTCAACACCCTGACGCCCGAACAGGCACCGTTGGTGGCCATGCTGCTGCCGGACACCTTGAGCGTGCAGGCGGCCGCCGCGGGGCTGCTGCGGCGCCCCGCAGCAGGCTTTGCTGACACACAGGATTTCTGGAAGATCTTTGCGGCGGCCGGTATCACCGACCCCTTGGCAGAGCGGCAGACCGGGGTCGTTACGCAATGGTTTGACGTGCGGATCGATGTCACGGTGGGCGACAACGAATTGCAGGAGCAGGCGTTAATCGACGCGACGACGCTTCCAGCGCGGCTCGTCTCGCGGCAATGGGGCGAGATCCTATGAGTGCGCTGATCATCTTCCTGCCCGCCCATGCCGATCAGCCTTGGCGCTGGCTGCGCGTGGAGAATGAAGTCGTGGCGGAGCGCGGCGAGGGCGTGCCGGAGGAAGCCGGCGGCGCAACGATTGCCGTGGCGCCGGCAGACGCAGTGACGCTGCACTGGTCGATCCTGCCTGCCCGATCGCAAGCGCAGGCGCAGGCGGCAGCCCGGATTGTCGTGGCGGAGGCAAGCGCCGCCCCGCTAGAAGGTCTCCACGTGGCCGTCGGCGATGATCCCGATGGCGAGCGTCCGATCGGTGTGGTCGCTAACGAGCAGATGCGCGGCTGGCTCGCCTGGCTTGGCGCCGCGGGCATCGATCCGGTGGCGATTGTGCCAGCGCCGCTGCTGCTGCCGGCTCCGGAAGACGGGTATGTTCGTGCCGAGCTGGGCGGTCAGTCGGTTGTTCGAGGCGTCACCAGCGGCTTTGCCGATGAGGCCCGGCTCACCGAGCTTGTTACCGGTGGGCGAGCACCCGAGATACTGGGGCGCGAGGCGGTAGAGGCTGCGATTGTCGCCAGTGCGGCGAGCCCGCCCTTGAACCTGCGGCAGGGGCCATTTGCACGGCGCCGCCGACGGGCGGTGGATTGGCCTCTCGTGCGCCGACTGGCGGCACTGGCGGGAATGATCCTGCTGGTGACGCTCGCAATCGATCTGGTGCGGATCGCGCGCTATTCCATGGCTGCCGATGCTGCGGAGCTCCGGGCAGATGCGCTGGCACGAGAGGGCCTGCCGCGCGGCGCGGACCAGGGCGATGCGGGACGGCTGCTTGCGGAGCGCCTGTCTCGCCTGCGCGGGCCGGGCGCTGGCTTCAGTGCGACGGTTGCCGCCGTAGCGAGTGCGACACGCGATGTGGAAGGGACGGAGTTGGTCGCGGTAGCGTTTGAGCCGACCGGAGAATTGCGCGCCACCATTGCTGCGAACGGCGAGGCGCAGGCGAACCAACTGCTGGAGCGGCTGAGAGGCGCAGGCTTTGCGGTGACCGCAAGCACCTTCCAATCCGACGGCCAGCGCGTGCGCGGCGACGTGACGGTGGCGCTGCCATGACCGCTGTGCTGGTCTGGTTTCGCGGCCGCACGATGCGCGAGCAACGGCTGCTGCTGGCGATGATGGTCCTCTTTGTGATCACCCTGGTGTTCGCGGGCATCATCCGGCCGGTGCGCGACGGGCTGGAGTCGACGCGCCAACGCCATGCCGCCGCCGAGATCCGGCTGGGCGAGATCAAGGCGCAGGTGGCCCAAGTAAAGGCAATTCAGCGCGGGCGGCCACGTACGCCGGAGGGCGCGTTGGCCGATGCGATCCGCACACGCGCCGATGAGGCTGGCTTCGTTCTCGCCAGCCTGGAGCTGGACGGTGACCGGATCAGGATCGCGATTGCGACTGCCCGGCCTGGCCCTTTGCTAAGCTGGATTGCCGGGCTCGAGGCCGACGGATTGCTGGTGGATTCGTCAACCGTAACCGGAAACGGCGATGGCACGGTTGCCGCCACGCTGACATTCAAGGGGAGGCGGCCATGAGGCGAATTCGGCTGGCCACTGGGCCAAATGCGCTGTTCCTGGCTTTCTTCGTTGCTGCGCTGATTGCGTTTCTCCCGCTCCGGCTGGCGCTGGGGTGGTTCGGGCTTGCCGAGCAGGGAATGACCGCCCGGGAGGTGACGGGGAGCATTTGGGCGGGGGAATTGCGCGAGGCGACGTTTGGGCGGATCGCGCTGGGCGATTTGTCCGCAGGGGTGGCGCCGGTGCCGCTGCTGGTCGGCCGAGCAAGGGTCGATCTGAACGGGAGCGAGCGGGCGCCGAGCGCTGCGCCGCAGCTGTCCGGCGCGGTGACGATCACCAGGCACAGTTTCGGGCTAAATGACCTTACCGCCTCGCTGCCGGTGGGGTCCACATTCCAGCCGGTTCCGGTGACGTTGCTTGACCTTCAGGACGTAAGTGTCCGTTTTCGCGGTGATTCGTGCGAGGAAGCGGAAGGGCGCGTGCGCGCCACGATGAGCGGCGAGATTGGGGGATTGGCCGTTCCCGCGTCGCTGAACGGCAATGCGCGCTGCGAAGGCGGCGCCTTGCTGCTTCCCCTGGTCAGCGCCGCCGGCAATGAGGGGAGCACGATCCGGCTGTGGCCGGACGGGCGATATCGCGCGGAGCTGACCTTGCAGCCACCCGACCCGGCCGCTGCGGCGCGGCTGCAGGCGAGCGGCTTCATCGAGACGCAGCGCGGCCTGGAGCTGGCGATCGACGGCCGCTTCTGAGCTAGCCGCGGCCTGCCTGCGGCCTCGGTTCGGCCTGGTTACCGTTTATCCCGGCCAGATCGCCAGCGCTGCGAAGTTTCACCAAAAAGCGTGCAGGAAATTGCGTGCCGAACCTTGACGCCTCAACGCCCTAGCCGTAGGGGCGCGCTTTCTCACGGCGATCGTAGCTCAGTTGGTTAGAGCATCGGTTTGTGGTACCGAGGGTCGCGGGTTCAAGTCCCGTCGATCGCCCCATTTTCTCCTCGGAAAACATCATGACCGCGTGGGGCTTCCCCGACTTCGACGACCATGAGGGCGTCCACCTTTTCACCGATCCCGCATCCGGCCTGCGTGCCGTCATCGCGGTTCACTCCACGGCGCTCGGGCCGGCGGCTGGCGGCGTGCGCTTCTGGCATTATGCCGATCATACTGCGGCAATCACCGATGCGCTTCGGCTGTCGCGTGGCATGAGCTTCAAGAACGCGATGGCCGGCTTGGACCTCGGCGGCGGCAAGGGTGTCGTTCTCGCCGATGCGCCCGGCGCGACGATCAGCGAGGCGCAGCTGCGCGCGTTCGGCCGCGTAGTTGAGTCCCTGAGCGGGCGCTATGTGACGGCGGAAGACGTCGGCATGTCCGAAGCGCGCATGAAGGTGATTTCGGAAGAGACCCGCTATGTCTCCGGCCTGCCGGTGGCGAGCGGCGCGGCGGGCGGCGATCCCGGGCCGTACACCGCCATGGGCGTGTACCTCGGCGTCAAGGCTGCGGCGCAGCGTGCGCTGGGCGCCAGCGACATGAAGGGCGTGCGCGTTGCCATCCAGGGCGTCGGTTCGGTCGGCGGCGGCTTGGCCCGCCTGCTGGCGGCGGATGGCGCGGTCCTGACGCTGGCCGATGTGAACGCCGAGCGTGCCGAAGCGCTGGCGGCGGAACTCGGCGCGGTGACGGCGCCGACCGACGAGATCCTATCCGCCGATGTCGACCTGGTCAGCCCCAACGCGCTGGGCGCGGTGCTGACCGAGCGGTCGATCGGCGCGGTGAAGGCCAAGGTGATCGCCGGCGGTGCGAACAACCAGCTGGCGACCCGCGAGGACGGCCGCCGCGTGCATGAGCGCGGCATCCTGTTTGCGCCGGATTATGTGATCAACGCCGGCGGCATCATCAACGTGGGCCTGGAATATCTGGGTCACGGCGACGAGGCCGAGGTGAAGGCGCGGATCGCCCGTATTCCCGATCGCCTGATCGAGGTTTGGGACGAAAGCGATGCCAGCGGTGACCCGGCAGCGGACGTCGCCGATCGGATCGCCAAGCGGTTGATCGGCCGCGGCTGAGACCAACATGGCGCGAGCGGAGGGCGCTGATCCTCCGCCGCGCCGAGAAAGTGCAGTGAGAGGAGCGGGGAAACGCGCCAGTCAAGCGATGACGCGACGCGATTTTGCCCATATGGGATAACACCAACGTGCCCGCGCTCCATGCCCTCGCCAATCCTGCGCGCTTCCTGAAGATCGCGCGCCCGCTGACCAGCCTGTTCGGGTGGCTGGGGGCGGCGCTGATCGCGCTCGGTTGCTGGGCCGGGCTGACGCAAACGCCGCCCGATTACCTGCAGGGCGAGTCGGTGCGGATCATGTACGTCCACGTTCCCGCCGCCTGGCTCGGCATGGGCGGCTGGAGCGGGATCGCCATCTCGAGCATCGCCTATCTCGTGTGGCGCCATCCGCTGGCCGACGTGGCGGCGCGCGCCATTGCGCTGCCCGGCGCGGCGTTCGCCGCCGTTTGCCTGGCGACCGGCGCGATCTGGGGCCGGCCGACCTGGGGCACCTATTGGCAGTGGGACGGGCGGCTTACGTCCATGCTGCTGCTGTTCTTTGTCTATCTCGCCTATATCGCTTTGGCGCGCGCCGACCGCGATCGCGGCGGCGACGGGCGGATCGCGGCCTTGTTCGGGATCGCGGGCACGGTGCTGCTGCCGATCATCCGTTATTCGGTGGTTTGGTGGAACACGCTGCATCAGGGGGCGAGCATCGGGCTGACCAGCTCCACGATCGACCGTTCCATTCTCTGGCCACTGCCGATCATGCTCTTCGGCTTCAGCTTTCTGTTCGGCGCGATCGTGCTGATGCGCATGCGCACCTTCCTGGCGATCGCCAAGGCCGAGGCGCGGCTGCGCCGGAGGGCGACGGCGTGAACGCCTGGTCATTCGTTGCCGCAGCCTATGCCGTGGCGCTGGGCGTGAGCGCCATCATGGCGCTGGTGAGCTGGCGCGCGATGCGCCGCGCCGAGAAGGACAAACGATGAAGGCGAAGCATCAGCGGCTGTGGCTGGCGGGTGCGGCGCTGCTGGCGGTTGCCGTCGCGGCGCTGCTCGCGCTGTCCGGGCTGAAAGATCAGGCGGCATTCTTCTACGCGCCGTCCGATGTGACGCCGGAAGTGCTGGTGGCCGGGCGGGCGGTGCGCCTGGGCGGCATGGTGGCGGGCGGCTCCGTGGTGCGGGCGGCCGACGGCGTTACCGTGAACTTCCGCGTGACGGACGGCCGCGCGACGACGCCGGTGAGCTTCGCCGGGATCGTGCCCGACCTGTTTCGCGAAGGCTCGGGCGTAGTGGCCGAGGGGCGTTTCCAGCGCGACGGCTTGTTTGTCGCGTCCAACCTGCTCGCCAAGCATGACGAGAAATATATGCCGCCCGAGCTGGCCGGCAAAATGCACGAAACGAAGAGTCTGGATCAGTGACCGGCTTCATCGCGCTGGCCGTGATCGGTGCGCTCGCCTTTGGGGCGCTGCTGCTGCTTCGGCTGCCGCGCTTGCTCTGGTCCTTTGCTGGGGCCGCCTTGTTTCTGGGCGCGGCCGGTTATGCCTGGCAAGGCCGCCCGGCGCTGGCGGCGACGCCTGCAAAGCCCGCCGCCAATCCATTGGAGATAGACCCGGAGAGCATCAAGCTGCGTGAGCGGCTGATGGGGCGGTTCACGGCGGATACCGCCTATCTGGTGGCATCGGATGCGATGCTGCGCGCGGGCGACCGACGCGCAGCGGCGCAAGTGGTGATGGGCGGCGTTCGGGCGATCCCACGAAGCTTCATCTTGTGGACGCAGCTAGGGACGAACCTGGCCATTCACGATGGTGACCAGATGTCCCCGGCGGCAAAGCTCGCGTTCGAGCGGGCTTTCCAGCTTGCGCCGGAGCATCCCGCGCCGCCCTATTACGCCGCGCTTTCCTATGTCCGGGCGGGCGACCTGCCGACTGCGCGGCGCCTGCTGGCCCGCGCGGTGTCGCTTTCCCGCCCCGGCACGGAATATCGCCGGCAGATTGCGGGCCAATTGCAGGTGCTCGATCGCTACATGGCGGCGACCGAGCAGGGCGGCCGATAGCCGGCCATCAAACCGTGCGTGCGATGAGCTGCCTGCCGGCTGCTCATCGCCGCGCCGTTACTTTCCGCGCCCGGTCTTATCCTGCAGCGCATCGATCTGCTTGGACGCGTCCGCCTTGGTCAGTTCCGAGTCAAACTCCTCGCCGGCTTCTTCGCTCAACGTCTTCAAATAGCTCGCTTGAGCGCCAGTCATCGGCTCGTCGCCGGTAGTCCAGTCGTCCGGATCCTTCTCCGCATTGGAAAATGGCTCACTCTTCGGGTTGGTCTCGGCCATGATTGCTACTCCTTCAACAGGTTCAACTCCTCCGTTCTTGTAACGTTCCCCCTTGCGGTGCAGTCGCGAAGTGCTAGGCGCGCCGAGGCTTTGACAGGATGACGGTGGCTTTTTTACCCTTGAACCTGGCGTTGGTGGACGCGCAGTGAGCGCTGCCACAGCCACGAGCGTGCCAGCGCCCAGTGGACATCATGGAGACTCGCTCGCCAAGCTCGCCTTTGGCGCGGTTGGCGTTGTCTATGGCGACATCGGCACGAGCCCGCTTTACGCGATGAAGGAGGTGTTCGTCGGCCACCATCCGCTCACTGTCGATCGCCTGCACATCTTTGGCGTGGTCAGCCTCGTCTTCTGGTCGCTCGTGCTGATCGTGACGTTCAAATACGTCATGGTCATCCTGCGCGCGGACAACAACGGGGAAGGCGGAAGCCTCGCCTTGCTGGCGCTGATCCAGCGGCGCAGCGGGGCCGGAAAGAAATGGGGTCCGAGCCTCGTCCTGCTTGGCGTGCTCGCGACGGCCTTGTTCTTTGGTGACTGCATGATCACGCCGGCGATCTCGATATTGTCGGCGGTGGAGGGGCTGGCTACCGTTGAGCGGCGGTTCGACAGTTTCGTGATCCCGATTGCGGCGGCGATCATGATCGGCCTGTTCTATCTCCAGTCCGTCGGGACGGCGCGGGTCGGCAAGCTCTTCGGCCCGATCATGGCGGTATATTTCGTCACCCTCTCGGTGCTCGGCCTGATCCATATCTTTGCGCAGCCCGAGATCCTGCTGGCGCTCGATCCCCGCTGGGCGGTTCGCTTCGCAGCGACGGACGGCACGCTGGCGTTCCTAGCGCTGGGTTCGGTGGTGTTGGCGGTGACCGGCGCCGAAGCGCTATATGCCGACATGGGGCATTTCGGCCGCAAGCCGATCGCTTACGCCTGGCTGTGGTTCGTCTTCCCGGCCCTGATGCTCAATTATCTCGGGCAGGGGGCGCTGATGCTGGGCGATCCCTCCGCGGCCGAGAACCCGTTCTTCCTGATGGCGCCCGAAGCATGGCGGCTGCCGCTCGTCATCCTCGCCACCATGGCGACGGTGATCGCAAGCCAGGCGGTGATCACGGGCGCGTATTCGGTGGTGCAGCAGGCCGTGCAGCTTGGCCTGATGCCGCGGCTGCGCATCGATCACACCAGCGCGTCGGCGGCGGGGCAGATCTACATCCCGTCGGTGAACTGGGCGCTGATGACGATGGTGCTCCTGCTGATCCTGGGCTTTCGCGAATCGTCCAACCTCGCGGCGGCCTATGGCATCGCGGTGACCGGCACGATGTTCATCTCCACCTGCATGGTGGCGGTGCTGATCCAGCGGGTCTGGCGCTGGCCGGTCGCGGCCGTGGTGCCATTCGTCGCGGCCTTCCTCTTCATCGACGGCATGTATTTCTCGTCGAATCTGACGAAGGTGCCGGACGGCGGCTGGTTCCCGTTGCTGGTGGCGATCATCGTGTTCGTGCTGCTCACCACCTGGGCAGCGGGGCGCAAGCTGATGCTGCAGCGGATGCGCGAGGGCGCCATGCCGATCAAGGTGTTCATCGGCTCGGCCGCGAACAGCGCGACCCGGGTGACGGGCACGGCGGTGTTCATGACCTCGACCCCCGAGGGCGTGCCGCCCGCGCTGCTGCACAATCTGAAGCACAATCGCGTGCTGCATGAGCGGGTGATCCTGTTGACCGTGAAGGTGACGGACATGCCCTTCTTCCCGGAAGAAGACCGCTTCCACCATGAGGCGCTGGGCGAGGGCTTCCACCGCGTGATCCTGCGTTATGGCTTCATGGAGTCGCCCGACATTCCGGCAGCGCTGAAGTCGCTCGACCGGTGCGGCGGCGAATTCCGGATGATGGAAACGAGCTTCTTCCTGTCACGGCAGACGCTGCTACCCTCGGCGCATCCGGGCATGGCGATCTGGCGCGAGAAACTGTTCGCCTGGATGCTGCGGAATGCGGAAAGCGCGATGGAGTTCTTCCGGCTCCCCACCAATCGCGTCGTCGAGCTCGGCAGCCAGATCGAGATTTGAGCGGCTCGTCGCCCGCACCGATCATCGTCACCGCGCTGCTGGGGCGGGCCGACCAGCGCTGGCTTGATGATCTGCGGCGGGCGCATTTCCCGCCCGAGCGCAACCATCTGTCGGCGCACCTGACGATGTTCCACCACCTGCCGCCCAGCATCGCGGACGAGCTGAAGTGGCGGCTGGCGGAAGAGACGCGCGGTGTGCCGGCGCCTGCCGCGATGCTGGCGGCGCCGTTTTCGCTCGGGCGCGGCGTTGCGTACCGGATCGAGAGCGCGGAACTGGAGGCGATCCGCGCGCGCATCGCGGAAGCGTTTGCGGGATTGCTGACGCCGCAGGACCATGCCGGCTGGCGGCCGCATGTGACCATCCAGAACAAGGTGGAGCCGGCCGCGGCCAAGGCGCTGCTCGCGGAGCTGAAGAGCGGCTTTCGGCCGCAGCCGCTCGTGATCGCGGGTCTGGCTTCGTGGTGGTATCGTGGCGGCCCTTGGCAGCCGCTGTCGGAGCATCGTTTCCGCTGATCTGACCGGCGCGGCAGCAGATCCCACGTCCGGCGCACGCCGCATCAGGCGGCCCGGTGCGATGCTGCTATTTTGCCGAAGAATGGTAGCGGAGGAGGGACTTGAACCCCCGACACGCGGATTATGATTCCGCTGCTCTAACCAGCTGAGCTACTCCGCCCCATGGGCATTCACCGCGGCTTTTCCGCCGGGCGAGGCGCGCCTGATAGCAGCGCCTTCGCGCGGGTCAAGCGGGAACGCCAAAGAGATCGTGTTCGTCGGCATCCTCGATCGTGACGCGCACGATATCGCCTTCGGACAGATGGCCGGCATCGCGCAGGTGAACCTCGCCGTCGATCTCGGGCGCGTCGGCGTAGGAGCGGCCCGAGGCGCCCTCGTCGCCGACGGAGTCGATGATGACCTCCATCGTGCGGCCGATCTTTGCCTGGAGCTTGGCGGCGCTGATCGCGGCCGTGCGCTCCATGATGCGGGCGTAGCGCTCTTCCTTCACCTCTTCGGGCACAGGATTGGGGAGGGCATTCGCGCTGGCGCCTTCCACCGGCTCAAAGCGGAACGCGCCCACCTTGTCGAGCTGCGCTTCGTCGAGCCAATTAAGGAGGTAGTTGAAGTCCGCTTCGGTTTCGCCGGGGAAGCCGACAACGAAGGTGGAGCGGATCGCGATATCGGGGCAGATCTCGCGCCAGGCGCGCAGACGCGAGAGCACCTTGGCGTCGTTCGCCGGCCGCTTCATCGCACGGAGCACGTTGGGTGCGGCATGCTGGAAAGGGATGTCGAGATACGGGAGGACCAGCCCTTCCGCCATCAGTGGGATGACCTGGTCGACGTGCGGATACGGGTACACGTAATGGAGGCGCACCCACGGCGCGATCCGGCCGAGCTCGCGGGCGAGATCGGTCATGTGCGCGCGAACCTCTCCACCGCCCTTCAGCGGGTAGCTCGCATGGCGCAGGTCGAGGCCGTAGGCGGAGGTATCCTGGCTGATGACCAGCAATTCCTTGGTGCCAGCGGCCACCAGCTTTTCCGCCTCGCGCAGGATCGCGTCGGGGCGCCGGCTGACCAGATCGCCGCGCAGCGAGGGGATGATGCAGAAGGAGCAGCGGTGATTGCAGCCTTCGGAGATCTTCAGATAGCTGTAGTGCCGCGGCGTCAGCTTCAGCCCGGCATCGGGCACCAGATCAAGATACGGCGACAGGTTGGCGGGTGCGGCATCGTGCACCGCCTCCACCACCTGCTCATATTCGTGCGCACCAGTGATCGCGAGCACATTGGGAAAGCGCGCGCGGATCACCTCCGCTTCCTTCCCCATGCAGCCGGTGACGATGACGCGGCCGTTCTCGGCGATCGCCTCGCCGATCGCTTCGAGGCTTTCTTCCTTCGCCGAATCAAGAAAGCCGCACGTGTTGACGAGCACCACGTCTGCGCCGGCATAATCGGGCGACATCTGATAGCCGTCTGCACGCAGCTGGGTGAGGATGCGCTCGCTGTCGACCAAGTTCTTGGGACAGCCGAGCGACACCATGCCCACGCGGGGCGGTGAAGGAAGACGCGTTGCCATGAGTGGCCGGGCACATAGTGCGAGACGGGGCAATTTGCCATATGCTCGCCGAATCAATCATCTTGCGCTACCCGGTGGCGCCTCGCAGGGGCGCGAGGATTGATTGGGGGTAAAGCGATGCTGGCGATCGGGCTGATGTCCGGGACGTCACTCGATGGAGTGGACGCCGCGCTGATCGAAACGGACGGGGAAGGGGCCGTCCGGCCGATTGCTTTTCGCGGTGAGGCCTATTCGGATGCCGCGCGGGCGCAACTCGCGGCAGCGACCGAACTCGCGCTCACCTTTGAGCGGCCGCGCGCCAACCCCGAGGTGCTGGCAGCGGCGGACCTCATCACCCGAACGCATGTGCTGGCCGTGCAGAAGCTGCTGCGCGACGCAGGGCTTCGCGCAGGCGAGATCGACGTCGTCGGTTTTCATGGACAAACCGTCGCGCACCGCCCGGATCGCCGCTGGACGTGGCAGATCGGGAACGGCCAGGCGCTGGCCGATGCCACCGGCATTCCAACGGTTGCCGACTTCCGCAGCGCGGACGTGGCGGCGGGCGGGCAGGGCGCGCCGCTGCTGCCGGTGTACCATGCGGCGCTCACCGCCGGGCTGGAGCGGCCGCTTGCCGTGCTCAACCTGGGCGGCGTGGCGAACATCACCTGGATGGGCAGCGACGGCGGGTTGGTGGCGTTCGACACCGGCCCGGCGAACGGATTGATCGATAGCTGGGTGGAGGCGGAAACGGGCGCGCGGTTCGATGCCGACGGCGCGCTCGCTGCCGCCGGGCGGGTGGACGACACGGTGCTGACGGCGATGCTGGACCACCCGTTCTTCGCGCAGCCGGCGCCCAAATCATTGGACCGCAACGATTTCACGATCCAGCCGGCGCGCGGGCTGAGCGCGGCGGACGGTGCGGCGACGCTCACCGCCTTTACCGCAGCCACGGTGGCAGAGGCGTTCCTTCTGCTACCCGAACGGCCGCAGAGGCTATTGGTGGCGGGGGGCGGCAGGCATAATCCGGTGATGCTTCGGATGATTTCGGAGAAGACCGGCCTTACGCCCGAGCCCGTGGATGGTCTGGGCTGGAACGGCGACGCAATCGAGGCGGAAGGCTTCGCCTACATGGCCGTTCGGACGCTGAAGGGTCTGCCGATCTCCTTTCCGGGCACGACGGGCGTGCCGGAGCCGATGACGGGCGGTGTGCTGCATCAGCCGCAATCACGCGGCGAGTGACACCGCCCCCACGCGGGCCTTCCGTCAAAGGTCAATCGTTGCCGTCGACGGGTGGTGGCGATCGAGGTGCCGCTTGATCGCCTTCAGGTTGCGCGTGTTCGAGCGGTAGAAGAAGTCCGCCGCATTGCCGACGATCGGGACGATGCCGATCAGGGCGTTGAACCCGACCCGGGCGCCCATGCGGGTGAGTTGCAGCTTGCTCATGCCCAGATTGCGCGCTTCCCACACAATCCAGGCGCCCATCGCGCCTGCCACCGCATCGCCGAGCACCGGCACCAGGCTGATAATGAAGTCGAGCCCGAACTTCTGGTTCGTTCCCGGCACCACGAACAGCCCCTCGAGCAAACGCTCCATTGCCTCCACCCGGCGCCGCACGGAAGCGGGATCGCGGCCGACCGGCAGGTCCTGCAAGAGAAGCTCCGGGCGAAAGGCGGCGTTCTTCATCATCGTCCTTAGATGGGATTGCGGCGAACCCCATTCAACGGATGCCAGGCGCGCTCATTCCCCTGCCAGGCGCGAAGTCGCGGTGCCACCAGCGACCAGCGCAGCGGGCGCGCGATTGGGATGAAGGCCACGTCCTCCGCCAACAGCCTGTCTGCCGCTGCCATGGCGCGCGCGCGCTCGGCAAGGCCGGGCGCGAGCCGCGCCGCCTCGATCGCCTCAGTCGCTGCCTCGCCGCACGGCCGGCAGGCCTGATCGAGATACCAGCGGGCGCTGTCATACGGGGCTACCGCGTCGACGAGGCGGAGATCAGCGTCGGCGGCATCCCATGCCACCCTGAGCGGCCGGACGCCGATGGCATGCAGATCCGCCGCGACCCGTGCCCACAGCAGGGTGCCGCCTGCATTACTGGGTAGGGCGACGCGGACCTCCGGCGTGTCGTTCCCCGCCGTGCGCCAGGCATCTACCCGCGCGCGCGCCATCGCGCGCCGGTCCTCCGCCGCCACGGGCTGCCAAGAGCTCTTCGCGGGGGGACTGGACGAATCGAGTGCAGCGGGGAGGAGATCCTCCGCGGCTTGCCACTCGGCCGTGAAGCTGCGGACCAAGGCCGGGCGATCGATCGCCAGCGCAAGGGCAGCGCGGTTTTCCGGGGTGGCCAGAAAGCCTTCGCGGCGAACAAAGCCCAGGCCGAACAGGCCCGCCGCGGGATCAAGCCGGATGTCGGCCGCCGCAACCCCGGCGGCGGCGAGGAGCGGCCATTCACCCACACTTCCGCCGGTGAACAGATCAGATTTGCGCGCGGAAAAGCGCGCGATGCCGGCCGACGCGCGCTCGGCGATCAGGAGCACGTCGTCCTCGGCCTGCGGATCTTCGCGCTCATCGGCCGCACGATTTGCATCGGGGATTGGCCTCAGCCGGGTGACGATGCCGACCTTCGCGACGACCTGCATCGGGCCGCTACCAATTCGGCGCGTAGGATGAACAATCGCCATGTCCGGCTGGGCAAACAGCTTCAGCAAGTCCGGACGCGGGCGCGTCAATTCGATTTGGATCACCTCCGGCGTCATTTCGACGACCGTGTCGACCGCCGTCAGGTAAGGAGCGAGCGGATTGCGCGCGCGCGACTGGAGCCGGCGGCGGAGCACCGCAACCACTTCCGCCGCGCGCATCGGCCGGCCATCCGCCCAGGACGTTTCGCGCAGACGAAAGATGTAGGTGCGCCCTTCGTCGGTGACGATCCAGCGCTCGGCGATTCCGGGCACGATCTGGCCAGCGGCATCGAAGCGCACGAGGCCCTGCGCCACGCTATCGGTGAGCAGGCGGCTCGCCATGTCATCACCGGCGAGCGGCGCGATTGACAGCTGCGGCTCCGCGCCGTTCGCGCTGACGATGACCGGCCCGACATCGGGGCGGCGCTCACAGGCAGCGGCGCTCAGTGCCAGCGCAAGAGTGATGGTGCGGACGGCGGGACTCGAACCCGCACGCCTATACAGGCAGAAGATTTTAAGTCTCCGGCGTCTACCGATTCCGCCACGTCCGCGCATCACACGCGCCGAAAAGCGGCACGGAAGCGCCGCCGTCAAGCGCTCAGACGTTCAAACGCTGGCGCATTTCCTTGCCCGGCTTAAAATAAGGCACGCGCTTGGCCGTTACCTCGACCACTTCGCCGGTTCGCGGATTGCGGCCGGTACGCGCATCGCGGGCGCGCGTGGAAAAGGCACCAAAGCCGCGCAACTCCACGCGGCCGTCTTCGGCCAGGCGGCGGACGATTTCGTCGAAGAAGGTGGAAACGATAGCCTCGACCTCGCGCGTCGACAGACCAGGATTGGTCTCTGCCAGATGCTGCACCAGTTCCGATCGGATCATCTGTCCCGCCCTTGATCTGCCACTGAACCCTCGTGGCGCGTGTTGGCCTTAATACAGGTAAAGTTCGTGCGGAATAGGAACCATACGTAATTGCCGCACTAGAACGCGTTATAGCGAAAAAAAGAGGGGGCTGGGCGACGATTGTCGCCCAGCCCCCACCGGTCCGTTGCCGGAAACCGGTACTTACTCCTTGTTCTGACGGGCCTTCAGCGCCTCGCCAAGGATGTCGCCGAGCGACGCGCCCGAGTCGGACGAGCCGTACTGCGCCACAGCCTGCTTCTCTTCGGCGATCTGCATCGCCTTGACCGAGAAGGTCGGCTTCTTGGAACGATCGAAGCCGGTGACCATCGCGTCGAACTTCTGGCCGACCTGGAAACGCTCCGGACGCTGCTCGTCACGGTCGCGGCCGAGATCGGTGCGCTTGATGAAGCCGGTCGCCCCATCGTCGCCCGCCTGCACTTCGAGGCCAGCATCGCGAACTTCGAGAACGGTGACAGTCGTGACCTGGTTCTTGCCCAGGCCGCTGCCCGACGTTGCTGCGCCGCCGGCAACCGGTGCGCCGCGCTCGAGCTGCTTCATGCCGAGGCTGATGCGCTCCTTTTCCGGATCGACATCGAGCACGATTGCCTGAACCATTTCACCCTTGCGGTGCAGGTTGAGCGCGTCCTCACCCGACACGCCCCAGGCGATGTCGGACATGTGGACCATGCCATCGACGTCGTTGTCGAGGCCGATGAACAGGCCGAATTCGGTGGCGTTCTTGACTTCGCCCTCGACGGTCGTGCCGACCGGATGCTCGGCAGCGAAACGCTCCCACGGATTCTGCTGCGCCTGCTTCAGGCCGAGCGAAATGCGACGCTTGTCGGCATCGACTTCGAGCACCACCACGTCGACTTCCTGCGAGGTCGAGACGATCTTGCCCGGGTGGACGTTCTTCTTGGTCCACGACATTTCGCTGACGTGCACCAGGCCCTCGATGCCGGCTTCCAGCTCAACGAACGCACCATATTCGGTGATGTTCGTGACGCGGCCCGACAGCTTCGCGCCGACCGGATACTTGACCGATGCGCCATCCCAAGGATCGCTCTCGAGCTGCTTCATGCCGAGCGAGATGCGCTGCGTGTCCTTGTTGATGCGGATGATCTGCACCTTCACCGTGTCGCCGATGTTGATCATCTCGGACGGGTGCTGGACGCGCTTGTAGGAGAGGTCGGTGACGTGCAGCAGGCCGTCAATGCCGCCCAGGTCCACGAAGGCGCCGTAGTCGGTGATGTTCTTCACCACGCCTTCGATGATCTGGCCCTCGGCCAGACTCTGGATCAGGCCCGAACGCTGCTCGGCGCGGGTTTCTTCCAGAACGGCGCGACGCGACACGACGATGTTGCCGCGCTTGCGGTCCATCTTCAGGATCTGGAACGGCTGCGGGATGTCCATCAGCGGCGTGACGTCACGCACCGGACGGATATCGACCTGCGAACCCGGCAGGAAGGCCACCGCGCCGTTCAGGTCAACGGTGAAGCCGCCCTTCACGCGGCCGAAGATCACGCCTTCGACGCGCGCGGTCTTGGCGAACTCGGTTTCCAGCTTGTCCCATGCGGCTTCGCGGCGTGCGCGATCGCGCGACAGCATCGCTTCGCCGTGCATGTTTTCCACGCGGTCGACGTAAACCTCGACTTCGTCACCGACCTTGAGCTCGGCCTTCTGGCCCGGCGCAGGCGCGAATTCGCGCAGCGGCACGCGGCCTTCGCTCTTCAGACCAACGTCGATCACGGCAAGGTCGTTCTCGATCGCGGTAACGGTGCCGAGCACCACGCGGCCCTCGAAGCTGTCGGCGCCGCCGAACATGTCATCGAGCATTGCCGCGAAATCATCACGCGTGGGGTTTGGCTGAGTTGCCATAAAAAAGGTTTGTCCTAATCAGTTCGTTTCCGGCCAAGCGGTTGGTTCCGCTGGTCTTGGCCATCACCGCCGCGCCGGCCGCATGCCGCCACAGCATCCAGGCAAATTGGGGTGGGAGGGCCTCGATGCGCTTACGCGAAAAGGGCGCGAGAGGCTCATCCTCCGCACCATGCCTCCGCGAGCCCCAGCCCGCCGGACGGCGCGCCTTACTGCAAAGTGGCGTCCCGGGCAAGGTAAACAGCCCGCGCTGCCGCCGATGCGAGGGGAAAGACTGAATCCGGGAAGGCTCGGGCTGTTAGCTTTTGCGCCGCCGAGCCTCCACCAGGTTGATCGCTTTCTCGACTGACGCCTCGATCGATAGGAAGCTGGTATCGAGCAGGGCCGCGTCCGGTGCCGGAACGAGCGGCGCCGTCGTGCGCGAACTGTCGCGCTGATCACGGGCGCGGATGTCGGCCAGCACCTGATCAAAGGTGACGGGCGAGCCATTCCCTTGCAGCTCCGCGTGGCGGCGCCGGGCGCGGATGGTCGGCGTGGCGCGAACAAAGAGCTTTGCCTCGGCGGCCGGGGCGATGACCGTGCCGATATCGCGTCCGTCGAGCACGGCGCCGCCCTCTTGATTCGCGAACCTTTTCTGCCGCTGGAAGAGTGCCGCGCGCACCAGCGGGTGAGCCGAAACGATCGAGGCGAGCTTGCCGATCTCGTCGTCGCGAAGCACGGGGTCGGCCAGCGTCAGTTCGTCGAAATCGCAGGCGGCGACCGCGTCGGCCTCGCGGGTGGGGTCCAGCTCGAGGCGCTTCACCGTGGCCGCAACCGCGCGGTACAGCAGACCGGTATCTAGGTGCGGGAGATCATAGTGTTTCGCCAGCGCCTTGGCGATCGTGCCCTTGCCCGAGGCGGCGGGGCCATCAACGGCGATGATCATGCGGTGGCATCCTTCCGGGCCAGCCAGCCGCGCAGCACGCCGATCGTCTCGGCCGGCCGATCGTTGAACAATCCGTGCGCGGCGCCGGGGATGACGGCGAATTCGGCGCCGGGCACGCGCGCGGCGAAGGCACCCGTGGTGAGGGGGCGCGCCTCGTCATATTGGCCACAAAGGAACAAGGTACGCTTTCCTTCCAGCTTGGCGAGCAACGGCTCGCCGTCATAATCCTTGAGTGTTCCGGTGGAGACGAACTCGCTCGCGCCCCACATCGCCTGGTACATGGCCCGGTTGCCGGGCACGCCGCGGCTGTATGCGGCCACGTCAGGCGCGGCGGGCATGCGCCGATTGAAAGCGGCGTAAAAGGCCTGGGTGGGCGCGTCGCAAGCCGCCGGTGGATCGGCCATGGTAAGGGCGCCGCACCGCTGCAGCTCGGCGCGGATCGCGGGCGGAAGGTCCCCGATCAGCGCCGCCGCGTCCGAAAGCCAGCTACGAGTGGAGACCAACGGGCTGGCGAGCGCGAGGCCGGCAAGCGCCGCGGGCCGCCGCGCGCCATATTCCAGCGCGATCGTGCCGCCCCAGCTCGCGCCCAGCACGTGCCAGCGCGGGACGCCGAGCGCGGTGCGGATCGCCTCCAGCTCGTCCACGAAGCGCGGGACGCGCCAGTTGGCGGGATCGCCCGGACGATCGGAGCGGCCGGTGTCGAGCTGATCATACAGGATCACCGCGCGATCATTGGCGAGCGGCAGCGCCTCCAGGAAGCCGGCGTGGGTGCCGCCGGGGCCGCCATGGATCATCACGATCGGCGCGCGCGGCCCGGCGAGATCACCATTGACGCGGACGTAGACGCGGCCGCCCGACACCGGCACCATCAGCTCGCGCGTGGGCCGTTCCACCGTGCGGGCGAGCGCCGGCGCGGCGAGCAGCGTGGCGGCCGTCCCGGCGATCAACGAGCGGCGATCGATCAGCCCCAACTTGCTTCTCCCCCAAGCGTGTGCAGCAGATCGAAGAAGCCGGGAAAGCTGGTGGCAATCGGGCTCGCATCGTCGATGGTGATCGGGGCGCGCGCGTGAAGGCCCGCGATCGCCATGCTCATGGCAATTCGGTGATCGAGCTTCGAGGCGACCTCGGCGCCGCCAGCGATGGGGTCTCCGCCGCTGCCCTCGATCGTCAGCCCGTCCTCATGCTCCTCACACCGAACGCCGTTCGCCATCAGCGCGGCCTTCATCACCGCGATCCGGTCCGATTCCTTGACGCGAAGCTCGTCCGCGCCGCGCGCAATCGTGCGGCCCTGGGCAAAGGCAGCCGCGACGAACAGCGCGGGATATTCGTCGATCATCGATGGCGCGAGGTCATGCGGCACGTCGATGCCGCGCAACGCCGCGTGGCGCACCCGCAGATCAGCAACCGGCTCGCCCCCGACCACGCGCGGATCGAGCTCGACGATGTCGGCACCCATCAGCCGCAGCGCCGTTACCAGCCCGGCGCGCGTCGCGTTCAGCCCGACATTCTCGATCACCACGTCGCTGCCCGGCACGACCGAGGCCGCGACCATCCAGAAGGCGGCGGAGGAGGGATCGCCCGGCACGACGATCGATCGCGGCTTGAGATCGACTTCTCCGACGATGGAGATGGTCCGGCCGCTCTCACCCTGCTCTACGGTGATATCGGCGCCGAAGCCCGCCAGCATCCGCTCGCTATGATCGCGGGTGGCGATCGGCTCGATCACGCGGGTGATGCCCGGCGTGTTGAGCCCGGCGAGGAGCACCGCCGACTTCACCTGCGCCGAGGCGACCGACAGCGTATAGGTGATCGGAACGGCGGGGCAGAGGCCGCGCACCATCAGCGGCAGGCGCCCGCCGGGCGACGCCGTGATGTCCGCGCCCATGGTGGAGAGCGGATCAATGACGCGCTTCATCGGCCGCCCCGATAAGGACGCGTCGCCAACAAAAGTGGCAGTGATCGGGTGACTTGCCACCAGCCCCATGAGGAGCCGCGTGGACGTGCCCGAATTGCCCATGTCGAGCGCTGCCTGGGGTTGCAGCAGGCCGCCGACGCCGACGCCGTTCACGCGCCAGATCGCGTCATCGCTGCGCGTGATGGTGGCGCCCATTGCGCGCATTGCGGCGGCGGTGGCCAGCACATCCTCGCCCTCCAAGAGGCCCTCGACGCGGCTTTCCCCCACAGCGAGTGCGGACAACATCAGCGCGCGATGGCTGATCGATTTGTCGCCGGGAACGCGGATGCGCCCCTGCAATCGCGAGGCGGGACGGATCGTGACGGAGCGGGGAAGGGGATGCGCCATTGCGCGCGGCGCCTTGCCAGCGGGGTTGCGCTATGGCAAGGCGCCCACCACTTCGCAGGCTCAGGTGTTCTGAGCCTGTTGATCCATCCATCCGAAAGGCACGAGACGGCATGATCAAGCCGGAATGGGGCACGAAGCGGACGTGCCCGAAATGCGCGACGCGTTTTTATGACCTGCAGAAGGACGAGCCCGTCACCTGCATCGAATGCGGCTACGCGTGGGAGCCGGAGCCGATCCTGAAGTCGAAGCAGCCGCTTCCCTTCGAGGCCAGCAAGTCCGAGAAGCAAGCCGCAGACAGCGATCTGGCCGGTGATGTGGATACGGATCTGGTTGCGGATGAGGACGAAGAGCCCAGCGCGGACGACGAAGTCGATCTCGGCGGCGACGACGATCTGGGTGTGGAAACATCCAACGACGAGGACGAGAACAACTAATCCTCGCGAAAAAATTCGGGTTTCGGCAGGCGGCGACAAAACGCCGCTTGCCAAGCCCGAAGCGCCCCGTTAGTGGGCGCCTTCCCAACGGAATGGGGCCGTAGCTCAGCTGGGAGAGCGTCGCAATGGCATTGCGAAGGTCAGGGGTTCGATCCCCCTCGGCTCCACCATTTCAAGTACTAAATTGGCTTGAGTGGTGAATACTTCCGGGTAGCGCCAATGCGCGCTCCATTACTCCATATCGGTCTTGCGTGCTTTCCTGATGATTTCGGGAGATGCTGCCGTTACCGGGGCGCGACGCGTGAGTGCATCGCCGACGGCAACGGGTAACCTAGCGTAAGCCTGGGGTGCGGCATCGTTCAGCGACGCGACATGGTCTGTTTGTTAGCCTAGTGGGATGCTCAATCGACGCACGCCCATTTCGCTCGGCCTGGCTGCTATACTGCTTTGCGGATCGGGCGCCGCCAATGCGCAGGTTTCCAATGCGATCCGCGTGATCGACATACCTCCTTCCAGGCTGGAGCCGCGACCGGACCCCGAGCTTGAGCTTCCGAGCGCCGAGGAACCGCGAGAGGCTGCCGTCGCGGAACCAGCAGTGACGCCAGCGAGCGACCCTGACGAAGCCGGCGGCGAGCACGCGATGGATGCCATCGCGGTGGCGGAGGCGGCGAAGCTGCGCGCGGCCAATGAGGCTCAGCTTTCGGCTGCACGCGCGCAGCTCGAGCAGATCACCGCCGAGCAACGCGCCCAGCAGGATCGAATGGCAAGGTATCGCGAGGCAGAAGCCGCGCATGTGGCTGCCATGTCAGACTATGCGGCGCAATTGGCCGCATCCCGCGCCGATCGCGAGAGATGGGAAGCCGATGTTGCGGCCTGCCAAGCCGGCGCTCGGAGACGGTGCGCCGTGAGCGACGGCCGCCGCTGATCGCGCCCGCTCGGCGGCGTGGATGGGCCGCGCTGCGTCGACCTCACACCTCGGCAGAAAGTGCATTCTCTACGCATCCTGCCCCGCGCGCGCAGCACCACCATGGTCCCTGCTGAGCGGGCCGGCCGGCCGAGGTGTCACTCGGCCATACCGGCAGCCAGCGCCCACTTCTCCCGCGTAAGACCGGTTACATGCCGGCCGTTGCGAGGATCATGGTGAGGCCGATCCGTTTCACCTTGAGGTTCCCGGGCTTTTCCACGGAGATCCACTCGTCCAGTGAGTGACCGCGGCCACCCTCCGAGACGCGAGAGATGGTGATCGCCGGGATGCCCAGGCTGATCGGGATATTGGAATCGGTCGAGCCGGCGCCATAGCTGATGGGCAGCCCCTCTGCGCGGTAAGCGGCGGTGGCATATTGGACGATATCCGCCGTGAGCGGGGTCTGCCCGGCGGGGCGGTCGCCGATCAGCTTGGGCTCCACGGTGATTGCGCCTTCCTTCGTGGAGCGTGCCTCGTTCTCGGTCGCAACGGCCTGCTGCAGGGTGGCGAGGAACTTCTTTTCGACGCTGGCCAGCGCTTCCGCGCTTTCGGAGCGCATGTCGAATTCCATCCAGACTTCGCGCGGGATCGCGTTCACCGACGTTCCGCCGCTGACGACGCTGGCACTGTAGGTGGTCTTCGGCTCGGCGGGCACGGGTATCTTGTAGAAGTCGACCACCGCCTGCGACATGGCGGCCATCGGGTTGACCAGTCCGAACGCGCCATAGCTATGCCCGCCGGGCCCGCGGAACGTGGCGCGGTAGCGCTTGGAGCCGGCGCCGCCGACGGTCACGCCCTCCAGCCCGCCGCCATCGAGGGAGAAGAACGCCTTTGCCTTGCCCTTGTACTTGCCCTTGGTGAACAAATAGCCGACGCCGCGAAGATCATCGCGCGATCGGCTCAAAGGAAAATCGGCACTGGGCCGCTGATCCGGTGTGGCCGCAGAGGGAGCTCAGCGTCCGATAGTTCCTAAACCTTCATGTCTGCCTCGAGTGCCAAAACTGCAAAGCGAGCTTCACGTACCTATGGCATGTCTGCAACTGGGCGTAAGCGGAACGCGTGCTTTCGCACCTTCGCTGCCGGTCGGTTCCCGTTGAGAAGCGCTCCGGAAAAAAGGCGGCTACGAACACCTGACTGGCAGCGGTCTTCGGCGGGGCAGATCAACTGGGCCTCGATAAAGCGCGAAGCGGTGCTCCCCCCCACGGGCGAAGAGCACCGCTTCAACGGTTAATCGTCCGCCGCTGCTGTGCTCACGCCTGCCTGGGTCGGCCCGTAGAGCGCCGCATTGAACAGGAACTTGAACGACGCATAGGGCTGCCCGCGCTGCGTTACTTCATTGGCGAGCAGGTAGACGTGGCCCTTTCCGAGCGTGCCGTCGATCACCGTTGCGGTACTGTTGAGCGCCTTCTGCCCCCAGGCCCAGCCCGAGCGCAGCGGATCGTCGCTGGCGAACCAGGCGACGCGGCGCACGCCCGGCGCGCCCGGCGCAAAGGCATAGGTTGGGTTGTTGTTGTAGAACACGTCCAGCGTCGCCGGCACGCCGTACGCCAGCGGGTCGGTCGGATCGACCTTTGCTTCCAGCACCGATCCCGGCACGTAGAATTTTGTGCTCGGCAGCGGCGTTCGCCTCCCGCTGGCGTCCGCCGTCGTGAGTGCATTGTACACCGGCAGGCCCAGCTCCGGCCCGAGCCGCGTGGCGTTGCCGACGGCGATCACCGTGCCGCCCGCCTTTGCGAACGAAGCGAGCTGCGGCAGGGTCTTCTCCGGCGTCACATGGCCGAGCGCCATGCGCCATTCGGCCGGCAGATCGGCGGGCGCAGGCTGTTTCTGCGGCGGCCGGCCCTCTCGACCCAGCACGTCGGACTGGAAAACGAGCACGTCATATTTGGCGTTCAATCCGCCCTTGTCGAGTTCCTGCGGGTACACCACCGTGTAGGGGAATTCGTACTTTTCGAAGATCCAGCGGTTCCAGCCGGAGGCCATCGAGCCGCCGTAGTGATCGACAAGGCCGATGCGCACCGGCTTCAGCTTGATCGTCTCTCCGGCGGGCTTGGCGGCGACCGCTACTGCATCGATGCCGAGCGACTGCACCGCCGACTGGACGATGCCGCTCGCGGCGCCCCGCGCCGGGATCCACAACGCGCCCGGTGCGAGCTGTTCGCCGCCGACCGTGACACCCTGCTTCAGCCAGTGCACCTCCGCTCCCGCCTTCAGCAGGCGATTGGTCAGGATAAAGCTGTTGTTGGTCGCGTGGCTGACGACATAGCCACCAGCGCCGCTGCCCGTCAGCTTGCCCGCCGGCGGTGTCGAGATCACATCGGCCACCACCGGAAAGTGCGCCGGTGCGCCGTCCTGCAGGCGATCGAACGTGACGTTCATCTGGTACGCAAGCGTATAGCCGGTGATGTCATAGGGACGGATCGGCGGGCCACCCGGATAGGCGAAGTCCTGCGGGTGATCCTGCGGCTCGAACATGTCGAGGACATGCGGGCGGAACGCCTGGTCGGCGCGCACCACATAGGAGCCCGCGGCATAACGTTTGCCGCCATAGCTGAACGCGGTGGGCGCTTGCTCCACCTCGACGCCGGTCTTGATCAGTGAGTTGAGGAAGGCGACCGTTGTGGGCAAGTCGGCCTGCTTGTCGGCAGGGATCACGAAGGCGCGCGGCGCGCGATATTTGGGATCCTGCAGGACATCCTTGTACAACGAGGATGGTACGATCGCGCGGGTATCATAGCCGGCGAGATCATCGAGCGCGCTGCCTTCGCCCTGCTTCTTCATCGCCTCGGCCGCGGTCTTCACCGCGTCGATCCGCTTGGGCGTGACAATCCAGCTATCCTCGCTGCCCAGCTTGATCTGGTTTCGCCCCATCACGTAGCGATTGTAGAGCACGGTTTCGCGGTTGCGCGACGCATAGTCGAGGATCGCCCGCGACATTTCCTTCACATAATCGATCGATTGCTGGAAATGCCATTTTTGTGGCGCGATCGGCATGTACGCGTCCTGCCCGGCCTGCTGCTTGGCGGGCACGAGCGGGATCTCCATCGGCGTCGGGCTGCCGATGATCTCAGTCAAAATGCCGATCTGGTTGTGGAAATAGCCGATCGTGCGGATGCCGCCGTTGAACCAGGTGGAATAGGGCGCGCCCGAGCGCGAGACTGAGCCTGCCTTGCCCTGCGCAAGCAGCCGCTCGTGCATCGCGGTGCCCACCGCGTCGGTGCCGGCGATCACCAGCGGCTCGTTGTTGAAATTGTACGGATCGCGGAACGGCGGAATGAAAACCACCGTGCCGACCGGTCCGGTCTGATGCTGGTTGTAGAGGATTTGCGGATACCACTCGCGATAGGCGAGCCGGTTCATGTTGGTCGTCTCGGGCTGGTGCGAGGCGTAGCTGTCGCGATTATTATCGTGGCCGACGTACTTCTGGTACAGCACCGGGATGGTGTTGGTGTTGCGCTTCAGCTTGTCGGCTGGACGCATGTACCAATTGGCGACCAGATCGAGGCCGTCGGGATTGGCGAAGACGTAAAGGCCGATGGTGTCGTTCAAGATGCGCGTCGTTTCGGCATCGTTGCGCGTCAGCATCTCGTGGATCAGCTGGACGTGGCTTTGTGCGTTGACCACCTCGGTCGCATGGAGGCCGGCGTCGATCAGGACGACGGCCTTGCCCTGCTCCGAGAGCGCTTTCGCCTGCGCATCGTTCAGTCCCTTGGCGAACGCGAGCTGCTGCGAGATGCCGCGATACTTGTCGAGCTGGCGAATGTTCTCGGGGGAGGAGATGATCGCGATATATTGCTCGCGGCCCTCGGCGGTCTTGCCGATGCTCACCAGCTTCATCCGGTCGCTTTCCTGGGCGACGCGCTCCAGCCACTCGGACACTTGCTTGTAGTTGGCGAGGAAATAGTCCGAGCCGGGCTTCGCCTTGAACACGGCGGCCGGGTCGGTGATCGACCTGCTCTGCGCGGTCGCAACGCTCACCGGCATCGCCAGGGACCCCATGGTCATCGAAAGGGCCGTGGCCGTCAGCATCAATGCATGCATCAGATTATCTCCCCCTGTTTGGTTTACTTGGCGTCCGCCAGCAGCAGCAGCGTGCCGAGAATGATCGACATGCTCGCCACGTCCTTTTCCTTATCGACCACCATTGCCTCCTCCAGCGAATGCGCGCGCATCGTCTGGAAGCCCGAGCCGAGCGTTACCGCGGGGATGCCCATGCTGAACGGGATGTTGGAATCAGTCGATCCCGCGCCGAATGTCGGCTTCATCCCGCCCGCTTTGCTGGCCGCCGCCGCCACCTGGATGATGTCCGCGTCGAGCGGGGTGGCGCCGACGGGGCGGTCGCCGACTTGCTTCGCCTCATACGCGATCTTGCCCTTTGCCGTGGATCGCGCCGCATTCTCTGCATCGACGGCCGGCTGAAGGAGCGCCAGAAACTGCTTCTCCTCCGCATCCAGCGCGGCCTTTCCGGTCGAGCGCATGTCGATCGTCATCGCGGTGGCGAACGGGATCGAGTTCACCGACGTGCCGCCTTCGACGATGCCGACGTTGTACACGGTGCGCGGCTCTGTCGGCACCGTCATCTTGCCGAACGCGACCATGGCATTGGCCATGGCGTATGCCGGGTTCACGATCCCGAAATCGCCCTGGGAATGACCACCCGGGCCGGTGAAGGTCACCTTGTAGCGCCGCGAACCGATGCCGGCATTGGTGATCCGATCCGCGCGGCCGGGCTCGAGCGAGATGAAATAGTTGATCTTGTCCTTCAGCGGGCTTTTGGTGAACAGGTAGCGTGAGCCGCGCAGGTCGCCTGGGCCTTCTTCGCCAACATTACCCATGAAGATGATGTCGGCCTTGGTCGTGTAGTTCGCGGCCTTCATCGCGCGGATAAAGGAGGTCAGCACCGGGAGGCCGCAGGTCGCGTCACCGATGCCGGCGGCGTACAGCATGTTGCCCTCACGCCGCACCTTCGTGTTGGTGCCCTCGGGAAAGACGGTGTCGAGGTGGACGGTGACAACGATGAGCGGCCCGCCGCCCGTTCCCTTGCGTGTGCCATAGACGTTGCCGACTTCATCGGTCGTCAGGTCGCTGAGGCCCTCGGCGCGGAGCATCTCGAGAAACGCTTTGCCGCGTGCCTCTTCCTTGAAAGGCGGCGCGGGAATTTCGGTTAGCTTGACGACATCCTCGACGATGCGTGCATGGTCGACGGCGATGCTCGCCTTGGCGGCAGCGAACTTCTGGCTCGCGAACAGCGCCTTGGCTGCAGCGTCCTTGCTCTGCGCGAGTGCGCTGGCCGACATCATCGTGGTGGCAAGCAACACGGTCGACATCAACTTCTTCATTTTACGTCCCCCTCTGACGAACGTCATTCTAGCGGTGATCGGGCGCAGCACGAGCCCCTGCTTGATTCATGGATCGTGCCGCAGATCGGCCTGCCCGCGCCAGGTCGCAGCGTGCGGGGGGGGCATCACCATTAGCGGCTTATGACCCCCTTCTGTCCCCGGTGCGGCAGAACCGACCGGCCGCAGATCGGCCGAGGCTCCACTTCGGGCGATTTGCTGCACCGGAACGGCGATTTCGCCGGTGCGCCGTTGACCGGCGACCTCCGATAAGGGTCTTCAGGCGCCAGCGGGCAGCTTTCGATCAACCTTCGCCGACGATGCGAGATAGTGAGCCGCGAAGTCGGTGATGCCTTCGGGAAGGGGGGCGAGGTGGCGGCTGGTGAGGGCGGAGTTGGCGGGGCGCGGAGCGCGCCAGCCCAGGTGAGATCCAGGCACAGGCCGGATCATGTCGGGACTCCGGCCGAGCGCAACGGCGACCTTCCGGGCAAAATCGTACCAGGAGAGGCTGTCGGCGGGCGCCAGATGGTGGATACCCGGCGCGCCATCTATCACCAAATCGAGAACCGCATTGACCAGCGCAGGGACGTAAGCCGGAGATACTTTCTGGTCATCCGCGGCGTCGAAGCAATCGCCTCTTGCTAGCGCCTGTGCGACCGCGTGCGCGAAATTGTGCGGATCATGCGGGGAGAAGAAAGCAGCCGCGCGGATCACCAGCGAACGATAGCCCCGGGCAAGTGATCCTTGCTCCATCGCAAGCTTGCTGCGACCATAAACATTAAGCGGGTTAGGCGTATCATCCTCGTGATAGGCGCGACCAAGCACACCGTCGAAAACAAGGTCGCTGGAGATGGCCGTGACAGGAATTTCGCGTGCGGCGCAACGCTCGGCGAGGCGAACGGCGGCCGCGGCGTTGATCGCCAAGCAGGCCTCCTCCTCATCCTCGGCATCGTCGACCCGGACCCAGCCGGTAGCGTTGATCACTGCCCACGGACTGATGCTGTCGAGCGCGGCGTCGATCGAGGATGGATCGAGCAGGTCGCAGGCGGCGCGGTCGGTAAGACGATAGGTGATGCCGCGTGCGGTGCAGGCGCTGGCAAGCGCTTGCCCGAGCGTTCCGGTGGCACCGCAGATCAACAGCGGTCGGCTGGCGGCGAAAACCGGCCGGCGGTGAGCCGCGGCGGCGGCGGCGCGGGGCATGCGATCGAAGGTGAGCCTGCCGGCATGCTGCCACCAGCCAGGCTGTGTCGCAACATCCTGCGCGGGCTCGGCTGTGGCGAGCGCCTGCCATTGCTGAGCGAGCCCGGTGGCTCGCGGGGTGACGCCCGCAAGGTCGAACAGGCCGGGTTCGTACGCGCCCTCGGCTGTGACCAGTTGGTCCCAATCGTGACTGCCGAGCACAGACCATGCGGTGATGGCGCGCACGTCCACGCCGTCGGCCTGCGCTTCGCATGCGGCTTCCCATGCGACCCTTGCCCAGCGCATCTGTTCTTCACGGGTGCAGCCGATATGGACTTCGGTAAGCGCGAGCGGCAGCGTGTAGCGATCCCATGCTTCGCGCAGCGCCGCGCCAAAGGGGTCGGGACCAGGATCCAGCGTGCGCACCGCTGGTATGTCGGCGAACGATTGGCGAGCATTCACGCCGTGCGCGTCCGGCGGGTAGAGCTGCACACGGTGATCGAGGAAGCGATCGCTGGTCGGGTAGTGATTGATGCCGATGATGTCGGGGGGGCATGGATCGTCGGCGATGACGCGCAATCGTTCGCCAAAACCCATGGCGCAGAGGCGGTGCCACAGCGGGTGGCCGGCGACGACCCGGCCGCATAGCAAATCCCAGCCCATCCAGCGGCGCTGATTGTCAAAGGCGGCCTGATCGGCGAGCGGCGTGGTGGCCCAGGTGCGGCCGAGGTCGTCGGTCTGGATCAACCGCGCCACCGGGTTTACCGCCCGGATCGCCCGCATGGCCAGCCGCGTTGCGTCAATTTGGTTGAGCAGCGCGCGCCAGAACGATCGCTCGTCTCGCGCATGGGGATACCAATGGCCGTACAGCGCGGCAAAGCGCGCGGTCGTCACGGGTTCGTTGACGGGCGTCCAATCGCTGATCCAAGGGTAACGCTGAGCCACCGCCGCGGCGTGGCGCGCGAGTCCGGGGGCGAAGCTGTCGTCCAGCAGGTTCGTGTAATGCGGGCCGCTGCCGTGATGCACCAGTCCGGCAATGACGCGAAGGCCGAGCCGATCCAGATGGTCGAGCCGCTCGTCGCACCAGGACCAGTCGGCGGCATCGGGCGTGTCTGGCGAGACCCGCTCCCACAGCACGGGATAGCGGATCGCGCCAAACCCAAGGGCGGCAATTCGGTCGAGATCTTCGATACGGTCGTGATGGCCGGAGCGGTGCAACTGATCGTGGAAGCGATCGCCGACGCGGTTGACGGTGCATTCGATGCCGCACCAGCGCTCGATCTCGCGCACGATCGGTCTCCTCATGTCAGCGAGTACAAGCGCGTGCCGATCGAAAACGTTGCGCCGCTAATACGCCAAACGTTATGATGCAGATCAGTATTCAGAGCGTTAGCGGAACTTGGCTGCTCCTCAGGACTTGCCTTTCAAGAATAATCCGAGAGGCCACAATGACAAAACAGGGACCGGGGACCGCGTCTGGCGTCAGCAATTATCGATCCAGCGAGTCTGATTTGAGGTCCTTGATCTGTTTCAGTCATCTGCGGTGGCGTTTTGTCTTTCAACGGCCGCAGCATCTCATGTCGCGTTTTGCCGCGACATATCGTGTCATTTTTTGGGAGGAGCCGATCCATCCCCAAGGCTGCATGGCACCGGCGCTTCAGGTCGACGAGGATGAAGCAAATGGCGTGACCGTGCTGACGCCTGTCCTGCCATCCGGCCTTTCGCCAGAACAGAAAGAGGCCGCGCTGCGCGACTTGCTTGATGCGCAGCTCGCGGCGCTGCCGCCCGTGGCGGTGCGGTGGTATTACACGCCCATGATGCTGCCGTTCTCGGCGCACGTGACGGCCGAATGCACCGTTTATGATTGCATGGACGAGCTGTCGGCATTCAAGAACCCGCCCTACGGATTGCTCGACCGCGAACGCGAGCTGCTGGCCGCGGCCGATGTGGTCTTCACCGGCGGAACGAGCCTCTACGAAGCGAAAAAAAACCGGCACGACAACGTGCACGCATTCCCTTCCAGCATTGACGTGGCGCATTTCGGAGCTGCACGCGGCGGTCTGACTGAACCCGACGACCAAGCGCGGATCACAGGCCCGAAGCTAGGCTTCTGCGGGGTGGTGGACGAGCGGATGGACCTGGATCTGCTCGCCGCGCTGGCGGACGCGCATGAGGAATGGTCGATCGTGGTGATCGGCCCGGTGGTGAAGATCGATCCGGCCACGCTGCCGCAGCGGAGCAATGTGCACTTCCTTGGTGCGCGCGATTACTCAGAGCTGCCGTCCTATATGAGCGGATGGGATGTGGCGCTGATGCCCTTTGCGCTGAACGAGGCTACCCGCTTCATCAGCCCGACCAAGACTCCGGAATATCTCGCTGCCGGGCTGCCGGTGATTTCCACCGCGATCACGGACGTGGTACGGAACTATGGCGCGTTGGAAGCGGTTCGGACCGCGGGCACGGCGGAAGATTTCATTGCCGCTTGCGAGACGGCAATGGCAGAGCGCGACGACCGATCGTGGCGCGACGCGGCCGACGAGCAATTGGCGCGCGGCTCCTGGTCCAGCACCGCGCTATCAATGGGCGCGCTGATCGCGGTGGAGCGCGCGACGCACGGCGCACTGGAGGCGATCGTTTCGCCAAAGCGCTGGCCGGCGGCAGTGGCGCCGCACGATGTGATGGTCGTCGGCGCGGGGTTCGCGGGCGCAGTGATGGCGCGACAGCTGGCGGATGCCGGGTTCAAGGTACTGGTGGTCGACCGCCGCCCTCATATCGGCGGCAATGCCTATGATCGGCGCAACGACGCCGGACTGCTGATCCACCAGTATGGTCCTCATATCTTCCACACCAACTCGGACGATGTCTTCGCCTATCTTTCCCGTTTCACGCAGTGGCGGCCGTATGAGCATCGCGTCCTTGCTGATGTGCGCGGGCAATTGGTGCCGATGCCGATCAACCGCACGACGCTGAACCTACTCTACGATGCCGGGCTGGAGACCGAGGATGACGTGGAGGCGTTTCTCGCCGCACGCGCTGAGCCGGTAGAGCCGATCCGCACCTCCGCCGACGTTGTCGTGTCCCGCGTTGGTCGTGAACTCTACGAGACGTTCTTTCGCGGCTATACGCGCAAGCAATGGGGGCTGGATCCCAGCGAACTCGACAAAGCAGTGACTGCGCGGGTGCCGACCCGCGCCGACACCGACGATCGATATTTCACGGACCAGCACCAAGCGATGCCGGCGGATGGCTATACGCGGATGTTCGAGGCGATGCTCGGTCATCCTGGCATCGAAATTTTGCTGGGGGTCGATTACGTGCAGGCGCGCGGCGCCTATCCGCACGACCATCTCGTGTTCACCGGGCCGATCGACGAATATTTTGACCATCGCTTCGGCAAGCTGCCGTACCGCTCGCTTGGGTTTCGGCACGAGACACTTGAGCAGGAATGGCTCCAGTCAGTGGCGGTAGTGAACTACCCCGATGAAGCGGTGCCGTACACGCGGATCACCGAATACAAGCATCTGACGGGCGACAGCGCGCCGGTGACCAGCGTCACCTATGAATACCCCAGCGCCGAGGGCGATCCTTATTATCCCATTCCCCGGGAGGAGAATCAGGCGCTGTTCAAACGGTATGAGGCGCTGGCGATTGCCGAACACGACGTGACCTTTGTCGGGCGGCTGGCGACGTATCGCTACTACAATATGGACCAAGTCGTGGGGCAGGCGCTGGCGACCGCGCGGCGGCTGATCCCGCGGCTGCATGCAGCGAAGATCGAGCCGCTGGTCGGCGCGGTCGCCGCAACAGCGTGAACACGGAGGAAAAAATGGCCCGCAAACCTGCGCATCCCGGCTCCCGTGACGGTTCGGGCCCGCTTGTCTGGATCATCGGCGGCGTCTGTGTTGCCTTGCTGGGGCTCGTCATCCGCATGAGCTTCGCACCTGGGGATCATGGACAAGCCGTGCTTTATGTCCTGGCCGGTGGTGCAGCAGGTTTTCTGCTCCACCTAATCTATCGGCGGCGCAGCCGGAAAGAGCCGCGCTGACGTTGGCGCAAGATGGCGCCAACCCAGTTGTTTGTTGACGCGGGTTGAGCACGGGCGCGACCCGCGTGAATCAACAAGAGGGCGACGGTGCTCGCGGCGTGGGCACGACGATGTGCCGTGGGTGACCTTGCCGGAACACGCTAGGCGCTGCGCAGGCACAGGTGGCTGTTCTTGACTGCACCTAAGCGCCGCGTCGGCTGAACGGTTTCGTTCGAGCGTGACCACGAGGCTTGCCAGTCGGTAGGCCACAAAGAAGAGCAGCCAAGCCATCACCAACAGTGGCGTGTAGCTTGCGCGGTGCGGATACGGCCGCGGTTACCTTCTCCCACAGCGGCGGAAATTTCACAGCGATCGGGTGTTCTATGGATATCGAACCATTGTCATCGTCCCGTGAGGCGCCGCGAACGTGGCCCGGACCGACGACGATGACTGATGAAAGGAGATATCCTTGATCAAGAAGCACGCCGATCACCACCAGCCGCGAGGCTGTCGCCCGGTAATCGAACACAGCCGGGAGGTGCGCTAATGCTGGTACAGATCAATACAGATAACCGTGTCGAGGGCAACGAAGTGGCAAATGCCGCGATCGAGGAGCGCTTGCGCGAGCGCCTGTCGCGGTTCGCTGATCGACTGACCCGCGTTGAGGTTCACGTGCGCGACGTCGATGGCGATCGCAACGGCGGGCAGGGCATTGCCGTGTCGCTGGAGGCCCGCCCCGCAGGCGGACAGCCGATCGCGGTCAATGATCAAGCCGCCACCGTGGACAGCGCCGTGGCCGGAGCATTGCGCAAGGCCGTCGATATTCTCGACCGCTCGTTCGCGAAGCAAGACGCCGTTCGATAACGTGTACTTGCCAGTGGCAGCAACACCCCGTTCCGCAGGAGCGGGGTGTTGCTGCTCTATGCGATTCAGCGGCCGAGATGCGGACGGTCGACAGCTGGCCGAGGTGTGCGCGCCGAGGCCACTTGGACAGGACCGCTCCCTTGCGGGTTAAGTGAGATCGGCTGTTAGGTCGTCGGATCAGCCCGACCGCAGTCCTGACGCCGGTGTCGCGCGCAAGGCCGGCAGGCTACTGGCCATCCCGACGCCGATCGTCGTTACGACTAGAACCCCCAAGGTAGTGGCGATCGCGAATGGATCCGGTGCCCATTGTAGCTCGAGGACGCGCGTGACGACGTACCAGCCGGCGGTGGTGCCGAGCAGGAGAGCGACGACGGCGAGGAGGAGGGCGAGCAGGCCGTATTCGATCGCCTGGCCAGCGAGGAGCTGGCGCCGGCTACCGCCCAACAGCTTCAATACAACGGTGTCGTAGCGCCGCGCCTGCCCGGATGCCGTCACCGCGCCGATGAGCACCACGATGCCCGCCGCCACCGTGACCGCGGCTGCAGCGCGAATGGCCAGCGCAATGCGGCCCAGCAACTCACTGACCTGACCGATCACATCGCCGGTGCGAAGCATCGTGACCGAAGGAAGCGCCTCGGCAACCTGCGAGGCGATGGCGCCGTCGCGAGCGGGCGGGGCATAGACGCTCGCCAGCAAGCTGTGCGGTGCCTCTTCGATGTAGCCGGGCGAGAAGACCAACGCGAAATTGAGGCCGAGGCCCTGCCAGTCGACCTTGCGCAGCGCGGCGATGCGCGCCGGGACTTCAACACCGAGCACCGCCACGGTCAGGGCGTCGCCCACCTTCAGGCCGAGGAGCTTGGCCGCGCGATCCTCAAGCGAGATCAAGGGTGGACCTTTGTAGTCAGCCGGCCACCACTTGCCCTCGACCACCTCGTTGCGCGGCGGCACGGTAGCAGACCAGGTGATCGTGCGGTCCCCACGCAAGATCCAGGCGCCCTCGGGCAAGGTCTTCATATCGACGACGCGCTGACCTTTGAGCGCTACGATCGAACCTCGCAGGGATGGAACCGCCTCGATCGTGGCGCCGGGAGCGCCCCGTCGAACAGCGGAACGGAAGGTCGCTTCGTCCTCCGGCTGCACATCGATCGCAAAGAATCGCGGTGCCTTGGCAGGTGCGGTGCTCGCAAGCTCGTTCGACAGGCTGGTGTTGATCGCCGCAAGCGCAACGAACAGGGAGAAGCCGAGCCCGAGCGCCACCACCAGGCGATCGGTCTGCACGCCGGGGCGATAGAGGTTGGTGAGCGCAAGACGGACAAGCGGGCGACGCGGACGGGGAAGACGGGCGAGCAGCCGTCGCAGCGCCACGCCGAGCAGCCAGAGCAGCAGCACGAGCAGGCCGGTTGCGGCGACAAAGCCTGCCGCGATGGTTCGGTCACTCGCGGTCAGCACGGCGAGCGCAACCAAGGCAGCGAGTATGCACGCCATTGCGGCCAGAACAGGCGCGGACGGCCGATGCGCTGGTGACAAACTGTCGCGCAAAAGGCTTGCCGTGGGAACTGCGCGGGCCCGGGCGAGCGCCGGAAGCGAGAAAAGGAGCGCGACAAGCAGGCTCAATCCAGCCGCGACCAGCAGCGGCGCAGGATACAGCGACAGTCGCGGCGGGATCGGCAGCGCGCTGCCTGCAAGCGCTCCCACGATCCATGGCACGGCGGCGCCCAGTGCTAGGCCAGTGGTGACGGCCACGCCAGCAACGAGCCCGATCTGGAGCAGGAACACGGCCGCTATCGTGCCCGAGCGCGCACCCAGCACCTTGAGCGTCGCGATCATGCGTCCTTTGCGCTCCAGGTACGCGCTGACGCCGCTACCAATGCCGATGCCGCCGATCGCCAGCGCCGCTAGCCCGACGAGAAGAAGAAACTGACCAAGCTGGTCGATACTGCGCTTTACGTTGCCAGCCGCGTCTTGCGGTGTGCGGACCGCCCACCCGGCGCTCGGATAGCGGCGGACGAGGGCCTCGCCCGCTCGGCCCGGGTCGAAGCCGGACCGTAGCAGGATGCGGGTGCGGCTCTGGTACAGGCTGCCTGGCTGGATCACCTGGGTGGCTTCCAACCCATCCATGTCGACCAGGGCAGTGGGACCGAAGCTGAAGCCCAGCGTATCGGGCTCGGTCGCGATCACGCCGATAATTCGCATCGGGGCCGCACCGATGCGGATTTGATCCCCGACCCTAAGGTTCAAGCGATCGGCGAGCGCCGCTGCGATGGCAACATTTCGCCCTGTCGGACGCGGAGCGAGAGCGCCCGGCTTCAATTCCAAGGCACCGATCAGCGGCCAGTTTCGGTCCACCGCGCGCAAATTGATCAGCGTTGATGCGCCGCCACGCGACTGCGCCATCGTGTTGACCGCCACGCTTTCCGAGGTGCGGCCGTAGGCAGCGAATGCGGCGCTTTCCTCAACCGACGGTCGCCGCTGCGACACCCGCAGCTCTAGATCACCGCCGAGCAGTTGCCGGCTTTGTGCATCGAGTGCGGCGGTGATCGAGGAGGAAAGGCTTCCAATACCGGCCAGCGCCGCTGTGCCGAGGAACAGGCATATCAGCAAAAGCCACAGGCCACGCCCGCCGGCACGCAGATCACGGATGGCGAGCCGCCAGGCGTTCGTCATGCGGCGTGGCTGTCCTGAACGATGTGGCCGTCAGCTAGCGAGATCACCCGGTGGCAACGCTCGGCGAGCTTCGGATCGTGCGTGATGACAAACAGAGTGGCGCTCGTTTCCGCGCGGCGCTGAAACAGCAGATCCATGACCGCGGCGCCGGTTGCGCCGTCGAGATTGCCGGTCGGCTCGTCGGCGAACAGCACTGGCGGCTGGGGCGCGAGCGCACGGGCTATGGCGACGCGCTGCTGTTCCCCGCCGGATAGCTCAGCAGGATAGTGGGTCAGCCGATGGCCAAGCCCGACCGCGCCGAGTTCTGCCTCGGCCGTCGCAAAGGCGTTCGGTCGACCGGCGAGTTCCAGCGGCACCGCCACGTTTTCCAGCGCGGTCATGGTGGGGAGCAGGTGAAAGGCCTGCAATATGATCCCGATACGGCCGCGACGCGCGATGGCCAGTTGATCTTCGTTGAGCCGCTCGAAAGCGAGCCCGGCTACTCGCACGCTGCCGCCGGTGGGGCGCTCCATCCCGGAAAGCACGGCCATCAGCGACGATTTCCCCGAGCCGGACGGCCCGAGCAGCGCCACGCTGTCACCTGCGCGAACGGAAAGATCGATACCCCGCAGGATCTGGGTTTTTGCCGAAGCGCGGCCGAGAGCCAACGTCAGATTGCTTGCTTCGATGACGATGCTATTCCCACCTGCTTGGGCGGGGGCTGGCGAGGAAGAAGCGGATGCTGTCACAAACGCGCAGATACAGGGTGATTGGGGCGGCTGTCCAACTGCTGCTTGCTCTTCTTCTTGGCGTGGGCCCCGCCTGGGCGCAGGCGCCAGCCGGCAAGCAGGCCCCGCTCATATGGGCTTTCGGCGACAGTCTTACTGCCGGTCATGGTCTGCCCCCTGCGCAGGGCTTCCCCGTTCGCCTGCAGGCGGCGCTGCGTCGCACGGGGATCGCGGCAACCGTTCGCAATGGAGGGATCGCGGGCGACACCTCGGCGCAAGGACGCGCGCGGCTCGCCTGGGGGCTGCGCGGGCTTGGCCGCAAGCCCGATCTGGTGATCGTCGAGCTGGGCGCGAATGACATGCTGCGCGGCATGCCGCCAAGTGCCACTGAGAAAAACCTGGACCTTGTTCTGCGCGAGTTGAAGCGGCGCGACATTCGCGTGCTGTTCGTAGGCATGCGGGCAGCGCCGAACCTTGGCGCAGCGTATCAGACGAACTTCGAAGGCCTGTATCCGCGGCTCGCCCAGCGTCACCAAGTGCCGCTCTACCCCTTCTTCCTCGAAGGGGTAGCCGGCAATCAGGCGCTGTTTCAAGCCGACGGACGCCACCCCAATGCGCGTGGCGTTGACATAATCGTTCGCCGTATCCTGCCAGCGGTTCGAGACGCCTTGCGGACAAGGTGAGCCGGGGAAAGTACCTGCCACATCGGAATGTGTGTGGCTGTGTGACCTCTATCCTGAGCCGCCGGAGAGTGAGCAGTCGGCGGGTTTTCTACCCGCGCACGTGCTCCATTCGCGACGCGATCAGGATGTCCCATCGCGATCACGCCACGTCGGGTAGCTTGTCCAGATACTTGTCCAGCGTGATCGGATAATCCCGCACCCGCGCGCCGGTGGCGTTGTAGAGCGCGTTGGCGACGGCGGCGCCGACGCCGCACATGCCGAGCTCTCCCACGCCCTTCGCTTTCATCGGATTGGCTTTGTCGTCCGCCTCATCGAGGAAGACGACTTCCTGGTGCGGGATGTCGGCGTGAACCGGCACCTCATAGCTGGCAAGATCGTGATTGACGAAGAAGCCGAACCGTTTGTCGACGGCCAATTCCTCCATCAGGGCAGATCCAACCCCCATGGTCATCGCGCCAATTACCTGGCTGCGCGCCGCCTTGGGATTGAGGATGCGCCCGGCCGCGCAGACCGCAAGCATGCGGCGGATGCGCGAGACGCCGGTATAGGCGTTCACGCCGACTTCCACGAAGTGCGCGCCAAAAGTGGAAAGCTGCCACTCCTCGCCAAGCTTGCCGAATTCGATATGATCCTCGGCGACCAGTTCGCCCGCCGCGGCAGCCTCCCGCAGCGCGGCGGAGCGATTGCCGCTCGTCACCTGCCCAGCGTCGAACACCACGTCAGCCGAATTGAAGCCAAGCCGCTGCGCCACTTGCTCGCGAAGCTTGACGCAAGCGGCATAGACACCGGCGGTAGCGTTAGCCGCACCCCATTGGCCGCCAGAGCCCGCCGACGCTGGGAAGGCGGAATCGCCCAGTTTCACCACCACGGCCTCTGCTGGTACGCCAAGCATTTCGCCCGCTGTTTGAGCGATGATGGTGTAGCTGCCGGTGCCGATATCGGTCATGTCGGTTTCGATCGTAACCGTTTCATCGCGGCCGAGGCGCACTCTGGCGGCGGACTTGGTGCTGATGTGGTTGCGGAAGGCCGCGGCGACGCCCATCCCGACCAGCCATTGGCCATCGCGGACTTGGGCCGGCTTCGCATTCCGCTTGCTCCACCCGAAACGTGTGGCGCCCTCCTGCAGGCAGCGAACGAGCTGGCGCTGCGAGAATTGCCGCTGCGGCTTTTCGGGATCAACCTGGGTATCGTTCCTGATGCGGAATTCGACCGGGTCCATGCCGAGCTTCTCGGCCATTTCGTCCATGGCGATCTCGAGCGCCATCATGCCTGGTGCCTCACCAGGAGCGCGCATGGCGTTGCCCTCGGGAAGGTCCAGCACGGCTAGGCGCATTGCCGTCATGCGATTAGCGCCAGCGTAGAGCAGCTTGGTCTGTTGAACGGCCGTCTCGGGCCCGCCGTCCGGCAGATCGCCCGAGCCGCTCTCATGCGCGATGGCGGTGATCGTGCCGTCCGTATTGGCGCCCAGGCGGATGCGCTGGTGCGTGGCGGGGCGGTGGGTGGTGTTGTTAGTGATAAACGGCCGGGGCAGGGCAACCTTGACCGGCCGCTTGGCCGCTTTCGCACCCAGCGCCGCCATGATCGCGTCGGCGCGGACGAAGAGCTTCCCGCCAAATCCGCCACCGACATATGGGGAGATCAGGCGCACTTTCTCTAGCGGCATGTTCAGCGTGAGCGCGATGTCGCGCTTGCTCCACGCAATCATCTGATTGGATGTCCAGAGCGTCAGCTCGTCGCCCTTCCAGGCGGCGATGGAGGCATGGGGCTCCATCATCGCATGGGTGTGGTCCGGCGTATGGTAGGCAGCGTCCAGCTTCACCGGCGCGGCGGCGAAGGCTTCCTCGAACTTGCCCACCCGATCGATGGGTGGAGCGCTACTGTTTGGCCCCCCCGATCCGCCCACCAACGGAGCGGTTTTCAATTCCTCGGCGAGATCAAAGCGGCCTTTGACGCGCGCATAATCAACCCGGACGAGCGACGCGGCAGCGCGCGCTTGCTCAAAGGTTTCGGCGACAACCACCGCGACGGCTTGGTGGTAGTGCTCCACCTCTGGCCCGGCGAGCAGCTTGGCCGTGTTATTCTTGCCCTTGCCCAGTTTCCCCGCGTCTGCCGCCGTGACGATCGCGATCACACCGGGCGCCGCCTTCGCAGCCGCCGTGTCGATACGGGTGATCCGGCCCTTGGCCACGCTCGATCCGACGATGTAGCCGTAGGCGACATTCTCCAGGCCCTTCTGCTCATAGGCATAGGGCGCAAGGCCGCTTGTTTTCAGAGGACCATCCACACGGTCATGCGCGCGCCCGATAACCTTCATGCGGTCAATCGGGTTGGTGCCCTCGGCAGTTTCGAACTTCATGAGCTTAGGCCTTGGCTTGGGCGATAACAGATACCAGCGCGCGGGTCGCAAGCGGGAGCTTGAAGGCGTTGTCGCTGGTGGGGGTTGCCCCCTGGAACGCGCGGGCGGTTACCGCAGCCGCGCCCCGCGGCAGCAACGCTTCCGCCTCGGGCACACGCCACGGCTTCGGCGCGACGCCACCGAAGGCAACGCGACCTGTACCGTCAGGCTGGATGACCGCGGCTACCGACACGAGCGCGAAAGCGTAAGAGGCGCGATCGCGGACCTTTTCGTAAAAGTGCTTGCCGCCGAGCGGGCGCGGCAGGACAACGTGGGTGATGAGCTCGCCCGGCTTCAGCACCGTGTCCTGTTCTGGCCGATCGCCCCAAAGGCGGTGAAAATCGGCAATCGGGATTGATCGCCGTTGCCCCTGCCCATTGATCGTCTCGACCACAGCATCTAGCACGCGAAGGGCAACAGGCATGTCGCCAGGGAATGTGGCGATGCATTTGTCGGAACCGCCGATCACGGCGAGCTGGCGCGAATAGCCACCGATCGCACCGCAGCCGGTGCCCGGCTTACGCTTGTTGCACGGCATGTTTGTGTCGTAGAAATAGGGACAGCGCGTACGCTGAAGCAGGTTGCCGGCGGTCGACGCCTTGTTGCGCAACTGACCGCTGGCGCCCGCCACTGTCGCCCGAGTCAGAACGCCATAGTCTCGCCGCACGCGTTCGTCGGCGGCAAGTTGAGTGTTGCTGACAAGCGCGCCGATGCGCAAGCCGCCGCCGTCGGTGTTCTCGATCCTCTGAAGGTCGAGATCCTGTACGTCGACGAGGTGCACGGGCGTCTCGACTTCGATCTTCATCAAATCGAGCAGGTTTGTCCCACCGGCGATGAACTTGGCTCCGGGCTTGGCGGCAACGATGCGCGCGGCCGCTGCGGGATCGCTGGCGCGTTCGTAGGTGAAAGCCTTCATGCCTTGGCTCCCGCCACTTCGATCATGGCCTCTGCGATATTGGAATAGGCCCCGCAGCGGCAGATGTTACCGCTCATGCGCTCGCGCATTTCAGCTGCGGTGAACTTGGGTTTGCCCGCAACGTCCGTCTGAACGTGGCTCGGGATGCCGGCCCTGATCTCCTCCAGCACCGCCACGGCTGAGCAGATCTGGCCGGGCGTGCAATAGCCACATTGATAGCCATCATGCTTTACGAAGGCCGCCTGCATCGGGTGCAGCTTATCGGGTGTTCCCAGGCCCTCGATCGTGGTGATCTCGTCGCCTTCGTGCATGACAGCGAGGCTGAGGCACGCATTGATCCGCTGCCCGTCCACGAGCACGGTGCAGGCACCGCACTGGCCATGATCGCAGCCCTTCTTGGTCCCGGTGAGGTGCAGATGCTCACGCAGGGCATCGAGCAGGGTCGTGCGGGTGTCCAGCGACAGAGAATGCTGCTGCCCGTTGACGGTGAAGCGAACGGGCATCATCGGCGCCTCCGAGGCTTTGGTGGTGGGCTGGGCGACGCTGCGTGCGGGCGTGTTGGCGACCGCCACGGATGCGACGCTGCCGGCGATCAGGCCACGCCGCGACACTCCGGGCTCGAGAAAGTCCGACATGGACTGCACTTCCTTCTAGACTAGTGACGTGGCGATCCACAGGCTGCCAAGAACAGCCTGGCCGATCGGCACAACGCGCAAAATGGCATTTGGAGCCGAGTGCGATCGTGCCGGCTTCTGAACCGACACGGACGCGAGCGGCCGAGAAACTTCTGTGATCGATCAGCGGGGTAGCTGGTGGGTCCGCCGGGGCTCGAACCCGGGACCTCTCGATTAAAAGTCGCTTGCTCTACCGACTGAGCTACGGACCCGCACCAGCGACGACGCGCCTAGGCACAGAGCGGCGGCGGGTCAACCGGGCATGCAATTGCAGTATCGTAAGGCCGGTTACCGGATCTCGCCACTTGGGTGCGAGCCGAACCAGCGGCACGAGCACGAAATCACGCGCTCGGAAGGCGGGGTGGGGCACCTTCAGGGCCGGGTGATCGACCTTGCCGGCGGACCACAAGATGATGTCCAGATCGATCACCCGGGCGCCCCAGCGCTGCCCACGGCGACGCCCGAACTGCCGCTCGATCGCCTTCAACGCAAGGAGGAGGTCGGCTGGGGACAGAGGCGTGCTGACGATGGCGACCGTGTTTGCGAAACGGCGAATGGACGGCCCGACGGGCGCGCTGGTGATGATCGGGGCGACAGACACGAGGCCAGGAAGGGCGTTGATCGCTGCGGCCACCTCGTCAGCGGGCGCACCGTGGCGGCCCCTGCGATTTGATCCCACCGCCACGACATAGGTTGAGCGTGTCATGCCTTGCAGCCTATCGGGCGCGGATGAGCTTCGCACCATCTCCTTTGCCAGCGACCGAACCGCCGCTTGACTGCCCTTTGTGTCCGCGCCTGGCAGGCTTTCGCCATGCACTCCGAGCCGAATACCCGGACTGGTGGAACGCGCCGATCCCGGCGTTCGGCGATCCGGATGCCTGGCTTGTGATCGTCGGTCTTGCGCCCGGCAAGCATGGCGCCAATCGCACTGGCAGGCCGTTCACAGGGGATTATGCGGGTGAGTTGCTCTATGCGACGCTTGCCAAATACGGGCTGAGCGAGGGTCAGTTCGAAGCGAGGCCGGACGATAGGCTGCAATTGCGCGGGGCGATGCTGATCAACGCGGTGCGCTGCCTGCCGCCGGCCAACAAGCCGACACCGGAGGAGATCCGCACCTGCCGGCCGTTCCTTGAAGCGCCCCTCGCGGAACTGCCGAGGGCGAGCGTCTTCATCGCGCTGGGGCAGATCGCGCACCAATCGGCGGTGAAGGCCCTTGGGGGCAAGTTGCCTAAGGCCAAGTTCGGTCATCTGGCAGAGCACCGCATGCCGGACGGCCGCGTGCTGATCGATAGCTATCATTGTTCGCGCTACAATCAGAACACGGGCAGGCTCACTGCTGGCATGTTCGAAGCGGTGTTCGAGCGTGCTTTGGAGCTTCGGCCGATGTGACGGGCAAGTAGCTGGTGTCGCACGCTATTCTTGACTGCTCGCCGCTTTTGGAGCTGGTCAGCGGGGTTGTTCGGGAGCTTGCAGCGCGGCGGCGATGCGATCGGCGAGGCGGGTTGCGACGTCGGCCTTTGGCATGTGTTCCCAGGTCTCGACACCGTCTGAGGACACCAGGTGAACGGTGTTGGTGTCGCCGCCCATCACGTCACCGGACACGTCGTTGGCGACGATCCAGTCGGCGCCCTTGCGACTGAGCTTGGCCTGGGCATGAGCGACCACGTGCTCAGTTTCTGCGGCGAAACCGACCAGGAGACGCGGCCGGTTTGGTCCGTGACCAACGGTCGCCAATATGTCGGGGTTTTCAAGAAGTTGGAGCGACGGGACGCCGCCAGCGGCTTTCTTCAGCTTTTGCTCGGCGGCGCCGGCGGCGCGCCAATCGGCGACCGCGGCGACCATTACGGCAGCATCGGCTGGAAGTGCGTTCTCCACCGCTGCGGCCATTTCGCGCGCGGTTTCCACGTCGATTCGCGTGACGCCGGCGGGCGTTGGCAGCGTGACCGGGCCGGCGATCAGCGAGACACGGGCGCCTAAAGCGGCAAGCGCGCCGGCGATGGCGAACCCCTGTTTCCCGGACGAGCGGTTTGCGATGTAGCGCACAGGATCGATCGGCTCGTGGGTTGGTCCGGCCGTAACCACGATGTGTTTGGCGAAGAGCGGCCTGCTGTCGGCTGCAATCGGCCTCGCTGCGAACCGCTCCGGCCACTTGCCAAAAAGCGCCTCGATCCGGGCGACGATCGCTGCGGGATCGGGTAGCCGACCCGGGCCGAACTCGCCGCAGGCCATGGCCCCTTCGTCCGGCTCCATGATCGTGATGCCGTCGCGGCGAAGCTGATCGACGTTTCGCTGCGTTGCCGGGTGAAGCCACATGCGCACGTTCATCGCCGGCGCGGCGAGCACCGGCTTGTCGGTGGCCAACAGCAAGGTTGTCGCGAGATCGTTGGCGAGGCCGGCGGCCATGCGCGCCAGCAAATCCGCGGTCGCGGGCGCCACTACGACCAGATCGGCTTGCCGGCTGAGCTGGATGTGGCCCATCTCGGCTTCATCCTTCAGATCCCAGAGGGTGGTGTGCACTTCCTCTTGGGACAAAGCCGCCAGCGTCATCGCGGTGACGAAGTGGCTGCCGCCCTCCGTCAGCACACAGCGCACGCCGTGGCCGGCCTTGCGCAAGAGGCGGATGATCTCGCACGCTTTGTACGCGGCGATGCCACCGCCGACGATCAGAAGGACCCGGCTCATGCCGACGTTCTTGTCACGGTAATGCGCCGCCTGTCGAGCGCCGCACGTGATAGATCACGCAGCGCGTCGGGGAAGAAGGTGAGGCCGATCGGCGCGATGGGGGCGATCAGGAAGGCCCAGTCGGCGGTGTCAGGCCCCGCCAGGAAGGACATGGACAGCAACTGCACAACGATTGTCGCGAGCGCGCGGGCTGCGAGCGGATCACGCCACGCGGACCAGCCGGCCAGTGACAGCGCGACGGCGATCGCGCCGAGCGCCGGCGGGAGCAACGACAGCGCGGTCGCTGAAGCAACGGCACGGACCGCGAAGCCGAAGCCCGACGCTCCGGACCAAGCCGCCAGCGATTGATCCAACGGGCCGGTAACGCTGGCGACGGCCTGAGCATGCAAGACGACCGCGACGGCGAACAGCGCAAGCGCTCCGGCCCATCCTGCGGCCTCCCGGCGCTGCCCCTCCAGCAACGCCAGCACCAGCATGACGACCACGTACAACGCAGCCGTTTCCCGGATCAGCGCGGCCGAGAGCCCGAGCGCCGCGGCGGTGATCCACCGCCCAGGTTTGCGCGACGCAAGAGAGAGCGAGACGATCAGCCCCGCCCACAGATCATGCGTGGCCACAAGGTGGCCGAGGACTGCGCTGGTGACGCCGACTGCCGCGAGCAGAAGGGCGATGGGGCGGGCCGGGAAGCGTGGAACGGCATCCGCCAGCCGTTTCCACCACGCAAATAGCGACAGCAAGGCAAGCGCGTAGAGCAGCAAGGCCGCGCTGACCTGGCTCACCTTGGCTTGCAGCACCGCAAGGGTGGGCAGGCGGAAGACGTGGAACGGCTGCAACGGCGCGCCTGCCGATCGTAACGCCCGCGCGGTTGCGGTGTAATAATCGTCACCGTGGCGCAGGTCGTCAACGATCCTGGCGTACACGATCTCGTTGGCCTGGTCAGCGGCTTCCGTGCCCGCCGCCGCCGAGCCGCTGGTGCCCGGCGCAATCAGCGCGGCGAGCAGCAGCAACGCCAGAACCGCAAGCAGCCAGCGGGCATGGCGGCGCGAGCGCCCCGCATACCGCGATGGCGCCGCGAGCCAGAGCGGCCGAACGGCAGCCCTTGTCATGATCAGGCGATCATCGCCCAGGTCGCGGCAATGCCGGCTGCGGCGCTCGCCACGGCGACCGCGGCATAGCGCCAGCCGCCGCCGATCCGCACCACTTCGATCTCACGCAGCGGCGGGGCAGGGGGCGCGCCGCCCGGCGCCGGGAAGCGCGCCTCGATGCGGCGCACGAGCTCGGGAAGGCGATACAGTGTCTTCACGTCGGCGACGATCCGATCGGCGATTGCGGCTTCGGGGCCAAGCTCGGTCCGGATCCACTCCTCGACGAACGGTCCGGCCGTCTCCCACAGGTTGATGTCGGGATCGAGCGCGGTCGCCACCCCTTCCACCATCACCATCGTCTTTTGCAGAAGCAGGAGGTGCGGCTGCGTGACCATGTCGAAATCGCGCGTGATCGAGAACAGGCCATCGAGCATCATGCCGATGGACATTTCCTTCACCGGAAGCCCGCGCATCGGCTCACCCACTGCGCGCAGCGCCGTTGCGAACTCGCGCACGTCGTGGTGCGCGGGGACGTATTCCGCCTCGAAATGGATTTCGGCGACGCGGCGGTAATTGCCGGTGATCAGGCCGTAGAGGATCTCCGCGAGCCAGATACGCGCGCGCCGATCGATCCGGCCCATGATACCGAAATCGACTGCCGCGATGCGATTGCCGGGCAGGGCGAACAAATTGCCCTGGTGCATATCGGCGTGGAAAAAGCCTTCGGCGATCGCCTGGCGAAGAAAGGCGTGGACCAGCGTTTGCGCAAGCAGCGGCAGATCATAGCCGGCCTCCACCAATGCCGCTCGGTTCGACAGCTTGATGCCGTCGATCCATTCCAGCGTCAGGATCTTGCCCGAGGTGCGCGGCCAATCGATGGCGGGCACATAGAAGTTCGGCTCGGCCGCCATGCCCTCGGCCAGTTCGCTCGCCGAGGCGGCTTCCCGCCGCAGGTCCAGCTCGCGTGCGGTCCAGCGCTTGAAGGTCGCGATGACGCGGCGCGGCTGAAGCCGGGCGATCTCGCCGCCCATCGGCTCGATCTGAGCCGCAGCCCATTCATAGGTGTCGATCGCGCGTTCGAAGTCCGCTTCGACGCCGGGACGCAGCACCTTTACCGCAACAGGGCGGCCGTCGATCGTCACCGCGCGGTGAACCTGCGCGATGGAAGCGGCACCCACGGGTTTTTCGTCGAAATGCGCAAACATCGCCTCGATCGGGCGCCCAAGGCTTTCCTCGATCTGCGGGCGGATCACATCGAACGGAAGCGGCGGCAGCGCATCCTGCAAGCGCAAGAGGTCCATCGCCGCCTCGTCCCCGACGATGTCGGGGCGGGTCGCCAGCGTCTGGCCAAACTTGACCGCGGCCGGGCCGATCGCCTCGAACGCATCGGCATAACGCGGCTGCTCCGGCACACGGGCGCCGAACCGTGCGAGCCGCAGGAGCCGGCGCAGGGCGGGCGGCGTCTTCGCGTCGCGCTCCAGCCCCCGCAACGCGCCATGCCGCGCCAGGGTTCGGCCCCACTTCAGGAGCCGCCACGTATGAACGACGGCGTGCGTCATTCTGCGCCGCCCTCTCCGCTGCCCCGCGAGGGGCGGCCGGCGTCGGTCATATCTTCCAGCCCGAGTGGATCGCGACCAGCCCGCCGAGCAGCGGCTCGACCTTGGTCTGCACGAAGCCGGCGTCACGGATCATGCCTTCGAAGGTCGGCATGTCCGGGAAGCGGCGGATCGATTCGATTAGGTATCGATAGCTGTCCGCGTCATCGGCGAGCATCTGGCCGAGCTTCGGCACCAGTCGATGCGAATAGGCATCGTACATTTCCTTGAAGCCAGGCCAGGTGGTCGTCGAGAATTCAAGGCAGAAGAAGCGGCCGCCACGGCGAAGCACGCGATGCGCCTCGCGCAGCGCCGCCGGAATGTCCGTCACGTTCCGGATGCCGAAGGCGATCGTGTACGCATCAAAGAAGCGATCGGGGAAGGTCAGTACCTCGGCATTCGCTTCGGTCCACACCAGGCCATCGATGCCGCGCTCCTGCGCGCGCTTCATGCCGACTTCGAGCATGGCGGGATTGATGTCCGCCACCGTCACCGACGCGCCTTCGCGCTGGAGGCGGAAGGCGATGTCGCCGGTGCCGCCGGCCATGTCGAGGATCTGTTCGCCGGCGCGCGGCTTTACCCGGCGCACGAAGCGGTCCTTCCACAACCGATGCATGCCCGCGGACATGGCATCGTTCATCAAATCATAGCGGGATGCCACATTGGTGAAGACGCCGCCGACGCGGGCAGTCTTTTCCGTTGCGGGGATGTCTTCATAGCCGAAGGAGACGGTTTCGCTCATGTTCGCGGCTCTAGCGGCGGGGCGCGGGCGGGGCTAGGCCTTCTGACAGGCGACGCGCCCCGCGCCGCGGTGCTTCGACAAGCGGGAGCGACACGCTAAAGGCGGCGGATGCCCGAGCTACCCGAAGTCGAGACCACCGTTCGCGGCCTGCGCCCCGTGCTGGAAGGCGCGCGCATCAAGGAGATCGAACCGCGGCGCGGCGATCTTCGCCGGCCCTTTCCGGTCGATCTGCGCCAAGTGATGACGGGCGCCGCGATCACGGCGCTTGGCCGGCGGGCCAAATACGGCCTCATCCACACCGATCGTGACCAGACCATGATCTTCCATCTGGGCATGTCGGGGCGATGGCGAGTCGATCCGGGCGAACTGCTGCCGCACGATCATCTGGTGATCGATACGGAGGCGGGGCGGCGGGTAGCGCTGAACGATCCACGGCGGTTCGGCTCGGTGGACCTCTGGCCGACGGGCGCGTTGGACGCCTTTCCCGCGTTTGCCACATTGGGGCCGGAGCCGCTTGGGCCGGACCTGAGCGGCGCATGGCTGAAAAAGGCGCTGGCCGGGCGGCGCGCCTCGATCAAGCTGATGCTGCTCGACCAGCGGATCGTGGCGGGGCTCGGCAACATCTACGTCTGCGAGGCACTGTATCTCGCGCGAATCTCGCCCAAGCGCGCCGGCGGCAACATCGGGATCGCGCGGCTGGAGCGGCTGGTCGATTCGATCCGTGCGGTGCTGCTTTCCGCGATCGAAGCGGGCGGATCGACGCTGCGCGATTATGCCCGCCCCGATGGCGAGCTTGGCTATTTTTCCAAGCAATTCGCGGTATATGGGCGGGAAGGGCTGCCGTGCGAATGTGGCGGCGTGGTGCAGCGCTATGCTGAAGGTGGACGATCGACGTTTTGGTGCCCCGCGTGCCAGCGGAGTTGACCAAGAGCGCGAACATCATTAAAGGGCGCGGCTTCCAGGGCGATGGGTGTTCCCGCCGCCCTTTTTTCATCGACCGATTCTAGAAGCAAGGACCGTAAATGGCGAACACGCCGCAAGCGAAGAAGCGCATCCGCCGCAACCAGCGCCGGGCCGAAATCAATGGTGCGCGCGTAGGCCGCATCCGCACCTTCGTGAAGAAGGTGGAGGCAGCGCTCGCAGCGGGTGACAAGACGGCAGCGTCGGCTGCCCTTGCAGCGGTTCAGCCGGAGCTGGCACGCGGCGTTGCGCGTGGCGTGCTTCACCGCAACACCGCCAGCCGCAAGTTCTCGCGCCTGACCAAGCGCCTGTCCGCGCTGGCCTGATCGCGCGGCCCGGCCTCTTCGGCCGGTAAGCGATACGTCAAAGGCCGGGTGGCGATTGCGCCGCCCGGCCTTTTGTCGCGTCTGGACGCCTTGCCGCGTGGGCGCGGCAAGGCGTGGATCGCTTAGAGGAACGCGCGTCCACCGGTGACGGGGATGGTGGCGCCGGTGATGTAGCTTGCCTCGTCGCTGGCCAAGAGGACGTACGGCGGCGCCAGCTCCGCCGGCTGCGCCGCGCGGCCGAGCGGCGTATCGGCGCCGAACGACTTCACCTTCTCCGGCGGCATGGTGGACGGGATCAGCGGGGTCCAGACCGGGCCAGGCGCGACTGCGTTCACCCGGATCTTGCGCTCTGCCAGCATCTTGCCCAGGCCAGCGGTGAAATTGTAGATCGCGCCCTTGGTGGTGGCGTATGCGAGCAGCTGTTCGCTCGGGTCCTCGGCATTGATCGACGTGGTGTTGATGATCGAGCTGCCGGCGCGCATGTGCGGCAGCGCCGCCTTCACCAGATAGAACATGGCGTGCATGTTGGTGGCAAAGGTGATCTGCCATTCCTCGTCGCTGATGTCCTCCACCTTGGCGAACGTCGCCTGATGGGCGGCGTTGTTGACCAGAATGTCGATCCGGCCGAACGCGGAGGCGGTCTCCTCCACGATCTTGCGCGCATGGGCGGGATCGCTGATGTCGCCGGGCAGCAGCAGCGCGCGGCGGCCCGCATCCTCCACCAGTCGCTTGGTTTCCTCGGCATCTTCATGCTCGTTCAGGTAGCTGATCGCGACGTCAGCGCCTTCGCGCGCATAGGCGATCGCGACGGCGCGCCCGATCCCGCTGTCGGCGCCAGTGATCAGCGCTCTGCGGTCCAGCAGGCGGCCGTGGCCCACGTAGCTGCGCTCGCCATGATCGGGGCGCGGATCCATCGCCTCCGTTTGGCCGGGCATGTCCTGCTGCTGATCGGGATATGGCGGTTCTGGGTAGTTGGTCATGTTGGTCCTCGACGAAATGCTTGCTCTCACAAGTCATCGAGACGCCCGGACGTTCCGCTCCGATGCTGAATGCTTGGCCCCCTTGATCGAGGTTAGCGGAGGAACGCGGCGGGCGCGTTGCCGCCATAAGGTGCGTCAAGCGACGAAGTTCTGAGGCCGCTCGCGCAATGCGATCTGGGATATTGCAGAAGATGCGGGAACGGCTACCCACGGTTGTTTCCATCATCACGATCGTCACGGCCCCGCATGAGGAAGATCCACTCGTCTGTGACGTTACACGCCGCCCTTGCGTTGGCGGCGGCGGTTGTACTTGCTCCTTCGATCTCGGACGCGCGCGTGCGGCAGGACCGGCAATTGTGGGTCAATCTGTCCGCGCAAGGGAAACTCGGCAAGGCACGGGTGTGGACCGCAGAGCTGCACCCGCGTGTCGGGCAGAACCTATCGGGACCATCCGCTCTTCTTGGGCGAGTGGCCGTTGGTTTCGTGGTCAACGAACGTGTGACCCTGCATCAAGGCTTTGTGTATCAGGAGGTCTTCGATGGGCGGCCGCGGAATGAGAAGCGGCCTTACCAACAGGCTGATTTCGATATCGCATCGGGGGGCTGGGGCGCGCTGAAGGGGCGCTTGCGCCTGGAGCAGCGCTGGTTCTCCACCGGATCGGACATGGGGCTGCGATTTCGCGAGCAGATCCGGTTCGAAAAGGCGCTGAGCGACGTCGAAAATCCGCTTACTGGCATCTTCACGGCAGAAGCGTTCGTGAATGTCCTGACGACCGATTATGGCGCGCGCCGTGGCTTCGAGACCGCGCGCCTGTTCGGCGGCGTTCGGATCCCGCTGGCCGATCAGGCGCTCGAAGCGGGCTATCAGGCGCAGATCACCGCGCCGCCCGGCGGCGACACGCGGGTGGACCACATCCTGATGCTCACCTTTCGCTTGAAGCCTTGATGGTCCAAGCGGAGGGTGCGTGGCTCACTTGCGCCAGGCGGGAGGTGACGCGGCGACGTCGCCCGGCCCGCTGTGCGGGATGGTCGAAGGAATAGCGAAGCGTTGTGCTCAGGCGCCGCGAAGCGCTTCGACGCGGGGGCGCTCTTCCTCGGGCACCAGCCCCTCCAGCACAGCCCAGAAGCCGCTCACCGCGCCTTGGCCGGCTTCCGAATAGGCCGCGGCGAACCGTTCGCGCAGCGCATTGTACAGATCGGCCTCGAAAGCCTCGCCCTCCTTGGTGAGCCGAAGCAAGCGCTGGCGCCGATCGCGCTCGCCCGGGCGGGCCTCGACATAGCCGCGCTCCGACAGTTCGCCGAGCACGCGGCCGAGCGATTGCTTGGTGATGCCGAGCAAGGCGAGGAGATCCGACACGGCCATGTCTGGCTTGCGCGCGATGAAATACAGCGCGCGGTGATGCGCGCGGCCCATACCCTTGCGCGCCAGCCCGCGGTCGATCGACCGGGTGACGTGCGTGCTTCCGAAATAGAGCAGCTCGATGCCGCGCCGAATCTCAGGCTCGCGTAGGAAAAGGGGCGATGCGGAGGAGGGGTTGGCAGCCATGTTGACCGGCATTGCCATCCGCCCTACCCGACCGCAACCCTCTCAACGGCGCGGAAGGCCGCGCCCTCCAGGAGCTTTCCCTTGTCCACGCGCGCGCCCTTCGTTTTCGAGCCAAATTCCGCTCCGGTTCCGGCGAGCGAGCGGGCAGGGCGGATCGCGGACCCAGCGTTCGGCCGCGTCTTTACCGATCATATGGCAATGGTCCGCTGGTCCGACGACAAGGGCTGGCATGATGCCAAGATCACCGCGCGCACGACGCTGACGGTCGATCCGGCAACGGCGGTGCTTCATTATGCGCAGGAAATCTTTGAAGGGCTGAAGGCCTATCGCCATGATGATGGCAGCATTGCGCTGTTTCGCCCTGCCGCCAATGCTGCGCGTTTCCGCGACTCCGCGCGCCGGATGGCGATGCCGGAACTGCCCGACGACCTGTTCATCGGCTCGATCGAAGCATTGGTGAAGGCCGATGCGGACTGGTTCCCCTCGGTCGAGGGTGGCTCGCTGTACCTGCGCCCGTTCATGATCGCGAGCGAGGTGTTCCTGGGCGTGAAGCCGGCTGGCGAGTATCTCTTCATGGTGCTGGCCTCCTCGGCAGGTTCCTATTGGAAGGGCGGGGTGCGCCCCGTGTCGCTGTGGGTGAGCCACGATTATTCGCGCGCGGCGCCCGGCGGCACCGGCGCGGCGAAATGCGGCGGCAATTACGCGACCAGCCTGGTGGCGCAGCAGGAGGCGATCCGTCGCGGTTGTGACCAAGTGGTGTTCCTTGATGCGACCGAGCGGCGCTGGATCGAGGAACTGGGCGGCATGAACATCTTCTTCGTGTTCGAGGATGGCTCGATCCAGACGCCGCCGCTGACCGGCACGATCCTGCCCGGCATCACGCGCGATTCGATCCTGCAAATGGCGCGCGACGCGGGCCTGACGGTGCGCGAAGAGCTGTATTCGATCGACCAGTGGCGCGCGGACGCGGAAAGTGGCCGCCTGACCGAGAGCTTCGCCTGCGGAACGGCCGCGGTGGTGACGCCGATCGGCAAGGTTGCCGGCCCCGATTACGCCTTTACCATCGGCACGGGCGGCACGGGCCAGACGACACAACGCTTTCTGGATGCGCTGACCGCAGTGCAGCGCGGCCGCGCGCCCGATCCGCACAATTGGCTGCACCCGATCGCTTGAGGTCATTGCACTTCGCGCCGGCTCGTTATAGGGCCGCGCGCTCTGCTGGGGCGTCGCCAAGCGGTAAGGCACCGGTTTTTGGTACCGGCATTCACAGGTTCGAATCCTGTCGCCCCAGCCAGCTTTTATTCGTTAGTGAGCGCGATGGCGGGGGGCTGACCCTCGCTCGGCCCGCGGGATGCGCCGCGGGTGGGACACGCGCCCGATGCGGCCAGCTGCACAGGATTCCGGAAACGAGGCCCCGCATCCCCGCCTGCCCGAAGCGCGCGGGTGGGAGTTGTTGAGACGCGACGGTCCCAGCGAAGCGCCCTGAAAGACGTCCGTGCCCTTCACACATTGGAATATGCCGCGGGCGACATTCTTGCGCGGTGACTGTTCAGCGACCGCCGCCGGCGAGGTATCGGAGAGCCCTGAGGTTTGTCGCGCGCGAAGGCGGAGCCGGTACGTCGAAGCCTACTATTCGAAGATTCTAGAAATATAGTTTGACGGTGCGTTGCGGCCCGCTATGACAGACCGCATGGACGTCGATCAGACAGCAAGCGAGCAGCAGGACTGGGCGGTGGAGGCGCTTCAGGCGCTGGCGCACGGCACGCGCCTGTCGGTGTTCCGGCTCCTGGTGAAAGCCGGCAATGCCGGGCTGATGGCGGGCGAGATCGCGCAGCGGCTTGGCGTGCCGCCATCGACCATGTCGCACCATCTAGGTTTGCTTGAGCGCGCACGTCTCGCCACGTCCGAGCGCGAAAGCCGGGTCATCCGCTACCGCGCCGACTATCACGGCATGCGCCGGCTGATGGCGTTCCTGATGGAGGATTGCTGCCAGGGCGATCCGCTTCTCTGCGCCGATCTTGTCGAAACGATCGCCTGCAGCAACTGATCGCCGCCGCCGGGAGGGCGCAATGTCTGTCCGCGCCAAACCGGCGAAGCGCTGATGAACCACAGGGGGCAAACCCGCGCCGAAAGCTGGCCGAAATCGGCCCGAGTGGAGGCGTGAGCAAGAAGGCAGAGGCTGATGAGCACTGACATCGTGATTTATCACAATCCCGAATGCGGCACGTCGCGCAACGCACTGGCGATGATCCGCAATGCCGGGATCGAGCCGCATGTGATCGAGTATCTGAAGACGCCGCCCTCGCGCACGATGCTGGAGAGTTTGATCGCGCGCGCGGGCATCGGCGCTCGCGCCTTGCTGCGCGAGAAGGGCACGCCCTTTGCCGAACTTGGCCTGGGCGACGAGAGTCTGGACGACGCCCAGCTCATCGACGCAATGATGGCGCACCCCATCCTGATCAACCGTCCGCTGGTGGTCTCGCCGCTCGGCGTGAAGCTGTGCCGCCCCTCAGAGGAAGTGCTCGACCTCATCCCCGAAGAACAGCGCGGTGCCTTCACCAAGGAAGATGGCGAGCAGGTGATCGGCGCCGACGGGCAGCGCGTGCGCTAACGGGAGAGGCAGCGCCATGTCTGAACGATTCGCCGCGCCCGCTCCAGCCGAATCGGCACTGGGCACCTTTGAACGCTTCCTGTCCATCTGGGTGGCGCTCGCCATCGCCGCGGGCATTGCGCTGGGCCTTGTGGCGCCCGGGCTGGTGGGGCAGCTTGCCGCCTTCGAATACGCCTCCGTCAATCTCGTCGTCGCGGTGCTGATCTGGGCGATGATCTATCCCATGATGGTCGGCGTCGATTTCGGCAGCATCAAGGGCATCGGCAGGAAGCCCAAAGGGCTGGTCATCACGCTGGTGGTGAACTGGCTGATCAAGCCATTCACCATGGCCGCGCTGGCCGTGCTGTTCTTCGACTATCTGTATTCCGGCCTGATCCCGGCTGCAGAGGGGGATCAATATATTGCCGGCCTGATCCTGCTGGGCGCGGCGCCCTGTACGGCCATGGTCTTCGTGTGGTCGCAGATGACCAGGGGCGACCCGGCCTATACGCTGGTGCAGGTCTCGGTGAACGATCTGGTGATGATCGTCGCCTTTGCGCCGATCGTTGCGCTGCTGCTGGGCGTGACCGACATTGCGGTGCCGTGGGAAACGCTGCTGCTGTCGGTTGGCCTGTATGTTGTGGTGCCCTTGGTGGCGGGGGCGATCACCAGGCGGACGGTCGTGTCTGGCCACGGGGGCGATGAAGCCGCCGTTGATGCGTTTACCGCGCGGCTCAAACCATGGTCGATCATCGGCCTGTTGGCGACGGTGGTGCTGCTGTTCGCCTTCCAGGCACAGACGATCATCGGCAATCCGCTGCTGATTGTGCTGATCGCTATCCCGATCATCATCCAGTCCTACGGCATCTTCGCGCTCGCCTATTTCGCCGCCAAGGCGTGGCGCGTGCCGCACAATATCGCGGCGCCGTGCGCCATGATCGGTACGTCGAATTTCTTTGAGCTCGCCGTCGCGGTGGCCATCGGGCTTTTCGGACTCTCGAGCGGCGCCGCGCTGGCGACGGTCGTCGGAGTGCTGGTTGAGGTTCCGGTCATGCTGACGCTGGTGGCTTATGCCAACCGCACGCGCGACCGCTTCCCTGCAGCCTGAACAGCGAGACCATGACCAGACTTCGCCATGTGACCGATCCCGATCACTTGCCGGCGCTGCGGGCCGAATACGTCCATCAGCGCCCTGCGCTGGGGCTCGGCACTTTCGATCCGCCGCCGCGCATTCTGCTGCTCTACGGGAGCTTGCGCGAGCGTTCCTATTCGCGGCTCGCCGTAGAAGAAGCCGCGCGGCTGCTCCAATTCTTCGGGTGCGAGACGCGCATCTTCGACCCATCGGACCTGCCGCTGCCCGATCAGGTGGCGCGCGACGATCATCCCGCGGTGCATGAGCTGCGGGAGCATTCGCTCTGGTCGGAAGGGCAGGTCTGGTGCAGCCCCGAGCGGCACGGGCAGATCACCGGCATCATGAAAACGCAGATCGATCACCTGCCGCTCGCCTATCAAGGCCTCCGGCCGACGCAGGGCCGTACCCTGGCAGTGATGCAGGTTTCGGCTGGTTCGCAAAGCTTCAACAGCATCAACACCCTACGCATCCTCGGTCGCTGGATGCGCATGTTCACCATCCCCAATCAGTCCTCCATCGCCAAGGCATATGAGGAATTCGACGAAGCGGGCCGGATGACGCTGTCGAGCTATTACGACAGGATCGTCGACGTGATGGAGGAACTGGTGCGCTTCACCGTGCTCCTGCGCCCGCACGTCGAGCAACTCACCGACCGTTATTCCGAACGCAAGGACCGCGCGGCGCCGGTGGCGACCCATGTGGAACGGGCGAAGCTGGCAACAGAGGACTGAGCCAGGTCTGTGGCGGCAGCTTGCGACCTGCCCGCTGCCCACGGGGACGGTCGCGCTCACGACGTCAGGTCACTTCAGGTCCTGTGGCGCTGTGGCCATGGGGCCGAACACCAGCCGGTCGATGATGTCGGCGACCGCCGCGGCGTCCTGTGGCCAATCTTGTTCCAGCCACCAGCGCAGGATCGTAAGCGTCGCAGCGACGCTGTGTACGACGCCCAGATCGCGTGGAAGCCATCCCGGAAAGAGCGCGTCGGCAGAGTTCGCGGCTGCGATGGCGCGCGCGGTGATGTCACGACGCATCGCGTCGCCGGCGCCGATGAGCAGGGCTTCGCAGAGCGGACGCCGCGCCTCCACGAACCGGGTCAGCGCCAACGCCGCCGCGCGGGAGGCGTTTGCCAGCACGAGTGGTGCGATCAGGTGGAGAAGCTCGCCAATCAATTGGTCCGCAATCTCCGCCAACAGCGCCTCACGCGTCGGATAGTGGCGAAAAAAGGTTGCGTAGCCAACGCCGGCGCGCGTGGTGATCGCGGCGACGGTCACCTCCTCGAACGGCATCTCCGAAACGAGATCAAGCAAGGCCGATTGAAGCGCCTGGCGTGATTTGATGATCCGCGCGTCGCGGCGCGGCTCCCTTGATTTGGCGGCTGGCCTCGCCACTTTATGATCCATAGTGTATCATAATAGGCGTAGCAGATGACTGATCAAGCGATCCTTAGTCGTTGCCCTCTCTCCACGCAGGACAGCCGTAAGTCAGCCGCCGTTGCGCAAGCGGGGGGCGGCGTGGCGGGCATGCGCGTGGTGCGGGACTTCGCTGAGGCGCGCGGCCTCCTGCGCAATCCAGATGCGCGGCAGGCGGGGTTTCTCGCCGATCTGGTCAACAAGGTGTCGCTGACCCGCGCACCGATCCTCTACCAGCATGGGGCGGAACATCGCCGCCAACGCGGCGCGACCGCGCGCTTCTTCGCACCCCGCGTCGTGACCACCGCTTACCGCGCGCTGATGGAGCAGACCAGCGACGAGCTGGTGGGCCGTTTCAGCACCACCGGCAGTGCAGACCTCGACGAGCTCGGGCTCGAAATGGCGGTGACGATCGCGGCGGAGATCGCCGGGCTGACCGACAGCGACCGGCGAGGGATGGCCAAGCGGCTCGGCGCGTTGGTCTCCGGCATGCCGCGGGGAGGATCACGGCTCGCAACGATTCTCGGCTTTGCGCGCGGCCAGGCACGATCGCTGAACTTCCTGTTGCGCGACGTCAAACCGGCGATCGCCAGCAGGCGGAAGCAGCGGCGCGAGGACGTGATCTCTCACTTGCTCGACCAGGGCTATTCGGAACGCGAGATCCTGACCGAATGCCTGACCTATGGCGCCGCGGGGATGATCACCACGCGTGAGTTCATCACCATGGCGGGCTGGCACCTGCTGGAGAACGACGACCTGCGCGGGCGATTCCTGGAGGGCGACGAGGCATCGCAGATTGCGATCCTGGAGGAGATCCTCCGCCTGGAGCCAGTGGTCGGCGTCCTGTTTCGCAGGCTCGATGCCGATGCGACCGTCGTCGCGCTCGACGTGCGGGGGGCGAATGCCGACGAGACGGCCGTCGGGGCATGCCCGTACAGCCTCGATCCGGAGCGGAAGCTCGCCGACAAGGTCGGGAGGGCCGGGCTTGCCTTCGGTGACGGGGAGCATCGCTGCCCGGGCGCCCAGGTCGCGTTGCAGGAGGCGGCCATCTTCCTTGACCGGCTGCTGCGCGTGCCGGGCGTCCGGCTCGAGCGAGCGCCGGACATCGGGTGGAATGCGCTGATCGCCGGCTACGAACTGCGGAGGGCGAGACTTGCTTGCGGTGCCGCGGTGTCGTGATCGCGGGTGTTCATCGGGCCTGGCTGGTCCACGTTGCGCCGCCGCTACGGTTGGCAAGCGCCTCTCGGCGGAAAGAGCATGGTCCGACAGCTTGATCGGAGCGCCTCGACTTGAAGTTGGCCGCTCAGCGCGCCGTTCGTGTGTTCGCGTCGATGCCGGCGCCGGGCACATAAGCGTCGATGAGCGCGCCGACGTAATCGGGGCTCTTGGCCGTGAGATTTTCGTGCGGACGGCCGGGCGCGTAGATGAAGCCGTGAACCTTGTAGATCGTGCCGCCAAGCCCGTTTGAGTCGCGGAACCAGACCTTCACCTCGCTCCAGTCATTGTTCTTGCTCACATCAAAGACGGTGACGTCCTGCTCGGCATGTCCGCGTTCCCCGTCGAAGCGGGACCAATTGGCGTGGGTGAGCATCAACACGCGGGATTCGACGGTGCGGCTGACCACCGCGACATGCCCCAGGGGAAGCCGGCTCTGACGGGCAAACGCGATGACGGACCCCACGCGCGGCTGCTCGCCCCGTTGATAGCGATCTTTCGCCTGATCCCACCAGGTCCAGGCGTCGCCATAGATCTGGATGCCTGATGCCTGACGCGCGAATGGGACGCACTGGCCGACATAGTCGAGCAGCGAGCGAGCCTCGGCTGGCCGACCCAGGAGGCACGCGAATGCCGTTACAAGAGCAAGAGCAGTGTGCTTCATCACGTCCCGGCTTATCTCCGACCGTTGATCAACCAGTTGCCGATGCGGGTTAACACCCCGTTACTGCTGCCGTTAACACGGTGGGCCGTCCCGGACCTGAACCGATGGGCTGTAAGTGCCTGTTCCGATGCAACCACTTTGGGGAACGTGGCTGGCGATGTGTTCGGGACATTAAAGAATGCAGGCCAAATGGGGCGGCCGGAGTTCTCCTCCGGCCGGCCGGTACTTGGACTTACAACAGGAATGCGGAGGCGCTGAGATGGTCCACTCCAAGCAGCGAGATGCTTAGATCCGCGACGCCGTCGCCGGTCATATCGGCCATGCACACCACGCCATCGGCGGTCCGTTCATAGCGCAGCTCGCCGGCCTTTTTCGTGAAGGCGCCGGTTCCGATGAAGCGGAAAGCGTCATTGAAGTCCGTATTGAGGTTCGCATCCATCAAGGAGAGCGAAATTCGATCGCCCTTTTCGAAATCGACGATCACATCACGGTCACCAAACGATTCGTCGCGGAACAGGAAGGTGTCCGCGCCAGGGCCGCCGCTCATGCGATCGTTACCCGCGCCCCCCTCGATGATGTCGGCGTCCGCGCCGCCCCAGATGCGGTCGTTGCCTTCGCCGCCGATGAGGGTGTCCGCACCAGTGCCGCCGTATAGCATGTCGTTGCCGGCACCGCCGTTCAGGCTGTCCTTGCCGGCGTCGCCGTAAAGCCAGTCGTCACCTTCGAGACCCTGCATCGAGTCATTGCCAGCGCCGCCAAACAGCTTGTCCCCACCGGCCGTGCCGACCAAGCGATTGTCCAGGGCATTGCCGTAACCGGTCAGGCCGGGCGCGAGCAGGCGCAACGTCTCGACATTGTCGGGCAGTGTGTAATCGATCGAGGCATAGACGGTGTCCGTGCCAGCGCCGCGCGCCTCGACGACCAGATCCCGCGCAGAGTGGACGAAGTAGACGTCGTCACCCGCGCCGCCTTCCATGCGCGTGTTTCCGTCACCGCCGGTCAACTGATCATTGCCTTTTCCGCCGAGGAGGATGCTGTCGCCGAATGCGGCAGCCTTTAGGCGATCCGCCCCGTCAGTCCCGACGACGCGGGTGACCGGCACTGGCGGTGGGGGCAGATCGGCGAGCGCCCGGAACTCATCGACAACTTGGCTGAGAACTGGCGAATCACCCGCAGTTTTGACCCAGGCGGCGTTGGCTGCGAGCCAATCGCCGACAAAGGCGCTGCCCTGATCATAGATTGCCTTGGTAGCCTTGTTGCCACTGGGCGGCGCAATCGTCTTTCCGTCGATCACATACACCTGCGCGACGTTGCCGGTCATGGCCGTCACATCAGCGATGCGGATCCACGAGGCCTGATCGAGATACCCGGCAACGATGTTGTCATTGACCGCCAGGCCATCGGCGCGTTCGACGTGGATGCCGTTGAACATCCCGCCAACCACCAGATTGTTGGAAATCGACACGTTTTTATAGGGCAGGACATTCGTCTCATCGCCCATGAAGATGCCCTGGATTGCGCCGCCGTTGCCGCGATGAACCACGTTGCCGGTGATGGTGATGTTCTCGGCACTCACCTTCTGGTTGGCGGTCCAGAACTGGATAGCGTCCGGGTGATCGCCCGCGGCCGGATGGAAGTTCGTGAAAACGTTGTCGGCGATGAGGATGTTCGAAAGGCCGCCGCCGTGGAAACCGTCGGCTCGCAAATCGTGGAAGTAGTTACCCTTGACCGTCACGCCCGTGTTGTCGAGCATGTTGATGCCGTAGCGAAGGTGCGTGATTTCCGAATTGGTGATCGAGACATCCCGGCTGCCGCGCACCATGAAGGGATTGGACTGATAACCCAGCTCGCCTTCCTGCCCGCGGATCACCACGCTATCGAAGCTGACCTTTGCCGCATTCTTGATCTCGAAGTCATATTGCGTCGACCAGTCCTTGTCCGCGAAGACAACATTGCGGAACGTGACGTTCTCGACGCCGAAAGCCTTCAGACCGTTGATCTCGGCGGGCTTGTCCGGCGTGGCGGAGGTGATCGTGACCGGTGCGGCGAACTTGATGTCGCGCAGGACGACCTTGTCGTAATTGCCCGCCGCGAGCGCGATCGTGTCGCCAGCGCGAGCACGTGTCGCAGCCGCCATCAGTTCCGCTGACGTGGAGACGCTAATCGTTGCCATGTGAAGTTCCTGCTTGAGATCCCGCGAGATCACGCGGGCTTCCAACGCAGTCAGTGATGCGGCAGGAGCCTTGATCAAAAGATTAATAAATAGCTAAGCACTAATACTATAGCGGACCGATCTATAGACGAGTTTGATAAACGCGGGCGTAGATCGGCGGGTATGCATCCATTATGGATGTAAATTGCGCCATTCAAGGTTGAGCGCCAAAGGAAACGGCGTACGGATTGTTGCGGAAACTGTGACGATGCATGGGCTGGAGCATTACTTCCCGGCTAAACTCGGTGGTGTTGCGCTTCGGGTGTCGTGTTCGTCATGCTGGGAGGGACGCGATGCCAAACCGTTGGGCCTGTATCTTCGTGTACGCGATGATCGCTGCGTCACCTTCTGCACACGCGCAGCAGCCGGCTTCCGCCGGCAGCGAAATGCCGTCCGATCAGCGGCCACCTTATGTCCTCGGACGGGGTGACGTTGTCGAGACCGCGGTGATCGGGCGGACCGATTTCGACGCGCGCGTGGAAATACAGGAGGATGGCGCCGTTCTGTTGCCGTTCGTGGGCGCAGTGCCTGCTGCCGGGCGGACCCCTTTGGAGCTGCGTGACGACTTGCGCGCGCGACTGATCCGCGGGAGCTTCCTGGAAAACCCGATCGTAACCGTTTCGGTCGCGACCTTCCGAAGCAGGTATGTCACCGTTTTGGGTCAGGTCAATCAACCGGGCATCGTGCCGATCGACCGGGATTACCGCTTGTCGGAAATCGTTGCACGCGCGGGCGGTGTCAGCGCGTCAGCGGATACCATCGTGCTGACGCGGCCTGACGGATCATCACAGGCGGTCTCGCTGCGCGCGATCGCAGCGGCGCCGGTGACGGAGGATCCACAAGTAGGCTCGGGGGACAAGGTGTTCGTGGCGGCGCCGGCCACCTTCTACATTTACGGGCAAGTAAATACGCCCGGGGCGTTCGCACTTGATCGGCCCATGACGGTGCAGATGGCGCTGGCGCGCGGCGGGGGACTCACCGCGCTTGGCTCCCCCAAACGCGTGAAGCTGGTGCGCGCGGGGCGGGAGGTAAAGGTCCGCCTCAACGAGGAGCTGCGGTCCGATGACGTGCTTGTCGTCGGCGAGCGGTTCTTTTGATCGGGGGGCGGCAATGACTCCTGTGCAACTCCTGCGCATGCTGCGCGCGCGATTATGGCTGATCGTAGTGATGGCGGTCGCCGCCGGCATGGCGGGGGCCGTTGCGGCCAAGTGGATGCCGACGCGCTACGAATCCCGGTCGCGGATCGTTGTTGATATGCTGAAGGCCGACCCTGTCACCGGCGAGGCTCTGCCGCCCCGAACGCTGGAGACGTTCCTCGCCGCGCAGGTGGAGCTGATCCGCGACCCGCGCGTGACCCGGCGCGTGGTGGACCATTTCGACTGGGCGCAATCGCCGGCTCTCAGGGCTGCGCACCAGCGAGCCGTGCAGGCGGGAACAGGGCTGAGCTTGCGAGATTGGCTGGCCGAGGATGTCTCGCAGCGGACGCGTGCGACCCTTACCCGCAACAGCCCGATCCTTGAGATCACTTACAGTTCTAATGTGCCTGAAACAGCGCGGCGCGGGGCGGATGCGGTGCGTGACGCCTTCATCGCCGAGGCGCTCGACACCAAACGCCGCGAAGCTGCGCACAACGCCGTCTGGTTTGGCGAACAAGTGAAAGCGCTCAAGGCTCGGTTGACTGCCGCGGAGCAGCGCAAGGCGAGTTTCGAACGCGCCAACAACATCGTGCTCCAAGACGATAACGTCGATGCGGAGTCTTCGAAGTTGCGCGCCTTGGCGAGTAGCGCCCCGGCGGCACCTGCACTGGCGGCTGCTCCCGCGGTTGCGCCTTCGTCGACGCAATTGGCGCAGGTGGATGCGCAGCTTGCTGCCGCACGGCAGTCAATGGGCCGCAATCATCCGCAGATCATCGCCATGCAGCAGCAACGCGCCGCTTTGTCGGCCGCAGTTAATCGCGAGCTGGCCGCCTCGCGGACGGCGGGCCGCGCCTCTGCTGGATCGGCACATGCGGATTTGGGCGCTCAGACGCAAAAGGTCCTGGCGCAGCGCGGTCTGGTCGACGAGGCGCGACGCCTCGCCGGCGACGTGACCGTGCTTCGCGAACAAGTGGCAAAAACGATGCAGCGCGCCGCGGATTTCGAGCTTCAGGCGCAATCCACGGAGGCCGGCTTTCGCAAGCTTGGGGCCGCAGGACTTCCGCGCGCACCCGTGATGCCGTCGCGGTGGCTGTTGCTGTTGGCAGGGCTAGCTGTAGGCGCGGTGGCGGGCCTAGTAGTGGCGGTTCTGCTCGAACTGCTGCGGCGGCGGGTTCGTGGCCCTGAAGATCTCAGTGCGGCGGGTCTGCCGGTAATCGGCTCGCTTCCCCGTCCGGCGCACCGCAAGCTCTGGCCGCACGGTCTTCCGTTCAGCTTTGCTCGGAGGGTTGCTGCGTGAGCATGGTAAGCGGCGGGTCGGCAGCGGCTCGCGATAATCGCGATGTCAGGCCGGACGGGCACTTGGCGGCGTTGCACAGCACCGGGGCAAGTGCGAATCACGATCACAGCAGTGCGGGGGCGGTGTCCTGCGGAGTGATGCCGGGCGAGCCGACTCCAGTGAAGCCGGGGGAATCGATCCCAGTGGAGGCGATCCAGCGTGAGGACGGTCTTGCTTGTCCACCCGCTGGCGAGCTTCCTTTCTCCTTTTCGCGCCGGCTGGTCTGTCTCTCCGCGCCGGACGGGGCGGCTGCGGCGAGTTATCGCTCCCTGCAAACGCATCTGTTCGCCCGGCACGTGGGCGAGGGGCGCCGGGGGCTGGCGCTTTGCTCACCCGCCGCGGCGACGGGCTGCACAACAGTCGCCGTGAACCTTGCCATCGCTTGCGCACAAGCGGGGATCAACACCGTGGTGGTGGATGCCAATCTGGTTCGGCCAGCTGTCCATGATTTTATCCGTCAGGTGACGGAGGCGGCCGGGCTGACGGAGATGTTATCGAACGATCCGGGCAGCCAGGTGGATCAGATCTGCCGGGACGTTCGGCCGAACCTGTCCGTGCTCTTCGCGGGGCGCAGGTCGGGTGGAACGCAGACCTTTGTGGCGCAACGACGGCTCAAGGAAGTGGTTGATCATTGTCTGCGATCATTCGACTTCACGATTATCGACGCGCCGCCTGCGAGTGAGGGGACGAACGCCCGCCATGTTGCGATGCTCGTCCGTTACGCCATGATGGTGGCGAGGCGCGATGTCACGATGTTGGCGGACTTGAAGAAGGCGGCGGATGACCTTGTCAGCGATCGTGTGAAGATCTTGGGCAGCTTCTTGACCGACTTCTGACGAATGCAACTTGGGCGACGAACGGGGCAGCCGTTCGCGTACGAGGTGTGAAGTTGGCGAGCGCCGCCAGTATGGCTTGCGGCATGAAGAACCTGGCGCTCGCGCGCAATCTTTTGCCGGCGATGGCGCGCTTGCCGTGGAGGTAACGGAACCTGCCAGTGTCGAGCGTGATCGTGATCGCCGTGCTCCCCCGGTAGACGGCCAACGAAGTCGCTTCAATCAGGGCCGACACTCAACCGCTGTGAGTAGTTCTTTCTTAATGTTTCGCGCAGGGTGTTGCTCCTCAGACGACAGCCATCGGCGATCATCATACGGTCAGGACCGCTAAAGGTGAGACCGCAACCGATCGGAGGTGCCGAGCGAAGACTGATTGAGCGACGAGTCCTCGTCGTCGAACGATCAGAAGGCGGTGTCTGCGGTCCTTCCTAACGCAGCCTTGAAGGCCTCAATTTGATAATCGAGGGGTGGAGCGGACATGTGTTAGCCGACTTTGCGATGATGTATGCCGCTCCGTGACTTCGGTCGGCATTGCAGGCGGTATATTTGACAGAGCGCTTGGGCGAGACGGGCCTGCTCAGAGGCATGCGGAATTACCGGCCACCCTTAGCGGAAGACTATCATGACGACGCAACGTGCCGGAGGTGCACCGCAGGGTGTGACACTTGGGTAATGGGCGCAACTGGCGACTGAATCGACCGATCACGGTGGCAGCTACGAATTTCGACGCCATCGTGGATGCGAACGGTGATCAGTAACGGTTCTTCGCGACCGCCCGAAGACAAGGAAGTATACTGGCCCGGCAGCGCCGCTGACCGGCTGCCAAGCGCAGTGGTTCTCCGGAAATTGCAATCGCGACCCTAGAAATTTCAGAGACGCTCGGTAGGCTGAGGCTCCCAGTCCTGAATTCTGCCCAAAACATCGCAACGAACCCGTGAGATACGATAGGCATCAGTACAGGCGCCGAAGCCGCCTCGTTTATACTGGAAAGGTTTAAGAAGCGGCGTGAGGCAGGAAATCAAAACTAACGATGCCGAGCCGTGTTAGCACTTGTGCTCACTTAGTACCTGCTGCATCTCTCAGCAACGATTGCTGATCCAAGTCGTCAGCGATCATCTCCCATGTTTCGGTGCATCAACCCGATCCAGAGATAGAGTGGCACGCCATCGTCAGAGAACCGCCATTCACTCAAAGGATCGTCAGCGGCGAAAGATAACAAGCGATACTGGCCCATGAGATCGGCTAATGTCTCATTTGTCTTCGCGGCGTTCCCGTGGAACAGTGTATTTAGTTCACGCTCCATCTCCGCCACGGGAAGGCGAAAGCTGTTGGCCAGTGCAACTTGCGCAAGGCGACACAGGGCGCGTTGATGCCCGTCGCGAATGGCATGCCTCAGACATTGTCGTATATCTGGTGCGATGCGCAGGTCGAGGTGATCGAGGACCTGGGCGATGCCGCGATCTACGTCTGAATGATCGATGGTTACGGATTCGCGGTCAAGTGCAGCGAAGCCGGCGTGCTGCCCCACGAGGTTGGCGAGATAGGGAAGGCCGAGCGCTGCCAGGCTGATAAGCTGCGAAGCCTTAGGAGTGAACGTCATTCCGCTCGCTTGCTGGCCGTTGCTGATCAGTTCGGCGATCTCCTCCGGGCTCATATTGGGCACGAGCAGACCGAGGATATTGCGTCGGATCGACGGGACGTGCTCGACGATTTCGGACAGATTCTGAGCGACGCCGGCGATGATCAGCTGCACGCGGCTACCGCGATCGGACACATTCTTGATCAACTCGGCAATGGATTGGCGAAAATCGGCTTCGATCGTGCGATCGAACTCATCGAGAACGATCAACAGCCGGGTACCCGCGATTTTGCCAAGGAGATCGCTGGCCCGGTCCACCGTCACGGGGCGGTCGTCGAGCAGATCGGCGAAGGTCAGCCCTTCCTCAATCTCCGAGGCGGCGGGATCATGATTGGCGTGGAATAGCAGGGGGACGTCGGCCATCACGGAACGGAACAAGCCATCAAACGTGGTCCGCTCCCCACAGGAAACGTACCGCACCAGGTAGCGCGACTCCTGGGCGATGCCGCACAGCGCGTGGAGAATGGAGGTTTTGCCGATTCCGCGCGGGCCGAAGAGCACGACGTGGAGAAATTGGTCCTCGACCGCACGGATGATGGTTCGCAGCAGGTTTGTCCGCCCTGCCAGCATCGCAGGATCCATGATGGGGCGGGCGGGGGTGAATGCCTGGCGTAACTGAAGCCGAATGCGGTCGTGGAGGCGCGTGCCGGCAGGGAGCTGATCAGCAGCTGTTCCGCGGAAGCGGGGCAGGGACCCATTTTTGACGCTGACCGGGGCAGGGCGCGTGACGGCGAGGTCCGCCACGTTGACCGTGTGTTGGTCGCCATCCTCATCCCTGTTGCCGAATAAGGAAGAAAACCAGTTCATCTTGCATCCTTCGGACAGCCTGGATGGGTCATGGGTCCGGCGAGCACCAACGGGCAATAGAATGCATCCAGCTTGGCGGTATCTTCGACCAATCAGGCGCGATGTGAGCGACGCCGGAGAGATGAAGGGAGCCGGGCAGTGTAGGGGAGGGCCGACACGTCGAGCCGGGCAGCGCACTGCAGGAGCAGCATCACCGCAAGCGGGACAAGGAGCAGCCAGGCGTAGCCGCTGCCCCAAACGATCGTCAGGGCGGCAGCCACGCAGAGCGTCAACGACAACAGGAGCCGGTTGTAGTGCGCGCCGCTGATGCCGGCGCGCTGATGCGCAAGTGCGCCGGCCGCAACTGCGCCCGCGATTTCGGCGGCAATGCCAGCGACGATCATCGCTTCGATCGTGCCGGTGAGCGCGGCGGCGGCGACGGCCGCGGGAACGCCGAGTGCTCGTACAAGGTTCGCGTAAAGCGGGTTGCGCGTTTCGCCGTGTGCCATGGCCGCAATCGCCGGCATGGCTCGAAGCAAGCGCAGCGCATTCATGCAGGCGAGAGGCGCGAGGAACGCAGCCGCTGGCATGAACTTACTGCCGAAGAGAAGGGCAATGACGACATGCCCGAACAACAAGCTGCCGAGCACGGCGGCAAGGGCGGCTACGGCGGTGGCGTTCGATCCGCCATCGTAGATGCGCTGAAATGCGCCGGCTTCGCCTGCCGTCCGCGACAAAGCGGGCAGCGTTATGGTCTGGAGTGACTTCACGATCAGGTTTGCAGGGGTGAGCGTCAGCATCACAACCGCGCTGAACCAGCCGAGGGCGGCGGGACCGAAGCGGTGGAGAACGATGATCCGGTCGCCGTTGAGGATTGCGAACATCAGCAGGCCATTCACGATCAGCGGCCAGCCGAAAGCCGCGACCGCTCGCATCACCGCCCGGTCAAAGGCAATGCGGAAGATTGGCCGCACGTTAACGTGGGTGAGTAACATTGCCGCCGATTGCTGAGCAATGATCGCCACAAGCGCGGCGCGGTGATCCCCCAGCCACCAATAAGCGGGAAAGACGGCGAGAAGGCCGACCGGCTGCGACAGCATGGACCGGAGGACCTGCGGCCCGAACCTGCCTTGACGCTGCATTCGGAATGTCTCGAGGTTAACGAAGGCATTCGCCAGTGGAACCAGCGCCAGCAGCAGATAAGCGGCGGTCATCCCCGGTGTGCCCATGATCAGCGCGAATGGATAGGCAAGCGCGGCAAGCAGCGGTGCGGCGACGAGACCGACCGCGATCTGCGCGCCATGGAGGCGGCCCACGAACGCCGGGTCGTCTGAACGTGCGTCTTGCACCACCAGCCGGTTGAGCCCGACGTTTTGAAAGGTTTCGATCATCGTCATCAGGATCGAAAAGGTCGCGGCCAGCCCGAATTGTTCGACTGGCAATAGCCGCGCGAGGATGATGTTGCGGATCAGGACCGCCGCGACATCAACCACATTGGCGACAAGGACCATGGCACCGGAGCGGAGCATCAGCGAAGATACCTTCTCATCTGGTGTCCGTTCAGAACCCGAGCCGACGCAGGCGAGCGTGGCGGCTTTCCGTAGAGGGGTGTTCCTCATCAACGACCGGCGGGGTCTTCGCCTCGCCGTCATCCGTGCGCGCCATCCACGCCACCGCTCCCAGCATGAACATCAGCCAAATGTAGCTGTTGTTCCACAGATGGACGCTGACAGCGGCGATCATCGTGGCGACCAACGAGAATATCACCGCCAGGCGCATGTCTCGGCCCTGCTGATCATCGTGTTTGTAGCGAGTGATGCGCCAGATCGTCAGGAAGAAGGCCGCGGCAAGGAACAAGAAGCCCGGAAGGCCATAACGGTACGCGATGACGAGCCAGAAATTGTCCATGCTGGCATGCATGAACGCGGGCCGCTCCCAATCGTCGGTGCCATGGCCGAACAAGGGCGCATCCATAACGGCAGCGGAGCCGAACTGCCAAATGAGGATCCGATTGTACGAGCTTTGCGCGCTGAACGTCGCGTAATCGACGAACAGGTGAAACGGCGTGCGGTTCGACAGGAGATCGGCGGTGACGTAAAGAATCACCACCAACCAGATGAGGATGGTCCAGCGCTTCTCTACCGAGCGCAAGGCGGCGTTCCACAGTGTCAGCCCGAACTGAATGTTCATGCTGAGGAGCGCGCCCGTCGAAAGCGAGGTCATCGCGGCAAGGACCACCAATGGTGCGGCAAGCCATCGCTTCCATCGGCCTTCCGTGCCATCGAACATGAAGATCACCGGGGAGAGCAGCGTGGCGACAAACATGCCGAGCAGGATAGGGTGTTCAAACACACCCTGAGATCGCTGAAAGCCCCAGCGGGGATCCATTTGAGTAGGCACGAGCGTCTTGCCGAAGACTGCGGCGGCATTGAGAAGCGACTTGGTGCCCGTGAGCGATTCCCAAAGTAGGAACGGCAGCATTAGGGCAACCCCAATTACTGCTGTGCCGAACACCAGCCGGGTGGCCGCCGCGTTCTGAACAAGCACACGTCCCGCGAAGTAAGCGCCTGCCGTCTGAAGGAGGATGACCCCAGCGGGCTCAAGCGCTTCCCCGACATCCAGTAAGATGAGACGCGTGAGAAAGGCCCAGCCGGCGAAGGCGAGGACAAGTGTGTCTGTCGCCGTGCGTGCGCCTGCGCGGCCAGCGATCCAGAGTGCGAGCGAAGGAATGAACCCCAGCGCGAGGTATAATAGCGTGGGCGTAAGGACGACCGGCCCCACAAAAAAGATGGACGGCACGAATAAAGTCGAGACGAACAGCAGGATGGCGACCTTGGTTCGTCCGGCCAGCTGCGGCGCTGGCGCCGACGCGGGGGCGCTTCGCTCATCAGAAGCGGAGATCGGTGGAGCGGGCACGGGAACGCGCACGAGACGCCCATGACGGACTGCCACCTTCGCGCGCGGTGACCCTCCCCGCATCGTCACGCGGCCATCAGCCAAGACCGGCATCAGCGATACGTCTTCTATTCGAAGTGGCGCGCTGATCAGGCAAAGGCCTGGAACCAGCGTTTGACAATTACCTTCAGATTGAAGCGGTCCACGTCGATTTGACGCTTGGCGGGAATGCCGCCGATCAGGCTAGCGGCGACCGAGAACGTCGAGTGGCGCGAGTGGATCAACCAATCGCATGCCGCGAGCGCGAACATGTCGATAACGGCATTCTCGGCCTCCCGAACCGGATCGGCCATCTGGGTTCCGGCGTAATGAAGCGCTTGTCCGTCCTTCACCAACTGCTTGTCGATCGTGAACACGCGCTTGAAGCGGGCGGTTAAATAGTTCTGCGCCTCGGCACTGTCCGTCGCGAGGAAAATGTCGCTGGCAGGCGAGCGCGCGCGCAGCCGGGTGAGCGCGCGCTCGATCTTGGCAAGCGGCACCTTGCGATCCGTGAAACGGATGTGGACGCCGATGACCGGCCGCCGCCGGCCGGCGAAAAGGTGACCGATCGTCTGCCGCACCCGATCATTGGGGGTGAAATAGCGGTGCAGCATATCCTGGGTGATGACGTCCGGGTTTCGCTCGTCAAACCGGCGATCAGCGCGCAGGCGGGAGCGGAGACGGGCAAGCTTGGGCAGATAGGACCAGAAGACGCCGACCGGCTCAACGGGATCGGCACCCGATAGGGGGACGGAGAGACGCCGGTAGATGAAGGGGCTGGAGTGCTTAGTCGGGAAATGGCGGGCGATGATGCTGACCGGTTGCTCGGCCAAGCGCCCAGCCCAGAGCGCGGGTGCTACCGATCGGCTATCATCAAAGAGGGCGGGATCGATGCCGGTGGGATCGCGGAATAGCAGCGGGTAGAGGTTGGTACCCTCCGGTACGTACAAACCGTCCCGCCAATCGATCACGGGCGTTCGGTCGCTGAGTTGCGCCAGGATCACACCGGTGACGGCGGCAAGCATCCGGTTGCCCAGCCCGCCCTTTGCCTTGATCAACAGTATGCGCGTATCAGCCTGCGGCGTGTTGCTCACCGCTGCTGGCGACGTGTCGTTCGCGGGCGTCAGCCGCGCGGATGGGCGGGCGTCAGAGGCTATCGACATGGCGGCGGAGACTTTCGCTGTAACGATTGAGGGCGCGGCCGGCTGCCCAAGTCTTGAGTGCGGCCGCACCGTCGTCCGAGCGGGCCGGCACCACCTGATTGCTGCCCAATGCCCTGACGCGCTTATTACCGACGAGATAGATCGGCGCTGTGTTGTTGCTGAGCCGGGCGTGACTGTTGACCCGTATCCAGCTCTTCTGATCGGGATAAGCGGCAACGGTGTTGTTGTTCAGGGTAAGCGATGAGGTGTCGGAAAGAACGGCGATCCCGTTGAACATGCCGCCGACGACGATGTTATCCTGAAGCAGGACGTTCCTGTACGGGAGATTGTCTGTTTCATCGCGCATGAAGATGCCCTGCATGGGCTCCCCGCGGCCGCGGTGGATGACATTGCCGATGATCTTGATGTCGTGCGCGGCAGCCTTCTGACGACTGGTCCAGAACTGAATGCCGTCGGGATGATCGGCTGCGTTCGGGCTGAGGCCAGTGATGTAGTTGTAGGCGATCACCACGTTGGAATTTCCGCCGCCGCGAACCGCATCCATGCGCAGGCCGTGGAAATAGCTTGATGTTACGGCCACGCCGTTGGTGTCGAGAAGGGACACGCCGATGACCGCATTGGTGAATTCAGAGCGGGTGATCGCGGCGTTCGTGCAATCGCGTAATTGCATGATCTTGTCTTCGGCAAGCCCGGCCGGACCCGCCCGGCCGCTGGCGAGGACATGACTGATTGTCAGATTGCGCGTGCCGTGAAACAGGAAATCTTCCTGCACCGCCTTGCCGGATCCGCGCAGAACGAGGTTCCGGAACGTGAGGTTTGCGCCGCCGCGTAGGTTGACGCCCGTCAATGTCGCGCGGCGTGCGGGATCCTGTGAGGTGATGACCACCTCCGATGCCGGCGCGATGCCGCGCAGGGCAAAGGGAGCGTAATCGCCCGGCGCCAGCAGGATGCGTTGTCCGCCATGCGCGTGGCGGAGGGCCAACACTAGCTGTGGCGAGTTGCGTACGATGACGTGCCTCGCCGCTGAGGGCGCTGGCACCGCTGAAGCGGCAAAGAATGCCGCGGCACATAGCGCAACTGCGGCCGAAACGGAGCGAGTTGAAGTGATCGGCATGGTCCCCCGCGGCGTGATGCTGCACCACCCCAGATACCGCGCACGGCAGGTGCTGCGGGAACAGTTGGCGCAGAAATGGACCAGCCTCGGTTCGCGCGGCAATCAGACAGGAGAGAGGTGTGATCACGGGGGTGCTATCAACAATGCTGGAGCGGCTTTATGCGGCGGGTCGGCTGCGCGGCAGGGTTCTCCGGTTGATGCGCCGCTGGGACGGGGGCGAGATGCGGTCGGTCCGGCTCCGGTGGCTCTTGCGGCTGCATCACGGCGTGACGATTGGCGACTATTCCTATGGTGCGATCTTGCGGCCTGGCGTGCTGCCGCGGGGCTCAGCGGTGGGCCGGTGGTGCTCCGTTGGGCAGGAACTGATCGTCCGGCGGCGGGATCATCCGATCGAGCGGGTGACCCAGCACCCGTTCTTTTACAATGCGAAGCTCGGGCTGGTGCCGCGTGACACGATTGGGCTGGACGAGGATAATCCGCTCAGTATTGGCCACGACGTGTGGATCGGAGACCGAGTCACCATCCTGAGCGGTTGCCGAAGCATCGGCGATGGAGCGGTACTGGCGGCAGGCGCCGTGGTGACCCGCGACGTGCCGCCGTTTGCCATCATGGGCGGCGTGCCGGCGCGAATGCTGCGGGCGCGCTTTCCCGAGCCGATCGCCGAAATGGTCGCGCAATCGCAGTGGTGGGAGTTTGACCTGGAAACCGTTTCCGGATGGCGTCCGCTGCTGTTTGAAGCACTGACGGAACAGAGCGCGGCCGGCCTACTGGCGCGGTGCGAGCAACTGCGCGGTAGCGGAGGAGCTGACTCTCGCTGCTCGACCCTGCGTCATGAAGCGCCCGATGAAACGGGCGGCGTTTCGCGCAGTTAAAGCTGTTTAGATGACCTTGAGCCGTGCGCCCTGAACCTGTCGAGGCCGTGCGGCAAGCGCCTCCCCTTAGGGCACGCACTTCGACAAGCTCAATACGAACGGATTTTCAACTCATAGCGGTTCGAAACTGCCCGAGGGGGGCGAGCGTTTCCGCTCGCCCCGGAGCAGCGCTTATCGCGTTTCCATCCGCAGCCCGACGCGGAACTGACGGCCGAGCAGATCCGAATAGGTGCTGTTTGCGGCGAGCCCCGTCTCTGGCAGCAGGAGCGGCCAGCGATCAAAGATGTTCGTCACGTTGATGAAGAACTGCGCATTTGCGTCTCCGAACGTCACCTTCTGCGTCAGATTGAGGTCGGCATAGAACAGGCCGGAGACCCGGTTGTTGTCATAGGTAGGCGCGTTGGGAGTGGAGAGCGGGCAACCCGAGGTGCACTCGATGCCGTTCGCCACATATTTCCCGGCGCTGATTCCGCGACCCACGGCGGTGATCGCGAAGTCCGGCGTGTCATAGGTTACGCTGGCCCGGTAGATCCACTTGGGCGTGCTGGCCTGCCCGCCGTTCACGCCGACGGTGTTGGTGATCGCGGCGCCCGGCACGCCGGTATCGAGGATATTGTCGATATAGCGCGTCGCGACGCCGCGAAGCGTAAAGTTGCCGGCAGAATCAGCAAAGAAGCGGCTGAGCGGGACGCGGTACGACGCGTCGATGTCGACACCGCGGACCGTCTGGCGAGCGGCGTTGAACGGCGCGTTGCGGACCAGCTTATACGGCTGGCCGGGTGTTGAACGCGTGGGGTCGTCTGAAATGGCGTTGCACAGAGCCTGATTTCCATTGAAGCACAGATCGAAGATGCTTTGTGCGCTGAAGACCGCGATGCCATCGTCGATCTGGATGTCGAAGTAATCGGCCGATAGTGCGAAGCCGGGCAGGAAGCGCGGCGTCAGCACCACGCCCGCGTTCCACGAGTCGGACTTTTCCACGCGCAGATTGGTATTGCCCGTCACGAAACCCGAATAGCCGAAGGATGCGGGGCCGTTTGCCCCGTCCGTGGTGTAAGCAGGGTTGCGCACCGAGTCGCTATTCGCCGCGCCGCCCTGATAGAGCTCGTTAAGGTTAGGCGCGCGAATGTCTCGCGAGCGCGTCACCCGAACGCGGAAATCGTCTATCGGCTGCCATGTCGCGCCGGCTTTCCAAGTCGTGACATAGCCGGCTGTTGAGTAATCGGTGGCGCGGACCGCGCCGTTGAACTCAAGCCCGAAACCGAGCGGCACCACCGTTTCGAGGTAGACTTCCTTCACATTATAGCTGCCGTTGGTCGGCAGGTAATTGCCAACCGACCAGGCGTTCGACGTAGTGGGTCGGCCCTGTGCATTAACGCCGATGGCAGGTTGGAACTGCGTGGGAACGAAGCCGCGGATCTTTTCTTCGCGATATTCCGCGCCTGTCGCGATGCTGACATCCCCGGCCCAGGTGCGGAACGGCGTGACCGAGACGTTGAAGGCAGCATTGTACTGCTCGATTACTTCCTCGCGGTAAGGATCGCCCAAAACATAGGCGAGAGCGGCGGGGCTTGCGACGCCGGTGCCCAGACGGTTTAGCGGAACGCAGGCCGCATCATTATTCGTCGCGACCGTATCAACGTTGATCAGGCACTGGATCGAGCCGGCGGCATAGCCGCTGCCGGCCGGGGCAAAGGCAGCCGCGGTCGCATTGTTCATGCGGGCGATGTTCATGATGTTGCGCAGCTGCTGGCGCAGATCGGCGCGGCCATATTGACCGTAGATGTTCCAGACCGCGTTCTTGCCGAATACCTCTGCGGTGCCTTCGGCGCCGATGGCGTAGCGCTGTACCTCACGCTTGTTGTCGGCGGCGCGGAAGGGCAGGTCAGCTGCCGACGTGCCGATGGTGACGCCGGTCACGCCGGTGAGCGCTGCCGGCCCAAGCGTGTTGTACAGGAAGGCATTGCAGGTCACCGGCACCGGCACGGTGGTGCAGCCAGTGGCGTTCAGCGCGACGCCGGTGGCGAGGTTCGGGCCGGCGTTGAAGAACACCTGCTGCCAATTGTACGAACCCTCAGCGAAAACCTCGATATCATCGGCGATCTCATAGCTTGCACGGGCGAACAGCCCGCGGCGATCGTCACGTGGATCAAGGCCGATCCGGCGCCCGGTGTCGTTCACTTGCCAGCTGCCACCCTGTGTCAGCGAAGGCGGTGCCGTGCCGGTCGGCGACGGGAAGGTGAGGGCGCCGAACTGATATTGCTGAACCGCGCCATTGTATCCGAAATAGGTGCCGCGAAGCTGGTTCGGGCGCGTTCCGGTCGACGCCGTGATGATGCCGCCGGGCGTGGAGCTCGCGGCGCCCACCTGACGGCGGATAAGGAATTGCGGCGTAGTGCTCGTCGCCGTCCAGTTCGGATCCTGGATGCGGACAAAGCCGGTGGCGTTCCATTCCCGATCGATGTCAAAGATGCCGTCGCGATGCGCGAGCTCGGCGTTCACAAGGAAGTGGCCGCGACCCTCGCTGCCCCAGGCGAGGCCGCCGGTCACGCCGAAGGAGTAATTGGCGCCATCGCCCTCACCGGTGATGCCGCTGTCGATCGCAACCTTGAGGCCGGTATATTTCTTGTCGAGAACGAAGTTGACCACGCCGGCAACCGCGTCCGACCCGTAAGCGGAGGAGGCGCCGCCGGTCACGACCTCAACGCTCTTCACCAGCGCCTGCGGGATCGTGTTCACGTCCACAAGACCAGTAACCGTCGACGCGACCGAGCGGCGGCCGTCGAGCAGCACCAGGGTGCGCGACTCATTGAGGTTACGCAGGTTGAGCGCATTGATGCCCGCCTGCCCACTGGAGAGGTTCAGGCGCGAATTGGCGGGGCGCGTGGAGCCGGCAAGGGCCGGCAACTGGTTCACGAAGTCTGCGATATTGTTCGAAGGGGAGGAGTTCTGGATCTCCTCCTGCGTCAGCACCGTAAGCGGCGTCGGCGCTTGGAAGCCATCGCGCACGATGCGCGTTCCGGTGACAACTACGTCGGGGCCATTGCTGTCGTCGCTGGTGCCCGGCGCGGGATCGCCGATCTGCGCGGTGGCGGTGTTTGATGGCTGCGTTTGAGCCTGAGCCGGCGCGGCAAGCCCCGCGGCCAGGGCGATCAGCCCCGTCGTGCCGAGCATTGTCCTAGACAAGAAAATATCACGCATGTGCCGTCCCCCGAAAGCTCTTGAACCCTGAACCAACCCGCGCGTCATGCCGTTGTCGCAGATCGCCGTTACTGTGGAACGTGCCGGTACGGGCCGAAAGGCGTCAAGAGGCGATCGGCCTACGTTTGTTTGTCGATCCATAGATCGCGCATATGGGCAGGGCATGTGCGCCTTCGCATAACCGCTTTCTATGAGGTTGGGCGTGCTTGTCATGGACGCACTGCTCGCGCGAAGGTTAGCCTGCGGCGGGACCCATGACGAAAGGATAGCTATGCTCGACCGGCGCCTGTTCCTGCTCGGCTCCGCGGCGACGGCGCTCGTATCCGTTGCATGTCGCGGGCAATCCTTGGCCACAGCCGGGCCACGCACCGTCGAGGGCCTGTCCGCGCCGATCGAGATCATCGACGATCGCTGGGGCGTGCCGCACATCCGGGCGCAAACAAAGGCGGACGCCTTCTTTGGCCAAGGCTATGTCGTCGCGCGCGACCGCCTGTTCCAGATCGATTTTGCGCATCGCCGCGAGTTGGGGCGAATGGCGGAGGCGTTTGGCGCCGATTTCGCGAAGCACGATGCGGTGGCGCGGCTGTTTCATTTTCGCGGCAATCTCGATGCCGAGCTCGCGCAGGTGCCGCAAGAGGTACGGGACTGCGTGGCGGGCTATATCGCGGGCATCAATGCGCGGATCGCGGAGGTCGAGCGTGATCCCGCGCAGTTGCCGCTCGAGTATCGCATCCTTGGCGTCATGCCGCTGCGCTGGGACATTCGCGATTTGGTGCGCGCGCGTGGCAGTTCGATCGGCAATGCCGATGACGAAATCCGGCGGGCGAAGCTGGCGGGGCTGGGGCTGTTGGAACTGGATGCCGTGGTCGCGCCGCTTCGGCCGGCTTGGAAGCTGCAAGTACCCGACGGGCTCGACGCCGCGGCTGTGACTGACAACGATTTGGGTGTCCTTCAACTCGGCCGTCTGCCGTTCGGGCCGGACACGCCGACGCGCGACCCGGACGAGCAGCTTGATCGATCGCAGGCGGGCTCGAACGCGTGGACCGTCGCGGGAAGCCGCACGGCGACCGGGCGGCCGATCCTGGCGAACGATCCCCATCTGGGCATCGGCGGCTTCGGGCCGCGGCATGTCGCCCATCTGACCGCGCCGGGCCTCGACGTGATCGGTGGCGGTGCCCCTGGACTGCCCGGCATCATGCAGGGGCATACCGACCGCTTCGCCTTTGGCCGGACGAACTTCCATATCGATCAGCAGGATCTGTTCGTGCTTGAGCTCGATCCGAACGATCCCGAACGGTATCGGCATGGGGGCGGGTGGAAACGGTTCGAGCGGCACGAGGAAACGCTCGCCGTAAAGGACGGCCAGCCGCAGAGGGTCGTGCTGCGCTACGCCGTGCATGGCCCGGTTGTCATGCACGATCCGGCAAAGCGGCGGGCGACGGTGCTCGGCTCGATCGGGATGCAGCCGGGCGGCTCGGGTTCGTTCGCGATGGTGGCAATCAACCTGTCGCGAGACTGGAACGGCCTGAAGGAAGCGTTCAAGCTGCATCCATCGCCGACGAACCTCCATTATGCCGACGTGGACGGGAATCACGGGTGGCAGGTGATCGGCTTCGTTCCGCAGCGCAAGAAGGGCGACGGGCTGATGCCCGTGCCTGGCGACGGCCGCTATGACTGGAACGGCTATCGTGATTTCAGGGCGCTGCCGAGCGAGTTCAATCCTGCGAGGGGCTGGTTCGCGTCTGCCAATCAGAACAACCTGCCCGACAATTGGCCGCGCGATCGGATTCCGGCCTTCTCCTTCCGCGATCCGTACCGTTACGAGCGGGTGGCCGAGGTGCTGGCGTCGCAGCCGCGCCATACGGTGGCGGACAGCGTGGCCTTGCAGTTCGACACGGTCTCGACGCCGGCCAAGCAGTTCCTGGCGCTGCTGCCCAAGAAGCCGTCGGCGAGCGCGGCGCCCGCTGTGCGGATGCTGTCCGCGTGGAATGCTCGGGTCGAGAAGGATAGCGGCGCGGCGGCGCTGTACGAGATCGTCTGGCGCGATCTTGGCAAGCGAATGCTGGCGGCGATCGTTCCTGAGCAGGCGAAGGACCTGGTGGATGAGATCGCGCCGTCCGAGCTGCTTCGCCGGGCCGCGAGCCGACCAGCAATGGTGGAACAGGCGCTGGCGAGCGGATGGACGGAGGCGCAGCGGTTGTTCGGACCTGATCCCGCCGCCTGGCGCTGGGGCACGCTGCATCAGGTGCGGATCGCGCATCCGCTGTCGAGCATTCCGGCGATTGCTGCTGCCTTCCCCGCGATCGAAGGCGAGGGATCGGGCGGCGACAGCTATACCGTCATGGCGCGGTGGCTGGGCAATGGGCCAAGCTGGCGTACGGGCGGAGGCGCGAGCTACCTTCACGTGATCGACGTCGGGGATTGGGATAAATCGGTGATGCTGAACCTGCCGGGGCAATCCAATGATCCACGCTCCCCGCACTACCGCGATCAATATGCGCCCTGGATCCGGGGCGAGATGCAGCCGATGCCGTTCAGCCGCGCCGCGGTGGATGCGGTGGCAATCGGCCGCGCGACGCTGATGCCAAAGGGGCGGCGCAAGTGATCCGCGGCACGTTGCGCGCGGGCGTGGCGTTGACGTCACTACTGATCATTGGCGCGGCGGACAGTCCGAAGGTGGATGTGGTGATACGCGGTGGGACGGTCTACACCGGCGCGGACACGCCACCGATCACCGGCGACGTGGAGATCGCCGGTGACCGCATCGTCTATGTCGGCCCGAGCCGCGGAACGCGCGCAGGGCAGATCGTGGACGCTAAGGGGCAGATCGTGGCGCCGGGCTTCATCGACGCGCATACGCATCCTGACAGCTATATCCGGTCGGCCGATCCCAAGGCACGGCTAAACCTGCCGTGGCTTGCGCAGGGAGTGTCGACGATCGTGATCGGCGTCGACGGTTATGGCACGCCCGATGTGAGGGACGACGCGCGCAAGCTGGAAGCGAGTGGGATCGGCACCAACGTGGCGCCGTTCGTCGGCTTCGGCGGCATCCGTCAGCGCGTGCTGGGCAAGGCAGATCGCGCGCCCACTCCGGCTGAGCTGGCAGAGGAAAAGCGGCTTGCCGCCAAGGCGATGTGCGAGGGCGCCTACGGCCTGTCGGCTGGCCTGTTCTACCCGCCCCAGAGCTTCGCGAAGACTGACGAAGTTGCTGCCGTGGCGGCGGAGGTCGGAAAGCGGGGCGGCATGTATGACAGCCACCAGCGGGATGAATCGAACTACAATATCGGGCTAATCGCCTCCACCAAGGAAGCGATCGAGATCGGGCGGCGTGCGGGGGCGCCGGTGCATTTCGCGCACCTGAAAGCGCTGGGCGTCGATCTGCATGGCAAAGCGCCCGAGCTGATCCGCACGATCGAGAAAGCGCGCGCAGCCGGGCAGGACGTGACCGCCGACCAGTATCCGTGGCTTGCCTCCGGATCGAGCGTCGATGCCTCGCTGGTGCCGGCCTGGGCGGTGGATGGCGGCTATCAGGCGATGATCAAGCGGTTCGACACGCCGGCGACGATGGCGCGGATAAGGACGGAGGTGCGCGAGAATCTGCGGCGGCGGGGCGGGGCGGAGTCGCTGCTGCTGATCTCGCAGGGGCAGCCGTGGACCGGCAAGACGCTGGCGCAGATGGCGGCGACTTGGAAGCTGGACCCAATCGACGCCGCGATCCGCATCCTGCGCGTTGCCAACGCCAAGGACACCGATCCCGCGGGTGCGGGGGTCGCAAGCTTCAACATGGCGGAGCGCGATGTCGACCTGATCATGAAGCAGCCATGGGTGGTGACATCGTCCGACGGGTCGAACGGGCACCCCCGGCAATATGCGACCTTTCCGAAGCTGTACCAGGATTATGTCGTGAAGCGGCCGGTGATCACGATGGCGCAGTTCATCCGTCGGTCTACCGGTGCGACCGCGGACATGTACCGCATCAGCGGCCGCGGATATCTCAAGCCCGGGGCATTTGCCGACGTCGTGGTGTTCGATCCCGCCGGATATGCACCGCGCGCGGACTACATCCGGCCACGCGAACCGAGCGCGGGTGTGAAAGCCTTGTTTGTCAACGGCAAGCTCGCACTGAGAGACGGTGCCGTGACCGGCGTTGCGGCGGGGCGCGCCCTGCTGCGTCCTCGGCCGGCGCATTGCGAGCAATAGCTTTGCGTTATAGGCAAAGCTGCGAGCGCGATTGGCGGGTCGCCGCCGGCCCCATCTATCGTCCGACTATGACCATTCCGGCACCATATCTGCTGTACCTCGGCCATTCGGACGACGAATTCGGCCTCAAGACTTCACGCGGCCTAGCCACGTTTCGACGCGATGATTGCGTCGGGGAGTGGCGGCACGACGACTGCCCCTTCAGCTTCGACCTGCCGCGCATGGATGCGGCTGCCGGGGCCGCAGCCGGCGCGAAGACGCTGGTGCTCGGCATCGCCAATGCAGGTGGCCGCTTTCCCGAGTGGATGATGGCAGATGCACTCGCAGCGATTGCGGCGGGGATGAACCTGGCGTGCGGGCTCCACCAGCGGCTGAAGGACGAGCCGCGCCTGGTGGAGGCGGCCAAGGCAGCTGGCGTTCAGCTGTTCGACGTGCGCGATCCGCGCCCGGACCTGCCGGTCGGAAATGGCAAGAAGCGCGCGGGCAAGCGGCTGTTGACGGTTGGCACCGATTGTTCGGTGGGCAAGATGTACACGACCCTGTGTCTGCGTGACGCGCTGCGGGATCGTGGTGTGGCGGCCGATTTCCGGGCCACCGGGCAGACCGGCATCCTGATCGCAGGAGACGGCGTGCCGCTCGATGCGGTGGTGGCGGACTTTATTGCTGGTGCGATCGAGGATCTGGCGCCGGCGCGGACCGATGATGGCTGGGACTTGATCGAAGGCCAGGGATCACTGTTCCACCCGGCCTTTGCGGGCGTGTCCACCGGGCTGCTCCACGGCGCTCAGGCCGAGGCGTTGGTGATGTGCCATGATCCGACCCGTCCGCACATGCGCGGCCTACCGCATTATCCACTAGTAGACCTTGCAGAGTGCATCGACGCGAACCTGCGGGTCGCGCGGTTGACCAGCCCGGACGTGCGCTTCGTCGGGATCGCGCTCAACACCGCCAAACTGGGTGAGGATGAGGCCCGCCGATTGCTTGAGGTGACGGCCGACGAGCATAACCTGCCGTGCACCGATCCGTTCCGCTTCGGTGCCGAGGCGATCATTGATCATCTGCTGACGGCCAATGTCGCGTACGCTTGACGCTCGCCACGACGGCTTCCCGCTGAGCACTCCGTTTCGCATCTCGCGCGGCGTGAAGACGGTGGCCGACGTGGTGACCGTAACATTGCGGCAGGGCGAGCATGTTGGACGCGGCGAAGGCGTGCCTTACCCGCGCTACGGCGAAACGGTTGAGGGTTCGCTGGCTGCGATCGAGAGCGTGCGGGCGCTAATCGAGAGCGGCGCCTCGCGCGAGGAACTCGCGGCCGCGATGCCGGCCGGCGCGGCGCGCAACGCCGTGGACTGCGCGCTGTGGGATCTTGAGGCCAGGTTGGCGGGCACGAGTGTCGCGGCGCTGGCGTGTCGCGCCGCGCCCCAGCCGCTCGCGTCCGCCATCACCATCGGCATCGATACGCCAGGCGCAATGGCGGCGGTCGCACAGCGACACGCGTCGGTTCCGCTGCTCAAGGTGAAGGTCAACCGTGAAGAGGCGGAAGCGCAGCTTGCCGCGGTGCGCGCGGCGGCGCCTGCGCCGCGGCTGATCGTCGACCCGAACGAGAGCTGGCGGGTGGAGGATGTCGTGCGCTGGCAGGATCTGCTGCTGCAGTACCGTGTGGATCTGCTGGAGCAGCCGGTGCCGGCGGATGACGATGAGGGACTGGAGGGCCTTGGCAGCCGTATCCCGATCTGTGCCGACGAGGCGCTTCACACGCGCGCGGACCTCCCGCGCCTCCGTGGGCGGTACGATTACGTCAACATCAAGCTCGACAAGACCGGCGGTCTGACCGAAGCGCTGGCGCTCGCCGATGCGGCGCTCGGAATAGGCTTTGGTTTGATGGTGGGCTGTATGGTTTCCTCTTCGCTGGGCATCGCGCCGGCGATGCTGGTCGCGGAGCGCGCGTCGTTTGTCGATCTGGATGGGCCATTGTGGCTCGCCAACGACCGCGAGGGCGGCGTGCGCGACGAGGCGGGTTGGATGCAGCCTGCCGCGCCTGGTTTCTGGGGAACGCCGGCGTGACCATCCTGCGTGGATGGTTCGCGATAACTTTGTGGAAGCGGGTGGTGGCCGGGCTCGTGCTCGGTGCGCTGCTTGGCGCGGTCTGGCCTGACGCAGCGCCGGCGGTGAAGATCATCGGCGACTTGTTCGTCCGCCTGATCAAGATGCTGGTCGTGCCCGTGGTGCTGATCACCATTGCCGCTGGAATCGCCGGCCTGGGAGACCCGCGTCGGCTGGGGCCGATCGGCGGGCGCACGATCGGGCTGTTCGCGTTCACGACGCTGATCGCGGTATCGCTGGGCATGGGCGTAGGATTGCTCGTGCGGCCGGGCGAGGGGATCGCGCTGGCCGGCGTGGCGCCGCATGTTCTTGGAGCGGCAGTGTCGCCCAGCGACCAGTTGCTGTCGATCGTGCCGGCCAACATCATCGAGGCGCTCGCCAAGGGCGACATGCTGGCGATCATCTTCACCGCCATACTGCTGGGCATCGGCAGCGTGCTGGCGGGCGAGGCGGGAAAGCCGGTGGTGGCGCTACTGCAGGGCCTTGCCGCGGTGCTGATGCATATCGTGCGGATCGTGATGGAAGCGACGCCCTTTGGCGTTTTTGCGCTGATCGCCAATGCGGTGGCGGCGAACGGCGCGGCGGTGTTCGTCAATGTCGGCTGGCTGGCGCTTTGCGTGATCGTGGGGTCGCTGGCGCAGATGTTGGTGGTCCACGCGGGTCTGATCGCGCTGGTCGCGCGGCTGCCGGTGGTGCGCTTCTTCCGCGGGATCGTGGACGCGCTGGCGATCGCTTTCTCGACGGCGTCCTCTTCCGCCACCTTGCCCGTCGCGCTCCGGGTGGCGCACGATAATCTGGGCGTGGCGCGGCCGGTCGCTTCCACCGTGCTGCCACTCGGCGCGGCGATCGGGAAGGACGGCACGGCGATGTACGTCGGACTGCTGGGGCAGTTCGCGCTCCAGGCACTCGGCGTCATACCGGACGCGCAGATGCTGGTCGTCATGCTGGCGACCGGCGCACTGGCCGCGTTCGGGACTGCGCCGGTGCCGTCGGCGTCGCTCTTCATGCTGGCGGCGATGCTTTCGGCGGTGGGCGTCGCGCCGGAGCAGACGGCGCTGGTGGTGGGCCTGGTGCTGCCCTTCGACCGGCTGCTCGACATGACGCGGACGGTGCCTTCGGCATCGGCCAATCTGACGGTGGCGACGTTGGTGGCACATGCGGAATCGGCATTGGACGAGGCGCGGTTCCGTGGGCGGGTGGTAGAGTGACGGCGGCGGCGCTAGGATTTCGGCCGTGAACCTGCGCCATATCGAAATCTTCCATGCCGTATACGTCAACGGCTCCGTCTCTGCCGCCGCGCGTGCGCTCAACGTGTCGCAGCCCTCGGTCTCCAAGACCTTGCGGCATGCCGAGACGCTGCTAGGCTTTGACCTGTTTCAGCGGGTCGGCGGGCGGCTGGTTCCGACCGAGGATGCACACAATCTCTTCGCGGACGTGGCGGAGATCCAGGAGCGCGTGCGCGCGCTGCGCGAGGCGGGGCGCAACATGCGTACTGGCGGCGGCGGTCGACTGCGTATTTCCGCGCTGCCCAGTCTTGCGCTGAGCGTGCTGCCCGCAGCAGTCTCGCGGTTCCTCGAGCGGCATCCCGACGTCCATTTCGATCTTCAGACCGTCCACCACGACGACCTGCTGCGCAAGCTGTACGAGCGCGAGACTGACATCGCCGTCGCCAGCGAGCCGCCGCGCGGCGCTGCGCTGAGCCATACCTGGCTGGGCGAGGGCGAGTTGGTCGTGCTGTACCGCGAACCCGAAATGCCGGACGCGCCGGCGCGCGTGGAGTTGGCCGAACTGGCCAACCGGCGCTTCATCTCGCTCGCCGGAAGTGGTCCGATCGGCACGCTGTTGACCGACGAGTTGGACCGGCTCGGCATCGTGCTGGATGAAGTGGTGGTTGCCCGCACCTTCTATATCGCCGCGGCGCTGGTGCGGGCTGGCGTTGGCGTCACCGTGGTCGACAGCTTCACGGCCGAGGCGTGGCTGGCATCGGGGCTGTCGATGCGGCCGCTCAAGCCATCGCTGACGTTCGACGTTCACGCCATCCATTTGCTCGATCGGCCCCCATCGGCGCTGGCGAGCGAGTTTCTGGCAACGCTGAGAGAGGAGATTGATCGGGAATGATGCTGATCCTGCTGCCGTTGCTGGCTGCCGTTGCGGCAGAGGCACCCTCGCCGCCTCCGCCCGCTCTCGCTGTCGCGGTTGAAGAGGCGCTCGGGCGCGCGGCAACGGGGACGCGGATCGGCTTGCTGGTGGTGGATGAGGCGGGGCGAGAGGTGCTGGCCGTTCGGCCGGACGAACGCTTTGTTCCCGCGTCCAATACCAAGCTTTTTACGACAGCGGCCGCCTTTGCGTTGCTGGAGACAAATGCACCTGACACAGCTGCCGGCGCCAGTGTGCGGCTGGAGCAGCGAGGGGCGCTTCGCGACGTGGTGGTGGTCGGCGCCGGTGATGCGCGGCTCTCCAGCGCAGCGGATTGCAGCAGCGACTGCCTCGCAACGCTCGTCAGCGCAGTGGCACGCGAGACGAAGGTGGTGGGCGACGTGATCGGCGATGATAGCGCCTTTCCCGACGAGCGCTGGCCGGCCGGAATGAGCTGGAACAACATGGTCGGGAAATACGGAACCGGCATCTCGGCGCTGACGGTGGACGACAATGAGGTGGCAGTGACGGTCCGCCCGGTTCGCGCGGGTGTTGCGGCTGAGGTGACCGGCGACGGATATTACCGGATCGACAACCGGGTCACCGTCGTGCCCGCCGGGGGCAAGCGTTCGATCGGCTATATTCGCGAGCCGGGGAGCGATTTGCTGCGGCTGACCGGTACGATCCCGGCTGACGCGCCGCCATACGAGGTGCGGCTCGGCATCGATGATCCGGCGCACCGCGCAGCGTGGCGCTTTGCCGACATGCTCCGCGCCGCTGGGGTGCGCGTGACGGGGCAGGTGGGCGTGCGGCACCGGCCGCTGATGTCTGCCGACGATCCGTCGGTGCGGGGCAATGCGCCTGCGGCGAAGCCGCCGGTGGGGCCGGTGCTGGCGAAGCTGACCCCCGCGCCGCTTATCGAGGACCTCGTGCACACCAACAAGGTGAGCCAGAATCTGCATACCGAATTGCTGCTGCGGCGTCTCGGCGCGGTCTCGGGAAGCGGATCGGTGGCGGACGGCCATGCGGCGATGGACGCGGTGCTTCAGCGGGCCGGAATTGCACGGTGGCAGTATGATTTCGGCGATGGTTCGGGGATGTCGAACTATAATCGGGTGACGCCGCGGGCCAGCGTGACATTGCTGCGCTGGGGCGCGGAGCAGCCGTGGGGCGCGGCGTGGCGGGGGACGTTTCCGATCGCGGGCACCGACGGGACGCTGCGCAACCGGTTCAAGGCTACGTCATTGGAAGGACGGCTTTTTGCGAAGACCGGATCGCTGAACGCGTCCAACGCGCTGGCCGGCTATTTCCTGACCAAGAGCGGCCGGACGTTCACTTTTGCGGCTTATGCCAACGATATGCCGGGGGATGTCAGCGCCACTGCGGCGCTTGATGCGGCGCTCGTGGCGGTCGCCGAGGCGCATTGAGCGGCGGCCTTTTCGCGCGGACGGGCGGCATGCCTGCGGCCTACCTCTGGCCGCTTTCGGCCTCGAACGCTCCGATAACGGCCTCGCCCGTTTCGGGGCGCAGGCTGAAGATGCCGCTGTCGAAATGACGGGTCGGGTGAACGCGATTGGTGAGCAGCGTCCAGGCCAGGCCGCGATCGAAATCGATCCATAGGCCGGTGCCGGTGAAGCCGGTGTGGCCGATCGTGCCGGGCGAGCAGGCCTGACCGCCTGACCAGCCGGGAAAGCGGATTTCCCAGCCGGCGGTGCGATGGCCCTCGACCGGGGTGCGGATCGCGTCCAGCATGGCCGGGGAAGCGGCCGAGCCATCCAGTAGCCTGTGCGCGAAATCGAGCACGCCGTCGATCGTGCCGAACAGACCTGCGTGACCAGTACGTCCGCCCATCGCCCAGCAGTTCTCGTCGTGCACTTCGCCCTTCAGGACGCGTCCGCGCCATTGGCAATGCTCGGTTGCGACCGCAGGACCGGGCGGCGGGCCCCAGCTGAGCCCTGCGCCGAGCGGCTGAGCCTCAAGCCCGGCGCCGGTCAGCCGCTCGATCGCGATGCCGAGGAGGATGAAGTTGATATCCGAATAGACCGGCGGGCCGTGCCGCCATTCGCGCTGGAGGACGAAGGCGCGCAGTCGGGCGGGATCGCCGCCATAAGTGTAGATCGGCTCGACGGCGGGAAGAAAGGTGCGGTGAACGAGGCAGTCGCGAAAGGTGAGCCGCCGCTCGGCTGCGTTGGCGACGTCATATTGGCGCAGATCAGGGATGGCATCGGTGAGCGGGCGATCGAGGTCGAGCCGGCCTTCATCCGCCAGCCGGAGGATGAAAGTGGTGGTGGCGATCACCTTGCTGACAGACGCAAGGTCGAACCAATGGTCGCGGGTGAGCGGTTCTTCGTCGGGAACCCGCTGTGCCAGGCCGGCCAGGCGAACGGCACGGCTGCCGTCCGCGGTGACGATGCCCAGGGCGGCCCCGGGGATGCGGCCGGCGGCGAGCGCGGCGGCAGCGGGGGCGAAGCCGCGCTCGACAATGGTTTCGATCATGCGTTCTCTTCGGATCGGGGGCGAATTTGGGCGAGCAGCGGAAGAAACACGACCGCGAACAGGCTGAGCGCGCCCGACAGCAGGAAGAAATTGTCATAGCCGATGCGAGTGACGATCGACCCGCCGGCGCCGGAGAGCAGCCGCGGGAGCATGAAGGCAAAGCCGGTCAGAAAGGCATACTGCGCGCCGGGAAAGCGCGGGTTCACCAGCAGCGACAGGTAAACGACGAACACGGCGCCGGCGAAGCCGTTGCCGAACTGGTCAGCGCCCGTCGCGATGTACAGCAGGCCTTCGCTGACGGGCTGGTTCGCGAGCCAGACAAAACCGAAGTTGCCGATCGCGGCCACGACGGCGCCGATCGCCAGCATCCATGTCATGGCGTGGCGCGTGACCATCCAGCCGGCGAGACCGACGCCCAGCGCGCTGGCGGCGAGCGCGACCACACTATCCGCGCGCCCGATCTGCGACAGCGAATAGCCGAGATCCCTGATCATCGGCTTGGACAGATTGAGCGCGAGCACGTCGCCCATCCGATACAGCGAGACAAAGGCCATGAGCGTCAACGCGCCAAAGCCGTAGCGCCAGAAGAAATCCACATACGGCCCGATCAGTGCGGATCTGCGGATGCGCGCGTGCGGCGGGGCGCGCCGGATTTGCGGCAAGGCGGCGGCCATTAGCAGGAACGGAAGCATGCAGCACGCGAGCACCCATGGGGTGACGTTCGTGCCGGCATCGATGCCAGCGCCCGCCGCGAGCGACAGGATGACCCAGCCGATCGCGGCGGTCGCGGCGGCGGTGGCCCCGAGAATGGCGATGCTGGCGATCACCCCCGTCACCAGCGCGGGCAGCCGGTCTCGTGCGCCGGGCGTGTTGCTCCGCATCGCCGCGAGTATCGGAAAAGGGAGAAACGCCGCGGCGGCGATGGCGAGATAGGCGGCTGTCCATCCGCCCCAATCGGCCAGCAGGAGCGCGCCACTTCCTGCCGCGACCATGGCGCCGCGATAGCCCCAGAGATTGGCGGCGACGATCGGGCCTTGCTCGTCCTGCGACGGGTAGAGCTCGATGCGCCAGGCGTCGGCGGCCACTTCCAGCGTCGTGGTCCAGAAGGCCAGCAGGACGGCGAACAGGGCCGTGATGCCGAGCCGGGCGTCACCCGCGGTGAGCGCCATCGCGACGAGGGAGGTGAAGATGCCGAGCTGCGCCAGCATCATCCATCCCCGCCGCTGGCCGTAGAAGCGCGAGAAGCCGGGGATGGCATAGCGATCGAGCAGCGGCGCCCACACGAACTTCAGCGTCGGCAGCAACTGCACCCAGGCGAAAAAGCCGATCACGGCTAGCGCCACGCCATGCGCCTGCAGCCGAAGCGCGAGCACGGTGGAGAACATGTAAAAGGGATGACCCGCGGCAAAGCCGAGGACGCCATAGAGCGCCATGCCGCGGCGATCGATTGCGGCCGGGGCGGAAGGGGGCTCGGCGAGCGCCGCCGGGGCGGCCAGTTCGGTCATGTCGTTGATCGTTCAACGCCCGCTCGCCCGCGTCAATCCCGTCTGCCGCGACGGGGGCGAATGGCATCACTGATGGTTATACCGGAAAGACGAGCGGATATGGGCAAGGCCGTGCCCGCAGGCGCAGAATGGAAGGCGCGATGGTGACCTGGTATCTTGGGGTGGACGCAGGCGGCAGCCACTGCCGCGCGCGGTTGACCGACGCCACCGGGCTGGTGATTGGCACGGGGCATGCCGGCCCGGCGAACATGCGCATCGGCGTGTCGGCGGTTCGCGCCGTTCTCGACGATGTTATCGAGCAATCGCTGGAATCCGCCGGGCTCGAGAGGAATGCGAGAGGCGAGATCGCTGGCGGGATCGGCATTGCCGGCCTTTCGCGCCCGGGCAGCGCCGAGGCATTGCGCGCGATGGACCTTGGCCTGGCGCGGGTCAGCTTCGCCACCGATGCAGCAATCGCGAACCTGGGGGCGCACCGCGGCGGCGATGGGGCAACGCTGATCCTGGGTACGGGGAGCATCGCGCAGCTCCGCGTGAACGGAACCGATTTTGCGATCGGCGGCTATGGCTTCCCCATATCGGACGAAGGCAGCGGCGCGGCGCTCGGGCTTTCCGCCATGCGCCACGCGCTTCGAGCGCTCGACGGGCGAACGACACGCACCCCGCTGGCGCTCGCGATCGCTGCCCGCTTCGGCCATGCCATTCCGCAAGCGATTGCCTGGATGGATCGGGCGACGCCGGCGGATTACGCCGCGCTCGCACCGATCGTCATTCAATATGCGCAAGCGGATGATCCGATCGCGCGATCGATCGTGGAGGATGCCGCCGGCCATGTGGAGCGCTTCATCGAAACGATCTTCGAGCGGGGTGCGCCAGCCTGTGCGATCCTGGGCGGGCTGGCGCCGCACCTGCGGCCGTGGCTGCGGGCGCGCACCGTGGCGAAGCTGAGCGAACCGCTTGGCGATGCGCTGGACGGCGCGCTGCTCCTCGCCGGCTTCGCCTTTCCGGAAGTGACCAGCGAATGACGGATCTTGCACGGTTGAGCGAGACGATGGCGGGGCGCCTTGGCGCGCGCTGGATCACGCACGAGGCGGGGCGGGCGCAGTTCATGGCCGCGGAAGGGCATCATGCGGCGGGCCTGCCCGATGTGGTGGCACAGCCGCGCACCGTGGAAGAAGTCCAGATGCTGATGGCAGCGGCGCAGGGGGCGGGCGTCGCCGTCGTGCCGCTGGGCGTAGGCACCTCGCTGGAGGGGAATGCGGGGGCGGTGGCGGGGGCGGTTTCCGTTGATCTGTCCGGCATGAACCGGGTGCTGGAAGTGGCACCCGAAGATCTGTTGTGCGTGGTGGAGCCCGGGGTCACGCGCGAGGCGCTGAACGAGGAACTGCGCGCGACGGGGCTGTTCTTTCCGATCGATCCGGGCGCGAATGCGACGCTTGGCGGGATGATCTCCACCCGGGCATCGGGTACCAACGCCGTCCGGTACGGGACGATGCGGGAGAATGTGCTGGGACTGAAAGTGGTGCTGCCGGACGGCACGCTCATTCCGACGGGGAGCCGGGCGAGGAAGTCCGCTGCCGGCTATGATCTGACGCACCTGTTCACCGGATCGGAGGGCACGCTGGGGCTGATCGTCGAAGCAACGGTTCGCCTGCATGGCATTCCGGAAGCGGTGCTCGCGGGAACCTGGCGGTTCGACGGGCTCGATGGCGCGGTGCAGACCGTTATCGAGACGATCCAGAGCGGCGTGCCGGTGGCGCGAATGGAGCTGCTCGATCCCGTCGCGATCCGCGCCTGCAACGCTTTTGCGGGGCTGACCCTGGCGGAGCAGCCGACGTTGTTCGTAGAGCTGCATGGATCGCCGCAATCGGTTCGGGAACAGCGCACGCAGCTGGAAGCGATCGGCGCGGGGCACGGCGCCGGCGTGCTCACCATGTCCCTCGATCGCGACGAACAACGCCTGTTGTGGCGCGCGCGTCACGCGGCATTGCCGGCGGCGCGGGCGATGGTGGCCGATGCCGTTACCTGGTCGACCGACATTTGCGTGCCGATCTCCAAGCTGGCCGAGGCGATCGCGCGCGCGCGGGCGGCGGTCGACGCGGCGGGATTGCTGGCGCCGATCCTGGGGCATGTGGGCGACGGCAATTACCACGTCTTTTTCGTTCTGCGTCGCGACGATCCGGTGGGGTGGGAGAAGGCGCGGGCGGTGAACGAGCAGTTGATCGATTATGCGCTGTCGGTCGGCGGCACCTGCACCGGGGAACATGGCATCGGCATGGGCAAGCGCGCTGCACTGGTGCGCGAGCATGGCGCCGAAGCCGTGGCGCTGATGCGGCGGATCAAGGCCGCGATCGATCCCGGGGGGCTGATGAACCCGGGCAAGATATTTCTGGAAAGGTGAGGCGGATGAGCACCGAGACCGTCGATCCGCGCTATGTCTCCATCGATCGCTGGCCATCGGTAATCGCGGTGGAGGCGATGCTGGAGGGGCAGATGGCGGCGCTGGCGGCGATCAAGAGCCAGACGGCGGCCATTGCGACCGCTGCCGAGGACGCCGCGCGTCGGCTCGGGGCGGAGGGGCGATTGATCTATGCCGGGGCGGGCACCTCCGGGCGGGTCGCGGTGCAGGATGGGGTGGAGTTGTTTCCCACTTATAACTGGCCGCGCGCGCGGCTCGTGTTCCTGATGGCAGGCGGGACGGCGGCGCTGATCGAGAGTGTCGAAGGGGCGGAGGATGATGCGGGCGCGGCACGCGCGGCGGTCATCGACGCCGCGGTGGGGGCGAGCGATGTCGTGATCGGTGTCGCGGCGAGCGGCCGCACCGCTTACACGGTCGCAGCGGTCGAGGCGGCGCGTGCGGCGGGCGCGCTGACGATCGGCGTTGCCAACAATGCGGGCGAGGGTCTGCTGACCAGGGCGGAGCACGCGATCCTTGCCGATACGGGAAGCGAGATCGTCGCGGGATCGACCCGGATGAAGGCAGGAACCGCGCAGAAGGCGGTGCTGAACCTTTTGTCCACCACGATCATGCTGCGGCTGGGCTTGGTTCACCAAGGGATGATGGTGAACATGCGGGTGTCGAACCGCAAGCTGCGCGCACGTGCCGAAGCGATGGTGGCGCAGATCGCCGGCGTCGGGCGGGAGGTGGCGGCGCAGGCGCTGGACGTAGCGGGCGAGGAGATCAGGGCGGCCGTGCTGATTGCGCGCGGGGCGACGGCTGCGGAGGCTGCCGCCAGCCTCGGCGCACATGGCGGCAGCCTGGCAGCGGCGATGGACGGCGTCGCCCGGCCCTGACGGGGCGGGCTCGTCCGCGTTACGGCTCGGCTCTCGGGGGGCGTGGCGGCGCACCTGATGCCTTGTTGCTATGGCTTACCACCAACACTGAAGGGTTGTGCGCCGGCATCGGATCATGTGAATTCGTGCCCGTCTGTTCGGAAACGGGAAAGCATATGATCGATCGCGCCTTTTTCGCCGGCTTCGCTGGCGCTGCGCTGCTCGTTGCCGGAGAGGCGCAGGCCGGGCCGCTGGCGGCGGATGCGCGCGAGCAGGTGCTGGCCGGGGTGGATGCCAAAAAGGTGGAAACGGTCGGGAAAGCGATCTGGAGCTTCGCCGAGACGGGCTATCAGGAACAGAAGAGCGCCGCGCTGCTCGCCAAGGAGCTGAAGGACGCGGGCTTTCAGGTGACCATGGGGGTGGTGGGGGAGCCGACCGCCTTTCTCGCCAGCTACCGCAACGGCGCCGGCCCGGTCATCGGGATCACGGCGGAATATGATGCGCTGCCCGGCCTCGCGCAGCAGACGGTGCCGACGAAGACGCCCATCGCCGGACAGGCGCATGGCCATGGCTGCGGGCACAATCTGCTGGGCGCCGCATCGGTGGCGGCAGCTATCGCGGTGAAGAAGTGGATGATCGCCTCCAAGACGCCCGGCGAGCTGCGCGTGTACGGCACGCCGGCGGAGGAAGGCGGCTCGGGCAAGGTCTACATGGTGCGCGACGGCTTGTTCAAGGACGTGGACGCGGCCGTGCACTGGCACCCGGCGGGCGCGAATTCGGCTGCGCAATCGATCAGCATGGCAAATACCAATGGCAAGTTCCGCTTCTACGGCCGCTCGTCGCACGCTTCGGGCAATCCGGAAGCCGGGCGATCCGCGCTGGACGCGGTGGAGATCATGAACGTCGCGACTAATTACTTGCGCGAGCATGTGCCGGACCGGACGCGGATCCATTATGTGATCACCAGCGGTGGCGGGGCGCCCAACGTGGTGCCGGACTATGCCGAGGTCTATTACTACGTTCGCTCGCCCGATCCGCAGGTCGTCCGCTCCGTGATGGCGCGGGTGACGAAAGCGGGTGAGGGCGCGGCGATCGCCACCGAGACTCGGATGGAGTTCGAGCAGATCGGCGGGGTCTATTCCATGCTGCCGAACGACACGCTGGGGCAGGTCATGGACAAGAACCTGCGATCGCTGGGCGGCATCGCGTGGACGGCGGAGGAGAAAGCCTTCGCCGCCAAGATGCGCGAAAGCGTGCCGGACGCGCGCGGGACGATCGAGTCCGTTGCACAGGTCCAGCCCTATGCCGTGCGCACGGACCCAGATGCGGCTGGCGGCTCCACCGACATGTCGGATATTTCGTGGGTCGTTCCCACCGTGGGGCTCGGCACCGCCACCTTTGTTCCCGGCATGCCGGGACACAGCTGGCAGAATACCGCCGCCGCCGGGATGAGCATCGGCACCAAGGGCGCGGTGCTGGCGTCGCGCACCCTGGCGCTGACCCTTGCGGAAATGATCGCCAGCCCCGACGTGATCGCGACGGCGAAGGCGGAAATGGAAAAGCGGCGTGGGCCGGATTTCCGCTATGTCGCCCTGATTGGCAATCGGGCGCCGGCACTCGATTACAGGAACAACAGCCGCGTGGAATGACCTTCCGCGACGAACACCGAACCAAACACAAGGAGTTGCCATCATGAACCTCGCGCAGTTCGCGCGCCGCCGCTACACGCCCGGCGCCACCGCGATCGAACCCATGCCGCATCTGACCAAGGCGCTGGGCGGCGCGGAGCTTTTCATCAAGCGCGACGACCAGCTCGGCCTGACCGGCGGCGGCAACAAGACGCGCAAGCTGGAGTTCCTGGTTGCGGACGCCCTGGCGCAAGGGGCGGATACGCTGATCACCGTGGGTGCGGTGCAGAGCAACCACTGCCGCCTGACACTTGCCGCGGCGGTGCGCGAGGGATTGAAATGTCGCCTGGTGCTCGAGCAGCGCGTTCCCGACAGCTACGATCCGAGCGCGTCGGGCAACAACTTCCTCTTCGACCTGCTCGGTGTCGAGGCGGTTACCGTCGTGAACCTCGGCGCGGACCTGCAGGGCGCGATGGAGCAGGTGGCGGCTGATCTCGCGGCCGAGGGGCGGAAGGGCTATATCATTCCCGGCGGTGGCTCCAATGCGCTTGGCGCGCTCGGCTATGTGGCCTGTGCCGAGGAGATTTTGGCGCAATCGTTCGCGAGCGGTGTCGCGTTCGACCGCATCGTCGTGGCGAGCGGCAGCGCGGGCACGCATGCTGGCATCGTGGCGGGCCTTGTCGGCAACAGCGCCAACATTCCGGTCACCGGCATCAACGTGCGCCGGCCGCGCGCGGAGCAGGAGGGCAATGTGCACAAGCTTGCGCTTGCCGTGGCGGACCTCGCCGGGGTGGTGCCCGCGATCGCGCCAGAAACGATCGAGTGCCGCGATGAATGGGTGGGGCCGGGCTATTCGCTCCCGACGCCGGAGATGATCGAAGCGGTGCGGATGTTCGCCTCGCTGGAGGGCGTGCTGCTCGATCCCGTTTATACCGGGAAGGCGGCGGCGGGATTGATCGCGCTGGTGCGCTCGGGCGAGATCGCCAGGGAGGAGCGCGTGCTGTTCGTGCACACCGGCGGGTCGCCGGCGCTCTATGCCTATCAGCCGGTGCTTGCCGGCGCGGCCGCGGCCTGAGGATGCCGGCCATGCCGCTGACCATTGGCGTGCTCGGCGGCATGGGGCCGGCCGCGACCATCAACTTCATGGCCAAGGTGCTGCGCCATTCGCAGGAAAGCGCAGCGCGTGAGCAGGACAACGTCCGGCTCATCGTGGACAGCAACCCGGCTTTGCCGGATCGCAACGCCGCGATCGCGGGCACCGGCCCGTCGCCAGCACCGGGACTCGCCGCCATGGCGCGCGGGCTGCACGCCGCGGGCGCGCAGGTGCTGGCGATGCCCTGCAATGCCGCCCACGCCTTTGCCGATGCCGTGATCGGCGCAACGCCGCTGCCGTTCATCCATCTGGTGGAGGAGACGGTGGGGGCGGTTTCGCGTGAGCATGGCGCGGCACGCCGCATCGGCGTGCTCGCTGCGAACGGTGCGGCCGAAGCGCGGCTCTACGAACGGGCGCTTGAAGCCAGCGCGCTGATCCCGGTGGTGCCGGATCAGGCGATGCGCGCGAATTTCATGAACGGGATCTGGCAGATTAAGGCCGGCGATCTGGCGTCGGGACGAAGCGCCGTAGCGGCCGCGGCGATGCAGCTGATCGCGGAAGGTGCCGAGGTGATCATTGCCGGGTGTACCGAAGTGCCGCTGGTGATCGGCCCGGGCGATCTTCCCGTGCCGCTGATCGATTCCACCGACGTCCTGGCGCGCCGGGCAGTGTCCTTTGCGCTCGCCGCTGCTTAGTTGCCGGCGCCATCACTGGCGAGATTGGCGTGGCCTGAGCTGGGATAGACCATCGCGCGGATGAGGCCGCGGCGATCGAAGCGGCGCCAGCCATCTTCGGGCTGGGCGAGCCGATCCGCGACAGCATAAAGCACCGCTGGGTTGACCGGCAGGCCGAAGTGACTGCCGAACACTTCGATATTGTCGCTGTTCGCGCAATTGGGCTCGACGCAATTGGCCCACGGCACAATGCCGTCATCGCGGCTCCAGATGGCGGTGGAGGGAACGGGAAGCGGCGTTTCGCCTTCGCGCAGATAGGCGAGGGCGCGATCGTCGTCGACCTTTTGCCCGCTCAGGAATTCGTACAGGCGCCAGACGCGCGTGTCCTTGGGTGCACCGGCAAATGGCGCGCCGAGGGTGATGACCTGCCGCACCTGATCCGGCACGCGGCGACAGAGCGCGCGCGCCATGATCCCGCCGAGGCTCCAGCCGATCAGGCTGACGCGCCGATGCTGACGATCGTATATCGCCTCGATCCGCTCGAGCAGCTTTTCACCATCGTCGCCAACCGATCGAGGGCCGTGATTGCGCCCCAGGTCCCAGCCGTGCGCATCATAGCCGAGGTGCGCAAGGTAGCGCCGCAAAATGCGCGTGGCGCTGTCCGAGGCGTTGAAGCCCGGGATCACGAGCACGGAATGGCCGTCACCGCGGGGTACGGTGGCCAACGCCGGGGCAGCCCAGGGGAGCATCCCGAGTTCCGCCACTGCGCGGGGGATCTCCGTCAAGGCCAGCAACGGCGATGGGCGTTTGCTCGATCGTCCAGCTGCCGGACCAGTCATGCGAAGTCACCTGTCACCAATGCCATGTGCCCGCAGCAACGTGCGGCTCGCGTGGAAGTTCTGCAAGCCGGCCGGACGGGATGGATCGGCCGGCGCTATGGCTGTTGCGGGGACACCAGCACTGGGGCGGGCGTCGCGCCGGTTGGCGCCACCGCCAGCTGCGAGTCCCCACCCAGGGTGCGATACAGCGTGACGAGGTTGGTGGCGCGAATCAGGCGCGTCTGCACCAGCGACTGCTGCGCAGCGTAGAGTGACCGCTGGGCATCGAGCGACGACAGGAACGTATCAATGCCGCCGCGATAGCGCGCTTCGCTCAAGCGGAAAGTGTCCGCCGCCGCCGCCGCGAACCGTTCGGTCGCGGCGAGTTCTTCGGTAATCGTGCCGCGGCGTGCGAGTGCGTCGGCCACTTCGCGGAACGCGGTCTGGATCGTGCCTTCGTAATTGGCGAGCGCGGCGCGCTGCAGCGCCTCGGTCTGGGCGACGCCGGCGCGGCCGGCACCGGCGCGGAAGATCGGATAGGTGAGGTTTCCGCTCGCCGTTTTCGTCAGCGAATCGCTTTCGAACAGGTACGAAAGCCCGGTGCTGGCGAAGCTGAACAAGCCCGTCAGCGAGATGGTCGGGAACAGCGCCGCGCGCGCGGCGCCGATTTCCGCATTCGCCGCGCGCAGATCATATTCGGCCTGCACCACGTCGGGGCGGCGCAGCAGGACGCGGCTGTCGAGACCCGCGGGCAATTCCGCGACGGTCGCGGCGGCCTGCTCGATGGGGGGCGGCAGCAGGGCGGGATCGATCGTGTTGCCGACCAGCAACTGAAGGGCGTTCAGATCCTGCGCCAGAGCGGTGCGCTGGCTGGCGATATTCGCTTCCGCATTGGCGAGCGTCTGTTCGGCTTGGCGCAGATCAGTTCGGGGGGCAACGCCGCCCTCTACGCGCGCGCGCGTCAACGTAACGGAGCGCCGGGCGATCGATGCGGTGTCCTCCGCGAGTTTCAATAGGCTCTGGTCGGCGGCATGGGTAAGCCAGGCGCTGGCGATGTCGCCGGTCAGGGTCAGTCGGACGGCGCGCGCGGCAGCCTCCTGGCCGAAATAGCGCGACAGTGCCGCATCACTGAGCGACCGTACGCGGCCGAACAGATCGAGCTCAAAGGCGCTGACGCCGATTGACGCCTGGTAGGACGTGCCGCCCACCGCGAAATTGCCGCCGGCCGCGCGGGCGCCGATCTCACGGCGCGTCGCTGATGTGCCAGTGTTGATCTGAGGAAACAGCTCGGCCCGCTGGATGCGATATTGCGCGCGGGCAGCCTCGATGTTGGCGACGCTTGCGCGCAGATCGCGATTGTTCGCCAGCGCCGCGTCGATCAGCCGCTGCAACCGCGCGTCGCGGAAAACATCGCGATAGGTGACGCTGGGCAATGCGGCTTCGGTTTGGCGGAGATACGTGTCGCCCGTTGGCCACGACGTGGGCACCGGAAGCTCGGGCCGCACGTATTTGGGCGCCATGCTGCATGCCGTGAGCGCGCTGCCCAGGAGGAGGGGGAGGAGGGCGCGCATCACGATTGCTCCAGCCGCGGCGTGCCACCCGCCGGCTCGTTCCGATGCTCCGGCGGACGGAAGCCCGGCTCTTCCCCGCGAACCTTTGCCATGGTGTCGCGGAAGCCGCGGCGGACGAGGACGAAGAACAACGGGATGTAGAAGATCGCCAGAACAGTGGCGGTCAGCATGCCGCCGATCACGGCCGTGCCGATCGCAATACGGCTGTTCGCGCCGGCGCCGGTCGAGATCGCGAGCGGCAGCACGCCGAAGATAAAGGCGAGGCTGGTCATGAGGATCGGGCGCAGGCGGATGCGGGCTGCGGTGAGCGCCGCGTCGATCACGCGGGCGCCCTTCTTCTCCTCCTGCTCAGCGAATTCGATCATCAGGATGGCGTTCTTCGCGGCGAGCCCCATGGTCGTGAGCAGGCCGATCTGCAGGTAAACGTCATTGGTGAGGCCGCGCAGGGTGACGAAGGCCACCGCGCCGATGAGGCCAAGCGGAATGACCAGCAGCACGGCCAGCGGGATCGACCAGCTTTCATACAGTGCCGCGAGGCACAGAAAGACGACAATGATGGAAAGGCCGTACAGCAGCGGCGCCTGGCCCGACGATAGGCGCTCCTGATAGGAAATGCCTGCCCATGCCACGCTGGTGCCCGGGATCTGACGGGCGAGTTCCTCGATGCGGGCCATGGCGTCGCCCGAGCTGCCGCCGCTTCCTGCCTGGCCCTGAAATTCGAACGACTGGATGCCGTTGAAGCGCGAAACGGTAGTCGGCGCCTGCGACCAGCTGGTGGTGGCGAAGCTGGAGAAGGGCGCCATCTGGCCATTCGATCCGCGAACGAACCACTGGTATAACGAGTCCGGATCGTCGCGATACGGTGCGTCACCCTGCACAAAGACGCGCTTCACGCGACCGCGGTCCACGAAATCGTTGACGTAGCGGCCACCCCAGGCAGTCGACAGGGTGGTGTTGACGTCTGTCTGCGAGATGCCGAGCGCGGCGATCCGCTGCGGATCGGTGTTTACGCGCAGCGTCCCGATGTCGGGCAACTCACTGAGGCGCACGCCGGCAAGACCGGCATCGGCATTCGCCAGACCGAGGAGCTTGTCCCGCGCGGCGGCGAACTCCTCCGTCGACAGCCCGCCGGTGTTCTGCAATTCCATCGTGAAGCCTTCGGACTGGCCGAGACCACGAATGGCGGGCGGGATCAGGGCAAATACCTGCGCGTCGCGAAACGCACGAAAGGCGGCGGCCGCGCGGGCGACGATCGCGTCGGCGGTGTTTTCCGCACCTTTGCGCTCGGCCCAGTCCGTTAGCGAGATGAAGCCCTGACCGGTGTTCTGCCCGGATGCGCCCCCGCCGCCGCCGGACACGGTCAGCATGGTACGGACGTTCGCCTTCTCGTACTGCTGGAAGTATCGCTCGACCGAGCGCTGCACCTCTTCGGTGCGCGCGCGGGTCGCGCCCGCCGGCAAGCGGAACTGAACGGTTGCGCCGCCCTGATCCTCGGTCGGCAGAAAGCCGGTGGGGAGCCGCAGGAACAGCACTGCCAGGAGTGCAACGGCGACGAGGTACACGCCGAGGAACAGCCATTTGCGGTCAACGACGGCGGCCACCCAGCCGACGTAGCGTTCCGTGCCGCGTTCGAAATTTCGATTGAACCATGCGCCGGCACGCGTCAGCCGCGAGGAAACGCCGGTGAAGCGCCGCTCGAACCATCCCGGCTGCGGTTCCTCGCCCTGTTTGTGCTTCTGCTTCAGCAGGGTTGCCGTGAGAGCCGGCGAGAGAATGACCGCCACCGCAACGGAGAGGATCATCGCCGAGATGATCGTGAGGGAGAACTGGCGATAGATGACGCCCGTCGAGCCGCCGAAGAACGCCATGGGCAGGAACACGGCCGACAGGACCAATGCGATGGCGACGAGCGCAACCGTGATCTCGCGCATCGACTCAATCGTCGCCTCGCGCGGGGTCATGTTCGGATTTTCTTCGAGCAGGCGCTCGACATTTTCAACAACTACGATGGCGTCGTCCACCAGCAAGCCGATCGCGAGCACGAGGCCGAACAGCGTGAGGGTGTTGATCGAGAAGCCGGCGAGGTAGAAGATCGCGAAGGTGCCCAGAAGCACCACCGGCACCGCGATGGTCGGGATCAGCGTCGCCCGCCAGCTTTGCAGAAAGACGAACATCACGATCACGACGAGGATGACCGCTTCAATCAGGGTTTCGACGACTTCCTCGATCGACAGCTTGATGAAATCGGTAGAGTCGTTCGCGTATGCCACCCGGATGTTGGGCGGATAGGTTTTCGCGATGCGGGCGATCTCCCCCTTGACCAGCTCGGCCGTTTCGAGCGCATCCGCGCCAGGCGCGAGCAGGATGGCGATGCCGGCGCCCGGATGGCCGTTGATGCGGCTGCTGGCGTTGTAGTTTTCCGATCCAAGCTCGACGCGCGCTACATCGCCGACGCGCACCGTTGCGCCGGACGGGAGCGTCTTCAGGATGATGTCCCTGAATTGCTGCGGCGTCTGGAGCCGGGACTGCGCCGTCACTGTGGCGTTCAGCATCTGATCGGACGGCATCGGCTGCCCGCCGATCTCGCCGGCGGCCACCTCGGTGTTCTGCGTCTGGATCGCCGACACCACGTCGCCGGGCATCAGCTGAAAGCTGGCGAGCCGCGCCGGATCGAGCCAGATGCGCATCGCATATTGCGATCCGAACACGTTGGTGTCGCCCACGCCCTGCACGCGGCCCAGCGGATCCTGCAGCGTGGAGGTCATCAAATCCGACACGTCGCGGTTCGTCATCTGATCGCTGCTGTCATAGACGCCTGCGATCATCAGAAAGTCAGGGTTCGACTTGCGCACAGAGACGCCCTGCTGCTGCACCTGAGCCGGCAATCGCGTGATTGCCTGCTGGACGGCATTCTGCACCTGAACCTGCGCGATGTCCGGATCGGTGCCCTTTTCAAAGGTGGCAGTGATCGAGACGGAGCCGCGCGACGTTGATGAGGAGGCGAAATACAGCAGGCCGTCGATGCCGGTCAGCTGCTGTTCGAGAATCTGCGTAACCGAGTTCTCGATCGTTTGCGCATTCGCGCCCGGATAAGTGGCGCGGATCGACACCTGCGGCGGTGCAACGTCGGGATATTGGGCGATCGGCAATCCCATGATCGCGCCGGCACCCGCCATCATGACGATGATCGCGAGCACCCATGCGAAAATGGGTCGATCGATAAAAACGCGTGACACGTCAGCGCGCCCCGCCCTGGGCCTTCTGCTGCTGCTTCAGCTGCTCGGGCGAGGGGGGCTTGGGCTGCTGGGGTGCGGAGGCAGGAACCGGCCGAATGGTTGCATCGGGCCGGAGGTTGGCGGTGCCCTGGGTGATCACCTTGTCACCAGGACGCAGCCCGCCCGTCACGACCCAGTTGGCGCCTTCAGCACGGATCGCCTCAACCGTGCGCTGCACCGCTTTGTTGTTGGCTCCCACGACCCAGACCGTCGCGTCGCCCTTTGGATCGCGCGACACGGCGGTTTGCGGCACGAGGAACGCGTTGGTCTCGATCGCTTGAGCGAAGACGGCCCGCACGAACATGCCGGGAAGGAGCAAGCCGTTTGCGTTCGGGAAGCGGGCGCGCAGCGTCACCGTGCCCGTCTGCTGGTCCACGACAACTTCGCTGAACTCGACCGTGCCGGTGGCGCCGTAGTCGCTGCCATCCTCCAGTTTCAGCCGCACGTTGGCGTTCGCCGGCAAGACACCGCCAGCCGCCATGCGGCGGCGAAGCTGGAGCAACGATGCGGCGGATTGCTGAATGTCGACGTAAATCGGATCGAGTTGCTGGATGGTCGTCAGCGGCTCGGCCTGACTGGAGGTGACGAGGGCGCCGACGGTGAACAAGGATCGGCCGATGCGCCCGGTGATCGGCGCCGGGACGGTCGTGAAGCGAAGGTTGATCCGCGCCGTTTCCAGCTGCGCTCGATTTTGCGCAATGCTCGCTTCAGCCTGCCGCTGGGTGGCAAGCGCGTCGGTATAATCCTGTTTGCTGACGGCTTCGATCGCGGCGAGCGGGCGGAAGCGATCCGCGCGGATCCGGGCGGCCTCGGCGGTGGCACGCGCGCTGGCGACGTTGGCCGTCGCCTCGTTCACCGCGGCACGATAAAGGCTCGGGTCGATCTGGTAGAGCGGCTCCCCGCGCCGGACGATCGTCCCTTCCTCGAAGAAACGCTTCTGGATGACGCCGCTCACCTGCGGGCGAACTTCCGAGCTTTGATAAGCAAAGGTGCGGCCAGCGAGCTCGGTGACGAGCGGTACGCTGGTTTGCTGCACGACGACATAGCCGACCTGCGCCGCGCCGCCGCGTTCCCCCCGTCCGCCCCGCCCACCGGGCTGCTCGGACTGGCCGCTGCACGCCGCCAGAGCCAGGGCGCCGAGCACCGCCAGTCCGCGTGCATTGATCAGCGACATCGATCCCGTTTGCTTGCCGATACGTCGATCAACCCCGTGCCGAGGCGCACGAACCGTCACGCGATCCATTATAACGTGATCTCCGCAAACGTGCGATGAGGATGAGGCGACCGGCGATAGCCGTGCCGTGTGCCGCCTCGGGTAATCTCTTTCGTGACCAGTTGCCACCCTCAACATGTCGCAAGATGTCGCGACCGCACTGGTTTTTAACCATGAAACTAATCTTCCCTAAAGGCGTTGGACGGTACGGAGTTGTATCGAAAGATCGAGCGACCCGCGTGAAAAGGGGCAATTGTGAGTTTCAATTCGGGGTGTCACCGCTGGCTTGCCTTTGCACTGATCGCGGCTTCGTCCGGGGCGATGGCGCAAATGTCGACGCCGGGCACCGCGCCCGCCAGGGGCCCTGATGCGCCGCGTGAGGACATAGCGCAGCGGCCCGCTGCCGACCCTGACAGCAACGCGCCAATCGTCCCCGATGCCGCTTTCGATGCCGCTCTCCCGTCGCTTTCCGACGACATCAACGCGCCGCTTGAGCCGATACCGTCCGCGCCCGCCGGCACGAACGCGCCGGTTTCGCCCGCTGTTCCGGGGGAGATCGCCCCGGCCGCCGCCGTTGACCCAGAGCTGGAACAGCCGCTGCAGCCGCTGGCAAACACGAACACCGTGCCGCTGCAAACAGCCGCCGACGCTACTGAGAATGAGCGGCTTCAGATCCGCTACGACGTGGCCGTGCGTGGCTTAGAGGAGCTTGGCTTGGACGATGAGTTCAAGTCCTTGTCCGCGCTTCGCGAAGGAGACGGGAAGGCGGCCAACGCCACGCAGGTCAGTGCGCGCGCAAGGGAAGACGAGCAACTTGCCGTCCGCCTGATGAAGTCGCTCGGCTATTATGATGGCGTGGCCAGCTCCACCATCGAGACGGTAGGCACCGAACCGGGCCGCGTGCGTGCTGTGCTGACGGCGACGCCGGGCAAGCTCTACAAGCTGGGCGAGATCAACGTGGTAGCGGGGCCGACGGTGCCACCCAACCTGGTGCGCGACCAGCTTCCGCTCAGAACGGGCGATCCGCTGGAAGCCGCCCGCGTCCAAGGCGCGGAAGCGAACGTTGCCCTGGTGTTGCCGCAGCGCGGCTATCCCTTCGTTGACGTGGGCGACCGCGACATCCTGCTCGACGATCAAACGCTGACGGGCGATTATACGCTTCCGGTGGAGACGGGCCCACGATCATCGTTTGGCGTCCTGCGCACCGAAGGCGATGCTGTCTTTGACCTGGATCACCTCAGCATATTCCCGCGGTTCAAGCGGGGTGAATTGTACGACACGCGCAAACGCGACGATCTGCGCGAAGCGTTGGTGGCGACCGGCCTCTTTGGCACCGTCGGCGTGGAGCCGGTGCGTACCGGCCAGCCCGGGCCTGATGGAACGGAACAGGTCGATTTGCTGGTGCGCCAGTCCAAGGGGCTGTGGCGCAGCTTGGCGGGCAGTGGCGGCTATGGCACGGGCGAGGGCATCAAGCTCGAGGGCAGTTGGACCCATCGCAATCTGTTTCCGCCGGAGGGGGCGCTGGTCCTTACCGCGATCGCCGGAACGCAGCAGCAGGGCGCCTCCGCAACGTTCCGCCGCCAGAATGCCGGCCGGCGCGACCGGAGCTTTTCGACCGGCCTTTCCGCCAATCACGCGAATTACGATGCCTTTGACGCGTTTACGGGCACCGCATTCGTGCGCTGGGCCTATGACTCCACACCAATCTGGCAGAAGCGCTTCACCTATGCATTCGGTGCGGAGTTGACGGGCACGAACGAACGTGTCTTCGATTTCGACCGCAACGAGCGTGTGCGCCGCACGTACGGCATCGCTGCGATTCCGACGCAGGCGGTCTGGGATACGTCCGACGATCTGCTCAACCCGACGCGCGGCTATCGCTTGAAGCTGAACCTCAGCCCCGAGACATCCATGCAGGACTCGGTTCGTCCGTATGTTCGCACGATGGTCGAGGGTACGGTTTACTACCCGGTGAGCGACCGGTTGGTGATCGCCGGACGTGCGCGCGCCGGATCCATTCTTGGCGTGGAACGTGACTCACTGGCGCCGTCGCGCCGCTATTATGGCGGTGGCGGTGGATCGGTGCGCGGTTATGGCTTCCAGCGGCTGGGGCCGCTTGAGCCCGTTTCATCGCTGGTGCCGAACGACGATGGCGAGATCGACATCGGTGATCTTCGCCCCGTTGGTGGTCGAAGCCTGAACGAGTTTGCGCTCGAAGCGCGCTATCGGTTCGGCAACTTCGGCATCGTTCCGTTCATCGACGCCGGTAATGCTTATGAAAGCGCCTTCCCCAAGGCTTCCGATCTTCGCTTCGGGGCTGGCATCGGCGGGCGTTTCTATACCAATTTCGGGCCGATGCGCGTCGACATTGCCACGCCGCTCAATCCTCGGCCGGGTGATGGCCGAGTGGCTCTCTACGTTTCTATCGGGCAGGCGTTCTAATGGCTGAAGACAACGCGGCCGAGCAGACGTTGCCCGCCCATACAATCGTGGTTCGTCCCCCGCTGTGGCAGCGGATCCTGAAATGGGTTGGCATTGCGATCGGCGCATTGCTGCTGCTGCTGGTGGCCGTTGTTTTCGGCATCAACACCGATCCAGGGCGCCGCTTCGTTGCCGATCAGTTGGGCGATTACAGCACGGCGGGTGGCCTCAACATCAAGGTGGGCCGGATCGACGGTTCGCTGTACGGCCGCATGGTGCTGACGGATGTAAGGGTCAGCGATCCCAAGGGCGTGTTCATCACCTCTCCGCGACTGGACGTGGATTGGCGGCCATTCGCCTTCCTCAACAATCATGTGGACGTGAGGAGCTTGCAAAGCGAGCTCATCACCATGGCGCGCAATCCTGAGCTGATCCCGCAGCCGAGCGATCCCAATGCGCCATTGTTGCCGGATCTCGACATCGACATCGAGCGCCTGCGCGTCGCCCGCTTTGTCATGGAGCCGGCAGTCGCTGGGCGCCGCCATGTCGGCAGGATTGAGGGCGCGGCCCATATTGCCGATCGACGCGCGCAGCTCACCGTGGACGCAGCGGCGTTGCGTGGTTCTGGTATCGCGGGCGGCGACACGCTTCGCCTGCGCCTGGATGCCGTGCCCGATGACAACAAGCTTGATCTCGACGCACGTCTGTTTGCGCCGGCCGGAGGGCTGGTGGCGTCGATAGCAGGCACCAAGGCGCCGCTTACTGCCGTCATCGGCGGCAAGGGCAGCTGGGCTTCATGGCAGGGCAAGGCCGTTGCCAGCCTCGGCGGCGGCCAACTGGCGGATCTCGCCGTTACTGCCCGAAACGGGCAGATCGCGGTGCGCGGTTTCGCCCAGCCCGGGCTCTATCTCGAGGGACCAGTCGAGCGGCTGACCGCGCCGCGGCTGAATGTCGCCATCGACACCACCTTGCAAGAGCGCCGCGCCGATACGCGCATCAAGCTGAAGTCCGACGCGCTGGCGGTGGACGCTGGCGGGCTTATCGACTTCGCCAACAGCCGCTTTGGCAATTTTGCGGTTGATGCCAAGCTGCTGACCCCGGGCGCGATTGCCCCCAACCTGCGTGGCCGCGACGTGCTGGCCCGTGTGGTGCTGAACGGCGCGTTTGCGACGCCGACCGTGGACTATAAGGTGCGGGCCACGGCGATGGGCTTCGGCGACACGGTTGTCGAGAACCTTTACGCCGAGGGTCTGGCGCGGGTGGACGCCGATCGGATCCTGGTGCCCGTCAAGGCGCGCGCGCGGCGGATCAGCGGGCTCAACCCGGCCTTGGGCGGGCTGACCACCAACGCCCGGATCGAGGGCGACATCGCCATCGACATGCCCACCATCCTGTCCGACAATCTTCGGATCCGCTCCGACACGATCGACGCAACCGCCATTGTTGCCGCCAACATGGAGACGGGGCGCTACACCGGCGCGATCAAGGGACGCGTCAATAATTTCCGTGTGGACGGCGTTGGCATCATCAACCTGAACACCGACGCTGAGCTCGTCACCAAGCCTAATGGCGGCTTTGGGATCATCGGCCGCGTTGGCATTCAGACGCGCGAGATCTTCAACGATGGCGTGCGCACGTTCCTTGGCGGCAACGCTGTCGCGGTCGCCAACCTCAGCTATGACACCGACGGGCTGGTGACGTTCCGCAACGTTCGCGTGACGGCGCCCTCGTTCAGGGTGACACGTGGCAGCGGCCGCTACGATTTGAATACCGGCGCGGTTCTGGTCGAAGCTGATGCGTATTCGGCACAATATGGCCCGTTGTTCGCCCGCGTCAGCGGGAGTGCAGCGGCACCGATCGTCAATGTGCGCGCGCCGCGGCCGGGCCTTGGCGTGGGCCTCGCGAACCTCGATGCGCGAATTGTCGGCCGTGGGGGCGCCTATGCCGTGACGGCTACCGGCCAGACGACGTACGGGCCGTTCAATGCGGACGTCTTGGTGAACCCGGGTACGCAGCTTGCTGTCGATGTTCGCCGTGTCGTGTTTGCCGGGGTGAACTTCTCCGGCCGGGTGGTGCAGACGGGGGCAGGGCCATTTGCCGGACGTGTCCAGTTTGCCGGTTCCGGCCTTTCCGGTGCGGCGCTGCTGAGTGCGCAAGGTCGTTATCAGCGCGCGGACGTGGATGCGCGCGCCTATGCAGCGCAAATCCCCGGGGATGTTGATTTCGTGATCGGTCGCGGGATCGTGAAGGCAAGCGTTGTGCTTTACGACAATCCGCAGGTGATCGCCGACGCTCAGGTCGCCGATCTTCGATATGGGCCGACCGTGATACAGTCTGGCCGCATGAAGGTGAATTACGCCGGTGGCCGCGGTACCGCTCAGGCTTTGCTGACCGGCTCGAACAGCGTGCCGTTCCGCCTTGCGGCCAATGCACGGCTTTCCCCGAGCGAGTATCTCGTCGCGCTTCAGGGGCAAGCCAACGGCATCAACTTCCGCACGCAGAACCCGGCCCGGATCACGACCACCGGCGGCACCTATCGCTTGGCACCGACGCAGGTTTCCTTTGATCAAGGGCGCCTGCGCGTGGCGGGGAGCTATGGCGCTGGACTAACCGCACAGATGCGCCTCGATAGTCTGGACCTCTCGGTGGCGAATGCGCTCGTTCCCAATCTGGGTCTTGGCGGTCGCGCAACCGGCAGCCTGGACTTCACGCAGAGGAACCCCAATGCGTTCCCGCAGGCGGATGCGCGCATGACGATCACGGGCTTCACACGCTCGAGCTTGGCCAGCGTGTCACAGCCGGTGGACGTCGTTCTTGCCGGTCGACTGGTGCAGAGTGGCGGCGAGCTTCGGGCTTTGGTGCGCCGGGGGACGACGACCGTCGGCCGCGCACAGGCGTTCCTGCGCCCGGCGGGTGCGGGTGGCTCCTGGGCCTCCCAGCTGATGGCGGCGCCGCTGAGTGGCGGCATTCGCTACAACGGCCCGTCGGGCGTGCTTTTCAGCCTGGCCGGCCTTGCCGAACAGCAATTGAGCGGGCCGATCGTGGTCGCGGCGGATTTCTACGGGCGTGCGTCCGCGCCGCAGCTGAATGGCGTGATCCGGGCGGACAGCCTGACCTATGACAACGAAACATACGGTACGCGCTTGTCGAACATGGCGATCAGGGCGCGTTTCACTGCGGATCGACTGCAACTGGAAAGCCTGACCGCAAAGGCCGGCGACGGCACCGTCCGCGCGCAGGGCTATGTCAGCCTCGCAGCTGACCAGGGCTATCCCATGCAGATCGATGCCCGCCTTGATGACGCGCAACTGGCCCGTTCGGACGCCATCGGCGCAACGGCGAGCGGGACCGTTTCCGTAACGAACGGTCGTGGCGGTGGACTGATCAAGGCGGATCTCACCATTCCAGAGGCCCGCTATGAGATCATCCGCCAGGGCGCGGCCGAGGTTCCCGAGCTGACCGGGGTACGCCGGAAAAGTGATATCAGGCCCGCGAGGATCACTGACCGTCCGGCGCCCGCATCACCGCCGGGCCTGTTCCGTCTCGACATGCGGGTGCGGGCGGATAACCGACTGTTCGTGTCGGGCATGGGGCTGGAAAGCGAATGGGAGGCCGACATGCGGATCGGCGGAACTTCTGCTGCGCCGACGATTGCCGGCGGCCTCGACCTTGTGCGCGGTACCTATTCGTTCGCTGGCAAGCGCTTCGAAGTGGAGCGCGGGCGTGTTCGCTTCCGTGGCGGTCAAATGACCGATCCGGACCTGGACATCCGCGCGACGACCGAAAATGATGGGGTGACCTTTGTCATCAACATCACCGGCACGGGGCAGCGGCCGCAGATCGCCTTTACCTCCAGCCCGGCGCTTCCGCAGGACGAGGTGCTGAGCCGGCTGCTCTTCGGCACCAATCCCGAGAACTTGTCGGCGACCGAAGCGATCCAGCTCGCCGCAGCGCTGAACTCGCTGCGCGGCTCTGGTGGCGGCCTCAATCCGCTGGGCAAGCTGCGCTCAGCAACGGGCTTCGATCGCCTGCGGGTGCTTGGGGCTGACGATGCCAGTGGCCGCGGCACGTCGCTGGCTGCCGGCAAGTACCTGACCGACGATATCTACATCGAGATCGTCACCGACGCCCGCGGCTTCACGGCCACTCAGCTGACCATCGCTCTGACAAGGTCGCTCAGCCTGCTGACGCAGGCCGGCTCGTTCGGCGGATCGAACGCGCAGCTGCGCTACTCCAGGGACTATTGAGGAACGAGGCGGGCGCGCCGCCGTGTGGCGCGTCGGCGCGCGACTCAAGGCGCCGCGCGGTTGCGGCGTAGAGACTGATGAGCGGGAGAGTTGATAGCGCCCCGGGCGTGCCGGGCGCAGGCGCGATTATGCGCAAGATGGCCGGTGAGGAACGAGCGATGTCGCTCCTCACCGGGAAAAGAGGGATCAGCGGATCGGGGAGTTCGGATCGAGCCGCATGTCGAGGTAATTGTCGACCGACGTCATCAGGTCGTCCATCTCATGCTGGAAGAAATGGTTGGCGCGCGGGATCACGTCGTGATGGATCGTGATGTGCTTTTGCGTACGCAGCTTGTCGACCAGCTTCTGGGTCGCTGGCGGAGTCGCCACTTCATCTTCCGCCCCCTGGATGATGATCCCGGAAGACGGGCAGGGAGCCAGGAAGGTGAAGTCGTACAGGTTCGCCGGCGGCGCAACCGAGATGAAGCCGCGGATCTCCGGGCGGCGCATCAGCAATTGCATCCCGATCCAGGCGCCGAAGCTGAAGCCTGCAATCCAGGTGGTCGACGCTTCCGGATGAAAGCTTTGTACCCAGTCGAGCGCGCTTGCCGCGTCCGAAAGCTCGCCTACGCCGTTGTCGAACGTGCCCTGGCTTTTGCCCACACCACGAAAGTTGAAGCGCAGGGTCGCAAATCCGCGGCGCTGGAACGTTTTGTAGAGCGCCTGAACGATGTGGTTGTTCATCGTTCCGCCGGCGGTCGGGTGCGGATGAAGGATCATCGCGACCGGCGCACGCGGCTTGGGAGCGGGGGCGAAACGCCCTTCGAGACGGCCTTCTGGGCCAGGAAAGATCACTTCGGGCATCGTTACTCTATTTAGTTTGCTGCCGCGGATGTGGCGCGTTGAACGTGGGGCTATATAGGGATCGCACCCGAATATGGAACGAGTTTTGCCTCAGCGTCTCTATCTGGATCACGCCGCCACCACACCAATGACGTCGCAGGCGAGGGACGCTTTGCTTCGGGGCGTGGAAATGTGGGCCAATCCTTCCTCGCCGCATGCGGAAGGGCGCGCGGCGCGGGCCGCGCTGGAGGAAGCGCGGGCGACGATCGGTGCGGCTTACGCCTGGCGCGGCGAGGTGCTGCTGACCAGCGGGGCGAGCGAATCGCTGTGGATCGCGCTTCGGCGGGGGACTTGTGGGCGGCAGCTTATCTCGCGCGTGGAGCATGACGCCGCCGTGCGAGCGGCAGGGGAGGGTGCGGAATTCATCACGGTGACTGCTGATGGCCGGGTCGACCCGGAGGAGCTGCGGCGGCAGCTTCTGTCGGGATCCGCAAGCGGCGATGCGCCGGCAACGCGGTCATTGGTGTGTGTGCAATGGTGCAACAGTGAAAGCGGTGTGATTCAGCCCATCGCTGACATCGCGCGAGTTGTTCACGACGCGCGCGGGCTTTTGCTCGTCGATGCGGCGCAGATGCCATCCTCGCCTGAACTTGCCGAGCATGCCGACTTCGTGGCGCTTTCGGCGCACAAGCGTGGCGGGCCGCCGGGGATCGGGGCGTTGCTCGTTCGTGACCTGGCGACTTTGGTGCCGACCGGCGGCCAAGAGCGCGGTTATCGCGCCGGGACGGAGAACCTGCCCGCTGCGATGGGCTATGCGGCTGCGCTGAGCGAGCCGGAGCCCGATCACGCCCCCCTTCGCGCGCGGCTGGATGATGCCATCCGTCGCTCCGGCGGCTTGGTCGTAGCCGACGCGGCGCCGCGGCACCCGGCGATCGGCAGCTATCGGTTACCAGGCGTGAGCGCCAACGCTCAGCTGATCCGGCTCGATCTGGAGCAGATTTCGGTGTCTGCCGGCAGCGCGTGCGCGAGCGGCAGCCTGAAGCCGAGCCATGTGCTTCGCGCCATGGGCTGGTCAGAAGCGGAAACGCGCGAGGTGATCCGTGTGAGCTTCGGACGGACCACCACGGAGGCCGATATCGACCGCTTTATCCAAGCGTGGCGCAACATGGCGCGCAGCGTCCGGGTGCTTGCCGCATGATTTACCTGGACTATCAGGCATCCACGCCGCTTGCGCCCGAAGCGTTTGAGGCCATGGTGCCGTGGCTGCGCGATCAGTTCGCCAATCCCCACTCGGCCAGCCGGCTGGGTCGCGCCGCCAAGGCAGCGATCGAAGTGGCGCGCGAGCAAGTCGCAGTGTTGCTGCCGCCCGGGGGGCGGGTGGTCTTCACCAGTGGTGCCACGGAGGCACTGAACTGGGCGGTTAAGGGCAGTCGCGGGTCCGTGGTCACCATCGCCAGTGAACATGCGGCGGTGCTCGATACGGCGCGGGCGGAAGGCGCGCGCGGACGCGAGGTGACGGTGCTGCCGGTGCGGCCGGATGGGCGGATCGACCTGTGGGTGGCGCGACGTGTTCTGGGGCAGGGCGCGGGCTTGCTGGCGGCCATGCTGGTCAACAACGAGATCGGCATCATCCAGCCTGTTCCGGAACTCGCGCGCATTGCGCGACAGAATGGTGCGGTCGTCTTGTGCGACGCGGTACAGGGCTATGGCCGCATCGCCATCCCGGAAGAGTGCGACATGGTGGCGATCTCGGCGCACAAGATCCACGGGCCGAAAGGGGTGGGTGCGCTGTGGATCAGGGACGGCGTGACGCTCGATCCGCTGCTCGACGGCGGGGATCAGGAGATAGGGCGTTCGGGAACGTTGAGCCCGGCTCTCTGCGTCGGCTTTGGCGTCGCCGCTCGGCTGATGATGGAGCGGCAGGGGGCGGATGCAGCGCATATTGCACGCCTGTGGGATATCGCGACGCACCGGCTAAGTGGCTGGACGATCAATGGGTCGGAGGAACATCGCTACCACGGAAATCTTAACGTGCGGCGTCGCGGCCTGGACGTGAACCGGCTGATGAGCGACTGCCGGAACGTGGCGTTCTCGGCGGGATCGGCGTGTGCAAGTGGTTCGGGACGGCCCTCGCATGTTCTGAAGGCGATCGGCCTCCTGGATGCCGATGCGCGATCTTCGATACGGCTGGGCTTCGGGCGGTACACGACAGAGGCGGAGTTGCGGGAAGCATTGGACCTGATCGTCGCCGCCGCGGATGCGCAGCAGGTTTTCGCATGAAGATCAGGTTCGAGGTGGCGGACGGGCCGGTTACCGAGGCTGATGCGGCGCCCGGCGAACGGTTGCTCGACGTAGGGCAGCGCGTTGGAATGCCGCTGGAAGGGACGTGCGAAGGGCAAATGGCGTGCGCGACCTGCCACGTTATTGTTTCGCCGGAATACTTCGGGCTGCTGCCAGCGGTGGCCGAGGAAGAAGAAGACATGCTCGATCTCGCGCCACAGGCGGCGCGAACCAGCCGATTATCGTGCCAGATCGTGCTAGAACCGGCCTGTGACGGCCTCACCGTCCGCATTCCCTAACTGCGATCATCGCCGGGCTTGAACCGCTCGCGCGGCTCGGCCATATGGCGCGCGGGAGTCGGGCGGACGTGGTCGTCGCCAACCTGGTCAGATCCTGACGGAAGCAGCCACAACGATTTCGCCGCGGGTCGTTCCGGCTCCCACCGCAGCCCATGTCACCAAAGTACACAGAGCACCGCCGCGATCGCCTTGCCGGGCTCGTCCGGTTGGCCTGCGCCCATCCGGCGCGGTCATCTCCCTTCGACAACCAGGGTCTGTGCGCCTAGATAGGCGGCAATGACCGACTCCCTTCTTGGCCTAGATGAACCGGTTCAGCCGAAGCGCGGTGGCGAAGCGTATCGCGTGCTGGCGCGCAAATATCGACCGCAGACGTTCCAGGCGCTGATCGGCCAGGAGGCGATGGTGCGGACGCTGGAGAATGCGATCCGCCGGGATCGGATCGCGCATGCGTTTCTACTCACCGGCGTGCGCGGCGTCGGCAAGACCTCGACCGCGCGGCTGATCGCCAAGGCGCTCAACTGCGTCGGACCGGATGGGAACGGCGGCGCTACTATCGATCCGTGCGGGCAGTGCGAGCCGTGCCGGGCGATCGCGGAAGGCCGTCATGTCGATGTGATCGAGATGGACGCTGCGAGCCACACCGGCATCGACGACATTCGCGAGATCATCGAGGCATCGCGATATGCCGCAGTCTCCGCGCGGTACAAAGTATATATCATCGACGAAGTCCACATGCTGTCAAAAGCGGCCTTCAACGGTCTGCTGAAGACGCTGGAGGAGCCGCCCGGCCATGTGAAGTTCCTGTTCGCCACGACGGAGGTGAACAAGGTGCCCGTGACTGTGCTGTCGCGCTGCCAGCGCTTCGACCTGCGGCGCATTCCGGCGGACAAGCTTGCCGAGCACTTCGCCGCAGTGTGCCAGCAAGAGGGCGTGACTGCCGAGCCGGAGGCGCTGGCGCTGATCGCACGGGCGGCCGAAGGCTCCGCCCGCGATGGCCTGTCGATCCTGGACCAAGGGATCGCCCATGCCGATCTGCAAGGCGGCGGTGTCACGGCGAGCGCCGTTCGCGAGATGCTGGGTCTGTCGGATCGCAGTGCGGTGCGTGACCTGTTGGCGCTTCTTCTTTCAGGCGATGCGCCGGGTGCGCTGGCGGCGCTGCGACGCCAATATGATTATGGCGTCGATCCCCAGGGCGTGCTTCGCGCGTTGCTGGAGGCCGTTCATGGCGTGACGTTGGCCAAGATCGGCAGCGCGGAAGACCCGGCGCAGCCGGCAGAGGAGCGCGAAGCCTATCGCGACTGGGCGACCAAGCTCTCGTTCCCGCTGCTCCATCGTTTGTGGCAGCTGCTCCTTAAAGGCCATGACGAGGTGGCTAAGGCAGCGCTGCCGATCGAGACCGCGGAGATGGCGCTGCTGCGCATCGTTCATGCGCGCAGCCTTCCCGATCCCGGTGAACTTGCCCGCTATCTTAGCGAGGGCCGCACGGATCAACCGCAAGTGGCCGCGCCCGCGGCCGTTTCCCTTTCGGCGCCCACCGCCGCGCCTGCCGTTCCCGCGCCCGTAGCGGCAGAAAAGCCGGCGTTTGCCGCCACCTTCGCCGCGCTGGTGGCCGAGCTTGAAGAGAACGGGCAACATCTGCTGGCGGTGCGACTGGCGCACGGCGCACGTGTCGTCAGCTATGCGCCGCCTGAGATTGTGTTCAGCGGAACACGGCCGATCGCGACCGATACGCTGGCCGAGACGGCGACCGCGTTGCGCGCAATGACCGGGACGGCGTGGAAGCTCTCCATGCTGGACGCACCAGGCGAAGTGACGCTGAAGGAAGCCGCCGACGCCGCGGCGGAAGCGGAGCGTCAGGCGGTGCTCGCGTCCCCGTTGGTGAAGGCGGCGCTCCAAGCCTTCCCCGATGCCGAACTGATTGACTGGCCCAAGAAGAGGAACAACGCGTGAAGGATATCAACGAACTTCTCGCCGCAGCGCAGAGCGCGGCGGAGAATGTGCAGAAGCAGATGGACGAGGCCCAGGCCACGCTCGACAAGATCGAGGTCGAGGGCGCATCTGGCGGTGGGCTGGTCAAGATCAAGGCCACTGCCAAGGGTCGCATCCTTTCCGTCGCAATCGACGATTCCCTGGTGGTCCTGTCGGAAAAGCAAATGCTGGAAGATCTGGTCGCGGCAGCGTTCAACGACGCCCGTGCGAAGGCTGACGCCGCCTCTTCGCAGGAGATGGCCAAGATGACGACCGGCATTCCGCTGCCGCCGGGGTTCAAACTGCCGTTCTGATCGGCGCGGCAGGGCTGATGAGTTCCACCCGTTTCACCGCGGGAACAACCTTCTTCAGCCCTGCGTTGCGGCTCTCGGTAAAGATGGAGCGTATCATGACCGACGAGCGTGTAACGGAAACTTCAACGCCGAATACCACGATCATCGAACGGCGTAGTGGTGGCGGCAGCGGCATGTTGATCGGGCTGGCCGTTCTACTTGCCGTGATCGTGGCAGCCTTCTTCCTGTTCAACCAGTCGAAGAATGAAGGCATGGAAAGCCGGGCGATCACTTCGGCCGCGCAGAGCGTGGGTGATACCGCAGAAAAGGCCGGCGCAGCTATCGACGGCGCGGCCAAGTAAAACAATCGAGGTCACGCCCGGCAAGTCACCGAAGGCAGGCGTCCAATCCTTGACGCCTGACCACCCCGACGTGCCGGGCGATGGCGTTGCCATGGCGACGCACGAGGCCCCGTGGATCCACTGCCTCCCGCCGTTTCGGGAGCGGCAGTACCGCCGCGATACGGGCGGCCTCGGTGGGCGTGAGTTTCTGCGCTGAATGATTGAAGTAGCGCATCGCGCCCGCCTGCGCCCCGTAAGTGCCGATCCCGGTTTCGGCGACGTTGAGATACATTTCCATGATCCGGCGCTTCCCCCAGACCGCCTCGATCAAAACGGTGAACCAGGCCTCGAACGCCTTTCGAACATAGCCGCCGCCCTGAAACAGGAAGACGTTCTTGGCCGTCTGTTGGCTGATCGTTGATCCGCCTCGGATCCGCCCGCCTTTTGCGTTGCGATAGGCTGCGCCGGCGATGGCGCTGAAATCGAAGCCGCGGTGGCTGCAGAATTTTGCATCTTCGCCCGCGATCGCAGCACGCGCCATGTCCGGATCGATTTGGTCCAGGGGACGCCATTCATTGGTGATCGAGCGGCCGGCAAGCAGATCACCGATCATGGTGAAGGTGATCGGCGGCGGCACGAACCGGAACAGGGCGACGAGCGCCAGCGACAGCACCACGAACCAGATCACTGCTTTGATCGAAAGTCGTAAAAGAGAAAGCGCCATCCTGTTCTGCTAGCCTCGAAAGCTTGGTAGAATCAACGCGTGGCCTGCCGATCGGCAGCGACGCCGCGAGCGGCGGCGGAGGGGGGCACGCCGGCCGCGAATTGCTGCACCTCACCCCGACGGCGGCGACGCCGCGTTTCTCGCACTTATGTTGCCTGGCGGCTTGGCGCCCAAGCGATCGACTAAACCGACGCGCTTGCCACCTGCTTGAACACCGCTGCGTAGCGCTCCGCCATCTCGATCGAGGTCAGCGGCCGCGGCAGCGCGCGTTGCAGTCTCGTATGGAGCGCCTCGTCCGCCGCCTGTGCGATCTGGTCGGCAAGATCGGCGGGATCGTTGCGAACGAAGTGAAGCCCGGTTTCTCCATCCACAACCTTTTCGGCCATGCCGCCGATGCCGGTGCAAATAACCGGCCGCCGTGCCCGAAAGGCCTCCTGGATCACCACTGGCGAATTCTCCCACCACGTGCTCGGCATGACGACATAGTCGCATTCGGCCATCAGCTGCGCGACGTTTTGGTTATCGTAGGGGCCAAGATAGGAGAGAAAGGGAAATTCCTGCACCGCGGCATTGAACCTGTCGATGAAGCTCGCGGACTGTCCGACGAAATTGCCGTGAACGGCAATTCGGATCGTCGCGGCCAACGCGGGATCGCGCGCCAACACCGCGCAGGCATCCAGGAGCACGCCGACGCCCTTGAAGGGATTGATCTGTCCGAAGTATCCGAACCTCCAGACGCCGCGTGAGCGCCGCCGCTCCTGCACAGTTTCGACAGAAGGCACGCCATTTTCGATAACCTCGACCCGCTCACGCGGCAGGCCTTGCTCGATCATTTTCTCGGCAAGGAAGTGGCTCGGCGATACGAACGCTGAGACCGGGGTGAGGGCAGTTGCCACGTGCTGTTGCCGCACGGCGAATTGTTGCTTGCTGTGTTCGGGATAGCATTTGTGGCACGCGGCGGGCGAAGGCCCCTGGCAGAGCATTTGACCTGGCCTAGTCACGAGTTGGCCGTGATTATTACAAATGGCGAGATATTCGTGGATGGTGAGCACCACATCGATCCCTGCCGCCGCCACATCGGCCAATGCACCGACGCCGATGTGTAGAAAGTGATGCGCGTTAAACAAGGAGACGTTCTGCGCCTGCAGGAGCTGGAGCAGAGATTGCCGCACGTCACGTGGCGCAATGTGGTACAAATGATCGTAGAAGGCGCCGCGTACCGGCAGCGCAAACTCGTGCGCGCCCAAGGTTATCTCGTCGAGATTGGCTTCATCGCATGCGGCGATGAGAATGGCGTCCCGCCCAATTGCGCGCAGCCCACGGAACAGATTGTAGGCAGAAATTTCCGCGCCCCCGGAGGTGAGCGAGGGATGCGTGTGACTGAAAATCGCGATCCGACCCCTGCCCTGCGGCTGGCGCATGTCACCCTTATCCATAAGCACGGCGGACGGCCTCGTTGATCTTGAGCGTAAACGGCGACCCCGGTGCGGGACCGAGCGATACGGCCGCGTTGGCAATGACGGGAATCGGTTTGCCTTGTGGTGGCAATTGAATGCCACCGATGCGCGGCGGCGCTGCCGCGCACAGCCGCCGCCAGCGCGCAAGATCGGCGACGAAGGCATCAAGGCCGAGAGCGGGCGGGGGACCTCCTGCGGGATCGTCTATCGCGAGCAGGGCGAAGGTGCCCTCGTCGCTCGCGACGTCCTTCCATCCGGTCGCCGTCAGCAAGATGTGGCTAGCCACCCAAGCGATCCGTTCGGACGACAGCGTCGCCGCGACCTCCTCGATCACGTCGGAGGTGGGCGCTGCATCGCCGGTAAAAAACAGGCTGCATGGTCTTCCGGCGGCGTGTTGCAGTTGCGCAAACAGGGTCAGCACCAGACCGCGATGTTCATCAGGACTCGCGATGATCGATATACCCCAGTCTTCCGGCAAGAAGGCGGCATGCGCCAAAGCCTGGTCGAACAACAGGAATATATCTGCCGACTGTCTGGGGGCGGCCAGCAGCAGCGAGGAGCGGACAGGATTGCATTCGTAACCTCGTACGCTGCGCGCCTGCACCTGCGCGAACCGAGCAGCATGATAGGCTAGCTCAGGGAAGAACCGTTCAGCCTCGATTGCCGGGTATAACCGGCAGATGGCGTCGAACGAGGATGTCAGACCAAGCACCCGCACGGTGACGGGCGGTACCTCTACGATGGTGCTGGTGCCATCCTGCCAGACCACCTCAAGCGAGAGTTGGTCCAGTGCAGCCTGGTCGATTGGACCGGGAAACAATGTAACAAAACCTGCAGTTTTCAGTGCTTGCTCAACGTTTGGAAGCAATTCGGCCACGTCAGACCGGGCAAATCGCGACTGGCATAGTTCGACGGCTCGCACTGTATGACTGCCGACTTTCAGCACGAACCGCGACGCTTGCCTGTTCGAGCTGAGCGCCCATCCGTTCACAAATGCTCCGAAACCGGGAAGCACCGCGACTTCGTCTACCTGCACGCGATTGGAACCCAGGCGATCCGCGGGCAAGTAACGATTGGCTTCAAGCATTTTGAGCATGGCAGCGCGATGAGGGCCTGATGCTCGACTTAAGGTGTCGCGCGCGATCGAAAGAACTGCCTCTGGCTCCATGAGGGGGGCGGGACGTACGGGCTCAAGATACCGGCCACTTCCATCTGCCAGCACGATCTGCGGCGGCATATTTATTTTAACGAGCCAGTCGGTTTGAATTACCGCAACAAACGCCTTGGCGTTAGCCGCAAGATCGGCACGCGGGGCCAAGCTGATAGCCATCCCCCCAGAGTAGCGGTCTTCGTCCACGATGATCACGGGGCGATCCGTCACGGTATCCTCGATCATCCAGCCGACCATCCAGGTGACGCCTGACTCGCTCGTCCATATCCCCTCGAGATAGCCTATCTGGTTGCTTGGCGTTGAGGCCGTAGCCTCGTTTACCAAGGGCATGGCGTCTGACGCATGTTGGTTCAGGGTGGCGCGCAGCCGGTCGCTGCCAAGATCCGTTGGCGGAGAAATGGGGCGGATCATCTCCAGCGTTCGCACCGGGCACTCAGCTTCGAGTCGGGAGGAGCCTTGAACCCGCACATGCAGATCGCCCAAATGACCCTGAGCGGCGGCATCCTTGATGGCGCGCCCCGCCTCATCGCCAAACCGAAAGCCGGGCCGACACGGAAGACCGACGGAAGAGCAAACGTCGGGGCGCTCCAACCCGGTCTGCGTCCGTGCCAAGCAAAGCGTACCGGCCCAAAGCTCGACATCGAGGATGCGCTGGGGCTCGGCCAGATCAAGAACCCAGCCTTGTACGCCTTCCACTTCGTGCAGCTGCTCAACAAGGCCGTGCATGGCATCCCCAATTTCGACCGGTTCCGCGGCCATCCCTCAGCCTGCCCTGCGCCATTCCGGCAAAACAGAACGGCATGGGGGTGTTTGTCAACCGGATCGTAGCCAAGTGACCGTTTGTGCAGGTGAAAGCGCGCGCAAGTGTCGTGCTTGCGTGATCGTCGCTGATACTGGATAGGCGGAACTTACCAAATCGCACGTGCTGGGAGCGATCGGGTGAGGTCTCTGCTCCGGCGCTTGCGATTTCGCGCGCCTTTATGCCTGAAGAAACAGGCAGATTGCCAATCGCGAGATTAGGTGGTCGGGGAAAGAGGATTCGAACCTCCGGCCCCTGCGTCCCGAACACAGTGCTCTACCAGGCTGAGCTATTCCCCGACCAAGTGCCAACCGGTTGGAGCCGGCGGCAGGCGGCGGCTTATATCAGCGAAATCGGGCGCAGCAAGGGGCTAATCACGGGATTTTTGGTGCCGCGTTTTGGCTCGAGTAGAGGTTCGATCATGCGATGCCGGAGCCGTTATATCGCTTGTTGGCCATTGCGGGCGACAGCGCTCGCAAGAGGGCCAACAATCCCTTCGTGCAAGCAACCACCACCGCGAATTTCGGTTCCCGTTGCGTTCGAAGGCGGGCGGCAACGCGGAGCGGATCCTTGGGCCCGCTCCGCTTCGTGATCATTGAGCGGGTGGAGCCGCGGCGGATGCGCTGTCCGGGAGGCCGCCGAGCTGCGATACAAGCTTCGTGTATGCGTCCAAGTAGCTCAGCACGATGATCTGACCGATCGCCGTGTTCTGATAACCGCCGGCTGCCGCGCCGCCAAAGGTGCCGCCGGTGAAAAGGCCGCCACCACCGCCAAACCCGATGTCGGATTTGCGCGCATAGCCCTCCGTCAGGGCTTCTTCTTCGGTCGTACGTGCATTCACCAGACTCAGGGTTGTCTTCGCCTCGCCCTTCTTCACGTTGATGCCGCCAGCGACGGCACCGATCGCACCGCCGAACAGGCCGCCCACGCCGCCGAGCACGCCGCCGAGACCGCCACCGCCAGAGTTGCGGTTCGCCGTTACGATATCAGGCTGAAGGAAATAGTCAGCGGCGCGAACCTGGCCTCGGCCAAGGTTTGAATTCTGCTGAAGCTCTCCCGAATCGGCCATGGCACGCTCCAGATTCCGGCTCATCATCGCGCGGCCGCGGTTTACGATGGTGAAGCAACCGGATTTCTGAACGAAGATCTTGATGATCGCCTCGGGGCTGCCGAGGTTGAATTCTCGCCACCATTGATTGTCTGGCTCCACGATGGCCAGCGTGCCCAAGCGCTTGGTGCAGACCGGAATTTGGGCCTCACCACGCTGCTGCGCCTGGTGCGCGGACGAGCCCTTGTTCTGCGCGGTGGCTGGCACGGCAGCAAGCAGCGCGGCGACGGCGGCAATGGTAAGCGACGTACGCATTCTCTATTTCCCCCTGTTACAATCTTCGCGCCCGACCTTGTCGTGGACCATTCGGGTGCGCTGACGTTACGGCAACTCTACCATCAGGCGTTTCCGCTCGCCAGCGCCGGTAAGGGCAAACGAAGGTGGCGCTTTGGCATTGCGGCGCATGGTGCTAACGCGCGCGGCATCACTCGAGCTGGCAGAATTCCGTGGCGACTGAGCTTTCCAAGATCCGTAACTTCTCGATCATTGCCCATATCGATCATGGCAAGTCGACGCTGGCCGACCGGCTGATCCAGCGCACCGGGGGGCTCTCCGAGCGCGAGATGAGCGCGCAAGTCCTTGATAACATGGACATTGAGAAGGAGCGGGGGATCACCATCAAGGCGCAGACGGTGCGCCTGGAATGGAAAGGCCATGTCCTCAACCTGATGGACACGCCGGGGCATGTCGACTTCGCATATGAGGTCAGCCGCAGCCTGGCCGCGTGCGAGGGCGCGCTGCTGGTGGTGGACGCGGCGCAGGGCGTGGAGGCGCAGACGCTCGCCAACGTGTACCAATCGATCGAGCACGACCATGAGATCGTGCCCGTCATCAACAAGATCGATCTGCCCGCGGCCGAGCCGGAAAAGGTGCGCAAGGAGATCGAGGACGTCATCGGCCTCGACGCGAGCGGCGCGGTGCTGGCCAGCGCCAAGTCCGGAATCGGCATAGAGGAGATCCTGGACGCGATCGTCGAGCGCATTCCGGCGCCAAGGGGCGACGCGACCGCGCCGCTGAAGGCGATGCTGGTCGACAGCTGGTACGACCCGTATCTCGGCGTCGTGATCCTTGTCCGCGTGATCGACGGCACGCTGAAGAAGGGCCAGCAGGTCACCTTCATGCAGGCGGGCACGCAGCATCTGGTGGACCGGGTGGGGTGCTTCCGCCCCAAGATCGAGCAACTGGCGGACCTGGGGCCGGGCGAGATCGGCTTCATCACCGCGCAGATCAAGGACGTGGCGCAGGCGCGCGTCGGCGACACGCTGACCGATGCGAAGCGGCCCGCGGCCGAGGCGCTGCCGGGGTTCAAGGAAGTGCAGCCGGTGGTGTTCTGCGGGCTGTTCCCGGTGGACGCCAACGACTTCGAGAAACTGCGCGAATCGATCAGCAAGCTGCGGCTGAACGACGCATCGTTCAGTTTCGAGATGGAGACGAGCGCGGCGCTGGGCTTCGGCTTCCGCTGCGGCTTCCTGGGGCTGCTCCACCTGGAGATCATCCAGGAGCGGCTGACGCGCGAATATGATCTGGACCTGATCACGACCGCGCCGAGCGTGGTGTACGAGATCGAGCTGACGCACGACGGCGGCATGATCGAGCTGCACAACCCGGCCGACATGCCCGATCCCAACAAGATCGCGATGATCAGCGAGCCGTGGATTGAGGCGACGATCTACGTCCCCGACGAATATCTCGGCTCCATCCTGAAGCTGTGCCAGGACCGCCGCGGCATCCAGAAGAACCTGACGTATGTCGGCGGGCGTGCGCAGGTAACGTACGAATTGCCGCTGAACGAAGTGGTGTTCGATTTCTATGACCGGCTGAAGAGCATCAGCCGCGGCTATGCCAGTTTCGACTATCACCAGATCGGCTATCGCGAGGGCGACCTGGTCAAGATGAGCATCCTGGTCAACAACGAGCCGGTCGATGCGCTGAGCATGATCGTCCACCGCGGCACCGCGGAGACGCGCGGGCGCGGCATGTGCGAGCGGCTGAAGGACCTGATCCCGCGCCACATGTTCAAGATCCCGATCCAGGCGGCGATCGGCGGCAAGGTGATCGCGCGCGAGACGATCGCGGCGCTGCGCAAGGACGTGACCGCGAAATGCTATGGCGGCGACGCGACGCGCAAGCGCAAGCTGCTGGAGAAGCAGAAGGAAGGCAAGAAGCGCATGCGGGAATATGGCTCGGTGAGCATCCCGCAGGAGGCGTTCATTGCGGCGCTGAGGATGGGCGACGACGCCTGATTTTAGCACGGTATCGCCGCGCTAAAATCAGACCAGCGTCGCGCCCGGCCGACGACCGCCCGGGCCCACCGGGCGTGTCGATCGACGACGCGGCTTTGCCGCGGCGGGCGTGGCTCTTTGGAACGCCACTAAGCCACCTCGACGATTGGCCCCGACGACAAATTGCGCGCACGGCGCGGTCGATCGCATCGATTGCACTTCATCACGACACGCCCGTGGTATACGCTGGCGAGATGAGAGCCATCGTGATGCTGGCCGTGGCGGCCGCCCTTCCCATAGTTGCTGGCTGCGGTTCGTCCGATGGCGCAGCGGAGAACGGGGCTGCACCAGCGGTAACGATCCTGATGTCCGACGCCATCGCCGTCGACGGCGCTACCGGGGTCTATACGCACGCGGACGGCGGGACGAAGACACAAATCAGGTTTCCCATCGCCGCGGATCGCGTCGATCCAAATCTCTACCATGATGTTCAGCGGATCGGCGAGGGCGGAGGCGTCGTTGCCGTGCTGGACACCTATGGTAGCGAGGGCGGCGGTGAGCGCTGTGCGAACGGGCGGGAATCATGGCTGCGACTATTCTCTGTCACCAAGCGAGATCTGATCGATTCCATTCCGGTCAGTAGCTGTCTCGATCAGGTCGCGGCAGGCGAGCCGAGTGTAACCTGGTCGGACGACAGCTTCACCATCACCGGGAAAGAACCTCATCACTTTAAAATCGTCAGCGGCGCGGTCATCAGGGAGTAGGAGCGCGGATGGCCGACCATATTGACCAAGTCGTCGTCGCAGATCGCGACATGCTCGTCCGCATGTGGCTCACCGAGGCCGTTGCCACAGGCAAGATGACGCAAGCCGTCGCGGACAAGCATTGGAACGATTATTCGGACAATTGGCACACACTCGCCAATTATTTTTCCGCCGGCGGTGACGCGATGCTGATCCGCAAGCTTGTGCAAGAGACCGGGATTCGGGGACGGTGCTACTTCAAAACCTACAATGGCAAGCTGCACGTCGTGTTCAAAGGATATCCGGGGCTCCGCCGCGTCCTGACGGGAACAAAATACGGCGCAATCCACCCAAAGGTTGTGGGGCTGGGCATAGGTAAAGCCGGGGTGGCCAAGTCCGCTAAAGGTGGCACGATCGTGTCGGTCGTATTGCTTACCGCTTGGAACATCGTCGACTATGTCATTCGTGACGACGCCACGCTGGGGCAAATGCTTGGTGGTATCGCCGGGGATGTCAGTAAAGCGCTGGTGGCCGGAGGCGTGGGTTATGCCGCGGCGGCTACGGCGGTCGCAATGGGGATGACGTTGGCGGCGGGGCCGCTGGTGATCGCAGTGGTGGTAGGGGTCGGTGTCGGTTGGGGGCTGGACGCGCTCGACAAGAAGTATCGCTTCACCGAGCGTCTTCAGAAACAACTCGATGAAGGCATCGCCGAACTAGGGCGGCAAAAGCAGGCACTGGCCGCGCGGGGAAGGAACACCGCATTTCGGGCGGCTGGGAACGTGATCGACCTAATCCGTGACGCGGCTATCGCCGAGGCGAAACGGCAAATGCGCGACATGTTCTGGAAACTGCTCCCACGCTATCCGACATTGCGATGACGGGCGAGCGGCGTCGTGCGGCCCTGACGATGGCGGGCATCGGCGTGGCGCTGTCGGCGCTGTGCGGATGGCTGCTGGTAGACTCGATCAGCACCTTCTTGTCAGCGTGGCGCGAAGGTGCGCCGGAGGTGCGGGTGTCCGGCGGCGACGTGGGGATGCTCGTGCTGATGCCGATCTTCGCCGGGCTGGCGATCTACGGGTTTGCCGCGATTTTTGGAGACGGCGCGATCGTGCAGCGGATTGGCGTTGTCACGATTGTGGCTGCGCTGATCACGCTACCGCTGGCACTTGGCGGATCATGGGCGTTTCAAAACTGGGCGGAAGAGCGGTTGAAGGCACGGGGCTATGTGCGATGCGGTGCAGAGCGCGTAGGTCGCTTTCCTTCGACGACGATGTGCAAGCGCGGCGCTCTGCCACCGCGGATATGAGGCAAGGAGTTCGATTGCGCATTCGGGTTCGGTAAGTCGATCGACTCGTCAGGTGATCGTCCGGCGATCATCGACGGGGCGCTTCCACGACGGTTGCTAAAATTCGCTTAGCGCCCCGCAGCCTCCTTGAACGTTGCCCAAGTCTCCTCGTTCGCGCTTGCCTCCCACACCGCCTGCGACGCCGCGATGCGCCGCTGGGCCTCGGCGCGGGCGTGCTGGCGCTCCTTCGCCGTGTCGCCCTGAAAGTCCATGTTCGAGTGCGGCAGGAACTTGCGCAGGTCGATCGGCGGGCGGGGCGGCTCGCCGGCGGCTTCCCAGATGTCGCGGCGGATCTTGTCGAGGACGTGGGTGAGCGTGCCGCAGTTGATCTGGTGCTCGTACATGGACTCGCCGCCAGTCTCGAGGGTGTGCATGTCGATGATGTCCATGCGGTGGCCGCAGCCTTCCAGGATCAGCTCAAAGAAGTTGAGCTGGCGCAGGTAGAAATCGGCGGCGGCCCAATTGCCGGCGAGGCGCTCGCGGCGCTCGGCCTGCACCTTGATCTGATAGGTGCGCATGAGGTGAACGAGGAATTCCTCGTTGCTTTGCTTGTCGGCCTCAGCCTCGGCGGCGGCGCGGCGGGCGGCGGCCTCCTCGCGCTCGCGGCAGAGGGGGCATTGCTGGGCCGCCTCGCGCGCGATCGTGTCAGGGTGCCTGGTGCCGGGGGCCAGCGCGGCGTTGTTGTAGCGATCGGGCAGGTGGTGCTTCAGCATGAACATCAGCAGGCGATCATTGTACCAGCGGCGCTCGCCGACCTGCTCGCCCTTGTGGAAGACGGGGATGGGGACGCCCTCCACCGCGCGCTCCATGGCGATATCGGTGAGGCGCTGGACGCCGCTGGCGAGCGCGGCCTCCCACGCGGCGCGGAAGCTGTCCGCGCCGGGGTGCAAGCGCATCTGGTAGGCGCCCTCCGTGGTCTTACCGATGCGGCGGGCGGCGGCCTTTACCGATCCGGTTTCGGCGAGCGCGTGGATGAAGCCGCGCTGCCGCTCCGCCGTCCAGCCATCGTGGCGGTGGCGGCGGGGGACGGGGGCGAAGGCGAGCGGGTCGGCGCCTGGTGCTGCGGACGGGGCGGGCTCGGGCTCGGCTGGCGGGCTGGGAAGGGCTGGCTGCATGAGGCCGAACATACCGCGAACATGCTGATGTAGGACAGCCCCTCGCGCCGGGGTGTGTGGGTGGTGGGGAGGGCCGGTCAGCCCTCCAGCACCACCTCGTTGCTCATAAGGCGGGGGAAGAAGCCCTCGTGCGCGGTGCGCAGCGCGTCGAGCGTGACGACGTCGTCGCGGTTCGGCCGCTCGAAGATCAGGCGCTTGCCGCCGGTGCGGCCCATCGGCTCGGCCTCGACATTGGCCTCGAGCGCGGCCTGGAGGAAATCGGCCAGCGCGTGATCGTGGACGGTGACGATGTAGACGCCCTGATCCTCGCCGAAGAAGGACGGCGCGCAGCCGAAGGGCTGCTTGCGATCGATCATCGCGCCGATGTTCCCGGCGAGCGCCATTTCGGCGAGCGTGACGGCGATGCCGCCATCGGAAACGTCGTGGACGGCGGAGAGCTGGCCCTTGTCGATCGCGCTGCGGATGAGATCGCCAGTCGCCTTCTCCTGCGCCAGATCGACGCGGGGCGGGGGGCCTTCCTCGCGGCCGTGGACTTCGCGCAGCCAGAGCGATTGGCCGAGATCGCCGCGGCGCGTGCCGACGACGAGGATGATGTCGCCCGTGCCCTTGAAGGCGATGGTGGCGGACTTGGTCCAGTCCTGCATCAGGCCGACGCCGCCGATCGCGGGGGTGGGGAGGATCGCGCTGCCGCCGCCGGTCGCCTTGCTCTCGTTGTAGAGCGAGACGTTGCCGGAGACGATGGGGTAGTCGAGCGCGCGGCACGCCTGCGCCATGCCGTCGAGGCAGCCGACGATCTGGCCCATGATCTCCGGGCGCTGCGGGTTGGCGAAGTTGAGGCAGTTGGTGATCGCGAGCGGCTTTGCGCCGACGGCGGTCAGGTTGCGCCAGGTTTCGGCGACGGCCTGCTTCCCGCCCTCGACCGGATCAGCATAGCAATAGCGCGGGGTGCAATCGGTGGTGATCGCCAGCGCCTTCTCCGTCCCATGGACGCGCACCACCGCGGCGTCGCCGCCCGGGCGCTGCACGGTGTCGGCGCCGACCATGTGATCGTATTGCTCCCAGATCCAGCGGCGGCTGGCGACGTCGGGCGAGCCCATCAGCGTGACGAGATCGGCCGCGATGTCCTTGCACTCCGGCACGTTGACCAGCGCCTTGGCGGGCGGGGTGGGGACGTGCGGGCGTTCGTAGAGCGGGGCCTCGTCAGCGAGCGGGGCGAGCGGGATGTCGCAGACGGTGTCGCCCTTCCACTTCAGCACCATGCGGCCCGTGTCGGTGACATGGCCGATGACGGCAAAGTCGAGCTCCCACTTGCGGAAGATTGCCTCGGCGAAGGCCTCGCGGCCCGGCTTCAGCACCATCAGCATGCGCTCCTGCGATTCGGAGAGCATCATCTCGTAGGGCGTCATGCCCTCTTCACGCTGCGGCACGTCGTCCATGATCAGTTCGATGCCGACGCCGCCCTTGGACGCCATCTCGACGCTGGAGGAAGTGAGGCCGGCGGCGCCCATGTCCTGGATCGCGACGATCGCGTCGGAGGCCATCAGTTCGAGGCAGGCCTCGATCAGCAGCTTTTCGGTGAAGGGATCGCCGACCTGCACCGTTGGGCGCTTCTCCTCGGCATCCTCTCCGAAATCGGCGGAGGCCATGGTGGCGCCGTGGATGCCGTCGCGGCCGGTCTTGGAGCCGACATAGACGATCGGATTGCCGATCCCTGACGCGGCCGAATAGAAGATCTTGTCCTGATCGGCGACGCCGACGGTCATCGCGTTGACGAGGATGTTGCCGTCATAGGCCGGGTGAAAGTTCACCTCGCCGCCAACGGTGGGCACGCCGACGCAATTGCCATAGCCGCCGATGCCGTGGACGACGCCCGAGATCAGGTGGCGCATCTTGGGGTGATCGGGGCGACCGAAGCGGAGCGCGTTCATGTTCGCGATCGGTCGCGCGCCCATGGTGAAGACGTCGCGCAGGATGCCGCCGACGCCCGTCGCCGCGCCCTGATAGGGCTCGATGTACGAGGGGTGGTTGTGCGACTCCATCTTGAAGATCGCAGCCTGGCCATCGCCAATGTCGATCACGCCGGCATTCTCGCCGGGGCCGCAGATCACCCAGGGAGCTTCCGTCGGCAGCTTCTTCAGGTGGATTCGCGACGATTTGTAGGAGCAATGCTCCGACCACATCACCGAGAAGATGCCCAGTTCCACCAAATTCGGCTCGCGGCCGAGCGCGTGGAGGACGCGATCATATTCCTCGGGGCTAAGGCCGTGTTCGGCGACGACTTCTGGCGTGATGGCGGTCATGCGCGCGCGATAGCGGGGGAGGACGGCGGTGTCACCATGCGGGTGCGAGAGAGGGGCCCGAAGCGGGGATGGCGCGGCCCGCGCCGCCGGGCTCATCGACGGTCGCAGAGTGCCGGGCAAACTCACATGAGCGAGGTTCGCGGCACCGTGGATACCGGGACAAGCCCGGCATGACGGGGCTGCGAGGCGTTGCGGTTAGCGCCGGCGGCGGCGGACGCGATCGCGCAGGCGGCCCAGCAGCGGGCGGCGCTTGGCAAAGGCTTCGAACATTTCGTCGGGGCCCTCGGGATCGAGGACCTTGTTGTCGGCGAGCCATTGCTGAACCGCGTTCAGATCCGGCACGTCATATGGCACGAGCGTCTTGCCCTCGCCGCGTAGCGACTCGATCGCGCCGATTAGCCCGCGTTCGGCGATCGCCTGGGTGACGGCAGCGGGCTCGACCGCGAGATGCTCGGCGATCAGATCATCGCGGATCGCTGCGATACGGGCGCGTTCGTGCGGCCCGCCTTGTTCGATCGTCACGTCGCATTCGGTATCGAGGCGAAGCGAGCGGTTGTTGAAGTTGGAGGAACCGATGCGGATGACTTCCTCATCGATCACCAGCACCTTGGCATGAACATAGATCGGCGTCCCGCCCGCAGTATGGGGGTGGTACATGCGCAGGCGATCATGCGTGTCGCGTTTCTTGAGCGCTTCGAACAGGCGCGCGCGTGCCGTGTCCATTGCGATCGGCTCAAGCCAGCCCTGCGCCGTGACCGGATTGATGATCACGATCTCCGGCCCGTCGGGTTCGTCCAGCCGCCGGGCGATCGCTTCCGCTACGCGGCGCGAGGCGAAATACTGGCTTTCGGCGTAGATGAACCGCTTCGCGCGGGCGATCAGCGCGAGATAGAGATGCTCGATCTCGCGCAGCGCTTCCTGCCCGCCATGTTCGGGTTGCGACCGCGAGATGGCGACGTCGACGTCCTCGAAATCGGGCTCGAGATCGGGTGGCCAGCAATCGCTCGTGGTGCTCGGCGCCGCAATCTCCCCGCCACCCGCGATCTGCCAGCGGGTGCGGCACAGATCACCGAGCGCAACCGCAACCGGCCCCTGCAGCGCGGTGGTGGCGTCATGCCATGGCTTGTTCGGCCAGCCATGCGGCGAGGTGCGGTGCGGATGGTCATCCTCGTGCGCGCGCGTGTCCCAGCGCTCGTCGGTCATGTCGATGCCGCCGCAAAAGGCGAGGCAGTCATCGATGACGACGATCTTCTGGTGATGCGATGCGCCGACCGGATGGTGAGCATCGAGCTTCAGGTGGATTTGCTTGCTAAGAAAACGCCACTTGGTGAGCGTCAGCAGCGTCTTGCCGCGGAGCAGCGTCTTCAGCGCGCCTTTGTCCCAACGCAGGATATAGACGTGGAGATCGGGGCGGCGCTTCACGAGCCAGGTGATGAACTCGCCGACTTCGGTGGGCACGCCCGGCGGATCATCATTCCAGGCGAGGTTGATACGGGCGTCGAAATCCCAGCCGACCAGCAGGATCTGCTTTTGCGCCTTTATCATCGCCGCACGGGCAAGGCGGAAATACGCGTCGGCGTCGATCACCACCGCCGCGCGGGTGGCGCGCTCGATGCGCCAGTGAGTCTCGTCGGGCAGGTTCACAATATGTCGTGGACGCGTTCGGAAGGCCGCGCGAGCACGACCCCCTTGTCGGTTTCAACGAGCGGACGCTCGATCGTGGCGGGGTCGGCGGCCATGGTATCAAGCGCATCTTCGTCGCTCGTGGCCTTGGGTGCATCCTTACGCAAACCGTCGCGCGGTGCGATCCCCGCGCGGGCATAAAGACGGGCGAGTTCCTCCCGGCCCGGCGGCGTCTTGAGGTACTCGACGATCGTCACGTCAGCGCCGGCAGCATGGAGGAGCGCCAGCGCCTCGCGCGATTTCGAGCAGCGGGGATTGTGCCAGATCGTCGCCTTCAATGCCGCGCCCCCTTGCCGGTCTGATGTTGCTCCTGACACCCCTGTGTGAAGGTGCGATGTTTCTCCCGTGCGTCACGCCGGGCGCGTTCCGGCATCCGCCTGTCGCACCCCACCCGGCTGAAGGATGGGCGGACAGGTGGATGCCGTTACCGGGCCGGCATGGCGCGCAGGGATCAGGCCTGCTTAGCCAGCCATTCCTCCAGCCACTTGATCGTATAATCCCCCTCCTGGAAGTCCGGTTCGTCCAGCAGCGCCTGGTGCAGCGGAATGGTGGTCTTCATCCCGTCGATCACGAACTCCTCCAGCGCACGGCGCAGGCGGCGAAGCGCGCCCTGGCGGGTGGTGCCGTACACGATCAGCTTGGCGATCATGCTGTCGTAATACGGCGGCACCTTGTAGCCGGCGTAGAGCCCCGAATCGACGCGCACGTGCATGCCGCCGGGTGCGTAATATTGCTTCACGAGGCCGGGCGAGGGCGCAAAGGTACGCGGATCCTCGGCATTGATGCGGCATTCGATGGCATGGCCGCGGAAGACGACATCTTCCTGGCGAAGCGTCAGCGGATGACCCTCCGCGATGCGGATCTGCTCGCGGACGAGATCAAGGCCAGTGATCGCCTCCGTCACCGGATGCTCCACCTGGAGGCGGGTGTTCATCTCGATGAAGTAGAACTCACCATTTTCCCACAGGAATTCGATCGTGCCCGCGCCGCGATAGCCCATGTCGGCCATCGCCTTGGCGACGATGCCGCCCATCCGCTCACGCTCTTCGGGCGTGATGACGGGCGAGGGGGCTTCCTCCAGCACCTTCTGATGGCGGCGCTGGAGCGAGCAGTCACGCTCGCCCAGGTGGATGGCATTGCCGTTGCCGTCGCCGAACACCTGGAATTCGATGTGCCGCGGATTGCCGAGGTACTTTTCCATGTAGACGGTGGCGTCGCCGAAGGCGGACTTCGCCTCGTTGCCGGCCTGCGCCATCAACGTTTCCATCTGGTCCTCGGACGGCACCACCTTCATGCCGCGGCCGCCGCCACCCGACGCTGCCTTGATCAGCACGGGATAGCCGATCTCGGCGGCGAGGCGCTTCGCTTCCGCCACGTCGGTGATCGCGCCATCGGATCCGGGGACCAGCGGCAGGCCCAGCGCGCCGGCGGTGCGCTTCGCCTCCACCTTGTCGCCCATGGTGCGGATATGCTCGGGCTTGGGCCCGACGAAGATCAGCCCGTGCGCCTCGACGATCTCGGCGAACTTCGCATTCTCGCTGAGAAAGCCATAGCCCGGATGGATCGCATCCGCGCCGGAGATTTCCGCCGCGGAAATGATGTTGGCGATGTTGAGATAGCTTCCCGTTGCCGCCGGCGGCCCGATGCAGATCGCCTGATCCGCGAGGCGGACGTGCATGGCGTCGGTATCGGCGGTGGAATGCACCGCGACGGTCTTGATCCCCATTTCATGGCAGGCGCGGTGGATGCGCAGCGCGATCTCACCGCGATTGGCGATCAGGAGTTTCTTGATCTCGGGCATGTTACTCGACGACCACCAGCGGCTGGTCGAATTCGACCGGCTGGCCATTGTCGACCAGGATGGCCTTCACCGTGCCGGCGCTTGGCGCGGTGATCGGGTTCATCACCTTCATCGCCTCGACGATCAGCAGCGTGTCGCCGGCCTGCACCTGCTTGCCGACGGCGATGAAGGGCGCAGCGCCCGGCTCGGCCGCGAGATAGCAGGTGCCGACCATGGGCGAACGCACCGCATTGGCGAGCGAGGGCTCGGCCGCGGCAGGCTCTGCCGTGGGCAGCGCCGCCGTTGCGCTGGTGGCTGCCGGCGCTGTAGCCGCTGCCGGTGCCGCCGCGTGATAAACGGCGGGCGAAGCGACACTCGCGGCCTTCCGCGCCACGCGGATACGGCGATCCCCGTCCTCAACTTCAATCTCGGTGAGCTGTGTCGTGTCGAGCAGCTCGGCGAGCTGGCGGACGAGATCGACGTCGACCTTCATCGCTCCATGTTCCTTTTCGCTCATTGCGACCCTTTCCTGAACCGGGGGCGCGCTGTGTCAGAACCGAGCCGCTGCTTCAAGCGCGAGCAGGTACGACAGCGCACCAAAGCCCGCGATTGTTCCACGTGCGGCACGGCCGACGTAGGAGTGGTGGCGAAATTCTTCACGCGCATGCGGACTGGACAAATGCACCTCGATCACCGGGGTGCGGACGGATTTGATCGCATCATGGATGGCGATCGACGTGTGGGTAAAGGCGCCGGCATTCAGAATCACGGCGCGTGCGGCCTGCGCCTGCGCTTCGTGCAGCCAATCAACGAGATGGCCCTCGTGATTCGATTGCCGCATGTCGATCTCCAGCCCGAGTTCGCGGGCGCGATCCTCCAGCTGGCCGGCGATATCGTCCAGCGTGTCGTGCCCGTAGATCTCCGGCTCGCGCGTGCCGAGCAGGTTCAGGTTCGGCCCGTTCAGGACGTAGACCAGATTCTTCGGGACCGGATTTGTTGGGATCAGCGACAAGCGTGGCTCCTTCCTTGAACGCCATGTGCGCCAAGCCTAGGTGGAAGGCAATTCATCTGACCGAAGGACGAGGGCCCCCGTCGCCCCGCAAAGGACATCATGCCCCATACCGATGGAACCGTATCGATCACCGTGAACGGCGCGCACCGCCGCGTTACTGCCGGGCTGACGCTGGCGCAGCTGGCGACCGAGCTCGGGCTGATCCCGGAGAAAGTCGCCGTCGAGCGCAACCTGGAAGTGGTGCCGCGCTCCACGCTGACGCAGGTTTGCGTGGAGGATGGCGACGATATCGAGATCGTCCATTTCGTCGGCGGCGGCGATCATGGCGTGGCGGTCGACAGCGACAGCTGGACGGTGGCGGGGCAGACGTTTCGCTCGCGGCTGATCGTGGGCACCGGCAAGTACAAGGATTTCGCGCAGAATGCCGCCGCGGTCGAGGCGTCGGGCGCGGAGATCGTGACCGTGGCGGTGCGGCGCGTGAACGTCAGCGATCCGAACGCGCCGATGCTGACCGACTTCATCGACCCCAAGCGGTACACCTATCTTCCCAACACGGCAGGCTGCTTCACCGCCGACGATGCGATCCGTACGCTGCGGCTGGCGCGCGAAGCGGGCGGCTGGGATCTGGTAAAGCTGGAAGTGCTGGGCGAGGCGCGCACGCTGTATCCCGACATGCGCGAGACGCTGAAGGCGACCGAAGTCCTGGTAAAGGAAGGCTTCAAGCCGATGGTCTATTGCGTCGACGATCCGATCGCCGCGAAGCAGCTGGAAGAAGCCGGCGCCGTGGCGATCATGCCGCTGGGCGCGCCGATCGGTTCGGGGCTTGGCATCCAGAACCGGGTGACGATCCGGCTGATCGTAGAGGGCGCCAATGTGCCGGTGCTGGTCGACGCGGGCGTCGGCACCGCGAGCGACGCGGCGGTGGCAATGGAGCTGGGCTGCGACGGCGTGCTGATGAATACCGCGATCGCCGAGGCGAAGGACCCGGTGATGATGGCCGCCGCAATGAAAGCCGCGGTGGAAGCGGGGCGGCTGTCCTACCGCGCCGGGCGCATGGGCATCCGTCGCTACGCCGATCCCTCCTCGCCGCTCGCCGGGCTGATCTGAACGACGTTTGTCACCCGGCGGCGGGGCTTTACCCCCGCAGCCGTCGTGGCTTCCACGTCGCGACTCGGTAGCCATAAGCCAGAAGCATGATCACGATGAGCGCGACCACGGCCGGCCCGACGAAACGCTCCAGCCACTCCATCTTCAAGCCGAGATAGAGCCCCGCGCCGGCAAGCATCGCATTCCAGATGGCGCTGCCGCTGAAGGTGAACAGCAGAAATTTCCACAGCGGCATGCGCGACATGCCGGCCGGCAGCGACACTAGCGTGCGAAACGTCGGCAGGAAGCGGAAGACGAAGATCACCCAATGACCGTACTTCTGAAAGAAGCGGTTCAGATGCTCCACGTCCTCCCATTCCATCGTCATCCAGCGTGAATGACGGTCGACGAACGGCCTGAATCGGTTGATGCCCATCCGGCGCCCGATCTCATACCAGAACATGTTTCCGGCGGTGGTGCCGAGCGTGGCCCAGAAGATAAGCCATCCCAGGTCCATGTTGCCGCGCGCCACCGCCATGCCGCCCAGGCCCATGATCACCTCCGACGGGATCGGTGGGATGATGTTCTCCAGTGCCATCAGCAGGAAAATGCCGAAGTATCCCGCGCGGGAGATCAGATCGATAATGAAGTCTGTCATCGGCGGGCAGCGTTCATCCGGTAAGGGTCAGCGAAACGGCGCGTATCACGGTCGCGCGCCGGCAATCGATGTGCTTGCCCGATGGCAGACGCCGGGGTAGCGGACAGGTTCCTGCGGGCGGGCCCGACCGCCTGCCGATGCGTCAGCGCGCCGCCACCCGGCGCTCAATCGCGTCCCAGATCAGGCCGGCCACGTCGGTGCCGTCGAACCGCTCGATCGCGACGATCCCGGTTGGCGAGGTGACGTTGATCTCGGTAAGCCACTCGCCGGCGATCACGTCGATCCCGACGAAGATCAGCCCGCGGCGCTTCAGCTCCGGGCCGAGCGCGTCGCAGATCTCGCGCTCGCGCGGCGTCAGTTCGGTTTTCTCGGCGGAGCCGCCGACCGCAAGGTTGCTGCGGAATTCGCCTTCGCCCGGCAGCCGGTTGATCGCGCCGGCGACCTCCCCGTCGACCAGCACGATGCGCTTGTCGCCCTGTGCCACGCCCGGGAGGAACGCCTGCACCATGTGCGGCTCGCGCCACGTCTGGTTGAACACCTCGATCAGCGCGGAAAGGTTCTCGCCCTCCGGCCCGACGCGGAAGATCGCCTTGCCGCCATTGCCGTGGAGCGGCTTCACGACGATCGCGCCGTGCTGCTTCAGGAACGCACGCGCCTCGTCAAGCGAACGGGTGACGAGCGTGGGCGGCATGAAGCGCGCGTAATCGAGCACGAAGACCTTCTCGGGCGCGTTGCGGACGCTCACCGGATCGTTGACCACCAAGGTACGGTCGGCGATGCGCTCCAGGAGGTGCGTGGCGGTGATGTAGCCAAGATCAAACGGCGGATCCTGGCGCATCAGGACGACATCCGCTTCCGCGCCCAGATCCAGGCTGACGGGATCGCCGGCGTCGAAGTGATTGCCGACCTCGCGCCGCACGGTGACGGGCCGGGCCTTGGTCCACAGCCGGCCGTCGGACCAGTTCAGATCCTCCGCGGCATAATGGAACAGCCGGTGGCCGCGCTTCTGCGCCGACAGCATCAGCGCAAAGCTCGAATCCCCCGCGATGTTGATCGTTTCGAGCGGGTCCATCTGGACGGCGACGGTCAGGGCCAAGGTGTTTCTCCACGCGAGGGTGCGTGGCGGGAGGTAGGCGCGGGAAACGCGATTGTCACCCGATCCAGGCGTTCTCGATGTGTCGCGGGTGCGTGCCGGGCGCGAGCAGGATGACGTCGACACGGATGTCCTCGCCGTTCGCGGCATAGCGGCCCATCAGATATTCCGCTGCCGCGGCGACGCGCGAGAGCCGCCGCTGATCAATGGCGAAATCCAGCTCGGCAGCCGACGCGCGGGACTTTACCTCGACGAATGCAACGAGCGCGCCGCGCTTGGCGACCAAGTCGACTTCGCCGGCGGGTGTGCGCACGCGCCGGTCAAGGATCGTCCAGCCTTTCAGGCGTAGCCACCACGCCGCAAGCCGCTCGCCGCGACGGCCGGCGGCCTCGGCCACCCGGCGGTCGTCAATGCTGCGGGCAGGGCGGGAGCGGAGCATCGCGGCACTGTGCCCGGTTTTCGGGCGCGGGCAAAGCGGCTGCGTCGAACCTCGATAGAGGGGACGGTGCGCGGCGAAGGGGTAGCGAAACCGGGACAGCGGAAACGCTGCGTTGCATCCACAGCCTGGCGCCACATTTGTTAACCTCTTCCGCTCTAGTGAAACGTTGTCCTACTGCGTTCGAGATTGAGCTATGCGTATCGATCAACTCCAGCCTACGCCGACGGCCGCCCAACCGCTTGAGATACCCGCAGAGCTGCTTGCCAGCGTACATCGGCATCAGGCGCACCTGAGCGCGCTTGTTGCCAGCATGCGCGCGGCCGGGATCGCTAGCGAGGCGATCGAGGCGAGCGTCCGAACCCTCGTCGATAGTTATGCCGATGAACTCACAACGGCGATCCGCAGCATGATGCGGCAAGATAGCCATGATTGACTCGTTGCTGAGCGATGAACCCGCGCGGATCGCCGCGCTGCAACGGCTGGACGTGCTCGACACCGCGGTCGAAGAGCCTTTCGAAAAGATCGTTACGCTTGTTCGAACGGTGCTTGCTGTTCCAATTGCAACCGTCACGCTCGTCGATCGAGACCGTCAATGGTTTAAAGCCAAGCGCGGCCTGGAAGCCGACCAAACCCCGCGTTCGGTTTCGTTCTGCACCCACACGATCAAACAACGCGAGCCTTTGATCGTCGAAGATGCAGAACTGGATCCGCGCTTTGCTGGCAGCGCACTGGTAGCGGGGCCGCCGCACATCAAGAGCTATGCCGGCATTCCACTGCGGACGCCGGAGGGCTACAACATCGGCTCTCTGTGCGCCATGGACACACGCCCGCGTCGCTTCAGCCCAGCCGACATCGCGATCATGTCAAATTTCGCGAGCATCGTTTGTGACGAGCTCGAGCTGCGGATGATTGCGCAGGTCGATCAACTGACAGGTGCCCTTACCCGCCGTGGTTTCATCGAGCACGCCGATCGGGAGATCGCGCGTACACGTCGGAACGGCCGCCCCGCCACGCTGGTGATGCTCGATCTGGATCACTTCAAATCGATCAACGACACTCATGGGCACGCGGTTGGCGATCAGGTCCTGCAGAAGGTCGCCGCGGTGGTGCGCGCTACGCTTCGGCCGAGCGACGTGCTCGGTCGACTGGGCGGTGAGGAGTTCGCGGTTCTGCTGCCGGAAACCGGCGCCGTTGAGGCAGCGACCGCGGTGGAACGCCTGCGGGGCATGATCGCGGCTCAGCCGATTGCGCTCGAGAACGCCAAGACGCTACATGTCACCGCCAGCTTCGGCGCTGCATCGCTTGATTCCGAAACCACGTCGTTCGTATCCTGGCTGAAGCAGGCGGATACGATGCTCTACGCTGCCAAAGCCGCTGGGCGGAACTGCGCGCGTTTCGCTACGTAACCCTAAGAAAATGCGGGCGGCCAACGATCCAGAATCTTGCCCTCGCGTGGCAGATTTCTGGATCTGAGGGCCTGTTACAGGGCACGCGAGGCGAGGATAATCACGAAGCTTCGTAGCCGCTCGGGACGATCCGCTCTCACCGCCACGCAGCGCTGGTTATGGTGCCGGAGCACGTGCGCGCAGGTTTTTAGCCGCCTGGCGTTTTCCTCCTCTTGCCTGCCGAAAGGCGTGCGCCCTCACGTGTCCTTCATCTGGAGCGCGCGGGCGTAGAGCGCCTTGCGATCGAGGCCCAGCCGCTTGGCAACCTCGCCTGCTGCCTTCGCCGCGGGAAGGCGGGTGAGCGCTTCCGCGAGCGCGGCGTCGCCGTCTTCTGCGGTGGCGGGAGGCGCTTCGCCGGGCGGCCCGACCACGATGACGATTTCGCCCTTGGGCGGCGCATCGGCATAGCGCTCGGCGAGCATCGGGAGCGTGCCGCTGACCGCTTCTTCGAATCGTTTGGTGATCTCGCGGGTCACGGCGGCGTCGCGATCGCCCAAGTATTCGGCGAGCGCGGCAAGCGTGGCCCCGAGGCGCGGGCCGCTTTCGTAGAAGATCAGTGTGGCACGGATCGCGCCGAGCTCCGCGATCGTATCGGCGCGCGCCTTGGCCTTGGAAGGCAGGAAGCCGGCAAACAGGAAGCGATCGGTCGGCAGGCCGGCGAGGGTGAGGGCGGCCACCGCGGCGCACGGGCCGGGGATCGTCACCACGGCATGGCCTGCGGCACGCGCGTCGCGGACCAGTTTGAAGCCGGGGTCCGAGATCAGCGGGGTGCCGGCGTCGGACACCAGCGCGATCGCTTCGGTCGCCATCCGCGCGATCAACTGCGGGCGGACGTGATCGGCGTTGTGATCATGGTACGGCGTCATCGGGCGTTTTGTCCCGATATGGCGCAGCAACACGGCTGTAACACGAGTGTCTTCTGCGGCGACTAGGTCGGCGCGCGACAGGATGTCAGCGGCACGTGGAGACAAGTCCCCGAGATTGCCGATCGGGGTTGCGACGATGTACAGGCCAGGGCTTAGTTTTTCCACGAGGGGTATCATGGCAGAGGCCGCAGCCGTATCGCAACGGGCGAGCGCGATCGCACGCAGATCAGCCGTCCGGGGGATCGTCGCCATGGCGGCGATGCTTGTTTCCGCTTGCGCCACCGTGGTGCCACGCGGCCCGGCGGCACCGACCGGGCCGGTGAAGGCCCCGCCGCCCGCCGCGCGGCCGAACGTGGGCGTCGAGGCGGGTATCCCGCGTGACACGGCGCGTAACCGCGTCGCGCTGCTGGTGCCGCTGTCAGGAACGAACGCCGGCGTCGGCAAGAGCCTGGCGAATGCCACGCAGCTGGCGCTGCTCGACACCCGCAACGAACAGGTGCGCATCACCAATTACGATACCGCTGCCGGTGCCGCCGCCGCCGCCCAGCGCGCGGTGGCCGATGGCGCGCAGCTGATCCTCGGCCCGCTCCTGTCCGAAGACGTGCGGGCAGTGGCGCCGATCGCGCGCCGCGCGGGCGTGCCGGTGCTGGCCTTTTCCAACGACATCAGCGTTGCCGGCGATGGCGTGTACCTGATGGGCTACACGCCCGGCCAGTCGATCGAGCGGGTGGTGGAGTTTGCCCGCGCGCGCGGGGTGACCAACTTTGGCGGCCTGGTGCCGAACGCGCTGTACGGCACGCGCGCGTCGACCACGTTCCTGCGCGCGGTGGAGGCAGCCGGCGGCCGGGTCGTGGCGCTGCAAACCTATGACCGCACGGCCGGCGGCGTTGGCGAGGCCGTCAACCGGATGGCCAAGGACGCGCCATTCGATGCGGTGCTGATCGCCGATTCGGGCGCAACAGCGGCAACTGCCGTACCGCTGCTGCGCAGGACGAGCCCCAACACCAAGGTGCTGGGTACCGAATTGTGGAACAGCGACAATGGCGTCGCGGCGCGTCCTGCCCTGAACGGCGCCTGGTTCGCGAGCGTCTCCAACAATCTGTACCGGCAATATGCTGCCAAGTATCGCGCGCGGTTCGGCACTGCGCCGTATCGCCTTTCGAGCCTGGGCTATGATGCGGTGCTGTTGACGGCGCGCATCTCGCGCGATTGGCGGATCGACGCGCCGTTCCCGGAAACGCGCCTGCGGTCTGGCGAGGGCTATGCCGGGATTGACGGCGCGTTCCGCTTCGGTCGCGATGGCGTGGCCGAGCGCGCGCTGGAAGTGCAGGAAATCCGCGGCGGTACCGCCACGGTCGTATCACCAGCGCCCGCCAGCTTCGGGCGCTGACGTCTTTTACCTTCCCTACAAGGATCGTTTCCAATGTTCGCCTGGTTCCAGCGCCTCCTCCCGAAGCGCGGCAATTTCTTTGAGCTGTTCGACGCGCATGCGGCGGTGACGCTGCGGGCGGCGGAGGCGACGACGCGGCTGTTCGCCGGCGACGTCAATCCGGAAAAGGTGATCGCCGAGGTGAAGGATCTGGAGCACCAGGCGGACGATATCACCCGCACGGTGCTGCAAACGGTGCGAATCACGTTCCTGACGCCGTTCGACCGGAGCGCGATCAGCGACCTGATCGGGTCCATGGACGACGCCATCGACGCGATGGATGCCGCGCTAACCGCCGTCAGCCTGTACGGCGTGCGCGAATTCACGCCGGACATGCACCAGATGGCGAGCAGCATGACCGAAGCCGCCGCCGTGACCGTGGAAGCCATGCAGTTACTGCGTGACATCACCCGCAATGGCCCGCGCATCCATCAGCTCACCGAGCGGCTGGTGCAGCTAGAAGGCGAAGCCGATGCGATGCACGAACGCGGGCTGAAGCGCTTGTTCGAACATCATCGCGGCGGCGACGCGATGCAGTTCGTCGTCGAGCGCGAGATCTACAAGCATCTCGAAAAGATCTCCGACGCGTTCGAGGACGTGGCGAACGAGATCGACGGCATCGTCATCGATCACTCCTGAGCGAATTAGCCTCACATGCATGAGCTTGCTCTTCCGCTGCTGATCGGACTGATCGCCCTTGCGCTGGCGTTCGATTTTCTCAACGGGCTGCACGACGCGGCGAACTCCATCGCGACCGTGGTCGCCACTCGGCTGCTTTCGCCGGTGCAGGCGGTGCTGTTCGCCGGCTTCTTCAACTTCGCCGCCTATTTCGTCACGCTAGCCTTCCCGAGCTTGCATGCCGTGGCAGAAACGATCGGCAAGGGGCTGATCAACAAGGATGCTGTCACCCCTGCTGTGATCTTCGGCGCGCTTGGCGGCGCGATGTTCTGGAACATCGTGACCTGGCGGAAGGGGATTCCTTCTTCCTCGAGCCACGCTTTGGTCGGGGGTTTGGTAGGCGCGGGCGTCACCCACGCCAGCGTCAACAGCATCCAGGTAGGCGGGCTTACCAAGACGCTGGCGGCGATCGTGATCTCGCCGACGCTGGGAATGATCCTTGCCTTGACCGTCATGCTGGCCAGCACTTGGGCGCTACGGCGCTCGACCGCGCGCCAGGCGGAAAAAAGCTTCCGCGCGCTGCATCTTGTCTCGTCGGCCGCTTACTCGCTCAGCCATGGCCTGAACGATGCGCAAAAGACGATGGGGATCATCACCGTTCTGCTATATTCCACCGGCTATCTCTCGGGCGATTTCGAGGTGCCGCATTGGGTGGCGATCAGCTGCTATGTTGCGATCGGCCTCGGTACGCTTTCCGGGGGGTGGAAGATCATCGAGACGATGGGCTCGCGGATCACCAAGCTGTCGCAGCACCAGGGCTTCAGCGCCTCGACCGGCGGCTCAATCGTGCTGTTCACCGCTTCGGCCTTGGGCATTCCGGTGTCGACCACGCACACGATCACCGGCGCGATCATCGGCGCCGGCGTCGCCCGGCGGACCTCCGCGGTGCGCTGGGGCACGGCGAGCAACGTGGTGGTCGCCTGGATCATCACCATTCCGTGCTCGGCGGCGGTTGGCGCGCTGTTCTACGGGCTGACGCTGTTGTTCTGATTCGCTGCTCGCTGACCGGCGGCGCTCATCTCGGATGGGCGCGGCCCGTCAGTCTGGTAGGGGGGCTATTCCAGCAGCTTAGGCGCTTCCTTCTGAAGCTTGGCGCGGATCTTGTCGGAGAACATCGCCAGGAATGCGGGCAGCTCGAATGTCGCGTGAACGTTTGCATCGCTGACGTCGAGGCGCGCGCCGACGCGCTGACCTAATCCTTCAACCGTGAAGTGAAGCGTGTCGCCATCCCAGCGATGCTCCGTAACGGCGCCGCCAGGGATGAAATCGGCCAGCTTGCCGAAGCTGCTGCCGATCCGCTCCTTTGCGGGAGCCGTGCCAAGACGGTGGGGGATGTCGACCTCAATCGGGGCAGTCACTGCGCGTTCTCCTTTGGCGCGAGCTCGGTTGCAAAGAGCTGCGCGTCGTCGGCAAACGCCTTGAACTCAAGCGCGTTGCCCGAGGGATCACGGAAGAACATGGTCGCCTGTTCGCCCGGCTGCCCTTTGAAGCGGATGTGCGGGGCGATGCCGAAGCTGATGCCGGCCTGCTCGACGCGGGCGGCGAGCTTGTTCCAATCGGGCATGGTCAGCACGACGCCGAAATGCGGCACGGGCACGTCATGCCCGTCCACTGCGTTGCTGGCGCCGGCCGGCCGGGCGTTTTCGTCCAGGTGCGCCACGATCTGGTGACCGGCGAGATCGAAGTCGATCCAGCGATCGCTCGATCGCCCTTCGCGGCAGCCGAGCACGTCGCCGTAGAAAGCGCGTGCGGCATTCAGATCGTGAACGGGAAAGGCGAGATGAAAGGGGCGAAGTGTCATGGTGCAACGATACACGATCCCGGTCGCTCGCGAAAAGAGGCGACAGGGGGAGTGGCGAGGCGATTGCCGCCGATTCGGCCCGCGGACTGAGCAATGCGCGAGATTCGTCACCATGCCCCCTCCCTGCGGCGCGGCAAATTTGGTAGCGGGCGCGCCAATGGCTTTGTCTTTCCTTTCGCGCCGTCCAGCTGTGACATCGTTGATCCTGGGAGCGATGGCGGCGTGCGGGTTCGCACCCCTGCAATGGTGGTGGCTGACGCTGGCCTGTGTCGCTGGCTGGATGTGGATCGTGCGTCAGGCGCCGAGCCAGAAGGCGGCACTGTGGTGGGGCTGGGCGTTCGGGGTCGGTCACTTCACGATCAACAATAACTGGTTCCAGCATGCGTTTGACTTCCAGGACAAAATGCCGCCGGTGCTGGGCTATGCGGCGCCGCTTGCGCTAGCTTTTTACCTGGCGGTCTACCCAGCGCTCGCCGCCGGGGTTGCCTGGCGCGCGCGCGGTGCAAAGGCGGACGCAGGCTTCGTGCTTGCCTTTGCCGCGGCATGGATCGTCAGCGAATGGCTGCGTAGCGTGATGTTCACCGGCTATGCCTGGGATCCGCTGAGCGTCATCTGGGTGCCGGTGCAGCCAGTCGCACTTCTAGCGGCTTGGGTCGGGACCTATGCCCTGTCCGGGCTGACGGTGTTGCTCGCCGGGGCGCTGCTGCTGATCCCGCGACGGCCCGCGCCGCTTGGCGTTGCACTGGCGGGGGTCGCGGCGCTGCTGGTCGCTCAATGGATGAGCTATCGCTATCTGGCGACCGCTGCGACGGTGTCGCCGGATCATCCTGTTGTTCGCGTCGTGCAGCCCAATGTGCCGCAGGATGCGCGCGGGGAGAGCGATACCGAGATGATGCTTGCGAAGCTGTCCGAGCTTTCGGGCAAGCCCGGGCGTGCGCCGCGGCTGATCGTCTGGCCGGAGGGCGTGATCCGCGACTTCCTGGAAGATGGCTATCCCGATTACGTTTACCCCACCGATCCCGCATTCCTGCGCTGGCGCATGGCGCGGCTGCTGGGCCCGCGCGATACCTTGCTGACCGGCGGAACGGCGCTTCAGTTCGACGCGGCGGGCAATGCCGTCATGGCAACCAACTCGGTATTCGCGGTCGGCCCGGATGCCCGCCTGGGCAAGGAGCGCTACGACAAGGCTCACCTGGTGCCTTATGGCGAATATCTGCCGATCCCGTGGCTGCTGAAGCCGCTGGGCCTCGCTCGGCTCGTGCCGGGTGCGATGGACTTCGCCGAAGGGCCGGGGCCGCGCGCGCTGGAGGTGTCCGGCTTCGGGGTCGTGGGCATCCAGATCTGCTACGAAATCATCTTCTCGGGCCGGGTGGTGGATCGCACGAAGCGCCCGCGCATGATCTTCAACCCCTCGAACGATGCCTGGTTCGGCAAGTGGGGGCCGCCGCAGCATCTCGCCCAGGCGCGGATGCGCGCGATCGAAGAGGGGCTGCCGGTGATCCGCGCGACGCCGAACGGTATCTCCGCGGTGATCGCTGCGGATGGCGCCCTGATCGGCGCGGTGCCGCATGAGCAGGCGGGTGCAATCGAGGTACCGCTTCCCGCGGCAGCGCCGCCGACGCTTTTCTCCAGAATGGGTAATTGGCTGGCCGCAATCGTCGCGGTTCTGCTGGGCGGCACGGCCATTGCCATTCGCCGCCGCGCGCGATAGGCATATAAAGCTATCTTTATATCCTTATCTCATCATCATTGCTCAGGCGGAGTTCTCATGCGCCAATCGTATCTCTTCACCAGCGAGTCCGTGTCCGAGGGCCATCCTGACAAGGTGGCGGATCAGATTTCGGATGCGATCGTCGATCTGTTCCTGTCCAAGGATCCGGAAGCGCGCATTGCCTGCGAGACGCTGACCACCACCCAGCTCGTGGTTCTGGCCGGCGAAATCCGCTGCAAGGGCGTGTACGAGAATGGCGCTTGGGCGCCGGGCGCGGAGGAAGAGATCGAAGCGACCGTGCGCAACACGGTGAAGCGCATCGGCTATGAGCAGGAGGGTTTCCACTGGCAGACCTTCCGCTTTGAAAACAATCTCCACGGCCAGTCCGTGCAGATCGCGCAAGGCGTGGACGCGAGCGGCAACAAGGACGAAGGCGCCGGCGACCAGGGCATCATGTTCGGCTTTGCGTGCGACGAGACGCCCGATCTGATGCCGGCAACGCTTTATTACAGCCACCGCATCCTGCAGCGCATGGCGGACGATCGCCATTCGGGCGCAGTGCCGTTCCTGGAGCCGGACGCGAAGAGCCAGGTCACGCTGCGCTTTGAAAACGGCAAGCCGGTCGCCTGCACCGCGATCGTCGTGTCGACGCAGCACGCCAAGGGCTATGACGAGGGCGACAAGGAAGCCGAGCTTCACGCTTATGTGAAGAAGGTGGTGGCTGATATCCTGCCAGCCGAGCTGCTGTCCGACGCGACCGTCTATCACATCAATCCGACCGGCAGCTTCGAAATCGGTGGCCCGGATGGTGACGCGGGCCTGACGGGCCGCAAGATCATCGTCGATACCTATGGGGGCGCCAGCCCGCATGGCGGCGGCGCGTTCAGCGGCAAGGATCCGACCAAGGTCGATCGCTCGGCGGCATACATCACGCGCTATCTCGCGAAGAACATCGTCGCGGCCGGGCTTGCCAAGCGCTGCACGATCCAGCTCGCCTACGCGATCGGAATTGCCAAGCCGCTGTCGCTGTATGTCGACACGCACGGCACCGGCACGGTGGGTGACGACAAGATCGAGGCGGCAATTGCCGGCATCGAAAAGCTGGGCGACCTGACACCGCGCGGCATCCGCCTTCACCTCGGCCTCAACAAGCCGATCTATGAGCGTACCGCCGCTTACGGCCACTTCGGTCGCGTGGCGGACGGCGATTCCTTCCCCTGGGAAAAGCTGGACCTCGTGGACGATTTGAAGGCCGCGGTGGCCTGATCACCAGGAAGTGAGGCGCCGGCCGAGCGATTGGCCGGTCCGGCGCCTCAATTGATTACAGCGACGCCCCACAATCTGGTGTGTCGCATCGGGCGGGATCAGTCCCGCCCGCCGATGATATCGCCGAGGCCGCCCAGCACGGAGCCCTCGCCGCGATTGCCACCGGTGCCGCCCGCAGCGGCCATCATGCGGCCCGCAAGCCGCGCGAACGGCAGCGATTGGACCCACACCTTGCCCGGTCCGGTCAGCCGCGCGAAGAACACGCCTTCGCCGCCGAAGAACATGCTCTTCACGCCGCGCACCATCTCCAGGTCGAAATCGACTGAGGGGGTGAAGGCGGCGAGGCAGCCGGTGTCGACGTGAAGTTGCTCGCCGGGGCGAAGCTCCCGCTCCATCAACGTGCCGCCCATCTGGACGAAGACCCAGCCGTCGCCCTCAAGCTTCTGCATGATAAAGCCCTCGCCGCCGAACAGGCCCGTCATCATCCGCCGCTGAAACGCGACGCCGATCGCAACGCCCTTGGCCGCGGCAAGGAAGCTGTCCTTCTGGCAGATAAGGGTGCCGCCGACATCGGCGAGGCGGATCGGCAGGATTGATCCCGGCGTCGGGCTGGCAAACGCGACTCGCGCCTTGCCAGAGCCGCGATGCGTGAAGACGGTGGTGAACAGGCTTTCGCCAGTGACCAGGCGTTTGCCGGCACCCAGCAGCTTCCCCATGAAGCCGCCGTCGCTGCCGCCGGAGCCGTCCCCGAACACGGTCGTCATGTCGATCGAGGCATCCTTCCACACAAAGGAGCCAGCCTCCGCCACCGCGCTTTCGCCAGGATCGAGCTCGATCTCGACGAACTGCAGCTCCTGTCCCTTGATCTCGAAATCGATGTCATCGGACAGGCCCGTGCGGGCGTGATGGGACCAGGGACCGGATGTCATGTTCGCTCTCCCTCATGCGTGTGTTGATAAGGTAACACACGTCTGATAGCCGAAGAGCCAGCAGCGGGGGAAGAAGCATCATGCGGTGGTCGGTTTTGGGGGCGATCGGTTTGGCAGGAACTGGCGCGCCGGCGTCGGCGCAATGGGATCCCCGTGCCCATCGCGACTTCGCCGGGCCGGCGAGCGAAGTGCTGGTACTTGGCACGCCGCATCTTTCGAGCATGCCCAACGCTTTCCGGCCCGAGTATCTCGCGCCGCTACTCGACCGACTGGCAGCGTGGAAGCCGCAGGTGATCACGATCGAAGCGCTGTCCGGCCCACAATGCGATCATCTGCGGCGCTTTGCCGCGCTGCATGCCAATGCGGCAGATGATTATTGCCCGGATGTGGCGGCGGAGCAGAAGGCGCTTGGGCTCGACATGGCCGGCGCGACGCTTGCGATCGAGCAAACGCTGAACGCGTGGCCTGCGGACCCCAGTGCTGGTCAGCGGCGCCGGCTGGCGGCGCTGTTTCTCGCGGGCGGTGATCCGGCGTCGGCCTATGTGCAATGGCTGCGGCTTGCGCCGGCCGAGCGGCGGAGCGGCGACGGGCTGAACGCGTCGATGGTGGCGCGGTTGGAGAAAACGGGCGAACGCAAGAACGAGAATGTTCAGATTGCGGCGACGCTGGCAGCGCGGCTCGGGCTGGAGCGAGTTTATCCAACGGACGACCACACGGCGGACGACACGGCCGGCGATGACGAAGCAGCGGGGAAGGCGGTGAGCGCGGCGTGGGACAATCCGGCGACGCGGCGGCGCCAGGCGGACACGAAGGCGCTCGACGCGCGTCTGGCCGAGCCGGACGGGATGCTGGCGCTCTATCGCTACTACAATGATCCGAAGACCGCACAGCTCGCCTTTGACAGCGACTTTGGCGCGGCGCTTCGGGATCCGTCGCCGATGCATTACGGCCGCGGCTATGTCGGCTGGTGGGAAACCCGCAACTTGCGCATGGTCGCCAATATTCGTGCGGTGATGCAGCGAAGGCCGGGCGCGCGCGTGCTCACGATCGTCGGCGCATCGCACAAGGGCTATTATGAGGCGTATCTCGGTCTCCTGCACGACGTGAAGGTAGCCGATACGAGCGCGCTTCTTCAGAAGCGTTGACGCTCCATACTTCACCCCTTTAGTAATGTCGCTGGGCGGTCCCTGCTGGGCCGCCCTTGCTCTTTCAAGGAGTTTGCCCCGTGTCGATCACCGCCCTGATGCCCGTCTATCCCCGCTGCGGGGTGCGGCCAGTGCGAGGCGAGGGGTGCCATCTGATCAGCGAGGATGGCCGCCGTTTTCTGGATTTCGCCAGCGGCATCGCGGTGAACGCGCTCGGCCATGGTCACCCGAAACTGACAAAGGCGATCGCCGATCAGGCCGCGACGCTGATGCACGTCAGCAACCTGTACGGTAGCCCGCAGGGCGAGCATTTCGCGCAGCGGCTGGTTGACAATACCTTCGCCGATACGGTGTTCTTCACCAACTCGGGCGCCGAAGCGGTGGAGTGCGCAATCAAGACCGCGCGCCGTTATCACTTCGCCAATGGCAATCCCCAGCGCCACGATCTCATCACCTTCTCCATGGCGTTCCATGGCCGCACCATCGGCACCATCTCGGCCACCAATCAGGCCAAGATGCGCGACGGGTTCGAGCCGCTGCTGCCGGGCTTCAAATATGCCGAGTTCAACGATCTCGAAGGCGCGCTGGCGCTGGTCGACGAGAACACCGCTGGCTTCCTGGTCGAGCCGATCCAGGGCGAAGGCGGCATTCGCGCCGCGACGCCGGAGTTCCTGCAGGGCCTGCGCAAGGCGTGCGACGAACATGGCCTGCTGCTGGTGCTCGACGAGGTGCAGGCGGGCTATGGCCGCACCGGCAAGCTGTTCGCGCATGAGCTTTACGGCATCACGCCCGACATCATGGCTGCGGCCAAGGGCATCGGTGGCGGCTTCCCGCTTGGCGCCTGCCTCGCCACTGAGGAAGCGGCCAAGGGCATGGTGATCGGCACGCACGGCTCCACCTATGGCGGCAATCCACTCGCGATGGCGGCCGGTGAGGCAGTGCTCGACGTGATCCTAGAGGAAGACTTCCTCGACCATGTCACGCAGATGGGCGAACGGCTGCGCGCCAGCCTGGAGCAGATGATCCCTAACCACGATCATTTATTCGACAGCGTGCGCGGGCACGGCCTGATGCTTGGCCTCAAGCTCAAGAGCGACAGCCGTCGCTTCGTCGAGTTCGCGCGCGACAATCACGGCCTGCTGCTGGTTTCGGCGGGTGAGAATGTCGTCCGCATCCTCCCGCCGCTGGTGATCGACGAAAGTCATATCGCCGAGTGCATCGAGAAGCTGAGCGAGGCGGCGCGCGTCTACGTTCCCGCCAGCGATGATTGATGGAACAGGCTCCGGCGCATCGCGGCGGAGCCGTTCGACCGGATCCGGCCGACTCTTATTCGATTGAGGCCGATTTTCGCCGGATTGCGGCTACCCATGATGCGCATCTGCCGTTGGAGAAGCTGAAGTGACCCGCCATTTCCTGAACCTGTCGGATGCCGGTGCGGACGGCATTGCGGCCATTCTCGCCGACGCGCTCGATCGCAAGCAGGCGCGGGCCGGCTGGACGAAAGGGCGAATCGATGCCGATGCGCCGCTTGCGGGCCACGTGCTGGCGATGATCTTCGAGAAGAACTCCACCCGCACCCGCGTCTCCTTCGACATGGCGGTCCGCCAGCTCGGCGGACAGTCGATCGTGATGGAGGCAGGCCAGATGCAGCTCGGCCGCGGCGAGACGGTGGCCGACACCGCGCGTGTGCTGTCCGGCTATGTCGACGCGATCATGATCCGCACCGACGAGCATGCCAAGGTCGAGGAAATGGCGCATTACGCCAGCGTTCCAGTGATCAACGGCCTCACCGATGCGTCTCACCCGTGCCAGATCGTCGCGGATCTCCTGACCGTGATCGAACAGGGCAAGGCGCTGCCGGGTCTCAGGGTGGCGTGGCTGGGTGATGGCAATAACGTGCTCGCCTCGATCGTCGAGGCGGCGGGGCTGATGCAGTTCGATGTCGCTGCCGCTTGCCCGCAAGGCTTTCAGCCCTCCAACGCCGATTTGGCGCTCGGTAAGGGGCGCGCGACCGTCGTTGGCAACGCGCGCGAGGCTGTCGAAGGCGCCGATGTCGTCGTCACCGACACCTGGATATCGATGGGGCAAGCGCATGCGGATACGAAGCTGGCAGCGATGATGCCCTTTCAGGTCGACGCCGCGCTGATGGCGACGGCCAAGCCCGATGCCAAGTTCCTCCACTGCCTGCCTGCCCACCGCGGTGAGGAAGTGACGCCGGACGTGATCGATGGGCCGCAGTCGCTGATCTGGGCCGAGGCGGAGAATCGCCTGCATGCACAGAAATCGATCCTGCGCTGGTGTCTGGGGCAGATTGGTTGATCGCCAGGCATCGGCTTCCCATCTGAGAGCCCACGAAGCTCGTCCGCGCAGAGCCCGTTATGGCCTGCGCTCCCCGTGCACGGAAGAGCGGACGAGGATTCGACACGCACAGCGCAAATGGTGACCATGCCCGACACGATGACGAACGACCTCGACCGCGCGATCGGTTTCACCATCCCTGCGCATCACGCGCGGGGGCGGATGGTGCGGCTCGGCCCGGTGCTCGATACGATCCTTTCCGTTCATTCTTATCCGCCGGCGATTGAGTCCCTGCTGGCCGAAGCGCTGACGCTCACCGCGCTGGTCGGTGCGACGCTGAAGGACGTCAACGGCCAGCTGACGCTGCAGACGCAAAGCGGGAATGGCGTGGTGCGCCTTCTGGTGTGCGATTATCGCGGCGGCGAGATCCGCGGCTATGTCCAGTTCGACGCCGATCGTCTCGCCGAGGCGCCGGCCGATCCGACATTGTTTGCGCTTTTCGGCCAAGGTTATCTGGCAATCACCTTTGATCTCGCGGCCACGGGCGAGCGGTACCAGGGGATCGTACCGCTCGACGGCAATCGTCTCGCCGACGCGGTGCAGAGCTACTTTGCGCAGTCCGAGCAGATCCCGACCCAGGTGCGCGTCGGTTTTGCCAAGCACGATGGTCGCTGCGTCGCGGGCGGGCTGTTGCTTCAGCATCTGCCGGAGGGCGAAGAGGGCCGCGAGCGGCTCCACGCCAAGATGGATCATCCTGAGTGGGAACATGTCGCGACGCTTGGCGCAACGCTCGGCGCGGACGAGCTTGCCGATCCCGCACTGCCGCTCGAGACTTTGCTTTGGCGCCTCTTCAACGAAGAGGATGAGGTGCGCGTGCTCGCCAGCACCGGCCTTTCGCGTGGTTGCCGATGCGATGCGGCTTACATTCGCTCGGTGCTGGCGAAATTCCCCGTCGAGGAGCAGCGCGCGATGGCCGATGCCGAGGGTGTGATCGGCGTCGACTGCGCCTTCTGCTCGAGCACCTTCCCCATCAAGGTTGACGAGCTGGTGGATTGATCATCGCGGCAGGATCGCTCGCAGGAAAAAGCATGCGAACCTCGGGCGATAGCTGAAGCTCTTCTCGCTCGCCCTTAAAGGCGAGGAAGCGTGACGCCGCGTTGCCCCATGTACTTGCCGGCGCGATCGGCATAGCTGATCTCGCAAGGCTCGTTGCCCTGCAAAAACAGGAACTGGCACGCGCCCTCGTTGGCGTAGATTTTGGCGGGCAGGGGGGTGGTGTTGGAGAATTCCAGCGTCACATGCCCCTCCCAGCCCGGCTCCAGCGGAGTGACGTTCACGATGATCCCGCAGCGGGCATAGGTGGATTTGCCGAGGCAGATGACCAGCACGTCGCGCGGCACGCGGAAATATTCCACCGTGCGGGCCAGCGCGAAGCTGTTGGGCGGGATGATGCACACGTCCGTCTTGCGATCGACGAAGCTGTTGGCGGCGAAATCCTTGGGGTCCACCGTGGCCGAATCGACGTTCGTGAAGATCTTGAAATCGTCAGCAACCCGGGCGTCATAGCCGTAGGAGCTAAGACCATAGCTGATGCAGCCGTCGCGTCGTTGCGCCTCGACGAACGGCTCGATCATGCCGTGCGCCAGGGCCTGTTCGCGAATCCAGCGGTCAGAAAGGATGGACATGTGCAGGCTCCCTCGGCCGCGCTCTTCGCCGTCTGGCGTTCTGCTGGCAAGTCCCGATCAGGACGTCGCGGTAGAGCATCCTGAGCCGCCCATTACCCGCGCGCCGGGGCTTCGGATGTCGGGAGTGCGATGATCGCCATCAGCCCGCCGCCGCTTCTATTGGACAGGGTGATCGTTCCGCCTGCGTCGTGCACGATCGCCTGCGCCAGGGCGAGGCCGAGGCCAATGCCACCCGTCTCGCGGCTCCGCGACACTTCCAGGCGCGTGAAGGGATCGAAGACCGCCGTCAGGGCCTCTTCGGGAATCCCGGGCCCGCGATCTGCGACGCAGACGCGGATCTGCGTTGGTTCGGCCACAATCGTCACCTCGGCATGGCCGGCGTATTTGAGCGCGTTTTCGATCAGGTTGCGCACCGCGCGCCGAAAGAGCGTCGGGCGCAAATGCAGGCGAATGCGCTCGGCTTCCTCGAACACCACCTCCGCGCCGAGATCGCGGAAATCCTCCACCACGGCGTCGACCAGCGCGGTGAGATCCACCTCGGTGATCCGCTCACTGGGGCGACCCAGGCGAGCAAGCGACAGGATATCGTCGAGCGTGCGGCTCATCTCCGCAATCGTCTCCGCCATGCGCGCCCGATCCTGCTCGTCCTCGACCGACTCGATACGGACGCGCAGGGCCGCGAGCGGCGTCCGCAAGTCATGGCCGATGGCACCCAGCATGCGATCCTTTTCGTCCAGCATCGCCGTGACGCGCTGGGCAAGGCCGTTGAACGCCACGATCACGTCGCGCACGTCGGTCGGCCCTTCCACGGCGAGCGCGGGGATTTCCTTGCGCGGCGTGAACGTTCGCGCTGCATCCGCCAAACCTCGCAAGGGGCGTGAGAGACGGCGGGTAATCCACAGAACAGGAAGCAAGATAAGGACATAGATGATGATTGTCTGGGCGAGCAGCGCCCACAGGATCCGGTTGTCCCGTCGCGGCCACGGCGCGTTGGTTGTCAGCCAGGTGCCATTGGGTAGCTGCACAGCGATCATCAGCGTGTCGCTCGTGCGACCGGCAAAGCGGTGATCGTGCCTCCGTGGGCTGCGCTCCCGTAGGCGAATGCCCGTGTCGATCTGGCGCGGCGAGATCCCCAGTTCCGATAATTGTTCGCGCAGTTCCGCCCCAACCTTGGGCATCCGTTCGAAGCCAAGAGGTATGGGGTTTGCTTCGTGGCGCCGCACGCGGCTACGCTCGCCCCGGATCGGCCGATTGCCCGCATGGTCCAGCGCGTCCGCGATGCGGATTGCGGCAGGGCGGGTCGTTTGCGCCAGGCGGAAGTTCGCGCGTTCCCGCAGCAACAGCGCGAGGTTGATCGCCTGCGCCGCGAATAGTGCGAGCGCGAGCAGAAGCGCCAATTGCCCCGACAGGTTGCGCGGAAACAGCGCCTTCACAAGCGCGTGACTTCCGCCGCCAGCGTGTAGCCGCCACCCCATACCGTTTTGATGAGCTGCGGATTTTTCACATCGGCCTCGATCTTCTTGCGCAGCCGGCTCACTTGATTGTCGATCGCGCGATCGAACGCCGCCGCCTCTCGTCCTTGCGTCAGATCGAGCAGCTGATCGCGGGTGAGGACCTGCCGCGGCCTGGTGACCAGCGCGTGCAGCAAGTTGAACTCACCGGTAGAGAGCGGAACCGCGACGCCTTCGTGGTCCACGAGCGTGCGTTCACCGGTCTTCAAAATCCAGCCGGCAAAGGCGTATGCCGTCGCATCGGGCGCATGCTGACGCGTACCGCCGGCCTGGAGCCGACGAAGCACCACCTTGATTCGAGCCGCCAGCTCTCGCGGGGAGAACGGCTTCACCATGTAATCGTCGGCGCCCATCTCCAGTCCGACAATCCGGTCGGTCTCCTCCGTTCGCGCGGTGAGGAGAATGACAGGGGTCTCACTGGTGGCGCGAATGTAGCGGCAGAGACTGAGCCCGTCCTCGCCCGGCATCATGATATCAAGCACGACCAGATCGATCGCATAGGCGCCGAGCCGCGTCCGGGCAGCCTCGGCATCGCCCACCTGAGTTACACGGAAGCCCTGTTTGGTGAGATATTGCGCGAGCGGTTCGCGGATCGAGCGCTCGTCATCGACGAGGAGGAGATGGGGCGTATCGGCCATGAGGTTGCCGTCTAGCATGTCCGCCTTCCGCGAAAAGCACCGGGCGCGAGCGGCCCGGTGCAGGAGTGATGGCGTATTACTTCGCTGCTGGCGCGTTCCGCCCTTGCGCCCACTTGCTCTTCATCTGCGCGCGGGCAGCGTCACGCTCCGCCTGATCGATACGCCCGTCCTTGTTGGCATCCACGCGGTCGAACATCGCGCCGGCGGCCGCGAGCGCCTCCGCCTTGGTGAGAATGCCGTCGCGGTTGGCGTCGGCGTGCATCATCATGCCCATGCCGCCGCGGGCGCCTGCCCCGCCGCGATGCGCCATGCCGCCGCGCCGATCTCCGCGCTTTGCCCCCATGTTCTGCCGCTCTGACTGGTCAAGGCGGCCGTCCCTGTTGGCGTCGGCGCGATCAAACCGCTGGAGGAACCGTTCGCGGAACTGCTGCTGGGTCATCTCTCCAGCCCGGGCACCGCGCCGGCCAGGGCGTTCGTCGGCAGAGATCTCGCCGTCCCGGTTCTTGTCCATTCGCGCGAACAGCGCATCGGCGGCCGCTGTCGCTTCTGCGCGGGTGATGATGCCGTCGCCGTTGAGGTCGGCGGCGGCCAGCCCGCGCGGCGCAGCGTTGCCCGCTTGCGTCGAAGTCTGCGCGCTTGCGGTGCCCGCAATGGCGGTAGCGCCGAGCGCGGCGGCGATGATGAGGCGTTTCATTGATGGCGATCCTTCGTATGGACCGGGCAGATGCCCGTCGATGGCGCCCTTATGAAACCGCGCTGTCGCGCGACTGTGCCATGGAACCCGAAAAATGTCGCAACTTGTCGCGCCAAGATGGTGCGCGGCCATACCGGGCGGCGCACCGCGTTCGCTCAGGCGAACACGGCAACCGACTGCATCTGTTCCGCGACCATTTCACCAGCGCTGTTCCAGATCCCCATTTGCTGCGATGAGCTTCCGGCGCGGGCGTAATCGGCATTTGATCGGAGCAGCCACCAGCCGTCCTCGGTGCTCGGCGTAGGCCCCAGAACATTCAGAATCCACGTCATCGAACTCATTGGAACGTTGCGGCCGAGCAGCCGCAGCGCAGCCGGCGGTAGGCAATCGCCTACGGCCATCAGCTCCACCATCGGGTGGATCCCGTCGCGCTCGTTCAGCCGCGTCCAGCGCAGCCATTCTGCGGGTTGCAGATTCGGGCCTTCCCGGCGATCCAGAAATTCGAAATTCTGCGTAAAGGCGACATGGGGATTGCCCTTGAACGTCTTCTCGTCCGGGCCGGGGCGGGCGAAATCAGGCAAGACGGTGGTGGCATAGTCCACCTCGCTTTCGATCGCGCGCATGAAGACAAAGGTGCAGCGTAGGCCAAGGCCGGCTTCGCTTTCAATATCTGCCTGGATGAACGCTGCGTTCTTTCCGCGGCGCAGCTTGTGCGGCGTCACCTGGATCGGGCCGGCGAGTGGGCCGATGAAGCTGACCTGGGCGGAACGGAGCGGTGGCAGATCAGCCTCGGACTGCATGGCGCAATGAAGCGCAATCGCTGCCGACAGGCCGCCATACGCTGTGCGGCCCTGCAGCCAGCCGTCCGGTATTTCGCCGCGCCAGCCGGTGCCTTCGGGTGCCGGAACAAGATTATCCAGGATCGTTTTCAGGCTCGTCATTCAGTTCATCCCCCCAAAATTGCCCGCGGCGAGCTGATCGCGAAGCTCGCGCTTCAGCACCTTGCCGATAGCGCTGCGTGGCAGCTCATCGGTGACGTACAGCGCGGAGAGGCGCTGCGTTTTGCCAAGTTTGGCGTTGGTCGCTGTGCGAACATCTTCCGCCGTCTCGGTGGCGCCGGCCCGCGGGACGTAGAAACCAACCGGCGTCTCGCCCCATTCATCGCTCGGCACACCGACAACGGTGCAATCGGCGACGGCCGGATGTTCGGCCAGCACCGCCTCCAGATCCGACGGATAGATATTGAACCCGCCGGAGATGATCATGTCCTTTTTGCGGTCCATCAGGATCAGAAAGCCGTCTTCGTCGAAGCGGCCGACGTCGCCGTGCCTGATCCAGCGATTGCCGTCCGCGTCATAATATTCGGACTCGCGGGTGGCGCCTTCGCGCTTGTGATAGCCGTTCATCATCGCCGGGGAGCGACCAACGATCTCGCCCATCTCGCCGGGAGCGACTTCCTTGCCCTCCTCGTCGAGCAAGATCGCCTGGTGCCCGGGCGAGAGGCGCCCAACCGTGTGAAGCTTGTCGGGGTTTTCGTCAGCCACGAGGATGAAGGAGGCACCGCCCTCGGTCATTCCGTAATATTCGACCAGCTTTCCCGGCCAGCGGTTGACCACGTCGCGCTTCAGTCTTGCCTTGAAGGGCGCCGACGTGCAGGTCTTGAAGCGGAACGATGATAGGTCGAAGCGATCGAAGTCCGGCAGCGCCATAATCCTCTGATATTGCACCGGCACCAGCATGGTGTGCGTGGCGCGATATTGTTGCGCGAGCTCCAGATAGCGGCGTGCGTCGAACTTCTTCATCAGCACCGCGGTGCCGCCCCAAGCGAGCGTCGGCAGGAAGCTGACCAAGGTGGTGTTGGAGTATAGCGGCGTGGCAAGGAGCGTCACCGCCGTGTCGAAACCCGCCGCGCTGTTGCGGGACAGGTGCTGCCACCGCATGGTGTGGCTTTGCACGATGCCCTTGGGAATGCCGGTAGTTCCCGAGGAATAGATGATGTTGAAGCCGTCGTCGGGCTTGATCTCTACCGGCTGGGGGCGCGTGCCTTCGGGCGCGAGCCACGGTTCCAGATCCTCAAGCATCACCACTGTCGCGCTGATCCTCTGTGCCGCCAGCGCTTTGGCATTGGCGGCATCGAGGAAGACGAGATTCGCGCCGCTGTCCGCGACCATGCCGGCGATCTGCTCGGGTGTTGCCGAGGGCTGGATCGGCGCGGCGATCGATCCGGCTCTCACCGCCGCGAGGAAAACGGCAGCTTGCGCCGTGCTGGGATAGCTTACCATCGCCACTGCCTGGCCCTGCGCCGTACCGTCCCGCTGAAGTACCGCGACGGCACGATCCATTATCGAGTCCAACTCGCGATAGGTCAGCTCGTCGTCGCCGTCTGTGACGGCGATCTTGTCCGGCTGCTCGGCGGCGTGGCGGCGGATCAGGTCCGGCAGGGTTCCGAATGGCTGCGCCAGCAGGTCTGCGATACTCTCCATACGACGTCGCTAGCGACACGCTTCGCCGAATGCCATACGTGACATTCAAATTCAGGAGCAGGATATGCAAGGAGGGGTTGCAATCGTTACCGGGGGCGGAACCGGGATCGGCGCCGCGGTGGTCCGGCGGCTCGCTGCGCGCGGGGTGCGGTGTGTCATCAATTACGCGCACAGCCAGGCGGAGGCAGAGGCGCTGGCAGCTGAAGTGGGCAATGGTTCGGTCGCCGTTCGGGCCGATATCGCGGACGATGCGGAATGTCGGAAGCTTGCCGCCGCGGCCGTGGACTCGTTCGGGCGGCTCGACTTTCTGGTGAACAACGCCGGTCGGACCAAGCATGTCGCACATGAGGATCTCGACGGGCTGGAGGCCGAGGATTTCATCGACATCTATCGACTGAACACCATTGCCGCGTTCCAGATGGTGCGCGCCTGCGCCCCGGCGATGCGGGAAGGGCCGATGAGCGCCGTGGTGAACGTGGCATCAATCGCCGGGCTGCACGGCGTCGGGTCCTCGATCGCTTACGCCGCATCGAAAGGCGCGTTGATCACCATGACCCAGAGCCTGGCGCGAGTTTTGGCACCATCGGTGCGGGTCAATGCCGTGGCGCCGGGCTATGTCGGCACGGGATGGTTCGAGAAGGCGCTCGGACAGGAAGGGAAGGCGAAGCTCGACCGTAACATCGCGGCGCGCACCCCAATGGCGATGGCGCCCCAGGCAGAGGATATCGCCGGACCGATCGAGATGCTGCTCGATCCCGCGAACCGGGCGATCACCGGCGAGGTGCTGCGCGTCGACGCCGGCTTCCACCTCGATACGGGCGGAAGCCGCCGTCCGGGACGCGCGGGATGACATGCGCTGGCGCGGCCCGGAACGCCTCGCCGCGGCGCGCCGATAATCAGGGCAAGGCCGCACCTCATCCATGTGCGCGGAGTGCGGCTTGCCGGGCGGTCGGGACGCAAACGGCAGGGCTAGTCAGGTCAGGCGAGCTTGCCGGATCGCCGAACAACGCCGAACAGGAAGATGGCGAAGGTCAGGCAGCACAGCAGCGAAGCGAGCAGAAACGCACCGCCCGCGTGCCCACGATCGGCACCGAACGCCAGCGACTGGGTCATCGCGAGCGGCCCGACGATTGCTGCAACGCTCGCCAAGCTCGACATGCCGCCCTGAAGCGCGCCTTGGTTCGACCTATCCACCCGCGAGGAGAGAAGGGCGTTGATGGAGGGGAACACAAGGCCGGTCAGCGCGCCAAAAGCGATCAGCGTATAGACCTGCCAGGGTTCGCGCGCGAAGACATACCCGGCAAACACCAGCGCGCCGCTCGCCAGACCGATCAGCGCTGTCCGCGCTTCACCGAAGCGCTTGATCGCGGGCCGGATCAGGACAATTTGCGCGAACATCATGCTCAGCCCGCTTGCCGCCAGCGACCAGCCCACCGCTTTCTGGTCCCAGCCAAGCGCAAGGTGGGCAAAGAAGGTCCACGTAGAGGGATAGACCATGTGGGCTATTTGCCAGACCAGCGCGCCGCCGAGCAGTACACCGGCGCCGCCGACCTGAAACAATGGAGCGAAAGCGCCGACGGCATTGGCGCGCCTCCAGTCAAACGGGCGGCGGCGATCCGGCGGCAGCGTTTCCGGCATGAAGGCGAGGATCAGCGCCATGTTGACGAAGGCCAGTCCGGCCGCAGCGAAGAAAGGCGCGCGGATGCCGAAGTCGGCCAGGAGGCCGCCGATCGCCGGACCGAGGATAAAGCCACCTCCGAAAGCGGCGCCGAGCAGCCCGAACGCTGCGCCACGCTTCTCCGGCGGTGTCACATCGGCAACTACGGCGTTCGCCGGTCCATACGTGGCGCCGGCGATCCCGGCGATCGCCCGCCCCACGAACAGCCATGTGAGGGTGGGCGCCGCGGCCATGAGTGCATAATCGACGCCAAAGCATCCGAGACTGGCCAGCAGCACGCGCCGTCGCCCGAACCGGTCGGAAAGGCTGCCGATTACCGGGCCGGCAAAGAAATGCATCACGGCATAGACCGCCAGCAAATAGCCGCCGATCCGGGACGCTTCGGCGAGCGGCACCCGGCCTAGCTCGACGATCAATGACGGCAATACCGGCAGCACGATCCCGAACCCGATCGAGTCGATCAGCATGGCGATCAGCGCAACTGGCACGGCACGATGTTCGAATCGCATCGCTCTGGCTCCCCGCGCTCCAGATAGCCGACCTGACCGCGGATGTCCCTTTGCTTCGCGCGCGGAATGTGCCATGTCGCGGCCATACCCGATCTTCAGAATGGGTTTCGGAGAACGATTGATGGCAAGTGCCGCCGAACTAGACCGCCCCGCTGGCTCGCTCGATACCTTCCGGCAGGATGCTCGGGCCTGGCTTGAGGCCAATTTCCCGCAAAGCCTGCGCGGCAAAGACAATGCAATGTCCGCTGTTGACGGCCCGACCGAGGAAACGCCGGAGCAAAAAGCCTGGCGTGAGGCGATGGGCGAGAAGGGCTGGGGCGTTCCCACCTGGCCCGCGGAATATGGCGGCGGTGGGCTGACGCGCGAACAGGCGCGCGTGCTTGGCGAGGAAATGATGCGGATCGGGGCGTGGAACCCGATCGGCGGCATGGGCGTGATGATGTTCGGCCCGACGCTGCTGGAATATGGCAGCGAGGAGCAGAAGCAAAAGCACATCCCGGGCATCGTTCGCGGTGAAGTGCGCTGGTGCCAGGGCTATTCGGAGCCGGGCGCCGGTTCGGATCTGGCGAGCCTGCAGGCCTTTGCTGAGGACAAGGGCGATCATTACATCGTCAATGGGCAGAAGACCTGGACCTCCGGCGGCCAGTGGGCCGACAAGTGCTTCGCCCTTGTTCGTACCGACAAGACGCAGAAGCATGCCGGCATCAGCTTCCTGCTGATCGACATGGACGCAGAGGGCGTCGAGACCCGGCCGATCAAGCTGATCTCGGGCGCTTCTCCGTTCTGCGAAACGTTCTTCACCAATGTGAAGGTGCCCAAGGAAAATCTGGTCGGCCGTGAAGGTCAGGGCTGGGAAATCGGCACCCGCCTGTTGCAGCACGAGCGCAACTCGCTGTCGGGTGGCGGCGGCTCGCAGGGCCGTATGAACCAGGGCGAACCCATCCCTTCGGTGGCCAAGAAGTATCGCGAAGTTGATGCGGAAGGCCGGCTCGCGGACAGCGATCTGAGGACCCGTATCATCAAGCATGAGATGGATCAGCGCGCCTTTGCCCTGACGCTGCGTCGCGCAGCGCTGGAAGCGAAGGGCAATGCTGGCCCGTCCGCGGCCACCAGCGTGATGAAGAACGTCGGTGCGCGCATCACGCAGGATCGCGCGGAACTGGCGATCGAGATCATGGGCATGCAGGGCCTTGGGTGGGAAGGTGAAGGCTTCAGCCATGAAGAGCTCGCCCAGACCCGCACGTGGCTGTGGGGCAAGGCGGTCTCGATCTACGGCGGCTCGTCGGAGATCCAGAACAACGTGATCGCCAAGCGCATTCTCGGGATGCTTGATCACCAGTGATTTCGGTTAGGCGCGGGAAGACACGCGTCGGAGAGGGCCGGGTCGAGGAGAAGCGCGCGAGACGCTTCTCCTCCCCGGCAAGTCCTTCGGATAGGGTTTGAAAAACATGGCGGCGTTGAACGACGAACAAGTGATGTTGCGTGACATGGCGCGCGAGTGGGCGGACAATGAATCCCCCACCACGGCATTCCGCAAGCTCCGCGACGCGGTTCCATCCAAGGGGTTCGATGCGGACGCTTGGACCGCGATCGGCCAAATGGGCTGGACCGGTATCGTTATCCCGGAAGAGTTTGGCGGGTCTGCCTTCGGGTATCTGTCGCTCGGCCTCGTGGTCGAGCAGCTTGGGCGAAACCTGGCGGTATCGCCGCTTTCCTCGACTGCCGTCGCGGCAAGCGCGATCGTGATGGGCGGCTCTGATGCAGCCAAGCAGGAATGGCTGCCGAAGCTGGCGTCCGGGGAAGCGGTGGCGACGCTCGCTGTTGACGAAACGCCGGTGCACGGCGGTGCGATTGCGGCGACCGTGACGGGCGGGAAGCTGAGCGGCACCAAGCGCTACGTGGCCGAGGGCGATGGCGCGGACGTTTTCGTAGTTGCCGCCGAAGATGGGTTGTACCTGGTTGCAGCCGGTGAGGGCGTTTCCGTTACCACGCGCAAGATGGTGGACAGCCGCAGCCACGCGGACATTACCTTCGACTCAGCGCCTGCAGAAAAGCTAGGCGGGACGGATCTGACCCAGGCGATCGTTGATCGCGCGACCGCGGTCACGGCAGCCGAAATGCTCGGAATGGCCGATAGCGCATTCAATCAAACGCTCGACTACCTCAAGCAGCGTGTTCAGTTCGGGCAGGTCCTTTCGACCTTCCAGGCACTGCAGCATCGTATGGCCAAGATGAAGACCGAGCTCGAGCTCATGCGGTCGGCTGTTGAGGGCGCACTGGAAGCGATCGACTCTGGGCGTTCGGATGTCGATCAGGCGGTTAGCCTCGCCAAGGCAGTTGCGAACGATACGCTTCGGCTGGTCAGCCGTGAGATGGTCCAGCTGCATGGCGGCGTGGGCATGACCGACGAATATGACGCAGGACTGTATCTGAAGCGGTCGGCCACGCTGGAAACAATGTGGGGGACAGCGTCCTATCATCGCGATCGGTTCGCCCGGCTCAATGGTTTCTGAAACACGTTTCAAAAAAATGAGTATGGCGGTGGCAGCCCGGTATGGCTGCCACCGCTTTTTTGATTCTGCCATCTTTGCTTGTGCATTTTCGCGCTTGACGCGGCGGAACCTCCATCGTCTATTCTAAAAACGGGTATGGCGCGTTCAGACGCCAACCATCGTTGGGAGAGTGGGAATGGCGAAAGCGACTTTCGTCCGGGTGAGTGCGTCTGCGCTTGCCTGGGTACTCGCAATGGGCACGGCCCAGGCACAGATCGGCGGCGATCCGACGCCGGCACAATCCTCTTCTGATGTGGGCCAGGAAAGCGCTCCCGACATCGTTGTGACCGGCACGCTTATTCGCGGCACACCGGAAAATCTCGCCGTTCCAGTTGATGTGATATCCAGCGAAGAACTTGCCCGGCAGGGCGCGCCCACCGCTGTTGACCTTCTGAAGAATTTGACAGTTGCGAACGGGACGGTGGGCGATGCCAATCAGTTCGACAATCGCGCGCAGGGGTCGGAGGGTGTCGCTTCGGTCAACCTTCGCGGCCTTGGACCGCAGCGTACGCTGGTGCTGCTGAACGGCAAGCGCATGGTGCCGTCGGGCCTTGGTATTCCGATTGTCGACGTGAACATGTTTCCCGCCGCGGCCATCGGCCGCATCGAGATTCTGAAAGACGGCGCTGCCGCGACGTACGGTTCGGATGCGATCGCGGGCGTGGTCAACTTCATCACCCGGACGGACCAGGAAGGATTTCTGGTATCCGGCGATTACCGTTGGATCCAGGGATCCAAGGGTGATTACGGCGGCGCCGCCTCTTTCGGGCATAAGCAGGACGACTTTCGGATGTTCGCGTCGGTCGGCTACCAGCGCCGCTCGGAGCTGCGCTTTACCGATCGCGATTTCGCGGTACGGCCTTACACCGAAAACCCGCAGGGAGCCTGGACCGGCGGCGGTAGCCCCGGCAATTTCGACTTCAACGGCACCGTTGGGGGCATCAATCTCACCACGGACCTGGGTTGTCAGGGGCTGGGTGGTTTTCGAAGCGCGCCGGGGTCAAACACGGATCGTTGCTTCACCCAATTCGGCGCGTTCGATAATCTCGTGGAGCCGGAAGAGCGCTTCCAGGCCTATGTCGAAAGCGAATATGACGTAGCTGACAATGCGTCGGTGCGCTTCACCGGATTATTCGCCTTTACCAACACGCGCGTTACAAGCTCGCCCAGCTACCTTCCTACGCTGCCGCCCTCCACCAATGCGGCGTTTGGCAATAATTCGCTGTTCGTGATTCCGGGCTATGCGCCCGCTTTGCGTGATTATTGCGCCCTCTACGGTGCACAAGCTGGCTGCAGCCGCAATGCCGCCGGGGCGTTGGACAGTGCCGCAGGCCTACCGGTACTGTTCCGGCCGTTCCTGAACGGGGGTAACCCGTTGTTCCAGAATGGAAGCAACGACCGTGGGTCGGCGGTTTCGAAGCGCGATACGGAGGCGTTTCGCTTCACCGCTGATCTCAACATCCGCGTCACCAGCGACATCGATTTCTCCACCGGCTTCACCTTCAGCCAATATCATCGCGATTACGACGGCACTGACGCGTTCGGCGATTTGCTGCAGAACGCTCTTGCCGGTTTCGGGGGGCCAAATTGCGCATATGCCAGCACCGCCTCTCGTGCCGGGCTGAGCGCGGCGCAGCTCGCGGGCCTGGCCGGAACGAACGGTTGTACGTACTTCAATCCGTTCTCTACGGCCATTTCGGCCAATGCGATCACGAGTGTCGCCAATCCGAACTTTGCGGGAACGCGCAACCCGGCGGGCTTCAACCTCACGCCCGGGGGAGGGCTGATCAACGACAATTCTACCATTGATCTGTTCTTCCGGACGCCCAACACGCAGTTGCGGACGCAGCAATATGTGGGTGACGTTGCGTTGTCGGGCCGTACCGGGATTCGCCTTTGGGCGGATCGTGACATCGGGTTTGCCGTTGGTGGCCAGTACCGCAAGAACACGTTCCAGCGTCGCCTGAATGCGGATGCGAACATCGCCGTCACTCCTTGCCCGGGAACGCCGCTGAACCCCAATGCGACCTGTAATCCCCAGACCGGGGCGCTTGGTTTCCTGGGCACGAACCCGGCGCAAGACGCGGACGCAGATGTCTATGCGCTGTTCGCCGAGCTTCAGGTGCCGATCATCAACGCCGTCAATCTCCAGCTGTCAGCGCGTTACGAGGATTATCGCGGCGCGGTCGGGTCCACCTTCGATCCGCAAGCCCGCCTCAAGGTGGAACTGACCGATTGGCTGGGACTGCGCGGCGGTGTCGGCACCAGCTTTCGCGGCCCGCCGCCGCAGAACCTCTCTGGCTCGGTGGTGTCGCTACAGGTGATCGGAACAGGGTTCCGCGCGGTTGAGGTGTTCGGCGATCCCAACCTGAAGCCGGAAAGTGCCACCACGTACAATGCCGGCGTGCTGATCGACAGTGGTCCCTTCAACGCCAGCCTGGACTATTGGCGCTACGACTTTGCGGGTCCGATTGAATCCGAGCCGGTGTCGGGCCTTACCACTGCGCTGTTTGGTGCATCAGGCGTCGCCAATTGCGGCAATCCGGCCTTCGCCGCGCTGCAATCGCGCTTTACGTTCAACGCTGCTGGCTGCGGCATCAACAATGTCAGCCGCCTGCGCGCGCAGATATTCAACAGCGCGGACGTGAAAACATCGGGTCTCGACTTCACGGCGAGCTATCGCGGCGAGCTTGGCCCGGTGAACGTTCAGGTTGGCGGCGCGGCCACTTACGTCATCGATTACAAGATCGACGACTTGATCGTGGAGGGCGTGCTGGTTCAGCCTGCCTTTGACGCTGTGGGCAAGCTCAACTTCCAGACGACGTCCTATCCCGTCCCGCAGTGGCGCGGAAACTGGTACGTCCAGGGCGATAGCGGCCCGCACTCGCTGCGGCTGCAATTCAACTATGTGGACGGCTACACCGACCAGCGCGGCGCTGCGATCTTCGGCCCGAACCTGGGCGCGCTTGGTGGCGCGGCACTGACGCGGGGCAAGGAGATCGGTTCCTGGCGCACCTTTGACGCGACGTACCGCTTGGCACTGGACAGCGGTACGACCTTCACGCTGGCGGCCGTGAATATCCTGGATCGGGATCCGCCGTTCGCGCGGCTGGACCCCAATTATGATGCCTTCACTGCGTCCCCGCTTGGCTTTACGCTGAAGGCCGCGGTATCGCAGCGGTTCTAAAGGCGACGGCGGCAGTGTTCATGTCGAAACATTGCCGCTGGAATGTCAGGCTGACTTGTTGCGGCGGCTTGGTTAAGCCGCCGCAAAAGCGTCAAAGATAGGAGAAAAACATGGATGCCAGCACCACGTTGTCGCACGACGAGCGCGACGCGCGGGCTATCCGAAGGAGGGGCTGGACGCTGGCATTGCTGACGATCGCCTATTTCTTCAGCTTCATGGATCGTCAGATCCTCGCGATCCTGTTGGAGGCGATCAAGGCGGACCTGCAGCTCTCGGACACCCAATTGGGGCTGCTCTCTGGCCTCGTTTTCGCGCTGTTCTACGCCACCCTCGGGCTCCCCATCGCGCGATTGGCGGATCGCTCCAGCCGCAGCAACATCATCGCCATCAGCCTTGCTTTCTGGAGCGCCATGACGGCGCTCTGCGGATTGGCGCAGAATTTCACCCACCTCATGTTCGCGCGTATCGGCGTTGGCATTGGTGAGGCGGGCTTCGGTCCGCCGAGCCAGTCAATCATCGCAGATCTGTATCCCCCGGAGAAGCGCGCAAGCGCTATGGCGATCTATTCGCTCGGCGTGCTGCTTGGGGGTGGGCTCGGCATCGTGATCGGCGGCTTCGTGGCGCATTCCTATGGCTGGCGCGTCGCGATGATGGTTGTCGGTCTGCCGGGCATTGCGCTTGCGGTCATCATGAAGCTGTTCGTCGTCGAGCCGCGTCGCGGGCTCTCGGACGGGAAGGCGCCCGCGGCGCCGGCTGATGCACCCGCGATGGGGCTCTGGAAGGGCATCATGTCGCTGTGGCACAACCGCGCGGCCTTCCACCTCGTCGCAGCGATCACGATCACCTCGCTGGTCGGCTATGCCGTCACGGGGTGGGGCCCAAGCTACATGCAGCGCTCGCTCGGCATGTCCATGCTGGACGTCTCCAAATATGTCGCGCTCCCGGCCGCCTTCGTTGCGGGCTTCTCGGCGATGCTCGGTGGTTGGCTCTGCGATCGGGCAGCGAGGAATAAAGGCGTTTACGCGCAAAGCTACGTCGTGGTGGTGATGAAGGTCCTCGCCTTCCCCTTTGCGCTCGGTTTCTATTTCCTCGACAACCTCTGGCTCGCCATCAGCAGCTACTTCGTGGCGTCGATCTTCGCCGGCGCTTACATTGGCCCGACGTACGCGATGATCCAGCACCTCGCACCCTTGCGGCTTCGCGCCACCTGGGCGGCGCTTACGCTGTTGGCGACCAGCCTCTTAGGTCTCGGTCTCGGGCCGTTCGTGGTCGGGCAGATCAGTGACGCGCTGAAGCCGACTTATGGAGATGAGTCGCTGCGTTGGGCGATGTTCTCCGTTGCCATGCTGACGCCCTGGGGCATTTTCCATTACTGGCGCGCTGGTGTCCTGATGAAGCGGCAGGAGGCGGCGGCTGCTGCCTGAGTGATCCCGCTGCCCGCGTAAGTGCCTTGTGATCTCCGGAGCGCTGCGCGCTCCGGAGTTTGCATATCAGAGATGCTAGGTTGCGCGCACCGTGATGCGCGAACCGCTAAGTCAGCGCTCGTTTGGGGCGTACGTCGGCAATCACCAGGCGCCTCCCGGCTAGCGCGCCAGCTGGGTTCGCAGTTACTCGAATTGATGGGTGATCACGCGATCGTCGAACATGCCGAAGGCAAGGGTGGAGGCGTATAGCGCAACGGCGCGCTCGCGTGGCATGGCCCAGGCCCATTTCCGCATGTCAAAAGCGGCATTCAGGAAAGCCATCACCAGCTGACTGGCGACCAGCGGATCAACTGCCCGAACCGTGCCCTCGGCGATCCCGTCGGATATCGTGCCCGCGAAGCGGCGGGCGATACGGTTCGAGCGGTCAACCATGGTGGCGCGAACCGACATGGGTAGCCCGCTGAGCGCGGTAGTGCGCAAGAGCGGCCCGGTCTGGGAGAATTGCACTTCGAGCAGCGTCACGAACATGGCGCAAAGCCGCTCCCAATGCGTTCCCCCGGCATCGTCTGCCAGCCGTTGTGCGGCGGAAATGGTGTCAAAGCTGCGACGATAGCAGGCGATCACGAGATCGTCCTTCGCGTCGAGATGGTGGTAGAAGCTGCCTTTAGTGACGTTGAGTTCGCTGGCGATCCGTTGGACGGATGCTCCCCGGTAGCCCAGCTCGTTGATCAGGCGCGTGGCGGCATGGAGAAAGGCATCGCGCCCCTCCACCGAGTCCTGTGGCAGGGCGAGCGGGTCGGGTGCCCACTGCGCGGAGCCGGCTGCAAGGCCGTGCCGAAACACGTCCATCACGCGCGCTTCCACCCGCGGCAACTGGTCCATGTCGTAGCGGTTGAGCCAGACAGGAAGCCAGAAGGTGTTCTCCATCAGCACATGCGCGCGGGCACCGTTGAGATCCGTCTGCGCCCGGGACGTCGTCGGCCCCCAGAGACCGCGCGCCCGTCGAAACACTTCGCGCCACCCCGCCATGAGGCGCCCTCGAACCGGATCCTCCATTGCGCGAAGATCGGACAAGCCGGCGATCTGCCGCTCCTCGCCGCGCTGCACGCGGGCAAGCCGCGCCATGTTGAGCGCCAGATAGCGTTCGACCCGCGCCTCCGGTGTGTCGGCCTCCATCGCGGTGTCAAGCATGACCAGCAGATAATCGAGCGTGTGCTCGAAGGCGGCCGCCGCGAGGTCTTCCTTGCGCTTGAAGTAATAGGTAACGCTGGTGGTGTTCAGCCCCACGCGCCGCGCCACATCCGCAAAGGTCATTCCCTTTGCGCTCTGTTCGTTGATCGCGTCGGCAGCTGCGGCGAGGATGGCCTCGCGCTTCGCCCGAAAGCGGCGCGTGCCGATCTCCTCTCCATCGCCGCCCGGTTCCCCCCGAGCCTGCATCCGATTGATCGTAGCACCGAATTTTCGAACGACCAGTCCCTTTTTCCATGACCGTCATCAACGCGTTCTCGAAGGCGTCCCACGCTGATTCGAACGCTTGTCCGAAGATGCGGTACGCTTTACAGCTTTGGCCAAACAGCGAAGCGGAGGGATGCGATGGACTTCACTTTGACCGAGCGCGAGACCTATTTTCGGGATCGCGTGAAGGCCTTCATCGACGCGGAGATCGCGCCGCGCCAGGCCGAATATCACGAGCAGGCCCACCAGGGCGACCGCTGGAAGGTCATCCCGGTGATCGAGGAAGTGAAGGCCAAGGCCAAGGCCGCCGGTCTGTGGAACTTCTTCATGCCGCCGCATTCCGGCCAGCAGCATGTCGACGAGACGTTCGAGTTCGAAGGCACTCAGCTCACCAACCTCGAATATGCTTTGTGCGCCGAGGAGATGGGCAAGATCGGCTGGGCAAGCGAGTGCTTCAACTGCTCCGCGCCTGACACGGGCAACATGGAAGTGCTGCACCGCTACGGCACGCTGGAGCAGAAGGAAAAGTGGCTGCGGCCGCTGATGAATGGCGAAATCCGCTCGGTCTTTCTCATGACGGAGCCCGCAGTTGCGTCGTCCGACGCGACGAACATCGAGACCCGTATTGAGCGCGACGGCGATCATTATGTGATCAACGGTGTGAAATGGTGGTCGTCGGGCGTGGGCGATCCGCGTTGCAAGATCGGCATCCTGATGGGCAAGACGAGCTTCGAGGGCTCACGCCACAGCCAGCAGAGCCAGGTCCTGGTGCCGATGGACACGCCGGGGATCAAGATCGAGCGCATGCTCTCGGTATATGGCTATGACCATGCGCCGCACGGCCATGGCGAGGTGAGCTTCACCAACGTTCGCGTGCCGGTCGAGAACGTGATCCTGGGCGAGGGCCGCGGGTTCGAGATCGCGCAGGGCCGGCTCGGGCCGGGTCGCATCCACCATTGCATGCGCACGATCGGCGTCGCGGAGGTGGGCCTTGAGAAGATGGCGAAGCGCCTTCTGTCTCGCGTCGCGTTCGGCAAGCGTATTTCCGACCATTCGGTATGGGAGCAGCGCGTCGCGCAGGCCCGGATCGAAATCGAGATGACGCGTCTTCTCTGCCTCAAGGCGGCGCAGACGATGGATGCGGCCGGAAACAAGGCCGCCAGCCAGGAAATCGCAATGATCAAGGTGTTCGCGCCCAACATGGCGCTGCGCATCCTCGACGACGCGGTGCAGGCTCATGGCGGCGGCGGCGTGGCGGAAGACTACGGCCTGGCGCATGCCTGGGCCTCGCAGCGCACGCTGCGGCTCGCCGACGGCCCGGACGAGGTTCACGCCCGTGCGATCGCGCGTAACGAGTTCGGCAAATACGGTGACTGGAAGGCCGAGATCGCCAATGATCGCGGCGCCCCCCGTGGTCCGGAAATCTCGAGCGGGGACATCGGCGTTTCGCGCTGAGCTCTCCCTTGCACAGCTGACTTGAGCCGGGGTCCGCTTCCCCTCGCGGGAGTGCGGCGAAGCGGGTCCCCGGATCAAGGCCAGCGCGACGACGGACGCAGCGTGTCCGGTGGTACCTGTTGAGAGGCCCTTGGTGGGCGCGCGATCCAGCGCCGCTGGGATGACGGTCAAAGATTGGAAGAAGAATGAAAGCCGCAGTTCTTTTCGAAACCAAGGCGCCGCTCCAGATCGAGGACGTGGTCGTTTCCAAGCCGGGCCCGCATGAGGTGCTGATCCGCACCGTGGCGTGCGGCGTCTGCCGGTCAGACCTGCACTTCGTCGATGGCGCCTATCCGCATCCGCTGCCCGCGATTCCGGGCCATGAAGCAGCGGGCATCGTCGAGGCCGTGGGTGACGAGGTGCGCACGGTAAAGGTCGGCGACGCTGTCGTTACATGCCTCAGCGCCTTCTGTGGCCATTGCGAGTTCTGCATCACCGGCCGGATGTTCCTGTGCATCAGCAGTGAGACGCGGCGTTCGCCGAAGGCCGAGCCTCGGCTGAAGATGGCCAATGGCGACAATGTGAACCAGATGCTGAACCTGTCGGCTTATGCCGAGATGATGCTGGTCCACGAGCATGCCTGCGTGGCCATCGACCCGGAAATGCCTTTGGACCGCGCGGCGCTGATCGGCTGTGCGGTTACGACCGGCGCGGGCGCGGTGTTCAACACCACGGACGTGACGCCGGGCGAAACCGTGTGCGTGGTCGGATGCGGCGGCATCGGCCTCGCCGCGGTGAACGCGGCAAAGATCGCAGGCGCGGGCAAGATCATCGCGCTTGATCCCGTGGCGGAGAAGCGCGCCGTCGCCGAAAAGCTGGGCGCGACGCACACGTTCGACGCGATGAAGGACGGCGTTGTCGGTGAGGTGGTGGAACTGACCAAAGGCGGCGTTCACCACGCGATCGAGGCGGTCGGTCGGGCGCAGTCTGCGCAGACCACGGTTGACGTGCTCCGCCGCGGCGGCACCGCGACGATCCTCGGCATGATGCCGCTCGATCAGAAGGTCGGCCTCAGCGCGATGGAACTGCTCTCGGGCAAGAAGCTGCAGGGCGGGATCATGGGGTCGAACCGTTTCCCGGTCGACATCCCGCGCCTCGTCGATTTCTACATGCGCGGGCTGCTGGATCTCGACACGATCATTGCCGAGCGCCTGCCGCTCGCGAAGATCAACGATGCGTTCGACGAATTGCGCAAGGGCGATGCGACGCGCAGCGTGATTGTGTTCGATCAATGAGCATGGCGGCGGCGGAAGATAGCGGCCTTCAGGCCGAGATCAGTGAGCGCGATCGGCTGGATATCGATCGCTTGTCGGCCTGGATGCAGGCGAACGTACCCGATTTCGCCGGGCCGCTGACGTATGCGAAGTTCGCCGGGGGGCAATCCAACCCGACGTACAAGCTGATGACGCCAGGGCGGAACTACGTTCTGCGGCGCAAGCCGATGGGGGAGCTCTTGCCCTCCGCGCATCAGGTCGATCGCGAGTATCGCGTGATGAAGGCGCTCAACGGCACGGGTTTTCCTGCGCCGCGCCAGTACGGCCTGTGTGAGGATGACAGCGTCATCGGTTCCGCCTTTTACGTTATGGAGATGGTCGAGGGCCGCACGATCTGGGACGGTGCCTTTCCCGGCATGACCGTCGAGCAGCGGCGCGACCATTACCATGCGATGATCGATACCCTGGCGGCGCTGCACAACGTGGATCACGAGGCGATCGGCCTCGGCGATTTCGGGCGCCCCGGCAATTATTTCGAGCGGCAAGTGAGCCGCTGGACGAAGCAATATCGCGGCGCCGAGACCGAGCATATGCCGGCCATGGAGCGGCTGATCGAATGGCTGCCCAGGACCATTCCCGAGCAAACACGCACCGCCATCGTCCACGGCGATTATCGCTGCGACAACATGAAGTTCGCGCCTGGGCTCGAACCGCGCGTTGCCGCGGTGCTCGATTGGGAGCTGTGCACGACGGGCGATCCGCTGGCTGATCTCAGCTATTTTCTTATCAGCTGGGTGACGCAGCCCGAGGGCCGCTCGGGGGTGATGGGGCTGACTGGGCCGGAGACGGGCATCCCGACGGTGGACGAAGTGGTCGCGCGCTATTGCGAGAAGACGGGGCGCGACGGATTGCCGGATCTGAACTGGTTGCTGGCGTTCAATCTGTTCCGCCTCGCCTCGATCGTTCAGGGCATTCGCAAGCGTTTCCTGATCGGCACGGCGTCGAGCGCCAATGCGGAAGCGACCAGCGCGCGCGTGCCGCTGCTGGCGGATGCGGCGTGGGATTTCGCGGTGAAGGCCGGGGCGTAAGCAAGGTGTCCCTCTCGGCTGTGAGGGGGAGGATAGCGGAGATCAGACTGGAGCGAGCGGCATCGTAACTGCTCCTCGCTCCGGCCTCATTCGGGCAAGCGGGAGAGCTAAAGATGTCATTGTTCGATCTGACCGGCAAAGTCGTCGTCATCACCGGCTCGTCGCGCGGGATCGGCAAGGCCAGCGCGATCGCCTGTGCCGAGCAGGGCGCCAAGGTGGTGATCTCCAGCCGCAAACAGGATGCCTGTGATGCGGTGGTCAGCGAAATCAACGAGCGGTTCGGCGCGGGTACGGCAGTAGCCATCGCCGCCAACATCTCCGACAAGGCGGCGTTGCAGCATCTGGTTGACCAAAGCCGCCGCGAATTCGGCCGTATCGACTGCCTCGTGTGCAACGCTGCGTCCAACCCTTATTACGGCCCGCAGGAAGGGATTGCGGATGAGCAATTCCGAAAGATCCTCGACAACAACATCCTGTCGAACCATTGGCTGATCACCATGGTCGCGCCCGAGATGAAGGAGCGCGGCGCCAAAGGTGAAGAGGGCGGGTCCATCATCATTGTATCGTCGATCGGCGGCCTGCGCGGATCAACGGTGATCGGCGCCTATTGCATCTCCAAGGCCGCGGACATGCAGCTCGCGCGCAATCTGGCGCACGAGTACGGCAAGCACGGCATCCGGGTGAACTGCATCGCGCCGGGTCTGATCAAGACCGATTTCGCCAAGGCCTTGTGGGAAGACGAAGACGCCGTGGCCGAGCGCAACAGCACGACGCCGCTGCGCCGTATCGGCGAGCCGGAGGAGATTGCGGGCGCTGTCGTCTTTCTGGCGTCGCGTGCGAGCGGCTTCATGACGGGGCAAACGATGGTCATCGATGGCGGCGTGACGATCTGATCTCGGCGGCGGGTCCGGTTGTCCGGACACGTTCCTTGGAAAAAGCGACAAGACAGCCCGGCCCACGCGGCGGGCGAACGGAGTGTATGATGGCTAGATTCACCGACAAATCGATCATCGTCACCGGTGCTGGCTCCGGCATCGGTCGCGCCGCTGCGACGCTCTTCGCGGCCGAGGGCGGCCAGGTAATCGCCGCCGACAGGAAGGGTGCGGAGGAAACCGCGGAGGCGATCCGCACCGCGGGCGGCGTAGCACACGCGATCGAGATGGACGCGGGAAGCGAGGAGGATGTCGTCCGCACCGTCGCGCTGGCGTGCGACAAGTTCGGTGGTCTCGACATCATGTTCGCCAATGCAGGCATTTCGGGCGGCATGGCGAACATCTTTGATACCGATGTTGCGCTCATCACCGAGGTGCTGCGCGTGAACGTGATCGGCCCGTTCCTGGCGGTGAAGCACGCCGCGCCGCGGATTGCCGAGCGTGGGCAGGGCGCCATCATCCTCACGGCAAGTGTGGCAGGCATCCGCTCGGGTGCGGGATCGCCGGCCTATTCGGCGTCCAAGGCTGGCGTCATCAATCTGGCGCAGGTTTCCGCCCAGCAGCTTTCCGGCTCCAACGTGCGCGTGAATGCGATCTGCCCGGGGCTGACGGAAACGGGCATGACGAAGCAGGTGTTCGATTACGCCCGCGACGCCGGCAAGATGGACCGCGTCGGGCGCCTCAATCCGTTGCGGCGTGGCGCCCAGCCGGAGGAGCTGGCGCGGGTGGCGCTGTTCCTCGCCTCCGACGACGCAAGCTACGTCAATGGTCAGGCGATTGCCGTGGATGGTGGCCTATCCTCCAGCCATCCCGTGACCAAGCAGGAATACGGCCGCACCAGCGCCTGATCCCGGGCAGTCGGCGGCCGCGGTCCGGCGGGCGCGGTAACGCCCCGCCCGGAGGCGGTGCAGCGCGGCGGCCGGCGTTCCACAGCGCCGGCACGCCGCCACGCGCCATCAGACCCGTTGCGCGCTGACCCAGCGATCCACCACCTTCGCCAAAACGCCCAGCGGCATGCCGCCGGCCTGCACCACGGTGTCGTTGAAGCCACGAACATCAAAGCGGCTGCCCAGCCGCGTCTTGGCGTCTTCGCGCAGGCGGTTGATCTCGTTATGCCCGGTCTTGTAGCCGAGCGCCTGACCGGGCCAGATGCAATAGCGATTGATCTCCGATCGGGCGCGGCTTTCGGTGTAGCCGGTGGCCGCCATCAGCCAGCGCACCGCCTGATCCACCGTCCAGCGCTTGTGATGGAGCCCGGTATCCACCACCAGCCGCGCGGCGCGGAAGTTCATGGATTGCAGATAGCCGATGCGGCCGAGCGGATCGTCTTCGTAATAGCCGAGTTCCGCCCCGATTTGTTCGGCGTACAAGCCCCATCCTTCGGAATAGGCGTTGAAGCCGAGGAGCGTGCGCACCAGCGGCAGATCGAACGTATATTCGCCTTGCCAGATGTGGCCGGGAATACCTTCGTGGAACGTCAGCGTCGCCAACTCGAACCGGGGCCAGTTCGCGGTATCGCGCAGGTTGATGTAATAGATGCCGGGGGTGGAGCCATCCAAGGCACCCGGTCCCGCATAGCCATTTGGCGCGCCGTTCTGGATCGCTGGCGGCACGCGCTTGATCACCAGATTGCCGCGCACCAGCTTGCCGAATGCTTGCGGCAGCCGCGGGCGCAGGCGCGCTACCACGCTGTTGAGATATTCGAGCAGCTCGGCACGCCCGGCATCAGTGTTGGCAAACAGCAGGTCGGGGCGCTTGCCGAGCTGCGCCAGCCGCTCGCCCGGTGTACCTGCGCTCAGGCCTTGCGCTCGCAGCAAAGGATCGAGCTCTGCCGCATAGGCACGGCATTGCTCGAGCCCGGAGTTGTGGATTTCATCCGGCGTCCGCTTGGTCGTGGTGCTTGCCTCGGCCAGCCAAGCGTACCGTTCCGCCGCGTCGGGCATTGTCCACATGCCGCCTTGTTCGGGCGCGCGGGGACGGAGCGCCGCCAACGCATCGGCCTGCGCGACAAGCGCGGGCGTGATGCTCTTGTCGACGATGGCAGTGGCGCGCGCGTGCCAGTCTCCGCTCAGCCCAGCCGCTTTCACCTTTTGCGCAAAGGTGTGGATCATGCCCTGATCATCCGCCGGCTGCGCTGCACCGGCGCGCAATTGCGCAACCGTTATCTCGTTGAACGGTGCCGGAAGCAGCACTCCAGCTGCCGCGTCAGCCCGAACGCGTTCGGTCTCGTCACGCAGCTGTTTTGCATAAGCGTTCAACCTTGCGAGATACGCCTCTGCATCGGCGCGGCTCGCCACCTGGTGTTTGTTCTCGAGAAGGTCGGGCGTGTCGACAAAGGCGCCATTCCCCTGCGTCACGACATAAGGCGTCGAGCGATAATTGTTGTTCGACAGGAACGCCATGTCGCCGACGGGCATGCGCCGCCAACCCTCGACGCCAATCTGGTGCGCCGCCACCACTGTTTCGACATGGACCGCAACGGCCGGAGATAGCGCCGTCTGGTCGATACGGGTGAGTTCGGCCAGCCGCCGTGTCGCGGCGGCGCGCCGTGCTGCCTCGGCAGCAGCGCTCCGATCGGTCAGCTGCGCCTTGAGCCCTGTGCGTTTTCCCTCATCCAACCCGAGGTAGGCGGCGCCTTCCGGATACTCCTTCAGCAGCGCCTCGGCGTGTTGTTGTAGCAGGGCCAGCGCCTTGCTGTCCGCACTGGTGGCAGCGCGCACCGGGAGCACGGTAGTGGCGGCAACGGCCGCGGTGCCGGCGAGAAAATCACGGCGAGCAAGGGTCATAAACAGGTCCAAACAGAAGGGGTAGTGACGAGCGCAGCAGAGTGATGCCCGGAATATGCCCTGCGCAACTGCAGGCTGGCCAGATCAGTCCCTCGGTCGACGCTGTCGGATCAACCCTTCCTGCGCGACGCTCGCGACGAGCCGTCCGTCCTGGGTGAAGATCTTGCCGTGGTTCATGCCGCGCGCGTGACCGGCCCACGGGCTGTGAGTGGCATAAAGCAGCCATTCGTCCGCGCGGAACGGTTCGTGCAGCCAGATGGAGTGGTCGAGGCTCGCGCTTTGAAAGCCGGGCGTCGTCCAGTTGACACCGTGCGGCAGCATGCACGTGCCCAGCAGGGCCATGTCAGACGCGTAGGACAGGATCGCGCGGTGCATGGCCGCGTCATCACCGATCGGTGCAACAACACGGAACCAGCTGTGCTGGATCGGATCAGTTGGGGTGGGATTGAACCACTTGCGGGGATAAACCGGCCGGATCTCGATCGGGCGCGGCCGCGTGACCATGCGGCGCTGCCGTTCCGGCAAATGGACCGCGTCCTTGGCGCGCAGCTCAGCCTCGGTCGGTAGCGATTCCGGCGCCGGCACGTCGGGCATCTGATCCTGGTGGTGGAAGCCCTCCTCCGGCGTCTGCAGCGAGCAAGCGAGATTTAGGATCGGCGCGCCTCGTTGCATTGCGATCACCCGGCGGGTGGCGAAGCTGCGCCCTTCGAAGTCGCGCACCACGCGGTAGATGATGGGAAAATCCTCGTCTCCCGGCCGCATGAAATAGGCGTGAAGCGAATGGGCGATCTTCGGTTCGTCGGTGGAGCGCTGGGCGGCCTGTAGCGCTTGCGCGATCACCTGCCCGCCGAATACGCGGCCGACACCACCCTTTGAACGGCGCCCGCGGTACAGATCGGTGTCGATTTCTTCCACGTCCAGGAGATCGACGAGATCAGCGGCAAGGGCTTCGGGGCTGGGTGTGTCGGTCATTGGTGCTCCCGCGCCAGCGGCAACCCACGGGCGCTCGCGATGCGCTGTAAATAGGTGCGCCCCTGCGGTTGGCAGGGGCGCGATATGAGGTCAGTAACCGGCCGCGCGTGCGAGACGATCGGCATGGAAGTTCGCGTCGCCGAACAGCTCGGCGAGCACGCGCTGACGCTTCATGTAGAAGCCGATGTCATATTCGTCGGTCATGCCGATGCCGCCGTGCATCTGGATGCCTTCCTGCACGCTGAGCATCGTCGCGAGCCCGGTCATCGCCTTCGCGACCGAGACCGCGGTATCCGCCTTCTCGTCACTGGCGTCGAGCAGCTGCTGCGCCTTCAGCACGGCCGCGCGCGCCACTTCCATTTCGCTGTAAAGGTGCGATGCGCGGTGCTGCAGCGCCTGGAAGGTGCCGATCAGCGTACCGAACTGCTTGCGCTCCTTGAGGTAATTGACGGTCATATCCATCGCGCCGGTGCCAACCCCGAGCATCTCGGCGGCGGCGCCCGCCTGGCTGGCGCGGAGCAGGCGGGCGAGGGGGGTGCGGCCCGCGTCGACCTCACCGATCACCGCATCGGCATCGACCTCGACGCCGTCGAACTCGATACGGGCAGCAAGGCTGGCGTCGGTCAGGCGCTCAGCAGTGGCAGTCATGCCCGCGGCATCCTTGGGCACGGCAAACAGCGTGACGCCGTTCTCGTCGTCCGCCGAGCCCGCCGTGCGGGCGGCAACGATGAGGACGTCCGCGACATGGCCGTGCTGGACGAACTGCTTGGCGCCAGTGAGCTTAAAGCCGTTGCCGGCGCGCTCGGCTTTCATGCCGACGCTGTTGCGGAACTTGGCGCCCTCATCGATCGCGAGCGCAGCGACGGTTTCGCCGGCGACGATGCCGGGGAACCAGCGCTCCGCATGCGGCGTGCCCTTCATCGCCTCAACCGCGGCGACGGCGGTCTGCAGGAATGGCGATGGGGAAAGGTTGCGGCCGATTTCCTCCAGCACGATCCCGGCTTCGACATGGCCGAGGCCGAGCCCGCCCTGATCTTCGCCAATCAGTATGCCGGTGAAGCCCATGTCGGCGAACTGCTTCCACAGGTCGCGTGAGAAGCCGGTCTGGTCCTTGTCATCGCGCAGCTTGCGCATGTGGCTGACAGGGGCGGCGTCGGCGACGAAATCGCGCGCGGTATCGCGCAGCATGGTCTGATCTTCGTTCAGGAAAAGAGGCATCATTGGTCCCTTTTACGCCCCGGCACGGGTTCGCGCCGGAGGAGGTGGGAAGGGGCGGCTGGCGCCTACGGCCGGGCCGCCCCTTCCCTTAGATGGTCTGGTGAGCGTGCCCTCCCCGTGTGGGGAGGGGCGACCCGATCACGCGCCCGGAAGCTCCAGGATGCGCTTCGAGATGATGTTGAGCTGCACCTCGCTGGTGCCGCCTTCGATCGAGTTCGCTTTGGTCCGCAGCCAGTCGCGTGCCGGCGCGCCGCCGCGCGACCGCTCGCTCTCCCACTCCAGATTGTCCGACCCGCCCGAGGCCATCAGCAGTTCGTGGCGAGCCTTGTTCAGCTCCGTGCCATAGTATTTCATCATCGACGGTTGGGCGGGGTGCGCACGGCCGGCCTTCAACTCGTCAATGAAGCGTTCGGACTGGGCCGCGAACGCCTTTGAGCGAACCTCGAATTCCGCGATCTTGGCGCGGAGAAGCGGATCAGCGAGGCGGCCGTCATGGTCGAGGCCGATGGTGGCGATGGCGCCCTCGATCAGCGGGTTCTTGCCGCCGCCGCCAAGGCCCATGTTCGAGATCATCTCACGCTCATGGCCGAGCAGGTACTTGGCGACGTCCCAGCCCTTGTTGAGCTCACCGACGAGGTTTTCTTTCGGCACCTTCACATTATCGAAGAACGTTTCGCAGAACGGCGAATAACCGCTGATCAACAGGATCGGCTTGGTCGAGACGCCCGGCGTCTGCATGTCGAACAGGACGAAGCTGATGCCATTGTGTTTGTTCGTCTTATCGGTGCGCACGAGGCAGAAGATCCAGTCCGCGTAGTTCGCGTAGCTGGTCCAAACCTTTTGGCCGTTGATCAGGAAGTGATCGCCCTTGTCCTCGGCCGAAGTGGCGAGGCTGGCAAGATCAGAGCCGGCGTTCGGCTCCGAATAGCCTTGGCACCAGCGGATCTCGCCGCGTGCGATCTTGGGCAGATGATCCTTCTTCTGCTCCTCGGTGCCGTATTTCAGCAGCGCCGGCCCGAGCATCGAGATGCCGAACGAGGAGAGCGGGTTGCGGCACCGCAGCTTCGCCATTTCCTCACGCAGGATCTTGGTTTCGGCCGCCGAGAGCCCGCCGCCGCCATATTCCTTGGGCCAATCGGGCACGGTCCAGCCCTTGGCGCCCATGGCGTCCATCCACTGCTTCTGCGCCGGGGTCATAGCGCTCTGGTCGCGGCCACCCCAGACGCTGTCTTTTTCGCTGCGGATCGGCTCGCGCATCTCGGGCGGGCAATTCGCCTCGAGCCACGCGCGCGTCTCGGCGCGGAACTGATCAAGATCGGTCATTCGCTTGCTCCTTCGCGGGTATTCTCGCGCAGATATTGGATGAGTTCGATGGTGTGGCCTTCCGGATCATCGAGGAAGGCGATGCGCATGCCGGGGAGATCCTCCGGCGGGCGAACGGATGTGGCGCCGGCGGCGATCGCGCGATCCCAGGCGGCCTGGATGTCGCGGGTCGAGAGGCCGAGCGGCCCGTGATTGTCCCCGCGCACGAGGGCGCGGTCATCGGTGTGATGATAGAGGACGAGGGTGAAGGAATCGTCGGCAAGGCCGATCAGCACCTCCTCCAGGCCCGGTAGCGCGATCCGCCTGCGTTCCGTGAAGCCGAATGCCTCACCGTAGAAGGCGAGGGCGCGCGGCAGATCCTCCACGACGAACTTGGTGAAGAGGATGCGTCCGACGGTCATTGCGCGCCTCCCGCAGCATCGTGGATGTCTCGGGCCGCCGCAATGGCGGTGCGATCGGCGTAGAGGTCGGCGATCACCTGCACGCCGATCGGCAGCCCGTCCGCGTCCTTGCCGATCGGCACGCTGGTGGCTGGCAGCATCGGGAAGGTGGCAAGGCCGGGAAAGGCGAACTGGTGGAAGAACTGCGTATCCTCGCCGTCGATCGAGAGGCGGCGGGTGGCGAGCGGGGTGAGATCGTGCGGGAAGGCCGTCATGCCGACAGTGGGCGCGATTACGGCATCATAGGTTTCGAACAGGCGACGCCACTGGCGCTGGTTGCGCGCCTGTTCGTCATGGAGGTGAAGCCAGGGTTCGAGCTCGGGCGCGGGCTCCCCTTCCGGCCGAGGTGCACGGCGCGACATGGCGACGTTGAGCATCTTCCAATAGCCGGCGTGCTGGCGTTCGAGATCGGGGAGGAGATCGTTGCTGGTGTCCACGATGGCGCCGGTTTCCCGCAAGGTCGCGGCGACCCGTTCGAGTGCATCGACGATCGACTGCTGTACCCGTGCCATCGGATGGGTGGTGAGGAGCAGGAAGCGCCAGTTGCTGCCGTGGCGGCGTGCCGGGGCGAGCGGGTGGTCGGCGACGATGCCGAGTGCGGTTTCGAGATCGTCAGCGTCGCGCGCCATCGGGCCGAGCACCGACAGAACGGTGCGCGCGCCATCCGTGCCGGGCATGTAATGGCCCTCGGTGGGGATGACGCCCCAGGTGGTCTTGTGCCCCCACACGCCATTGAAGGCGGCGGGAACGCGGATCGAACCGCCGATGTCGGAGCCGAATTCGAGCGGGACCATGCCGGCGGCAAGCGCCACGGCCGAGCCGCCGGAGGAGCCGCCCGCGACCCGATCCGGCTTCACGGCATTGTTGGTGCGGCCATAGACCGGATTGTCGGACTGGAGATCAGACAAAGCGGGGGGCACGTTGGTCTTGCCCAGGATGATCGCGCCGGCCGCCTTCAGGCGTTGAACGGTGACGGCATCTTCCGCAGCGGTGAAATCGCGATGCTCGGCAAAGCCGAAGGTCGTCGGCAGGCCGGCGACGTCATAGCTTTCCTTGATCGTCATCGGCACGCCGAGCAGCGGGCCGTCGAAGCCATCAGCGATACGCGCGTCGAGCTCGGCAGCAGCGGCACGGGCGCGGTCGAAATCACGCACCACGACGGCGTTGAGCGCACCGTCGCGTTCCTCGATGCGGGCGATCGCCGCCTCAGTCTCCGCTAGCGCCGTGGTGGCGCCGGAGCGGACCGCGGCGGCGGTTTGAAGAGCGGTGCGTTCAGTCATCGGCGCGTGCTCCTGTGCCCGCCTGCCCGGCACGCGTGGCCACGCCGTTCCCTGTGGAAGAGAGGCGGTGCGACGCAGCGGCGGGCAGGGTGGGGCACGATACGGTCACTTCAGCGCGGCGCCCGTCTCGGCCGCGGACTTCAGGCTTTCGGCGACCTTGAAGCCATGCTTTTCAAGGCCGTCGACGATCTTCTTCAGGCCGACTTCATTCTGCGCCCAGAACATCGGGCCGCCGCGGTAGACCGGCCAGCCATAGCCCATGATCCAGACGACATCCACGTCGCTGGCGCGCTGCGCCTTGCCCTCCTCGAGGATCAGCGCACCTTCGTTGACCATCGGGTAGAGCGTGCGTTCGACGATCTCCTGATCGGTGATCTCGCGCTTTGGCAGGTTCGACTTGGCGCGGAATTCCTCGATGATCTCGAGCGCGCGCGGGCTGGGCGTGGCGTTACGCTTCTCGTCGTAATCGTAATAGCCCGCGCCCTTCTTCTGGCCCCAGCGGCCTTCGGCGGCGAGCGCGTCGCGGATGCTCTCGATCCGGCTCGGGTCACGGTGCCAGCCGATGTCGACGCCGGCGAGATCGGCCATCTGGAACGGGCCCATCGGCATGCCGAAATCGGTGTGGACCTTGTCGATCTGCTGCGGCGTGGCGCCTTCCATGAGGAGCTTGTTTGCCTCGATCTGGCGCGGGCTGAGCATGCGGTTGCCGATGAAGCCGTGGCACACGCCAGCGACGACGGCGACCTTCTTGATCTTCTTGGCGAGCGCCATGACGGTGGCGAGCACGTCCTTGGCGGTCTTCTCGCCGCGCACCACTTCGAGCAGGCGCATGACGTTGGCGGGCGAGAAGAAGTGCATGCCGACCACGTCCTCGGGACGCTTCGTCACCGCGGCGATCTCGTCGACGTTGAGGTAGCTGGTGTTCGACGCGAGGATGGCACCAGGCTTCGCAATGGTGTCGAGCTTGGTGAACAGCTCCTTCTTGACGTCCATGTTCTCATACACCGCCTCGATGATGAGATCGCAGTCGGCGAGGTCCTCTAGGCTGAGCGTCGGGGTGAGGAGGCCCATCGCCTTTTCCGGCGCGTCGGGCTTGATCCGGCCCTTGGCAGCCGACGCTTCGTAGTTCTTGCGCATCACCCCGGTGCCACGATCGAGCGCTTCCTGCTGCATCTCGACGATCGTGACGGCAATGCCAGCCGACAGGAAGTTCATCGAGATGCCGCCGCCCATCGTGCCGGCGCCGATCACGCCGACCTTGTTGATCGGGCGAAGCGGGGTCTTGGGATCGACGTCATCGATCTTGGCGGCCTGGCGCTCGGCGAAGAACAGGTGACGCTGCGCCGCGGACTGGGTGCCGGTCATCAGCTTCATGAACTGTTCGCGCTCGAACTTCATGCCCTCGTCGAAGGGCAATTCGCTGGCGGCGACGACGCAGGCGATGTTGGCGGCCGGCGCATCGAAGCCGCGCATGCGGCGGCCATGCTTCTTCTTGAACTCCTCGACCGCTTCCGGATCGGGGGCAACCGTCTTGTCGCGAACGCGCGGGATCGGCTTCTTGTCGGCAACCTCGCGGGCGAAGGCGATCGCGTCCGCCTCCAGGCTGTCTTCACCGACGACGCGGTCGACCAGGCCGACCTCGGCTGCCTTCTTGGCGGGGATCGGATCGCCGATCGCAACCATCTCGAGCGCGGCCTTCACGCCCACGATGCGCGGCAGGCGCTGCGTGCCGCCAGCGCCGGGGAGCAGACCGAGCTTGACCTCGGGGAGGCCCATTACGGCCGAAGGCACCGCCACGCGATAATGGCAGGCGAGCGCTACTTCACAGCCGCCGCCAAGCGCCGTGCCGTGGATCGCGGCGACGATTGGCTTTTCGCTCGAATCCATCATGTCGATGACTTCGTGGAGCGACGCGCCCTTCGGCGGCTTGCCGAACTCGGTGATGTCGGCGCCGGCGAAGAAGGTCTTGCCGTCGCAGCGGATCACCATCGCCTTCACCGCGGGATCGTTGATGCCCTGACTGACGCCTTCCTTCAGCCCGTCACGCACGCCGGCGCCAAGGGCGTTCACGGGCGGCGAATCGGAGATGATGACGAGAACGTCGTCGTGGCGTTCGAAGCGGACGGGGGATGTCATTGTGCGTTGATCTCCGATTCAGAATGGTCGTGCGGCCGGTCAAACCAGCTCGAAAGGGATGGTCAGTTGAGCGCCGCGTAGATCATCGTCTTCAGCTCGCGCCGAATGGGATAGATCATGCTGGGCGACAGCTGCGTCATGAACACCATCGTCAGCCGCTCCACCGGATCGATGAAGAAGGCGGTGGAGAACATGCCACCCCAATAATATTCGCCTACGCTACCCGGCATCATCGAGCGGGCAGTGTCAATCGTCACTGCGAAGCCGAGGCCAAAGCCGGTGCCGGCGTTTTGCGTTTCACTGAACAGCGATTTTGACATGGCCGAAAGATCAGCGCCGCCTGGCAGGTGGTTCTGCGTCATCAGGTCAATCGTCTTGCGACCCAGAATACGCGCGCCATCAAGCGTGCCGCCATTGAGGCACATCTGGCAGAAGCGCTGGTAATCGAGCGCGGTAGAAACCAAACCACCGCCCCCGGAAACGAGGGTGAAAGGCTTCGACCACATGCTCTCCGCGGCGCGGTCGAACATCACGCGGCCCTTGCCGGGAATCAGCGTGTAGCAATCAACCAACCGGTCGAGCTTCTCTGCCGGCACGGTGAAGCCGGTGTCGTTCATGCCCAGCGGTTTGAAAATGCGCTGTTCGAAAAAGTCAGGCAACGACATGCCCGAGACGCGCTGCACCACCGCGCCGAGCACGTCAGTCGACACTGAATAATTCCAGCTCGTTCCCGGCGAGAATTCGAGCGGCAGCTTGCCCAACTCAGCGACGAAACCGTCGAGGTCGTAATTGCCGTGCCAATTCTCCAGCTTCAGCTCGCGATGCGCGGCATCGATATTGGACCGGTTCTGGAAGCCATAGGTGAGGCCAGAGGTATGCCGCAGCAAGTCGACCATACGCATCGGCTCTTCGGTCGGCCGGGTCAGGAACGGCACGCCGGCGCCGCCGCCGGCGTAGACGCCCAGCTTCTTGAACTCGGGCAGGACGTGGTGGACCGGCGTGTCGAGCGCGACCTTGCATTCCTCCACCAGCATCATGAACGCCACCGACGTGATCGGCTTCGTCATGGAGGCGATGCGGAACATGCTGCCCTCGTTGATGGCGGCGGAGCCACCCTCCCGCGCGGCGCCCTGTGAGGAAAAGTGAACGATTTCACCATCGCGCGACACGAGCAGCTGCGTGTGCGGGAAGTGGCCCGAATCGAGGTACCGTTCTTTCAGGAAGGTATCAATGTCGCTCAGGCGCTTGCCATCAAACCCATGTTTCTCGGGTGACACGATGTTCATTGCCCCTCCATACCCCGACTTCGAATTGCGCTCTTCCTATCGCTTGAGCGGGCGGTGAATCAATCCTAACGTGAGCGCATAGTGACGCGATTTTGAATGCGGGGAGATTTCGACATGGCGACGCAACCATTGCCTGCTTCATGGCCGGCCATGTCGGTGAAGCAGGCGGAGGCGGTGCTCACCGCCCCGGGCGCGAAGTTCGAGATGGAGACGGTGGACATCCGGGGCGTGCCGACCCGAATATGGAAGAATGCGCCGCCGCATATGGCGGCGCTGGTGGCGCTTTCCCGCACTCATGGCGAGCGGCTCGCCACGATCTACGAGGATGAGCGGGTCAGTTACGACGCACAGTTCCGCGCCATTGCGGCACTGGCGACGAACCTTGCCGCCGGCGGCGTTCAAAAGGGGGATCGCGTGGCGATCGCCATGCGCAACCTCCCGGAGTGGATTGTCGCCTTCTTCGCCTCCACGGTGCTCGGCGCGATCGCGGTTCCGCTCAACGCTTGGTGGACAGGCGAGGAGCTAGCTTATGGCCTGACGGACTCAGGCGCGAAGATCCTGATTGCGGACGACGAGCGGTGGGAGCGGATTGCGCCACTGCGCGGGCAATTGGTCGGCCTCGGCCGCGTTCTGGTGAGCCGCGCCAGTACGCCCCTGGACGGCGCCGAGCGCCTGGAAGACGTGATCGGTATTCCCCAGGATTGGCCGCATCTTCCATCCGGCGAGCTGCCGGCAGTCGCGCTGCAGCCCGAGGACGAGGCGACGATCCTTTATACAAGCGGCACGACGGGGCAGCCGAAGGGCGCGCTCGGCACGCACCGCAATTTCATGACCAATATTCTGTCGACCGGTTACGCCATGGCGCGCTCGATCCTGCGCCGCGGTGATCCGCTGCCCGAACCCAGCCAGAAGGTAGCGCTAACGGTTATTCCGCTGTTCCACGCAACCGCGCTCTCTTCCGGGCTGATGGGCGCGGTAGCTGCCGGTCACACCGTCATCTACATGCGGAAATTCGATGCGGTGCGCGCCATGGAGATCATCGAGCGTGAAAAGGTGAACTCCACCGGCGGCGTGCCAACGATCGCGTGGCAATTGCTGGAGCACCCCGAGCGTCACCGCTACGATCTCTCCAGCCTGGAGACGATCGGCTACGGCGGCGCGCCGTCCGCCCCCGAACTGGTCCGCAAGATCGCCGCAGAGCTGAAGTCCGCGCCGGGTAACGGCTGGGGCATGACGGAGACGACCGCAACCGTCACCACCCATTCCGGCGAGGATTATCTTCGCCGGCCCGAAAGCTGCGGGCCAGCTGTCGCGGTTGCGGACCTGAAGGTGACCGGTCCTGATGGTGAGGTGTTGCCTACAGGTGCCATTGGGGAGCTGTGGGCGCGCGGGCCGATGATCGTCAAAGGGTATTGGAACAAGCCGGAGGCGACCGCTGCCACCTTCGTGGATGGTTGGGTGCGTACCGGCGATCTGGCGCGCTTGGACGAGGAGGGGTTCTGCTTTATCGTCGACCGCGCCAAGGATATGGTGATCCGCGGCGGCGAGAACATCTATTCCAGCGAGGTGGAGAACGTCCTTTATGATCACCCCGCGGTCACCGATTGCGCGCTGATCGGCATTCCCCATCGCACGCTAGGCGAAGAGCCCGCCGCCGTAGTGCACCTGGCGCCCGGCGCAACCGCGACGGAGGCGGAGCTCCAGGCATGGGTGCGCGAGCGGCTTGCCGCATTCAAGGTGCCTGTCGCGATCCGCTTCTGCGACGAGATGCTGCCGCGCAATGCCAACGGCAAGATCCTCAAACGTGAGTTGAAAAGCTACTTCGAGGATCGCGTCGCAGCATGAAGCGTTGCATCGGCGAAACGAAAGGTCGTCGATGCACACTCACGATTTTCTACGAGGCAGACGCAGGCACGAGCTATCGGTCGAGGAGATCACCACGATCGAAGCGGCAGTCGGCGAAGTGGAAGTAGTGCCGGCGCGAACGGCGCTGGCCGATCGCGGTGATCGCCTGAAGCATAGCACGCTGCTCGTCGAAGGTTATGCCTGCCGTTACATGGATGCCCGTGACGGTTATCGGCAAATACTGTCGTACCATGTCCCCGGCGATTTCGTTGATCTTCACAGTTATCCCACACGGTACATCGACCATAACGTGGCAACCATTTCGCAGGCGACCGTGGCTTACATCCGCCATGATCAACTTGACGTGATCATGAGAGAACAGCCGCATCTGGCAACCCTGCTTTGGTTCAGCACCTTGATCGACGGGGCTGTGCATCGCGAGTGGATCTTCCGTAATGGAAGGCTCGACGCCGCCGGGCGCCTGGCGCATTTCATCTGTGAGACATATCACCGTATGCACTCGGTGGGACGGGCGGCTGATGGTCGGTGCGATCTCCCGCTAACGCAGCAGGATTTGGGCGACGTCGCTGGGCTGACCAGTGTTCACGTCAACCGCGTGCTGCGACGACTGCGCGAGGAGGAGCTCGCAACCATCGCGCGCGGTCAGCTGCAGATACTCGATATTGACCGACTCGCCCGACTGGGAGAGTTCAAGGCTGATTATCTATATCTCGGGAACGGACCCTGGCAGGAATGATCGACGGCACGCTTCCACGATCCTGTCTCATTGAGGCCCGTCGTAATCAGGCGCGAGTCAGGTCTGCGATCGCCGCCTGCAGGCTTGCGCCGCGTGGCTGACGCTTTCGCTGGCTCTCCCATTTCGCTCCAGGACGGTCTTGCTGAGCAGGTGCCGGTAGTTAGTCCGCCGGAAGAGCCGCGCGTCGCCCTGCGGCGCGATCGGTTGCTCGCGGCGCTGACGCTCACGGCGGGGATGGGTCTGATCATCGGCTTGCCGTTTGCGCTGAAGGCCGGTGCCGAATTCTTCATGCCCACCGCCGTTGCGATCGTGGTCAGCATCGCGCTGATCCCGCTGCTGGAATGGCTAGAGGCGCGCAGGCTGCCGCCGGCGATTGCCTCGTTGATCTGCGTGATCGTGTTCCTGGTCGCCGCGAACGTCGCCGTAGCCGCGATCGTGGTGCCGGCCATCGACTTCTTTCGCCTGCTGCCGACTCGGATCGATCGTATTCAGGAGAACCTGGAACCGCTGCTCGATTTGTATTCGAACCTGGAGCGTTACGCCAATCGGACGCTGCGGCGGCTTGCGGCCGCACCGGTACGCCAGTCCCCGAGTGCCGCCGTGGCGCCGCCGAGTTCGATTCTCGAACTCGCCGCCACGTCTGCTCCGGCGGCCATCATTCAGATCCTGTACGCCGTCCTGGTCACCTTCTTCTTCCTGGCGGCATGGACGCGCACCAGAACGAAGATGATCACCAATCGCGAAAGCTTCGGGGGCGCAATGGCGACCGCCCGGGTGATCCAGGACGTGGTAGACGATGTTTCCAGCTATTTGGGGACGATCACCGCCATCAACATCGCGCTTGGCCTTGTGACGGCCGGCGCGCTTCATCTGCTCGGCATGCCGTTCCCGCTGATGTGGGGCGGAATTGTCGCGCTCTTCAACTACATACCGTATTTCGGGCCGGTGATCGCGGCGCTCCTCGTGGCGCTCGGCGGATTGATGACATTCAACGATGTGGCGACGGCGCTTGCCGCGCCGGCGATCATGTACGGCCTCCACCTGATCGAGGCGAATGTCGTGACTCCGTTGATCGTCGGCCATCGCCTGACGATCAGCCCGGTACTGATCCTTGTATCCCTCAGCTTCTGGGGATGGGTGTGGGGAACGGTGGGCGCGCTGCTCGCCGTGCCGCTGCTCATCATCATCCAGACGATCATCAACGGTGCAGGCAAGCCGGACATCGCCGGGTTCCTCTTCGAACATGGTACGTTGACGCGGCAGCCGACGAAGAGATCGCGAGGATTCGGGAAAAGCGAAGATGAGGTCGTTGACAGCCCAGCGCCGGTGGCATAGTGGCGCGCCTCCACGCTGATCCAAGCGGGTGTAGCTCAGTTGGTTAGAGCGCCGGCCTGTCACGCCGGAGGTCGCGGGTTCGAGCCCCGTCACTCGCGCCACCTTCAAGGTGGAGGATCGTCCCTTGGGTGACGGTGCAGTTTCTGTACTGGTCGGCAGGGGATAACAGAAAGCGTCTGGATTGTTCGAGCGGGTGTAGCTCAGTTGGTTAGAGCGCCGGCCTGTCACGCCGGAGGTCGCGGGTTCGAGCCCCGTCACTCGCGCCATCCATGGGATGGCGGTTCCTCACATCTTCGATCAGTATAGCCCGAACGGGCACTACTCGTGCGCGAGTTGCGCGGGGACGTGCATCGGGCGGGCCGCACACGGACGGGCGGCCGCTGCCGAGCGACGAGCGGGGGCTTACCTCCAGGCGATTTCCGGCTAGTCACGATCGCTTGACCGGCGGGGAGTATCAGGTGTCGCAACGCGTAAAGGGGTGGGGGCTGTTCAAGGCGGCGCTTGGCAGCCGCAAGACGGCCGTCATGCTGGCGCTCGGTTTTTCGTCAGGGCTGCCCTTTGTTCTGCTGATCGGCACGCTGAACGCGTGGCTTGGCGAGCTGAAGGTGAGTCTGGCGACGATCGGCGTGTTGTCCTGGATCGGCCTTGCTTACGCCTTCAAATTTCTCTGGTCGCCGCTGGTTGATCGGGCACGTCCTCCATTGCTCGCGCGGCTCGGCCGGCGGCGCTCCTGGCTCGTGCTGTGCCAGGTGTCGCTCGCGATCCTTTTATGGCTGCTGGCGCTGACCGATCCGATCAACGCCATCGGCACTTTCGCTGGCTTGGCGGTTCTTGCGGCATTCCTGTCCGCGACTCAGGATGTCGTGCTCGACGCCTGGCGGATCGAGATCGCCGACGACGTCGCAACGGTGGAGTTGCTGTCGGCCGTGTACCAGTTGGGTAACCGCTTCGCCGCGCTCGCGGGGGGCGCCCTGGCGCTGGTGATCGCGGCGCGAACAGGTTGGCCGCTGGTCTATATGGGCATGGGCATCGCGATGCTGGTGCTTGTTGCAGCGACGCTCGCGGCGCCGGAAGCGCTGGATGTGCCCGAGGATCGCGCTCGTCCGCTCGGTGACCATGCCGCGCCCGATCCGCGCCGGCGCGCGATCGCGCTGGCGATCGTCGGCGTCGGCTGGGGCGCCGCAATCCTGCTGCTCGGCGCGTTCATGGTGGAGGCGCTCACCCCGCCGCCGCCGGGCGGGAAGGCGCCCTCGGCGGGGGATTTTACCAAATTGTGGGGCCCTTGGATCGTAGTGATGACGGTGATCGTGCCGGCATTGGTCGCCGCGTGGACAAACCGCGTGCGTCAGCCCACGCCGCAGGCCGGTCGCCGGGCGCTTGACCATTGCTATCGCGCGCTTGTCTTGCCGCTGGCTGAGCTGGTGGATCGCTTGCGCTGGGGTGCGATCGTCGTGGTGGCACTGATCCTCGTTTACCGCATCTGCGATTCGATTTGGGCGCCGTTTGCCTTTCCCTTCTATCTCGATTTCCTCGGCTACTCGAATGACGAGGTGGCTTTCGCGTCAAAGATGTTCGGCGTGCTGATGACCATCGCTGGCGTGGCGCTCGGCGGGCTGATGTTCACCACCCTCGGCCGCATGCCCACCATGCTGGCGGGCGCCGCCACCGCCGCGGCGTCGAACCTGTTGTACGCCGACCTGGCGACCGGCGGTGCGGGTATCGACGCCTTCGCCGGGTTCTTCGGCTTGTATGGGCTCGGTGCCGACGCGCGCATGGTTCGCCTGATGATCGCCATATCGGGGGAGAACATTGCCGGCGGCCTCGCTGGCGCGGCGTTCGTCGGCTACATCTCCTCCATCACGTCACGCACGTACTCGGCAGTGCAATATGCACTCCTGTCATCGCTGACCTTCCTCGTCGGCGCTCTGGGGCGTGCAGCGATGGGTGAGGCGATCGAGCAGATCGGCTATGCTCCGGTCTTCCGCTTTACCGCTCTGCTGGGGCTATTGGCGGTGGCGTTGGTCTTGGTCGAATGGTGGCGCGGTGCGCCGCGGGTTCGCGCACCGGAAGTGCCGCCGGAAGCATCGCTGGCCAACCCGGTCGAGGTTCCTAAGCCGTGATCGGCCGGCCTTCGTCAGCGAAGGCCATCGCAACAGCCGCAGCGCTGGCCAGCACGCCGTCTACGGTCCGCACGCCAAGAAGGTCTGCCATCAACAGATGGGCAGTTTCGGTTTGCACCTCGACGCGTGCCAGGATGGTGAGCAGGGCGGCCTCGGCATGGGTCATGCGACCGTAGCAGCACGGCGCGATGGAGATCGTGCCGGCGGCAGCCGTGGCGAGATCCACCATCAGACCACGGATCAACATCAATGGTCGCCGGAAGCGTTCGCCAAAGGCGGAGAAAACCGCATGAGCCGCGCGCGCATCGTTCAGGCCGTGTGCGCCCATCCTTCGCATCGCGAACAGGGCGGTTCGCGCGTTTGGACAGCTGGGCAAGGGGTGCGGCAAGAGAGCAAGGGTCGCTGCTGCAGACATCGTCATGGAAGAGCCTCCTTCGCCGACAAGTCTCCTCTAATCCGCTATTGCAAGTCAATCTCAAAAGTTCGTCAGCTCGGGATCTCCTCGTTTAGGGCGAGCGCCTCGCCGGCAAGGTATAGCGAGCCCGCCACCAAAACGCGGTCCACAGGTACCGAGGCAAGCGCGGTGAATGCGGCCTCGACGCTCGGCGCCGTGGTGGCCGCTTCGGCGCCATTCTCAAGCGCGACAGCCGCAAGCTCCGCCGGCTGATGGTGAGCGTGCCCCGGAACTGGAATCGCAATGATGCGCACTGATGCGGCCATGCCGATCAAGTGACGCAGCACGGCCCGCGCATCCTTGTTTGCCAGCACGCCGATGATAATCGCCGTGCGGGCTTCACGAGGCCAAGTCTGAGCGATGGCCGCAGCCGCCGACTCATTATGAGCGCCATCGAGCCATATGCCGCCCGAGGGCTCCGCGCCGGCAAGACGGGTCAACGGTCCGCGCCTCAGGCGCTGCATCCGTGCAGGCCAAAATGCGCCGCTAGTCCCCGCGGCCATATGCTCCGGGGTCATCGGCACGGCCGTTTGGTGACGTAACATGGCCACGGCGAGCGCGGCGTTGTTTGCCTGATGGCTTCCCGCCATGTTCGGCAAGGGCAGCCGAAGCGCGCCGTTATCGTCTGAATAGGTCAAGCCGCCGGCATCCACCCCGAACGACCATGCCTCGTCGGCGCGAACGAGAACAGCGCCCTTGGCACTCGCTACTGCACGAACGGCATCGTTCGCGACCGGCAGGTAATCAAGGGTCACCAACGGCGCACCAGTCTTGGCTATTCCTGCTTTTTCGAACGCGATGCGGGCGATGGGCACGGCCGGTGTGCCTGCCTCTTCGGCCAGCAGAAACGCTTCATGGTCAATGCCGAGACCGGCGATCCCGCAAACGAGGGGCCGGACGACGTTGGTCGCGTCTAGCCGCCCGCCCAGGCCCACCTCGATCACGCAAGCATCAGCCGGCGCGCGCGCAAAGGCGAGAAAGGCGGCGGCGGTGGTTAGCTCGAAGAAGCTCGCTCCGATGTCTCCACCGACATCCAGCACTTCTTCCAGCAACACGGCAAGGGCAGCATCGTCGATCAGGGTGCCGGCAATTCGTATCCGTTCGTTGAAGCGGACGAGGTGCGGGCTGGAATATACGTGAACCCGCTTGCCGGCCGCCTCCAGTATGGCGCGCAGGAAGGCACAGGTTGAACCTTTGCCGTTGGTGCCGGCGACGTGGAACACCGGTGGGAGGCCCAGATGCGGATCTCCCAGACGGGCAAGGAGCGCCGTGATGCGCGATAGCCCAAGGACGTCTGCACCGGGCGACAACGCCCAGAGCCGCGCAAGCTGCGTCTGTACCGCTGGATCACTAGAAACGGCATGGTCGGGCATTGGTGCTCCGGCTCTCCACGCACCTAAACGCAGGCGGGCCGTCACGACCCGCCGACGTTCTTTCATCTAACACCACCCTCTGCCTGAGATGGCAGAAAGCCCCTTATCAGGCCGCCTTACGCTCGGCGCAGAGATAGCCGATCACTGTCGCCAGCTGGTCGCGCAGCTCCTTGCGGTGAACGACCATGTCGATCAATCCATGCTCGAGATAGTATTCGCTGGTCTGGAAGTCGTCCGGCAGCTTCTCGCGAATTGTGTTCTCGATCACGCGACGCCCCGTGAACGCCAGCGTGGCGCGCGGCTCGGCAATGTGGATGTCGCCCAGCATCGCATAGGCGGCCATCACGCCGCCGGAGGTCGGGTCCGTCAACACGACGATATAGGGCAGGCCGGCATCGTGCAGCATCTGGATCGCCACGGTGCTGCGCGGCATCTGCATCAAGCTGAGAATGCCTTCCTGCATTCGCGCGCCGCCGCTGGCCGTGAAAACGATGAACGGTGCCCGATCGGCGATTGCCGTTTCCACGCCCTGGATGAAGGCCTCACCCACGGCCTGGCCCATCGAGCCGCCCATGAAGGCGAAATCCTGCACGCCGATCACGACGCGCTGCCCCTTGATCGTGCCCCGGGCGTTGATGAACGCGTCTTGCTCGCCCGTCTCAGCCCTGGCGGCCTTCAAGCGATCCGAATAGCGCTTCGAATCGCGGAACTTCAGTGGATCTTCCGGGGCGCTTGGTGCCGAGAGTACGGTCACGCTGCCTGCATCGAGCAGCTGTTCGAAGCGTGCCGCAGGTCCGATCCGGCCGTGGTGATCACACGATGGGCAGACCGACAGATTCTCTTCCCACTCCTTGGTGAAGACCATCGTCCCGCAGCCCTTGCACTTGTGCCAGAGATTGTCGGGAGTTTCCTTCGTTGCCGGAACAACGAACGACAAAGCGTTGCGAACGCTGGACAACCAACTCATGCGATTCCCTTCCGAGCGGCGCGTACGGCGGCCGCCAAGCCTTGAACATAAGTGCGCACATGGATCGCTGCGTCGGCGCCATGACGAGCAACCAGCTCAACAATCGCTGAACCGACCACGACGCCATCGGAGACACGGGCAATGGCTCCGGCCTGTTCAGGCGTTCGCACGCCAAACCCGACCGCGATCGGCAGATCCGTTGCCGCTTTCAGCCGAGCGACAGCCGCGTCGATGGAGCCCTGCGCCGCCTGCTGGAGCCCGGTGATACCGGCAACCGATACATAATAGACAAATCCCGAGGCGCCGTTCAGGACCTCTGGCAGGCGGGCGGCATCGGTAGTCGGCGTCGCGAGCCGTATCGGGTCTATGCCTGCGCTCCGAAGGGCGGGCCCGAGCGCGTCGTCTTCCTCCGGCGGCACATCGACGCAGATCACTCCATCGACACCAGCCTCGCGCACCGCCGCGGCGAACCACTCGGCGCCCCGACGGAGCATCGGGTTGGCATAGCCCATCAGCACCAGCGGCACGTCAGGATGCCGATCCCGAAAGTCGCGCGCGATCCCGAGGATATCGGCGGTTGTCGTGCCTGCTGCCAAGCTACGGATATTCGCCGCTTGGATGGCGGGTCCGTCGGCCATCGGATCGGTGAACGGCATGCCAAGCTCGATCACATCTGCGCCACCGGCGACCAACGCGTCCAGCACGGCCGACGTATCGCCGTCTCCGGCCGTGACGAAGCAGACGAGAGCCGGATGCTCCTTGGCGAAGGCTTGAGAGAGACGGCTCATCGCTGATCACCAACCAGCTTTGCGTCGCTGGTCAAAGTGGCTCCACGACACGCCATCATATCGCCACCCCCAGCGCATGCGCCACGGTGAAGATGTCCTTGTCACCACGGCCGCACAGATTGGCGAGGATGACCTGGTCACGCCGCATTTCCCGTGCCTTGCGGGCCACCGCTGCGATGGCATGCGAGGGCTCCAGAGCTGGAATTATACCTTCTGTCCGACACAGAAACTGGAACGCGTCGAGCGCTTCGTCATCGGTGACGGAGGTATATTCCACGCGGCCGATGTCCTTCAGCCAGGCGTGCTCCGGGCCGATGCCGGGATAGTCCAGCCCCGCCGAAATCGAATGCGCTTCGGCAATCTGTCCGTCCTCATCCTGCAGCAGGTAGGTCTTGTTGCCGTGAAGCACTCCTGGCGAGCCGCCCGCCAGACTTGCCGCGTGCTTCTTTCCCAGTCCTTCGCCGGCCGCTTCTACACCCAGCATGCGGACGTCCGCATCGTCCAGAAAGGGATGAAACAGTCCAATTGCGTTTGATCCACCGCCGATCGCCGCGACGAGAAGGTCGGGCAGGCGGCCGGTGCGGCTCAGCATCTGCTCACGCGCCTCGCGACCGATCACGCTTTGGAAGTCGCGAACCATCTCGGGATAAGGGTGCGGGCCAGCGGCGGTTCCGATGATGTAGAAGGTGTCGTGCACATTGGCGACCCAGTCGCGCATGGCTTCGTTCATCGCATCCTTGAGCGTGTTCGCACCTGAAGTTACGGCGCGAACTTCCGCGCCTAACAGCTTCATCCGAAACACATTTGGCTGCTGGCGTTCGACGTCTTTCGCACCCATGTAAATAACGCATGGGAGCCCGAAGCGGGCGCAGACGGTCGCGGTGGCCACGCCGTGCTGGCCCGCGCCGGTTTCGGCGATGATCCGAGTCTTGCCCATGCGGATCGCCAGCAGGATTTGGCCGATGCAATTGTTGATCTTGTGCGCGCCGGTATGGTTCAGCTCATCCCGCTTGAACCAGATTTCGGGGCCCATGCCGTCCGGCGCATTCTCCCGCAACGCATGCGTCAGCCGCTCGGCGTAATAAAGCGGCGACGGGCGGCCAACGTAATGCTCGAGCAGGTCCTCGAACTGCGCCTGGAAAGCGGGATCGCTCTTGGCGGCGCGATACTCGCGGTCCAGATCCAGGATCAACGGCATGAGCGTTTCGGCAACATAACGGCCGCCGTAATCGCCAAAATGGCCGCGTTCGTCGGGCTGAGCCCGGAAGGAATTTGGAGCGTTCATGATGCGGCCACCGCTTGCAGGAAGGCGGTGATCTTGTCCACGCTCTTGACGCCGGGCGCGTTCTCCAACCCCGACGAGGCGTCCACCAGGGGCGCTCCCGTGCGACGGATCGCCTCTTTGACATTCGCCGGATCGAGCCCGCCGGAAAGCGCCCAAGGCAGCAAATGCTGAAACCCGTCAAGCAATGACCAGTCGAAGCGCACGCCCATGCCGCCCGGCAGAGCGGCACTTGCCGGCGTCTTCGCGTCGAACAGGATACGGTCGGCGGCACCAATATAATCTCGCGCACCGGTCAGGTCCGCCCGGCCCTTCACGGCGACGGCGGTCCAGGTTTCCAAGCCGGTGCGTTGGCGCAGATGGCCGGTTCGCTGCGGTGCCGTTCGGTGCAGCTGAACCGCATGGAGCCGACCTGCCTGAATGGCACGCTCCAGCAATTCCTCGTCTGGATCCACGAACACGCCGACCCGGCGCACGTGGTCCGGGGCGGCTGCCGCGAGCGCAGCGGCGCCGTCGAACGACAAGTTGCGCGGAGAGGGGGCGAAGAAAACGAAGCCGACATGAGTCGCTCCGCCGTTCACCGCAGCGGCAAGGGCCTCCACAGTAATAATCCCGCACACTTTTACGTCAGTCACCGTGAGACCTGCGCGTCGGCTCGAAGCTTGTCCCCGATGCCGGGCACGCTTCTCCTGGCGAATATCAAAGGTGCTTCCCTCAGGTCAGAGTGTCGCGACGATCGCACGAGCCGCGGCGTCGGGATCTTGCGCCTGCGTGATGGGCCGTCCAACCACCACCACGGAGGCACCGCGGTCGAGCGCCTGCCGCGGCGTGACGACCCTTTTCTGATCGCCGGTGACGCCATCGGCCGGGCGAACACCCGGCACGACGAAGAAGCCCGCCGGCCAGCACCGGTGCGCTGCCTCCACCTCTTCGCCAGAACAGACAATCCCGTCCACACCCGATCGCATGGCAAGCTCGGTTAGTCTCAGCACGTGATCATGGGCCCGCCCCTGAACGCCGGTGGCGGCCAGATCATTGTCGTCAAGGCTGGTCAGCATGGTGACCGCAACGACTTTGGTGGCGGCTGGCGCTGCCGCCTTGGCGTCCTCCATCATCGCTTGCCCGCCAGATGCATGAACAGTCAGGATCGCCGGCGCCAAACCGCTGAGCGCCTGAATGGCCTTTGCCACGGTGTTAGGAATATCGTGCAGCTTCAGGTCGAGAAAGATCGGCAGCCCGACATGGCTCATCTCGCGGACGCCATGCGCACCATTGGCGGCAAAGAATTCGAGGCCCAGCTTGAGACCGCCGACGTGGTTGCGAACGCGCGCCGCCATCGTTTTTGCGCGCTGCAGGTCCGGCGTGTCGAGAGCGACGAAGATGCGGTTGGACATGCGTCAGGCGACCTCTGGAGAATTGGATACCGCAGGCGTGGGCGGCACAGGCTGCTCGGGAATACTGGCGGGCTGGAGCGTTGACGGCATTTCGAGCGCGCGAAGATCCGCAACGGTGCGTTCGGCGGCGGCGAGCCGCTGGCGCAGCCGCCAGCGAACAGCGCGCTGATACAGAAACGTTGGCAGGAACCCCGCCAGAAACGTCACCAGCAGCAGAACCGGGAGATTCACCTCCGCAACCAGATTGCCAAACAATGAAATGGGCACCCATTTCCAATTGCCGAAGGTGAACAGGGCTGCCGCGAACGCGATCAACGCCCAGAAGAGGATTTTCAGGAACTGCATGAACTAGGCTCCGGCATGGCGCGGACGCTATTACGACGAGCGCCCTTTGACCAGCCTCAGCCGACCTCGGCGCGCAACGAGGCGATCAGCGCGTTGGCCGTTTTCAGCCGCGGCTCCTCCTCGTCCAGGATCGCGTGGAATGCCCGGCGCTTGGCTGCCGTGACGATCCCAGGCTTTAGCCTGGTGTCCGGTGGCAGTGCGGAGACGATGATGTCGATCATCCGCTCGGCCCCGTGCAGCCTGCCCCAGAGATAATCGTTCTCGCGGTAGGCACGGCTGAAGAATGCGCCGAAATTGCTGAACTGTATGCCCTTCAGGGTGGCCTCCGCGCCGCCCGGTCGGATTGCCACGCAATCATCAGGCGCGATGCGATCGATTTTGACGGGATCGAATTCGTCCACGCCAGCGCCCTGCAGCAGCGGCAGTGTCGCCAGGTCGACATAGGGAAACCCGAGATAGTGCAGCAAAAGCGTGCGTCGCGGCGCCCGTGGCAATCCGGCGAGTGCTTCGGCCATGCGCTCGTCCGTCTCGGCATCGATCCGCGTCAGAGCGAGCGATTGGGCAAGTTCATCGAGCAGGTCGGAAGCGTCGCCCTCCAAGGAGCGGACTGTGGCGCGCAGATGCTGGTGCGGCTCCGGCAATTTGCGCTCCAGATACGCTGCCAGCGAGTCATAGATCGCCTGCCGTACACGTAGCAGCACTTCCTCGTCGTGTTCTGCCTCAAGTTCAACCAGTCGCCGCGCAAGCACGCGGAGGCGGCGGATCCTAAAGCCAATGTCGAACGTGCGGAGGAAGTCGATCGACGCCGCGCTCGATGCATCCGAAGGCTTGGCTTCATCATAGCCGCGCGACAGCAAGGCCGCCTCGATGCGGTCGCGGATCTTGGCCCAGCGCTGTGGCCCTGGCTCACCACCTGCCGCATGCAGCAGCGCGGTTATCGTCTCTACCACCCCCGCGATCTTCAAATGTGCATAGGGGGCGTAGCTGAACCCTGCACCAGCGGCAGCGGCCATTTGCGCGCGCCGGCGCCATCCGGAGAGACGGGCGGGCGTGGGGCGGTCAAGGAAGAAGGTGCGACCGAAAAGCGCTTCCACTTCGGCTTCGATGGCAGGACGCATCGCATCGGTGATCGACCGCATCCGCTCGATGCTGCGAGAACGGGACGCGAGGTCCTCAAGATTGTCCCGTATCGGCTGCTTGCGCGGGAGTTCGCTGATCGCCCCCAATATCGTCTGAAAGAAGCCGGGCTGTCCGTCGTTGCCCCTTGTCAGCCGGAACTTCATGCCCGGGGAGGGATCGATATAGACGAACCGGCGGTCCACCGCCCGCCGCGCAGGACGCTCGGTCAGCGCCTTGATGGCGGGCCGAAAGGGCGCGTTGGCCAGGACCGATCCGTCGATCAGCGCCGCTTTCTCCACGGCGTTCGCGGCGGCGTGGTGCGGCAGCACGCGCTGAACAAAGGCGCTGCGGCTCGGCCAGGCAGCCGCGCGCGCTTCCAGGACTTGATCGAGCTCGGTAACGCTGAACGGCGGAAATGCGCCGGGAAAGCTCGAGGTCGCGCGTGCCGCAAACGCCAGCTCGGGGGCTGCGGCAAGCGTTTCGCAATCTCGGCCATGGTCAGAGAAAGACAGGATCAGCCGATGTTCGGTTTCCACCACCTCCGCCGGAGAATGCAGCTGCAAACGTTCAGGATGTCCTGTGAAGTCGGTCACTGTCACGAATAGATCGAGCGGCTGTCCTTCCGGCAGAAGGCGCGGGCCCCGCGGCGCCGCAGCCATGGCATCGAATGCGTCGAGCAGCATTGCGGTGAAGCCGGGGCCATCGAACGGCGGCTCAAACCAGCGCGATCGAACGAAGTGCGAGAGTTTGGCCTGCACCTCGTCACGCGTGTCCTCGTCGAGCCCCTCCAGCTTGTCCGCACTGCGCCCCGCCGCCATCCATGCAAGGGGGAGCGCCCAAGCCTTGGAGAAGCGCGAGGCGGGCGCCGTGCCGGGCGCGATCAGCGCCTCCACATCGGCCTTCTCCAGCCAGAGGTCTGTCAGCGGATCGAGCGACTGGCCGGCACTCAGAGCCTGGGCGAGAAAGATCCCGTTGATTCCACCGGCGCTCGCACCGGCAATGATGTCGGGGAGGACACGCAAGCGGATGCCGGTATCCTGCATGACGTCATCAATTAGGTCGGCGTATACGGCGGCGCTGGCGGACACGGCATCGCCGGCCTGGCTTGCGCGGCTGGCGCGCGCCACGTGCCAGATCTCCTTGGTGATCCCGTGCATGTAGACGGCAAGGCTGATCCCTCCATAGCAGACCAGCGCGAGCCGCAGTTCGGCGTCGCGGATCATACCGGGTGCACATCGGCCCAGATAGGCAAGTGATCACTGGCCTTCCGGGCTGCGGCACTATGATGAACCCCGGACTCGACGATCTTCAGGTCTTCGGACACCATGATGCGGTCCAACCGGCCGACTGGGCGACGGGCGTGAAAGCTCGGTCCTGTTTCCGCAAAAGAGAAGTCCCGGCCGAAATCGCGCAGGCACCCGGCGGCGCGCGTCCATTCGTTGAGATCGCCCATCATTACCGTCGGCCGCGGATGCGTGCTCGATGCCACATGGCTAAGAATCGCGGCTGCTTGGCGACGCCGCCACAAGCCGGAGAGATCCAGATGCATGCCGATGACGCGCAGGATCGAATCTTTCACCCGAACGTCGGCCATGACAGCACCACGCGGTTCGAGTGAGGGCAGGTGGATCAACTCGCAATCAACGATCTGGCTCTCCTTGCGCACCAGGAGGGCGTTCCCGTGCCATCCCATGGAGCTTGCGCGCACGCCAAAGCCAACCGACTTCCAATCGCTATGCTCCTCCAGCAGATGCTGTGTGATCACGGCGGCGCGCCCGCCGAAGCGGCGATCCGCTTCCTGTAGGGCGATCACATCCGCGTCCACTTCGCGCAGCACTTCAAGAATGCGTTCGGGATTGCGACGGCGGTCAGTGCCGACCGCCTTTCGCATGTTGTAGCTCGCGACACGAATCATTGCGGTGGTGAAACGCCCTTCTTGCCGGCAGGTTGCCGCCACTGTGTCGTGTGCCGGTCACCGCATCGATGCGCCCAAGCCGCGGCGGGTGCAATGGCCGGCGCTACGAGAGCGTCACCTGGCCCTTCACCTCGCGTTTGCTTCGATCGAACACTCGGCGCGGCGCCGCGCGTTGGGAGAGGTAGCGGCCGCGCGGATATGATCCGCCAGATCGGAGTTATGCGTTATGGCATTGATTTCCTAAGAGGTTTACCGCCGCTGCGATGTTGTTCGATTATTTTACGGGCGCCACATCCGGCTGGCGTACAGAAGCAAAGATCCGGGCCCGCCGCGTGATGGGGGAGCAGGTCGATGATCCGATCGGCTACGTCGACAAGAGGCTGACGCTCGTTCGCGTCGGTTCATTCGAGCGGCGACGCTGGGCCTATATCCGGACGCTGGTTGTTCGGTTCGTGGCAGAGGAGGAGCAGAGGCTTCGGCCCGCCCGCCGTCCACGTAGCGCCAGATGATGGTGCCGGTTGCAGGAATCGAACCCGCGACCTTCGGTTTACAAAACCGCTGCTCTACCAGCTGAGCTAAACCGGCATGGTCGCCGGCTCATGCGTCAGGATACGCCGAAGGTCCAGCCTTCCGTTGCTCTGATTTCTTCGTTCAGGCCGGTCGGACGCCATAATTCTTCTCGATCGGCGCAGGCGCGCAGCCATGCGGCGGCCAGGATCGCATCTGTTGCATGGTCGTCATATCGGCTGAGCGGCACGTGCGGCGTACTGCCGAGGGCTGCCAACGCCGCGTCCAGAGCGACAGCGTCGCGCAGCTTGCTTCGGCCGCGAGGCATGCCGGCGGCGCGCGCGGCGACGGCGGTGTAGATCTCAACCAGCACCGCGCCCCTCCGAGGTAAGGGGTCGAATGGCCAAACCGGCACTCGCCCGGCAAGATGATGAAGCATGCGCATGCCCGCAAAGCTCGCCTTGGCCACCTGCGCCGCACCGATCGCGTCGAAAACGGTGGTCGGCTTCGTCGCGTGGCCCTCCGCCATCTCGCAGGCGCGCCAGTGCAGGAAGTCCCGCTTCGTCCCGTCCGCCGCGCCCAGGTAAAAATGCCGCCCGCGGCGCTGCTCCAGAAACGAGGCGGCGCCCAGGTCCTCGTCGCTGCTCTGCGCATCGACATACGCCCACAACTCCCGCGCGCTCGTGGTCTGTGTCTCACCGGGCAGATGCGCGCCCCGCGCAACGAATGGCGCTGAAAAGCTGCAGTCGATCCCGACTAGCAAGGGCGCCTCCGCATGCACCACCAGCCAGTCCAGGATCTGGGAGCGGGACCATATTCCGTCAGGCGCATGGATGAGCCGTGGTGCCTCCGTTCCGGTTCGGCACAGCGCCAGCGCGATGCCCTTGTGCCGCCGGCCTTTGGCGCCCGACCAGTCAATTGCTGCGAATTGAGAGAAGTGTGTCAGGGTCGTCTCTCATCATGTCGGCTGCGCTTGGTGGTCTCTCTGCCGAGCGGGTCGGGCCACGTCGCGAACGGTGTGGACCCTTGGGCAGAATCCGTAGCCGAGGCGTGGCGCGGGTTCGTGCGGCAAGCCGAACGCGAAAGCCACGACGTCACCCCCGTCGTTCATTGCCCGTCGCGGATTACGTCCGCGGTGAAGCGAGCAATGTCGAACCGGGCACTTGCGCCATCCTCGCCACGCCGGACGATCACCAACTTCTGTGAGGGCACCACCATCACATACTGCCCGCGATTGCCCTGTGCCGAATAAGTGCCGGCCGGCAGGCCTTGCTTTGGCCCGAAGAGCCACATGGTCGCGCCATAGCCCGCCCCTTCGGCCGGCTGCGGCCCGCTCGGCGCGGTCATGTAGCGCATCCACCCGGCGGGCAGCAGGCGCTTACCCTGCCAGACGCCGTCCTGAAGCCATAACTGCCCCAGCCGGGCGAGATCGCGTGCCGTCGTGTATACTTGGCTGGAAAGGATGAAATTGCCCTGCCAGTCAGTACCCGCGGTGGTGTGCTGCATTCCCAGCGGCTCGAAAAGCCGCTGCGGCCACCTGGCATAGCGCTTGTCGTTGTTCATCGCAGCCCGCACGGCGCGGGCGGCAAGCATGATATCGTTGTTGGCATAGCGAAAACGCGTGCCCGGCTTCACTTCGAGCGGCCATCCCGCGGCCTGCTCCGTCACCGTGGTTCCGCCGAAGTAGATCGCGTCGGTTCGATTGCCATAATGGTCGCTGTGCAGACCCGACGACATCCGCAGCAGCTGATCGAGCGTGATGCTGCGCCGGGGATCACCGGCGACCCGCCATTCCGGGACCTGGGCCGGCTTCTGCGGGTCGATACGCAGCTCCTGCACCGCGATGCCCACCAGCGTGCCGGCGATGCTCTTCGCCACGGACCATGTGCGATTGGCAACGAACGGACCAAAGCCGCTGGCGTATTTCTCGCCCACGATGCGGCCGTCGCGAAGCACGACCACGCCGACCGTCTCGCCCTTGTACGTCGCCCGATCGAATGCCTTGTCGATTGTGGCAGCAAGCGCGACGGAGGAGCGCGGAGCGATGCCGCCGTCTCCCAGCGGCCACGGACGGGCGTCGGCCGGGGCTGGCAGCTGCCCCTGCCAGGTTCCGGCCGGCCACAGCCGCGCGGTCCCGCCGATCGGCGCCAGTACGCAGCCGAGGCCAGGTGCCCAATCCGCGCGCCGCGGGGGCAAGTCGCCCGGGAAGGACACCAGCACGCTCCGGGCCTTGCGGTCCACCGTTGCTTTCAGCCGCGGCAGAAGCGGCTGGTATTCGGAATAGATACCGCGCAACTCCAGCGCTTCGACCTGCGCCTCCGTCCGTCCAGCTGCGATCACTCCTTCGCATAGCGCCTGCGCCTTGTACCCGGCGGCAAGGGCATTCTCATATGCGGTCGATCGCTCGGCGGCGATCACCTGGGCGGACGCGGGCGACGAAAGCAAGCCAAGCGCCACCACAGCCCCCGGGAGCGTCCTGGAGAGGACCCGCGCTACTCGGTACCGAAGGGTAAAGCGCGTCATGTGCGCAATTGCCATTGTTTGTTGAGGCACGCCAATCTTCCCCACCATTGCACCGAGCTTCAACTATTCTTCCTCTTCAAAATCGGCCACGCCCAGAGACGCGCTGCCATTCGCCGAAATGGCCAAACAACGCACGTCCGCTAGTGGCTACACCACGATCCGTACCGGCACACTCTTCCCGGCGGGCGTCTTCGATTCCTCGTCGTGCCAGCTCAGCGGCACCAGCGGGTTCATTTCGGGATAATAGCCTCCGATGCATCCGCGCGGCAGCAGAAAGGGCGTGACCGTCAGTCCGCCGACCTGCCGGTCCATGCCATCGTCGGCATCGCTGGCGAGCCCGACGATCTGCCCCTGCTTCAGTCCCGCGGCGGCGATATCGTCCGGGTTCATGAGCAGAACATCGCGCGTCCCCTCGATCCCGCGCAGACGATCGGAATAGCCATAGATGGTGGTGTTGAACTGATCGTTGGAGCGCAGCGTCATCAGCCGCCAGCGCCCGTCCTTGTCCTCCGTGCCCCAGCTGTTCAGCTTCTTAGGCAATGTGAAGTCTGCCTTGCCGCTCTTCGTCTTCCACACCCGCTCACGCGCGGAATTACCGCGGTAGAAGCCGCCCGGCGTGAAGACCCGTTTGTTGAAGTCGTGAAACTGCTCGGGATAGGTTTCCTCGATGGCGTCGCGGACCAGGCCGTAATCGGCGACCCAGTCGTCCCAGCGCACTTTCGGGTTCGGCGGCAGCGTTGCCTTCGCGAGCCCGGCGACGATGGCGGGCTCCGACTTCAGGTCCGGCGAGGCGGGCGTGGCGCGACCGATGGAGCCATGAATGCAGCTGAGGCTGTCTTCCATCGTGACAGCCTGCGCCCCCGTTACCTGCATGTCCTCTTCCGAGCGACCAAGGCAGGGCAGCAGATAGGCGACCTGGCCATTGATCAAGTGGCTGCGGTTCAGCTTGGTGGCGATCTGAACGGTGAGGCGCAGCGTTGTCCAGGCAGCCTCCATCCGTTCCTGCTCCGGGATCGCACGAAGGAAGTTTCCGCCCAAGCCAATGAAGGCTTTCACCTCTCCGCTCTGTATCCCCTCGCACACATGCACCGTGGTTCGGCCCTCATCACGGGGCGGCTCAAAGCCATATTGCTCCGCCAGCCTGTCGAGCGGCACCAGCTCGGGCTTCTCCGAGATTCCCACCGTGCGCTGCCCCTGAACGTTCGAGTGGCCGCGTACCGGCGAGATGCCGGCGCCGTCTCGGCCGATATTCCCCTTCAGCAGGAACAGGTTGACCAATTGTTTGATGTTGTCGCTGCCATGGACGTGCTGGGTCAGCCCCATGCCATACATCGCGATCGATCGCTTCGCCTCGATATAGACGTCTGCGGCAGCTTCGATGTCGGCGCGCACGAGGCCGCTCTCTTGCTCGATTTGCTCCCAGCTGGTGCCATCCACATGCGCCTTTAGCGCGTCAAAGCCGTCTGTATGCTGCTCGATGAAGTCCACATCCAAGACGTGGATCTTCTCCGCAGCCCAGCGCTCGGCCTCCTTCGCAAATACGTGCTTCATCATGCCGGTGATCGCAGCGATATCACCGCCGGTCTTCACCTGGAGATACAGGCAGGAGATCGGCGTTGCTGCGGGCGTGAGCATTTCTTTGGGGCTCTGCGGGTTCTTGAAAACCTCCAACCCTTTTTCGCGGATCGGATTGAAGGTCACGATCTTGCAGCCGCGCTTCACTGCTTCCTGTAGCGGGTGAAGCAGGCGAGGGGAGTTGGTCCCGGGATTCTGCCCGAAGAAGAAAATCGCATCGCACAGGTCGAAATCCGAAAGGATGCAGGTGCCCACCGGCGATCCCGTCACATCTTTGAGGGCGACGGAGGTGGTCTCATGGCACATGTTGGAGCTGTCGGGCAGATTGTTGTGCCCGTAGAGCCGCGCGAACAGCGCGTACATGTAGCTCGTTTCCAGGCTTGCCCGGCCCGAGGAGTAGAAAATGGCGGACTTGGGGTCGATCGCCTTCAACTCACGGCCGATCGCGTCGAACGCCTCGTTCCAGCTGCACGGCACATATTTGTCCGTTGCATGATCGTAGCGCATCGGATGCGTCAGCCGCCCGGTCTGCTCCAGATCGTAATCCTTCCAGCCCTTCAGCTCCGTGACGGTATGTTCGGCAAAGAACTCGGGGGTGCAGCGTCTGCTGGTCAGCTCCCACAGCGTCGCCTTGGCGCCGTTTTCGCAGAATTCGAACGTGTGCGGATGCTTGGGCTTCGTCCATGCGCAGGAGACGCACATGAAGCCGCCGGGCTTGTTCTGGCGCCGCAGCGCGTCAAGCGCGGCGGGCTTCGGCCGTTCACGCAGCGCTGTTTCCACGATGCCGCGCACCGAACCCCAGCCGCCCTCCGTGCCTGAATAATGGACGGTGCCCTGTTCCGCGCCCTTGTCCCGTTCCGTGCCCATCACCGTCTCCTCGCTTGATGACAGAACCACCGAGCACCGGCGAGGATGCATGGCGATCGCCTGTCAGGCCAGCCGATGCGCCGAGCCGCTATCGTCCGGACTGCCGGCGCGCTGACCAAAAGGCGAGCCGCTTACGAATCTCGCGCTCGAATCCTCGCTCGTTGGGCTGGTAAAGCGCTTCCGGGGCGCTGGCCGCGATGTCGTCGGGATAGAATTCCTGACCGGAAAAGGCGTCGGGCCGGTCGTGATCATACTGATAACCGTCGTGATATCCCAGCTCCTTCATGAGCGCGGTTGGCGCATTGAGGATGTGCTTGGGCGGCGGCAACGAGCCCGTCTTTCGCGCCAGCGCGGCCGCTTTGTCGAACGCAAGATAGGCCGCGTTGGACTTGGGTGCGGTCGCCACATAAGCGATCGCCTGCGCCATGAAGAGCCGGCCTTCCGGCAAGCCGGTCCGCTCGAATGCCTGCCACGCGGTCAGCACCTGAACCATCGCCTGCGGATCGGCCATGCCGACATCTTCCGACGCCGCGCACAACAAGCGGCGAAAGACCACCGCCGGATCCTCACCGCCCGCCAGCATCCGCGTCGCCCAGTACATGGCAGCGTCCACGTCGCTGCCGCGCAAGCTTTTGTGAAAGGAGCTGAGCATGTTGAAATGCTCTTCCTGCCCCTTGTCGTACAGGGGCGCGCGCGCCTGCACGATCTCCGCCAATCGCTGAACATCGAGCGGGTGATCGGTGCCGATCGCGAACAGATCATCGCAAAGCCCCAGCAGATAACGCGCGTCGCCATCCGCCATTCCGATCAATGCCCCGCGTGCGACGGGATCGAGCGGCAACGGCTTCCCGAAGTGCTGCTCCGCGCGGACTATCACTTGCTCCAGATCGTCCTCGCCGAGCCGCTTCAGCGTGAAGACCTTGGCACGCGAGAGCAAGGCGGACACCAGGCTGAAGCTGGGGTTTTCCGTCGTCGCGCCGATCAGCGTGAACGTTCCGTCTTCCAGCGCCGGCAGCATCGCATCCTGTACGGGGCGGGAGAATCGGTGCAATTCGTCAATGAACACGGCAGTGGCGCGGCCGGTCGCCCCCCGCAGCCCCGCCGCGGCCGCGATTGCCTTTCTCAAATCCGCCAGTCCCGTCGACACGGCGGACAGCTGCATGAATTCATATCCGGCCTCACGCGCGATCAGGCGCGAGATGGTCGTCTTGCCCACGCCGGGCGGGCCCCACAGGATCATCGACGATAGCCGGCCAGCCGCGATCATACGGCCGATCGCGCCGTCGGGCGCAGTCAGGTGTTGCTGCCCCACCACATCGGCAAGCGTGGAAGGACGCAGGCGTTCGGCCAGGGGAGCGTCCGCCGCTGGTGCGGCGCTTTCGGCCTGCGTTCCGAAACCGGCGAAGAGATCAGCCATGCGGCTCACATAGGCGCTGCGCCGAAACTTTCCCAGCAGGGTTGACGCGCGCGACCCAAGATATATCTTGTAACTATCTTAAGGAGTGTTTGACATGGAAACCGAAGAAGCGACGGGCAGGGGCGCCAAGCGGGTCGGACCTCGTCGCGCTGCCGCGCGAAAGGCTGCACGTGAGGCGGGCGCCGGCGAGAAGAAGCGCATGGGTCGGGCTGCTCGTGTTGCGGCTGGCGTTGCCGCCGCGGCCGCCGCGGCCGGCGGTGCAGCTGCTGCGCGCGGCGGGAAAGTCCGCGGGCCTAAAGCCGGCGTTGGTCCCAAGGCAGCCAAGGCCCGTGCCGGCCGCGCTGCGGGCAAGGGGATGGGCAAGCTCGTCGGCCTGCGTCGCGCCCGCATGTTCGACAATGGCGAGCTTCGCCTCGTGCTCCTGAAGCTGATCGCGGATGAGCCGCGTCACGGCTATGAACTGATCAAGTCGATCGAAGAACTGGCCGGCGGCGGCTACGCGCCCTCGCCGGGCGTCATCTATCCCACGCTCACCATGCTCAGCGAAAGCGGGCACGTGGCGGGCGACGATGATGGCGAAGGCCGTCGTCGCTTCTCCATCACCGGTGCCGGCAGCGCCGAACTGGTCGAGAACGAAGAGCGGGTCGGCAAGCTGTTCACCCGCCTGTCCACGGTCGGGGAAAAGCACAAGCGCACCGATGCAACGCCGGTGCGCCGTGCGATGATCAACCTGAAGGTCGCGCTTCAGGATCGCCTCGGGCAAGGCGAGACCAGCGATGAAACGCTGCTTCAGGTCGCAGCGTTGATCGACGAGGCCGCGCAGAGGATCGAGCGCCTCGGCTGATTGCTGATCGCCCGGCGGCCCAGAGTCGCTGCCGGGCTATTCCTGCGGCGGGATGGTCGCGGGTGCGTCGCCCGCCTGTAGGCCATGCCGCATCAGCATCGGCACGTTGGCGATCGCGAATACCAGCGTCAGCGGGATCGCGCCCCAGAGCTTGAAGCCGACCCAGAAGTCAGTGCTTGTGTTCCGCCACACGGTTTCGTTCAGCACGGCCATGAACACGAAGAACAGCGCCCAATTCCGCGTCAGCTTGCGCCAGCCCTCTGCGGTCAGCCCAGGATAGGCACTCTCCAGCAGCATTTGTAGCAGCGGGCGCCCGGTCGCGAGGCCGATGCCCAGCGTTGCCGCGAAGATGGCGTAAACAAATGTCGGCTTCATCTTGATGAAGCGTTCGTCCTGGAACCAGATCGTCAGCCCACCGAACACGATCACCAGCGCGCCCGAGATCAGCAGCATCGGCGGGATGTGCCGGGTTTTCCACCAAGAGATGGCAAGCGCGACAACCATCGCGAGCATGAATGCGCCGGTCGCGGCGATGATGCGTGCGATGGCTGGGCCCGGCGTCAGGAAATTGAACGCGAAGAACACGAGCAGCGGCCCGTAATCGAGCGCCAGCCGCAGGCCGGGGGAAGGTTTGCGCGCTTCGGTCAAGTTATACTCCGTTCGCCTGCCGCGCGGCAGCAGGCGTTCTTCTATCCCCGCCGTCGTACCAGCAGGGTCACGACATGATCACAACAGCCGAGCGTCGCCGGGGTTCATCACCCGCGATCGACGCCGGCGATGATGCGGCTCACCTCATTGGGATCGAACGGCCGCAGATCGTTCATCGATTCGCCAACGCCGATGGCATGGATGGGCAGGCCATAACGCTCCGCCGCTGCCACCAGCACGCCGCCGCGTGCAGTGCCGTCGAGCTTGGTCATGACGAGGCCCGTCACACCCGCCACTTCCTTGAACACCTCGATCTGGCTCAACGCGTTCTGCCCAGTGGTTGCATCGAGCACGAGCACCACGTCATGCGGTGAGGCGGGGTTGATGCGGCCCAGCACGCGCCGGATCTTGGCCAGTTCGTCCATCAACTCGCGCTTGTTCTGCAGGCGCCCCGCCGTGTCGACGATCAGCACGTCGATGCCGGTCTCGGTCGCCTTCTTTACGGCATCCCAGACGATGCCGGCCGCGTCGCCGCCCTCGGGCCCCGTCACGATCGGCACGCCGACCCGCTCGGCCCAGGTTGCAAGCTGGCCGATGGCCGCGGCACGAAACGTATCGCCCGCCGCCAGCATCACGCCATAATCCTGCTCCATGAACAGGTGCGCCAACTTGGCGATCGTAGTGGTCTTGCCCGACCCGTTCACCCCAATCACCAGGATCACCTGCGGCCGGGGAAAGGCATCGATCTCCAGCGGCTTGGCGACTTGCGCCAGCACCTTTTCCACTTCCTCGGCTACGACCAGTCGGATGCCGAGCTCCTCCATGTTGCGCTCGAAGCTGCCCTCCGCCAGCCGGGTGCGGATGCGCGTGGCAGTCTGGGGGCCGAGATCCGACGCGATCAGCGCTTCCTCGACCTCGTCGAGCGTTTCCTCGTCCAGCCGCGCGGTGCCGAGCCCCGCGAGATTGCCGACCAGCCGGTCGGACGTGCGGCGGAAACCGCCAAGAAGCTTGTCATGCCAGGAACGCTGGTCAGTCATGCAGGAATCCCAATGAGGTGATCGTGGGCAGCGTCTATGATGGATACGGAACGGACGTCCCCGATCTTTCCCATCCGAACGGCCGATAGGGCAGCATCAGCACTAGGCAAAGCCGTTGTGGCATGATCCTGCGGAGCTAGGCTTGGATCGACTAGCCGTATCTCGGCAAAATTCTCGGCGTGGCCGCGGTCGCCCGGCTTCTCTATCACGATTCGCTGCGTGGTGCCGACCAGCGATGCAAGCCAGCTGCGCCGCCGCCGGTCAGCCGCTTCGCGAAGCTGGGCAGCGCGGGCTCGCGCCACCACCGGCGATACCTGCGGCATGCGCGCGGCGGGCGTACCGGTGCGCGGCGAATAAGGAAACACATGGGCATGAACGATGTCGCAATCGTCGATCAGCGCCAGCGTATTGGCAAACGCCGCCTCGCTCTCCGTGGGAAAGCCGGCGATCAGGTCTGCACCGACAGCAATGTCGCGCCTTGCTTTCAGCCGCTCCACGGTGGCGATCGCCTCCGCGCGCAGATGCCGCCGCTTCATGCGCTTCAGGATCAGATCGTCCCCCGCCTGCAGCGACAGGTGAACATGCGGCATCACCCTCGGCTCCCCCGTGATCAGCTCGAATAGCCGGTCGTCGATCTCTATCGTGTCTAGCGAGGAAAGGCGCAGGCGCGGCAGCGCCGGCACGCCGACAAGCACCGCCTCGACCAACGCGCCAAGCCCGCCGTCATAGCTCGTCAGGTCAACGCCGGTCAGCACGATCTCGCGCGCGCCCTGCTGCACGAGCTCGGCGGCTGCGGAAACGACCTGGCCGACAGGCTCCGAACGGCTTGGCCCGCGCCCCATCGGGATCGCACAAAAGGTGCAGGCATGATCGCACCCATTCTGCACGCCCAGAAACGCGCGCGCGTGCCGGCGGGCGGGCCTTTGATTGGGGAAGGCCCCCCACGTTGCGGGCAGCAGCTTCGCCGCATTGGGCACCACCCGGTCGACCTCGGGCATGGCGGCGAACGCGTCGTGGTCCATCTCCGATGCGCAGCCGGTAACGACGATCTTTGCCTCCGGCCGATCGCGGCGTGCCCGCCGGATGGCCACGCGCGTCTGCCGCATGGCTTCGTTTGTCACACCACAGCCGTTGATCACCACCATATCGTCGGCACCGACGAGCGCGCGAATCGTTTCGCTCTCGGCAAGGTTCAAACGACAGCCCAGCGTGATCACATCGGGCGAACGGGAGGGAAGCATGAGGGGCGATCTAGGGGCCGAGCACGCGATAGTCCACGATGCGGCGCAGGAGGTGCTGGACTTCTGGTTCGCGCTGCCGATGGAAAAGCAGTTCGCCAGGGACGCGGCACTGGACCAGGAGATCGCCGAGCGGTTCGGCGCCTTGCGCGACACGGTGTACCGGACGGAGGCGGAAGATTGGCGCGACGGCCCGGATCAGCTGCTCGCCGCGATCGTGCTGCTCGATCAATTTTCCCGCAACATTTATCGTGATTCGCCGCGCGCCTATGAGGCGGATGCGCTTGCGGTGGCGCTGTGCCAACTGGCAATCGAGCGCGGCTGGGAAGCGCGTTACGCCCCGGAGGAGCGCGCCTTCCTGTACATGCCATTGATTCATGCAGAGGACATCGCGTTGCAACGGCTCAGCGTCGCCAAGTTCTCCGAGCTTGGCGGCGACAACCTGTCCTATGCCATCGGGCATCTCGAGATCGTTGCGCGATTCGGGCGCTTCCCGACCCGCAATGCGGTGCTCGGACGCCAGACGACGCCGCAGGAACGCGCGTATCTCGACGATGCCGACGCCGACAGTTTCGGGCCGCCGAAGGGATAAGACCCATGCGTCGAGCAGGGCGTCGCTAAGTGAGGCGCGGCGGCGAGCGCCTCCTCGGCGATGCTAGCCGGTCACGCTCCCCGGAACACTGCCTCACGCTTCTCTAGCAGGGCCGCCACGCCTTCGCGGTGGTCGGCGGTGGCATGGCTCACCGCCTGTGCCGTAGATGCCGAATCAAGCGCCTGATCATAGGTGCTCGTCTGCCCCTGCCGCAGCAGCGACTTGGTCAGGCGGAGCGAATGCGGGGGCAGGGCAGCGATTTTGCCGGCGAGCGCAAGCGCTTCGTCCATCAGGCTATCATGCGATACCACGCGGCTGACGAGCCCCCATTCGGCGGCCGTGTTCGCATCCACCACGTCGCCGGTGAAGAACAGCTCGGCTGCCCGGCTCATCCCGATCGTCCGCGGCAACAGCCAGGAGCCGCCATCGCCCGGCACTAGCCCAAGTTTCAGGAAGGTGACGCCGAACTTCGCCTTGTCGCTGGCGATGCGGATGTCCGCCATGCACGCCACGTCGCAGCCGAGGCCGATCGCCGGGCCGTTGACCGCAGCGATCACCGGCATGTCGAGCGAGAACAGCGCCCGCGCGATACGGTGGATGTTGCGCTGATAATGGCTGCGGATGCCGAGCCCCGAACCGGAGAACGGCCCCGCCGGGTCCGCCATCTTCTTGATGTCGCCGCCGGCCGAAAACGCTCGTCCCTCCCCGGTCAGGATGACGCAGCGGATCGACATGTCAGCGTTCAGCGCGTCGCACGCGGCACGCACCGCCTCGCCATCGCCATCCGCACCCAGCGCGTTCATCGCGTCGGGTCGATTCAGACGAAGGATGGCGATTGCGCCGCGGATCTCGGTGGTAACAAAGGTCATGGATGATCTCCGGTCAGCGCAGGCCCAGGCCGCGGGCGATAATACCGCGCAGGATTTCGCGCGTGCCGCCGCGCAGCGAGAAGCTCGGCGAGTTCCCCGTGTTATGAGCAAGAACGGCGATGAAATCTGAAGTGGATGCGGTGTCGGGTTCGGCATCCACCAGGTTGCGCGCGATGTCCCCCAGTTCCTGCTCGAAGGTCGCGCCCAGGTCCTTCACGATCGCTGCGTGGGTACCGGGGTTCTCGCCAGCTTCAAGCATGGCGGCGACGCCGCGCGACAGGCGCCGCAGGGTGACGAGATGAGCGGTCAATCGGCCGAGCGCCAGTTCGGCAGCCTCGCTGGTCGAGCCCTGAAGCGCGCCGATCAGCTCGATGAACAGCTGCATCGATGAAAGAAAGCGCTCCGGCCCGCTCCGCTCGAAGGCGAGTTCGCTCATCACCTGTTCCCAGCCCGCGCCTTCCGTCCCGATCAGGGCGGAGGAGGGGAGGAACGCATCCTCGAAATGCACCTCGTTGAAATGGTGCTGTCCGGCCAGATCGATGATCGGGCGGATGGTGATCCCGTCAGTAGCCTTCAGGTCCACGAGCAACTGGCTTGTTCCGGCCTGCCGATCGGCCGCCGTTCCACTCGTACGGCAGAACAGGATCATATAATCGGCGTGGTGCGCGCCGGTGGTCCACAGCTTCGTGCCCGTCACGTGCCAACCGCCGTCCACGGGAACCGCGCGGGTGCGGGTCGCGGCCAGGTCCGAGCCGGAATCGGGCTCGCTCATGCCGATGCAGAAGACGGTTTCGCCAGCCGCGATGCCGGGCAGGATCGTCTGCTTCTGCTCCTCGGTGCCGTATTTCAGCAGGCTCGGGCCGCTCTGGCGATCAGCGATCCAGTGCGCCGCGACGGGCGCGCCGGCCGCTAATGTTTCTTCCACCACGACATAGCGTTCGAAAGCACTGCGTTCGTGGCCGCCATATTGCTTAGGCCAGGTCATGCCCAGCCAGCCGCGCTGGCCAAGCTTGCGGCTGAAATCCCGGTCGAAGCCGTTCCAGCTATCGGCTCGCTGCAGAGGGGACCGATCGGCGAGCACGTCGGTCAGGAAGGCACGAACCTCCGCGCGAAGCGTTTCGGCTGCCTCGTGAACCGGCGGGGTTGGAAAACGAAGCGCTGTCATGCCGCCACCACCATCGGCCAATAGCAGTCTCGTCCGGCGCTGAGCGCGCGCTTGCCCAGCGCCAGCGTCCAGTGCCGCTGAGTCCCGAACTCGTCACGCCACGCCCACAAGGCGGTGGTAAAGCGATGCAACGCATGCTCGCGGGTGAAGCCGATTGCACCATGAAGCTGGTGGGCAATCGCAGTGGACTTGCTTGCCGCCTCGCCGATCCGCGTGCGCGCGACAGCCACGGCGAAGGTGAGGTCGCCGCCAACCGCGTAAGCGTCGGCGGCGTGATCCGCCGCGGCAGACGCCGCCGCCACTTCGCCGGCCAACTTGGCGAGCTCCTGCTGGATCGCCTGGAACTTTGCGAGCGGCCGGCCGAACTGTACGCGGCTCGAAACGTGCTCGACCGTCAGCTCGAGCACGCGCTCCAATGCGCCAGCCATCTGCAGGGCGCGGGCAAGGGCGCCAAGCTCTAGCAGCGGCACCGCGGCCGCTGCGCCTGCGTTTCCTTCCGGTATCGACAGTTGATCACGTGGGTGGCCAGCGACATTGGTGCTTTCTGCCGCGACGGGTAGGTCCGCGTGCCGCTGCAAGCCGCCGTCGGTCGCCACCACGACGGTGTTCGCAAACCGGCCCCACGGCACCCGCGCGTTTGCGCGCTCGGCCAGACCGACCGGCCCTTCCGCCAGCGGCAGGCCCGCCGACGCGAGCGCCGCATTGGCGACAATGGTTTCGGGGAGCGGCAGGGCAAGGGCGTGGCGGCCGGTCTGGCGGATCAAGGCAAGCGCCTCAGTGGCCGGTATGCCGAAGCCCCCGTGTTCCTCGGGCACCAGAGCCAGCGGGAGGCCGCTTTCCTCGATCGCCGCCCAGGCCGCGTCGGCCCAGCCGCCGTCGCGTCCGGCACCTTCGATCGCGTCGCCGTGCGTCGTGAACAGCCGCTCCGCCGTATCGGCGAGCATCGCCCCGACGTCGTTCAACTCCATTGCCCCAGCCGGTCCTGCTTGTGCATGGCCGCTCCTCTCCATTTGCCCTGTCGCTAAGCAACGATCCGGTGCTTGTCCACCTGACACTGCGGCTGGTCGGATCGCGTTGCCAGCGGTACGAAGGGGCAGTCAGAGGAGATCCGCTTGCGCCTGCTTTCCGCATTGCTCGTGCTGCTCTCGCTGCTCGCGCCGTCAGCTTGGGCGCAGCAGCGCGGCCCGCTGGTTCTCGCCGCCGCGAGTATGCAGGAGGCGCTGAGCGCAGCTGCGGACGCCTGGGAAAGGAAGGGCCATGCACGACCGGTGCTGTCCTTTGCGGCATCGTCGGCGCTTGCGCGGCAGGTCGCTGCCGGGGCGCCAGCCGATCTCTTCATCTCCGCGGATCAGGAATGGATGGACGATCTTGCCCGGCGCGACCTGCTGGCGCCCGGCACGCGGGCAAACCTCGTTGGCAATCGGTTGGTGGTGGTGGCCGGCCCCGAGGAGCGCTCACTTGCCAAGCTTCGGGGAACCGCGTTGGGACAGCAGCTGGCGGCTGGTCCTCTCGCCATGGCTGATCCTGACGCTGTTCCATCCGGCCGGTATGGCAAGGCCGCGCTGGAGCGGCTCGGCGCCTGGCCGATCGTCGCGCCACGCATTGTCAGGGCCGAGAGCGTCCGTGCCGCGCTGGCGCTCGTGGAGCGCGGCGCGGCTCCCTACGGGATCGTCTATCTCACCGACGCTCGCTTGTCGCCGAAGCTGCGCATCGCCGGCATCTTCCCGCACGGCAGCCATCCGCCAATTGTCTACCCGATCGCCCGGCTGAAGAGCGCGCGCAATGACAAGGCCGAAATGTTTCGCAAGTTCCTGATCTCCGCCCAGGGGCAGCAGATCATGGGCCGATACGGCTTTACCGCGCCTTGACGGATGAGCTCGAAACAATCGTTCGCCTCTCCCTGCTGATCGGGGGAGTGGCGACAGCCGGTACGCTGCCGGTGGCGTTTGCGCTCGCCTGGCTGCTCGCCCGCGGGCGCTTTCCCGGCAAGCTTCTGTTGGATGGCTTGGTACACCTTCCCCTCGTCGTGCCCCCAGTTGTCACCGGGTGGCTACTGCTAATCGCCTTCGCCCCGGCAGGTCCGCTGGGTATGCTGCTGGAGCGCTGGTTCGGCGTCTCGATCCTGTTCCGCTGGACGGGTGCGGCGGTGGCCGCAGCGATGATGGCTTTGCCCTTGATGGTTCGGGCGATTCGCTTGTCTATTGAAGGCGTTGACCAGCGACTTGAACAGGCCGCGCGAACATTGGGCGCGGGTCCATGGCGAACCTTTGCCACCATCACCCTGCCGTTGGCGCTACCAGGCGTGCTCGCCGCAGCGATGCTCGGCTTCGCCCGGTCACTGGGTGAGTTCGGCGCCACGATCACCTTCGTGTCCAACGTCCCCGGCGAGACGCAGACGCTGCCGCTCGCGATCTATGCTGCCCTTCAGCGGCCCGGCGGCGAGGCCACGGTCTGGAAACTAGCGGGCATCTCCATCGCCATAAGCCTCATAGCTCTGATCGCTTCGGAGCTTCTTGGGCGGCGGCAGGGGCGGCGCCTCCATGTCCTTTGAGGTAGACGTCACCGCGCGGCGCGGTGACGCCGTCGTGGGCGCGACGTTCCAAGCCGGTGAAGGCAGCACCGTGCTTTTCGGCCCTTCCGGCGCGGGAAAGACCAGCCTTCTGATGATGATCGCGGGCTTGTTGCGGCCGGACACCGGCCGCGTACGTGTCAGCGGACAGGTGCTTTTCGATGCGGCCCGCCGTATCAACGTGCGGCCCGAGGATCGCCGCGCGGGCGTCGTGTTTCAGGAGCCGCGGCTGTTCCCGCACCTCTCCGTTCGGCGGAACCTCCTCTATGGCGCGGCCAGCGCGGAAGGGCTCGAAGAGATCGCCACGCGGCTCGATATCGCGCACCTGCTCGATCGTTGGCCAAGAACCTTGTCGGGTGGCGAGGCGCGGCGCGTCGCGATCGGGCGGGCGCTGTTGCGTGATCCCGACTTCCTGTTGCTCGACGAGCCGCTTGCCTCGCTCGATCGCGCGCGCAGAGAGGAGGCGATGCTGATGATCGAGCGCGTACGGGATGAAACACGGCTGCCGATGCTGATCGTCACGCACGATCCCGAGGAAGCGGAGCGGCTCGGCCGTCAGATCATCCGGATGTGACGTCCTGCGGATGATTGGGCACGAGGATGAGCGTGCGCCCCTCAACCCGCCACGACTTCAGACGCGACAGGAAGTTCATGCCCAGCACATCCGTGTTCCCGAACGCTGGCGACACCACCACCGGCACATCGCGCGCCACGATGTTGCCGAGCTTCAGCTCATCGACCGCGGAGGTCTGCGCGCGAATCGTCCCGTTCGCGGTGCGCAGCAACATCGGAAAGACCGCGTCGCGCACCTCCAAACCCGCCTGCGACGCCGTGTCGAGCGACAACGCCGTCACGGTCGCCCCGCTGTCGATCAGCATGCGCCGGGTGATCCCGCCGAAGCGAACCGATGCCCAGAAATGCCCGTCGGGGCTCATGCGAATGCGGGTTTCCTCGCCCGCGACTTGCTGGCCGGAAAGGTCGAGCATTTCCGCCACGCGGCCAAGATACGGATCGAAGCGCTCGCGCTGTCCAAGCACCAGCACAAAGGCGCCGATCAGGAGCACCCATGTCAGCACCCCCACGACCGGCCCGATCACCGGTAGGCGGCGGAGGAACCCGGCGATCACCACGACCGCAAGGAGCCCAAGGATCAGGGGAAGATGGGGAGCGAGATCGGCCAGAGCGGGCATGGCAACGATATAGGAAGCCGCACCGCGATCTTCGATGCTTCGACGCCATGATTCGCAAACGCCGTAGTTACCCGCCCAAGCCAAGCGATGAGGCGCTGCCGCATCGGCCACAAGCCGCCATGAAAAAAGGGACCGCTCGAACCGAGCGATCCCTTCTTTCTTCGAGAAGCCCCAGCGCCGCCAGGCAGCGCCAGAAACCCAGATCAGCGCTTCGAGAACTGGAAGCTACGACGTGCCTTGGCGCGGCCGTACTTCTTACGCTCAACGGTGCGGCTGTCGCGGGTCAGGAAGCCCGCTGCCTTCACCGGGGCGCGCAGCGCCGGCTCATACTTGGTGATCGCCTGGCTGATGCCGTGCTTCACCGCGCCGGCCTGACCCGAAAGGCCACCGCCCTTGACGGTGCAGATCACGTCATACTGGCCCTCGCGCTCGGTGATGCCGAACACCTGGTTGATGACGAGACGCAGCGTCGGGCGTGCGAAATAGACTTCCTGATCACGGCCATTGATCGTGATCTTGCCCGAACCCGGCTTCAGCCACACGCGGGCAACGGCGTCCTTACGACGGCCGGTGGCGTAAGCGCGACCATACTTGTCGAGCTCCTGCTGGCGCAGCGGCATGGTCGGCTGGACCTGAACCGGAGCAGCGCCCTCGGTGGTTGCCTCGGCAGGGGCCGTATCGGAAGACGCCGGAGCCTGAGCAGCCTGCTGCGTCAGTGCGGCGAGGTCGGAAAGCGACTGGCGATTGTCGGACATTATGCGCCCACCTTGTTCTTGCGGCTCATGCCGGCGATGTCGAGGACCTCAGGGTTCTGCGCTTCATGCGGGTGCTCTGCGCCCTTGAAGATGCGCAGGTTGCGCATCTGCTGGCGGCCGAGCGGGCCGCGCGGAATCATGCGCTCCACGGCCTTCTCGAGCACGCGCTCGGGGAAGCGGCCTTCCAGCACCTTGGCGGCGGTGACGCCCTTGATACCGCCGGCATAACCGGTGTGCTTGTAATAAATCTTGTTCGCCAGCTTGTTGCCGGTGAAGCGCACCTTGTCGGCGTTGATCACGATGACATTGTCACCGCAATCGACGTGCGGGGTGAACGACGTCTTGTGCTTGCCGCGCAGGACGTTGGCGATCACAACCGCCGCACGACCAACCACCAGATCGGTGGCGTCAACAATATGCCACTTCTTTTCCACCTCGGCCGGCTTGGCCGCCTTGGTGGTCTTCATCAGCGCCTTCATGGGCTATGGACCTTTGCAATAAACGAAGACGCCGCCCCCAATCAGAGCGCGGCGTGACACGGGCGCTCTGATGCAGGAGCGAAGGAAAGTCAACGTTTGCGCCGCTTTCCCGACGGGTATCAGAATACCGCGGTGATAACGAGGCCGAGTAGCGCCGCAGATATCAAGCTTGCCGCGCTCAGAAAAACAGCTTTCGGAAGCTCAGGCGCACAGAGCGCCCTAACGGATCCAGCAGCCCCGGCTGATACCCGATCGATACCGACCCCGCGGCATCGCGCACATCGATCCGTTGGTTAAACAGGTTGTTGACCGCGAGCGTCACGCGGGATCCGCGGAAAAACGGGACGCGCTGCACCAGCGAGCGCTGCTGGCTCAAATCGGCAAAGATCCGCAGGTTGGCGGTGAACAGCGCGCCGAAGTTGAGATCGTCAGGGGAGGGCGCGCCGCGCGGGTCGGCGAGAATGTTGGTGCCACTTTCCCAGGTGCCGTTCAGCCGCACGCCGATGCCGTTGCGGTTGTACCCGGCATTGAACTCGATTTCGTGGCCGGGGCGGCCGCCACGTGCGCCTACGGCCGATCCGTCCAGCAAGTCGAGCTCGGGCACACCTGGCCGGGTCCGGATTGTATCTTCCAGGCGCCAGGTATGGAACACGCTCAGCTGAACGCGCCCGGCCCGCCCGCCGCCAAAGCTTCCGCCACCAAAGCCTCCGCGCCCGCCACCACCGAAGCCGCGCGCGCCAGGGGTGCGGATGCCACTCTCGCTGGTGCCGGCCTCGCGCGCGCGCCGGAACTGCTCGCGCGCCGCTGTGCGACGCTCCTCGATCTGTTCCGGGGTGAGCGGCTGCCCATCCGGGCCGACCGGCGGCGGCGGTTCCAGTGCTTCGGACCAGTTGAAGCCCCAGCGGATCTGCCGCTGCCGGCTGCTCTCGATATTCACCGGGCGATTGTCGATGCGCAACAGGGTTCCGGCGGCATCGCGCTCGAACCGGCCGGGGAACGCCGCTTCGATCTCCGGCGTCGCCGTCGGGAAGCTGGCGATCGGATTGTTGATCCGGCTGTCCGTGTAGTTGACCAGCACCGTCAGGTCGGTGCCGGAAATCGGCTTGGCGGTCAGCCCAAGCTTCACGACGCGCCGGCTATCCGCGCGAAGGTTCGGGTTGCCTCCTTCGATGGTGGTGGCGTCGACGGTTTGGCCGGTGGTCAGATCGAACACCCGAACGTTGGGCGTGATGATCACTGGATTGCCGAGCTGCTGGATCGTGGGGGCGCCTTCTTCGTGCGTCACCGAGCCGATCAGGCGAATGGCGTCGACCGGCCGCCAGTTGAAGCCGTAACCTACCGCCCCCAGCGCGCCGAAATCGGAAAGCTGGTCCACGGCGCCGTTCACGTTGACGCTCAGCGCGCCGACCGGGCTGTTCTTGAGGATCGGCAGATCAACATTCGCCTGACCGTTGAACTGGTCGCGGGAAAGATCGGTCGCGGTGAACATATCCGCCCGGCGCGACTCGCTACTGATATCGCGCATCGAAACGCCGGCCTTCAGCGTCGCGGTGAGCGGCCCCGCGGGTAGATCGACGACGCGACCGTTGAGCGTTGCCTCCGTCTGCAGAAGCTCCGTTATCGAACTCGCGCGGTCGCGGCGGACGGCGACCCCCGTGTCGCGATCGGTGAGCGTTGTCGTCCAATCGCGGGTATATCCGCCGTCGAGCGACCAGCGCCATGTCGCCAGATCCCCATTCAAGGCATAGCTCAGCACGCCGGTGCGGGTCCGCGCCTCGCGCAGCAGCCGTTGCCCGTCAGACGCACTGCCCAGCGCCGCCAGCGTGTTGGCGCCCTGCAGCTCGCCATTCAGCGTGGCGGACACATTGCCGAAGATGGTGCGATTGTACGTCGCGTTCAGCTTTGCCGCGTCACTGGCCGACAGCAATGTCCGGTTCGGGTCGGCGTTCACCAGGTTGCGGTCGGTTTCGAAGAGGGGATTGCTGCGGGTGTACTCGCCGTCCACGCTGAAGCGGCTGCCGCTGGTCAGGCGCAGGTAATTGAGGTCGACTTCGTGGACCTGCCTGCCGCCGTCGGTCGCCAAACTGGTGTCGGCCTCGGCGGTGATGGCGGTGAAGCGCCGCCGCAGCACGATGTTCACCACCTTCTGGTCCGCGCGATACCCGTATTTGAGCGCGACTTCTTCCGGCAGGATGTCGACGCGCTGAATCGCCTCGGGCGGCAAATCGCGGATCTCGCGAAAGCCACTGATGCGGCGTCCGCTCAGGAGCACCACCGGTCCGCCGCCGCCGCCGCGGCCCTGGATGCTTCCGGTCAAGGGCGCGAGTTCCTGCAGCAACTCGCCGATGTTGCTGGCGCCATAGGCGCGGATGTCACGTCCGCTCAGCACCACCTCGGGCGTGATGTCACCGATCACGGAGCCGCGCGGCACACGGCTGCCGGTGACGACGATATCGTCCTCGAGTTCCAGCTCTTCGTCCGCGCCTGCCGCCGGTGCCTCCTGGCGGGAGGGCGCTTCTTGAATAGCCGGCGCAGCGGACGCGGTGGAAAGGCTGATGAGGGGCAGAAGCCATGCGGGCAAGGAGGTGCTCCCGATAGGGTAAACGTCGATGAGCGGAATGAACGACGATTGTGCCGGCCGTGTCCCCGCCACGCGGTCAATCGTCGCAAATTGTCGCGGCAGGCCAGCGTCGGGCCGCGATCGCCGCCGGCCGCTTGGGATCGGCTATCCCTGCGTGTACGTTGGCGAGCAAGGAGCAGCAATCGATGGATGATGTCACGCCGCCGTCCGACACCAAGCTCACCCAATCCAAGCAGCGCTGGGCATCCGAGCGGAAGTTCATCACGGATACGGATGCGCCAAAGGCTGCTGATCGCCTGCCGCCCGGGCAGCATCTCGTGCGCGACTGGCCGGTGCTGGACTTGGGGCGCCAGCCGGATGTGTCGCTCGATCGCTGGCGCTTGCATGTGCGCGGCCTGGTCGCGCGTCCGCTGACGCTCGACTGGGCGGCGTTCCAAGCCTTGCCGCAGGGCACCCGTCGTTCCGACATCCATTGCGTCACCACATGGTCGCGGTACGACAATGATTGGACTGGGGTCGCGACACAGGCGCTACTCGACGCCGTGGAGCCGCGCGAGGAAGCCCGCTTCGTCATGCTTCACGGCTATGACGGCTATACCACCAACGTCCCGCTGGAGGACTTTGCGCGCCCTGACGCCATGATCGCGCATAGCTGGCAGGGGCAAGCCTTGTCGCGCCCGCATGGTGGGCCGGCGCGCGTGATCATCCCGCATCTGTACTTCTGGAAAAGCGCCAAGTGGATCAGCGCCATCGAGTTCCTCGGCAGTGACCGGCCCGGGTTCTGGGAAGTGAACGGGTATCACATGCGCGGTGATCCCTGGGCAGAGCAGCGGTACAGCTAGGCCGACCGGGAAAGGCCGGACAAGTGCCGTTTCAGGCCGGGCGACGGCCGATCGCGTGCGCCGACGCTACCACAGCGATCAGCAAAACGGCCGCATTCACCTGGTGCGCAACGGCGATACTGATCTCGACCCCGGTCAGCAGCGTCGCGATCCCGAGAACGATCTGCAAGCCTACGAGCAGGATCACGGCGCCCCAGGCGGCGACCGCACCTTCGCGCCGCGCGCGCGCCGCCAGCCATACGACGGCGATCGCCGCCACGAAGGCGAACCACCGGTGGACGAATTGCACCACCACCGGATTGTCGACCACGTTCTTCCACAAAGGGTCGACCATCGGTGTGTTGCCGGGGAACAGCGTGTCGCCCATCAGCGGCCAACTGCTGAACGCATAGCCCGCGTTCAGCCCCGCGGTGAACGCTCCCAACGCGATCTGAAGCGCCAGCAGCAGCAACGCAGCCGCCGCCAGCGGAGTCAACCGGGCAGGCACGGCAAGAGGATCACGCGCAAGATCACGCAGGTCCAGCGCCGTCCACACCACGCCGCCGAGGATCAGCAACGCAGCAGAGAGGTGGACGGCCAGCCGGACATGGCTCACGTCGGTGCGAACGGACAGCCCCGATGCCACCATCCACCAGCCGATCGCCCCCTGCAGACCGCCCAGCGCGAGCAGCGCCAGCAGACGCGGCATATAGCCGGCCGGAACTTGGCGTCGAATAGCGAACCACAACAGCGGAAGCGCAAAGGCGAGCCCGATCACGCGGCCGAGCAGCCGGTGTACATACTCCCAGAAGAAGATCGTCTTGAACCCGCTAAGGGTCATGCCGTTATTGATTTGCTGGTATTCTGGGATCCGCTGGTAGTTCGCGAATTCAGCCTGCCACTGCGCCTCGTTTACCGGTGGGATGATGCCGGTCAGCGGCTTCCACTCAGTGATCGATAGCCCCGACTCGGTTAGGCGCGTGATCCCGCCCACGGCCACCATCAAAACGATCAGCGCAGCAACGGCGTAGAGCCACCGAGCGAGTGCGAGGGGACGGGCAGAAACACGAAAGCCGGGGCTGGGCTTGAGCATGGCGCCCTTTAGGATCCCCAGCGAGCGGGGGCAATGGCGCATCCGGTTGCCGAAAAGTTGTTGGTGTGATGTTGTAACCTCGCGGAGGTGGCGCTATCTGGCAGTCAGATGCCGACCACCGCTCTCCTTGCCTCGCCGTCCAGGCTCGACCGGATCGCGATCATCGTGTCGGGGCTTTGCGTGGTACACTGCATCGCCAGTGCGATGTTGCTGGCGATGCTCTCCGCGCTTGGAGGCCTGTTCGTTGATCCGCTGGTCCATGAGGTTGGACTGGCGCTCGCCATTGCTCTGGGCGCGTTTGGCCTGGGGCGTGGTGCGCTTCGGCACGGATATCTGCTGCCGATCTCCGTTGGTTCGCTTGGACTCGGCGTGATGGCCGGTGCCTTGTCCCTTCCTCATGATGCCGGGTTGGCGCATGATGGTGAAGCGCTGTGGACCATCATCGGAGTGGCGATCCTTGCCCTAGGGCATGATCTGAATCGGCGCGCCGGCGGCTGACGATTAACCTTTCTTTCCCAGCGCCGTCGCAAGCGATGCGGTGGCACTGCCGCGACGGGCTGGCGCGGGCTGATCGGGAGAGGGCGACCACCCCGTCAGGAAGATGATCTCGAAGCGCTCTGGCGTGCGGCCATCCGGATCGGCAGCCTCCGCGAAAGCGCCGGCCGCGTGCGCAAGCGTGTCTCTACCGATTGGCTGGCGCCCCACGAGCAGATTGGTCGCGGCCATGCCGCGCAAATCGCCCAGCAGCCTGCCGAGATCGCCATATCTCACGCGCAACGTTTCCGTGTCAGCCACGGGCAACGCAAAGCCCGCGCGCATCAGAAGGTCGCCGGCGGACCGCACGTCAATCTGCGGGTGAAGGCGCGCAACTGGCCGCTCGCTTTCCGCCGTGCGCAGCGCCGCCCGAAGGGTCGAGAGTGATCCTGCGCCAAGCAGCGCGCCCATGAACAAGCCATCTGGGCGAAGAACTCGCCGCGCCAGCGACAGCGCGCCGGGAACGTCGTTGATCTGATCAAGAACGCCGGCCGAAATGACCAGGTCGAACGATCCGTCGGCGAAGGGCAGGCGATCTTCATCTGCCTGGACGCCATGGCCGTGCCGGGCGAACCCCAATCCCGCATCCAGTCGTGCGACGCGAGCGCCACCGGGCGCGGCGAAGCTGGCATCGAAGCTGCCGAGATCCAGCACGTCAGTAAAGGTTCGCTTCACACTTTGGAGGCGCTCCATGATGCCGTCGAGCATTGCAGCACGGACAAAGTCGTGCGCGCGATAGTGCGGCGCTGCGCGATCGCGGCGCCTACGCCGAGCAGATCGATCAAAGATTTCCGGTGCGGTCATGCGGAAGGCTTGTGCGCAGATCGCTCAGCCGCGACAAGCGCCGCGATGCTGTCCCGGCTCCTTCGACCGGCCATTGCCTTGGCGCTGCCGCCCCGCTGCGCGGGGTGCGGCGCCATTACGGACAGCGACCATCGCTTCTGCGCGGAATGCTGGGGTTCGCTCCGCTTTCTTAGTCCACCCTGGTGCGCGGCCTGCCACCGCCCGCTCGAGTATGATCAAGGGCCCGACACACGGTGCGGCCCCTGTCTTGCTCGCCCGCCCGTTCATGCCGGCGTCGATGCTGCCGTTGCTTATGGGCCGGTCGCGCGCACCCTTGCCCTGCGTCTCAAATACGGCGGCAGGGCATCGCTGGCGCAAACAGCGGCCCGTCATATGATCCGTCACCTGCCAGACGACGCTCACCTTCTTGTCCCGGTACCGCTGCACCGCTGGAGGATCTGGTCTCGCGGCTATAATCAGGCCGGATTGATCGCTGCCGCTCTTTCCCGTGAGAGCGGTATCTCCTGGGACGGCGATCTGCTGGTAAGAAGCCGACGGACACCGGTCTTGCAAAACATGGGAGGCAATGCGCGCCGCCGGGTGGTTCGAGGGGCATTTGCCCTGGCGCCGAAGCACAGGCCTCGGGTTGCCGGTCGGCACATCGTGCTGGTTGACGATGTTTATACCAGCGGCGCAACCACCGACGCCTGTGTCAGCACGTTGCGCCAAGCAGGCGCGGAACGCGTCTCGGTTCTTTGCTGGGCGCGCGTGATCGACACAGGGCCAGATTGACATTCGTGCTGGGCAACCACACGTCAGGTCGATGGCACAGGTAGAAATCTACACAAAGGCGTGGTGCCCGTATTGCGTACGGGCCAAGCAACTGCTCGCCAGCAAGGGCGTCGAACCGGCGGAGTTCGACATCACGCTTGGCGGCGCAAAGCGGGTGGAAATGATCCAGCGTGCTGGAGGACGGACAACGGTTCCGCAGATTTTCATCAACGATCGGCATGTCGGCGGGTCTGATGACCTCGCCGCGCTGGAGCGTGCCGGCAAGCTCGACGCGCTGCTCGCCGACGCACCATGAAGGCCGCCATCCTGCAGATGACCAGCGGGATCGATCCCGCAGCAAATGCAGCGACGCTTGCCACGGCAGTTCGGACAGCGGCTGAACGTGGTGCAGCCATGCTCTTCACGCCCGAGATGTCGGGGCTGCTGGATCGGGACCGCGCGCGGGCGGCCGAGTCGATTGTGGACGAGAAGGACGACCGCGTTCTCGCGACGGTGCGGGAGGCCGCGGCGAAATCAGGCCTTTGGGTGAACCTCGGCAGCCTAGCGCTGCGTGGGAGCGCCGACCGATTGGTGAACCGTGGCTTCGTGATCGACGGAACGGGGGCCATCCGCGCACGCTACGACAAGCTTCATCTGTTCGACGTGGATCTGCCAACGGGTGAAAGCTGGCGCGAATCCGCCGCTTATGCGGCCGGCACCGGCGCCGTGGTGGTAGATACGCCGCTGGGCAGCTTGGGATTGTCGATCTGCTATGACCTGCGCTTTCCGGATCTCTACCGCGCGCTGAGCGACGCGGGCGCCACAATCCTGTCCGTTCCCGCGGCGTTTACGCGCCCCACTGGCGCTGCCCATTGGAACATATTGCTGCGCGCTCGCGCGATTGAATGCGCATCATTCGTGATTGCCGCGGCGCAAACGGGCAAGCACGAGGATGGGCGCGAGACCTATGGCCACTCGCTGGCTGTCAATCCGTGGGGCGAGGTTCTCGGTGACATGGGGGAGGGAGCCGGTGTCGGCTTTGTCGAGGTGAACCCGGCCAAGGTGCTGGAGGTGCGCCAGCGGATTCCGGTCATCGCCCACCGGCGCAGCATCCCGGCGGTTACGGTCGCGCAATGATCGTCTTCGATCTGCGCTGCCGTGGCGGCCATGTGTTCGAAGCCTGGTTTGCGTCGTCCGCGGCCTTCGAGGATCAGCGGGGCCGGTCTCTCGTGCAATGCCCGGTGTGCACTGACACAGACGTCGAGAAGGCAGTCATGGCTCCGAATGTGGCGCCGAAGGGCAACTCCCGTGCGACGGTCTCGCCCGATACCGTCAAAGCTGTACTGAGCGCGCTCGCCGTTGCGCAGCGCCAGGCGCTCGAAGGCTCCCGTTGGGTGGGGAAAAGCTTCGTGTCGGAGGCCCGTGCGATGCACGTGGGTGATCGAGAGCTGGAGCCGATCCACGGCCAGGCAACGCTCGAGGAGGCAAAAGCCCTGGTTGACGAAGGCGTGTCGGTCGCGCCGCTACCGTTTCCGGTGCTCCCGCCTGATCAGGCGAACTAAGACGGGTTATACGCGCAACGATCGACTGGATTGACCCGTTCGCGCCGGCGCCGTAGCTAGACGCGGATGCCCCCGTAGCTCAGCAGGATAGAGCGACGGTTTCCTAAACCGCAGGTCGTGCGTTCGAATCGCGCCGGGGGCACCAGCGGCTCATCAAGGAGTCTTTCCGATCTGGACCTGGTGGGGCTGCCGACGAGCATGGACGGGCGCCCCGCTTCGGGCGCCCGTCGGCTACCCGATCACGCCTTAACGTGAGCCGAGATGTACTTGTTCATCTCGAACATGGTCACCTGGTCCTTGCCGAAGACCTTCTTCAAATTGTCGTCGGCGAGGATCTCCCGCTTGTTCTCGGGATTCTGCAGGTCCTTTGACTTGATATAAGCCCAGACCTTGCTGATCACCTCACTGCGCGGCAGCTTGTCGGTGCCGACGATCGCGCCGAGCTCGGGCGAGGGCTGAACTGGGGCGTGGATGCCGCCGGTCTTGGCCTTGCCCTCCTCAGTCTTGGTCTTCGTAGCCATTGCTGTCCTTCCTGTTGCGCCGGTCATTCGGCATCTCGCGGAATCACGCCGTTTCGCAGGCGTGATGGCCTTTGTGCGCTGCCGGGCGCGGCTTGTCACCTCCCGACAACGCGCTGCCGGGGCAAAGCTTGGCGCGCGTTCCAGCCTTCGGCTAAGCAGCCGCCGATTACAGAGCTGCGGAGAGAGCATGGAAACGCTTAGTGAGAGCCTCGCCTTTGGCGGCACGCAGGGCGTGTATCGCCACGCCTCGGACGTTACCGGCACCGACATGACCTTCTCGCTCTATATGCCGCCGCACGCCAAGGGCACGCGCCTTCCGGTGCTTTGGTATCTGTCGGGTCTCACCTGCAGCCATGCCAATGTCACGGACAAGGGCGAGTATCGCCGCGCCTGCGCCGAACACGGCATCATCTTCATCGCACCGGATACGAGTCCGCGCGGAGAGGACGTTCCGAACGATGATGACTGGGCGTTCGGCCAAGGTGCGGGCTTCTACGTTGATGCTACAGAGGAACCCTGGGCCGCCAATTTTCGCATGCGCAGCTACATCGAAGACGAATTGCCGGCGCTGATCGCACGCGAGTTTCCCGCCGCGGACTTGGCCCGGCAAGGGATCACCGGTCACTCAATGGGTGGGCACGGTGCGCTGACGATCGCGCTGCGCAATCCGGAGCGTTTCAAAAGCGTCTCGGCATTTGCACCGATCGCGTCGCCGATGTCCTGCCCGTGGGGGGAGAAGGCGTTGAACGGATATCTGGGCCCTGATCGCGCCACCTGGGCTGAATATGACGCTTGTGCCCTGATCGCGCAGGGAGCCCGCCTCGGTGCACTCTTGGTGGATCAAGGCGATGCTGACGGATTTCTGGCGGAGCAATTGAAGCCCGCGCTGCTTGAGCGTGCTTGCGCCGAGGCCGGGATCGATCTCAGCCTTCGCATGCAGGCCGGCTATGATCACAGCTACAACTTCGTTTCGACGTTCATGAGTGATCACATCGCCTGGGCAGCCGCGCGTCTTTGAAGAAAAAGCGGGCCCGAAGGTCCGCTCAGGTGTTTGCAATCGCGCTCCGGTGGCGCGCAGCCGTCCGGAGCACGACCGCCGGTCAGAACTTGAACCCAGCCGCCACGCCGTACCGGCGGGGTTCCACCGTGAAGACGTTGGTGAAAAGGCCCGACGACTGATCGGTGACGAACAGGCCGGTTATCGCGTCATTGCCGGTCAGGTTGCTGACGAATGCTCGTACGTAGAAGCGCTCGTCCGGGCCGTTAAGCTGGATCTGAGCATTCACCACTTCATAGCCCGGGATGCGATCGATCGGGTTCAGGTTGAAGATGGTGCCATATTGGTCACCGGTGTAGTTCAGGTCGGCACGCGGGACGAGCGTGTAGTCACCGATGTCGAAGGTGTATTGCGCGCCGACTGCCCATTTGTAGGTCGGGCTGTTCGGCAGGCGATTGCCCTTTACCTCGACGGGGTTGCCATCGAGCAGCACCGAAACCGGCGCACTCGTGGCGATCTGCTGAGCCTGCAGGAACTTGCAGGCGCTGAACGCGCCGTAGGTGCCGTTGGCAAGCAGCGGAACTGAGCCGTTCAGCCCCAAACGCGCGTTGCTCGCGTCGACGAACCCGCGCGCGGCCGATGCGTTGCCTGCCGCATTCGGCAAGACCACGCAATTGTATGCGCCGGCCAGATCCTTGATGATCACCGAGTCATTTCGGCCGCCGGAAACGTCACGAGGATTGGTCAGCAGGCGGCTGTTGGCGACTTCGGTCTTGAGGTAGCTGAGGTTGGCGTTGATCACGAACGCTGGCGTCGGGCTGATAACCGCTTCCGCTTCCACGCCGTAGATGTTCGCGCTGATGTTGTCGTTCACCGAGGTGCGCGCCACGATCCGGGTGAGCTGCAGATCCTTGTACTTGTAGTAGAAGCCCGTGACGTTCAGCCGCAGCGCGCCATTGCCGAAGGTGTTCTTGCTGCCGATTTCAAACGAGTCGACCGTTTCGGGCCGGAAGGTCGTCGGCACGGCGAACAAAGGGGACAGCGGCGGGTTGATGCCGCCCGACTTGTAGCCGCGCGAGTAGGACGCATAGATCAAGTTATCAGGAGTGATCTGATAGTCGAGCACGGCGCGACCGGTCATGCGCGAGTAGCTGACCCGGGCCTCCGCCCAGGGCTGGGCGCCTGGGATGGTAGCATCGAAGTCCGGGCCGTTGTTGAAGGCAGGACGGGCGTCCGTCGTGCCGATTGGGAGAAGGGCATTGGCAAAGGTGGTGCGGGCGCGAACGAACTTCTTGTCGTTATTGTAGCGTGCGCCCAGCGTGAGTTTCAGCTGGTCGTTGAACTCGAAATACGCCTCGCCGAAGATACCGTACGAGTCCAAGGTGAACTTGTCGGAATTGCTGCGGAAGAATGGCGAGGCGAGGAAAGAACTGGTGGTACGGCCAGCACCGGCTCCTGAAATTGTGCCCACCAGGCCGGAAAGATAATCCAGGCCGACGTTGTTCACGAAATAGTCGACGTCGCGTGCCGTCGCCTTGGTGTAGATGCCGCCCAGCAGGAAGTTGAACATTCCGTCGAACGAACTGTCGACATGCACTTCGCCGACCCAGGCCTTGGTGCGCGAGGTAGAACGGTCGAAGTCCAGGCTCTGCTGGAAACAACCGATCGTTTCGCCGCCATAGACACCCACACCGCTCGGGCCGCCGTTGGATTGGCAGACGCCGCCCTGCGGGCCGTTGGGGATCAACGCGTTACGGAGCCCGGCGAAGAGCGGATTGTAGATCGGTGAGGCCGGATTGCCGACTGCTTCCAGCGTGGCGAAGCCCGGCGCGTTGGAGCCGAGGCCGCTGACCAGAAGGTTATAGTCCGACGTAGCGTTAAGTTCGCTGCGTGTATGCCCCGCTGTCAAGCTGACAGCGATGTTGCCGAAATTGTGATAAGCCTTCAGTGTGTAGATCTGATCTTCGGTCTTCCATGTCGGCGTATAGTCTGCGGTCACCGCGCGGAAATCACGCGGATTGATCGCGTTGGCGAAGGCGTCGGGCGTGGCCGGAATACCTGGGCTGCCAATGCTTCCCAGACCGAACGGGGCGAGCAACGGCCGTGTACCTGCGAGCGTCGCCAGGAAGGTCGGCACATAGGCAGCACTGCTGGTGGGAAGCGTTACTGACGCATCGGCAAGGAAGATCGGCAGGCCCTGGATCGACTCCGTGGCGCCGCCCAGCGTTGAATTGGCGTTTGTCGTGCCAAAGGCGCGGCGGGTCGGGAGACAGCCCAGAATGCCGGTCGGATCGCGGTCGCACAGCTGCTTCTGCAAGCGCGAGCGGTCGTCATCCTCTCGGCTATATTGCGCGATGAAGTCGACCCGCGTGTCCGGCGACGGTTCCCACGACAGGGTACCGCGCACCGAATACATGTCGCGTCCGTCGAAGCTTTTGTTGTTGAAGGTGTTCTTGATGTAGCCGTCGCGGTTCAGGTAATATCCTGCCACGCGCACGCCAAACGTATCGCCGAGCGGCACGTTGATCATGCCCTTGATGCGCTTTGAGTCGTAATTCCCGTATTCGAACTCACCGGCCGCGCGGAAGCCCGATAGATCGGTCTTCGCGGTGATGATGTTCACCACGCCTGAGGTCGCATTGCGCCCGAACAGCGTTCCCTGCGGGCCGCGCAACACCTCGATGCGCTCGATGTCGTAGAACTCGCCTTCCAGAATGCGTCCACCGACAGGCTGCTCATTCAATGCGATGCCGGTTGCGGAATCGCAGGTCACGCCGACGCAAAGGTCGCCGATGCCGCGGATCGTGAAGGTATTGGTTGCGAACTGCCCCTTGGTGAAGGTGACGTTCGGCAGCGTTTGTTGTAGGGCAAGGGGGTTGACGATCTGCTGCCGTTCGAGGTTTTCAGCAGTGAATGCTGACACCGCGATTGGCACGTCTTGGAGGCGCTGCGACTGGCGCTGAGCCGTGATGACGATGTCGGCATAGCCGCCCGCGGACTGGGGATCCGAGGTGCGCGCTTCCTCGCCAGGGCCGTTGGTCGGCGCAGTGTTCTGTGCCGAGCTGACCGCCCCGGTTTGTGCATATGCTGGCGTTGCGCCCACGATCGCGATAGCGGACGCGGCGAGTAAATAGGATTTTCTCATCGATCTCCCCTCCTGGGACCGCGCCCGCTCTATGGCGGTGTCACGGTGTTTGATGGCCCGGTGAAGAAGGTAACGTCAGAAAATTTCGTTCGTCAAACGGAATTCGAAAGGATTTAATTGTCGTCCGATCAATAGTGTCTGAAATGAAACAGTAGCGGAGTTGAACCTATGCTTCAGTGCAGCATGGACTTTCCGCAACGCACAAAGGCTGATTGTTCATGAATTGCAATGACTCTCCGGAAGATGGCGACTTGGTGGGCGAGGACGGGAAGATCGTCGTCCCTGACGATGTCGCAAACGCAATACGAACGCTGATCCGCTGGGCCGGTGATGACCCTGCACGAGAAGGTCTGGTCGATACACCGCGGCGCGTAGCGCGCGCCTGGAAGGAATATTGCGCCGGTTACGCAGAAGATCCCTCGCGCCACTTGGCCCGGATCTTCGAAGAAGTGGGGGGCTATGACGAGATCGTTCTCTTGCGGGACATTCCCTTCCAGTCCCATTGCGAGCATCACATGGCGCCGATCATCGGGCGGGCGCACATTGCGTATCTTCCACGAAACCATGTGGTGGGCATCTCGAAGCTCGCGCGTGTCCTCCATGCGTTCGCCCGCCGCTTGCAGGTTCAGGAAAGGCTCACCGCCGAAGTCGCCGATTGCATCTGGAATAATTTGAAGCCGCAAGGCGTCGCGGTCGTCATTGAAGCCAGTCACGCATGCATGACAGCGCGAGGTGTGCGCACCCCGGGCGTGTCGATGGTGACGAGCAGGATGATGGGCGTGTTTCGTGACGATGAACGCAGCCGCAAGGAAGTGCTCGCGCTCATGGGCATGCAAGGGCGCGGATGACGCGAACGGTTCTTGTCACGGGCGGCGCCAAGCGACTTGGCGCGTCGATCGCGCGCGCTTGCGCGGCTGCGGGCTGGCATGTGCTGGTTCATTACGGCACGTCGGCTGACGAGGCGCAGGCGCTTGCGGCTGAACTCAACGGTGCCGCGATCGGCGGCGATCTGGAGAACACAGCGGAGATCGGCGCTTTCTTCGAGCGCGCCCGCGCCGCCGCCGGTGGGACGATCCACGCCCTGGTCAACAGTGCCTCGCGGTTCGAGGAAGACCGGCCCGAGAGGATCGATCCGCAGTTAGCCGCGCGGCTGTATGCGGTGAATTGTACCGCCCCGGCGCTGCTTGCGGCTGCTGTTGCCGATCAGCATGATCTGGACGCGGGCGCGGTCGTGAACCTCCTGGATCAGAAACTCAGCAATCCGAACCCGGACTTTTTCTCCTACTCACTGACCAAATATGCGCTGGCCGGCGCAACCGAGATGATGGCGATGGCCTTCGCGCCACGCGTTCGCGTGAATGCCGTCGCCCCGGGGCTGACGCTGCCGAGCGGCGACCAAAGCGCGGCGGAGTTCGACCGGGTTTCGCGTGAGAACCTGCTGCGCCGTCCGGTGGGGGCTGAGCAGGTCGCCGCGGCTGTGCTTTACTTGCTGGACGCCGAGAGCGTCACCGGGCAGACGCTCTACGTCGATAGCGGCCAACGCTTCCTCAAGCGCGAGGGAGATGTGATGTACGAAGGCAGGGAGCGGGCAGCGGCGGGTGGCTGAGTACACGATTATCCTTGATCGCTTCGACGTGGCGATCCGCTTGGGCATCCATCCGCATGAGGCAGAGCCGCAGCGCGTGCGCCTCTCCGTCGAGATGACCGTGTCCTATCCTGCGCCGCCCGCCGCGGACTCGATTTCGGAAGTTCTCGATTACGACTTCCTCCGCGACGGCGTTCACCAACTCGCCAGGGGCGCGGGCTTTGCGCTCCAGGAAACCTTTGTAGACGCAGTGGCGGAGCTCTGCCTTGCCGATCCGCGCGTGCGGCAGGTGAAGGTGCGATCAATGAAGCTCGATGTCTATCCCGACGCTCAGGTCGGATGCGAGGTCATCCGCACACGCTGACGGTTCAACCGCCTGCGCGTCCCGCAAGGGGGTGCATCCGCCTTTCACGCAGGCGGCATGAGCCTCGACCAGCCGCTTGCCAGTGATGACGATGTCGCCGCTCGCGGCCTGTAACAGGAACAACAGGGTCAGCATCCGCGACTCCTCAAGAGCAGATGCCGATCCTTTCATCCCGCCACGCCGCAGGCAAGCGCGTTAACGTCGTTTTTGCCCGCAAGATCAACGCGTCGGGAAGGTGCCTATGTGCGATTTGCCGCGCTTAGGACGGCGCGCACGCTTGCCGTGGCGACGTCCGTGTCGATGCCAACACCCCAAATGGTTCTGCCCTCAGCGGTGCGGCACTCAATATACGCCACCGCCTGCGCTCCCGCGCCATGACCAATGGCGTGTTCGGCGTAATCGACCACGTCCAGCGCAGGGCCGGTCGATTCGGCCAGCGCAGCGACCACGCCAGAGATGAGCCCGTTGCCCCGGCCCGAAAGCGAGCGCTCCTCACCGTCGATTGCGACCCGGCCGACGAACAGGCGGTCGCCGACGCTGCCGGTTTCCTCATAGTCGCGAAGCACAAAGCGGTCGCTGTCACCCGGGAGATAGGTGCGCTCGAACGCGCCCCAGATGTCCGCGGCGTTGAGTTCGCGGCTGGTTTCGTCGGCGAGCGCCTGCACATGGCGGCTGAAGTCCGCTTGCAGTCGCTTGGGCAGCTTCAAGCCCTTGTCCTGCTCGATCACCCAGGCGACGCCGCCCTTGCCCGATTGCGAGTTGACGCGAATGACGGCCTCGTAACTGCGGCCGAGATCGGCGGGATCGATCGGGAGGTACGGCACTTCCCACAGATCGTCATTGCGAGCAGCCTGGGCCGCAAAACCCTTCTTGATCGCGTCCTGATGGCTGCCCGAAAAAGCGGTGAAGACGAGGTCACCGGCATAAGGCGTGCGCGGGTGGACGGGAATGTTGGTGACATATTCCACCGTCTTTGCGACGCCGTCGATGTCGGAGAGATCCAACCCCGGATCAACACCTTGGGTGTACATGTTAAGCGCAACTGTCACCAGGTCGCAGTTCCCGGTGCGCTCGCCATTCCCCAACAGGCACCCCTCGACGCGATCGGCACCCGCCATCAGCCCCAGTTCCGCCGCCGCAACGCCGGTCCCACGATCATTATGGGTGTGAAGGCTGATCACCACGGCATCGCGGCTCGGGATGTTGCGGCAGAAATATTCGATCTGGTCGGCATAGACATTTGGCGTCGCGCACTCGACCGTGGCTGGCAGGTTCAGGATCAGCGGATGCTCGGCGGTGGGCCGGAGAACGTCCATGACAGCCGCGCAGACCTCGATACTGAAATCCACTTCTGCGGTGGAGAAGGTCTCGGGACTATATTCGAAATGCCATTCCGTTCCCGGGCGCTTGGCGGCTTCGTCGCGCAGGACCTTCGCGCCTTCGATTGCGATCGATTTCACCTCGTCGCGGCTCATGCCGAAAACGATCCGCCGCCAAGCCGGGCTAACGGCGTTGTAGAGGTGAACGATCGCTGCGTGCGCGCCTTCCAGGCTCCGGAAGCTGGTCTCGATCAGGTCCCGGCGCGATTGCGTCAACACCTGGATCTTTACGTCTTCCGGCACCCGATCCTGCTTGATCAGGCCGGAGATGAAGTCGAACTCGGTCGCTCCGGCAGACGGGAAGCCGACCTCGATCTCCTTCAGCCCGATCTTCACCAGAAGGTCGAAGAAGCGCGTCTTCTTTTCGGCGTCCATCGGATCAATGAGTGCCTGATTGCCGTCGCGTAGATCGGTGGACAACCAGCGCGGCGCACGCGTGATCGTTTTTGACGGCCACTGCCGGTCGGGCATGTCGATGGTGGGAAACGGGCGATACTTGGTCGATGGGTCGCGCAGCATGAATAGGCTCGCTCTGCTAAGGGGCTTCTGGGTTCCACTGGCCCTTAGGCGCGTCGCGATGCCCGTGGGCACGCGTGGGTGTTCGCGCCTAAGGGCGCGTAAGTCGAAGCAGAAGGCCAGTCGCGCAGATCATCGCCTCTTGGTTGCCCGATCAGGCATTCGAAGTCCAGCGACAAAGAAATTTGACGGTTTCGTAATTGTTTGTGCGGCAAATGGCGGCGCGCCGGACGGCCGACCAAGAGGGAGTTCAGCGTGAGGCAGCTACTGTACATCAGCACGGCCACACCGGGCGCCGCCATCGACATCAGTGGAATTCTTGCCACGTCGCTGCGCAATAATCGCCGAGATGGGGTAACTGGCCTGTTGTGGACGGATGAGCGCCGGTTCCTCCAGGCTCTGGAGGGATCCGAAGACGCTATCCAGAGCGCGCTTCTGCGGATCAAGTTCGACACCCGCCATCGCGGGATTGTGGTTCTGCAAGATCGCGCCATCGCCATCCGCGAATTCGGCGCGTGGGAAATGGCACGGCGCGGCCCGGCCGATACTGCCGACGCGTTTGATGGACGCATGCGACAGTATCTTTCCGGGGCCTCGCCGTCGGTTCGCGGCACGTTCGAAGGGCTGATCGCCGCTCGACGTGCCGCCTAGTGATCATTTTTCGAAGGCAGCGGTGATCTTCAGCTTCACTTCGTCAGAGACCATGGGAATGCCATAGCCGATCTTGAACTCGCTGCGGCGAATCGCACCGGTGGCGGTGAAGCCGACATTCTCCTTGCCGCCCATCTGCGCCGGCATCTTGCCTGCGCCATAGAAGCTTGCCTCCAGCGTAACTGGACGGGTGACGCCGTTCAGCGTCAGATTGCCCTCGATGCGGGCGCTCTCGCCGCTTGGCGTGACACGCGTCGAAACAAAGCGCGCTGGCGCTGGCGCAGCGCCGAAGAAGTCGGCCTGCTTGCCGGCATCCGCGGGCTTCAGCAGATGCTTGGTCAGGCCAGCGCTGGCGGTGGTGACCTCCGCAACCGGGATGGTCACGTCCACCTTGGCTGCCGCGGGATTCTTTGGATCAAGCGTAAGCGTGCCGGTTACGTTGCCGAACAGCCCGAAATAGGGCGAGAAACCAAGGTGATCGACGGTCCATTCCACCAGCGTGTGGCCCGGATCGGCCGTGTAGGTTCCGCCCGTGATCGCGGCGACGTTCTTGGTGCCCGGCGCGCTGCTCGGCGCTTGCTGCGCTACAACGGCGCCGGTCAGAAGGGCAGAAAATAGGAAAGCGTGTGCGATGCGCATGATAAAGGCTCCCGAACCGTTTCACGTTTGAAACCACAACGCGCTCCGGCAGGAAAGCTCCTCACGTAAAACAACCCGTTTCCATTATTTTTCGATCCCCACCGTCAGGTCGAATTTGATGCGCACCCACACGCCGATCATCGGCTTTCCATTCACCCGCGGCGGGCGGACGAGGAACTGCCAGGATGCGCGGCGAAGCCCACGGGCGATGCCGGAGCCAGGCGTTTCGCCCATCTCACGACAATCATCTACGCGGTTCCGCTCCGCGGTCCGGCAGGCGATTACGCCCCATCCGCTCTCCTGACGGGCTGGCAAGTACGTCGCGAGCTCGGCACGGGTGGGCTCACGAACCCACTCGGCCGCATATAGTGTCTCGCCGCCGGGTCCAGCGCCCGGGACGCCCTGGTCGCTGCCGCTATCGGCACCTCCCGCGGATTTGCCTCCCGCCTCCACGGCCGCCGATGGAATCCGCCCGATGTCGGCTCCGGCATAATCGGCGCGCGAAAGGTTGATCACGCCCGGCAGCTCGATCGGCGGGGGTGGAAGGGTCGGCGGTGCAGGGGGCAACGGCCTCCGTTCGGCCCGCTGGGTCTGCTCTTGTCGGCGCTGTTCCGTCCGTTCCGAGCTACGCTCCTGCGCCGGTGCAGGGCTGCCGACGTCAAAGGTCGACAGCGGGCGCTCGTCGCCAGGCGGCAGAAGCGGAATCCCCCCCATTTTGATCAGCACGAGGATCAGCAATCCGACGATCGTAAGGGCGAGCCCGATCGATGCCGCGCGATCGCGCGCAGAAGGCTTAGCCCGATACGCCGTATAGGTGGGAGACGCCGCGCGCATCGCTGCGCGCCTAGCGGGTTGGGGAAGTACCTACAATCCAGCGCTTACTTCGGCGAACCACGGGTTGAGTCCGGGCCCGCCGAGTTGCCGAATTGCCGAGCTGCTCCCCAGCTAGCGGAGAGGTCCGCTCGGCAATCTCGCAAATCTTAGTTCTTCTCTTTGTCTACGAGCTTGTTCGCGCCGATCCACGGCATCATCGCGCGCAGGTTGCTGCCGACCTGCTCGATCGGATGCGCGGCAGCGGCCTTGCGTGCTGCCTTCAGCTCGGGCTGCCCGGCGCGGTTGTCCAGCACGAAGTTCTTGACGAAGCGACCCGACTGAATGTCGGCCAGCACGCGCTTCATTTCCTTCTTGGTCTCGTCGGTGATGATCCGCGGGCCGGTGGTGATGTCGCCATATTCGGCCGTGTTGCTGATCGAATAGCGCATGTTGGCGATGCCGCCTTCATACAGCAGGTCCACGATCAGTTTGGTCTCGTGAAGACATTCGAAATAGGCCATCTCGGGCGCATAGCCCGCCTCGACCAGCGTCTCGAATCCCGCCTGGATCAGATGCGTGATGCCGCCGCACAGCACCGCCTGCTCGCCGAACAGGTCGGTCTCGCACTCTTCCTTGAAGTTGGTCTCGATGATGCCCGAGCGGCCGCCGCCGACGCCCGAGGCATAGGCCAGCGCGATGTCGTGCGCATTGCCGCTGGCGTCCTGGTGAATGGCGATGAGGCAGGGGACCCCGCCGCCCTTCACATATTCGCTGCGCACGGTGTGGCCGGGGCCCTTGGGCGCGATCATGATCACGTCCAGATCCGCCGGCGCCTCGATCAGGCCAAAGTGAACGTTGAGGCCATGCGCAAAGGCAAGCACGCTGCCCGGCTTCATGTTGCCCTTCAGGTCATTTTCCCAGATCGCCGCCTGATGTTCGTCAGGCGCGAGGATCATCAGGATGTCGGCCCAACCGGCCGCTTCCTTGTTTGACAGGACCTGAAAGCCAGCCTCCTGCGCCTTCTTTGCCGTCGCGGATCCTTCCCGAAGCGCGATTGCCACGTCCTTCACGCCGCTATCCCGAAGGTTCTGCGCATGGGCATGGCCTTGGCTGCCATACCCCACGATGGCGATCTTCTTGGAGGAGAGCAGGTTCAGATCGGCGTCGCGATCGTAGAAGACACGCATTGTATTACCCCTTTCGTCATTTCCGCGGAGGCGGGCATCGATGCTCGCTGCGGTCAGTGATTATGGATCCCCGCCTGTGAGCCCAATCAAAGTTCTAGCTTGATGAGAACCCTCCGCAGAGATGACGGAAAACTGCTATGCCGCATCCTTGCCGCGCGCGATGGCGACAATGCCGGTGCGCGCGACTTCGATCAGGCCGACCTCGCTCATCAGCTCGACGAATTTGTCGATCTTCTCGGTCCCGCCGGTGACTTCGAAGACGAAGCTGGATGTCGTCGCATCGACCACTCGCGCACGATAAACATCCGCCAGCCGAAGCGCCTCGATCCGATGGTCGCCGACACCGCGCACTTTCACCAGCGCCAATTCGCGCTCGACATGCGCGCCCTCGGCGGTGAGGTCGCGGACCTTGTGAACCGGCACGAGGCGATCAAGCTGCGCCACGATCTGCTCCAGCATCGGCTTGCTGGCGGACGTCACGATCGTGATCCGGCTCACCGCCTTGTCCACGGTGATCTCGCTCACCGTCAGGCTTTCGATATTGTAGCCGCGTGCGGTGAACAGCCCGGCGATCCGCGCGAGAATGCCCGGCTCGTTGTCGACGATGACAGCAAGCGTGTGCCGCTCTGCCGTTTCCGATTTGATATGCACTGTCTTTTCCTTCTCCCCCTCTCACGGCGGAGAGGGGCGGGGAGGTTAGGTCTTGATAGAGGTTGCTTGCGGCGGGTCGTATCAGACCAGCGCCTTCGCCTCGTCATCCATGGTGCCCGATACTTCGTTGGCCTGCAGGATCATGTCAGTATGGGCGGCGCCGCTCGGGATCATCGGGAAGCAATTGGCAAGCTTCGCCACCATGCAGTCCACCATCACAGGGCCGTCATGAGCAAGCATCTCGGCAATCCCCGCGTCCAGCTGGTCCGGGTGCTCGATGCGAATGCCCTTCCAGCCATAAGCCTCGGCCAGCCTCACGAAATCGGGAAGCGAGTCCGAATAGCTTTCGGCATAGCGGCTCTCATAGGTGAGTTCCTGCCACTGGCGGACCATTCCCATATATTCGTTGTTGAGGATGAAAACCTTCACCGGGAGGCGATATTGCGTCGCCGTCGCCAGCTCCTGGATGTTCATCTGGATCGAGGCTTCGCCGGCGATGTCGATGACGAGCGCATTCGGATTGCCGAGCTGCGCGCCGATCGCTGCCGGCAGGCCATAGCCCATCGTTCCTAGCCCGCCCGAGGTCAGCCACTTGTTCGGCTTTTCGAAGCCGAAATGCTGGGCCGCCCACATCTGATGCTGGCCGACTTCCGTGGTGATGATCGGTTCTCGGGCGTGCGTCGCCTCCCACAGCGCACGGACGGCGCGCTGCGGCATGATGACTTCATTGTCCTGCGGGAAGTTCAGGCACTGGACGGCGCGCCAGCCCTGGATCCTCCGCCACCATTCCGCGGTGTCGGGCTTGGGATGCTGCCGCGCCTTCCAGATGCGGACCATGTCCTCCATCGCGTGGCCGGCATCGGCAACGATGCCCAGATCGATCCGCACCGTCTTGTTGATGCTCGACCGATCGACGTCGATGTGAACCTTGCGGCTGTTCGGGGAAAAGGCATCGAGCCGCCCGGTGACGCGATCGTCGAAGCGCGCGCCGATCGCGATGATCAGGTCGGCCTGGTTCATCGCCATATTGGCTTCATAGGTGCCGTGCATGCCCAGCATGCCGAGGAACTGCGGCGAGCTCGCCGGAAAGACGCCGAGGCCCATCAGCGTCGAGGTGACAGGCGCGCCCGTCAGCCGGGCGAGTTCGTGCAACAGCAGCGACGCCGCCGGGCCGGAATTGATGATTCCGCCACCGGTGTAGAAGATCGGGCGTTCGGCAGCGGCCAGCATGTCGATCGCTTGCTCGATATCGCTTCGGTCCGCCTTCAACGCCGGGCGATAGGTCTTGTGCTGGATCGGTCCCGGCTTCTGGTAGGCGGCAGTTGCCACCTGAACGTCCTTGGGGATGTCGATGACGACCGGCCCGGGGCGCCCGGAGGTGGCGATATGGAACGCCTCGTGAATGACGCCGCCGAGCAAGGCGGGGTCCTTCACCAGATAATTATGTTTCGTGCAGTGCCGAGTAATCCCGACGGTGTCGGCCTCTTGGAACGCATCCGAGCCGATCAGCGCGGTCGGCACCTGGCCCGTGATGACGACCATCGGGATCGAATCGAGCAAAGCATCGGTGATGCCGGTAACTGCATTGGTCGCGCCGGGCCCCGACGTAACCAGAACAACGCCAGGCTTGCCCGTCGAGCGCGCATAGCCCTCCGCAGCATGGGTCGCGGCTTGCTCGTGACGAACCAGCACGTGCCGGATCCGGCCCGACCGGAACAGCGCGTCATAAATCGGAAGGACGGCGCCACCTGGATAGCCGAAGATGACGTCCACGCCGAGATCGCACAGCGCCTCGACCAGGATGTCTGCTCCGCTCTTCTCAGTCACCTTGTAATTCCTTCCGATCGTTGTGCTGCATGGCAGCAGCAGGTTGGGGCGCTACGGTGCAAAAAGTTGCGCGTCAACGCCTAATGTTGAAATATTCTTTCAATTCCGGGTTTGTCGACTGTCTGCACTCGTGCCCAGTGTCCCGGAAACTGGTGCCGAAACCACGTGAATTGCCGCTTCGCATAGCGTCTCGTCGCGAGCGCGATCCGGGCGCGGGCTTCTCCTTCGTCGATCTCCCCGCGCAGGAATGCGGCAATCTCTTCCACCCCGATCGCGCGCCGAATGGGTGCCGACGGAGGGATTTCAGTGCGCTGAAACAAGGCCTTAACCTCCGCAACGGCCCCGTCCGCGAACATTGTTGTAAGTCGTGCTTCGATCCGCGCGTTCAACCCCGCCCGATCCGGCAGAATGATCAGCGGCACGAGCGATACCTGATCCGCGATGCCGCCCGACCGCTCCGCCTGCCATTCGTGCAGCGAGCGGCCTGTCGAGCGTACCACTTCCAACGCACGGGCCACCCGCGCGCTGTCGGCTGGCGCCAAGCGCCGCGCCGCCACCGCGTCTTCAATGCAAAGCGCTGCATGCGCCTGTGCAACGGGAAGGGCGCGCACCTCCTCCCTGATCTCCGGATCGATCGGCGGCACGGGGGCGATGCCGTCCAGCAGCGTGCGCATGTACAGTCCCGTCCCGCCGGTCAGGATCGGCAAGCGTCCTTGTGCGATCACTTCATGGATCGCCGCGCGCGCATCGTCTGCCCATTGCGCCGCCGAATATGGCGCCGCGCCGTCGACATGGCCGTAGAGGCGATGCTCCGCTTTCGCCTCATCCTCGATCGTCGGTCGTGCGGTAATGACGCGCAGATCGCGGTACACTTGGCTGGCATCTGCGTTGATGATCATGCCACCGGTATGCTGCGCCACGGCCAAGGCGCAGGATGACTTGCCGCTCGCGGTCGGCCCTGCAATGAGCGCCAGCTTCGGAAGGGAAACGCGTTTGTTCACTGCAACCTTGATAGCAGCCGGTCGCCTGTCGCCCCAAACCCTGTCGAGCGCCGTTGAGCGAATGGCCGGCGCCGGGTGCGAGCCGGACCAATGGGTCTGGATCGATGAAGGCGACGCCGCCGATATCCCCTTTGCCTCGGCGATGGAAGCGGCACGCTCCGCGCTTGAGGGGGCCTTTGCGGGGGTAGACGTGGTCGTTCAGCCCAGCGGCGGGCGCGAGAAGCGCCTGCTCGTGGCGGACATGGACTCGACCATGATCACCGTCGAATGCATCGACGAACTGGCGGATTATGCCGGCATCAAGCCGCAGATCGCGGAGATCACCGAGGCGGCGATGCGCGGGGAACTGGATTTTGCCGCCGCGCTCGATGCCCGGGTCGCGCTGTTGAAGGGGCTAGATGCTGCCGCGATCGAACGCTGCCGAAACGAACGCGTGCGCCTGATGCCCGGCGCGAGCACGTTGGTCCGCACCATGCGAGCACGCGGCGCGACCACCATCCTGGTGTCCGGTGGCTTCACGGCGTTCGCGGAGCCGGTCGCCGCCGAGATCGGCTTCGACCGCGCGATCGCGAACCGTCTCGACGTGGCCGACGGCCAATTGGCGGGCACCGTCGCCAAGCCGATTGTCGACTCCGCCACCAAGGAGCAGACCCTCCGCGCGGCGCGAGCAGATCTGAACCTGCCGGATGATAGCACGCTCGCCGTGGGTGACGGCGCGAACGATCTTGCGATGATCAACATTGCGGGTCTTGGCGTCGCTTATCACGCCAAGCCGGTCGTCGCCGCGGCCGCTGCAGCGCGTATAGACCACAATGATCTGACGTCCTTGCTTTGGGCGCAGGGGATCGCACGCTCGCAGTGGGTCGACAGCACCCGTTCGGTATAGCTCCTGCCGGCCCTGAACTGCCGACGATGCTGGCTGCAATCGCTACGTCCAGAGGCCGGAATAGCCGTTGCCCCTCTGTAATCGGTTACGTAGATCCGCTGACAATCGTGCGGCGGCAGAGGATGGGGGAATGACACAAGCCACGATCCGCGATGTGGCGCGCCGGGCTGCCGTGTCGGTCGCATCGGTATCACGCGCGCTGAATGGCGCGGCGAACGTTCATCCGGATACGCGTGCCCGTGTCATCGCCGCGGCCGACGCGCTCGGCTATGTGCCCCACGCTGGCGCACGCAGCCTCAGCCTTGCCCGCTCGCACGCAATCGGTGTGGTGCTACCGGATCTGCACGGCGAATTCTTCTCCGAGATCATTCGCGGGCTGGACCGGGAGGCAAGTGCGCGAGGATATCACCTTCTGCTTTCCAATATACAGGACGGTCGGGACCACGTGATTCAGGCGCTTCGCGCGGTGCGTGGGCGTGTCGATGGACTCGTGGTGATGGCGCCGCACGTCGATCCGGCGGCGCTTGCCGCCATGCTGCCGGGCAGCCTGCCAAAAGTGATGATCAACACGCCCGCATCCAAGGGCGGAAGCACGCTGCGCGTCGACAATCGCGGCGGCGCGGAGGCGATCACGCGGCACTTGCTTGATATCGGCCGCCGTCACATCGTTCACATCGCCGGGCCGGCGAACAACTCCGATGCTCGGGAACGATACGAGGGTTTCAAGGCTGCACTGCCGCAACGGGCGGACGTGCACGTGCTCGAGGGTGATTTCACCGAGCCATCGGGGGCTGCGGCAATCGCGGAGCTGCTGGCACGCAAGGTGCCGTTCGATGCCGTATTCGCTGCAAACGACATGATGGCGCTTGGCGCGCTTCAGGCGCTGCGGGAGGCGGGCCGGCGCATTCCGGAGGACGTCGCGCTCGCCGGCTTCGACGACGTGCCCCTTGCGCGCTATCTCTCGCTCACCACCATCCGCGTTCATATGGCGGATATTGGCACCCGTGCCGCCGCGCGATTGATCGCATCGGTGGAGGCGAAGGACGAAGAGCCTACCGACGAGCTTATCGTTCCAGCACTGATCGTGCGGGGCACAACCGTGCGGGAGCCGTGAATGCTTGATCGCCGGACGTTTCTCGCAACCACGTCAATCGGCCTGGCAGGATTTGCGGCAGGCTGCACCGATCCGGCCATCCCGGTCGCTCCTGCGTCCAAGCTTCTGGTGCTGCCCGGTTTCTATGAAGAGATCGAGTACCGAACATTTCGATATTTCCGCGACACGGTTAACCCAGCCAACGGCTTGATACCGGATCGCTGGCCCAGCCCGAGCGGCGCGAGCATCGCGGCGGCCGGGGCGGCGCTTGCGATCTGGCCGCTCGCCGTTGATCGTGGCTGGATACGGCGCGATCTTGCGCGCGATCTGACGCTGGCCACCCTACGTTTTTTCGACAGCGCGCCGCAGGGGGACAGGCCCACCGGCATGTCGGGCCATCGCGGCTTCTTCTACCGCTTGCTCGATATGAGAACAGGCGTTCGCCACAGAAAAGCGGATCTCTCCAGCCTGGACACGGCCATGCTCCACATGGGGATGCTGTTCGCGGCGGGATGGTGGAACGGCGAAACGGAGGAGGAGCGCGAAATCCGGCGGCGAGCCACCGACATCGTCGAGCGCGCCGAATGGTTGTGGTTCCAGAACGGCAGCCAGAGACTGGCACTGGCCTGGCGCCCGGAGAGCGGCTTCGCCGAGCCTGCCCTGACAGGCTATAACGAGGGCATGGTGGCGGTGCTGCTGGCGCTGGGCTCCGCGCGGCACGCCGCGGAAGATGGCGCCTGGGAGGCCTGGAGCGCGAACTATCCGCTGCTCTGGCGCGGCGAAGGCGATGCTCGCCACCTCGCTTATGCACCGTTGGTCGGCCATCAGCTCAGCCATATGTGGATCGACTTCCGCGGGGTCCGGGACACCGTGATGCGCGGCGCGGGCTTCGACTATTTCGAGAACAGCCGGCGGGCGACCTATGCGAACCGGGCATATTGTATCTCAAATCCGCTGCGCTGGGAGGATTATTCAGCGGACCTCTGGGGGCTGACCGCCTGTGACGGCCCGGGAGATTGCCGGCTGGCGTTCAAGGGTGACACCCGGACCTTCCACGGGTACGCCGCGCGTGGCCCGCTGGATCAGCCCGGCGAGCGCGATGACGGCACGATTGGGCCGGCCGCCGCCCTCGGAAGCCTTCCATTCGCGCCGGAGATCGTCCTGCCAACGGCGCGCGCGTTGATGTCCGTTCCGGGGCTCTACCGCGAATATGGTTTTCTCAACGCATACAACCCCAGCTTCCGCTTCCCCGACGCGAAGGTGGAGACCGGCAGCGTCAGCCCGGAAAGGGGCTGGATGGCCCGCGACTATCTGGCGCTCAACCAAGCGCTGATCCTCATCCAAGCCGCCAACCATCGTCATGATTTCATCTGGAAGGTGCTGCGGAACAGTCCTGTGATCCGCCGCGGACTGGCGCGCGCAGGCTTCACCGGCGGATGGCTGGAATGATCAGCCGGCCGCGCTGTCTCGGCCGGCTGCCCTAAGCGGCTCAAAGGGCACCGAAGCCACCCCGCGTGCAATCCAAGCCCCGTCTCGCTTAGTCTGCGGATCCAAGCCGATTCGACAAAAGACAAAAAGGAGAGACCTGATGCGACCCATTCCCGCGATAAGCGCGCGCTTGGATGGCGCTGGTGCGATCGTCACTGGTGCCGGCAGCGGCATGGGTCGCGCCACCGCGATCCTGTTGGCCCGCGCGGGTGCCAGCGTCGCCGTCACCGACGTGCGGCTCGAGCCGGTGCAGGCCGTCGTGGAGGAGATCGCGAGCGAAGGGCTGCGTGCATCGGCGTGGACGCTCGACGTTGCCGATCCCGCGCAGATCAACAGCGTCGCTCAGGAAGTCGCGGCAAGCTTTGGCGATCTGTCGATCATCGTCAACAACGCGGGGATTTCCGCGAACCTCCCGATCGATGATCCCAGCTATGATGATCATTGGGATCGGCACATCTCTGTGTTGCTGACCGCTCAGCAGCGCCTGATCCGCGCCGCGCTGCCGCACCTTCGCCGTGCCGCCAACCCGCGCATCGTCAACATCGCGTCAACGGAGGGGCTGGGCGCAACCGCCGGTTTCAGTGCCTATTCAGCCGCAAAGGCAGGCGTCATCGGGCTGACCAGGAGCTTGGCGGTCGAACTTGGCAACTCGGGCATCACGGTGAATTGCATCTGCCCCGGCCCAGTCGAAACCGGCATGACGCAGGCCATTCCCGGCGAGGCGAAGCAGACCTACGCCGCACGCCGCACGGCGCTCCGCCGCTACGGCCTGCCCGAAGAGGTAGCGTTCATGACGGCCAGTCTCTGCGCTCCGGCAGCCAGCTTTGTCACGGGAGCGATCATCCCGGTGGACGGCGGCCTAATGGCGCGCAACGCCTGACATCAGCTTGCCGCCGCAGACTTTGATGCTTGTTCCACGCGCTCTCGCGCGGCGAGCATCAGGGTCGAGCTGGCCTTGGCCAGCACCTTGCCGGCTGAGTCCAGCAGCCGTCCTTCGAAGAAGCAGGTGCTGCGCCCCCGACGCTCAACCCAGCCCTCGGCGATGACCGACCCTGGTCTCGCCGGCGCGAAGAAGCTGACCTTCAGTTCGAGCGACACCGGTACGATGTCCGGCCCGCCCATGGCGATCGCCGCATGGGCCATGGCGGCATCGATCCAGCCAGTGACAAATCCGCCCTGAACGACCCCGCCCGAATGGCACATGTGCTGGCCCGCGAGATATTCGAGCCGTGCCCGGCCCGCCGGGTCCATTTCGATGACGCGCACCAGCCCCAGCGTACGGCTCAGCTCATGGATTGCGGGATCTTGGTCGCTCATTCGGCCTCTCATCGTCTTGTTATCGAGGCACAGTGTCCGCTGCTTGGTTCTCTATCAAGTGGCGCCGATCATGCAGCGAGAGCCAGCTGGTCGCGGCCTGCATGTTTTGCCCGGTAAAGTGCCTGATCCGCAGCGCGCAGCACCTCCTCAGCCGACTGATCACGCAGGTACGGCGCAACGCCGCCGCTGACGGTGACCGAGATGAGCCCGTGTTCGACCCGCAGATCGGTGCCGGAGATTGCGCGGCGTAAGCGGTCGCAAACCAGTGTCGCCTGGCTGATGGTCGCGTCCGGCAGCACGACGGCGAACTCTTCTCCCCCGACGCGCGCGACGAGATCCTGGGCACGGACGCTGGCGCGGGCGAGCGCGGCAAAGCGGCGCAACACCTCATCGCCAGCGGCGTGCCCGTGCGTGTCGTTGATGCGCTTGAAATGATCCAGGTCGAACAAGGCCAAGCAGCCACCCGAGCCGGACGAAAGCCGTTGCTTGAGTTCCTCGTCCAATCCCCGGCGGTTGGCCAGGCCGGTCAGTGGATCGGTCAACGCCGCGCGGGCCAGGCTTTCTTCACGTGCCTTGCGGTGGGATACGTCCCGAATGGCGCTCACCACGCCGGTGACGTGCCCGGCCTCATCCTTCACGGCGTGGCTTTGCACTTCGAACCAGCGAATGTCGCCCTGGCCGATCGCGACCCGGAATTCATCCACGTGAGTTCGATCCGGTTCCGCGATGGTTCGTCGAAAGGCGGCACGGGCCTGGGCGGCGCTGTCGGGTTGCACCAGTGCGCTGGCCGGCCGACCAACCAATTCTTCCGGGTCGAACCCGCTGATCTGCTTGACTGATGCTGACACGAATTGCAGCCGGCCGGTGCGATCGAGGTTGACCACGATGTCCGTCGAATTCTCCGTCAGCAATCGATAGCGCGCTTCACTCTCCCGCAGTTTGCGAAACAGGTTGGTACGTTGCTGCAGTTCGGCGCTGGCCGGCAGGATCGTCAGCATCACGCAAGCGATGTAGAGTTGAAGAAATTGCATTCGCGTGCCGATGGGCGCGTCGATCTGCGCGATCGGGCCGTGCCCATGCAGCGTCAGCGCTCCCCCGATCAGCGCGAGGATCACGATTGATGCGGCGGCGGCCAGTGCGCCGCCGCGGAAGGTGGCGAGCACCATCGGCAACATCGGCAGGAAGAGCAGCGGCGCGCGGTTCTGTCCGAAGCTGAGGTAGCAAAGGATGCTCACCAGCGCCATCAGCACGCAGAACTCGGCCAACCTGCTTCGGTCCATCCGCTTGATCAGGCGTGCCGCATCGCCCCGCATGACAAGCATGAAGATCGGCATGAAGGTGAGGGTGCCCAGGGCATGCCCGCTGTACCAGTTGACCGCATTCTTCAGCGGCGGCTGCCCGGCCCCCAAGGCAATGATGGCAGCGGCAAGCCAGGCTGAGATCAACGGCGCGACAACGCCGGTCGCGATCACGAAGTTGACCAGCCAGCGATTCGAGTCGAGCACCGGCCGCCGCGGCGCCAGTCGGTGCAGCAGGGTAGCCCCGATCGCTGCCTCCAGCATGTTGATGATGGCAAAGGGCACCGCCATCGCTGGCCCAAAGCCCCACAACGACGTTGCCGTGATGCTTGCCAAGGAGCAGACGGCTAGCGGCCCTGCCCATTGCCGCACCGGAAGCGTGGTCAGCCGTGCCGTGAGGAGGGCCGTCGCGATCCAGAGAAAGGCAACGCCGCCGTCAAAGCGCGTGAGGCGGAGCGTACCGGCACATACGACGAAGTACGCGAGGCCGAACACGATCAGGGGAAAAGCTCGTAGTCCGGATACCTTCACCATAGAGGCGCGCGTAAGCCATGATAGTAAACGCCCGGTTGCGGTTGGGTAAGATCCCGCTGGCCGAAACGTAGCGTCAAGGTCCGTTCGCGGCCAGTTCGTCGAGCCACGTGGTTGCGGTGCCATCGGACGGAGCACGCCAATCGCCGCGCGGCGATACGGAGCCGCCGGCAGAGACTTTGGGCGAATTGGGCAGCGCCGAACGCTTGAACTGGCTCGTCTGGAAGAAGCGGAAGAGGAATTTCTCGAGCCAGGCCTTCACCGTTTCGATATCGTAAGCGGTGCGCGCTGCCTCCGGATAGCCGATCGGCCAACGTCCGGCTTCCATGTCTCGCCAGGCATGCCACGCGAGGAACGCGATCTTCGATGGGGCAAGCCCGTGGCGGATCACATAATGCGCAAAGAAATCGTTGAGCGGATAAGGCCCGATCTTGCTTTCGGTACTTTGCATGGCGCCGCTTTCGTCGGCGGGCACGAGTTCCGGTGAGATTTCCTGCGCCAGGATCGCTTCCAGAACGGCGTCGGTCTCGGCATCATATTGATCAGTCGCGATACACCAGCGGATCAAGAACTGGATCAGCGTCTTGGGGACACCCGCATTGACGCCATAGTGGCTCATGTGATCGCCGACGCCATAGGTGCACCACCCGAGCGCCAGTTCGCTGAGATCGCCGGTACCGACAACGAAGCCCGCGCGCTGGTTTGCGATACGGAACAGATAATCGGTGCGCAGCCCCGCCTGAACGTTCTCGAACGTGATATCGTAGACCGGTTCACCCTTGGCGAACGGATGCCCCAAGCCTTCCAGCATCGTGCGCGCAGCCGGACGGATGTCGATTTCCTCGGCCGTGACGCCGAGCGCCCGCATCAGCTTCCAGGCATTATCCTTGGTCCCCTCGCTGGTCGCAAAGCCCGGCATGGTAATTCCGATGATATCGGAGCGCGGCCGGTCGAGCCGATCCAGCGCCTTGGCAGCAACGATGAGCGCATGGGTTGAGTCGAGCCCGCCCGATACGCCGATCACCAGGTTCTTCACGCCCGTGGCCGTGATGCGTTTCAGCAGGCCTTCGACCTGGATGTTGAATGCTTCATAGCAATCCTCGTCCAGCCGCTCCGGCGTGTCCGGCACGAAGGGGAAGCGGCGAACGGCCCGCTTCAGGCCGACGTCCCCGTAATCGGGCGCGTGCTCGAAGGTGACTCGCCGAAAGCGCGTCTCCGGGTGTCCGGAAAATGTCGCCGCATCGCCGAACGTGCCCATGCGCAACCGCTCCTGGAGCAGGCGCTCGCAGTCCACATCCGCCATCACCAATTCGGGGTTCAGCGCAAAGCGGGTCGATGCCGCGAGCGGTTCGCCCAGCTCGTGGACGGTTCCTTGCCCGTCCCAGGCCAGATCGGTCGTGCTTTCGCCGGGGCCGGCCGCCGAATAGACATAAGCGCAAACTGCCCGGGCCGATTGCGCCGCGGATAGCATCGCGCGCTCCCGGGACTTGCCGATGACCACGTTGGACGCAGACAGGTTGCAGCATACCAGCGCGCCTGCGAGCGCGCCCGCCGTCGAGGGCGGCGTCGGCGACCAATAATCCTCACAGATTTCGGCATGGAAGATGAAGTGGGGCAGGTCCGCGGCAGCGAAGATCAGGTCAGTCCCAAACGGCACGCTGTTTCCGCCGATGTCGATCGTGAGGCCGGTCAGCCCAGCGCCGCTGCTGAACCAGCGCTTCTCATAATATTCCCGGTAGTTCGGCAGAAACGTCTTGGGCACGACACCCAGGATCGCGCCCCGCGCGATCGCAACCGCGCAGTTATAAAGCCTGCCGTTGCGGGGCAGGGCGGCGCCGACGAGCAGCACCGGCCGGAGCTCGCGGGTGCCTTCGGCCACTGCCAGCAGCGCATTACGAGATGCATCCTGTTGCGCCGATTGAAGGTGAAGATCATCGATCGCGTAGGAGGTGATGTTCAGTTCCGGGAAGACGACCAGGTCAACTGCTTCCTCATGCGCGCGCTGCGCCAGCTCCAGCGTCGCTCGCACATTCGTACCCGTGTCTCCCACGCTCGCCCGAGGGGTGGCTGCCGCCACTCGGAGCATGCGATGGTGGTGAATGGAGGAGAAACGCTTGTTCATCGCAGAAACGGTTACCCTTCTTTTCCGTGCGGAGCCAAGGAGGCACCCGGGCGCGCCCCGCACTATGCACGGCAACGTTGATCGCGCCGCAATCCGATAACGGTCGGCCTCCCGCTTTGTTCGCTAGGCCAGGTGAAATGAAGGGCTTGCTCCCCCTCGGCATAATGCTGCGTTCCGCAGAGCCGCGGAGAGTTCGATGCTGAACAGCAACGCGACGTCACTTAGGCGGGCTCAGACCGGCATGGCATCGGCGTCCGCGCCGTAATGATGCCAGGCGAAGATCGCAGCGGCGCCGCGATAGGGCCGCCATGGCTCAGCCAGTTCACGTGTCAGTTTCTCGCTGGGGCGGCTTTCGTGCCCCAGGATCCTGCCCACCTCGATTTGCACCGCGAGGTCGCCGGCCGGCCATATGTCCGCGCGCCCTTCTGCAAACAAAAGGTAGATCTCCGCGGACCAACGTCCGATCCCCTTCACCTGTACCAGGGCAGCGATCGCCGCCTCGTCGTCCTCAGGCAGGTTTGCGAGATCGAGCGGACCGCTGATCACTTCGGCCGCCAAGCTACGTAGGTAGGCCGATTTTTGCCGGGACATACCCGCGGCACGCAGCTCCTCGTCACTGGCGCGGCCAAGCCGCTCCAGATCCACGGGCTCTCCCACGACTGCGGTCAGCTTGCGCCACATCGCGTCTGCCGCCTTCACGCTCACCTGTTGGCCGACGATGGTGCGCATCAGCGTTGCATGCCCCCGCTCGCGAATACGAGTCGGCGGATACCCAACACGCTGCAACGCCGCCCCGAATCGCGGCTCGATGCGCGCGAGTTCATCAACATCTGCGCGGAGCCGCTCTTCGCTCAGCCCCATTGCGGCCGGCCCTCAAGATCGGCAATGGAGCGGGGAACTTGCGGGGAGAGCATAATGCCGAAGCTTATCGTCACGCTGCGCGACGGGGAAGAGCGGGTAATGGACGGGGCAGCCGGGCTGTCGGTGATGGAAGTCATTCGTGACGGTGGCATAGACGAGATCCTTGCGCTTTGCGGGGGCTGCTGCAGCTGCGCAACTTGTCACATCCATGTCGACCCGGAATTTGCCGACAAACTTCCCGCCATGAGCGAGGATGAAAATGATCTGCTCGATTCGTCGAGCAGTCGCGATGCATATTCTCGGCTCTCGTGCCAGTTGCCCTTCGGGCAAGAGCTTGATGGCTTGAAGGTGCGGATCGCAGAAGAAGACTAACGACAAAGAGTCGCCTGCGCACCGCTCCCATACTGGGGCGGTGCGCGGGTCGCAGGGACTGCGCGATCCTGCTTTAGCGGGTTGCTATTGCGTAGAGCGCGATCGCTGCGGCATTCGAAATATTCAGGCTTTCCACCTTCGGACTGATCGGCAGCTTCGCAAGCTGATCGCAGTGCGCTTCGGTATTCTGGCGCATTCCTTCGCCTTCTGCGCCCAGAACAAGGGCGACGCGCGCTTGCCCCATTGCTTCGCCAAGCGTTTGGGTCGCATGCCCGGTTAAGCCGATGCGCCAAAATCCTGCCCCGGCCATTTCATCCAGCGCACGCGCCAAGTTCACGACGCGCACCCAAGGCACGATCTCCAACGCGCCGGACGCGGAACGCGCCAATGCGCCCGACTCAGGAGGAGCGTGGCGGTCCTGAGTTACGATGCCCAGCGCATCGAACGCTGCGGCCGACCGAAGCACGGCACCCACGTTGTGCGGATCAGTCACCTGATCAAGCACGATAAGCGGCCGGCGATCGTCTCGCCCTTGCTCCAGGAGATCACCGAGCCAAACGTCTTCAAGCGGGTCCACCTCAGCGACAAGACCTTGATGCGGTGCATCCGCCGGCACCATGCGTCCGAGGTCTGCCACATCGGCATAGACGACCGGCAGAAGGGGCGGCAGCTGAAGCTCCGCGACCGCCTCACGTGTTCCCCAGAGCTTGCGCACGACCCGTTCCGGATTGGCAAGCGCCGCAGTTACAGCGTGGCGCCCCCAAAAGCGTGGGCGATTGCCAGGTGCCTGGCTGGGGCGATGTCCACGGCGCTTCATCAGTTCGTCTCTTCCGGATCGAAGTTTCAATTGGGTTGATCGCGGCCGGCCACTTCTGGAGCGGCGGCCGGGTCAAGTCTGGCTGCATCCGCTGCGTTCATCAGAAACGCTGTCAGGCGGCGGCGTGGCTCGCATACCCTCCTTCTTCACGTGGTCAAAGGTGTAGCGGCAGGACAAAGGTCCTGCTCGCGTCGGTGGAGCCGGCGCGATCGCCTTGCGACGTCCAAAAGGTTGCTTGCTCATCACGCGCCCACTCGGGCGATGACGCCGACCTACGACGCGGGCAAAATCAGTTGCGCAACTGTGATCACATCCGTTGACAGGGCGCTTTTGCTTCGGCATTGGGCGCCCTCGCTCTGACGGAGCGGCCCTGTGGAAGGGTGGCCGAGTGGTTAAAGGCAGCAGACTGTAAATCTGCCCACGCAAGTGTACACTGGTTCGAATCCAGTCCCTTCCACCATCCTCCCGAGCTGGCAGGATCGCTTGTTCCCCTACATCGTTGATGATCGGAAGGTGTAGCGATGTGCACCTGATCGGAGGATTCGATGAGCGACAGGCCTGTTAAAGATAGCGCAGTGGACCCGGAGCGCCGTACGCCGAAAAACCCGTTTGATCATGCCGAGGGGGTATCCGGTCAGTCGTATTCTCGGGAGCGGGAAGAGGCCTTGCGACAAGCGGACCCATCAGGAGCGGTCTTCACAGGATCAGAAGGGTCTCCAGACCGTGAGCGCGTGGCCTCGGTTTATCCCGACACCGGAGAAACCAGAGGGAGCGGCGCCAAAGCGGCAGAAGACCCTGACCGCAAGCCCGGTGCTTGGAACCCCGGAGCGGGGAAAAATGCCGTCGATGAATAGTTTCAGCTGCAAGAATAACGCGGTGGGGGTGCTGGGTCACGTCGTTGTCGCTACGGCAGTGCCGGCTTAGGCTTAGCACCAGAAGCACGTGAATAAAAAAGGCGGGCCTAACGGCCCGCCTTTCAGGTTACTGGTTGTCCTTGGCGAGGGTGGGATCGCCGATCTGCTCAGCTTGAGCACCACTGTCGGGCCGCGCTGGACCGAGTACCGGTTCTTCGCCCATCGGCTGAGCTCGAAACACGCTGAACTCGCCTTTGCCGTCGAACGTCGCGCCTTCTGTCCAGCGCCCTTCCGGGAAGCTGCCGTCCAGCGACGTGACGAAGAAGTCGTGGTTGTGCTCCTGGTTTTCTTCCGCTTGAGGGAAGCTGTTGGGAATGGGCAGTGCTGCGTTGAATCCGCCCATATCTTCCAGCGCGGCAAGCCATTGCTGCTGATGCATCGTATCCCGCGCGATGAGGAAACGAAGCATGTCCTTCATCCCGGGATCTTCCGTCGCGTTGAACAGCCGAACGGCAAGTACCCGACCCGTGCTCTCCGCGGCAACGTTGCAGAACATGTCAGCTGCAGCATTTCCGCTTGCGTAAATGTGGCTCATGTCAAACGGGACGCCATCCGAGTCGATCGGCATCGCTGCCATCCCGGACGACAGAAGGTTCTTGTGGATGATCCCTTCGATCGCATGCTTGGCGTTGCCGCCGCCCATGACCGCACCTACGATGCTATCGGTGGCCCCTTGCTCCTGAGCCGAGGTAGGCGCCGTTTCCAGGTTGAGGGCGACAGCTGTTGCCAGCATTTCGATATGGCCCAGTTCCTCAGTGGCCGTGTTCAGGAGTAGATCGCGGTACTTCGTGGTGGGCGCGCGGTTTCCCCACGCTTGAAAGAAATACTGCATCGCGACCCTGATTTCGCCTTCAACGCCGCCGATGGCCTGCTGAAGCATTCGGGCGAACTGAGGGTTAGGCGTGTCCACCCGAACCGGGTACTGGAGCCGACGATCGTGATAGTACATGGAGGAACCTCTCTCGCTATTGCTGGAGCCTCTTCCCGAACGCACCGAGCGCGAAGCGGTTTATTACGGTCGGACAACAATCCGATCTTAGTGATTGATTTAGATTAGTTGTTGGCAGAATTGTTCGACGGGGCGTGAGGGGAAGATGGTAGAAGGCGGCCAAACATGCGATCGGCGGCTTGTTATTCACGCCGGCTTGGGAAAATCTGGCTCTTCCGCGATCCAGAAGTATTTGCGTGATAGCGCGGGGGACCTCCGCTGTGCTGATGCCTGCTACCTTGGAATGTATCTGGAGCGCGGAGATCCTCTTTCCGGCGCTTTTGCCTCGGCAGATGATCTCCAGCGGGCGCTGAGTGACGACCCAGCGATTGAGGACCGTTTGGTTGCCTTGCTCACACAGCGCATCCAAGGTCGTCCGGGGATAAAGACGTTCATCTGGAGCCACATCGGTCTGGCCGTAAGTGCCCCGTTGATGGCACGCGTCATCGCCAGATTGACGCCTATCTGCAAAACCGAGGTTGTGCTCTATTTCCGGCACCAGGCAAGCTGGCTGGTCTCAGCCTACCTGCAATGGGGCGTGAAGCACAAAGCGAACACAGGGCCCATCAGGAGCTTTTCCGAGTGGCTACCCGAGGCGAGATCGCGCGGTGCTGATTATCGGCAGGTGATAGAAAGCTGGCGAGAGGCTATCGCCCCCCAGGATCTGCATGTCCGCTCCTATGACCTGGCGGCAGACGTGGTCACGGACTTTCTGACCACGATGGGTCTGCCAATCCCCCCCGCGAGCGACCGCTCTAATTGGCACTACCAAACACCTGACGCTGCCGTCTTGACGTTATACCGCCTCTATCAGGGCCAAAACGATGCCGAGGCTCCGCCCGGCGTTCTCCAACGCGCTCTAGCCGCCAGCGGGGTGGAGAAGAAGCGTTACAGGGAGGTGGATCCCGCGTCCACGCTCCCGGCAGGTTTGGAATGGACCAACTTCGTTGAGCGATTTGAAGCCGATAATGCCGCGCTTGCCCGTGACTTCGGATTGATCCTCAACGCGCCGTCGCGCGGTCCCGCGCAGGATCCACAGCACGCTGCACCCGCTGTCGTCATTCCCGCGCTACTGGACATGATCATTGCCATGGAACGACGCATCGCCGCGCTTGAGAAGCGCCTGAAGGCGCCCGACGAAAGCATTAGCTGAACACCGGCTCACGACGGCCTGGGGGCGGATCGCATCATGAAGAGACAGCAGGCGAGCTTTCGACACGCACTGTGGGGGATGGAGCGGGTAACGGGAATCGAACCCGTGTATTCAGCTTGGAAGGCTGCTGCACTACCATTGTGCTATACCCGCAACACGTTGGAAAACCGAACGGCTGGTCATCCCGCTGCGCAACTCCAACCGACTTCTGTTAGTGCCCTAACGGCCAATTGAGGAGGCAAGGCAGCTTCTATGAAATCGGCAGCCTTGGCGCAAGAGGCGGCCGCCATGCATCCCTCTTCAAAACCTCGGCGGCTCGCCACTCCCGTATGCAGCTCGTGCATCACTGCCTTCGTAAAGAGGCGGGCCGGCGATGATCTCGCCGGCCCGCCTCCCATGTTCTTCGCAGTTCAGCCTTCTCGCTGAACCCAGCTTCAAGCAGCCGCGGAAGCAGCCGCCTTCTTCGCGGATGCTGACCAAATCTCATCAATCGCGGCCCCGAGCGACGCGTTGAATTCGTCATCGCTCATCTCGTGGCGCAGGTCATTCAGCAGCGCGCGGCTAAAGCTGGCGATGACGCCGTGATTCTGGGCTAGCTCTTCGCACGCTTCAGGGCGCGCATAACCACCGGACAGCGCTACCACTCGCAACACGCGTGGGTGGTCCACCAGCTGCCGGAAGAGATCACGAGTCGCGGGCAATGAAAGCTTCAGCATGACCTGCGCTTCACCGGTCATAGCATCGAGAGCCTTCGTCAGTTCCTCGAGGAGGATCGAGTCCGCTTCGGCACGCTCGGGGCTCTTGATGTTGACCTCTGGCTCGATGATCGGAACGAGGCCGTGGGATAGCACCTGCTGCGCGATGTCGAACTGCTGGGCCACGACCTGCGCGATACCCTCACGATTGGCGAGGTTGATCACCGAACGTTCTTTGGTGCCGAAGATCCCGAGCTTGGCTGCACGCTCCAGCAGTGCATCGAGACCGGGCATCGCCTTCATGAGCTGAACGCCGTTCTCTTCGGCCTCAAGACCCTTGTCGATCTTCAGGAACGGCACCACGCCGCGTTCATGCAGCGCTTGCGGCACCGGCTTTCCGCCGGCCTCACCGTCCATTGTACGTTCGAAAAGGATCGCTCCGATCACTTTGTCTCCGGTGAACACTGGCGACGTGATGATCCGGGCCCGCATGTCATGGATGAGGCCAAACATCTCCTCCTCCGTCGACCAGGCACTCTCCTCGATGCCATAACCCTTCAACGCCTTGGGCGTAGAGCCGCCGGACTGGTCCAGCGCAGCGATGAAGCCTTGCCCATCAGCGATTTTTGCAGTCATCACAGCAGGAGTCATGATCAGCTATCCCCTCTCGTTGTTCGTCCCGGGGCGTCATTAAGGGGAGCCACCGAGTTTTGCCAGCGGCTGCCTCCCCCATCGGGGTCGGCATCGCAGGTCATTTGTTCAGCACCTCGCGGGGGCCGCTTAGACCGCCGATCACGTCTGAACAGGTAGAGGCGTCAGCCGGGGAACCCAGGCCACTAACGCCCAGTTTGGGCCGCGAAGTTGTTAGTTGAAACCGCGCTCCAGGAATCGCTCTGCCAAGGCGCAGTGCATGGCAACGCCTCGCGCCATGACGCTTTCCTCTATGGTCATGCGGGTGTTGTGAAGCGGCGGGTTCGTCTTTGGGTCGCTGCCGGGCGGTGCGACCCCGACGAACGCCATCGCCCCAGGAACCTCCTTCAAAACATATGAAAAGTCCTCGCCGCCCATCATCGGCGCCGTCATGGTGGACCAGCCCCGCTCCCCTGAGATCGTCACGGCAAGATCGCGCATCATCGCCGTTGCGCGGGGATCGCAGAAGGTGACGGGGTAACCTTCGTCAATGGTACTTTCCGCGGTGCAGCCATGCGCATTCGAGATGTCGCCGGCGATCTGGCGAAAAGCAGCGCGCGCCTTCTCACGCGTGCTGTCGGAAAGCGTGCGCAGCGTGCCCATTAGGCGGACCGCATCCGGGATGATATTGTGGCTGCTGCCTGCGTGGATTTGCGTGATCGTCAGCACCGCTGGGTCCGCGACCGGGATGCGGCGAGCGACAAAGCTCTGGAGTGCAGTCACGATCTCGCAAGCAACGGGGATCGGGTCGATACAGTCATGCGGCATGGCGGCGTGGCCGCCCTTGCCCTTGATGTTCGCGATCAGGGTATCTGTGGACGCAAGGAGGGGGCCTTCGCGGCCCAGGAAGACGCCCGCTGGCGCATTGGGGGAGATATGAAGCGCAAAGGCAGCATCCGGCCGCGCGATCTCCAGCAGCCCGTCTTCGATCATCCAGCGTGCGCCATGATGGCCTTCTTCTCCCGGCTGGAACATGAACACGATCGTGCCGGGAAGTTGATCCTTGCGGGCGCACAGGGCCCGAGCTGCTCCGGCCAACATGGCGGAGTGCGCATCATGCCCACAGGCGTGCATCGCGCCCGGAATGGTGGACGCGAAGTCGAGCCCCGTCTCCTCGGTGAGCGGTAGCGCGTCCATGTCACCCCGCAGCAGCACGGTACGGCCGTTGTCACCAGTCTGCCCGCGTCCTCCCCGAAGGATCGCAATGAACCCGGAAGTCGACTTGCTGTCATGGATCTCTAGCGGCAACCCGGCGAGTGCAGCCTTCAGCTTCGCCGTCGTTCTCGGGCATGCCAGCCCGATTTCCGGCTCGGCATGAATGGCGCGGCGTAGGGCAATCGTGTCCGCGAGCACTGCTTCGCCCAAGCTGCGCCAGTCTTGAAGTGGGCCAGTCGCGTTCATTAGCAATCCTCGATATGCCTACTTAGTCTGATCAAAAGTGAGTGCAGGGGGCGTTAAAGGTCGGCGGATTGGTTGCGATTGGCAATGGGAGGTCGCGCTCGGATCAGACGGTCGGCCACAAACCTCTGCCCAGCTCACTGCCTGCTACCAGCTGACAGCGATCTTCCCAAAGTGATCGCCCCCTTCTTGATATCGGAAAGCGTCGGCCAGTTCTTCCAATGCGAATGTTCGATCAACAACAGGTCGCAAGCCACTGACATTCAGCGCACGAACGAAATCCTCTTGCTCCTGTCGGCTTCCCACAATCAACCCTTGCAGGCGCGCTTGCTTGGCCATGAGCAGGGCGGTGGGCACGTCACCGCTGACGCCGGTCAGCACGCCGATCAACGCGACATGGCCGCCGATGCGCACAGCCTGTAGTGATTGCGCCAGCGTCCCGGGGCCGCCGACTTCCACGACGACATCGACGCCGCGCCCGCCGGTAATCTCCAGTACCTGCTGCCCCCAATTCGGCTCCGATCTGTAGTTGATGGTATGCGTCGCGCCGAGGTCTGTCGCTCTGGCGAGCTTCTCATCCGACGAGGACGTGACAATCACCTCAACGCCCATCGCGCGCGCAATCTGAAGCGCATATATCGAGACGCCGCCGGTTCCGAGCACCAGAACAGTGTCTCCGGTCTTCAAACCTGCGTCGATGACCAGTGCTCGCCACGCGGTCAGTCCTGCAGTGGTGATGGTGGCGGCCTCCGTGTGGCTCCAGCCGGCGGGCGCTTTGGTGAACGCCGTTGCTGGTAGAACAACGATATCGCGTGCAAATCCGTCGATGCCGTCGCCGGGCACGCCGCGGAAATCAGCGACCTTCGGCGGCCCTGCCTGCCAGTCGGGGAAGAAACAGGAAACCACATGATCGCCGGCTGCGAACTCGGTTACACCTTTGCCTACAGCTTCAACGATCCCCGCGCCATCGGCCATCGGGATACGTCCTTCTGCTGTCGGCGACTTGCCCGCGCAGACCAGGTAATCATGGAAGTTGAGCGAAGTGGCGTGGAGCGCCACCCGGATTTCGCCTGTTCCCGGCTCACCAGGATCGGCGTCCTGAGTGACGGCCAGGCGGATCGAGACCACCCGGCTTGGCGAGCCTGACGGCCCTCACGAGGCCGGACCTTCAGCCGATGCCGGGGTGCGGCGAGCAGCCTTCACCGGCACGGTGGGTTCGAGCATCTGTCCCTTCATGATCCCTTCGCCTTTGGTTGCGGATGTAGGCATGTCCATGATCTTGTGCACCACATCCATTCCCCGGATCACCCGGCCAAACACGGCATAGCCGGGGTTCACGCCCTCCGCGTCCATTGCGGGCGTGTTGCCGACGATGATGAAGAAATCGCCGCGTGCGCTTCCCGGCGCTGCCATCGCCATGGATATCGCTCCATCAACATGGCTGAGACCAGTCTTACTCGTCGGTTCATGGGGGATCGGCGGCAACGTCCGCTTGGGATCATTCTGGGTGCCGAACTGGATAAAGCCGTAGCGAGGCTCGGCTTGCACCTTCACAGTCCGGTAGAAAGACGTTCCGTCGAGCCGCCTGCCGTCGACATACTTCAGGAAGTTTGAAGCCGTTGCAGGTGCTTTCTCCGTTTCGATCGCCAGGACGATCGCGCCGGCGTCGGACACCAACGTGACCTGGGTGGTCGCGCTTGGCGGAGCGGCGGACAACCCGGAGCGCTGGTCAGGATCGGCCGCTGAAGCAGTCTGAGCAGCAGCTGGCGCACCGGATGCAAGCGCGAGGAGCAGGACTAGGTGCATCATGAAACTTTCACCGCAAGTAGGACAACGTTTTCAGCCTCGCTACCGGACAGCTGCACCGTATAGTGACCCGGCGAGAGGACAAAATCCATCGTCTTGCGAATGCTCGAGCACCTCGGGCCGGGGCTTGGCGCTGACGACCGCGTAACCCGGCCGTTGCGGATCAGATCCACCGAGTAAGGTCCCCCGAGTGCAAGGCGGTAAGTGCCCGGCGCCGTGACGGCGATCGTCAGAGTGCCGCCGTGGGGCCCTACCATCCTTGGAGCGGGGTTCAGCTTCAGATGGCTTGCCGGGTGCAGAGAGACGCGGATAGCCGCACCGGGTTGTATGGTGGCGCCGCCCCCCGCTTCGGTTCCCGCGACCACCGGAGCTTGCGCAGCCCAGGCAGCAAATTCGGCGGGGAGTGACGGGCGAACATTGGCACAGGAAAAGTCGTGAGCCGGATCCTGGGCGTGAGCGGCCGTGCTGGCGAGGAGCAGCGCGGCTGCAGCGAGGATACGCATCTGACGTTCTTTCGATGTTGATCCATCTCTTGAACGCACAACGGGCGCTTTCAGCGCGTCGCTCAGTAACATGAGTGATGAACGATCCGGAAATTCACTATCGCGATCTGGACTCTTTGCATGAGGAGCATCGGCGAAGCCGGAGGACCAGGAGCACCTAGCCTTCCGAATGCCGACGAGCCTCAAGCCCGCGTAGGAATCTTTTCGAACGGCACATCCTTGTCGACCCGCACATCTCCCGGCAATCCGAGGACCCGCTCAGCGATGATGTTGCGGAGGATTTCGTCGGTGCCGCCTTCGATCCGGGTCGCCGGACTACGCATCAGGGTTGCCTGGAAGCGTGCGGCATGGGCCGCCTGCGCCGGATCGGTGAGTACCCCCATCTCTCCCTGGAGATCGATCGCGAAGCTGGCGATGTCCTGACTGGTCGCACCCGCCACGAGTTTGCCAATCGAGTTCTCCGGTCCCGGTTCTTGTCCTTTCGACAGAGCGGTGAGGGCGCGCATCGAGGTATATTTCAGGCCACTCGCCTTGGTTGCCCAATCCGCGAGCCTCGACCTGATCGTGGGGTCATCCACCAAACGGCCGCCGTCACGGCCTGGCGCCCGAACGGCATAGTCCAGAAGCGTTTCGAACCCGGTGGACATGCCGGAGCCGATCGACAGCCGCTCGTTCATCAACGTCGTCAACGACACGGTCCAGCCCTGGCCTACGCCACCGAGCCGCTGGCTGTCGGGGATGCGCAGGTCGGCGAAGAAAACCTCGTTGAAGCCTGATTGGCCGTGCGCCTGAAGGATCGGTCGCACCTCAATGCCGGGCGAGCGCATGTCGACCCAGAACATCGTCAGCCCCTTGTGCTTGGCGACACTGGGATCGGTACGGGTGAGCAGGATGCCATACTGCGAGATGTGCGCGCCGGACGTCCAGATTTTGGAGCCGTTGATCACCCATTCGCCGCCGTCCTTCACCGCCCGCGTGCGGAGTCCAGCGAGGTCGGAACCGGCCGAGGGCTCGGAGAACATCTGGCACCAGATGTCTTCGCCTGCCGCCAAGGGAGGGAGCAGCGCTTGCTTGTCCTGCTCGCTGCCCCACGCCATCACCGTCGGACCGCACATCCCCTGACCGATGATGAAGGTGAACGAGAGCTGCGCATAGACGCCTTCCTCCTGGTTCCAGATGACGCGCTGCATCGGCGTCGCGCCTCGACCGCCATATTCCGTTGGCCAGTGGAGGCAGGCCCAGCCGGCATCATATTTCTTCTTCTGCCATGCCTTGCTCTCCGCCAGCATGTCCACGTCAGCGATGTCGCCGGCAGTGCCGTGCCCAGCGCCCGAGAGCATGGAGTCGAGGTGCTTGGGGGCGTTGGCGTCGATCCAGGCACGCGCTTCGGCGCGGAAGGCGGCTTCTTCTGGAGTGTCATCGAAGTTCATGAGCTTGGGTCCTTCAATCGTTTGCTCGGCCGATCCCAGTGATCATGCGGGGAGGGCGGCGCACCTTCGGCCTCAATCAGGCGGCGAGCGGCTCGTTTACGGCCGCGAGGCGGGTAACGAGTTTCTCCTCCCAGTCGGGCAGGCTGCCGAGCGCCAGGGCAAGCTGGTTCGACCGCCGGTAGAAGAGGTGGCAATCCATCTGCCACGTGAACCCCATGCCCCCGTGCACCTGGATGTTGTTCTTCGCGCAGTGTCGGAAGGCATTGGTGGCGGACACCCGCGCCGTGGCGGCAGCGCGGGGCAGTTCAGCTGCACCCGTGGATAGTGCCCATGCGCCATAATAAGCGTTGGAGCGGGCCAACGTCGCCGAGACGTACATATCGGCAAGCATGTGCTTGATCGCCTGGAAGCTGCCGATCTGCCGGCCGAAGGCCATGCGCTCGAGCGCATAATCGCGGCCCATCTCCAGCGCGCGATCCGCGCCGCCGATCTGTTCGAAGGCGACAAGAACCGCGGCCCGGTCGAGCAGAGTCTGAAGACTGGCCCAACCTTCGCCGCGCTCGCCCAGCCGCTCGGCCGCGGCATTGTTGAACGTGAGTTCCGCCTGGCCCCGCGTCGGGTCGATCGTGTTGAGAGTTTTGCGGGTGACGCCTTCCTGGGAAAGGTCGAGGAGGAACAGGCTCAGTGCGTCCGCGTCCTTTGCAAGAACGATCGCGACGTCCGCAATATCGCCGTCCAGCACCGGGGTCTTCGTTCCGCTCAACATACCATTTACAAAGGCGGTGCGCACGCTCTTGTCGCTCAAGCGCTCGCCCTCACTGCTCGCGAGGCAACCGATGGCGGCGCCAGCGGCAATCTTGGGAAGCCATGCGGCCTGTTGTTCCCCGGTACCGAACGACTTGATCGCCTCGGCTGCCAGGTAGACGGACGACAGAATGGGCAGCGGCGCGATCGCGCGCCCGAATTCCTCGGCCACGGCGCAAAGCTCGAGGTAGCCGAGACCGAGACCGCCATGCTCCTCGGGAATGGCAATGCCGAGAAAGCCCATTTCCGCCACGCCCTGCCATAGCGAGCGATCGAAGCCGCCGCCTTCCAGCGCCTTGCGGACACGTTCGGTGGAACATTCTGCCGCAAGAAAGCGCCGCGCTTCCTGGCGAAATTCATTTTGTTGTTCGTTGAAATCGAACTGCATCGATCCCTCCCCTAGTCTTGTGAAAGCTGGTGTACGTAGACCTCGTTGTGAGCGATCCGGTCGCCTTCGAGCAGGACCATGTCAAAGCCGCGCAAGCGCCCGCCGCCCGCCACATCACAATACCAGCGACCGCAGAAGCCGCCTGGGATCGGCCACGTTTCGTCGGGGGTGTAAGTCATCTGCGGGGTGGCAGCGAATAACTGAATCAGATAGCTACGAAGCGCAGCGTGGCCCTTGATCCCAGAGGCAGTCTGCGGATCGAAGTAAGCGCACTCTTCGGCATAGAAGTTGAGAAGACCGGCCACGTCCTTGGCCGTCCACGTGGCAAGCCAATCAGCGTTGTAGCGAGCGATATCCATCGGTCAGGCTCCCACCACCCGCGCCACATGAGCGAGCTCGAAGATCTCCGCCGGTACCGCCTCCGGGCCGGCGAGCGTCGCAACCCCGTGCAGCCCCAGCATGGGATCGGTCGCGGTAGCCTCGTGATAGCGGCGGCGTCGCGCGCGGGCTTCCTCGCCAAACTCCATGTCGAGCTTGGCCTGCATCTCGGATGCGATGCGCAGGCGACGCATGCGCTCGCTGCGCTCCTCGGCGTAGGGCCGGAAGTCCGGCTCGCGACCAGCAGGCGTCTCCTTGAGGATATCGCTGACCAGGCGCACGTCGCGGTAGGTGATGGACAAACCCAGGCCCAGGATCGGATCGTTCCACCCCGCCGCGTCCCCGATCAGGACGGCGCCGGGTACGTACGGCTGATCAGTCGCTGCGCAGTTGTTGTAATACGCGTAGAGTGGGCTCGCCGGCGTTCCTCCCGCGATCGCCTCATTGCCCGGCGCCGATTTCATCCGAAAGGCTTCAAGGAAGCGGCGTGGCCCCTCGCTGCCGGCGAAACGCGTTTTCGCAGCGAGATCCCAGCCTCCATAGACCCGCATGCGACCGTTGCCTTGCGGAAAAGCCAGGAAGGCGAAATCCTCTTCAGTGCCGATCGCCTGGCGGGTGTCGTTCCAGGCGCCGACGTCGTCAACCAGCAGGCCGGCAAACCAATGGTGCGGCTTGTCCTGATGAAGAGTCAGGCCCGCGGCACGACGGACGACGGATTGGCGCCCCTCGGCACCTACAATCAAAGGCGCATGTTCAGTCCGTAGCTCGCCATTGTACACGTAAGTGACAGAAGGCGCCCGCCCGAGTTCGATCGCTTGGACGTCAACGCCGCGGAGGGCACACGCGCCGGCTTCGCGAGCCTCGTCAAACAGGGTCTGGCAATGAACCGGATGGCGGATGCACAAGGGACCTGGCACGTCCGGGGCGAACATGCCGAGTTGCAGTGCATGCTCCTCGGCCTCCGCGGGATCCCGCGTCTCGTCGTAGGTGACATGACTGCTCAGGTGGTGTCCGCCAGCGTCGATGAGGGCGTCATAAAGCGCCAAGCGCTGGGTCTCGGTGACGCCCCACGGCGCGATCCATTCGCCGCGCACCTTGTCTTCGTAAACGAGGCTCTTCTCTAGAAGAAGCACGGAGCGTCCGGCGCGCGCCATTACGGCGGCAAGCGCCGATCCGCCGATCCCGCCACCAACGACGATGATGTCGTACGTCATGCCCGCTCTCCCGCCGTTACCGGCCATCACGGGTCGGCAATCGGAGCATTAAGTCAGTCGACCTAATTTCACGACACGTACGAGCGTGGTCATGGCCAAGTCAATGGGGCTTTGCCGAAGCATGGCTGAAACGGGTGCAACCGGCGTGTTCCGCAATGCGGCGCCGTGCCCCCAAGAGGGCGGCACGGCAGGCGCGGTCGGAGACGATCAAATCAGATGTTGTCTGGTCAGCGCTGCGCCTGGAGCAGCTGGTGGCCGCAGCTGTGGGAACCACAAGAAACCGGCTAGATGGCGCGGCAGCGATTCTCCGAAAGAGCGAAATCGGAACCCGGACGGCAAACTGGCATTGAGGAGTGAGGGAAGGGCGGTGAACGTGCCGATGAAGCGCGTGAACAAAGGTCCGCTTGCGGCAGTCGACCGAGAGGTTCTGCTTGGTTGGGAGCCGTCTAATCGACAGCGAGTACCTATCGTCCGAGATCCGACCGTGGGAATGCGCGCAGCACCCCGCGCTCTTCCGGCTCCATCGGGAATACTGGGATATCCAGCAGTTGTGGCTGTGGTCGGCCGTAGAGGTATCCTTGGCCAAGCTGGCATCCCAGTTGCCGCAGTCGCAACGCCTGAGCCTCGGTCTCAATCCCCTCCGCGACGACGACTTTGCCGAGGCCACGGCCAAGGCCGACGATGGCGCGCACGATCGCTATTGTTCCTCCATTCGGTTGATCGATGCTGGAGACAAAAGAGCGATCGATCTTGATGCGGTCCACGGGCACGCTGCGTAGATGCGCCAGCGAGGCGTAGCCGGTGCCGAAATCGTCGAGTGCGATGGAGACGCCGGCGTCGTGAAGCGTCCGCAGGTTGGCGAGGATGCTGTCCGCCGCCCGGTCGAGCATCACTCCCTCCGTGACTTCGACACACAAGGATGAGGTCGGGATCTTATGATGCGCCAGCCGGTCGAGCACGCGCTTGGCAGCCCGAGGGCCTGCCAGTTGTGCCGATGTGAAGTTGACGCTGAGCACGCCGATCGCGTCGCCTTGGTCGCGCAACCAGGCAAGCGCGAGCTCCAAGACGTGCTCCTGAATTCGCAGGCCGATCCTCTCCGCGATCAGCACATCGGCGAAGCGGTCTGGCGTCAGCAATCCGTGCCTCGGATGGTTCCAGCGGAGCAGTGCCTCATACCCACACACTGTTTCTGTCACGAGCGACAGGATCGGCTGCAGGTACAGCTGAAATTCCCCGTTCTTGAGAGCCGCTTCGGCATCACCGGCGAACTCAATCTGCAGGTCGCGCAGGCTACGGTGCAGCGGATCGTAGCGACAGTGGCGCGCACGGCCGAGGCGCTTGGCCGTGTAAAGAGCGAGGTCCGCGTTTTGGAACAACAGGTCCAGCGCCGCCGCGTCCGCGGGATAGGCTGCCGATCCGATGCTGAGCGAGGTGGCGCGTTGCTGGTCGGCATACTGCCAGACCTCACCTTGCAGGACGGCTAGCTCCTCGACCAGCGCATTCTCCGCCGAGGCGCCGCCTGGGCAAAGGATCGCGAACTCGTCGCCACCCACGCGCGCAATCCTGGCGCCCTGACAACGCTCGGTGGCGACGGCGAGCGCTGATCCGACGTGGCAGAGAAGGGCATCGCCGCCGGCGTGTCCCAGTCGGTCGTTTGCGTCCTTGAGATAGTCGACATCGATCAGAAACAGGCTGAACGGCGTGCCGGCTGCTATGAGATCGTGCGCGTTTTTCTGAAAGGCAGCGCGATTACCGAGCCCCGTCAGAAAGTCCGTATGTGCCGCCAAACGAAGAGCTTTTGTTTCGGCTAGATCGATCTCGCGCCGCTGACGCGTTTGGTCTAGTTCCTGGCGGATCAGGCGAAATCGATCTGCAATGGCGAGCGACAGCACCAGCGCTTCAAAGGCGAGCGCCGCAAACGTCGCCATGTCGACGAGGTCGTTCTGCGGCACGAAGCCGAGATTGCGCGCCAACCGGGCCAGGAAGACGCAGATCACCGGCCCCCAGCCGATCATATAGAACCAGATCACTCGGCTGCCGCGTCGAACCGCGACCCAGCAGGAGACAGCCACCAGCACCGCGGAGCCAGCAATGACGTCGTTGAGAAGCCGATCGGTCGCGACGGCTGGCAGCCACGTGTCGGCTGCGGCCAGAAAGCCCAGAACCGCACCCGAGGCCGCGAACACTCGCCCAATGAGGATCAGGGCGCGGGGCAAAACGCCCTCCTCGATCACGGCGAAGAAGAACATGTTGCCGGCGGCCACCAAGAGCCCGACCAGCACGAAGTCGAGCCGGACTGCCAGTGGCCCGACTAGACTTGGCACGACGAACGCCGCCATGTTGGTCCAAATCAGACCGTAGGCAAAGGCTGTGGTGACCCAAACCAGATACCAGCGCTGAAACGCATGCCGGTGCCCGGTGTGGATGACGAGATTGTAGAGCAGGGCGGAGAGCAGCGTTCCCGCAAACAGGCCCATCAGCAGCAACCACCGGGCGTCGTTGGCCGTCATCGCCGTCCCCGGCATCGCGGCGACCTTCCGCATGAGGGATAGGTCGTCGATCTGCCTGAACCCGAGGTAGAGTTCATCGACGTCCCGCCCGGCTGGCTCAATCTCGAACTTCAGCAGGCCGCCCGGCGCCCAATGACCCTTCAGATCCGCAGGCGCCTTTACCTGCCGCATCGTGCCGAAGTCCCCCGCTACCAGCACGGAAATCCGGTCAAAGCGAGTCTGGTCTACGAGCAGGTGCCAGCGCGCTGGAAGGTCTTGCAGGCGGGAGGTGTCTAGGCGAAGCCAGAGCCAGTCGACACTGTTCGTCGGGGCCTGGTCGCCGCAGCGATATCGGGCCACGGTGATCGCGGCATCCGTTGCTTTGTCGGACAGCGTCGCGGTGCAGGCGTTGCGGCGAAGGTCGATGCCCGAAGCGGATGCCGCCTGCGGCGCCAAGCTTAAGGCGAGCAGTAATGATGCACACCAAAGCTTCTTGAACCAACCAGTCACTCTTGCAGCCCCCACCGCAGCTTCATCGGAGCGCCGATAACGGGCACACCCTAACGAGTGGCAACCATCCGCCTTAACTAAAAACACAGCAGCGCCGGTGAGCGGAAGCCGTGCAGCCCTGTCGCGAGCCTTTCCGCGAACGACAGATCATTGTAGCTGAGGATCAGGTGCTTAGGTCAAGCAACCCGCTTGAACCAACCACCGCGAGTTTTGGAGCAACCGACATCCCACGCAAACCAAATTACGACTTTGAGCGCCGCGAGCGTGAAAAGACCAAGGCGGCTGAGTCCGCGAAGAAGGCGCAAGCCAAGGCGGAGAAGCGGGCGGCTGAAAAGGGAGCGTCGGATGCGGATCAGTCCGGCGGATCGTAGATCCCCTGACGCAAAGCTGGCGGCAGGCGATCGCCCGCGCGGAGTTCGGCTGGAGATACTTGTGGCATGCGCAGCTGCGCGTCGAACAGGACCACCTGTTCATATCAAGGCTCGTGCGACGAATGTTCTGCAAGCCATGACTGGCTGACGTCACTTGACGCACACGCTTGACTGATTGCGACATGTCATCTCTGATAGCGGAGTTTGTTCGCAAACCCTTCGTTCGCCTTTGTCATCTTTGCGATCTTTCTCAGGTTCGCTCGGATGTACCGCTCCACGCGGCGGTCGTCATAGATGCCCGTTATCCGATACTCGTCTTTGGCGAGCAGTTCCTTGATCTGCGCGGCGAACGCCACCTGATCGTGGGTGCATCCCGCGGTCTTCAGCGTCCGGCATACCCATTCTTCCGCAGCTGCTTTGTCGTAATCGTCCTGGGCCTCATACCCGCGCCTGTCCGCCGCCGCTTGCTCGACCCTAGCGGCGTCGACACGGCTTTCCAGCCACTCGAGAATCAGCTCGCCGTTCCATGCTTTCGGTGTTTCGCTCATGATGCTCTCGGTTTGAGTGCGACTTGGGTAGCCGAAAGCCAGCAATCGCAACACGGCCCCAGGGGGAGGTCCAAACGCTAACCGAGTATCCGGTTGAGCTCTGCGAAGGACCGGTGGGGTGGGGAATGTGGGTTCCTAGTGGAAACGCTCTCCTCGACGTAGCTGCTCGAGGATCAGGTGCATTCGACGTGTCCGTGTCTCCGGCCGCTTGGCGGTCTGAAGGCGATAGTAGATCGGGTACAGGTTCTTGCGGTCAAGCGTCCGGAAGAACGCTTCGGCTTCCGGCAGGGCTGCCAACGCGTCGAGGAAGTCCTGCGGGATGACCATGCCGGCCGAGCCTTCATAGGCTGCGTCCCAGCGACCGTCCGCACGCGCAGCCTCGACGTGAGCAAGGCCGGCAACCGTCATCCGTCCTTCGGCGATCAGCCGGTCGGCGCGACCCGGTTCTTGGCAGACCAACTGGAGTCCGCCCGGCGCGGCGTCAAACGCTGAAAATAACAGCCTTCATCACCTGACTGTTTCTTTCCGTCGATCCAACCGTAGCGGATCGCCTCCACGACGCAGTCGGTCCATGAAACTGAGGGCTGTCCCGAACCCGCCTTGTAGACACGCACCACAATTCGCTGCTGGTGGCGTGGTTCTCGGCCAGCCAGCCGGCGAGATCCTCGGGTCGCTCGAATGGGAGTGCATCGCTTGAAAGGTTTGCCATCGCTCGATCCTATCCGCGGCTGATGCCGGTGAGAAGCGAGGCCGGTTCTGTCTCTGATGCGACGGCACTACGGTTCAGAGCGGGCAGTTTAAGGAAGGGCGGACGTCTGGGCACCTGCAGCATCTGTGCACGTTGCCCAGGTCGTCGCGCCGCACTGTTACTGCCCAGGTCTCCTTTCGTGCTAGCGTCTAAAGCGCCATGCTCGCGGCGGGCTCAGCTTGAAGCCGCTCGATATCCTGGCGGGGCGGAGCCCCGAACAGCCGGCGGTACTCGCGACTGAACTGGGAGGGGCTCTCATAACCGACGGCAAAGCCGGCCGTGCCGGCCGTTGCGCCACCGACCAGCATCAGCCGGCGCGCCTCCTGTAGGCGGAGCTGCTTTTGATATTCGAGCGGCGTCATACGCGTGATTGCCTTGAAATGCGCGTGGAGCGAGGAAGCGCTCATTCCGGCCTCCGCCGCGACCTCCTCGATGCGTATCGGCCCGTCGAAGCGACGACGGATCGCCGCGATGGCGCGGCTAACCTGATTGAGATGGCTGCCGGCGGTTGCGACGTGGCGGAGCATGGGCCCGTGCGGCCCGGTAAGAAGCCGGTACAAGATCTCGCGTTCGATGAGCGGCGCCAGCGCTCCGATCGTTTCGGGTCGATCAAGCAGCCGGACCAGCCGGTACGCAGCGTCGATCAAGTCGGGGTCGCTCGGGTACACGCCGAGCACTTGTAGGTCGGTAGGTGGTACTCGGCCGCCCTCCGAAACCATCAGATCGGCAAGCATGGGGGTATCCAGATCGATCTTGCAGCAGAGATACGGCCGATCCGGGCTCGCATCGATGATGTGGCCGACGAGCGGCAGATCCACCGAGACGAGCAGATAATGCGCGGCGTCGTAGACGACGCTATGCTCGCCGATCGACACGCGCTTCGACCCCTGGGCAATCAGGCAAAGCGAAGCCTCGTACACGGCGGGCGTGGGCGTGCTCGGCTGGTCGGCGCGGATCAGCGATACGTGCGGCAACTGGGTGGAGCAAATGCCCATCCCGACGACGTGGCGGTCGATCAATGCGGCGAGTTCGGTGATCCGATCCATGTAGGTTTTGATCCACCACCCGTCGCGATGCTGCAAGCCCAAACCAATGGTTTTGGAGGATCGGGCAAAGCCTTCGGGCGATCACGCTACCGCTGGGAGCCACCCCAGCGCCATCTTGTTTGCGTCACCCCAATCAGAAGGAAGCATCATGTCAGGAATCATCGACAAGGTCGTGCTCATCACGGGAGCGTCTAGCGGCATCGGCGAGGCGACCGCGCGGGAATTGGCGGCGGCGGGCGCGCGGCTGTTCATCGGCGCAAGGCGCGGTGAGCGACTGAAGGCGCTAGCCGACGAACTCGGCGGTACCGTTGCGTGGCGCGAACTCGACGTCACCGACGGCGCGGACTTCGACGCCTTTGTGGATGCCGCCGCCGCCCAGTTCGGCCGTATTGACGTCCTGGTGAACAATGCCGGCGTGATGCCGCTCTCGCCGCTCGCTGCCTTGAAGCGCGACAAGTGGAAGCGGATGGTGGACGTGAATATCCACGGAGTGCTGAACGGCATTGCCGCGGTGCTGCCGCGGTTCGTAGCGCAGGGGAGCGGCCATGTTGTCAACGTCGCATCCGTCGCTGCGCACATGGTGATGCCGACCGCTGCGGTTTATTGCGGCACCAAGCACGCCGTCCGGGCGATTACCGAAGGGTTACGGCAGGAGCATGACGAGATTCGCTCCACGCTCATCTCGCCGGGTGTCGTGGCCACTGAACTTGGTCACGACATCACCGAACCGGACATCGCCGCGGCGTTGAAGGGCTGGCGCCAGAAGTCGCTGACACCGGACGCAATTGCTCGCGCAGTACGCTACGCGCTGGAGCAGCCCGAGGGCGTCGACATCAATGAGGTGATCGTTCGCCCGACGGCGGCAGATATGTGATGCCGCAATTTGCCAGCCTTTGGGTAGTATCTCATCGGCTGGCACCTTTAACGGTTCGCGGTGATAGCAATTGGCCCCTTCGCCAAAGCTAAGGGACTAACTGCGCTTGTTACGCGGACGCCCCGCCATCGATGTTGAGCGTTGTGCCAGTGATCTAAGTCGCCTCCGGTCCGGCTAGGAACGACACCGCTCAAGCGATCTTCTTCACCGTGCCATAGCGGCTGAGCGGGATGGCTCCGATCATCTGCTGGGCGAACGCGCTGTCGGGAGTGGCCATGTCGGTGTCGATCGGCCCCGGCTGCACGGTCTTGATCAGGATGTTGCGGGAGGCGAGATCCTTCGCGCAGCCGCGCCACCGCTGCCTTGGCCGGACTATAGACGGCGGTCGTCGGAAGGCGACCACCGCCGACTTGGACCGCATCACTCAAGGCGATTTGTCAATTTGCCGGTTTCACTCTGAACAACGATCCTTGCGGCGAGAACGGGTTCGGAAGCGTCGCAGTCGACGAAGCAACACTCTTCTGGAAGATTATTGCTACCATACAAACCTGGAGCTCGGACCGCTTTCACCGGCCGCCGAATGCTCACCTTGATGGTTGCTGCGTACCTTAAAGAAGGTTGTTTATCGCTTCTGATGGCCGACTGCTAGTGATGACGGAAGTCGGCGCAAGCTGTTCCATAGGTTCAGATACCAACGCCGCGGTAAGGCACTCAACCATGTCGATCGCCGCAAGGTATTTCTTCAACTCAACCGCTGCCGTAGTCTTGTTCTATAGCCATCCAATTGGCCGAACCATCCTGTGCGGGGTAACGGTTGCGGCGTGCACTTGCGACGGAAATGTCTTTGTGCCTGTTTGGCGGACGAAAGTAGTAAGCGAGGACGTCGCCGGCGTTAGCGAACTGGAAGAACTGGAGGAATGCCGTTGACGCACTCTCCAAGCGGCCCGGGTTACTGTTTAGTGTCGGCTGCCTGCCCCTGGATAGTGTGAGCAGGCCTGTGGGAGTAGCTTCCGCAGTGACGCTTGGTCATAGTTAGGGGGCCGCAAATGGGTGGATGACTCCCGCTCACGTCATCTGAGTGCCAAGCTAGCGGCGGGCCTCGTCGGCATGGAGGCGTGCTGTACCCCCGCACCATTGGCCCGCGAGGCGCCTTGGCGACACTGACGGTCTGCGAACGGGCATCAGCCGCGGCGCGAACGCCTCAAGGCGGAGAGCAAGCCGCGCCGCAACGATGACCGCTTTTCGCTTCCAAGCCGCCAGCGTCGCGGCTACGCCGACGCAACAGGAAGCAGTGACCGCTTCCTGCGGATTCAATCGTCGACAACGCCCCGACCGGCCCTTTATCTATGGCAAGGGTCGGGCCTGCGCCATGGCGAGGGAGAGTCGATCGAGGGGGAAGCGAGCATGACCATCCATCAGCCGTGGCGCCGTCGTGAGTCTGACGGATGGAACGCAAGCGAGGTGTTCGTTCTGGGTGCGAAGACCCGGAACGTTCAGGACGGCTACGCTGTCGGAACCGCAATCACTCAGTTCGATGGCAACGGTGGCGAAGCGCTGACGATCCGCGCCGACTCGGTACCGCTGATCCACCTCGACGAAGAGATCAACGACGCGGGAACTGGTGGGAACGACACGCTGGTCGGCGATGGCGGCGCCAACACGATCTACGGCTTCGACGGCGACGACGTGATCGCGCCCAGGGGCGGGCACGACATCGTGGATGGCGGCGCGGGCAACGACACGCTGGTGCTCGATGGCACCCGCGCGAGTTACGCCGTGCATACGGTTGATGGCCGTACGACCGTGACCGGGTCGGGAGGCACTGTGCAGGTCGCCCGAATAGAGCAGGTCAGGTTCGCCGACACGACGGTGAGCTTCGGGGAGGCGAGCGCCTCCGCCACGCTGGGCGCACCCGCGTTTATCACCGACGTCACGGACGCCACCATCCCGCTGACGCTCACCCTGCGTCAGGCTGCCGGCACCTCCGGTACCGTGTCCGTGTCGCTGAACGCCAGCTCCACCGCGTTCAACGGCAGCACCGTTACGGTTCCGGCCTATTCGGGCAGCTACACCGTCCCGACCTCACATACCGGTGACTTCCTTATCAACCTGTCCTCGATTGCCGGGCTTGACGACCTGATCGCGGGGGCCACCAAGCCGGCGCGGCCGCGGCCCGGCGCGACCTCGACGGTCCCGACCACCGCCACCAGCGAGACGCCAAGCGCCGTGATCGTGCAATCCGGGGACAGCATCGGCGCCGGCTTCACCGCCAACTATGCGGCGATCGATCATCTCGGCTTCCTGGACAGCGTCGCGATCCACAACGTCAGCGTCGTCGGCATCACGCAGCAGACCGGCTATCGCCAGCGCGCGACCGACCTCTTTTCGTTCAACGATCCACGGGTTGCCTCCGTGCTGGTCATCGGGACGGGCGCTAATGATCTGCTCGGCGGCGGCTCGGGCAGCGTTCTGTACGACAGCGTGCTGCGGCCGTTCGTGGCATCCGCGCAGGCAGTGGGTTTCTATGTGGTGGTAAATTCGCTGCTGCCGGTCGGCGTCTTCGGCTGGACCGCCGAGCAGGAGCAGGAACGGCTCACCTACAACCAGGTGGTGCGCGCTAACGCCGCCGGCGCCGACGCGATCAACGACTTTGCCGCCGATCCGCTGATTGGAGACGCGACGCATCCAGCGACCTCGGCCTATTACAACGATGCCCTGCACCCTTCCGTGGCCGGCCAGCAACGGCTGGCCGTGCTGGATGCCGGGACCCTCGCGCCCTTTGTTCAGCCCCTGCCTCCATCTTCGCTGACGCTCAACGTCACCGTCAGCGGCCAGACCTTTGCCAACGGCACCGACACCACATCCGTGACCGTGCCGCTCATCGACAAAGGCGCTCCCGGCACGACCGGTGACGACGTGATCGCCGTCTCCGCCGCGCATCCGTCGTTCACCGGCAACGGCGGCAACGACGTGTTTCAAGGATCGGCCGCGCACTTTGCGGGCAATTACATCACCGACTTTGCCGTCGGCGACCGGATCACGGTCACCGACGCCAGCTATGCCGACTTCGCGTTCCAGCAAACCGGCGCCTTGCTCGGCTTCAACGGCGCGTTTCTTAACATCGGCACCGCGAACGTACGCCTGGTGACAGCGGCGTCCGCAACGGAAGGCGTCGACCTGATTGCGACCAACCGTTTCACCGGTCTTGCTGACTTCAACGGCGACGGGCACAGCGACCTGCTGTGGCGCGAGGCTGGCGGTGACTTCTCGACCTGGAGCGTGAGCGGCAACATAGGGGGCAATAAGCTCGCGATGAACAGCACCTACGTGGGGGGTGTCGGGACTAACTGGACGATCGCTGAGACGTTCGACTTCAATGGTGACGGGCGCTCGGACATCCTGTGGCGCGAGCAGAACGCCGGCCAGTTCACCATCTGGAACGGACGGGACAATAGCTGGGCCCAGAACAGCTATTCCAACAACACCGTGGAAAGCGACTGGACGATCGCCGGGGTCGGCGACCTGAACGGCGACGGCCGTGACGATATCGTCTGGCGGCGCGACAGCGGTGCCTTCTCGACGTGGCAGTCGACCGGCACGGGGTTCAACACCAACGTCACCTACAACAGCTCCGTTTCGCCCGAGTGGCAGATCGTTGGGCTTGCCGACTTCAACGGGGACAACAAGGACGACCTGCTCTGGCGCAACCAGAGCTCGGGGGCCTTCTCCATCTGGAGTTCGACCGGCGACGGTTTCACGCCCAACACATATTATAACGCGAGCGTCGACCGATCATGGCACATCGACGGGCTGGCCGACTTCAATGGTGACGGCAAGGACGACATCCTCTGGCGCCACGATGGCGATGGCGTGCTGACGACATGGCAGTCGACCGGCAGCGGCTTCATCTTGAACGTTTATGACGATCATAGCGTCAGCCCCGTGTGGCAGGTCGCTAATACCGGTGACTTCAATGGCGACGGCAAGGCCGACCTGATGTTCCGCAACGTGGCGGACGGCACCTTCAAGACACGGGAGTCGAACGGTGACGGTTTCGGTCCCGAGATCGTTTCGGTCAGCAGCGTGGGTACGAACTGGCAGGTGCAGGCGCACGACTTCCAGTTCGGGTGAGATCGGATCGAAGGGCGCTGAAGCGCGGCGGCTAACCTCAATCATTCCGCGAACGTCCGCTTTGGGCGTTTTCAGCCCGCTTTCGCGAGCCGCCCACGCAATCCTGAATGCGGGGAATGATGGACAGCGGCCGTCCGCTTTCAGCTCTCACGTGGCGTAACGCGGACGTTTGTTCATGGAACTCGCAACTATAGCCAAGCGCCCCCATTGTTGCCGTTCCGCCCGGGTGCTGCCGATCCCGAAACTGCCGTTGCTTAACAGACCCCCATTCCGCCCAGCCCTCATTGGTTCGAGAGCGTTTTCCACGGAGTTCGCGTGCCATCGATACCTGCTGGCGCGCCCGCGCGCAGCCGACCGACCGAAACGGTGACCATGACTCGTCAAAGTTCCCGCTCGCCGGACACGATCAATGCGCACTCTAGTCCCGAGGCCCCCGTGCGGGAGGTTAAAGGCTGAGCCAGGCGAGCAGCATTTGATCGCTCACAAGAATGAATCCTGGCCCAAGGCCCGCAAGACCGGGATTTATCATCCAGACCTGCTTTGCAAGCGGTGCAATGGTGTCCTCGGCCGCCTGGAAGGGCGATGCCTTCACCTTGATCCAGCGGTTCCGCGCCATCAGGGCGCCGCTTGGCACGATCGCCGACATGGGACGATCGATGGCGACATGCTGCTACGCTGCCGGCTGCATCGCATCGCCTGGAGATTCGCGCCACTCAGTCGCGGTTCGGCCCATCAGCATTGGCCCTTTGCGTCGGCAGTGAACGACGTCGCTCAGCCAGGCACGGATCCCATCGACGCTGGAAATTGCCGTCGTCGGCCTCGTCAAGCTGATTGAGAGGTTTACTTTACCGCGCGGCTTTGGCGGTTCGTCAGCGGTATGAGCGTCTTCTTTTGGGGGTCGCGTAGCTGCGCGTGAGTATCTGCAAACTGGGTCTTTTGTGCCGAACGGGGTCTCAAAGAAGCGCCAAAAAACGGACCGGTCGAGTTCGCATTGGAAGGGCCACAAAAAAGCGGGCGGGCGAGGCGGGAGAAAAGCATGTTTGCGGGGTCGGAGACCGTGAGCGGCACCTCGCCAGGAAAGCCCGTCATGATCGACGGTTGCGCTTCGTTCTTGCCACTGACGTGACGAAGACGACGACCTATCAATGAGGCAAAAGAATCGAGACGTCCCCGGGTGCAATAGCCGGCGATGTTCCGGTGTCGGCCGGGACCGGGTCGTTTCCGCTCAGCGTCTCAGCCGCGACCGGCGGGGCCGACACAACGGGTATTTCGGTGGTTTGCACCGCTGGTGGCGGAACAACCAGTGGCGGAGCCGGTTGATAATAGTCGCGCCAGGTGTCGTATGCGGCATAGAATTCAACGAACGGACGATCGAGGCGCAGCAGCGACGCTCTGGCGAAGGTCGGCAGATCGTAATCGGCAACCTGACCGACCTTCGAGACCTCCTCGCGTGCCACTGCGCAAAAGGCTGCCCGCATCGCCGGCTGCGCGTAGAAATTGTAGATGCGTGTCTGATTGTCGTCATAGACACGTTGCCAGTCCCACCAACCGGGCGCCTGCCATTCCCGGATATAGGCTTGGTAGTAGCGATCGATTACGGCGGCATGCGTCTTAACCCACGCATTATAAGGCTCGATGATCCCGCCACCTGCCTGGTCGCAGCCGAGCGCGGCGACGTTCAATGCGTTGCGCAGATGCCACACGGCGGCCTGATCAGTATTGTCGAGATTGGGCGTGAAAAAGGTACCGTCAGCGCGCTTGGTCGGGCTTTTCATGCCAATATAGCCACCTGCCGGCATCGGCGGCGGCGGCGGCGGCGGCGCCGCGATAATTGGCGGCTGCTGCACGGGAGCGGGCGGCGTGGCGCAGCCAGACATGACGAGGGCCAGTCCGCCTAGCAGGCCCCAGCCGAGGTTCGCGCGCAATCTCATCGTTTCGCCCAGATAATCCGTTGCGGGCGCGCTGCAACCCGTACCGGAGGAACATCACAAGAATGGCTGATCTTTCCGAGCACTTTCCTGCTCTCGATCAAGGTTGCGGCAGGCCGAGGGGGCGGCGCCGATCTGGCCTGTTGCGGTAGCTCCGGCCTCTTGGAGCGCGTCGCCGCAACGGATGACAACTGCCGGAAGGAGCGGCGCTAACAGCCCGCCTGGTCCAGCACCTCCTACGAACCAACGTGCTGCCCGACGGCCTGTTCTGCGCAACGGGCTTGCGACAACCGCCGACGTCGCCGCATTGGTAATCACACGGGAGCGCGCAGCATTCCGCGGCCCGACGCCGCGCTTATGTGGTGGGATCAGGCGGCTCGTTGCCACTTGGTTGTCTCACCTATGCGATTTGCGCCGAGGAGATCATCGCGCAGGAGCGAGCGGCGGGGCTCCGCTTCGCTCGGATCATCCTGCCGAACGGCAGCTCTGGCACACACACCGGCCTGGAAGCGGGACTGAGGGCAGCCGGAGATAAGCCAGCCAGGTTGTGTCATTCACGGCACTCGCCTCGATCGAAACGGCACCGGCGACCACAACCGAACTCGCCGGGCAGGCACTGGCGCTCATCGATCAGGAGAGCGCGTTCGCGCGTGGCGACATCGTAATATCGGGCGGCCAACTCGGTGAAAGCTATGCCGTGCCCACACACGCGATGCGCGAAGCGGTGCGGCTGGTCGCCCGCTCGGAGGCACTGTTACTTGGTCGAGTTTGTGGGGGAAATGCCTTCGCTGGTATTATCGAGGCCATCTGCAATGATACCTGCTCGACGCCTTCGTTGGCCGAAGCGGGTGCGTCCGATAGTTCTGTTGTGGAAGGCCGATGCCGACTACCTACTCGTGCACCAGGCGGGCATATTGTCGCGTGCTCATGTGCGCCATGTAGCCCTTACGATGGGGCGATCACGGATCCGCCCGCCCGAGACTACATTTTCCGATCCGGACTTTAACCACATCACAGCTACGAAGCTTGCTATTGATGGCGAAGGCGAGCAGCCCCGTTCACGCAGTCGCCTATGCTGGTCAAGCCAAAAGCGGATGGCTCAGGCCTGCTGCTGCTTGCTGCCTTGTCGCCGCCCGTCTAGCTTGAACAGGCAAGCCGGATCGTAGGATCCGAACCCGCTGTACTGCCAGGCGTCGCCGTTGATATAGTTTGAGCCGTGATCGATCGCGGTCGGATCGCGAGCAGCGAGCGCACTATGTCGCTGTTTACCCCGCCAGCTGCACCAACGTAAACAGCGCGTGCTCCGCGCGGTTTAGAATACGCCGAGCCGGAGTCGCTAACAACACGTGAGATGCGGCGGGCACTTTCAGCCCGAGGCGCCACTAGGTGGCTGCTGGACCGATGAATAAACGCATCGGCCCCGCCGAAGCTATTGAAAAGGTGGTGGACGCACTTGGGCTCGAACCAAGGACCCGCTGATTAAGAGTCAGCTGCTCTACCAACTGAGCTATGCGTCCATGATCGTGTTGGGCGGCTGCCCCGATCGGAGGCGCGCCATTAGCATTCGATTTGTGCGGCGCAAACCCTTTTTCGCGGAATCACCAACTTTTTTCCACGCGGTTGCTGCGGTCGATCGACATGAGAATTCCCAGGCACACGAAAACCGTCATTTGCGCGGAGCCGCCGAAACTAACGAGGGGCAGGGGGATGCCGACCACCGGAGCTAGGCCCATCACCATCGCTAAGTTGATAGCGACGTAGAAGAAGATGGTCGTCGCAAGCCCTGCGGCCGCCAGTTTGGCAAAACGGCTTTGCGCCTGCAGTCCAACGTTGATGCCCCAGCGGATCACCATGAGATACGCGACGATAATGAACAGGCCGCCCAAGACGCCCCACTCCTCCGCCATGGTAGCGAAGACGAAGTCGGTATGACCCTCCGGCAGGTAATCGAGATGGCTCTGGGTGCCGTGCAAGAAGCCCTTGCCGGTCATGCCGCCGGATCCAATGGCGATCTTCGACTGGCTGATATGGTATCCGGTGCCGAGCGGGTCACTCTCCGGATCCATGAAGATGAGCACGCGATTGCGCTGATAATCATGAAGCAGGAAGTTGACCGCCAATGGCGCAGCCACGGCCAGCGCGAGGGCTCCGCCAACGAAAAGCCGCAACGGCACGCCTGCTAGGAACATGACCGTGAGACCGCCCGAGGTGATCATCAATGCCGTCCCGAGATCGGGCTGCAGCATCACCAGGCCGGCCGGCAACGCGATGAGCAACGCTGCAGGCCAGATCGCGCCGAAGCGGCGGGTCTCGTTGGGCGGCAGCAATTCGTAGAAGCGCGCGCAGGCCAGAACGATTGCCGGCTTCATCACTTCGGAGGGCTGTAGGCGGATAAAGCCAAGGTCCAGCCACCTTTGACTACCGCCGCGCACCGCGCCCAGAAGCTCGACGGCAAACAGCAGTGCGACGATGAGCACATAACCAGGCAGCGCGGCTTGTCGCCAGACATCCTCCGGTATTCGCGCGATGAGCAGTGCCCCGGACAGGAAAACAACGAAGCGAATGCCTTGCGACAACGCCCACGGGCGAACGCTTCCGCCAGCCGCCGAGTAAAGGATGACAAGGCCAAAGGAGGCGATCGCGATCACGAGGATCAGCATTCGCCAGGGCAGGCGAGCGACGGGCGCGGGAACGAAGGAGGGACCGATCACTGCGGCTCCGATGGTTCAGTTGTGCCAACGCTGGCGGGGCCCACCCCGTTTCCGATGTCGCTGACTGTCGCTTCCTGGGCTGCGTTCGATGCATCGGTGGCTTGTTCCACCGCGCGCGCCCGCGTCGGCGCGGGAGCGTCCGTCTCGGTTGCAACCGCCTGGGCGGCAGCCGCAGCCGTCGTCGTCGCGCGATATGCCGCTTCCTGCGCCGCCATCCTCGTTCGGATATCGCCGCCCCAGGTTGGCTCTACCTCGGCAAGAGACTTGAGGGCTCGTTCCTTGTCGAAGAGGTACGTCATAATGTCACGACCGATCAGCGGCGTGTCCAGATTTCGCACGGTATGTCCGTTATGCTCGAGCACAATGCTCGCTGCGTAACGCGGGTTCTCGACGGGCGCGAAGCAGACGAACAATGCGTGGTCACGCAGCTTGAACGGCAACTGCGCGTTGCTGAGAACGCCGGAGCGGCGCTCTGCCATGGTGATCCGGCGCACCTGAGCCGTGCCGGTCTTCGCGGCCAACTCAACGCCTGGGATATGCAGCCGTGAAGCGCCTCCGGTGCCGCCGCCATTTACGACTTTCCACATCCCCTCACGCACGACCCGCAGATTTTCGGCGCTAAAGGGCAGGGCAGGGGCATTGCGCGCCACCTTGTCCATCAACAGGCTCGGCTGAAGCATACGCCCGGATGCGATGCGCATCGCCATCACTGCCAATTGCATGGGGTTCGCCAGCACATATCCCTGGCCAATCGACGAATTGAGCGAGTCGGCGACGGTCCACTTCGTCTTGTACTTGCGCTCTTTCCAGGCGCTGTCAGGCACGGTGCCGTAGCGCTGGGCTGCCAAGGGCAGGTCGTATTTTTCCCCGAGGCCGACCGCCCGCGCGACCGGCGCCACACGATCATAGCCGAGGCGCCGGATCATCTCATAAAAGTAGATGTCGCAACTTTGCGCGATCGCCCCGCGAAGGTCGATGGCGCCATGGCCGCGCCGCTTGTGACAGTGGAACACGCCGCTGCCGACCCGGAGTGCGCCTCCACAGAACACGCGCTCATCAGGGCTCACGCCGGCCTCGAGCAGCGCAAGCCCGTTCATCGGTTTCACGGTGGATCCGGGCGGGTACAGCCCCTGGGTCACCTTGTTCATCAGCGGCACGTGATCGTCAGCCGATAGCATCTTCCATTCGAGCTGGCTGATTCCGTCCGAAAAGCTGTTCGGATCATAGGCCGGCATTGAAACCATGCAGAGCATCTCGCCCGTCAAGCAGTCGAGCACCACGGCGGAGCCAGAGTTGGTACCAAGCCGCCGCGCGGCATATTCCTGCAAGCCCGCGTCAATGGTCAGGCGCTGCGTCTTGCCCGGTACGTCTACCCGGGTCGCCAGCTCCGCGACCAACTTTCCGCGCGCGGTTACCTCGATACGCTTAGCGCCCGGCTTGCCGCGCAGTTCATCTTCTAGCGTCTTTTCAAGGCCATCCTTGCCCAACTTGAAGCCGGGTGTGACGAACAGGGGATTCTTGGTCTGCTTGTATTGCTCCGCTGTGGCACTGCCCACGTAGCCCGTCAGGTGGGCGACCGCCGCGCCGGCGGGATAGTTGCGGGCGAACCCGCGCGTTGGCGCCACCCCTGGAAGCTCCGGCTGGCGAACTTGAACTGCCGCAAATCGCTCCCAGCCGACGTTCTCCGCGACCTTCACGGGCTGGAACCCCGCGGCGTGCTTCAGATCGGCTCTGATGCGCAGCAGGTCCTCTTCGGTGAGCGCCAGTAGCTGGCGCAGCGCTGCCAGGGTGCGCTCCTCGTCGACCACGCGATCAGGGATCAAATCCACGCGAAAGTCGGTGCGATTGTCTGCGATCGGGTTCCCGTGACGATCAACCAGCCAACCCCGCCGTGGCGGGATCAGCGTCATGTTCACACGATTGCTTTCGCTCAGGAGATTATAGCGCTCGTTCTCGGCAATCGCGAGCCAACCCATGCGACCCGCCAGCACCGTGCCGACGCCGATCTGCGCCGCCCCAAGCAGCCAGGCGCGGCGCGAGAACGTATATCCTTGCTGCGCTTCGGTAGCGATCCGCGGCGGACGGTTCATTCGACGACGCGCCGACGATCGACCCACGCAACCATCCGCGCAGCAAAGGGAAACAGGAGAATAGACACGGCTATCTGCACCAGTAGCATGGAATCGACGTGCCCGCCGATAGGGGTGGCGAGCAATCGTCCGCCCACCAGGCATAGAGCGATCGCGGCGGCGGCAATGAGCCAATCCTGCGCGAAGGCGCGGAAGATGGTGCGCTGATCAAACAGATCGACGATGAAGAAGGAGAGGGTCCACAAGAGAGTGGCGCTACCCATCGGCTGGCCGCTGAGGCAATCGTCGAACAACCCCAGCAATGCCGGTGCCCAGCGACGCAGCGCCAGCGGGGCGAGCAGACGCCAGGCGAGCAGCATCAGTAAGCCAAACGGCGGCAGCAAGGGCAGCGTCGCCACAGCTGGAACGATCGTCACCAGAGAGCCTGCCATGACCGTCGCCCATGGAAGCGCTCGCGCCCTCGTGCGCGGCAGGGGCGGTTCGAACGGTCGGGCGGCGACGGTCACGGCTGGCCGGCACGCGGTGGCGGTGGAGCAGCCGGGACAGGAGGCGGCACGGGCGACGATGGAAGTGGCGGCAGGAAGGGCTCGCTGACCAGTACGAAGTCAAAGGTGTCCGGATGCGCAAAGGGCGCAGCCGGGGCACTGTCCGAACCTGGCTTGAGGACCCGAGCGACTAGGACCCCGGGCGTATAGAGGCCGCCAACACCAGAGGTGATGAAACGGTCGCCCGGCGCCAAACGCGCGTTGGTGGTGCCAACGGAGCGGATATCGATCAGCCCGTCACCGCGCCCGGCTGCAAGCGCCGGCAGCCCGTCGCCAATCCGGCGAACCGGAACAACGCTTTCCGGATCGCTGGTAAGCAATACCCGGGCCGTGTTGGGGCCGGTCTCGACCACTCGCCCGATCAGGCCGTCCGGGCCACGCACGGGCATTCCAGGACGAACGCCCTGCCAGCGGCCCGCGTTCAGGGTTCCGAACCGGCGCGTGCTCGTCGCGCTGGAACTCACCAGCCTGGCGCTCACGACAACGTTGGGGGTCACATCGCGAAGTTTCAGCAAGGCGCGCAGTCGACGGTTGTCCCGCACGACGATTCTGGCTTGGACCAGGGCCTCGTGCGTGCGTGCGACCTCCGTTCTCAGCGCGGCGTTTTCTTCGTGAACGCGAAGATACGTCCCCGCCGTCTGCGGAACGGCGGCGATCGTCCTGATCACGGCGGATACGCCCGACGACACCGGCGTCGTAAACTCGGCAGCAGTGGCACGAAAGGCGGCGAACGCTGGAGGATTGAACTGCGACAGGACGAGCAGAACCGCCCCGACCAGCGCTCCCGCGACGGCCAGAATGTAGCTCAAGAAGAGCGAATATTGTGCCCGCCGCGAGAAACCCGTGCGTCGGTCCCGCGACGCCACCATGCGCTAAGCCCTTCTTCGATCAGCCGTTCTGCAGCACGCCGCGATACATGGGATCTTCCAGTGCACGACCGGTTCCCAGTGCAACGCAGGTCAGCGGTTCGTCGGCAACCGTGACGGGAAGCCCGGTCTCGTCGCGAAGCACTTCGTCCAGCCCCTGCAGCAGCGCGCCACCGCCGGTGAGGACGATACCTTGATCGACGATATCAGCGGCGAGCTCCGGAGCGGTATTTTCCAGCGCCACGCGCACGCCTTCCACAATGGTCGCCACCGGCTCGCTGAGTGCTTCGGCGATCTGACCCTGGTTGATCTGGATCTCCTTCGGCACGCCGTTTACCAGATCCCGGCCCTTGATGTGGATGGTGAGCCCGATCCCGTCCGCCGGCGGCTTAGCGATGCCGACTTCCTGCTTGATCCGCTCCGCTGTCGCTTCACCGATCAGCAGATTGTGGTTGCGGCGGACGTAGCTGACGATGGCTTCGTCCATCTTGTCACCACCCACACGAACGCTCGTGGTATAGGCAAGGCCGCGCAGCGAAAGCACCGCGACTTCGGTTGTGCCACCGCCAATATCGACGACCATGCTGCCGATCGGCTCGGTAACCGGCATGTCAGCGCCGATCGCCGCCGCCATCGTCTCCTCAATCAGCCACACGCGGCTCGCGCCTGCATTGGAGGCGGCGTCACGGATGGCGCGGCGCTCGACCTTGGTCGACCCGGAGGGAACGCAGATCACGATCTCTGGCCAGCGCATGAACTTGCGCTGCCCATGCACCTTGTAGATGAAGCTTTTGATCATCTGTTCGGCGACGTCGATGTCCGCGATCACACCGTCGCGCAGCGGGCGGATCGCCTCGATGTTGCCTGGCGTCTTGCCCATCATGAGCTTGGCGTCCTCGCCGACAGCCTTCACCCTCTTGATGCCGTTGATCGTTTCGACCGCCACCACCGACGGTTCGTTCAGCACGATACCGCGGCCCCGCAGATAAACCACGGTGTTCGCAGTCCCGAGGTCGATGGCCATGTCATGCGACATGAACTTGAAGAAACGCGAGAAGGCCATGTTCAGCTAGATTCCGTTCCCGAGTCGCCGAGGCGACTTGCACCATTCATCCCGCGGCCACGGTCGAAAGGCGCTTCTTGTGCGCTGATTGCTGTTATCTCGGGGTCGCGGGATGGCGTCGATTGGGCTAGGGGCGTGGCTGTGTCAATACGCCGACTGCCCGAACATCTCATCAACCGTATCGCTGCCGGTGAAGTGGTGGAAAGACCGGCCAGCGCGTTGAAGGAACTGGTTGAGAACGCCATCGACGCCGGCGCAGGCCGGATTGCCATTCGCCTCGTGGAAGGCGGGATAGGGCGCGTTGAAGTGGCGGATGATGGCTGCGGCATGGCCCCCCACGACATGGCGCTCGCCTTGGAGCGACACGCGACATCCAAGCTCACGAGCGACGACATCGATCGGGTCGCCACCATGGGCTTCCGGGGCGAGGCGCTTCCCTCTATCGCGAGCGTGGCACGGCTCACGCTGGAAAGCAGGATTCGTGGGGCGGACGGGTGGTGCCGCGTAGTCGACAATGGCGTTCTCGCGTCCGAAGGGCCCGCCGCGCTTCCGCCGGGCACGCGCGTTGTGGTCGAGGGATTGTTCGAGAAGGTCCCGGCACGCCGCAAGTTCCTGCGCTCGGGTCGCAGCGAATATGCCGCGTGTCTGGACGTGGTCCGGCGACTGGCGATGTCTCGACCCGATGTGATCTTCACAGTCGAGCATGATGACCGGCGTGTGCTTGCTGCTCTTCAGCCGGAGGATCGGCCAGCGCGGGTTGCGGCGCTGACCGATCGCGCGCTGAAAGAAAATAGCGTTGCCATCGACATGGTACGCGATCAGGTCGTGCTTGGCGGCGTCGCCGGCCTGCCGACTTTTCATCGCGGTGTCGCCGATCACCAATATCTTTTCGTCAACGGGCGGCCGGTCAAGGATCGCTTGCTCATCGGCGCGATCCGCGGCGCTTACGCCGAAATGATGCCTCGCGATCGGCATGCCGTTGTCGCGCTCTTCATTGACCTTCCGTCCGATCAGGTCGACGTGAACGTTCACCCGGCGAAAACAGAGGTGCGTTTTCGCGATCCGGCGATGATCCGCGGCCTGATCGTCTCGGGGTTGCGGCGCGCGCTGGATGAAGCGGGGCATCGCGTGGCGCATCGCGCACCGGACGATATGATGGCGGCGTTCCGGGCTGATCCCATGTTTGGCTCTGGTCAGATGCCTGCTGGGCACGGTCAGGACGCCACACTTGGTGGATATCGCAACCTTGCTGAAGCTAGGATGCTGCGCGAACAGTCTGCGACGTTCTTTGCGCCGCCCCCGCAAGCGCGGGCGGAAGCCGCGATCGCACCGCCGCCAGAGTCGCAAGTATACCCGCTCGGCGTCGCGCGCGGGCAGGTGGCGAGGACGTATATCGTCGCCGAGGCCGAGGACGGGCTGGTGATCGTCGATCAGCATGCAGCGCACGAGCGGCTGGTATTGGAGCGGATGCGTGCTGCGCTAGCCGGAGGGCGAGTGGCGGGTCAGGCGCTGCTTATCCCGGAAGTGGTCGAGCTGGACGAATCCGGCTGCGACCGACTGGACTCCCGCATTGCAGAATTGGCGGAACTTGGCCTGGAACTGGAGCGATTTGGCCCGCGCGCCATGCTGGTACGCTCCACCCCGGCCGTGCTCGGTAGCGGCGATCCATCAGGGCTGGTCCGCGACCTGGCCGACGAGCTGGCCGCCTTTGACGAGGCGTTGTCGCTGCGCGAGCGCCTGGAGGCAGTAGCGGGCACGATGGCCTGTCATGGCTCGGTCAGGGCCGGACGCATGTTGTCGGTCACCGAAATGAACGCATTGCTTCGGGAGATGGAAGCTACCCCCCATTCGGGCCAATGCAATCACGGCCGGCCCACCTGGGTAAAGATGCCGCTGGATCAGATCGAGAAGCTCTTCGGCAGGAAATGAGAAGCGGCAGCTAGTGCCTGCTGTGGCTTTGGCGGAGGCGGCGTCGTCATGCCGCACCCTTACAGACTGGAGGTGAAGGCCGGCTATCTGTTCATCCTGCGGAAACCTTTGTGTCCATCCTGCATTCTTTGCTGGAATGTGTCTCCAGTGGTACCTTTGATGAAGCAGATCGTTCCCATTTTCCTGGCCTTGATCCCGTTCGCCGCTGTGGTGGGGGCGTGTGTAACGGTGCCCTAAAGCATCATGCTAACAAGCGTTGCTGGTCTCGCGCAGCAGTAGCTGCCGGACCAATTTTCTCGCAACTTGCAATTAGGTTGTGCACAATCTAATCCTCTGCCGAGCTAAGACGGAGGATGATGATGAGCACTCTCTATTCCACCAAAGTGACTGTCGTGGGCGGACGTAGCGGCACCGTTCGCAGCGACGACGGCGTTCTCGACCTGTCCTTGGCCGTGCCGAAGGAGCTGGGCGGGAAGGGTGGTGCGACCAACCCGGAGCAGTTGTTCGCGGCAGGGTACGCAGCTTGTTTTGAAAACGCCGTGATCCACGTGACCCGTGCGCAAGCCGATAAGGTCCGGGACGGTGATATCGAGGTGGTCGGCGAGGTTGGCCTGCTGCCCGGCACCGGCGGCGGGTTCCATTTGGCGGTCACGCTGGACGTCACCATCGCCGGTGTTGCCCAGGACAAGGCGGAAGAGATCGTCCGGGCCGCGCATGCGGTATGCCCGTATTCGAACGCGGTGAAGGGCAACGTGGATGTCACGTTGAACGTCTCCACGCGATAACGAGTAGGTGGCGACACCTGCGGGAACGCCAGCGCCGGCTAGCCTTTAACCGTCAGAATAACGAAAGGCCCGCCAGGCGATGTGCCTGGCGGGCCTTTCGATTTCATCGGCAGACCGGGTGATTAGCCCTGCGCTTCGTCTTGGCGGACTTCAGCGCTGGCGCCCGGTTCGGCGTTCGCATCATACTCTTCGATGAAGCCGCCCTGGTCACGGCCCTCTTCGAAGACCTGCGCCATCACGTCCACGCCCTGCGACTGCAGGTCCGCTTCTTCCGGCGAGCGAGCGACGTTGACCTTCACGTTCACCGACACTTCGGGATGCAGCGCAACCCGGACGTCGTAAACGCCAATCGCCTTGATCGGGCGATCCAGCACGATTGAGGCCTTCGCCACCTTGTGACCCGCCTCGTTCAGCGCCTCGACCAGATCTCGCACCGCGACCGAGCCGTAGAGCTGGCCGGCGTTGGAGGCCTGGCGGATGATCGTGACCTGCGCGTCCTTGAACGACTTGGCTTCGATCTCGGCTTCGCCGCGACGATTGGCATTCTCCGATTCGATCCGCGCACGGTTCGCTTCGAACACCTTGCGGTTCGCTTCGTTGGCGCGAAGCGCCTTCTTGTTCGGCAGCAGGAAGTTACGGGCGAAGCCGTCCTTCACCTTTACCACGTCGCCGATGCCGCCGAGCTTCTCGACGCGCTCAAGCAGAATGACGTCCATCTGCTTTTCTCCTTACTTAACGACGTAGGGCAGCAGGCCCAGGTGCCGGGCACGCTTGATCGCCTGGGCGAGCTCGCGCTGCTTCTTTGCGCTCACCGAAGTGATGCGCGACGGAACGATCTTGCCACGCTCAGAGACGAAGCCCTGCAGCAGACGCACGTCCTTGTAGTCGATCCGGGGTGCGTCCTTCGCGGAGAAGGGGCAGCTCTTGCGACGGCGGAAGAAGGGACGAGCCATTATGCGTTCTCCTCTTCACGACGGCGACCGCGCTCACGGTCCCGCTCTTGCTTGCGCATCATCACCGACGGGCCCTGCTCATGCGCATCGACCTTGACGGTCATGTAGCGGATGATGTCCTCGTTGATGGAGTGCTGACGCTCGATCTCGGCAACGGTATCGCCCGGTGCGTCGATCTCCATCATCACGTAATGCGCCTTGCGGTTCTTCACCATGCGATAGGCGAGGCTGCGCAGACCCCAGGTCTCGGTCTTCACGACCTTGCCCTGATGATCCTCGACGATCTTGGTGACGGCTTCCGCCATCGTGTCCACCTGCGCTTGTGCCAAATCCTGGCGCGCAAGGAACACGTGCTCATAAAGAGCCATGTGCTTTCCTTCGTTGGCCGATCGCTGACATGGCCCCGTGCCATGCCCCTCCGACTGTCGTCCAAAACAGCGAAAGGCGAGGAGACGACGCTCCCCGCCTATGCTGCCGGTCCCTGTACGCGAAACCGGCGAAGAATCAAGCCTTAGAAGGCGCGCCGGATGACGCGCAGGATCGTGCCATTACCGGCAATCAGCACTGCGTCTCGGCCGGAGCGGACCCACTGCTGGCCGCGACCTGGCGCGTACAGGTTCGCCCGACGGTATTGGCGATAATCAACAACGCGATAGTTTGCCGCGTAGCGACGATCGAAGCGCTGTCCCTGGCGCCAGTTGCGATAGGCTGGCTGGCGGGAAACGGTTGTCTTTCTCACAACCGTGCCGTTCGGGCGCTGCTTGACGGTCGTGGTGGTGGTGACGTCGCGTCGTTGCGCCTGCGCACTGGTGGCGATCATCGGCGTTGCGATCAGCGAGGCTGCGACAATGGCCTGACCCAGCTTTTTGAACATGAGATGCTCCTCTTTCCTGCGAAACAAGCGGCGCCGCCGCTGCGGCGTCGAGAACCAATCTGGGGAGCGTACGTATCCAGCTCTTGTCGTCGGGCTATCGATTTGGTCGCGATTTGTCGCAAAAGGGCGTTGGCGATGAACGCCGGTTCAGAAAGCAAGCATTTCTACATGCGGCAACGCTAAGCCATGTTCATGACAAGCGCTCGATCAGATGCCCGTGTTCCCAAAGCTCCTGTGCGATCAGGCTGGCTTTTTGCGGTGTTGCTGGCGATGGCCGCCGCGCTCTTCGTGGGGTGGATCGGCTTCATGGCATCCGACGATTCGCTATACCATGCCGGCGCAATGCGCTGGCTGATCGATCCACCGTTTGCCGGCAGCGATCACTGGTCGACACGCTTTCCGTTGACCCTCTCCTTCGCCGCCGTGATCGCGGTTTTCGGCAATAACTTCACCGCTTTCGCGGTTACCGCCATAATCTTCTATGTCGTTTTGGTCGCGGCAGTCGGGGTCTTCGCGGCGAAAGCCTTCACGCCGCGTACGGGATGGATCGCCGCCCTGCTCGCCGCGACACTGCCGGTCGTGGTGGTGCATGCCAGCACGGTCAGCGTGGATTTGCTGGAAGCCGCTGCGCTGCTGACGGGCGCCTGGCTGGTCGGATCGGCTGCGGAGGATCGCGTCGGGCTAATGCGGGCCGCAGCCGGCGGGGCGATGTTCGGGGTCGCGGTGCTTTGCCGGGAAACCAGCGTGCTCGCGCTTGCGGTGCTCGGCCCACTGCTGATCGGCCGGCCCTTTTCGCGCCGCGTACTGATCGCCTGTGCCTTCGGCGCGGCGCTGGTGCTCGTGGGCGAGGCCCTCTTCCAATACGCCATGACCGGCGAACCGCTGCGGCGCTACGTCATCGCTTTCAATCACGACGAGCATATCGATCGTGCCGCCAATCATGAGGGCAACTTTCTCCTGTGGGCGCCGCTTGATCCGCTGCTCGTCCTCTTGATCAACGATGATTTCGGCCTGTTGTTCTGGATGGCCGGTGTGGCGCTGATCGCCGGGACGTGGCGAGTGACGCCGGCAAATCGACGCGCGCCGTTCCTGCTCCTCGCGCTCATCGCGGCCAGCAGCTTCCTGCTCGTTTCGGTTCTTTATACCAAGCTGGTGCTCAACCCCCGCTATTTCATGCTGGCAGCGCTGGCGGCAATCATCTTGGTCGCAGCATGGCTCGACCGGGTGACGCCGCTGGTCCGCACACTCGTTCTTGCGCTGCTCGTTTCCACCAACCTGCTGCTCATGAGCGTGGGCAACGCGCATCCCCGGTGGGGCATGGAGGCGCTGGTGCTGGCGGCAGAGGCGCATCCCCGCGCCACCATCGCTGGGGCCCCTAACGACGTCGCTCGCGCCGACATCGCGATGAACTTTCTGGGACAGTCGAACATCCGGCCGCTGCCCGCACATGGTGGCGACCTGATCGTTGCGCCCGCGGACGCTGCGCCCGCTGGGAACGTGGTGGCACGCTATCCGTCGCCGCCGACGCGCCTCGGCGCTGCGCTCCGATGGCTCGGGCTGGAGCCCCTGGTGCCCGCCTCCATCGCGCGCCGCATGTTCACGCCAAGCCCGGACATGGTGCTGGTGCGGCCGCAGGGCGGTTGACCCCGCCGCCCTGACCGCTCTACCGCGCGCCTCTTCGATTTGGGAGAGGCAGATGCGAGCGTTCATCTTTCCGGGGCAGGGCAGTCAGGCAGTCGGCATGGGCCAGGCGCTGGCCGCGGCCAGTTCCCATGCGCGTGATGTCTTCGGCGAAGTGGACGATGCGCTGGGCCAAAGCCTCTTTCGGCTGATGACGGAAGGTCCGGCAGACGAACTGACGCTAACTGAGAATGCCCAGCCCGCAATCATGGCCAATGCGCTCGCCACCCTGCGCGTGCTGGAGAAGGAAGGCGGCGTCCGCCTGGCGGAAAAGGCGGATCTCGTCGCCGGTCACAGCTTGGGCGAGTATAGCGCGCTCTGTGCCGCGGGTGCGCTCGATCTTTCCACCACGGCGCGATTGCTGAAGCTGCGCGGCCAGGCAATGCAGGCCGCTGTGCCGGTGGGCGAGGGCGGCATGGCAGCGTTGCTGGGTGCGGATCTTGCGAAGGCTGAGGCGATCGCATCCGCCGCTGCCGAGGGCGAGGTCTGCACCGTCGCGAATGATAATGATCCAAGCCAGGTTGTGATCTCGGGCGCCAAGGCGGCGATTGATCGCGCGATTGCGCTGGCAAAGGACCATGGTGCGAAGCGCGCGATCGCGCTCCCCGTCTCCGCCCCGTTTCACTGCCCGCTGATGCAGCCCGCCGCCGACGCGATGGAGAAAGCGTTGGCGAGCGCGCAGGTCTCGGCACCGCTCGTGCCGGTCTACGCGAATGTCATCGCGGCGCCGGCGAGTGACCCCGACACCATTCGCCGCCTGCTCGTCGAGCAGGTGACCGGCATGGTGCGTTGGCGCGAGTCGGTGCTGGCGATGGTTGATGCTGGCGTATCCGAGTTCGTTGAATTCGGCGGCAAGGTGCTGGCGCCGATGGTCAAGCGGATTGCGCCGGACGTAACCGCGGTCAGCATCGTGTCGATGGACGATGTCGAAGGCTTGCTGAAGAGCCTGTGAGGCTGATGCATCAATATGCCGGGGCAGACGTTGCGCGCTCGGTATCGGCATCCGCGTGCTGTGCGCCGGATGTGAATACAGGAGATTGATATGTTCGACCTCACGGGAATGACGGCGCTGGTAACCGGCGCGTCCGGCGGCATCGGCTCGGCGATCGCGCAGGCCCTGGCGGCGCAAGGCGCACGCCTCGCCGTGTCGGGCTCCAATGCCGAAAAACTGGCGACCTTCTGCGGTGAGCTTGGCGGCGATCACGTGGCGGTGCCGGCGAATCTGTCCGATGCGGCTGCGGTCGACGGCCTCGTTCCCGCTGCGCTGGAGGCGCTTGGTGGCCGGCTCGACATCCTGGTCAACAACGCCGGCGTGACGCGCGACAATCTCACGATGCGGATGAAGGATGACGAATGGGATCAGGTGATCCGCGTCAATCTGGAGGCCGCATTCCGGCTGATGCGGGCGGCAGCCAAGCCGATGATGAAGCAGCGGTTCGGCCGCGTGATCTCCATCACGTCGGTGGTAGGGCAGACCGGCAATCCGGGGCAGGCGAACTATGCGGCGTCTAAGGCCGGCCTCGTAGGCATGTCAAAGGCGGTCGCGCAGGAGCTCGCAAGCCGTAACGTCACGGTCAATTGCGTCGCGCCGGGCTTTATCCGATCCGCGATGACCGATGGGCTCCCCGAAGCCCAGAAGGCCGCGCTTCTCACCAAGATCCCCGCCGGTGATCTGGGCAAGGGGGAAGACGTGGCCGCGGCGGTGGTGTATCTGGCCTCGCGCGAGGCCGGCTATGTCACCGGACAGACCCTGCACGTGAACGGCGGGATGGCGATGGTCTAAAGCAGACTTGTATCGCAACGAACCCCGTTCTACCTGCGTTCAGGATTCAACAACCCCTCGACGAAACAAAGGGAATATATATGAGCGAGACCGCCGACCGCGTGAAGAAGATCGTCGTCGAGCATCTCGGCGTCGAAGCCGACAAGGTGACCGAAGACGCCAGCTTCATCGACGATCTCGGCGCGGACAGCCTCGACATCGTCGAGCTGGTGATGGCATTCGAGGAAGAGTTCGGTGTGGAAATCCCGGACGACGCCGCCGAAAAGATCACCACCGTGCGTGACGCGATCACTTATATCGACGAGCACAAGGGCTGATCGCGCACGGGGCAGTGGGCTTTGAGCCTGCGCTGCCTCGGCCCGGATTTGAGCGGCTCCCCGTCCCCGGCTAGAGGGCGGGGAGCCGTTTCGTTGTAATGTTCATGGAGTAGCGCAATGCGCCGCGTCGTCGTCACCGGTCTTGGCCTCGTTACCCCGCTCGGGGCAGACGTGGAGAAAGTTTGGGCCCGTCTTATCGCCGGTAAATCCGGCGCCGCGCCCATCACGCGCTTTGACGCTTCTGATCAGAAGTGTCGCATTGCGTGCGAGGTGAAGCCGGCGGACCATGAATATGGGTTCGACGCGTCCAAACGGGTGGATCACAAGGTTCAACGTCAGGTTGATCCTTTCATCGTCTATGGCATCGATGCAGCAGGTCAGGCGCTCGAGGACGCAGGTCTGACCGAGATGACCGAAGAAGAGCGCTACCGCGCTGGTTGCTCGATCGGGTCGGGCATCGGTGGCCTGCCGGGCATCGAGATCGAGTCGATCGTCCGCCACGAAAAGGGTCCTAGCCGGGTGAGCCCGCACTTCGTGCACGGCCGTCTGATCAACCTCATTTCCGGCCAGGTCAGCATCAAGTACGGCTTGATGGGGCCGAACCATGCCGTGGTGACGGCGTGCTCCACCGGCGCGCACTCCATCGGTGACGCTGCCCGGATGATTGCGATGGACGATGCCGACGTGATGCTGGCGGGCGGCGCCGAGAGCGCGATCTGCCCGCTTGGCATTGCCGGCTTCGCGCAGGCGCGGGCGCTCAGCACCAATTTCAACGATCAACCCGAGAAGGCCAGCCGCCCGTACGACAAGGATCGCGACGGCTTCGTCATGGGCGAAGGCGCCGGCGTGGTGGTGCTCGAGGAATATGGGCGGGCCAAGGCGCGCGGCGCGAGGATCTATGCCGAAGTGATCGGCTACGGCCTGTCGGGCGATGCTTATCACGTCACCGCGCCGCATCCCGAAGGCTCGGGCGCCTTCCGCGCGATGGAGATGGCGATGCGCAGGTCCGGTCTCCAGCTGGAGGACATCGACTATATCAATGCGCATGGCACCTCCACGCCGCTCGGTGACGAACTGGAGCTCGGTGCCGTCCGCCGGCTCTTCGGCGACCATATCGGCTCGCTCTCGATGTCCTCGACCAAATCCGCGATCGGCCATCTTCTTGGCGGGGCGGGTGCGGTGGAGAGCATCTTCTGCATTCTCGCGATGCGTGACCAGATCGTGCCGCCGACGCTGAACCTCGACAACCCGAGCGATAATTGCGCCGGTGTCGATCTTGTGCCGCATGTCGCGAAGAAGCGGCAGGTGCGCGCCGTGCTGAACAACAGCTTTGGTTTTGGCGGCACCAATGCGTCGCTGGTCATGAAGGCCATCTGATCGCAATCGCCTGCTCCGGCCTCGGCCGGAGCGTATTTCTTGGCCGGCCATGAACTGGACCTCCGGCCACCGCCGGGGTGAAATGATGCGCAAGGCTGGTTGCCTGGGATTGTTAATCGGTCTTGCGCTGATTGCCGCGCTCGCCTGGGTGGCGCGTGACTGGTCGGGCGAAGGCCCGGCGCCCAAGCCGCTGGCGGTGGTGGTTCCGGAGGGCGCAAGCCTCGCCCGCGCGGCGGGCGAAATGGAGAAGCAGGGCGCCATCCGTTCGGCCTGGCGCTTCCGCGGCTACGCCCGCTTTTTTGGCACAGGCAAGCCTATCAAGGCGGGGGAATATGCTATTCCCGCACGCGCCAGCGCGTCCGATATCCTGACCTTGCTTGAGGACGGCAAGGTGCGCCAGCGCCTCGTGCCGGTGCCGGAAGGATATCCGTCTATCCTGGTGCACGAGGCACTCATGCGCGCCGAGGGGCTTTCCGGCGATGTCGCCGTGCCACGTGAAGGCTCCGTGCTTCCGGACAGCTACGCTTATCAACTAAACGACACACGCGCGGCGGTGCTGGCGCGAATGCAGAAGGCGATGACAGATTATCTCGCGCGCGCGTGGGAGAAGCGCACGCCGGCAAGCGTCGTGAAGTCTCCGGAGGAAGCGGTGATCCTCGCATCGGTCGTGGAGAAGGAAACCGGCAAGCCCTCCGAGCGTCGGATGGTTGCTGCCGTTTATACCAACCGCTTGAAGCTCGGGATGCCGCTCCAGGCGGACCCCACGGTCATTTACCCGATCACCAAGGGCAAGCCGCTTGGTCGCCGCATCAAACGGTCCGAACTGCAGGCAAAGAACGGCTACAACACCTACGCCAGCGCTGGTCTGCCGATCGGCCCGATCGCGAACCCGGGGCGCGAATCGATCGACGCCGTTCTTGATCCGGCAAAAACGTCCGCGCTCTACTTCGTGGCCGATGGCACGGGCAGACACGTGTTTGCCGACACGTTGGCGCAGCACAATGCGAACGTGGCGAAATGGTATGCGATCCGCCGCGCCCGGGGAGAGATGTAGGCTGTTCAATTCACGGCTCGCGGGCGTAGAAGTGTTCATCCTCATCACGGACTCGCCCCGTTCTTGACCACGCCTATGTTAATTGCCGCTGGCGTCGTCCTGTTGTTGCTGGTCAGCGCCGCTACCGCCGTGCTCCACCGCGGCCTCAAGGCGCTCGCCGCGGCGCGGGGTCAGGCCCAGCGGTTGTCACTAGCGGAGGGGCTGCTGGCGAGCGCCCCGATGCAGCCGATCCTGATCCGCGGCGACCATCGCATCGAGATGCCGGCGCGGATTGCTGACCTTTTTGGCCTGGTGCAGCCACCGACAGATTTCGACGGGTTGAGCGCTGCTGGTGGCGGCCTCGATCCGCGCGATGCGGAACAGCTGCTCGCCGACGTGAAGACGGTTCAGCGGTCCGGCGGATCGTTCGTGCGGCAGGTCCGGCCGCGCGGCGCCGCGCGCACGCTGACGCTGCGTGGTGCCAGGGCGCCGATGGGTACCGAAACCACGGACGTCGTGATCTGGGTTCATGACGCCAGTGAGGCGCAGGAAGAAGTGGAGCGGCTCGCCGCAGAGCAGGCGCAGGTTCGCGACGCTTTTGATGCGCTGACCGGCCTGATCGAAGCCGCTCCGTTGCCGATGTGGTATCGCGGGCCGGACCTGCGCCTGTCCATGGTCAACTCCGCTTATGTTCAGGCTGTGGAAGGCGCCGATGCTGCCGACGTCGTCGCCCGCGGCGTGGAGCTGATCGAAGGATCTGGCCAAGGGGGGCCGTTGGCAGGCGCGGCGGCGGCACGGGAATCAAACCGACCGGAGGTTCGAGTGTTGCCCGCCACCATCGGCGGGGCGCGCCGATCGATGCAGCTGTACGACGTTCCGCTGCCCGGCGGCGGCGTTGCCGGGTTCGCCATCGACGTGGAGGAGCTTGAAGAAGCCCGCGCGCGTGAGCACCGTTTCGCGGCCGCGCAACGCGCCATGCTGGACCGCCTGTCGGCCGGTGTGGCCCAGTTCGGCCGCGATCGGTCGATGATCTTTTGCAATCAGCCGTTCCGGCGAATGTTTGCGATGCGCGGCGAGTGGTTGACCGATCGACCGGAGTTCGACCGGGTGCTCGAGCGTATGCGCGAGGCAAATCGCCTGCCGGAGGTGCGCGATTTTCCAGGCTGGAAAGCGGAGCGGCGGGACTGGTTCACCCGCACCGACGCGGCTACCGAAGAAACTTGGCATCTTCCCGGCGGTGTCCACATCCGCGTGCTTGCCCAGATGCTGCCCGACGGCGGCCTCTTGCTGATCTTCGAGGACCGCACCGAGGAGGTGCAGCTCGCGTCCGCCAGGGACACGCTGCTCCGCGTGCGAACCGCCACCTTCGATAACCTGTTCGAGGCATTGGGCGTGTTCGCTGCCGATGGCCGGCTTCAGCTTTGGAACAATCGGTTCCGCGCACTCTGGGAGTTCGAGGAGGAGTTCCTGAACGGTCACCCCAGGGTGGATGCCGTTGCGGAAAAGATCGCACCCAAGCTGCGCACACCCAACAGGGCGACGCTGGTGACAGAACTCGTTCGCTCCGCAACGAGCGATCGGCAGCAGCGCAGCGGGCGGGTGGCGCTCGCAGATGGCCGGCATTTCGCGTTTGCCGCGGTTCCTTTGCCGGATGGCAACGCGCTGTTCACGATGCTGGACATCAGCGACAGCCGGCGCGCGGAACAGGCGCTGCGCGATCGCGCCGCTGCGCTTGAAGCGGCCAACAAGGTGAAGACGGCGTTCGTCGCGAACATGAGCTACGAGCTGCGCACGCCGTTGACCTCGATCAGCGGCTTCGCCGAAATGCTTCAAGCCGGCTATGCAGGCGCGCTGACCGAGCAGGCGGATCAATATGTCGCGGCGATCCTCGACTCGGTCAGCCGGCTGGGCGTGTTGATCGACGAAGTGCTCGATCTGACCCAAGGCGAGCGCGACATGCCGCTACGGCGCGAGACGGTCGATCTCGAGGAGGTCGCGCGTGCGGCGGCAGCGGCAGTGGCGGACTCGGCAGCCGAAAGGGACATCGACTTCGCGACCGAAATCGCTTCCAGCGCCGGGCATCTGAACGGCGACGTGCGCCGCATCCGCGAGACGATGGAGCATCTGCTGCGACACGCCATCAACGCTGCGGCGAGGGGCGGGCGCGTGCTGCTCCACGTCGATGGCACGGACGAACATGCCCGCATCATCGTGTCGGATGACGGCGATGGTATGGACGAGGAAGCCGCGCGGCACGCCTTTGACCGGTTTGCCAAGCCAACGACGACGCGCGGGGTACGCGCGCTGGATCTTGGCTTGCCGCTCGCGAAGCAGTTCGTCGAGGCGCACGGCGGCAGTATCTCGCTCGTCAGCGAGGTCGGGGCCGGGACCTTGGTCAAGGTGGAGCTGCCGCGATGAAAACGGGTGCGCTGAACCTTGCCGATCCTCTTGCCACCGAGGCGGTCGGCATGCGTCTTGCCGAGGTGCTCGGGCCAGGTGACGTAATCACACTGTCGGGGCCGCTTGGGGCCGGGAAGACCAGCATCGCTCGCGGGCTGCTGGCTGCCCTGGGGCTCGCCGGCGAAGCACCCAGCCCGAGCTTCGCAATCGTGCAGCCCTATGATCCGCCCGAGGTTCGTTTCCCGGTGCTCCACGTCGATCTCTATCGCCTCGACGGGCCAGATGATCTGCGGGAACTGGGGCTGGACGAGGCGTTGTTCGATGCGGCGCTGATCGTCGAATGGCCGGACCGTGCAGGTGAGGGCGCTTGGCCGCATGCGCTGCGACTTGCGATCGCTATCGAACCGAATGGCGCGAGGCGCTTGACTTGGGAAGCGCCGGCGGCATGGGAGCGCCGATGGTCCTAGACATGACGCCGCCCGCCGAAGCGCACAATTTTCTCGCTGCGCACGGATGGGCCGAGGCGACAGTGCTGCCGCTCGCCGGCGACGCTTCGTTTCGACGCTATTTCCGTATCGTGGACGGCGCGCGCCGCGCCGTCTTGATGGACGCGCCGCCGCCGCATGAAGATCCGCGCCCGTTCATCGCAGTGGCCGAATGGCTCGCCGAGCGCGGTTTCGGGGCGCCGAAGATCCACGCCATCGATGAGGCGCGCGGCCTCGTATTGCTGGAGGATTTTGGTGACAATCGCATGCGCGAGGCGATCGATGCCGATCCCGGCCTTGCCACGGAATTGTACGCCAACGCCGTTGATCTGCTGATCGCGCTCCGTGCCCATCCGGCGGGGCCCTGGCGGGCCTATAATCGTGCCGAGCTGCAGCGGGAGGCAGGGCTTCTCGTGGAATGGTATTGCCCGGCGCTGGGGCTGCACGTTGATGCACAGGGCTACGTCGATGCGTGGGACGCAGTGTTGCAACACGCCGCCTTCGATGACGCTGTCACGGTGCTGCGGGACTATCACGTCGAAAACCTGATGCTGGTGGGCGCGACCCGTTCACTCGGCCTGCTCGACTTCCAGGACGCGCTTGCCGGCCACCCGGCCTATGACCTCGTGTCATTGTTGCAGGACGCTCGCCGCGATGTGGACCCCGCATTGGAGCAGGCGATGCTGAGCCGCTATTGCGCGGCGACCAGCGAAGGCGAGGCATTCCTGCGCGCCTATCACGTGCTCGGCGCGCAACGGAACGCTAAGATCATCGGCATCTTCACCCGGTTGTGGAAGCGCGACGGCAAGGATCGCTATCCCGGTCTGTGTCCGCGCGTGTGGTCCTATCTGGAACGCGACCTTGCCCGACCGGAACTCGCGCCGGTAGCGCGCTGGTTCGATGCCAACATCCCCGCCGACCGTCGCGGCGATCCCCTGCTGCTGAGCGCCCAATGATCAAGCCGCGTGTGATCCGCCCCGAGCTTGCGGCACCAATGCCGACAACGGCGATGGTGATGGCGGCCGGGCTCGGCAAGCGGATGCGGCCGCTGACGGCCACACGTCCCAAGCCGCTGATCAAAGTGGCCGGGAAGACGCTTCTCGATCACACGCTGGATCACTTGCGCGCGGCAGGGGTGAAGCGGGCGGTGGTCAACGCGCATTATCTCGCGGACACGCTGGAGGGGCATCTCCAATCGGTGGACGGCATCGAGGTGCTGGTCTCCGACGAGCGGGCGCAATTGCTTGAAACCGGCGGCGGCTTGATGAAGGCCAAGCCGCTGCTCGGGGATGACCCCATCTTTGTCGTGAACAGCGACAATTTCTGGCTCAATGGCCCGATCGACGCACTGTCGTTGTTGGCGGCGCGCTGGAATGCGGCGGAGATGGACGTTCTGCTGCTGCTCGTGCCACTTGCCCGGGCGCATTGCCACAAGGGCCAGGGCGATTTTCATATCGGTGCTGACGGCCGGATCACCAGCCGGCGGCGGCCGGGCCGGCTGGCGCCCTTTGTGTTCATCGGCGTGCAGATCCTCAATCCCGCGATCCTCCAAGATGCGCCGGAGGGGCCGTTCTCGACCATGTTGTTCTGGGAACGAGCGATTGCGGCGGGACGCGCCTACGGCGTTGTCCACCAGGGGTTGTGGGTCGATGTCGGGACACCTGCTGCGATCGCCAGGGCGGAAGCTCTGCTGATCGATGGGTGAGCGGACGGGGCCGCGGCTCTACACCATTCCGGCGCACCGGGCATTTGCCGACGCGCTCGTCACCGGCCTGATCCGCCGCTTCGGGGGTGATCCGCTTCAGCTCGCCCGGGGGTTGGTACTCCTGCCGAACAATCGCGCGAAGCTGGCGGTGACCAACGCCTTTGTCCGCGCAAAGGGGGGCGCGCTGGTGTTGCCGCGTCTGGTCGCCATCGGTGCAGACGATCTTGGTGAAGCGATCGGCGCAGCATTGGATCCCGCGGACGCGCCTGACCCGCCCCCCGCGGCTGTCGAGCCCCTGACGCGACGCATGATCCTTGCCCGGCTGGTCAAGGAGGCGAAACCAGCGCTGGATACGGCAGAAGCGGTCCGGCTGGCGGGTGATTTGGCGCGCACCCTCGATCAGCTGATCGTCGAGGAGGTGGACCCGGCGCGCTTGTCCGAGCTCGACCTCGGCGAGCTCACCGATCATTGGCGCCAATCGCTCGAGCTCTTCCGCGTGATCCTGGATCACTGGCCCGGTGAGCTTGCCCGCCTTGGCCGGATCGACAGCGCCACACGTCGCGTGCTGCTGCTCCGTCGCCTCGAGGAGCGCTGGCGGGTGAGCGCGCCTGACGGCTTCGTCTGCGCAGCCGGTATCACGGACGCAGCACCGTCGGTCGCCAGATTGCTTGGTCGGATCGCCGCGCTGGACAACGGATTGGTCGTGCTAGCGGGCGTCGACCGCGACATGGCAGAGGACGAGTGGCAGTCGCTCGGGCCGCACCAACCCGATCCGGTCACCGGCCGTGTCGCGCGGTCGATCGAAGTGCATCCACAGTTTCACTTGAAGCAACTGCTCTCGCGCATGGGGCTGGCCCGCGACGATGTCGCGCTGTGGCCTGATGGCAGCGACCACGACGCGTCGGCTGCGCGCGGTCGGACGATCGCCACCGCGCTCGCGCCCGCGGAATACACGGCGCGCTGGACCGAGTTGCGGCCGCAGCAACGCCAGTTGGCAGGCGTTCGCATTGCCGAGCTTTCGAGCCCGGCAGAGGAAGCGCAGGCCATCGCGCTGGCGCTAAGGGCAGCCGTCGAGGAGCCGGAGCGCACCGCTGCGCTGGTGACGCCTGACCGGGCACTGGCGCGGCGGGTTTCGGCGCATTGCGCACGCTGGGGACTAGACGTCGACGATAGCGCCGGACGACCGCTATCGATCACGCCCCCGGGCACGTTGCTGACCGCGATCTGCGACGCTGCCACCGAAAGCTTCGCGCCGCTAGCGCTGCTCACCCTCCTGAAGCACCCGCTCGTCCGCGCCGGCGATCAGCGCGGCGCCTGGCTGGAAGGCGTGCGGCGATTGGATCGCCAGCTGCGTGGCCCGCGGCCAGCGCCCGGCTTGGACGGGATCGCCGGGCACCTCGGTGATCGTGCCGGCAGCTGGTGGCATCAAATACGATCGTTGCTGGATCCGCTGGCAACGACGTTCGCGGGCGGCGCGGCACCTTTGCCGGCGTTGGTCGCCGCCGTGCGAGACACCGCAAGCGCGCTCGCCGGCGAGGAGGCCTGGAGCGGCCCGGCGGGACGGGCCGCGGCGGACCTCCTGGCCGATCTCGAGGCCGAAGCAGCGCTCGGGCCGGCCGACGCGACGCCGCAAGACTTGGCTCCCATGCTGCGCCTGCTGATGGACGAAATCGCCGTCCGTCCGCAACAGGGCGGGCACCCGCGCCTCGCGATCTACGGCCTTATCGAAGCGCGTCTGCAATCGGCCGACCTGATGATCCTGAGTGGCCTGAACGAGGGTGTCTGGCCGGGCAGTACTGCGCCCGATCCCTGGCTCGCCCCGCGCATCCGCGTTGCGCTCGGCCTTCCCGGGCTTGAGCGATCAATCGGCGTTGCCGCGCATGACTTCGGCCAGGGCCTGGGCGCTCGGCAGGTTCTGATAACCCGGGCACGCCGCGATGCGCGCGCGCCGGCAATCCCGTCGCGCTTGTGGCTGCGGCTCGCTGCCATGGCCGGTGACGAATTCGAGCGCGCACGTGATCGCCAGCTGGAAGGCTGGAGCCGGCTGATGGACGATGGCGGCACGCCGCAGCCGGTGTCACGGCCAGCGCCCAGCCCCACAGCAGCGCTTCGCCCGCTCGCGATGTCTGTCACGCAGGTCGATCGCCTTAAAGCCGACCCGTTCGCCTTCTATGCCCAGCGGATCCTGCGCCTGTCCGCGCTCGATCCGGTTGATGCCGATCCTACGGCGGCATGGCGCGGCACCGCGGTTCACGGGGTGCTGGAGGCCTGGGCGCGAGACACCGGCTGCCGCGTGGACGCGCTTCGCCCGCTGGCGATGGACATGCTCAGCGACCCGAAAACGCACCCGCTGATCCGCGCGCTCTGGCAGCCGCGCTTGCTTGCAGCGGTGGAATGGATCGCGCAGCGCATGGCGGCGGAACAGGATGCCGGACGAAAGGTGATCGCCGCGGAGGGGAAGGGTGGCACAACCATCGCCGGCATCGAGCTTTCAGGCCGGTTCGATCGTATCGATCTCCTGCCCGACAACACGCTGGCGATCGTCGACTACAAGACCGGCAAGGCGCCTTCCGCTGCTGCCGTCCGGGCGGGATTTTCCATGCAATTGGGCTTGCTTGGCGCGATTGCGGAGGCGGGTGGTTTCGCCGGCATCAGTGGCACGGCCGGCGGCTTCGAATATTGGTCGCTCGCCAAGAACCGCGAATCCACGTTCGGCAGTGTAAGCACGCCCGTAGATCCCAACGGCAAGAATGATCGCATCCTCACCAGCGAATTCGTGGAGCGCGCCCGCGCGGTTTTCGCCGAAGCGGCCGCTCGCTGGCTGACCGGTGACGAGGCTTTCGTCGCCAAGCTGCACCCCGAATATGCCCCTTACGCCGAATATGACCAGCTGATGCGGCGCGATGAATGGTACGGCCGTGATAATTGAGATGATCCAGATCCGGCAGGCGCGGAAGTGAGCAGCACAACGGGCGCTCGCCCGCTTCCCCCGCTTCGAGGCGAGCAGCGCCGCGCCAGCGCCCCCGATGCGCACGTGTGGCTCTCCGCTTCCGCTGGCACGGGCAAGACCCAGGTGTTGTCCGCCCGCGTCTTCCGCCTGCTGCTGCGCGGTGTGGACCCCTCGGCGATCCTTTGCCTCACCTTCACCAAGGCCGGTGCCGCGGAAATGGCTGCGCGCGTCAGCCAGCGGCTGGCGGCGTGGGTGCGGATGAAGGACCGTGACCTGTTTGCCGACCTCGTCGCCCTCGGGGAGCCGGGAGATCCGGCGCAGCGGGATCGCGCGCGCACGTTGTTTGCCAAGGTGCTCGATGCGCCGGGCGGCGGCTTGCGCATCCAGACGATTCACGGGTTCTGCCAAGGGCTCCTCGCCGCATTTCCGACCGAGGCCGGCCTCGTGCCCGGCTTCCGCCCGATCGAGGCGCGCGAGGAATCGGTGCTGGCCCGTGCCACGCTGGCAGATCTTCTGGTCGCGGCGGAGGTGGAAGGCCGGCTTGCGCCCGTCGAGGCCGTCGGCAAGCTCAGCATCCGCTTGGGCGAGGTCGCCGCCGAACGCTACCTCACCGATTGTGCGCGCGCCGCCCCAGCGCTTGAGGAACTGCCCGCCGGCATCCAGCCGTGGTTGCGCCGCGAGCTCGAGCTGCCGAGCGGCGATGTGGAGGAGCATATCCGCGGCGCCTGCGACGACGACGCGATCGATCGCACCACGCTCGAAGCACTTGCCGCGCTGAACCGCGGCTGGGGCGGGAAGAAGGGCACGGCGCGCGCGGAAACGATTGCTATCTGGCTGTCGGCCAACGCCGAGCAGCGCGCGGCGACACTCGACGATTTGCATCTCGTATGGGCCAAGGCGGACGGCGATCCACGCTCCTTCGGCAAAGGGCAGGCTCCGCCGGATCCGGACTATGCCGAGCTCGCGGCGCGACTGCACGGCACGTGCGGGGAATTGCTCGGGCTGCGGGTGCGCGCAGCCTATGCGGATCTGCTGGCGGAGGCGCTGACCGTCGGGCGGGATTATGCGCGCGCCTATGCCGCGGCGAAGCGCCGCCGCGGGCTCGTTGATTTCGACGATCTGATCACGGCAACCGTGCGCCTCCTAGACGTGCCCGGCATCGGCGATTGGGTGCGGTTCAAGCTCGATCAGACCACCGAGCACGTGCTGATCGACGAGGCACAGGACACCAACGTCGCGCAATGGCGGATCGTCCGTGCGCTGGTGGACGAATATTTCGTCGGGCGCGGGGTTTATGCGCCGTCGATGCGCACCCTCTTCACGGTGGGTGATCACAAGCAGGCGATCTTCGGCTTTCAAGGCACCGATCCGGTCAACTTCCGCGCGGCGGAGATGCATTTCGCGCGCAAGGCAGCCGAGGTCGCCGGTGATGATCGAATGCCCGACGAGGAACGCGGCCTGCCGTTTGAACAATTGTCGCTGGTCTCCTCGTTTCGCTCTACCCGGCCGGTGCTGGAGTTCGTTGACGCGGCGGTCGAGGCGCTCGGGTCCGACGCGCTCGGGCTCGACACGGCCATGCCGCCGCACGCCAGCGAAGTTCCCCGCCCAGGGTGCGTCGAATTGTGGGCGCCCATCAGCGCGGGCAACATCGAGGACGACGCCGGCGATGAAGAGTGGATCGACGATGCGGTGCGCGCCAACGCCACCCGCATCGCGCGCCAGATCCGCGGCTGGCTGGACAGCGGCGCGATGCTCGAAAGCAAGGGGCGCCCGATCCGGCCCGAGGACATCATGGTGCTGGTCAAGCGGCGAGGCGAAATCGCGCAGCTGCTAGTTGCTCGCCTGTATGCAGAAGGCGTGCCGGTGGCCGGGGTGGATCGGCTGCGGCTGAACGCACCGCTTGCCGTGCAGGATCTGCTGGCTGCCGTCCGGTTCGTGCTTCAGCCGGACGATGATCTCAGCCTGGCGAACCTGCTCGTGTCCCCGCTCATCGGCTGGACACAGGAGGAACTGCTCGCGCGCGCGGTCCCGCGCACGGGAAGCCTGTGGCGCCACCTGTCCGAGCATCATCGCGACCTCCTCGGCCCTTTGGACAGAATGCTTGCACGGGCGGACTTCACCACGCCCTATCGCTTCCTTGAGGAGATCCTGTCCGGCCCGCTCGAAGGCCGCCGTCGCCTGCTTGCGCGGCTGGGCGAAGAGGCACGCGATCCAATCGAGGAGCTGCTGAGCGCCGCCCTCGATTTCGAAACCACCGCCACCCCCTCGCTGCAACGCTTCCTGGATTGGTTCGACCGCGGCGAAGTGGAGGTGAAGCGCGAGGCCGAGGGCGTTCTGAACGCCGTCCGTGTGATGACGGCGCACGGCGCGAAGGGCCTTCAGGCGCCAGTCGTGATTTTGGCCGATGCCACAGCCGATCCGGATGCCACGCGCGGCGGAACGCTGATGTGGACGCCCCAGGGTGCCGACGCGCCGATCCCGGTATTCCCGCCTCGGCCCTCCGAGCGCGCTGGGCCGATCGCTGACGTGGCGGCGCAGGCAGCGACGCGCGAGCGGCAGGAGCATTGGCGGCTATTCTACGTCGCTGCGACCCGCGCTGAGGAAAGGCTGGTCGTCGCGGGCTCGCTCAGCCCCAAATACCGCGCCGGGCCGCCGGAGCTGAGCTGGTACGCCGCCGCGCAGCGTACGTTCGACAGCCTGGACGTGCCGGCAGGGGATGTGCGCGTGTTTCGCGGCGCCACTCCGGCGGAGGCGGTGCCGCTCCGGCCATCCGCTGCGTCCGATACGTTGCCCGCCGAACCGCTCCCGGACTGGGCGCTGCGGCCGGCGCCGCCGGAGGCACGTCCCCCGCGTCCGCTGGCGCCGTCATCGATCGGGGAAGACGCCGTTTCCGATCCACCGCCAACGCCTGCGATGCGCGCCGCCGCGCAGCGCGGCCGCCTGATCCACGGGTTGTTCGAACGCCTTCCGGCGGTACTCCCGGAGAACCGCAGGGCAGCGGCTGATCGATGGTTGTTGCAGGTCGGCCAAGTGTCCAATGCCGCGGAGCGATCGGATCTGATCGATACCGTGTGCGGCATTCTTGCCGACCCGCAAACCGCCTCGCTGTTCGGCCCCGGCTCGCTCGGCGAAGCGCCGATCAGCGCGGTTGTGGAAGGGGGCTTGGTGATCGCCGGCACGGTCGACCGCCTGCTCGTCACACCTGACCGGGTTCAGCTGGTCGATTTCAAGACCGGCCGCTTCGCGCCTGCCGGGCTCGATGACGTTCCAGCATATCACCTCCGTCAGATGGCGGCCTATGCCGCAGCGCTGTCGGTTATCTTTCCCGATCGGCCAGTGGAGGCGTCATTGCTGTACACCGCGGCGCCATTGCTGATCCGGCTGCCCCCGGCGCTCCTGGCCGCGCACAAGCCCGGCTTGGGCCGCGCGGAGCAAAGCTTGCCTGCCGATCGTTGAGAGTGCCGTTTCGCGGACCTAGATGGGTGCGCAAAGGAGAAAGTAGACATGGCCACCAAGCAGATCACCGACGACAGCTTCCATGCGGACGTGATCCAGTCGGACAAGCCCGTGCTTGTGGATTTCTGGGCGGAATGGTGCGGCCCGTGCAAGATGATCGGCCCGAGCCTTGAGGAGATTTCCGAGGAGCTTGGTGAACAGGTCACCATTGCGAAGATCAACATCGACGAGAATCCGGATGCCCCCGGTCGTTACGGCGTGCGCGGCATCCCGACGATGATCCTGTTCAAGGCCGGTGCTCCGGCTGCCACCAAGGTCGGCGCCGAGCCGAAGGGCCGTATCAAGGCATGGCTCGAAGGCGAGCTCGCCTAAAAGTTTTCGCTGAGTTTACTCGGCGAACACCGCCGCGGCCCGATCCCAAAGTTGGGGTGTGGCCGCGGCCAGCAGCCCGGTCGCCGCATCGTCGATGCGGTACGGCCCGCCATCAAGCCGCGCGACCTTTCCCCCGGCTTCCTCGACGAACAGCGCGCCGGCGGCGTGATCCCAGGGATATGTTCGTTCAAAGAGCGCAACGTCGCAGCGACCATCGACCAGCGCAGGATATTGCGCGGCCGCACATCGCAGCCCCTCCTCCAGCGCCAGAGTGCCTTGCGCCCGCTGCTCCAGCCGCGCAGCCTTCTCGCTCGACATCCAGTAGCGCGAAAACGTTGCGATTGGCAGCGAGCGTCCCGATCCCGTCGCGCTGACCCGAACGCCGTCAACGAAAGACCCGATGCCGCGCCCGGCATGGCAGAGCCGATCGGCAACCGGATCATAGAGCCAGCCGTGGCGAACAATCCCGTCTTCCGCCAGGGCGATGAGCATCCCGAACGGCGTGCGGCCGGCCGCAAAATTGTTCGTCCCGTCGAGCGGATCGACCAGCCACAAGCGCCCTCGGCCAATATCCTCAAGCAGCGTCGGATCGAGCGCGCATGCCTCCTCGCCGACCACCCGCGCATCGGGATCGATCGCCTGCAGCCCCGCTGCCAGCAGTAACTCGCTTTCGCGATCGGCGATGGTCACCCAGTCGCCGGGCGACTTCTCCTCCCGATCACCGTCGGCCATGCGGCCGAAGCGCGGCAGGATCGCCTCGCGCGCCACATCGGCGAGCAGCGCCCGAACCTGGCGATCGCGCGGCGTCAACTCCGGTAATCGGCGTTGATGGAGATGTAGCCATGCGTCAGATCGCACGTCCAAACAGTAGCCCGCCCGTCGCCCAGCCCCAGGTCGACGCCGATCTCGATTTCCTGACCCTTCAGGTGCGCCGCCACCGGCGCCTCGTCATATCCTTCAACGGCGAGACCGCCGCTCGCGACCTGTGTGGCGCCGAAGCGGATGGCCAGCTTGTCGCGCTCCGCCGGCTCGCCCGCCTTGCCCACCGCCATCACCACGCGGCCCCAATTTGCGTCCTCTCCCGCGATCGCGGTTTTGACCAGGGGGGAGTTGGCGATCGACATCGCAATCCGATGCGCCGAACGGTCGCTCTCGGCGCCTTCCACCGTGATTTCGATCAGCTTGGATGCGCCTTCGCCGTCGCGCACGACAAGCAGGGCCAACTGATGACACAAGTCGGCTAAAGCTGCCCGGAAGGCATCCGCACCCAGGCTGTTTTCATCCGACAACGCGACATTGCCGGCCGCTCCCGTGGCAAAGGCCAGCACCGTGTCGCTCGTTGACGTATCTCCGTCGACGGTGATGCACGAAAAGGTGCGCGCGTTTGCGGCATTGAGCGCAGCTTGCAGAAACGGCGCCTCGACAGCGGCATCGGTGAAGATGAACCCCAGCATGGTCGCCATGTCCGGCGCGATCATCCCCGATCCCTTGATCACCCCGACCAACGTCACGGTCCGCCCATCGACAACCGCTGTGGTGACGGCGCCCTTGGGGTAAGTATCTGTTGTACCAATAGCTTCCGCGATCTGGCGCCAGTCGCTCGGGGACGCGGTGAACGCCGCATCAAGCCCTGCCTCGGCCTTGTCGATCGGCAGCGGCACCCCAATCACCCCGGTCGAGGCGACGAACACGTCCGACGGCTGGCAGCCAAGATGGGCCGCCGCCCGCGCCGCAATCGCCTCCACCGCCGCACGCCCGCGATTGCCGGTGAACGCGTTGGAATTGCCTGCATTCACCACCAACGCCCGCGCTTGCCCGAGCACCAGCGCCTTGCGGCACCATTCCACCTCAGGCGACGGACACTGCGACTGTGTCAGTACGCCCGCAACGCTCGTCCCGGCGTCAAGAGTAACGAAGCTGAGGTCACAGCGGTCCCAGGTCTTATATCGTGCACGTGCCACTCGCGGAGTAGCACCCGCCACTGGGGGCAGGTCGGGGAAGGGCAGGGCGAGGGGAGACACGGCGTGCGACATGGCCGACGCCATGCCGCGCGTGATGCAGAATGTCACCTGGAAGCGCGAGCAAGTGCATGCCGATTGTCGTGACGCTCGAACGCCGGATAAATCAGCAAACTGTCGCGAGGCGTCAACAGCGGGAGACGGCGCTCAACCCGCGTGCGTCATATCTGACGCTTTTGGGTTGGCCACGCCCACTTGCCACCCTATGTCCGCACCCGTGAACCTGCTGCTGCTTCTCTCCGCGGTGCTCTCGGCGCTGACCGGCGTCGGTGGCGGCGTGCGCGCGCAGGGTCGAGCGCAAGCGGTAGCGGAAGGCACGGTCGCGGCCGTACGGGTGGCGACATCGCCGCGGATCGCACCAAGTCGGCCGTCCGTTGGGCTCCCGACGCTGGTCAAGGCTGCTGCTTTCAACGGCGGCGATATCCTCGCGCTAACGCCGATCGAGCCCGTATTCGCGACCCGTCGACGGGAATAGGCGCACTTCCCCGGCGCTCGCGCCGGACCAGCATCGCTTTATCTCGCGCGCGCCCGCACGGGCTAGTCGCGCCGTACCGCTATCAGGGATCCATCCATGTTCGGCAACATTGCCAAGTCGCTCTTCGGTTCGTCCAACGACCGCTACGTCCGCTCGCTCAACCCTCTTGTTGCGAAGATCGCCTCTTTTGAGCCCTCGCTCGAGGCGATGGATGATGCCGCGCTCTCCAATCAGACCGTGCTGTTCCGTGAGCGGCTGGCGAACGGAGAGAAGATCGACGATCTGTTGCCGGAGGCATTCGCCACGGTGCGTGAGGCGGCGCGACGGGTGCTTGGTCAGCGGCATTATGACGTTCAGATGATTGGCGGTATCGTGCTCCACCGCGGAGAGATCGCCGAAATGCGCACCGGCGAGGGCAAGACGCTCGTCGCGACGCTCGCCACCTACCTGAACGCGCTGCCGGGCGAGGGCGTTCACGTCATCACCGTGAATGATTATCTGGCCGCCCGCGACGCGGACTGGATGGGCCGGGTCTACCGATTCCTGGGCCTGACCGTTGGGGTGATCGTCCCCAATCTATCGGACGAGCAGCGGCGTCAGGCCTATGCCGCAGACATTACCTACGGGACGAACAACGAGTTCGGCTTCGATTATCTGCGCGACAACATGAAGTACGATCGTGCGTCGATGGTTCAGCGACCCTTCGCCATGGCGATCGTTGACGAGGTCGACTCTGTCCTGATCGACGAGGCGCGCACCCCGCTCATCATATCCGGCCCCACCGACGACAAGAGCGACCTCTACATGAAGGTCGATGCCGTCGTGAAGCAGATCACGCCTGATGATTACGAAAAGGACGAAAAGCAGAAGACGATCGTCCTGACCGAGGAAGGCACCGAACGCATCGAGCGGCTGCTGGAGGCGGCGGGGCTGCTGGAAGGCGCCAACCTGTATGACTTCGAGAATACGCAGGTCGTCCACCACCTGAACCAGTCTCTGCGCGCCAATGTCATGTTCAAGCGCGACACGGACTATATCGTGAAAGACGGCAAAGTCGTCATCATCGACGAGTTCACCGGCCGCATGATGGACGGCCGGCGGTGGTCGGATGGTCTCCACCAGGCGGTTGAGGCGAAGGAAGGCGTGCAGATCGAGCCCGAGAACCAGACCATGGCCTCGATCACTTTCCAGAACTACTTCCGCATGTACCCCAAGCTCGCCGGCATGACGGGAACGGCCTCGACCGAGGCGGCGGAATTCTTCGACATCTACAAGATGAACGTCGTCACTATTCCGACCAACAACCCGATCCGCCGGGTCGATGAGGAAGACGAGTTCTACAAGGACACGCATGACAAGTTTCGTGCGATCGCCAAGCGCATCCGACAGCATGCGGAGAAGGGTCAACCGGTTCTGGTCGGCACGGTGTCGATCGAGAAGTCGGAGCTGCTTTCCGACTTCCTCAATCAGGAAGGTGTCGACCACTCGGTACTGAATGCCCGCTACCACGAACAGGAAGCGCATATCGTCGCACAGGCCGGCCGTCTGGGTGCCGTGACAATCGCGACCAACATGGCCGGCCGCGGCACCGACATTCAGCTTGGCGGCAACCTCGAATTTCGCGTCGAGGACGAGCTTGCCGGAATGCCGGACGGGCCGGAACGCGACGCTGCGGTTGAGCAGATCAGGGCGGAGATCGCGGCCGAGAAGGCGCGGGTGCTTGAGGCAGGCGGGCTGTTCGTGCTCGGCACGGAGCGGCACGAAAGCCGCCGCATCGACAATCAGTTGCGCGGCCGCTCGGGACGTCAGGGCGATCCGGGTCTCAGCCGCTTCTATCTCAGCCTCGACGACGATCTGCTGCGTATCTTCGGCCCGGACACGCTGTTCGCGCGGATGATGCGTAACAACATTGAGGACGGCGAGGCGATCGGCAGCAAATGGCTGAGCAAGGCGATCGAGACCGCCCAGAAGAAGGTCGAGGCGCGCAACTACGATATCCGCAAGCAGGTCGTCGAATATGACGACGTGATGAACGATCAGCGCAAGGTAATTTACGAGCAGCGCGCCGACATCATGGACGCAGAGACGGTTGGCGACGTTGTCGAGGACATGCGCGCAGAAACGGTCAACACGATCGTCGGTGAAGCCTGCCCGGTCGGCTCTTATCCGGAGCAATGGGATATCGACGGCATGAAGGCACGGCTGGCCGACGTTCTGAACGTGCGGCCTGCGATCGACGATTGGCTGAAGGAAGACGCAATCGATCCGGAGTTGGTTACGGAGCGCGTGCGGGCCGAAGCTGATGCGATGATCACCACCAAGTCTGCCGAATTGGAGCCGGACACGTGGACCCAGGTCGAGAAATCGATCCTGCTTCAGAATCTAGATCACCACTGGAAAGAACACCTCGCGACGCTCGATGCGCTGCGGCAGGTCGTTCACTTGCGCGCTTATGCCCAGAAGACGCCAATCAACGAATATAAGCAGGAGGCGTTCGCGCTGTTCCAGCGTATGCTCGACAACATACGCGAAGATGTGACGAAGACGATCGCGCACGCCGAGTTCCACCTGCAGGCGCCGCCTCCGCTGCCGGATCTGCCGGACTTCATCACGACGCACTTCGATCCGTTCTCGGGCGAGGACAACTCGGCGGATATTGATGCCGGGACCCTCGGCCTTATTCAGACGCAAATGCCGCCCATGCAGATCCCGCAGCCGACTGCGGCGGATATGGGGGAAGATCCGGAAATCTGGCGGGGCCAAGTGAGCCGAAACGCTCCGTGCCCATGCGGCTCCGGTCGCAAGTACAAGCACTGCCACGGCACGGTTTGAGCAACGCGTAGGAACGCAGGCGCCTGCTCTGCCGAAAGCGCAGGTGCTCGCGTGTTCTCAGCGCTACTGAAGGTTGCGTTCTTGCCGAGTAGCCCACGGACACAAAAAAGCCCTCGCCAGTGATGGCGAGGGCTTTTCGCATTCACATCGAGGCGGAGATCAGCGGCGGCGCTGCTGCTCCGGCAACACGATCGTCGGCCCAAGCCGATCCATCACATCACGCGCCCTGAAGGCCCGGACCTCGCCGGCAGGCGGTGTGCCCCTGCCCATCACGATCTCGGCCGAAGCCTCGTAGCGATCAACTGTGCGAACGTCGAAGTCGTTGAAGCCGCCGCCCCACGGACCCCAGCCTCCCCAGCCGCCCCATGGCCGGCCGTAGAAGCGCCAGGACGGACCCCAGTAGCCCCCCAAGCCGCCGTAACCCCAGCCAGGGCCGAAGCCAACGCCAGCGCCCGGCGTCGAATAGGTCCGCGCCTGGCGATCGGTCTGCCGATCGACGGTCACGAAATAGTCGAAGCCGTTCTGAACTGTCAGTTCCGCCGCCCGGAACAGCAGGTAGCGCTCAACCGTGTCACGGTCAGTGACCGTATTGCCGGCGAAATTGACTAGGAACCGATTCGCTTCAACCTGGCGTTCGCTGAACCCGGTGCGGTTGAAGCCAGAACCTGTTGCCGGCCGATATGGCGTCTCTGTGGCGCAGCCAGCGACCAGCAAGGCGCCGGAAACGGCCGTGGCCATCAGCAGGCTGCGACCGGTACGCAAGATTCCCATTATGAAGTCTCCGAAACCGCCAAGGCGGCGGTATGACTCGCCTTTAGCTGTTAAAAGTGGAACGTCCGATGAACGGATTGGCTCCAAAAAACACCGGCCTGTCGCGCGTTACGCCAAAATCCTGAATGCATTGCTCATGGCGTGAGCATCCTGAAGATACGCGCTGAGTACGGCCTCGTTGATCACGTCCCACCGATAACCCCCGGCGTGCAGGTTGCCGGCGCGGCCCATCTCCTGGCGACGGCTGGGATCCCCGATCAGGATTGAGAGCGCGTCGGCATAAGCAGCCGTATCCCGTGGCTGGACGAGAAACCCGGTGCGCTCGTCATCAACCAGGCCGACTGCGCCCGAAGCTCGGGCCGCCACCACCGGTACGCCCGCAGCCATCGCTTCTAGGGTCACATTCCCGAACGTCTCGGTCACACTAGGGTTGAAGAAAACGTCCATGGAGGCAACGGAGCGTCCAAGCTCATCTCCTGCCTGAAAGCCGGCGAATGCCGCATCCGGAACCTGGGACGCAAACCAGTCCCGCGCAGGGCCTTCGCCGATCACCAGAACGCGGTGGGCAACCTTGCGACGTTTTAGCTCGGCCGCAACCGCTGCAAAGACGTCCAGTCCCTTCTCCTTCACCAGGCGCCCGAGAAAGCCGATGGCGACCTCATGATCGGCGATCCCTAAACGTCTCCGCCATTCCAGGTCGCGTCGCGCCGGAGAGAAGCGGTCATGGTCCACACCCCGGGACCAAACGGTGGTTGGCGTTTGCACACCCCAGCTTTCCAGAATTTCGCCAAGCAACGGTCCAGGAACGAGCACGCGATCGACCCGATCATAGAAGCGCGCGAGCATGCGTTCGAAAAGCGGCTCGATGAAACCCAGGCCGTAATAGCGAGGGTAGGTTTCGAAGCGCGTGTGGAGCGAAGCGACGCGAGCGATACCATGGCGGCGAGCGTAGCTGACCGCTCGATGGCCCAGGATGTCGGGGGCCGATACGTGGATGAGGTTGGGCGCAAAGGCCGCAAGGTCTTGTCTCACCTTCGCAGGCAAGCCGCGCGCTAGACGATATTCTCCGCGTTCGCCCGGAAGTGGTATGGCGGGAACATCAACGAGGTCACCGGTCGCGGGGAATGCCGGGTTGGCAACCGTCGGTGAATAGACCCGCACGGTCACACCGCGGCTGAGAAGGTGGCCCACCAGCAGGTTGAGCGCCTGGTTCGCGCCATCTCGCGTATAGTTATAATTGCCGCTGAACAGTGCGACACGAAGATCCGACGGATGCATGATCATAGGAGACTAACGATTGATTGCGGCGAACGCTGGGCAGCCCGCGCGTGCAGCCTAAGAGGCGGAATTTAGCTCGCCTTTACGTGGCAAGCGCCGAATGCGCGGCTCCCGGCTAAGCTTCGCCTCCTGCCGGATCGTCTGGCGGAGTTCGTCGCGCTTTTCATGAATCGAAGCGATCACTGGTCCCATGGCAACGCCCAGGTCGACCAGCAATGCCTCCGAAAGCTGAAGCGAGCTTTCCAGCGTCTCAGGCACGGCATCGGTGGCTCCTGCACGGTAAAGCTCCGCAGCGTGCGCTGCGTCGCGCGCCCGAGCGACGATTGGCAGCTCCGGCGCGAGGGCGCGCACGCGCCTTGTGAGACGCACCGTGAGGACTGGTTCATCCATGGTCAGAACCAACGCGCGCGCGCCGGGCAAGTTGAGCCGGTCCACCAACTCGGGGCGGATGACGTCCCCATACATGATGGACTTTCCGGCCGACCGGGCGGCTTTCACCACATCGATGTCCGCCTCGACCGCCAGGTAGGGCTGGGCGTGGCGATCGAGAAGGTCCGCGACCATTCGGCCAACGCGTCCAAACCCGATGATGACGGTATGCTTGCCGTCCTCTGGCGGTGCTGCCGAGAGGTCGGCTGCTCCCTCGATCCGCTTGGAAGCGGCGCTCCCTGCCTTGGCGAGTACGGGCGTAATGGTCAGCCCTATCGCGGTGACGGTTTGCCAGAATGCCGCTGTTGATGCTTGAATCAGCTGCGCCTGTGCGGCGGTGGCGAGCACGATCAGCGTCGTTTCGGACGGGCTACCCATCAGCAACCCTGTTTCCGCCGCTATACCGCGCCGCGCATTTGCGAGGCGCAGCAGGAAGTAGGTCACCATGGTCTTGACTGCGACGACGCCGACCACAGCGATCAGCAGGTCCGACCAGTTTTTCGCGATCAATCGCAGATCGAGGCTCATTCCCACGCTGATCAAAAAGACGCCGAGCGCCAAGCCCTTAAAGGGCGCTGTGATCACCTCGACTTCGGTGTGATATTCCGTTTCGGCGATCAGCAGCCCAGCCAGCAGCGCTCCGACGATCGGCGACAGGCCGGCCGCCGTGGTCGCAACGCTGGCGACGATGACGACTAGGAGAGAGGCAGCAAGGAAGAGTTCGGGGCTCTTGGTGCGGGCCGCCTGTGCAAACAGGCGGGGAAGAATCATCCGGCCCGCGATGTAGATCGCGACCACGGTCAGGCCGCCACGCAATGCCACCATGCCAATGTTGCCCATCCCCCCCTCCGCGCCGGCGGAGGGGGCGAGCGCTCCCAACGCAAAGATAATCGGTACTAGCGCCAGATCTTCAAACAACAGCATGGCAAAGGCCCCACGACCGACGGCGCTGGTGGTGCCAACGAGCGGGAGGACCAGAGCCGTAGAAGACAGTGCGAGCGCGAGACCAAGCCCGATCGCTCCCGGCCAGCTCTGTCCGAGAAGGTGCAGGGCGGTGCCGATGATCAGCGCGGAGCCGAGTAGCTCCGCCGGGCCGATCCCGGAAATAAGGCGACGCATGGCCCAAAGTCGCCTGAAAGAGAGTTCCAGCCCGATTGAGAAAAGCAGCAGAACAATGCCGAATTCGGCAAACGGCTCAATCGAATGGGGATCAGAAATCGTCACATAGTAAAGCCAGGGGGCGCGCTCCACTTGGCTTCCGAGACCCGCCGGACCGACCAGTAGCCCAACGAGGATAAAGCCGATCACTGGGCTGATCCTGAAGCGAGCGAATGCGGGGATAACGAGGCCGGCCGCGCCGAGGATCACCAACGCGTCAGAGAATTGCGGGTTTTCGAGACCGATCGCCATTCACATCCCTTGCCCCGATAACGGACGCTTGTCAGCAGCGCTGTCGGCGAATGCGCCCATGGGTACGGCATTGCTGGGCCGCGGCGGCGCCCAAGGCCGGCCTGACGATAAGCGATGCTCAACGGCTGCAGATCTTTAGGAAGGTACTTAGGCGCAGGACGGCTGCCAGTGTGCCGCGGACCGCGGGTCGTTGATGTCCTGGCAATCGATAAAAGGGGGTGTGAACGCACGCCGTCAGAATCGCCGATCCGCGGATCACTCGAAGGAATGATGTCCGTTTGCAGGTCCCGGCCATCCGCCGGGACCTGTCTTGGTATCAAGCGGCTGAGCTTATGCCCAAGTCGCCATCTTGTTCTCGAGGTTTACGCGCACAGCCTCGAAGAACTGCTCGGTCGTCATCCACTTCTGATCCGGGCCGATCAGGATCGCGAGATCCTTAGTCATGTCGCCGTTTTCGACCGTCTCGATGCATACCTTCTCCAGTTCCTCAGCGAAGCGGGTCACGTCGGGCGTGTTGTCGAACTTGCCGCGGAACTTGAGGCCGCCGGTCCAGGCGAAGATGGACGCGATCGGGTTGGTCGAGGTCGCCTTGCCCTGCTGGTGCTGGCGATAGTGACGCGTCACGGTACCGTGCGCCGCTTCCGCCTCGATCGTCTTGCCATCCGGCGTCATCAGCACCGAAGTCATGAGGCCCAGCGAGCCGAAGCCCTGTGCCACCTGATCCGACTGAACGTCGCCGTCATAGTTCTTGCAGGCCCATACGAACTCGCCGTTCCACTTCAGCGCCGATGCGACCATGTCGTCGATCAGGCGATGCTCGTAGGTAATCCCCAGTTCCTTGAACTTCTCGGCGAATTCCGCCTCGTAGATCTCGGCGAAGATGTCCTTGAAGCGACCGTCATATGCTTTGAGGATCGTGTTCTTGGTGCTCAGGTACACCGGCCAGTTGCGGTTGATGCCGTAATTCAGGGAGGCGCGCGCGAAATCGCGGATCGACTCGTCGAGATTGTACATGCCCATCGCGACGCCGGAGCTCGGAAAGTCGAACACCTCATGCTCGATTTCATGGCCGTCCTCGCCCGTCCACTTCATGGTCAGCTTGCCAGCGCCCGGCACCTTGAAGTCGGTCGCGCGATACTGGTCGCCAAAAGCGTGACGACCCACAACGATCGGGTGGGTCCAACCGGGAATCAATCGGGGAACGTTCTTGATCACGATCGGCTCGCGGAAAACAACGCCGCCCAGAATGTTGCGGATCGTGCCGTTCGGCGACTTCCACATCTTCTTGAGGCCGAACTCCTCGACGCGCGCCTCGTCGGGGGTGATGGTCGCGCACTTCACGCCCACGCCATACTTCTGGATCGCCTTGGCGCTGTCCACCGTGACCTTGTCGTCGGTGGCGTCGCGGTGCTCCATGCCGAGGTCGTAATAATCGAGATCAATATCGAGATATGGCTTAATCAGGCGCTCACGGATCCATTCCCAGATGATCCGGGTCATCTCGTCGCCGTCGATCTCCACGACGGGCGTTTTCACCTTGATCTTCGCCATCTTCTGTTTCCTTTGAGGGAGGTTCTGGCGTGGTCGATACGGGCAAGGGGGCGGGGGATCAACCATCGGTGCACCCGCGTTGTGCCCATCGGCTCACCCCGCTACACGAGGCCACATGCCTTCATTACCAAAACCCGAAGATCAGGGTCTGCCCATCACCACCACCGTCAAGTGGCGCTTTCCCGCGGTTCATCCCGAGGGGCAGAAATTCACTGCGATCGCTTTTGGCATCACCTTGTTGATGACGATTGTTCACAGCGTGTTTTTCTGGCCGCTTCTCGGCGTCACGCTGTGGGTCGCGGCCTTTTTCCGCGATCCGATCCGCACCACACCGCGTGGTGAAGACCTGATCGTATCACCGGCGGATGGCCTGGTGACCATGATCGCCGATGTTCCTGTGCCGCGCGAGCTGGTGATGGAACTGGGCGCCGGGCGCATGACCCGCGTGTCCGTGTTTATGAGCGTGTTCGATGTTCATATTAATCGCTCGCCGATCGCCGGAACGATCCGCCAGGTGGTCTATATTTCGGGCAAGTTTCTCAATGCCGATCTCGACAAGGCATCTGAGGACAATGAGCGTCAGCATTTCGTGGTAGAGGGCTTTGACGGTCGCAAGGTCGCCTTCACGCAGATCGCAGGGCTCGTCGCGCGCCGCATTATGGGATTCGTCAAGGTCGGCGATATGGTTGCGGCAGGCCAACGCATCGGGCTCATCCGCTTTGGTAGTCGTGTCGATGTTTACCTCCCTGCTGGCTACGCGCCGCAGGTGGCGCTCGGGCAGCGGGCAATCGCCGGGGAGACCGTCCTAGCGCGCGCGGGCGCGGCATCGGCATCGGGGGTGGCGCAGTGAGGCGCCCAACTCGTCCGCGCCGAGGGCTTCCGCTTCGCGCGGTCGCGCCCAATGCGATCACCGCGCTGGCGCTTTGCTCTGGTCTCAGTGGCGTTCAGTTCGCCGTTAAAGCGCGGATGATGGAAAATGATCTGCCCCTGCTGCAAGGGGCGGAGCTTGCCGCCTTGGCCGATCGTGTGGCTACCCACTGGCAGCTGGCCGTGGCCTTTGTTCTCATTGCCGGCCTGCTTGATGGCATTGACGGCCGCATTGCTCGATTGCTGCACGGGGAAAGTCGATTCGGCGCCGAGTTGGATTCTCTGGCGGACGCGATCTCCTTCGGCGTCTCGCCCGCGCTCATTCTCTACCTATGGTCGCTTTCTTCGCTGCCGCGCTTTGGCTGGATAGCCGCGTTGATGCTCGCAGTGTTCGCGGCGCTGCGTCTCGCGCGGTTCAACGCAAACATTGATGCGGATGATCAGCCACATAAATCGGCCGGCTTTCTCACGGGCGTACCAGCGCCCGCCGGTGCCGGGCTGGCGCTGCTTCCGATATTTCTCTGGTTCTGGACGGAGCAGCCAGCGCTCCGATCGCCTTACATTGTCGCACCATGGACGGTGCTAGCAGCGCTACTGATGGTCTCTAGCGTCGCAACCTGGTCATGGTCGTCGCTGCGACTACGGCGGAATATCCGTTTCGAGGCGCTGGCGCTGGTGGTGATTGTTGCTGCGGCGGCCGTTACGGCGCCGTGGCACACCGTTAGCGCTCTGAGCTTCGGCTACCTGCTAGCATTGCCTTTCAGCATCGCCAGCTATGCCCGCGTTAAGCGGCTACGCGCGTCCGGTATCCCGGCGCAGGGCGCGCCTGTGCCGCCCAGCGCCTGACGGCGATGCGCTGTTCTGCACGAACCAGCGCCGCCAACGGTTGACGTTCTTCCGGCGTTTGCTTGCGCAATGCCCCCAAGATCCGGTCGAGACGCGGCGTTATGGTAATGGACAGAGTGTAAACTGAAATCGCAAACGCACCGGCAAAAACCGCAAAACTTACCACTGCCATCATCGTCCGTCTCCATGGCACTTGCGAACCATAACCCGTAAACCGCTGAAAACAGATGCTGTTCCGCCATATGCCGAGGGAACGTCACGGCTTCATCTGAAAAGGTGCAGCATTTTCGTCGGTCTGGAAGGCAGGTTCTCCATCCGTTCTTTGGAATGTTCCACATATGTTCACGCTGGTCAAGGGCGATCTGTTTGCTTGCCAGTTTGTGGGAGTTTCGCTAATGGCGCGGGCCTCAACTCCGCATGGGAAGCATAACCACCGGTGCGCCGGCCTTTGAGGCAAGCGCCATCCGCTCCCCAGAGGCCTAACCGGAAGGAACACAGATTATGGCGGCACCAGTCGTCACGATGCAGCAGCTTATCGAAACCGGCGCGCACTTCGGCCACCAGACCCATCGCTGGAACCCGAAGATGAAGCCGTATCTGTTCGGTGATCGCAATGGCGTCCACATCATCGACCTCTCGCAGACGGTGCCGCTGTTCGCCCGCGCGCTCGAGTTCATCAGCTCGACGGTCGCTTCCGGCGGCAAGGTGCTGTTCGTCGGCACCAAGCGTCAGGCGCAGGAGCCCGTTGCTGACGCAGCACGTCGCGCTGGCCAGCATTTCGTCAATCACCGCTGGCTGGGCGGCATGCTCACCAATTGGAAGACGATCTCGAACTCGATCAAGCGCCTGAAGGCTCTTGAAGAGCAGCTGTCGGGCAACACCGCGGGCCTCACCAAGAAGGAAGTGCTGCAGCTCACACGGGAGCGTGACAAGCTCGAGATGAGCCTGGGCGGCATCCGCGACATGGGCGGTATTCCCGACATCATGTTCGTGATCGACGCGAACAAGGAAGAGCTGGCGATCAAGGAAGCGAACACGCTGGGCATCCCGGTTGTCGCCATCCTCGATTCGAACGTGTCGCCGGATGGTATCGCGTTCCCGGTTCCGGCGAATGATGACGCCAGCCGCGCGATCTGGCTCTACTGCGAAGCCGTCGCGATCGCGGCGACCCGTGGCAATGCCGAGCAGCAGCGCCGTGGCGGTGTTGACTTCGGCGCGATGGCTGAGCCGCCGGCTGAGGAAGCACTGGGCAGCGACCCGGTCGTGGCGACCGCCGGTGCAGAGGAATCGCGCCAGATCGACGCGTAAGAACTGCGGCTTCGACAAGCCTTTCACCTTTTTCGTGCCGAGTTTGTCGAAGCACTGTCTCTTTCCTGCAATGACGCGGAGAGAAGGGCGGTACTTTGGTAGGCTCGGCACGAGCGGTTTTCATTTGGGCTGATCCCACCTCACCGGATCGATAGGAAGGATTATACGATGGCCGATATCACGGCAGCGATGGTCAAGGACCTGCGCGAGAAGAGCGGCGCAGGCATGATGGACTGCAAGAAGGCGCTGAACGAGACCGGCGGCGACATGGATGGGGCGCTCGATTGGCTGCGTACCAAGGGCCTGGCAGCCGCCGCCAAGAAGTCCAGCCGCACCGCGGCCGAGGGCCTCGTCGGCGTGGCAACCAGCGGCACCGTGGGCGCAGCAGTGGAAGTGAATTCGGAAACCGACTTCGTAGCGAAGAATGACCAGTTTCAGGATTTCGTTCGGGAAGTGACCCAGATCGCGCTCGCCACCGGTGGCGACATCGACGCGATCAAGGGCGAGAAGATGCCCTCCGGCACCACCGTCGAAGAGGTGCTGACGAACAACATCGCGACCATCGGTGAGAACCAGTCGCTGCGCCGCGCAAAGCGCCTCGAGGTGTCCAAGGGCGCAGTGGTCGGATACGTCCACAATCAGCAGTCCCCGGGTCTTGGCAAGATCGGTGTTCTCGTTGCGCTTGAGAGTGAGGCGTCGGACGAGGTGCTTCAGAGCCTTGGCAAGCAGCTTGCAATGCACGTTGCGGCTGCCTTCCCGAAGGCGCTGAACGAGGAAGACCTCGACGAGGCGGAGATCGAGCGCGAGCGCGCGATTGCGACCGAGAAGGCCGGCGAAAGCGGCAAGCCGGCGGATATCATCGCCAAGATGGTCGAGGGTTCGATCGCCAAGTACCGCAAGGAGCACGCGCTCGTCAGCCAGTTGTTCGTAATGGACGGCAAGACGCGCATCAGCGACGTTATTGCAAAGGCCGGCAAGGACGCGGGCACCGCGATCGTGCTCAAGGACTATGTCCGCTTCCAGCTGGGCGAGGGCATCGAGAAGGAAGCGTCTGACTTTGCCGCCGAAGTTGCCGCCGCCTCGGGTGTTCCGCAGAACAAGCAGGCCGAACCAACTGCCTGATCGCGCAGGGCGGCGGTAGATCGTCGCTTTGCAATCATCATCCCGGTCTCGCCGGAACCGACTCTGGGCTGCTCGCAGTCAGTTGGGAGATTGGTTCGCGGAGCGAGGCCGGGATGAACCATGTTAGAGGGGCAGCGCTCGTTCGCGAGGCGGCCGCCATGTAGTGGTTGCGGCTGCTGCGTAGCTTCCCTAAGGTTTCGCTGCCCGACCTCAGTCGTATCGGATCAAATGACCAGCCCTCGTTACAAACGCATCCTCCTGAAGCTTTCGGGCGAAGTTCTGATGGGGGCAGATGGTTTAGCCATCGATCCTGCCGTCACCGGAAGGGTTGCTGAAGAGATCGCGGATGTTAAGGCGCAAGGCTATGAGCTTTGTATCGTCGTTGGCGGCGGCAACATCTTTCGCGGACTTGCAGCGGCCGCCAAGGGGTTCGAGCGCGCTACCGCGGATTACATGGGGATGCTGGCGACGGTCATGAACGCGCTGGCCGTCCAGAACGCGCTGGAGCAGATCGGGATCGATACCCGCGTACAGTCAGCGATCCCGATGCAATCTGTTTGCGAGCCGTTTATCCGGCGCCGGGCGGTCCGTCACCTCGAGAAGGATCGCGTTGTGATCTTCGCAGCGGGTGTCGGCTCGCCCTTCTTCACTACCGATAGCGGCGCGGCCTTGCGTGCCGCGGAAATGAACTGCGATGCTCTGTTCAAAGGCACGAGCGTTGATGGAATCTACAGCGCCGACCCCAAGCAGGATCCCGGCGCGACGCGTTACGAGACAATCTCGTACGACACGGTATTGTCCAAGAACCTCAAGGTGATGGATGCGAGTGCCGTGGCGTTGTGCCGCGACTCGAATATCCCGATCGTCGTTTTCAACATCCGCGAACACGGTAACTTTGCTGATGTGCTTCGCGGTGAGGGCGTATCGACGGTCGTCACGAACGAACAGGAGATGATCGATGCCCGCGTATGACAAAGCGGATCTGGAGCGCCGCATGGCCGGCGCGGTGGAATCGCTGAAGAGCGACCTGGCCGGTCTGCGCACCGGCCGCGCTTCCACGGCGCTGCTCGACCCGGTGACCGTTGAAGTCTACGGCTCGCATATGCCGCTCAACCAGGTTGCTACGGTTTCCGTGCCCGAACCGCGTATGCTGTCCGTGCAGGTGTGGGACAAGAGCAACGTCGGTCCGGTGGAAAAGGCGATCCGGTCAGCCGGTCTTGGCCTCAACCCTATCAATGATGGCCAGACGCTCCGCTTGCCCATCCCGGATCTCACCGAAGAGCGCCGCAAGGAACTGGCGAAGCTCGCAGGTTCCTATTCTGAGAAGGCGAAAATTGCTGTGCGCAACGTGCGCCGCGACGGCATGGATAACCTGAAGACCGACGAAAAGAAGGGCGTGTTCGGCGAAGACGATCGCAAGCGTCACGAGGTCGAGGTGCAGAAGCTTACCGACGCCACGATCGCCGAGATCGACACAGTCGCGAGTGCCAAGGAAAAGGAAATCCTGGGCAAGTGAGCTCGGGACTTTCTGGTTCTTATCTGCGCGCCCGTGCCGCTTTGCCGGCAGCGCAGTGTTTGCCCGTGAAGACCGTTCGGCGGGAGTCCAGCGCCGGTGCGGGCGGGAACTCGTATCGATGAGCGTCGCGCCGGTGCTCCAATCTGCCACCTCGGCACGACCGCGGCATGTCGCCATCATCATGGATGGCAATGGGCGGTGGGCCAAGAAGCGCCTGCTGCCGCGCGCCGCCGGGCACAAGGCCGGCGTCGAAGCGGTTCGTCGCGTCACCCGCCATGCGCGTGCGATCGGCATCGAAGCCCTGACGATCTACGCCTTTTCCTCCGAGAACTGGCGACGACCAGAAGAGGAGATCGGCGATCTGATGGGATTGCTGCGGTTGTTCATCCGCAGCGACCTCGCCGAGCTCGTTCGTGAGAACGTGCGCCTGAAGATCATCGGCGACTATCGACGCTTTCCGCACGACGTAGTGGCGCTGATTGACGATGCGGTCGCCCGCTGTGCAGCCAACACAGGTCCCATTCTGGCGATCGCGCTTAATTATGGCGCTCAGGACGAGCTGGTCCGCGCCGCGCGCCGGCTTGCGGAGCGGCTTCCGCCCGACCAGATCGATGCCGCGGCGATTGAAGGGGAGTTGGAGACGCGCGACATGCCGCCGCTCGATTTGCTAATCCGCACGTCGGGCGAGCATCGGCTGTCCAATTTCCTGCTGTGGCAGGCGGCCTATGCCGAGTTGTTGTTTGTGGATACACTCTGGCCCGATTTCGGCCCGTCGGATCTTGATGCGGCGGTTTCGGCATTCGGCACGCGCAATCGGCGGTTCGGAGGCCTGTGACGCCACCCGACGCGCAGTTTCGGACGCCATCGAACCTGCGGCTGCGGATGATCGCCAGCGTGGCGATGATTGCGGTTGCGAGTGCTGCGCTCTGGTTCGGCGGCATTGCCTTCTGGGTTCTGGCTGCGGCCATTGCCCTGTTCATGATGGCCGAATGGTCCGATCTCCATGCCGTGACCTCGCGCGAGAAACGCATGGCTCAATATGGGCTTTCGGTCCCGTTAGCGGTGATGGCGCCTGCGTCATTGGTGCTGGAGGAGCACAACTTCTTCTCACTGGGGTTGCTCGTCGGCGCGGCCTTCTTTGTCGCAATCGTCACACGCCGGTCAGCGTTGGGGAAGGGGGTCGTGTATTGCGGCCTGCCGGTCCTCGCCCTCGTGTTCCTGAGGCGTCAGGATGAAGGACTGCTGTTCGCCTTCTGGGCCCTGGCGTTGGTATGGGCGACCGACATTGGCGCCTTTTTCGCCGGGCGCTCGATCGGCGGGCCGAAGCTCGCGCCGAAGCTCTCTCCCAACAAAACATGGGCGGGGTTGATCGGGGGCGTCGCCGCTGCGAGCGCCCTCGCGATGATTTTGCACGTACGCTATGGGCTGCCTTGGCGGATGACGCTCGGGACACCATTCCTCGCTGTCCTCGCACAGGGAGGCGATCTTTATGAAAGTTGGCTCAAGCGGCAGGCGGGCGTGAAGGATTCAGGCAACATCCTCCCGGGCCACGGCGGTGTCCTCGATCGGCTTGACGGGCTCGTACCCGTCGCCCCCGTCGCGGCTCTGCTCATGCTCGCGCCGCATCTTCACCGATGAAGACAGTCACTATTCTCGGGGCCACCGGTTCGGTCGGCACGTCGACGCTCGACTTGGTAGAGCGCTCGCCCGAGGCCTTTCGTGTTGTGGCGTTGACGGCCAATTGTGACGTGGCCGGGCTTGCAGCCGCTGCCATCCGCACATGCGCCGAGCGGGCGGTCGTAGCCGACGAAACGTGCCTGCCGGCGCTGCGTGATGCTTTGGCCGGTAGCGGCGTAGAAGCGACCGGCGGCGAGGCGGCGGTTGTTGAAGCGGCTGCTATGGGCGCCGAGGTCACGGTGGCCGCTATCGTCGGCTGTGCGGGGCTCCGGCCGGCGATGGCCGCTGTTGAGCAGGGCGGCACGCTCGCCCTCGCCAACAAGGAAGCGCTGGTTTCAGCTGGTGACGTGATGAAGGCAGCCGTGGCCCGCACTGGCGCCACTCTCCTCCCGGTCGACAGCGAACACAGCGCCATTTTTCAGTGCCTAGACCCGCAACTCGCCGGTCGGGTCAGCCGCATCATCCTGACGGCAAGTGGCGGGCCTTTCCGCGACCGCTCGCTGGACGATATGCGGGCCATCACGCCGGCGCAGGCCGTGGCGCACCCGAATTGGTCAATGGGCGCAAAGATTTCCGTCGATTCGGCGACGATGATGAACAAGGGCCTCGAATTGATCGAGGCCTATCATTTGTTCCCCGTCAGGGCCGCGCAGATCGAGATTGTCGTTCATCGCCAGTCGGTGATCCACTCGCTCGTCGAATATGTCGACGGGTCCGTGCTGGCACAACTCGGCACGCCGGACATGCGGACGCCGATCGCGTGTGCGCTCGCATGGCCCGATCGCATGGCGACCCCGGGAGAGCGGCTTGATCTCGTCCGCATCGGCCGCCTGGACTTCGAAGCTCCCGATGAGCAGCGGTTTCCGGCGCTGCGGCTGGCGCGTGAGGCGCTGGAGGCAGGCGGTGCCCGACCGGCAATCCTCAATGCGGCCAATGAGGTAGCCGTCGAAGCCTTCCTAAAGGAACGGATCGGTTACCTCGAAATCGCCGCAATCGTAGCCGATACGTTGTCGCGCTTTGATCCGGCTGCACCTATGTCGCTTGACGCGGTTCTCGATGTGGATCGCGAGGCGAGGGCGCTGGCGGAAGAGCGTGTGAAGGATCGCGTCGCTTGATCGAAACTCCCGGCCTGCCATTGACGCTGCTCGCATTCGTGCTGGTAATCGGTCCTCTCGTGTTCGTGCACGAAATGGGGCATTATCTGGCTGCGCGCTGGTTCGGCGTGAAGTCCGAGGCCTTCTCGATTGGTTTCGGCCGGGAAATTGCCGGTTGGACCGACAAGCGCGGTACGCGGTGGAAGGTCGGATGGTTGCCGCTCGGCGGCTACGTCCGCTTCGCTGGTGACATGAACGCGGTGAGCCAGCCGTCGCCGGAATGGCTGTCCTTGCCTGCCGAAGAGCGCGGCAAGACTTTCCAGGCCAAGCCCGTCTGGCAACGTGCCATCATCGTGGCGGCCGGGCCGATCGTGAACTTCGCGATTGCGATGGTAATCCTTGGTGGCTTTGCCATGGCGTTTGGCGACACCCGTACACCGCCAGTGGTTGGAAAGGTTGTTCAGGGCAGCGCGGCGGAGCGCGCAGGATTGCAGGCGGGTGACCGCATCACGCGCCTGGGCGATCGGGACATCGCCATTTTCGAGGACATGCTTTCCTATACTCGAATACACCCGGGCGAGGCGACGCAGGTTGTCTTCGAGCGCGGTGGTCAACAGCGGACCAGCCCCGTGACGATCGGCGTCGATCAACAGAGGGATCGCTTCGGCAACAGCTATCGTATCGGCATGCTCGGCATCGCGCGCGGGGAGCGCGTGACGGTGCCGGTGAGCCTCCTCGAAGCTCCGGTGATCGCAGTTCGGCGGACCGGCGAGATCGTTTCCATGATGGTCGAGACGATCGGCCAGATCATTTCCGGGCGCCGTTCCGTGAAGGAATTGGGCGGGCCGCTTTCGATCGCGAAGGTCTCGGGCGAGCAGATCACACTGGGGCCAGAGGCCTTTGTGTTTCTGATCGCGCTCGTTTCCATCAATCTGGGGTTCATCAACTTGCTGCCAGTTCCCATGCTGGATGGTGGACATTTGCTCTTCTATGCGATCGAGGCGCTGCGCCGGCGCCCGCTGGGGCCGGAAGCGCAAGAATGGGCGTTTCGCGGCGGTCTTGCGGCGATCCTCAGCCTCATGCTGCTGGTGACCTTCAATGATCTTGGGAATTTCGGCCTTTGGCGCAGCCTCGCCCGCTTGATCGGTTGACGATTCAAGGGCAGGGCGCTGCGCTTACGGGCTTGTTTGGGCTTACCGGGGTGGATTTGGTGACTGTATTGAACACTTCGTTTGCTCGACCGCGTGCGGCTGCGCTTCTGCTCGGCTGCACGATGCTTGCGGGTATTCCGTCGATGGCTTTGGCGCAGCAGCAGACGACTGCTCCGGCCCAGGCAGCGCCAGCTGCGACAGCGGTTGCTCCTGCGGTTGAGCGAACGATCCGTTCGTTGCGCGTCGAAGGCTCGCAGCGCATCGAGCCAGATACGGCGCTTAGCTACACCAAGCTGCGCGTCGGCCAGGCGTATACCAATGAGACGCTCGATCAGGCGATCAAGGACCTCTACGCCAGCGATCTATTCGCGGACGTGACCGTCGCTGGCGCGGAAACGGGCGATATCGTCCTGCGCGTGCGCGAGAACCCGATCATCAACCGTGTGATCCTTGAAGGCAACAAGCGCCTGAAAGAGGACAAGATCACCAAGGAGATCCGGCTGAAGCCCCGCCAGGTCTTCACCCGTTCTTCGGTGCGGCAGGACGTCGCCCGCATCGTCGAGCTATACCGCCGCCAGGGACGTTTCGGTGCCAGCGTCGAGCCCAAGATGGTGTCGCTTGATCAGAACCGCGTAGACGTGGTTTTCGAGATCAGCGAGGGCCCGAAGTCCAAGGTTCGCCAGATCAACATCATCGGCAACGAGGTGTTCGACGACGACAAGCTTCGTCAGCAGATGGCGACCAAACAGTCTCGCCTGTTCCGCCTGCTTTCATCGAACACCACCTATGATCAGGATCGCCTTGCGTACGATCAGCAGAAGCTGCGGCAGTTCTACCTGACCGAAGGCTATGCCGATTTTCGCGTCACCAGCGCGGTCGCCGAACTGACGCCGGACAAGGAAGACTTCATCATCACCTATGTGGTGGAGGAGGGGCCGCGCTACAAATTCGGTGAGATCACGGTCGACAGCGACATTCGCGACTTCGACGACAAGGCGCTCGCCCGCACTTTGGCGGTGAAGCAGGGCGACTGGTACAATGCCAAGGCGGTGGAAGACACCGTTGACGGCATAAGCCAGACCACCGGCCTGTTCGGCTATGCGTTTACGGAGATCAATCCGGAGTTCCAGCGCGATCGCGAAGCGCTCACCATGTCCATCAACTTCCACATCGCGGAAGCCAAGCGGACATATGTCGAGCGGGTCGATATCACCGGCAATACGCAGACGCAGGACAAGGTGATCCGTCGCGAGATCCGCCTGGCGGAAGGCGACGCATTCAACAGCTTCCAGGTGCGCCGCTCGCAGGATCGCATCAACAGCCTGGGCTATTTTCAAGACAAGTTCGAGATCAAGCAGACGCCGGGCTCCGGTCCGGACCGTGTAGTCCTGGGCGCGAATGTCGAGGAGCGGTCCACCGGCGAGCTTCAGCTGTCGGCCGGCTTCTCGAGCCTCGAGCGCTTCATTCTTCAGTTCAACCTCACCCAGCGCAACTTCCGCGGCAAGGGCCAGGAGCTGCGCTTCGGCGTGAACTACTCGACCTATTCGAAGTCGGTCGAGGCAGGCTTTACCGAGCCTTACTTGTTCGACAAGAACATCGCGGTCGGCGTCGACGTCTTCCGCCGCGATTTCAACGCGTTCAATTTCACCAACAACAGCCGCCAGACCACCTACGGCCAGGTCTCGACTGGTTTTCAGGTGCGCGCGGGCGTTCCGCTGACGGAATACTGGTCTTTGTCGGCGCGATACGGGCTGTCGTATGACGAGGTGTCGCTCGATCGCAACCAGTTCTTCCGGAACGGACAATGCGATCTTCTGCTGGCAGGTCGCTACTTGTGCGACGCGCTGGGTAATCGCCTGACGTCGTCGGTCGGCTACTCATTGATCTACGACAGCCTCAACAGCCGGCTTCGGCCGACTAAGGGTCAGCGCTTCACCTTCAGCCAGGATTTTGCCGGACTGGGCGGTGACGTGAAGTATCTGCGTGCCCGTGCGGACGGCGCGAAATATTGGGGTATCGGCGGTGGGTTCGTCCTCTCCACGCTTGCGGAAGGTGGCTACATCCATCCGCTGGAAGACAGCCCCAGAGAGGGCGTTGACCCAATCCGGATCACCGATCGCTTCTATCTTGGCGAGCCGCAGTTCCGCGGGTTCAACATCCGCGGCGTTGGTCCGCGCGTGCTGCGTCAATTCTACACTACCGATGAAAGCGGTAAGCAGGTCCTGATCACGGATCGTGACCAGATCGTAGACGACGCGCTTGGCGGAACGGCTTACTACCTTGGGCGGATCGAGCTCGAAATTCCGCTCGGCTCTGGGGCGCGCGAGCTTGGCCTGCGCCCGTCGGTCTACGTGCAGGCCGGCAGCCTGTTCAATATCACCCGTCCGCGACCAACCGCCGTGTTCCCGACGACCACGGATGCCAATGGCAACACGATCGTGCTGCCCCTGCCGCAACTCGACGCCAATGATAACCCGCTGTATTTCTACACCAATCCAGCTGGTGGCGTGGTATCGACAATCTGCGCCGCCGGCATTCCGGATGGTAGCGGCACGTGCAACGGCGTGATACCGAACACGCCGCAGATCGCGTCGCAGCCGTTCGCGGAACGGTTCCTCGGCAATTCGGCAAAGCCAAGGCTGTCGATCGGTTTCGGCGTGAACTGGACTTCGCCGTTTGGCCCGCTGCGGATCGATATCGCTCGCGCCTTGATCAAGCAGGAAGGCGACGACGACAAGCTTATCACCTTCAACGTAGGGACTCAGTTCTGATGACCAAGTTCAAGCACATGCTGCTCGCCGCAGCTCTGGTGGCACCGATGGCGATCTCCGCAGGCACTGCCTCGGCGCAGGTGTCCGGTATCGCCGTGGCGAACCCCGAGCAGGCGGTCGCCAACTCCCGCGCGTGGACCGCTGCGCGCCAGCAGATCCAGACCCAGTACAAGGCGCAGCTCGATCAGGCGAACACCCGCCGCACCGCAATCCAGGCCGAGCTGCAGCCGTTGGTGACGGCTTACCAGACGGCGGCACGTGCGCCGGGCGCGTCCGAAGCATCGTTGCGTCCCCAGGCACAGGCTATCCAGACGAAGCAGCAGGCGGCGCAGCAGGAACTGGGCCGTCTGACCGAGCCAGCCCAGCGCGCCGAAAGCTACGCCATCGAGCAGATCAGCGCGAAGCTCTCGGATGCCGTTCAGGCTGCCGTACGCGCCCGCAACGTCACGCTGCTGCTGCGTCCGGAAGCGGCATTGTTTGCGCAGCCGGCAGCCGACATCACCTCGGCGATCACGGCAGAGCTCGACAAGGCAGTTCCCAGCGTCGGCATCACGCCGCCGGCAAATTGGCAGCCTGGGCAGGGTCAGGGGCAGGGTCAGCCCGCAGCGCAGCCGGCGCAGCGTAGTCAGCCGCAGGGTCGTTGATCCCGGCCATGACTGATACGGCGATCGAAGCGGCGCGCGGTCCCATGGACGTCACACGGGTGATGGCGGCGCTGCCGCATCGTTATCCGATGCTGCTGGTGGACCGTGTGGAAGAACTGGTGCGGGACGTGTCGATCACCGCCATCAAGGCGGTGACGATCAACGAAGGCTTCTTCCAGGGCCATTTCCCGGGTCGGCCGATCATGCCCGGCGTGTTGATCGTGGAGGCGCTGGCGCAAGCCGCCGGCGTCCTCGCGGTCGAGAGCCTGGGTTTGTCCGGCAGCGGTAAGCTGGTGTACTTCATGTCGATCGACGGGGTGAAGTTTCGCAAGCCGGTGGAGCCTGGCGTGCTGCTGCGGCTGGAAGTCTCCTTCGTTCAGAAGCGTTCCAGAGTGTGCAAGTTCGCCGGACGCGCGCTGATCGGCGATGAACTGGCCGCCGAGTGCGAGTTCACGGCCATGATCGCGGATCCGCCCGCCGCCTGAGCGGCCGGGCTGGGCCAAAAGCTCTGCATTGCAGGGCGCGCGCGCGTCTGCTAGGCGCGCCGCTTCCTTCAGGCTGGTCGGAACCAGCCATTTCCGGAGACGAAGACGTGAAGAAAGATACCCACCCCGACTACCACATGATCAAGGTGCAGATGACCGACGGCACCGTGTACGAAACCCGCTCCACCTGGGGCAAGGAAGGCGACACGATGACGCTCGAAATCGATCCGCTCGCGCATCCGGCATGGACCGGCGGTCGCGGTCAGATGCTTGACCAGGGTGGTCAGGTCGCACGCTTCAACAAGCGTTTCGGCGGGCTCACGCTTCGCAAGTAAACGTCCGGTTTACCACCGCGGTCATAGCGTCATCGTAATGTTCGCGGCGGAATATGAACCAGCTGAGATAATGAGCCGGCGCCGCAACCCGCGTGCGCCGGTTTCTTTTGATGTACCGATCGGCGAGGGCGGGCTTCGGCGCGCATTATGCAAGATCGTCGACATCTCGGTTCACGGCGTGCGGATGCAGACCCATTCCGCGCTGCGCGTGGGAAGCACCATTTGGCTGACCCTGCCGCTGGTCGGCATCGTCACGGCTGATGTGATGTGGGCCGACGACTTCAACGCCGGCTGCCGCCTGCGCAAGCCGTTGGCCGATAAGCTGTTGCAACAACTGCTCGCCCTCTAGCAGGGAAGCGTGTGCCCGCACCTGTGATCGAGCGGCACAACCCAGCATCAAGACCGTGAGGCAGCGCGGGATCGCCAAAGGTGATGTACAACCGACACTCACCTATGCTCACCAACCTACGGGGCTTAGGCGCGTCCGGCGGTGAGCTCGCGGAACGTGTCCTACAGTCTCACGCGAGTGTCGTGTGGCGGATGGGGTGGGATTCGAACCCACGGTGAGCGCAAACCCACGGCGGTTTTCAAGACCGCTGCCTTAAACCACTCGGCCACCCATCCGTCTGCGATGCCCTGTGGCGCGGTGCGGCGATACGTGCAAGCCCGTCGATGATTGACGGTTCCGAATACGGGCCGCCTGTGTCACACAGCGGGGGTGAAGGTTTTCAACATCACCGCTCGTTTTTTGCGGCTCGCCGTCGCCTCGCTCGTGGGCTGCACCGTGGCAGGTGCCGCCGCCGCGCAGGACGAAACAGGCTTTCAGGCCTACCTGCCCGAGCTTCGGGCGCAGGCGCTGCGCGAAGGCGTGCGTCCATCGACGATCGATGCCGTGCTGCCCACGCTGACATACAGCGCCCGCGTGGTGGAGCTGGACCGCGCGCAACCTGGCAATCCGCAGTCAACAACCAGTCCGCCGTTCGCGCCGTACAAGGCCCGCCATGTGGATGCCGCACGGATATCCCGCGGGCGTAGCGCTTACGCCGCCAACAGGAGCAAGCTGGCGCAGGTTGAGGCGGAAACCGGCGTGCCCGAGTCGATCATGGTCGCGATCTGGGGCCATGAAACCAATTACGGCAGCTACACCGGCAATTTCGATCTCCTGCGCAGCCTCGCCACGCTGGCCTATGAAGGCCGGCGCCGCTCGCTGTTCGCTGGCGAATTCGTGGCGACGCTGAAGATCATGGAGCGCGGCATCCCGCGCGAGACGCTCAAGGGAAGCTGGGCCGGCGCGACGGGCAATCCGCAGTTCCTTCCATCCATGTATCTGCGGCTCGGCAAGGACGGGGACGGGGACGGCCGCGCCGATATCTGGAACAGCCAGGCGGATACGCTGGCTTCGATCGCGAACTACTTCGTCAACGCTGGTTGGCGGCCAACCCAGCCTTGGGGGCTTGCGGTCTCGGTCCCGTCCGGTTTCGACCGATCGGGCCAGCGGAACCGCCTGGTCTCGCCGCGCTGCCCGCGCGTGTTCGAGCGGCACAGCGGCTGGCGAACCATGGCCGAATGGCGCGCGCTCGGCATCGTGCCGCAGGGCCGCGCCTGGCCGGCGGATGACGTGCTGGCGACGCTGATGGAGCCCGATGGCCCTGGCCAGACGGGCTATCTCCTGACCGGCAATTACCGGGTGATCCTGGATTACAATTGCTCGAACTTCTACGCGCTTTCGGTGGGTCTGCTGGCCGATGCCGTGGAGCAATAGCGCGCGGCTGCTGCTGGTCGCGCTCGGCCTTGCCGCAGTTGCCACCGCACATGCCACGCCGACGCCGCTTCAAACGGCGGCGCAGGTCCCGCTGCCGCCAGAGGCGGGGCAACCCAGCGGCCCCGCCGCCACGTCGGGTATGGGCACCTCGCGCTACGACCAGGTGGGTTTGGCAAGACAAGCGCCGGCCGACGTACCGCTTGGGAACATGACTGGAAACACGGCGGCCAGCACCGGTCCGATCGTCGCTGGCCATCGCCAGCTTGGGCCCGGCTCCGTGGCGGAAGTCACGGCTTTGGACACCGGGCGCACGATCCTCGTTCTGATCGACCGCCGAACAGACTCGGCTCCTCATGGGGTGGAAATCGAGCTTTCGTCCGCCGCCGCCGCGATGCTGAGTCTTGCGGGCAAGACGGACGTTCCCGTTCGTGTCCGCAGCGTCGTTGCGAGTGCGGCCGATCTTGGCGAGTTGAAGGCGGGTCGTCCCGCGGGAACACGGCTCGATGCTCCCCCGGCATTGCTGGCGGCACTACGGCAACAGCTGAAACCTGCGTCGCCGCCATCGGCGACCGTCGCAAAGCCACCCGTGACGGATCCTCGAACGCCGCAGCGCTCCGCCGCCGCACCCGTCCGGGCGGCCGTCCGGCCAGCGGCTGTCACGCGGCAGCCCACATCGGGCAAGTATCTGGTGCAGGTGGCCGCACTATCGAACGCGGCGCGCGCCCGCGCACTGGCACAGACGCTGGGCGGGTATGTGGAAAGCGCAGGTCAAATGCACCGCGTCCGCCTTGGGCCGTTCGCAGACACGAATTCGGCCCAACGCGCGCGTGACGCAGCCAAAGGCCGCGGCTATGGCGATGCCACGATCATTATCCAGCCCTGAGAAAAGCACCGAGTAGAGCGTCCATGACCAAGCTTTTGTCCTATCTGGCGGTGCCGGCGATCGCCCTTTCGATCGCCTACCCTTCCGCCGCTTCCGCGCCTCAATTCCAGACGGTCGCCCCCGTTGCCTTCATGAAGGATCTGTCCTCGGGCGCGGTGCTGTTCGCGAAGGATGCCGATCGTCGCATGCCTCCCGCATCGATGGCCAAGATGATGACGGCCTATGTGGCGTTCGATCTCATCAAGCGGGGCGAGTTGAAGCTTGATCAGGAGTTCGAGGTTCGGCCCGAGACGTGGCAGCGCTGGCACGGCCCAGCGGCGGGCTCGACCATGTTCCTTTCGCCTGGCGAGCGGGTCTCGGTCGAAAACCTGCTGTACGGGATCGTTGTGCTCTCAGGGAACGACGCATGCGTCGTCCTGGCCGAGGGGATCTCCGGCACCGAAGAAGCCTTCACGCAGCGGATGAACGAAGCTGCCAAGAGGCTCGGCCTGGCCAACAGCAACTTCGGCACGTCCAATGGCTGGCCAGACAACGGCCGCACCTATGTGACGGCGCGTGATCTCGCAAAGCTGGCGGCCTCCACCATTGAGGATCACCCCCGCCTCTACAAGCAATTCTACTCGCGCCGGGAATTCACCTGGGGCAAGACGCTGGGCGCGGGTAACGCGATCACGCAGGCAAACCGCGATCCGCTGCTTGGGCGCGTCGCCGGTGCCGACGGGCTGAAGACCGGGCACACCGAAGAGGCAGGCTATGGCTTCACCGGCTCTGCTGAGCAGAACGGTCGCCGCCTTGTCATGGTGCTCGCCGGCCTTACCAGTTCCAATCAGCGCATCAGCGAATCCGTTCGCTTCATGGATTGGGGCTTCCGTGCCTGGCAGGCGAAGCCAGTCGTGAAGCAGGGCCGCAAAGTGACGGATGCCGACGTGCAGCTTGGCGATTCGTCCACGGTCGGGTTGGTCGCGCCGCGTGATCTGAAGGTCGCCCTGCCGTCTGGTGCCGTGCCTGCAATGACGGCAAAGGTCGTGTACCAGGGGCCGATCAAGGCGCCGATCAAGGCCGGCGCGCATGTTGCCGATCTCGTTATCACGTCACCGGGCTTGCCAGTGCAGACGCTGCCGCTCGTCGCCGAGAAGGACGTTGAGGAAGCCGGCTTCTTTGGGCGGGCGTGGACCGGGCTCACCGGATTGTTCGGATGAGCGGACGCTTCCTCTCGCTCGAAGGCGGGGAGGGGGCGGGGAAGTCGACGCAGGTTCGGGCGCTGGCAGCGGCGCTCGAATCGCGTGGGCTGTCCGTGGTAGTCACCCGCGAGCCTGGCGGCAGCGAAGGTGCCGAAGCGATCCGTGAGCTGTTGATGCAGGGTGATGTCGCCCGCTGGGGTGCACGGGCTGAGGCGCTGTTATTCGCCGCCGCCCGGTCGGATCACGTCGATAAGGTGATCAGGCCGGCGCTCGAGGCGGGGACCTGGGTGATCACTGATCGCTTCATCGATTCGACCCGCGCGTATCAGGGCGCGGCAGGAGGCATCGACGATGCGTCGATCATGGCGCTGCACGGCTTCGGGTCGCGCGGGCTGCTGCCCGATCGCACCTTCATCCTCGATCTACCCGCTGCCGAAGGAGCGCGCCGCGCGGCTCTGCGCGATGGCGAGCGGGCCGACCGGTTCGCGCAGCGTAGCGCGCATTTCCATGCCGATGTCGGCCGCGCCTTTCGCACCTATGCCGCTCGTGAACCCGGCCGCTTCCGCATCGTCGATGCCGGTCGGTCTCCCGGGGACGTGACGGCCCTTTTGCTGTCCGACCTGAGCGACCTTCTGCCGTGACGGCCCTGCGCGGCAACGAGGCGGCGCGCGGAGCTTTTCAAGCGGCGGTGACCAGCGGCACCATGCACCACGCCTGGCTCTTCGCCGGTCCGCAAGGCATCGGCAAAGGCAGCTTCGCGCGTGAGGCGGCGATCGATCTGCTGGCCCGCGCTTCGGGCGACTTAGGGGCGGACCGGACGCGGGCACTGGTCGAGGCCGGCTCACACCCGGACTTTCGCGTGCTCGAACGCTTGCCCAAGGACGGCAAGCCTGATGGTGACCTAGCGCGCAGCGTCACCATCGCACAGGTTCGAGGTCTCCAGTCGCTGTTTGCGACAACGCCTTCGCTGGGGCCGCGCCGCGTAGTCCTGATCGACGCGATCGACGATCTCGAGCGCGCGGGGGCCAACGCCCTGTTGAAGAATTTGGAAGAGCCGCCCGCCGGCACCGTGTTCCTGCTGATCAGCCATGCGCCCGGCCGGCTTCTCCCGACGATCCGGTCGCGGTGCCGTCTCCTTCGGTTCGATCCGCTCAACGGTGCCGAGATGCTCGCCGCGCTGGCGGATCTGCTGCCCGAAGCGAGCGATGATGAACGCGGGACACTGGCACGGGCAGGGGCGGGGTCACCGGGGCGCGCGCTGCGCTTCGCGGGCCTGGAACTCGATAGGATCGACGCGGCGCTCGCAACAATCGCGCAGCACGGCGATCGAGACAACGTGGAACGGGTCAAGCTGATGCGCGCGCTGTCCCTCAAGGCGGCGCAGCCCCGTTACGAGGCATTCCTCGATCGGGTGCCGACCTTTGTTGCCGAGCAGGCGCCATACCGGTCGGGGCCCGCGCTACGGGTGACGCTGGACGCCTATGACGAAGTGCGCCGGATCGCGGCCAGCGCCCGCGGCTTGTCGCTTGATCCCGGCGCCACGGTGTTTGAACTGGCGGGGGTGGTCGCGCGGCTCGCACGATAGTAGAGGCGGCCTCCTATGGGCGAACCCTTCTACATCACCACTGCGATCAGCTATCCCAACGGCAAGCCGCACATCGGCCACGCCTATGAAGCGATCGCTGCCGACGCCATCGCGCGGTTCCAGCGCCAGGCCGGCCGCGACGTGCGTTTTCAGACCGGCACCGACGAACACGGGCTGAAGATGGTGCAAACCGCGCGGGACCGCGGCATGCCCGTTGCTGACCTCGCGTCGGAAATGTCGTCTCATTTCCGCAGGATGTGCGACACTCTCAATATCTCTTATGACCGGTTCATCCGCACGACCGATGCGGATCATTATCGCGCCAGCCAGGCGATCTGGCAGGCGATGGAGGCTTCGGGCGACCTGTACCTCGACCGTTACGAAGGTTGGTACTCGGTTCGCGACGAAGCCTTCTATGACGAGAAGGAGCTTGTCGTTGGGGAAGGGGGCGAGAAGCTCTCCCCGCAGGGCACGCCCGTGACTTGGACGGCGGAGGAAACCTGGTTCTTCCGTCTTTCGAAGTATCAGCAGCCGTTGCTCGATCTTTACAGCGCCAATCCCGACTTCATCCGTCCGGAGGCGCGCCGCAACGAGATCATGCGTTTCGTCGAAGGCGGGCTGTCCGATCTGTCCGTTTCCCGCACGAGCTTTGACTGGGGCGTGCCGGTTCCGGGCAGCCCCGGCCACGTCATGTACGTGTGGGTCGACGCACTGACGAACTACTTGACCGGGGCGGGCTATCCGGAGGCCGATATGCATCACTGGCCGGCCGATCTGCACCTGATCGGCAAGGACATTGTCCGCTTCCACACCGTTTACTGGCCGGCATTTCTGCTTTCCGCTCAGCTCCCGCTGCCACAATCGGTCTTCGGGCACGGCTTCGTTCTCCACCGCGGCGAGAAAATGTCCAAGAGCGTGGGTAACGTCGTTGACCCGGCAGACCTGGCGTCGGCCTTCGGCGTCGATGCCCTGCGCTACTTTCTCCTGCGCGAGGTGAGCTTCGGACAGGACGGCAGCTATTCCGCGGAAGCCATTGTAACGCGGGTCAATGCGGAGCTCGCAAACGCGTTCGGCAATCTCGCGCAGCGCACGCTCTCGTTTATCGCGAAGAACCTCGGCACCTTGCCCGACACGGGCCGGGCGGAGGATGCTGATGGTGTTCTGATTGAAGAGGTTGTCGTTGCCGTTGCGGGCCTTAACCAGACCTTTAGTGATCTCATGCTAAGTCAGGGGATCGAAGCTTGGATGCGCGGGGTGTTCGCCTGCAATCAATATATCGATGCGCAAGCGCCCTGGACCTTGCGCAAGACTGATCCCGACCGGATGAACGCGGTGCTCCGCACCTTGGTGCGCGCCATTCGCATCCTCGCCATCGCAATCCTGCCGGTCGTCCCTGCCGGTGCCGGAGCGATCCTGGATCAGCTTGGCGTGCCGGAAGACGAGCGCGACCATGCCGCGATCGATGACGATGGCTGGTATGCGCGGCGGGTCGCAAGCGGCGCACCCTTGCCGCCACCAACCCCAGCCTTCCCGCGCCTCGAGTTGCCAGCGGAGACTGCCTGATGCTTGCCGACAGCCATTGTCACCTCAATTACAAGGGCTTGGCGGAGGAACAGCAGGCGGTTCTTCAACGTGCGCGAGCCCGCGGAGTGACGGCAATGCTGAACATCGCCACGCGCGAAAGCGAGTGGGACGATGTTCTTGCAACGGCTGAGCGTGAGCCAGACGTCTGGGCGACCGTCGGCATCCACCCGCATGAGGCGGACCAGCATGCGCATGTCGACACAGTACGGCTTGTGGAGCGTGCGCGTCATCCGCGCGTGGTCGGTATCGGCGAAAGCGGATTGGACTACTTCTACGACCACTCCGACCGCGGTAAGCAACAGGCAAGTTTCCGCGCTCACATCGCGGCAGCCCGCGAAGCTGGCGTTCCCATTGTGGTTCACACGCGCGATGCCGAAGATGATACCGCGGCAATACTTAGGGATGAGTTGGGGAAGGGTGCCTTCACCGGCGTGATCCACTGTTTCACGGGGACGAAGGCCTTTTCCGACGTCGCAATCGACCTCGGCTTCTACATCTCGATTTCGGGCATCGTGACATTCAAGAACGCACGGGATCTACAGGAGACCGCATCGCAACTACCGATTGAGAGATTGTTGGTCGAGACGGATGCACCGTTCCTGGCGCCTGTCCCGCATCGGGGTAAAACCGGTGAGCCGGCGTTCGTGGCAGATACAGCGGCGTTCCTGGCAGAACTTCGTGGCGAAAAGGTCGAGTATCTTCAGGAGGCTACCGCCAGAAACTTCCATGCCTTGTTCACCAAGACCGGCGCGTGAGAGTCAGGGTTCTCGGCTGCGGCACATCGTCCGGTGTGCCCAGGATCGGCAATGACTGGGGCGCCTGTGATCCGGCCGAGCCCCGAAATCAGCGAACGCGCGTATCCGTGTTGGTGGAGCATGACGACACCCGCATCCTAGTCGATACCGGCCCCGACATGCGCCAGCAATTACTGGCGGCAAACGTCGGCACCATCGACGCCGTCGTGTGGACTCATGAGCATGCCGACCACGTGTTCGGGATCGACGATTTGCGGCAAGTGTATCATCAACTTGGACGTCCGGTTCGGGGATTTGCGCGCGCGCGCACCGGTGCACGGTTGGAGACGATGTTCGGCTATGTGTTTCACGGGAAGGACGAGTATCCGCCCACGGTCGATCTTCAGGTGTTGCCAGACGAACTGACAATCGGATCGGTGAAGCTGAGCGTGGTTGATCAGCCTCATGGATCGATCACGTCCGCCGGCTTGCGCTTCGAAGCGGATGGTAAAGCATTCGGCTATGCCACTGATATTAGCGCTATGTCGGTTGCAATGCGCGAGATGTACCGCGGCCTTGACCTTTGGATTGTAGACGCATTGCGTCGGCGGCCACATCCCACGCACCCGCATCTGGCGCAGGTGCTTCGATGGGTCACCGAGCTCGCGCCGCGCCACGCTGCGTTGACCCATATGGATCATTCCATGGACTACGCGTCGCTGATTGCCGAACTGCCCGACGGGGTCGAGCCAGCCTATGATGGGCAGGAGTTTGCCTTGTGAGCAACGGGCCTGAGGTATTCCTGCTGGCGATGATGCTGATCCTGCCGCTATCCGCCTTGGTGGCCCGTCGCTTGCCATTCACACGCATCGCCAAACTGGCGGTGCTTTGGACCTTGATCTTCGCAGCTGCAACTGCGGCGGCGCTCATGTGGAACAGTTGGGGCGTTGAACAGTGATCGACCGTCAGAAGCTCACCGCATCCGGCCCTGCCTTAACATAATACATATTATCGGCGTATGACATGTCACATGAAGAGCGCTCCCCCCTTGAACGACTAAAAGCCATCATGGCGCGGTTGCGTGATCCCGAACGAGGCTGCGAATGGGATCGCGAGCAGACGTTCGAGACGATAGCGCCTTACACGATCGAGGAGGCCTATGAGGTAGCGGATGCGTGCGCCCGCGGTGATCTGATCGATCTTAAGGATGAGCTGGGCGACTTGCTACTCCAGGTTGTCTTCCACAGCCGAATGGCGGAGGAAGCTGGCGCCTTCAGCTTCGATGAGGTGGCGACCGCCATCAGCGACAAAATGGAGCGCCGCCATCCACACATTTTCGGTGATGCGCCTGAGGGCGGTCACCACCTGTGGGAGGTCATCAAAGCGCAGGAGCGCACCGCCAAAGCCGAGTCCGGCGCCCTAGCTGGCGTGGCCCGCGGCTTACCTGCTTTGCTGCGCGCCGAGAAGCTGCAGAAACGCGCGGCGAGAGTGGGGTTCGATTGGCCCGATGCAACTGGGCCTCGTGCGAAGATCGACGAGGAACTGGAAGAGGTTTCGACCGCCCGCGATCAGGACCGTGCTGAGGAAGTCGGCGATCTGTTGTTTGCGGTTGTGAACTGGGCTCGTCACCTCGGCATCGATGCCGAAGCCGCGTTACGAAATGCAAATATGAAGTTCGAGCGTCGCTTCGCGGCGATGGAAAAGGCGGCTGGCGGGTCCATCGCTGGGCGCGAGCTTGCCGACCAGGAGGAGCTGTGGCTTGCCGCGAAGCGCGCTGAGCGGGGTCACTAACACCTCTTCCGGCTCGTCTTCGCCAGAGACGCACCGCTTACCCGCTCAGCTAAGAGGAGACCCCGCTTTCTCCCCTGCTTTCGGCAAAGCGCTCAAAATCCGTCGGCGACATTCGCACTTCATATACAGCCTTGTCGCCTTCGACCGATCGGTCGAGCACCTCGCCGTGCTGGTGCAACCAGGCCGCGCTTGCGCCATCTCCGGGCTCCAGCGTGATGGAATAGCGCTTGTGTCCTTCGGTGAGGCGGGTGGAGAGCAGACGAACGAGCGTCTCCGTTCCCTCCCCGCTCAGCGCGGATAACGCGACCACATCATCGCGGCGCGCTGCCTCACTCGTCATCTCCTCACGCGCGTCAGGATCAAGGAGATCGACCTTGTTCCACACCTCGATCTGCTGGGTGGCTTCCGACACGCCAAGCTCGGCCAGCACCGCCTCGACGTCCGCTTTCTGTGCGAGCGTATCTGGGTGCGCAACATCACGGACATGGACAAGCAGGTCCGCCGATATGACCTCCTCAAGCGTCGCCTTGAACGCGGCTACCAACTGGGTCGGTAGCTCGGAGACGAAGCCCACGGTGTCCGACAGGATCGCCTTGTCGATCCCCGGCAGGCTGATTTGCCGAAGGGTCGGGTCCAATGTCGCGAAGAGGAGGTTCTCCGCCATGACATGAGCCCCGGTCAAACGGTTGAAGAGCGTGGACTTTCCCGCGTTCGTATACCCCACCAGCGCTATCACCGGCCACGGCGCACGTTGCCGTCGCTCGCGATGGAGCCCGCGCGTACGGGTGACTTGATCCAGTTCGCGCCGGAGTCGCGCCATCCGGTCCCGGATCAAGCGACGATCCGCCTCGATCTGGGTTTCGCCCGGACCGCCTAGAAAGCCGAAGCCGCCGCGCTGCCGCTCGAGGTGGGTCCAGCTACGGACCAACCGACCCGCCTGATAATCGAGATGCGCTAGTTCGACCTGGAGCCTGCCCTCGGCCGTGGCCGCGCGCTCACCGAAGATCTCCAGGATCAGACCCGTGCGATCGATCACCTTTGCTTCGAGCGCCGTCTCTAGATTGCGCTGCTGGATTGGCGACAGCGAGGCATCGAACACGAACAGCGAGGCTTCATCCTGCCGCCCCAACACGGCAAGCTGCTCGATCTGGCCGGAGCCGATCAGCGTAGCCGCACGCGGGGTGCGAACCCGCACTGCCTGCCGTTCGACCACTTCAACGCCGATGGCCGCAGCGAGGCCGGCGGTTTCCTCCAGCCGTGCGTCAGCATCGCGGGAGGAACCGCCAAGATCGGGATATACTACGATCGCGCGCGCGCCACGCGCGAACTCCTCACGATCGCGATCAAAGCCGGTGGTCAATCGTCCTCCGAACCCGCAGCATCATCCGACAGATTCAGCGGCCGGGCCGGCTGGATCGTGGAGACCGCGTGCTTGTACACGAGCTGCGACGTGCCATCACGTTGAAGCAACATGCAAAAAAGATCAAAGGCCGCGATTTGGCCCTGAAGCATGACACCGTTCACGAGGAACATGGTGACTGAGTCTTCCGACTTGCGAACGGCGTTCAGGAAGATTTCCTGCAGCAGCGGCTGTTTACGGCTCTGTTCGCCCAGCTGATCGACAATGGCATGTACGTCGACCTGAGCCCCGGGCATGATCGTCGAGATGGCATGCTTATAGATCAGCTGGCTCTGCCCGTCCCGACGCAGGAGCACGGAGAAGTTATCAAACCAGGTTACGATCCCCTGCAGCTTCACACCTTTCACCAGGAACAGGGTAACCGGCGTCTTGGACTTGCGGAGTGCGTTGAGGAACAGATCCTGTAAGGAGCTTTGCTTGTCGGCCATAGGACGATGCCCTTTCGTTTTTTGGCGGAGTTTGCTCCGCGATGCGCCGGTGCCCGGCGTCGGATTGCGGCTAGTGCCGCTCGCGAAGGGTCATGTAGGAAGCGCCTCGCCAATGGTCCAGCGGATCAATCGTCCTTGGTCTCCGTAATGCCGAGCAATTTCAGCTTTCGATGAAGCGCGGAACGCTCCATCCCGATAAAGGTCGCCGTGCGCGAGATGTTGCCGGAGAACCGACGTATCTGAACCTTGAGGTATTCGCGTTCGAACGTCTCGCGTGCTTCGCGCAGCGGCGCCCCCATGATGGCGTTCGCACCGCCGCCGCCGCCCTGATCGCCCAGCACCTCCTGCGGTAGCAGATCCACGTCGATGCGGCTGATCCGGTCACCGGGCGCAAGAATGATCGTTCGCTCCACCACGTTGCGCAGCTGGCGTACGTTTCCGGGCCAATCGAAGGATTGCAGCGCCACCATGGCATCCGTTGCCACTTCCGGCGTGCTCACCCGTCGTTCGGCGGCATAATGAGCGACGAAATGCTCCACCAACGCTGGAATGTCTTCACGTCGCTCGGACAAGGGCGGGATGGAGACAGGCACCACGTTGAGCCGGTAGTACAAATCTTCCCGGAAGCGACCCTCGGCAATCTCCTGCGTCAGGTCACGGCCGGTCGCCGAGACCACGCGCACATCCACTTTCACGATCCTGGTGCCACCCACGCGCGTGAAGCTTTGATCGGTTAGGACGCGGAGGATCCTGCCTTGCGTCGTGATCGGCATATCGGCGATCTCGTCGAGGAAGAGCGTCCCGCCATGCGCCTGCTCGAGCAGGCCGGGGCGGACCAGATCGCCACCCTCCTCTACGCCGAAAAGCTCCTCCTCCACGCGTTCCGGCGTCATGTTCGCCGCGCTGACTACGACAAAAGGGCTGCTCGCGCGCTGGCTCCACCCATGAAGCAGCCGCGCCGCCACTTCCTTGCCGACGCCGGCGGGGCCGACGATCATCACGCGGCTGCCCGTCGCCGCGACCCGCTTCAACGTCGCGCGCACCGTGTTGATCGCGCCCGAGCTGCCGGTCAGGTCCGTATCGCGTCCGGCAGAAACGCGCAGGCTCGCCACCTCACGCCGCAGACGCTCAGTTTCCGTGGCGCGCTCCACCATCAGCAGCAAGCGCTCGGCTTGGAACGGCTTCTCGATGAAGTCCGCCGCCCCCTGCCGTATCGCCGCAACGGCGGTGTCGAGGTTGCCGTGTCCGGAAATAACCAGCACCGCGATCGACGGGTCGCGCCGCTTAATTTCCGCCAGAAGCTCAAGCCCGTCCAGCCTCGAGCCCTGCAGCCATACATCTAGAATGACCAGGCTGGGACGGCGTGCCGCGATTGCTTCCAGGGTAGCATCGCTGTCGGCAGCCGTGCGCGCCTCATATCCTTCGTCTTCAAGGACGCCGGATACCAATTCGCGAATGTCGAGTTCGTCGTCGACGACAAGAATGTCTAGCGCCATGATTATGCGGTCCGATTTCGCGTGAGAGCGGCGAGCTCCCCGCCGTCGTTGTTGCTGGCGTCGTTATCCTGGCCGGTCAGGCCGCCCAGCATGGTTGCGTCGAAAGTCATCGTTACAAGCGTTCCGCCACCGGGACGGTCGGCGAACGAAATCGTTCCGAAATGTTCCTCCACGATCTTCTTGACGATCGCGAGGCCGAGCCCGGTACCGCGCGCGCGCGTGGTCATATAAGGTTCAACGATCCGATCTCGCTCGGCGGGCAGGCCTACCCCGTCGTCGGCCACCGTGATCACCGCGCGCCCGCCTGCCTCAGCCACTTCCATCAGGATTTCTCCTCCACCGCGGCCGGTGGCTTCGATCGCCTCCACGGCGTTCTTGACGATATTGGTGAGCGCCTGGCCGATCTGGCGACGGTCGCAGACCAATGTCGGGCCGGGCTCGTCATGGCGCATTTCGAAGCGAATGGCGGCATGTGCGACTTCGTGGAGGAACATCGTCTGGCGCGCGACGTCGACCAACGCTTCCTCGCGAAACTCCGGCTTCGGCATTCGTGCAAACGAGGAGAACTCATCCACCATGCGACGCAGGTCGCCCACCTGACGAACAATGGTCTCGGTAAGCCGGGCGAAGGTCGTGTCTCCCTCCTCCACCTTCGCGCCATATCGCCGTTGCAGCCGCTCGGCGGCGAGTTGAATGGGCGTAAGCGGGTTCTTGATCTCGTGCGCGATCCGACGGGCGACGTCGGACCAGGCGGCCCGCCGTTGATCGAGCAGCTGCTGAGTGATATCGTCGAACGTCAGGATCGGGCCGGTTCCGTCGCGCGCGATCCGCACGGCAAGCGTCCTGGCTTCCCCAGCTGCGTTCAACTGAATGATGGCCTCACGCGCCGTCCCCTCAAGCAGCGCATCCAACTCGGGCGCCACCATCGCGAGCGGTCGCCCGGTCGGGGTATCGGACAATCCCAGCAGTGATTGCGCGGAGCTGTTGATCAACCGGATAGTCCGGTCGGGTGCGATCGAGATCACGCCAGCCGACACGCCGGACATCACCGCCTCGATCAGCGCGCGCCTGTTATCGAGCTGCGAATTCGCCGTGACCAATGCGGTATTCTGCTCCTCCAGCCGCTCGGTCATGCGGTTGAAGGTATTGGAAAGCGTGCCGACTTCATCACGCGCCCGTGTTTCCGGCACCCTTGCCGCCAAGTCCCCGCGCTCAACGCGACGCGCCGCATCGACGAGCTCCGCGACGGGACGCACCAACCGGTCAGCGACCGCGAGTGCAATCCAAACCGCCACGCCGACGATCAGGAGCGACAACAGGAGCAACGCAGCGTTGAACTGGAGTTGCAGCGTTCGCGCGCGGACCAGCAGGCTCCGGTAATTCGCCAGAGCGCCTTCTGCCCGCTGCGTCTGGGTCGTCATCTCCTTCGGGTTCGTAACTCGCGCAGCATAGAGATACACCCTGTCCGATCCGGGAAGCCGAGTAACGGTCTGGATACGATCGCCCGTAACCGTCACCACGCTGCGCTGTCCGCGCCTGAGTTGCTTCACCGCATCGGCGGACACTTGCCGTGCGAGATCAAGATCGTACGGGTTAACGAAAGCGAGCGTCTGTAACTCGCCGTTCTGCGAAACTTGAAACAACAGCGCTTCCGACAAGCTACGGAAATACGTCTGCTGAAATAAGAAAGCGCCGAACTGCGGATCATCGATCGCGCGTTCCTCCAACTCACGGCTCACGTCGGTGGCCATGGTGACGGTGGCTTCTTCCCACCGCTGGAGGATCTGATTGTAGGACGTTCTGGTCAGTGAGGTTGCGTTTTCGAACACGCCGCGCGCGCGATCCGAATACCAGAATTGCACGCCATATTGGAACAGCAGCGAGGCGGCGATGGTAACAAGAACCATCGGCACTGCAGCAACGCTGGAAAACAGCGCAACGAGGCGAACGTGCAGCCGACCCTCACCCCCGACCGGGGAGCGCGCCGCGCGCCGGCGCGCGATCCGCCTGCCCAGCAGCATCATCAGCGCCACGCCCGGCACGAGATTGGCAACGAGCAGCAGCGCGATCACACCGGGTGCGATCAGCCCCTCGGGTCGGCCCGTGTGCGCGATCACATAATAGGTCGCCAATGCGATCGCGACGGCGATCACGAGAACCCCGGCCTCGATGGCAGGTGTGACCGTCAAGCGCTGCGGCGCGGCGGCTGGGTCAATCGCTGGTGCCGAACCGGCGTTCATCGAAGCAAGGCTACAACAAGAGTGTTGCAGAGAAAACACATAAATGCGGTATTCACCGCATGTCGTGCGCGGGCGGTCGCAGTCCTGGATCGATGCCGAGCATATCCAGCCGCTTCCGAAGCGTGTTGCGGTTCAGCCCGATTGCCCGGGCAGCGCGCAACTGGTTGCCACCATGCCGTGCCAGCATCGCCTCGATCAGCGGCCGTTCGACTTCGGCAAGCAGCCGATCGTACAGCGTGCCGTTATCCATCACCGCCGGCTCGGACATCGCCAGCCTGTCGAGGTAAGTGCGCACGGCTGCGTCCAGCCCGACATCCTGCAGCGGGGATGGCGGTTGATGGCCCGAGCCGAGCATGGCCGCGATCTCGGGCGCGGAGATCCGATCGTCACGAGACAAAGCGGCAAGGCGCCGCATCAAATTTTCCAGCTGCCGCACATTGCCCGGCCAGTCGTGCTGTTCCAGCAATGTCACCGCATCATCATCGAGCATCTTGCGCGGCAGCCCGGACTCAGCGGCCCGTTCCAAGAAGTGCCGCGCCAGCATGGCGATATCGCCGCGTCGTTCACGCAGCGCCGGTAGGGCGACCGGCACCACGTTGAGGCGGTAATATAGGTCTTCGCGGAATTGCCCGGTGGCAACCGCTTGCTGAAGTTCGCGGTTCGTCGCGGCAACGATGCGCACATCAGCCCTGATCGTGCGGGCACCGCCCACCGTGGTGAACTCGCCCGATTGCAGGACACGCAGCAAGCGCGTCTGTGCTTCGATCGGCATGTCCCCGATCTCGTCCAGGAAAAGCGTTCCTCCCGCTGCTTGCTCGAAGCGACCGGCCGTCCGCTGCGCCGCGCCGGTAAAGGCGCCGCGCTCATGCCCGAACAATTCGGCCTCGATCAGCTCGCGCGGGATGGCCGCCATGTTGATCGCGATGAATGGCGCCGAACGACGGTGTCCGAGATCATGGATCGCCCGCGCGACCAGTTCCTTGCCCGTGCCCGATTCGCCCGAAACGAGCACCGTGAGGTCGTTGGAAACAACCCGGGCGATCACGCGATAGACCTCCTGCATCGCGGGCGAGCGCCCGATCAGCGGAAGGCTCTTGTCCTCCTCCTCCACGTGCACGGGCAGCTTCGCACCGCGGCGGTCCAGGGCTGCGGCTACCGTCCGGGTCAGCGTGTCGAGGTCGAATGGCTTGGGCAGGTAATCATACGCCCCGGCCTCATTGGCCCGAACCGCGGTCGTCAACGTGTTGCGCGCCGACAGAACGATCACCGGCACTTCCGGCGATGCTGCATTCAGCCGCGCCGCGATCTCGATCCCGTCCCCGTCCGGCAGCACCACGTCGGTAAGCAACACGTCGGGCAGGCCCTGTTGAAGCTCACGGTCCAGATCGGCGACACAAGCGGCGGTCCGCACGCGATGGCCCGCGCGGCGAAGTGCGTGCGCAACTACGGTGCGGATAGCATCATCGTCGTCGACGAGCAGGACGTTACCACCGCTCACCCTTGCGGTGCCCGCGGCAGGAGGATGCGGAAAACCGTCTCATTTGGTGTGCCCTCGCGCGAATATTGCACGATTCCGCCCATGTCGCGCACCAGCTTGTCCACGAGTGCGAGGCCAAGCCCCTTCCCCTCCGGCCGACTGGACACAAAGGGGTCGAACAGATGCTCCGCTATGTCTTCCGGGGCGCCCGGCCCGGTATCAACGACGCAAATCTCGATCGGCAATGGCAGGCGGGGCCGCCCTGGCGCCGGGGCGATCGACATGCCGTGCCGGTATGATGTCGTCAGCGTAATCCGCCGCTCGCCGCGATCACCTAAAGCGGTGGCAGCATTTTTCATCAGATTGATCAGCACCTGAAGCAAGGCGTCCCGGTTGGCGAGGACGCGCGGCAGCGACGGGTCAAACCGCTCCTCGATCGCAATGCCCCGCGCAAAACCCGCCAGCGCCGCGTCCCGTGCATGCGCCAGCAGCGGATAGATGTTCAGCGGCTCGACCGCGAGCGGGCGCGTGTCCGTGAAGTCCTCCATGCGGTCGATCAGCGCGGTGATACGGTCGACCTCATCGATGACGAGCTTCGTCATGCCATGCGCATCCACCCCATCGGCGATCAACTGGGCGGCGCCGCGAATGCTGGACAACGGGTTCTTGATTTCATGCGCCAGCATGGCAGCCGCGCCCACGGCGGAGCGGGCGGCTGCGGCACGATCGGCGGAGACGCCCAACCGGCGCGAGCTTGCCGCATTGTGCAGTGTGATCATGCGCCAGCCGGGATGGTCGACCAGTTCGACCGCGGCAAGATCGACGCGCAGCCGGTGCCCGCGCGCCGTCTCCAGTGCCAGATCAAAAGCGGTGAACGCCCGTCCGTCCTGCCCCACGGCTTCCTTCGGCAGCGCGAGAATGTCGCCAATCGACCGGCCGCGCATGGCGCGTTCCGACAGGTTCAGCAACAATTCGCATTCCGCATTGGCCTGCGCGATGCGACCCTCGGCATCAACAACCATCAACGCGACGGGAAGCGCCCCCAGCAGTTCCGCCGCTTCGGGGCCGCGCCGGCTCAGCATCAGGCCGCCACGCGGCTCCGATACGGCGCGTAGAAGTCGGCTAGCATGCTGAGCACCACCTTCGCGTCGGGCTCCTTGTTCACGGCGTTGCGGAACTCGGCCGAGCCGTGAATGCCCTTGGTGTACCAGCCGATGTGCTTGCGTGCCATGTTGACGCCGGTCAGCGTGCCATAGTGGCTTAGCATCGCCTCGTAATGCTCGACAATCACATGATATTGTTCGTTAAGCGAAGGCTCGTCCCGGATCGGCCGCCCGGAAAGCGCGTCCATTACCTGACCCAGCAGCCACGGCCGGCCATAAGCCCCGCGGCCGATCATCACGCCATCGGCGCCCGAATGCTCCAGAGCCGCCTGGGCGTCCTCGACGGAGCAGATATCGCCGTTGACGATAACCGGCACGGTCACGGCTTCCTTCACCCGCTGAACGAAGCGCCAGTCTGCCGAGCCCTTGTACATCTGATTGCGCGTACGCCCGTGCACCGTCACCATCTTGGCGCCGAGATCCTCAGCGATGCGCGCAAGCTCCGGCGCGTTCAGGCTATCGTGGCACCATCCGATCCGCATCTTCACGGTGACGGGTGCCGCCACCGCCTTCACCACCGCGTCGATGATCGCGCCGGCATTCTTCAGATCCCGCATCAGGGCCGACCCGGCGTCGCCGCTCGTCACCTTGCGCACCGGACATCCCATGTTGATGTCGATGATCGCCGCGCCTTTTTCCTCGGCCAGCTTCGCTGCCTCGGCCATTTCATACGGCGTGCAGCCAACGAGCTGCATGGAAACCGGCTCTTCGGACAGATGCCAGGCCGCCTTCTGAATAGACTGGCGTGTTTCACGGATCGCCGCCTGGCTGGCGATCATCTCCGTGACGTTAAGGCCGGACCCATAGCGCCGCACCAGCGTCCGAAACGGTTGATCGGTGACGCCCGTCATGGGGGCGAGAACCACCGGTTCATCGATCCGTACCGGGCCAATCTCAATGGGGGCGAGCGTGCGCATCAAACCGTTTGCCTGAAAAACAGGCAGGTAAGCGATGACGGCAGCGCTGGCAAGGCGCGTCCGATCCCGCTACGGGCGCGCCGATGAAGACCGTTGCGCTGATTGTGGCTGCTGGAAAGGGAGAGCGCATGGGCGGCGCACTGCCCAAGCAGTTCGCCCCTCTTGCTGGCCGACCGATGCTGGCGTGGAGCTACGCCGCTCTGTTGGCGCATCCGGCGATCGACGAGGTGCTCGTGGTCGTCGGGGAGGGCCATGAGCCGTTGCTCCGATCCGCCCTGCCCGGCGCCCGATCCACGATTGGCGGCGCAACACGGCGGGAATCGGTGCGTCGGGGTCTGGACGCGCTGCGAGAGGCCGATCGCATCCTGATCCACGATGCGGCGCGGCCATTTATTTCTGCCGACGTCATAGATCGCCTCCTCGCGGCGCTGGATGAGGCCGACGGTGCCGTTCCCGTGCTGCCGGTTGCGGACACGCTGGTGGCGGCGAATGGCGCCAACGTGCCGCGCGACGGTCTTTCCCGCGTTCAGACGCCGCAGGCGTTCCGCTTCGCCACCGTCCGCCGTGCGCACGCGGACTGGTCAGGTGACGAAGCAACCGATGACGCGCAAATGGTTCGCGTTCTTGGCGGATCGGTGGCACTCGTGCAGGGCGATGCGATGCTTGAGAAGGTGACCTGGGCTGGAGATCTCTCCGCGGCCGAAGCACGGATCGGCTGGGAAACGCGCACCGCGACCGGCTATGACGTCCACCGCCTGGCCGAGGACGAAGAGCTTTGGCTCGGCGGCGTGCGCATCCCGCACACGCACGGGCTCTCCGGCCACAGCGATGCCGATGTTGCGCTCCACGCACTGACGGACGCCCTGCTCGGCACCATCGCGGCGGGTGACATCGGCCTTCACTTCCCGCCCAGCGATCCACAATGGCGCGGCGCCGAATCCGGGCAGTTCCTGCAGCATGCGGCCGGGCTTATCGCGGCGAAAGGCGGTCAGATCACCTTCGTTGACCTGACCATCATCTGCGAAGCGCCGAAGATCGGCCCGCATCGTGAAGCCATCCGCATAAGGATCGCGGAACTTCTACGCCTCTCGCCCGATCGCATCAGTGTGAAAGCAACAACAACAGAGCGGCTGGGGTTTACCGGACGAAGCGAGGGCATTGCGGCGCAAGCAGCGGCCACCATTCGTCTGCCGGGAGTACGCGTATGAAGCGCATGTTAGCCGTTCTTGCCGTGCTGGGAATGCCAAGCGCCGCGCTCGCCCAAACGCCGTGCCTGACGACGTCGGAGGCCGAGTCGATCACGCTAGTCGCCTTCCCTGACATCATTCTCGAAACCGGACGCGTTTGCACCACCCTCCCCGCGCGCAGCCTTGTTCGCCGCACCTCGGGCCCGTTCATCAGCCGGTATCAGGTGGAGGCGGACCGCGCATGGCCGGCGGCGCGGGCGGCGCTCGCGAAGCTGAGTGATCCGCGCCTCTCCATGCTGTTGCTTCAGTCCGACTTTGCGCGTCCGCTGATCACGTCCCTGATCGCGCCGCTGATCGTCGGGCGGGTGCAGCCCTCTGACTGCGGCACCATAGACCGGCTGGCTACGCTGCTCGAGCCGCTGCCGCCGCGCAACACTGCAGGGATCGTGGTGACCAGTCTTCAGCACCTGAAAGCCGAAAAGGCGCGCGGCGTTGCTGCCGTGCGCGACGTACCCGATCTGCCCGTGTGCTCGGCGCCCCGCTCGTGAGCGACAGCTTGCTTCCTGAAGCATTGGTCGCATCGGCGACGCGGGTGATCGAGGCCAATCGGGCTGCTGGCCGCCGGATTGCGGTTGCCGAAAGCTGCACCGGCGGCTTGGTCGCGGCCGCCCTCACCGAGATTGCTGGGTCTTCCGACGTGCTGGAAGCGTCGATCGTCAGCTATGCGAACGAGGCAAAGATGGGGCTCCTGCATGTGTCAGGGGACGTCATCGAAACCTTCGGCGCGGTCTCCATCGCGACGGCCTGGAGCATGGCGCAGGGCGCCCTGGAAGTGACCACTGCCGATGTTGCAGTGGCCATCACCGGGATCGCAGGGCCCGGCGGCGGCAGCGCAAAGAAGCCGGTCGGGACCGTGGTGTTCGCGCGGGCCGAACGCGGCGGAGATCCCGCCAATGTCGTGGCGGATCGCCGCGAGTTCGGCGATCTCGGTCGGGCCGGCATCCGCCTTCAGGCGGCGCTGTGCGCGCTCGACTTGCTGATGCCCCCGCCGGCGGAGGAGCCGCCCGCGCCGTAAAGCTTGCGCGCACGCTCTTCGAATGCGCCGATCATCTTGCGCAGCGCCATGGTGAACACCTGGCCTGCCAGCATCTCGAACATTCGGTTCTTGAACTGGAAGTCGACCGAAAAGTCGACAAGGCACCCGCCGCCATCCGGCCGGAAACGCCATTCGTTGTGCAGGTACTTCAAAGGTCCATCGATGTAATCGACGTGGATTTGACCCGGCCGCTGCTTCTGGACCCTTGAGGTAAACGTCTCGCGCAGCCCCTTGAAGCCGACGATCATGTCGGCCACCGTTTCTTCCGGCCCGTCCTGGCGCACGCGCATGGCGATCACCCAGGGAAGGAACTCCTGATACGCCTTCACATCAGCAACCAGATCGAACATCTGTTCCGGCGTGTAGGGCATCGCCCTCGTTTCGCTATGCTTTGGCAAGCTGCGCCTCACGTGCTGCCCGCAGCCTCGCGAAATCATCGCCCGCGTGATAGCTCGAGCGGGTTAACGGGGACGAGGCGACCAGCAGAAAGCCTTTGGCCCGGGCGATCGCGGCATAAGCATCAAACGCCTTTGGCGTGACGAACTCGGCGACCTTTGCGTGGCGCGGGGTGGGCTGGAGATATTGGCCCATCGTCAGGAAGTCGATGTCGGCCGAGCGCATGTCGTCCATCACCTGGTGGATTTCCAGCCGCTCCTCGCCCAACCCGAGCATCACGCCCGACTTGGTAAAGATGGAAGGGTCATGCCGCTTCACGCTCTCCAGCAGGCGAAGCGACGCGTAATAGCGCGCGCCCGGTCGAATGGTCGGGTACAGCCGCGGCACCGTTTCCAGATTGTGATTGTACACGTCGGGGCGCGCCGCAACGATCGACTCCACCGCCGCTTGCGTCTTGTTGCGAAAATCCGGTGTCAGAATCTCAATCGTGGTCGTTGGCGTGTTCCGCCGCAGCGCCTCGATCACCTTCACGAACTGAGACGCGCCGCCATCCGGCAGGTCGTCGCGGTCAACGGAGGTGATCACGATATGCTGCAGGCCCATCTCGGCCGCCGCGACCGCGACATGCTCCGGCTCCAGCGGATCGACGGCACGCGGCATCCCCGTCTTCACGTTGCAAAAGGCGCAGGCCCGTGTGCAGGTGTCCCCCAGGATCATCACCGTGGCATGCTTTTTCGTCCAGCATTCACCGATGTTCGGGCACGCCGCTTCCTCGCACACGGTGGCGAGGTTGAGGCGGCGCATCAGCTGCTTGGTTTCGGTAAACCCGACGGATGAGGGCGCCTTTACCCGGATCCAATCTGGTTTGCGGGCGCGTTCGGGCCTAGCGAGCGGAAGTATCTCGGTCATGTCGCAGTGCGAGATAGCGACTGGCAGCGGCTGAAACAACGCGTATAGGGCGTTGATGACCGTCTTCTCCGATCTTGTAGCCGGCTACAGCCGCTTCCGCGAACATGGCTGGGCACAGGAACGCGAACGGTGGGCAAACCTGGCAGAGGGGCAGTCGCCCAAGGTCATGGTGATCGCCTGCTCCGACAGCCGCGCCGACCCGGCAACCGTTTTCGACACGTCGCCCGGCGAAATCTTCGTGGTACGGAACGTGGCGAACCTCGTGCCCCCATTCGAAACTGGCGGCGGTCGCCATGGCGTCTCAGCGGCGCTTGAATTCGCCGTCACGCAGCTGAAAGTTCAGGAAGTGGTCGTAATGGGCCATGGGATGTGCGGCGGCGTGCACGCGTCGCTGACGAGCCGCTTCGTCGACTCAACCCCGGGCGAAGGCGGGTTCATCGCCCACTGGATCGATCTGCTCGACGAAGCACGCGACCGCGTGATGGCCGAACATGGCACCGGCGACGACGCGGCGCGCGCCCTGGAGCTTGAAACCGTTCGGGTCAGCCTCGCCAATTTGCGCACCTTCCCCTTCGTTCAGGAGGCGGAATCGGTGGGGCAGCTGACGCTGCACGGGGCATGGTTCTCGATCAAAGAGGGCGTGCTCTGGGTCATGAACGAAGAAGGCCGTTTTTCTCCAGCGGACTGACCGCCGCATACCGTGCCGCGGCCGAATTGTGCGCTCACGCGGCCGATACGGGGCCCGCGATCCCGGCGAGCAATTGTGCAAGTTGCGCTTCGATGGCGCGATCCTCCGCGTAATTGGCGGAGAGCGCGGGCAACATCGCCGGCGATTCGCTCCCAGCCAGCGCCATCGCCGTCTCTATCGAGACGATCTCGGCCGCCTTCGCTTTGCGCAATGCGCCGATCAGCGCGATGTCGCGGATCGGGCCCCGCTGATGGCTGCGGGCGTCCCGGTCGGCGTCGTCCAGGATCCCGCTCATCCACAGGTTGGCCGGCGCTCCCTGAAGGTCTGACATATCGTCTAGCCGCGCGGCATGGTGCCGAGCGTTGACGCTGTCGCGCTCAATCACATCCCGTAACCCGCTGTCCGTCGCAGCGTGGGCCAGCGGCGGCAGGCGCTCGACCAGCAACTGCTTGCCAGCGCGCAGATCCTGCAAGGCAATGTGAAGCAGGGCGGCGCGCGATGCGGTAAGCGACATTTTGGCTTAGCGCATGCGTCGCCGCCGAGTTCCCGAGCTTCAGCCCGCGTCGGGTGCAACCGCTTTGGCGACGTCCTTCGGCTGCTCTGCCGTCACCCGGATGTTGAGCTCCCGCAATTGCTTCGCGGTGGCGAAGTTCGGCGCACCCATCATCAGGTCTTCGGCCTTTTGCGTCATGGGGAAGACAATCACTTCGCGGATGTTCGGCTCGTCCGCCAGCAGCATCACGATGCGATCGATGCCCGGTGCGGAGCCGCCGTGCGGCGGGGCGCCATATTTGAACGCGTTGATCATTCCGGCAAAGTTGGTGTCGACATCCTGCTGGCTGTACCCGGCGATCTCGAATGCCTTGTACATGATCTCGGGCCGGTGGTTCCGGATCGCGCCGGATGACAGCTCGATGCCGTTGCAGACGATGTCGTACTGATAGGCCAGGATATCGAGCGGATCCTTGGTCTCCAGCGCCTCCATCTCGCCCTGCGGCATGCTGAACGGATTGTGGCTGAAATCGACCTTCTTCGCCTCTTCGTCATACTCGAACATCGGGAAGTCGACGATCCAGCAGAACTCGAAGCGGTTCGTGTCGATCAGACCCAGCTGCTCGGCGACCCGGGTACGGGCAAGCCCCGCGAGCTTCGCGGCCTGCGCTTTCTTGCCGGCCGCGAAGAACACGCCATCATCTGGCCCAAGCCCCAGCGCTTCGGCAAGTTCACGCATGCCGATGTCACCGTGGTTTTTGGCGATCGGCCCGCCGAATTCGCCGCCCTTGCGGCTGGCATAGCCCAGGCCCGCGAACCCCTCGGATTGCGCCCAGGCGTTCATGTCGTCGAAGAACTTGCGGCTCTTGTCCGCGGTGTTCGGTGCTGGGATCGCGCGCACCACATCGCCTGCTTCCACGATCGAAGCGAACCGGCCGAAGCCCGAGCCCGAGAAGAAGCCGCTCACGTCAGAGATGATCAGCGGATTGCGCAGGTCCGGCTTGTCGTTGCCGAACTTAAGCATCGATTCACGATAAGGAATGCGCTTGAACGGCAGCGGGCTCACCGTGCGGCCTTTGCCCTGCCAGTTGGCGAACTCCTCGAAGACGCCGTGCAAAACCGGCTCAATCGCCGCGAACACGTCTTCCTGCGTGACGTAGCTCATCTCGAAGTCGAGCTGGTAGAATTCACCGGGCGAGCGATCGGCGCGCGCGTCCTCGTCGCGGAAGCACGGCGCGATCTGAAAATAGCGATCAAAGCCAGCCACCATGAGCAGCTGCTTGAACATCTGCGGCGCCTGCGGCAGCGCGTAGAACTTGCCGGGGTGGACACGGCTGGGCACGAGATAATCGCGCGCGCCCTCCGGCGAGGAAGCCGTGAGGATCGGCGTCTGGAATTCGGTAAAGCCCTGGTCGACCATCCGGCGACGGATCGAGGAAATGACGCTCGACCGCAGCATGATGTTGGCGTGCAGCTTTTCGCGACGGAGATCGAGGAAGCGATAGCGAAGGCGAATGTCCTCTGGATAGTCCTGCTCGCCGGCGACAGGCATCGGCAGTTCCTGCGCCTGGCTCTGCACGGTAACGCCGCGCGCGAACACCTCGATCTCGCCAGTAGCGAGATTTGCGTTCACGGTGCCTTCCGAGCGAGCTTTCACGACCCCATCGATCGTGATCACCGATTCGGCCCGAAGCGACTCCAGTATCGGCAGTGCGGGCGAATCGGTGTCCGCCACGATCTGCGTGATGCCATAATGATCCCGCAGATCGACGAAGAGCACGCCGCCGTGATCGCGCTTGCGGTGGATCCAGCCCGACAGGCGGACCTCGGCTCCGACATCAGCGGCGGTAAGCGCGGCACAAGTGTGCGAACGATAAGCGTGCATGTTTCGTTTCTCTCGTCACCCCGGCGGGCGGCCGGAGTCTCGTGCAGCAAGGGTGGCGCTCTCCGCCACGAAGCACCAACGGGTGTCGGAACAACGGGCAAGGCGATAGATCGCGCCCCTCCCCTTCCATCCCCTCTTTGTCAACCCGCCCACACGGGTCTATGGGGCGCCGCTTATGCACGTTCACCCGCTTATCACCGACAGCGCCACGCTCGCCAATCTGTGCGCCCGTCTCGCCGACGCCCCCTTTGTGTGCGTTGATACCGAGTTCATGCGGGAGAACACGTACTGGCCGGAACTCTGCCTGATCCAGATCGCCGACACCGAGGAAGCGGCCGCGATCGACCCGAAGGCACCCGGTCTTGATCTGCAACCGTTGCTCGATCTCCTGGTCAACAACGATGATGTGTTGAAAGTCTTCCACGCCGGCGGCCAAGACATCGAGATTATCTACAATCTCACCGGCAAGACGCCTTACCCCATGTTCGACACGCAAGTCGCGGCAATGGCGCTCGGGCAGGGTGAGCAGATCGGGTATTCGAACCTGGTCGATAGCTGGCTGGGTATTCAGGTCGACAAGGGCGCGCGGTTCACCGATTGGTCGCGTCGCCCCTTGGATCAGCGACAGGTCGATTACGCGATCGGCGATGTCACTCACCTCTCCGCGATCTTCCCGCGCATGCTGGAGCGTCTAAAGAAGACCAATCGTGGCCAGTGGCTTGATCAGGAGATGGAGCGGATTTCCGATCCCGCCAATTACGCCAACGATCCCGATCTCGCATGGAAGCGCGTGCGCATCTCTGGCCGGCGCCCCGACGTGCTTGGCCGCCTGAAGGCGATCGCCCGGTGGCGTGAGGTGGAGGCGCGCGCAAAGGATCTGCCGCGTGGCCGCATCGTCAAGGACGAGACGATTGCGGACATCGCCGGCCATCCGCCGCGCAAACAGGCCGATCTTGCCAAGGTGCGGGGCCTCTCCGCAACATGGGCATCGAACGACATCGGCAAACGGCTGATGGCCGCGATCGAAGCCGCGGAGCCGTTGTCGGCAGATGAAATGCCGCCGCGCGAGGATCGCAAGCCCGGCCTCGGCAAGGACGGGGCGCTCGTTGCCGATCTGCTGAAACTCCTGCTGAAGATTCGGGCGCGCGACATTGACGTCGCGCCACGGCTTCTGGCGCGCAGTGAGGAGCTAGAGGCGCTCGCTGCCGGTCAGCGTGATCAGCTGGCGATCCTGCAGGGATGGCGCTTTGATCAGTTCGGCCGCGATGCGCTCGATCTGGTCGAAGGACGGCTTGGCTTTGGCGTGCTCGGCGGAAAGCTCAAGATGACTCGGACGGAGGATCTGGCGTGAAAGCAATCGTTCTTGCGGCCGTTCTACTTGCAGGGTGCGCGACCACGGATCGGGAATCAACCTCGGCTGAGCCCAAAGCCGGCTGCAACGCAGCCGCCGTGCAGGACCTCGTCGGCAAACCCTTGAGCGCCGCGCAGGCCGATGCGAAGCGTCGCGCGGGTGCCGCCATGGTTCGCAGCTATGAAACGGGCGCAGCGCTCACCATGGACTATCGCGCCGATCGCTTGAACATCGAAACCGATACGAACGGCACGGTCGTCAAGCTCTCCTGCGGCTAAGACAATGCCTGTGCGGTGGTGCTAATGTTTTCGGCTGAGGCGAGCGGGCAGGCCCAGCGCAGCGCCTAACGCCTTTAGCCGTTTCTCCACAGCCTCCCCGCTCAGCGCCAGATCGCCGTCGTCGAAGATCAACTCGATACCATCGCCGGTGCGGCAGATCGCTGTCCCATGCAACGGACCAGCGACGCCGCCCGACAGCCGCTGCGCCAGCCGGATCGCTAGGCCCCAGGCCGTAGCGGTGGAGATATCCTTCGCCGGTGCGAGCAAAGGGATAGGCGTCGGATAAGGTGGCTGCGCGCCCAAGCTGGCCGCCAGCGCTGCCGCCATCATCGCCCGTCCGCGCCCATCTACGGCGACCCAATTGCCGTGCAAGGCCGTTTCGATTCCTAGCTCGACCCGAAATTCGGGATTCGCCCGCCAGCTTGTGTCTGCGAGCAGGCAAGCGGCATGACGGAGCCGCGAATCTGTCACCGGCTCGCTCTCGAACAACGGCGCGATCCACCGGTTCAGCAAATCCCCATGCTCTGGGAAGCGGCCGAGCTGCCGGCCCTCATCGCGCGCTGCGACCACCAGTGGATCCATTGCCGCTTCCGACGGAGACAGTCGTTCGAACAGCAAGCCTTCGCGTAATCCGAAAGCCGAGACGATTGTTCCGGAGCAGCCAAGCACCGGCAAGATCGCGCCCAGCAGATCGGCGGCCGCACACAGGGTGGGAACACGGCCAGCCGAGAGGTGCGGCACTGCCTTGAACTGCGCCTTGTCCAGCATGGGAAGCTTGCGGCGGAGCAGGTCGATGCGGGACGCCGGCATCTCATATCCATGCAGCACGGGCAGCGGATATCCCCGATCGTGAATGTCAACGCGCCCCAGGGAGCGCCAAGATCCCCCGACGAGGTAGAGTGGCTTGCCCCGGCCCGCGCCTGACCAGCCAGCGTCTTCCAGGATGCGCTCTACCCGGCGGGGGAACCCACCCTTGCTGCGCAGGGCAGCCAGGCGGAGAACGCCTAGGGGAAAGGACACATGCTCATGCACGTGGCCCCAAGCGATTCGCACCAGCTCCAGGCTGCCGCCACCCAAGTCTCCGACAATGCCGTCCGCCTCGGGAATGGCGGACAGTACGCCACGTCCCGCGGCTTTTGCCTCCTGTGCTCCGGATAATAGCTCAACGTTGAGGCCCAGCCGCTCTGCAAGCCGGATCAGGTCTGCGCCGTTGGCCGCATCACGCACCGCTGCCGTCGCAACCGTGCGTACGTCGTGGCACGCCATCTCCTGAACAAGCGCGCCGAAGCGCCGAAGCGCGGCACCCGCCAGCTTCATCGCCTCCGCATCGATAGCGCCCGTTTCCGCCAGGCTTCGCCCCAGCCCAGCAAGCACCTTTTCGTTGAACAGAATTGCGGGGAGCCGAGGCGGCCCCTGATACACCACCAGTCTGATCGAGTTCGATCCGATATCGATGATGGCGGTGCGCTTTCCCTCCACCCGATCAGCCCCGCAGGGACAATTTGGGCACGGCGCCGCCCTCGGCCAGCGCGGCGCCTCGTCCCGAAAGCGAAGGGTTGGTCATAAAGTACCGATGTAGATTAAAGGGTTTGTCGCCGGGCGGCGTACGCCCGTAAGTGCCGTCCGCATACAGGTCCCAGCTTTGCTCCGTGTCGATCAGATTGGCGAGCATCACCTGATCCAAAACCTGATCATGCACGCTGCCGCTCTTCAAGGGCAGCATATATTCGACTCGCCGGTCGAAGTTCCTCGGCATCCAGTCCGCCGATGAGATGTAGATGCGAGCGTCGTCGTTGGGCAGCGGTGCGCCATTGCCGAATACGGCGATGCGGCTGTGCTCGAGGAACCGGCCGACGATCGATTTTACACGAATATTCTCGGACAGCCCGGGGATGCGCGGACGAAGGCAGCATATCCCTCGAATGACGAGGTCGATTTCGACGCCCGCGCCGCTGGCTTCATAGAGCTTCTCGATAATGGCTGGATCAACCAGGCTGTTCATCTTGCCCCAGATCGTCGCGGGACGGCCCGCACGGGCGTGTTGGATTTCCGCCTCAATCTCCTCGATCAGTCGTGCGCGCAGCGAACGCGGCGAGAGCACCAGCCCCTCCATATTCTCCGGCTCGACGTAGCCTGTGATGTAATTGAACATCCGGGCGGCGTCTCTTCCGGTAGCAGGATCGGCCGTGAAGAAGCTGAGATCGGTATATATTTTTGCCGTGATCGGGTGGTAATTTCCGGTCCCGAAATGACAGTAGGTGCGGAACTGCCCGGCCTCCCGTCGCACTACCATTGATACCTTGGCGTGCGTCTTCCAGTCGATGAATCCATAAACCACTTGGACACCGGCTCGCTCCAGGGCCGATGCCCAGAGGAGATTTTGCTCCTCTTCAAACCGCGCCTTCAGCTCGACCACCGCGGTCACGGACTTGCCGGCTTCCGCGGCCTGGATCAGCGCGTTGATCACGGCGGATTGCTTACCCGCGCGATAGAGCGTCTGCTTGATCGCAACCACGTCGGGGTCGTTCGCCGCTTGCTTCAGAAAGGCGAGAACGACGTCGAAGGTTTCGTAGGGGTGGTGGACGATGATGTCCTTGGCGCTGATCGCTGCAAAGCAATCTCCGCCGAATTCTCGAACTCGTTCGGGGAACCTGGGTGAGAACGGTAGGAACTTGAGGTCCGGCCGGTCCTCTTCGACGATCTGGTCCAGATCGCCAATACCTAGGAACGATCCCGATTCAGTGACGAGCGCCTGCTCGCCAAGCTCGACGCGCAATACCTTGGCGAGCGACTCCGGCATGCCGCTTTCCAGCTCCAATCGGATCACCCGGCCGCGCCGGCGCCGCTTGATGGCATTGGCGAAATACCGAACAAGGTCCTCCGCCTCTTCCTCGATCTCGATGTCGCTGTCGCGCAGCACGCGAAACTCCGCTGCTCCTTCCACCCGGTATCCGGGGAAGAGCATGGCGGAGAAACGCTTGATCATCGATTCGACCGCGACATAGCGCGCGGGCGTTCCCGGCAGCCGGACAAAGCGGGACATGCCGTTGGGCACCATCACCAATTCCCGGATCGGCTCCTCATCCGAAATGCGGACAAGGTCGAACATTACCGCCAGCCCCTTGTTCGGCATGAAGGGGAACGGATGCGCCGGATCGAGCGCCTGCGGCGTGATCACCGGGAAAATCTGTTCGCGGAAATGGGTCTCCAGCCAGGCCACCTCCTCCTGCGAGAGCATGGCGTCAATCCGGCTCGACCCAAGTACCTGCAGACCCGTGTCGCTGAGCGCGTGGCGGATTTCCCGCCACACCGTCTCCTGGCTGACGAGCAGCGCATCCGCCTCTGCGGTGATGGCGCCCAATTGCTGCGACGGCGTGAGCCCGTCAGCGGAACGCGCTTCGACCTCGAGGATTTGCTGCCCCTTCAGGCCAGCCACGCGGACCATGAAGAATTCGTCCAGGTTCGAGCCCGAGATCGACAGGAACCGCAGCCGCTCGAGCAACGGGTGCGCGACATTGCGGGCTTCTTCCAGCACGCGCCGGTTGAACGCCAGCCAGGACAACTCGCGATTGAAATAGCGATCCGTACCCCGCTCCTGGAACGGATCGTCATCACTGTCGAGACGAGCTTGGCGGACGGATCGGTTCATCATGGCTCCGGCGGTGTCGTAATCAACGCGGCATTTGCGAGCGCTGTCCTGGCTAGAGGAATGGACAGTCGCTTGCGACGTTCCATCACCTCCTGATCGAGCGCATCGACGCATCGTATGACTGCCAGATGACTCCGCTCGATCCTGGTCAACAGCCAGTCGATCAGATCGGGTCGGGCGTCGAGGCTGCGGCGGCCGAACTCGCGCTCCAGCAGCGCGCGCATCAAGGCATCATCGGGTGGCCCGATCTGCGCGAGCGGGGTGGCGGCAAGCCTTGAGCACAGGTCGGGCAGTTGCACCTCCCAGTCGGGCGGCGCCACGTCCGCTACCAGAAGAAGCGGCCGACGCTGCTCCTGTGCGCGGTTCCATTCGTGGAACAATTCGGTGTCCGGCCGGGACGGTGCGTCATCAATGATCGTGCCGCCGCTTTTCGCCGCAAAGATGCGCGCCAACAGGCTTCGGCCCGATTTGCGCGGCCCGACAAGCAGCGCTGTCATGACCGGCCACGTCGCCCACCGATCCAGCGTATGCACGGCCCGTTCGTTTGACGGCGAAACCAGGAACTCATCGTCGCGCGGATCGGCGGGCCAGACCAGCGGCAGCGCGATCTGGCTCATCGGTCGGCCATCATCCCGCGGTCGCATTGTCAGGAGCGAGGTCTGGCGGCAGCAGCCGCGGCGCGCGGCGGATGCGAATGGTCGTGCCGGAACCGAATACCTGCCAGCCGCGCGCTTCCAGCGCGGCCTTCAGCGCCTCCGGTGGTCCTGCGAAGCCGACAGTCATCACCGAAAGCCCGCCGAGCGCCAGGCTGCTGGTCGTCGCAGAGGATACGCCGGGTACCGCGCGCAAGGCCGCCTCGCCCGCGGTCACGGCTGCCACGCCTGGCGTATCGAACTGCACGGAGACGGTGACGACCGGCGCCGCCGGTGCATCGGTCACCAATGTCTCGCCTGCCTCGTCCTCCTCCTCGACGGGCTCGTCGCTGGGCGGCACGTAGGAAAGGCCAGGATCGCTGCGGAGATAACCGGCACGAAGCGCGGATTGATAGGTTTCGTCCAGCCGCTTCACGCCAGCATCGAGCAACTGCGGAATGCCGGCGACACTGCCGACCCGCAACGTGAACTGCGACAACAGACGATTGTCAGGCCCTTGCCGCGCCTGGAAGACGCCAATCACCGGGCCGCCCGGCCATTGACGAAACAGCCGCACGGTCGGAATCAGCACGTCCGTGCCGCCATATTGGTTCAGCACCGCCCGCCACCAGCCGCGGCCAGGGCGCTGCGTCTGTCCCAGATTCAACAGCAGCGGATCAGGGCCGCTGCCGATCGGCCGGATATAATCGATCGCGCTCCCGCCGGTGCGGTATCGCGCCCAGGCCTCCTGCCACAACGTGCGCTGTTCGAAGGCGGTGGCCACGCCCCCGGACCAAGTAATCGGGATCACCACCATCGGCGGAGATCGCATCACATAATTTGAGATGCCGAAGATCGCCCCCGCGCGGTTGCGATCGAACAGCACGCCCAGCTTCGCCACGTAGCGCTTGGGCCCGATCTGCTCGTTCTCGACCACAATGCCTGTCACGATCGAATCGAGCGTGGAATCGGGCACCAGCCCCTTGCCTGCCCCGAGTCGCTTAGACAGGTCGAGCCACGCCTTGCGCTGCGCCACGCGCCAGCCACCCAGCCGCGCGGCGTCCGCATCCTTGGCCGCCACATCGACGCGCACGCCGGACACTTCATAATCGCTGGAGCTGTCAACCGGCGCCACGCCGCGGCCCCCGCCCTCGATTTGGGCGATGCTGACTCCGGCGCCGAGGACAAGCGCCACGGCGGCAGGAACGAGGAACAAGGGCTTCAGGCGCATAAGCTGGCGTCTTTTGGCGAAGCAGGCGTGGAAATCCAAGCGCGTTGTGGCTAGGCGGCACGACATGAGCGGAAGCGGGTACACTTACGAGCAGGCTGGCGTGTCGATCGCGGCAGGTAATGCATTGGTGCGAGCGATCGCCCCTTTGGCACGGGCGACGCGGCGCAAGGGGGCGGATGCCGACCTGGGCGGCTTCGGCGGATTCTTCGATCTGAAGGCAGCCGGCTTCACCGATCCGCTGCTGGTGGCCGCAAATGACGGCGTCGGTACGAAGCTGAAGCTGGCAATCGAGCACAACCGGCATGACGGTGTCGGCATCGATCTTGTCGCCATGTGCGCCAACGATCTGATCGTGCAAGGCGCCGAGCCGCTGTTTTTCCTCGATTATTATGCGTCCGGAAAGCTGGACGCCGCTGTGGCCGAGCGCGTGATCGCTTCCATTGCCGAGGGGTGCCGCATCGCTGGATGCGCCCTGATCGGCGGCGAGACTGCGGAGATGCCGGGCATGTACGCCGATGGGGATTATGATCTCGCTGGCTTTTGCGTCGGTGCGGTGGAGCGCGATCAGGTGCTGACCGGCACTGAGATCGGCGCCGGCGACGTCTTGCTTGGTCTCGCCTCCTCCGGCGTGCACTCCAACGGCTTCTCGCTCGTCCGGCGACTCGCAGCGGACAAGGGCTGGAAGCTTGATCGCCCCGCGCTGTTCGAGCCGGACGTGCTGCTAATCGAGACGCTGATGGCGCCGACTCGTATTTACGTGAAGAGCCTTTTGCCGCTCGTCACCGCCGGCCGCATCAACGGGCTCGCCCATATCACCGGCGGCGGCCTGCTGGAAAACATCCCGCGCGTGCTGCCTGCCGGCGCCCACGCCCGGGTCGACGCAGATGCGTGGCCTCAGCCGCGCCTGATGGCCTTCCTGCAGGCGCAGGGCACGATCGAGCCGGAGGAAATGGCCCGTACCTTTAACTGCGGCGTCGGCATGGTCGTGGTTGTCGCAGCCGACCAGGCGGACGGCGTGGCTGCCGACTTGGAGGCTGCCGGCGAGCAGGTGTTCCGCATCGGCAACATTGAGGCGGGTGAGCGCGGTTGCACTGTCGCTGGCTCCGTGGAGACGTGGAGCGCGCGCGCGCCTTGGTCTGCCACGCATCACGCATGACGGCCAAGCTCGGCATATTGATCTCCGGGCGGGGGTCGAACATGCAGGCGCTCGTGGCGCACGCGGGTTCGGCATATGAGGTCGTCGTTGTTGCCTCGGACCGGCCGAACACCCCTGGCCTCGCCTGGGCGCTGGAGCACGGCATCCCCACGTTCGCGCTGTCCCCCAAGGAGGTGGGCAAGGCGACGTACGAGGTCGCGCTTGACGCTGCGCTTCGTGCGGCCGGCGCGGAGCATCTCGCGCTCGCCGGGTATATGCGGTTGCTGTCGAACGATTTCGTTGGCCGCTGGCGCGGGCGCATCGTGAACATTCACCCGTCGCTGTTGCCGAAGTACAAGGGGCTGGATACCCATGGGCGGGCGATCGCGGCTGCGGATGCGGTGGGCGGCTGCTCCGTGCACCTCGTGACGGAGGAATTGGATGGTGGCGACGTGCTCGGCCAGGCAGAGGTGCCGATCCTACCTGGCGACACACCCGAGATGCTGGCGGCGCGCGTGCTCGCCGAAGAGCACCGCCTTTATCCGCGCGTCGTGTCCGAATGGCTGAGCCGGTAGGACCCGTCGCCGAGGCGCTCGCAAAGGTGCGGGCGATCGCGCTCGCGCTGCCTGAAACGGCCGAACGCCTGTCACACGGCGCGCCCGGCTTCCACATCGCCAAGGGCAAGTTCTTCGCCTATTTCTCTCATGATCTTCACGGGAGCGGTGAGACAGCGGTGGTCCTCAAGACCAGCGGAGCCGAGGAGCAAGCCATGCTGATCGAGGCGGACCCGGATCTCTACTACAAGCCGCCCTACCTCGGCTCATCGGGCTGGATCGCGATCCGCGTCACGGCGCCGGAGACGGACTGGGACCATGTCGCGGATCGGATCGCCGCCAGTTGGGAAATGGTGGCGCGCCGTCGTTTGCTGGAAATGGGCGGCCGATGACAACCTCTTCTGAGGAGCAGAAGCGCCGTCGCCGGTTCATCACGCTTCCGGAAATGGTCGCTGTGCTTGGGTTGGTGATCGGCGCGCTGACGCTCGGGCTCAACTGGAGCGAGAAGCGGCAGATGGCGGAGGAGAAAGCCGCTTCCACCGCAGCCGCCAGCGCGGCCAAGGCGCGCCTTGGACTGGATGCGGACCTGGCACGAGGCGGCAAGGAGATCCGCCTTTCGGACCCGCGCCACGAGTTGATCGATACCGCCATCGACTTCCCAACCGCGCTTCGCATCGAGCGGCAAACGCCAGCCACGGCGCGTATCGATAAGGACTGGTTCGAGCACGCCGTGCTGAAAGCCACCGATGGCGGTGCTGATGACCGGGAGGGCCGCCTCCCCGTTCTCGTCACCGCGCGCTACATGGTGGGAGACACGCCGCGCACAGGCCACGGCATCGTCGAAATCATCTGGCGCACACAGGGCCGTCTGGTCGGCGGCCGAACGCTGACCATCGAGGCAGTCCGGGTGCGGGAATTAGGCGGCGACCGCAAACGGATCGAGGCGCTATGGATGGCCGAGATGAAGCGTCAGAGCGCCCGCGCGTAGATCACGTCATCATACCAGCCAGCACCGACGTTGAACCGCCGCGTCCCGGCAAGTGCAAAGCCTTCCCGCTCGTAAAAAGCGCGCGCCTGCATGTTGGTCCCCAATACGCCCAGCAACACGCGCTTCCCGCCAAGAGCTGCCGCATCGGCCAGCGCCAGCGTCATCAATCGGTGGCCCAAACCGGTGCGCCGCGCCACGGAAAGCGTGTAGATGCGGCGAAGCTCGACGTCGCCGGGCAGCGGATCAATCGGAAGATCCGGCTGCGTGATCACCGAATAGCCCACGGGCGCGTGGCCGACCGGATGTTCGGCCACCGTCACCACGCTGCCGCGATCATCAGCCCACGCCGCGAACTTTTCCGGCGAACTGTTGCGCGCACAATGCGCCACGATATCGTCACCGGGCAGGATACCGGCGAACGTTTCAAGAAAACTGGCGGCAGCTACCATCGCCACCGCCGGCGCATCCGCTGCTGTGGCGCGGCGCAGCCGCCAGTCTTGCGTCATTGGATCAGCCGACGAGTTCTTCGGGCTTGAAGAAGTAAGCGATCTCGATCGCTGCATTCTCGTCCGAATCCGAACCATGCACCGAGTTCGCCTCGATCGACTCGGCCAGCTCCTTGCGGATCGTGCCCGGCTCGGCGTTCTCCGGGTTCGTCGCGCCCATGATGTCGCGGTTGCGCTGAACGGCGTTCTCGCCTTCCAGCACCTGCACGACCACCGGGCCCGAGATCATGAACGACACCAGGTCGTTGAAGAACGGGCGCTCCTTGTGGACGGCATAGAAGCCTTCTGCCTGCTCCTTGGTCATCTGGATGCGCTTGGACGCGACGACGCGCAGGCCGGCTTCCTCCAGCATCTTGGTGACGGCGCCGGTCAGGTTGCGACGGGTCGCATCGGGCTTGATGATCGAGAACGTACGATTGGCGGCCATGATGGTCGCTTGCTCCTGTGTTGGGAATGCGGGAAACTGCCGGGCCGTTAGCCGCCGAAACGGGGAAGCGCAACTGCCTGGCCGATGCGCCTCAGGCCGCCTGCTCCCAGCGGCCAGCCTCGTTTTGCTTCCAATAGCGCCGTTCCACCCCGTCGCGTCCGGCGAGCGCCTTCCACGCCGCTCGGGCGTCCCCGATCCGGTCTTCGTCAAAGAAGTGGAACGCGCGCTCGAACGTCAGCGCCTCGTCGCGCCACTCTCCATCGACCAGCGCAACATGGCGCGCGGCGTTGGCGGCGTTGACATCCGGCGCGATCAGGATCGGCTGCATGGCATCATCTCCGGCCCCAACGCAGGCATGCGGCAGGAAGCTTTCCGGCGCATATTCCCACAACAGTCGATCGAGCGCTGCGCGCTGGCGCTCGTCGCCTGCAACGATCAGCAGCCGCTCGCCGCCGGCGAGCACGCGCTCCGCAATCCGCGGTAGCGCGCGCTCGATCGGCAATTGCGTCAGGTGGTAGAAGTCGACCTGCATCAGCCTTCGAAGTTGCTAGCAACGAATGCGTCGAGCAGCCGCACGCCATAACCGGTCGCGCCCTTCCCCCAGGTCGGGCCGTCCTTGTCGGACCAGACCATTCCCGCGATATCCAGATGCGCCCACCGCACTCCTTCGTCGACGAACCGCTTGATGAACTGCGCTGCCGTGATCGAACCGCCGCCACGCGGGCCGACATTCTTCATGTCCGCGATCGGGCTGTCGATCAGCTTGTCGTATGCCGCGCCCAGCGGGAAGCGCCAGAGCTGGTCGCCACTCGCCTTGCTCGCCGCCAGCAGCTGATCCGCCAGCCCATCGTCGTTGGCGAACAGGCCGCCCTGCTCATTGCCAAGACTGATGATCATTGCGCCGGTCAGCGTGGCGAGGTCGACGATCGTCTTCACCTTGTGCGTGCGCTGCACCCAAGTGACGCAGTCGCAGAGCACCAAACGTCCCTCGGCGTCGGTGTTGATCACCTCGATCGTCTGCCCAGACATGGATGTCACCACGTCGCCGGGGCGCTGGGCATTGCCGTCGGGCATGTTCTCGACCAGCCCCATGACGCCGATCACGTTTGCCTTCGCCTTGCGCAGCGCCAGCGTCTTCATCGCACCGGCCACTGCGCCAGCACCGCCCATGTCCCACTTCATGTCTTCCATGCCGGCGGCAGGCTTGATCGAGATTCCGCCCGTGTCGAACGTCACCCCCTTGCCGACCAGCGCCAGCGCCGGATCACCCTCGCCCGCCCCGTTCCAGCGCAGCGCAAGGATACGTGCCTCGCGGCGGGAGCCCTGCGACACGCCGAGCAGCGCGCCCATGCCAAGCTCGCGCATCGCGGGCTCGTCCAGCACCGTCACCTCCAGGCCGAGCCCTTCCGTCTCCTTGGTAACGATCTCGACGAAGCTCTCGGGGTAAAGAATGTTCGGCGGCAGCGTCACCAGCGTCTTTGTCAGCGCCAGCCCCTGCGTCACCGCATCACGCGCCGCCCATTCTGTGTCGGTACCCTCCGGCGCTCCCACGATCGTCACCTCTGACAGCGACGGCTTTGCCTCTTCCGACAGCTTGGTGCGGTACACGTCATAGCGCCACGCGCGCTGGCCGATCGCGGCAGCGAGGCGCGCTGCGGCGGCGCTGCTCGCCCCGGCGCCGGAAAGGTCCACCGTCGCTGCCGTGACGCCCGACGTGAGCAGACGGGCGGTCAGCGCGCCGCCGGCGCGCTCGTAGCTCGCATCGTCGCCCTCGCCCACGCCCAGCAGGAGAATACGGGTCGCGCCTTGCCCGGCCGGTACATAGGCTTCGGCAACGGTGCCTGCTTCACCCTTGAACCGCTGGCCTGCGGCGGCCGCCGTCACGATCGCCTGTGCCGACTCGTCCAGGCCAGCCACCGCGATCGACGCGGCACCGCTCTTGGTTACCGGCAGCGCAAGCACCGGTGTTTCAGCGGCGCGGTTGGCGACGAAGGTTACGTTCATGACTGTTCCTCTTGTTTCGCTACGCAGATAGGCATTCCACCCGCCGGTGGCAAAGCGTTGCACCGTGCGCCTTCGATGCGATAGGGCCGAAGCTCGACGCGCCATCAGGCGGCGAAAAGGGGTTCAAGCTTTGCGAGTAAGCGAGTGACGCGTCTCGACCTTCTGGCCAGTTGCGCGTTTTCGGTGGCCTTGCTTTCCGGAGCAGCCTCGGCGCAGGATCTTCAGGACCGGCCAGTGCCGCCCCCGGCCGCCGAAGTTGCGGGCGATCCGCCAACCGCCCCGTCCAATCAGGACCAGGTCAATTTCAGCGCCGGCGTTCTCGAATATGATTACGAGCGCGACATCGTCACCGCCACCGATGACGTGCGCATGCTTCGCGCCGGGCAACGGCTTCGCGCCGACAAGGTGGTGTGGGATCGCAAGACCGGAAAGGTCGTCGCGACCGGCAATATCGCCGTCACGAACCCTGAGGGCGACACGGCGTACGGCGACGCGATCGAGCTTACCGACTCGCTGAAGGACGGCCTTGTCGACAACATGCTCGTCGTGCTGGAGCGCGGCGGGCGGCTGGCCGCGGATCGTGGCACGCGCTCTGAAGACGGCACCATTTCGCTTGATCGCGCGGCGTACACCGCGTGTTCGGTGGTCGATTCAGACGGCTGTCCCAAGGAGCCAACGTGGAAGGTGACCGCGGTAAAGGTCACCTATCGGCCGGATCGCGAGCGCGTTTATTACACCGGCGGGCAGGTGCATCTGTTTGGCTTGCCGTCCATTCCGCTGCCGCGGTTTTCGCACCCGATCGGCGAAGGCACCGCCAGCGGCCTGCTCACACCGAACATCCGCTACGATCGCGTCAACGGGTTTGAGGTCGCAACGCCGTACCTCTTCCGCCTCGCGCCCAATCGCAAGCTGACCGTCACGCCGCACGTCTATTCTGCGGTGCTGCCGATGCTCCAAACCAATTATGAGCATCTTAACGAGCTCGGCGCGTTCAGCATCACCGGTTTCGGGACGGTCAGCCGGCGCAGCGACGATTTGTCCGCCGGCTTCAATTCGTCAACCGAGCAGGCATTTCGTGGTTATCTCGACGGCGTCGGCCGATTTCAGCTCGACGAGCATTGGAGCCTCTCCGGCTCGCTGCGGCTTGCCACCGATCGCACCTTTTTGCGGCGTTATGACATTTCCAACGCCGATCGCCTGCGTACCACCGTCGCACTGGAGCGGATCGATCAGGACAGCTATTTTTCGCTTGCCGGTTGGGCCACGCAAACGCTTCGCGTGGGCGAGCGCCAGGGCTTTCAACCGGTCGCGCTGCCCGAACTCGACTATCGCCGGCGGATGAACGAAGGCCTGTTGGGCGGCACGTTTCAGTTCCAGCTCAACACGCTCGCACTCGGGCGAAAGGCGGGTCAGGACACTCAGCGCGCCTTTGCCAGCGCGCGCTGGGATCTGCGCCGGCTCACCAACTGGGGCCAGGAAATCACCTTCACCGGCTTTGCGCGCGCGGATGCATACAACGCTAACGATACCGCCGCGACCGAGGTCTTGAGCTACCGCGGGGTTGAAGGGTTCCGCTCGCGCGGCATCGGCACCGTTGCGGTGGATGTCCGCTGGCCGTTCCTCGGCCCGCTCCTGGGCGGGACGCAGCGTATCACCCCGCGCCTGCAGATCGTTGCTTCTCCAAAGATCGAGAACCTTGACGTACCCAATGAGGACGCGCGCGCGATCGATCTTGAAGATTCGAACCTGTTCGCGCTGAACCGGTTCGCCGGCTATGATCGCTGGGAGGATTCCTCCCGCGCCACCTACGGCTTCGAATACAATCTCGATCTGCCGGACCTCAGCATCGCGACGAACATCGGCCAAAGCTATCGCTTGAACAACCGCTCCAGCATCTTCCCCTCGGGAACAGGCCTGAGCGGTCGCTTCTCCGACATTGTCGGGCGGACCAACGTGCGCTTCCGCGACTTCCTGTCGCTCACGCATCGCTACCGTCTCGACAAGGATGGCTTCGCGGTGCGCCGGAACGAGATTGATGCGACCGTCGGCTCGCGCGATACGTATCTTCTGGTCGGTTATCTCCGGCTGGATCGCGACATCGACGACTTCGAGGATCTGCAGGATCGCGAGGAACTTCGGGTCGGCGGGCGGGTGCAATTTGCGCGCTTCTGGTCGGCCTTCGCGTCTGGCCTAATCGATCTCACCGATCGCAGCGATGACGTCTTCTCGCTGTCCGACGGCTTTGACCCGATCCGGCATCGGCTCGGCGTGCAATATGAAGACGATTGCCTCACCTTGGGGGCGACGTGGCGAAAGAACTACCGCACCACGGGTGACGCCCGGCGCGGCAGCAGCTTCCTGTTGACGCTGGCATTAAAGAACCTCGGGCGCTAAGCCACGGTTCAGCTACATGAATGCAGTGCCGTGTCGCCACCAACGGCGCGCAAGATGGGATTCCGGAACGAGTGACGACGATGGGCAAGAAGGCGCTGCGGTTCGGCCGCGTCGCGGGCATGGTGCTGGCGTTGGCTGCGGCAGGCGCCGCGACCGGGCAGCAGGGTGGGCCGGCGACCGTGAACGACCAATCGCTGCCGGACAATACGGGGCTCAACATCCCGCAGAACCTTGAGATCTTCGGCACGGTCGATCCGAACGTGCGCAAGGCAACGGCGATCGTGAACGACAACGTGCTCACGCGGACGGACGTTGATCAACGTGTGGCGCTGATCATGGCGGCAAACAACGTGAAGCTCCCGGCGGAGGAGATCGATCGGCTGCGCCTTCAGGTGCTTCGTCAGTTGATCGATGAGGTGCTGCAGATCCAGCAAGCCAAGACGGCCGATATCACCATTACCGATGCCGAACTGAACCAAAGCTTCGATCGCATCGCCACCAACTTCAATCGCACGCCGGAGCAGTTTCGCACGTTTCTGCGCGAACAGGGATCGTCGGAGCGCTCCATCCGTCGCCAGATCGAGGGCGAACTCGCGTGGCAGCGCTATCTGCGCCGCCGCATTGAGCCGTTCGTCAACGTCGGCGAGGAAGAGGTGAAGGCGATCCTTGATCGTCTGAAAGCCGCTCAGGGCACCGAAGAGTTTCATCTCAACGAGATCTATCTGTCCGCTACGCCGGATAAGACCGAGCAGGTCTATGGCGCGGCGCGGCAGCTGATCGGCGAGATCCAGAAGGGCCAGGCCCCGTTTGGCTATTTCGCCCGTAATTTCTCCGAAGCGTCGACCCGCGGGGTGAATGGCGATCTGGGCTGGGTGCGCGGCGCGCAGCTGCCGGCCGAACTTTCCGAAGCCGCGGCTCAGATGCAGGTCGGTCAGGTCGTCGGGCCTGTGCCCGTGCCCGGCGGTTTCTCGATCCTGTACCTGGTGGACAAGCGCCAGGTGCTGACGGCTAACCCGCGTGACGCGAAGTTGAGCCTGAAGCAGATGACGATCAAGTTCCCGCGCGGCACCACCCAGGCGCAGGCGAGCCAGCGTACGGCGACGTTCGCTTCCACGCTGACCAAGCTTCAGGGCTGCGGCTCGGTTGAACGGGTGGCTGCCACGATCAACGCAGAGGTGGTGCAGAACGACGCCATCCGCATCCGCGATCTCCCGGCCCCGCTCCAGGAAATCATGCTGAACCTGCAGGTCGGGCAGGCCAGTCCGCCGTTTGGCAATCCGGAGGAGGGCGTGCGCACACTTGTTCTGTGCGGACGCGACGACACGTCCTCAGCCCAGCTGCCTGGCACCGAGCAGATCCAGAACCAGCTGGAGCAGCAGCGGGTGAACCTCCGCGCGCAGCAGGCGCTTCGCGATCTTCGTCGCGACGCGATCGTGGAGTATCGCTGAGATCGCGGCCGTGGCGCCTCTTGCAGTATCTATGGGCGATCCCGCCGGCATCGGACCGGAGGTTATCGCAAAGGCCTGGGCAGCGCGTGAGGCAGCGTCGCTGCCCTCGTTCTTCGCGGTCGGCGACGTGCGCGCGATCGAGCGGGTCTGGTCCGGCCCGGTCGCGCCGATCACCGATCTTCGTGAGGTAGCCGGCGCCTTTAACACTGCGCTCCCGGTCCTGACGGTCGAGGACGGCGGCGATATTGTTCCCGGGCATCCCGATGCCGATGGCGCGCGGTGCGCGCTCCATTCGCTCGAACTCGCGGTCGGGCTCACGCGATCCGGCGCTGCCGCTGCGCTGGTGACTGGGCCGGTTTCGAAGGCCCAACTCTACGGTATCGGCTTCAGCCATCCCGGGCAGACTGAATTCGTGGCAGAGCGGTTCGGCGTGTCCAAGGAAAATTCGGTCATGATGCTTGCCGGCCCGTCGCTGCGGGTCGTGCCGATGACAACGCACGTGCCGCTGGCGCACGTCGCCTCGATGCTCACGATCGAACTAGTGGTGGCAAAGGGCCGCGCCACCGCGCGTGGCCTCCGTCGCAACTTCGGCGTGGCGGAGCCGCGTCTGGCCTTTGCTGGCTTCAATCCGCATGCGGGCGAATCCGGTGCACTCGGGCGCGAGGAGATCGACGTGCTCGAACCGGCCATCGCGCAGCTGCGCGAGGAGGGCATCATCGCGATGGGGCCGTTCGCCGCCGACACCATGTTTCACCAGCGCGCGCGTGATCAATTTGATGCGGCGCTATGCTGCTATCACGATCAGGCGCTGATCCCGCTAAAGGCCCTGCACTTCGATGAAGGGGTGAATATCACGCTGGGGCTGCCGGTGGTGCGCACGTCTCCTGATCATGGCACCGCCTTTGCGTTGGCCGGGCAGAACCGGGCGGAGCCCGGCGCGATGATCGCGGCGATCGCGATGGCCGCCCAGGCTGCGGCGCATCGAGCCGCCTGCCCTAGCCTGTGAGCGATCTGCCGCCGCTGCGCGACGTCATCGCGCGGCATGGCCTCAGTGCCTCCAAGGCGCTCGGCCAGAACTTCCTCTTCGACGCGCAGCTTCTCGCCCGTATTGCCCGCATTCCCGGCGATCTCGACGGTGCCGAGGTGCTGGAAATCGGGCCAGGCCCCGGTGGACTCACGCGCGCGCTGCTCGCCGCGGGGGCGAAGGTGACGGCCATCGAGCGCGACCGGCGCTGCATTCCCGCGCTGGCCGAGCTGGGCGAGGCCTATCCCGATCAACTCACCGTCATCGAAGGCGACGCGCTGGAGATCGATCCCCGGCCGTTGTTCGCCGGCAAGCCGCACATTGCGGCGAACCTGCCCTATAACGTAGGCACCGCGTTGCTCGTGGGCTGGCTGTCCGCGGAGTGGATGCCGTGGTGGCAATCACTTACCCTGATGTTCCAGCGCGAGGTGGCGGACCGGATCGTCGCCGCCGCGGGCTCTGACGCCTATGGCAGGCTGGCGGTGCTCGCACAGTGGCGGAGCACGCCGCGCATCGCCCTGCCCGTGCACCGCTCGGCCTTTACGCCGCCGCCCAAGGTGATGTCGGCCGTTGTTCACATCGTCGCTGACGAGGCGCCCGCCGGCGTCCAGCTCTCTAAGCTCGAGGCGCTGACGGCCGCAGCGTTCGGCCAACGTCGCAAGATGCTGCGGCAGAGCCTGCGGAGCGTGCCCGGCGCGCTCGCGGCGTTGGAGGCGGAAGGCATCGATCCGACCCGGCGCGCGGAAACCGTCAGCGTGGCGGAGTTCCTAGCCATCGCGCGGCGCCTCGGCGGCTGATTAGGCACTCCAGCGCCATCGGCGGGCTGTCCGGGCGCACGGGAGCCGCCCCTTCGGTTTAGGCAACGAGCTCCGCGCCCGCAGCACCGCTACACGCTGCGCGACCCGAGGGTTTGCCGGGAAAGATGACGTGAGACGATCGGCGCGCTGACACGGCCGGCGTTGCTCCCATAAGCTGGAGCACTCCTCGATCACCTGCTCCGGTCGCCCTGAACTTGTCGGAGCGTCTCCCTCCCGCGGTATTGATCGAGGCACGTACTTCGACAAGCTCAGTACGAACGGATTTGGCGGTTCATACCGGTGGAGAACCGCGCTGAACGAGGTTTCGATAAGGACGGTCTAAAAGCGGCGGTGGCTCCGGCTTCGCATGACGCGGGCAGTGAACCCTTCAATGTATCACGACGGAGGAGCGACGCAGCCTTGGGCGAGAAACGCGTTCGCCGCCAACCCATGCATGACGCTCGCCGGGTGCCAGCCGCTTTACGACTAGGCGCTCGATACGTGATTCAGCGCATCGCTGCCGCTGCAGACTCGGCAGCTGCGGCGGGTCAGTTCTTCCCCGGCACCGGAACCGGCGCCTTTGCTTGAGCCGTGGTGATCGGCGGGCCCTTGGCGATGGTCGCTGCCAGCGTGGTCGCCTGCGGGCACGCTGCCTTGCACAGCGTTTTCACCCGCGCCAGATTCTCCTTCGCACGCGCAACGGCGCCTTTGGCGACCAGCGCACGACCCTGGCCGGTCAGCGCTTCCACATCGTTTGGCTCCAAGAGCAGGGCCTCGCGATACAGCCTAATCGCCTTGCCCGGCAGACCGCGGCTCTCCGACACTTCGGCCAGCACGACGAACGCCTCGCGGTTCCGGGGGTCAACCGCCACTGCGGTTTCCAGCAGGTCGATCGCGCCGTCCACATTGCCGGCGGCCCGAGCGGCCTTGCCTTGCTGCAGCAGTACGAGCGACTTCGCGTCGATCTGGTCGTCGGGGCGCTGGCCATGGAGCGATGTCGAAATCGAGACCATTGCAAGCGCGGCTGCGATGGCGACTGACGTATAACGCATCAAGGGCTCCAGCTTCGGCACGGCATCGACGGGATTAGCACGGTGCCGTCAGGCGTGCGACGAAAAAACCGTCGGTTTGGTCGTGCCCTGGGGTCAGGCGAACGCCCGCCCCGTGCGGCACGCCCAGCAGCAGCGCTGGCGCCACAGCCTGCCATCCGGCGTGGCCATCGAGGAAGCGTTCGACCTGCTCCTTGCCCTCGGCGTCAAGCAGCGAGCAAACAACATAAACGATGGCGCCGCCCGGGCGCACCAGCGGCGCTGCCCTTGCCAGCACATGCGCCTGCGTTGCGGCCAGCCGGTGCAACCGCTCCGGCGTCAGCCGCCATCGCGCTTCCGGATTGCGCCGCCAGGTCCCCGTTCCCGAGCAAGGCGCATCAACAAAGACCACGTCGGCCGCCCCATCCAGATCGCTCAGCGCTGCCGCCTCCCGGCCGGGGTCCAGCAGGCGGGTGTCGACGATTCCCAGGGCCGCCTTGGCGGCGCGGGGCGCAAGCCGCGACAGGCGCGCGCGGTCCACGTCGCACGCGATGATACGGCCGCTGCCGTCCATCGCGTCGCCAAGCGCCAGCGTCTTGCCGCCCGCACCGGCACACAGGTCGATCACCGTCATCCCGGGTTGCGCCATGGCCGCGAGCGACACAGCCTGGCTCCCCGCATCCTGCACCTCGACAGCGCCGGCGAGGCTTGAAACATCGGTGCCGGAAGGAAGTCGCCACCCCTGTGACAGGCCTGGGATCGGCGTCGCGCCGGGCAGCGTGGAAAGGACCTCTGCCGCATCAACGCCGCGCCGAATCCGGACGTCCAAGGGCGCGCGGTCAACCAGCGCGGCCCAGGCGGCCGATGATACGCCGGATTGCTCAAGCTCACGGCCGATCCAGGCCGGAACGACACCCTTTTGCGCCACCGCTTCGCCGCGAGCGATTGGCGCGGGGCCATGCGGCGAGCCGTCGAAACCGGCTGCCAGCGCGGGATCGTCCTGCGCCAGAAGCAGCATCGCCGCGCGTCCGTTTGGCGGCGGCTCGCCACATTGCCGGATGGCGGCATAGACCAATTCGCGAACCGCTCGCCGGTCCTTGGATCCAGCATAACGGCGCGTGGCGAAATATCGCGCGATCAGCGTGTCCGCTGCCGCCCCGCCCTCGCGCGCGGCAACGATGATCGCGTCGAGCAGCTCGATCGCCGCCTGAATGCGTGCGGCCGGTGTCATCTGGCCTCAGCGGGTCGGATAATTCGGCGCTTCGCGCGTGATCGTCACATCGTGGACGTGGCTTTCCTTCAGCCCCGCGCCCGTGATGCGCACGAAGTCCGCGCGGTCGCGCAGATCCGCCAGTGTCGCTGATCCCGTATAGCCCATCGCCGCCTTGATGCCGCCCACCAGCTGGTGGATCACATCGCGCGCCGGCCCCTTGAACGGCACCTGCCCTTCGATCCCTTCGGGCACCAGCTTGAGCTGATCCTTGATTTCGCCCTGGAAATAACGGTCGGCGGATCCGCGACCCATCGCGCCCACGCTGCCCATGCCGCGATACGATTTGTACGCCCGGCCCTGGTAGATGAACGTCTCACCCGGCGCTTCCTCAGTGCCGGCCAGCAGCGATCCGACCATGCAGGTCGAAGCGCCAGCGGCCAGTGCCTTGGCAAGGTCGCCTGACATCCGCAGGCCGCCGTCCGCAATCACCGGCACGCCGCTATCGACAGCCGCCTTCGCGCAATCCATTACCGCGGTCAGCTGGGGCACGCCAACACCCGCTACGACGCGGGTGGTGCAGATCGATCCGGGTCCAATCCCCACCTTGATGCCGTCGGCGCCCGCATCGATCAACGCCCGCGTCGCTGCCGCCGTGGCAACGTTGCCAGCGACGACCTGTACCGAATTGGACAGCTTCTTCACGCGCTCGACCGCCCGCGCGACATCGCGATTGTGGCCGTGCGCCGTATCGATCACGACGATGTCGCACTCTGCGTCCACCAGCGCTTCGGTCCGCTCGAACCCCTTGTCGCCAACCGTTGTGGCCGCCGCCACGCGGAGGCGTCCTGCCCCGTCCTTCGTGGCGCCGGGGTAATTCACCGCCTTTTCCATGTCCTTCACGGTGATCAGGCCGACGCAGCGATAGCTGTCATCCACTACGATCAGCTTCTCGATCCGGCGCTGGTGGAGCAAGCGGCGCGCTTCTTCCTGCCCGACACCTACCTGCACCGTCGCCAAATTGTCGCGCGTCATCAGTTCCGACACCGGCTGCATCGGATTTTCGGCAAAGCGCACATCGCGATTGGTGAGGATGCCGACCAGCTTTCCGTCACGCTCGACCACGGGAATGCCGCTGATCCGGTTCTGCGCCATGATCGTCTGCGCCTCGGCAAGCGTCGCCTGCGGGCTGATCGTGATCGGGTTGACCACCATGCCGCTCTCGAATCGCTTTACCTGCCGCACGGCGGCAACCTGCTCCTCGACGGTCAGATTGCGATGAAGCACGCCCATTCCGCCGAGCTGCGCCATGACGATCGCCATGTCAGCTTCCGTCACCGTGTCCATCGCCGAGGAAAGAACGGGGATATTGAGCGAAATGTCGCGCGTCACCCGGGTCCGCGTGTCAGCCTCGCTCGGCAGCACCTCGGATGCCGCGGGAACGAGGAGAACATCGTCGAAGGTGAGACCGAGCCGAATATCCATGAGGTGCCGCTTCCGTGTCGCGCAGGAGTGGCGGGCCATGTAACCGCGTCGGGGACGATCCGCTAGGCCCCCTCGCCTGTCACTGCTAAGGTCGCCAAAACTTGGTGAGGATAAGCACGCATGGCACTCATTACGGCCGCGCTGATTCTGGGTCTGGTGCTGCTATATTTGCTGGCCAGCATCAAGATCGTGCGTCAGGGACATCAATATACGATCGAGCATTTCGGACGCTACACCAGGACTGCGACCCCCGGCTTTAACTTCTACCCGGCATTTTTCTACCGGGTCGGGCGGCGCGTCAATATGATGGAGCAGGTAATCGATATCCCCGGGCAGGAGATCATTACCAAGGACAATGCGATGATCTCCACCGATGGGGTGGTCTTCTTCCAGGTACTCGACGCGGCAAAAGCTGCCTACGAAGTATCCGACCTTTACGTTGCCCTGCTTCAGCTCACCACAACCAACCTGCGCACGGTTATGGGCTCGATGGATCTCGATGAGACCTTGTCCAAGCGCGACGAAATCAATGCGCGCCTGCTTAGCGTCGTGGATCATGCGACCACCCCGTGGGGTGTCAAGATCACGCGAGTCGAGATCAAGGACATTCGGCCACCGGCTGACATCGTGAACGCCATGGGTCGCCAGATGAAGGCCGAGCGCGAAAAGCGCGCGAACATCTTAGAAGCCGAAGGCACGCGCGCGTCTGAGATCCTGCGCGCGGAAGGTCAGAAGCAAGCGCGCATCCTCGAAGCTGAGGGGCGGCGCGAGTCAGCCTACCGGGACGCGGAGGCTCGGGAGCGTGCGGCAGAGGCAGAAGCGAAGGCCAGCCAGGTCGTGTCCGCCGCAATCGAGAGCGGCGGCACGCAGAGCCTGAACTATTTCATCGCGCAGAAATATGTCGAAGCAGTGGGCAAGTTCGCGACCAGCCCCAATGCCAAGACGATCCTCTTCCCGGTGGAAGCGACGCAGTTGATCGGAACCCTCGGCGGTATCGGTGAACTGGCCAAGGCCGCCTTCAGTGATGAAGCACCCGTAAATGCTCCCCGGGCAAAGCCCTCCGTGCCTGCCGTCAGCCGTGAGCCCGCGCAGTGACAAGCGGCGTTTTGACGATGCATCCGTCGATTCTGTGGCTGCTCGTTGCTGTCGTACTCGCGGCTGCCGAACTGGCGGTGCCTGGCGTGTTCCTCGTCTTTCTCGGCGTCGCCGCCGCGATTGTTTCTGCCGCTACCTTTGTTCTCCCGGATCTGCCTATTGCGGCCCAGCTTGGCGCCTTCGCCATGTGGAGCGTGGTGGCCGTCTTGATCGGCCGCCGGTGGTACGAGGAGTATCCGGTGGAAACGAGCGATCCGCTCCTCAACGACCGGGCACGTCGCCTAGTCGGGGAGACGGTGACGGTCGCCAATCCGATCGTCGGCGGGCACGGGCGCGTGCGAGTTGGAGATGGCGAATGGCCCGCCACCGGCCCCGATGCTGCGCTCGGCGCGCGCATGCGGATCATCTCGGTCGATAACGGTATTCTGATCGTGGAGCCGGTCTGACCTAGGCCGAGCTTGCGGAACCACTTGGCTCAGCGCTCAGCGCGGCGGGAGCAAGCCGATGCTTCGGCAGAGCCTCCGGCATTTCGTCACGGATAAAGGCGAGCATCGCCTCGCGAATGTCACAGCGCAGGTCGAACGCGGTCGGCGCATCTTTCGCGGTCGCCAGCACGCGGATCTCGATTGCCTCCGGCTTTGTATCCGTCACTTGGAGCACGAAGGCGCGCCCATCCCAGCGCGGATTGGCGCGGATGATCTCCTCGTACTTCGCGCGAAGCCTTGGCACGTCGGTGGCCGGGTCCAGCCAGAAAAAAGCGCTGCCGAGCAACTTGCTGGTGTTGCGGGTCCAGTTCTGGAACGGCATATCGAGGAAGCGCGACACCGGGACCACCAGGCGGCGCTCGTCCCACAAGGCAACGACCACATAGGTCAGCCGGATCTCCTCCACCTTGCCCCATTCGCCATCGATGATCAGCACGTCGTCGATCCGAATGGGCTCGGTAAACGCCAATTGGATGCCGGCGATCAGGTTCTTCAGCGCCGGCTGAGCCGCAGCACCCACGGCAAGACCAGCAATACCGGCAGAGGCCATCAGGGTGATGCCGACACTCCGGATGCTTGGGATGGACAAGAGCATCAGCGCGATCGTAACCATCGACACGCCAATGATCACGATCCGCCCGAGGATTGCCGTGCGCGTGCGACGGCGGCGCGCGCGAAGATTGTCCTCGACCGCAATATCGTACCGTAACTCGATGGCGCGAATGTATACCTGGACCACCGTGACGACGAGCCATCCGATCAGCCCTGGGACGATGAAGCCCGCCGCAACTTTCCAGAGATCGTCGGCCCACTCCGGCAACACCAGGAAGCGACGCGCGATCGCAAGTGCCAGCGCCACGGCGATCCAGCGCAAAGGTCGCGCCGAGAGCGCCACGGCGGCATCATCGACGGAGTCCGGCGTCCGTGCCGCCACGCGTCGGCCGATCGCCATGGCCACGGCATGCAGCACCAGGGCCAGCACGGCCGCGCCGCCCACGATCGCCAGGTTCGCGATCATGCCGGGTACTTCCCAACTGCCCCAATCCACGGTCATGCCGGCGTAATGACGACCAGCAGCGGTAAGTTCCGCCGCGGTGCACCATCCTTCCGCACATGCGCGCTGGCTGATCCACATCGTGATGCCGCCATTGAGCGCGCTGGCCGTTTGCACTAACGCCGCCGGATGACGGCAACGATCGCGCTCGTCGATGACGACCGCAACATCCTCACCTCCGTGTCGATCGCGCTTCAGGCCGAGGGTTTCCTCACGCGCGTGTACCCCGATGGGGAAACAGCGCTGAAAGCCTTGGTGGACAATCCACCCGATCTGGCGATCTTCGATATCAAGATGCCCAAGATGGATGGGTTGGAGCTGCTACGCCGCGTGCGCGAACGCAGCCAGTTGCCGGTCATCTTCCTCACCAGCAAGGACGATGAGCTGGACGAGGCGCTTGGCCTCGCCATGGGCGCGGACGATTACATCGCGAAACCCTTCAGCCAGCGTCTGCTGATCGCGCGAATCCGCGCTATCCTGCGGCGCGCCGAACTCGCGCAGGCGCCCGATGCTGGAGACGCGGACACGGCATCGGTGATCGAGCGCGGGCGCCTCGCCATGGATCCTGCGCGGCACCGGGTGACGTGGAATGGTGAGCCGGTCACCTTGACCGTCACGGAATTCCTGATCGTGGAAACGCTCGCGCAGCGGCCGGGGATCGTGAAAACACGCAATCAGCTGATGGATGCTGCGTATCAGGACGATATCTACGTCGACGATCGCACCATCGATTCTCATATCAAGCGCGTGCGTCGCAAGTTCCGCCAGGTAGATGCCACGTTCGACGCCATCGAGACCCTGTATGGCGCCGGATACCGCTTCTCAGAGGAGTGACGGCAACGACCTCGCATTGCGTTGGTCGGGTCGTGTTTCGCTCACGCGCCGCATTCTGGCGGTCAATATCTTTGCCCTGCTCCTGCTCGCGGGCGGCTTCTTCTATCTAGATAGCTATCGTGCCCGGATCCTCGACAACCGTACGCAGCAGGCGATGCAGGAAGCGCGGCTGATCGCCGAGGCGCTCGGCGTGGTGCCGCAGGATCGGCGAGAAGCGTTGATCCGGCAGTTGGCGCGCGACACCGCAAGCCGCCTGCGGGTATTCTCGCCGGACGGGGCTCTCGCGGCCGACAGCCGATTGCTGGGGGAGCGCAACTTTCTCCTGCGCGATCCTGACAAGGACGGCCCCGGACAGGGGATCGCGCGCTTCCTCGATGCCGTCATTGACACCGTGGTCGGCGCGAAACGCCCACCCTTGTACCGGGAAAAGGCGAGCGGCCTCGCATGGAACGATGTGCGAGCCGCTCAGGCCGGCTATTCCTCTGCCACGGTCTGGCGGGCCCCCGATCGCACTCCGGTTATCACCGCCGCAGCGCGCATTCCGGGCAGCAGCGCGGCGATCATGACAACGGTGAATGCCCGCGACATCACGCAAACCGTCCGCGTCGAGCGCTTTCGGCTCAGCGTGGTGCTGCTGGTGGTCACGCTCGTGTCCGTGTTCCTATCGCTCTTCCTGGCCCGCACGATCGTGCGACCCTTGCGAAGACTGGCGCGAGCGGCAGTCCGTGTGCGTCTTGGCCGGGCGCGCGAGGTTGTCGTACCCCGCCTGCCGGATCGCGGCGACGAGATTGGCATGTTGGCGCGGGCTCTCTCGGACATGAGCTTGGCCTTGCGCGCGCGGATTGACGCGACCGAGGCCTTTGCGGCCGATGTGACGCATGAGCTGAAGAACCCCCTGGCCTCTCTTCGCTCCGCGGTTGATGGGCTGGGCAGCGTTCGCGACCCGGAACTGCAGGAACGCTTGCTCGCCATCGTGCGGGATGACGTTCACCGGCTCGATCGGCTGATCAGCGACATTTCCGACGCCTCACGCCTCGATGCGCAGCTCAGTCGCGCCAAGTTCGAACCGGTGGATGTGGCGGCGATGCTCCGCGCCATGATCGCGCAGCGTCTGGAACGCGGGATCGAGCGCGACGTGAGGTTGCGGTTCGATGAAGAAGGTCCCGAGGCGCTGTTCATCCTGGGCGAAGGTGCGCGGCTCGAACGCGTGTTCGAAAATCTGATCGACAACGCAGTGTCGTTCTCCCCGGATGCCGGGCTGGTCTCGATCTCAGCGCTGGCAGGCACTGACAAGCTCGAGTTACGCTTCGAGGACGAGGGCCCCGGCGTGCCCGAGGAGGCGCGCGATGCCGTGTTCCGCCGTTTCCACTCCGTCCGGCCCAGCAGCGAGGGGTTCGGGCAGCACTCCGGCCTCGGTCTGGCGATTGCAAGGACGATCGTCGAGGCGCATGGAGGCGCGATCCACGTAGAGTCGCGAGAGGATCGCTTGAGCGGCGCTCGCTTCGTGATCCAATTGCCGCTCGCTGTGCAGAGTTGAGATGACGCAGCAGGGAACGATCCATGCCACAACCGTTGCGATTGACGGTCGCGCGGTCATGCTGCTGGGCCCGTCCGGAAGCGGCAAGTCGGATCTGGCGTTGCGGCTGATCGATCGCGGGGCTGCGTTGGTGTCGGATGATTACACGCGTATTGAGCGGTCGGACGATATGTTGATGGCGAGCGCGCCTTCCACCATCGCGGGCAAGATGGAGGTTCGCCGCCTCGGGATTATCCCGATTGATCACGTAAACGACGTGGCCGTCGCACTGGCTGTGCGACTGCAGCATAATGGCGAACGCATGCCTGAGCGGCAAACGGAGCAGTTCCTCGGCGTGCCCATCCGTATCCTTATCCTTGATCCGCGCCCCGCATCCGCCCCGCTCATCGTCGAGCATGCACTGAGGCACGACTTGCCATGAACGCTCCTTCGGAAATCCTGCTGGTCACCGGAATGTCGGGTGCGGGCAAATCAACGGTGTTGAAGACGCTGGAGGATCTTGGTTGGGAGGTGGTGGACAACCTTCCGCTGAGCCTGCTCGACCGGCTGCTTCACACGGATGCCTCTCCCGGTCGCTCCGGCCTGACGCGGCCGCTGGCGATCGGCATCGGTGCGATGACCCGCGATTTCGATGCCGCTGCCATCGCCTCCCAGATCGATCGGCTGCGCGAGGCAGGACGACAGGAGATCGACACCCTGTTCCTGGATTGCGGCAGCGAAGAACTCGCGCGCCGCTATGACGAGACACGCCGGCGTCACCCGCTTGCGCTCGACCGGCCAGCGCGAGAGGGGATCGCGCAGGAACGCGAGCTGCTTGAGCCGCTGAGACGCTGGGCCCCGCACCTCATCGACACCAGCCATTACAGCAGCGCTGAACTCGCGCAGCAGATCCGGCGCACGTTCGCCCAGCCCGGCCTCAGCGAACCTGCGGTCTCCATCATGTCGTTTGGCTTTTCCCGCGGGTTGCCGACGGACGCGGATCTCGTTTTCGACATGCGCTTCCTGCGCAACCCGCACTGGGTGCCCCATCTTCGTCCCGGCACGGGGAAGGACGCGGCGGTCGCCGCCTATATTGCGGACGATCCCGCCTACGAGGCTGCGGTGAGCCGTATCGAGGACCTGCTGATGCTGCTGCTTCCGCGCTACCGCGCCGAAGGAAAATCATATATAACCATCGCCGTCGGCTGTACCGGTGGGAGACACCGTTCAGTCCACGTCGCAGAACGCATTGCAGCACGGTTGCGCAATGCGGCATTTTCGCCCACGGTCACGCATCGTGATCTCGCGGCAGCGCCGCAAGAACGGCTCGAGGGACGGCCTGACGGGCAATGAACGAATTGACGACGCAAATGATCGGGCTGGTGCTCGTGACGCACGGCCGGCTGGCCGATGAGTTCGTAACGGCGATGGAGCACGTGGTGGGCCCGCAGCAGCAGGTCCTGACGGTTGCCATCGGCCCGGACGACGACATGGAGGCGCGCCGCGCCGACATCCGCGCTGCCATCGCAGAGGTGGATAGCGGCCGCGGTGTGATCGTCCTCACCGATCTGTTCGGCGGCACGCCCTCCAACCTCGCCATTTCGCTCATGGAGCGCGGCAGGATCGAAGTGATTGCCGGCATCAACCTGCCGATGCTCATTCGGCTCGAGTCGGCGCGCCGAAAGATGGGCGTTGCCGCTGCCGTGGCTGCGGCGCGTGAGGCGGGACGCAAATACATATCCGTCGCGTCCGAGGTGCTCGGGGTTGGAGAGGCTGCTGCGTGATCGTAACCCGCAATGTTTTGATCACCAATCGTCGCGGCCTTCACGCCCGCGCCAGCGCCAAGTTCGTGACGCTTGCCACCCAGCAGCCGCTCACCGTGCAAGTTGCCAAGGGCGGATCAACCGTCACGGGCACGTCGATCATGGGCCTGATGATGCTTGGCGCGGCCAAGGGCGATACCATCACGATCAGTGCGCAGGGCGATGGTGCGGCGGCGGTGGTGGACGCGATGTGCGAGCTCGTCGAGGGTAAGTTCGGCGAGGACTGAAGGCTGATCGCGCGATGCCACGCATTGTAACTGCTTATTCCAATCCGTTGGTGAAACGTGTCCAGGCGCTGCGCGATAAGCGGCATCGCCGGGAAGAGGGCATGTTCATCGCCGAGGGCCTGCGCATCCTGACGGAGGCACGCGAGACCGGCCGCCTGCCGCAGGTCCTGTTTTATGCCCAGGCCAGCGCCCATCATCCGCTCGTCCTGGCGCTGGTCAGGGATGTCGAGGCGGCCGGCGGCGAAGCGATCGAGACGACGGAGGCGATCCTCGCCAAACTGTCCGGCAAGGATAACCCGCAGTCCGTGGTCGGCGCCTTCGCCACCTTTGACACCGATCTGACGGCGCTGGATCGCAACGCCAGCCCGATCTGGCTGGTCGCTGAGCGACTGCGCGACCCGGGAAACCTCGGCACCATCCTGCGCACCGGTGATGCCGTCGGTGCCGGCGGCTTAATCCTGATCGGCGACTGCGTTGACCCGTTCTCGACGGAGGCGGTTCGGGCAAGCATGGGCGCGCTGTTCACGGTGCCGCTCGTCAGGGCCAGTTGGAGCGCGTTCCTCCCATGGCTTCGCGCCGGCCCCGGCCAGCTCGTCGGCCTCAGCCTGCGGACGCAAAGCCACTATCGCACCGCGTCTTATGCTGCCCCCACCTTTCTCCTCACCGGTAATGAGGCGCAGGGGCTGCCTGCCGAACTGGAGGCGGAATGCGATCTTCTGGTGAAGATGCCGATGCTGGGTAAGGCTGACAGCCTGAACGCCGCCGTCGCAACGGCGGTGATGGCCTATGAAGTCCTGGCGCACCATGCGCCGGCCGGGAGCGAATAAGATGAGCAACGAACCCAATCTCCCGTACCGCCCCTGCGTCGGCGTGATGCTGCTGAACAAGGAGGGTCAGGTGTTCGTCGGCCAGCGGCTCGATACGACGCTGGAGGCCTGGCAGATGCCGCAAGGTGGCATCGACCCCGGTGAAGCGCCTCTGCAAACCGCCATTCGCGAACTGGAAGAGGAAACCGGGATCGTCGCGGACCTGGTTGAGCTGATCGCGGAAGCACCCGGCGAATTCCGCTATGATCTTCCCCCCGAGCTCGTGGGAAAGGTTTGGGGCGGGAAATACCGCGGTCAGCTGCAGCGTTGGTACCTCTTTCGTTTCCTGGGCCAGGACAGCGACGTACGTATAGAGACGGCGCATCCGGAATTCCGCGCCTGGCGCTGGTCGGATCCGCGGGAGCTGACGACGCTCATCGTTCCCTTCAAGCGCGCGCTTTACGAGGAAGTGCTCGACGCCTTCTCGGCTCATCTCGGCTAAGCCACCGTCCATCCGTGGCTCCTTCACGTCGCCCGCGCGGTTGAGTAGCGCTGGCCCGTGATCTTCGCGCTGCTTCTTGCTTCTTCGGCCCTGGTGAACGACGGCGCAACGGGTTCTGCCGATCAGGTCGAGATTCCGCCGCCGATCCGCGCCATGCTGGACGCCGCCATCGCGTCGGACAACGAAGGCGAAGTCGCCACCATCGTCAAATATGCCCGCGCCGCTGATCCCGCGAGTGGGGACGAGGTGCTTCGCATCGCTGACGCATGGCGAGCGGTGCGCGCAAAGGATCGCGAAACGCGCATCGTCCGCGCCGGCTGGAAGGACCTTTGGACCGGGCGCGCTCAGGTCGGCGGCTTCATCACGACCGGGAATTCCAGCACCGCAGGCGTGACCGGCGTTCTCGATCTCACGCGTGAGGGCCTCGAATGGCGGCACAAGCTGCGCGGCCAGGCGGATTATCAGCGCAGCCTGGGGGTCACGACACGCGAGCATTATCTCGCGGCGTACGAGCCGAACTGGAAAATCGACTCGCGACGTTACGTGTACGGCGCGCTGCAATATGAAAGCGACCGCTTCTTCGGCTATTCGGACCGCTACTCGGCGTCAGCGGGCGCCGGATACAGCGCCGTTCAGACACCGGCGGTAACGCTGAACCTGGAGCTGGGGCCAGCGTTCCGACATACGCAGTTCACCGACGAGACGGTTCAGAGCAGCATCGCCGCGCGCGGCAGTGTCGATCTGGGCCTGAAGCTTTCCCCCGGGCTGTCCGTCACCCAGGATGCGTCCGCTTATCTGCAGCGGTACAATTCCACGGTCAGCAGCACGACCGCCCTGGCCGCAAAGCTGATCGGCCCGCTGTCGGCGCAGGTGAGCTACACCGTCCAATATGAAAGTGAACCGCCGCTCGGCCGCGTGTCCACGGACACGACCAGCCGGGCGTCGCTCGTCTACACTTTCTAAATTCAGGCGCGTAGCTCTGGTCGCTCGCGCGAGCACCCCGCGGCTGCGCCCGACTCGTTCAGCGCAGCGCGCCGGCTAGCAGCTTGTGCAGCTTGGAGTGGAGCCCGTCAGTCGCAGCGAGGAATTCGCTGCGCTCGATCGGCCGATCGCCGCCGCGGAAATCCGTCACGAAGCCGCCGGCTTCCTTGACGAGCAATATGCCGGCCGCGGCATCCCAGATGTTGAGCTTCGATTCCCAATAGCCATCGAAACGGCCCGCGGCGACCCACGCGAGGTCCAGTGCTGCCGACCCGAGCCGCCGAATGCCGGCAACCTGCGGCGCGATCGAGCCGAAGATCCGTGTCCATTCGGCAAAATCGCCATGGCCCATGAACGGGATACCCGTAGCGATCACCGCCTCGCTGAGTTCGCGGCGCGACGACACGCGCAGGCGTTGATCCTGCAGCCACGCGCCCCTGCCCTTCTCGGCCCAGAAGCTCTCGTCGGTCAGCGGTTGGTAGATCAACCCGGTCGTGATCTCCCGCTTGCCGTTCGGCATCGGCTCCTCAACCGCGATCGAAATGGCGAAGTGCGGTATCCCGTGGAGGAAGTTGGTCGTGCCATCCAGCGGATCGATGATGAACCGCGGCTTGGATGGATCGCCGGCGATCTCGCCCTGCTCCTCCATCACAAAGCCCCAGTCCGGCCGCGCCTTGGACAATTCCTCGAACAGGGTCTGTTCGGCGCGCTTGTCGGCCATCGACACGAAGTCAGCCGGCCCCTTGCGGCTCACCTGAAGATGCTGGACTTCGTTGAAGTCCCGCCGCAGCCGCGGCGCCGCTTTGCGCGCAGCACGTTCGATGATCGTGAAGAGACCGGAATGGGAAGGCATTTCAACAACTCCCCCCTCCCGGTGGGGAGGGGTTGGGGGTGGTAATCACTATCCGGGCCTTGCTTGGTCAGCGGATAGTCGATGCCATCGGGCATCTCGCTCCGCCGCCTCCCGGTCCTCCCTTGCGGAAGGAAATCGCGTCAGTCGGCGCGACGAACGTAGGTCTGTTCGTACACGTCAACAACGATGCGGGTTCCGCTTGAAATGTGCGGCGGCACCATCACGCGAACGCCATTGTCGAGGATTGCCGGCTTGTAGCTTGAGGAGGCGGTCTGCCCCTTCACCACGGCATCGGCCTCGACGATCGTTGCTTCAATCGTGTCCGGCAACTGAACGCTGATGGCTTCTTCTTCGTGAAGCTCCATCACCACGTCCATGCCGTCCTGCAGGAAGGCCGCTGCATCGCCGAGCAGGTCGCGCGGCAAGGTCACCTGATCATAGGTTTCCTTGTCCATGAACACGAGGGACTCGCCTTCTGCGAACAGGAACTGGAAGTCCTTGGTGTCGAGCCGCACACGCTCCACCGTTTCCGCCGAGCGGAAGCGCACGTTGTTCTTGCGGCCATCGCGCAGGTTCTTCAGCTCCACCTGCATATAAGCGCCGCCCTTGCCGGGCTGGGTATGCTGGATCTTCACGGCACGCCAGATGCCGCCTTCATATTCGATAATGTTACCCGGACGGATATCGACGCCGCTGATCTTCATGACTTTTATGCCCATTCTCCGTTCGGGCTGAGCGTGTCGAATGCCCGCTCTCCTTGTGAAGAGAGTGGCCCTTTGCAAATGTACGAAGCGTACAGGCAGTGCAGGGCAGGCTTCGACCAGCTCAGGGCAAACGGCAGTGTTGAACTGGAAGGGAGCCGCCCTAACGAACCTTGTGCTTTCCGGCAAGCAGTGGGTACGGGTTAACCGGCGTTCCCTGATGCCAGCGATCACTCGGCGCCATCTGGCTCATGCCAAAGTGAAGGTGCGTGTTCCCGGCCCCGGCATTCCCGGTGTCGCCGACATAGCCGAGCAGCGTGCCACGATTGACGGCCATTCCTTCGCGAATGCCCGGCGCGTAACCGGCGAGATGCGCGTAATAATGGCTCCAGCGCCGATCTAACGAGCGCACGTATAAGGTCAGCCCCCCGTCCCGGCTGTTGAACAGCTTCTCCACCCGTCCTGGCCCAGCGGCGACCACCGGCGTGTTGGCCGGCGCGATGATGTCGATCGCCTGGTGGCGCCGCGTGCCCCCGCCGCGCGCCTCTCCCCACGTATTCAGCAGCTTGTCGGCGGCAACCCCGGCGACCGGCACGGTAAGCCCCGCGCTGTTAGTCTCAAACGCCGGCGGTCGTACCGCCTGGCGCTTCTCCAGGACCTTGGGCGTGTCCGACGGGCCGAAGGACAGCATCGAGCCGAGGGCGATCATCCCCAGCACGATGAGCGCCAGGATGAAGGCACCGAGCCTGGTCATCGATTATCCTCGCAGGGGCATCGGCAAGGTCCGCCCAAGATGACCGTGATCAAGCCGCGCGAACGCGATGTCATCGCCGGCCCTCCACAGTGACCAACGCTCTTCCCAAACGGCTTGGCATCATTAGGCACAAGGCGCGGGAGCTGTCAGCGCAGCACCTCTTCAAACGCGCGAATCGCCTGTGCCTCATCGCCGTTCCAAACGGCCGCCGAGGCCGCGATAAAATCCGCACCCGCGGCGATCAGTGGAGCGGCGTTCGCGGGCGTGATGCCGCCGATGGCGACGCTAGGCAGCTCGAAAAGCGTCGACCACCATGAAAGGATGACCGGCTCTGGGTGATGCTTCACCTCCTTGGTGGTCGTCGGATAGAAGCTGCCGAACGCCACATAGTCAGCGCCGGCCTCCCCCGCCTCCATCGCAAGGTGGCGGCTGTCATGGCACGTGACACCGATCTGAACATCGGGGCCGAGCATCGCCCTCGCCTCGCGCGCGTCGCCGTCCTCTTGGCCCAGATGGACGCCGTCTGCCCCTAGTCGCTTCGCCAGCGAGGCACTGTCGTTGACGATGAAGGCGACGTCTCGCGCCGCGCAGATCTGCTGCAATGGCTCAGCAAGGCGCGCCGCCTCATGCTGGTTCACGTTCTTCACTCTGAATTGAAAAGCTGCCACCGGCCCCGCATCCAGCGCCCGCGCCAGCCGGTCAGGGAAGTTGCCACCCACCTCTAAAGGCGAGATCAGGTAAAGCTGGCAGGGCGGGCGTCGGTCGTCGCGACGGAATGCTACCGCGAATTGCGGGTCGAGTGGGCCTAGGGGATCATCGATCATGATCCCTGCCTAGCCGCCACCTGCACCGGACGGAAGCATGAGAAGGCCCTTTCCGGGCAACCAATGCTTCGACGCAAACGTTACCCCGGTGACATGCTGAACCAGGAGTAGGTGGTTCATGACCGTAAAACCAATAATCTTCGCTGTTGCCCTGGGTGCTTTCGCCGCCGCCTGTTCGACGCAGCCGTCGGGCGTGTCACGCAGCGCCCATGCACCCACCCAGCCCGCACACGTTGCAGCCCTTCCGACGCCAGCGCCGGTCGATCGCCTCGCCGCGATGGCTGCCACCGCAATCAATCCACGGCTGGCTGGTGCCGAGATGCTGGGATCGCGCACCATCGCGGGCAATGTCGCTGCTGCGCCCAATCTGCGCACATTGGTGTCCGCCTTGCGGGCAAGTGACGCGGGCCAGTCGCTGAGCGCCGCAGGGCCAGTGACGGTGTTCGCCCCCAGCGACGAGGCGTTCGCGCGGATGTCGCCGGGCGTCGTGAACGAATTGCTTCAGCCCGCGAACCGCGCGACGTTGAACAAGCTGGTGAACTATCATGTCGTGCCCGGCACGATCACGCTTGATCAGCTGCGCAGCCGTATCGATAAAAGCGGCGGCGTGGCCCAGTTGACGACCGTCGATGGCACCTTGCTCCTTGCGAGAAAGGAAGGCGAGGCGGTCGCTTTGACCGACACCCATGGCAACAAGAGCTACGTCGAAACGCCCGATGTGCAGCAGGCCGACGGCGTCTTCCACGTCATCAATGGCGTGATGGTACCGCGGCTTGCATGAGATCGTGGCAGAAGACCACGCACTAAGGCGCTAGTTCAGCGCCATTTCTCCGCTGAGACATCATCGCTGGCGCGTGGTTCGACCCAGCGATGATGGTCGCCTACCCGCTCGCGTTTCCAAAAGGGCGCATCGGTCTTCAGCCGATCGATCAGGAAGGCGCAAGCGTCCAGCGCTTCGGCGCGATGCGCGCCGCTGGCCGCGACGAACACGATCCGGTCGCCAAGCCGCATCGGGCCGACCCGGTGGACGATCGTCACGCCGGACAATGACCACCGAAGCACTGCCTCCTCGGCAAGCACGGTCAGCGCGCGCTCGGTCGCACCGGGATAATGCTCCAGCATCAGTTCGGTAACGCCGTCATCGGCGCGGACCATGCCGGTGAACGTGGCAAGTGCGCCGTCCTGCCCGGCAAGCGCCATCTCGTCAGCCAAATCGATCGGCGCGGGACTGACGAGAACCCGGATCATCCGCCGGTAACCGGTGGAAAAATCGCGATCTCGCGTGCTCCTGCGATGGGCGTGTGGAGAGGCACGAAGTCCTTGTCGCGAGCGGCGCGCAAGCGCTCAGGCTCACTCAGCGCCGCGGCATGCCGGTCCGACCGTGCCGCCAGCCAGCCGATCAAGGCCGCGACGGTATCGACCTCCGCTGGCGGCTCAACCTCTTCCTCGGCCGCACCGATACGCTCGCGCACCCACGCGAAATACAAAATCCGCATCGCCATCAATCCATGTGCTTCAGGCCGACGCGCAGATAATCCCAGCCCGTCACGATCGTCAGCACCGCCGCGCCCCACAATGAGGCAAGCCCCACGAGCTTTATCCAGCCAAACTCCGGCAGCGCGCCAGCGAGGATGAGCGCTCCCAGTGACACGAGTTGAAGCGTCGTCTTCCACTTCGCCAGGCGTGACACCGGCAGCGATACCTGTAGGCCCGCCAGAAACTCTCGCAGGCCGGACACCGCAATCTCGCGCAGCAGGATCACCAGCGCCGCGATGATATGAACGCCCGTGATCACGGCGGTATCGTTATGCCGTGTGCCCACGAGCATCAGGATAACGGCTGCCACCATGATCTTGTCAGCGATCGGATCAAGAAACACGCCCAGCCGCGATACCGCGCCCTGTGCGCGCGCGAGATAGCCGTCGAAATAATCGGTGATGCCCATCAGGCAGTACAGCCCGAACGCAATACCGAACCCTGCCTGCCAGGTAGGCCACCACAAAAAGGCGACAAGCGCAGGCACCGCGACGATTCGCGACAGGCTCAGCAGGTTGGGCAAGGTAAGCACGGTTATTGACTTAGCTTAGCAGACCCGTGACGCAACCCTGACGGGGTTGGCAGCGCCGGTGACCAGCGTCTATGCCCAGCCCTCATTCTGCCACAGCCGGGCGACCTCCTGTCATGATCAATGCCCTCGGGCTTCTCAAACGTCGGCGCTTCTTGCCGCTGTTCGTCACTCAGTTCCTGGGTGCCTTCAACGACAATCTGTTCAAGACCTCGATGGTTCTGTTCGCGACCTATGAGATTTTTGCCAACGAAAAGCAGGAAAGCTTTTTCAACGCCCTGGCCGCGGCCCTCTTCATCTTGCCGTTCTTTCTCCTGTCGGCGCTGTCGGGGCAGCTGGCCGACACGATGGACAAGGCGCGCATCATTCGCGTGGTCAAGATCGTCGAGTTCGGGATCATGGCGCTGGGGTGCGGCGGCTTGCTGCTGGCGCGCACCGGGCAAGTGACGCTGCCCGTGGTCATGATGCTCGGCGCAGTCGTGGGTCTTGGCATCCACTCCACGTTCTTCAGCCCGATCAAATACGCCATCCTGCCGCAGCATCTGGAGGATGAGGACGTGCTTGGCGGCACGGGGTTGGTGGAGGCAGGAACCTATCTGTCGATCCTGCTTGGCACCATCCTGGCGGGCTTCATCTATCGGTCGATCCCCTTGATTGCGGGAACGACCTTCCTTGTCGCGCTTCTGGGTTACATCAGTGCGCGCATGGTTCCGCCGGCGCCGCGGCTGGGTCCAGCGCTCACGCTTGATTACAATCCGCTCAGGGCCTCGTGGCGGCTGGTGGCGGGCACCATGCACATCCCGCGCTTGTTTCTGGCGATCTGCGCGATCAGCTTCTTCTGGACCATCGGCTCGGTCCTGGTGGTGATCTTCCCGCCGCTGGTGAAGAATGTCCTCACGTCCGACGCCAGCGTCGCCAGCCTGGTGCTGGCAATCTTTTCGATCGGCGTCGCGATCGGATCGGTCGTCATCAATCTGATGCTGCGCGGCCATATCTCGGCGCGCTATTCGCCGGTGTCGGTGATCGCGATGGGCGGCGCCGTTCTGGCCTTCTGGTTCGTCGCCAACAGGTGGGAAGCGGCGCCGGCCGGCACGCTTTATGACATCGCCGGCTTTGTCAGCCATCCCGGCGCGGCGGCGGTTCTGCTCACGCTCATGTTCGTCGCCATCTTCGGCGGCATGTTCGTCGTCCCGCTCTATGCGTTCCTGACCACGACGGTGCCGAAGGATCAGACGGCGCGGACGGTTGCCGCCAACAATGTCGTGAATGCCGGCGCCATGACGATCGGGTCGGCTACCGTTGCGGCGATTACGGCACTGGGCGCCACGGCAAGTCAGCTGTTGCTGCTGGTCGCAGGCATGTGCCTCGTGTCCGCCTGGATCGCCCAGCGGCTGCACCGGGCCTGCGACTGACTGACAGTTACATGATCCTGACCGCTACATGATCATCGTGTAGAAGCAGACGAAGAAGGCGGTGAAACTCAGGACGAAGAGCTTCAGATCCTGGTCGTCGCTCCGGTTCGGCTTGGCGCTGGTTTGCACGATCATCCGCCGGATCGGATGGCGAGCAGGTTCGTCGGTGATCAGGCGTCTGTCCATCATACGATGGTTAACGTCCCGTTTACCTTTGGGAACCGCTTGAACGAAGCAGCCGGGCGAGTGTCCGATGTTGGTACAGGAGGAAGAGATGCCGCTTTACGAATTTCGGGGGCACCGCCCGACGTGTCATGACACCGCCTGGGTCGCGCCAAGCGCCGACATCGTCGGGGATGTTCGGCTCGCCGAGGACACCAGCGTCTGGTTCGGTGCGGTGATCCGCGGCGACAACACGCCCATTCCGATCGGCGCGCGCAGCAACATCCAGGAGGGCGCGATGCTCCATTCCGATCCGGGCTCGCCGCTCAGCGTCGGCGAGGATTGCACCATCGGTCACCACGCCATTCTGCACGGCTGCACGATTGGCAATCGCGTCCTCATCGGCATGGGCGCCACCATTTTGAACCGCGCGGTGATCCCGGATGATTGCATCGTGGGGGCGAACGCGCTGGTCACGGAGGGCAAGACCTTCCCCCCGCGCAGCTTGATCGTCGGCAGCCCCGCCAAGGCGGTCAGGACCCTGGACGACCAGGCCGTCGCCGGGCTCAAGATTTCCGCCGCGCATTATGTCGAGAACAGCAGGGAGGCTGCGGCCGGGCTGAAGCGGATCGACTGATCGGTCGGCCAGGCCCGGTGCGGGCGGCGGCATCGGCGGGCACGCTGGACAGGTGGTTACTCACCCGACATAACCCCACTTATGTCAGTTCCAGCGATCCTCTCCCGCTTGCGCCTGCCGGTCATCGGCTCGCCGCTGTTCATCATCTCCGGTCCCGATCTCGTCATCGCGCAATGCAAGGCCGGCGTCGTCGGCTCCTTTCCTGCGCTGAACGCCCGACCGCAGGGGCTGCTCGACGAGTGGCTGCACCGGATCACCGAGGAACTGGCGGCGCACAATCGCGACAATCCCGATCGTCCGGCTGCGCCTTTCGCGGTGAATCAGATCGTTCACAAATCGAACGATCGGCTGGAGGCGGATCTCGCCACGTGCGAAAAATGGCAGGTGCCGATCACGATCACGTCGCTCGGCGCGCGCGAGGAGCTGAACCAGGCCGTGCACAATTGGGGCGGCATCACCTTCCATGACGTCATCGATGATCGTTTCGCGCGCAAGGCGATCGAAAAGGGTGCCGATGGCCTGATTCCGGTGGCGGCAGGCGCTGGCGGACATGCCGGACGGCTTTCTCCCTTCGCCCTCGTCAGCGAGATCCGTCAGTGGTTCGATGGTCCGGTGGCACTCTCAGGCTCGATCGCGACGGGTGATGCGGTGCTCGCCGCGCAGGCGATGGGCGCAGACTTCGCCTATATCGGGTCGCCCTTCATCGCGACCGAAGAGGCGAATGCCGACGAAGGCTACAAGAACGGCATCGTCGAGGGCCGCGCCTCCGACATCGTGTATTCGAATCTCTTCACCGGCGTTCACGGCAATTACCTGCGCGGCTCGATCGTCGCTGCCGGGCTGGACCCCGACAATCTGCCCGAAGGCGACTACAAGACGATGAACTTCGGCCAGAATTCCAACGGCGAGCCGGCCAAGGCGAAAGCCTGGCGCGACATCTGGGGCTCGGGCCAGGGCATCGGCGCGGTGCAGAAGGTGGAGTCCGTCGCCGACCGGATCGACCGCATGGAGCGCGAATATAACGCGGCAAGGGCGAGGATCGGCCTCGCCGCCTGACCGGTCGTCGCGGGTGAAACCGCGACGCCGATGGGCAATTTTCAACCGTTGCGTATCGCTGCGGCACCAGTCCGTGTGCCGGCGTGCCCGCAACGGTTACGGTTGGAACGGCTGCGAGCGATCAGCCGGCCGCGGGATCACCATTAGGGCAACCCCGCCGCGGATACCTCAGGCCTCCTCGCCCTCGGCAGAGTCACTCTCCGCCGCGCGCTGGAAATACGCTTCCACCGGTCCGTTCAGCTTGATCGTCAGTGGCCGGCCGTGACGGTCCATTTTCTTGCCCAGCGCCACGCGGATCCACCCTTCGGAGATGCAATATTCCTCCACGTCATTCCGCTCGACACCCTTGAACCGGATGCCGATGCCGCGCTCCAGGGTCGGCTGGTCGAAGTGGGGGCTCGAAGGATCGATCGAGAGATGGTCTGGCGGTGTGTCGGTCATGGCAAGCGCGCCTAAACGATCACTGCGCGCCGCCCAATAGAAAAACGGCGCGGGAGAGCATGTCTCCCGCGCCGGCCCCTGCGTGCTCGGTTGATAGCTTATCGGCAGACGCGGACAGGCACCTGCTCGCCGTAATACGGGTCCCACCGCCACTGCTGAAAACAACGGGGACCGCGCCACGCGCGGCGGTAGGGATTGTAGTAGTTGCGCGGGTAGTAGCCGTCATATCCCCGGTAACCGCCCCGGTAGCCATAATAAGGGCCACGATTGTTGGAGGCGATGGCGGCGCCAAGGCCAAGGCCGATCACGCCGCCGATCAGCGCGCCTGCCGCAACGTCTCCGCCGCGATCGTAGCCGCGGTGGTGCCAACGTTGCGCAGTGGCCGGTGTGGCGGCGGCAAGCGCCGAGGCGGCCAGTGCCGTCCCCAATCCCGCCTTCATCAAAAATCCGTTCATGTCGAACCTCCTCATACAAAACGCTCGGTCCGCTCTGAGGGTATAAATGCACGATGCCGTGAGCGTGTCCGATGATATGGGAAATCCGGGCTTAACCGACGCGGAATAGCGCGTTCATGAAGGATTTAGGGAAATCGCATGCGCTTTTGGTTGTTGCGGTCGGAACCGGATGTCTACGGCTGGGATCACCTGATCCGGGATCAGGAAACCGAATGGGACGGCGTCCGCAACTACACAGCGCGTAATTTCCTGAAGGAGATGGCGCCCGGCGATCGCGCGATCTTCTATCACTCGAACAAGGAAAAGGCTGCCGTGGGCACGATGGAAATCGTCCGCGCCTGGCGCCCGGATGGTGAAAAGGGGATCTGGGCGTCGGTCGCGGTGCGCCCGCTGGAAAAACTGCCGAACCCGGTCCCGCTTGCCACAATGAAGGCCGAGCCGCGCCTGGCGACGCTGGAAGTGCTCCGGCAAAGCCGCCTGTCCGTTACGCCGGTCAGGGACGAAGAATGGGCAGTGCTGATGGAACTGGGCGGCCTTTGAGGGGCCGGTGACGATGGAGATCGCACAACTGGCCGCCGGGGTGCCGAAAAAGGCCAAAACAAGCCGGAGAGCGGCCGAGAGGCGGCTGGTCTGACGCCCGTTCAGGCCGCAAGTGAAGCCCGAAAGGCGCTGCGTTCGGCCTCGGTCAACGCCAGCGGCACCGCCCGCCGCTCGGCCGACGATCGCAGCCCAGCCTCGATCACCGCCATGGTTGCAAGCGTCTGTGCCGCCGGTACCGGGTTCACCCCCTCGCCCCGAATCGCTGCAACCACCTCACGGTAGAACCGCCGCTGGTCGCCAGAAACGACGGGGAGCTCCCGAGTGGTCTCCCCGTCATGCAGCACCAGCGGATCGTTATCGCTGCCCCAGCCGGGCGCACCGGGCACCATCCCGCCAAGCAACTGCGCTTCCTGCTGGTCGCCCCGCTGCTTCACCAGGCTACCCGCCGTGCCATGCACCGTAAAACGCGCGCTGCCCCCAGCGGCCAGCATGCTTGCGTGAAGCACGATCCGCTTGTCGGCATAGTGCAGCACGGCATGCGCCCAATCGTCGGCCGAAGCGCCGGGCCGTAGAGCCGCCAGATCGGCCTGGACGAACTCGGGCAGCCCGAAAAGCAGCAGCGCCTGGTCGATCAGATGCGGCCCGAGATCGTACCAGAGCCCCCCGCCGTCCCCTGCCCGCTCTCGCCAGCGATCCCGAACCGCAGGGCGAAACCGGTCGAAATGGCTCTCGAATTGCACCACGTCGCCGATCGCGCCAGCATCGATGGCGGCACGCACGGAGAGGAAATCGCTGTCCCAGCGGCGGTTGTGAAAGACCGCCAACAGCCGTCCCGCTCGCCCCGCGGCCAGCGTCGCCTGACGGGCCTCGTCGAGAGACAGAGCGAACGGCTTCTCCACGACGACATGCTTGCCCGCAGCAAGCGCAGCCAAGGCCAAGGGCGCATGGCTGTCGTTCGGGCTCGCCACCACAACCAAGTCGATGTCGCTGCGCTCAAGCAATGCTGCCGGGGTGGCGACGACAATCACATCGCCGAGCGACTCTGCAAGATCGCCAGCAACCTGTGACGACGCCACTGCCGTGATCGCCAGCCCGTCTGTCGCCGCGATCAGCGGGGCGTGAAAGGTACGCCCCGCATAACCAAAGCCGATCAGGCCGGCCCGAATGGGTGCGGCGCTGATCGGGGACAAGATCAGGCCGCCTCGGCCGACCGCTTGTTGCGCTTGCGCTCGTTCGAATCGAGGAAGCGCTTGCGCAGTCGGATGGTCTTTGGCGTCACCTCGACCATCTCGTCATCGTCGATATAGGCAATGGCCTGTTCCAGCGTCATCTTCTTCGGCGGGGTCAGACGGATCGCGTCGTCCTTGCCGCCCGACGCGCGGAAGTTCGTCAGCTGCTTTGCCTTCATCGGGTTGACCTCAAGGTCTTCCGTCTTGGCGTTCTCGCCGATGATCATGCCTTCATAGAGCGCTTCGCCGTGACCGACGAACAGGATGCCGCGCGCCTCGAGCGGGCCGAGGGCATAGCCCTGTGCCTCGCCAGCGCCGTTGGAGATCAGCACGCCGTTCTTGCGGCCCTCGATCGGGCCCTTGTGCGGGCCGTACTTCTCGAACAGCCGGTTCATGATGCCCGTGCCGCGCGTGTCCGACAGGAACTCGCCGTGGTAGCCAATCATGCCGCGCGACGGCGCGGAGAAGGTGATGCGCGTCTTGCCGCCACCCGACGGCCGCATATCGGTCATCTCGGCCTTGCGCAGGTTCATCTTCTCTACAACCGTGCCCGAATACTCCTCGTCCACGTCGATGATGACGGTTTCGTACGGCTCGGTGCGCTTGCCGTTCTCGTCCTCGCGGAACAGCACGCGCGGGCGGCTGATGCCGAGCTCGAAACCTTCGCGGCGCATCGTCTCGATCAGCACGCCCAACTGAAGTTCGCCGCGGCCGGCAACTTCATAGCTGTCCCGATCGCTCGATTCGGTCACCTTGATCGCGACGTTCGATTCGGCTTCGCGGAACAGGCGGTCGCGGATCATGCGGCTCGTCACCTTGCTGCCCTCACGACCAGCCATTGGCGAATCGTTCACGGCAAAGCGCATCGACAGCGTCGGCGGATCAATCGGCTGCGCTTGGATCGCCTCGGTCACACTGATGTCGGCGATCGTGTTCGACACGGTTGCGACGGCCAGGCCTGCAAGGCTGATGATATCGCCGGCACGCGCCTCGTCGGTCGGTACGCGCTCCAGGCCCTGGAACGTCATGATCTTGGAGGCGCGACCCGTCTCCACGACCTTGCCGTCCATGTCGAGCGCGTGGATCGGCTGGTTGACCTTCACCGTGCCCGAGTTGACGCGGCCGGTCAGCACGCGGCCGAGGAAGTTGTCACGGTCGAGCAGCGTCACCAGGAAGGTGAACGGCGCATCGACGTCGAGCGCCGGCGGCGGCACGTGATCGACGATCTTCTGGAACATCGGCGTCAGCGTGCCCTCGCGGCGATCGGGGTCCTCGCTGGCATAGCCGTTGCGACCCGACGCGTAGAGCACCGGGAAGTCGAGCTGCTCGTCGGTCGCGTCCAGGCTGACGAACAGGTCGAACACCTCGTCCAGCACTTCCTGGATGCGCTGGTCCGGGCGGTCGACCTTGTTGACCACCACGATCGGACGCAGGCCCAGCGCCAGTGCCTTGCCGGTCACGAACTTGGTCTGTGGCATGGCACCTTCGGACGAATCGACCAGCAGGATCACGCCGTCTACCATCGAGAGGATGCGCTCCACCTCGCCGCCGAAATCGGCGTGGCCCGGCGTGTCGACGATGTTGATGCGCGTGCCTTCCCACTCAATCGACGTCGGCTTCGCCAGGATGGTGATCCCGCGCTCCTTCTCGAGGTCGTTCGAGTCCATCGCGCGCTCTTCGACGCGCTGATTGTCTCGAAATGTCCCCGACTGGCGGAAAAGCTGATCGACGAGAGTGGTTTTGCCATGATCGACGTGCGCGATGATGGCGATGTTGCGCAGATTCATACGATTTCCTGGATGGCCGCCACGGCGTGGCAGCGTTCCGGGCGCGCATAGCCGAAACAACCCGCGAGCGCCACCCTCCGCGGCCGCAGCGTCACCAGCCCGCTAGAACTATCTTCCCGCATGCCGTACCACTCTCGATCGCGGCATGCGCCCGCCTCAAGTTCTCGGCACTTATACTACCCATCATCTCCGTCATGGTGGAACGAACCACACCCGCATCCACCAGCCTGGCGACTTCCGTCAGGAGCTTTCCTTGCTCCGCCATGTCCGGAGTCTTGAACAGCGGGCGAGTGAACATTAACTCCCAATGCACCGAAATGGCCTTCCCTTTCAGTGGCATGATATCCAATGTCTTGGGATCATCGATCAGGCAAAGCTTCCCTTGTGGTGCTATCAGGCGGTTGATGTCGGGCAGGTGATCATCGGTGTGGGTCGTAGAGAAGACATGGCCGGGCTTGCCGATCCCCAGCGCCTCAATCTGCGGCGCCATTGGCTCACGGTGGTTCACCACATGGTGTGCGCCGAGCTGCTCCACCCACGCCTTTGTCTCAGGTCGCGAAGCGGAGGCGACGACGGTCAGGTCGGTTAATGCGCGGAGCAGTTGAATAGCGATCGAGCCCACACCGCCGGCGCCGTTCAGGACGAATACCGCCCGTGCAGCTCCGGGGACTGGCCGCCGCAAATCAAGCTTGTCGAACAGCGCCTCCCACGCGGTGATCGCCGTCAGCGGCAGCGCTGCGGCGGCCGCCCAGTCGAGCGACGCCGGCTTCGCGCCAACGATGCGCTCGTCAACCAGCTGCAGTTCGGCATTGCTACCAGGACGATCGATCTGACCAGCATACATGACGTGGTCGCCCACCTTGAAACCGGTCACCTCCGGCCCGGTTGCCTCGACCACCCCTGCCGCGTCGAAGCCGAGCACGCGCCAGTCCTCGCCGCCGCCGCGCATGCCTGCGCGCACCTTTGCGTCGACCGGATTGACTGACACCGCATGCACCCTGACCAGCAGATCTCGCCCAGTCGCGACCGGGTCGGGCAACTCGACGTCCACCAGCGAATCCTGACGACCCACAGGTCCGGGGTGTTTGAAAGCCACAGCGCGCATGGTGCTCTCCTCTCTGGTGGAATGGTGCCTGGAACGCGGGTGGAGCGTTCCTGGGTCCGAGCCGCGCTTTGCGCAACCCACTCATGCGTATTATACTGCTAACACACTTGAACGAACACTCGTCTGCCGCCATCCTGACGGCAACGCTGGAGGAACCACATGGCGAGCAACCCCGACACGATCACCGCGACCGAGCCGGCGCTGAAGCTCACGCCGCCCGATCCGGTCCCAACCGTTACCGCTGAAAAGGCAGTAGGACTGGTGCCTGTGGATGAGGGCACCAAATCGAAGCTTGAGGAACGTGCCGATTACGCGGTGCAGCAACTGCTCGAGCGGGACGCGAACAGCCCCGAGTTTGGCAAGGTGGTCGATGCGATCACCAACATGGGCGCAAAGGAAATTCGTGACGCCGCCGGGCAGTCAAACCGCTTCCTCGACCGTCCCGTGCGCGCGATGGACCAGGAAACCGGCGTCGGGAACGATCTGGCGCAATTGCGACGCGTGGTCGAGGATCTGGATCCTGGTAAGAAGGGCAATCTCACCGCACCGCAGAAGCTGTTTGGCATCATCCCGTTCGGCAGCAAGATGCGGAATTACTTCGACAGCTACAAGTCAAGCCAGACGCATATTGCCTCGATCCTGAAGAGCCTGGCGTCGGGCAAGGACGAGCTGTTGATGGATAACGCGTCGATCGACACCGAGCGGGCCAATCTGTGGAGCGCTATGGGCAAGTTGGAACAGATGATCCAGCTATCGAAGATGCTCGATCGAAAGCTTGAGGACAAGGCAAACGAGCTCGACGCCACTGATCCTGCCAAAGCAAAGGCGATCCGGGAAAGTGCGTTGTTCTACGCCCGGCAGCGTACTCAGGACTTACTCACTCAGATGGCCGTGACGGTGCAAGGCTATCTGGCGCTTGATCTGGTCAAGAAGAACAATGTCGAGTTGATCAAGGGCGTGGACCGTGCATCGACGACGACTGTGGCGGCGCTACGCACGGCCGTGACGGTGGCACAGGCCATGACCAACCAGAAGTTGGTGCTGGAACAGATCACGCAGTTGAACACCACAACGGCGAGCATCATCGATTCGACTGGAAAGCTGCTTCGTTCGAACACCGCTCGCATACACGAACAGGCGGCCAGCTCGGCGATCCCGTTAGAAACATTGCAGCGCGCGTTCCAGAACATCTACGAAACCATGGATGCCATTGACACCTTCAAGCTGAAGGCGCTGGACTCAATGAAGACCACGGTGAATACACTTTCCACCGAGGTTGAGAAGTCGCGCGGCTACATCGCGCGCGCAGAAGGCGCCGCACAGAACCGCGTCGGATCGTCGCCCGAAACGTTCAAGCTGGAGGCGCTGTGACCTCTTACGACACCAACGAAGCTCTGGCGCGTGCCCGCGGTACGCTCGACAGGGTGAGGCTCCAATCCTTCGAGGGCCTGCCCTCCGCCGGTCGGCCGCGCCAAGGCCGCAGCCTGGCAAAACGGCTCGCGGCAATTGGTGGAGCGAACGTCGCGATACTTCTGGCGGCTGCGATCACTGGGATCGCTGTGATGCCACTTGGCATCTTCGGTGCGCTTGCCGTGATGATGGTCATGGTGGCGGTGACGCTTGCGATCGCCTTTGCCCCCGGCCAGCGGCCAGTTACCCGTGAGAAACTGGCCAAAAGTGAGCTGAAGGCGCTGCCGATGCAGACGACGCGATGGCTGGATGCGCAGCGCCCTGCTCTGCCAGCTCCTGCGGTTCAGGTGACGGACCGCATCGGTCTGCGCCTGGATACACTCGGCAAACAGCTGGCGTCTGTGGGTGACGAAACCTCGGCCGCAGCCGATATCCGGCGTCTGGTGGGTGAGCAACTGCCAGAGTTCATTCGCGATTATCAGCGTGTGCCAGCGGAACTACGCGGAGCCGAACGGAACGGAAAGACGCCCGATCGCCAACTGGTCGAAGGGCTCGAGTTGATCGAGCGTGAGATAGGCCAGCTCAGCGAGGAGCTTGCCCGGGGCGATCTCGACTCATTGGAAACTCGTGGTCGCTTCCTCGAAATGAAGTACAAGGATGGCGATCCGGCCTGACGGCCTTCGCTCAGGGTCGGGCGCACCGGCGCGATGCCGTTAAGCCAATATGCTTAATCGACGCGACATTGTCATACCAATCAGGTAGCGTTGCCGCATGAACGATCGTGTCCTCGTCTTCGAAGGTATCCACAACTTCCGCGACTATGGCGGTTATGCCGCGGCAGATGGGCGGCTTCGGCATGGCTTGCTCTGGCGCTCGGGCCAACATTGCGACGCCACCCCTGATGACCTTGCCGGGGTGGCCGATCTCGGCATCTCCACCGTGATCGATCTGCGCGGTGACAGTGAACGTCAGCTGATGCCGTGTCTTCGCCATGAGAGCTTCGACGGACTCGTCCTTTTCGCGCCCGGTGAGACCGCCGGCTCGGAGCTGGCTCCCCATGAGGAGGCTGGACGCGGCATCACCACTGCCGATGAAGCACGGGCGGCAATGACTCGGCTCTACGAGAACATGCCGTTCCGCATGGTCCTTGTGCGGTCGCTCACCCTCTACTTCGAGGCGCTCGCAACCCGCGAAGGGGCAAGCCTATTGCACTGCTTGGCGGGGAAGGATCGGACAGGTCTTGCAGCCGCGCTGCTCCACCGATTGCTTGGCGTGCATGAAGATGATGTGATGGCGGATTATCTCCTCACCAACGTCGCGGGCAACCAGAAGCGCCGCATTGCAGCAGCCGGGGCCTCCATTCGCCAGCGCTACGGATCGCAGATCACCGATGAAGCGATAGAGACCCTGATGGGCGTTGATGCGATGTATCTGGATGCCGCCACCCGTTCGATTCATGAGCGGTACGGTTCGACAGAGCGCTATGCCGAAGAGGTGCTTGGCGTGGACGCAACCCGGCGCCAGGCGCTGCGGCAGAAGCTCGTCAACTGATTGCCGGTGAAGCTGGCGCCCACGTCAGCCGACCGTCAAGCTCCACATCATCCAGCCATTAAGCGCAACGATCACAGCTGCGATGCCCCAGGCAAGCGTCACCAGCCAAATGGGTGCGGCAAGCGGCCCCATCAGCCGGCGGCTTCCCGTGAAGGCCACAAGGGGGAGCACGGCAAAGGGCAGCTGCAGGCTGAGCACCACCTGACTAAGCACCAGCAACTGAGTCGCCCCACTATCGCCAGCCAGCATGACCCCGATCACGGCAGGAATAATCGCAAGCCCACGGGTGATCAGTCGCCGCAGCCACATCGGGAGGCGCAGATGCAGAAAGCCTTCCATCACGATCTGCCCGGCGAGTGTTCCCGTCACCGTTGAATTCTGACCGCTGGCAAGCAACGCAATGGCGAATACCACGCTGGCTCCCCCTACCCCTAGCATCGGCGCAAGCAGGCGGTGCGCTTCTTCGATTTCAGCCACTTCCGTCTGCCCGGCAACGTGGAAGGTGGCGGCTGCCAGTATCAGGATCGCCGCATTGATGAAGAAGGCCAAGCCAAGACTCACGGTGGAGTCGATCGTCGCCATCTTCAACGCGTCGCGCTTTTCTGCGATCTCCTTACCTACTGCCCGCGTCTGCACGATGGCTGAGTGAAGGTAGAGGTTGTGCGGCATCACCGTCGCGCCGAGAATGCCGATCGCGATGTAGAGCATCGCCGGATTACTGACGATCTCCGTTGAAGGAATCAGACCGGCCGCAGCTGCGCTCCAATCTGGTCCCGCCCACGCCAGTTCGAAAGCAAAGCAACTTGCGATGATGATCAGCAGCGACGCCACAAAGGCCTCCAGCCGCCGAAAACCGTAGCGTTGCAGCGCCAGGATTAGGAAAACATCTAGCGCGGTGACGCACACCCCTAAGACGAGCGGCATCCCGAAGAGGAGCTTCAGGGCGATCGCCGTGCCGAGCACCTCCGCGAGATCGCATGCGATGATCGCGATCTCGCACAGCACCCACAGGACCAGAGCAACAGGGCGCGAGTATTGTTGACGACAGGCTTGTGCCAGATCCAGCCCAGCGCCAATCCCGAGCCGGGCAGACAGCGCCTGCAGAATGATCGCCATCAGGTTCGACAGCAGGATTACGCTCAGGAGCGTGTAGCCAAAGGCTGACCCACCCGCGATATCCGTGGCCCAATTCCCAGGATCCATGTAGCCGACGGCCACCAGCCATCCCGGCCCAACAAAGGCGAATAGCCTCCGCCAAAAGCCCGCACCCTCAGGTACCCGGATCGAGGCGTGAACCTCGGGTAGCGATCGCATCAGCTCTGCCGCGGGAGGAGTCATCCTTGCCGCCATGCGGAACTCGTGGCCGTCTTTCAACCACGCAAACGCTTGTGAGCGGCCGCGTTGCGGCTCTGCCGGAGCGGAATCGCTCCGAGAAGAAGCCTTACGATGTTTCGTCCGGCGCCATGGCGGAGGCCGGAGAGCGTTAACGACCAGGATCTGCCCTGCGGATGTCCGCTCGGTGGATCAAGATCAACATCGGACCTGCCCGCATCTCAGCCGGCCGCTGCGGAGCACCGCCGCGACACTAAGTCAGTTCCCATCTTCGATCGCGTGAAACAAGATCTCGTCGAATGGTTCGCTTGGACGGCTTGGCGTCGATCGTTAATCTCCAATGCAGTCATTCGACTTTCCCAGCCCGCCCCGCAAAGTTGCCAATCGTCTATTGCGTGTTAATCGCGTTCCATCGATAACGTCGCCATGAGAATTATTCCCGCTGCCACAGCTGTTCTCGCGCTTTCCCTGGCCGGGACCGCGCATGCCGCACAACCGATCGCCGGTCGTTGGCTGACGGAAGATGGCTCCGCCATCATTCAGGTCGGCCCTTGCGGCGCGAACACGTGCGGAAGGATCGCCTCTGTCGTGAAGTCGCGGCCGGGTGCACCGGTGACCGACGTGAACAACCCTGACGCAAAGTTGCGCAGCCGGCCCATGGTTGGCCTCCCGATCCTCTCAGGTTTCAGCGAATCCGGTGATGAGTGGCGCGGCCGCATCTACGATCCGCGCAATGGCAAAAGCTACAAGTCGATCGTCACACGTGGCGAGAACGACACGCTTCGGGTGAAGGGCTGCATATCGTTTATTTGCCAGACGCAGATCTGGAAAGCCGCCCGCTAACCCAACCGCGCGTGTCAGAGTCGGCACCGTTTACAAGCACGGCGCAGGCGCTCGTCAAGCCGCTCTGGCAGCAACTCCCCTCCACGCTGCCCCGCTCGGCGCCCTGTCGAGCGGCTGCATCGCCCACAGGTCTGGCCCGGCGCCACCCATGCTGCCCCGTGTTATCAAGCGCTACTCGACCGTGACGGACTTCGCGAGATTGCGTGGCTGATCCACGTCGGTGCCTTTTGCCACCGCAACGTGATACGCCAGCAACTGGACTGGCACCGCGTAGACCAGCGGCGCGATCAGCGAGTGCACCGTAGGCATCTCGATTGTGGCGATCGCGTTCTCGCCCGCTTGCGCGATCCCCTCGGCGTCGGAAATCAGCACCACCTGAGCGCCACGGGCCTGTGCCTCCTGCATGTTGCTGACTGTCTTGTCGAATAGCGGGCCCGAGGGCGCAATCACGATCAGCGGCACCTGATCATCGATCAGCGCAATCGGACCGTGCTTCATCTCACCTGAAGCGTAACCTTCCGCATGGATGTAACTGATTTCCTTCAATTTCAGCGCACCTTCCAGGGCCAGAGGATACTCCGGCCCGCGCCCGAGATACAGTACGTCGCGCGCAACAGCGATCTTCGGGGCCATGGCCTCGATCTCGGCATCATGGCTCAGCGCTTGGCTCATCGCCTCGGGCACCTGTTGCAGCTGCCGCACCACGTCAGCCTCACCCTCGAGACGCCCCTTGGCGCGCGCCAGATTGGTCGCAAGCGCCGCCATAACGGCGAGTTGGCAAGTGAACGCCTTCGTCGACGCGACGCCGATCTCCGGCCCCGCGTGCGTTGGCAATAGGAGGTCTACTTCCCGGGCCATCGAACTGGTCGGCACGTTGATGATGCCAGCTGTCACCACGCCGGCGGAGCGCATGTGGCGGAGCGCCGCGAGCGTATCCGCCGTCTCGCCAGACTGTGAAATCACGATACCCAGCGTATTAGGTAGAAGCACCGGGTCCCGATAACGGAACTCGCTCGCCACATCGACCTCGACAGGAACACGCGCTAGCTGCTCAACCCAATATTTGCCGATCATCCCGACGTAGCTCGCCGTGCCACAGGCGACGATCACCACCCGCTCTACGCTGGAAAGATCGAAATCCATATCCGGCAGCGCGACGCGTGACTCCAGCGGTCGCAGATAGGAGCGCAATGTTTGCGCCACCACTACCGGCTGCTCATAAATCTCTTTCTGCATGAAGTGCCGGTGATTGCCCTTGTCGATCAACTGCCCTGAGGCGCCAGAGTTGACGATCGGTCGCTCGACCAGATTATTCTCCCGGTCATAAACTTCAACGCTCTCGCGCGTGATCGCGACCCAGTCACCTTCTTCGAGATACGCTATCCGCTGCGTAAGAGGAGCAAGGGCCAGCGCATCCGATCCGAGGTAATTCTCTCCCTCGCCATAGCCGACGGTAAGCGGCGCCCCGAGACGCGCGCCGAGCAGCAGGTCTGGGTGTGTGCGAACCATGACCCCCAACGCAAAAGCCCCGTGCAACTTCGGCAACACCGCCGCGAGCGCCGCGCGCGGCTCCGCGCCGCTCTCGATCTCACGCGCAATCAGATGGGCAACGACTTCGGTGTCAGTTTGGCTGTAGAATTCGCGTCCTTCAGCGATAAGGGCATCGCGCAATGGCTTGAAGTTCTCGATGATACCATTGTGGACGATCACCACCTCTCCAACGATGTGGGGATGAGCATTGTCCTCAGTTGGCGCGCCATGTGTTGCCCAGCGAGTATGCGCGATCCCCGCCAAACCAGGCAGCGGGTTTTCGGAGAGCCGCTGCGCCAGGTTTTTCAGCTTTCCCGGCGCGCGTCGGCGATCAAACTGATCGTCATGGATCGTGCAGATACCAGCTGAATCATAACCGCGGTACTCGAGCCGCTTCAGGCCATCAAGCAACCGTTCCGCCACTGGCTCGCTGCCGAGAATGCCAACAATACCACACATTTACTTTGCTTCCTTACGAGCGCGCATCAGGCCTCGAAATCTGTTTGCCCAGCCGACTTTGCTTGTCTGAAGAGGCCGGACGAGGGCAAGCGCATCGGCCGGGACATCAGCGGTGATGGTCGAGCCAGCGCCCACAATGGCGCCATCCCCTATCGAAACAGGCGCGACCAATGCCGAATTTGAGCCGACGAATGCGCCAGCGCCGATCACGGTCTTGTATTTGAAGAAGCCGTCATAATTGCACGTGATCGTCCCAGCGCCGATATTGGCGCCAGCACCGATCTCTGCGTCGCCGAGATAGCTCAGGTGATTGGCTTTGGCACCCGGCCCCAGCACCGCCTTTTTCATCTCGACGAAATTGCCCACGCGGGAACCACGCTCCATCACTGCGCCGGGTCGCAGCCGCGCGTAAGGTCCAACGGACGCTCCCTCTTCAACACGGGCGCCCTCAAGATGACTGAACGCATGGATCGTCACGCCGTCGGCAATGGAGACGTCCGGACCAAATATGACGTTGGGCTCGATCACCACGTCCCGGCCAATCACGGTATCATGACTGAACCAGACGGTCTCGGGAGCAACAAGGCTTACACCATCCGCCATGGCTTGCCGCCGGCGCGTGTGCTGCCACCCGCTTTCCAGCGCAGCCAGCTCCTCGCGGCTGTTGACGCCCGCGACCTCCTCCGCCGCCGTCTCAATCACGGCGGAGTGATGCCCATCTGCAGCTGCCAGCATCACGATGTCGGGCAAGTAATACTCACCGGCAGCATTGTCGTTGCCTACGCGACGAAGCAGGGTGAAGAGATCGTTGGTGGTAATGGCCGTTAAGCCAGAATTACAGAGACTTACCGACCGCTCTTCAGCGGAGGCATCCTTGAACTCCACCATTTTTTTGATGCGGCCGCGAGAATCCGCCATAACTCGCCCATACGCGCCTGCATCGTCGGGTCTGAAGCCGAGCACGACAGCAGCCGGCGCATCGCTCTCGTGCAATCGCGCCACCATCCGCTGCATCGTTTCCGCAGAAACCAGCGGAACGTCACCGTAGAGGATAAGAACGTCACCGGCAAAATCGTCCAGAGCCCCCGCCGCCTGCAGCACAGCGTGGCCGGTACCAAGTTGCTCTGCCTGATGGACGACGATTACGCCAAGAGGCTGCACGGCCGCTTCCACCTGTTCGCGGCCGGCGCCGACGACCACTATCGTACGGACAGGTCGAAGAGCCGCTGCTCTGTCGAGAAGATGCAGCAGCATCGGCTTGCCAGCGATCGGGTGGAGAACCTTGTGGGTGGCGGACTTCATGCGTGTGCCCTTGCCGGCGGCAAGCACGATCACGGCGAGAGGGCGGCTGGTCATGGCATGCCTCTGCCATCGCATGCTTGCCATTTCCATAGCGCCGGGCCACCCCGCTTGGATAATGCAGCCATTTCCTTTCGACATCGTCGGCTTTGACCTGGACGGAACCCTTCTCGACACCAGCGGTGACCTCGCCGCCGCCGTGAACCATGCGCTCGCGCAAGCGGATCGCCCGCCGCTCGCTGTTTCTGCGATAAAGCCTATGATCGGCGGCGGCGCACGACACATGCTCGCGCAAGGGTTGGCGGCGACCGGTGGATCGGACGAAGAATTGCTTGAACGGCTTCATCGCGTCCTTCTCGATCATTATGCGCGCAACCTGTCCGTGCACACCGCGCCTTATCCTGGCGCGGTCGCTGCCTTGAACGCGTTGGAAGCTCACGGCGTGAAAGTCGCAGTCGTGACGAACAAGCTGGAGGGGTTCGCGCGCGAGGTGTTGCGGGATGTGGGCCTGCTCGATCGGTTATCTTGCATGATCGGCGGCGACACGTTGGGGCCGGGCAACAGCAAGCCGTCGCCCGCACCGATACATGCTATGATCCAGCGATCAGGGGGCGGGCGCGCTGTTTTCGTTGGCGACTCCATTTATGACGTGGCCGCGGCCCACGCTGCCGGCGTGCCGGCGATCGCCTGCCGTTTCGGTTTCCTGATGCAGCCGGTGGAGGAACTGGGGGCAGAGGCGATCATCGATCACTTCGACGACTTGCTTCCAGCGCTGGAGCGCCTTGGATGATGCCGGCGCCTTTCTTTTGGCGGGCGCTGCTCGCCGGCGTGCTCCTGTTCGTCGTGACCATGGCGCTGCTCCCCCATCCGCCGAAGGTGCCGATCGAGGGCGACAAATACCAACATATGCTGGCTTTTGGCACCCTCACCATCCTGTCGATAGCCGCGTTCCCCGCAACGCCGCTTCTTCGGATCGGCGAACGGCTCTCGTTTCTTGGCGCGATGATCGAGGTGGTTCAGTCCATTCCCGCGCTGAACCGGTCCTGCGATATCATGGATTGGGTGGCTGATACGGCGGTGGTCATTGCCCTTCTTGCTGTGGTGGCGGTCTACCGTCGCGGTTCATCCGCCACTTGATCCACAGGTGACGGGCCAACATAGCCGGCGGCATCCGTAACCAGTGCGAGCGGACATAGAAGGCAAGCCGGGTGGCAGGTCGCGTCTCGCGTCCCCAGCCATCGCGTGCCAGCAACCGCTGCAGATACCATGCGTCCGCCGCGCCCGCCCGCGTCCACATCTCAGGGACTGGCGTGGCGAACAGCACATGCGCGAGCCGTAGCGCGCGCGCGACTACACGCTGAGCTTCGTGGTCCGCGGCGAATGCCCAGAGCGTCGGCCAGAAGGCCTCGTCGCCTTCAGCGAACTCGCGCAACAAGCGATCAATATCCCAGAGGTTACGCAGACCGCCGCTGAGATCGCCATCGCCGAAGAGGTGGATTGCGGCGTGCACCACCATATCCGCCGGGCTCAGGACAGCTAAGCCGCCGCCGAGCGGCACTGCGCGCGCGATCAGTCGCGCTGCATCTGGCTTCATACGGGCGGTCAGCGGCAAGATCGTGTGATGAACGTCAATCATCCGGTCCCGCTCCGGATGGATCAGCGGCGGCAGCTCGTGCATCCATTTCCGATAATAAGCGTCATCGTAAGGGTCTGGTTTGACCCACATCCATCCTGCGTCGATGAGCGCGGCTTCCGCCTGCGAGAGCCGCTGGCGTGGGACAAGAATATCAAGATCACCGATCGAGCGCCCCTGCCCTGCGTCGAGGCCGGCGGCGGCAAAGGCCGTTCCTTTCAAAAGGATCACCGGCTCCACAACCCCGGCCAGCGCGCGCCGCGCCATTTCCGCTTCCCACAGCGCTTGTCGGCGTCCCTCCAGTGCTGTCGCTCTTGCATCCCCGAGCACCGCCGCCACGCGCTGAGGCAGAGCAAGCCCGTCGAGCCGCATGGCCAACGTGCCAATCAACTGCTCCGCCCTCGCCGCCGCAAGCACGCCTGTCCAAGCGTTGCGGTTAAGCAGCAAGGCGGCGCCAGGGTCGGCGAGAAGCGTCGCCAGCGTACGCGCTGGCATCACCAGAGCTTCTCGATCATCGCCGCCGCGGCGTCCGCATCCGGATAGTCAATCGCGACGCGGGTTACGTCACCGACAAAGCGCGTCAGTGCAGTGAAACCCCGCTCGCCCAAGACCACATAGTTGGTCGAGGCTTGCGTTAGCCTAACAAAGGCTTCCCCCGCGCCCACGCCCCTTTGATCAGCCGGGAGGCCGAAGCGTGGGAACAGGAGCAAAACAGGCCTGGCGGGTCGCTCAGCGGCGGCCAGTGCATCGGCTGCGGGCACCAGGTGGCGGATCGCGCCCTTTGGTGTGTCACGCATCAGCGGTCCCCAATGCGCGCCCGTCAGTTCCTCGGCGACAACATCGATGGCGCTGTTCTTCAGGCTGACCGGTCTCGGGAACGGGTGCACTAGACCAGAAGCGGGGTCCAGCAGGACGAACTCGTCCGCCATCAGCCGCCATCCGCGTGTCTGAAGCAGCGCGGCCAGCGTCGACTTCCCGGCGCCCGACTCACCAGTCAGCACAATCGCGCGACCGTTGCGCTCGACGGCCGCGGCATGAAGAAGCAGGAACCGGCGCTGACCAAGGGCCATTTGTAAATTCATGCCCATCTCTGCCGCCAGCACTCCCTGGTCGAGCGGCAGTGGCGCAGCGTCGGGTATAACGAAGTCGCCCTCGATCATCACAGCCGGTCGTATCCAGCGCCGCCACGGCCTACGCGGTGTCAGGCGAACGCTAAAATCCGGAACGCCATCATCCCGCGGGTAATCACGATAAAGCGTCCGCAACTGTGCGATAGGGCCTTGCCAATCAGAGCCGATCCGGAATGTCACCGGACCGATGCGAACGCCCAAGACGTACCTCATGCGCGCTCGATCAGTCCCGCGACGCCCAGCCCGTCCATGATCGAAACGAGACTGGCGCGGTCGCCATCGATCAGTTCAAACTCCTGCTCGATGTCATCGAGCGTCATCCACCGCCCTGCCAGGGCTGTCAGCAACTCAGGGACCGGCGACGCGACCAGGTGAGTAATACCAGAGGCGCGGTGAAAGATCGCGACCAGTTCGTCGAGAAGCACCATCGACAGGTCGGAAGCAGGCGGCGCGCGGTAGCGCGTCGCGTTCATCGCTCAGCGCCGCGGCATCTGCAGCGACGCGAAGCAGGTAAAGCCGGTCGTCCCGCTGCGCAGGTTCTGCACGTATTTCAAATACGCGCGGCTCCGCTCGTAATCGACGCCGGGGAGATTCCCTCCTGTCGCAAGCGCGCGCCTGACGTCTTCGCCCTTCAGTGGACGACCTGGGGGCGCGTAGGCGCCCTGCGTGCCCGCCGGCACGACCTTCCCGGTTGCATCGATATAGCTACCCGTCCTTCCTGGATCCGGCACCGGGATCTCGCACGTCAACACGGAGCCATAGGCCTGCGCCATGGCAGGGCGGATCGAAACCACTGCTACTGCGCCAGCAGCGCCGATGCGCAGCGCACGGCGACGCTGCGGCTGGGCTGGCTGATCATGATCTCCGGGATCGCTCATGTGGCCTCTTTCTCCCACATGCCCTTCCATAATCCTAACGAGTGCACAAGGACCGCAACACAGGCGTGTCGCGATGGGACGCTCGGCTATTCTTAGGTGATGCCTCGCTTGGGATGGACAATCAGCACGAAGCCGCCCTACCCACCCGGTTCATAAGAAACGGCGCCGTGGCAAGCATATGAGCGAGATCATCTCTCCGCGCGGCTGGACCGCTTTTGGTATCGTCGCGGTCACAGCTGTGATTCTGAGCTTCATCGGGGCTTGCTCAGAAACAATCGTCGTGAGCGCAGCCGGCGGCGTGGCCGCGGTTCTCGCTTCTGCCGCGGGCCGCTCGCGCGACGATGAACGGCTTACACCCTCAGCCCCCCCCGTGGCCACGTCACCGCTAGAGCCGGTATTGGACGCCTTCGGAGAGCCCGTGCTCATCCTGTCGGGCCCACGCATCGAGATGGCAAATGGGGCCGCGCGCACGTTGCTGGGGGCTTACATTGTGGGGGAAGACGCGCGCATTGCGATCCGACATCCCGCAGCGTCCGGTCTTCTGGCAGACCAGGAAAGCGGCGGACCCGTAGCGCTCACTGGCCTTGGTTCGCCAGCGCAACGATGGGAAATTCAGATCGCGCCGATCGGTGACGGTCGCCGGCTCGTCCACCTCACTGATCGAAGCGGAAGCCACGCGGCAGAGCGTATGCGAGTGGATTTCGTAGCAAACGCCAGTCATGAGCTTCGCACGCCGCTCGCATCGATCCTGGGTTATGTGGAAACGCTCTCTGACGCTGCCGGCGAGGATCCCGTCGTCCGCGCGCGCTTCCTCAAGATCGTCTTCGACGAAGCACGCCGGATGCAGCGGCTCGTTGATGATCTGATGAGCCTGTCCCGGATCGAGGCGGAGAAATTCCGGGCCCCGTCCGATACGGTCGATCTCGGCGCGCTGGTGGATGAAACACATGCCGAGCTGGCCGAGGCGCACGATGGCCGCGGCCGTGATATCATCCTGGAGCATGATCCCGGCGCTATTCCCGTGCTCGGTGATCGCACGCAACTGTCGCAGTTGCTACACAATCTCATCGGCAACGCGATGAAATACGGACAGCCAGGAACGCCGGTGCGCGTCGCGATCACGCGGGAAAATGACGCTGTTCGCTTGGTCGTCGCCGATCAGGGGGAGGGTATCCCGCCGGAACACCTGCCCCGCTTGACCGAGCGATTCTACCGAGTCGATCCGGGTCGCAGCCGCTCCGTCGGTGGCACGGGTCTCGGGCTCGCGATTGTGAAGCACATCGTCGAGCGCCATCGCGGCCGGCTTGAGATCACCAGTCGGGTTGGAGAAGGCACCCGCGTGACCGTTGTTCTGCGCCCCCCGCCAGCCGCGGTAGCGGAACCGCTGTCATGAAGCAGTAACGCAGGCGTCACACAGGCAGCGCGTCGGGGGCAACACCTTTCGGAATCCCAATGATTCGCGCCGCTTTGCCAATTGCGCTGCTCGCGCTCTGCTCGGCCTGCCACGACCAGGCGAGCGGCGGGGCAGGTGCGCGAGCGCAGATCAAAGCCGTTGGCTCCTCCACCGTTTACCCCTTCACCACCATCGTGGCCGAACAATATCTCGCCAACAGTCCGGGTGCCCGGCCCCCGGTGATCGAGTCCACGGGCACTGGCGCCGGAATGCGGCTGTTCTGCGCCGGCATCGGCGCCGCGCATCCCGACATTGTGAACGCCTCTCGCCGGATGAAGCGCAGCGAGTTCGAGGCCTGTGTGCGCAACGGCGCTCAGGACATCTTGGAGATACAGGTGGGCATAGACGGCGTCGCGTTCGCCGAGGCGAAGAACGGGCCCAAGATGGCGCTTACGCCTGCCGATATATATCTTGCGCTTGCGGCCGCTCCTAGCGGCCGGCCCAATCGGGCGCGCACTTGGCGCGACGTGAATCCCTCCCTCCCCGCGGTTCCGATTCAGGTTTATGGGCCGCCGTCCACCAGTGGCACACGAGATGCCTTGGCCGAGCTGATCCTCGCACGGGGGTGCATCGACAGCGATCCCAGAGCCAAGCAGCTTGAGGCGGACGATGCCGACGCTTTCAAGGCGCGGTGTCAGCGCGTTCGTGAGGACGGCATCTATGTGGATGCTGGCGAGAACGACAATCTTATCGTCCAGAAGCTGACAGCCAACCCCAATGCGATTGGCGTGTTCGGCTATTCCTATCTGGAGGAAAATACTGGTTCGGTGAACGCCGTTCCCATTGGCGGTGTGGAACCGAGCGGCGCCAGCATCGCGGATGCCAGGTATCCAGGCGCGCGCCCGCTCTATATCTACGTAAAAAAAGCGCACCTTAAGGCTGTACCGGGCCTCACCCAATTCGTTCGCCAATATACAAAGCTTTGGGTCGAAGGCGGTCCGCTGGCACGCCGCGGGCTCATTCCTGCACCAGCAGCCGTCCAGGCCAAGGCAGCCGATGTGGTGCGCACCGAAAAGTCACTGGTCGGGGCTGAGCTTGAATGAGCATTGGCGGGCTGTTCTTCCTTGTCATTGTTCTCGGTCTCATCGGCTGGTTCGTGGCCCGCGCCCGCGCGCTGGCTCTGCGCGGCGACGGCACGGGCCGCTTCAGTGCGCTGCCCGGTCATCACGGCTGGTTCGTGGCCCTGTGGACCACCATCCCGCCTCTTGTTTTCCTCAGTGTCTGGTTCTTCACCTCACCGGCACTGGTGACCAACGCCGTGATCGCCACACCCATGGCGGCGGCGCTCCCCCCGATCGGTTTCGAGCGATCGGCCATTCTCTCCGAAGCGCGTAATCTCGCTCGCGGGGAAGCCTTCGGCGCTTTTCACGAGCTGTCGGAGGCGCTGGCGCCTGCCTATGCCGCCGCGCAGCGTCGCTACGATTGGATGGCGACCGGCCTCGCGGCAATTCTGGCTTTTGCTGGTTTTGCCTTCTCGTACGTCCGCGTACGCCCGCAGTTTGCCGCGCGCACCCAGGTGGAACGGATCGTCATGGGTCTGTTGCTCGGGGCTTCGCTGATTGCGATCCTCACGACGTTCGGCATCGTTGCCAGCCTCTTGTTCGAGAGCGCCAGGTTCTTCTCGATCGTGCCGATCACCGATTTCCTGTTCGGTACGCACTGGTCGCCTCAGGTGATCGATCCGCGCGATCCCGGGGCGAACCTTGGGGCCGTGCCGCTATTCTGGGGCACATTCTTTATCGGCGCCGTGATCGCCATGCTGGTGGCGATCCCCTTCGGCCTCATGAGCGCCATTTACCTCACGCAATATGCCCGGCCGTCCACCCGGCGCTGGATCAAGCCCTTGCTGGAGGTGCTCGCCGGCGTCCCGACGGTTGTGTACGGCTATTTCGCCGCCCTGACAGTGGCGCCCGCAATTCGCGATTTTGCCGTTTTCATCGGTATTCGCTGGGCGAGTAGCGAAAGCGCCCTTGCCGCTGGCCTAGTGATGGGCGTGATGATCATCCCGTTCGTGTCCTCGATGGCGGACGACTCACTGGCTGCGGTGCCCAGTTCGATGCGCGATGGCAGTCTGGCGATGGGCGCTACGCCGTCGGAGACGATCCGCAAGGTGCTGGTGCCCGCCGCGCTGCCCGGCATCGTGGGCGGTGTGCTGCTCGCCGTCAGCCGCGCGATTGGTGAGACGATGATCGTTGTGATGGCCGCTTCAGGTGTCGCAACGCTGACGCTCAATCCCTTCGCCAGCACCACCACCGTGACGAAGCAGATCGTTGATCTCCTGACCGGAGAGGCGGAGTTCGACAGTGCCAAGACGCTGGCGGCCTTCGCCCTCGGCCTGACCTTGTTCGTCGTCACCTTGCTCCTCAACATCGTCGCGCTGGTCGTCGTGAAAAGGTACCGCGAGGCTTATGACTGATCGCGCGCCCACCGATTGGCGCACCCAGGCGATGCGCCGCCGCATCGCGCGCCGCTATGCCGCCGAACGCCGTTTCCGCTGGCTCGGCCTCGGCGCCATCGTGCTGTCAGCAGCCTTTCTGGCTTTCCTCATCATCACCATGGTGCTGCAAGGTGCTGGGGGCTTCAGCGAGACCCGCCTTGCTCTGCCGATCGATTTCCGCGCGGCGGAGTTGAACGTCACGCCGGAGCAATTACGTGACGATCGCGCCGATCTAGCACTCGCCGGGGCCGGGCTGGAGAATGTCGTAGAGGGTGCGGCCGCCAGTGCGTTTCCAACCTTAGGTGGTGCCGGGCTTTTATCCGACGGCGCGTGGCTTCGCGTCCGTGAGGCGGTGAAAGCAGATCCCTCGCTTCTCCGCCGTCAGGCGGTAATCGCCGTTCCGGTAGCGAGCGATGTTGACATGGCCTTCAAAGGTAAGGGGACGCCCGAGAGCGAAGCGGTCGTCACTGCGCTGGGGAACAAGCTTTCGCGCGGGTTGAACCGTGATTTCTTCGGCGGCGCGGACTCGTCCGACCCGACGCGCGTCGGCGTCTGGGGAGCGCTGAAGGGCTCGCTGCTGACGATGCTCGTCACGCTCCTGATCGCCTTCCCTGTTGGCGTCCTATCGGCGCTCTACCTAGAGGAATATGCGCCGCGGAATCGCTGGACCGACCTGATTGAGGTGTCGATTAACAATTTGGCGGCGGTACCCTCCATCATCTTCGGGCTGCTTGGCCTGGCCGTGTTCCTGAACACGCTGGGCCTGCCCCGTTCAGCGCCAATTGTGGGTGGCCTGACACTTGCCTTGATGACCATGCCAGTCATCGTCATTGCCGGGCGGAATGCGATCAAGGCCGTTCCGCCCTCGATCCGGGACGCCGCGCTCGGCATCGGCGCCAGCCCGGTTCAGGTGGTGTTTCATCACGTCCTGCCGCTGGCGCTCCCGGGCATCTTGACCGGAACGATCATCGGCATGGCACGGGCGCTGGGTGAAACGGCACCGCTACTGATGATCGGCATGCGCGCCTTTATCGCCGCCCCGCCCGACGGCCTGACGGATCCTGCTACCGTGCTTCCGGTCCAGATTTTTCTTTGGTCGGATGAGGTCGCCCGCGGTTTCGTGGAGAAAACATCCGCCGCGATCATCGTGCTGCTCGTTTTTCTGCTCGCGATGAACGGCCTCGCCATTTACCTCCGCAACCGATTCGAGACCCGCTGGTGACCCAAAAGATTACCGCCCGAGACGTCAACGTCTTCTACGGCGACAAGCAGGCGATCCGAAATGTGTCGATCGACGTCGATCAGGAGGATGTGACCGCTTTCATCGGCCCGTCGGGCTGCGGCAAGTCCACTTTCCTGCGCACCCTCAACCGCATGAACGACACTGTCGCCTCGGCGCGAGTGGAGGGTGACATCCGCTTGGATGGCGAGAACATCTATTCCAAGGACATGGATGTCGTGCAGCTGCGCGCGCGCGTCGGCATGGTGTTCCAGAAGCCAAATCCCTTTCCGAAATCGATCTATGAGAATGTGGCTTACGGTCCCCGCATCCACGGGCTGGCGAACGGCAAGGCCGAACTGGACGGCATCGTCGAGCGATCACTGAGCCGCGCTGGCTTGTGGACGGAAGTGAAGGATCGGCTTTCCGACAGCGGCACGGCTTTGTCCGGCGGCCAACAGCAGCGGCTCTGCATCGCGCGGGCCATCGCTGTTGATCCGGAAGTGATCCTCATGGACGAGCCGTGCAGCGCCCTCGACCCGATCGCCACGGCGCGTATCGAGGAACTGATCCACGACCTGCGTGGCCGCTACGCCATCGTGATCGTCACTCATAACATGCAGCAGGCCGCGCGCGTCAGCCAGAAGACTGCCTTCTTCCACCTCGGCGAGCTCGTGGAATACGGCGACACCAACAACATCTTCACCAACCCGCGTGAGCAGCGCACGACCGACTACATCACGGGTCGGTACGGCTGAGGGGACAGGATATGGCGGAACATACCGTCAAGGCGTTCGACGAGGACATCGGCCGGCTGCGCGGCCTCATCAGCCAAATGGGCGGCTTGGCGGAGCAGGCCATCGAGGGCGCGATGCGTTCACTGCAACGCGGAGACATGGAACTTGCCGCTGAGGTTCGCACCGCCGACAAGCAGATCGACACCATTGAGGCAGAAGTTGAACGTCTCGTGGTACGGATCATCGCCTTGCGCGCGCCCATGGCCAACGATCTGCGCGAGGTGGTCGCTGCGCTGAAGATTGCGGCGGTGGTGGAGCGGATCGGCGACTATGCCAAGAATATCGCGAAGCGCGTTCCGCTGATCGAAAGCGAGCATCGCATCGAGCCTATCTCGGTGATCCAGGCGATGGGCCGCATGGCCGCCGAAATGGTGCATGACGTCCTCGACGCCTTCGCCGCACGGGACGCTCACGCCGCTGTCGAGATTTGCGAACGCGACACCGCGCTCGATGACTTTTACGACGCAATCTTCCGAACGTTGGTCACCCATATGGTCGAGAATCCTAAGACGATCAGTGAGGTCGCGCACCTCCTGTTCGTCGCCAAGAACCTCGAACGCATCGGTGATCACGCGACCAACGTGGCGGAAATGGTTTATTTTGCAGCGACCGGCACGCAGCTTGCCGATCGCGAAAAGGGGGAATGATGGCACGCGCACGGATGCTTTTGGTCGAGGATGATGCGGCGCTCGCCGAGCTCCTCGTCTGGCACTTCAAGCGTGAGGACTTTGAGGTCATCCACACGATCGATGGCGAGGAGGCACTGCTGCTCGCGCGTGAAAAGGTGCCCGATATTGTTCTCCTCGACTGGATGGTCGAAGGACTGTCCGGCATTGAGGTGTGCCGACGCCTGCGGCGCAGCCCCGAGACAGCGAATGTGCCGATCATCATGTTGACGGCACGCGGGGAAGAGGCGGACCGCATCCGCGGTCTGGAGACCGGCGCCGACGATTACGTCACCAAGCCGTTCAGCCCGCGCGAGCTGGTGGCGCGCGTATCGGCCGTTCTGCGCCGTGTGCGACCGGCGCTTGCCGGCGAAGCGCTGACGTACGCCGATCTTGAGATGGACACCGTCGGCCACAAGGTGCGCCGCGGCGGCGAAGTTATCCCGCTTGGGCCCACCGAGTTCAGGCTGCTCAAGCATTTCCTGGAGCATCCAGGGCACGTCTTTTCCCGCGAACGTCTGCTGGACAGCGTTTGGGGGCACGACAGCGATATCGAAAGCCGGACTGTGGATGTGCATATCCGCCGCCTGCGCAAGGCGATCAACGAAGGCGGCCGCCCCGATATTATTCGCACCGTGCGCTCCGCCGGCTATGCGCTGGATGCAGGCAATTAGTGGCGCGCTCTGCAAGAACGGCTAACCGTCAGTCCTCGCCCGCCGACTTTCGAAACGCCCCGCTGGCCGCTTTCGTCGAATCGCCTGCGAAACGAAGGATACTTTGGACACCAAGCGCGTTCGTCCGGAGCGTTCTTGCACGTATTCAAGCGTATCCTGACAGGAGAATGGCAGATGAAATCGATCCTTCTTGCAGCGGCGGCGATGATCGCCATGCCTGCGGTTGCGCAGGAGCAGCCAGCAGGCACGGCTGGTCAGACCACGCCTGAGATGTCGACGCAGGGAACGGCGACCGGGAACGGGATGGGCACGGCCACCGATTCGGCTGCCAGCACACCCGCGACGGGCGGCGCCGGCGGCATGAACTCCGGTGGCAGCATGGGTTCCAGTAACACGATGTCATCCAGCGGCAGCATGAGCGCTTCGGGTGATCCGGCTGGTGGCTATCAGCCGAACACCTCGCCGATGCAGGGAACGCCTGCACCCGGCGCGACGGTCCGCTTCCAGCAGGCACCCGATCCCAACACCGCCTTCCCGCCTCCTGCGCCGATGCAGAACTACCCGGTGTGCAAGAAGGGTCAGTACGACAAGTGCATTCAGCGCGGCGGCAAGTGATCGGCTGACGAAGCGGGCAGTTGCGCCTGTTTGAATGTCCAGTATGGGAAGGCGCTCCATTTCACGTGAGGGGAGCGCCTTTTCCATGTCCATCCGTTTCGACGACAAGGTAGCCATTGTCACCGGCGCTGGCGGCGGCTTGGGGCGCGAATATGCGCTTGAACTGGCCCGGCGCGGCGCAAAGGTCGTGGTCAACGATCTCGGCGGCGATCGCACTGGAACCGGCGCCTCTGACGCCGCGCACAAGGTGGTTGAAGAGATCAAATCCGCCGGTGGTCAGGCAATGGCGAATGGCGCCAGCGTCATCGAATATGAGCAGATGGTCGAGATGGTCGCCAAGGCAAAGGAAGCATGGGGCGGCGTCCACGTCCTCATCAACAATGCCGGCGTGCTGCGCGATAAGTCGTTCACCAAGATGGACCCGGCCGACTTCGCGTTCGTGGTTCAAGTCCACCTGCTCGGATCCGCCAATGCGACCAAGGCGGTTTGGGACACAATGCGCGAGCAGAATTACGGCCGCATCCTCATGACCGCGTCGTCGACCGGCCTCTATGGCAACTTCGGTCAGACGAACTATGGCGCGGCAAAGCTCGGTCTCGCCGGCTTCACCAAGTCGTTGTACTTGGAGGGGGCGAAGAACAACATCAAGGTCAACACGCTTGCGCCGGTCGCCGGTACGCGCATGACCGAGGACCTTTTCCCGGAGCAGCTGTTCCAGGCGTTCTCGCCGGACAAGGTGGTACCCGCTGCACTGTATCTCGTCAGCGAGGACGCGCCCACCAACCAGATCGTCGGTGCCGGGGCAGGCGTGTTTCAGGCAGCTTATGTGACGCTTACGCCGGGTGTCGCATTGAGCGGCGATGAGCTTTCGCCGGAGGGCATCGCCAAGCACTGGGCTGAGATCACGGATCGCACCGGCGAGATCGTCCCGGATTCCGGCGCCGGACAGTCGATGATGATCGGAAAGAAGCTGCAAGGCGGCTAAGGATGAATTCGGGGCCGGTCCCCCGGCCCCGGATAAACACCTCATCCAACCGGCGCTTGCGCATAGATGAGGTTCAGGCACTAATCAGATCAATCATCCGTTCGGTCGATCGCGATCAGCTCTGCGCCGACCGGACCTGCGCGTCGTCAATCCTCAACTAGCTTCATCAGGCGACGCTCGACCGGCGCGAGCACCGGGCCCAGTTCGTGCCCGCGCTTCACGATCTGCCCGGCCTCGCCCACCAGCGCCCACATGCCCTGTCGATTGCGCAGTTCCGGCCGTTTCTCGATACGAAACTCGGGCCGTTCGGCCGCGCGACGGAATGCTGCAAAGGTGGCTGCGTCCCGGCCAAGCTCGATCGCGTAATCGCGCCAGTGCCCGGCTGCTACCATCCGGCCATAAAGATCTAGTATCCGGTTCAGTTCTGTCCGGTCAAAGCCCACCTGGCTCGGCCGACCGGCCGTAGGAAACGGCGTGACGACCCCCATCAGGCCCGGTCACGCGCCCGTTGATCTCCGTCCTGCTCCGCCTGCAAGTCATCAAGGCGCTTCTTCAGCACCTCCAATTCGCAGCGTAGGATCTCCATCTTTTGCGTCGCCGGATCGAACATCTCGCTGCACGGCGTGCCATAAGCCATGAAGGTTCGCTCCGGCGCCCGGCCGCCTTCCACCATCGTGGGCCGTGCAGGGATGCCGACCATTACCGCGCCCTCAGGCACGTCACGCGTCACCACAGCGTTCGCTCCCACGCGGGCGCGCCTTCCCACCGTGATCGGGCCAAGCACCTGCGCACCGGATCCAATGATCGCCCCATCACTGATCGTCGGGTGGCGCTTTCCCGCTACACCATTGTCGGGACTCGTTCCGCCAAGCGTCACGCATTGGTAGATCGTCACGTCGTCGCCGATCTCCGCTGTCTCACCGATCACCACAAAACCGTGGTCGATGAAGAAGTTGCGTCCGATCTTTGCGCCCGGGTGGATGTCGATCGCAGTCATGAAACGAGCAAAATGGTTCACGATCCGCGCCGCCAGGAACATGCGCGAACGATAAAGCCGATGGGCAATTCGGTGGCAGCCAAGCGCCCAGACACCTGGATAAGTCAGGATCTCGAGCCGTGAATGCGGGGCCGGATCGCGTGCCCGAATCGAATCAAGGTAACTGGCCAATCGCGCCATCACGCGTCCCCTATTCCGTGATGGCGCGATCTAAGGCCTTCATCCACAGTTTTCCAGCGTCCGCGAAGCCAAAGCTTTGCCAAGCCAAAGCATAGCAAACTTGTAGGTTTTACGTTCCTGCGCCATGCAAGCCTGGTCACCAGGGATCAGGGGCAAGTGCGTGGACCTTTCGCTGCTCAGCGTTGAAACATTGCTGCCGTTCGTTCTTGTCGGTTTTGGCGCGCAGATGGTCGATGGCGCGCTCGGAATGGCATTCGGGGTGATCTGCAACACCTTGCTGGTCGCGGTGATCGGTTTCCCGCCGGCACGCGCTTCCGCGAACGTCCATATCGTGGAAACCTTCACCACAGCGGTATCGGGGATCAGCCACGTCCTGCATGGCAACGTAGACCGCCGACTTTTCCTGCGCTTGCTGGTACCAGGCATGATTGGCGGCGTGAGCGGCGCCTACGTCCTCACCAATGTCGATGGCGAGGCAGTGAAGCCATTCGTGCTCGGCTATCTGATTGCCGTCGGCGTGTACCTGCTTGTTCGCGGCCTCCTGTTCCCGCCTACCTCGCAGAAGCCCAAGGTGGTTGAACCGCTCGGCCTCGTCGGCGGCTTCCTCGATGCCGCTGGCGGCGGCGGCTGGGGTCCGATCGTCACCTCCAACCTGCTGGTCCAGGGGGTGGAGCCACGCCGGGTCGTTGGAACAGTGAATGCTGTCGAATTCTTCCTGACGCTCACCGTGTCGGCCACCTTCATCTTCCAGCTGGGGCTCAGAGATTTCGCCACCGCCACCGTCGGCTTGCTGATCGGCGGTGTCCTGGCCGCCCCGCTCGGCGCGGTCATGGCCAAGCGCATTCCGACCAAGGTCATGTTGATCCTCGTCGGGGTCGTTCTGATGATCACGAGCACCTACGGCTTCATCCGCGCGGTCCTGTAAGGCTGCGCTTCGCAACGTCTCGCCTCATCGGTCGATGCTCGCTATGGCTCGACCGGTGATCGAACGGGACGATTAATGGCGAATACCTACCTGCCGACGCTCAAGCAGTTACAGTATTTGATTGCGCTTCGGGATCATGGGCATTTCGGCCGCGCCGCCGATAGCTGCTTCGTTACGCAATCGACGCTGTCCGCGGGTATTCGCGAGCTGGAGACGCTGATCGGCGTCACGTTGGTGGAGCGCACCCGCCGCGTCGTGCGGTTCACGCCGCTGGGCGAGCAGATCGTCGTCAAGGCCCGCCGCGTTCTGCGTGAAGCGGAGGAGCTTGGCGATATGGCGCGCGCGGCCGGCAGGCCGCTATCGGGCGAAATGCGCATGAGCGTCATCCCGACGATCGCGCCCTTTCTGCTCCCCCGCGCCCTTCCAAAGCTGCGCACGGAATATCCGGATCTGAAGTTGTTCCTGCGGGAAGAGCCGAGCGCTGCTGCTTGCGAATCGCTGCAGAACGGCCGGGCCGATTGCGTGCTCCTCGCCCTTCCCTATTCCTGCGGGGAGGTGACGACGGAGGCGCTGTTCGACGACCGCCTCTTCCTCGCCTTTCCGGCCGGCGAGTTGCCGGAGGGGGTGAACCCGGTCTCGCCTGCTGACATTGACGAAACTCGCCTGCTCCTGCTGGAAGATGGACACTGCCTCAAGGATCATGCGCTCGCGGCGTGCAACCGGCCCGAGCTTCGGGCTGAGGCGACCATGATGGGCACGTCGCTTCACACCATCGTTCAGATGGTGGATAACGGCCTAGGCGTTACCATGCTGCCAGAGATCGCGTTGAACGCGGGCATCTTAGAGCATACCAGCATCGCCGCACGCCCGCTGGGCGGTGACAATCCCAGGCGCACGATCGCGCTTGCGTGGCGCCGGGCGAGCCCAAGGGAGCGTGATTTCCGCTTGCTCGCCGAAGTCCTCTCAACCGTTCGGTAATCGCGCGGAAGCCTCTTCCAATCCGCGACCAATTCCGCAAGGTGGCGCAAAGTGGCGGCATAGTCACATGCAAGGAGAGGATGATGGCGGTACAATCGCCTACCAAGGACACGGAAGTACACGCATGAGCGGTGCGCGACTGGCCGCGGTTTCGGAGCGCCACCGGTTCGATGAAGCGCGCCTTGCTGATTGGCTGAACCGCCATGTCGAGGGCTTCGGCAAAGACATGCGCGTTCGACAATTCGTCGGCGGCGCCTCCAACCCGACCTTCATGCTTTCGACCGACGCTGGCGATTACGTCCTGCGCAAGAAGCCGCCCGGCCAGCTATTGGCCAGCGCGCATCAGGTCGACCGTGAATACCGCGTCATGGCAGCGCTGCGCGACACCGGCGTGCCGGTGCCTGTCATGCGCGCCTTGTGTGACGATCCCGACCTGATCGGCACCGCTTTCTATGTCATGGATTATCTGGAGGGCCGCATTTTCCGCGACGCTACCCTGCCCGATCTGGCGCCGTCCGAGCGAAGCGCGGTGTACGATCAATTGAACGCGACCCTGGCAGCTCTGCACTCGGTCGATCACCGCGCGGTCGGACTCGAGGATTATGGCCGGCCGACCGGCTATTTCGAACGGCAAATTGCGCGCTGGACGAAGCAATATCGTGGTGCGGAGACCGAGCGTGTCCGTGCCATGGAGGCGCTGATCGCGGAACTCCCGGGCAGGATCCCCGCCGAGGAGGCAGTGGCGATCGCACATGGGGACTACCGGCTCGAAAATGTGATGTTCCACCCAACGGAACCACGCCTTATCGCCGTTCTCGACTGGGAGTTGTCGACCATCGGCCACCCGCTGGCTGACCTAGGCTACAACGGGTTCATGTGGCACTCGACCTCGCAATCTTGGGGCACCTTGGGCGGCGTGGATTTTGCCACCAGCGGCATTCCGTCCGAAGACGAATATGTCGCAGCCTACTGCCGACGAACCGGCCGCAGCGGGATCGAAGACTGGAGCTTCTACCTCGGCTTTGCCGTCTTCCGCCTCGCCTCAATCAGCCAAGGCGTTTACGCCCGGGCGCTCGCCGGCACCACACCCAACGCGGGCGAAGCGATCAACGGCTGCCCGGCGCTGGCCGAACAAGCCCTGGCGCTGCTGCGCCGCTACGGTTGAGGACCTGATATGTCGAACCACGCGGTCACGCCGTTTCACCTCCATGTGTCGGACAAGTCGCTGGACGACCTCCGCGATCGCCTGTCGCGCACGCGTTGGCCGGAACGGGAGACAGTATCCGGATGGGAACAAGGCGTGCCACTGGACCGCGCGCAAGCGCTCGTGGCTTACTGGCAGAACGGCTACGATTGGCGACGGTGCGAGACCGCGCTGAATGCCGTCGGTCAGTTCACGACTGAGATCGACGGGCTGAAGCTGCACTTCCTGCACCGCCGCTCGCCCCATCTCGATGCCCTCCCCATCGTCATCACACACGGCTGGCCTGGGTCCGTGGTGGAGTTCATGAAGGTCATCGGACCGCTGACCGATCCAGTGGCGCATGGTGGCAAGGCGGAAGACGCTTTCCACGTCGTGTGCCCCTCGTTGCCAGGTTACGGCTTTTCCGCGCGTCCTGCACAAGGCTGGCCGGTGCCGCGAATTGCGAAAGCGTGGATCACGCTGATGAAGCGGCTCGGCTACCACCGCTTCGTTGCGCAGGGCGGCGACTGGGGCTCAGCCGTTACTACCGCCATCGGCGCCAGCGGCGATGCGTCAGTGGCCGGCATCCACCTCAACATGCTCGTGGTCCGTCCGACGCCAGAAGACCTGGCGAACGCTACCGAGCAGGAGAAAGCGTCGCTCGAAAGTCTGCAGCGCTACATGCAGGACGGGAACGGCTATTCGCAGCAGCAGGCCACCCGCCCACAGACGCTCGGCTATGGCCTCGTCGACTCTCCGGTCGGGCAAGCGATGTGGGTTTACGAGAAGTTTCGTGAATGGTCCGACTGCGACGGCGAACCGGAGAATGCCCTTAGTCGTGATGACATGCTCGACGATATCATGCTCTACTGGCTCACCGGCACAGGCGCCTCCTCGGCCCGGCTCTACTGGGAGAGCTTCAAGAGCTTCGGCGCGGAGAAGGTACCGGTGCCCACCGGATACAGCATGTTCCCAAAGGAGATCTTCCGCGCGTCCCGCCGCTGGGCGGAGCGGCAATATCCCAACATCATCCACTGGAACGAGCTGGACCGCGGCGGCCACTTCGCCGCGTTCGAGCAGCCGGAGCTGTTCGTGGAGGAGGTCCGCGCCGCGTTCCGTGCGCTACGGGGCTCCTGATTACTCCCGCACCAGCGCGTCAATCGCTGCCTGAAGGATATGCGCGGCGGCAAGGTTGTCGATCCGTTCGGCGCGTTTGGCCCTGCTCATATCCTGTTCGATCATCACCCGCTCCACGGCGACCGTGGACCAACGCTCGTCCCACAGCAGAATGGGCGCGAGATCGGCGATGTTGCGGGCAAAGGCGCGGGTCGACTGGCTGCGCGGGCTTTCTGTGCCGTCGAGGTTCAATGGAAGTCCCAGCACGATCCCGGTAACCTGTTGCGCCACCATCAACTCGGACAGCGCCAGTTTGTCCTGCGTGAACTTGCGGCGCTTGATCAGTGTCGCTGGACTGGCAAAGCTCCAACCGGCGTCACACAGCGCCGTCCCGATCGTTTTGGTGCCAAGATCAAGGCCGATGAGCCGACCGCCGTTCGGCAGCCCACCACGAAACTCCTCCGCCGATAGCGTGATCATCGCGCAGCCAGCCTCCGCGCAACATCAGCGCGGACATTCGCCCAGAACAGGCTGTAATCATAAACATGGTAGTTGTTGCCCGGCAGTACATAGGGTCCGACATCCGGGCCCTCGCCGATCAGCAGCAGCCCTCGTTCCCCGCATCGCGCGGGCACCTGCCCAGCCTTGATCGCCGCGCTGCCCAGATCCGCCGCCGGGAACAACGTGCCCTTGTTGGCACTGGCCGGCGCCGTTGCGTCTGCGGTGCCGGTCAGCGGATTGGTGCATACCAAACGTGATCCACGCCGCGGCTTGCCGTCGAAGCCGATCGAGCGATCATAAGTGTCCAGCACCAGGGAAGGATCAGCCGGTTCGGCGAACGTTTCCCAAGAAAGCACGCATCCGCGCTGGTCAGGGCGGGCGCATTGCGGAAACCCCATCGCTCTAAGATCATGATCGCGGCTGACGGGCCATCCGACGACATAAGCAGCAATCAAACGGCGGGCGATCGGCGTTCCCGCCACCTTGTCCTTCAGCAGGTGGGTGAGGTGAAGCGCTCCCTGGCTATGCCCGGCCAAGATGATCGGCCGATCATCGCCGATCTGGCGCAGGAACGCGGCAAAAGCGACCTGGACATCGCCATAGGCCAAGTTCAGCGCGCGTTGCGCATCGGCCGCGTCGGTCAGGAACGATCCAAAGGTCGCTTGTCGATAGCGCGGCGCCCAGATCTCGCCGGCCTCGTTGAACACGCTGGCTTGACCGCGCAGGAACAAGGCCGCGCGGTCGTTGGCTTCCTTGTTGGTCAGCGGCGCATTCCAGCTGTCGCCGCTCAGGTAAGAGGTCGGATGGATAAAGAAGATCGCCGCCCCGCCGCTGGTCTTTCGCGGCTGATAGCCCGCTGGCGTCCACAAAGCCGGATTGCGACAAAGGTCGGGACGCGCCAACCACATGTCTGGGCGATCATAGGCGTCAGCGCGCGCTTTCCCCTGCTGCTCAAACGGGCGGCCCGGCACGAATGTCCAGCGGATCAGGTCATTGCCCCAGATCCGGTAAACAACCGCTCCGGCAATCACGAGCGCGATCAGGAAGGCGATGACGTAGAGGAACTTGCGTGCCATGCCGTTCGCCTGCCCCAGCCGTCGGGCGCGCGCAACCATACTGCGCAATCAGCCGGCTCCGCGCCCGCTGCGATTGGTCGCCAAGCGCTGTTGCCTTCGCACCTGCGGCAGTGATAGCGCGCAGCCCATGTCCGTAGATATTGCCACCGTGAAGAAGGTCGCGAGCCTTGCTCGCATCGCGATCGACGATGCTCACGCCGAGCGCCTCGTGCCGGAGCTCAACAACATCCTCGGATGGGTCGAGCAACTCGGCGAAGTGGACACCAGCGGCGTGGCGCCGATGACGGCCGTGATCCCCAACACGCTGCGCCTTCGCGACGACGTCGTGAACGCCGACCCGCTGACCGGCGGCGGCATGCGGGACGCCGTGCTGGCAAACGCGCCACAGGCGGAACACGGGTTCTTCACCGTGCCCAAGGTGATCGAGTGAGCTGTCTCCGCTCCGCAAGGGCTGCCTCGACATACAACGGCCGCGCCCTTCCTTCTCTTGAGACTCCGGCGCTCGCCGGCGAGACGGTGTTCTGATGACTGATCTTACCGACCTTGGCATTCGCGAGATCCGCGATGGCGTACGCGAGGGCACTTTCTCCGCACGCGAAGTGGCCGAAGCGTTCAACGCAGCCGTCAGCAGCGCGCGGCAACTCAATGCCTTTCTGGTCGAAACACCGGACCATGCGCTCGCCGCTGCCGATGCCGCCGATACCGCGCGCGCGGCTGGTGAGACGCTGAAGCCACTCGCAGGCGTGCCGATCGGCATGAAGGATCTGTTCTGCACCAAGGGAGTGGCCTCCACCGCCGCCAGCCACATCCTGGAAGGCTTCACGCCGCAGTATGAATCCACCGTGTCGCAGCGCCTGTGGGATGCCGGCGCGGGCATGCTGGGCAAGCTGAACATGGACCAGTTCGCCATGGGCTCGTCCAACGAGACCAGCGCGTTCGGCAACGTTATCTCGCCGTGGCGCCGCAATGACGGCGGCAACGCGCCGCTGGCGCCCGGCGGCTCCTCGGGGGGCTCGTCGGCGGCAGTGTCTGCGCGCCTCTGCCCGGCCGCAACCGGCACCGACACTGGCGGCTCGATCCGCCAGCCGGCGGCGTTCACGGGTATATCGGGAATCAAGCCGACCTACGGCCGTTGCTCGCGCTGGGGCGTGATCGCTTTTGCCTCGTCGCTCGATCAGGCCGGGCCGATGGCCCGCGACGTGCGAGATTGCGCCATCATGCTGGAGGCGATGAGCGGCTTCGACCCGAAGGACGCTACGTCGCTCGACGTTCCCGTTCCCCGGTGGGAGCAGGGCCTAAACGCCAGCCTCGCCGGCAAGCGCGTCGGCATCCCGCGCGAATACCGCGTGGACAACATGCCCGAAGAGATCGAAGCGCTTTGGCAGCGCGGCATCGAATGGGTGAAGGACGCCGGCGCAGAAGTGGTCGAGGTGTCACTGCCGCACACCAAATACGCCCTTCCCGCGTATTACATCATCGCGCCCGCCGAGGCGTCGTCCAACCTCGCCCGCTACGATGGCGTTCGCTACGGCAAGCGCGATCTGCCAGACGGCGCCAATCTCCAGGCAATGTACGCCGCCACCCGCGCGGCCGGCTTCGGCGAAGAGGTGAAGCGCCGGATCCTGATCGGCACCTATGTGCTCTCGGCCGGCTTCTACGACGCGTATTTCACCCAGGCATCGAAGGTGCGCACGCTGATCGCGCAGGACTTCGACAAGGCCTGGGAGAGCTGCGAGATTCTGCTCACCCCGACCGCGCCGTCCGCGGCGTTCGGTCTGGGCGAGAAGAGCGATGATCCGCTCGCCATGTATTTGAACGACGTCTTCACCGTGCCCTCGTCGCTTGCCGGCCTGCCCGCGATGAGCGTGCCCGGTGGCCTCGACAAGCACGGCCTGCCGCTCGGCCTCCAAGTGATCGGCAAGGCGCTGGACGAGCAAGGCGTCCTCAATGCCGCGCTGGCGCTCGAGGAGCGTGCCGGCTTCGTCGCGCGCCCACAGGCGTGGTGGTGAGCCGCGCGCGGCACTTCATTATTTCCCATGAGGATGGGCGGGGCCTTGGCTGCCCCGGCCCGAACGGGTGTTTAGAGCTATGACTGACTATCGCATCAAGGGCGCCACGGGCGATTGGGAGGTCGTGATCGGCCTCGAGGTACACGCGCAGGTGACGTCGAACGCGAAGCTATTCTCCGGTGCGGCCACGGCGTTTGGTGCCGAGCCCAATTCGCAGGTCAGCCTGATCGATGCCGCGATGCCGGGCATGCTGCCGGTGCCGAACCGTGAATGCATCCGCCAGGCGGTGCGCACCGGCATGGCGATCGATGCGCAGATCAACAAATGGTCGCGCTTCGATCGCAAGAATTACTTCTACGCCGATCTCCCGCAGGGCTACCAGATTTCGCAGCTTTATCATCCGATTGTCGGCGAAGGCTCGGTCGAGATCGAGGATGGTGACATCGTCAAGACGATCGGTGTCGAGCGTATCCACGTTGAGCAGGATGCCGGCAAGCTGATGCACGATCAGCACCCCACCCGCTCCTATGTCGATCTCAACCGGTGCGGCGTTGCGCTCATGGAGATCGTCAGCCGCCCGGACATGCGCTCGCCGTCCGAAGCTGGCGCGTATCTTCGCAAGCTGCGCGCGATCCTTCGTTATGTCGGCTCATGTGACGGCAACATGGAGGAAGGCTCCATGCGCGCTGACGTCAACGTCAGCGTGCGCAAGCCGGGCGAAGAATTCGGCACGCGGACCGAGACGAAGAACGTCAACTCGGTGCGCTTCGTCATGGCCGCGATCGAGCATGAAGCGCATCGCCAGGTCGACGTGCTCGAGTCCGGCGGCAAGATCGTCCAGGAAACAAGGCTGTTCAATCCGGACACCGGCACCACGCGTTCGATGCGGTCGAAGGAAGATGCGCACGATTACCGCTACTTCCCTGACCCCGATCTGCTGCCGCTCGAGCTCGACGACGCCTTCCTTGAGGAATGCCGCGCATCGCTGCCGGAGCTGCCTGACGCGAAGCGCAAGCGCTACGAGGCGCTTGGCATCACCGCCTACAACGCCGATGTGCTGACCGCAGAGGTCGAGACCGCCCGCTGGTTCGACACGTTGCTTGATGCCGGCGCAGCGCCGGTCGCAGCATCGAACTGGGTCACCGGCGAGTTGTTCGGTGCGCTCAACCGGATGGGCAAGGGCATCACCGATTCGCCGGTGACCCCCGGTCAGGCGGCAGAGCTTCTCTCGCTCGTCGCTGATGGCACGCTCTCCGGCAGCCTCGCCAAGCAAGTGTTCGAGGTCATGCTCGAGACCGGCGATGCGCCCGGCAAGATCGTCGAAGAGCGCGGGCTTAAGCAGACCAGCGACACCGGCGCCATCGAGGCCGTGATCGCCGAAGTGCTGGCGAAGAACCCCGGACAGCTCGAGCAATATCGCGGCGGCAAGGTGGCGCTGTTCGGCTTCTTCGTCGGTCAGACGATGAAGGCGATGGGCGGCAAGGCGAATCCGCAGGTCGTCAACGATCTACTGAAGAAGGCGCTCGGCTAAGCAGGCACCGCCCTGCCCTCGGCGATCGCTCCGCCTCGTCGCTATCCGAGAAGTCGCGGATGATGACGGGAGCGCTGCGCCCGCTTGCCACCCTCGCTCGCGCCGATTAACTGCCCCTCCCGATGCCTTCTTCGGACCACCGCCCCGCCTCCCTCATTCCCGGCGGTGCCGTTTTTCCGCACCGCCATCTCACCGGGATCGAAGGGCTCCAGCCACACGAGATCGCGTTCCTGCTGGACGAAGCGGAAGGCTGGATCGCCGCCAACCGCGAGCGCGGCACACCCGACAAGCGGCTTGCCGGTCTTACGCAAATCAACGCCTTTTTCGAGAACTCCACGCGCACGCTGCTGAGCTTCGAGATCGCCGGCAAGCGCCTGGGCGCCGATGTCGTCAACATGCACGCGGCGCAGTCCAGCGTGAAGAAGGGCGAAACGCTGATCGACACGGCCATGACGCTCAACGCCATGCGCGCCGACGTGATCGTCATCCGCCACATGTCCTCGGGCGCGGTTCGGCTCATCGCGGACAAGGTGGATTGCCCCGTCCTCAACGCGGGCGACGGCCGTCACGAACATCCAACCCAGGCACTGCTGGATGCCCTCACCATCCGCAGGCGCCGTGGCACCATTCATAATCAGCGCGTCGTGATCTGCGGCGATGTGCTGCACAGCCGAGTCGCCCGGTCGAACATTCTGGCGCTGACGGCGCTCGCGGCCGAGGTTCGGGTCTGCGCGCCGTCGACCCTCATGCCCCCCGCAATCGAGCGGATGGGCGTCACGCCCTTCATCGATTTCGATGCGGCGCTTGAGGGCGCCGACGTCGTGATGATGCTGCGGCTCCAGACAGAGCGGATGGCAGGCGGTTACGTGCCGTCCACGCGCGAATACCATCTACGCTACGGCCTCACGTTGAAACGGCTGGCACGTGCGAAAGCGGACGCCTTGGTGATGCATCCGGGACCAATGAACCGTGGGGTGGAGATCGACTCCAACGTCGCTGATCACGCGGAGCGCTCCGCGATCACGGAACAGGTGGAGATGGGTGTTGCCGTTCGTATGGCTTGCCTGGACGTGCTGACCCGCCGGTCGCGCGGCGTGGAGGGCTGGGCATGAGCGGCGCGCTCCATTTCCGGAATGCCCGGATCATATGTGCCGAGGGTGGCGAGCGCCACGGCGACCTGTTCGTAGCCGATGGGCGGATCGTCGACTCTGCCCGAGGCGCAGAAACGATCGACTGCCGCGGCGCGCTTTTAATGCCTGCGATCGTCGACCTCGGCGTTGCCAGCATCGATCGCGCGGCGTTTCGCGCGGGTGGCATCGTGCGTGTCGGGCTAATGCCCGATCAAAGCCCCGTGCTCGATGAGCCAGGGATCGTGCAGCGCTCCGCGCTGATCGGCCGGCCGGACCTGTGGATTCATCCGATCGCCGCTGCCACGCGCGGGCTGGCGGGAACGGATCTTGCCGAAATGGCGATCTGTGCTTCGGCCGGGGCACGCGCGGTGGGCACCGGTCGCGGCTGGATCACCGATTCGGGTGTCATGGCGCGGGTGCTCGCTTATGCCCGTGATCTGGGCCTTACCGTTGTCGCTCATTCCGAAGACGCCGGGTTGGTTGGCGATGCCGTGGCGACAGAGGGCGAAACCGCCACCCGGCTCGGCCTTCCCGCCGCCCCCGCGCTCTCGGAGCCGCTGGCAATCGCCCGCGACCTCATGCTCACGGAAGCGGCAGACGCGAGGCTTCACCTCCGGCAAGTCACAACGGCAGCGGGTTTCGAGCTCGTCCGGGCTGCCAAACGCCGCGGTGTCCGGGTGACCTGCGGGATCACGCCGGCGCACCTGCTGCTGTCGGACAATGCAATGAGCGATTTCCGCACCTTTACGCGGCTATCTCCCCCGCTCAGGTCGGAGGAGGATCGCAGGGCAGCACTCGCAGCGCTGGCTGACGGCACCATCGACGTACTGTGCTCCGGCCATGATCCGCGCGGCCCGGAAGAAAAGCGCCTCCCCTTCGCGGATGCCAGTGCCGGCGCCGCTGGTGCTGTCACTTTGCTTCCGCTGGCGCTCGGCCTCGCACGGGACGGGCACCTCAGCCTGGAACGACTCTCGGCGCTGTTATCGCGCAATCCCGCGGCCGTCCTGGGGATCGACGCTGGATCGCTTCAGCCAGGCGCTGAGGCAGACATCATGCTGGTGGATCAGAACGCGCCGTGGCAGATTTCCGCCGATACTCTCCCGGGCACCGCTGGAAATACACCGTTCGACGGTCTGCCGGTTCAGGGCCGCGTCCTTCGCCTCTTCAAAGGAGGCCGCGAACTCGGGTGAGTCCTGGCCCCAAGACCTGATCGAGTTCGGCCTCCGCCTCGCGTTGCTCAGCGTCCCGCGAGTTGCACCTTTGCCGCTTTTGCCCAGGCTGCCGTCTGATCGCCCGCGCTCGTCCGGACGAAGCATGCGCCGCCGTTGCTCCGATAGCCACGACACAGCTCATTGGCTTCCGCGCGCGAATACCCGCCGACCGAGAGGCGATAGAAGGACTTGAACGCCATGCCCGTGGGGGTTTCACCCGCGAACGCCGGATGGCGCCGCTGCGCCCGCTCCCACGCGTCCTTTGCGACTGCCGCCGAATCATAGGCGCCGAGCTGGACGAACCAGCGGCCTCCGCCTTTCGACTTCCCTGTGCTCTCCCGGTCAAGTGCCGCGAAGCGCGTCTGCGGCGCCTCCACGGCAGCTTGCCGGATGGGAGCGCTACCGCGGGGCAGCTGCTGCACTACCTCGCGCCGCTCCGCGAAGACGATGCGGGTGCCCGGCGCCGAGGTCTCGCCCGCCGCCGTCATCGCGGCCGGCGACGCTTCCCCAGCCGCAGCCACCGATGCGTCGGCGAGAAGCGTCGCGGCCGGCATGGCGCTTGCCGGCGAAAGCGTGTTCAGCGCGAGGGCGACTGGCTGCCCCGGATCCTTGACCGGCCGCACGCCGAGCAGCGCCGAGACCTGGTCCGCCGCGCCAACGGGCTTGGCAAAGGACGCCCATTGCAAAACGCGCGCATCCGCTTCGGTCGGCCCCATGTCGATTCCTGCGATCTGGCGCGATTCGGTCCAGCGACCGGCAAGCGCCAGCACCAGGGCAAGGTTCTGCCGGGTCTTCGCATCCGCGTTGGGTGAGCGTGCCGCAGCGGTGAGCAGCTCGACGCCCGTGCCCGGATCACCCGCCAGCGCAACCGCAAGGCCGCGATCACTGGCCGGCACGATGGCGGCATGCTCTTCCAGGCTGGCGCGCGCTTCATCCCATTGCCCTTCGGCGATCATGGCGAGCGCGAGATTAAGCGCCGCCTTGCCGTTCTCGGGCGACAGGCTCAGTACGTCGGCATAGGCAGCATGCGCAGACGTAAAGCGTCCGGCCTTCAGATAAGTCGATCCCAGCAGTGCGCGATAATTGGCGTTCCGCGGTTCGCCCTCCACCGCCGCTTCGGCAAAGCTGATCGCCTTCGTGAGATCGCCCTTGGCAAGCGCGTCTGTAGCCTGCTGAGCATTGCGCGCCGCCTGTTTCGCGAGCGCCGCTTCGCTGCGCGTGCTGACCGTGGAGATGCCGCCCTGTGCGCAGCCGACCATGGCGCCGCCCAGCATCAGGGCCGAAAGGCTGAAACCTGCAAGTGCACGCTTGTTCATCGTCGGATCCCCGAGCCATTTTCATGGGTGAAGCCGCGCCCACGTCCCAATGCGGGAATCCGCTGGTGCCGTGGGGCTTCCCCCTGTCCCGCGTTTGATGCCAATTTCTTCATAAGGAATGGTAAACACGCGGCGGTGCGGGGTATCGAGCGGGTGATCGAAGGGTTAGCGATAGAGTAACCTCGCGCGTCCACATCGTGCGCCATCGGCAGAAAGCTCGCGGATAATTCGGGGAAGACGGATGAAGAATGCGTATCTTGCTGGGGCGGTCGCCGCGGTTCTTGTCGCGGGGGTTGCCGGCGCGGATGTGAAGCAGGGCGTGGATGCCTGGAGCCGGGGTGACTACAAGGCAGCCGTCGACATCTGGCGTCCGCTTGCCGCGGCGGGTGACGCGGACGCGCAGTTCAACCTCGGGCAGGCGTTCAAGCTCGGCCGCGGCGTACCCGCAAATCTCCCGACCGCGACCGAATGGTTCCGCAAGGCGGCCGCTCAGGGCCATAGCCAAGCCATCGATAATTACGGGCTCGCGCTATTCCAAGACGGGAAGAAGACGGAAGCACTGCCGTGGCTGGAAAAATCGGTCGCGCGCGGCGAGCGGCGGGCGCAACTCGTGCTCGGCACCATGTTGTTCAACGCGGATGGCGTACCGCGCGACTGGGTCCGCGCTTATGCGCTGGTGACCCGCTCGTCGCAGCAGGATCTGCCACAAGCATCGCAAACGCTGGCCCAGATGGATCAATTCATTCCCGAAGCGCAACGGCAGCAGGGGCTGACGCTTGCCCGCAAATATGAAGCGGACGCTCGCGCACTGGCGATGCGCCTTCCGCCCACGACGCCGGGTGGAACGGTCGCCAACGCGGCCCCGCCACGCATCACCGCGCCCAGCCCTGCCGCTTCCTCGCCGTATCCCGCGCCAAGCGCGAGAACGTCGCCAGCACCAGCGACGGCAGTGCGCACCTCCCCGGCGCCCGCCCGGCCCACCACGACGGTCGCGACGCCGCCAGCCACCTCCGCCCCCGAGCGCGCGGCAGCTGCAAGCGGGCCATGGCGGATCCAGCTCGGCGCGTTCCGGGACGCAGGCAATGCCCGGACTCTGTGGGGGCAGGTCGGCAGCCGCACCGGCGGCAGCCCCGCTTACGTCCAAGGCGGCGGGGTCACACGCCTTCAGGCAACAGGGTTCGCATCACGTGCCGCCGCGCAGCAGGCATGCGCAAAGTCCAAGGTCAGCTGCGTCGTCGTTGCGCCCTGACGGCGCAAGGCTGTTCAGACGATCCCGCCGCCGAGCATGAGCCGAAGGGCGAAGATGATGATCAGCACGATGTTGAGGTTACGGCCGGCGTTTCCGGAAGAAAGCGCGCCGACTGCCGCACCCACGATGCCGATCGGGATCACCAGCCAGTTCATCCAGCCTAGCAAGGGCATGAACGCGACAAGGCCCAGCACAAGGGTGACGAGGCCAATCAGGATCGAAACGATGTTGAGCATGGCCTCAACATGGAGGGACAGTCAGTGTGTTACAAGGGCGAGACACATAGGATGCCACTGTCGCGCGGCTCTCGTCATGGCGTGATGCCGGCGGAAACCCGACTTCGCAACGGATTGCGTAGCACCGGTATCAGCACGTTAGCCGCGCTGGCCCTGCTCACCGCCTCGTGCGGCCAATCATCGGACGAGCAACCGGGCGACGCCACTGCAGCTGCAAACCGCACGCAAGGCGACGGGACGCTGGCGGAGAAGGACCCGGTGCTCGCCGGCGCGCTGCGGGATCAGATCATGGTTGATCCCAAGCTGGTGCAGCAGGCCAATGCGGATACGCTCCGTCCCCCCGCCCAACCCGAATCACTCGCGCTTCCGCCCGAGACGATCGCGGACGCCGCGTTCAAACCCGCCGCAGGCGCGCTGCGGTCAGCGCCCGCCCCCGGCGGCAGTTGCCCCCAATGCACGGCGGCTAAGCGGGCGCTCACCCTCGGCGCCCTTGCCGCTACCCAAGGCGCCTCGGCCAATTGCGTACGAAACGTCGCTTATTCCACCGATTGGGCCAATCGATTGCCGCAAGCGGTGCCGCTATACCCCGACGCGCGGGTGACCGAGGCGGCCGGCGCGGACCAGCAAGGGTGCGCGCTGCGTGTGGTAAGCTTCGTCAGCGCAGCGCCGATGCAGCGGCTGCTTGACTGGTATTACACCCGCACTGCCGAAGCCGGCTATCGCACCGGTCATGGTGTCGAGGGAGATGAGCACATCCTTGCCGGCACTCGCCCATCGGCGGCCTTCATGCTCAGGTTGCGGCCACGCTCCGCAGGGGGCACGAATGTCGACCTGATGGTCGACGACGCACGCTGACCACCCCTTCCGCGTTGCTGTCCATGGGTCTAGGGCGGGAGAATGAATGCATTGTTTCTGGTGATGGCGGGCGGCGCGATCGGCGCCGGGCTGCGCCATCTTGTTGGCCGCGCGACGCTGTCGGCGTTCGGCGCCGCCTGGCCGTGGGGTACGCTGTTCGTTAATATCGCGGGCGGGTTTGCCATGGGGCTGCTCGCCGCGTCGGTCGCGCGGGTCGCGAATGGGGAAACGTGGCGCCTGTTCTTGGCCGTGGGCGTGCTTGGCGGCTTTACGACGTTTTCGGCCTTCTCTTTTGATGCGGTGGTCATGATGGAGCGTGGCGCCTGGGTGCAGATGCTCGCCTATGTGCTGATCTCCGTCATCGGGTCGATCGCGGCGCTGGCGGTGGGATTCGGTCTGGCGAGGTCGGCGGCATGAGCGAGTCGGTTCGCCAGTTCACCGTCGGCACGGACGACGATGGCATTCGTGTCGATCGCTGGTGCAAGCGGCACCTTCCGGACACGAGCTTTACCACCGTCGCGAAATGGGCGCGCACCGGTCAGCTTCGCCTCGACGGCGCCCGCGTCGGGCCCGGCGATCGGGTCGTATCGGGTCAGGTGCTTCGGGTTCCACCGGCCGAACCGGTCCGCGTCGATGTTCGGCCCAAGCGTGAGCGTCCGCCGATCAGCGGGGATGAAGCCGCGTTCGCGCGCGACATGGTGGTCCACAAGGATCAAGCCGCGCTGGTGCTGAACAAGCCGCCCGGCCTTGCGACTCAGGGCGGCACCAAGACGACGTCCCACGTCGATGGCCTGCTCGATGCGCTGCAGTTCGAATCGGAAGGGCGGCCCAAGCTCGTTCACCGGCTGGACAAGGACACCTCGGGTGCCCTGCTGGTCGCCAGATCGGCACGGGCGGCGGCTTTCTTCGCCAAGGCGTTCTCCAGCCGCTCGGCAAAGAAGGTTTATTGGGCGCTGGTCGTCGGTGTTCCCTCGATCGACGACGGTACCGTCGACCTCCCCATCGCGAAGCAGCCGGGCACCGGCGGCGAGAAGATGCACGTCGATGAGGAGAACGGTCAGCCCTCCCGCAGCCGCTATCGCGTGATCGAGCGTGCGGGCAATCGCGCGTGCTGGGTGGAATTGCAGCCGTTCACCGGCCGCACCCATCAGCTGCGCGTCCATATGGCGGCGATCGGCCATCCTATTGTGGGCGACGGCAAATATGGCGGGCCGGCGGCCTTCCTCACCGGTGGAATAAGCCGCAAGATGCATCTGCACGCACGGCGCATCCGTGTTGATCACCCGGACGGCGGCGTCATCGATGTCACCGCCGAACTGCCCACGCACTTCGCCGAAAGCCTCACCAACCTCGGCTTCGAGGAGGCGCAAGGTGACGCCATGCCGTCTGATACGCGCCCGCCGATCACGCGGGAGATCCGCAAGGCCCAGGCGCGTGCGCATGCCAAGCAAGTGCGCAAGGGTCGCCGCGGCGAGCGTCGCGGCCGTGGATCTTCGGAATAGCGCGCTGCCACTGACCGTGTCGTGTAAATCAAGGGGCTCCGCAGGCCTGTCTCTATCGGACAGGCCACCTCTCCGGCGACGCGCACCGAATGCCGGCGGCAACGGGATCATCGGGGCGCCCTAAAGCGACAGCCTGCGGGCGTGATCCCACCCGCCTCCTCCGGTCATGACGGTGCAACGCCTCGCTGGGGCGGGGAGCAGCCAACGCTCACCGCGCTTCATCAATCCTGATGAAGCGCGCGCCTCCTCGTCAGAGTGTCAGCGCAATCAGCGGCTGTCCGATCGACAGGCCGATGGCATGGGCAAACAACAGCAACGATACACCAGCGGTCACACCTACCAGCACATAGCCAAGGTACGTCACCATTGGCGGGTTCGGGCGCTTCAGCTTCGCATTCTGCGACGCCCCCGAAAAAATGAAGCTCACCAACAAACCATATACGAATACTGCCGCGCCGACCATCGCCGTACCATTCCTGATAGAGATATGTGAGGCTCGCCCCCCCGGGCCCGCGCTCGCCAATTTGCCTTGGTGGAACTATAAAGTCCATGTGTCACCAAAGAGTTGACGACTGTTTGATCGCATATCGCGACCGCCTTGTCGTGGCTGGCGCCGTTCGTCAGGCTAGGCCATAGGCGCCCTATGGCAACTGATCTCGCCCGCTCGCGCTGGCTCATCCTGGTGCTCGTCCGCTTGGCTACCGCCGCCGCTGCCGTTCTCGGCATCATCCTGCTGGCGCGTTCGGAGGACGTGCCAGGCAGGATCCTTGGCGGCGCCGTCGTACTGAGCGCCCTGTGGAGCATGGCCGTGCTACCCAGAGCGTTGGCGCGCCGTTGGCGGAGTCCGTCGTAATGAAGCGCTTCTGGGCAGATGTCGCAATAGATACCGATGGCGTGATTCGCCTCGATGGTCGCCCCGTGCGCACGCCGGGCCGTGCGCCGCTCGCCCTTCCTACCCCGGCCCTGGCCGATGCCATTGCTGACGAGTGGCGCGCCGTTGGGGACACCATCGATCCTCGTGCGATGCCGCTCACCGGCCTCGCCAATGCTGCCATCGATCGCGTTGCTCCCGATCCGCAGGCATTTGCAGCGGGCCTTGCCGCTTATGCGGAAAGCGACTTGCTTTGTTATCGTGCGGAAGCGCCGGCAGAACTCGTCACTCGGGAAGAAGCGGCGTGGGATCCGCTGCTCGCCTGGGCGCGCAAGCGGTACGACATCCACTTCGAGACGATCAGCGGCGTGATGCACCAGCCACAGCCCGCGGCCACCATCGCCCGGCTTGCCGATGCGGTCGCGAGTCGCCCGCCGTTCGAGCTCGTCGCCCTTCAGCCGATCGTCACCATCGCCGGAACCCTCGTTGGCGCCCTCGCGCTAGCAGAAAAAGCGATTAGCGCGGACGATCTCTGGTCAGCCGCCATTGTTGACGAAACCTGGCAGGCCGAGTTGTGGGGCGAGGATCCGGAAGCTGCAAAGGCGCGCGCCGCACGCCGGCAGGACTTCGACTCGGCGGTGCGCTTCCTCTCGCTGCTCGAGTAGCGCCTCAGGCGGGATCGTTGGCTGCACTATGCTTCAGAAGGCTGCGGATGAAGCCGATAATGCCGGTCTGCCGCGAACGCTTGAGCCGCTCCGCTGCCAGGATCATGCGCACGCACTGGAAGCAATGCTCAAGGTCGTCGTTGACCAGGACATAGTCATAACCGTCCCAGTGGCTCACTTCATTCGCGGCCCGCGCCATGCGCGCGTCGATCACTTCCTGGCTATCGGTGGCGCGCTTCTGCAATCGGTCGCGCAATGCCGCCATCGACGGCGGCAGGATGAACACTCGGACTACGTCACCGCCGGCCAGCTGGTGCAATTGCTGCGCACCCTGCCAATCGATGTCGAACAGGATGTCATGGCCTTCGCTGAGCGTGTGAAAAACGTCAGCCTTGGGCGTGCCATATCGATTGTCGAAGACGTGCGCCCATTCGAGGAATTCGTGGTTACCCACCATTTCGCGGAATTTCTCGAGCGAGACGAAGTTATAGTCCTTGCCATCCACCTCACCAGGGCGAATCGGCCGCGTCGTGTAGGAAACCGACATCGAAAGCTCGGGCTCGGCCGCGAGCAACTTTTGCGCAATGGTGGATTTGCCGGCGCCCGATGGCGAAGAAAGAACGAACAGCACACCGCGCCGGCGCATGCCGTGCGGATCGGTGGGGGTGGAAGCGGCCATGCGCGCTACTGCCGCGCGAGAGGCGCCAGCGTCAAGGCCGAGTCAGCTACTGGCCGAAATCGGCCGTTTCGTGCCGGAGCACGCCTGTTCGGGTCAACGAGCAGGCCGGCGGCATCCGAGAGGATGCCGCGATCGGCCGCCGTTCAGCGCATTCCGCGCGCAGTGCCGCCCTTCCCGGTCTTGCGCCGGTCCAGCATCTTCTTGGCGACATAACCACCGCCCAGCAGCAGGCCCAACGGCCCCGTACGTGTTACCGCCCGGGCAGCGATCATGCCGATAGCCGCGCCCTTAAGCCCACCGCGGCCGTCGCGCCGATCCACTTCCTTGCCAACAAACGCGCCGATGAGGGTGCGAAGCATGTTATTCCCTTTCCGATATGATCTTGTTGAACCCCACGCCTGGCGATCAGGTTCCCAGCATCGCTTCGGGCCGCACGACTCGATCGAACGTCGCCTCATCCACCAGCCCCAGCGCGACGCCTGCTTCCTTCAGGGTAAGTCCTTCTGAATGCGCATATTTCGCGATCTTGGCCGCATTGTCGTAGCCGATCTCGGGCGCGAGGGCGGTTACCAGCATCAGCGAACGGTCGAGCAAATCGGCGATACGCCGCTCATCCGCCTCAAGATCGTCCACGCACCGTTCCGCAAAGCTTTCCATGCCAACCGCAAGCAAGTCCATCGATCGCAGCACAGCTGCGCCTATCAACGGCTTGAAAACATTCAGTTCCAAGTGGCCCTGCATGCCGCCCACCGTTATCGCCGTGTGGTTTCCGATCACTTGCGCCGCCACCATGGTCAGCATTTCTACCTGCGTCGGGTTTACCTTTCCCGGCATGATGGAGCTGCCCGGCTCATTCGCCGCAAGGATCAGCTCACCAATGCCGCAGCGTGGCCCAGACCCGAGTAACCTAATGTCATTGGCAATTTTCGTCAGCGCCACGGCAAGTGTATTCAGCCGCCCCGACAATTCTACCAAAGTGTCGTTGCTGGCGAGCGCCTCGAACTTGTTAGGTGCCGTTTCGAACGGCAAGCCAGTAAGATCTGAGAGCTCACCTGCAACGTCTTCCGCAAAGCCCTGAGGAGCATTGAGGCCTGTCCCGACAGCGGTACCACCTTGCGCAAGGCGTGAGACGCCGTGCGCGATCAGCGGCTCGATCCTTGTTCGCGCGAGCCGCACCTGCGTGTGATATCCCGAGAACTCATCGCCCAGCGTCAGCGGCGTAGCGTCCTGCATATGCGTGCGGCCGATCTTCACAATCCGTTGCCAAGCATCAGCCTTGGCGCCCAGCGCTTGCTCTAGACGCTCCAGCGCAGGCAGCAGCCGGCGGGTTGCTGCCAGGGCAGCCGCTACGTGCAGGGCGGTTGGGAACGAGTCGTTCGATGATTGCCCGCGGTTGACGTCATCATTCGGGTGAACGGGGGACTTTCCGCCGCGGCTGCCGGTCAAGGCTTCGTTGGCCCGCCCGGCGATCACTTCGTTGACGTTCATGTTGCTTTGCGTGCCGCTGCCGGTCTGCCAGATCACCAGCGGAAACTGATCATCCAGCTTGCCCGAAACTACTTCAGCCGCGGCAGCCTCAATCGCGTCCGCCTTCTTTGGCTCAAGCCCGTGTTTCCGATTAACTCGCGCGGCGGCCTGTTTCACGAACGCCAGTGCGTGAATGATCGCGATCGGCATCCGCTCGGTTGGCGGAAAAGGGAAATTCTCGATCGAGCGCTGGGTCTGCGCACCCCAATATGCATCCGACGGCACCTCGATGGCGCCGATCGAGTCAGTTTCTGTCCGCGTGGGCATAACGTTACGTTCCCGCAAAAAGCAGGACGACAAGCATCAAGCGCGCACTTCGGTTGCATTCGGTCGCCGGCGCTATCCGCCGAACGACCGGCCGCCGCTCATTTTTTACGCTTGAAATCCACGCTGACGACGTTCGACCCGTCCTCACTGGAGGGCGCTGGCGAGCCATCGTTCTCTGCCGGATCATGCGGCTCTGGGCCGTCGCCAGGACCTTCCTGCGCCTGGAAGCGCAGCTCGAAATTCACCGCGGGATCATGGAAGCCAGTGATGGCGGAATACGGGATCACCAGCTTGGAAGGCACCTGATTGAAGCTGAGTCCCACGGAGAACCGCTCACCGTCGACCATCAGGTCCCAGAAACGGTTCTGGAGCACGATCGTCATCTCGTCAGGGAAGCGCTCGATCAGCCGTTTGGGGATATCTACGCCGGCCGCCTGGGTCTTGAAGGTGATGTAGAAATGGTGCTCGCCGGGCAAGCCGCCACCCGTCGCGACCGAGCCGAGCACGCGTGCAACAACGGCGCGCAGCGCCTCCTGTACGATTTCGTCGTACGGAATCAGGCTATCGGGTGCTTGGTCGTCCATCCGCGCCATGGGTAACGGTCGCAAACGGCTGGTCAAGATTGCATGACGCACAGGCGTCGCTATGTGCGCGCAATGCGCACCGCCACGATCCGTCGCGACACCAGCGAAACAAAGATTGCAGTGACCGTCAATCTTGATGGCACCGGCAATTACCACATCTCCACTGGGGTGGGATTCTTCGACCATATGCTGGAGCAATTGTCGCGGCATTCGCTGATCGACCTGGAGGTGGAGACCAAGGGCGATCTGCACATCGATCAGCATCATACCGTGGAGGACACCGGGATCGCGATCGGCGAGGCCATCGCACGGGCGCTCGGCGACAAGCGGGGCATCAGGCGGTACGGCGACGCCCTTTCGCCCATGGACGAGACGCTGACGCAGGTCGCGCTCGACATCTCCGGGCGGCCCTGGCTGGTGTGGAAGACGGATTTCACCCAGAAGAAGCTGGGCGAGATGGACACCGAATTGTTCAAGCACTGGTTCCACAGCTTCGCGCAAGCAGCCGGGATCACGCTTCACGTCGAGACGCTTCACGGCGAGAACAACCATCACATCGCCGAGAGCGCCTTCAAAGGCCTCGCGCGCGCACTTCGCCAGGCGATCGAGATCGATCCGCGGAAGGCAGACGCCATTCCCTCGACCAAGGGGGTGTTGTGACACGGCGCCTCAATGATCCTTCGTTCGCTGTAGCGAGAGGCATCTGATGCTCGCGCTGGTGGATATCCAATCCGGCAACCTCCACTCCGTTGAGAATGCACTGCGGGCAGCGGCAGGAACGGACATCGTGGTGACGGCGGATCCCGAACTGATCAGCCGCGCAGACAGGATCGTTCTTCCCGGCGTCGGTGCCTTTGGTGCCTGCGCGGCGAACTTGCGCGCGATCGATGGCCTGGAAGGGGCGTTGCGACAGCGGGTGCTGAGCGAAGGCGCGCCATTCCTCGGCATATGTGTCGGGATGCAGTTGCTGGCAGATCACGGGGACGAACTGGGATACCATCGCGGCCTGGGCTGGTTTGGGGGCAGCGTACGGCGGCTGGATCCTAGCGGAACCGATGCGAAGGTGCCTCACATGGGATGGAACGATGTGCGCCCTCATGGTGACCATCCGTTGATCCCCGCGGGCGAAGCATATTTCCTGCACAGCTTTGCCTATGAGGGCGAGGCTGTCATTGCCGAGACCGAGCACGCCGGCCCCGTGACGGCCGCGATCGGCCGGGACAACATCGTCGGCGTGCAGTTCCACCCCGAGAAGAGCCAGCGCTATGGGCTGGATCTTCTCGCTCGATTTTTGAAGTGGCGCCCATGAGCCTGATCGTATTTCCCGCCATTGATCTGAAGGCCGGCCAGGTGGTTCGTCTCGCCGAGGGCGATATGGATCGCGCGACTATATATGGCGACGATCCCGCCGCGCAGGCGATGTTGTTCGCCGATGCTGGTGCCGGGCACCTTCATGTCGTGGATCTGGATGGGGCGTTCGCCGGTGAGAGCAGGAATGGCGAGGCCGTCCGCGCCATCGTCGATCGCTTTCCCGGGCACGTGCAATTGGGCGGCGGCATTCGTACACCGCAAAGCGTCGAAGCTTGGTTCGACGCCGGCGTGGCCCGTGTGGTGATTGGCACCGCCGCATTGGAGAACCCGCAGTTCGTGCGTGAGATGGCCGCTGCCTTCCCCGGCGGCATCGTGGTTGCCGTGGATGCCCGTGATGGGATGATCGCCACCAAGGGGTGGGCGGATGTTTCCACCACGCCGGTTGTCGATCTCGCGCGCCGCTTCGAGGATGCCGGCGTAGCGGCGCTTCTGTTCACCGACGTGGGCCGGGACGGCTTGCTCAAGGGCTGCAACGTCGAGGCCACCGTGGATCTCGCGCGCGCCGTTGCTATCCCGGTGATTGCCAGCGGCGGGGTAAAGGGGATCGACGAAATTCACGTGCTGGCTCTTCACGCGCGCGACGGCGTGGAAGGCGTGATTACCGGACGCGCATTGTACGACGGCAGGCTTGATCTCGCCGCCGCTCTCAGTGTCGCGGCCGCGGCGTGATGCAGTTGTTCCGCGCCAAGCAGGCGCGCCGTTGCAGTGATGCTCCAGTTTGTCAGCAAGCCGCTGTGGATGCGTTCCAATGACCGTTCGCGCCCGAGTGATCCCCTGCCTCGACGTGGCCGAAGGCCGTGTCGTCAAGGGAGTGAACTTTGTTGACCTGATTGATGCCGGCGATCCGGTGGAGCAAGCGCGCGCCTATGACGCCGCTGGTGCGGACGAGTTATGCTTCCTCGACATTACGGCAAGCCACGAGGGACGCGAGACCATCCTGGATGTCGTGCGGCGCACCGCTGCCGTGTGCTTCATGCCGTTAACGGTCGGCGGCGGCGTCAGGACCGCCGATGATGCACGTGCGCTGCTTTTGGCCGGCGCTGATAAGGTGGCGGTGAACTCCGCGGCGGTCTCGAGGCCGGAGGTGGTTGCGGACATTGCCGAGCGGTTCGGCAGCCAGTGCTGCGTCGCGAGCGTTGACGCCAGGCGGACGGAGAACGGGTGGGAAGTGTTCACGCACGGCGGCCGCCGCGCAACGGGCATTGATGCGGTTCAGCATGCCTTGCGCCTGGCGGACCTGGGCGCTGGCGAGATCTTGCTGACTTCCATGGACCGCGATGGCACGCGAAACGGCTATGATCTCGATCTCATAAGGGCCGTCGCTGACCGGACCACGGTGCCCGTCGTTGCTTCCGGAGGGGTCGGTAGACTCGACGATCTGGTTCGCGGCGTTACTGAAGGTCATGCGTCCGCGGTGCTAGCGGCCTCGATCTTCCATTTCGGGGAGGCGACGATTGCGGATGCGCACGCTGCGCTTGCGCACGCCGGAGTGCCAGTTCGATCCCATTGAAACGGCACGGCTGGAGCGAAGCTGATGCACTATGAGCGCCCGGTAACGCTTTGGTGAGAAACGGGAGTATGCAGCATTGACGTTAATATACGCGCATCTGCTCCTCCCATCCGCCGAGGCAGCAACCGCCAGCGCCGTTTCGACTCCCCGTAAGGGTCCGGAGCTATCCGATATCGTTCTGTTCCTGGTAGCAGCCGTCGCCGTTTGGCTCGCGCGCCGTGCGTTGCGCAATCGTGGCCGTAGAGGTTGACCTGAGCGAGCGTGCGCGGCACCTCGCCGCGATGGCCGATGACATTCTCGAGCGTTTGGAAGCGACGATACGTGCCCGCAAGGACAACCCAGCCGTGCGGTCCTACACTGCCAGCCTGTTCTTTCAGGGGCGACACAAGATCGCGCAGAAAGTCGGCGAGGAAGCTGTAGAAACTGTCATTGCCGCTTGCTCCGGCGAGGATCAGGACATCGTGCCTGAGGCCGCGGACCTTCTCTTCCACCTCCTGATCCTGCTCGCCGATGCTGGCCTTAGCCTGGACGATGTGCGCCGGGAGCTGGCGCGGCGGGAGGGCCAGTCCGGTCACGACGAAAAGGCCGGCCGACCCCTTTCATTCCGTCCGGAGTAAGGTCAAGCACATGCCCGTTGACGCCACCCTGCCCTATGACGACCAGAACATCTTCGCCCGGATCCTCCGCGGTGAGATACCGGCCCGTAAAGTGTATGAGGATGAGTTCGCGCTGGCGTTCCACGACATCGCACCGTGGTCACCGACCCACATTCTCGTCATCCCGAAGGGACCCTACGTCAGCTGGGACGATTTCTCCGCGCGCGCCAGCGATGCCGAGATAGCGGGCTTCGTTCGCGCGGTCGGGCATGTTGCTCGGGATGCTGGGCTCGTCGGACCCGGTTACAGGTTGCTCGCGAACGCCGGGCCGCACAGCCATCAGGAAGTGCCGCACCTGCACGTTCACATACTTGCGGGACGGCCGCTGGGCCCGATGCTGATCGAGAACGACAGCCGAAAGTAACCGAGCAGCCGCAATTACACGGGGGTAACGCTGTGAGGGATTGCGCGCCGCCGATCTCCCGCTAGTTTCGCCCGATTCAAGAAATTGGGCGGCCAGCAAGGCCGCACCTCCTGGGGGAAAGGGCCGCATGATCTTTGGCCGGGTAAAACCGCTCGATGCCATCTTGGCGACTGCCGAGAAGAAATCGCTTCATCGTACCTTGGGCTGGTTCCAGCTCACACTTTTCGGCATCGGCTGCGTCATTGGCACGGGTATCTTCGTGTTGACCTCGGCGGGCGCGCAAAAGGCCGGTCCCGGTCTCATGCTCGCGTTCGCGATTGCTGGCGCGATCTGCATCGTCGCGGCTTTGTGTTATGCTGAGATCGCGGCGATGATCCCGGTCGCCGGATCGGCTTACACCTACAGTTACGCCACCATGGGCGAACTGGTCGGGTGGACTGTCGGATGGGCGCTGATCCTGGAATATGCCGTGGCCGCAAGCGCGGTGTCGGTGGGATGGTCCGGCTACTTCACCGGTACGATCCTCAACGAGTTCCTTGGCATCAACCTACCGCCTTGGCTCTCCGGCGCGCCGCTTGCGCTCGGCGGCGTCGAGGGCGGGTTCATCAACTTGCCGGCGGTGGTGATATCCCTGCTCATCACCTGGCTGCTGATGGTTGGTACGACCGAGAGTGCGCGGGTGAATGCCGTTCTCGTCGCCATCAAGGTGACCGCCTTGACGGCCTTCGTCGCGCTGACGATCCCCTCAGAGGCTTTCAGCGCAGATCGCTTCAATCCCTTCCTGCCGGCCGGCGTCTTCGGCGGCTTCGGCACTGGCGTTGGCGCAGTGGGTGCTGCGGCGACCATTTTCTTCGCGTATGTGGGTTTTGACGCTGTGTCGACCGCGGCAGAAGAAACCAAGAACCCGCAGCGCAACGTCCCGATCGGCCTGGTCGGCTCTCTACTCTTCTGCACCGTCTTCTACATTCTGGTGGCGGCGGGCGCGATCGGCACCGTGGGCGGTCAGCCGATCATGGGGCCGAATGGTGTGCCTTTCCCGGCCGGTTCGGAAGAACTGGCGCGCCAGTGCGCCACCTTCGCTACGACCGATCTGCCGCTCGTCTGCTCCAACGAGGCGCTTGCCCACGTCCTGCGTCAGATCGGTTGGTCGGGCGTCGGAAACATGCTCGGCATCGCCGCCTTTCTCGCGCTTCCGTCGGTGATCCTGATTCTCATGTTCGGCCAAACGCGCATCTTCTTCGTGATGAGCCGCGACGGTCTCCTTCCGGAGCGGCTGTCGGCGGTTCATCCCAAGTGGAAGACGCCGTACATCGTCACGGCGATCACCGGTGCCGCGGTCGCTTTCGCTGCCGCCTTCCTGCCCGTCGGCAAGCTGGCGGACATCGCGAATGCCGGAACGCTTTATGCCTTCATGATGGTGGCCATCGCGGTGATGATCCTTCGTCGCACGGAGCCGAATCGCCCGCGTAGCTTCCGCACGCCCGCGCTTCTGATCGTGGGCCCCTTGACGATCGCCGGCTGCGTCTTCTTGTTCTTCAACCTGCCAGTGGACGCGATGCTGGTGCTCCCGATCTGGGGCATTGTCGGCCTCGTGATCTACTTCGCCTACGGTTACCGCGCGTCGCACCTCGGCCGCGGATTGGTGGAGGTTCATGAAAGCGAAGCCGTGCACGACGTGAACCCGGAGATCCCGGGCACCCACTGATCACGTGATTAGATGTGCGTTTAAAGGCCGGTGCATCGCTCCGGCCTTTTCGCATCGGCTTGGCGACGCACCCGGCGTCGCCTAACCAGCGCACATGACTGCGCTTCCGATGACCGACGAAACCGCCGCTGCCGAACTGGCGCATCTTGCCGCCGAGATCGCGCGTCACAATCGCCTGTATCACGCCGACGATGCGCCGGAGATCTCGGACGCCGATTATGACGCCCTAGTTCGCCGCAACAACGCGATCGAAGGCGCCTTTCCCCATCTGATCCGGGCCGACTCGCCGTCGCGTCAAGTGGGAGCGGCGCCGGCAGGGCACCTGGCCAAGGTCGCGCATGCCCGGCCGATGACCAGCCTCGACAACGCCTTTTCTGACGAGGAAGTGGAGGAGTTCGTCGCCCGCGTCCGGCGGTTTCTCCGCCTCGAAGACGATGCATCCGTGGCGCTTACCGCCGAGCCGAAGATCGACGGTCTCTCCTGTTCCCTGCGTTATGAGAACCGCCGTTTGGTTCAAGCATTGACGCGCGGCGACGGCACGACTGGCGAAGATGTCACGGCCAACGTGCGCACCATCACTGACATTCCGGGAACGCTGCCGCCAGAGGCGCCCAATGTATTCGAGGTACGTGGCGAAGTTTATATGGCGAAGGCAGACTTCGCCGCGCTCAACAAGCGCCTCGCCGACGAGGCTGTCGACGCCGGCAAGCAGGCGCGCCAGTTCGCTAATCCGCGCAATGCAGCGGCAGGGTCGCTTCGGCAGAAGGAGGCGACCGTTACTGCCCAGCGTCCATTGCGGTTTCTTGCGCACGGATGGGGTGAAACCGCCGCGCTGCCAGGAGAAACGCAAGAGGCGGTCGTCGCAGCAATCCGCCGATGGGGCTTTCCCGTCGCATCCGATTTCGCCAGGACCGAAAGCGTCGGCGACGCGCTCGCGCGATATCGTGAAATCGAAGCAAAGCGCGCGGACCTGCCATTCGACATCGACGGTGTCGTGTACAAGGTTGATCGGCTCGATTGGCAAGAGCGGCTCGGCTTCGTCGCGCGCGCACCGCGCTGGGCGATCGCCCACAAGTTTCCGGCCGAGCGAGCCCAGACCACGCTCAACAGCATCGACATACAAGTCGGCCGCACCGGCAAGCTCACACCCGTTGCAAAGCTTGAGCCGGTCACCGTCGGCGGGGTGGTGGTCCGGAACGCCACGCTTCACAACGCTGACGAGGTGGCGCGCTTAGGGGTGCGGCCCGGCGATCGTGTGGTCGTGCAACGCGCCGGCGACGTGATCCCGCAGATCGTCGAGAACCTTACCGCCGCCGAGGAGCTCCAGCCGTGGATCTTCCCGACGCATTGTCCGGAATGCGGCTCCGAGGCCGTGCGCGAGCCGGGCGAAGTCGATTGGCGCTGCTCCGGCGGCCTCGTGTGCCCCGCACAGCAGGTGGAGCGACTACGCCACTTCGCCTCTCGCCACGCGCTCGATATCGAGGGGCTCGGGATCACAACGATCGAGAGCTTCTTCGCGGATGGCTTGATCGCAACACCAGCGGACATCTTCCGGCTGAGGGAGCAGCAACTTCTCGCGCGCGAGCGCTGGGCCGAGGTGTCGGCCCGCAATCTGATCGCGGCCATAGACGCGAAGCGCCAGCCGCCACTGGATCGGTTCCTCTTTGGCTTGGGCATTCGCCATATCGGCGAAGTGACCGCGCGGGATCTGGCGCGGCGCTGGACCAGCTGGGACGCCTTTCGCGCCATGATCAGGGCCGGGGTGAAAAAGCGCGACAGCATGTTGCAGGCGATCGGCGAGACTGACGATAAACTGCTCGCGCGAACCGCCAAGGAACTCGCAACGATCGTCGATACGAAGCAGGTCGGCCCCGAAGTTGCACTGGCACTGATCGACTTCTTCGCGGAACAGCGAAACGAGGCCGCGGTTGCAGACCTGTTGTCGCAATTGCAGCCCGCAGACGTAGTCCATGAGACTCGGTCATCCGAGGTGTCAGGCCAAACAGTGGTATTCACCGGCACCTTGGAGACGATGAGTCGTGACGAGGCAAAGGCGCAGGCCGAGTCCCTCGGCGCACGCGTGGCCAGTTCCGTGTCTGCCAAGACCGACCTCGTCGTTGTTGGGCCTGGCGCCGGCAGCAAGGCAAAGAAGGCTGCAGAACTCGGCATACGCGTGATCGACGAAGCGGCCTGGCAGCAGTTGGTCGCCTCTGCCGAATAGTCTCAATACACCTGTCGCCTTTTTGCAACGCAGCACATTCAAAATCGGTTCCCCCGGAATTCTGCTCGCCGCCGTAATCGAACAGAAATATTGCGAGCGCAGGGGCGCGGCAGGCGGTTCAGGCACCGCGTGCCAGAGCATGAGCTCCAAGGGGAATTTTGATCAATGCGACATAACCTGTTTCTGGGTGCAGCAGCTGTTGCGCTCATCGCGCCGGCTGGGGCGATGGCTCAGGAAACCACGTCGGTTATCCGCGGCACGGTGACGGCTGCAGGTGCACCGGTTCCAGGTGCAACGGTGACCATCGTGAACGTTCCGTCGGGAACGACCAGCACGGTGACGACGGGCGCCAACGGCTCGTTCAACGCATCTGGTCTCCGCGTCGGCGGCCCGTTCTCCGTAACGGTCGCTGCCCCCGGCTACCCGCAGGTTACCGTCACCGACATCTTCACCGTCGTCGCACAAGCCTTTGATCTGCCAGTCGAATTGCAGGCAGAGAGCACCGACACTGCTGGCGGCGATATCGTCATCACCGCATCGCGTGTGGCCAACGCCCGCACAGTCAGCCAGGGTCCTGCGACGGTTCTAACGGCCGCTGACATCGCCAGCGTAGCGTCGGTGAACCGCGACGTCCGCGACCTGATGCGCCGTGACCCGTTTGCACGCCTTGACGATACGCCCAACGGCCGCGCTGTCAGCTTCGCGGGCCAGAATGCGCGTTTCAACCGCTTCTCGGTTGACGGTGTCCCGGTCACCGATAATTTCGGCCTCAATCCGGACGGTCTTCCCACCCGTCGTTCGCCCATCCCTTTCGACGCGATCGGCCAGTTCCAGACCAAGGTCGCGCCATATGACGTGCGCGAGGGCAACTTCCAGGGCGGCGCGATCAACGCTATTCTGAAGTCGGGCACCAACAGCTTTCACGGCACCGGCTTTTACGCCTATTCCGAAGACGGGTTGACCGGCAAGGAAACCAAGGCAGGTCCGGGTGTACCGACCGGTCGGGTGACGCTCCCGAACTTCAAGGTCGAAAATTACGGCGCGCAGCTGTCCGGCCCGATCATCAAGGACAAGCTGTTCTTCATGATCGCCGGTGAGCGCATCCGCGACAACAGGCCGATTGCAGAAGGTACTGCCGGTACCAACGCCGGTGCCGTTGTCCCCAACATCACCGACGCGCAGGTCGCAGAGATCCAGCGGATCGCGCAGTCACGCTACGGCTATGACTCTGGCGGTATTCTCAGCGAGTCGAACGATCGCGACGATCGCCTCGTTGCCCGTATCGACGCCAACCTGTCGGATACGCAGCGTGCCTCGGTGACGTATCTGTACACCAAGGATTCGATTCAGATTGGCCAGAATACCTTCTTGACCGGTACGCCGGGCTTAGGCCTTGAGTCGAATGGCTACATTGGTTCGAACCGTCTTCACACCGGCGTTGCTCAGCTGAACAGTGACTGGACTGACGAATTTTCAACCGAAGTTCGCGGGTTCTACAAGGACTATAAGCGCGGACAGGATCCGATCCTCGGCCGGGGCTTTGCGCAAATGCAGGTCTGCACCGCACCGACCTCGGATCGCGGCACCAGCACGAATCTGACCAGTAACGATCTGGCTGGCACCTGTCAGTCTGGCTTCGGCAACGTCTCGTTCGGTCCGGACGTGTCGCGTCAGTCCAACGAGCTGACCAGCCGCACCTATGGCGGTCTCGTCCAGGCGCGCCTGACACGTAACAACCACGACCTGCGCATCTTCGCCGAATTCCAGGACACGAAGATCTTCAACCTCTTCGTGCAGCGCACCGCCGGCGACTACTATTTCGACTCGCTCGCCGACTTCGCTGCCGGCAACGCGCAGCGTTTCCGCTACGGCAACGCGGTGCCCAGCCTCGATCCCATCAACGGCGCGGCGCGCTTCCGTTATCAGTCCTACACCTTTGGCATTCAGGACACGTGGTCGATCAGCGACGTCCTGACGCTCTCCTATGGCGCGCGTTATGACCTGTTCGGCGGTGACAGCCGTCCGGAGCTGAACGCAAGCTTCCTTACCCGCTACGGCTACCCCAACACTTCGTACATCTCCGGTCGCGGCGTGTTCCAGCCGCGCGTCGGGTTTGACTTCAAGCCGGTCTCCGACGTGTCGCTCCGCGGTGGCATCGGCATTTTCTCGGGCGGCTCGCCGGACGTTTACGTATCGAACAGCTTCTCGAACACCGGGTTCCTGACAAACGCGATCGACGTGCGTCAGCTGAACGGCGGCGGCTATACGGTCCCCGGTTTCACCGGTCCTGCCGCGGCCGCAGCGGGTGCGGCGATCCTCAGCAACGTCAACGGCACGACGATCCCGACGGCGGCGAATGGCGTTCTCACCAACGCCTCCGTCAATACGCTGTCACCGACCAACGCACTTGATCCCAACTTCAAGGTTCCTTCGCAGTGGCGCGGCACCTTGTCTGCCGATTGGGATCCGAACTTTGGCGGCACCTTCGGCGACGGCTGGCATCTCGGCGCAGACTTCCTGTGGTCGGAAGTACGCAACCAAGTGTTTTTCACCGATCTGCGCGTCGTCCCGACTGCACTGCGCACTCCGGACGGTCGCGTTCGCTACACCTCTGCCGCCGGCAATCTGGGTGACACCAACCAGGATCTGATCCTGACCAACACGCAGCGCGGTCGCAGCCTCATCGGCGTGGCTCGCATCGCAAAGGACTTCGACTTCGGTCTGCGGGCGTTCGTTAGCTACAGCTATCAGAGCGTGAAGGATCAGGCGCCGGCGACCTCGTCGACCGCGTCGTCCAACTACGGCAACGGCGCGTTCCTCGATGCCAATGGCGCTGCCTACGGCATCTCAAACGACGAAGTGCGTCACAACCTGAAGTACAACCTGAGCTTCAACCACGCGTTCTTCGGCGACTATAAGACCAACTTCACCTTGTTCGGTGAAACTCGCATCGGTCGCCCGTACAGCTTTACGATGCAGGACCAGGTCAACAGCGGCCGCTCGCCGGTGTTCGGAACGAACGGCAGTGCCTCGCGCTACCTGCTCTACGTGCCGACTTCGACCACTGACGCACTGGTGTCGTATGACAGCACCGAGACGCGGGATTATATCGAGAACCTGATCAACACGACGAAGCTGAACAAGTATCGTGGTCAGATCGCGCCGCGTAATGCATTCAACTCGAAGTGGTTCACCCGGTTCGACCTTCACATCGGCCAGGAAATTCCGACATTTGTTGGCAACAGCCGTGTCGAATTATTCGCGGACATCGAGAACCTCACCAATCTGATCAACAAGAACTGGGGCCAGGTTCGCGAGTATCAGTTCCCTTACACGATCCCGGCGGTGCGCGTTCAGTGCCTTCAGACACCGGTTACAACGGGAACGGCGCCCACTACGGCAACGTTGACCGCAAACCCGACCCAAGCTTGCGCGCAGTACCGGTACAACGCGCCCGCTGCGACCCCGACCGATCAGATCTACCCGCGTCAGTCGCTGTACTCGATCCGCGTGGGTGCGCGCTTCACCTTCTGATCACGTTGAGCTGAACTGCAACGTCAGGGCCGTCGCTTTCCTCCGGGAGAGCGGCGGCTCTTCGTTTTTGCGCCGCGGCGAGTGGACGTGTAGAGGAGCCGGGATGGCGACTACCCTTCCCGCTCCCGCGTCCGGCTCATCGCCGATCCGGCCGAGCAACCTGGCTGTTCGGCCGTTCTTCGAGGACAAGGCGCGCGCGTTTTGGATTCTGCAAGCCGCCGGCTGGACGGGCTATCTCGTCCTCAGGACCGTGTCCTCGATCTCGAACGGTTTCACGCTGCAGGGCGTGATCAGCACCATTGTCGAAACTATCGTGGGCTATTGCATCACGTTGCTGTTGTCGGTGCTTTACGGCTTCTATCGCGGGTTGCCCCGGATCACGGCGATCATCCTCACCGTCTTCACCCTCGGCGCCGCGACCTTCATCTACGCGCTACTGGACACTTTCTCGTTCAGCTTCATCAAGCTGTCCGCGCCTGGCGTGGACGTGAAGCTCCTGATCGGTGCCTTGTTCCTCAATTTTACCGTGCTCGCCGGCTGGTCCGCGCTATACTTCGGGATCAACTTCTACCTGATCGTTGAAGAGCAGATCGACCAGCTTCAGCATTTGGAGACACAGGCGTCGTCGGCGCAGCTGGCGATGCTGCGCTACCAGCTGAACCCGCACTTCCTGTTCAACACGCTGAACTCCATCTCAACGCTGGTGCTGCTGAAGCAAACTGAGCGAGCGAATGCGATGCTCAGCCGCTTGTCGAGCTTCCTGCGCTACACGCTGGCTAACGAACCGACGGCGCACGTAACCCTGGCGCAGGAGGTCGAGACGCTGAAGCTGTATCTCGAGATCGAGAAGATGCGCTTCGAGGATCGGCTGCGGCCCAAGTTCGAGATCGATCCGGCGGCGGAGCGTGCCCGCTTGCCCTCGCTGCTGCTTCAGCCGCTTGTCGAAAACGCCATCAAATATGCCGTCACGCCGAAGGAAGAAGGCGCCGAAATCTGCGTCACCGCGCGGCTCAACGGTGATCGAGTGCGGATCGGCGTATCGGACACTGGCCCGGGCTTGCAGCCGACAAAGAACAGGCCAAGCCTTTCAACCGGCGTTGGGATCGCCAATATCAGGGAGCGACTGCAGCAATCTTTTGGGACGGATCACCGCTTCGAGCTTCGCGCCATGCCGACAGGGGGCTTCGGTGTGGAAATCGAGATACCGTTCCAGGTGGAGTGAGGGGGTACTAACGGGGGGAGTTGATTAAGACGGCCGCCAGTCTCGTCGGGACGAGGCGGCATACGTATCGGAGATCGAGCAGACCATGACCATCCGCACCATTCTCGTCGACGACGAGCCACTCGCGATCCAGGGCCTTGAGCTCCGGTTGCAGGTGCACGACGACGTCGAGATCATCGCCAAGTGCCAGAACGGGCGCGAGGCGATCAGCGCGATCAAGACTCACAAGCCCGACTTGGTTTTTCTCGACATCCAGATGCCCGGATTTGACGGCTTCTCGGTGGTCCAGGGTCTGATGGAGGTTGAGCCGCCGCTTTTCGTCTTCGTCACCGCCTATTCCGATCACGCTTTGCGCGCTTTCGAGGCACAGGCGGTCGACTATCTGATGAAGCCGGTTGAAGAGGCGCGGCTCGCCGACACGCTGGATCGCGTGCGGCAGCGTTTATCCGAGAAGTCGAGCGTCAACGAGGCGGAAAAGCTAAAGGAGGCGCTGGCGGAGCATGCGCCCGAAGCCGCTGCCGAGATCGTCGATGGCGGCGAAGGCCCCACGGCCAACCGGTTTGAAAAACTGATCAACGTAAAGGATCGTGGCCAGATCTTCCGGGTCGACGTCGATACGATCGAGATCGTGGAGGCGGCCGGCGATTATATGTGCATCAAGACGGCGGACAACACGCTGATCCTTCGGGAAACGATGAAGGATCTTGAAAAGCGGCTCGATCCACGCCGCTTTCAGCGCGTCCATCGCTCCACCATCGTCAATCTGGATCAGGTGCGACAGGTGAAGCCGCATACGAACGGTGAGTGCTTCCTCGTCCTGGACTCTGGGGCGCAGGTAAAGGTCAGCCGCAGCTATCGCGACGTGGTCGCGCGGTTCGTTCACTAGGCATGAAAAAGGGCCGGGAGATCGCTCCCGGCCCTTCTCGTGTTAGCGCGTTTTCAGTGCGAAGGACACGCCGATGATCCGCGGCTCATTGTACACCGCGGCATTGTAGTTCTCGATCACGCCCTTGAGGTTCTTCTCACCCGACAGGTTGCGGCCGAATGCGGCAATTTCGTAGCGATCATCAGGATCGGTATAGCCAATCTTCAGCCCAGTTTCGAAGTTGCCGTTCGAGTAGAACTCGCGCGTGCGGTAGAGGACGAAGTTCGTATAGCCTTGGACGTTGAAGTCGCCGGCCACGAACAAATTGCCCTCGTTCCACAGCGGAATGTCGTAGCGTACCGCCGCGTTGAGCTGCCACTTCGGGGCGTTCGGCAGCGGATTGCCGTCGATTTGCGCAAGCACCGCAGGCGCACCGAAGATCGAGCGCGTGACCGTCGGATCCTGCACCGTGCAGGTGACGCGTCCGTTCAGCGCGCAAACCTGCGCATAAACGCGATCGTCCTTGATCTCGGTCTTCAGCACGTTGCCACCCAGCGAGAAGCTGATGTTGCGGATCGGCCGCCACTCCAGCTCTGCCTCTACGCCCCATGCATCTGCTTTGTCGGCGTTGAAGAGCACGCCGTTGCCGTCAGCGTCGTTGCCGTTCAGCTGGATGTCGTCGACGCGCCAGTGGAATGCAGTCGCGTTCAAACGCAGGTTGGAGAAGGGTTCGCTCTTGAAGCCGAGCTCGTACGACATGATCGTCTCGGAATCGGCTGTCGTGAACGCCGAACCGAACACCGCCGAGCGGCCCTGAATGGTGGGTCCGCGGAAGCCGCGCGCAACGCGCGCGAACACGTTTACCTCCGGCGCAAGCTCATACAGTGCCGACAGGTCCCAGCTGGGCTCCTTGCCAACTAGCCGCACATTTCGCGGCGCGGTGGCCGGGAAGTTGACCGTGGCGCCCGTCATTGCCGCCTTGACCAGATCGGTGCGCTTGCGATCCTCCGTATAGCGTGCACCGCCGGTCAGCGTCAGCCGATCGCCGATCGTGTAGCTCGCCTGGCCAAACACGGCCCATGAGGTGTTGACGTTGCGCAGCCGCACCCAATTGCCCGGGTTGTTGGTGTTTGAGTTGGAGGCGACGAACGGCGCGGTCAAGAAGAAGCGGCGCTGATAAAAGTCCGTCGTGTCTCGGCTGTCGAAGTAGAATCCGCCGACCTGCCACTTGAGCGCCGTGTTCCCGCTGCTGGCGAGGCGCACTTCCTGGGTCCATTGGTCAAGGTCGCGAACGTTGCCCTGGCTTTGCCCATAGCCATTGGGCGCGCCGTTCACCGGGAAGTCGGCAGCCGCACCACCATCGGTGTCACCACGGCTGAAGCCGGAGGTCGTCTCGTAGCCTGTGATCGACGTCAGCGTGATCCCGCCGAAGTCCCACGCGATGTTGGCCGAACCGCCGTATGTCTCATAGGCCTGCGGATTGTTCGCCGCCTCGTCCTGGCGGATCACGTCCCGGCGGCGGGTCGGCTTGTTCGAGCCGCGCGGCAGCGCGCTGCGGTAGAAGACCGTCGAAGTGCCGTCATAATCGCGATAATGGCCGGACAGATTGATCGATAGGTCTTCGGTCGGCGTAAACAGCAGCTGGAGACGGGCGTCCTTCTCCTCAAATCCGCCCAGCACGTTCTTGCCGCCGCGCGTTCCATCGAAGCTCGGGCCGGTATAGGCGTTGTCGATCCAATCGTCCCGGCGCTGGTACAGGCCGGAGACGCGGAATGCGAGCTTGTCCTGCACGATCGGGCCGCCGACGCCCACATCCGCCGTCAAGGTGTTGTAGGTGCCGTAGGAGAAATTCCCACGCGCCCTGAAGTCCATCGAGGGACGGATCGTGTCAAACTTGATGATGCCCGCCGTGGTATTGCGGCCGAATAGTGAGCCCTGCGGGCCACGCAGAACCTCAACCTGTGCCACGTCAAACACCGGGTTTGATTTCAGGACCACATGCTCCAGCACGACGTCGTCCTGGATGATCGACACCGGCTGCGATGCACCGAGATAGAAGTCGATGTTGCCCAGGCCGCGGATGTAGAAGCGCGGAAAGATACGACCGGTGGTCGTTTCGGCATACAGGCCCGGCACGCGGCCAGCGAGGGCGATGATGTCCTCGCCGCCACTCTGGAATTGGCGCAGCGCGTCGCCGCGAACGGCAGTGAGCGAGACAGGTACGCGCTGCTGGTTCTCTTCGCGGCGCTCTGCAGTGACCACGATCTCGTCAAGGCCGCTGTCTGTAGCGGTGGCGACGCTCGCCCCCTGGTTCGTCTGTGACGGATCTGTTGCTTGCGCCGCGGCAAGGCCGGGCAGCGCCAGCATGGCGGTCGCAGACAGAAGAAGCGCGCGGCGCGCGGTAACGGAAGACACTCTCATTCCCCTTTCAAATGATCATGGGGGCGCATGCCGTCATGTGCCTGTGATCAGGCCTGACGGATCGTCTATGCGGCCGTGGCTCGGCTTTCCCCAACTCCGCCGTTACGCGGCGACTGCGACCGCTTTGTGACAAAGTATGTCCTAAACCGCCGCGCATCAGAACTGTACGTTCTGCGCCCAAGTCTGCTAAGAGCTCGCGCCATGCTTACGATCAATGGTATCACCGTGCGCCTGGGCGGGCGCGCGATCCTCGACGGCGCGTCGGCCTCGCTGCCGCCAGGGAGCCGGGTCGGCCTGATCGGGCGCAATGGTGCCGGCAAATCGACCATGGTGAAGGTGATCGCCGGTCAGCTAGAGCCGGATGGCGGATCGATCGACATGCCGCGCGGCGCGCGGATCGGCTATATCGCGCAGGAAGCGCCGGCCGGCGATGCAACGCCGTTCGAAACGGTGCTCGCCGCCGACCTCGAACGTGCGCGGCTGATGGAGCAGAGCGAGACCGAAGCCGATCCGGAGAAGCTCGGCGACATTTACGAGCGGCTGATCGCCATCGACGCATATACCGCGCCGGCGCGCGCGTCGCAGATCCTGCTGGGTCTTGGCTTTGACGAAGACGCACAGAACCAGCCGCTCGACAGCTTCTCCGGCGGCTGGAAGATGCGTGTGGCGCTGGCTGCCCTGCTCTTCTCCCAGCCCGATCTGCTCCTGCTCGACGAGCCCTCCAACCACCTCGATCTCGAAGCAGTGATGTGGCTGGAGGACTTCCTACGCTCCTACCGCGCAACGATCGTGGTCGTGAGCCACGAGCGAGACTTCCTGAACAACGTGGTCGATCACATCCTGCACCTCCAGGGCGGCAAGACGACGCTCTACGTCGGCGGCTATGACGCGTTCGAACGGCAACGCGCAGAACGCATGGCGCAGATCGCTGCGGCCAAGGCCAACCAGGACGCGCAGCGGGCGAAGCTCCAGGACTATATCGCGCGCAACTCCGCACGCGCTTCCACGGCGAAACAGGCTCAAAGCCGGGCAAAGATGCTGGCAAGGATGCAGCCCATCGCCGAGTTGGCCAACGATCCTACTCTGTCCTTTGGCTTCCCGGATCCGGAACCACTTCGCCCTCCGCTGATCACGCTGGATCATGCGAGCGTCGGCTATGGCGAGACACCGATCCTGAAGCGGCTTAACCTGCGGATGGATCCGGACGATCGCATCGCGCTGCTCGGGCGCAACGGTAACGGCAAGACAACTCTGGCGCGGCTGGTGGCGGCACAATTGGCGCCGATGGACGGCGGCATGTCGGTCAGCAATCGAATGCGGGTCGGCTATTTCACGCAATATCAGGTCGAGGAGCTGGACTCGGACGATACGCCGCTGGCGCACATGACGCGCGTCATGCCCAGCGCAAGTCCGGCGGCCGTTCGCGCGCAGCTCGGCCGGTTCGGCTTCTCGGGCGATCGTGCGACGGCAAAGGTCGGCAAGATGTCGGGCGGTGAGCGCGCGCGCCTGGCGCTTGCGCTGATCACCCGCGAGGCCCCGCACCTCCTGATCCTCGACGAGCCTACGAACCACTTGGACGTCGATGCCCGCGAGGCGCTCGTGCAGGCGCTGAACGACTATAAAGGCGCCGTGCTGATCGTCAGCCACGATCGTCACATGGTGGAGCTGACGGCCGATCGGCTGGTGCTGGTCGACGGCGGAACGGCACGCGAGTTCGACGGCAGTCTTGATGACTATGTCGCATTCGTGCTCGCCAAGGAGTCCAAAAGCGAGGCGAAGGCGCGCAAGGGCGATCGAAAGGCAGCGGCAGAAAAGCGGGAAAGCGACAAAGCACGGCAAAAGGACGCGAAAGAGGCCGAGGCGGAGATCGCGCGCCTTCAGGGGGAGCAGTCAGCCGTCGATCATGCGATGTTCGATCCGTCTCGTGCCGACAAGTCGCTTGCCGGCCTGACCATGACCGAGCTCATGAAGAAGCGCGCGGACTTGGTTGAACGGATCGAGGCGGCGGAGGCGCGCTGGCTGGCGGCCACGGAAGCGCTCGAAGCCGCTTAAAAAGGGTCGCCCGCTGCTGCGCAGCGCCGTAAAGGCCATTGCGTCAGCGCAACGGGTGTTCCCGTCCCTGCCTCAGAACGAAAGGGCGAGCCGTTCGAACATTTGTCGGGCCGGGCTTTGCTCGGGAGCACCCGCGACCTGCGCTGCATCGAGCCGCGCTACGCGCCGGTGAAGCTCGGCGCTCGCCGCAACCAGGCGTTGCGCGCGAAGCGGCAGTTCAGCGGTAATTGCCGGCACGGTGACCGGCGCTTCACCCAAACGGCGCGAGGGATGCAGCGCATCTCCTGCGCCCAGCTCTCCCGCGAAAACAGCACGCTGCGTAAGCAGCCAGGCGATCACATGCATCAGGCGGGTCGTGACCTTCAGCGATTCACAGCTGAATGTCACACGCGCCATCGGTGTCAGGCCCTCGCGCTCTTCTCGGCCGCCTTCGTCGAAATAGCTGCGGGCGTCGTCCGCTAGCACCATCGCCTCGACATAAAGCGAATCGATCAACCGTCGCTGAACCGACGAATCCTGCGCACCTTCATTCATGGGCCCCAGTATCCCTCCTCGCCGCCGGGATCACAGGATCTTGTCAGCGGTGCGTCGCTCCTGGCGTCCCAAAGCGATACTCAGGCGATGATGTCCGGGATGAGTTGATCCTCGATGGCCGCAATTTCGTCGCGCAGAAGCAGCTTGCGCTTCTTCAATCGGGCAAGCTGCAGCTGGTCCAGCGGCCCTTCCCTGGAAAGCGCCGCGATAGCGGAATCGAGATCGCGATGCTCGATCCGAAGCACGCCAAGCCGCGCAATTAACTGGCTGTCGTCCAACACCCTGCCTCCCTCGTCCGGCTTCGTAGCAGAGAGTTCCGCCCCGTCGCAGTTTGTCGTTACACGCGCGAGACGTCTTGTGCGAAGCCCAGCCGGTCGATCGTTAACCCTTTTTGCCGGGGACTTTCAGCGCAATCGATGATTTACTCCTGAGTCCCGTCAAGCAAGCAAGGAGGTTCCTGATATGGAGACTGCGCATCGTTCGGCTTTGGAAGCCAAGCATGCCCTACTCGATCAGCGCATCGACGACGAACGGCACCGGCCCAAGCCCGATAGCATGTTGATTGCAGACCTCAAGAAGCAGAAGCTGCGTCTCAAGGAAGAGATCACAGCTCACTGACGATATCCGCGGGTTCGGCGCGGAAGATCCCGCGCCGAGTTCCCGGTCAGCCGCCAATCTGCCGTGCCACTGCCTTTCGCGTCGCGGCGCCATAAGGCGGCTTCAGCCCGGCCAGCTTCGCCACATCCAGCTTCGATTGTTGGAAGACAGCCTTGGCGTGGCTGAAGGTCCGGAAGCCGTCGAGACCGTGATAGGATCCCATGCCCGACGGCCCGACGCCCCCGAACGGCAGATCCTCCATGGAAACGTGGAAAATTACATCGTCCAACGTTACGCCGCCAGAAATGGTGCGATCCAGCACCCGCCGCCGTTCGTCGCCATCCTTGCCGAAATAATACAATCCCAGCGGACGATCGCGCCGGTTCACTTCCGCGATTGCGCCGTCGATCCCGTCATAGCGACGCACCGGCAGTACCGGGCCAAAGATCTCCTCCTGCATCAGCGTCATGTCGTCGGTGACGTTGCGCACGATATGGAGGGGCATCTTGCGGCTGTTGGTGCTCCCGAAATCCTCGTTCGCGGGGTTCACCACGTCGATCTGCGCACCCTTGGACCGGGCGTCCTCGATCCAGTCGTTCAGTCGCTGATAATGGCGATCATTCACGATGCTGGTATAATCGGGATTGGCGAGCAACGTCGGGTACATGGCACTGGCCGCGGACTTTAGTTCATCCACGACCGCACTCTCCTGCTCGGAAGGAACAAGCACGTAATCGGGTGCCAGGCAGATCTGGCCCGCGTTGAGCATCTTGCCCACCGCGACCCGCTCGCCGACCTGCGTCACGTCTGCGCCCTTGCCGACGATCACCGGCGATTTGCCACCAAGCTCCAGAGTTACGGGCGTCAGATTATCGGCAGCGGCATGCAGGATATGGCGGCCGATGCCGGTGGCGCCAGTGAACAGCAGGTGATCGAACGGCAGCTCTGCAAAGGCCTTGCCGACCTCCGGCCCGCCTGAGACGAAGGCAAGCTCCGTCGGATCGAAATAGCGCGCGGCGATCTCCTCGAACAACGCGGCCGTTACGGGCGTATACTCGCTGGTCTTCACCATGGCTCGGTTACCCGCGGCAAATACGCCGGCGAGCGGCGACATGACGAGGTTCACCGGGAAGTTCCACGGCGCGATCACGCCAATGACGCCCTTCGGCTGATATTCGACCCAGGCCTTTGCACCGAGCAATCCTAGCGGAAACTGCACGCCGCGCTTCTCCGGCTTGGCCCATTTATCCAGCATCTCCAGTGCATGGTTGATCGGCGCGATGGAGCCGCCGATGTCGGTAATCATCGACTGTTCGCGGCTGCGGTGGCCGAAATCCTCGCTTAGTGCGTCACAAAAGCGCTCCGCATGGTCCCGGATCATTGCCGAGGCGCGTTTCAGCCGGTCCTTGCGGATGGAGAGCGGCTCGGGCAGCGCGGCCATGAAGCTCTCGCGCTGGGCATCCAATATCTCTCTCATGACGTCTCTCCCCTTTTTTATGATGTCTGATGTTCAAGGTGTCTGGGCAGCGCAGCCGATCAATCCGGCCACCGGCAGGATGATGGTGTCTTCGCCCGGTCGGTCCAGACGCAAGGTCCCTTGGTCGATCATCGCGCCCTGGGTCAGATCGCGCCGCGTTTGTAGCGACAGGTCGAGCGTGGCCGAGAAGCCGGCGCCCGCATATTCGGTGGTCGCGGCAAAGCCATAACCGGCGCTGCCGTTCTGCCCGGTTCGGACAAGATCGGTTGGCGTGCCATTGATCGACACTCGCAGCGTGCCCGCCTCGGCGCCGGCCATTGCGGCAAGCACGCGCGTCTTCCCCGCGCTGAATAGATAGGCCGCGCATCCCTGTGCCGGCAGCGACTGCGGCGGCAATCCGCCGATCGGCAGGCCATCGATCGACGCAGGCGTCTTGGGCGGTTCGGCAGCCGCAAGTGCGAGCAGCAACGTAATCATGGCGCGAGATGTACCATGAGGAGCAACGCCGGGTAAGCCGCCACCGCCAGATACGTGCCAAACGGAAGCGCATCGTCACCGGCCACCGTGCGACCAGTAGCCAGCTGCCAAGCTACCAGGCCCAGTCCGACAAGCGCGGCGGTCAGCAACACGGCGGGCAGCAACTGCCATCCCAGCCAAAGCCCGATCGCACCGAACAGCTTCGGATCCGCGCCGCCCAATCCTTCGCGACCACGCAGCCGAAGATACCCGAAGCCGATCAGCCAAAGGGCACCAAAACCCACCGCCCCGCCGATCAGCCGGTCTATCAACGGCGGTTGTAGCACGAGGCCGGCCATCACACCCGCGATCGCCAGCGCGGCGACAAGAGGGTCGGGTATCCACATCTCGGTCGCATCAAGTGCCGCGACGAGAACCAGCATCCACCCGAACGATGCGATCAAAACCCCCGCGATGCCGCTCGCCACGATGCCAGCCAGCAATCCGACCAGAGCACAGGCGATCTCGACGCGGCCGTGGAGCGGGTCGATCCGCGCGCCGCAGCAACGCGCCGTTCCTCTCAGCCACAGAGCGCTGACGACCGGCACCAGGTCTTGGGCGCTTACAGGCTCACCGCACCCGTCGCAAAGCGAGCGACCCGCCAGCGACGAGCGGCCGGCCGGCCAGCGGATTGCTACCGTCGCAAGGAAGCTGCCGATGATGGCGCCCAGGCCGGCAAGCGCCATAGGCCAAAGAAGGTCAGACACCCTTCTTTCGTATCAGATACCGGTAGACGCCCAACAGGTTGATCCCGAACAAGACCACATTTTGCGTGCCCAGCGCCCAATCGTCCGTCATGGCCGCGCCGCTGATCCAGCAGATCGACGATCCGACGAAGAGGACGAAGCCCCACCCCGTCACACGGCGACCGAGATCGAGCGAGACCATGAAGGCTGCAATCATGCCGCTGATCGAGGCCGACCATTTGAGCACGTCGATGAGTGTATCCATCGCTGCCCAACGCTGGCGACGCCCCTTTGTATTCCCGTTTGTTCGTGACTAGATCGGCATCAACGAGATTTTCCGCGGAGCAGCATTCACATGGCCACCGACCCCGTCGTGATTCTTTCCTACGCCCGCACGCCGATGGGCGGCATGCAGGGTGCGCTTGCCGACGTTTCCGCCACCGATCTCGGCGCAACAGCAGTGAAGGCGGCGGTCGAGCGCGCGGGCATTGATGGCGGCGACGTGGAGCGCATCTACATGGGCTGCGTGCTACCGGCCGGGCTCGGTCAGGCCCCGGCGCGTCAGGCAGCCATCAAGGCCGGCCTGCCCAAGTCTGTTGAGGCCACCACCGTCAACAAGGTCTGCGGCTCGGGCATGCAGACGGTGATCATGGGTGCCGAGGCAATTGCCGCCGGCTCCGCCGACCTCATCGTGGCTGGCGGTATGGAGAGCATGACCAACGCGCCATACATCCTCAAGAAGCATCGCTCGGGCGCCCGCATCGGCCACGACACAGCATATGATCACATGTTCCTCGATGGCCTGGAGGACGCCTACGAGCAGGGCCGCGCCATGGGCACCTTCGCGCAGGATACGGCCAACGAGTATCAGCTGACGCGGCAGGCGCAGGATGATTACTCGATCGAGTCTCTTCGCCGTGCACAGAAGGCGATCACGTCAGGCGCATTCGCCGAAGAGATCGTTCCGGTCACCGTCCCAACGCGCAAGGGCGACGTGGTGGTCGACACGGACGAACAGCCCGGCCGCGGCATGCCGGACAAGATCCTGTCGCTGAAGCCGGCCTTTGCCAAGGATGGCACGATCACGGCCGCTACCAGCTCGTCCATCTCCGACGGTGCGGCCGCTTTGGTGTTGACCAAGGCCAGCGTCGCGGAGGCAAAGGGGCAAAAGCCGGTGGCACGGATCGTCGCGCATTCGGCGCATGCGCAGGAACCCGCCGCTTTCACCACGGCTCCCGTCGGCGCCATCCAAAAGCTGCTGGCAAAAGCTGGCTGGTCGATTGATGACGTTGATCTGTTCGAGATCAACGAAGCTTTCGCTTGCGTCGCGATGTTCGCGATGCGCGACCTCGGCATTCCGCACGACAAGATCAACGTCCATGGCGGCGCGACCGCGCTCGGCCATCCGATTGGTGCGTCCGGCGCCCGGATTATCACCACGCTGATCGCCGCGCTCAAGCATCACGGCAAGAAGCGCGGCATCGCGAGCCTGTGCATCGGCGGCGGGGAAGCCACCGCCATCGCTGTCGAGCTGGTATAAGAGCGTGGGAGCGGATCACGCGGCCGAGGATCACGACCTTCAGGTCGCGCTGGTCCGCTACCAGAGCTGGGCTGCCACGACGGGTGCGCGGGCGGTCGTCGTGCTGGAAGGGCGCGACACCGCCGGGAAGGACGGCGCGATCCGCACGCTCACACGGCACCTCGCCGTCCGACAGACCCGCGTGGTCGCGCTCCCTAAGCCCAATCCGCATGAGCGCTCGCAATGGTTTTTCCAGCGCTATGTCGCGCACCTGCCCGCCGCGGGTGAGCTCGTGATCTTCAATCGCAGCTGGTACAATCGCGCTGGGGTCGAGGTCGTGAACGGGTTCTCCTCGCCGGAGGAACAGGCACGTTTCCTCAATGACGTTCCCGGCTTCGAGGCGATGCTGGTCGATGACGGCATCAAGTTCGTGAAGCTTTGGCTCGACATCTCGCGCGACGAACAGGCCGCCAGGCTCGAGTCGCGGCGCAGTGATCCGCTGAAAGCGCTGAAGGTTTCTCCGCTTGATCTGGTCGCGCAGGAGAATTGGGACGCTTACAGCACTGCGCGTGACACGATGCTCAGCCGCACCAGCACGCCCGTGGCGCCCTGGACATGCGTGCGCGCCGATCACAAGAAGCGCGCCCGCCGCGCCATTATCCAGCATCTGCTGCATGAGCTTGCGCCGGCGGAAATAAGCGGCGACATCAGTGTGCCCGATCCCGACACGCTCTTTCGGTTTGAGGCGTCGGCGATCGGCGACGGACGGCTGGAGCGCTAACACCGGGGCGCCACTCGGCTGGTGCTTCCCCCGCGGCTGACTCAAGCAAAAACAGACTACCTCTCCGCGGAACGCTAAGTCATAATGCGTTCCAAGAAAGAAAAAACGGAGAGGCAAATGACACTCGAATCGCAGGCCGTGCACAGCGCGCCGGATGAGCAATTCGGCTTCGATCCAGCGGCGCTGAAGGCGAAGTACCTTGCGGAGCGGGACAAGCGAGTCCGGGCGGACGCTAACGATCAATATGTCGAGATGACCGGCAAGTTCGCCCATTATCTCGAAGATCCTTACGTCGAACAGCCGATCGAGCGAGCGCCGCTCGCGGACGAAAAGGACGTCGTGGTCATCGGCGGCGGCTTCGGCGGGCTGCTGGCCGGTGCCAAGCTGCGCGAAGCCGGCATCGCTGACGTCCGCCTCATTGAGAAGGGCGGCGAGTTCGGCGGGACCTGGTATTGGAACCGCTACCCCGGCGCCGCCTGTGACATCGAAAGCTACGTCTATCTTCCCCTTCTGGAAGAGACCGGTTTCATGCCCGAGCGCAAGTACAGCCAGGGCCCAGAGATCCGCGCCTACTCTCGCCGTATCGCCGAGCACTTCGATCTATACCGCGACGTCCTGTTTCAGTCCGAGGTCACCGACATGGCCTGGGACGAGGACGAACGACGCTGGACGGTATTCACCAATCGCGGTGACGCCATCCGCGCTCGCTTTGTAGTCATGGCGAACGGCCCGCTGCACCGTCCCAAGCTGCCGGGCATCCCGGGTATCGAGCAGTTTCAAGGCAACACGTTCCACACCAGCCGGTGGGACTATGCCTATACCGGCGGCGATCAGAACGGCGGTCTCAACAAGCTCGGCGACAAGGTCGTGGGGATCATCGGCACCGGCGCGACCGCGGTTCAGTGCGTTCCCCATCTCGGCGCCAGCGCCAAGCAGCTTTACGTCTTTCAGCGCACACCGTCATCGATCGACGTGCGTGGCGATCGGCCAACCGATCGCGAATGGGCTGAAGCGCTCACCCCCGGCTGGCACCGTCACCGAATGGAGAACTTCAACACGCTCGTGTCCGGTGGATGGGCCGAGGAAGATCTGGTCAACGACGGCTGGACTGACATCATCCGCAACTTGGGCATGATCGCCCGCATGAAGGCAGTAAAATCGGGCGCGGAAAACCCCGACGAGCTGGTGCAGCTTGCCGACTTCCAGAAAATGGAATCGATCCGTGCGCGCGTCGATCAAGTCGTTCAGGACAAGGTGACGGCGGACGCGCTCAAGCCCTGGTACAACCAATTCTGCAAACGACCCTGCTTCCATGACGATTACCTCGCCACCTTCAATCGCCCCAACGTCACGCTCGTGGACACGCAGGGTCAGGGCGTCGAGCGGATCACCCGCGGCGGCGTGGTGGTCGCCGGCAAGGAGTACAAACTCGATTGCCTGATCTTCGGCACCGGCTTTGAAGTCGGCACCAGCTACGCGCGTCGCGCCGGATACGACGTGCGCGGCGTCGGCGGGCGCACGCTGGAGGAGAAATGGGCCGATGGCGGCAAGACGCTGCACGGCATGACCGTGAACGGCTTTCCGAACATGTTCATCTTCTCGGTCATTCAATCCGGTTTCACCGCCAATTATCCGCACGCGCTGCTGGAGCAGGCCGGCCACGCGGCGCACATCATCGCCGAAACCATGCGGTCGCAGAAATCCCGCGTCGAACCGACCGAGGAAGCGGAAGAGGCGTGGACGCAGCAGATCCTCTCCGCGGTGCTCGATCGTCGCAAGTTCCTGGAGGAATGCACCCCGGGCTATTACAACGGCGAGGGACAACTCAGCCCCAAGGCGGCCAGCTTCTCCAGCTATGGCAAGGGCCCCAACGCCTTCTTCGACATCATCAAGAGCTGGCGCGAGGACGGCCGCACGGAAGGAATGACGCTCGCGTGAGCGCGGGCCCGGCGCGCCGGACCTCTTTTTGTCTCGACATCGCGGGGCACGGGCGAGAAGGACAGCGGCATAAGCATAGCCTGCAAGAGGAGCCTGCATGACTGACTTGCCCGAAACCTTTCGTCGCCTCGTGTCGACCGTGACACGCGAGGGAGAGGTGAAGCTGTCGCTGAAGGACACGCCCATGCCTTCCGTGAACGACGAAGAAGTGCTCGTTCGCGTGGAGGCGACCCCGATCAACCCATCGGATCTCGCCGTGCTCCTGGCGCTGGTTGATGGCACCCAGTTCACCCGAGACGGCGATAGCGCCACAGCACCGCTCAATCCTGCGGTTCAGCGCGCGCTCGCTGCCCGCGCTGGGGTCGATGTTCCGGTGGGCAACGAAGGCGCCGGCGTGGTGGTGGCGGCGGGCACGTCCCCGGCGGCGCAGGCGCTGATCGGCAAGACGGTCGCGCTGGCGGGCGGCGGCTTCTATGCGCAATATCGCAAGGTGCGCGCGGCTGATTGCATGATCGTGCCGGAAGGAACCAGCGCAGAGGAAGGCGCCTCGTCCTACGTCAATCCGCTCACCGCGCTGGGCATGGTCGGCACGCTGAAGCGTGAGGGCTACAAGGGCCTCGTCCACACTGCCGCCGCCTCGAACCTCGGCCAGATGCTGGTCAAGCTGTGCGCAGCCGACGGCATCCCGCTCGTCAACATTGTCCGCAGCGAGGCGCAGGCCGATCTGCTGCGCGGCCTTGGCGCCGAGCATGTCGTCGACATGACCGCTGAGGATTTCCTGCCCAAGCTGATCAACGCGATCGCGGCCACCGATGCCTATCTCGCCTTTGACGCAGTGGGCGGCGGCAAGCTCGCCGGACAGATCCTCACCGCCATGGAGCAGGCGGCGCTCCGCACCCAGCGCGCCGACGGCCCGTACGGATCGCGCCAGATGAAGCAGGTCTATGTGTACGGCGGCCTCTCCCCCGCCCCGACGGAGTTCAACCGCGGATTCGGCATGCGGTGGCGCATGGGCGGCTGGCTGCTCACTTACTTCCTAGAAGATATCGGCGCGGACGCCGCCAAGGAGCTGCGCGATCGTGTCGCCCGCGAGCTGAAGACCACCTTCGCCAGCAACTACACCAAGCGGATCAGCCTCAGCGACATGCTCGATCCCGCCACCATCGCGGCCTACGGCAAGCGCGCGACGGGCGAGAAGTACCTGGTCGTGCCTCAGGCCTGAGCGCGTCCGCCGCGCCGGGCTCACGCCTGGTGCGGCGGCAGCACCTCGACGCAGCGCCGGCCCCGGTCGACCCGGACGCCGGCGCCGTCCCCCACCCGCATCACGAAGCCGTCCGCCCCGTCCCAAGCCGCCGGCGTCATCGCGTCGCCCCGAACGTCGGACCACGACAGGTCATGGCGAACCTCAGGCGCGCCGATCGCCGGATGCGCGCGCCGCCAGGCCGCAAGCTCCGCCACAAAGGCCTCCAGCTCGCGATCCCGAGCCTCCCAATTCAGCCAGGAGGTGGCGTTGTCCTGTGCATAGGCGTTGTTGTTGCCGCCCTGCGTCCGGCCGAACTCGTCCCCGGCCGCCAACATGATGGTGCCACGTGACGCAAACAGCGTGGCAAGCAGCGCCCGAACGTCCTCCGCTCGGCCCTGCCCCTCTTCCCCGGCGCTCCAACTCACCTCGTCAGCATGGCCGTCGCGGTTGTCTTCGCCGTTGGCATGATTGTGCCGTCGCGCGTAAGCGACCGCGTCCGCAAGCGTGAAGCCGTCATGCGCCGCCACGAAGTTCACCGTCCGCGTCACCGTCGGCCCGAATATATCCGTCGACCCCGCCATCCGCGTCGCGAGCGCCCCTGCGCTGCCGTCGCCCCGCCAGAAGCGGCGCACGTCGTCCCGGAACCGGTCATTCCATTCCAGCCACGTCGCCGGAAAAGCGCCTAGCTGATAGCCACCCGGCCCGATATCCCAAGGCTCGGCAATCATCACGCGATCGGCGAGCACGGGATCGGCGGCGATGTCGGCAAAGATCGCCGCCCGTGGATCAAAGCCAGGCGAGCGCCCCATGATCGGCGCCAGATCGAAGCGGAAACCATCAACCCCGGCCTGCGTGACGAAGTGGCGCAAGGCAACAAGCGTCATCTGCCGCACCGGCGCATAACCGAAATCCAGCGTGTTCCCTGTGCCAGCATCATTGATCAGCGAGCCATCCTGCCCTCGGGCGTACACGGCATCGTCCAGCCCCCGGAAGGACAACGTCGGCCCCTGGAGGTCACTCTCGCCCGTGTGGTTGAACACAAGGTCGAGAATCGTGCCAATCCCCGCCTGCCGCAACGTCTCCACCGTGGCGCGCAGTTCCGCCATGCCCCCCGGGGCATAGCCGAGGATCCAGCGCCATCGGCACAACCGGGTTATAACCCCACGCGTTGCGCAGGCCGAGCGGCGGCAGATGCCGCTCGTCGATCCACGCTACGATCGGCATCAGTTCCACGGCATCGACCCCGATGCAAAGGAGGTGATCCAGCACCGCAGGATGCGCGAGCGCCGCAATCGTGCCGCGCAGCCGCTCCGGCACGTCGGGATGCCGCATCGTAAACCCGCGCACGTTGAGCTCGTAGATCAGCCCCCTCGCCTTGAAGACCGGCGCGCGTGGCGGCAGCGGCGGCAATGGCGAGGTCAGCACGGCTTTCGGGACCAACGCTGCCGTATCGACCCCCGCCATCCCGAGTTGCGGATCATAAGCAAACGGCCGATCAAGATGCGTCGCATAAGGATCGACCAGCAGCTTCGACGGGTCGAACGGATGATCCCCCTCCGCCCGAAATCCGTAACACACGCCGGATGAGACGAGCGCCTCGCACCACCAGTCATCGCCATCGCGCGTCATCATCTGTCGGCGCTCACGCGCCCCCTCAAAGAGGCACAGCCACACCTGACGCGCTCGCGGCGATCGCACGTGGAAACGGTGGCTTACCGGCGAACCTCGGCAGTCATACTCGTCAAGCATGACATCGACCTGAGACGATGTCGGGTTCGGCCGCAATCGGGCGTAGACACATGAGCAAACGTCCGGGTAAGAGTCGTGAGCAGTCCGTCAGCTTTGGCGAAAAAGGTAGATCAGTGGACATTGCATCGCGCAACCGTCCGGCTACGCTAGATACATGGGGCAGGAACGCTCTCAGCGTGATCCTGACGATTGATTTCGCGACGTTGACCGTGCGCAGAGGAAATTGCGAGCCTGCGCGGAACCTGCCGTCACTGACGCTGGCGAATGGCAACCACGTTGGTCTTATTTCCAACTAGACGCTCAAGCGCAATCGCGAGATCTGAACGACGGAATGGCTTCGCCAACTGTGGCAAGCTAATCTCCAAGTCGCCACCAGCGTACCCGGTGACCACTAACACAGGCAGGCCAATATCAAGGCGACTGAGCTCGGCAGCGAACTGCGCTCCATTCATGCTCGGCATCATGTAATCAGTGAGGATCGCATCGAAGTGACCGCCCTCTTCCAACGTAGCAAGGGCGTTCTTAGCTCCGTCTACGGCAACTACCTCATGCCCCATGTCACGAAGCATCTCCGCCGTGCCATCACGAACGAGCTGCTCGTCATCCACGAGCAGGATCTTGAGGAACCTGCTTACGCTTACGTCCTCCATGTAGCGGGCGGCCATGGGTGCGTTTTCCGCCGAAGCTGGAAGATAGAGGTCGGCGCGCGTGCCCTTCCCAACGGTGCTGCTCAGGATAAACGCTCCACCGAGCTGCGCGGCTAGTCCGTGCACCATCGACAGCCCTAGTCCAGTGCCCTTGCCGAGTTCCTTGGTGGAGTAGAAAGGCTCGATCGCACGAGCGAGCGTTGCCTTGTCCATACCGGTGCCAGTGTCGACTACCGAGAGCCGGACATAAGCGCCGGCTGAAAGACCTATATGTTCGTCAGAGCCGACGATTACCTCGTGGGCTGAGATTCTGATCTCGCCGCCGCCCGGCATGGCATCGCGCGCGTTCACGCAGAGATTGAGCAACGCGAGCTCAAGCTGGTTCGGATCTGCGACCGCTGATTTGAGCTTGGCCGCAGACAATATCTTCAGTTCAATCCCGGACCCGATCGAGCTGGCAATTAGATCGCGCATGCCGTCGAGCAGCCCGGCGACATCGACGGGCCTGGTTTCCAAAGCCTGCCGCCGCGCAAAACCGAGAAGTCGGCTGACCAAGAGCCGTGCACGCTCGGCAGACTGCAAAGCACCGTCGATCCATCGTGCCGCGCGCGGGTCTTCGCGTGCATACTTGCGATGCAGAAGGTCCAGCGCGCCAGTTATGGGGGTCAGCAGGTTGTTCACGTCGTGAGCCACACCGCCCGTCAGCTGCCCGAGCGTCTCGAGCTTTTGCGCTTCTACCAACTGCGCAGCGGCGGCTTCGCGCTCGGCCACGGCTTCGCTGACGCGCCGCTCCAGTGTTTCGTTCAGTTCTCGAAGTTCCAGCTCTGCTCGCTTACGTGCAGTGGTATCCTGGAAGATGACCGCAACTTCCGGCTGGTCCGATCCTTCAACGCGAAAGGCCGACAATTCAAGAAAACGGCCGGTAGCAATCAGCTTGCGTTCAAATCGGATCGCCTCGCCGGTCAGCAGAACCTCGCGGTAGAGCGCCACCCAGCCGTCCGCCTCATCGGGCACCATGTCACGGACACGCTGCCCCACGGCGTTGGCGATGCCAGCATGCCGCTCATAGGCGGCGTTCACCTGGACATGCACATAGTCACTCAACGGACCGTGCTCGCCATCCAGAAAGCGGATGACGCAAAAGCCCTCATCCATGGTGTCAAAGAGCGTGCGGAATCGGTGCTCGCTGCTGCGCAATGCGAGCAGGCGCGCGCGCGCGTCATACTGCCGACGGCGACCGCGCAACGCCGAGTGAGCAAGGCTGATCAGCGTCGTCGGGTGAAACGGCCGCTCCAGAAACGTGACGTTGCCGAGAAGACCGAGGTGCCGCGCAGCCGCTGGATTACGTTCCAACCCACCGCCACGGGTCGTCAGGAGCACGAAGGGCAGATCGGACCATTCTTCCTGATCAGCCAGCCAGGAAGAAAGTGGCGCAAGATTCGATGTCGTGATCGCCTCTTCAGTCACAACGACGAACGCCGCGCCTTCATTGAGCCGCTGGATCAGTTCAGGCAGCGATGCACAGGCGTCCGCTTCGATCCCGGCCTCCGCCAGCATCGCCGTCGCGACCGCCGCGTCGCGGCCGCGCGGTGCCAGGACAAGCGCGCGTTCGGAAACGGTGGACCGCTTCACGCGTCCTCGCGCTTGAGGAGAGCGACGTCGCCGACCAGCACCGGTATACCACGGAGAATACCCTGAAAGTCGGTCAGTGGAGCGCCCAACGTCAAGCCGCGACTTCCGATCTGGTATTCGCGGATCGTGTCTTCGTGATGGCCCATCCGCTTCTTGACCACCGCTATCGCACGGCGGACCCGACCGAAGGCTTCGAAATACCGGAGCAGAATGACGGTGTCCGCAAGATAGGTAACGTCGACCGGCGTCTTCATATCGCCGACCAGCCCGTGCTGCGCGACCGTCAGGATCGTGGTCGCGCCCTGACGGTTCAGATACTGCAACAACTCATGCATGTGCAGGATAAGAGCATGCTCGCCCGGCATCGACGCCTGATAACCATTAAGGCTATCGACGATAACGGTTCGCGCGCCTGCCACTTCCACGCAGTGACGCACGCGGGCGGAAAACTCGCCGGGGGTCAGTTCGGCGGCGTCCACCTGCTCAAGCACGAGCTTACGTTCGTCGATCATCTGCTGGAGATCGATCCCGAGGCTCTTGGCGCGTTGGATCAGAAGGCCGACTTCTTCGTCGAAAACGAACATGGCGGCCGTTTCGCCCCGCTCAACTGCCGTTTTCACGAATGTGAGCGCCAACGTCGACTTGCCCGTGCCGGCGGGCCCAAGCACGAGCAGGCTGGAGCCGCGCTCCAGACCGCCACCGAGAAGCCCGTTCAATTCCGCGGAGTCCGTTGTCAGCATGGTGCGATCGTAGTCGGTACGGTGCTCCGCGGATACGAGCCGGGGGAACACGCGAACACCGCCCGTCTCGATGGCGAAGTCGTGATAGCCGCCACGAAAGCGACGGCCACGGTACTTGACCACCCGTAGCCGCCGGCGCTCAGCGCCGTATTCAGGTGCCAATTCTTCGAGCCTCACCACGCCGTGGGCAACGGAGTGCACCGTTTTGTCGTTCGCGTCCGACGTCAGATCGTCCAGCATCAGGACGGTGACGCCGCTTCGCGAGAAATAGTGCTTAAGCGCCAGGATTTGACGTCGGTAACGGAGTGAACTCTGCGCGAGCAGCCGGATTTCCGACAGGCTGTCCAGCACGACCCGGCTCGGTTTCACCCGTTCAAACGCCTCGAATATCCGCCGCGTCGTTTCACCAAGCTCAAGATCGGACGAGTAGAGGAGGCTTTGCTGCTCATCATCGAGAAGGTTTTCGGGCGGAACAAGCTCGAAGATCTCGATGCCGCTAACATCCCAGCCGTGGGACCGGGCGGTAGCGAGCAGTTCCTCCTGCGTTTCGGAGAGGCTGACGTACAGGCACGTCTCACTCGCAGCGGCACCCTGCATCAAAAACTGCAGCGCGATAGTGGTCTTGCCCGCACCTGGCGATCCCTCGAGTAGGTAGGTGCGGCTCCGCTCCAAGCCGCCACCGAGGACGTCGTCCAGCCCGTCTATACCCATTTGGGCCTGACCCGTGTTGCCAGTCATCGTCGTGCATCCCATCCGAGCGAACATCGTCTGCCCGACACGGTAACACACTCTGATCGTTAGCGAGAGCGCGGTAAGCGAGAACAATCAGCTTGACCCACGCTGACGAGCGAAAGCTTGCTTGCAAGGTGCATAGTCGCCGCAGAACCGAGCAGCGCAGTCTGACCCATAACCGACCGTTCAGCTGCCGTTTTCAGCTTTCCTAAACTGCCATTTGTTCAGGTATCTGAACACTTCATTCGCGCATGGCGATGCACGAGGATGGCTCACGCACGGCTCGATCGGGGATCGGCCGTTCTGCAAGCTCGATGAGATCTTCAAGCCTCACGTCGCAGTTGGTGTGCTTTAGGATGTCGCCTCAACAACACGTTGCAAAGCCAACTGGCAAAAAAGCCATCACTGCAGCCCTGAGCATGTCAGGTGCGAAATCGCCAGTTGTGACGCGTAAAGGCAGCAGTGTGTGGCGCCAGGAGACGACAAGTATCACCTCCTCGCTTAGGTCAGCGTTGGTGAATGCGGGGTCTTGTTGGGTCTTGAGATCCTCGACTACCACCCTCTCGCGCCACTTCTCCACCGTTTTCAGGCTGGTTCCCAGCTGATAGCTCGGTTTCTCGAGCGAAGCTTGCGGTCACTGTACTGCTGCTCGGACGGCGTTCGTGGTCGTGCCGCTTCCATGACGTACCTGTCCCTGTACCGTCTTCTTGCTGTCAGCCTCCACATTTGCCGGGCGGAAGCCAGAACAAGCTCGGTATGACGAACAGTCACGGCAGCGGATACCGCTCGAGGATCGCGCTGGTCACGCCGTTGGTCCAGCCGAAGCCGTCCTGCGTCGGATACTCCCCGCCGCCGCCAGGCTTGCGCTCCTCCACGTCATATTTCTCCAGCATCTTGCCGGTGTCCGCATAAGCCGCCTCCACCGTGCCGAGCCAGCGCTTGGCGATCTCCCGCGCCAGTGCCGGCTGGCCGCTCCGCTCCAGCGCGGCGATTGCCACCCATTGCAGCGGCGCCCAGCCGTTGGGCGAGTCCCATTGCTGCCCGGTGCGGATCGGCGTGGTGCGCAGCCCCCCGGTCGCCAGAAGATCGCGGCGCACGGTAGTCGCCACCGCCGCCGCCTGCTGCGGCGAGGCTGCGCCCGCGAACAGGGGGTAGAGCATGGCAGCCGAGACGCGCGGCGTCGGCTTGCGCGCCACGCGGTCCCAATCGGCGTAACGGCCTTGGCGCGCCACCCAGAAGTAGCGGTTCAACGCAGCTCGGCGCTTATCTGCCATCGCCGTGAACGACTGGGCGCCCGCCTGATCGCCCGCAGCGGCGCTGCGCCTGGCGATCGCTTCCTCCATCATCAGCATCAAGCTGTTGAGATCGACCGGCACGATGTCGGTAGTCCGGATGGAGGCAAGACGCTGCGGATCGGACAGCCAGCGGCTGCTGTAATCCCAGCCGCTTTCCGCCCCGGCGCGCAAGTGACGGTACATCTCCTCGGCCGGGCGGCTCGGGTCTTCCCCAGCGGTGATCACATCCTCGGCGTAGGATTCATCGCGCGGGAGCGGGCGATCGTCCCAATAGCGGTTGAGCAAGGTGCCGTCCGGCATCCGCACCACCCGCGCGCACGCGCCGCTGGTATCGAGGCACTCGGCGCCCTTCATCCAATAGGCATGTTCCGTCTTCAGCGCCGCCAGCCGCTTTGCCGCCGTCGCGGGGTCGGCGTCCTTGGACAGGTCCAGCATCAGCGCAAAGAACGGCGGCTGCGCGCGGCCGAGATAATAGGTCCGCATGCCGTTGGGGATGTGGCCGTAGCGCTCGATCGTGTCTGTGAAGTTCGCCAGCATCGATTCGACGAGCGGCTGCTGCCCGTCGACGGCGAGCCCCAGCATGGTGAAATAGCTGTCCCAATAATACATCTCGCGGAACCGGCCGCCGGGCACTACATAAGGCTGCGGCATCGGCAGCAGGGACGAGCCCGCGACCGGCGTATCGGCCTGGCGCACCAGCATCGGCCACAGGTTGCGGATGTGGCGGCGCAGATCGGTTGCGCCGCGATCGTTGACGCCTGGAACCGTGAAGTTGGCGAGGACGAACGCGCGCAGCGCCTCGGGCGTCGTTGGCCGCTGCCGCTGGTAATCGGCCATGATCGCCTGCGGATCACGCTTGGGCACCGCATCGACGAAGGTCTTGCCGTCAGGGAACAGCCGACCCGTCTGCACGGCGCTGAACAGCTCCCCGTAAAGCGCGGCAGGCGATTGCTGCGCGCGGATCGGCTCGGCGACCAGCGTACACACCGCCAGAGATGTCCCGATCAGCGATTGCCAAAACTTCATCGTTCGTCACCCTTTTTGACTGGATCTGCCGGTGCCGCACCCAGATGCCGATCGAAAAACGCGGAAACAAGCCGGAATGCCTCTATCGATTCCGGCATATTGGGCCAGACAAAGAACGCGTGGCCAAGCCCGTCGAAGATCTGAAGCTCACTCTTCACCCCCAATGCCGACAGCCGACGATGCTGCCAGGTCAGCACACTGGAGGCGAAATCACGGCTGCCGGCGAGGTGAAGCGTGGGCGGAAACTGCCGCATCACTGCGTCTGAGCCAAGCGGGTAGGCGAGCGGATCGTCGGCCGGAATACCTTTCATGTACGCAGCTTGCAGCTCAGTTGGCAGCGCTCCTGCACGCATCGGCTTGCCGGTGGTCAGCGGGTCGGAGAGATAGGCGCTGTCCCCGGCATACGCGCCGCCTGTGCCGCAAAACGTGCCGACGGCCCCCGGGCGCGGTAGGTGGTGGCGCTGGAACCAGGCGACCGATTGCGCGGTAATGACGCCGCCCGCCGAACATCCGTAGATGCCGATGTTCTCCGGGCGATAGCGTTTCAGAAGTTCGCGATACACCGCCGCGATGTCCTGCGAGGCGGCGGGGTAGCGATGCTCAGGGGCCAAACGATAGTCGACGGTTACCACCGTGATTCCCATGGTCGCTGCGATCGGGATTGCCTCCACCAGCGCGCCGCTGCCGCTGCCCCACATGAAGGCGCCGCCATGCACGTTGATCAGCACGCGTTCCGCGTTGCGCATGGACGGGCCATTGGCCGGGGTGACCACGTCCACCACAACGCCGCCTAGACGTTCACGACGCTCGGCCGTGCGGAAGTGGCGCCGCATCTCCGCCAGACGATCGTCATTGTAGCGCCCCCAGAAAGCACGTGCTGCGGCAATGTCGTCACCGAAGTCAGGCGGGCGGATCGCCTGCTGTTGGACAATCACGCGCTTTGCCTCATTACTCAGCAACGTGGACGGCGGCAGCGTCATCGCCGGAACCTTCACCGTCTGCGCCGCCACCGGCGCGGCCAGCATCAGGAGCGCCATCACCAAGCCTGACTTCACCCTCGCCTCCTCATCAACTGTTGCAGAAAGGCTGCACCATATGCAGGATTGCGCAACACCCTTTTGCGCTCCTCGACGGGAACAAACCTCGTTCCTATCTCGCGCATATCAGGCCGCTACCGGGAGGAGCGGCTCAAGCAAAAGGGTAAAGATCATGCTTTCCACATTGATGGGCCGTCTCATGATCGGCACTGCCGCCGGCGCCATGCTCGCTGCCGGGTCAGTTGCTGCGCAGACCGACACGTCTGCCGCTCAGTCCGCGGATAGCGCGCAACGCGCGCAACCGGACACGGGTCTGATCGATACGTCCGCTCAGAACGGGGATGATATCGTTGTTGTCGGTACCGCTGGCGGCGGCACGCGCCGTCAGGACGCGTCCTTCGCCGTCACGACCCTCGGCAACGACGCAATCGAGCGCGCCGCCCCGAACAGCACCGCCGATCTGCTGCGCACGGTTCCGGGCGTGATGGCGGAAAGCTCGGGCGGCCAGAACGGCGCCAACATCTTCGTGCGCGGCTATCCGTCGGGCGGCGACGCGCAGTTCGTCACCTTCCAGTACGCCGGCACGCCGATCTTCGCGCCGCCGACGCTCTCGTTCCTGGAGAATTCGCAGCTCATCCGCCTCGACGAGACGGTACAGCGCGTCGAGGCCGTCCGCGGCGGCACTGGCTCGCTGTTCTCCAACGGCCAGCCGGGCCTCACCGTCAACGTCGTGCCGCGCATCGGCGGCAGCGAGCTCCACGGCCTGGCCAAGGTTTCGTACACCGACTTCGACGAGATCCGCGGAGACGCCTGGATCTCTGGTCCGCTCGGCGAGAACACCGGCTTCATGGTCGGCGGTTATTACGCGCAGAGCAACGGCATCCGCGATCCGCGCTACCGTGCCGAGCAGGGCGGCCAGATCACGGCGAACATTCACCATGATTTCGGTGACAAGGGCTCCGTGGAAATCTACGCCCGCTACTTGAACGACCGCGGCCAGTGGCTCCTGCCGATTCCGGTGGTCGTGGATGGCAATAACACCAGCCAGTACCCCGGCTTCGATCATGGCACCGGAACGCTGAACGGCCCGGATACGCGCGCCGTGCAGAACGTCGTTGGCCGCACCGTGGATCTGCAGGACGGTCGCGGCGCCAAGGTCATCAACACCGGCTTCAACTTCGATTACGAGGTGGTCGATGGCCTGCGCGTGCGTGAGCGCATGAGCTACATGGGGGGCAACGCCGACACGCGTGGCTTGGTGCCGGCCGAGGCGCCAGTTGCCGCTTCAGTGATGGCGACACGGCTCGCGGGTGCGGGCGCCACGGTATCGTCGCTCGTTTATGCCGACGGCAGCGGCGCGCTGGCTACCGGTGCGGGCACGCCTGTTCTGCGCGCCGGCATCTGGGAAGTGCGCAAGAAGATTTCGTCCTTTGTCGCCGACACGGCGCTGGAGTGGACGGCCGGCAACAACAAGCTGACCGGCGGGTTCTATTACACCAACTTTACCTCACGCGATCAGTGGGCGCTGGGCAACCAGGTGCTGCTCACGGCAGAGCCTAACGCCCGGCGGCTCGACATGGGCGTGACCAGTGCAGCGGGCACGGCGCAGCAGGCGACGCTGCGCGGCTTCACCAGCGGCCCGGCCTTCCAAGTGCGCGGCTGGTATGAAGGCCAGGATCTGGCTTTCTATGCGGTGGACGAGTTCCAGATCACGCCGGAACTGCGCATCGATGGCGGCATTCGCTGGCAGCGCCACATCGTGGACGGTACGCTCAGCACGCCGCGCACCGCAGCGCAGGGCGGCAACGTCAACCTGGATGGCAATCCCAACACGCTGTACGACAACAGCGTCACCGTGCTCGGGCCGCTGCGCAATATCCGCTATCGTGACGACGCATGGTCGTGGACCGCAGGCGTCAATTACGACTTCAGCCGCAGCGTGGGCGTGTTCGCCCGCTACAGCCGCGGCAACAGCTTCCCGCAGTTCGACAATCTGCGCGAAGCCAGCGCGGCCGACATCGCCAACAACACCGGCTTGGCGGTGGTTGCCGAAGTCGACACCTACGAAGGCGGCCTGAAGGTTTCGACCGACATCGCCAATCTCTACGCCACCGTCTTCCACAACCGCTTCGACGGTTTGGCGACCACGACGATCATCAACGACGTGCCGACCAGCTCCAACGGCGGCGCGAAGGCGACCGGCGTCGAGCTGGAAGGCGTGGTGCGTCCGTTCCGCGGCTTCAGCCTGGCGGCGGCCGGCACGTTCCTCGACGGTACCTACCGTGATTTCTTCACGGGCAACGGGCTGATCGATAATACCGGCAATCGCGTGCAGCGCCAGCCGAAGTGGATGTGGCGCGTGACCCCGGCCTATGAACTGCCGGTCGGCAGCATTCGGCCGTCGCTGTTCGCCACGCTGCAATACACCGGTGATCGCTTCTCCGATCCGGAGAACAATCAGCTGCTGCCGAACTTCTATCAGCTCGACGCTGGTGTCTCGGTAACGGTGGCGGATCGCATCCGCTTGCAGGTGACCGGCAACAACCTGACCGACGAGCTGGGCCTGACGGAGCAGAACCCGCGCATCATCGGTGGCCAGGGCCAGGGCGTGATCCTCGCTCGTCCGATCCTGGGTCGTTCGTTCCGCTTCAGCGCGGCGTTTGAATTCTGATCTGACCACTGCCAATATCTGGGCGGCGCTTTACACGAAGCGCCGCCCTTTTTTCTTTCCGCGGCACTTCCCCGACGGCTGTTTCCCGCCTTCGCGTAGATGATGGATGACGCTATCGTCTGTGCCATGGATAGACGTAACGTATTGAAGGGCATGGCCGGAATCGCCGCCGCCAGCGCCGCCCCCGGCTTCGCCCAGACCACCACCCCGCCGGGCAAGAAGCCGCGCAACGTCCTCTTGCTGATCTCCGACGATCAGGGCCTCGATCTTGGCTGCTATGGCGTTGCGGTGAAGACGCCGCGGCTCGATCGCCTCGCGCGCGGCGGCACGCTCTTCCGCCACGGCTATGCCGCCGTTTCCTCGTGCAGCCCCAGCCGCGCGGTGATCAACACCGGGCTCTACACGCATCAGAACGGCATGTACGGCCTGCAGCACGACGTGCATCACCAGTCGCTGCTGCCGGGGATCGAAACGCTGCCTGCGATGCTGCGCCGTGCCGGCTATGCCACCGCGCTCGTCGGCAAGAAGCATGTCGGGCCGGACAGCGCCTTTCCCTATCAGGCGGAACTCGTTCCCGAACGCGGCGGCATCCGCGACGTGCGCGAACTCGTCATCGCCGCGGCGAGCTTCATCCGCTCGACTGATGAGCGGCCGTTCTTCGTCACCGTCGCGTACAGCGATCCGCATCGCGCCGCGGTGGATTACGGCAACGATCGCGCCTGGCCGGGCGTGAAGCCGGAAAGCTACGATCCGCGCCGCGTGCAGATCCCGTCGCATCTGCCCGATCTTGCTGCCGTGCGGCAGGACATCGCCGAATATTATGAATCGCTCAGCCGCCTCGACGCCGGCGTCGGCATGATCCTCGACGATCTCGCCGCCACCGGCCGCGCCGACGATACGTTGGTCATCTTCCTCAGCGACAACGGCCGGCCCTTCCCCGGCGCGAAGACGAACCTCTACGATGCCGGCCTCCACCTCCCGCTCATCGTCCACGCGCCGGGCAGCGCCCCGGCCGTGAACGACGCGATGGTCAGCTGGACCGACATCGCCCCCACCGTCCTCGATTGGGCCGGCGTCGCCCCTCCTGCCGCCTATAAGCTGTCCGGCACGTCATTGCTGCCGATCCTCGGCAAGGCCGGCGATCCCGCGCGCGACGCGATCGTCGCCAGCCACGATTTCCACGAGATCAATCAATATTATCCGATGCGCAGCATCCGCACGCGCACCCACAATTACATCCTCAACCTCGCCTGGCAGCTGCCGTACCCGATCGCCGGGGACGTGGCGGGCTCGCCATCGTGGAAGGCGATCAGCGCCGATCCCGCGATCCCGCTCGGCAAGCGCAGTCAGGCGGCGTACCTTCAGCGTCCGCCGGAAGAATTGTACGATCTAACCCGCGATCCGGACGAGCTGGTGAACGTCGCCGCCGATCCTGCCTATGCCGCGATCAAGGCCCGGCTTGCCGAACGGCTGCGCACGATCCGCGCCGAGACCCGCGACCCCTGGCTCGCCGGGCAGACCGATCCTTACTCCCACGTGGGCCAGCATTGATGACTAAGGGTATCGACCGCCGCGGCGTGCTTCTCGCCGGCACCGGGGGCGCGTTCGGCCTCTACAGCTTCGCCGCCGGCGCCGCGCCCGCGACGAAGCAATTGAAGCTGCGGCGCAAGCCGGGCGTGAAGCCCAAGAACATCCTCGTCATCCTCACCGACGATCATCGCTACGACGCGATGGGCTTCATGAAGGCGCAGGATTTCGGCGAGACGCCGACGCTCGATCGCCTGGCGCGCGGGGGCGTGCATTTCCGCAACGCCTTCGTCACCACCGCGCTCTGCTCGCCCAGCCGCGCCTCGATCTTCACCGGCCTCTACGCGCACCAGCATCGCGTGGTGGACAACAATCACCCGATCCCGCCCGGCCTCACTTACTATCCCGAATATCTCCAGGCCGCCGGCTATGAGACCGCGTTCATCGGCAAATGGCACATGGGCATCGAGACGGATTCGCCGCAGCCCGGCTTCGATCACTGGGTCAGCTTCAAGGGCCAGGGCAATTATCTGCCGCACCCCGACGGGCTCAACGTCAACGGCCGGCATGTTCCTCAGAAAGGCTATATCACTGACGAGCTGACCGATTACGCGCTCGACTGGATCGGCCAGCGCGACGCCAAGAAGCCGTGGATGATGCACCTCGCGCACAAGGCGGTGCATTCCGAATTCATCCCGGCGGAACGCCACAAGGGGCGCTACGACAAGGAAACCTTTCGCTATCCGGCCAACATGAAGCCGGGCGTTCCCGGCCGCCCGATGTGGGTCGAGAACCAGCGCAACAGCTGGCACGGCGTCGACTATCCGTACCACGGCACGCTCGACATCGCGGATTATTACAAGCGCTACATGGAAACGCTGCTGGCGGTGGACGAAGGCATCGCGCGGATCATGGATCTCCTCGACCAGCGCGGCGAGCTCGATGACACCCTTATCCTCTACATGGGCGACAATGGCTTCATGTTCGGCGAACACGGCCTGATCGACAAGCGCGCCGCTTATGAGGAATCGATGCGCGTGCCGATTCTGATGCGCTGCCCGTCGCTGTTCGGTGCCGGCACCGTCGAGCACGTCGTCGCCAACATCGATGTCGCCCCCACCATGCTCGCCGCCGCCGGGCTGGAGGCGCCGGACGGCCTCGCCGGATCGAACATGCTCCCGTTGGTCACCGTCTCGCCGGCAAGCGGCGGCGCGGCCGAGGTGCCGTGGCGCAAGGAACTGATGTACGAATATTATTGGGAACGGAATTTCCCGCAGACGCCCACCGTCCACGCGCTGCGCGAGGATCGCTACAAGTACATCCACTTCCATGGCATCTGGGATCTCGACGAGCTCTACGACCTCGCCGCCGATCCGCACGAGAACGACAATCTCCTCGCCCGCCCCGGCCATGAGGATCTCGCCGAACGGATGAGCGCCAAGCTCTTCCGCCTGCTGGAAGAGACCAACGGCATGCAAATCCCGCTCAGCGCCGACGCTGGCGAGCGCAACAAACTGCGCGATCCAAACGGCCCCGCCATGGCGCCATTCCCGCCCAGTTTCTTCCGTCCGCCGCACAAGTGATACCGCTAGTGACCGATTATCGCGCGCGATGGCGCCGCGTCTGCACGGCTGTCGCGGCCGCCACCGCCCTCCTCGCCGCCGCGCCCGCTGCTGCGCGGGAGAAGGCCGTCGACCTCGTCGATCCGTTTGTCGGCACGCTCGGCGATTTCGGCCAGCTCACCCCCGCCGCCGTCGCGCCTTACGGCATGGTGCAGCTGGGCCCGGACACTGACCCCAGGAATCACGCAGGCTACGACTTCGCCGCCCGCCAGCTTCGCGGCTTCTCGCACACCCGCGCGGTCGGGGTCGGCTGCGGCGGCGGGGGCGGCGACTTGCTCATCTCGCTGCTCCCCGAAGGCGCCGCGCCGCTCGCGCCGCTCGACAAGGCGAGCGAGCGCGCCTCCGCCGGCCGCTACCGCGTCAGCTACGCCAACGGCATCACGGCGGAAATGACGGCAACGCGCGGCGCGGGGCTGCTGCGCTTCACCGTCACGAAGCCGGGCCGCTACGTCCTTCGCCTCGACGCGGCGAACGCCTATACCCGCCGCCACGCCGCCACCGTCACCGCGGATCTTCGCGCCAGCATGACGGCGGGCACCGTGTGCGACGAAGGCGCCTACACCATCCACACCGCCAGCCGCGTCACGATCGACGGCAAGCCCGCGCCCGCCGCCACCGTCTTCGGCGCTGCCGCCACCCTGCCGCTCACCCTCAGGCGCGGCGCGATGGTGGAGGTGCGCACCGGCCTATCCACCGTCGATCCCGCCGCCGCCGCGGTGGTGCGCGATACCGAGCTCGGCGCCCGCCCCTTCGCCGCCATCCTCGCCGCCACCCGCGCGCGCTGGCAGCACGAGCTCTCCCGCCTCGACGTCACGGCCCCGCGCGATCGCCGCGCGCTCTTCTACACCTCGCTCTACCGCGTCATGCAGACGCCGGTCGCGATCCAGGATCCGGACGGCCGCCACCGCGGCAGTGACGGCCGCATCCACCGCTCCCTTCCGGGCGAGACGCGCTACGCCAGCTGGGCGCTGTGGGACAATTACCGCACCCAGCTCCCGCTCATCGCGCTCATCGATCCCGCCCGCGCCGCGGACATCGCCCGTTCGCTCGTCGCGCTCTACGGCGAGGGCAAGCAGCGCTGGGCGACGCGGACCGAGCCCTTCCTCACCGTCCGTACCGAGCATGCCGGCGTCGCGCTGCTCGATTTCCGCCGTCGCGGCATCACCGGCTTCGACGCCCACGCCGCGCTCGCCGGCATGGTGCGCGAGTCCGACACGCTCCAGCGCGACACGCCCGATCAGCAGATCGAGGCCGCCTATGACGACTGGGCCATCGCCGAGCTCGCCGCCGATCTGGGCGACACCGCCACCGCCGCCCGCTTCCGCGCGAAGGCGCTCGCATACCGCCCGATGTGGCGCGCCACCTGCGAGACGCTCGGCGCCGACGCGGACGTGGTGAAGGCGCGGGGCCTCTACCAAGGCACGCTGTGGCAATATCGCTGGGCGCCGGTCTTCGATCTCGACTGGATGGTGGAGACGCTCGGCCGCGACCGCTTCGTGCACGAACTCGACACCTTCTTCGCCAGCGGCCTCTACAACATGACCAACCAGCCGGACATCCACGTCCCCTGGCTCTACGCCGCGCTCGGCCGGCCGGCGGCGACCAGCGCGATCGTCCACCGCTACCTCACCCAGCCGGTCGATCACCCTTATGCCAACGAGGGTAAGCGCCCGCTGCCGTGGCACGGCCGCAGCTTCGCCCTCGCGCCGCAGGGCTTCGCGGACGGCATGGATGATGACGCCGGCGCGATGACGGCATGGTACGTCTGGGGCAGCCTCGGCCTCTACCCGATCGTTCCCGGCAGACCGGAGTGGTCGGTCAGCGCGCCGTTGGTAAAGCGAGCGGCGCTGCGCCTAAAGAACGGGCGAAATCTGATAATTACGCAAACCCCAGATAACCCGATCGGTACGCCCCTAATCACAGTGGACAGCGTCAATCAGAATAAACAATCGCTTACATTCTGACCCGCCGGCGACAAGCTTGGAGTCTGGCTGGTCGCTTACCGACCTGTGGCGGCAGGCGCAGCTCTGGCGAGTACCCGCATCGAGCTATGGACAAACCTTGGTCTCGCCGACGCGCACAGCACCTACGAGCGTGCCAGCTTCAAGCCGATGGAGAATCACGAAGCAATTCTATGGAGCCGAGCTCATAAGCCAATATGGTCATTGGTCCTGGAGCCAGACTGGCGACAGACACGGCTGATCAAATTCACGTGCTGGCGGCTTATCAGCTCAAATCCTCAGCAAGGTGCCTTAGCATAGCATCGCCTACCTGTTCAGGAGCCTCGCACTCCCGAGAATGAATGACGTTATCGGCGCGCACGTCCTTATCAGCGGCGAGCTAGCGCTCCTGTCCATCGGACCTGACGGGCGGATGGCAGCGGTCATCGCCACCCTGGATCTGCGCTCAGTTCGGAGAAGTGGACACGTGATCTGCTTGCTACCTCCCTACGAATGCTCACGCGCCAGACGCTGCCAAGGAGCAGCTGTTGCACGTCTACACGCGTCTGTCTTCGAGGGGCATAAGGATCAGCGTGATCCGGTCATGACCAACCGCGACATCGAGCGTCTCACCCGCGACGACGTCGATCGGTTCTGGAAAGCTGTGCAGCACCTAAAGCCACCCGCCGTCAGTGTAGCGATCGGGGTGATTGTCGAACGTCACGCCTTGCCACAGATCGATGTGCATCCATTGAACGATACCGAGCGCGCGCCCGCTCGCCGTGACGGGAATGCGCAGCCGGGCGAGCGTCGCGTCGTGCTTGTTCTGCCTTAGGTCGAGGCGTACCAGTTCCAGATCATCGGACAGGCGCTCCCATGCCGTCATCGTACCATGGATCGGCAGGCGTTGTGGCGCGAAGGCAGTGAAGGCGGAAAGATCAAAACCCGACACTTCGCCGACGAAAGCGTAGGCGCCGAGGTTCTCGCTAGCTACAAGGCAGCCCATGGCGCTTGCCATGCGAGGTATCACGATCGCGTTGTGGGCGAGTAGGCGACGATGAGCATCCTCGAACGTGTCGAGAACTTTCTCCGTCAGCAGGTCGCTCGAGAGGATTTCCGAGACCAAAACATCGGCCGGTGCGTCGAGCTCCGCGCCAATCACAAGCTCGGTTGAAGGCTTCGCGTAGACGGTGATGCGATCCGCATAGCCGTTTTGAGAGACGATCTGCTGTGCCATATCGGCAATCATCGGCTCCATCTCGCACGCTACAACTTTCTGTGCGCCTGCGCGTGCCGCCATCAGCGACAATAGGCCGCTGCCTGCGCCGATATCGATCACGCGCGCCTCCGGGCCTACGACGCCGATCGCGGCCTTGATCGCGGCTTCGAACGCATCATTGCGTCGCACATCGTTCATCATCGGGATGTGCCAGAAAGGCACCGATCCAGAGCCGAGCCGGCGAACCTGGTGCCGTAAATGAAGATTGTCGGGCTGCAGCGTAAGCGCGAGGCGGAAATGCCGAATGGCTTCAAGGTTTCGCCCTGCATCTGCTAGAACCACGGCCAGATTACCAATCGTGATCGGATTGTCAGGGTCCGCCGCGCAGGCGCGCTCAAGCATTGTGATCGCCTCGACGGTACGGCCGAGCCAGTGCAGCGTGAGCCCCGTTTCATGTAGCGCAACGGCGTGGTCAGGCTCGAGCGTGAGGAGCTGGTCCCAAGCGGCCAAAGCATCTTTAGGACGCGAGAGCCTACCTAGCAGGCCCGCAAGCAAAGGGAGCACTTCTGCGACGCGATACTTCTGCGCCAGCACCTCACGATAACGCGATTCAGCGCCTTCGAAGTTCCCCTCTTCGTGCAGAGCCATCGCTTCGGCGAGCGCCGCGCGCGCGCTCAACGGGCTGTCAGGGAGTTCCAGGTCGGTCACGTTCATGGTCCTTGGTAACGGTACTAGGGCGTCCTGCTCGACTGGCACATCGTACGCTAGTCAGAACTTCCGTCTTCCTTGTCCGCTGCCCCCAAGAACATCAAACCTAGTCCGCTGTTCGCTGCCGTGACGTGGCGATCGCTGCACCCCGCCACTTCCAAACAAATCAAAGCCATATTCCAGTACGCGCGCTGTATCGCTGACCAGGCAGAGGCCCGGCCGGCTTCAAGACGGTGGCGACCCACAATCTGCCATTCCGGACGGAGTTGCTGCTTCTTGGGACCGGACGGTCGCTCATTTTGATATACGCTCGGCAATTGACCTGACGTTCTCTGACGGGCGGCTGAGGCTTGGCGGCGGTCGCCAGGATGGAGAAGGTGCGACGAAGTCAGAGTTTGATGCCGGCTGCCGACAGCCCTGTCGGTGCGACCGTCGACTTCGCGCTTCGTCGCTTCCCAAGTTGGGCCGGTTAGCCACCAGGCATTGCTGGCACGCGACTAGGTTAGGAGCTTCGTCTTGCTGGATCCTGGTGTGCCTTTTTGAGGAGCGCCGGTAACGTCAAATTCGGCCCGCCCCAGCCGGTCGTCGGGATTGTCGGTGCGCTGGAGACGTGGTTGAACACCACGCCGCATTGGACGGGAGTTGGTTGCGAACACTTTGCACCTCACCGTGATGCGCCGAGCCCCAGTCCGTCGACCTACCAATGCACCGGAAGCCAGCTAAACGCGTCCATCGCCGACAGCCCGGTCCAGCGCTTGCACAGCCGGTCGATCATGCGCATCGCGGCGTACGCCACGGCACCGCCGAGCAGGAAACCGATGGCGAAGACCCAGCCGTTCGGGTCCTCAATCGGCTGCCCGGCGAGCCGCAGGACAAGCGCAACGGTGCCGAACAACGCGAATATGCCGGCGACGGTTTCGAGCAGGAAGAAGAGCAGCATCGCGCAGCCTGCGCCGACGCTCGCGGGCTCGGCGCTCGCACGGCGCAAAGGCGTTGCCGCTCGGCGCTGGCTAGGGGTGAGCCGGCGCCGTGCCAGCCAGCGACGGACGATCAGGAACATTCCAATCAGCAGCACCGAGACGGCGAAGAAGGCGCGGTAGGCGGTGGTGCCGATCGTTCCGGTGAACAGCCACAGCAGCGCGATCGCCATGACGCCCGCGATGGTGCCGTAGCCGGCGCCGCCGCCCGGCGCCGTGCGCGGCGGGGCGGCCGGCCGCCGCGCGGCCATCGCTCGGGACGCTGCACGTCGGTGCCACTCATGCGAGATCAGCAACAGGATTGCGGCGGCCGAGGCGAAGGTCGCGAAGACAACGGCACCTACTACGTCGTCGGCACCGGACGTGACCCGCACTGCTGCGAGCCACGCGGCTACGACGCACAGCGCCAGCGCAGCCAGGTGAAGGAGCAGATCGCGTGCGCCGGCGCGGACAAAGGCGTCGCGCTCCAGCAGCGTGACGGGGATCCCCGGCCCCCATCCGTCCTGACGGTAGAGGTAGCCGTCACCGGCCGGCTCGAACTGTGCCGCGACGCCCGCCAACTTGTCGAATGGGCCGGCACGCGAGGCAGACGACAGCGGGTCTCGGGACATGGCGTTTTTCCTTGTTCAGGGCGCCTTCGCCTGCGCGGCGAGGCTTTCGCGGACGCGCGCCAGCGCTGCCGCTTCGACATCGTGCTGGCCCATTGCCGCCCAGGATCCGGTGATCGCAAAGCTGCAATGGCCATGAACCGTGGCGACCAGCGAGCGGGTAAAGGTGCCGAGTGCTTCGTCTACCGGCCGCCCGAGCGCAGTCGCCACTTCGGCGGCGACGATGCGCAGCAGCCGACCGCGCACCTCGTGTTCGGCTTCTGTGATCGTTTCGGAGGCCGGTCGATGGTCGTAGATCGCCGCCCAGCGCCTGGGGTTCTCGCGCGCGAAGCGGAAATAGGCCTCGACCAATGCCGCAATGCGATCGTCCCCCGCCGTAGCCAGGCTGCGCTCCAGCGCCTCCGCCCAATCGCCGAACGCTTGGGTGTTGATGGCGGTGACGAGCCGGTCGACGCTGCCGAACACGTTGTGGATCGTGCCGATCGAGTAGCCGATCCGCTTCGCCACCTCGCGGGCGGAGAAATTTGCGAAGCCTACTTCAGCCATCAGCCCTTCTCCCGCCTTGAGGATGAGGTCGCGCAATTCGTCCCGGCTGTGGTCCGATCGTCTGCCCATGGTTTCCGTACGTTGGTGAAGTGGATCGACGCCCGGGCCGATCCCGGGCGTCGCGGATGCGGGGTCAGCCGCGGCGGAAGAGACGGCCCGAACGCGGGCTGTTGTCGCTCGACGGATCGAGCGCTTGGAGCTGGGTCATGATCCCGCCCTCGGTGCGAATCATCGTGAACAGCGGGGTCCCCGAGGGATAGCGGCCCGCATCGCCGGGGCGGAACTTGTACAGCTTGACGATCACCTTCTCGCCCTCGGGCGTGGCGGTGCATTTCAGCTGCTCGGAGCGCTGATATCCCTCGATGTTGACGGTGCATCCCGTGCCTCGGCTGTCGGGCGCCAGCGTCAGCGTGTACGTGACGAATATCGCGACGCTCTCCGCCTTGGTCGCCCCGCCGACGCGGCCGAGCGATTCTTCCCAGACATAGCGGCCGTACCAAGTGGACAAGGGCGCTGCACTCGCGCCGACCGGGATAGTCGCGGCAGCAGCGGCAAGACCGAGGGCGAGGACATTCTTGAACGAGGTCAACATGGCTTCTCTCCTTTATCGTGAGCTTGAACGTTTCGAAGGCGTTTCGGCCTCAGCGCCCAACGTGAAGCGGTAGGCGCCCGGTCAGCGGCGTGATTGCGTAATCGGTGCCGCCGCGCGGCGAGGGCCACATCGCGACCTGGAAGCGCTGGCGCGCGCCGCAGGCATTAAGGCTCCATTGTTCGAAATGACCGCCGCGGGCGACCGCGTTCACGCTGGGGCGAACCGGCGTGTAGCTGCGCGGCAGCACCGCCATGTGGACCGAGAAAGTGAACGAGCAGCCGCCCGTCGCTTTCGAATAGCGGCCGATGTGGCGCAACACGTCCGCGGCGAGCTGTGGGCTGGCCAGCGTGCGGCCCGTCGGCGTCAGGGTGTAAGCGGCAACCGGCTGGCTCGCCATCGTGGCCATCGCGATCATCGCGCCGGCGATCAGATGCTTGGTCTTCATGGTCGTTCTCCTTGTCGCGAGCCGCATTTGGATTGTGGCTCCTGCGGCGTTTCCCTGCCGCGAATCGCAATTAAGCACTGTTCAGTTTAACCAGAAATGAACAGTGTTCAGTTTCTTTGCATTGATCCGTCATGATCCTGGTCTAGGCTGTTGGCATGGGAGAAAGACTAATGTCGTCGCGACGACGCCTGCTGTTTGCCGGCGGGTCAATGGTCGCACTGGGCGCAGCCGGCACCGCAGCCTATGTCGCCCCGCTCGCAGCCGAGCCGGAAGGAGCCAAGGACTGCGGCATCGCCGTTCCGCTTTCGCCCGCACTACCCGCTGAGGCGCAGCGCCGCTCTCTGGCCGAACCGGCCTGGTCGCAACGCGGCGGCACCGTGAACGACGCCAGCTGCCTCAGCCGCACGCCCGTGGCCGGCGTCATTCGGCCCACCAGCGACACCGAGGTGGCCGATGCACTCGCCTATGCGCGCGCTAGGGGACTGCCAGTCTCAGCCGCGGGGGTAAAGCACTCGATGGGCGGGCAGGCGTTCGCGCGTGGCGGGGTGATGCTCGACATGCGCGGGATGTCGGCGATCCGGCTTGATCGGGCGGTACGCACCGTCACGGTCGGCGCCGGCGCGACCTGGCACGACATCCAATCGGCGATCCATCCCGATTTCGCCGTCAAGGCGATGCAGTCGACCGACATCTTCTCGGTGGGCGGATCGATATCGGTGAACGCGCACGGCATGGATCACCAGGCCGGCGCGGTGATGGGATCGCTTCGTTCGCTCCGCATCATGCTGGCCGACGGGCAGATCGTCACCGCGTCTCGCGAGGAGAACTCCGATCTCTTCCGGCATGTCGTGGGCGGATACGGGCTGTTCGGGATCATCCTGTCAGCGACGCTCGATGTGGTGCCCAACGACGTCTATCGGTCCGAGCGCGCGATGATCGACTATCGCCAGTTCCCCGAGACCTTCGCTCGGATTGCGGCCGATCCTGCGATCGGCCTGTCCTACGTCCACCTATCGACCGCGCCGAAGACACTGCTGCAGGAGGCGTTGGTCTACACCTATCGCAAGCTGCCCGAGGACCAGGGACTCGCCCGTGCCCCGCTCGGCGATGTCACCGCCACCAAGCTCCGCCGCCTGACCGTCAACCTCGCCAAGAAGAACGACACGTTCAAGGCGCTGAAATGGTGGAGCGAGAAGGAGCTGGAGCATCGCTTCGAACGCTGTACCGTGACACGCGCGCAGGCGATGGGCGATGGCGAGGCATGCCTCGTCGCGCGCAACGACCCAATGCACGACAGCGTCGCGTACCTGTTCAACGACCTGCCGGGCGAGACCGACATCCTGCACGAATATTTCGTGCCGCGCGAAAAGATCGTGCCGTTCATCGACGGCATGCGCGCGCTGTTCCGCGAGCAGAAGGCGAACCTCGTGAACGCTTCGATCCGGGCGGTCGGGATGGAGGACAATGCGCTCAGCTATGCGCCGCAGCCGGCGTTCTCGGTCGTGCTGTACCTAAACCAGCCGACCACCGACGCCGGCGATGCCGATATGGCCAAGCTGACGAGCGCGCTGATCGACCTGTGCTCGGAGCACGGCGGGCGCTTCTTCCTGCCCTATCAGCTCCATTATACGCCGGCGCAGCTGGTGCGCGCCTACCCCGAGATCGGCGGCTTCTTCGCAGCGAAGCGCACGTGGGATCCGGAGGGGCGCTTCAGCAACAGCTGGTACGCTCGCTACGCCCCCGCCTTCGCGAAGCAGCCGGCGGCGATGCGGCCCTCTATCACCAGCGGCGCGCCGGCGGCATAGAGCCGGCGCGGGAAGTCGCGGGCGGCGGATCGCGCCAGCACCGCGCCGCGCCGCACCTCAACGATCTGCCCGCCCGCAGCGACGATCGCGCGCGCAGCGGCCTGGCCGCCGCCGACCACCGCTACCTGCCGCCCCGCCGGCCCGACGAATGGCATGGCCAGCATGACGAGCGCCCAGATGCCGAGCACCAGCACGGCCAGCGCCAAGCCGCGCGCCGCGCTGAACGCCCGATGCGCGTCAATAATCATAGACGTGCTCGATCTCGGCTCCGCTGCCCCGCGCCGCGGCGGCCCAGCGGGTTAGGTTGGCCACCGGCATCGTAATGCCGAACCGCCAAAAGCCGGGTCTGTCGCCGAGCGGCATGGCCAGCATCGGCGCCGGTGGGCGGAGCCGCTCGGGCGCTCGCATCGTCGCGAAGATCGTGCGGTTGCCGGCGATCTCCTCCACCGTGACGCCCGCCCTCGCCAGCTTGCCGACGAGGTCGGTGAACTGCGCGTAGCGCGGCGCCTCGACCACAGTCAGCCCGCCGGGCAGCGATCGCACAGGATCAAGGCGCGGATCGATCCGGCGTAGCCAAGCGGGTGGCGCGCGCACGACCATCTGCAAGCGACGCGCATCGGGCGCCATGGATGCGCCGGTCGCCGCGCCGAGCGCGCCGGCATAAAGCGCCTTCGCGCCATATTCCGCCGACAGCGCGATCCGCCGCTCCGGACGACGAACCAGGGACCAATCTCCCTGCGTCTGCCAGAGTCCCGCTAACGCAGCGCCAAAGTCGAAGCGGTACCAAGGGATCTCGTGCATGAACGCGGCATAGCGTTGCTGCACGGCGGCGGCGTAGCGGTCCTCCGGGGTGCGCCACCCGCCAATCCATTCCGTGACGCGCCCAGCCGTATTCTCCCACGCGGCCTTGATCGCCATCTCGGCGGTGAAGCTGATGCCAATCGTGTAGATCATCAGCTTCGCCTCGCCGGTGCCTGGCCAGCCCGCGGCGATGCGGTTGATCGCGCAATAGCTGCGCCAAAAGCCTGCAACGTCGGCGCCATGGTCATAGCCGCTCGGCCGCCCGCCCGCGGCGAGGTAGCGGCCGAGGCTCTCGGCCGAATAGACGATGTGCCATTCGGGATAGGTCAGCCAGGTCCGCGCCTCGGCCCGGCGCTGCGACGGCGCGACGAGGCTCGCCTGCGGTAGCGACGAAGGACCATCCGCGCGACAGCCCAGCTCGATCGCGGCCACCGGAGCACCGATCGCAACCGCCAGCAGCACGCCGGCGCCGAGCAGCAGGCGCCAGTGCCGCTTCATGCCGGTCGCGCCGCCAGGCGATAGCCTACCCAGATTGCAGCCCCGCCGATCAAGAGGTGCGGCAGGTTGGCGAAGATCCGGGTGAGAAGCGGTAGGTCAAGCGATCCATAGAGGAAAATTCCGCCGTCGAGATAGCCGCTGCCGGTCAGCAAGCCGAGCACGCCGTCGAGGAAGTAGAGTGGGCCGAACAGCCGAAAATAGGCGCGCGCGGCGCGGTAGGACCACCAGGCGGCGATCCCCGCCCACAGCCCCGATGCGAGATGCAGACTGTCATCGTACAGGTCGAGCTTGAACAGCCCGAACAGATTGCCGTCGGCGTCCTCGAACCCCGGGACGTAGCCGACCGCCACCACCAGCACGAACAACGCGAAATAGCCCCAGCCGAACGCCCGTACCCGATCCATCTGCCTCTCCTGTGGCTACCGACACTGTAGGGAGAAGCGATCGGGTGCGGCAAGGCCCCAATCCTTTCGCTGCGGGAACGATCCGGTGCGGTCGTGCGTCATGCGCGCACAGGAGAGCGACCATGGCATTCTGCACGGCATGCGGCACCCAGCTTCCCAACAATGCGCGATTTTGTCCCTCCTGCGGCGCGGCGGCGGGCGACGCTACGGCGGCAGCGCGGGCAGCGGATCCGGCGCCGGGTAACGCTGAGCGGCCGGCCGGCTTCGCCGAACCGGGCCGTGGCGGCGGGGCTGCGAGATGGATCCTACCAATCGTGATCGTCATCGCCGCAGTGGTAATTGGGCTGATGCTGTTCCGGGGCAAGGCAGACCAACCTGCGGGAGGGACACCGTCGGAAAGCGGGCAAGTCGCCGGACAAGCCGGGCAATCAACGGAAGAGAATGCGCCATCTGCCGGCAGCAGCGCTGGGGCATCTTCGGGCACGATCATGAGCGCGGCGGCGCTCGATGGCGCGTTTTCGCGCGATCCCGCGGCCGCAAGCGCGACCTACCCCGGCCCAGTGCGGGTGTCGGGCGTGATCGCCAGCATGGTGCAGCCCGGGCCGACGCCGGCGCTCTCGTTGGAGGGGCGCACGCGCTTCAACTATATGGTCGTGAACTTCCCGGCCGGCTATCGTGAGCGGCTGGCACCGCTGGCGAAGGGACAGTTCATCCAGCTGTCGTGCAGCCGCGTGCGCGGGCTGGCGGGCACCACCATCCTTGATGGGTGCCAACTCGACTGAGGACGCAGGTCAGCGTTGCGTTCAAGGCGCCACCAGCATCGACCCGTAGATGAGCAGGTCGCGGGTGACGAAGCCGCCCTGGACACTCGAAACGAGAATGCAGCGCTCATCTTCATCAAGAAGGCGCTGAAGCGCCATGGCCCGGCTGAAGCGAATCTCAGTGACGGTCTGAGCTCTCAACGTGCGACCTTGAAGGACCTCGGCACACAGGGAAGCAGGGGCCGGTCGGCACTCAAATAAGGTGGGCTTGATCGTGCGGGCGATCGTCAGCGTGGGATCGACGAACGTCTGTAAGTGGGCGATGCCGACGTCGCGCTTTGTGATTTCACGGTCCGGCCACGAGACTAATCCCTCGGACCAGACGCGCCGCCACGTAAGCTCAGGTCACCACGTCCGGCGCCGCACGACCAGTATGCCGCACGATCCCCGCAATCGCATCGGCCGCCGCGGCGATATCCGCCAGCATCTCCGTCGTGTCCGCGTCCAGCCGCCCGCCAACCGGCTCATACCGTTCCAGATAGACGCGCAACGTCGCGCCTGACGTGCCCGTCCCGGAGAGACGAAACACCACACGGCTGCCGCCTTCGAAGAGGATCCGAACGCCCTGGTTGCTGCTGACCGATCCGTCGGTCGAGTCATGGTATGCGAAATCGTCCGCCGACTGGACGGTTAGATCACCAAACGACTGCCCCCGCAGGTCCGAGAGCTTGCCGCGCAATTCAGCCATCAGCGCGTCCGCCGCCGCGCTGTCGACGCCTTCATAATCGTGCCGCGCGTAGAAGTTGCGGCCATATTGGGCCCAATGCTCCTCGGCGATCTGCTTAGCGCTCTTGCCCGTGGCGGCCAGGATATTGAGCCAGAGCAGCACGGCCCAGAGCCCATCCTTTTCGCGCACATGGTCCGATCCGGTCCCCGCGCTCTCCTCGCCGCAGATTGTCACCTTGCCGGCATCCAGCAGATTGCCGAAGAACTTCCATCCGGTCGGCGTCTCGAACGCGGGGATGCCGAGCGCCTCGGCCACCCTGTCTGCCGCCGCGCTGGTTGGCATTGAACGGGCGATGCCTTTCAGGCCATCGGCATAGGCCGGCGCGAGATGTGCATTGGCGGCCAGCATGGCCAGGCTGTCCGACGGGGTGATGAAGATACCGCGCCCGATGATGAGGTTGCGATCCCCGTCGCCGTCCGATGCAGCGCCGAAATCGGGCGCGTCGTTGGACATCATGAGATCGTAAAGTTCGCGGGCGTGGACCAGATTGGGGTCCGGGTGGTGACCGCCAAAATCCTCCAGCGGCGTCCCGTTGCGAACGGTGCCCTCGGCAAAGCCAAGACGCCGCTCCAGGATCTCCTTGGCATATGGCCCTGTTACGGCGTTCATGGCATCAAACGCCATCGTGAGCTCGGCACCGCGAATGGCGGTGAAATCGAACAGGGTCTGCATCAGATCGGCATAGGCGGCAACGGGATCGACGACCTCGATCGCCATGCCGTTCAGTTCCTGCGTACCCACGCGATCCAGGTCGATCTCACCCGATGTCACGACGCGATACTGATCGATCGCGCGGGTTCGGGCGTAGATCGCCTCTGTCACCTTTTCCGGCGCTGGGCCGCCGTTCGCGACATTGTACTTGATGCCGAAGTCTTCGTCCGGCCCGCCGGGATTGTGACTGGCGGAGAGCACCAATCCCCCGATCGCGCCAGACTGACGGATCAGGTTGGACGCCGCCGGCGTGGACAGAATGCCGCCCTGCCCCACGATGACGCGCGCGACCCCGTTCGCCGCCGCCATGCGGATCGCCTTGTCGATCACCTCCCGGTTCAGGAAGCGGCCGTCACCGCCGAGCACCAGCGTAGCGCCGACCCGATCTTCGATCACGTCGAAGACCGACTGGATGAAATTCTCCGCATAATGCGGCTGCTGGAAGACCTTCACCTTCTTGCGAACGCCCGACGTGCCGGGTTTCTGGTCCGTGTAGGCGGTGGTCATTACCGTCTCGATCATGCGTCGACTAATCCTTGATAGAGCGCGGCATAGGCCGCCGCGCTCCTGCCCCATGTGAAATCCGCTTTCATCCCGCAGCGCTGCAGGCATCGCCAGCTCGGCTGATCGGCGTAAAGCGCACAGGCGCGCTGCAACGCGTGCAAGAGCGCCTCGCGGCTCACGCCCTCGAACTGGATGCCGGTGGCGACCTGGGCGTCCAGCGCAGCGATGTTCGCGTCGATGACGGTGTCCGCCAGGCCGCCCGTTCGCGCCACCACCGACACGCAGCCATAGGCAAGTCCATATAATTGCGTCAGCCCGCAGGGCTCGAACCGCGACGGGATGACGATCGCGTCGGCACCGCCCTGCAGCAGGTGGGAGAGCGGCTCGTCGTACCCGATCCGTACGCCAACCCTGCCCGGATGGCGCGCTGCTGCGGTCAGAAACGCTTCTTCCAGGTCTGGGTCGCCCGCGCCCAGCATCGCGAGCCGACCGCCCATGCGAACCAGGTCGTCAACGCACTCGGCCAGCACGTCCATGCCCTTCTGCCAGGTCAATCGGCTGATCACCGTGAAGATCGGCCCGTCGCCCGGCTCCAGGCCGAACTCCCGCTCGAGAGCACGCTTGTTCTTCGGCCGCCGCGCCACGGTCTTGAGCGTGTAGCGCGACGGAAGCGCCGCATCCCCTTCAGGGTTCCAGACTGCCGGATCTATCCCGTTGACGATGCCCGTCACTGAGCCCGCACGCTCAGCAATCAGACCTTCCAAGCCCATGCCGAACTCGGGCCGGAGGATTTCCCGCGCATAGGTCGGGCTAACGGTGGTGATCGCATCGGCTGCCTGGAGCCCAGCCTTCAGGAACCCGACGCCGCCGTAATATTCCACCCCATCGATCGACCAGGCGTCTTCCGGCAAGCCAAGCTCGTCAAAGATCTCCGCCCCGAACCGGCCTTGGAACGCGATGTTGTGGATGGTCATCACCGTCTTGATCGGCGAGGCAGCATAGCGGAGGTAAGCAGGAGCGAGCGCTGCTTGCCAGTCATGGGCGTGGAGGACGTCAAAGGACAGGCCCTTGACCCCGCCGCGACCGATCTCCGCCGCCGCCCGGGCCAGCGCGGCGAAGCGTCGCCAATTGTCCGGCCAATCGCTGCCCGTCTGATCGCCGTACGGCCCGCCCTCGCGCACGAAGAAGGACGGGGCGTCCAACACGATAAGCGGCTGGCCGTCGATCTCGCCCCGCAGCAATCGCGCCGCGCCGCCGCCAAGCAAATCACGCCAGCTGTGGATCGCCCGGCCGGCTGTTGCTTTCAGCACCGCCGGGTAACCGGGCAGCAGCGTCGTCGTCCCGACGCCATGCGCCGCCAGCGCTCGCGGGAGAGCGCCGACGACATCGGCGAGGCCGCCCGTCTTTACGAGCGGATATGCCTCGGACGCGACTGCGAGAACCTTCACCCGCTTACTCCGGCGTCGAATCAAACGGATCGGGCCGAAACCTGCCCAGAAAGGCCGATTGCAGCGAGGAAGCAGCTATTCCGCCTCCGGGCAGGTGTGCTCCAAGGCCATATCGCTCCGCGCATGCAGTCATGAAAGTCGATCGATCATTGGCTTGGTGATGAGGCAGATGCCCTCCTCCGTTCGCCCGAAGCGCGCCGCGTCAAGCGCCGGATCATCACCGACCACCAGCCCGTCTGGGATCTCGACTCCGCGATCGATCACCACCTTACGAAGCCGCGCGCCCCGACCAACCTTCACATATGGTAGCACGACCGCTTCATCCAGCATGGCAAAGCTATGCGTGCGCACGCCGGTGAACAGCAACGAGCGATAAATCGAAGATCCCGAGACGATGCAGTCGCCCGACACAAGGCTTGCCACCGCCGAACCACGCCGCCCATCAATATCGTGGACGAATTTCGCCGGAGGGGTTAGCTCAGAATAAGTGGAGATCGGCCAGGTGCGATCATAGAGATCAAGTGCCGGAACTACGTCGGTGAGATCGATATTGGCCTTCCAGTAAGCATCTACGGTGCCAACGTCGCGCCAGTAAGCCGAATTCTCATTGGAGGAGCGAACACACGACGTGCTGAACTGGTGCGCAACAGCCTTCCCGTTCTTGACGAGCCATGGCACAATGTCTCGCCCAAAATCGCGATTGGATCCGGGTGTTTCGGCATCGCGCTTGAGCTGATCGATAAGCAACTTCGTCTTGAAAACGTAGATGCCCATCGATGCGAGCGCCACATCCGGCTTACCCGGCATCGCAGGAGGGTCCGCCGGCTTCTCAACGAATTCGATGATCCGCCCCGTTTCATCGATATGCATGACGCCGAAAGCAACAGCTTCCATGCGCGGCACTTCCATGCAGGCGACCGTGACGTCGGCTTCCTGCTCGCAGTGCTGCTGAAGCATCAGCTCGTAATCCATCTTGTAGATGTGATCACCAGCCAGGATCACCATGTATTCAGGATCATAGCTTTCGATGATGTCGATGTTCTGAAAGACGGCATCGGCCGTGCCTTCATACCATTGAAACTCACTGACGCGCTGAGAAGCGGGCAAGATGTCGAAACTCTCGTTTCGTTCCGGACGCAGAAAATTCCATCCCCGCTGCAAATGCCGGATAAGTGAATGTGCCTTGTACTGCGTCGCAACGCCGATGCGTCGAATGCCAGAGTTGATCGCGTTCGACAGCGCAAAGTCGATAATGCGACTCTTTCCGCCGAAATATACCGCTGGCTTGGCGCGTGTGTCCGTCAGTTCGGCCAGGCGACTGCCCCGTCCGCCCGCCAGTACATAGGCCATCGCATCGCGCGCGAGCGGCTGTCCCTTCCGGTGTTCCATCCTCGTCTTCCTTCTCCCCTCGGCGCGAGAGGGTGTTAGGGAGGCTTTGCTCCCGGGCTGTTATTGGTGAAGGAAAGCTCCTCCGCTGACAGTCACCTGCGATGGTTGGCGCTTGATCATCCCGCAAACTCGAACATGATTGTGGCCAATGGGGGCAATGTCACCATGGCAAACCCGTTCTCCGCGATCACGCCTCCGAGATTTCCTAGGCCGGATCCCCAATAGTCGCTGGCGTCTGAATTGAGGATCTCCCGCCATAACCCTACATGCGGCAGAGGGATCCGGTACGGCGCACGCGCAACCGGCGTCATGTTGCAGACGACGACGATTGGCGGGGCGTCCGGCGCCTTTCGCAGCCAGACGAAAACCGATTTCTCAGCATCGTCCGCCACCAACCATTCGAACCCCTCCGGCTCACAATCGCGTGCGTGCAGGGCGGGTTTCTCGCGGTACAGGCGATTCAGATCTCGGACCAGCTTTCGCACGCCATCGTGGGCGGTCGAATGACACAGGTCCCAGTCAAGGAATCGGCTTTCGCTCCACTCCCGGCGCTGGGCGAACTCCTGCCCCATGAACAACAGCTTCTTCCCGGGATAGCCCCACATCAAACCGTAAAAAGCACGAAGATTGGCAAATTGCTGCCAGTCATCCCCGCTCATCTTGGAGAGCATCGAGCCTTTTCCGTGCACCACCTCGTCGTGGCTGATCGGCAGCACGTAGTTCTCGCTGAACGCATACACCAAACCGAAGGTGATGTCCTTGTGGTGGTGCCGGCGGAAGACGGGCTCACGCGCCATGTACTTCAGCGTATCGTGCATGAAGCCCATGTTCCACTTGAAGCCAAAACCCAGCCCACCGTCATGAGCGGGATGCGTGACACCCGGCCAAGCGGTTGATTCCTCCGCCACGGTGAAGAAGCCGGGATGCGCCCCATAGACCGCCCGGTTCATCGACTGGAGGAACGATGCGGCTTCCCAGTTCTCTCGCCCACCTTCCGAATTCGGAATCCACTCACCGGGTTTACGGCTGTAATCGCGATACAGCATCGACGCGACCGCATCGACCCGCAGCCCGTCCACATGGTAGCGTTCCGCCCAGAACAGCGCATTGTTCACCAGAAACGCCGACACTTCCCGGCGCCCGAAATTGTAGATCGCGGTGTTCCAGTCTGGATGGAAACCGAGCCGCGGGTCCTCATGCTCGTACAATGCGGTGCCATCGAACTTGGCAAGTCCGTGGGCGTCGGTGGGAAAATGCGCTGGCACCCAGTCAAGCAAAACGCCGATCCCCGCGCGATGCGCACCATCGACAAAGCGGGCAAACCCTTCAACGTCCCCGAAGCGCGCCGATGGCGCATAAAGGCCCGTGGTCTGATATCCCCACGAGGGGTCATACGGGTGCTCGGACACGGGCAGAAACTCGATATGGGTAAAACCCATCTCGACCACATAAGGGATCAGCCGATCGGCCAGCGCATCCCAGGTAAGGAACCAGCCGTTCGCGTCGCGCTCCCATGAGCCCGCATGAACCTCGTAGATGCTGATCGGCACGCGGCGCGGGTCGATGGACGCCCAATGCTGGCGGTGCTCCTCGTCTCCCCATTCGTGGGCAAGCGGCGCGGCCGTGATCGACGCAGTGCTCGGCCTTAGCTCTGACGCAAAGGCATAGGGATCGGCCTTCAGCGGCTGAAGCTGTCCATCCGGGCCAATAATCTCATATTTGTAATGTCGACCGGCAGCGATGTCGGGTATGAAGATTTCCCAAACGCCAACGTCGGTACGGCGCCGCATCAGGTGGCGTTTGCCGTCCCAATCGTTGAAGTCTCCAACAACTGACACCCGCTGGGCATTGGGCGCCCAGACAGCAAAGTGGACGCCGCTCGCACCTTCATGCTCGATGAGGTGAGCACCGAGTTTGTCATGCAGACGAAAGTGGGTGCCCTCCGCCATCAGCAGATCGTCAACCGGGCCAAGAACCGGGCCAAAGGTGTACGGATCCGTTACCAGCCACTCCGCGTCCCCTGCCCGCGCACGGTAACGCAGCGGCTGCGGATCGCCCTTGATGAACCCCTCGAACAATCCCCTGGAATCCACGCGATCCAGCTCCCCGAGCACTTCGCCAGAAAGACTATGGGCGTTCAGGGTTTCCGCATCAGGCACAAGGGCGCGCGCATATGTTCCTTCAGGGCCGGCATGGGCTCCAAGCATCGCAAACGGGTCGTCATGACGGCCCGCGAGCAAGGCCTCGATGGCACCACGCGACGGCTTCACATCGCGCCCCATATCTCGCGTGCATATTCACCAATGGTGCGATCGGAAGAGAACCATCCCACACGGGCGACATTCCGAACGGCCGAGGCTTGCCAGTTGCTCCTGTCGGCCCACCGCGCATCAACTGATCGTTGCGCCGCCGCATAGCCATCGAAATCGGCGGCCACCATGAACCAATCGCGATCGTACAGGCCATTCATCAGATCGCGATAACGGTCGGGATCGTCGGGGGAGAAAACACCGGACGCGATGGCGTTCACCGCTTGGGAGAGCTCGCGGCTACCCTCGATGATCTCTCGCGGCCGATAGTCACCGGCCCGTTTTGCCGCCACTTCGTCAGCGGTAAGCCCGAAGATGACGATATTCTCGTCCCCGACGTGATCCTTGATCTCGATGTTAGCGCCATCCAATGTGCCGATGGTAAGTGCCCCGTTCAGCGCAAACTTCATGTTCCCGGTACCCGACGCTTCCATTCCGGCCGTCGAGATCTGCTCGGACAAATCTGCTGCGGGGATGATCCGTTCCGCCAAGCTGACGTTGTAATTGGAAATGAACGCCACCTTCAGGAGCCCGCCAACAGACGGATCGCTATTGATCCGCTTCGCCACGTCATTGGCAAGTTTGATGATCATTTTCGCATTATGGTAGCTTGACGCGGCTTTGCCGGCGAACAGCTTCACGCGCGGCGTCCAATCCTTTTCCGGATGGCTGCGGATCTGGTCATACAGCGCAACGGTCTCGATGATGTTGAGCAATTGGCGCTTATATTCGTGAACACGCTTGATCTGGACATCGAACAAAGCGTCGGGATCCAGCCGCAATCCCGTGCTCTCCCGTATGAAATTCGACAGTCCCACCTTGTTTGAACGTTTTACTTCCGCAAAACGCTCCCGGAACGAAGCATCATCGGCAAAAGAATCCAGTGATCGCAGCTCGGCCGCGTCGTCGCAGAACGCTGGGCCGATCGCATCGCGGATCAGCGCAGTGAGCGCCGGATTACAGCCCATCAGCCACCGTCGCGGGGTGATGCCGTTGGTCTTGTTGTTGATCCGCTCAGGATAAAGTCGGTGCAGATCGGCAAAGACCGTCTGCTTCATCAGCTCGGTGTGAAGAGCAGCGACGCCATTGACGCTATGGCTGGCGACAAAGGCGAGGTTTGCCATGCGCACGCGGCGCTCGCCGTTCTCGTCGATCAGGCTGATCGCCGCGACCGAATGGTCGCCCATGCTGGGGCTCTTACGCGCCTCGCGAAGAACCCGGCCATTGATCGCGTAGATCAACTGCATGTGGCGCGGCAGCAGCCGCTCGAACAGCGGCAATGGCCAGCTCTCGAGCGCCTCCGGCAGCAGCGTGTGGTTCGTGTAGCCGAATGTCCGTCGAGTTACTTCCCATGCCTCCTCGAACGGCAGGTCGTGATGATCGATCAGCAGGCGCATCAGCTCGGCGACCGACACCGCGGGATGCGTGTCGTTTAGCTGGATCGCGGCCTTGTCCGGCAGGGTGCGGATGTCGCCGAAATACTGGACGTGCCGGCGCACGATGTCTTGAATGGAAGCGGAGGAGAAGAAATACTCCTGCCGCAGTCGCAGCTCCTGCCCCGCCGAGCTGGAATCCGAGGGGTAGAGCACGCGCACCAGGCTCTCTGCCCTCGCCTGCCCTGCCAGCGCGCCGATGTGATCGCCGGCGTTGAACGCGTCGAGCCGGATCGGGTCAAAGGCGCGCGCACTCCAAAGGCGGAGCGTGTTTACCCGCTTCCCGCGCCAGCCCACCACCGGCGTGTCATACGCCACGGCCTCCACCGCCTCGGCCGGCTTCCAGTGAACGTGCCCGGCCTCGTTGCCAGTCACCTCGCCGCCGAAGCCGATGAAATAAGCGCTTTCCCGGCGCTCGAACTCCCATGGATTGCCGTGCGCAAGCCAGGTCTCCGGGAGCTCCACCTGCCAGCCGTCGTCGATCCGCTGTCGGAACATGCCGTTCACGTAGCGGATGCCGTAGCCGTATGCCGGGAGCTCCAGCGTCGCCATGCTTTCCATGAAGCACGCGGCCAGCCGGCCCAAGCCGCCATTGCCCAGCGCCGCGTCAGGCTCGATCTCTTCGATCTCTGCAAGATCGACGCCCAGCGATGCCAGCGCTTCTGCCACCTCGGCGTTGCGGCCGAGGTTTGACAGCGCGTCCCGCAGGAGCCGGCCGATCAGGAATTCGAGGCTGAGGTAATAAACGCGCTTCGCACCCGCGGCATGGGCCTGCCGGGTCGAGGCCATCCACTTGTCGATGATCTCGTCGCGCAGAGTGAGGATCGTCGCGGCGAGCCAATCATGCTTGCGCGCTGCCCGTTCGTCCTTGCCGATACGGTGGATCAGGGTGTCGACGATCCGGCCGGCGAGCGGCGAACGATCGATGGCGGGCGTAGTGTCGTTGTCGGTCATGGCGCGGCGAGCTTAACGGCCGCCGCGCAGGAGTCACGTATGATGCTGCGGCGCAGCTTGCAGGAAACTAAACCGTGAAACTCTCGCCGCAGCCGCACGCGCCCTTGGCATTGGGGTTGTTGAAGACGAAGCCGGCAGTGAAGTCGTCCTCCACCCAGTCCATGGTCGATCCGATGAGGTACAGGATCGAGCCGCCATCGACGAAAAGCGTGCCGCCGTCCGTCTCGATCTTCTCGTCGAACGCCTTGGCGTCCGTCACATAATCGACCGAATAGGCGAGGCCCGAACAGCCGCGGCGCGGCGTCGACAGCTTCACGCCGATCGCCCCTTCGGGCGCATTCGCCATCAGCGACGCGATCCGCGCTTTGGCATTGTCGGTGAGAAGCAGCGCCGCGGGGCGCTCCCGAACAGCAGTCGCCATCACAGCATCCCCAGTTCAAGCCGTGCTTCGTCGGACATCTTGGCCGGGTCCCACGGCGGATCCCAGACAAGGTTCACGTCGGCGATCGCAATGCCCGGCACCGAGCCGACACGCAGTTCCACCTCCGCCGGCATCGATTCGGCGACGGGACAATGCGGTGTCGTCAGCGTCATCGTGACAACGGCATGGCCGCCGTCGGTGACCTCGACGTTGTAGATGAGGCCCAGCTCATAGATGTTCACGGGGATCTCGGGATCGTAGATCTCCTTCAGCGCATCGATCACCGCCTCATACAAGGCGCCGCCTGGCTCATGCGCATTCTCGCCTTCCGGCTTCTGCGCCAGGAAACCGTCGAGATAGTCGCGCTTGCGAGCGAGCGCCTCGGTCGGCGCCTCCACCGCATCCTCGACACGCGCGCGCGGCGGCTTCGTCTCGGCTTCCACTTCCTCGACCCGGATTGAATCGCTCATCCGAAAATCCTCGTTACTCTTTCTATGCCCTTGGCCAGCGCCTCAACGTCGGCCGGGCCGTTATAAACGCCAAAGCTGGCCCGAGCGGTCGCATCGACGCCCAGCATCTCCATCAGCGGCTGCGCGCAATGGTGGCCGGCGCGGATCGCGACCTTCGCTTCGTCCAAGATGGTGCCGATGTCGTGCGGATGCACCCCCTCGACCGCGAAGGAGACGATGCCCGCGCTATCCTCCGGCCCGAACAGGCGGACGGAGTTGATCGCGGACAGTGCCTCGCGGGCCTGGCGGACCAGCGCGGTCTCGTGCGCATGGATGCGGTCGAGGCCAATGCCTTCGACATAATCGATCGCGGCATGGAGCCCGAGCGCGCCGACGATATGCGGCGTTCCCGCCTCGAAACGCGTCGGCGCCGGGGCATAGGTCGTCTTGGTGAAGGTCACGCGGTCGATCATCGAGCCGCCACCCTGATAGGGGGGCATCGCATCGAGCAGTTCCGCCCGGCCCCACAGCACGCCAAGGCCGGTCGGGCCATACAGCTTGTGCGCGGAAAAGACGTAGAAGTCGCAATCGAGATCGACGACGTCGACCGGCGTGCGCGGCACGGCCTGGCAACCGTCGATCAGGATTTTCGCACCCACGCCGTGCGCAAGCGCTGCCGCGCGTTTCGCATCCAGCACCGATCCCAGCACGTTCGAAACTTGAGCCAGCCCGACCAGCTTGTGCGCCGGCGTCAGCATCGCGGCCATGGCGTCGAGGTCGATGCGGTGATCGGCGGTCAGCGGCACGACGTCGATCGCGGCGCCGACACGCTCGGCGACCATCTGCCACGGGACGATGTTCGAATGATGCTCCAGTGCCGACAAGAGGATCCGGTCGCCCGCCTTCAGCTGCGTTCCGCCCCAGCAGTGCGCGACGAGGTTGATCGCCTCCGTCGCGCCGCGGACGAACACCACCTCGTCCTCCGCACCCCCGATGAAGCTGGCGACACGGCGGCGCGCGGCCTCGTAGGCGAGCGTCATGTCGGCCGACCGTTGGTAAACGCCGCGGTGAACCGTGGCGTAGGTTTCGGCGTAGCCGCGGGTGATCGCGTCAACGACCGCCTGCGGCTTCTGCGAGGTCGCAGCGGTATCGAGATACGCCCAGCCTTCAGGGATCGCCGGAAAGTCAGCGAGCACGTCAAGCGGGCGGGCGGCGTCGAGCACGGTCATGCGACCTCGCGAATGTTGAGAAAGTTGAGACGCTGGCGCACTTGTCTCAACATTGGGGAAATCGGCATCATCGCGGGACGCTGACAGAGGACAGGCATGTAGGACAGTGCCGGGTGGCGCGGTGCGGGTACCACCTCGTTCGCCCCGAAGAACGTCAAGGAATGCCCGGCGAGCGATGCGCCTCCGATCATTTCCTCGACTGCGCTCGGAACGAAGTGGGTGAGCGACCGAACCATCAGTCGAGCGCCGCCTCGAGCCAGGCGTCGGCATCCGCCTCGAATGCCGCGCGCACGGTCTCATCCCCGATCCGCTCCAGCGCGTCCGCAACGAACGCACGGGTGAGGATCGCTTCGGCGCGCGCGCGCGGGATGCCGCGGCTTTGCATGTAGAACATCGCACGCTGGTCGAGTTCGCCAACGGTCGCACCATGCGCGCACTTCACGTCGTCGGCGAAGATTTCCAGCTCGGGCTTCAGGTTCACCGTCGCGGTGCGATCGAGCAGCAGGCCGCGCAGGCTCTGCTCGCCGTCGGTCTTCTGCGCATGACGCGCGACCTCGACCGCAGCGGCCAGGCTGACCTGCGACCGGTCCGCCGCCACCGCGCGCCACACCTGCCGCGACGCGCCGTTCGGCTTGGCATGGTTCACGCGAACCGCGCACTCTTGGCGTTGCTCGGCCGAGGTCAGCAACGTGCCGCCATATTCGACGAATGCACCGTCACCGGCCATGGTCAGCTGCGCGTCGATCCGGCTCCCCTGCCCGCCCGCACCGAGGAAGACGGCAACAAGGCTCGCCGCCTCGCCGATCTCCGCCGCCTCGCGCAGCGACACGAAGCCGGCGGGCTGGAGCAGCCGCACCGAACGCATCAGCCGTGCGCCCTTGCCCAGCCGCGTGCGCGTGAAGCGGTTCTGCCAACCGGCACCAACGAACGTCTCCACCACCTCGGCAGCGGCATCCTCGGCAAGGACGATCTCCGACGGCACATGGTTCTGCCGACCAGTGGCGACGTGGACGATCTGCACGGGATCGGTGACAGCCTGCGCATCGAGATGGAGCGACCAGCCGGTGCCCGCAGCGCGGCGCCCGAGCGCGTGATCGTCCGCGGCAAGCGCGCCCACCGTCACGCGGTGAAGATCGCTGCGCGCTTCATCGAGCACACCATCGACGAACAGCAGCTTTGCGCCAAGCAAGTCGAGGAATTCCGCCTCGGGCGCCGCGACCGGGGCAAGCGCCGCAGCCGCGGCGAGACCGCCGAGGTCGGCCCAGCGCCATGCCTCCTCTCGGGCCGAGGGCAGATCAAGCACGGCGTCGCTCACGCGGCGATCTCCGCATAGCCCTCACGCTCGAGCTGATGCGCGAGCTCCGCGCCGCCCGACCGGGTGATACGGCCATCGGCGAGGACGTGGACGAAGTCCGGCTTCACGTAATCGAGCAGGCGCTGGTAATGGGTGATCAGCAGCACGGCCTTGGTCGGCTGGCGCATGATGCGGTTGATCCCGTCGCCCACGATACGCAGCGCGTCGATGTCGAGGCCGCTGTCGGTCTCGTCGAGGATCGCGAACTTGGGATCGATGATGCCCATCTGCACCATCTCGTTGCGCTTCTTCTCGCCGCCGGAAAAACCGACGTTAACCGGGCGCTTCAGCATCTCGGCGTCCATGTCGAGCTTCTTGGCTTCCTCACGGGCGAGCTTCAGGAACTCGCCGCCCGACAGCGGCTTCTCGCTGCGCACGGCGCGCTGGGCGTTCAAGCTCTCGCGCAGGAACTGGACGTTGGAGACGCCGGGGATCTCGACCGGATATTGAAAGCCGAGGAACACGCCCGCGGCGGCGCGCTCATGCGGTTCGAGCTCAAGCAGGTCCTGCCCGTCGAACGTGATGCTGCCTTCCGTGACTTCATAGCCCGGTCGACCGCCCAGGACATAGCCGAGCGTCGACTTCCCGGCGCCGTTCGGTCCCATGATCGCGTGGATTTCGCCCGCGTTCACGGACAGCGTGAGGCCCTTGAGGATCGGCTTGCCGTCGATCTCGGCGTGGAGGTTTTCGATTCTAAGCATAGTCATTCCGAAATGGAGGCGGTCGGAGCGGCCGACCCGATTGATTCGTCATTCCCGCGGAGGAAATCCATCTGTCCACCTGCGCTTGCGGCGCGATGGATTTCCGCCTGCGCGGGGATGACGGATGAGCGTAGAGCGGTCATCCCACCGAGCCTTCGAGGCTGATCCCGAGCAGCTTCTGCGCCTCGACGGCAAACTCCATCGGCAGCTGCTGCAGCACCTCGCGCGCGAAGCCGTTGACGATCAGCGCCACCGCCGCCTCGCTGTCGAGCCCGCGCGACATGGCGTAGAACAGCTGGTCCTCGCTGATCTTCGACGTGGTCGCCTCATGCTCGATCTGTGCGGAGGGATTGCGGACCTCGATATACGGGATCGTATGCGCGCCGCACTGGTCACCAAGCAGCAGGCTGTCGCACTGGGTGAAGTTGCGCACGCCCTCCGCCGTAGGCGCGACGCGCACCAGCCCGCGATAAGTGTTGTCGGAGCGGCCGGCGCTGATCCCCTTCGACACGATGGTCGAGCGGGTGTTCTTGCCCAAGTGGATCATCTTGGTGCCGGTATCCGCCTGCTGGCGATTGTTGGTCACCGCGACCGAATAGAATTCGCCGACACTGCCATCGCCCGCGAGAACGCAGCTGGGGTATTTCCACGTGACCGCCGAGCCGGTTTCGACCTGCGTCCACGCAACCTTGCTGTTCTTGCCCTGGCACAGCGCACGCTTGGTGACAAAATTGTAGATCCCGCCGACACCGTTCTCGTCGCCCGGATACCAATTCTGCACCGTCGAATATTTGATCTCGGCATCGTCCAGCGCGACGAGCTCGACCACGGCGGCGTGGAGCTGGTTCTCGTCGCGCATCGGGGCGGTGCAGCCCTCCAGGTACGAGACGTACGCGCCCTTGTCGGCGACGATCAGCGTGCGTTCGAACTGGCCCGTATTCTCGGCATTGATGCGGAAATAGGTGCTGAGCTCCATTGGGCAGCGCACGCCCTCCGGGATGTACACGAACGTGCCGTCGGAGAAGACCGCGCTGTTGAGCGTCGCGAAGTAATTGTCATGCTGCGGCACGACCTTGCCGAGCCACTTCTTCACCAGCTCCGGATACTCGCGGATCGCTTCCGAGATCGACAGGAAGATGACGCCCGCCGCCTTCAGCTCGGCACGGAAAGTGGTCGCGACCGAGACGCTGTCGAACACCGCGTCGACCGCGATCTTGCGCGCGCCCTCGACCCCGGCGAGCACTTCCTGCTCGGCGATCGGAATGCCCAGCTTCTCGTAGGTGCGGCGGATTTCCGGATCGAGCTCGTCGAGCGACGCGATCGTCTTCTTCTGCTTCGGCTCCGCGTAATAATAGGCATCCTGATAGTCGATCGGCGGGATGTTGAGCTTTGCCCAATCCGGCGATTCCATCGTCAGCCATTTGCGGAATGCCTTCAGCCGCCAGTCGAGCATCCATTCCGGCTCGCCCTTCTTGGCGGAAATGTAGCGAACAGTGTCCTCGTTCAGCCCCTTGGGCGCGAAGTCCTGCTCCACCTCGGTGGCGAAGCCCCATTCGTACTTCTTGGATACCGCGGCGAGCGCCTCGGCGTTCTTGGTGGCCATGTCAGGCATCCACTTTCATATCGGTGGTGGCGCGTTCCTCGGCAGCCGAGGGAACGAGCGGCGTGGTGGCGGCGAGTTGCATGAGCGTGACGCCCGCAAGCGCGCCGCGCACCGCATTGTTCACGACCGCCCAATGCGGCTTGACGCGGCAGCTGCCGTCGAGCGCGCAATCATGCTGCGCTGTGTCGACGCAGGTGGTGAGCGCGATCGGCCCCTCCACCGCCTCGATGATATCGGCCAGCGTGATCGTCGCCGGCGGGCGCGACAGGCGAAAGCCGCCGCCGGTGCCGCGCGTGCTTTCGATCAATCCGGCGGAGGAGAGCCGGCTCACCAGCTTCTGCGCGGTCGGGAGCGGCACGCCCGTCTCCTGCGCCAGGCCAGTCGCATTGACGCGCGCCAGCCCGCCGCAATGGCGCGCCGCGGCCGTCATCATGACGACGGCATAATCGGCAAGGCTGGACAGGCGCATATTGCGAGCGGTTCTCAAATCGGACTAAATCGTTCTGATTGCCAAATGGGCGCGCGGAGCCCGGAAATCAACCAGCGATTTTGCGCGTGCGAACGGCACCCGCGCCCTTGATCTCGGGGGCGGATCGGGGGCACCGCGGGCCCATGAGCTTTCCGATGCGCCCCGCCCTGTTCGCCCTCGATGCCGAACGTGCCCATCGCCTGACCATCAGGGGTCTGGCGCTATGGGGCCGGATGGGTGCGCCCGGCGGCCAATCCGTGTCCGATCCCATCCTGGCGACCACCGTTGCGGGGCTGAACTTCGCCAACCCGCTCGGCGTCGCGGCCGGCATCGACAAGGATGGCGAAGCCGTAACCGGGCTGCACGCGCTCGGCTTTGGCGCGGTCGAGGTGGGCACGCTCACCCCGCTGCCCCAGCCCGGCAATCCCAAGCCGCGCCTCTTCCGGCTGGTCGAGGATCAGGCCGTGATAAACCGCATGGGCTTCAACAATGGCGGGCTGGGCGCGGCGTTACCCCGGTTGCCGGCCAAGCGCCGAGGGGTGCTCGGCCTCAACGTTGGCGCCAACAAGGACGCGGCCGATCGCGTCGCCGATTATGTGGCCGGCGTCTTCGCGGCGGCCCGCGTCGCCGATTATGTCACGATCAACGTCAGCTCCCCCAACACACCGGGGCTCCGCGATCTCCAGCACGGCAGCGCCCTGCGCGATCTGCTCGCTGCCACCCGCAATGCTGCCGGCGTGCGACCGTTGTTCCTGAAGGTCGCGCCTGATCTGGAGGCAGCGGCGATCGACGACATTGCCCGCGCCGTGATCGACAACAAACTCGACGCGCTGATCGTCGGCAACACCACCATCTCGCGTCCGCCGCTCTCATCCGCGCACCGCGAGGAAGCGGGCGGCTTGTCTGGTGCGCCGCTCACCGCGCTTGCACGGCAAAAGCTTGGCGAGTTCCGCGCAGCAACAGGCGGCGCGATCCCGCTGATCGCGGTCGGCGGCATCGGCAGCGGGGCGGAGGCCTATGCCCGCATTCGCGCGGGGGCGAGCCTGGTCCAGCTCTACAGCGCGATGGTCTATGCCGGACCTGGCCTGCCCGTGCGCATCCTCAGCGATCTGGCCAGTCTGCTCCGCCGGGACGGCTATGGCTCGATAACCGAGGCTGTCGGCGCCGGTTGACGCGCGCGAAGGCGCCGATAGGGTCCGCGGCCATGAAGAACCTGCTGGCGCTCACCGCCCTGCTCGCCCCCATCGCTCTCGTCGCGCCGCGCGCCGCGGAGGCGCAGGGAATGGTAACCTCCGCCGATCCGCGCGCGACAGAAGCCGGCCTTGAAATCCTGAACGCCGGCGGGACCGCTGCGGACGCAGCCGTGGCCATGATGCTGGCGCTGACGGTGGTGGAGCCGCAATCGAGCGGCATCGGCGGCGGCGGCTTCATGCTGCATCAATCGGGCGGCGGCCCGCTGGAAACGATCGACGGACGCGAGAAGGCGCCGGCCGCCGCCACGCCGCAGCGCTTCCTGGGCGCAGACGGTAAGCCGCTGCCGTACATCCAGGCATTCCCCGGCGGAAAGTCGGTCGGCGTGCCCGGCAACATCCGGCTTGCCGCGCTGGCCAACAAGAAATGGGGCAAGCTGCGCTGGAAGGCCCTGTTCGCCCCCGCCATTCGGCTCGCCGAGGGCGGCTATCCCGTGACCCGCCCGCTTGCTGCTGCCAGTGCGAACCTCGCTCCGTTGTGGGGCGGCGGCAGCACCGCGGTAGCCGGCCCGGAAGGCGGCACCTCGACCGGCACCGGCGCAGCGGCTGGCCGCTTCCCCGACGCAGCCGCGCTCTACACGCGCAACGGCAAGCCGCTGGTCGAGGGTGAGACGGTCAAAAACCCGGCCCTAGGCAAGCTGCTGCGCCAGATCGCGGCCAAGGGACCGGACGCGTTCTACAAGGGGCAGAACGCAAAGGCGCTGATCAAGGTGGTCACGGCCACGAAGATCGCGCCCAGCGATATGACGCTGGCCGATCTGGCCGCCTATCAGGCCAAGGAACGTCCGCCAGTTTGCGGCACGTACCGCAGCTACAAGATCTGCGGAATGGCGCCGCCGTCGTCCGGCGCAACCACCGTGCTCCAGATCCTTGGCATGCTTGAGCGGTTTGACCTTGCCAAGCTGGGTAAGGATTCGCCGGTCGCCTGGCACCTCATCGGCGAGGCAATGCAGCTCGCTTACGCCGACCGTGAGATGTATCTTGGCGATGCGGACTTCGTCGACGTGCCGGTCGCTGGGCTGATCGACAAGGGCTACATCGCGCAAAGGTCAGGCCTGATCTCGCAAACGCGCGCGCTTGGGACGTATCAGCCGGGCACGCCCCCGGGCGCCAAGCCGCGCACCTTTGCGCCGCAAGCAGAAGTGCCCGGCACGACTCACTTCGTCGCTGTGGACGGCAAGGGCGATATTGTCGCCATGACGTCCACCATCGAGGGGCCGTTCGGCAGCCAGCTGATCGCCAACGGCTTCGCGCTGAACAACGAGCTGACCGACTTCAGCCTGGCGCCCGAGCAGAATGGCGCCCCGGTGGCCAATCGGGTGCAGGGCGGCAAGCGGCCGCTGTCGTCCATGGCCCCGACGATCGTCTATGACGCGAGCGGTGCCCCGATCTTCACCGTCGGTGCGGCGGGCGGCAAGACGATCCTGATGCAAGTGACGAAGGCGATCATCGCGCATCTCGACTGGAAGCTGCCGGCGCGCGAGGCGCTCGGCCTCGGGCTGATCTATTTCAACAAAGACGGCCTCGTGCTGGAACAGGGCACCAGCCTGCCTGCGATGAAGCCGGCGCTCGAGGCGATGGGCCACAAGGTGTCGGTCGCGCGGCTCGGGCTGAAGGCCAATGCCGCCGAAAAGACGGCAACCGGCTGGGTCGGCGCGCCGGACCCGCGCAGCGTGGGCACCGCGCTCAACCAATAAGACCCCGCAACAGACGGATCGACGGAGAGGATCATGGCGCCACGCCAGCTCGAGCATTTTCCCAATCTGGTCACGATGTTCTTCATCCGTGCGGAGGAGAAGGGCAACGCGCCGTTTCTCTGGACCAAGCGGGATGGTGCTTGGCAAGCGATCAGCTGGGCAGAAGCCGCCCGCCAGGTGGCCAGCCTGACCACGGCGCTGAAGTCGCTCGGGTTGAACCCGGGTGACCGGGTGATGCTGGTAAGTGAGAACCGGCCAGAATGGTGCATCAGCGATCTGGCGATCATGGCCGCGGGCTGCGTTACGGTGCCGACCTACATCACCAATACCGAGCGCGACCACGCGCACATCATCGAGAACTCGGGTGCACGGGCCGTGATCGTGTCGACCCAGAAGCTGGCCGATACATTGCTGAAGGCGGTGCTGCGCACCACCCATATCGAGACGGTGATCGCAATCGATCCGCTCCGCCCTCGCCCGTCGGGCGTGCGCAGCTGCAGCTGGGTCGAGCTGATCAAGGACCACGATACCCCGCCGGCGGTGATCGCTGCAGGCGCGAGCTTCGGACGGAACGACACCGCCTGCATTATCTACACGTCCGGCACCGGCGGTGCCCCGCGGGGCGTGATGCAGCATCATGGCGCCATCCTCCACAACATCGGCGGTTGTGCCGATGTGATCTCGGAGGACATGAGCTGGGGCGACGAGGTGTTCCTGTCCTTCCTCCCGCTCAGCCACGCTTATGAGCATACGGGCGGGCAGATGCTGCCGATCGCGATGGGCGGGCAGATCTATTACGCGGAGGGGCTGGAGAAGCTGGCCGCCAACATGGAAGAGGTGCGGCCCACCATCATGTTCGTCGTGCCGCGCCTCTTCGAGGTGCTGCGCGTTCGGATCAGCAAGACGATCGAGAAGCAGGGCGGCTTTTCGCAAAAGCTGTTGGGTGCTGCGCTCGACATTGGCGCGAAGCGGCACGCGGGCACGCTGAGGCTCGCGGACCGGCCAAAGGCCCTGATCGTCGATGCCGTCTTCAAGCCCAAGATCGCCAAGAAGTTCGGCGGCCGCCTGAAGGCAATGGTGTCGGGCGGCGCGCCGCTGACGCCCGAAGTCGGCGTTTTCTTCCAATCGCTGGGCGTCACCTTCCTGCAAGGCTATGGCCAGACCGAGGCGGGACCGGTTGTTTCATGCAACCGCCCGAAGGTGGGCGTCACCGTCGACAGCGTCGGCCCGCCCTTGCCCAAGACGGAAGTGAGGATCGCCGAGGATGGCGAGATCCTGGTGCGCGGCGAGCTCGTGATGCACGGCTATTGGCGCAACCCTACGGAAACGGCGCGCGTGCTGCAGGACGGCTGGCTGCACACCGGCGACATCGGCGTGATCGATGACGCAGGGCGGATCAAGATCACCGATCGCAAGAAGGATCTGATCATCAACGATAAGGGCGACAATGTCGCTCCGCAAAAGGTGGAGGGCATGCTGACGCTTCAGCCCGAAATCATGCAGGCGATGATCGCCGGGGATCGCCGGCCGCATATGGTGGCGGTGATCGTGCCTGATCCCGATTGGACGCGCGAATTTTGTGCGGCCAAGGGCTTGAAGAACGATCCGGCCGCTCTCGCCCAGGATGCCGAGTATCGCGCAGCGATCGGCCAGGCCGTGGAACGGACGAACAAGGACCTGTCGATCACCGAACGGGTGCGCCGCTTCATCCTGGCCGATGAGCCGTTTACGATCGAAAACGAGCAGCTGACGCCCAGCCTGAAGATCCGCCGCCATGTGCTGCGCAAGGTGTACGGCGAGCGACTGGAAGCACTTTACAAAGGGTGACCCGGCGCGAGCACGGGTCAGCGTGGAGATGTGGTGATTTCTGCCGCGTTGCTACGGACGCCAGCGTCACTCCGTCCTGCCAATCGTAGGACACTACCTTGCCGGGCCGGGTCGCTCGCGATGGGCGACCGACTAGACGACGGGGCACCGCGTCAACGGAAGCCACCAGCGCCACTCGGCGGCGCTCGTGGACTCCGTTGGCGCTACTTGGCTGCGGCAGCCTTGGGCAACACGGTCAGCGTCCAGTCGCGCTCGGATCGCAGATACTTGCCGGCAGTGGCCTGCAGTGTCTGCGGCGTGATCGTCATATAGTCGCTGACCAAAGTCCGAGCGCCCTCCAGCCGCCGTGGATCGTACGCGCCGCCGCTCACCTGAAGCAGCCAGAACTGGTTACCGGAGGAGGCACGGGACAGATATTGCATCATCGGTCCGATCGCGCGCCGCAGCTCGTCGTCGCTCACCGGCGTCGTCACCAGCTCGGCAGCGATTTCGCGGCTCAGCTTGAAGAACAGATCCACGTTCTCCGGCGCGACCTGGCCGACGGCGAGCACCCGGCCGCCGCCCCGCAAGCCAAGCGGCCACTGACTGACCGCGCTGGGGCTGTAGCTCGCCCCCGCGACCGAGCGTAGCCGATCGAACAGGCGATCCCCGAATATCGCCGCCAGGATATCCAGGCGCCGACTTTCCGCGATCCCGTCCGTGCCACCGCCGGTCGGCCAGGCGATCACGGCAGCCGCCTGGGTCTCGGCGCCCTGGTGGGTCAACACTTCGGGACGATCATTGTGCGGGGGGAAGGCCGCACTTGGGGCGATCACCGGTGCGTCGGTGCGCGGCTTGAGCGCGCCAAACGTACGCGCCACCGCTGCCACGGCTTCGTCCGCCTTCACGTCCCCAAACACGTCAACTTCGATCGGCCCGGTTGCGAGCAGCGGCTCCCACAAAGTGCGGAACGCCTGCGGCGTCAGCGCCTCGATCTCGTCGCGCGTCGGCGGGCCCCAGCGCGGATCGCCGGCACGCAGCTTACGCTCCAGATCGCGGGAAAGAACACCGTCGGGCGACGAATCGAATCCAGCGTACCCGGCCAGCGCGCCCGCCTTGGCCCGCAGGACCGGCGCCGCGTCCCAGCGCGGGGCGGCAAGCTTGGCAGCCATGAGGGCAAGGTTGTCGGCATAGTCGCCAGGCGTGGTGTTGGCGTTCAGGACAAACGCATCGTCGGTGATGTCAAAGCCCAGGCCCATGCGCCGGCCCGTGGTCAGGACGTCGAGGTCGCCCTGGTTCCACTTGCCAATCCCACTTTGTACCAGCGCGCTTTCCGCTGCCCAGGCGGCAGTGGGTCGATCGGCGGGAAGCGCGCCATAGCCACGACCGAATCGGACGCGCAGATAAACGCGGCCCGTCTCGGAAGCGTTGGCGTACATCAGCATGCGCACGCCATTGGAGAAGGTGATCTTCTCGACGCCCGGGTCGGCGATCGCCTCGCGTGAGGTGACCGTGCCCGGCGTGCCGAGCTTCGGCAGATCCTTGAAATTCACCTTTGTCTCGCGCGCGCGGCGTCCCGCCAGCTTCGAAACGTCCGCCCTAAGCGCTGCAGCCAGCTTGGCCGCCGCCCCCGTATCGGCGACGCGGGTGTTGACGATAGCGCGCTCGGCATCGCCCTGGAAGACCCGGCGCGTGGATTCGAGCGCAGCGGCAGCCGAGAACATTCCCTTCTTCTTGGCGTCGAGGAAGATGTTGAACGACTCCTGCGGCCCCGCCACCGTTTCGCGGATGTCAAGCGCCTGAACCATGTCGTCGGCCTGCTTCGACCCAGCCTCGACCCGTGCGGTTTCCACGTCGTTGCGCATCACGCCTTCGAACTCGGCGGTCTCGCGATCGACCTCCGCCTGGCTCGGCGCGGCTGCCATGGCGTCCGCGAGCACGGCGCGAACGTCCTTGAGGGCGGCCTCCCAATCGTCGCCGATCGGCAGGATGCTGACAAAGGTGCCGTTTGCGGAGCGGGCCACGTCCTCAAGGTTCACGCTTGCCTGAAGGAAGCTTCCCCCTTGGCGTGCGCGGTTCTCCAGCCGGCGGTTGATCACCCGCATCGCGACCAGATCAACGAGCCGCTTCTGGTTGAAGACGATCGTGTCGTCGCGATAGACCCAGGGGCGCAGCGTCGCCGTGATGACAAGCGGGGGGATCGACGGCTCGTTGATCGCTCCCGTTGGCGTACCCTTAGGATCCGGTTTCCCGAAGTCGGGGTCTGCGGGATCGGGGCCGGTGCCCTGCCAGCCGCCGAAGTTCTTGACGATCAGCCGCGCGGCAGTCGCCGGCTCGATGTCGCCCGAGATGATCACCACGGTACGTGCCGGGCGATACCACCGGCGATGGAAGGCAAGCACGCTTTCGGGCGTTGCCGCTTCCAGCGTCTTGACGTTGCCGATCGGCGAACGTTCGGCGAGCGGCTGTCCCGCAAAGAACAGTTCGTTGCGCGCGTCCGCCAGCCGCACTTGCGGCCCGGGCGCCTCGCGTTGTTCGGCGAGCACGGCCGGCCGCTCTGCCGCAAGCCCCTGCGCATTGATGCCGGGATCGGACATCATGCCGGCGAAGATCTTCAGGCTTTCATCGAGGTTCGCCTCGGTCGCGGCGGGCAGATCGAGCTTGTACACCGTTTGGGTCGGCGTGGTCTGTGCGTTCGAGTCCGAGCCGAAGGTCGCACCGAACCGCTGCCAGACGCGCTTGGCCTCGCCGTCAGGCACGTATTTCGATCCACGAAAGGACAGATGCTCGATCAAGTGGGCGTAGCCACGCTCCGCATCGTTTTCGTTCAGCGAGCCAGCGTCGATCCGTACCCGCACAGCGACTTGCCCTGGCGGCACGCCATTCTTGCGCACTGCGTATCGCATGCCATTGGGCAGCGCGCCGAAGTTCCACGCCGGGTCGGGCGGAATGTCCGATCCTTTGAAGAGCCAGGGCGCCGTATCGACCTTGATCGTGGCGGGATCGACAATGGTGCTTGGCACCACCGGCGCGGCAACGGCGACCTTTGCAGGCTTTCGCGCAGCCTGCTGGCCGATCGCCGGAACGGCAAGGATGGCAAGAAGCGGAAGGGCGGCGAACGGCGCAGACCATGCGCGCGAGAAGCGGATCATGAGGGCACTTCTAACCTGCCAGAGGCATCGCCGCCACACCCGCGCGCGATCTTTCGATCACCCCTTCACGGCCATGTTTTCGACCCGAATCGCCCGTAGCGTTTCGCCCAACCGCTTGGTCGCCCACTGCGACCGCGAGGCAGGACAACGGATACCGGACGTGGCAAGCATCATCCAGATCCAGACTGAGGTGCGGCAGGATTATGGCCGTGCTGCTGGTGTGGCTGCTCCGCCCGCGATCGATGCTCCGGGCCTCGCCCCCACCCCGCCCGCCTGCGCCGACTCCGCCGAGCCAATGGCGGCGGACCCGAACCGACCGCTAATCATTCGGGTCGGAAAGCACTTGCGCGGGGTCTTCGATCGGCTGATCGCTTCATCCTCGCTCGTCCCGAATGATCCGGTGCTCGACGTGCGGCTTTTCCCCTGGACACAGTTACTGCGCGACCATTGGGAGGAGATCCGTGCAGAGGCGATGGAGGTGGCCCTGCAGGGGAACGCTTCGCCCAGCCTGGCCGCGATCTCGCCCGATCACCGCGCGATTGCTCGTATGAATATGTGGCGATCGTTCTTCCTATGGGGATACGGCTACCGCATCGATGAGAATGCCGCGCGCTGCCCCGTGACGAGCGCGCTGGTGAGGCAGATTCCAGGGCTGAACAGCGCGTTCTTCTCCATCCTCTCGCCCGGCACGCATATTCCCGCGCATCGCGGCGTGACCAAAGGGCTGATCACTTGCCACCTCGGCCTGGTGGTGCCCCGCGAGGGCGACGTGCGTATGCGGGTTGATCGACGGGTGGTCCGCTGGTGTGAAGGCGAGACGCTCGTTTTTGATGACACCTACGATCATGAAGTCTGGAACGAGACGAAGGGCACACGTGTCGTCCTGCTGATCCAGTTCGCGCGGCCGCTCCACAACCCGGGCAAGTGGATCGCCGACCTGTTCCTCAGGATCGTGCGCCGCTCCCCATTCGTGCAGGAAGCACGGCTTAACATATCGAGTTGGAACGCAGCCGTCAGGCAGATGGACGTCTGAGGGCGGTCGCCGGCCGGGCAGGCCGCCGATCAACGCTCCACCGCCTCCAGGCTAAGCCAGGCAGCCATGGTCGCAAGCTCCGCGTCCAACCGTTCGGTCGTGTCCCCCGGCGCGCCCGGCTCAAGATGGCAGGAGCGTACCAGCAAGCGGCGGCGCTCGCGGTCGGCCTTCAAGTCGACGCGCGCCACGATCCGCTCATTCAGCAGGAACGGCAGCACGTAATAGCCGAAGCGCCGCTTCTCTGCCGGAACATATATCTCGATTCGGTACCGAAAGCCGAACAGCCGCTCGGTGCGCGCACGCTCCCAGACCAGCGGGTCGAACGGGGCAAGCAGCGCCTGCGCTTCGATCCGCCGCGGCCGCTTGGCTGCATGGTGGACATAAGCGGGCGGCCAGCCGTCCACGGCCACGGGCAGCAACGTGCGCTCCTCCACCAGACGATCGATCGCCGCCGCGGTGTCCGCCGGCCCCAGGCGGAAGAAATCGCGTAGTTCCAGGGCCGTCGCGATGCCCAGGGCGCTGGCCGCCCGTTCGACCAGCGCGGCATGCGCGGTCGCCTCGTCGGGTGTAGCCAAATCCAGCACATCGGGCGGCAGCACGCGCTTGGGCACATCGTAGACACGCTCAAACGCGCGACGGCGGGTCGCTGTCGTGACATGGCCAGCGTAGAACAGCCATTCGAGCGCCGCCTTTGCGCCGCTCCACGCCCACCAACCGGTGCGACTACTCTCAACATCCGACGCGGCAAGCGGCCCCTCCCCGCGGATCCGCTCCAGGATCGCCATCGCTTCCGGTCGGCGCTCGGTGGCGAAGCTCCGCATCCCGGCTGAGCGGAGAAGCCCGCGGTCCGCCCGCTCCATGCGCCAGCGCAACAGCGGATGAAGATCGAGCGGGAGCAGCGAGGCCTCATGCGCCCAATATTCGAACATCCGGCGCTGCGATCGGGGGCCCCAAGCGGCGGCATCGAACAGCGTTTGATCATAAGCTCCAAGGCGCGAAAAGGCCGGCAGGTAATGGGCACGGGCAAGCACGTTGACGCTGTCGATCTGGTGCAGCGCGAGCCGGTCCAGCGTTCGCCGCAGATGCCCCTGCGTCACCCGCTCCGGCCGGCGCATACCGAACCCCTGCGCCGATAAAGCGATGCGCCGCGCCGCGGCCGGCGAAATGCGTGGGGCGTCCATGATCACTCGCTATCGGACGGAGCGGCACTGCGCGACCGGAAACCTTTCCTTTCCACCTGCGCGCTTGATCGCCTCGTTGCGGCACGCCACATGCAATCCATGCTGATCGAGACCGAACCGACACCGAACCCGGCCACGCTGAAGTTCCTGCCCGGCCGCATCGTCATGGATGCCGGCACGCGCGACTTCGCTACGCCGGAGGAAGCGGAGGCATCGCCTCTTGCCAACGCCTTGTTTAATCTGGGCGATGTCAGCGGCGTGTTCTTCGGCCGCGACTTCATCTCGGTCACGATCGCACCAGGCAGCGATTGGCGCGACGTTAAGCCGGACGTGCTTGCCCTGTTGATGGATCACTTCACCGCGCAGATGCCGCTGTTCCGTCCTTCGGCCGATTTCTCCGTGCCCGCCGCCGAGGAAACCTTCGCCGATGATCCCGCCGACGCGGAGATCGTGGCGCAGATCAAGGACCTGATCGATACCCGCGTCCGCCCGGCGGTGGCGAATGACGGCGGTGACATCGTCTATCGGGGCTTTGACAAGGGCAAGGTGTTCCTCCGCATGCAGGGCGCCTGCGCGGGATGCCCGTCCTCCAGCGCGACGCTGAAGAACGGCATTGAGCAGCTGCTGCGCTATTATGTGCCCGAAGTCACCGAAGTACGGGCAGTCTGATCGGCGGATCGCCGAAGCAGGTCAACGCCGCATAGCGAGCCGAACAGGCGCGTGCGCTCGGCCTGCGCCTCATCACTGAAGCAAGGGGAAATACCATGGCCGCACCGCTCGACGATGTTGCGTTGGACCAGCTGTTCCGCTCTGGCAGGACCTATAACGGCTTCACCGATCAGCCGGTGAGCGAAGACCAGCTGCGCGCCCTCTGGGACTTGATGAAGATGGGGCCGACGAGCGCGAACCAACTTCCAGCCCGCCTCGTGTGGTGCGTCAGCCAGGAGGCGAAGGAGAAGCTTGCCGCCTGTGCCAGTGACAGCAATGCGGACAAGATCCGCAAGGCGCCCGTGTCGGTCGTGATCGGCATGGACGTGAATTTCCACGAGCATCTCCCAGAGCTGTTCCCACACACGGACGCGAAGAGCTGGTTCGATGGTAATGCGGAGCTGCGCGAGGCATCGGCATTCCGCAATTCCTCGCTCCAAGGCGGCTATTTCATCCTGGCGGCGCGGGCGCTGGGGCTCGACACCGGTCCGATGAGCGGGTTCGACGGTGGTGAGGTCGACAAGGCCTTTTTCGCCGATCAGCCTGGCGTGCGCACCAACTTCATCTCGACGCTGGGTTACGGCGATCCTGCGACCATCTTCGACCGCAGCCCGCGGCCCGCTTTCGAAAAGTTCAACCGGATCGCCTGATCGCCGGCCAATTCAAAGCGCCCGTTGATGAAAAGGGTTGAGCCGCTGCGCACGGCGCGCAAAGGGGCGTGATGCCGCGCACGCTTGTTATCGATACCGCCACTGCCGCCTGTTCCGTTGCTCTGCTCGAAGGTGAGCGTGTGGTGGCGGCCAACCATGTGGTGGTTGGCCGCGGCCATGCCGAGCGGCTCGTGCCCATGATTGCCGAACTGCCGGGCGGCGGGCGCGCCGAGGAAATCGTCGTCGATGTCGGCCCGGGCAGCTTCACGGGCATCCGCGTCGGCATCGCGGCCGCGCGCGGCCTCGCGCTCGGTTGGGGCGTCCCGGTCCGCGGCTATTCCTCGCTGGCGCTCATCGCCGCCGCGGCCGTCTCTGATGGTGAAACCGCGCCGCTTGCGGTTGTGCTGGAAGGCGGGCACGGTGAGGTCTTCATGCAAGGGTTTGCCGCCTCGCCGCTGATGCCGACCGAGCCGCTCGCCTCGCTGCGGCCCGAAGCGGCGCTTGCGGCACTGGCGGGCAGGACGGCGGTCGGCAACGGCGTGCGGTGGCTGACGCAATTGGATGCTTCGCTTGCGGTGCGCGAAGCCCTGCCAGAAGCGGCCAAGGCGCACTTGCTTCCTCCCGAACTCGCGGCATTGCCGCCCCGCCCGCTTTACGGCCGGGCGCCGGATGCCAAGCTCCCGTCATGAGCACGCGGCTACGCATCGTCGAACTGGCGACGGGTTCCGCTGGAGACATTGCCGCCGTTGAGCAGGTGGTGGCGAGCGCCTTTGATCCGCGTTTCGGGGAAGCATGGACACGCAGCCAGCTGCTCGGGATCCTCGGCATGCCCGGCGTATGGCTGACGCTCGCACGAGTGGACGGCGAGGTCGCAGGGTTCGCGCTGTCCCGCGCCATCGTCGACGAGGCGGAATTGCTGCTGCTGGCGACTTCGCCCGCTTGGCGCCGGCAGGGTGTCGGCTCTGCGCTGCTCCGCAGCATCCTGGCCGAGGCGCGCGGGCGTGGTGCCGTTCGGGTCCACCTGGAGGTGCGAGCAAACAATGGCGCGATCGACCTTTATCGCACCCATGGCTTCGCCAAGTGCGGGGAGCGCCGCGGCTATTATCGGGGCAAGGCCGGCGAGGTCCACGATGCCCACAGTTATTCGATCGCTTTGACCTGAAGTTGTTGCGAGTCGTTTACGCTTTTCGCAACAGGCGCGCCGGACTACATGGGCGAGATGCCACGCAAGATCGACCTTGAAGCGCTCTGCCAGGAAAAGGGCCTGCGCATCACCGAACAGCGTCGGGTGATCGCCCGCGTGCTTTCCGAGGCGGATGACCATCCTGACGTGGAGAAGGTGTACGAACGCGCTTCTTCGATCGATCCCGGCATTTCAATCGCGACCGTCTATCGCACCGTGCGCTTGTTCGAAGAGGCCGGCATCCTCGATCGCCACGACTTCGGCGATGGCCGCGCGCGGTACGAGCCTTCGCCTGAGGCGCATCACGATCACTTGATCGATGTGGAGACAGGCAAGGTCATCGAGTTTGTCGATCCGGAGCTTGAACTGCTGCAAAAGCAGATCGCGGAGCGGCTGGGCTTCCGTCTCGTCGATCACCGAATGGAGCTTTACGGCGTCAGCCTTACGCGCAAGGACTAACGCCGGTTGAATCCCAGCAGGTCGTGGACGGAAGGGGCTGCCCGCAAGTGACAACCCCCTTTGATGTCAGGACGGCTGGAACACGCCGCAGGCGATCCTGCCGCCGCTGTTTCCGGACGGATCGGTCTTCAAGTCGTCCGGCCCGGCATGAACCACGAACGCTGCGCCATCCGCATCGAGCAGACCGGCCATGGTGGCGCCCGGAACGGTCGCAGCAACCGTGCCGCGCCCGCCTGAATCGACAATCAGGTTCGGCACATCCCCAAAATGCGGGCCTTGTGGGTTCATCGTGCCGTGCTTCATCTCCGTCGGGTTCCAGTGGCCGCCCGCCGTCTCGAAGCCGGGCGCGTCGCAGCGACCGGTCGTATGGACGTGCGCGCCGTGCGTGCCCGGCGGCATCGATTTCACATCCACGGTCAGCCGCAAGCCACCGTTGACCTCGGTGGCCGTCGCCCGGCCCACATCTGCGCCCGCGGACGTGCGCAGCGGCGCAACCGCGGTGGCGCCGCCTGCGACGGGGGCGCCGGTTTCCAGCTTGCCCTCGTTGCACGCACTCAGCCCGAGCACGCAGGCCGCCAAGCCAGCCGTCATCGTCAAGCGAATCATATTCGTCTCCCGTTTCGTTATCGGAACGGCAGGATAGTTTGCTGGTTCCGCGTCAAGCGGGTTTGCCCATCATCAGCGCGGCGCGCAGCGTGCGGCAAACCACCTCGTCGCGCTGGTTGAGACCGAGATGTTCGAAGGTGACAATCCCCTGCCCCGGCCGTGATGACGACGGGCGCAATGCTTGCACTTCAGTTTCGACGCGGATCGTATCGCCGGCGAAAACCGGCTTGGGGAATGTGGTCTCGGTCATGCCGAGATTGGCAATGGTGGTGCCGAATGTCGTGTCCTGCACGCTGAGCCCGATCACCAGCCCCAGCGTGAACAAGGAGTTCACCAGCGGCCTCCCGAATTCCGTCGTCGCCGCATAGGCATGGTCGATGTGCAGCGCGGCCGGATTATAGGTGAGCGCGGAAAACAGCATGTTGTCCGCCTCGATCACCGTGCGGCGGATCTCATGAACGAAGCGCTGCCCGACCGAGAATTGCTCGAACCACAAGCCGGCCATCAGTTCCGTCCCCGCCCGATCAGGTCAACAAGGCGGCGGCATTGCGCGTGCTGGCGCGCGATACCGGTGACGAGCAACAGGTTGAGCACGGTGATCTCCACGAGAAAGAACCAGATGGGGCTGCCGGCCATCATGCTGAGCCCCAGAATAATGGTGCGCGGGTTGGCGCCCAGCGTGCCGGGCAGCAACAGAAAAGAAGGCGCGGCCTCTCGGGCGAGCCGCCCGATGCGCTGCCGTTCTGCGGGGTCCACCTCCGCGCTGGAGACCACGGCATTGATCCTGGCGGTCGCACCGGTCAGCACGCCGGAAACGGCAAGGTAAAGTCGGCCCAGCGCGCCGCCGATCCCTGTAGGTCCGGCGCGCTGTTGCTGGAGCCACGGCACGCCATAGGCCCACCATTGATAACTCCGCCGCGAGCTTTCGGCGAACACCGACTGCGCGACCCGCGAGACGCCAGCGCCAACCGCCAGCACCCATGCGAGGCTGCCGATCACATCATCCAACGCGCTGCCCAGCAGCACATATAAAGCGACGTGACCTCCATAGTCGCACAAGCCATCGACCACCTCGCCGCTTGCGCTCGCCCGCCCTGTCAGGCGCGCCAGGTCGCCGTCGGCGCCGTCCACAACATGCCACAGCAGGTGAGTGGCAAAGCCTGCGAGCACCGCCGCGGTGGTGCCGACCCGCGCGTAAAGTACGCCGGCCGTGATCACCATCACGGCGCCGAAGACGGAAACCATGTTCGGCGTTACCGGAGTTGGCACCAGAACGCCGGCCAAACGGCGCGCCGCCGGATGGTAGATCGTGCGGTTCAGAAAGCCCTGCAGCTCGCGCGGCTTTCCCGTCACTGTCGCTCGCACGTCCATGGTCGTCACTTTCTGCGTCCCCTTGCGTTCCCCCTAGCATCCACACGGGTCGCTTGACAGAAGTCGCGCATCTGTCACGACGCTGCAAATCAATTGTCATGGCCGGGGCTTAGCTCTGGTCCTTTGGGGTTCTACAGAATGGCGACGATCAAGGTGGCGGTTATCGGCATCGGCAATTGCGCATCAAGCTTGGTACAAGGCAAATATCACTATGCCGCCAGCAACACCGCGCATGGCCTGATCCACGAAGAAATCGGCGGCTACCGTGTCTCGGATCTGGAGTTCGTGGCGGCGTTCGACGTCGACTCGCGCAAGGTCGGGCTCGATCTCGGCAAGGCGATTTTCGCCAAGCCGAACTGCACCAAGGTGTTCCATGCGGACGTCCCCGAGACAGGCACCGTCGTGCAGATGGGCGTCCGGCTGGACGGCGTTGCGCCCCACATGCTCACCGCGGCCAACGACCGCGGCTTCGAAATGGACGATAGCCGCGACGCCACCAAAGCAGAGATCGTACAGGCGCTGAAGGAGTCCGGCGCCGAGATCTTGGTCAACTTTCTGCCGGTCGGTAGCCAGGAAGCGACCGAATTCTACATGGAATGCGCGCTCGAGGCGCGCGTCGGCGTCGTGAACTGCATGCCGGTCTTCATCGCCAGCCGGCCCGAGTGGGAAAAGAAGTTCGCGGACGCCGGCCTGCCGATCATCGGCGACGACGTGAAGGCCCAGGTTGGTGCCACCATCGTTCACCGCGTTTTGTCTAACCTGTTCAACCAGCGCGGCGTGACGATCGATCACACCTATCAGCTGAACACCGGCGGCAACACCGACTTCATGAACATGCTCGATCGCAACCGGCTGTCGAGCAAGAAGGAGTCCAAGACCGAAGCGGTTCAGGCCGTACTTTCGGAGCGGCTGGCGGACGAGAACATTCACGTTGGCCCGTCGGACTACATTCCCTGGCTCCACGACAACAAGCTGTGCTTCCTCCGTCTCGAGGGCAATCTGTTCGGCGACGTTCCGATGAACCTCGAGCTTCGCCTTTCGGTCGAGGACAGCCCAAACTCGGCCGCGGTCGTTGTGGACGCGATCCGCTGCGTGAAGCTCGGTCTGGAACGTGGCATCGCAGGCGCGCTGACGGGCCCCTCGGCCTTCTTCTGCAAGCACCCGCCCGAGCAATTCACCGACGATATCGCAGCGCAGCTCACCAACGATTTCATCCAGGCGGCGCCGCCGCTCGCTGCCGAGTAAGAAAAAGGCGCTCCTTCATTGAAAGCGCTCATCGTAGCAGCCGGCCTTGGCAGCCGGCTGCGCGAGGTTTCACCGTCCAAGCCGTTGACCAGCATCGCTGGCGTTCCGATGATCGCCAGGGTAATCGCGGCCGCGCGGGCGGGCGGTGCGACAAGCTTTGCCGTTGTAATCGGCCATGAGGGCGACCGCCTCCAAGCGTTTCTCCATGAACTCGACCCGACGATAACCTGCGTCACCACGGCGGACTGGAATTTGCCGAACGGCTATTCCGTGCTGACCGGTGCCGGCGCGATCGGGCCCGAGCGCCACTTGCTGATGATGGCCGATCATCTGTGCGAGCCCGCCATTATTGCACGCATGATCGCCGCGCCCGCCGTGCCGCTGGCGCTCGCAATCGATCGCCGCCTCGACAATCCTCTGATCGATCTGGACGACGTGACGCGTGTTCGCACAAACGGCGATCGGATCGTCGCGATCGGCAAACACCTGCCGGATTACGACTCGTTCGATTGCGGCATCTTCGCCGTGGACGGGCGGTTTCACTCGGCACTACGCGACGTGATCGCACGTGGCGGCGCCGGCTCGATCTCCGCCGGGGTCGAGGCACTTGCTGCCACCGGTGATGCCCATGCCGTGGACATTGGGGAGGCGTGGTGGCTGGATGTCGATGATGCCCGCGCGCTGGCGCAGGCAGAGGCTGCCGTCGCCGATCAGCGGCCCCGCGACGCAGCGCTCCCGGCCTGAAAACAGATCGCAACAGCAACCCGCATCGACGCCACCGGTTCTCCCGCACAGAGCGAGGAGCGCACCATGTCCGAACCGCAGATCTATCGTGCCCTGAAGGCTGATCACGACAAGCAGCGCGTGATGCTGCAGCAATTGGGCGACCGGAGCGGCGATACGCCAGAGCGTCGCGCCCTGTTCGAGCAGTTCCGCCTGGAACTGCAGAGCCACGCCGCCGCCGAAGAAGAGTCGCTCTATGCGGTGATGCTCGGCAATCCCGACCTACGCGATGACGCCCGACACTCCGTGTCCGAGCACAAGGAAGTCGACGATCTGCTCGGCGAGCTGATGAATCTGCCGTTCGCCTCGACTGAGTGGGAGGAGCGGTTCGCGCACATGCGACACCGCTACGAACATCACATCGACGAAGAGGAGGCGGACATGTTCCCGGCAGCGGACCAGGAACTGGACGACGCCACCGAGGCGAAAATGGCCGACACCTACGAAGAGCGAAAGCCCGCGGAGCTTGAGATCGCGCGTGACCATCCCCCGGGCAGCGACGAGCGCGACTGAACGCCCGCCATGCGGCTTGTTACCCTGCCGGAGCCGGATGATTTCGACGCGTGGCGTGATGCGGCGCGCGGTCTGATCGCGGCCAGCGTGCCGCCGGATGACATCGTGTGGCAGGTCGGCAGCCAAGCGGGCGATCTGTTCGCCGCCACGGCGACACCGCGGCATGATCCAGTGGACGCCGCATTCAAGGTGCCGCGCGCGTTCATCGACCTGGCGCGCGACGCGATCCTCCATCGCGATCCCGAGCGGTTTGCCCTGCTTTACACGCTGCTTTCACGCTTGCGCCGCGAGCAGGGACTGATCGAGGATCACGCCGATCCTCTGGTGCGCCGCCTGGAGGGGCTCGCCAAACACGTCCGACGCGACATCCACAAGATGCGGGCCTTTCTGCGCTTTCGTGAGGTGCCGGAGGAGGAGGCCAGCCGCTACGTGGCGTGGTTCGAACCCGAGCACCACATCCTGCGCGCCAATGCGGCCTTCTTCGTCAATCGCTTCGCGAGCATGCGCTGGTCGATCCTCACGCCCGAACTGTCGCTGCACTGGGACGGTTCGGCGCTCCGTGAGGGGCCGGGCGCGAGCAAGGCCGACGCCCCGGAAGGGGATCCGACGGAGGAGGTTTGGAAGACCTATTACGCGTCCACCTTCAATCCAGCACGGGTGAAGGTCGGCGCCATGCTCAAGGAAATGCCGCGCAAATATTGGAAAAACATGCCGGAGACCGCGTTGGTGCCGCAGTTGCTGGCATCAGCGCAGGCGCGGGAGAGCGGCATGATTGCAAAGGCACGCGAGCTGCCGGGCGGCAATAGCGAGATCGCCTGGGAGGCGCTGCGGGAAGAAGCGATGAGCTGCACCCGCTGCCACTTGTACAAGCATGCTACGCAGACGGTCTTCGGTGAGGGCCCCGTCTCCGCTAGCATCATGTTCGTCGGCGAACAGCCCGGCGATCAGGAGGATCTTGCGGGTCACCCGTTCGTCGGCCCCGCCGGGCAGCTCTTTGATCGCGCGCTCGGCGAAGCGGGCATCGACCGATCGCAGACCTATGTCACCAACGCGGTGAAGCACTTCAAATTCGAGCCGCGCGGCAAAAGGCGCATTCACGCCAAGCCCGACGGCAGCGAGATCGAGGCATGTCGCTGGTGGATCGAGCAGGAACAGATGCTCGTCCGACCAAAGGTGACGGTGGCACTGGGTGCGACAGCCGCGCGCTCGCTGTTCGGCAAGGTGTTGACGATCAGCCGCGAGCGCGGGCGGGCGCAGCGCCTCCCCGGCGACGGCGGCGAAGCATGGATCACGGTCCACCCCAGTTACCTCCTCCGCCTCCCGGACGAAGCGGCGCGGACGACCGAGTTCGCCCGGTTCGTCGAAGACCTCCGCCTTGCCAAGGTCGCAGCGGCCTGAGCCTTATCTACATTCAGACCGGCGAACGCGTGGGCCGGCCGACCACGGCGCAGCAATGCGAGACGATGCCGTGCGCAGTTCACGCAATCCGCGATTGACCATCGGCCCTGCCAGCCGCCAAAGCCCATCACCATGTTCGAGAAAATCATCGCTGCGCTTGCCATCTTCACGGTCGGCGTGATCCGCGCGGGCGGCTATTGGGGCATCGTCCTTTTGATGGCGATCGAGAGCGCATGCATCCCGCTGCCCTCGGAGATCATCATGCCGTTCGCCGGCTACCTGGTTTCCACAGGCGAAATGAACCTGTATCTCGCGGCTACGGCGGGTGCGTTCGGCTGCAATGTCGGTTCGGTCGTCGCTTATGAGATCGGCAAGCGCGGCGGCCGCCCCCTGGCGGAGCGGTGGGGCAAATATGTCCTCGTGGGGCCGGGCGAACTCGACCTCGCCGATCGCTTCTTTAATCGGTGGGGCGCTGCCGCGATTCTGATCGGGCGCATGCTGCCGATCATCCGCACCTTTATCGCCTTTCCGGCGGGCGTGGCACGCATGAAGCTGATCCCGTTTCACGTCTACACGTTCGTTGGCTCGTGGCCGTTCTGCTATCTGCTCGCGTGGATCGGCGTCCAGCTGGGCGAGTCGTGGAACAATGATCCGCGGCTGAAGGCGTTCTTCCACCAGGCCGATCTCGCCATCGGCTTGGTCCTAGTGGCAGGTGGCGGCTTCTACCTGTGGCACAAGCTTCACGGCCTGAAGAAGCGGGGCTGAGTGCCCCTGGACCAACGGAGACTCACCTGTTCAGGAAGACTCGGTCGATCGCGATATCGACCCGCGCGCAAATGCCGCAGGGCGGCGCGTCCCGCCGTCGACAATCAGCGCAGCCCTAGCAACTTGTGGGTCTGCAACGACAAGCGCCAGCGTGGCCGCTCCATGACGAGTGCCATCGCCGCCTCCTGATTGGCGGCTGCATTGGCATCGTCCAGCGGCTGGATCAGAAGATGCGCGAAGTCCCACCCTTCCATCGCGGTCACATCGCTGCCGGGCTGCGGCCACACCAGCTTCAGCTCGTTGCCCCTACGCTGCACTATTTCGCTGCCCGCCTTAGGGCTAATGCACACCCAATCGATACCGGGGTGAACCGGGATCGTGCCGTTGCTCTCAATGGCGATGAAGAACCCTGCCGCGTGCAGCGCATCGATGAGCGCGTCGTCCACCTGCAGCATAGGCTCGCCGCCGGTAAGCACGACGAAGCGCGCCTCCTCGCCGCCGCTCCACATCTGAACGGCAGCGTCGGCCAGCCCCTGCGCATCGGCAAAACGCCCACCGCTAAGCCCGTCCACCCCGACGAAGTCGGTATCGCAGAAGCGGCAGATCGCACGCGCGCGATCCTGCTCACGCCCGGACCACAGGTTGCAGCCGGCAAAGCGCACGAACACCGCGCGCCGCCCAGCCTGGACGCCCTCCCCCTGGAGCGTCAGGAACATTTCCTTGACGGCATAGCTCATGTCAGGGCGCCGGCGGCGTGACCGCGTAGATCGTAGGGTCAGCGATCGCCGCGTCCTCGAAGCCTTTATGACGAATCCGGCAGCTATCGCACAAGCCGCAATGCGTGCCCGCGGGCGTCGGGTCGTAGCAGGACCAGCTCAGCCCAAGATCGAGCCCCAGCCGCGTGCCTTCGCGCACGATATCGGCCTTGGTCATATGCTGGAGCGGCGCGTGGATCCGGAACGCCTCCCCGTCAACCCCGGCCTTGGTGGCGAGCTCGGCAAGGCGCTCGAAACCGGCAATAAACTCCGGACGGCAGTCGGGGTAACCCGAGTAGTCCAGCGCATTGACGCCGATGTAGAGCGAGCGTGCGCCGGCGGCCTCGGCCCATGCCAGGGCAAGGCTCAGGAAAACGGTATTGCGCGCCGGCACATAGGTGACCGGGATGTCGCCGCCGACACCATCCTTCGGCACATCGATCTCCGCGGTCAGCGCAGAGCCGCCGAACGCAGACAGGTCGATCGGCAACACCACGTGCCGCACGGCACCCAGTGCGCGAGCGATCCGTCGGGCAGCCGCCAATTCCACTTGGTGCCGCTGATTGTAATCGATCGACAGCGCAAAGATCTGGTGCCCGGCTTCGCGCGCGAGCGCAGCCGAGATCATCGAGTCGAGGCCGCCGGATACAAGGACGACGGCAGAAGGCTGATCGCTGGACATGATCGCGCGGCCGCTAGGCCTATCGGGAGGCGGATGCAAGAATATGGCGCTCAGAAAAATGGCCGCCCGCGTGAGCAGGCGGCCAGTTGCCCTGGCTAGAGGGCGAGAAACTAGGGAGAGAAGTGCTCGGCTAGAAGCACGGACAGATCATAACGCGCCGAAGGTGAAAAATGCGTCAACGATCCGCGAAATCAAGAGGTTCGTGATCGGCCGATCCTCACCTCCGGAGGAGCAAGCGGAACGGCCGAAGGTCTCAGGGCCGCGCTGCCTATAAACGTGCGGCCGCCTTGAAATCCGCACTGTCACTTTGCGGCTTTTCGCCAACACGCGCTCCGGCGATTGCCATGAGGCGTACATCGAGTGCGGACGCCAAGACACACACCTTAGTCCAGTTAACAAACCGCGCCCGCGCGGCGTCCAGACCCCAAGCGCCACCCTCGCGCAGAACCGAGGTAGCAAGTAAGCGGGGCGCCGTCCTCGCTGGCCATCAGCCTCCCTTGCGCAACCAGATACTCGGGGGATCGACAAGCAAGACCCGCACCTTGAGGGGAGCCCGCACCAGCCATAACGGTTGTGCGCCAGATGGGACCTTGGAGAAGAAACTCCCCGGGGTTTGTCGGCGCACCGGGTAGGTCCCTTCACCCTGCAGACGACCCCGCGTCAGTCAGCACCCAGACGCGAATCCAGATGAGAAACGGGTCACGCCTATCAGCCCACAGGGTAAGTCATGGCACCATCACGACCGCGCTGCGTGAACCAGCACAAAGACGCGACGTCAGAGTAGAAACAGACCGCGCATGTCAGCATACCGGAAAAGTCGTGGCACCGTCGCGAGGCCTCGCTTCAGCGAGTACCGAGACGCGCTGTTGAAGGAGAAACGCGACGCCCCGTAAGCGGACCGGGTGCGTCGCGGCGCGATCAGGAGGACCCCGCGCCAGCCGGCTCTGCTGTATGAAGATCCGAACGGAAGAAGCAGCGAGTGCAGGGCGCACGGACCGCGGTTTCTCTCGTCTCACAAGGGATCAGCCCGCAAGCGAATCTTAGCGCTTCAGCCGCACGCCAGATGCCAGCCGCGACTCCTACAAAGGGCGCACCTGACGCGTTCCCCGCCGAGCATACAGGGAGCAGGTGATCCGGACTCCGGGTTCAGTAAACTTGAGTCGCAGAGCGGTCGCAACTATCGCGAACCGCTGCACCCGCCTCGTGCCCGCCAGCCCAGACAAGGCTTATCGACCCATCAGGTCAGCCGTCCAAATAGGGAGGCTCAGGAGCGCGGCGTTGCTCACCGCGTCCCCGCCGCCCTCAGCAGAGTCGAAAGCCTATCCGATCAGCGGACGGCGAGGGTCACCCGACTCAGGTTGTTCACGCCGCGCTGCGCCACTTCGTGGGACGAAGACACCATCCCATCAGGCAACATCATCTCGACCGGCTCTACCTGCATCGCTGCCCGATACAGCGCCGCAGCCTCGGCGACGCGCCCGGTGCGGGCGTAGACCGTGGCGAGGTTGATCATCAGTTCCGGTCGGCGCGGAAAGATCCGCCGCTCGACGAGCAGTGTCTCCTCGGCCTTTTGATAATCGCCAGCCGCAATCGCCTTATAGCCGGTACGATCGGTCGCCAGGGCCGGCGCCGCAAGACCTGCAGCCAGGCTCAGGAACAACATGATGCGCATAAACCGTCTCCCAAATGACTGTGACGCTACATTGACGTTACCGTTTTATGACACCGGTATTTCACGAGCGCTTGCCGAATGCAAGTCTCCGGACGAACTCGGCGCCCGAATGCGCTAGTTTCCTCCGGCGAACGCATAAAAAAAGGGCGGTCCTTTCGGACCGCCCGTGGCGCTTTCAATCGCTCGCGCGATCAGAATTCGCGGTAATATTGCTCGTTGCCGATGAAGCCGAGCTTGGTCACGTTCGACCGACGGACCACCGCCAGCGTCTGATCGACCACGTCGTAACGAACCTGCGGATCCGGCTGGAAGTGCAGTTCCGGCTCCGGGTTCATGGCTGCCGCCACGTCGAGATACTGGCGCAGACGCACCGCATCGACCGGGGCCCCGTTCCAGCTCGTCGTACCATCAACAGCGATGGTGATCTTGTTCTTCTGCGGATCGACCGGGGACTTCGGCGCATTTGGGTCATTCACCGGAAGGTCGACCTTCACCGCGTGGGTCTGGATCGGGATGGTGATGATGAACATGATGAGGAGAACGAGCATGACGTCGATCAACGGCGTCGTGTTCATCTCCATCATCGGCTCGCCATCGTCTTTGCCGCCACTCATTGCCATATCGATTACTCCTGGTGGCTATGCTTACAGACGCTCGACGCCAGATCCCGGCGGCGGTTCGGAAATGAAGCCGACGCGCGCAAAGCCTGCCATCTGCATGTTGTAGATCGCGCCTGCCACACACTTCCACGGCACGTTCACGTCGCCGCGCACATGCGCTTCGGGCAGTTCGAGGCCGGGAGCGTTGACGCCGCCCTGGCGCTCGATCTCAGCCCGCAGCTTGGCAACCGCGCGGTCCAGCAGCTCCTGCTGCGTCACCGGCGTCATGCCCCAGTAAACAGCGCAAGCGCCGTCCGGCTTGGTCGAGATCGAAAGGGACACGTTCTCGGGCTTGGTGGTGGTCGGGTCGAAGCGCACCTGAGGCAGCTTCACCGGAACCGTCTGGATCACGACCGGCACCGCGATCAGGAAGATGATGAGGAGCACCAGCATGACGTCCACGAGTGGGGTCGTATTGATGTCCGACATCGGTTTGTCATCGGCGGAACCTCCGCCAGCGCTCATCGCCATAAGTCAGGCTATCCTATGTCTTCGTTCCCGCCGGTGATCCGGCCGGGAAAGGTGGCGGGGCTGCCAACACGGCAGCCCCGCTTTACCCCATTACGAGCGGGTCGTCTGCACGCCACCGGCCTGGCCGGCCGTGGTGGTGCCGACCGGCTTGGCAGCAGCCGCCTTGGCCGCGCCGGCATGCGCCGGACGCACCGCACCATTCGAGGCGAGGTAGCCGAGCACGTCGTTCGAGAAGGCAGACAGCTCTTCCGCGATCGACTTGTTGCGACGCTGCAGCCAGTTGTAGCCGAGCACCGCCGGAACGGCGACGGCGAGACCGAGTGCGGTCATGATCAGCGCCTCACCGACCGGACCGGCGACCGCGTCGATCGACGCCTGGCCAGCCGCACCGATCTTGATGAGCGCGCGGTAGATGCCGATAACCGTACCGAACAGGCCGATGAACGGCGCGGTCGCACCCACGGTTGCGAGAAACGCGAGGCCGGTGCCCAGCTTCGAGTTGACCATCGCTTCCGAGCGCGCGAGCGAGCCGTGCAGCCAGTCATGCGCTTCAACCGGATCGGTCAGCTTGGAGTGCTGATCCTGAGCCTGCAGGCCGTCGTCGACGATCTGCTTGTAGGCCGAGTTCTTCTCCAGCTTCGCCGAACCTTCGCGCAGCGAGTTCGTCTGCCAGAACGATGCGCGGACGCGCTTCGCCTGGTTGATGATCTTCTGCTGCTCGAAGAGCTTGGTGAACATGATGTAGAACGAAACGACGGACATCAGCACGAGGATGCCGAACGTGCTCTGGGCGATGATGCCGCCCTGCTCGAGCGCAGCCCCCAGGCCGTACGGGTTGTCGCCGCCGTGGGCGGCCGGGCCGGCGGCCGCGGCGAGGATGGTGGTGATCATTCGATTAGTTTCCCTCTGAAAAGCGCAATTCTGTTAAGCCTGGATCAGTCCCGCGGCAGCTTCCACACGACGCGTCGCGTTTGTGTGGTCGCGATCGGGTTACCCGCTGCGTCCGTCGCCGGCGTGTACCGGGCCCGGCGCGCCAGCGCGGCGCACGCTGCACGATCAAGGGCACTGGAGCCGCTCGATTCGGTCGTGACGCAGTTTTCAACCCTGCCTTGTGCGTTGATCGTCCACTTGATCACGGTTGTGCCTTCTTCCTCGGCACGAATCGAGCTCGGCGGATAATCGTCCGTCGTGATCCAGTCTGCAGGATTGCCCCTAGCACCCGCGGCCTTGCTGACGACGGGCGGAGCCGGCGGAGCAGGAGGCGGAGGCGCGGGAGGCGCAACCGGCGTCGGCACATACACCGGCGGCGGCGTTGGCACGGTGGCGATCGTTACCGGAGCCGACGGAGCGGACACGATCGGCGGCGGCGCCACAACGGGCGGCGGCGTCATCGGAACGTCTGGCGGCGGCGGCGGCGGCTCGTCCGGCGGCGGAGGCGGTGGTTCCTCAACGTCGAACGTATTCAACTTCTCCGACACCTTTTTCACGTACTGGAACGCGAGGCCGGTGACGAAGGCGTAGCCGAGAGCAGCATGGATAAGCGCCACGATAACAATCGCGACGACCTTGCTCCCGCTCATCTTCTGGTCAGAGTAGGCCATTCAGCAAAAGCACTCCCTAATCCCTATGGCCCGAAGGGGCCGGGCGGCCTGCCACGGCCCCCGCATGGGCGGAGTGGGCGTGCCGGTCCGTTCGGCAAGGGCTAAACGGAACCCTTGCACCGCGCGACTCCTAACTTGAGCCTTAACGACACGCAAACGCTTTGTCGGACGCAACAAACGTACAATCGTCCTAAAAGAGATTTATTTCTGTATCAGTAGCGGCTGATCGGATAACCCAAACGCATGGCCTTTCGTTTTATTGGTAACCTGGTGCTGGCGGGCGCACTTTTGATCAGCACGCCCGCCTGCGTCAGCGCGCAACAAGCTTTTCCGGCAGCCGCAACCAACGCCCCTGCCCCGTCCTATGTTGAGATGGCGGATCTCGTGATCGGTGCCCCGCTGGTGGTGGACGCCACGATTGCCAGCACGACGCGGATCAAGGGCGCAGAGGCAGCGGCCGTGCCGCCGGGGTTCGTGCGTTATTATGTCGAAGCCGATGTGGCCGCGCTGATCCGCGGGCCAGGCGCGATCCCGCCGCGGCTCGGCTATGTCCTTGATGCCCCGCTCGGGCCCGGCGGTCGGCAGCCGCGCTACAAGAAGTCGCGCGTGCTGCTGTTTGCCCGTCCCGTCGGGGGTAGCGCCGGTCAGGTGCAGCTTGTCGGCCCGCAGGCGCAACGCGCCTGGTCCCCAGAACTCGACGCGCTCACCCGCCGCATCGCAGGCGAAGTTCTTGCCGCCGATGCTCCGCCGGTCGTGACCGGCGTCGGCAACGCGTTCCATGTGCCGGGCTCGCTCCCCGGCGAAGGCGAGACCCAGGTGTTCCTTACCACCCAGGACAATCGACCGGTATCGTTGAACATCCTGCGGCGCCCGGGTGAGCAGCCTCGCTGGGCGGTCGCCTTGTCGGAGATCGTCGACGACGCCGCCGGCCCGCCGCAGCGCGACACCCTGCTGTGGTATCGCCTGGCATGCAGCATGCCGCGGCAGCTGCCGCCGCGCAGCACCTCGGCCTTGGAGCCGGCGGATGCTGCGGTCGCCCAGGAGGATTACCGTTTCGTTCTGGAACAATTGGGACCGTGCGAGCGGCAAACGGCGCCGGCAATCTGACGCGCTTGCCGCGTCATTCGGCCGTCAGCGGCGGTGCCGCAGCAAGGTGATGCCGATCGATTCGCCTTCTTCGGCGATGGCCAGCTTGACGATCTTCACCTTGACGCGCTGCACGCGCGGATCCTGCAGGAACAGCGTTTCTGCGATATGATCCGCCACGCCTTCGATCAGCGTGAAATGCACGCCCGGCGGCAAGGCGGCGGTCGCCGCATGTTTCAGATCGAGATAGTTTTTGGACGCTGACAGCGGCGTGTCCGGCGCGAAATGCGCCGGCGCGTCCAGCAGCACGGTGAGTGAGATCCGCAGCGGCTGCGGCAGGTGCGTCTCCTCCGAATAGACGCCGGTCAGCACCGGCACTTCGAGGTCGTGCACTTCGAGTTCAAGCATGTCTTCCACGCCGCGCGCTTAGCGGCACATCGACCGCTGCGCCATGCCACTTGCGTTACCACTGCGACTCGCTAGAGCGCGCCACCCCAACTCGTCGGGGCGGGAGACGTCGGTGATCGAACTGATCGGGCTTGAACGGGTCGAAGAAGGCGCAGTGGAGCAGCTGCTGGATCGTGCGTTCGGTGCTGATCGCCATGGCCGGACCGCTTATCGCCTGCGCGCCGGCGTGCGTGCCCTCCCCGGGGCCAGCCTTGCGGCAATCGAGAACGACGCCCTCCTCGGGACGATCCAACTCTGGCCGGTGCTGTTCAGCGGCGATGATGGCCGGAAGATCGCTCTTATCCTCGTGGGTCCGGTCGCCGTCGTTCCGGAGCGGCAGCGCGACGGGATCGGGCGTCAGCTCGTCGCCGGCGCGCTCGCGCGAGTGCCGGACGAGCCATTGATGCTGATCGGCGATCCCGAATATTACGGCCGCTTCTTCGGCTTCGACGCGGCGCGCACCGGCCGGTGGCGCTTGCCCGGCCCGGTAGAGCGCCACCGGCTGCTCGCCAGGGGCGACGGCGTACCCGCGGGCGAAGGATCGATCGGACCGGACACGTCCCGCCGCGTCTGATCCTTTACGCCGGCGCCCCCCGTCCCTACGTCGGGAGCATGCCCATGGCGCCGACACCCGATTTCGAAACGCTGACCATCGCCGACATCGCGCGCCTCGCAGAGGCCGATCGCTTGCCGCCGGTCGAGCGCTGGAACCCCGATCATTGCGGCAATAGCGACATGCGCATCGCGCGCGACGGCACATGGTATCATCAAGGCTCGCCGATCGGACGGCCGGCGATGGTCCGCGCCTTTAGCCGGATCCTGCGCCGCGAGGCGGACGGCGGCTACGTCCTCGTCACCCCGGTTGAAAAGCTGGACATCGAGGTCGAGGACGCGCCGTTCGTTGCCGTGGAGCTGAAGGCAGAAGGCGAGGGACAAGGATCCACGCTGGCGTTTCGGCTGAATACGGGTGAGTTGGTGACGGCGTCCGCCGAACACCCGCTGCGCTTCGTGGAGCGTGAGGATGGCCCCCATCCCTATGTGCATGTCCGCGGCGGTTTGGAGGCGCTGATCGCGCGCTCGATTTATTACGAGCTTGCCGAGCGCGCGCTTGCCGGTGACGAAGATCCGCCGGGCGTCTGGAGCGCCGGCGCCTTTTTTCCGATCGCCCCGTGAGTTCGCTGGTCGACCGGCTCGGCCTGGCGCTGACCGAGGGCATGGCGCAGCAGACCATCCTCCTGGCCGGCGACCATGGCGATGTGGCGCTTGCGACCGGCGACAGTTTGACGCCGGCGGCGGTGCTCGTGCCAGTAACTGATCGCCCGCGTCCCGGCGTGATCCTGACGCAGCGAACCGAAACGCTGCGGCGGCACGCCGGCCAGGTTGCGTTTCCGGGCGGCCGCGTCGATCCTGGTGAGGACGCCGTAACCGCGGCGTTGCGCGAAGCAGACGAGGAGATCGCACTCCCGCCCTCTGCCGTGACGGTGGTCGGCGAAGCGGACCGCTATCAGACCGTGACCGGCTACACCGTCACGCCGATCGTCGGCGTGGTGCCGCCCGATCTGACGCTTCGCCCATCGGAGGCTGAGGTCGCCAGCGTGTTCGAGGTCCCGCTCGATTTCCTGCTGGACAGCAGGAATCACGTGGAGGCGCGCACCCAATGGGAGGGGCGTGAGCGGCGCTATTACGAGATCCTGTGGGATGATCGGCGGATCTGGGGCGCAACGGCCGCGATGATCGTCAATCTGGCGCGTCGGCTGCGGTGGAGCGCGTGATCCTGCCGCCCGCACCATGGCGGGCGCTTCCCGGACTTGACGCGTTGGCTGAAGCGCTCGGCGCTCGGGAGGGCCAAGCGCGCTATGTCGGCGGAGCCGTACGCGACACGTTGCTCGGCCTTGCCGTCGCGGATATCGACATCGCGACCAGCCACCCTCCGGCAGAGGTGGTCAAGCGGCTGACGTCCGCCGGGATCAAGGCCATCCCGACCGGCATCGCGCACGGCACGATCACGGCCGTATCCTCTGGCACCGTCGTGGAAGTCACGACGTTGCGGCGCGACGTCGCGACAGATGGACGCCACGCGCAAGTTGCCTTCACCGATGATTGGCAAGCCGATGCGGCCCGCCGCGATTTCACCATCAACGCGCTTTACGCCGATCCGATCTCAGGCGCGCTGTCTGATTGGTTCGGCGGGCTCGACGATCTGGGCGCGCGGCGGGTGCGGTTCATCGGAGACCCCTATCGCCGTATTGCCGAGGATCACCTGCGGATCCTGCGTTTCTTCCGCTTCCATGCGCGCTTTGGCGACACGCCTGATCCAGCCGGGCTGGACGCCTGCACCGATCGCGCCAACGATCTCATGGCGCTCTCGCGTGAACGGATCGCTGCCGAGCTGCGGAAGCTGCTGGTGGCAAAGGGCGCCGTGCCGGTCGTTGCGCTGATGGTCGAGCGCGGCATCTTCCGACCGGTCTTGCCGGAGATCGCCGACGTCGCCGCGCTTGCCGCGCTCGCCGAGGCGGAGGCGAATGCCGACGTCGCGCCCGACGCCATTCGCCGCCTTGCCGCGCTGATCACGCCGGACAGTGCGGACGGAGTCGGGGCCAGGCTCCGGCTGTCCAATGCGGATCGCACGCGGCTGGTGGCGGCGCATGACGGCGCGGGTACAGAAGGCGCCCGCGCGCTCGCTTATCGCGTGGGCCCTGCCATCGCCCTCGATCGCCTGCTGCTCGCGGGCGCCGCCGTTGACGAGCTGCACGGCTGGTCGCCCCCGCGCCTCCCAATCGGCGGCGGCGATCTGGTAGCGCGCGGCATCGCGCGTGGTCCTGACGTCGCGCGCGCCTTGCGGGAGATCGAAACCTGCTGGATCGCGGAGGGCTTTCCGGATGTGGCGCGCACCGCGCAGATCGCCGATCGCGTTACCGATCAGTTGCTCGGCGCGACCAGCAACTGATAAGCCTGCTCCGCCGAGAGCGGGCGGGCAAAATGATAACCCTGCCCGTAGGTGCAGCCGAGCGCCGACAGCGTCTGTGAGACCGCCCCGCTCTCGATCCCCTCGGCCACCGTCGCCATGCCGAGCGCGGTGGCGAGGCTGAGCACCGCGCGCACGATGGCGATCTTGTCACGGTCCGGCATCATGCCGGTGACGAAGCTGCGGTCGATCTTCAGCGTGTCGATCGGCAGCTTCTGGAGAAACGCGAGGTTCGAATAGCCCGTGCCGAAATCGTCCATCGCGATCGTCACGCCTGCAGCCTTCAGCGCCTGCAGCGTCTCCGCGCTCCCGTCCGGATCCGCAATCAGCGCGCTTTCGGTAAGCTCCAGCTTCAGCCGGTTGCCCGCCAGCCCATGCGCCGCCAGCGTTTCCGCCACCAGCGGCGGGACGCGATCGCGTTGCAGCTGGATCGGCGAGATATTGACCGCCATCTGGACGTCGAGCGGCGCACCGGCGCGCGCATCCCATGCCGCCAGCGTGCGCAGCGCACGGTCCAGCACCCACCGGCCAAGCGGCACGATAAGCCCCGATTCCTCCGCCACGGAGATGAAGTCGGCCGGGGCAATCTCGCTCCCGTTTTCATCGGTCCACCGCGCCAACGCCTCGAACGCGACGATCCGGCCGGTCGCGAGATCATGGATCGGCTGGTAGTGAAGCTGCAGCTGCTCCGCCTCAACGGCGCGGCGCAGCGCGGTTTCCATGGCGAAGCGGGCACGCGCGCGGTCGAGGGCGCGGGTATCATACGCCTCCGCCTGTCCCGTCTCCTTGGACCGGCGCACCGCGAACTGCGCCTTGCGGATCACATCCTCGGCGTCGTCGGTCGCTTCTGCGCCAAAGGCGATGCCGATCGCGCAGGTCACCCTGATCTCGAAATCGCTGAGGCGAACAGGCATGGAGAGCAGTTCGCGGATCCGCTCGGCGGCACGGTCAACTTCAGCCGGATCGTCACCGGTCTGCAGCAAGACGCCGAACTCGTCCCCGCCAATCCGGCCCAACATGTCGCCAGCACGTAGTGAGCCCTTGATCCGCCGCGCCACCGTGATCAGCATCTCGTCGCCCGCCATGCTCCCGAGGCAGGAATTCACCCGGCCGAAGCGATCCAGATCGATCACGAGCACGGCGTAATTGGTCAGCCCGGCGGCAATCCGCGCCTCAAGCAAATCGCCGAAACCGGCCCGGTTCGGCAATCCGGTAAGGCTGTCGGTGCTCATCTCGCGGCGCAGGCTTGCTTCCGTGCGCATCCCGCGGGTCTGGTCGACCAGCGTGACAAGGCAGCGCGGCGGCTGTGGGTGATCGACGCGCGCGAAGGTCACGTCGAACCAATGCTGCTCCACCGCATCGCCGGTGCGCCAGCTGCGCTGCTCCCACCGGCTCTCGCCCTTGAGGAACTCGACCAGCGCTCCGCCGAGATCGCGGGTCAGCCCACAATGCACCGGATCGGCGCCAAGCCAGAGCTTGCGAAACGCCACGTTGGACGATCTGATGTGCAGCCGCCCTGCTTCCAGTGCGACCACGACGGCCGCAACAGGCAGCAAGTCCATGGCCAGTTCGCCCGCCGTCCGGTCGAACGCAGGGGCTTGCGGATCCTTGACGATTTTCAACGCGACGGACGAAGGCATCGCAAAATACCTAGCGCCCGCGTCCTTAACTTTCGTTAAATCCAGAACGAAGGTTTTCAGCCGTCCTCCCGTGCTGCGATCGAGATGTTCGACCGGGCCAGTGGATCATCACGAACGATCCTCGCCTTTCAGGCCGTGGCCGTTCCAGTGCCACTGTTGCCCGCCTGCCCGCATCAACGGCCGTCCATTGCGCTGGTGCAACCCAGCTCAGGCGAAGCGGTTGTCTCGGGGAAAGCCGGTCGGCGGCATCCGGCCGGCGGCGCCCCTTGCCGCGCGCCAGGGGGACACGTCGGCCTCGGTCCGGAACCGCCCTGTGTCGCCGCCCATCGGCCATCTGATCCCCTCCGCATAACGGAAGGTGATCGCATCGCTGAGGCCGCCGTCGCGGTAGCGCTGCAGTTGCGCGCCCTGCCCGCGCGTCATTTCCGGCAGCTCGCTGATCGGAAAGACCACCATCTTCCGATTGTCGCCGATTGCCGCGACATAATCGTCGCCGGCCGCCACGGGGCGCACCACTGTCAGGCTCGCGCCCGGTCGCGGCGTCATCACGTTCTTGCCCTTGCGCGTTTCCGCCAGCACGTCGTTCACCGGCACGATGAAGCCGCGCCCGTCATTGGCCGCCACCAGCAGCTTGCCGTCGCGTTCGGCCCGAAGCAGCCGCACGATCCCGAGCCCGCCGTCCAGATCGATCGTCGCCCGCACCGGCTCGCCAAAGCCGCGCCCGCCCGGCAGCTTGTCGGCCGCCAGCGTGTAGAATCGGCCATTCGCCGCCGCGAGCAGCAACTTGTCCGTGGTGTGCGCGTGAAAAGCGAAGGCCGGCCCGTCGCCTTCCTTGAACTTCAGCGTCTCGGCGGAGGCAAGGTCGACATGCCCCTTCATCGCCCGGATCCAGCCACGCTGAGAGAGGATCACGGTGATCGGCTCGCGTTCGATCATCGCTTCCAAGGGGATCTCGCGCGCTGGCGCCGCTTCCTCGATCGTCGTGCGCCGCTTGCCCAGCGCCGTCTCGGCGCCATAGCGGTCGCGGATCTTTTCCAGATCCTTCTTCATCCGCGTCCGCTGCCGCTGATCGGAACCGAGCAGCAGCTGAAGACTCGCCTGCTCTTTCTCCAGCGCGGCCTGCTCGCGCTTCAGCTCCATTTCCTCCAGCCGGCGCAAGCTGCGCAGCCGCATGTTGAGGATCGCCTCGGCCTGCCGGTCGGTCAGGTCAAACTCGGCCATCATCACCGCCTTGGGCTCATCCTCGGTGCGGATGATCTCGATCACCCGGTCGAGGTTGAGAAAGGCAATGATATAGCCCTTCACCAGCTCCAGCCGGTCCGCGATCTTCGCCAGCCGGTGCTCGGTGCGCCGCCGCAGCACCACGAACTGATGCTCCACCCACGCGGCCAGCGCCTCCGCCAGGCTCATCACCCGCGGCGTGCGCTTCGCGTCGAGAACGTTGAGGTTCAGCGGCACGCGCAGTTCCAGGTCCGACATCCGGTACAGCCCGTCCATCAGCACCTGCGGATCCACCGTGCGGCTGCGCGGCTCCAGGATCAGGCGAATCTCGGCATCCGATTCGTCGCGCACGTCGGCCAGGATCGGCAGCTTCTTGTCGTTCACCAGGCCTGCGATCTGCTCGATCAGCTTGCCCTTCTGCACGCCGTACGGGATCTCGCTGACCACGATCTGCCAGCCGCCACCCTTTTCCTTCTCCAAGCTCCACCGGCATCGCACGCGAAACGCGCCGCGCCCGGTGGCATAGGCCTCGCGGATGATCGCCGGCGGATCGACCAGCAGGCCGCCAGTGGGAAAATCGGGTCCCTGCACAAACACCAGCGGATCGGCGGCGGGATCGTCCACCAGCGCGATCGCGGCGTCGAGAAGCTCGGCCGCATTGTGTGGCGGAATGCTCGTCGCCATGCCCACCGCGATGCCGCTGGCACCGTTCGCGAGCAGATTGGGGAACAGGCCCGGGAACAGCTCGGGCTCCTGCTCCTCGCCATTGTAGGTCGGGCGGAAGGCGACGGCATCTTCGTCCAGCCCGTCCATCAGGTCGATCGCGACCTGCGTCAGCCGCGCCTCGGTATAGCGGTAGGCGGCGGCATTATCGCCGTCGATGTTGCCGAAATTGCCCTGCCCGTCGACCAGCGGATAGCGGAGTGCGAAATCCTGCGCGAGGCGCACCATCGCGTCATAGACGGATTGGTCGCCGTGCGGGTGATATTTGCCGATCACGTCGCCGACGACACGCGCGCACTTCTTATACCCTTGCGTCGGATCGAGCCGCAGCAGCCGCATCGCCCACAACAGGCGTCGGTGCACCGGCTTCAGCCCATCGCGAACGTCGGGCAGCGAGCGCGCGGTGATCGTAGACAGCGCGTAAACAAGATAGCGCTCAGACAGCGCGGAATCGAACGGCGCGTCGAACACGCCCACGGGCGGATTGTCGGGCGGCAGCACGGGCGCATCGGTCGGCATGGCGCGCGTGCTAGCAGGATGAGCCCTTGTTCCACAACCGTTCCGCTGGCTGTCCTACGCGGCGCGGACATGGCACACTCAAATCATGCGCGCAGCCTGCCCCACTCCCAGCGTCATCCCGGGCTCGATCCGGGCTCCATCGCCCCACATGTGGCGCGCGTCGCCGCTTCAGCCGGAATGCTTGTCACGCCCGGCATCCAGGATCGATTTGGCGAAGAACTCACCAGAGTTCCATGCCTCAACATTCGCCGAAAGAACGCGCCAGTGTCTCAACTTTCTCAACATTCGGTTGCAAAACGTGCATGCGTGCGGCGCGCAGCTTGGCTTGCCACTGCCCTCCTCGCGGCCTCATGCTCACCCGTGACCATGACCAGCACGACCATCCCTGCCGCTTCTGCCGCCGCCTTCGCCCCGCTCACCTGGGACGACCTCACCAGCCGCCCGCGCCCCGAAGCCGATGCAACGATCGCCTATGGTGACGATCACATGCAAAAGGTCGACGTGTGGCTTCCAACCGGCCCCGGTCCGCACCCTGTTGTGCTGATGGTTCACGGCGGCTGCTGGCAGACGCGGATCGCCGATCGGTCCATCATGGATTGGATCGCCGGAGACCTGCGCGCCGACGGCATCGCCGTGTGGAATATCGATTACCGCGGCGTGGACCGTGTCGGGGGCGGATATCCCGGCACGTTCTCAGATGCTGCGAAGGCCGCGGACCAACTTACTGTTCGCGCAAAGGAATATAGCCTCGATACGAGCCGTGTCGTCGCCGTCGGCCATTCCGCTGGCGGCCATCTGGCGCTTTGGCTCGCCGGGCGCGCGAAGCTGCCCGCTGGCAGCCCGCTCCACAGCACCGCTCCGCTTTCGATCAGTCATGTGATCAGCCTCGGCGGCCTTCCCGATCTCGAAGCCACCGCGGCGAGCCCCGACAATGGCTGCGGCACGTCGGTGGTTCAGAAGCTTGTCGGGACGGGGCGACCGGATCTTTATGCCGACACCTCGGTGCCGCGGCTGTTTCCGCTTGGGGTGCCGCAGACGTTGGTGAACGGCCGGGAGGATCGCATCATCCCCTATCGTATGGCCACCGAATATGTAGCGCGCGCGCAGGCTTCTGGTGATCGGGCCGACCTCATCACCGTGCCTTCGACCGGCCATGTCGAGCTTGTCGCTCCAGGTACCGCAGCTTGGACGGAGGCCAAGCGCGTCATCCGCGCGGCGCTCAATCGGCCGCGCTGAGGGAAGTGGGTTTGGCGTGGTGCTCGCGTGATTGCGCCCGCGCACCCCTTCCCTTATACGGCTCGCCATTCCCGCCCCGGCCGCGCCGCTTCTGTCGCGTTCGCCGGGGCTGTCCATTTCAGGGGTGATGCGATGGCGCGGCGCCGGCAGATCTACGAAGGCAAGGCGAAGATCCTCTACGAGGGGCCGGAGCCCGGCACCTTGATTCAGTATTTCAAGGACGACGCAACTGCCTTCAATGCCCAGAAAAAGGGTACGATCAACGGCAAGGGCGTGCTGAACAACCGTATCTCGGAGCATATCTTCACGCTTCTGGGCAACATCGGCGTTCCCACGCACTTCATACGCCGTCTCAACATGCGTGAGCAGTTGATCCGGCAAGTGGAAATCGTGCCCATCGAGGTGATCGTCCGCAATGTCGCGGCCGGCTCGCTCAGCAAGCGGCTGGGCATCGAGGAAGGCACCCAGTTGCCGCGGACGATCCTTGAATATTGCTACAAGGACGATGCGCTCGGCGACCCGATGATCTCGGACGAGCACATTGCCGCCTTCGGCTGGGCTAGCCAGGAGGAGATGCACGACATTGCCGATCTGGCGATCCGCGTGAACGACTTCCTGTCGGGCCTGTTCGCCGGCATTGGCATCCGCCTGGTCGACTTCAAGCTCGAGTTCGGCCGGATCTGGGACAATGATTACGGCCGTATTATCCTGGCGGACGAAATCAGCCCCGATGGCTGCCGCTTGTGGGACATGACCACCAACGAGAAGCTCGACAAAGATCGCTTCCGTCGTGATCTCGGCGGCGAAGTCGAGGCTTATCAAGAGGTTGCACGCCGTCTTGGCCTTCTTCCCGAAGGTGGCGAGACGGCCGTGCTCGACATGGCCGAACACCGCGAGAAGCGCGGAAAGTAGCTGCAACCCTGCCCGCCGGTCTGCACCCTCGCCGCTCGCGAAGGTTGCGATCCGCGGGCGCTTCGAATAGCGGGCCCGTCATGAAGCTGCGCATCTACGTCACGCTAAAACCCGGTGTCCTGGATCCCCAGGGCAAGGCGATCGAACACGCTCTCACCGGCCTTGGCTTTCCCGGCATCGAAGGCGCCCGCGTGGGCAAGCTGATCGAGCTTGAGGTTGCCGACTCGACCGACGATGCGCAGATCGATGCCATGTGCCGCCAGCTGCTGGCGAACACGGTGATCGAAAACTATCGAGTCGAGCGCGCATGAAGACGGCAGTGGTCGTCTTTCCTGGCTCCAACTGCGATCGCGATCTCGCAGTGGCGCTGGAGGAAGTCACCGGCAAGAAGCCGGAGATGGTGTGGCACGGCGATACCGCCCTGCCGGATGGCGTCGGGCTGATCGCGGTTCCCGGCGGCTTCTCCTATGGCGATTATCTACGCTCCGGCGCGATGGCTGCGCGCTCGCCCATCATGCGGGCGGTCGCCGACAAGGCCGGCGCCGGCGTTCCCGTGCTTGGCGTCTGCAACGGATTTCAGATCCTCACCGAAGCAGGCCTGCTTCCCGGCGCGCTTATGCGCAATGCAGGGCTTGATTTCGTCTGTCGTGACGTCGCGCTCACGGTGGACACCGCGCAGACTGCGTTCACCCGGCGTTATGCTGCCGGCGAGACGATCAAGGTTCCGGTCGCGCACCATGACGGCAATTACGTTGCCGATCAGGAAACTTTGGATCGCCTGGAGGGCGAAGGCCGAGTTGCGTTCCGCTACGCCGAAGAGGTCAACGGCTCCGCCCGCCGGATCGCCGGCATCCTCAACGACGCGGGCAACGTGCTAGGCATGATGCCGCATCCGGAGCGCCGGATCGAAGCCGCACACGGCGGCACAGAAGGCCGTCGCTTGTTCGAGGGATTGCTAGACCTCGTCGCTTAGCCGCATTGTCTTGAGCGAGGCTGTAAGCGAGGCGGGAACCCGACTGGTCTTCGGTTTTGTACCGGCTGGCGTCAGACCCGGGTACCGAACGGCGTGAAGTCGGTCTCCTCGTCAAACACATCAATGCCTTCGGCCTGCTTGAGCGATCCGACGACGAAATAGGTCACAGGCGTGAGCAGCGCCTCCCACGACACCTTCAAGACCCATTGTGTGAAGAGGACAGTGAAGACGAGCTCCGTTGTCCAGCCCTCTGCATATAGAAAAGCGAGCGGGTAGAATATCAGGCTGTCGACCCCCTGACCCGCGACTGTGGACCCGATCGTGCGCATCCACAGGTGCCGCCCTTGGGTGGCGACCTTCAGCCTTGCGAGCACGTATGAGTTGACGAATTCACCCGCCCAGAACGCACACATGCTTGCAAACACGATCCTGGGCACTTGCCCGAAGATCGCCTCATAGGCTTGCTGATTGGTCCAGTCCGGCGCCGGTGGCAGGGCGACGACCACCCAGGCCATGAACGCCATAAAGGCGGTCGCCACAAAGCCGGCCCAGATGACCCGCCGTGCCCGAGCGTAGCCATAGACCTCGGTCAGCACGTCACCGATGACATAGCTAACTGGGAAAAACAGGATCCCAGCACCGAATGGCCAGTAACCGACACCCGGCAGCCATACTTGCGCTACCTTGCCGGCCCCCAACACATTGGAGAGCAACAGCACCGCAACGAACGCAGCCATGATAAAATCGTAATAACGTAGCGTCTGGCCCCGCAGCGAATTCGCCGACACTCGGCCCGGTTTTACCTCTTGGGTCATAAGCCGATCATGCCGGCAGTTTCACTTCCTCGCAATGCGCGCTAACACGCGCGCATTGCGCGCCCGTAGCTCAGTTGGATAGAGCACGAGCCTTCTAAGCTTGGGGCCGCTGGTTCGAATCCAGCCGGGCGCGCCATCTCTTCCCCGCCAATCACCGTTCTGCCGCAACAGGCCGAAGCACCGCTTCGTTGAAACCGAAGCTCGGGGCATCCCCTGTCTGTCTTCGCAACCTTGCAGGCGCCAGATAAGATCGCGTCAGACGAACCAGTCTCCGGCACCGGCGGAGGGTGTCAAATCGAGCATGTCGCGCCGCATGTGCGGCGGCAGCGCCGGGTCATCTGCGAGCCAATGCTGCCACCGGGTGAGAAACAGCGCCAGCTGTTCTCCTGGTGGCACTGACGCGCCGCGGGACTTCTTCTCCGAATGAATGAGCTCCGCCGCGGGATTGTACACGATCCGCAACCCCTGCTGGCGAATCTTCAGGCAGAGATCGATGTCGTTGAACTCTAGACTGAACCGTTCGTCGAACCCGCCCACTGCTTCAAGAACGCTCCGCCGTGTTGCCAGCACCGCGCCGGTCACCATTGACACTTCGCGCTGCGTCACGCCCCAGTCCTGGTAGGTTGGTGTCGCCGCATCGAGCCCCAGCCACGCATGGACGCAGGTACCCAGCACACCACCATAGATGCCGGCGTGCTGGACCGTGCCATCATCGTAAAGCAAGCGGGCGCCCACCGCGCCCACGTCGCGGTCCACTGCAAAGCTCAGAAGTGCGCGGAGCCAGTCCTGTTTACGCGCAAACACATCGTCATTGAGCATGACGATCAGGTCGCTCGGGGCCGCGCGCCACAGCAGATTCATCTTGGCCGCGAAGTTGAACGGCTCATCTGGCGCACGCGGGGTTTCGATCCTCCGCAGAAGAAATGGCCAGTCCTGCGCCGCCCATGATGGCGTGCCGGGCAGGTCATCTCCCACCAGAACGGTCAGGCGGTCGGCCGGCCATTCCACATCGGCAAGGCTTTTCAGCAAACGCTCGATGTACGTGCCCTCGCTGCCCTCGACGGGCGTCCGCCGGGTGGGAATGCAAAGCGTCACCGACGGCAGATCTGCGCTCCACCGTGCCGACAACTGCAGCGAACCCGCAGCTTGCCCTTCCGTTACGCTATAGCCGGCATAAAGCGGGGAACGCTCAAGAATGGCGCGCCTTTCAGCCACTGGTGCGGTCAGGCGCTGGCCGCCCTGCACCAGTATTACCTCGCTTATGCTGGCAATCGAAAGCCCATGCTCCGCGATGCGGAGCACCAGATCGAACAGGGCGGCATCGCCGAGATCCACGCGCAGGCCGCCAATCTCGTGGAGCGCCGATCCCCGGATGAACAATGGCGCTCCGATATAATCCTGCGCTGCAAAGAGCGTGCGATCGAATTGCGGCTTGAGCCGGATCTGCTCCAACAGGGTGGCCTCGCCATACGCAACGTCATCTGCGTAACAGAGCGCCACGTCAGGCCGAGCGACAGCCAGACGATCGACGATGCTGCCCGTTAACGGATGTACGCGCCCTTCATCGGGAACAATCATCAGCCATGCGTCCTGATCGTTGGGCACGTTGCCGAGACCGTCTCCAAGGGGCGTCATCGAACCCGGCTTCAGGCTCATCACCTTCAGCTTGCCCGCCTCTGCCAAGCGCAAGTTCGAAAGGGGTACGCCAGCACCGGCATCCTCGATCTTGGGCATAGTGCGACGGACCGGCTCACCGCTTGAAAGCACCGCCTCCAGGCTCGCGGCAATGGCAGCGCCCACCGCCTCTACGGAGAGGCTTTGGGCCACTCGGGTGCGAGCCGCGTCGCCGATCGTCCCGTCGCCGGAATTGACATGATCAGCAGCAGCAACCAGAGCGTCCGCCAACGCAGCTTGGTCGATCCGGGCCCAGGTGCCTCCGCGAAAGTAATGGCCGAAGTCCTCGTCCAGCGTCCAAGGGTCGGCAGGCACGGGAAACCCGCAAGAGCCATCGAGAAACTGGGTCGTACCGCTGTAATCGGTCGCAACGACGATCCGCCCCGCGGCCATCGCTTCCGCCACGGTGAGGCCAAAACCCTCGGAGCAGTGCGGCGATGCGTAGATGTCGCACGACGCCACAAGGTCCGCCAATTCATGGCTGCTGAGCGATCGGTCGAGCAGGATCACCCCAGCGGTTACTTCCGCAAGGGCTGCCAAGGCCTGCCCGTCTCCTGGCCGGTCCATGAGATGCTTGGTCTTGAGTACCAGGCTCCAGCCACGCGCCGCCAGCCCAGATGCCGCAAAGGCTTGAAGCAGTGCTGCCGGGTTCTTGCGGACTAGATAGCTCGCCCCGTCGAACACATAAAGGACGAGGCGACGATCTGTCGGGAGACCAAGCGCCGATCGGATTGAGGACGTGTCGCTCGTGCCATCGCTTCTCACCGGCACGACATGAGGGATTACGTCGACAGGCGCTTCCCTCGCAGCGGCGAATACATTCGCATTGTAACTGCTGGGCGCCCAGATCCGATCAACGGACGAGAATTCGTGCTCCCAGGCGGCGGGCAGTTGCTCCATCTCCCAGACCCAATAGCCGATCCGGCGCCCTGCCCGGCTGATCTGCGCACGCTGCTCCTCCGTCAGGAGATGCCACGAGTCCGGGTTCAGATGCACAATCGCGACATCCGCCACGCCATCGAAGTCGATGACGTCGTGCGCGGGAACGAGCGGCTTGTGGACGTGGAACGGCTTGCGGATCGGGTGGAGGTTTAGCCGCACGCCAGCATGCCTGATGGCCGCAATGATGCCGCGGCTGGCCGCGCCCAGGCCGTTGTCGTAGTTCCAAGGGCCATAGAAGGCCACCTTATAGGGCTTGGCCGGCACATCCATGTCGACGCTGTCTGGCACAGGTCGCGCGAGCAAGGGAAAGCCGGCTGCGGGTATAGGCTCATCCGTGCCGTAATCTCGTGATGCTTCGATCATCTGCAGATCAAAACCCGCGCGCTTCAGCTCCCGCGTCAGCCGCTCAGTATTCACATGCTCGAATGTGTTGTGCAGCAGGGATCGCTTGATGAAAGGGAAGCCAGATGCAAGCAGCCGCTTCCACGCGAACAGCGTCGGATTGCGCGCTTCATCGACCTTGAAGATACTGTCGACAGTAAACCCCGCTCGATGAACGCCCTGGGCTAGCGGAACTTCGAACTCGTTGATTATCGCATCCTTGTCCGCAACCACCGACACGGCGTTCACGAACAGCTGAAAGGCATAGGATTTCAGCAGTTGTCCGCTTGCGCGCAGGAAGTAGCTTTGCAAATGCCAACCACGCTCGAGCGTCTCGGTGAGACTCACCAGATCGGCTGTATTCTGCCTAACCCTGCTGATGACTTCAGTGAAGGCCGCCTCATTGCTGGGGCCAACGATACTGTCGTTGATTATATAAAGGCACTCCGCGTCGTATAGCCGCGGTTCTAGGCGCAGCATATGTGCCCAAGCGCCGAAGTCATAGCCCTTGTTCTCCCGGACGATCGCGTTGGAAACCGAACCGAGAACTTCATCGTCAAGCGCGACCGGCCTATCGGTATTAACGACCAGTGAAACCGAAATTCCCTGTTCGCGCAACATCCGCAGAAAGCGTCGAACAAAGGGCTGGAGCATTCCAGTGGCGGCGTAAGCCACATAGATCGCGTGTTCTCCGGACACGAGGGACAATGGCTTGGGCGTGACGTAACGTACGGCGGTTATGTGCCGTGCTGCCCCAGCCTCGGCCGACCGTGGCAACGTGATGGTCACAGGAGAGCCGTCGAGCAATTCGCCCGTCGATCGCAGGCGGACATTTGCATGAAGCGCGTCACCGCTGAGGCCGGCCGCATCAACCAAAATCGTAAAGCCGGCCGGGCCACCCGTGTAACGAGCCTGGGCAACGTCCGAACGGAACTGCGCCGCGATGCCCGAACCGATGATCCGACCAGCAGGACCCACGATTTCGATCTCCGCTGGCCCGTCCGCAGGGTCCGGCTCGACAGCCCAGCCGCGCACCACCAATCCCTCAACCTTATCAATGCTGCCCACCGCCGACTGCCCGATCCGCGAGCCGCCGGTGGCGAGATCACGTTCAGGAGAGATCCCCAGCGATTTGAGCTCTGCGCACGCCTGGCGGTTCCCATCGATTTGGAAACTACGGGCGTAATAGCGCGCAGCGTCCGATTGGCGACGCATGGACTTCATGAGATGCCCGAGGTTCAACGCCAGATCGGAGTCGCCGGGATAGAGCCGCTCGGCTTGGAGATACGCTTCCTCGGCCCGCGCGAGCTCTCCCGCCTCCTTCAGCGCATGGCCCAGTTGAACCCAAATCGCAAAGGACGTCGGGTTCGCATCAAGATACGACCGATAGTGCTCGGCGGCGACGGCCCAAGAGCCCGCGTCGCGTGCCTTGTCGCCTAGCAAGCGATGCTTCGCGCGTGGTGACGAACTGTCGCCCGCAAGCCCAAGCGCCGCGACAGCGCGCGCAAAGTAGCTCTGGCCCATTAATTTCCCTCGCTCGGGCTCTTCCCCAGCGTAGCGGCTAGTCGATCTGGATCGCGCTGTTAAGCCGCGTTCAAGCACCACCTTACGAGACTATCCGGAGCGAACGGGTTGCCACGGATGCGAGCTGGCACTCTGATCAACGTGCGCGAGGATCTCACGTATTGTCGGCTCCCTCAACAATGCCAAGGGCCTGTCATTCCGTTGCCAGTACGGGCTGATACCTGGATCATTCGCCAATGCTTCTCCCCAGCGATCAAGCAGGTCCAGGCGCTCGCCTTCGTCCCACGCGATCGCAGCTTGCGTTTCATTGAGGCCGCGCGTGGCGCCCTCATGATGAATCGCCTCAATAGCGGGGCAATACAGGATCACCTTACCGAGCTCGCGTAGCCTGAGGCACAAATCGACATCGCTGTGCGCGATCATCAACCGCGCGGCATCAAAGCCCTTGAGCTGGTCGAAGTCCGCTCGCCTCACCGCCAGGAATGCTCCGGTGACGGCCGACACGGCATGGGTGAGGACGTACCTGTTCCCGGGCCCTGGATCAGCAGCTGGCACTCCCCTACCCTCATGCTCCGTTCCTCCGGGCCCAAAACCAAAGGCGATCCCGGCGTGTTGCACGGTCTGGTCCGGATAAAGCAGCCGCGCGCCGACCGCGCCCACGTGAGGGTGACTCAGCGCGTCTGCGACGGCATCATCCCACCCGGCTGAAAGCATCTCCACGTCGTTGTTGACGAAGGCGATCAATGGCGCGTCGCTCGCGCCCGCACCAAGGTTCGACGCCAGTGACCAATTGAACGGAGAGTCGAACGGAACGACACGCGCGGTTCGCTCCACGTTCAGGCGGTCGAAAAGCGCCGCCGCCTCCGCACTAGTGCTCCGATTATCTACCACCACGATGTCGAGCCTCTCGGGCCGTCGTGCCTTTGACCGCAGAGTGTCAATCGCGCGGGCAAGCAGTCCGCCGCGATCGCGGGTGGGGATGACGACAGCAATCCAGTCGTCTCGAGGTGCGGCAGCAAGCGGAGCAGGGGCCAGAGGCACCTCCATCGAGCACTCACTGGCTCGCGAAGCGCTTTGCTCCGCCCGCCCACTCCTGGCAATCAGCGGCAGGCTGAGCTGAGTCGCGATCACGCGGGGTATATGGGCGACCCTGCCGTCGCGACCGGCCTTCATCAGGGCTTCCTCGCGATCACCCAGGCAGTCCCGCGCCGAGCTCGAAGGTGGACGGGAGAGGGCAAGCACCGCCGGCGCGACGCCTCCCATAATCAGAGCTTCGTCGAACGCGCCGAACAACACCGGATCCGCCCGCAATAAGCGAAAGGCGGGATCGGCCACGCCATGGTCATGGTCGGCATAGGCGGCAGTGGCACCCGTGCGGAGCAGCGCCACCGCGAACCACGCCAATGCTTCCGGGTCGAGCACCGTTCCGGCATCCACCAGGACCAGATACCCTGCGCCGGCCAGCACTGCTGCATCAGAATGCGCGAACTGGATTCGTCCATCTGTATCGGCAAAGGACGCCACTGGCGCTTCGCACAGCGCTGCCGAAGCCAGAACGATCGCCGACCACGCGCTGACGGACTGGTCTTGCAAGCTCCGCAGGGTCGCCCGCAGGAGAAACGGTGCGGCCCCATCCGCGTTCACCAAGACGGTAATGGGCGGCAATGGTCCTGCCATAAGAGGCGGCGGGCGGATCGGCACGTCGCGACGAAACTGGTCGTACGCTGCGAGAGGATAAGCCAAGCTGGCGGCGAGGACTTCACCGGCAAGACGCTCACTCGATAGCGCCTCCGCGACAGCCAAGATCTTCTGCCAACGCTCGGTTGGGCGAAGCTCCTCCTCCAAACTGCCACACCGATCACCAGCGGACGACCGCGCGTGAGGAGACAACGGTAGTCCTGCCGACCCGTCCAGCGGCTCCAGTGGCGGGATCGTCGGCCTGCCGCTTACCCGGCGGTTCTGCCGCGTCCAGCGAGTCATGATCTAGGCCCCATGGCGGGTGAATGGCGCAGCCGTTAAAGGGTGGCAAGTCGGGCTGGCGATTGCCTCCCGAACGGCCGCTCGCCTAGGGTCCGTCCATGACCGCCCAGACGCTCGATCCCTTTGGCTATTGGCCCGCTCAGCGCAGCCGCATTCGCTCGCTCGGCGGAGATGAGAAGGGCGATGATCCAAGCTACGTCTTTCACACCTCTTATGTCTCTGCGCCCGCCGGTCCTTCCGTAGCGGCAATCTCATTCCACGGGCTTGTGGCCGAAGCCGGAATGATCGCGGTCCGCATCTTCCAGCACCTGCCCGAGGGCAAATCGGCAATCACCGAGCAAGGAAAACTCACTGCCCTGCTCCCATCTCTGGCCAAGGCTCCACGAGTTTTGAAGCTGCCGTTTGAGGCGCTGCCGGGCGCCCTCTATGCCGTTACCGGCTATGCCTACGGTGAGTGCGAGGCGTCCGCGCGGGACATCGTGATTTCCATATCCAGTCGCCAAGGCGAACGCGACGATCCTGCGCGCACCCGCAGCCTCTTCGGCCGGTTCAAGGCGCGGCGAGCAAATGGAATGGTCAGCGGAAACGCGCCGCAACTCGCGTGGCCGGTGTCGCAGGGCTTTACCCCTGATCAAACGCTCGAGCCCGACTTCAATCGATTGAGCACCCGGTTGAGCCCGGAGGGTTCAATGGTCGATCGCTGGGAATCGGCGTACATCCTGCGCGTACTGGAACAATATGGCCGGCTTGAGCCGGGTGCACGCGGCTTGGCCTTGTCAGCGGAGCCGGAGCCGGTCGCCGCCGCCGCAGTAGGCGCCGGATGCGACGTTCGGTCCGTAATCACGCCGGTCGGTGCCACGGTCGACGCCATCTGCTCAGAACATTTTACACCCCCTGACGGCATTGGCTTCGACTTCATCTACGCGCGGAGCAGCGTGTTCGGCACGGGCGATCCTGCTCGGGCGCTCAAGATGATCGACGACATGCTTGCGCGCATACGGCCGGGCGGGCTGGCCGTCCTACTTCTCAACACCGGCCCGGGCTTGGATCGGCATGGGCTCGGTCGGATTGCACTGGAGGTGGCGGCGCAGGGTCATTTCACCGCTCAGCTACGATATGGCGATCCAGAAGAAGGTTCGGTCCCATTCGGAATCGTGATTCGAACATCCACCGAAAACGTGGTCACGTAACAACAAAAGAAACCTCCTTATTCCCGAAGGGCAGACCGCCGGCTAAGGGAAGCCGATGCGCTTCCTCGATCATCAAGCCAGCCCCGCGGAGATCCGCCGCCAAGGCGAAGCGCAAGGTGCGATTTTCGACATCTGGGCGCTTCGTTCCGGAGATCGCTGGCGCCACGAAGCTGTCATCCGTGGCCTGTGCCAGACGGCGTACCTGGGAGATTATACCGCGATCTGCCGGGTGCTCGGCCGTTACAAGGTGTTCGTCGACACAAAGGACATCGGTGTCGCCAGCCACCTGATGCTCGATGGCTATTGGGAGATGTGGAACACTGAAGCGATTGTCGGCCTAGTAAAGCCCGGCATGACCGTTCTCGATGTCGGCGCCCATTGCGGCTATTTTTCGGTGCTCCTTTCCGACCTTATTGGGCCAAGCGGCACGCTGCTTTCTTTCGAGCCGAACCCGCCGATGGCTGCGCTGCTCCGCCGTACCATCGCGGTTAACGGCTTCGACGGGCGTACGACGGTTTACGAGATGGCGCTTGGAGACGAAGACGGCTTCGCGACGCTTCAGGTACCGCAAAACGAGCCGAAAAACGCCCATGTCGTGCAAGGGAAAGGCGGGCCAGGCATGGTGGAAGTCCCGCTTCGGCGCGCAGATCGCATCCCCGGCGCTGCTGACGCGGATTTCATCAAGATCGATGCCGAGGGCGCCGAGCAAGCGATCTGGAAGGGGCTGAAGAATGTCCTGTCCCGCAATCGGCCGCTGACAATCCTTCTTGAATTTGCCGCGATACGCTATGCGGATCCCGCTGCGTTCCTGGACGAGATCATGTCGCATGGCTTCAGTTTGGCGGAGGTCGATCTCGTCGCCGGCGTTCAAAGTCGCACGCGCAAGGAGGTTCTGAACGCTTCCCCCTCCGACGACCAGATGTTGCTTCTGACGCGAGGCTGAGCTTTTCGCTACCTACGTTCGTCAGCCACCGCTTCAACAACGTCGAGGACTATGTCGATGTGCCGGCTCCAGGCCATCGGCGCCCACCCGCGCATCCGATCACATTGCGCGGCACGCAACATCGAGTCGGGCTGGGAATAGTCCAGGATCGTCCGCATCCAGCCAAGGCCATCTAGCGGATCAAGGTAATCGGGCAGATCGCCACCCGCCTCTCGAAGCGAGCTGATATCGCTACAAATTACCGGCACACCGGCGGCAAGGGCCTCCGCCACCGGCATGCCATAGCCTTCCGCAAAGGAAGGCAGCAGGACCGCTCGCGCGCCCCCCAGCAAACGTGTGAGTTGCCGATCATCGACGTCCCGGTGTTCAACCACATGGCCGCGCAGCGCGATCGACCGATCGAGCAGGTCAATGACATTTTCGTTTTCCCAGCCCCGCCGACCGATCAGGATCAGGCGAGGTGCAGCATCTCCCATGGTCTCCGCCAGCCGGCGCCATACGTTCAGCAGCAGAAGGTGGTTCTTACGCGGCTCGATTGTCCCGATGCACAGGAAGTACGGCCGCTCGTTGAAATCGCCTTCCAACGCTGGGACCGGATCGCTCCACTCGCAACCAAGGTGTGCCACCCGCGCCGGCCTGCCGGCCCGCTGCGTCAGATGCGGAGTCAGCGCATCGAGGGTAGCCTGTGAATTGGTGACGATACCATCTGCGAAGCGATCAATCGTGCGGATACGACGCGCGTGTAGCAGCGCGCCGTTCGGGCGAGCGAACTCGGGATAGGTCAGCGGGATGACATCATGCACCAGGTTCACGAACCGCGCCCGCTCGGTCTGAAGGATGCTGCGCACGAGCTTTGCGTCCTCTAGATGGTGCGGCGAGGCTTGCAGGTACACGCGCTGGCCAAGCGGAACGGGAACGGCTCTCGGTCGCAGCGCGAAAAGATGGCGGATGGCTTGGGCCCGCACCGCTTCGTGCTGCGCCTCCCCGCGCGACTGCCACCGCGCCTGGGTAAACGCGAGGAACTGCCGTACTGCGCCAATTTCCAGCCGGCCGTAATAGCCGCCGGCAGGATGCACCGCCGCGAACCGAAGCCGATCCGGTACTCGCCTCAGCAATTCCACTGCATAGGCGTATTCGACTCGATCGATACCGGTCGGGGTTAGATGATAGGCGCGACTGAGCAAGCGCGACAGATCGAAAACAATCGGTTTCTGCGCCCGACGACCGTGCCGCCCTGTACCTGGCAGCCCCCTGCTGAACAGCATCTGCGCCGGAGCGCGGAACGGTTTCAGCGCCAATGAGCGATCCGGGTAACGTTGCCGGCCGTTGCTGGCCGAGCTGCCGGCGCAGTTAACCGCGGAATGGCGTTTTCGACCAGCATTGCCAAGCCTTCTTCACTCAGAAACCCACCATGCACCAGCGAACGGTTGACGAACACTCGCCGCACGGCAGCCCATAGCGCAGCATCAGGCGCAGCGGGAGCCGGCCAGAAGTCATCCAGCGCGCCGCGATGCACCACCCCAGCGACATCATAAACCGCATGCCCCAGCACCGCGACCGGCACGCCTTCGTTAAGCGCCAACGTTCCAACGGTGCTATTCACCATCACAGCACCGGTCATGATCGGCAGCAACTTGGCGATATCGCCATGCGATATGTAGAAGATCCGGTCTTCCACGCCATATCGCCGCGCAAGCTTGCGCGTGATCTTCCGCCAAGGAACCAGGCCATTGTCCAGCGGGTGGCGTTTCACGAGGAGGCGGCTATGCGCAGGCGCCGTCCGCGCAAAGCTTTTGACGATGAAGCGTAACGCGGCGCGCATGTCGTCAAAGGGCGAGTGCACACGAAGCTGATAATCGGAATTCAGCTGCAGTGGCGCGAGAAAGATCGGATGATCTTCTCGCTCAGGGATGATCTTGTCCAGCGTGCGCTGCGACAGCCGGCGCTCTCGTGTCTGAGTTGCGGACCACAGGCCCCAGCCGGCCGCTTCGACCAGCGGATGGTTGGGCCGATGGGTTCTGTAAAACGGGTAAGCGGGCGCGAGCAGCATAGTCGCCGCCAAATGGCGGATCGTCTCCTTGGCGCGTCGGCGAAAGCTGGAGGGCACCGGATCACGCTCCGGCTCCGGCGGCAGTCGCGATGCCTCCGCACGAAACCACGTCGGATCGCGCGGCATCCGCGAATGCCCGTTCACGCCCCCTTCTTCCAGGGTAACGTAGTCGGGGCGGATATATCCTTCCTCAAGCACATGGACCCGCAGGCCGCGAATCTTGGCCATTCCATGAGCACTCGAATGATGGGGCCGGCAGTCGCCGAAAAGAACGACGTCCGTTATGTCGTGATCAACGATGAAATCGTCGAAAAATACCGGCCAGTTCTGCAACGTGCCACGAAAGTCCACGGCAGGCTCCGGCCAGTCGAGGCGGTCGCCCCCGCACAAGTTGATGCGGAAGACGTGGTGACCAAGCGCCGAAAGGGCGCCGCCCAGGCGCGCAAAGTAAGAGCCGTGTGGCCCTTGCAGGAACAAGAAGCGGCGCCGCTCCCCCACAGTCATAGACGCCCTTTCACGACCTGTCTGGCCGCCACTCGCGCGGCGCCATATGCGCGCCTGAAACCAGTCAGCGCATTGTAGGCGGGCTTGGCCATTTTGGCGAGCCGTTGCACCAACACTTCCGGTGAACAGGGCAATCCGGTCAGGGGATCGAGATAGCGTGGGGCGAGGATCAGTGCCGCAGCGACCAGCGCATCGAGCGGTAATTGCCGCCGCCGACGTGAGGGAATGGGCGCGAGATCATGCGTCAGGCCCCAGCCGGCGTAGAAAGGCGTGCCGTGTACCGTCACCTCCACATCCCGCATCAGCGCTTCGAAACCGGTCAGCGATGACCAGACGTGAACGGCTTGCACCTTGTCCAGCAAGGCCAGCAACGACCCGCCAGCCACGATCAGATCCACCTCGCTGGGCCGAGGCACATCGCCGTTGCGCAGCCCAGCGAGGACGTCCGGATGCGGCCGGTAGATGATGAAGGCCCCCGGTTCACGTTCGCGGACGGCCTTAAGGAAACCGGCCATCCTCGTTTCGCCACTTCGCGACACCGCCAGGTCATCCGCGACTTGGCCAATTGCCAGGGCGATCCTCTTCCCGGCCGGCAACGCGGGGGGCGCGGCGCCATCATCCACGCCGTATTTGCAAAGTCGCGCGGCCACGATCTGTTCGCGAAGAGCTCTTGCGCGGCGCAGCAGCGGCTCTTCGAAAGCATGGGTTGCGAGCAATCGTTCGATCTCGCTCGGGCTATTCGGATCGTAATGAATGCCGCCCGAGCGATCCACCATGATCGACCACGGCGGCCGGCACTCGGCACCGAGCCCGGATGAGCGGAGAAAGCCATCTTCGACCTGCCAGGCTTCCACCCCCTGCCGAGCTGCGCGCGCAGGGAAATCCGCCGGAGCTCGAGAAGGCCAGTAGACGATCGCCTCACCGGCTGTGGCCGTGCTCAACGCGTGATCCGCCGAAAGAAATGCTGGCCGGCGGGCGCCATCCCACAGAAGCCGGCCAATGGCGTCCCGCTTCCAGGCGCTCATGCCGACGGCGGCGGCTATCCTGCGGTTTGCGCAAAGCAGGTCACGCCAATCTTCCAGCACCTTCACCGCGTCATGCGCGTCACAAGGCGCCCCAGTGAACGGGTTGCGATAGCTGGCAGCTTCCACAGCGCTGATCGCCTCTGCCCGGCGATCCGGTCCGCCGGGATCGCCCGCTATCCACCGCAAGATACCCTGCTCGTTCGGACCCTCCGCACCGGCTCGCTCCGCCGCCGGTAGCCAGAACGCACCGCCAACCCCAGTCTGCCGCATGGCCGCAAACAACCGCTCGGGGTCCGCAAGGCGGGAGCCGCCCGGCAATGATACCGCAGCCACCTTTTCCCCGACCCAGGGAAAGGGCGGGGAGCGAAGCAAAAGAGGGGCCGTCGCCTCCACGACCACCAGATCTTCCTCGCTTTCGATCAGGCCGCGTGCTCGCGCACGCCAGCCGCGATCAACCATCCGATGGCATAGACCACCAACAAAGCACCCAGAACCGTCAACAAGGTCAGCGCGCGTTTCGGGTAAAGGGATTTCACCGGCATGTTCGGTTCAACGACGCGCACGACGTACAATTGCTGCCGCACCGCGTTCTGGCGCGCCTGCTGGTAGGTTGCGGCCGCCGCTTCATATCGTTTGGCGAGCAGTTCCTGCTGGATGCGCAGCCGCTCATAGCCACCAAGGCCTTCGGCAATGGTGCTCGCACCTCCCGCAAGCCGGCTGTTCTGCGCGCCCAATTGGCGCTCCAGGCTGCGGATTTGCTGCCGCAATGCCTCGACCTGCGGGCTGCTGGAGCCAATCAGCGATTGCGTGGTCGCGAGCTGCGCCCGGGCGGCGGATAGTTCCTGGGAGAGGCGCGATACCAAGGCGATCTGCGCCTGCGCCGTGCCGGCCGGATCCACGTCGCGCCCGGTTTGACGGAAGCGGGTAAGCTGGGTCTGCACGTCTGCCAGGGCACGCTCGGCTTCGTCGAGTTGTCGACGCGACAGGGCGACGGCATCGGAGAAGCCGCGAATGTTCATCTCGTTCACGCGCTGCTCGCCGAGCGACAGGAGCGCGCGGGAAAGGTTGTATGCGTCGCCCGGGCGGAAGGCGCGTGCCTTCAGCGTCGTGATCCCGTTGTCGGTGTCGAAATACACATCCACCTGCTGCTGATAATAACGCAGCAGGAACTCCGGGGTCGGATTGGCCGCCGTCAATCTACTGGCGAGGTCCGCTTCCGGCCGCCGGAACAGCGCAACCAGGTTCAGTCGCTTTTGAAGCGCAGCGACAACGTCGTGGGAGGTAAGGTAATCCGCAATGCTTTGCGCCTCGGTGGACGCGGCGCCGCCCGCACCGCCGCCGCCGAACCCCAGCGCGGCCGTGATCCCGCCGACCGACGGCGCAGGATCGCTGCCGCCCTGCGTCCGAACGATGAAGTGCGCCTCCGAGACATATTGGTCCGAAGCCATCGCATAAAGATAAGTTGCCAGCAGCAACGTTGGCGCGATCACCACAATGGCGAACCATTTGTAGCGCTTCCCCAGGCGGCGCAAACGCGTGCTCAGCGGCGGTGCAGCTTCAACTTCTGCATCGGCCGGCGTCATGAAACCGTGCACGCTTAACTCCCCCTCATCGTCTGACCGCGTCGCTATATGGCGGTTCGCAGGTCACGGCATCTGGATACGCTTTCGGACCACCGAAATCAAAAGCAGCCCCAGCAAAATCAACCCCAAGATCCAGGCGCCGAGATAAGCAAGATCGATATACGTCGATTTGGCAGACTTGAACCAGCCATAGCGCATGATCTCGTAACAATGCGCGAGCGGGATGGTCAGCAGGATATCGCGGATCTGCTTTGGCAAGGCGTGCATCGTGAAGAACGCGCCCGATAACGGCATCAGCACATAGATGAACGGGTGAATCATCCGTCCGAGCGAGCGGCGCTCGTGAGTGATGGCACATACCACCATGGAAAAACTCCACGACAGCAGGAACATCGCAAACACGCCCGCGCCATAGATCAGCGGCCGCTCCGGGAGGTTCGCGATGCCGGTCGCCACCGCCACCCCCATCAGCACGCAAAACGCCAACAGCGTGCCCGCCTGCTCCAGCAGCCCACGTGCCAGAAGAACGTCAAAGGGGGTAATGGTGCGGTGGTAAAACAGCGACACGTTGCTCTCCAACGCGCCCTCCGCCCGACTCACCATCGAGCGAAATGTCATGAAATTGCAGTATCCGATCAACGCCGCCGGCACCGGCTTGATATCGCCACCGAAGTGGCTGGATGCACGCGCGTGAAGCAGACCGACAGCAGTCGCAAGGAACAGCGGCTCAAGGATAAGCCAGAGATAGCCGATGTTCTCGCGGCCATACCGCGTATGCAGTTCACGCATCATCAGAGCGCCAACTACGCGGTTCTGGATGCGCAACCCTTGCCTCATGACGCCGCGCCGTGGCGGCAAATCTTCGCTGACGCTTGCCATGTCCCTGCCCCGAATTGCGATCTGGCGCTAGCCGAAAGCGAAGAGCGCGTCGAGGCAACCGCAACGGTCGCGTAGCTTACCTAGCCGGTGACGCCAGAACCTTGGTATAAAGGGCATGAAGACGCCGGCGATGTTCGCCCAAGGAAAAGCGCGTCGCCTGTACGCGGCCGGCGTACTCAAGCGTCGCACGCAGTTCCGCATCGCGGTCCACCAAGGCGATGGCCGCCGTCAAAGCCGGAACGTCGTACGGATCAACGACCAGAGCGGCATTGCCCGCCACTTCCGGCAGCGATCCCCGGTTCGACGTGACCACCGGCGTGCCCAACTGCATGGCCTCAAGCACCGGCAGGCCAAACCCCTCGTACAGGGAGGGAAACAGGACGGCGCGGGCGTAGCGCACCAGTTGCATCACCAGCCGTCGGGGCAGGTAATCCAACTGGATGATCCGGGCGCCGGCCTTGCCGCCCCGCCGCGCCATTGCTTCGACGAGCCGAAGCTCCTCCTCCTTTTGCCATCCGCGCGCGCCGACCAGAACGAGCGGATGCGGCGTATCGGTGGACAGATAGGCTTCGACCAGCCTGGCCACATTCTTCTTCGGTTCGATCGCACCGAAAAACAGAAAATAGCCCTTCGGCTTCACCCCGAAGATCGCTTCCACATCGGCTTCCTCGTCCAGGCCGACAGGCATCGGCGTGTGCTGATACGTGTTGCTGACGCGATCCTCCGGCACCCCAAGCAGTTCGATGATGTCCCGTCGACTGGACTCGGAGACGGTGACGATATGGTCAGCATCCTGCACACATCGCTCCACCAGCCGGTGGTAGAAGCGCTTTCGATCCAGCGTCGCGAATGGAAGCTTCAGCGGCACCAGATCATGCAAGGTATACAGGTTGCGCGCGCCCGCGAGCCGCACGGGAATGGGATAGGTCCAGTGCATGATCGCCGGTGGGTCAGGTATGTGCAGGTCCAAAAACCGGCGCGTGCGCCTGAAGTGCCCCTCGGCGTGGTCAAACAGATGTGCGCTGCTCAGCAGACGATCGAAGCGCGGCAGCCGGTCAACAAAGCCGCCTCGCTCGATCCGGCCGCTCTCGGTAACCTCCTGCACTTTGAGCCCGCGCAGAACCGTCGCTCGCTCCATGATTGGGCGCAGCCAAGCGGGCCCCCGCCGCGAGGGCAGCCCTCTTCCCAGCGCCTCGTAGAACAGGATCTCCTGGATCCGCGGGTCGCGCCCGACCGGAACTCCGAAGAGTCCTTCGACTGGAAGGCCCAACGAACGGACCGCCTCCGCTAAGGCAAAGCCATAGGTCGCAACGCCCGTTCCGTGCGGTAGCGCCAGGTTGAAGCCGTCGATGCCAACGCGTGCTATGGTCGTGCGCTCATCCCCCATGCCGTCGGACTAAACGTCGAGCCGGGAATCGCTAGTGAATTCGTTGTGCAACTGGCGCAGGCGGGCGCCGAACCGGTCCACCGTGAAAGCCCGAGATCGATCACGTCCAAGCGAAGCCAATGTGGCGCGGAGTTCGTCCTCATGATCCAACCGCCCGATCCCGCGGGCGATCGCTTCTTCGTCGAGCGGATCGACCAGCAGCGCCGATCCGTTCGCCACTTCAGCCAGCGCACCATTATTCGCGGTCAAAACAGGCGTTCCGAGTGCCATGGCTTCCACCACCGGCAAGCCAAAGCCCTCGCCCAGCGATGGAAAGAGCAATGCGCGGGCGTGGCGCATCAGGTCGATAAGCGCCTGCCTTTCCTGATAGGGCAATATGATCAGCCCGGGCTCGCGCTGCGCCGGATCATGATCGGGTCCAGTCAGGACCAGCGGAAACGGCGTTCCGCTCGCGCGCCATGCAGCAATGAGCCGCGGCAGATTCTTGCGCGGCTCGCCTAGCCCGCAAAACAGATAATATTCCCCCGTCCTCAGATTGCCGGGCAAATGGCCATCGCCCGGCGCGAGCGCCGTAATCGCTGCCCCGCAATTCGCCATTGAGGACGGATGCAGCCGAAATGCCGAGAGGATCTGGTCACGAGCGGCGTCGGACACCGTCAGAAATCGGTCGGCAACCGCCCCGATCGCCATGATCCTACGCTGAAGTGGATCTGGCGCCACGCCCGACAGCTCTGGGCCGAGCATCGGGATAGCGTCATGGATCGTGTAGAAATTGACCCAGCCTCTGATCCACGCCGGGATGGGATAGGTCCAGTGCATGATTCCCGGCGGCCCGGGAGCGTCGAGGATCAACAATTGACCCGTCGCCGAGAACCGGGCCTGAGCGAGCCGGTACACATCCGGCGCATAAAGCCGCCGCGCGTCACGAGCGAGTAAAAGCCGGCTACGAAGCCGGCCCATCATGTGGCGCTGGATGGTTTCACGCAGCGAAGCTCGTACGCCGAACCGCCCGCGCTGATCATCTTCCAGGATGAGGGGTGACGGTCCGGTCGCCGCTAAAGCGTCACGCATTGCTCGGGCATAGGAGGCCACGCCGGTCGCGTTGGCGGCCGCAAGCCGACCGTCTACGCAAACTGGCACCTGTCGTTCCGGCATCTGATCCTCTACCATCGCCTGAACAGTGGCACGGGGTGGGAATGATTGTCCTCGACAATGTTTCAAAGGTCTATCGCGGTCACAACGTGGACAATGAGGTTCTGCGGGCGGTTCACCTGACGATCCCGCGCGGCGACTCGATTGGTGTGTGCGGCGCTAACGGCGCCGGCAAGTCCACACTGATGAAGTTGATCGCCGGGGTGGAGCGCCCCACCACGGGCAAGGTGACGCGGCACATGACGGTGTCCTGGCCGATCGGCTATTCTACAGCCTTTCACCCGCATCTGACGGGCGCCGACAATGCCAAGTTCGTCGCGCGAATCTATGGCGCGGACGAGCGCGAGCTGCTCGCCTTTGTCGAGGATTTCGCGCAGCTTGGCTCCTATTTGTATGAGCCGATCAAGACCTATTCGGCCGGCATGGCGGCGCGGCTTGCGTTCGGCGTCTCGCTGGCGATCAAGTTCGACTGCTATCTTGTGGATGAAGTGACCGGGGCCGGCGACGAACGCTTCAAACTGCGCGCGGAAGAAGCGCTGTATGAACGGCGTGATCGCGGAACCCTCGTAATGGTGTCGCACGACACGGGCACGTTGTTCCGCTACTGCAAGCGCGGGGCGGTGGTCTACGGTGGCACGGTGACGCTCTACGACACGATCGCAGAAGCAGCTGACGTTCACCACCGGTTGCAGAGCATCGGCGCACGTGCCGGTCAGGCGGCATAACGCTGCCATCACCTGCCGGATTGTCTTGAGCGGTTTGACGCGATAACTCGCACGCAAGCGCCGGTGTTGTTGAGGCGCTTCCAGGGGGAAGCTATGCGCAAGGGCAGTTACGGTTCGACGCGGCTGATCGCGGCGGCACTGATGGCCGGTGCGCTCGCCGGCTGCTCGACGCTGCCCAGCGCTGGCCCCACGGCGTCCCAGATCAACGCCGCCCTGCGCAAGGACAATCAGACGGGCTTCAAGATCGTGGAGATCGATGCCGCCAGCGGTCCGTCTCTCGCCTTCACGCCGCCTCCGGTGGGCGGGTTGGCGAAACTCGATCAGCCAGGGCGGATCGATACGGTCGGACCAGGCGATCTGCTGGAGATCAGCATCTTTGAGGTGGGTGTCACGCTGTTCACCGCCGGTAGTACGGGCAGCTCTGCACAGGGCGGTACGTTCAATCCCTCGGCGCGGGGAACGCAGCTAGGCACCGTCAAAGTCGATGGCGGAGGCGATATTCAGCTTCCCTACATTGGCCGTCTCGCAGCATCGGGCAAGACAACCGGCGAGATCGAACGCATGATCGAGCGCGGGCTGCGTGGCCTGTCGCAACGCCCGCAGGCACTCGTTTCGGTCAAGGAAAACGCGCACAACGTCTTCTACGTGTCCGGCGATGTCCGCCAGCCAGGACGCTACACGCTGGGCTTGCCCCGTGAACGCCTGCTGGATTCACTGGCCCGCGCCGGCGGCACCGTTAACCAGCCCGACGACATGGTGGTTCGGGTGACGCGCGGCAGCGTGTCGGAGGAAAGCCGGCTTTCGGCGGTGGATGCCTCAGGACCGCAGAACATCGCGCTGCTTGCGGGGGACCGGGTCGAGTTGTTCAACCGTCCGCGGACCTATCTTGTGTTCGGGGCAACCGACAAGGTCAGCCAAGTGAACTTCGGGGCGACCAACCTTTCGCTCGCCGAAGCTCTGGCGCGCATTGGCGGCCCAAGCGAGCGCCTAGCCGATCCCGCCGCCGTGTACCTGTTCCGCTATGCAGCCGTTGCGGGCGACACGACCGGGGCACAGCCGGTGATTTACCGGCTAAACATGATGCGCCCGGACAGCTATTTTCTGTCCCAACGCATTGGCATGCACGACAAGGACCTGATCTATATCGCTACCGCTCGCGCCAATGCTCCGGCCAAGCTGGCACAGATCCTGGGGCAGCTTTTCTCGCCCATTCTGGCGGTGCGCGCCGTTGCCCGATAGTTCAATGGTTTTGCGGCTTTGTAGTAGAAATTGCTCCTTTGGTTGACCCTACGGGCTTGATAAGGATTAGCTAAGCTCAAAAAGCATAGCCCCGCGATGCACCAGCCGGTCCGATCGCTCGCGAAAGACGACAAGATGCCAACAAGTTTGGGAGAGATCATCACGCTGCCACGACGTTCCGAGACGAGAACTGTCGCCGCCCGCGCAGTGGCATTGGCCGCCGAAGGTATCGCTGCGCTGGAGGCCTGTTTCAGCGATCCGATATTCTCCTCCGAATTCGAGCGACTGGTGACGATGATCGCCGATTCTCGAGGTCGCGTGATCCTTGCCGGCATGGGCAAGAGCGGGATCATCGCGCGCAAGATCACGGCCACGCTCACATCGACCGGCGTACCAGCCACCTTCCTGCATCCGGCAGAGGCAGGGCACGGCGATCTCGGCATGATCACGCGGGATGACGTGGTGCTGGTCATCTCCCACTCGGGCGAGAGCAGTGAGCTGGCCACGATCTTTAGTTACTGCAAGCGCTTCGCCATCCCGATTGTCACGATCACCGCTCAGCCCGAATCGACGGCGGCCAAGGCGGCGGACTTTCACATCTGCCTGCCAACCGTGCGCGAGGCCTGCCCGATCCAGCTCAGCCCCACCACCTCCACCACCGTACAGCTGGTATTTGGCGATGCGCTCGCCATGACGTTGATGGCCGGCAAGGGGTTTTCGACCGAGGATTTCCACCGCCTTCATCCCAACGGCAGACTAGGCGCGCGGCTGTTGAAGGTGCGCGACGTGATGGCGCATGGGGCAAATGTCCCAAGGGTCACGCCGAACGCCACCTTGCTGGATGCGACCATCGAAATGACGCGGACGCGGCTCGGCGGGACGGCAGTCGTGGATGACGAGGGGCGACTGGTCGGCGCGTTCACCGATGGTGACCTGCGACGGACCGTGACGGCGGACCGAACGCTTACCGATGCGGTCGGCAAATACATGAGCCACACCCCCCTTTGCATCGGTCCAGGAGAACTGGCGTCGGAAGCGATCCGGCTGATGCACGAGCGCAACGTGATGCTGCTCTTCGTTCGCGACGGGGAGCGGCTCGCGGGCGTCGTCCACATGCACGATGTTCTGCGCGCCGGGGTGGTCTGAGGCTGCGTCGGTCCGTGCCGTTACTCGTGGTCATTCCCGCCCGTGCAGGGTCAACTCGGCTGCCGCTGAAGCCGCTGTTGCCGATCGCCGGCGTCACCCTTCTCCACCGCACGATCGCTTATGCCCGCCGCGCGCTCGCCGACATGCCCAAGGTGCAGCTCATCGTGGCGACCGACCACGAAGCGATAGCCGCGCACGCCCGTGAGTTCGGCTGCGACGCGGTCATTACCGATGCGGCAATCGCCACCGGGTCTGGCCGAGCACTCGCGGCGGCGCGGCTGTCGCCGACGACGCCTGAGATCATCATCAACCTTCAGGGCGACGCGCCCTTCCAGCCGATCAGCGCGCCGGCCGCTATCATCCACGCGCTGTCGACACGGGACGCAGATGTCGCCACTCCGGTCGTTCGCCTCACCTGGGAAGCGCTGGATGCCCTGCGCGATCACAAGCGGAACACGCCTTTCAGCGGCACCACCTGCGCGCGCGCGGCGAACGGGCGAGCGCTGTGGTTCTCGAAGAAGATCATCCCGGCAATCCGCAACGAGGGACAGCTTCGCTCGGCCGTTGAACCCTGCCCGGTGTGGCGGCACATCGGCATCTACGGGTACAGGCGCGACGCGCTGGAGCGGTTCGAGGCGGGGCCGGCCAGCGAACTGGAGCGACTGGAGGGGCTCGAACAATTGCGCCTGCTGGAGCTGGGCCTCCGGATCGAGGCGGTGGAGGTCTCCCCCGCCCCCTTCGACATCTCCGGGATCGACACGCCCGCTGACATCGTCCGCGCTGAAACACTGATAGCGGCGCATGGCGATCCGCATTTCTGATGCGAGCGGTGATCGTTCGCCATGGGAACACCTTCGAACCCGGCGACCCGCCGCGCCGCATCGGCGCGAGAACCGACCTGTCGCTGGTTGAAAGCGGGAAGGCGCAGGCCGCAGCCCTCGCCGCGTGCTTCGCCGAAACCGAATTTCATCGCTGCCTCGTGTCGCCGCTCCGACGCACCCGCGAAACGGCTGCGATCATTGCGCCCAACCTGCCTCTGGAAAAGGCACCTTGGCTTTGCGAGATCGATCACGGCCCCGACGAGGGCGCAACCGAGGCCGCAGTCCAAGCGCGCCTCGGAACAGAAGCCCTCGCCAGCTGGGAGAAATACGCCGCGCCGCCCCCCGGCTGGGTGGTCGATGCACCGGCCCGGATTGCGGCGTGGCGCTCCTTCTTTGCTGAAGCACGCGGGACAATCCTGCTGGTGACCAGCAACGGCGCCGCGAGGTTTGCTCTGGCCGCGCTACGTCTCCCCCCGGCCCGTTTGCGCACCGGCGCTTATGGCGAGATCATCAGTGGCCGGGTCACTGCCTGGGACGTTCGCCCCTGAACTCTTTCAGAGAAGGCGCTTCATCACCGCGTCGATCCGTCGAAGGTCCTCAAGCAATCTCGGCAATCCATCGAGCGGCAGCATCACCGGGCCGTCCGATGGCGCATGGTCGGGATCCTCATGCGCTTCGGCGAAGATGGCCGCCGCGCCGACAGCGAGCGCGGCCCGCGCCAGTGCCGGCGCAAACCGCCGATCCCCGCCGGAAGATGCGCCCATTCCGCCCGGCGCCTGCACCGAATGCGTTGCATCGAACATCACGGGATAGCCGGTCTCGGCCATGATCGGCAGCGCGCGAAAGTCGCTGACCAGCGTGTTATAGCCAAAGCTCGCACCCCGATCGGTCAGGATGATCCGCATGTTTCCCGTCGCGGCCACCTTCCCGGCGGCCGCCGCCATGTCCCATGGCGCGAGGAACTGGCCCTTCTTGATGTTGACGGCGGCCCCGGTCTTGCCTGCCGCCACCAGCAAATCGGTCTGACGGGACAGGAACGCCGGAATCTGGAGAATGTCGACCGCCTCGGCCGCGGGCGCGGCTTGCTCGGGCGCATGGATATCGGTCAGCACCGGGCAGCCGATCGCCGCCTTCACGTCGGACAGCACCCGCAGACCTTCGTCGATCCCCGGCCCCCTGATGCCGGCGGCGGAGGTACGATTGGCCTTGTCGAACGACGATTTGAACACAAACGGCACGCCCGCCACCCGCGCCATGCGCGCAATCGCCTCAGCCAGCCGTAGCGCGTGGTCGCGGCTCTCAATCTGGCACGGACCGCTCACCAGCACGAACGGCAGATCATTGCCGAACGTAACGTCGCCCACCTGCACGCTCATCGAGGCGCCTTCACGAACCGGCGCAGCAACTGCCCCCGCCACGGCCACCAGCCCGAGTGATAGTTCCAGAAGAACCAGCCGAAGAAAAGACAAACGACGAATGCCGGCAGAGCCATGGGATCACCTTGCGCTCTCATGGTGCGATAGAATTCACGGTCCACCGCCCAGCGCCGGCGCTCCGTTCCACCGCCGGCGATCCCGTACAGATTGTCATGCCGCCGGCAGCCGATGTTCCGATTGTATTTGCGATGATCCAAGAAAAGGCAGTAATTGCGTTCCCGGTCGGCCATCGCATCGTGTAGGCAGTCGGCATGGCGGGGTTCAAGCGGAAAGTCTTCTACATCGGCGGCTTCGATCCGCGCGGGGTGCGCTTCTATCACGCGCTCGCGGTGGAGCAGCTGGAACGCTATGCGAAGCTGACCGGGGAGCCGGCGACGGTGTCTACCCGCCGCAACGCCGGAGCGTTCCGCACCGATTGGTCGATCCTCAATCCCGCGCAGGATGTCACGACGGAATATAGCTTTCTGCGTTGGGACGATATCGTGCGGAAGGCATGGGTCCGTAACCCCCTGTCCCTCGCCGTCAGGGCGTGGCGCGCTTATCGCGCGAACATAAAACACCTCGACTTCGAAACCGGCAAAAAGCTCGGCAAAGGGCCGCTGGTCACGTTGTTCTACCCGCCCATACTCTCGCTCGCGCTGCCGCTGCTGCTGACCCTCCTCATCGGCGGTGTGGCGGCGGCCTGGCTGCCTAGTGCGGTCGCATTCCTGGTCGGCTTGGCGGCGGCTTTGGTCATTTCCCCACCGCTATTACGGAAGTGGCACGCCCCATGGCTGCTGCGCTTCTTTGTCTTCAACAGCGAACTTGGCAGCGGTGATGCACACCCCGAAATCGAAGCGCGCTTGGATCTCTTCGCGGACGAGATCGTCGCCAGCTTCGATCAGTCCTGGGATGAAATCATCCTGCTCACGCACAGCAACGGTTCGATCCTGTCCGTGCCGCTGATGGTGCGCTTGCTTGATCGTTGCGGCGGGGCGATGCCGGCCCACTTCGCCCTCGTCACCATGGGGCATTGCATTCCACTGGTCGCGTGTCGACGCGACGCCACGCGCTTTCATGATCAGTTGCGCCACCTCGCGCGCGCAGACTTCCGCTGGATCGACATCGGATCGCCGCCAGACGGCGCCGCCTATTTTGGGGTCAATCCAATGGCGATCGTGGCGCCTGACCCGCGGCCCCGCATGGAGTTGCTCAGCCCGCGCTTCCACTTGTTCTACAATCCCGAGACCTATCACAAGGGCTACGCCAACAAGTACGAGATCCACTTCGACTATCTTCGGATGGGTGACCGTCGCTCGCCGCTCGACTTCCCAAGCCTGATGACGGCCGCCAAGCCGATCGATGCGTCCGTGGCAGAGTTCCGGGCGATCTGATGAGCCTGCCCAACATCGGCGGCGAGCATGTTGACGGTCTATTCGTGCCGCCCTTCCCTGATCCGCATCCAAAAAAGTCGTCGCTTTTCTGGCGTTTCGTGCGAGGTTGGAACTCTTGGATCCACGTGCTCTTTCAGAAGAGCTACACCATGAAGATGGGCGAGATCCGCACTCCGGGTCTTCACATGTACATCGCCAACGAGCTGTCGTTGGTGAAGCGCATCATGGGCGATTGGCGCGGCTTTCCGAAGCACCACCTGCTCGTTCGCACGCTGGGCCCGGCAATCGGCAACAGCGTGTTCTCGGCCAATGGGGATGATTGGGCGACGCAGCGGGAGATGATCAACCCGGCCTTCCAGCAAGCTGCCCTGGGCCGCACCTTTCCGATGATGCGGGACGCGGCTGATGCCCTGGCCGCGCGGATACGCGCTCTAGATCTCTCCCGCCCGGTCGACGTCGATCCGCTGATGACTCATGTCGCCGCCGACGTCATCTTTCGCACCTTGTTCTCCTTGCCGCTCGGAGACGCCGATGCGCGGCGGATCCACGATGCGTTCAATTGGTTCCAGCGCCACGCCCAATCGGCATCGATGCTCCGCTTCTATCGCCTGCCGTCATTCGGCTTCTTCGGCCGCTCACGCCGTGCCGCTGCAGACATCCATGCGGTCTTCGCGCATATCGTCCAGCAGCGCCTCGACGCCTATCGGGTCACCGGCGACAGCGGGGCGAACGACATCCTCGCTTCGTTGATGGCCGCACGCCATCCGACAACCGGCCAGCCATTCTCCTTCTCGGAATTGATGGGACAGGTTTCGACGATCTTTCTGGCGGGCCATGAAACATCCGCCAGCGCACTGAGCTGGGCATTGTACTGCCTCGCGGGTGATCTCAAAATCCAGCAGGCTGCGCGCAACGAGGTGCAGCTGGTGGCCGGGGAGCAACCGTTCGAGGCTGAAATGCTCCGGCGCCTGCCCGTTCTCCGCAATATCTTCCGCGAAACGCTCCGCCTTTACCCCCCTGTCGCCTTCATGCCCCGCGAGGTGAGCTGTCCCACGCAGATGCGGGACAAGAACCTGAGGCCCGGCGCCATGATCGTCGTCTCGCCCTGGTTGATTCAACGCAATCCCGAACACTGGTGTTGTCCGCACGCCTTCAACCCTGCTCGTTTCGAAGACGTTGAAAACAAGACGAAGATACGTGAGGCTTGGCTTCCTTTCGGCGCCGGCCCGCGCATCTGCGTCGGCGCGGGGTTCGCCACACAGGAAGCTACAGTCGTCCTCGCCACCCTGCTACGCGCCTTCAGCCTTCGCCCGGTGCCAGGCGTTCCACCCGAACCGGTCAGCCGCCTAACCCTCCGACCCAAACGGGGGGTGCAACTGTACCTGGCCAGACGGTGATCCCGCACTATCCAAACCATAAGCATCGCGGCCTTCGCTCCGCGAGCAGAACGAGCCGGCCAATCACGCTACCGCGTTCTGCAGCGCCGTTACCTGTCCGTCATCATCGCGCCTGACATAGCCCTCCTCGACAAGCGCCCGTGCGTCCTCAGCCCGCAGGGGATGAGAGAAGAGAAATCCCTGCAGGTGGCTGGCTCCAGCCGCACGCAGAAGGGCGACCTGTCCGTCCGTCTCCACACCCTCGGCAATCACCTCGAGCTTCAACGCCCGGCCCAGCTGCGTGATCGACCGCACGATAGCGGCTGATTCACGCTCGCGAACCATGCCGTCGATAAAGCTCCGATCTATCTTCAACGCGTCGAGCGGAAATTTGCGGACGTTGTAGAGGTTGGAATAACCGGTGCCGAAGTCGTCCAATGCCACACGGAAGCCCATCTGACGTAATCGATACAGCGTCTCCGCTGCCCGCTCCACATCATCGAAGAGTGCAGTTTCCGTGATTTCAATCTGAAGTCGGTGCGGCTCAATTCCGGCCCGCTGAACCAGCTCCATCACGTGACCAATAAAGTTTTGACGTCGGAACTGTCGGGGCGAAAAGTTGACGGAAACATATTGATCCGGCGAGTCTCTTGCCGACTCCAGAGCTTGGGTGAGCACCCATTCTCCGAGCTCATGGATTAGGTCCGATTCTTCAGCAATGGGGATGAAGACAGACGGGCTTATCGGCCCAAATTCATCGGTGTTCCAGCGGAGCAGCGCTTCGAAGCCAACGGTTTCGAAGGCGCCATTGGCGACGATCGGCTGAAACAGCATCTCCAATTCGCCCCGGGCAATAGACCTGCTCAGCCGATCTTGCACGGTGCGCCGGACCCTTATCCCCTCATCCATTCTGGTTTCGAACAGCCGCGCGACATTTCGTCCGCTGCGCTTCGCTTCATTCAGCGCCAGATCGGCTCTTCGCATCAGATCCAGCGGATCACGCTGATCGCTCTCATGCGCCACCACCACACCGGCCGAGACGGAGTTCTTCACGTCGTGCCCGAGAACGCGCATAGACACGCCACAGCCCGCAACGACCCGTTCGCACGCCATCACCGCCGCGTCATCACCAGCAGTGTCAAACAGGAGGCCGAATTCGTCCCCGGCCAAACGCGCCACCATTCCTCCTTCCGGAGCGAGGGACTGCAGCAACCGACAGGTTTCGCGCACGACCTCATCCCCTGTGACGTGGCCGAAGGAGTCGTTGATCAACCTAAAGCGGTCCAGGTCGACGGCGGCGATCGCGAACGTTCCCGGTCGCCGCGCACGTTCATTCAGGGCTTGCAGGAAGGCAAGTCGATTGGGCGCCTCGGTAAGGGGATCGTGGCTCGCAAGATGAAGTGCGCGGCTCTCGTTCGCGGCAAGCTCTGCAGCCTGCTCCTCAAGCAATACGATCTGGCGGGCCAATGCGGCGCGGATATTGGCGAGTTCCCGGTCGAGCTTCCAGCGCTTGCCAAGCGCCACAGCCGCTTGGGCAATCTCGCCATCATGGAACGGCCCGGCCAAGTAGAATACCTTGTCTGCCGGACCGGCAAGCGCCTGAATATCGCGCGGCGAAAAGTCCTGCGCGTCCCCGACCAGCACCAGGTTCAGCTCCGAGTCGACGCCCCGAAGTCGGGGGACAGTATCCTTGAGATCTGAGGCTGACGATACGCCGATGAAAGCCACCGAAAAGGGCGTATGATCTGCGATCGACCGCTCCACCTCTTCCAGAGAAGCGTCAACCGTGAAGTGATAGACACACTCCAGTCCGCCAAGCTCGGCATATAATTCCGGTCGATCAGAGTTCGTTTTTCCTAAAGCGTCTTGTGCATTTTCGTCTTGAGTAAGGAGATCGAAGCTTCTCCGATAGGCGTCATGCACCGCAAGATCTTCATCCACGATTAGCAGGCGCATCGACTTTCCCTCCATCAGCCCGGAAGAAGACGCCCGTAAATCGTTTATGAAAGGTAACGCGAAACGGTTAATGGGGTAATAAGCGCCGGCCCCATGCAGTTGGCGCCTCAATGCCCGGTCAGCGCCTGCTGACCAAGCACAATGGCGCCGAGTGGCCCTGCATTGTGGCCGAGCATCGCCGGCACAACAAACGTATCTACATCCTCGATTTCCGAGAGGGCGACATAGCCATTCAACGAACGACGGAGCGCCTGCCTGATCCGCGGCAAGAGGAACTGGCTGCCGACGATCACACCGCCGCCCACTACAATTCGCCGTGGCACACCCGTCAGTGTCACCGCGTGGAGCAATTGCGCGATCGCGTGCACCACGCCGTCCCAAGCAGGATGGTCCGAAGCCAAGTCCGCTCCCTTGATACCAGTTCGAGCAGCGATTGCAGGCCCGGAGGCAAGTCCCTCGACACAGGCCCCGTGAAAGGGGCAGCTGCCCAGCCAATCGTCGCCGGGAAGGCGCTGAGGCCGAATATGTCCAAGTTCGCTGTGGGTCAGGCCGTCCACGGCGCGACCGCGGCCGATCAAGCCCACTCCGACGCCGGTCCCTACTGTCACATAAGCGAGGTCCGCCAAGCCGGCAGCAGCGCCCCAGCGCGCCTCTCCCAGCGCAGCACCGATAACATCGCTGTGGAACCCGGCAGGGACGCCATATCGCGCGGCCAGTCGTTTGGCGAGGTCAGTGCCGGCCCACCCAGGCTTGGGCGTGGATGTGATAAAGCCGTAATCCGCCGCATGCCGATCGATCGACACCGGTCCGAAACTGGCGATACCGAGCGCCGCGACCCCCCTCCAGCCATCGATCACGCCCTCAATGGCTCTGAGAGTTTCCTCAGGTGAAACGGTAGGGATTTCCACCCGCTCCTGGATCGAATCTGGCCCTTGCGCGAGAATGGCGACGCACTTCGTTCCGCCAAGCTCAACGCCGGCAATTAGGGGTGCATCGGACATCAGGCCTCCAAAGCCGCCGCATCGATCCGCCGCAGCATGGTAACGAAACCATCCAGTTCCTGTTGGGTGAACCGTGAGAAGATCGTGCTCTCCAACTCAAGCGCCTTTGGGGCGACACTGGCGTACAGGTCCCTGCCAGCCGCCGTCAGCGACAGATGATGGGAACGCTTGTCGCCTGGGTTCGGGGCCCGCGCCAGCAAACCTCGTTCCACCAACGCGATCGCCGCCCGGCTGACGGTCACCTTGTCCATTCGCGTCCGTTCACCGATCTCCGCTTGGGTAATCGCTTCCACCTCCGCGATGACCGCTATCAAGCGCCATTCGGGAATGGTCAGCGCGAACAGCGATTCATAGATTCGGGCGACCCGTTCGCTGACGAGGTTGGACGTTATCGACAGCCGGTATGGCAGAAACCGGTCGAGCACGAGAGGGTTCGTCATGCGCGAAGTGGTAGCATTTGACACGGATGCCTCAAGCGGCGATGGTAGTAACAAATGTTACTGGATGAGGATACACTCATGTCGACCGATAATCCCTTGGGTCTCGACGGCTTCGAGTTCGTTGAGTTCACGTCTCCGGATCCGGACGCGATGGCCAAACAGTTTGAGCAGCTCGGCTTCGTACCGACCCATCGCCATCCCACGAAGAACATCACCCGCTACAAGCAGGGCCGCATCAACCTGATGCTGAACCGCGATGAAGCAGGGCGGGTGAAGCAGTTTCGGAACGAGCACGGCGCTTCCGCAAGCGCCATGGCATTTCGCGTCGCCGATCCGAAAAAAGCGCTTGAGTGGGCGATTGCTCACGGCGCCGAGCTTACGGAGGAGGACGACACCGTTATCAAGGGGATTGGTGGCTCCTACCTGTACTTCATTGCGGCAGACGCCGATCTTTATGAAGGGTGGGCTGAGTTCGACGGCTGGCGCGGGGCCGAGGAGAAGAACAACGTTGGTCTCGATCTTCTCGATCACCTGACCCACAACGTGCGCCGCGGCCAGATGCGCGTGTGGAGCCATTTCTACCGCACTCTCTTCAACTTCGAAGAGCAGAAGTATTTTGACATCAAAGGCAAGGCGACGGGCCTGTTCAGCCAGGCCATGATTGCTCCGGATAAAGCGATCCGAATCCCGCTCAATGAGAGCCAGGATGACAATTCGCAGATCGAGGAATTCATTCGTGAATATCAGGGTGAAGGCATCCAGCACCTTGCGCTGACGACCGATGACATCTTTGATACAGTTGAGCGCCTGCGCGCGCGCGGCGTTCGGCTGCAGGATACGATCGAGACCTATTACGAACTGGTCGACAAGCGCGTTCCCGGCCATGGCGAGGATCTTGAGCGACTGAAGAAGAACCGCATCCTGATCGACGGCTCGGTCGAGAACGGAGAAGGCATCCTGCTCCAGATCTTCACCGAGAATATGTTCGGCCCGATCTTCTTCGAAATCATTCAGCGCAAGGGCAATGAAGGCTTCGGGAACGGCAACTTTCAAGCTTTGTTCGAGTCAATCGAGCTCGACCAGATCCGGCGCGGCGTCATCAAGGTCGACGCGTAACGCCGACGGCGTCGGCCGAAGCTCCCGCCGTTCTATCAGGTGGCATTATGTGACCGCGGGCGCCGCGCCATGAAGATGTCCGAGAAGACCGATGACGTTCCACCACGACAAGGGCGGCAATCCGCTGAATTTCGCGTCGCGCGATTGTTCCGCGTTCGACGTAAGATGAGGGTTCAAATGTCTGGAAGTGCTGGCACTTACATACCTGGCTTCGGCAACCATGTCTCGACTGAGGCAGTGGCTGGCACCCTCCCGGTCGGACGCAACTCGCCGCAGCGCCCGGCCTTTGGCCTTTATGCGGAGCAACTCTCAGGCACGGCGTTCACCGCGCCGCGACATGAGAACCGCCGCTCGTGGCTCTATCGGCTGCGACCTTCCGCTGAGCATCCGCCATTCACAAAGTACGAGGGGGCGCCTCAGTTTGCCCGAGCCACCACGAGCGACCCCCTCGCTCCGAACCGGCTGCGCTGGGACCCACTCCCGCAGCGCGCCGGGGCTGACCTTGTTGACGGCATAACCACGATGCTCGTCAATCGAGATCCGGCTGATCTGGAAGGCGTCGCTCTCCACATCTACGCAGCGAACCGAAACATGGAACGCCGCGTCTTCGTCAACGCTGATGGAGAGTTGTTGTTTGTGCCGCAGGAAGGGCGGCTGGAACTGCTGACGGAGTTGGGCCGGGTGGTGGTTGCCCCGGGTCAGATCGCCTCGGTCCCCCGCGGGGTCCGCTTCCGCGCGTTGCTCCCGGATGGCGCCGCCCGGGGGTATGCTTTGGAAAACCAGGGCGCGATGTTTCGGCTGCCGGATCTCGGGCCCATCGGCGCAAACGGGCTTGCCAACCCGCGCGACTTCGAAACGCCCGTGGCATGGTTCGAAGATCGGGATGAACCGTTCGAAGTGATCCAGAAGTATATGGGCGTCCTGTGGCGCACCGAGCTGCATCATTCTCCCCTCGACGTGGTCGCGTGGCACGGCAATCTAGCGCCGTGGCGCTATGATCTTGCTCACTTCAACACGATCAATACGGTCAGCTTCGACCATCCCGATCCGTCGATCTTCACCGTTCTCACCAGCCCGAGCGACGTCCCTGGCCGCGCCAATGCTGATTTCGTCATCTTTCCGCCGCGCTGGATGGTGGCGGAGGATACGTTTAGGCCGCCATGGTTTCACCGGAACATCATGTCGGAGGCGATGGGACTCATCACCGGCGCTTACGATGCGAAGGCGGACGGCTTTCAGCCCGGTGGGCTGTCGCTCCACAATCTGCTGGCTGGACATGGTCCCGACAAGGCCAGTTGGGACGCAGCCACAAAGGCGGAGCTGAAGCCACATCGGCTCTCGGGCACCATGGCCTTTATGCTGGAAAGCTGCTGGCCGTACCGCCCCACCCTTTTTGCTTCGGAAAGCGCGCAGCCGGATTACGATGCGTGCTGGGCCGATTTCCCGAAGGCGCAGCTTCCTTGACCATCTTGCTTGACTGGCGGCTTTGAATGGAACGGCTCTTGTTGACGCCGGCCGGTATCTCATTAGGGCCGCTGGATCAGATCACTGACGGGGCGGCGCGAAGTTTCGTGATCGAAATGCGCGCGGGCCGTTTCCACGGCTTTGTCGTCCGGCGCGGGAACGCCGCCTTCGGCTATGTCGATCGTTGCCCCCATATGGGCCTGCCACTCGCGCAGAAGCTCGACCAATATGTTTCCGCAGGCCACATCACCTGCAGCTGGCACGGCGCGCTATTCGAGGTAACCTCGGGAGCGTGCGCCGGTGGTCCATGCCAGGGGACAGCCTTGACGCCATGGCCGGTCCGGGTGGAGGCTGGTGCGATACTGACGACATAGGAAGTCACCATGCGCACTTTGCGGCTCGACATCGTCTCCGACATCGTGTGCCCTTGGTGCTATATTGGCCTCGCAAACCTCGATAAAGCGCTGGATGCGCTCGCCGAAGCGGTGCTGGTGAATATCACGTTCCATCCTCTCCAGCTGAACCCCGGGCTTCCTCCTGAAGGAGAGCTTTCGTCGAACAATATCGCGCGGAAATACGGTATCACCCCTGAACAGGCCCGCTCCCGTGGCGGCGGTGTTCGCGCTGCGGCCGATGAGGCAGGGCTCTCGATGGCTGGTCGCCCTGACAGAGTATATGATACGTTCAGCGCTCATCGTCTGCTCGCTTGGGCGGGTGAATACGGGCGGCAGCGCGCACTGAAACACGCCCTCTTCGGTGCTTACTTCGAGCACGGCCTGAATATCTCAGATCATGCGGTGCTCGCCGACGCCGCCAAAGAAGCCGGCCTCGAGCGCAGCGCCGCTGAACTGGTCCTCACACGCGGGGACTTTGCGGCGCAGGTTCACGACGACGAAATCGAATGGCGATCCGAGGGGATCGCTTCTGTTCCCACGATGGTCGTTGATCGTGAATTCGTCATCAGTGGTGCGCAAACACCCAATCGTATAGAACGGGCGCTTCGCAGGCTGGCCGCGCGGTAAAACCGAGCCTCAGTTCGGCTTCTGCGCCGCCTTCGCGCGCGCGAAGCCTTCACGCTCCTTCAGGCGCACCCAGTACGACGCCACGGCGGGCGGAAAGCCATTGTCGATCTTCACGCTCTTCGCCAGCAGAAGCGCATAGCCGACGGATATATCGGCCATGGTGAAGCGCTGCGCCACCAGCCACTCGCGGTCCGCAAGCGCGCGCTCGACGTGACGAAGCCTTGAGTGGAACCACTGCGCATAATCATCCGCCGCTTGCGGGAGCCGTCGTTCGGGCGGCTCCAGCATGCGGTAGCGCAGCACCAGTGTCTGGGGGAAAGTAAGCGTCGCTTCGCCGAAGTGCAGCCAGTTCAACCATTCGCCATAGCTTGGCTCCTCAGGCGCAACGGCCAGCAAGGTCGGCCCGTACTTCACCGACAGATACTGGACGATGGCCGCCGACTCGGTCAGGCGAGTGTCGCCGTCGATCAGCAGAGGGATCGTGCCAAGTGGGTTGGCATCGAGGTAGGATGGTTCGCGGATCCGAGGCGGGAATGGCAGCAGGTGGAGCTTGTATGGGAGCTTCAGTTCCTCAAGGGCCCATAAAGCGCGGAAAGAACGCGCGTCAGCGCAATGGTACAGTTCGATCATCGTCCCTCACCAAGTGTCGATATAGCGGCCGGATCGCCGCGCCGGGGTGGATGCCAAGCCGCGCAGAAGCCATTTGCGCGTGTCCGCAGGATCGATCACGGCATCGATCTCTAGGAACTGCGCCACCGACACGGCTTTACCGCGCTCGTAGGAGTTGGCGACAAGCTGTTGATATCGTGCTTCCCGTTCCTTCGCGTCGGTGATCGCTTCAAGCTCCTTGCGGTAACCGAGGCGTACGGCGCCCTCCAGGCCCATGCCGCCAAACTCACCTGTCGGCCATGCCACGGTGAATGGCCCTGCATGGAGCGATCCTCCCGCCATGGCTTGTGCGCCCAGCCCATAAGCCTTCCGGATCACGACGGTGAATACCGGCACTGACAGGGCCGAGCCGACGATGAACATGCGGGCGCCGCGACGGATCGGCGCCGTCTTCTCCGCTTCCGGACCAACCATGAAGCCCGGTGTGTCGCAAAGCGATACGATGGGAATCCCGAATGCGTCGCAAAGTTGGAAGAACCGCGCCGCCTTATCCGAACCTTCCGCATCAACAGCGCCGGACAAGTAACGGCAATCGTTTGCAATCATGCCGATCGCTCGACCATTCAGCCGCGCCAAGCCAGTGATCATGCCCTTGGCATAACCGCCGCGAAGCTCGACAAAACTGCCCTTGTCGAACAGGCCGTCGATTACCTTGCGCATGTCGAACACGCGTAGGCGGTTTTCCGGTACGATATGCCGCAGCAGGCGCTGGTCGGCCGCATCGCCGCCACTTACTCGGCCTTGGAAGAAGGAGAGCAGCCGCCGTGCCAGATCCGTGGCGTCGGCCTCGTCTTCAGCAAGCACGTCGACCGCCCCGCTTTGCCAATGAACCTCGACGGGGCCGACTTGCTTTGGTGAATAAACGCCGAGCCCCCCGCCCTCGATCATGGCCGGCCCGCCAACGCCAATATGCGCATCCCGGGTGGCGATCGTGATGTCGCAACTACCGAAAAGAACGGCATTGCCCGCGAAAGCGTAACCGGAAGTGATGCCGATGCGCGGCGCCGTTCCTGATAGCGCCGCGAAGCTGCGGAATGTCGGCACGTCCAGTCCGGTCGCGCCTACCGAGTCCACGTCTCCCGGGCGGCCGCCGCCGCCTTCCGTGTAGAAGACGATCGGGAGCTTCAGGTCCGCAGCGATCCCAAGCAGCCGATCTGTCTTGCGATGATTGTTATACCCCTGCGTCCCGGCCAGAACCGTATAATCATAAGCCAGGCCCAGGCATTTGGCCGCATCCTCGCCATGATCGCCAGCATTGACCGTGCCGACACCGCCGATCATCCCGTCTGCTGGCGTGTTGCGCATCAGGTCGTCGAGGCTGCGCCGACGCCGCTGGGCCGCAATGGTGAGGGCGCCATATTCGATAAAACTATCGGGATCGAAGAGGTCGTCCAGGTTCTCACGAGCGCTGCGCTGATTTGTTCGCCGCCGCCGCTCCATCGCCTCCGGTCGGTTCTCGTCCAGCCCCAAGGCATGGCGGGCGTGAACTTCGGCCAGGTCGGTCCGGATCTTATCCAGGTCCAAGTTCTCAACGAGGGTCACGGCCACTTCCTCTTCGTCGGCGGGATCAAGGCTGAGGATTACGGCTCCCTCCTCGATCACACCGCCGAGCCGTGCGGCTATGGCGCGCACCACACCGCTGCGGGGCGCCACGATCGCATGCTGCATCTTCAGCGCTTCGATCGTGCCCACTTCCATGCCCGCTCGGACGCGATCACCTACGACGACATCGATTCCGACGACCACGCCAGACAGCGGCGCCACGATCGATTCCGCGTCAGCCGACGCGTGCGTCAGCGCAGGAGACGGAACAAGACTCGCTACGTTGCGGTCGAACCAGCCAGTGTCGATCTCCAGCTCAGCCACCTCTGGCCGGGCGAGCAATTCCGCGAGAAGCGGCAAATTGGTTGCGAGACCCTCGATATTGTATTCGGCAACGGCGCGTCGCGCACGCGCCAACGCGCCCTCCCAATCGGCGGCGTGCACAATCAGCTTGGCGATCAGCGCGTCAAAACGAGGGTTGGCGGCAAAGCCTGACTGAGCCGCGCCGTCGATGCGGATGCCCGGTCCACCCGGCGCACAAAGACGGCTGATCGTACCGCCAGATGCGCGTGGCACTCCGTCGTTCCCGATGGTTTCCGCATTGATCCGAAGCTGAACAGCCACCCCTCGTGGCTCCGGAACGGCGTCCGGCAGGGGCTCACCGCGCGCAAGCCGAAGCTGAAGCGCCACGAGGTCCAAACCTGTAACCTCCTCCGTTACCGTGTGCTCGACCTGCAGGCGAGGATTGACCTCAAGGAAGGCGAATGCGTCCGGGTGATCCGATGGAAAGTCACGATCCACCAGGAACTCGGCGGTCGCAAGACCAACGTAGCCGGTACCGTTCAGAAGCCGAATGGCGGCATCCTGAATGCGCTCAGACAATCCTGGGTCCAGCGCTTGCGCCGGTGCGATCTCGATTAGCTTTTGATGACGGCGTTGCAGCGTGCAGTCGCGCGTGCCGAGCGTCACGACTCGCCCCTGGGCGTCGCCGGCGAGTTGCACCTCGATGTGCCGGGCAGATGCGACGTAACGCTCCACCAGGACCTCTTCGGACCCGAACGCCGCCAGCGCCTCGGCGCCGGCAGCAGCCAATTGCGCGTTCAGCGTCAATCGATCGTGAACCACCCGAATACCGCGCCCGCCGCCGCCTGCGACAGCTTTGACGATAACCGGCCCGGAGACGTCGTCGCCCTCCGCCAACACCGGTACGCCGACCAAGCGCGCGTGGCGTTTCGCCGCGGCCTTGTCGCCGAACAAGCGCAGGAGATCCGCATCGGGGCCAATAAAAATGAGGCCGGCTTCCGCGCAGGCGTGCGCCAGTTCGGGGTTTTCGCTCAGAAACCCATACCCTGGGTGAACCGCCTCGCACTGCGCCGCCATCGCTGCAGCGATGATCTGCTCGACCGACAGATAGGCGCCCGCTCCTTCCCCGGTCAGCGCGACCGCACCGTCCGTCGCCGCGACATGCGGTGCGTCCCGGTCATCGGCGGAAAAAACGGCAACGGTTCTCAGGCTGAGCGATGCTGCCGTTCGAGCGATGCGGATGGCAATCTCGCCGCGGTTGGCGATTAGCAGGCTTTCGATGATGCCTCTCCCTCGTTTTCTACCTCTTTCAGGTCAGCCGCGTCGCGCATCAACCCCTTTCCTGCGACCCGCAGCTATGGCTAAGCCTTGGTGCCGACCACATCGGGGTGGATCATCGATCAGGTGAAGAATGATGTCAGCATGAACCCGCGCCTCAAATCGATCATCGGTGGCTCCACGGGCAATCTCGTCGAATGGTATGACTGGTACGCCTATGCCGCCTTTACGCTCTATTTCGCGCCGCACTTCTTCCCCGAGGGGGACCAGACTGCGCAGCTCTTGAGCGCGGCGGCGGTATTTGCTGTCGGTTTCGTGATGCGGCCGATCGGCGCCTGGGTCATGGGCGTCTATGCCGATCGGCGCGGTCGCAAGGCTGGCCTCACGCTCTCGGTCACGCTGATGTGCGCCGGCTCGTTCCTGATCGCGATCACGCCGGGCTACGAGACGATCGGCGTCTTCGCGCCGGCGTTGCTGGTCGTTGCTCGGCTGATGCAGGGGCTGTCGGTGGGCGGGGAATATGGCGCCAGCGCCACATATTTGTCGGAAATGGCTGGGCGTCATCGACGCGGTTTCTTCTCTAGCTTTCAATATGTTACGCTAATTGCGGGTCAGCTCACTGCGCTGCTCGTCCTCATTGTGCTGCAATCGATTATGAGCGAGGCCGCACTCGATGCCTGGGGCTGGCGCATCCCGTTTGCGGTCGGCGGCGTCTTGGCGATTGTCGTGTTCCGCATCCGCCGCGGCCTGGCCGAGACGGAAAGCTTCAAGCGTGCGGAAGGGCCAAAGTCGGGTTTCTGGACGCTCATCACCCATCATCCGCGCGAGACCGTGACGGTGATGCTGCTCACCGCCGGTGGCACGCTCGCCTTCTATGCTTACTCGATCTACATGCAGAAATTCTTGGTCAACACCAGCGGCTTCGATCGCCAAACGGCGAGCCAGATCAACGCCGCGACGCTTTTCATTTTCATGTGTTTGCAGCCACTTGCCGGTGGACTTAGCGATCGCGTCGGAAGAAAGCCGCTGATGGTCGGCTTCGGGATTTTGGGAGTGCTCGCGACCTATCCCATCTTCGCCGCGCTGGAGACAGTGCGCAGCCCGTTGGTCGCCGGATTGCTGGTGATGGCGGCGCTGGTGATCGTTACTGGCTACACCTCGATCAACGCCGTGGTGAAGGCGGAGCTGTTTCCCGCCAATATTCGGGCGCTGGGCGTGGCCCTGCCCTATGCGCTGGCGAACACGGTCTTTGGCGGCACCGCGGAATATGTCGCCTTGTCGTTCAAGAACGCGGGCTGGGAGCGCGGATTTTACTGGTATGTCAGTGCGATGATCGCGATATCTCTCATCGTTTATATTCGCATGCGTGACACGCGCATGACGAGCCGGATCACCGAGGACTGAGCGCCGGCACGCTGCGCGCGGCCTCTGCCGGGTCGATGCCCGGACGCGGGACGGCGGGCAATGTCTCGTCGCCGCGGGCCGCCCGAGCGGCTCGTTGAATCGCCTCGACAAGCCGTGGATAGATGCCGCAGCGGCAAACATTGGTGATCGCCTGGCGAATCTTGGCCTCGGACGGGTCACGATCGGCCTTGATCAAGACCGCTGCGGCCATCACGATCCCGGGGATGCAATAGCCGCACTGGACGACGTTGCCGGCCAGCAGCGCCGCCTGCACGGGATGCGCCCGGTCGCGCGACAGCCCCTCGACCGTGGTGACGAAGCTCCCCTCCACTTGCGCCAGCGTCACCTGGCAGGAGCGAACGGCGCGCCCGTCGACGTCGACGGTGCACGCCCCGCAACTCCCCGTGCCGCAGCCGTATTTGGCGCCCGTCAGGTTGGACGCGTCGCGGAGCGCCCACAGCAGCGGCGTGGCCGGGTCGAGGCGATATTCGATCGCCTCGTTGTTCACGGTGAGTCTCGGCATCGCGGCTCAATAGCCGAGCGCGGCGACCTCCGCATCATCGAAGCCGAGGCTGCGTAGTACCGCCGCATCCTGCCGCTCGCCACCAAGCGTCGGCGCCACCGTCCCGCTCTTCGAATAGCGCGGCGCCGGCGCCGGCTGCTTGATCCCGTTCACCTCGGTGAAGGTGCCGCGCGCCTGGTTGTGCGCGTCGTTATAGGCGTCGTCGAAGCCAAGCACCGGCGCGAAGCACACGTCATGGCCCTTGAACGCGGCAACCCATTCGTCCCGCGACTTGGTCTTGAACAGCGCGGTCAGCTCGTCCTTCAGCGCCGGCCATTGGCGGGCGTCCATCTGCGCGGCCCATTTGTCGTCGCTGAGGCCCATGACGGTGCGGAACTCGGCGTAGAATTGCGGCTCGATCGCGCCGAGCGAGATGAACTTGCCATCGCTCGTCTCATAGGTGTCGTAGAAATGCGCGGCGGTATCGAGCAAATTGGTGCCGCGCTCGTCGCTCCACCGCCCCATGCCGCGGAAGCCCCACATCATCGTCATCAGCACCGCGGAACCATCGGTCATCGCGGCATCGACCACCTGCCCCTCCCCGGTTCGCGCGGCATGGAGGAGCGCGGCGAGCATGCCATACGCCAAGAACATGCCGCCGCCGCCGAAGTCACCCACCATGTTGATCGGCGGCGTCGGCTTCTCGCCCTTGCGCCCGAAGGCGTGGAGGGCGCCCGAGATCGCGATATAATTGATGTCGTGGCCCGGCTCCGGCGCCATCGGGCCATATTGGCCCCAGCCGGTCATGCGGCCGTAGACGAGCTTCGGATTGTCCGCGAGCAGCAAGTCCGGACCGAGGCCCAGCCGCTCCATCACGCCCGGGCGATAGCCCTCGATGATCGCGTCCGCGCCCTTCACGATCTTGCGCACCGCCTCGATCGCCTTGGGGTTCTTCAGGTCCATGCCGATCGATTTGCGGCTGCGCAGCAGCGGGTCCTTGCTGTCGATCGAAATGCCGCTGCCACCCTTCACCGGGCGGTCGATCCGGATCACTTCCGCGCCATGGTCCGCCAGCATCATGCCGGCAAACGGGCCGGGGCCGATCCCGGCGAACTCAACGATACGGATGCCGGCGAGGGGCGCGTTGCTCACGATGTGTCTCTCCCGATTGATTTGACGGGAGGCGTATCGCGGCAGAACGGCGAGCACAACAAAAGTTATGCTGACCCGATACCAGCCACGGCCGGTCGTTATTTCTGCGAAGGCGGGAATTCATAGCCGGCACCGCCGCCGCTCCATCGCCGAAGCTGCGTATATGGATCCCCGCCTCCGCGGGGATAACGAAGATGGTGGAGTTAACCGCGAACGAGCGGCGGCGCGCCCTTGTCCAGCGCCAGATCCGCGCCGGTGAACTGGATCGGCGTGCGCAGCCCGGCGATCGGCAGCGTCTCGTTCATCGGCAGCACCATGCCGCGCGCCTGCACCTGCGGATCGTTCAGCGCCTGCTCGACGGTGTTGATCGGACCCGCGGGCACCCCGGCCACCTCCAGCCTTGCGAGCAGATCGTCGCGCGTAAAGGTGCGGCAGCGCTCCTCGATCAACGCAAACAAGGGCGTGCGATGCTCGATCCGGCCTGCGTTGGTGTCCCAACGCGGATCCGGCCCGATCCCGACGATCGCGGCGAAGCGGTGATATTGCGCGTCATTGCCCACAGCCAGGATGAACCAGCCGTCGCTGGTCGGGAACACGGCATAAGGGCTGACGTTCGCATGGGCATTGCCCATCCGCGCTGGGTTCTCCCCGCTCGCAAAGTAATTCGCCGCCTGGTTCGCCAGCACGCCGACCATCGTGTCGAGCAGGGCGCAATCGACCTGCTGCCCGCGCCCGGTGCGGGCGCGCATCATCAGCGCTGCCTGGATGCCGATCGTCGCATAGAGCCCGGTCATGATGTCGGCGAAGGCCACGCCGATCTTCTGCGGTGCGCCGTCCGGCTCCCCCGTCAGCGACATGATGCCGCCCATCCCCTGGATGATGAAATCATAACCGGCGCGGTGGGCATAAGGCCCGGTCTGGCCGAAGCCGGTGATGGAGCAATAAACGAGCCGCGGATGATCGGGCGCCAAGCTCGCATAATCGAGCCCGTATTTGGCGAGCCCGCCGACCTTAAAATTTTCGATCACCACGTCGGCGTCGGCGATCAGCGCCTTCACCCGAGCGACATCCTCCGGCTTGGTGAAGTCGGCTACGACGCTCGTCTTGCCGCGGTTGCACGCATGGTAATAAGCGGCTGCCCGGTCGCCATCATGCTCCACGAACGGGGGGCCCCAGGTGCGTGTGTCGTCGCCCGCGGGGCTCTGTACCTTGATCACCTCGGCGCCGAGATCGGCCAGGATCTGCCCCGCCCAGGGCCCGGCAAGGATGCGGGCAAGCTCGACGACCTTGATGCCCTTGAGCGGGGTTTCCTTCATCTGCCGGCGCTCAGAACGCGGCGATGCCGGTGATCGCGCGGCCGAGGATCAGCGCGTGGACGTCATGCGCGCCCTCATAGGTATTCACCGTTTCAAGGTTCATCACGTGGCGCATCACCTGGTATTCGCCCGAAATGCCGTTGCCGCCGTGCATGTCACGCGACACGCGGGCGATATCCAGCGCCTTGCCGACATTGTTGCGCTTCACGATCGAAACCATTTCCGGCGCGAACCGGCCCTCGTCCATCAGCCGGCCGACGCGCAATGACGCCTGAAGGCCGAGCGCGATCTCGGTTTGCATGTCGGCAAGCTTCTTCTGATACAACTGCCGGCCCGCAAGCGGGGTGCCGAACTGCTGGCGATCGAGGCCATATTGCCGCGCGGCGTGCATGCAGAATTCAGCGGCACCGAGCGCCCCCCAGCTGATGCCGTAGCGCGCGCGGTTGAGGCAGCCAAACGGTCCTTTCAGCCCCTGCACCTCGGGCAGCAGCGCGTCCTCGCCGACCTCGACATCCTCCAGCACGATCATGCCGGTGATCGATGCGCGCAAGCTGAGCTTGCCCTCGATCTTGGGCGCGGACAGCCCCTTCATGCCCTTTTCGAGAACGAAGCCACGGATGCCGCCGCCATGCGCATCGCTCTTCGCCCAAACCACGAAGACGTCGGCGATCGGCGAATTGCTGATCCACGTCTTGGCGCCGTTCAGGACATAGCCGCCGTCGGTCTTCACCGCGCGGGTCTTCATGCCGCCGGGGTCGGAGCCGGCGTCGGGCTCGGTCAGGCCGAAGCAGCCGATCCACTCACCGCTGGCGAGCTTGGGCAGATACTTCCGCTTCTGCTCTTCCGAGCCATAAGCATGGATCGGATACATCACGAGGCTCGACTGGACGCTCATCATCGAGCGGTAGCCCGAGTCGATCCGCTCCACTTCGCGCGCGACCAGGCCGTAGGCCACGTAGGAGGCGCCAACGCCGCCATATTCTTCCGGGATCGTCGGGCCGAGCAAGCCGAGCTCACCCATCTCGCGGAAGATCGCAGGGTCGGTATGCTCGTTCGCAAATGCGTCGATGATGCGCGGCGCCAGCTTCTCCTGCGCATAGGCGCGCGCCGTGTCGCGCACCATCCGCTCGTCCTCGCTCAGTTGCTCGTCAAGCAGGAAGGGATCAGCCCAATCGAACGCGCCCATGCCGGCCATGTCATCACTCCATCGAAGATCAGGAGCGAAGACGCCCCCACCGGCCCGTTCGTGCTGAGCTTGTCAAAGCACGGGCAAGCAGCGCTGCGCGTGGTGACACGTCCTTCGACAGTCTCAGGGCGAACGGGTGTTTGTGGAGCGGCTATAGCGGCTTGCGCGGATCAGCCAAGCGTATGGGCGTACTTCGGCTGGTCAATCGCGATGGTATCGAGCGCCGCCGCCTTGAGGTGCGCAACCAGTGCGGGATCATCGGGCGCGATCGTCCCGCTGCGGATCGCTTCGACCAGCGCCGCGTCCAGCTCCACGCGCGTGCCGTCCCGGCCAAGCAGCGCGCGCATCCGCACCACCGCGCGCGCATCGGCGGCGGGGCTCAGCGCCATGTCGCGCGCCGCGATCTCCAGCGCGTTACGGGCGACTCGCAGACCGAAGACGCTGGCGCTGCCATCGACCGGCAGCCATTGCGCGACGCCCGCCACCAGTTCCTGCGCCGTGGGGTGCGTGATCATGCCGCGTTCCTCTCGATGATCGCCACGATGTCGGCTTCCGTCTCGGACAGGCGCCGCCCGATCACGCCGCGCTCGGGCCCGGCGCTCGGATCGGAGGCGAAGCTGGCGTACATGCCCATCGTCATCACGCCCCATTTGAGGCTGCCGAGCATGGACCAGAAATCGACTCGCGCCGCGCTGATCGGCTCGCCGCCCGCCTCGGCATAGCCGTCGAGCAGGTCCTGCACGTCGCCGAACCCGCCGACGTAGCGATCGGGCCGGCCGAACTTCCAGCTGTTGGTGCACAGCCACCCCATGTCCTCCGCCGGGTCGCCGACATGCACCAGCTCCCAGTCGAGCACCGCGACCAGCCCCTCGTCGGGATCGACCATGATGTTGCCGTTGCGGAAGTCGCCATGGACGAAGCGTGACGTCACCTTCTCCTTGGGCAGGCGCTTTTCCAGCCAGCGGAACGCCGCTTCGATCGTCGGCCGCACCGCCCCGGTAGCGCGCCACGTCGCCTCGTAATTCGCGAGCGTCGTTGCGGCGTCGGTCTGGTCCAGGCCTGATAGCGGCTCAACCGAGTGGATGCGGGCGAGCGCCGCGCCGCATTGCCGCGCGAGCTTGCCGCGGGCCGGCTCGAAGGCGGGATCGCTGGTGATCTTCTTGCCCAGAGTCTCGCCGGCGACGCGGTGCATGACATAGGCTTCGTCCAGCCCGTCCGCCTCCTCGTCGCACACATAGGTGACGATCGGCGCCGGCACCCCCTCCTCCGCGGCGCGGGCGATCGCCTCCGCCTCGCGCCGCAGCGGTGGTTTCGAGACGGCGGAATATTCCACTACGCGCGTCCGTCGCCGCAGGATCAGCGGGGTCTTCACCTCGCCCTCGCCCACCACGTCGAACGCCCATGTCTCCATGCTCGCGCCGCCGGTCAGCCGTACCAGATTCTCGACCCGCTCAGCCCCCGGGGCCATGCGCGGTGCCAGCGCGGACAGCCGCCGCGCCAACTCGTCTTTCGAAAGCCTCTCCGCCATCGCACCTCGGCTTGTTTGATTTAGGGGCTTTAAAATCTCTGCCGGGCCGCTACGCAAGTTAAAAGAGTCGACTTAATTCGGGAGAGGGCCATGGATTTCGGTTTGCCGCAGGATCTGCTCGACTATTTGAAGGAGCTGGACGCGTTCATCGAGGCGGAGATCAAGCCGCTTGAGGATGCCGACGATAACGTCCGCTTCTTCGACCACCGCCGCGAATATGCGCGGACCGATTTCGAGGCCGGGGGGCTCCCGCGGCACGAATGGGAAGAGTTGATGCGGGAGGCTAAGCGCCGCGCCGACAAGGCGGGGCATCTGCGCTTCGCCATGGACCCCAAGTTCGGCGGCAAGGGCGGGTCTAACCTGTGGATGTGCGTCATCCGCGAATATCTCGCCGCCAAGGGCCTCGGCCTTCACAACGATCTGCAGACGGAGCATTCGATCGTCGCCAACAACCCCTTCGCCAAGATGTTCGACGATTTCGGCACCGAGGAGCAGAAGGAAGAATTCATCACCGGCACGTTGAACGGCACCCGCCGGGTGACCTTTGGCCTGACCGAACCGTATCACGGCTCCGACGCGACCCACATGGAAACGCGCGCGGTGCCGGAACCGCGCAATGGCGTGCCCGGCTACGTCATCAACGGCGAGAAGATGTGGACGACGGGGATGCACGTCGCGACGCATTGCGCATTGTTCGCCCGCACCAGCGGCGATGCCGGCGCGGCCAAGGGCATTACCTGCTTCCTAGTGCCGACCGACGACGAAGGCGTCCAGATCGAGGAATATCTCTGGACCTTCAACATGCCGACCGATCACCCGCGCGTCAGCTTCAAGGACGTGTGGGTGCCGGAAACGACGATCTTCGGCGATCCGGAAAATGGCCTGCCCGTCGCCCAGGCCTTCGTGCACGAGAACCGCATCCGCCAGGCAGCTTCATCGCTGGGCGCGGCGACCTATTGCATCGAGGAATCGATCCGTTACGCGCGGCAGCGCAAGCCCTTCGGCGAAGATCTCGCGCGCAACCAGGCGATCCAGTTCCCGCTGGTCGAGCTCGCCACCCAGGCCGAGATGCTGCGACTGCTGATCCGCAAGACGGCGTGGGAAATGGATCAGATGCCGCACCATGAGGTGGAAAAGCGCCTCTCGGACAAGGTGTCGATGTGCAATTACTGGGGCAATCGCCTCTGCTGCGAGGCGGCGGATCGCGCGATGCAGGTCCATGGTGGCATCGGCTACTCGCGCCACAAGGCGTTCGAGCACATCTATCGCCACCACCGCCGCTATCGCATCACCGAAGGCGCGGAGGAGATCCAGATGCGCAAGGTCGCCGCGTTCCTGTTCGGCTACCTCGGGCCCCGGCGGCAGGAGTTCAAGGAACTCGACTGGAACGACGTAGACTATCGCAACAGCCAGATCCGCCCGCGCTCGGGCAAGCAGGCGCTCGGCAGCGTCTTCTGATAGCTGACATCGCCGCCGCCACGGAGCTTGCTGAAGCTCCAGCGGCGGAGGACAGATCGAGGCGGATGCGAGACAGACCAGGCTTGCGACGCCACATTGATCGGCATAACATCTGTTACGTTACCCCGCCGACAACGGCGGCTCTGGGGAGAGGGAAATGCTCAAGACACGGTTCACCGAAGCGTTCGGCGTGGAATATCCGATTGCGCAGGGCGGCATGCAGTGGGTCGGCAAGGCCAAGCTCGTCGCCGCTGTTGCCAACGCCGGCGCACTCGGCTTCGTCACCGCGCTGACCCAGCCAACGCCGGAGGAACTGGCGAAGGAGATCCAGCGCACCAAGGATCTCACCGACAAGCCGTTCGGCGTGAACCTGACGATCCTGCCCACCATCACGCCCCCGCCCTATGCCGAGTATCGCCGCGCGATCATCGAAGGCGGGATCAAGGTGGTCGAAACCGCGGGCTACAAGCCGCAGGAGCATATCGACGATTTCAAGGCGCACGGGATCAAGGTGATCCACAAGTGCACCGCCGTTCGCCACGCCGCCTCGGCCGAGCGGATGGGTGCGGACGCAATCTCCATTGACGGCTTTGAATGTGCCGGTCACCCGGGCGAGGACGACATCCCCGGCCTGATCCTGATCCCGGCCGCCGCGAACAAGATCAAGGTGCCGATGCTCGCCTCGGGCGGGTTCGGCGATGGCCGCGGCCTCGTCGCCGCCCTCGCGCTAGGCGCGGACGGCATCAACATGGGTACGCGCTTCTGCGTCACCCAGGAGGCCGAGATCGCGGACAGCTTCAAGCAGCAGATGGTCGAGAATGACGAGCGCGCCACGGACCTCATCTTCCGCACGCTGCACAACACGGCGCGGGTAATGAAGAACAAGGTCAGCCAGGAAGTGGTCGCGATCGAACGCGCCGGGAACGCCAAGTTCGAAGACGTCCAGCACCTCGTTGCCGGTGCCCGCGGCCGTTCGGCCATGGAGCGCGGCGACACGGATGATGGCATCTGGTCGGCCGGGATGGTGCAGGGCCTGATCAACGACGTTCCGACCGTGAAGGAACTCGTTGATCGCATCGTCGCCGAGGCGGAAGAGATCATCGAAGGGCGTCTGCAATCGATGATCAGCCGCTACGCCGAAGCCGCCGAGTGAACGACTGCCCATACATCAAGTAGTTGCGCGGCACGTTCATCTGGGCCATGCCCCTCCCTCAGTCGCACTGAAGGAGGTCTATGGCTGGCCTGAATGAGCGGGCCGCGCCCGACCTGACCGAATGCGATCGCGAACCGATTCATGTTCCGGGCGCGATCCAGCCCCATGGATTGCTGCTGGTCGCAGATCACAGCGACCTTCGGGTGGAAGCCGGCGCAGGCGCGCTGGAAGAGGCTTTCGGCCCCGAGTGGCGTGGCGCGTCGCTCTCCGATTTGCTTTCTCAGGATATAGCTGAGCGGCTGGATTCGCCGATCGCTGGCCCTGGAGGGTCGATCCGCGGAGCGCCCCTCGAATTACACGGCCAGACGTTTGACGTAACGCTTCACCGCACGAGCGATCATGTCGTCGCAGAGCTTGAGCCCGCATCGGAAGACCCGCTTCTTGCCGGAGAAATGCTCGGCTGGATGGACGCGATCGCTGCCGGCTTCGAACGGGCACCGAACCTCCAAACGCTTTGCGCCCGCGCCGCGGTGGCGTTTCGCACACTAACCGGCTTCGACCGCGTGATGGTTTATCGCTTTCTGGACGATGACGCTGGGCGTGTCGTGGCGGAAGCCCGTGATCCGTCGCTGGACAGCTTCATGCACCATCACTTCCCGGCGGCCGACATACCGCGCCAGGCGCGTGCCTTGTACGTTCGGAACCGCGCGCGCGTTATCCCGGACGTCGGCTACGTGCCAGCGCCGCTGCGCCCCGCAGGGTACCAGTCTCTCGACCTCAGCGACGTGTCGATGCGAAGCGTGTCGCCGATCCACATTCAATATCTGCGGAATATGGGTGTCGGTGCGTCCGGTTCGATCTCGATCGTCAAGGACGGCATGCTCTGGGGGCTGATCGCTTGCCATCATCATACGGCCAAGACGATGCCGCTGGATGTTCGCCTTGCGGCCGCGGCCCTTGCCGGCGGCCTTGCCCGGCAGATCCGTGCGCGCGAGGAGGCCGAAAGCTATCGCGAGCGGCTGTCGCTTCGTGCTGCGGAGGATTCGCTCGTCCCCGCGTTCAAGCCGCCGCTGACCCGTGCGGTCGCCAGCCGGCACGATGAGCTTCAGCGCATGATGGATAGCGATGGCGTGGCGGTGATCCATCCCGGCGGGATTGATCGTTATGGCCGCTGTCCTGACGAAGAAGACATCAGAAGCATCGGCAATTGGCTCGCCGAGCGGAATACAACCGACGCTTTCGCGACCCACCACCTAGCAGGCCACCTGCACTCGGCATCAAGCTTTCCGGACAAGGCCAGCGGGATCATGGCCCTGCCCGTGCCCGAAGAGCAAGCGATCCTGCTGTGGTTTCGCGCGGAGCAGGTCGAGGAAATCGAATGGGCCGGCAATCCGCACAAGGGCGTCGAGCATGATCCCGCTGCCATATTGACGCCGCGCACGTCGTTCGAAACCTGGCGGGAAACCGTGCGGTGCCGATCGCGGCGCTGGACCTTGGAGCAGACCGAGTCGGCCCACCGGCTGCGCCGCGCCTTGCATTCGGCGAGTGAAGCGCGCGAGCGGCAGCGCCTGTTCCAGGAGTTGGAACGCGCCGTTGCCGAGAAGGACCTGACATTGGCACAGAAGGACGTGCTGATGAAGGAAGTGGATCATCGCGTTCAGAACAGCCTGCAATTGGTGTCCGCCTTTTTGTCACTGCAGGCACGCGAAGCGGGGCCCGGTCCCGTCAACGATCAGTTGATCGAGGCCAGGTCTCGGCTGTCGTCCGTGGCGCTTGTGCATCGCCGCCTTTACCGCGACGACCAGATCGAGACGATAGACCTGGCGCGGTATCTCGACGAGTTGATCGGCGACCTGAAGGGCTCGCTTGGCAATGAGTGGTCATCTCAGATGACGGTTGATCTCACGCCCATGCTCATCCCGACCGACCGGGCGATCAGCATCGGCCTGATCGCGTCCGAACTCGTCATCAATGCCACCAAATATGCCTATGGTGGCGCCTCCGGGCCGATCGACATTGCCCTTGAGCAACATCGGAATCGGTTCCGCTTGATCGTGGCCGACCAGGGCACAGGCATCACGGGCGAGCGTCGCGGCTTTGGCAGTCGCATGATGCAGGCGGTCATGGCGCGGCTCGGTGGGACGCTTGATCATGCGGACAACAGTCCTGGTCTTCGCGCGATCCTGACGGCGCCGATCGAGGACAAGCCGCGCTGACCGCTGCTGCTATACGGGTTGGTGTCCCGGGGCGCCGGGCGCTCTAACTCGCTTGGCGGATGGGCTCGGGCGCGCTGGCAGCCTCATAGAGGTCGAACGTTGCCCGCGCCCCGGCAACCATCTGGCTCAGCCAATCCTCGTCGCGATCCACCGCGGCAGCATCGATGGCTTGGCGGATCGCGCGCCACTCACCGGGTTGGTGCACAGCCGACAGATAGGCCGCCGGCAACCCAGGCCCGACACGCTTCGCCAGAAGGCCACCGCCCAAGCGCGATCCTTCGACCACATAGAGCGCGCCCCAATGTTCCGGGGCCGGATTACTGTCGGTGCTTATTGGCAAGGTTGCCGCGACGCCTAATGCCCGAAGGTCGGCCTCCAGCAGCGGGGCACGGCGGCGCAGCGCCGGCCAGATCGCCGCCGCCCGCGATTCCGCCTCGGGGAGCGCGCGCGCATGTGCTTCCAGAAAGCGGCGGTAGGAAACCGGATCGGCGAGATCGTTGATGCCGAAAACCGAATCCACCGCTTCGTGAGAAGCTGCGGTCCTCGCGCGAAGCAGGGCAATTGCTGACATGGCGGGATCGATGCCCCATCAGCACCAGGGCGTCGAGCCCAAGCTTTGGTACGGGTGGTCGGACTCGAACCGACAATCTGTTGCCAGAGGCGGATTTTGAGTCCGCTGCGTCTACCAATTCCGCCACACCCGCGTGATGGGAAGCGCGCATTGGCACAAACTGGCCCTGCCCGTCCAGCCCGCACGATGCGCTAACATCCGGTTCGTTGTGGCGACTCTATCCGAGATGCGGCGCGGCGCGCCGGCTTGCCTAGTCCGCGTTGCCCAGCGGTACGGGTTTGCGCGCCAGCTGTGGATCAATGGGCTTGTCAAAGGCGATCCCGGCGCGCCCTTCGACCTGCCAGGCGACCCGGCCCGATATCCACCCCAGACCACCCAACTCGATCTGAACCACCGAATCAGGCGTCACCGGCTCCGGTAATTCCGCCATCAGCCCGCCGCTCGACAAATTGCGAACGCGCACTGTTGCTTCCACCTCGGAGCCGGCGACCTTCAGGCGGGCCGAAAGCGAGAGGCTATCGCGGCCTCGGCCGTCAGCGCCCGCACCGGCGGTGTTCGAGAGAGCGCTGTCGGCGGCCGGATCCATGCTCGTCAAAATACGTCTCAATTCTTGCCGAATCACGAACAAGCGCGGCGGCTCGTTCGTGCCGGATCAGTCTTCGCGCGAAATCTTCTCGTTTCGCTCGTGGCGCTCCTGCGCCTCCACGGTCATGGTCGCAATCGGTCGTGCCTCAAGCCGCCCCAGGCTGATCGGCTCGCCGGTCACTTCACAATAACCGTATTCGCCTTCGTCGATGCGGCGCAACGCCGCTTCGATCTTCCCGATGAGCTTGCGCTGACGATCGCGCGTGCGCAGCTCGATCGACCAGTCGGTCTCGCTGGAAGCCCGATCATTGAGATCGGACTCGCGCAGCGAATCGATCTGCAATTGCGACAATGTGCCAAGCGACTCCCGAAGAATGGCATCTTTCCAGGCCAAGAGCTTGGCGCGGAAATATTCCTTCTGCCGGGGGTTCATGAAGGGCTCGTCCGGATGCGGACGATAACCGTCATCATTGGCCGCCCCCAGATCTTCTGGTGTTGCCTGATCCACGCGATTGTAAGCCGTCGCCATCAACCCGTCTCCCCGCCCGCGTCAGGGGTGGCATGTGCACCCCCGGATCCCGTGGCGCGCCTATAAACGCCGACCCGGAAACTCACAAGCATTCGCGGACGTGGCGCGCTAGGTAATCATTGCTTCATTGCACGACCGTGAACATAAGCGCCGTTTCAAGATGTCCCGGCATGGCACGTTAAGGTAGAAAAGGTGGGCGCGGCGCCAAAAGGCGCCGAAAAACGTCCCTGCCGATGGTCATTGGAGTTGAGTTTAAGTGTTTGTTCTGCACGGTGGTGGCAAGCAAACGCTGAAGAATACACAGGGCGGCACAAGGTGCGGCTCAAGAATGAGAGAGTGACATCATGTCGGTGCGGATGGCTTTGGCGAAACTCTGCGCGTGCACCGTTGGCGGTGCCGTGATCGGCGGCGGCGCGGTACATGTCGCGCAGACGCAGCAGCCGCGTAGTTCCTTTACAAAGGTGGCAAAGGTCGCGCCGAAGCAGCGCATCGTGAAGCGCACACCCGCCCGCCGGACGCCGGTGCGCCGTGTTGTTGCAGCCACGCCGGCGGCCTGCGCGCCGACGGTGGTGACGGTAGCGGCGCAGGCCGCCCCCATCCCCGTGCCGCTCCCCCAAGCGCCCGCGTTCGCCAGTGGCGGCGGAGACGTGGCACCCATCGTGGGTGGCGGCTGGGGCGGTGGCGTCGGCGGCGGCGGGTTCTTCGCTGGTGGCTTCTTCGGCGGATCGGGCGGCGTCGGCGGATCGAGCGGGCTCGTGATCTCGTCGACCTCGAGCTCGAGCGGCGGCTCCACGTCCACGGGTGGATCTTCGACGTCGACTGGCGGGTCTTCCACCTCCACGGGTGGGGTCTCCACGTCGACTGGTGGATCATCGACGTCGACGTCTACGGGCGGAGTCTCGACTTCGACCGGCGGGTCTTCGACCTCTACCTCAACCGGTGGATCCTCGACATCGTCGTCGACGTCTTCGTCCACCTCGACATCGTCATCCACGTCCAGCTCGTCCTATGGTTCGTCGTCCAAGGGCTGGAGCTCGAATGGCGGGCATTGGTCATCCAATGGCGGCTGGTCCTCCAATGGCGGCAATAGCAGCGGCAACCCGTCACCGGTGCCCGCGCCGCCTATGATGATCCTGTTTGGCGCAGCGGCGGCTGGTTTGGCTGCTCGCTTCCGCTTCGCCCGAAAGGCATCCGCGAAGGCCTGACCGGCAAAGGTGATCGTGCCGCGCACCACGATCGGTGCGCGGCCACGCGTGATCAGGCGTTAAGGAGCGCCTGCTCGATATCCGGGATCGGATGACCGGTCAGATCCTTTGAAAGCTCGCCGGCAAGACGGTCGGTCACTTCCTTGTGATAATGTTTGCGCAACTCGCCCAGAGTCTTGGGCGGCGCAATCACGATCAGCTTGTCGTATTCGTTGGCGAACGCCCGCTTCTTCAGCAGCTCCGCGGCATCGGCGGCGAAGCGGTCTTCCTCCATCTGGTGATAATCAGTCTCGCCCATGGTGCCGCGGTTCGGCGCGAATTGTGCGCCACCGCCCTGCGCATGATTAGAGCCGTTACGTGCGATCGATGGCGCACCCGGGCCGGACTGGGTCGACGATGCGCGTCCCGCCTTGTCGGTCTTTTGTTCGATGTCAGCCGGATTCGGCCGCTCCTCGGCATGCTCCACCGTCAGGTTCGGGTGCACGTCGTCGCCTTCATTGCGCAGGAACAGCAGCTTGCGGCCATCCGCGACCAGAACGACGGAATTGTGCGGCACTTGCATGGGGGGCATCTCCTGTGTTTGAGCGTATCACGCGAAAGAACGCGTAGCCGCCCGGACGGGTTGCCTCCCCAAGCGACCCCCGGCATAGCCCCGCGCCATGCTCGACATTCGCCTGATCCGTGACGAACCCGCCGCCTTCGACGCCGCTATGGCGCGCCGTGGCAAGCCGGCGGACGCTGCCACCATCCTCGATCTTGATCGTCGCCGCCGCGAGGTGGTGACGGAGCTTCAGGTCGGCCAGGCGCGCCGCAATGAAGCATCAAAGGCAATCGGTGCGGCCAAGGCGAAGAAGGACGAGGAAACCGCCGCCGCGCTGATGGCGGAAGTCGCCACGCTGAAGCAGCGGCTGCCCGAGCTGGAGGCAGAGGAAGCCCGGCTCGGCGGCGAACTCGACAGCCTGCTCGCCGGCCTCCCCAACCTGCCGCTGGCCGACGTGCCTGATGGGGCGGACGAGAACGACAATCAGCTGATCCACGAGCGCGGCCAGCGGCCCGCGTTCGACTTTGCGATCAGCGAGCATGACGCGATCGGCCCCGCACTCGGCCTCGATTTCGAAACCGGCGCGATGCTTTCCGGCGCACGCTTCACGCTGGTGCGCGGCCATGTCGCGAGGCTCGCCCGCGCGCTCGGCCAGTTCGGGCTAGACGTGCTGACGCGCGACTATGGCTATGAGGAAGTGATCCCCCCGCTCCTCGTGCGCGACGAGGCGATGTTCGGCACCGGTCAGTTGCCGAAATTCGCCGAGGATCTGTTCCGCACCACCGACGGCCGCTGGCTGATCCCGACCAGCGAGGTCAGCCTCACCAACATCGTGCGCGAGAAGATCCTCGCCGCCACCGATCTGCCGCTGCGCTTCACCGCCCTCACCCCCTGCTTCCGCTCCGAGGCGGGCTCGGCCGGCCGTGACACGCGCGGCTTCATCCGTCAGCATCAGTTCGACAAGGCCGAGATGGTCTCGATCGTCGAGCCCGATCAGTCGGAGGCCGAGCATGAGCGGATGACCGCCGCGGCCGAGGACGTGCTGTCCCGCCTGGAGCTGCCGTTCCGCCGCATGAAGCTGTGCACGGGCGATATGGGCTTTTCCGCTGCCCGCACTTACGACATCGAAGTGTGGCTGCCCGGGCAGGATCGCTATCGCGAAGTCTCCTCCTGCTCGACCTGCACCGATTTCCAAGCCCGGCGCATGAACGCGCGCTTCCGCCCTGAAGGCGAAAAGGCCACGCGCTTCGTCCATACGCTCAACGGCTCGGGCCTGGTGATCGGCCGGACGATCGTTGCCATCCTGGAGAATTACCAGCAGGCCGACGGCTCGGTTGCGGTACCCGCGGTGCTGCAACCCTATCTGGGCGGGCTGAACAGGCTGGAGCCGCGGTGATCCAAGGGTTACGGCGCCGACCATGACGAACAGGATCCCGCTTGCGCTACCGCTCGCGATCGCGCTGGCGGGATGCATTCCTTCGATCGACCGACCGGCGGGGCCGCCCCAGCCTCGCCCTGATCGAACGGACGTACGCGCGCCGCCCCGCCCTGATCAGCGGGCAGCGGACGACGTGGAGCAGCTGCCAGCGCCGCGCCCCGCGTGGGAGTCGCGCGGCGTTGCTGCGGACGCGCGGCAGGTCGCGGAGCAAAGCTATGTTGTGCGCTCCGGCGATTCGCTGCGTGCCATTGCGGAGCGCATCGGGGCGGGATCCGAAGTGATCGCGCGCGCCAACGGCCTTTCAGCCCCATTTGTGATCTATGCGGGGCAACGGCTGCGGATTCCCGGCGGCCAATACCATCTGGTCCGCTCGGGACAGACGGGCATCGCCATCGCGCGTGCTTATGGCGTTGAATGGTCGAGCATCGTTTCTGCCAACGACCTTAGCGAACCCTATATCCTGCGGACCGGCCAGCGCATCCTGATCCCCGGTGACGCCCGCCCGCGCAGCGCCGCCGAGCGCGCCGCGGCCTTTCGCCTGGACATCGACGACATCATTACCGGTGGTGAGCCGGCGATCGCGGAGAATCAAGCGCCCGCAAAGCCGGCCGCGACACCGCGGCGCGTGTTGCCCGCCACGGCCGCCCTTGCCGCGCCGACCTCTAGCCCAGGCCTATTCCTGTGGCCGGTAGACGGACGCATTGTTAGCCGCTTCGGCGCGGGCGCCAGCGGCGAACGCAACAACGGCATCAAGATCGCGGTGCCGGTGGAAACCCCGGTAAAGGCCGCGGCTGACGGCACGGTCGCCTATGTCGGCGACGGCATCGCCGCGCTTGGCGGCCTCGTCATTGTGCGCCACGGCGAGAACTGGACGAGCGTCTACGGCCACGCCTCGAAGCTGCTCGTTCAGCGCGGCCAAGCCGTGAAGAAGGGCCAGACGATCGCCCTATCCGGCGATACCGGCTTTGCTGACCGGCCCGAGTTGCACTTCGAGTTGCGCAAGGGTCGCGCCCCCGTGGATCCAACGGCGCAACTGCCCAAGCGATAGCGGCGATGCGGCGCTAGATCTTGCGCCCTGCTTATACGCCACGTGAGACAGCGGGGTGACGGGTGCAGGCCAAGGACGACGAGAAGGCTGGGCAGACACGCGCCTCCTGCTTGCGAGCCGCGACGCACACAGGCATGTGCGGCTCCATCATGACCGACCATCAGTCCGATCTGCTCCGCGTTCTTTCGAGCCGCGGCTACATCCACCAGATGACCGACGCGGCCGCGCTCGATGCGCTCGCCGCGGAAGGAGTGGTGCCGGGCTATATCGGCTTTGATCCCACAGCACCGTCGCTGCACGTCGGCAGCCTCGTCCAGATCATGCTCCTGCGCCGCCTCCAGCAGACCGGGCACAAGCCGATCGTCCTGATGGGTGGCGGCACCGGCAAGATCGGCGATCCGTCGTTCAAGGAAGAGTCGCGTCAGCTGCTGACGGAGGACCGCATCGGCGCCAACGTCGCTTCGATCCGCCGCATCTTCGAACGGTTCCTCACGTTTGGTGACGGTCCGACCGACGCGGTGATGGTCGACAATGCCGATTGGCTCGACAAGCTCGAATACATCCCCTTCCTGCGCGAGGTCGGCCAGCATTTCTCGGTCAACCGGATGCTGTCGTTCGACTCGGTGAAGCTGCGCCTCGAGCGCGAGCAGTCGCTCAGCTTCCTCGAATTCAACTACATGATCCTGCAGGCCTATGATTTTCGCGAGCTGTCGCTGCGCCATGGCGTGCGGCTGCAGATGGGCGGCAGCGATCAATGGGGCAACATCGTCAACGGCATCGAGCTGGCGCGGCGCATGGACGGCACCGAGGTGTTCGGCGTGACCACCCCGCTCCTCACCACGGCTGACGGGCAGAAGATGGGCAAGACCGTCTCTGGCGCCGTCTGGCTGCACGAGGATCAACTGCCGCACTTCGATTACTGGCAGTTCTGGCGCAACACCGATGACCGCGACGTCGGCCGTTTCCTGCGCCTGTTCACCGATCTGCCGGAGGACGAGATCGCCCGGCTCGAAAAGCTCGAAGGCGCCGAGATCAACGAGGCGAAGAAGATCCTCGCCAACGAAGCCACCGCCATGTGCCGCGGCCGCGAGGCAGCGGAACAAGCCGCCGAAACTGCTCGCAAGACGTTCGAAGAAGGCGCCAGCGGCGACGCGCTCCCCACCTTTGCCGCCAGCGGCGAGGTGGCGCTGGTCGATGTCCTCGTCGGCCTCGGCTTCTGCGCCTCCAAGGGCGAGGCCCGCCGTCTGATCAAGCAGGGCGGCGCCCGCGTCGCTGGTGAAAAGGTGTCGGACGAAGCGGCTATGGTGGTCGTCGGTGCGGAGCCGGTTCGCGTGTCGGCCGGCAAGAAGCACCACGGGCTGCTGGTCGCGGGGTAAGGTCCGCCCTCGGCCGCGATCAGGCGGTCGCCGGTTTGGTGCGGGAAAGCCGATGTTGCGCGGCGCCTCGTGTGTCGACGGAGCCTATCGGGTGATCTGGTTGATCACCCCTGCCTGCTGTGGCGTCAAACGGCCGAACCAACTGCTGATCCACCGCTGCTTAGGCGTCTCGATTTCCATCGTCTGCTCGGCCCCGCCCGCTACGATGTTGGGATTACGTTGAAACGTCGGGGAGGCATAGAGGCAGGGATCGCCCAGAAGCTGATCAAGGACGCGGCCCTCGTCCGGCGAAAGGTCGCGCTCCAGCGTCATACGATTGGGCTCGACGCCCGCCAGCATGGACGTTGTCTCGCCGATGCCGCTGGTGTGCCACTTCCCCGACGCGTCACGCACGGCAACGACGCTGGACGAGACCATGGTGTGGTGCGCGCCCGACGACCAGAACAGGATTCGGCTGTTTCCCTCAGGCAGCGGTACCTTCATACTCTCGCGAAAGGCGCGATGCTCGGACAGACGACTGACCTGGGTCGACCAGGACACATCGATCGCCCCGGCCAGTTCCGAAGCGCCGTGACAATTCGCATAAGCGCGCTCGGCCGCCTTCGGGTCGAGGCCGGCGGCCCGCTTCGCAGCAGCCGGACTGCCCCCGTTCTCAGCGGCGGAGCAGCCGCAAAGCATGATCGCCGCAATCGGCATAAGTCGAGAGAACATCACGCTTTTTAACACGCACTGTCGCTACGTGCTACGGCGCGCTTTCACCGGCGCACCAGGAACACTCCGGCCACCACAAGTGCCAAGCCCGCGAGCCTTGTCCCCGTCACCGGCTCTTGCCTCAGGCCCAGCAGACCGAAATGGTCCAGCGCCACCGCCATCGTCAGCTGCGCCGCCAGCGTGACGGTCAGCGTCACCGCCAGCCCCAGCCGCGGCGTCGCATAGGCCACCGCCGCCACGAACACGACGCCATACAGCCCGCCGACCCAGGCCCAGGGCGGCGCCTGCCTCACGGCGGCCAGCGGGGTGCGATCGAACAGCGCCCAGATTGCGACCAGCATGGTCAACCCGCCGGTGAAGGAGACCAACGAGGCGAACCACACCGATCCGGTCGAGCGCGCCAGCATCGCGTTGCTCGGGGATTGCACCGCGACGCACAGGCCGGCAGCGGCGGCGAACAGGAACGGCAGCAGCACTGGCATGGCGACGGGCGGTATCAGCCCGATCGCAGCAGCGCCACGCCCGAGTCGCGCTCGAACAGATACAGCGCCACCCGCGCCGCCTGCCCGCGCGCGCCCGAGAGCCCGCCGTCGCGATCGATCAGCAGCCGCGCATCATCGTAAGCGATCGGCAGCAGCTCGTTGAGCAGCTCCGGTGTCGCCAGCCGGAACGCCGCCTCACCCGATTGCCGCGTGCCGAGCAATTCGCCGCCGCCGCGCAGCCGCAGATCCTCCTCCGCGATCATGAAGCCGTCGTTCGTCTCGCGCATCAGCGCCAGCCGTGCGCGCGATGTCTCACTTAGTGCCGCGCCTCGCATCAGCAAACAGCGCGATTGCCCGCCGCCGCGACCCACGCGCCCGCGCAGCTGGTGGAGCTGCGCCAGTCCGAAGCGATCGGCATGTTCGATCACGATCAGCGTCGCGTTGGGCACGTTCACGCCCACTTCGATCACGGTCGTCGCCACCAGTACGCCAAGCTCGCCGCCCGCGAAGCGCGCCATCACCGCGTCCTTCTCCGCCGGCCGCATCTTGCCATGCACCAGCCCGACGCGATCCCCGAAGCGGCCTGCCAGCGCCGCCGCGCGCGCCTCGGCCGCGGCAAGATCGCTCTTCTCGCTCTCCTCCACCAGCGGGCAGACCCAATAGGCCTGCTTGCCCTCGGCCAGGTGCCGGCCGAGCGCATTGACCACCTCGTCCAGCCGCTCCTCGCTGATGACCCGCGTCTCCACCGGCTCGCGCCCCGGCGGCATCTCGTCCAGCCGGCTCTGATCCATCTCGCCATGCTGCGCGAGGACCAGCGTGCGCGGGATCGGCGTCGCGGTCATCGCAAGGAGGTGCGGCGTTGTCTTGCCCTTCGCGGACAGCGCCAGCCGCTCGGCGACGCCGAAACGATGCTGCTCGTCCACCACGACAAGGCCCAGATCTCGGTAATTCACCGCATCCTGAAAGATCGCGTGCGTGCCGATCAATATGTGGATCGATCCATCCGCCAGCCCCATCAGCACGCCCTCGCGCGCCCGGCCCTTGTCGCGCCCGGTCAGCACCGCGATGTTCACCGGAAGGCCGGACAGCGTCTCGCGCAGCGTGTCATAATGCTGGCGCGCCAATATCTCGGTCGGCGCCAGCAGTGCGCCCTGCGCGCCCGCCTCCACCGCGATCAGCAGCGCCAACGCCGCGACCAGCGTCTTGCCCGATCCCACATCCCCCTGCAGCAACCGAAGCATCGGGGCGTCCTGCGCCAGATCGCCCTCGATCTCGCGCGCCGTCCGCGCCTGCGCGCCGGTCAACGCATAGGGCAGCCGAAGCATGTCGCGCAGCCGTCCATCGCCCCTCAGCGCGCGACCGCGGCGGCGGCGCGTATCCTGCCGCACCAGGGACAGCGCCAGCTGGTTGGCGAAGATCTCGTCATAGGCGATCCGCGCCCGCGCCACCGCATCGGCCGGATCGGCATGGACGCGCGCCAGTGCCTCCTTCCACCCCGGCCAGTCACGCTGCGCCAGCAGCCCGGGCTCGATCCATTCGCCAAGCTCCGGCGCCCGCGCGATCGCCTGCTCGACCAGCCCGCCGACGCGCCGCGACGTGATCCCTTCGGACAAGGGATAGATCGCCTCGCGCTCGCGGAAGCTGTCGTCGCGGTCCACGATCTCCGGGTGGATGATCTGCAGTTCCTGGCCGTAGGTCTCCAGCTTGCCCGACACGCGCACCGGCTCACCCACGGTGAAGAGCTTGCGCACCATCCCGCTCGATCGCCCGAAATAGACAAGGCTGACGATATTGCCGTAGCCGTCCGCCGCCTGCACGCGCGTCGGCCCGCGGGGGGAAGACGAGATTCGGATGTCGCGCACCGTCAGCGTGATCGCGATCGTGCGCCCGGCGTCCTGCGCCATCAGCTCGTCGCGCGGCAAGCGGTCGATCCAGCCGCTCGGCAAATGGAACAGCACGTCCACCACCCGCGCCAGCCCCAGCCGGTCGAGCGGCTTGGCCAGCCCTGCCCCGACGCCCTTCAGCGCGGTGACTTCGGCGAACAGTGGATTGAGGATATCGGGTCGCATGACTATCTCTTGCGCCACGCCTAGCCGTTCGCATCGATCCTGTCAGGCGAGCGGGTGAATTATCGTTAGCCGACCGTGCGAAACCACGGCCGGCCAAGTGTCGTTGGAGCCCTGATGGATCAAGAAACTCGTTTGCGTCGCACCCGCTTCCGCGCCTGGCACCGGGGCACGCGCGAGGCCGATTTCATGATCGGCGGCTTCTTCGATGCGCATCACGCCAGCTGGTCCGAGGAGCAGCTGCAATGGTTCGAACGCCTGCTGGAGGAGCAGGACGTGGACATCATGGGCTGGGCGATCGGCTCCATCCCCTGCCCGCCCGAATGGGAAGGCGAGATGATGCAGACGATGCGCCGCGTCGATTTCGCGCTCGCCACGCCCGGCAGCCAGCCCGGCGCCTGACCCGCCCCTACCTGCCGCCGCCGATACGAACGGACCCGCATTTGCCCGATCTGAAGACGATTCTCTCCGCCGCGACGCCGCTCACCCTCTCGGGCGTGCCGACCGGTTTCCTGCCGAGCCTGCTCGCCGATCTGGCCCGCGCGGCGAAAACGCGCGCGGTGTTCATCGCGCCGGACGAGGCGGCCATGCGGGCGATCGCCGGCACCGCGCGCTTTTTCGCGCCGGAGATCGAGATCGTCGAATATCCGGCCTGGGATTGTCTTCCCTATGATCGCGCCTCGCCCTCCTTGCGCGTCATGGCGGAGCGGATCGGTGCGCTGCACAAGCTGCCGGCGACGCCCAAGGCGCCGCAGCTCGTCCTCACCACCGTCAACGCCGCCACGCAGCGCACGCTCACCCCGTTCCGCATCCGCCAGCTCGTCGCGAACCTGAAGCCGGGTGAGCGGATCGCCCGCGACAAGCTAGCGGCGCTGCTCTCCGCCAACGGCTACGTCCGCACCGATACGGTGCACGACGCGGGCGAATATGCCGTGCGCGGCGGCCTCGTCGATCTCTTCCCCTCGGGCGAGACGCAGGCGCTGCGGCTCGATTTCTTCGGCGACGAGATCGAGAGCGTGCGCACCTTCGATCCCGCCGACCAGCGCACCACCGGCAAGATCCCGGGCTTCACCCTCCTCCCCGCTTCCGAGGCGCTGCTGGACGAGGAGAGCATCAAGCGCTTCCGCAGCCGCTATCGCGAAACCTTTGGCGCGACCGCGACCGGCGATCCGCTCTACCAGGCCGTCAGCGAGGGCCGCCGCCTCGCCGGCATGGAGCATTGGCTGCCCTTGTTCGAGGAGCGGCTCGAGACCCTCTTCGACCATCTCGGCGAGGACGCGCTGGTCGTCCGCGACGGGGGCGTGAAGGCCGCGGGAGAGGCGCGGTTCGAGGCGGTCGCCGACTATTACGAGAACCGCAAGCGCGCCGAGGCCGCCCAGCCCGGCAGCTACCGCGCGCTTCCAGCCAAGACGCTCTACATGCCGCCCAAGGAATGGGAGACCGCGCTCGCCACCGCGACCGCGCACGTCACCACCCCGTTCCACGAACCCGAATCCGCCACCGTGGTCGACTTCGCAGTCGACGGCCCCCGCGATTTCGCGCCCGAGCGCGCCGCCAGCACCAACGTCTACGAAGCCGTGGTCGATCACCTCCAGAAGCTGCGCAAGGACGGGCGCATCCCCGTCCTCGCCAGCTATTCCGCCGGCGCGCGCGATCGTCTCGGCAATCTCCTCAAGGATCACGGCCTCACCGGCGCCAGGCCGGTCGAGACGTGGCAGGAGGCGCAGGGCGTCGGCGAAACGCAGGTCGCGCTGATCGTCCTGCCGCTCGATCACGGCTTCACCGCCCCCAACGTCGCCGTCCTCACCGAACAGGACATGCTGGGCGACCGGCTGATCCGCCGCGCCAAGCGCCGCAAGTCCGCCGACGCCTTCCTGGCCGAGCTCGCCACGCTGTCGCCCGGCGATCTCGTCGTCCACACCGATCACGGCATCGGCCGCTATGTCGGCCTGACGCAAGTCCCGGTCGCCAAGGCGCCGCACGATTGCGTGCAGCTCGAATATGCCGGCGGCGACAAGCTTTACGTGCCGGTCGAGAACCTCGAGGTCCTCTCGCGCTACGGCGCCGGCGAGGAAGGTGCGACGCTGGACCGGCTCGGCGGCGAGGCATGGCAGCGCCGCAAGTCGAAGATGAAGGAGCGCATCCGCGAAATCGCGGGTGATCTCATCGCCACCGCGGCCTTGCGCGCGCTGCGCCAGGGCGAGATCGCGGCGCCCGACGCCAGCGGCTATCCCAGCTTCGTCGATCGCTTCCCCTATCAGGAAACCGACGATCAGGACCGCGCGATCGAGGAAACGCTGGCCGATCTCTCCGCCGGCAAGCCGATGGACCGGCTCATCGTCGGCGACGTCGGCTTCGGCAAGACGGAGGTTGCCCTGCGCGCCGCCTTCGTCGCGGCGATGGCCGGCATGCAGGTCGCGGTCGTCTGCCCGACGACGCTCCTCGCGCGTCAACATTACCAGAACTTCATGACGCGCTTCGAAGGCTTCCCGATCCGCATCGGTCGCCTCTCGCGCCTTGTCACCGCGGCGGAGACGAAGCGCGTCAAGGAGGGGCTGGCCGATGGTACGGTCGACGTCGTCATCGGCACTCACGCGCTTCTCGCTAAGAACGTCGATTTCAAACGACTTGGCCTCGTCATCGTTGATGAGGAACAGCGCTTCGGCGTTACTCACAAGGAGCGGCTGAAGACGCTTCGCGCCGACGTCCACATCCTCACCCTGACCGCCACGCCCATCCCGCGCACGCTGCAGATGGCGATGAGCGGCCTGCGCGAACTCTCCGTCATTCAAACGCCGCCGGTCGATCGCCTCGCGGTGCGCACCTATGTCATGCCGTGGGATCCTGTCGTCCTGCGGGAGGCGCTGCTGCGCGAACATTATCGCGGCGGTCAGAGCTTCCTAGTCACCCCGCGCATCGCGGACCTCCCCGACATCGAGGAGTTCCTGCGCAAGGAAGTGCCCGAGGTCCGCTACGTTATCGCGCACGGCCAGATGGCGCCGACCGAGGTGGAGGAGCGCATGTCCGCCTTTGTCGAAAAGAAGTTCGAGGTGCTCATCTCCACCTCGATCATCGAAAGCGGCATCGACATCCCGTCCGCCAACACGCTGATCGTCAACCGCGCCGATCGCTTCGGCCTGGCGCAGCTATACCAGCTGCGCGGCCGCGTCGGCCGGTCGAAGACGCGCGCCTACGCCTATATGGTCACGCCCCCCGAACGGCAGATGACGGATGCGGCGGAAAAGCGCCTGAAGGTCCTCTCCGATCTCGACAGCCTCGGCGCCGGCTTCCAGCTCGCCAGCCACGATCTCGACATCCGCGGCGCCGGCAACCTGCTGGGCGACGAACAGTCCGGCCACATCAAGGAAGTCGGCTACGAACTCTATCAGTCGATGCTGGAGGAGGCGATCATGGACGCGCGCGCCGGCGGCCTCGCCAGCCGCCCGCGCGACTTCTCGCCGCAGATCACCGTCGATGCGCCCATCCTCATCCCGGAGGATTACGTGCCCGATCTCGATCTGCGCATGGGCCTGTACCGCCGTCTCAACGATCTCGACACGAAGCCCGATCTGGACGCCTTCGCCGCCGAGATGATCGACCGCTTCGGCCCGCTGCCGGAGGCGACCGACAATCTCGTCAAGGTGATCGAGATCAAGCTGAACGCCAAGAAGGCCTGCGTCGCGAAGATGGACGTCGGCCCCAAGGGCGCGCTCGTCAGCTTCCACGACGATACGCCGCCCAACGTCCCCGCCCTTCTCGCTTATGTCGACAAGCTTGGCGGCATTGCAAAGCTGCGCCCGGATTCGAAGCTGGCGCTCACCCGCAACTGGTCAGACCCGGCGGCCCGCCTCCACGGCGCGCTGCAATTGTCCAAGGGGCTGGCGAAGGCGGCGGGGTGAGCCAGAGAGGAAGATTGCTTGTCCAGGGTCAGCGCGCGGCGCGGAAACGAAACTGATTTGGATAAATCCCTGAAGTGACGAGACTTTAATACTTGAGGAGTATAAGCGCATCATGGAGATGCGCAAAATCTGCTCGGGTTGCCGCGACGGTATCGATTTCGAAGTGCCGTTTACGATGGCGTTCCAGCCGATCGTGGACGTCGAGACTCGCAAGCCGTTCGCCTATGAGGCGTTGGTCCGGGGCGTCGATGGCAGCGGCGCGGCAAGCGTGCTGTCCCGCGTCACCGCCGAGAACCGCTACTCATTCGATCAGGCGTGCCGCGTGATGGCGATCGAGAGCGCACTCGCCGCCGGGCTGATGAATGACGATGCGCGCCTTTCCATCAACTTTCTTCCGAACGCGGTCTATTCGCCGTTGGCGTGCATCCAGCTGACGATGCGCACCGCCAATGCGGTAGGGCTGCCCATCGATCGGTTGATCTTTGAATTCACCGAGAATGAGGAAATGGGCTCTCCCGAGCATGTTTCCTCCATCATCGATACATACAAGAAAATCGGCTTTTCCGTTGCGATCGATGATTTCGGGGCTGGTCACTCGGGCCTCGACATGTTTGCCCGATTTGCACCCGACGAACTTAAGCTGGACATGGGCCTGATCCGCGACATCGACACCGACGCTCGGCGACGCGCGATCGTGCGATCGATCGTCAGCATGTGCGCCGAACTCAACACGCTGGTGATCGCGGAGGGAATCGAAACGGCTGCGGAAGCAAGCACGCTGCGCGACCTCGGCGTGCGGTATCACCAGGGTTACTGGTACGCACGCCCCGCCATCGGTCAGCTGCCGGCGATCGCTTGAGTTCCAGCACAAGCCCACGTTAGCCATACGACTTAGATCGTACCTGACCTCGGAGCCGCAGCGCGGCGGCTGTTTCTCACCAGCGCCGTCGCAACGGTGGCAGCCAGCCGTTTCCTTCGTGCCACAACCCGCCTAAACGCCGCACCATGACCCACGACATTCACGTCATTGGCGGCGGCCTCGCCGGAAGCGAAGCCGCGTGGCAGCTCGCGGAGGCGGGCTTCAAGGTCCGGCTGTCCGAAATGCGCGGCAGCGGAGACAACACTCCTGCGCACCACACCGATCATCTTGCCGAGCTCGTCTGCTCGAACAGCTTCCGCTCGGACGATGCCGAGAGCAACGCTGTTGGTCTGATCCATCAGGAAATGCGTGCGCTCGGCTCGCTGATCCTGCGCGAGGGCGACGTGCACAAAGTGCCGGCCGGCTCCGCGCTGGCGGTCGATCGCGATGGTTTCTCCGCGGGGGTCACCGCCGCGCTCGCCGCCCACCCCAATGTCACCATCATGCGCGAGCGGATCGACACGCTGCCAGAGGCGCCCGCGATCATTGCCACCGGTCCGCTGACCGCGCCGGGACTGTCGGAGGCGATTGCCGGCGAAACGGGAAAGGACGCGCTCGCCTTTTTCGACGCCATCGCCCCGATCGTGCACCGCGACACGATCGATATGGACAAGGCCTGGTTCCAGTCGCGCTGGAACAAGGGCGACGGCACCGATTACATCAATTGCCCGCTCACGCGCGAGCAATACGACACCTTCGTCGAAGGCCTGCTCGCCGGTGAGAAAAGCGTGCCGCGCGAATGGGAAAACGTGCCTTATTTCGAAGGCTGCATGCCGATCGAGGCGATGGCGAAGCGCGGGCGCGAGACGTTGCGCTTCGGCCCGATGAAGGGCGTCGGCCTCGACCAGCCCGGAACCGAATCCCCTGAGCACCCCAACGGCCGCTGGCCTTATGCGTGCGTGCAGCTGCGGCAGGACAATGCCGCCGGCACCTTGTGGAACATCGTCGGCTTCCAAACGAAGCTGAAGCATGCAGAGCAGGTGCGCCTGTTCCGCACCATCCCTGGGCTCGAGAAAGCGGAATTCGCGCGGCTCGGCGGCCTCCACCGCAACACGTTCCTGCGCTCGCCCGAGCTGCTTGATCCCGAACTGCGGCTGAAATCGCGCCCGAATGTCCGCTTTGCCGGGCAGATCACGGGCTGCGAAGGTTATGTCGAAAGCGCCGCGATCGGCCTGTTGGCCGGCCGCTTCGCCGCGGCCGAACTTGGCGGCCGCACGATGCCGCCGCCCCCGGTCGAAACGGCGCTTGGCGCGCTCTTGAACCACATCACCGGTGCGGCGGTGGCCGAAACCTATCAGCCGATGAACGTCAATTTCGGCCTCTTCCCGCCGATCGAAGGCCGCACCAAGAAGGCGGATCGCAAGAAGATGTACACCGATCGTGCCCGCATTGCGCTGGCCGACTGGCTGAGCGCCGCCTAGGCGGATCGCCCTCGCGTCGGCGGGAGTTCTGCCTTCGTCAGCGCAGAGCCGAAGTGGCTCACTCCTCCTCTGCCGCACCGCCGGCCGGGCACACGCACTTCGGCTTCGCCTTGGCCTTGCGCTTCACCGCGGTGGTGGCAAACTCGGCGCGGTCCATCATGCCCGACTTGTCACGATCCGCCGTTGTGAACTTGGCGGTCGTCTTGGCCGCCCATTCCTCAAAGCTCAGCCGCCCGTCTCCATCGGCGTCGAGCTTGGCAAAGGCCTTGCGGCGAGACGCGAGATATTCCTCGCGGGTGATGCGGCTGTCGCGATCCTTGTCATAGCGATCGAAGCGCTTCTCCTCGCGCGTCCGCTCACTCGCTTCCGGAACTGGAGCCTCGACCGCTCCAGGTTCCTGAACCGAGCTCATGGCGGAGGGTGGCGGCGGCGGCGGTAGCATCGGATCGGTCCGCGCCCGCCCCGAGTAGATCGACCATCCCGCCGCCACCATCAACAGCGCCGCCAATCCGCCGGCCAGATATCGCCACATGCCCCTGTCTCCCCCGCCGCTATGCTAGCGGACCTGTCGCGGTCGGCAAGCCTAGCGGCCGCTCAGCCGGTGCCAGGCGAGGCGCAGCACCCTAGCCGGCGCACCCACGGCCTGTTCTTCAGCCAGATCCGCTCGCGCGACATGGACCAACGCGCCCAGGAACCGCCCCGCGCGGCTCCACCGCTGCGCCGACGCTTGCGCCAGCAGCGGCAATGCCAGCGACGCCGCGCGCGAAGAAAGCGCAGGATCAACCGTGAGGCGCGCCAGATCGGCAAGCGCCCAGCCTCGTCCCGCGGTTGTGGCGTCGTCTGGTGCGCCGGCAAGCCGCGCTGCCTCGCAGAACAGAATGCCGCGCTCCTCGCCAAAGGCGCTCAGCGCCGCATCGTCGGGCGCCGCGAGCAACCGTTCCCAGCCGATCTCCATCTGCGCCAGCGCGGCGCCATCAGCACCCGCCGCGGCCATCGCCCGCAAGATCGGTTGCGCCGGCGGATCCCCACTTGGCAGCGCCGCCAATGCCTCGTGCCACCAGGTCAGTCTCAGCTGAGCCACCATCGGATCGCGCGTGCCCATCGCCAGCTTCGCCAGTGTCGCATCCAGCGCAAACAGTGATGCAATCCCGTGCCGCACGGCCGGAGCCGCATATCCAAGCGCCAGCACGCGCTCCGGATGGCCGGCGGCAGGGTCGATCCCGAAGGTTTCCGTTTCGTTTACCATGTCGTTTGAGGCCGGCTTAGCGGCTCCTGCGGCAATGCGCACCGTGAAGACGACTATGTTCTGGCAGGAATAAAAGCGAGTGGCTAGGAATGCGATCGGCACGTTTCTCGGGCGATTTCGCCGAGACGTGCGTGGCAACACGCTGGCGATCATGGCGGCGGCCCTCATCCCGCTGACCGCGATGGTGGGCTCCGGCGTGGACATGACGCGCGCCTATATGGCTCAGAATCGCTTCCGTCAGGCGTGCGACGCCGGGGCGCTTGCCGGACGACGGCTACTCGCCGGCACCACCTTGTCGCAGACCGTGCGCGACGAAGCCACCAAGTATTTCCAGTTTAACTTCCCCCAAGGCCTGTTTCAGTCCAGTCCGTACAGTCTCAACATGTCCGTGCCCGCCGTCGGCACCCTGAAGATCGAGAGCACATCGGTAATTCCCACCACGATCATGAAGATGTTCGGCTTCGAAACTCTGCCGATCAGCGCTTCATGCTCCGCCACGCAGGACTTTGTCGGGACGGACATCATGCTCGTTCTCGATATGTCCGGTTCTATGAACTGTGCGCCCGGTGTCGCCGGCGCCTGCAATAACGTCGAAGCGTGGAATTCGAAGATGGGCGCGCTGCGCGCGGCCGCGACGTCGCTTTACGACACTTTGAAAGATGCGCAGGATCAGCTTCATGCCAACAACCTGCGCTTGCGTTATGGGTTCGTGCCTTACAACGCCACCGTCAATGTCGGTCGGATCGTCTTCGCGAAGAACCCGGATTACCTCCGCTCGGGCAAGTACGTTTACAACACCCGCGTTCCCAAGACAGAGCCGGTGAGGGATTCGTGGTCTAATAAGACGAAGTGCGACGCCGTCGGCGGCACGTACGCGGGGTATCTTGGCAGCAACCTTCTCGGCGTCTGCGACTACACGACTATTTCCACGACCGAGTGGACGTACGGCAAGTTCGAGCAGGATATTTCCGCTTATGTAACGGGAGCATCGGTGCGAACCCCGACTAGCTTCAGCTCAACCGCGCGCTCGACATGGGCGGGCTGTATCGAGGAACGCCAGACCAACAACACCGACATCAACGGCGGAACGGCGACAACCGCGCCGGCGGACGCTTGGGATCTCGACATCAACCGCATCCCGAATTCGGATGACAGTCGCTGGGCACCTTGGTGGCCGGAAGTGACGGTGAACGGCACCGGCTCGATGATAGACGGCCCGGAGAATTGCGCGAGCCAGGCATCACGGCTGCGCGAATATTACAACGACAAGACCAGCTTCACCAATTACCTCGCCTCGTTGAAGCCGCTCGGCTCGACATACCACGACATCGGCATGATCTGGGGCGCCCGCTTCATTTCGCCGGACGGCATCTTCCGTTCGGCCACACCGGAAACCAACAATCCCAACGATCCGGACAATCCGAAGAAGCTGCGCGGCTTCAACGTCCGCAAATACATCATCTTCATGACCGACGGTGACATGGCGCCGACGTTGAGCGCCTATTCGACCTATGGCGTCGAGGAGTTGGACAAGCGGGTGCTCGGCGCGGCGAGCGGCAGTACCGCGCAGTTGAACCGTCACCTTCAGCGGTTCCGGATGGCGTGCAACGCGGCGAAGAGCCAGAATGTCGAGGTCTGGGTGATCGCCTTTTCCACTACGCTGACGACGGACATGCAACGTTGCGCATCGGATCCGAGCAAGGCCGCCGGCATCTCGAACACCCCTGAACTGATCGCCAAATTCCAGGAGATTGGCTCGAAGATCGGGTCGCTGAGGTTGAGCCAGTGAAGAACGGGCTTCTCTTTGACAAGCGTGGGGCGACCGTCGTCGAGTTCGCCATCATCCTTCCCGTGCTTTGCGGTCTGCTCGCCGGGGGCCTGGAACTCGCCTATCGCGCATATTTCACCGCGATTCTCGAGAGCGCCATGCTTGAGGCATCTCGGCGCGCGACAATCGGTGATCAGACGGGTGAGCAAATCGACTCGATGATCCGCGACAGGATCGCAAATCTCTCCCGTGCCGCCGAGGTGAAAGCGATCAAGAAGGAGAGCTTCTTCAACTTTTCTAACGTGGGAAAACCGGAAAAAATCACCGCTGATACCGATCCGATCGGGCAGTATAATCGCGGAGACTGCTACGAGGACGCCAACAACAATGGCGTTTACGACACAATTTCAAACACAGGCCTCGGCACAGCAGATGATGTCGTTCGCTACACCGTGACAGTTCAATATTCGAACATTATGCCCGTGGCTCAGTTATTCGGCTGGGGTTCGAAACAGACAATCGTCGGGTCCACGGTGCTGAGGAACCAGCCATTCACCTCTCGCGCGCAGCCAACGATCCGGTGCGACTGACCATGAAACCGCTTCTTGTGCTCCAACGGTTGCACCGCAATGTGCGGGGCCTCGCCCTGATCGAGTTCGCTCTTTCGCTACCGATTGTTGTCACGCTGCTTCTGTTCGGGCTCGAGACCGTAAATCTCGGCCTCGCGATATTGCGGGTTCATCAGATCGCCGCCACTTCAGCTGATAATGCTGCCCGCGTCCGCGATTCAATCAACGAGGCCGATGTGAACGAAGTGCTCCTCGGCGGAAAGTTGATCGGCGAAAGCATGGCTTTTGCCGCGCGGGGGCGGATCATCTTGAGCGATGTGATGCCGAACGGAAAGACCGGCACCATTGCCGGCCAGACAATCCTCTGGCAGCGCTGCACGGGCGCGCTGAACAGCGCGGACTCTCAGCCGCATTATGGTCGTGAAGGAAAGGGGGCGAACGACAGCTCACTCCAGGCGATGGGCGCTACAGGCCGGCAGATTGTTGCATCAAGCGGTGCACCGATGATCTTCGCCGAGGTCACCTATCGCTATGAACCGCTGGTCTCCGAAACCATTTTCGGCACACCCGTGCTTCGCTCCGAAGCCTCCTTCAGTGTCCGCGAGCGTGCGTCGGAGGCGCTTACCTCAGTCCCGGCAGTCACGCCAAGCGTTTGCACCCGCTACGATTTGTGACCACTCACTCGCTCGCCTGGATGTCAGGCGAACGGGCGAGTTGTTCGTCTATTTTCCGTACGTCACCTTCTTTACCGCCTCGACGATCTTGTCGGAGGAGATCAGCGCCAGCTTCTCGAGGTTGGCGGCATAAGGAAGCGGCACGTCCTCGTTGCACACGCGGATCACCGGCGCGTCCAGGTCGTCAAAGCCCTCTTCCATGCAGATCGTCACGATCTCGCTCGCGATCGAGCAGGTCGGCCAGCCTTCCTCGGCCACCACCATACGGTTGGTCTTGGCGAGGCTCTTGAGCACGGTTTCCTTGTCGAGCGGGCGCAGCGTGCGCAGGTCGATCACCTCCGCGTTGATGCCCTCTTCCGCCAACTTGTCGGCAGCTTCGAGCGCCAGGCCGACGCCGATGGAATAGCTGACGATTGTCACGTCCGTGCCCTCGCGCATGATGCGCGCCTTGCCGATCGGCAGCACCCAGTCGTCAAGCTTGGGCACGTCGAACGAACGGCCGTAAAGCAGTTCGTTTTCTAGAAATACGACGGGGTCGGTGGTGCGGATCGCCGCCTTGAGCAGGCCCTTCGCGTCCGCCGCATCGTAAGGCGCGATGACGATCAGGCCGGGCACGCTGGCATACCATGGGCCGAAGTTCTGCGAATGCTGTGCACCCACGCGGCTCGCCGCGCCATTGGGGCCGCGGAACACGATCGGGCAGCGCATCTGGCCGCCGGACATGTAGTTCGTCTTCGCGGCCGAATTCACGATATGGTCGATCGCCTGCATGGCGAAGTTGAACGTCATGAATTCGACGATCGGGCGAAGCCCGCCCATCGCCGCGCCCGTGCCGACGCCGGCAAAGCCATATTCGGTGATCGGCGTATCGATGACGCGTTGGTCGCCGAACTCGTCGAGCAGTCCCTGCGTTACCTTGTACGCACCCTGATATTGCGCGACTTCCTCGCCCATCACGAAGACACGCTCGTCGGTGCGCATTTCTTCGGCCATGGCATCGCGCAGCGCCTCGCGGACGGTCTGCTTCACCATCTCGGTGCCTTCGGGGATCGCCGGATCGGCGACCTCGGCGTCATGCTTGGCGGCTTCGAACATCTGCCGCGCGCCGGTCTCGACCCTCTCCTGCGCCGGATGCGCCGAATCCTCGACCTTGTCGGTCTTCTTTTCGTCCGCCTTTGCTTCAGGAGCTGCGGTGTCTTCCTTGGTCGCGACCGGATCGCTCGTGCCGGCCGGAGCCGCATCCGCGCCCTCGCCCTCAAGCTGCATGATAACGGTCCCGACCTTCACATTGTCGGTTCCCTCGGCGATCAGGATCTTGCCGACGACGCCCTCGTCGACCGCTTCGAATTCCATCGTCGCCTTGTCGGTCTCGATCTCGGCCATGATGTCGCCGGACTTCACCGTATCGCCTTCCTTCACGAGCCACTTGGCGAGCGTGCCCTCCTCCATGGTGGGGGAGAGCGCCGGCATCTTGATGTCGATCGCCATCTCAATACTTCTCCACCAGCACGTCGGTATACAGTTCCTCAGAATTGGGCTCGGGGGTGCTTTCGGCGAAATCCGCCGACTCGTTAACAGCCTTGCGGATCTCCGCCTCGATCGCCTTCAGTTCGTCTTCGCGCACGCCCTGCTCATCGAGCAGCCTTTTCACATGCTCGATCGGGTCGGACTTCTCACGCACCGCCTGCACTTCCTCACGGCTGCGATACTTCGCAGGATCCGACATCGAGTGGCCGCGGTAGCGATACGTCTTCATCTCAAGGATGATCGGCCCCTTGCCGGCACGTACCCATTCCAGCGCCGTCTCGGCCGCGCCGCGCGCGGCCAGCACGTCCATGCCGTCGACCTGGATGCCCGGAATGCGGAAACTCTCGCCTCGGCGATACAGCTGATCCTCCGCCGAGGCGCGGTTGACGCTGGTGCCCATGGCGTATTGATTGTTCTCGATGACAAAGATCACAGGCAGCTTCCAAAGCTCCGCCATGTTGAAGCTTTCGTACACCTGACCCTGGTTGGCCGCGCCGTCGCCGAAATAGGCCAGGCACACGCCGCCGTCGCCCTTATATTTGTGGCTGAAGCCAAGGCCCGTGCCGAGCGACACCTGCGCGCCGACGATGCCGTGCCCGCCGTAGAACTTATGCTCCACGCTGAACATGTGCATCGAGCCGCCCTTGCCCTTGGAAATGCCGGCCTGGCGCCCGGTCAGCTCCGCCATCACGTCCTTCGGCGGGATGCCGCAAAGCAACATATGGCCATGGTCACGGTAACCGGTGATGACCGAATCCTTCTCGGTCAGCGCCGACTGAAGGCCGACCGCGACGGCTTCCTGGCCGATATACAGGTGGCAGAAACCGCCGATCAGGCCGAGTCCATAGAGCTGCCCCGCCTTCTCCTCGAAGCGGCGGATGAGCAGCATGTCCTTGTAGAATTGCAGCAGCTCGTCCTTGGACGCTTCGTAGGGCTGCGGCTCATCAGGGCGCTCGCGGTTAGGTACGGGTAGTTCTGCGCTTTTTGCGCGGGCTGTTCTTGCCACGGGGTTGGACCTCGCAGGTTCCTGGGGAGAGGGAGTAAAGCCAGCCTATAAGCGCCAACAGGCAAGGCGTGCAACGGCGGGGGCATTGCCCGTTGTGCCACGTGCGTGGCGGATCTAAGTCCGCTGCTACATGTCCACCGCCATTCACCCGCTACGCATCGCCAATTACCGCAGCTATTGGCTGGCGCGTCTTGCGAGCACCATTGCGCAATCGGCGCTGGCGATCGTGCTCGGCTGGCAGGTGTACAGCCTGGCGCGTGAGATGATGGATATCCGCGAGGCAGCGTTCCTGCTCGGCATGATCGGCCTTGCGCAGTTCATCCCACTCTTTCTCCTGACGCCGATCGTCGGTGTGGTCGCCGACACGGTTGATCGTCGCTGGATCGTGCGGGGCACGACCACCTTGCTGATGGCCAATGTGCTTTGGCTCGGGCTCGCGACTTGGGAGGGCTGGATCAGCCTGCCCGTGCTGTTCGGCGCCGCCGTCCTCGTGGGCGTGGCGCGTGCTTTCGCCGGACCTGCTTATGGTGCCCTGGCGCCCAATCTGGTGCCGCGCGAAAGCTTGCCCACGGCAATCGCGCTCGGCTCTATCGCGATGCAGGTGGGCTTCATCGCCGGGCCCAGCGTCGGCGGCATTCTTTTTGCGATTGGGCCGATCACGGCTTACGCCGGCATTGCGGCGATGTTCGGCGTGGCGCTGGCGATGCTGCTGACGATCGGCCGCGTGCCGCAGCCGCCGGCGCAAAAGGATCGGCGCCCCCTCGCGCGCATCGTCGATGGGTTCGCCTACGTGAAGCGCAACCGGCTGGTGCAGGCGGCGATCACGCTTGATCTGTTCGCGGTGTTGCTCGCGGGCGCCACGGCGCTGCTTCCGATCTATGCTCGGGACATCCTGCACGTCGGCCCCACCGGGCTCGGCCTGCTGGCGGCCGGCATGGGAATTGGCGCATCGCTGACCGGCATCTTCCTCTCGTTCCGACCGATGTCGACTGACGTTGGCCGCAAGATGCTGATTGCCGTCGTGATTTTCGGATTGGCCATCATAACCTTTGGCATCTCCAGAAGTTTTGCGCTTAGCCTGGCTGCGCTGATCGTGGCGGGCAGCGCGGATATGGTATCCATGTATGTCCGCGGTTCGCTGATCCAGCTTCACACGCCCGACGAGATGCGCGGCCGCGTCAGCGCCGTAAGCCAGCTCACCATCTCGGCCTCCAATGAACTCGGCGAAGCGGAAAGCGGCCTTCTGGCGGCGCTGCTCGGCCCAGTAGCGGCCGTGGTGGTCGGCGGCGTGGGCGCGATCGCCATTACGCTCCTTTGGTCGCGATTGTTTCCGGAACTGAAGCAAGCCAAGACCTTTGATCCGCCCGAGGCACCACTCTCGGTCATCCCGCCCGAAACCCAGCACGGAGTAGCTCAGCCATGAAGGCGAACACGATCCTCGAGACGATCGGCAACACACCGCACATCCGCGTGCAGCGACTGTTCCCCGGGTCCGAGGTCTGGATCAAATCCGAACGGTCAAACCCGGGCGGCTCGATCAAGGACCGGATCGCCCTGGCGATGATCGAGGCGGCGGAGGCATCGGGAGATCTGAAGCCCGGCGGCACGATCATCGAGCCGACCAGCGGCAATACCGGCATCGGCCTTGCCATGGTGGCGGCCGTGAAGGGCTACAAGCTCGTCCTCGTCATGCCCGAGAGCATGTCATTGGAGCGCCGCCGCCTGATGCTGGCCTATGGCGCCACCTTTGACCTCACGCCGCGTGAAAAGGGCATGAAGGGCGCGATCGAGCGCGCGCTGGCGCTGGTGGAGACGACACCGGGCGCCTGGATGCCGCAGCAGTTTGAAAACCCTGCAAACATTGATGTTCACGTGAAGACCACTGCGCAGGAAATCCTCAACGATTTCCGCGAAGCGCCCATTGATGTGCTGATCACCGGCGTCGGCACCGGCGGTCACATCACCGGCGTTGCCCAGACGCTGAAAAAGGAATGGCCGAACCTGAAGGTGTTCGCGGTGGAGCCCGCGGCGTCCCCCGTCATCAGTGGCGGCCAGCCAGGCCCGCATCCGATCCAGGGCATCGGCGCGGGCTTCATTCCCGCCAACCTTCACACCCAAGCGCTGGACGGCGTGATCGAGGTGGACGCGAATGTCGCGAAGGACATGGCCCGCCGCGCCGCGCGGGAAGAGGGCATGCTCGTCGGTATCTCGTCCGGCGCCACGCTGGCGGCGATCCTCCAGAAGCTGCCGGACCTTCCGGATGGCGTTCGCGTGCTGGGCTTCAACTATGACACAGGCGAGCGGTATCTGTCGGTGCCGGAGTTCCTGCCTGAGGCATAACGCGCTGGCGCAGGCCGCTAAATTGCCGACGCGCGCGCAAGCCAAGTCACGAGCTCTCTCCTCTCGGATCGGTTCCGAGGGGAGAGATCGCCATTGCACCGCGAACGCGCGCCTGCTTCGCCGCGCCGGAAAACTAGGTTAATCGTCCGCAGTGCCAAAGCTGAGACCTCTTCACCTCATCCTCGCCGTGATCGCGCTTGTGGCGATCGCCTTGCCCTTGATCGTCACGCATCTGGTGCCGACCGCCAGGACCGAGGCGAGCACCCCAAGCATCCTGAAACAACGTCGTGTTGTTCCAAGGGTCACGCCGCCGCCTGTCGAGCCGGTGGAATATGCCGCGATCGCGCCCGAGGACGCCCGCGCCATCAACGCCGCCGTGCCGTTCGTGAAGGGGCCGGTCCCGCCGGCGCGCCCGTTCCGCTTCGTCGGCGGCGCGGAGGATTTCGCCCGCGCCGCGGATTGCCTCGCCGCTGCTGCATATTACGAAGCGGGCGACGATGCGGTCGGCGAGAGCGCCGTGGTGCAGGTCGTACTGAACCGGCTGCGTCACCCCGCCTTCCCCAAGACCGTGTGCGGTGTCGTCTTCCAAGGTGCCGAGCGGACCACCGGGTGCCAGTTCACCTTCACCTGCGATGGCGCGCTTCGCCGCACGCCGTCTCCTGCAGCATGGACCCGCGCACGCGACATCGCCACCAAGGCGCTTCGCGGCGCCGTGTACAAGCCGGTCGGATGGGCGACGCACTACCACACCGATTGGGTGGTGCCGTACTGGAGCTCCAGCCTTGATAAGATCGCGGAGCTTCACACCCATTTGTTCTTCCGCTGGACGGGCTGGTGGGGCACCGGCCCTGCGTTCAATCGCGGCCAGCAGCCCGGCGAGGCGACAGTATCGAAACTCGCCGCCATTTCTGAGTATCACCGCGGCGGCGCGGCGCTTGGCGATGACGTCCAGCTTGCCGATGCGGTGCCGTTCTTCGGCCGAACGCCGGCGCCGCTGGCCGGGGATCGCGACACGTTCCTGACGGCGCTTAATCCGGCGCAGGCGGACACATTCCAAACTATGGCGCTTGCCTCCTGCGGCGATCGCCAGCGTTGCAAGTTCATGGGCTGGACCGAGCCTGACGCCATGGCCTTCACCCTGCCGCTGACGCCCGACCAGATGAACGCCATGTCCTTCAGCTACATCCGCGATCGCGGCAGCAACTTCGAACGAGCATTGTGGAATTGCGATGAGTTCAAGAAGCGCACGCCCTGTATGAAGCGTCTGACGCTGCGTGCCGCTCCCGCACCACGCGAGAATGTACGCGGCCCTTCCGAACTGGACGGCGTCCGCCGCAAGGCTGAAGCCGCCGAGCCGCCACCAGGCAACGCTGCGGGGGTCGAATAACCCGGCAGCTCACGGCGCGGCTTCCCTTAAGAGCAGCCAGCCGATCGGTACCATGCAGCGCCAAGGAGCGCCATGTAAGCGGCGCGCGCTTTGCGCACGGTCGTCGGACGCTCGTGAAGAAAACAGTCGAGCGATCCGGTGAAGAGAGATCCCGGAAAAAGCACATGCCGGGAAGCGCGAACGCCCCCGGCATGGCTTTCAACTCAGTACCGTCAGCAAACGGTGATCAGGCCGCGCGGAACATCTCCGGCGGCAGCGCCATCAGCGCCTCGGCACCGCCCTCGATCTGGCGGCGGTAGGAGCCCGCCTCCGGCAGCACCCGCTCGGCGAAGAAGCGCGCGGTCACCAGCTTGGCGTCGAGGAACGCGGCATCGCCCTCGCCCGCATCCTTCAGCGCCGCCGCAGCCACCGCCATGCGAAGCCACATCAGGCCGACCGACACGACACCCAGCAGGTGCATGTACGGCACCGCGCCCGCCCCGATATTGTTCGGGTTCGAGATGTTACCCATGAACCACATGGTCGCTGCCTGCAGTTCACCCAGCGCCTTTTCGAGGCGGGTAGCGAAGTCGGCCGCCGGGCCGCTCTTCGCTGCGGCACATTCCTGCGCCACGATCTTGAAGAACAGCTGTATCGCGCGGCCGCCGTTCATTGCCAGCTTGCGACCGACAAGGTCCATCGCCTGCACGCCATTGGTGCCTTCGTAGATCATCGCGATACGGGCATCGCGGACATACTGCTCCATGCCCCATTCCTGGATGTAGCCGTGGCCGCCATAGACCTGCTGCGCGTCGGTCGCGATTTGATAGCCCTTGTCGGTGCCGACGCCCTTGATCACCGGGGTCAGCAGCCCGATCAGGTCGGCCGCTTCCTGGCGCTCGGCGTCGTCCTCGGCACTGTGCTCCAGGTCGACCTGAAGCGCACCCCAGAGGCACAAAGCGCGCAGGCCCTCCAGCCATGCCTTGCCGTTCATCAGCATGCGGCGGACGTCGGGGTGGACGAACAGCGTGTCGGCCTTCTCGTCGGGCTCGGCCGTGCCGGTCAGCGCGCGGCCCTGGCGGCGATCCTCGGCATATTGCACTGCATTCTGATACGCCGTCTCAGCCACCGCCAAGCCCTGGAGGCCGACGCCGAGCCGCGCCGCGTTCATCATGATGAACATCGCCGCGAGGCCCTTCATCTCCTCGCCAACAAGCCACCCGGTGGCACCGTCATAGTTCAGCACGCAGGTGGAATTGCCGTGAATGCCCATCTTGTGCTCGATCGAGCCGCAGGAAACTGCGTTGCGCTCGCCCAGCGAGCCGTCATCGTTCACCATCACCTTGGGCACCACGAACAGGCTGATGCCCTTCGAACTGTCCGGCGCACCCGGCGTCTTCGCGAGCACGAGGTGGATGATGTTGTCGGTCAGGTCATGCTCGCCGGCCGAGATGAAGATCTTGGTGCCGGTGATCTTGTACGAACCGTCCGCCTGCGGCTCGGCGCGGGTGCGGATGAGGCCAAGGTCCGTGCCGCACTGCGGCTCCGTCAGATTCATGGTGCCGCCCCATTCGCCGGAAACCATCTTGGGCAGGTACTTCTCCTGCTGCTCGGGCGATCCCTTCGCCACCAGCGCTGCGATCGCGCCATGCGCCAGGCCGGGATACATGGCGAACGCCATGTTGGCGGAGATCATGAATTCCTGAAACGCGGTGGAAACCACGTGCGGCATGCCCTGCCCGCCGAACGCCTCGGGCGCGGACAGCGTGCCCCAACCCGATTCAACGAATTGCTTGTACGCTTCCTTGAAGCCGGTCGGCGTCGTCACCGATCCGTCCTCGTGCCGGGTGCAGCCTTCCTGGTCGCCCGATTGATTGATCGGGAAAAGCACCTCAGCGACAAAGCGGCCGCCCTCTTCCAGCACGGCATCAACCGTGTCGGGGGTCGCGCCGGCGAAGCCGGGCACGTTGGCATAGCGCGAAAGGCCGACGACATGCTCCAGGACGAAGCGGGTGTCGCGCACCGGCGGGGTATATTGCGGCATGAACGATCAGTCCTTGTTTTCGGAAAGGGAGTGTTCGGGATAGTCGATCAGGGAAACGAACTCTTCGAGCTCGGCGATGGCGGCGTCGATGTCGCGCTTCTGCGCGGTCAGCGCATCGATGCGCGCGCGGCAACGCGCGATGGTCACGGCACGCTGTGTGTCGCGGCCATCGCCAATGTCGTACAAGTCGATCATTTCGCGAATCTCGCCCAGGCTGAAGCCCACGCGCTTGCCGCGCAGGATCCAGGCAAGCCGCGCCCGATCCCGGTGCGAATAGATGCGCGAGGTGCCCCGGCGCTCCGGCGCGATCAGGCCCTCGTCCTCGTAGAAGCGCAACGCGCGCGGCGTGACGCTGAACTCGGCAGCGAGATCGCTGATGGTAAAATGGGTCCGATCCGCACGGGGCGGAAGCGAGTCAAAGACGCCAGCAACCGACATGAGCACGTATGTAAGTTCCGCTTACGTGAACGTCAACCGCAGAGTGGCTCTCCATCCGGCGCTCGCATGGCGCGCGCCTCCGCTTCGGCGCTGCTCAGGCGGCCGGCGGTGACGGCGGTCAGGGTCGCGCGCCCTGTACATCGCGCATCGCACCCGCGCGGAAGCGTTGCCGGAAACGACACCCGCTCGCCATCGAACGTGGCCTCGAACGTACAAGCATCGCCAAAGTCCATGCGCAGCGTCTGGCGGCCGCTCGCAGTACCGCGCCCGACACAGCTCTGCCGGTCGCCATAGTCCACGCTCACCCCCACGCGCAGGCCGCTTTGCCCCGTGACGATGCAGACCCGGTCAGTCTCGGAGGCATAGGCGCCCACCGGATCGAGCCGCCCCGGATCGGCCACTACGCCCGCTGCGATCGCTGCTCGTTCCAGGGCAGCGCCCGCTTCCGCCTTCGGATCGGCAGCCTCGCGTTCCGCGCGCCCGCACCCCGCCAGCAACAGGCCGAGCGCCAGTGCGGCCCGTGCTCCGCTCAATCGACGCGCTCCAGGCCTTCGGTCACGATGCGGCGATAAAAGCAGGAGCGTGCACCGGTATGGCAGGCAGGCCCCGCAGGTTCCGCGATGATCCAGACGGCGTCCTGGTCGCAGTCCACGCGCATCTCGCGGACGGATAGCGTGTGACCGGACGTCTCGCCCTTCACCCACAGCGCTCCGCGGCTGCGCGACCAGAAAGTCGCTCTTCCCGTGGCGCGAGTCGCCGCCAGGGCATCGGCGTTCATATGCGCCACCATCAGCAACTCGCCCGTGGTTGCGTCGGTCACGACGGCGGTCACCAACCCTGCGGTGTCATATTTTGGATCGAGGGCCAGGCCCTGCTCGCGCATATCAGTCATGACCCGCTCTTATCCGGGTGCCGCGCCGAATCGCCAGCCCGCTCGTCGGCGATCAGGACGCGATCACTTGTGGTTGCGGATGGCCTGGGCGAGCTGCGCCTTGTTCATCTTGGACCGACCCTCGATGCCGATTTCCTGCGCTTCCTTGTAGAGGTCGTCCCTGGTCCGTTCCTCCAACCGGCTGCTGCGATGTTGGAGTGATCCGTTCGCCCGCGCGTTCGCGATCCGCGCCGCCTTTTCCTTCGATTGGCCCTGTTTTCTCAGCTCCTCGTAGAGCGCGTCGTCCTTGATCTGTGCGCCGTGATCCTTGGCCATCGCCGGTCTCCTCGCCTGCGCAAACAACCGTTCGGCGATCCGATCGCTCCAACCCCCATGACAAATCAGCGACACGCGCTATATGGGCCACGCACGACGTGAGCCCCCACCGCCATGCTGACCACCAATCCGTTCGACGACGACCATCTGCACGAGGAGTGCGGCATCTTTGGAGTTTCCGGCTCCGACGGCGCCGCTGCCCTGGTTGCGCTGGGGCTTCACGCCCTGCAGCACCGCGGCCAGGAGGCCGCCGGCATCACCTCCTTTGATGGCACCAATTTCCACACCAAGAAGGCGATGGGCCATGTCGCCGGCAATTTCGACAGCGAGGCCGTGATCGGCTCGCTGCCGGGGCCGGTTGCCTGCGGCCATGTGCGCTACTCCACAACAGGCGAGACGGCGCTGCGCAACGTGCAGCCGCTCTATGCCGAGCTGGCCAGCGGCGGCTTCGCGGTAGCGCACAACGGCAACATCTCCAACGCGATGAAGGTTCGGCGCGAGCTGATTCGCCGCGGCTCGATCTTCCAGTCGACCAGCGATACCGAAACGATCATCCACCTGGTCGCGACGTCTAACTACCGGACCTTGCTCGATCGCTTTATCGATGCGCTGCGGCAGGTTGAGGGCGCTTATGCGCTGATCGTGATGACGCCCGAAGGCATGATCGCCTGCCGCGATCCGCTCGGCATCCGCCCGCTCGTCATGGGCAAGTTGGGCGAGACGATCATTTTCGCCAGCGAGACGGTAGCGCTTGACGTCGTGGGCGCGGAGTTCGTCCGCGTCGTCGAGCCCGGCGAACTGGTGATCGTGCAAGGCACTGAGATGCGCTCGATCCGCCCGTTCGGCCCCGTCGCACCGCGCCCGTGCATCTTCGAATGGGTGTACTTCTCGCGCCCCGATTCGATCGTCGACGATCACTCGGTCTATTCGGTGCGCAAGGCGATCGGGCAGCAGCTCGCCATCGAAGCGCCGGTCGACGCCGACCTGGTGATCCCGGTTCCCGACTCCGGCGTTCCCGCGGCGATCGGCTATGCGCAGGAAAGCGGCATCCCCTTCGAGCTCGGCATCATCCGCTCGCACTATGTCGGCCGCACGTTCATTCAGCCCGGCGACAAGGTCCGTCATCTCGGCGTCAAGCTGAAGCACAATGCGAACCGTGCGCTTATCAAGGGCAAGCGGGTGGTGCTGATCGACGATTCGATCGTCCGCGGCACCACCAGCCTCAAGATCGTGCAGATGATGCGTGATGCCGGCGCGGCCGAAGTGCACATGCGCATCGCCAGCCCGCCCACCAAGCACAGCTGCTTCTACGGCGTTGACACCCCCGAGCGGGCCAAGCTGCTCGCGGCCACGCATGATCTCGGCGCGATGACCGATTTCATCCACGCGGATAGCCTGTCGTTCGTCACCATCGACGGCCTCTACAAGGCGCTGGGCCAGAAGGGTCGCTCGCAATTCCGCCCTGGCTATTGCGACGCTTGCTTCACCGGCGACTACCCGACCACGCTGACCGACCACGACGACACTGCCGCCGTGGATCAGTTCGCGATGCTGGAAGAACGCGTCGCCTGACCACTTCTGCCTGCCCCCGGACGACTCCGGGGGCGGGCAGCGCGCTTTCCGCTCCGCGCGCCGCACACCTCCTTGGGATTTCGGATGACCAAGCCGCTAGAAAACAAACTCGCCCTCGTCACCGGCGCGAGCCGGGGGATCGGCGCGGCAACAGCGATCGCGCTTGCCGCGCAGGGTGCACACGTTGTCGTCACCGCACGTACCGCCAAGGCGCTGGAAGAAGTCGAGCAGACGATCTTTGACGCCGGCGGCTCGGCCACGATCGCGCCGCTTGACCTTACCGAAAAGGATTCGATCGCGCGCCTTGCCGCAGCCGTTTCCGAACGGTGGCAGGCGCTCGACGTCATGGTGCTCAACGCCGGGACTCTCGGCACGCTTGCTGCCGTGCCCGCGATCGACCCCAAGGAGCTGGCGGCCGTCCTGACACTCAACGTGTCGGCACAGGTCGCGCTTATCCAAGCCTTTGACCCGATGCTGCGCCAGTCCGAAGCCGGCAAGGTGATCGGCGTGACCTCTTCCGTCGGTCGGAAGCCGCGCGCTTATTGGGGTGCCTATGGCGCCTCTAAGGCTGCCTTCGAGACGCTGCTGGGCGCGTACGGCGATGAAGTCGCGGAGATCAGCCGCGTGCGCACCGCCATCATTGATCCGGGCGCTACCCGTACCAAGATGCGCGCCCGCGCCTACCCCGGCGAGGATCCCGCATCGGTAAAGCCGCCGGAGGTGGTCGCCGACCATATCACCGCTTTGGTGCTCAACGGCTTCGAAACAGGCCATTGGGAACGCGTGCCGGGCTGATCGCCGGCCCGGCGTTAGGGCTGGTGCTTACTGGCAACAGTCCGGCGGCCCGCTGCCGGTCACGAGCGCCGCGCCGCGCCGCCGACACCGTCATCGCTCATCCTGATCCGCGACCCCTGCCAAAGTGCAGTCTAGCGGTGGAGCGATCGCCGCAGCCGCAGCCGCAATCACCATTGCCTCAGCATCTCGCCCGCAGTCTTTGCATGGGGCGATGCATTGGCCCATGCAGCAACGGCGCAGCCGGGACCTACTGCGCCCGCGCCGCCGCGAACAGCTTCTCCAGGAACGCCATCCGCGCCACTGACAGATCGGTGCCGGTCGCCTTCGGCCACGCGGAAACCATGGCGATCACCGTTCGGCTCGCCGGGTCCACGGTGATGCTTTGCCCGAAAATACCCTGCCCGCCGAAACGCGCGCCGGGGTAGGTCCACCATTGATAGCCATAGCCAAAGCCCGGCCGGCCGATCGGCGCACGGGCACGCGTGGCTTGCGCGAACCAGCCGGGCGGAACGATGCCTTCGCCGCCTTCCATCGCCAGCTGCCCCATGCGCGCATAATCGCGCAGCGACACCGACAAACAGCAACCCGCCACCTCCCGTCCGCTGGCGTCGACCATCCAGAATGCGTCGCGCTCCATGCCGTAGCGACGCCACACTGTTTCGCTCAGATAATTGGCCAGCGGCTTCTTCACGGCATTGCCGACCAGCACACCGATCAGGTTCGTCTCGCCGGTCTTGTACACCCATTTGGCGCCGGGCTTCGCCTCGCGCGGCAAGGTGCGCATATAGGCGACGGTCGGATCCATGCCGGGCGGCACTGGCCCGGACAGCATCCGCGCCACGTCGGATTGCGGATCGGTATAATCCTCGTTCCACTTCACGCCCGACGTCATCGTCAGCAGCTGTGCGATGGTCACGCCATCATAGGCGCTGCCGGCGAGGTCGGGGATGTATTTGGTCACCGGTTCCTCGACGGAGCCGATGAAGCCGTCGCGGATCGCCGCACCGACCAGCGTCGAGGTGAAGGATTTCGCGACCGAGAAGCTGGTCCATCGCCCATCCCGCGTCAGGCCGCGGGCGTAACGCTCCAGGCGAACCTTGCCATCCTGCAAGACGATCAGCCCGGCAACGTTCTGGCTCTTGATATAAGCGTCCACCGCGGCGGCGGGCACCGCCAGCGGGGCGCCATCAGGAAGCGGCCGCACCCTGCCGCCGGCCTTGACGACATGGACGGGGAACGACGCTTCCATGTGCGGGAAGTTCTGGTCACGCTGCTCCTGCGACCAGAACAGGACCGCCGCGCCGACCTGCTGCAATTTGTCCCGGTTCGCGTCGGTGATCGGCACGCCCGCAGTGATCGCGGTCGCGTTGGCGCGCGGACCAGCAGGACTCGCTCCATTCGCGGCAGGCGCCGCGCTTGTCTGCTCCGTTACGCCGCAGCCACTCAGCAGAATGGCGCCAAGCACCGCACCAAAGGCTCTCCGCCTCATGCCCCCTCCTTCACCAGCGTGATCTGCACGACGTCGATGCCGCCGCCGCGAAACCCGCCCTCGCAATACATCAGGTAGAAGCGCCACAAGTCAATGAAGCGGCGATCGAACCGCGCCGGCAGGCGGCCCTCGGCCACGGCCGCATCGAAGCGCACGCGCCACTGCCGCAACGTCTCGGCATAATCCTCGCCGAATGCATGGCGGTCCCGCCACGCCAGACCGTTCGCTTCGGCCATCGCGCGAAAGCGCGGCTCGTGAATCAACATGCCGCCCGGGAAGACACACGCCTGGATGAAATCGACGTTGCTGGAATAGGAGGGCCACACGTCTTCCGCGATCTTGATGAATTGGATCGCGGCGCGACCGCCGGGCTTCAGCGCACGGGCGACGGCGGCCAGATAGTCATTCCAGTAACGCTCACCGACCGCCTCCACCATCTCGATGGAGGCGATGCCGTCGTAGCTGCCTTGGACGTCGCGATAGTCGGTCAATGACACCGCCACTGGCAAGTCGCGCGTTCGCGCCGCAACATGGCGCTGCTGCTCCGCGGCAAGGGTGATCGCGCGCACCTTGATGCCGCGCCGTCCAGCAGCCTCGGCCAGCGAGCCCCAGCCGCATCCGATCTCCAGCAATGTTCCCCCGGCGGGCACGTTCACCCGATCGAGAATGGCGCCAAGCTTGCGGTGCTGCGCCGCTTCCAACGTATCACCGTTCGCGAACAGGGCGCTGGAATAGGTCAGCGTCGGATCGAGCCATGCCTCGTAGAAGTCGTTGCCGAGATCATAATGCGCCGCGATGTTGCGCCGCGCATTGCGCCGATCATTGTGGCGCAGCGCGTGGACCAGCCGCGCCGTCACACGTGCGCCGCGCTTGGCCCGCGCCACGTTGCCCAGCGTTTGCCGGTTGCGCATGAACAGGTCAAAAATTGGGACCAGATCGGGGCTGGTCCAATCGTCATCGGCCCACGCCTCGTACCAGCCGGTGGAGCCGCCAGTCACCAGCCGGCGAAGCGCCCGCCACCGCACCACCGTTACATGCGCGATCGGACCAGGCCCTCTGCCACCGAGCAGGCGGCGCGTATCGTCGGGCAAGATCGCCTCGATGGCGCCCTGCTCCAGTCCGGCATCGATCCGGTCGAGGATATGATGATAAAGCGGCGCAATGCTGCGTGCCCATCGGCTGCGTGGTTTCGCCAGTTCGACCTTCCCGTGCATCGCGCGCTCATGCACCGCCACGCGCGATCGCGGAAGAGGTCAGCGCACCTGCCGCCCGGCCGCCAGCGCCCGTTCGCGCGCTTCGCGGTGGCCGATGATCTTGGGCGGATAGGCCGCCGGACGACAACCGGCCTCCTCGGGATCATGGATCGCAGCGTCAGGCACGTTGCGCAGTTCCGGCACCCAGCGACGGATGTAGTCCGCGGCGTCGAACTTTGCCGATTGGCTCAGCGGCGCCATGATCCGCCCGAACATGTTCGCGTCGATCCCGGTGCCGGCCACCCATTGCCAGTTCACGGCATTGTTGCCGTAATCCGCGTCCACCAACGTGTCCCAGAACCATCGCTCGCCTTCGCGCCAATCGATCAGCAAATGCTTCACCAGGAAGCTCGCGGTGATCATGCGCACCCGGTTATGCATCCAGCCGCTCGCCCACATCTGCCGCATCCCCGCGTCCACGATGGGGTAGCCGGTGCGCCCTTGTTGCCACGCCTTCAGGTCAGCCGGCGCACTGCGCCACGCTAACCTGTCAAACTGCGCGCGGCCGTTCTCCCGCGCGTAGTTCGGCAGGCCCAGAATGAGCCCGGCGGTGAAGTCCCGCCATGCCAGCTCTCGCCGGAACGATGCCGCACCCTCGCCCTCGCTCGGCAGCGCATGCCACACCTGCCGGGGCGAAATCTCACCATGATGGAGATGCGGCGAAAGTCGTGACGTTCCTTCGACGGACGGCAGGTTCCGCCCCTCGGCATAGTTGCGGAGCGTATCTGCGAACTCATCAAGTGCCGCGTGCGCACCGCCCTCACCCGGCGTCCAGACGTCAAAGCCCCTCGCCCAATTGGGCCGGACCGGGAGCAACTTCCAGTCGGCCAGGCGATCGCTGGCGGGCCATTGGTCAGGCGCCATGACGCTGGCGGGCGCATCAACAGGAGGGTCCGGCGGCAACGTGGCCGACAAGGTGCGCAGAAAGGCCGAAAACATCCGGAACTGGCCGCCACTTGCCGTGGTAATGCTTTCTGGCGGCCGTAAGTGGCCGCCGTCGTGCAGGCATAATCGCGCGCCAAGTGCTGTCTCCGACGCTCGCCACCACGGCTCGTAGTGGCGGACGGCATGGATCCCGTCAGCGCCCACTTCCTCCGCCAGCGCGAGCAAGGTCGCCGCCGCCGGCCCACGCCGCAGGATCAGTTGGCTGCCTATCTCCCGCAACGATGCATCGAGCGCGGCCAGGCTATGGTGCAGCCACCAGCGCTGCGCGCCGCCGATCCGCCACTCACCCGGGCCTTCATCATCAAGCACATAGACAGGAATAACAGCTCCTGCCGCCGCTGCGGCAAGAAGGGCCGGCTGATCCTGGAGGCGGAGATCCTGGCGAAACCAGACGATAGTGGTCATCGCGCCACTACGCCGCCGGTGTCAGCTGGGTTCCAGCGCTTCCAACCTTCGCGATACGCTCGCCCCAGCCGCAGGATCACGTCAACATGCCGCCGCGCTATCGCGAGCACATCATCGCCATACCCGCCTCCCACCGTGCTCGCCATCGGCACCCCCCGCCGAACCGCAAGCTCCGCCACCAGCAAGTCGCGTCGCGCCAACCCGTCCTCCGTCAAGGACAGCCGGCCAAGGCGATCGCCACCGAACGGGTCGACACCGCCTTGATACAGGATCAGATCAGGTGCGAACTGCTCCAGCAACGGCGGCAGCGTTGATCCAAGCGCGTCGAGATAGATAGCGTCATCAGCCCCGTCCGGCAGCGACACATCAACCGTCGACCGCGCCTTGCGCGCCGGAAAGTTCTTCTCTGCGTGGATCGAGTAAGTGGCGATATCGGTGTGACCGGCCGTAAGCGCCGCCGTGCCGTCGCCCTGATGAACATCCACGTCGACAATCAGCACGCGGCGCCCCTCTCGTGCGAGTTGCAGCGCGGCGATGGCAAGGTCGTTGAACACGCAATAGCCCGCGCCCGTTTCCGCCAGCGCATGATGGCTTCCCCCTGCAGTGTTCGCCGCAAAGCCACACCCTAATGCCAGCTTCGCGGCAAGATAGGTGCCCGCTGGCACCACCTGCGCCCGGCGCGCGACAGTGGCAGTAACCGGGAAGCCGATCCGCCGTTCCTTTTCGGGCGGCACACGGGCGTCCAGCACCTCCGCGACATAGACCGGATCGTGAGCCGCCTCCAGCCATGCGCGCGGCGCTTGCTTGGGCTCATGCCAACCGATGTTGTCCCCTTCCTCAATCAGGAAATCTCGGATCGCCCCGTTCTTGCCCCAACGATAATTGCTCCGCCTAGGCGCCTCCGCGACGTAATCGGGGTGATGGACGACAGCGATCATCTGCGCCAAGATAGGTAGCAAAAGCGAACCTGAGGAGAGCGAAATGACAGATACGTTGATCCGTGACGCGCAAGACGATGCTCCGCCGCAGAGCCAAGGTCCTTTCGTGCGGCCGGACGTTCGCGGCTTTCTGGATTTCCTCAACAGCACGCCTGGGCCGAAAACGCACGAAGGCACGGCAGAAGCAGCGCGCCAGATGTATCTGGCAATGAAGGACGTAGCCGACCCGCCCTTGGGAGAACTGGCAACGGTCAAGGACCTGACGATCCCCGGACCGGGGGGTGACATACCTGCCCGTCTGTTTGATGCGCGCGCCTCGCGTGAGCCGGGGCCTGTGGTCGTATTCTTCCACGGCGGCGGGTTCGTTATCGGCAATGTCGATACGCACTCTAGCTTCACCGCCGAAATGTCGCGCCAGCTCGATCTGCCGGTCGTGTCCGTGGATTACCGCTTGGCACCAGAGCACCGCTGGCCGGCCGCTCCGATCGACTGCGAAGCCGCGGCGCGGTGGGTCGCGTCGAGCCCGGCCGAACTCGGGCGCACGGCTACTGGCCTGATCCTGTCCGGCGACAGTGCCGGCGGCACGCTGACGATCACAACCGCCATGAGCCTACGGGACGATCCGGCCGCGGTGCCCGTTATCGTACAGGCGCCGATGTATCCGGCTGCGGACATGAACAAGGAATATCCTTCGTTCAACGATTTCGCAGACGGCTACCTGCTGACCCGCGAGACGATGATATGGTTCGCAGAGCACTACCAAGCCGATTTCACCGACTTTCGCGGCTCGCCCATGATCGGCAACCTGGTCGGACTGCCGCCTGCAGTGATCATCACCGCCAGCCTGGATCCCATTCGCGATCAGGGCCGCGCCTACGCTGCTGCCCTCATTCTGGCTGGAGTTCCGGTTACCTTCCGCGAGGCAGTGGGCAACATCCACGGCTTTATCACCTTACGCCAGGCCGTGCCGTCCAGCGCGGGTGACGTCGCGGGCTATCTCGCGGCGGTGAAGGACGCGATCGTCGAAGCCGAAGGTCAACGGGTCATGAAGCAAGCAGCCGGCTGACCTCAGTTCCGTTGACCTGGTGAAACAAAGAAGGGCGAGAACGACACGTCGTTCTCGCCCTTCTTTTCGCCTCTAGCTAAAGGACGCGATCAGAAGATCGAATCCAGCGCGATCCGTGCGCCAGCGTAGAAGTACCGGCCGATTGGTGAGTATGGATAGCGAATGCTCGCCACGTCACCAACCTTGTTGGTCAGGTTATTCACGCCCAGGTAGAAGTTAAACTTTTCACCAGCGGCGATCGAGGCCTGAAGGTCGTGCTCCCACCGCTCGCGATAGAATATGTACTTCGGCTCTGCGATATCAGGGTTCGCTGAAACCTGATCCTCGGTATAGCGGCGCAGCTTACTGAAATAGTTCAGACCATAGTTCAGCGTTACTGCATCCTTCGTCCAGGTAAGATCAAAGGTACCGCTATACTTGGGCGCAAGGCGGGTGACGCTTGCCCGCATTAGCTCATTCTCGCGCTCGGCGCCGGGTGTCGGAACGAAGTCGAGCCGATCGAGGTAATTGCCGACTAGCTTGAAGTTGAAGATCCCTACCCCTCCAGCATCCAGCCGGTAATTGGCCGTGACGTCCAGACCCTGCGTACGGAACTCCGCGACGTTCTGCGGGCCAACGAAATAGTCGGAGACGTATCCCGTAGTTCCCGAACGGGTCACATTGGAGCAGTAGATGTTGTCGAGCGTAGGCTGATCAACGCACAGGTCGACAAGCTGCTGCACCTCGGGCGTGTTGATCGCGTCTTTCAACTTGATGTTGAACCAGTCGGCGGTGATCTGCAAACCTGGAACGAAGCGGGGCTGGAAAACAACACCGGCGGTCCATGTCTTCGCGGTCTCCTGGCGCAGCGCATTATTGCCACCGCTCCGGCCGGGCAAGCTGGCGGTGGCCTGCGGGTCACTGACCGGATTGAAGGAGGCAATCTGCGCCGGCGACAAACCGGCCGCCGTCAGCGCTGCCCGGCAATTCGCCACGCGATATTGCGTGCCCTCCGGCAGGTTCTCCGGGTCGCAGGGATCGTCGATGAATGCGAATGCGCCGTTTTGGGGAGCGAACAACTCTGTCACGTTTGGCGCACGTACAGCCTCCGAATACCCGCCGCGGAAGCGGATGTCGCGGACCGGCGCATAAACGCCGCTGACTTGCCAAGTCGTGGTGTTTCCAACCGTCGAATAGTCCGAGAGGCGGATGGCGGCATTGAGTTCCAGCGTTTCAGCGAACGGCAGGTCGCGAAGGACGGGGACGCGCAATTCGCCGAAAGCCTCCTTTACGTCAAAGCTGCCGCGTTCCGGAAGGATCTGCGCCAGATCAGCAAGTGCACCCTGCTGGGACAGCGGGTCCGATACGAACGAGCTGATTTCCTTCCGGTATTCGCCACCGATCGCGAAATCCACCGGTCCGCCCGGCAGCTCGAAGAACTGGCCGAAGTCACCCGAGATAGACCCGGAGGCAACGTGTTGCTGCACGCGATAGGTATTGGTGAGGTCGGCGTTGATGAAGTTCAGCGCCGCGGCACTTGCCACGTTTTCACCAAGAATGTTCAACGGCTGACACCCGCCGCCTGCACCAGGCGTGAAGGTGGTCGCAGGCCCGTCAAAATTGTTTGAATCAATGTTTGCCGCCGGGTTCAGGTTTGACCGGCAGACGATCTGTCCCGACGCAGGATCACGCACCGCGTCGAGTGCCGCGAAGTAGCGGTCTGCGATGCGATAATTTGTGCTCAGGAACCGGCTGTCGGTACGACCATAAACGTATGACAGCTCGTACCGCGCATGATCGCCAATTCGGCCGTCGGCGCCGACAACCGCACGATATGTCTCACGCTTGTTTGACTCACCGCGGACGCCCAGATCGAAATTGTCGCGCGTCACGTACGCGCCACTCGCTGCGGCCGCGCCGCCGAACCGATCAATCAGGAAGGCGTTGTCCGGCGCGAGGTAAGTGCCGAAGTCGAAGCTCGGCTGGGACACGCTGAAGCTCTTGGTATTCGTGTGCTTGCCCTGCGCGAACAAGCGCAGTGCCGGCGACACCTCATAACTGGTGAGCAGGTTGAAATTGTGAATGCGGTTTTTTGGTTGAAGATCGCCTTGATATCCGGCCTGCGGCGTGCTGTCGCCGCCCTGCACCAGCCCGTTGGATCCCGGAAGAAGTCGGCCGCGGTCGTACACCTTTCCGCTGCCGGTGAAATCCGGGATCCCGTCGCCATCAAGATCGACTGCCCCGCCCGGTGAACTGTCGGCATAGCGCACGTCATTGATCAGCACACGATCAGGCCGCGCAGGATCGTCGGGGAAATCGTTCGGATCGCGCACCAGACCGAACAGCCCGAGCGGATTGCCCGTTCGATAACGGCGGAAGCTGCTCAGCCTATCATCATCTCGAAATTCGTAAGACAATGCGACGTTGCCGCGCCCTCCTGCGAAGTTCTGGCCTGCCGTGATCGACAGGTAACGATTGCCCGCATCGCCCTCGTCCGAAATGCCTGTCTGCGCCCGCGCGAGCAGCCCTTCAAAATTGCGCCTGAGTACGAAGTTGACGACGCCGGACACCCCATCCGCACCGTAAATCGCCGACGCACCGCCGGTCGTGACGTCGATACGATCGATCAGATCAACTGGAATGGTGTTGATATCCACCGACGCCGAGCCGGGCAGGCCAGCCACGTGGCGGCGCCCATCAACCAGCACGAGCGTACGGTCAGCGCCAAGATTGCGCAGGTTGAGAAGGTTCGTACCGGTTCCACCGAAGGTCGCGTTCGAGCCAGCCTGAGCGCCGCTCGTCGACGACCCCAGCAGCGCCGGATTCTGCGCCAGAAAGTCAGTCACGTTGACGCGCCCGGACTGCTGGAGCGTGACGGCAGAGAAGGAAGTAACCGGCGTCGGAGCATCGATTTCAGGGCGCGCGATGCGCGATCCCGTGACCACGATATCCGCGTCGCCGCGAGCATCATCATTCACCGTGGCAACAGCATCTGCCGTCGGCGCTTCGGCCGACTGGCTCTGTACGGTAGGCTCGACTTGCGCTGCAGCTGGAATGGCAGCGATGCCGCCAAGGAGTGATGATGCCAGAAGGGTATGGCGTAAGGTGTTCATGATCAGGCCCTTTTTGCTGGGGCACCCTTGCCAGGCGCTCTCATCCGGGGCGCTCAACTCGTCGGATCGCGTTAGGGATGCAAGCCTGTCATACCGTTAACCTTATAACCTCCTCAGATGTTGCTCGCGTGCAACACCGACCGAGAACGAAAGCGGCCGCCGCTTGTTAGAGCGGCGACCGCTTTCATGAAAATCAGCGCCTTAGTAGCGGTAGTGATCCGGCTTGAACGGGCCTTCGACAGGCACGCCGATGTAGCCGGCCTGCTTTGGCGTCAGCTTCGACAGCTTCACGCCGAGCTTCTCGAGGTGCAGCGCCGCGACCTTTTCGTCGAGGTGCTTGGGCAGGACGTACACTTCGTTCTTGTAGTTCTCGGACTTGGTCCACAGTTCGATCTGCGCGAGCGTCTGGTTGGTGAACGAGGCGCTCATCACAAACGAGGGGTGACCGGTGGCGCAGCCCAGGTTCACCAGGCGGCCCTTCGCCAGGATGATGATCTGCTTGCCGTCCGGGAACTTCACCAGGTCCGTGCCCGGCTTCACTTCCGTCCACTCGTAATTGTCGAGGGCGGCGATCTGGATCTCGCTGTCGAAGTGGCCGATGTTGCAGACGATCGACATGGGCTTCATCGCCTTCATGTGATCGGCCGTGATCACGTCGGCGTTGCCCGTCGCGGTGACAAAGATGTCGGCGCGCTGCACGGCCTCATCCATCGTCACGACCTCAAAGCCTTCCATCGCCGCCTGAAGCGCGCAGATCGGATCGACTTCGGTCACCATGACGCGCGCGCCGCCGTTGCGGAGCGACTGTGCCGAGCCCTTGCCGACGTCACCAAAGCCGGCGACGCAGGCGACCTTGCCGGCGAGCATCACGTCGGTCGCGCGGCGGATCGCGTCGACCAGCGACTCCTTGCAGCCGTAGAGGTTGTCGAACTTCGACTTGGTGACCGAGTCGTTGACGTTGATCGCCGGGAACGGCAGCTCGCCCTTCTTCGCGATCTCGTACAGGCGGTGGACGCCCGTGGTGGTCTCTTCCGAGACGCCCTTCAGGTTCTTGACCGTCTCGGTGAGATAGCCCGGCTTCTTGGCGATGAACGCCTTCAATGCGCGCTGGAATTCGACTTCCTCGGCATTCTCCGGCTCGCCGAACGAGGCGCCTGCCTCCAGCTTCGCGCCCCACAGCGCAAACATGGTAGCGTCACCACCGTCGTCGAGGATGATGTTGGCGGTCTGGCCGTTGCCATCATCCCAGTCGAAGATCGAGCCGACATAGTCCCAGTAATCGGCCAGGCTCTCGCCCTTGACCGCAAACACTGGGATGCCCGCTGCGGCGATCGCGGCGGCAGCATGGTCCTGCGTGGAGAAGATGTTGCACGTCGCCCAGCGCACGTCGGCACCGAGCGCGGTCAGCGTCTCGATCAGCACGGCGGTCTGGATCGTCATGTGCAGCGAGCCGGTGATGCGCGCACCCTTCAGCGGCTGCGACGCGCCATATTCCTCACGAAGCGCCATCAGGCCGGGCATTTCGGTCTCGGCGATGTTGATTTCGGCGCGGCCGAAATCGGCAAGACCGATGTCCTTGATGACGTAATCAGTGGTGGGGCGATCGAGAACGGTGGCCACAACGGGTCTCCAGGAATTGTGACGCCGGCCAAGGCGGGATTCACCGACCGGCATGGGCGGGCACATAGCGGCGAGCGGCGCTGAATACAAATATAAAGATATCTTTATATGTGCCATGCGAGCGCGTTTCGCGTCTGCTACGGGCGGTACGGCTCAGTCCGGATGAAGCGGTGCGCCGCGTCGAAGAGCGGCGAATGTTGACAAAGTTGACCCACAGGAGGGGTTTTTCAAAAGGTGTCGGCTTTGGGGTGAGGAGCGTCTGGCCGGGCATGGCCGTGAGTTTATCCGGGCGGCGCCATGTAGGACAGGATGTGTCCGGCGGAGCCTACGGTCGGCATGTGGCCGAGGTCCGTCGCAGGCGGCCATCCTCGGCCGAGCCGCGTGAAAGCGCGAATTGATCCTCCTCTTGGAGCGGCGGCGGCGCCGGTTCGTTGAGCGCGCGGAGGTGAGTGATGGCGGATCGCACGTGGATCAGGTGGGGCGCCGTGCTTGGCTTTGCGCTGGGCGGGTTCTTCGACGGCATCCTTCTCCACCAGATCCTGCAATGGCATCATCTCCTCAGCCTGGTGCCCGGCGTGGATACCATCCGCGCCCAAGTGGTCTGGGACGGCTACTTTCACGCGCTAATGTATGGGATCGCGGCCATAGGACTGTGGGGGCTCTGGCTGGCGCGCGGACACGCCGAAGACCGCCGTGGGCGCGGACTGCTGGGCGCGATACTCATCGGCTTCGGCCTCTGGCACATCGTCGATAGCGTGCTCTCGCATTGGGTCCTGGGCATCCACCGCGTCAGGCTCGACAGCCCCAACCCGCTGCTGTGGGACCTGATCTGGTTCACGGCTTTCGGACTGGCTCCGCTCCTCGTGGGATGGTTGCTCCTGCGAAAGCCCCGCGCCGGCGGCGGTCGGTATGGCGCAACGGCCACCGCCGTGCTGGCGACACTCTCAACCATCGGCATGGCCGCATGGTCGCTCCAACCGTCCGACGAGCAACGGTTCACCACGCTCGTTTTCGCGCCGTGGGTCAGCCCCGCAGACGCCATGAATGCCGTTAGGGCGAATGGAGGACGGCTGATGTGGGCCGACCGGAAGCTGGCGGTCATGGTTGTCGATGTGCCGCAAAGCGAGAGGCTGCTATTCTATCGCCGCGGCGCGCTGCTCGTCAGTGGTAGCGGCCTTCCAAGTGGCTGTTTCAACTGGACGCGCACCTGAGGCCCTGAGCGGCGCGATCAAGCAACACCTGCGATCACGCATGACTAAGTGGCGCTGATCGGATCCGATCACGGCTGGAGATTGTCGCCTAGCCGCCGCGGTCACGAACATTCCGGCGCCTGCTGCGTTCAATACACATGGGTGGCGCAATTCTGAACTGGCTGCGTGCAGGTTGGGATGCGGTGCGCACCAGCTTGTGGATCCTGCCGGCCATCATGTTCGTGGCCGGCATCGCCATGGCCGTCGCTGCACTCGAACTATCGCTCGGCTGGGCAGAGGGGCGTCGCTGGGCACATTGGATCAGCAGCGGCAGCGGCGATGATGCCCGCAATCTGATATCCACATTGCTGACCGCGGTGGTCACGATGGCCAGCCTCGCCTTTTCCGTCACCGTGGTGGCGCTTTCGCTAGCGGCGAACACCTTCGGATCGCGGCTGATCCGGATTTTCCGCTCCGATCGTCGGACGCAAATCGTGCTCGGCATGTTCGTGATGACGATCGTGTACCTCCTGCTGGTCCTGCGCACCTTGCGGGGTGAGGCGCCAGCCTCGGGCGTGCCGGAAGTTGCGGTTGCGCTCGGAACGCTGCTTGCCCTTGTCTCCGTGCTGGCGCTGCTCGCGTTCATGCAGAATGTGGCGAGCCTGATCACCGCCGGTGAGGTCGTCCGACGCGCGCGGCGAGAGTTCGATTCCGCGATCGGCGAGCTGCCGCTGGCGCCGGACGTGGACAGTCCGACAGCGGAGGCGACGACGGATGCGCGCCCAGCGGGAACGAAGATCCGCCTTCCCCGCGAAGGCTATGTCCAGTCGGTTGAGTTCACCAAGATCCTGCAATGGGCCGAGCGGAACGACGCGGTCGTGCGATTGAACTTTCGCCCGGGGGACTTCGTGGTGGAGGGCGACCACAAGGTGGAAGTGATCCCGCCGCCGCCTGATCCCGAGCGCGCGCGCAAGGCCATCGGCCGGTTCATCGCGAGTGGACCACACCGGACGCCGACCCAGGACCTGGAATTCGCCATTCGCCAGCTGGTTGAGGTGGCGGTTCGTGCGCTTTCGCCCGGAATCAACGACCCGTTCACGGCGATGGCGGTGATCGACCGGCTGCGCGGCGGCCTGGCGCGGCTCGCGACACGGCGGCTGCCGCCCGCCACACTGGAGGACAGCGCGGGAACGACCCGCCTGGTCCGGAACGTGACCACTTATGCAGGCGCGGTCGATGCCGCGTTCAACCAGATCCGCCAGGCGGGATCGGCCAAACCGGCGATCCTGATCCACTTGCTGAAGGCGCTGGAAGACCTCGGGGAACATGCGCGAACGGCGGAGCAACGCGAAGCGTTTCAGCGTCATGCGCTTCTTGCCCATTCAGCCGCACGTCGGGACGTGGCGGAGCCGCTGGATCAGCGAGACGTGGAGATCGCCTACGATCGCGCCGTACGCGCTTTGGGAGCCAACGAGGGTGCGGAGCCCGCGGTGTCTGCCGTCGGCGGCAGCAGTTAGGCCCGCGCGTTCAGTGACGTTGCCGGGTGGGCGAGCGCTTTCGTTTACTGCCCGCTACTTGCGTGAGAATGACCAACCGACTTGCAGTTACCGCCCGCCTGCCCGCGGGGCGATCAGGCGCTCTCAGGCGCGACCGCTTTCGCTGCCCAGCAAGCGGGGATCGATACCGGCGGCGTTGAAGCCGCGAGTCCACCGCTCGGCCGTGTCGGTGCCGAACAACATGGCTTCATCGTCATCGACGTTGAGCCAGCCATGCCGCGTCATCTCCTCGTCGAGCTGCCCGGCACCCCACCCGGCGTAGCCGAGCGCGACGAGCCAGCGGGATGGCCCCCTCCCCTCGGCGATGGCGCGCAGCACGTCGATCGTCCCCGACAGTGACCATTTGCCCGCCACGACGATCGTGTCCTGCCCGCCCCAGTCACAGGAGTGGAGCACGAAGCCGCGGCGCGTCTCCATGGGACCGCCGAAATGGATGGGGACGTTCGGCGTATCGCCGGGATCGATCTTCACCTGTTGAAGCACGTCGTGGAGCCCGAGCCCGGCGATCATCGCGCCGATGCCGATCCCCAAGGCCCCTTTCTGATCATGAGCGCAGACCGCGATCACCGCCTGTTCGAAGCGGGGATCGCCGATTCCCGGCATGGCAAGGAGGAACTGGCCGGTGAGAAAGTTCGCTGTCTCCATGCCTTACTTCTAAGCCGAGCGATCCCGGATCGTCACGCTTGAAAACGGCACCTGTGCCTGCGAGGTAGCGACGGCCGCATCAGGCGTGGCTTCGGAGACACAATATGGCGATCAGCGTCGGCGACAGACTGCCCAAGGCAACCCTGGTCAAGGCGACCGAGAACGGGCCGGAGGCGGTCGATTCGGAAGAATATTTCGCGGGTCGCCGCGTCGCGCTGTTCGCTGTGCCGGGTGCCTTCACGCCGACTTGCTCGGCCAAGCACTTGCCGGGCTTTGTTGAAAAGGGCGCGGAGCTGAAGGCCAAGGGGATCGACGAGGTTGCATGCACGTCGGTGAACGATCCGTTCGTGCTTGGCGCCTGGTCCAAGTCCGCGAATGCGAGCGATGTCACCATGCTGGCAGACGGCAATGGTGATTTCGCCGAAGCGCTGGGCCTGTCGATGGATGGCTCCAAGTTCGGCATGGGCAAGCGCAGCCAGCGCTATTCGATGGTGGTGAACGACGGGGTCGTCGAGCAGCTCAACGTCGAGGCGCCCGGTGAATTCAAGGTAAGCTCCGCCGATCATCTGCTCGGCAGCCTTTGAACGGAAACCCTCGCTGACGGTGAGCGTTGGTGCGTGACGGTTACGAGAGGAGTATCGTCATGGCCAACGCCGCCCAATCCAACGCCGAACAGAACAGCGAAACGCTTGCCGACCGCGCGCGCGATGCCGCGCACGGCGCGCAGGCGCGCGTGAGTTCGGCCACGTCCGCCACGGTCGATGCGGCAAAGAGCCGCCCGTATGCCGCGGCCGGCATTGTCGCTGGCGCAATCGCCGCAATCGGCGGCGCCGCTTACGCCGCGACGCGGATGAGCAACAGCAGCACCGATCAGGGCACGGGCAAGACCAAGCACTGATCGGACGGGCACCGGTTCCCGGCACTGATCTCGCGCCCGCTGATCGGGCGCAGCCATCAGGCCGGGGACCGAGCCGGGCATTGATCCGGGGTCCGGCGCCGGACGTGGGACTGCCGTCTTGCCACTGTCACCGCCGCGGCGTAACCATCCGCGATGACTGCACAAGAGATCGTAGCGGAGCTAGACCGGCTCTACACCGGCGCTGTGGCGCGCCTCCAGGCCGCCCTTGACCTATACCTCACGCAAGGGGTGCCCCCGTCGTCGGAAGCACGCCGCGACGGTTCGTTCGCGTATCCCGAAATCCGCCTTAGCTTCCGGGGCGGCGATAGCCGGCCGGCGCCGCTGCGATCGTTCGGCCGGCTCGTTACCGCGGGCGAATACCGCATTTCGGTCACCAAGCCCGCGCTCTTCGCGGATTACCTCGAAGAACAGCTCACCCTGCTGATCGAAGATTATGACGTCACGGTGGAAGCCGTGCCGGGCGCGACCGAAATCCCCTTCCCTTATGTGCTCGACGCCGGCCACGCGCTGAGCCTGGACGAGGTTTCCGCCGCCGAGCTGGCACGCCACTTCCCGGCGACGGAGCTTGCCCATATCGGTGACGAGATCGCCGACGGCCTGTGGGCGTCGATCGACGGCACGCGCCCGCTCGCGCTCTTCGACGGGCTGCGCACCGATTTCAGCCTCGCGCGGCTGCGGCACTATACCGGCACGGCGCCGGAGCATGTCCAGCGCTACGTGCTGTTCACCAATTATCACCGCTATGTCGACGAATTCGTCCGCTTCGGTGCGGCGCAGGTCAGCGAGGGCAGCCGCTTCACCGCGCTGGCCGGGCCGGGCGGCGTCATGTTCCGGCCGGGCGATGATCCGGCGATCCTTGACGATACGGCGTGGCGGCGGCTGCAAATGCCCGCCTATCACCTTGTCGCGCCGGATCGCTCGGGCATCACGCTCGTCAACATCGGGGTGGGCCCGTCGAACGCCAAGACGATTACCGACCATCTGGCGGTGACTCGCCCCGACGCATGGATGATGATCGGCCATTGCGGCGGGCTGCGGCCATCGCAGCGGATCGGCGACTATGTGCTCGCGCACGCCTATCTGCGCGACGACCATGTGCTCGACGACATGCTGCCGCCCGAGATCCCGGTGCCGGCGATCGCCGAGGTGCAGCAGGCGCTGGCGCGCGCGGCCGAGACGGTGTCGGGGCAGTCTGGCGAAGAGCTGAAGCGGCGGCTGCGGACCGGGACGATCGTCACCACTGACGATCGCAACTGGGAGCTTCGCTACAGCCGTTCCGCGCTCCGTTTTTCGCTGAGCCGTGCTGTCGGCATCGACATGGAATCGGCGACGATCGCGGCGCAGGGCTTCCGCTTCCGCGTCCCCTACGGCACGCTGCTGTGCGTCTCCGACAAGCCGCTGCACGGCGAACTGAAGCTGCCCGGCCAGGCCAACCGCTTCTACGAGCGGGCGATTTCGGAGCATATGCGGATCGGCATCGAGACCTGCGAGGAGTTGCGCCGCGACGGGCAGAAGCTGCACAGCCGCAAGCTGCGCGCCTTCAACGAGCCGCCGTTCCGTTAAGCGACGTTGCGCGGAGGAAACGTTTGTTCGGGTCACTGCGTTAGCTCCCCATCCACGCGAATAAAGGGGAGCTGACCATGGCCGACAACGAAGAAACGCCGCCCGCCGCCGCGCCCAAGCCGCCCGCGCGCCGGGCGCCACGCAAGACCACGCCGGCCAAGTCAGCCGCCGACAAGCCAGCGCCTAAGCCGAAGCGGAAGCCAGCGGGCGAAGCGAGCGAAAGCGCGGCCAAGCCTGCCGCCGCTGCCCGCAAGGCGCCGGCGCCGCCCAAGCCGCGCTCGACGAAGCGCGCCACGCCGGCGCCCAAGCGGCCGGCAAAGCCCAAGGTCGAGACGCCGGCAGAAGCCGAGAAGCAGCCGGCCTGGAAGAGCAAGGCAGCGATTGCGGGTGGGCTGGCAGCAGTTGGCGCTGCTGCAACCGCAGCGCTGCTAACGCTGCGCGGCTCCACGCCGAAGAAGGCGACCGAGGATAAGGCTGCCCCGGCGAAGGAAGCGGCGGCGTCGAAGGACAGCAAGTCGCCCACCCCGCCGCCCAGTCAGGACGGACATGCCCATATGCCGGACGGGCAAGACGCGACCAAATCATTCCAGGCCGGGATCGCGGACGAAAACACTATCCCGGAATAAGGCTGGATTCATCCGCACCGACTGTCGGCAGTTTTCAGTTGTTGCGAGATTCGAACGTCAGCAGCCTCGCGAGGCACCGCTCCATGAACCGGAGCGGTGCCTCCTTAGCGGGTAGGATTACCAGCCGCTCGGCTTGCCCTTATTCTGCTGATCCAGCCACTTCTTCAGCGGCGCGAAGTACGCGACCATCGACTTGCCGGACATCTGGCGCGTGCCGGTGAACGCCTGGAGTGCGTCCGGCCAGGGCTTGGACTGGCCCATCTTCAGCATCGCGTCGAGCTTCGCACCCACTTCCTTGTTGCCGTAGAAGGAGCAGCGGTGAAGCGGGCCCTTCCAGCCGACCTGACGGCAGGCGGCCTCATAGAATTGGAACTGCAGCAGCCGCGCCAGGAAGTACCGGGTGTAGGGCACTGCCGCGGGCACGTGATATTTGGCGCCCGGATCGAACTTCGTCTCATCCCGAGCGACCGGGGGCACGATGCCCTGGTACTGCAGCCGAAGCTTGTCCCAGCCCGCCTGCATCTGGCCCGCGGGGATCTCGCCCGAGAACACCTGCCACCGCCACTTGTCGACCAGCAGGCCGAACGGGAGGAACGCTACCTTGTCCATCGCCTGACGCAGCAGGAGACCAATGTCCTTGTCAGCGGCGGGCACCTTGGCCGGATCCAGCAGATTGATCTTCACCAGATAATCCGGCGTGATCGACAGAGCGACGAAATCGCCGATCGCTTCGTGGAAGCCGTCGTTTGCTCCGTTCATATAAAGCAGCGGCTGCTGGTTATAGGCGCGCTGATAGTAATTGTGGCCAAGCTCGTGATGGATGGTGACGAAATCGTCCGAATTCACCTTGGTGCACATCTTGATGCGCAGGTCGTCGACGTTGTCGACATTCCAGGCGCTGGCGTGACAGATGACTTCCCGATCCTGCGGCTTAACGATCTGCGAACGCTGCCAGAAGGTTTCCGGGAGCGGGGCAAAACCGAGCGACGAATAGAAGCCCTCGCCGGTCTTCACCATCTTCAGCGGATCATATTGCTTCGCCTTGAGCAGATCCCCGATGTCATAGCCGAGGTCACCGGCACCCGCGGGCGCCACCACATCATAGATGTTGCCCCATTCCTGCGCCCACATATTACCGAGCAGGTCGGCGCGGATCGGGCCGGTCTTCGGCTGCACGGCGTCACCGTACTTTTCGTTCAGCTTCCAGCGCACAAAGGTGTGGAGCGCCTTGTACAAAGGCTCCACTTCGCCCCAGAGCTTGTCGGTCAGCGCGGCAAACTCGTCTGGCTTCATGTCGTAGCCGGAACGCCACAGGGCGCCGGTGTCCTTGAAGCCGAGACCGGTCGCCCCTTCGTTGGCCAGCGCGGTCATGGCGGCATAGTCCTGCCGCATCGGCGCGCCGACATTGTCGTGCCAGCTTACCCACATTTCCTTCAGCTTTTCGGGATCGCGCGAGTCGCCCATCGCCGCCTCGATGTCGGAGCCGTTGATCGGCTTGCCATCCAATGTCCCGCGGCCCTTGCCGTAGCTGGAGGACATACGGGTTGTCAGCGTCGACAGCTCCTCGGCAGCGCCCGGCTTGTTGGGCGCCGGCAGGGTGACGCCACCAGCGAGGATATACAGCTTGCGCGCGGTATCGGCGGAAAGGCCGGGAACGTTGCGGAACTTGGCCGCCTCGATCGCCATCTGGACCTGGCGCTCGGTGAACCGGCCACCGGCCTTCGCAGCAAGCGCATCGGTATCGTCGGTGATGTAGGTGGCATTCACCCAAGAGATCTGGGCCAGTTCCACGCTGGAGGCGGCAAGCTCCTTTTCCGCCGCGGCAACAAAGGCGTCAGCCTGAGCGGCAGTCGGCGCGGCTTCCGAAGCGGCGGCCTGCTGCTGGGCGGATGCGGGTTGCACGACAAGCGCTGCGGCGAGCGCCGCCAGCGATACGAGTTGAAATTTCATGATCTGTCCTGGTGTATCGTTATGGTGCCACACTGAGCGCGGGCATCGATCGGGTCAAGCCGCGAGGAAGGCCGCCATCGCCTGCCCAAGCTCGGCTTTCGTCACTGAACTCATATGGTTGCCGGGTACCTCCACCAAGCGTGCGTGCGGCAGCGCAGCGGCCAGCGCCGCGGCCGAGCCATTGTCGTCATCGTCCGCGCCATTCACCACCAGCGTCGGCCAAGCGAAGCCGCTGACGGTCTCCGCCGGGGTGGAGACGAAGGTGTCGAGGATGCCAAGCAATGCGACGGGATCGCCCCCGGTCGTCTTCAGGAAAGCCTCTGCCAGCCAGGCCGGGCTGCCGCGCTCATGCGTGCCAAGGTTCGTCAGGATGTGCCGAAAATGGCTTTGTCGCCGCTCGGAATTCGTCAACCCGTCGAGCCCCATGCCGGAGAAGACGACCTTCTTCGGCGTGGCGCCGGTGGCGAGCATCCGCGCGGTGGTTCTCGCGCCGAGCGAATATCCCCCCAAGTCGTAATCCGAGAGGCCCAGGTGCGCGATCAGCGCATGGCCGTCCTTTGCCAGCGCATCGGGTGGATAGGCCGCCGCGTCGTGCGGCTTGTCGCTCTGCCCGTGCGCACGCAGATCGGGCATGATCACCCGGCGCCCCTCGGCGGCGATCGCCTCGGCATGGCCGTAGCGGATCCAGTTGGTATTCGCGTCGGAGAAATAGCCATGAAGAAGCACGACGGGGCGCCCCTTCCCCAGCTCGTGCCAGGCCAGCCGCGTGCCATCGAAGCTGGCGAAGTGATGCGTTTCAGTCGGGAGTTTTGCCACAAGCGTCCATCCAGCGTTGCCTGATGCTCTCATTCTCCTCGCTTCGCACGCGTGGCAAGTCGCGCGTGTCGATCCAGGCCTCGTGGATGCTCTCCACCGCATAATGGTGCACCGGCCTGAACCGGCTGGGATCGTCAAAGCTGCCGACGGTGATGTCGACATTCTCCCCGTTCTCCAGGAAGGCAAAGCCCAGCGGGGTGCCGCAACGGGCGCAAAACGGCCGATGTGCGATGGGGGATGACTGATACCAGTCAGGTTCGGCCTGCCAGCGGAGGTTTTCGGCCGGAATGTTTACAAAGGCGATCGACACGCCGCCGGTCGCGCGCTGGCACATGCGGCAGTGACAGAGATAGGCCTCATCGCTCTCGATATCGGCTTCGTAGCGCACGCGTCCGCATTGGCAGCCGCCGGTCATTACCGTCATGATCCTGCTCCTCGACAGGGACAACGCTTTGAACGCGTCTGCGCTGCAACGCTCGAAAGAACCATGTGAGTGGCAGCTCTTCAAACATATAAGCGTGCTTATTATATGCCGACACATGACAGACTCATTCGGGTTCCTGCTGAGCGACACCGCGCGCCTGCTCCGCAAGCGCTTCGACGAGCGTGCACGGCAGCATGGCGCGACTCGTGCCCAGTGGAAGGCGCTGCTGGGGATCAACCGGAACGAGGGGATCAACCAGGGCGCGCTGGCCGACCTTCTGGAGGTGGAGCCTATCACCTTGTGCCGGCTGGTCGATCGCATGGAAGAAGGCGGACTCGTGGAGCGGCGGCGCGATCCGAGCGATCGGCGTGCCTGGCAATTGTTCCTTACCGACAAGGCGGGCCCTGTGCTCGAAGAGCTTCACGCCACCGCGGGCGAACTGATGAGCCAAGCGCTGTTCGGCATCTCCGACGAGCAAGTCGCCACCATGACCGCGTGGCTGGATCAGATCCGCAACAATCTCAGTTCCGCCGAAAACAAGGGGGTGGCGCATGGCTGACGCCGATCCGAAGACGCAAGCCGGCGTCGATGAGCAGATCTTGATCGAGGAAGGCGCCGCTGGCGCATCCAAGAAGCGCGGAAGCCTGCTGCGGCCGTTGCTGATGTTCGGCGTACCGCTGATGATCGCGGTGTTCGCCGGCTATTTCTACCTGACCTCTGGCCGGTACATCACGACGGACAACGCCTATGTCCGGCAGGATGTGATCTCGGTCAGCCCGGATGTGTCGGGACGGATTGTGGCGGTGAACGTCAAGGAGAACCAGCGGGTGAAGGCCGGCGACGTGCTGTTGCGCATCGACCCGGAGCCCTATCGGATCGCGCTGGCGCAGGCGGATGCCGATCTGGCGGCAGCGCGAGTGCAGGTCGCTACGCTGGCGACCGACAGCAGCAGCGCGGCCGCGGATATCGAGAGCGCCCGCGCCGAGCTGACGCTCGCGCAGGCGACGTTTCAGCGGCAGGACGCATTGATGAAGCGCGGCTTCACCACCCGCGCGAGTTACGACGCCGCGGTGCAGGACGTGGCCGCGGCCCGCGCGCGGATTGCCGCAGGCGAAGCGGCCGCGGCACGCGCGCGGCAACAGGTGGGGAGCGGTGGCGGCTCTGGCCAGCCCGCCGCTATTCAGGTAGCGTTGGCCAAGCGGGCGCAAGCGGCGATGAACCTGGAACGCACCGTCGTGAAGGCACCGGCCGACGGCGTTGTCAGCCAGACGAGCCGGCTGCAGGTCGGCAACATCACACCGTCGGGCGTGCCGGCGCTGAGTCTCGTGGTGAGCGACCGCGCCTGGGTGGAGGCGAACTTCAAGGAAACCGACCTCGACCATATGCGGGTGGGCCAGCCGGCCGAGCTGGAATTCGACGCTTATCCGGGGCTGAAGGTGAATGGCCGGGTGCAATCGATCGGCGCGGGCACCGGCAGTGAATTCTCCGTGCTCCCGGCGCAGAATGCCAACGGCAATTGGGTGAAGGTGACGCAGCGGGTGCCTGTGCGGATCGCCATCGACGGCACGCCGCCACGCGTGATGATCGCCGGCCTTTCCACGGACGTCAGTATCGACACCGGAGCGCGCTGACGTGGCATCCCGAGCGATGCCCATCCCATCCGGCGCGGCGGCGGATGATCCATCGCTGGGCAAGCCACTGCTCCAAACGAACAATCGCGGGCTGCTGACGATCGGGATCATGGGCGCCATGATCATGCAGATCCTTGACACCACAATCGCCAACGTCGCGCTGCCGCACATGATGACCAGCCTTGGCGCGACGGTGGACACCGTCACCTGGGTGCTGACCAGCTATATCGTTGCAACCGCGATCGCCCTCCCCGCCACCGGTTGGCTCTCCGACCGGCTGGGGAGCCGCAACCTGTTCCTCATTGCGGTTGCCGGCTTCATTGTCGCCTCCATGCTTTGCGGCATCGCCACGAGCCTGGAGGAAATGGTGGTCTTCCGGATCTTCCAGGGGGTCTTCGCGGCGTTCATCAACCCGCTGTCGCAAACCTCGATGCTGGACATCAACCGGCCGGAAAACGCGGCCAAGGCGATGAGCGTCTGGGGCATGGGCGTGATGGTCGGGCCGATCATGGGGCCGGTGCTCGGCGGTTGGCTGACCGAAAGCTACAATTGGCGCTGGGTGTTCTACGTCAACGTGCCGGTGGGTGCGCTGACCTTTGCGATCCTGTGGTTCCTTCTCCCCAGCCGACCCAAAGCGGTGCGGTCCTTCGACTTCGCCGGCTTTATCTACCTCGGCGTGGCGGTGGCGGCCTTTCAGTTGATGCTCGATCGTGGGCAAAGCGAGGATTGGTTCGACAGTTGGGAAGTGATCGTCGAGGCGCTGATCGCGCTGGCGTTCACGTGGCTCGCGGTCTTTCACTTCGTCACGGCGAAGAAGCCGCTGTTCGACCGCGCCTTGTTTCAGAACCGCAATCTGGTGACCGCGCTGCTCTTCATGCTGGTGGTGGGCATTTCCACCATGGCGCCAATGGCGCTGCTCCCGCCGATGCTCCAGAACCTGTTCGGCTATCCCGTGATCGACACCGGCATGATGATGGCCCCGCGCGGCGTCGGCGTGCTCTTCACCATGTGGCTGGCCGGGCAGATGATGGGCAAGGTGGACACGCGCATCGTCATCATGGTGGGGCTGGTGATCTTCGGCATATCGCTGCGCCAGATGGCGGGCTTTTCGTTGGAGCAGGATTATTGGCCGGTGATCACGGCAGGCTTCGTCCAGGGACTTGGCATGGGGCTTGTCTTCATGCCGCTGAACGCGCTCGCCTTTGCCACCCTCGACGGTCGCTATCGGACGGACGGTTCGAGCCTGCTGAACCTGTTTCGCTCGATCGGCCAGTCGGCCGGCATTTCGATGGTGACGGTGCTGCTCGCCCGTAACATCCAGACGAGCCATGCCGACCTCGCGCAGCATGTCACGCGCAATGCGATCGCCGGGTTCGATGTGGCGCAGCTCAGTGGGCTTGGTTCGCTTGCGGATGCGGCCATGTCGATGGCCGACGCGATGGTGAACAAGCAAGCCGCAATGATCGCCTATCTCGACGATTTCTACCTGATGAGCTGGATCTCTTTCGCTGCCGTGCCGCTGGTGCTGCTGTTGCAGAAGCCGAAGGGCAAGGTCGAGGTGGTGCACAGCGAGTAAGGGCGCCGGCCGGTGCAACGTCGCAACGCAAACGGGGGCGCCCTCTCGTGAAGGGCACCCCCGCAGTGCCGGCGAGCCGCGTCGCAGGGGAGCGTCAGCCCCCCTTCTTCAAGTGGCGTCGGCCGAGCAGCTCGGCGATCTGAACCGCGTTGAGCGCGGCGCCCTTGCGCAGATTGTCGCTGACGCACCATAGCGACAGGCCATTCTCCACCGTTGAATCGTCGCGCACGCGGCTGATGAAGGTGGCATAGTCGCCGACGCATTCCACCGGCGTGACGTAGCCGCCGTCTTCCCGCTTATCGACCAGCATTACACCGGGCGCCTCGCGGAGAATCTTCTGCGCCTCTTCGGCGGAAATCTCGTTCTCGAATTCGATATTGATCGCTTCGGAATGGCCGACGAAGACGGGCACGCGCACGCACGTGGCGGTGACCTTGATCTTCGGATCGAGGATCTTCTTGGTTTCCACCACCATCTTCCACTCTTCCTTGGTGGAGCCGTCATCCAGGAAGCTGTCGATGTGCGGGATCACGTTGAAGGCGATCTGCTTGGTGAACTTCGTCGCCACGGCGGGATCGCCGACGAAGATGTTGCGGCTCTGCTCGAACAGTTCGTCCATGCCCTGCTTGCCGGCACCGGAAACCGACTGATAGGTCGCCACGACCACGCGCTTGATCTTTGCCACGTCATGCAGCGGCTTCAGCGCCACCACCATCTGCGCGGTGGAGCAATTCGGATTGGCGATGATGTTCCTGGCGCGATAGCCGTCGATCGCCTCCGGGTTCACCTCCGGCACGATCAGCGGCACGTCCGGATCCATGCGGTACAGCGAGGAATTGTCGATCACCGTGCAGCCTGCGGACGCGAACTTGGGGCCATAGACCTTGGTCGCCTCGCTCCCGATGGCGAACAGCGCGAAGTCCCAGCCGGCGGGATCGAAATGCTCGATGTTCTGGACCTTCAGCATCCGGCCCGTTTCACCATATTCGATCTGGTCACCGACCGAGCGCGACGACGCCAGCACGGCAATCTCATCGGCCGGAAACTCGCGCTCGGCGAGGATGTTGATCATCTCACGCCCGACATTGCCCGTCGCCCCAGCGACCACCACCCGGTAACCCATAAACCCGTCCTTCAACTCGTAACCAGGCGCGCCTTACGGCACGCGAAACATTGTGCCAACGAAGCTTTACTTCACGCCATTTTTCTTCACGTGGCGATCAAGGAAGTCGAGCATCATCGTCCACGGATGGATGTCGCGTACGGCGCCATGCGCCTTCCCGGGATACAGCATCATCTCGAACGGCTTGTTCGCCGCCTGCATGCGTGCGGCGAAGGCAGTGGTATTGTCGAGGAACACGTTATCGTCCGCCATGCCGTGCATGATCATCAGCGGATCGCTGATGCGATCAGCGAGCTCGAGCGCGCTTGAGCCTTTGTAGGCGGCGGCGTCACGCGTCGGGTCGCCCATGTACCGCTCGGTGTAATGCGTGTCGTAAAGCGCCCAATCGGTGACCGGCGCCCCCGAAATGCCGGCGGCGAACACGCCCGGATGCGCTTCCATCATCTTCAGCGTCAGATAGCCGCCATAGGACCAGCCATAGATCGCGATCTTCTTCGCATCCACGAAGGGGAGCGACTTCAGATAGGCGGCGCCGGCAAGCTGGTCCTCGACCTCCACCGTGCCCATGGCGTGCCAGATGGCGTCCTCGAACGCCTTGCCGCGATTGTTCGAGCCGCGATTGTCGATCTGAAAGACGATCCAGCCCTGCTGCACCAGGAACTGCCGCAGCGGCATGTTGCCTGGCCAGTCGCGCCACACGTCCTGGCTGCCAGGGCCACCATAATGCATGAAGAACACCGGGTAGCGCTTCCCCTTCTGAAGCGCGGGGGTGATCATCTGCCAGTGGAGCGGCGTGCCGTCCGGCCCCTTGATCGTGCCGAACTGCGTCGGGCGGTGCGTCGGCAGGAACGGCGCATAGGGGTGATCGCCCGCCACGGCATTCTCGTTGACCCAGCTGACCCGCTTGCCGCTCGCGTCGGCGAGATAGGTCTGCTTGGGCTGCGACGGACTCGACCGGCTGATGATGAAACGGGTTCCCGCACCATCCGCGGCAACGCCGCTCAGCGACCAGCCGGCCTCCGTCAGCCGGGTGATCTCGCCCGGACGCGCAAGGTTCATGGCATAAAGGTGCCGCTCAAGCGGACCGTCGCGATTGGCGGTGAAGACCAGCCGGCCGGTCGCCTCGTCCACAGCGACGAGCGCGTCGACGACCCAGGGCCCCTTGGTCAGTTGCGTCCAGCTGCCCGCTTTCCAATGATAGAGGTGAGCATAGCCGTCGCGTTCGGACCGCCAGATGAGGCTGCCGTCGCGCAAGGGCCGATATGCGTCAGACAGGTTGACCCAGCTCCGCTCGCCGGCGCGCTCGGTGAACAGCACGGTCGCCTTGCCGGTCGCCGGATCGACGCGCAGCATGTCGAGCGTACGCTGGTCGCGCGATTGCCGCTGCACCAGCAGCGCCGAGCCGTCCGGCAGCCAGTTCATCCGCGCCAGGTAAATGTCACGTTCCGCGCCGAGATCGACCTTGATCCGGCCGGAGCCGTCCGGCTTCATGATGAACAGATCGACCAGCACGTTCGGGGTGCCCGCCGCGGGATAGCGCTGTTCGTAGATGCTGGTGCCGGTGGCGCCGATCGAGGCGCGCGTGAACACGCGCACCGGCGCGTCGTCGAAGCGCACGACTGCGATCAGCCGATCGTCGGGGGACCACCAATAGCCCGTCCTACGATGCATTTCCTCCTGCGCGACGAACTCCGCCTCGCCGAAGTGAACGGTGCCGCCGCCTTCCTTGGTGAGCTGGCGCGCGTCGCCGCCGTTCGCAGGCCGCACCCACAGGTTCTGGTCGCGCACGAAACTGACATAGCCGCCGCGTGGCGAAACGCCCGGGTTCAGTGCACCCTGCGTGCCCTCCAGCTTGCGCACCGCACCGTCGAGCGTGGCAACGAACAGCTCGCCATCCACCGGCACCAGAATCGACTTGCCGTCGGGTGCCCAGTCATAATCGAGAATGCCGGTCTTGCCGGTCTTCGAACGGTCGCGCTCGCGCTGCATCTTTTCCGCTTCGGACAGCTCGGCACCGCTGCCGATCGCGCGCGAATCCACCAGCATCCGCGATTGTCCCGTGCGCGTGTCCATTGCCCACAGGTCGAACCGGTTGCGCTCATCGGCACGCGGTCGCACCGAGGTGAGAAGCGTGCCATCAGGTGACAAGCGCAGCGCCTGCGGCTGACCACCGGCGAGGTCGGGGCTCGCAAACACGCGCTCGAGCGTCAGCTTGGCCGCCGACCTCGTTGTTCCCGCCGCATCTGCTTCAGCCATTGCGGCGCCCGCCCAGATCGCCACACCGGCACCGATCGCCGCCATCCATATGCGCATTCACTCTTCCCAACTGCTTGCCCCATCCGGTTAGCCCGGTAACTCCGCGAGCGCAAAAGCCGACACGCGATCGCTTCATCGGCTTTCACACCGCGCTTCGGCGGCATCGACGCGGCGACGCTCGACTTTCCGGGCGAGGCAGGCCTAGGTTCGCGCGATGCGTTTGAACAAGCATGTCGAAGAGCTTCACCTGCGGCGCCGCAGTGCGCTGTCGGACTGGGCTAGCCTTGCGCTGCGCATCGGATTGGCGCTGACGCTGATCGGCATCGCGCTCGGCGGGCACTGGCTCGGCCGCGACGGGCTGCGGGACAATATCGACGGCTCGATCAATTTCGTCGACATCATGTATTTCACCATGATCACCGTCACGACAGTGGGCTTCGGTGACATCGTTCCGGTGACTCAAGGCGCACGGCTGTTCGACACCTTTGTGGTGACGCCGATCCGCCTTTTCGTCTGGTTGATCTTCTTGGGGACGGCTTATGATTTCCTGTTGCGACGCGTCTGGCAGCGGTGGCGCATGCGGGTGATCCAGCGCCAATTGGCCGACCATGTGGTCATCGCTGGGTATGGCACCAGCGGCACCGAGGCACTGCGCGAGTTGATCCGCAGGGGGGTTGATCCCGGCAGCATCGTCGTCATCGATCGCAATCAGGAAGCGCTGGCCCATGCCGAGGGATGCGGGGCGGTTGTTCTGGATGCCGATGCGACGCGCGACGCGACGCTCAAGACTGCCCGCATCGAGCGGGCGGCAACGCTGATGGTCGCCGCCGGGCGAGACGATACCACCATCCTGATCGTGCTGACCGCCCGTCGCCTGTCACGTGAGGTCCGCATCAGTGCCGTTATCCGCTCCGACGACAATGAGCCGCTCGCGCGCCAAGCGGGCGCGGACGTCGTGATCAATCCAGCAAGCTTTGCGGGTCTGCTGCTGGCAGGATCGACCTCCGGGCCGCATGTCTCGGAATATCTGACCGATCTCGCGGCGGTTCATGGCCGGGTCGCGCTGCACGAACGCGATGCGACCGCGCAGGACGTGGGCCGGCCGCTCACGGGCCTCGCCACCGGGCTGGGCGTCCGGATGTTCCGAGCTGGCCGCTGCATCGGCTTCGACCAGCCGGAGGCGGCTAGCGTCGAGATCGGTGATCGTATCGTGGAAATCGTGCGCGGCAATACGGATGCCAGCAAGGTCTGATTGACGGGTCAGCGCGGTCGCCGTGGCGTTCAAGGATATCACGGCGGACAGTCTGGCGCGGGACGCATGAAAAAAGGCGCCGGTGGGAAGCCACCGACGCCTTTCTTTCCGATCGCGCGCGCGGATTACTCGGCGGCTTCGGCCTTGGCCGGACGGTTGTCGCGGCGCTCGGCGATACGCGCCGACTTGCCGGTACGACCACGCAGGTAATAGAGCTTCGCACGACGCACGGCGCCCTTGCGGACGACCTCGATCGAATCGACGTTGGGCGAGTACAGCGGGAACACGCGCTCCACGCCCTCGCCGAACGAGATCTTGCGCACGGTGAACGACGAGCCCATGCCCTTGTTCGAACGCGCGATGCACACGCCTTCGTAGTTCTGGACGCGGGTACGCTCACCCTCGACGACTTTCACACCAACCTTGAGCGTGTCACCCGGGCGGAATTCCGGGAGCTTCTTGTTCGCGGTCAGCTTGGCAATCTGCTCGGCTTCGAGCTGCTGGATCAGGTTCATAACTTCATTCCTGTTCGTCGCTGCGCGCCAGAGGGCGGTTGACCCGAGCGCCGTTGTGACGCTCCCACAGGTCCGGCCGCCGTAGCCGTGTATCTTCCTCCGCCCGGCGCTGGCGCCAAGCGGCGATTTTCGCATGATCCCCCGATCGCAGCACTTCAGGGATCGTGCGCCCTTCCCATTCCTGAGGTCGGGTATAATGCGGATATTCCAGGAGGCCGCTTTCGTGGCTTTCCTCGACTCCACTGGAAGCCGCGCCCATTACGCCCGGAAGCAGCCGGACGCAAGCGTCAAGGACCACCAGCGCCGCCGTCTCGCCGCCGGAGAGGACGTAATCCCCGATCGAGACTTCCTCGATGTCGCGGCCCTCGAACAGTCGCTCGTCAAAACCTTCGAAGCGGCCGCACAGGATGATGGCGCCGGGGCCCGCCGCAAGTTGCCGAACGCGCGCCTGGCTTAGCGGCTTGCCTCGCGGCGTCATCGCCAGCACCGGGCGGCCCTGCGCCTGTGCGTCGAGCGCCGCGGCGAGAATGTCGACGCGCAACACCATGCCGGCGCCGCCGCCTGCGGGCGTATCGTCCACCGTGCGGTGCCGATCGGTGGCGAAGTCGCGAATGTTGACGGCGTCGAGCGACCAGCGCCCCTCGGCCAGCGCCCGTCCGGCGATGGCATGGCCGAGCGGCCCCGGGAACATCTCGGGGTATAGCGTAAGGATGGTGGCAGCAAAGGTCACGGGTTGGCGGCGGTAAAGCTCAACACCTGAAGGCTCAAGGCCGGCGTTGGCGCACGCTGCACGCGGCCGGCGACGGCGCCGGACGTGCACGTCCAGCGGAAACGACCTTCCATCGTCGAAACGGGCGTGATCGGTGCGCCCGTCTGGCACGTGCCGACCTGCTTCTTCAGGTCGACGATGTCCTTGCGGCGACGGGCCAGATCACGGTCAAGCACCACGTTGTTCGCCAGGGGGGCGCGGCCGGGATCGCCGCGCATCCAGACGTCGCGCGCAATGTCATAGGCGCGCGCCAGCTCCGGCGACACCGGCAGCTCGCGCTCGTTCGCCAGGCCCGCCTGCCGCAGCGCGTATAGCGCTTCCGACACCGGCTTGCCCGGCCCCGCATAAGTCCGGTTGGCGAAGGCGAACACCCCGACGCCGGCGTCGGGCAGCATCATCACGATCGAGCCATAGCCGGGGTAGCCGCCGCTGTGCGTGACGATCCGGCCCACGTCACAGTCGTTCACCACGGACCAGCCCATCGCATAAGCTGTCGCCACGCGGCACATCTGCCCCGACGCGCTCGGCCGCTCCGCCGTGCTGACGTAGTTCGAACCCTCCACGATCTCGCGGACGGTGGCGCGCTTTACCGGGCCAGCCTCGGTATCGTCGCGCGCCGGCCAGCCGGAGAGCAGAAACGCGATCCAGCGCCAGTAATCATTGGCGCTGGTCTGCACGCCCCCCATCGCGCCGAACGCGCCATCCGCCATGTCCGGCTCGCGCCTCCAGGCGTTGTCCTGCCAGCGATAGCCGAGCGCCCGCATCTCCTGCGCGCCATTCAGCACGTCGTAGCCGGTCGTTGCCATGCCGAGCGGCGCCATGATCTCGCGGCGGATATAATCCTGGTACCGCACGCCGGAGACATTGTGGACGATGCGGCCGAGCATGGCATAGCCGAGGTTGGAATATTCCATGCGGAGCCCCGGCGCCTGGGCAAAGGGCACACCGGCCTTCAGCATGGCGGTGAACGCCGGCTCCGACAGCGACTGCTGCCGATCGCCCCACGGATTGTCCTCCACGAAACCGGCCGTGTGGTGGATCAGATCCTCCACGCGGATGCGGCGGCTGTCAGCGCTCGGGTACTTCCAGCCGCGGATTTCGGGGATGTAGCGCTCGGCGGGAGCATCGAGCGACAGCCGCCCTTCATCGCGCAGCTTCAGGATCGCCATGGCCGTGAACGCCTTGGACATGGACGCGATGCGAAACAGGCTGTCCGGCGTCACTGGCCGCTTGGTGGCGACGTCCTGCACGCCGAGGCCACGGACGAGCACCAGCCGTCCGTCCTTGACCACACCGTAAACGAGACCCGGTACATGCGCCTGCTTCATCCATGTGTCGAAGATGCCGGTAAGTTGGGGCTCGATCGCCTCGACCCCGGGCGTGCTTGGCGCAGCAGCGGGGACGGGGGCGGATGCCGGCGCTGCCGTTTGCGCCAAAGCGGCAGGGGACGAGGCAAGCAGCAGGGCAGCCGATAACGCGCGGATCATGATCATCCCCCGGAAGGTCGTAAGCAGTGGCCCAGCGTTACCGCCCGCCCTGCCCCGGTCAATCGTGACTGAGCGCAGCCGCCAAACCAATTGCTGCACCCCGTTGCATCGAGGGAACCACCCGCCTCCTGGATCGCTCCCGTCGCCATGCACGATTGCGTTATCATCGGGGGTGGTCCGGCCGGGCTGACGGCGGCCATCTACCTTGCCCGTTTCCACCTCGACATTGCCGTGTTCGACAATGGATCGAGCCGTGCGGCGTCGATCCCCTGCACGCATAACCACGCCGGCTACCCCGGCGGGATCAGCGGCCCGGATTTGCTCGGGCGCATGAGCGAACAGGCAGCGTCCTTTGGTGTCCGCACTCATCGGGCGACGGTCACCGCGATCGAGCCGACGGGCGACGACTTCGTGATCCGCACGTCCGACACACAAGTCGAGGCGCGCACCGTTCTGCTCGCCACCGGCGTGGTGAACAATCGTCCGGACATGGATGATGCGTTGCATGACCGCGCGCTCAGCGAGGGGCTGCTACGATACTGCCCCATCTGCGATGGCTACGAAGTGACGGACAAGCGCGTCGGCGTGATCGGCACCGGCAGCCACGGCATGCGAGAGGCATTGTTCCTGTGCGGTTATTCCCGCGACATCACGCTGATCGCGCCTGATGCTGCGCATATGCTGGACGAGGAATGCGCCGCGGCGCTCGATCGTGCCGGCATATCCCGGGTTGATGGCCCGTGCGGTGGCTATGCCATAGAACAAGACCAGTTCGCCCTGGACACGGCAGCGGGTAGATTGTCATTCGACAGCGTCTATCCCGCGCTTGGCTCGCAGATCCGCTCCGAGCTCGCCCTTGCAGCCGGTGCGCGAGGCACCGACGACGGATGCATCGTGACGGACGAACATCAGCGCACCACCCTGCCGGGCTTGTACGCGGCAGGCGACGTGGTGAAGGGATTGGATCAGATCAGCCACGCAATGGGCCAGGCCGGCGTCGCCGCCACGACGATCCGCAACGAACTAAGCGAACGACACCCGATCCGGCGATAAGCGCCGGACGAGGCGAGGACCGGCGCCACAGTCCGTTGCCGCGCCCGTCTCCGCGGCACCCACCGATGATCAATCAGCGGCGAATGCCGCCGCCACCACGATCCCCTCGCCGCTCCATTCCGGCACCGCGTGTTCGTTCATCGGAACCATGAAGCGTTTGCCGGTCGGCCGCTCGATCTCGATCACGTCACCGGCGCCGAAATTCTCGACGGCGACAACGTACCCGATTGGCTCGCCCGCGTCTGATGTAGCCGGCAAGCCGATCAGATCGGCATGGTAATATTCGCCCTCCTCCAGCGGAGGCAGCGCCGACCGTGGCACCGTCAACTGCATGCCACGCAAAGCCTCTGCGGCGGTGCGATCCGGCACTTCGGCGAAGCGGGCGATGTTGCCGCGCAGCGATCGCAGGGTCAGCGCGCCCTCGTTGAACGAGGTGAACGCACCAACATCGTCGGCGAAGAGCTTCAGCTTCACTTCGCCGCCGATACCATGCGGGCCCGTGACCGCGGCCAGGACGATCGTCGGCTCACCCGTCGGGCGAGCCTTCGTCGCCGGCGGGTGCATCGTCGCGCCCTTCGGCGGGATCGGGGGCGGAGACCCCTTCGTTGCTGGCGACTTTTTGGTCGTCATCATTCGCAGTCCGGGGATCAGGATCGGGATTCATGGCGAGTTCCTTTCAACAGAAGGAACGCGCCATGATCCGATCGGATGCTTATTCTGCGCTTGCCTCGGCAGCTTCGGTCTCGCCCGAACCTGTGTTCGCTGCTTCGGCTGCAGCCTCCTGCTCTGCCTTCAGCTTCTCCGCCCGCTCCTCGGCGCGCTCCTTTGCCTTCTCGCCCGGCTCGGCCTTCTTGGGGTTGCTGCGGGCTGCACGCTCGCGAACACCGGCAAGGTCAAGGAAGCGCGCGACGCGGTCGGTCGGCTGCGCGCCGTTGCTCAGCCAGTGCTTGGCGCGCTCAGCGTCGAGCACGATGCGCTTCTCGTCGTCCTTGGCGAGCAGCGGATTGTAGTTACCGATCTTCTCGATGAAACGACCATCGCGCGGGCTGCGCGCATCGGCAACGACGATGCGGTAATAAGGACGCTTCTTCGAACCGCCACGCGACAGGCGAATGCTCAGTGCCATTGTAGTCTCTTCCTTCTACGTATCTGAAAAGTGTTTGAAAAACTTACTTCTTGAACTTCGGAAAGCCGGGCGGGAGCCCGCCGCCGCCACCCAGGCCCGGCAAGCCAGGCAGCCCGCCGCCGCCCGCCTTGCCCAGCATGTCGCCAAGCTCCGGGCCGCCAATGGCATTGCCGATGCCGGCCATGCCGCCGCCGGGGCCGCCCTTGCCCAGCATCGCCAGCATCCCCTTGATGCCGCCCATCTTGCGAATCTTCTTCATCGCCGTGGACATTTCCTGGTGCATCTTCAGCAGCTTGTTCACGTCCTGAACGGTCGTGCCGCTGCCCTTGGCGATGCGGATCTTGCGCTTGGCGTTGATCAGCTCGGGCTTGGAGCGTTCCTTCTGCGTCATTGACGTGATCATCGCGTCCATGCGCAGCAGAATGCGTTCGTCGACCGCGCCATTGGCCATGGCCTGCTGCGCCTTCTTCATGCCGGGCATCATGCCGGCGAGCGCGCCCAGCCCGCCCATGCGGCGCATCTGCGCCAACTGGCCGCGCAGGTCGTCCATGTCGAACTGGCCCTTGGCCAGCTTCGCCGCCATGCGCTCGGCGTCTTCCTGCTGGATCGACTCCGCAGCCTTCTCGACGAGGCTGACGACGTCGCCCATGCCGAGGATACGGCCGGCGACCCGCTCGGCATGGAACGCCTCGAGCGCATCCATCTTTTCGCCGACGCCGGCAAACTTGATCGGCTTGCCGGTGACGGCGCGCATCGACAGCGCCGCACCGCCGCGCGCATCGCCGTCCATACGGGTCAGCACGACGCCGGTGAGCGGCACCTGATCCGAGAAGCTCTGCGCGACGTTGACCGCGTCCTGACCAGTCAACGAGTCGACGACGAGCAGGATTTCCTGCGGCGTGGCGATCTCCGCCACGGCCTTCATCTCGTCCATCAGCGCCTGATCGACATGGAGGCGACCCGCCGTGTCGAGCATCAGCACGTCGAAGCCTTGCAGCTTCGCGGCCTGAAGTGCACGGCGGGCGATCTCTACCGGCTGCTGCCCGGCAACAATCGGCAGCGTCTGCACATCAACCTGCTTGCCGAGCGTCGCCAGCTGTTCCTGCGCGTTCGGGCGATTGACGTCGAGCGACGCCATCAGCACCTTTTTGCGATCGCGGCCCATCTGGCCGCCGGACAGCCGCTTGGCGATCTTTGCCGTGGTCGTCGTCTTGCCCGAGCCCTGCAGGCCGACCATCATGACAACTGCGGGCGGCGTGACATCGATCTTCAGCTCGGCCGCTTGCGGATCATCGCCGCCCAGCATCGCGATCAGCGCGTCATGGACGATCTTGACGACCTGCTGACCCGGCGTGACCGAGCGCAGCACGTTCTGGCCGATCGCCTTCTCGGTCGCCTCATCGACGAACTGGCGCGCGACCGGCAACGCAACGTCGGCTTCCAGAAGCGCAACGCGCACTTCGCGCATCGCCTGCCGTACGTCCGCTTCCGTCAGCGCGCCACGACCGCGCAGGCGGTCGAATACGCCGCCAAGACGATCGCTCAGGCTGTCGAACATCGCGTCTAACTCCCTTCATCCGCCCAAACGCAAAAGCGCCGGCGGGCGAAACCTCGCCGGCCAGCGTGCACCACATGGGCGCTTATCTTCAGCGTTCAACAACGGAACGTGCGCGGCCAATAGCCCAACAAGCCCGCGAGAGCAAGTCGCAGGGCATTAACGGCTTCTACACACAATCGCCGCAAAATGGGGCGACATGGATGAGTCCACCGCCTACGAGCCCGCGCGCAACGGCCGGCGCGGGACACGCGCAACGCCGATCAGCCTTGTCACCATGGCTGCCGTGGCGCTGTGCGTCGTCGTGCTGGGCGCGGTGATCGTCGGCGTCGTACGGAACGGCCCGGCGGCTGCGGAGCCGCTGGTCTGGCCGCTGATCGCGGCATTGCTCTTGAACCTTGCCGTCATGGTCGCCGGGCGCAGGCGTCACCGCAATGTTACGCGGCAGCTGCGGCTTCAGTTGGACAGCACGGAAGGGGCACGTCGCCTTTCGCCAAAGGATCCGCTCACCGGCTTTCTGAACAGGCGCGCCCTCGTCGAGGAAGGCACGACGATGCTTCAGGAAGCCGCGCAGCGCCAACTGGCGGTTGCGATGCTGATGATCGATCTCGACCGATTCAAGACGATCAATGATTTACATGGTCACGGCACCGGCGACGTGTTGCTTGCCCGAGTCGCTGCCGAAATCAGCAATGAGCTGCCGCCGGTTTCCCTGGCCGCACGGGTGGGCGGCGACGAGTTCGCTTGCCTCTTCGTCTTCAACCCGGCGGATCCGAACACCGTGCAGCGCGTTGCGGAGCGATTGGTCAGCCGACTGACGCGTCCGCTTGATCTCGGCGGCACGTCGCTTCACGTCTCGGCTTCGATCGGCATCGCGCATTCCGATCAGGAGCGCACCACGGTGGAGGCACTGATCCGGGCCTCGGACATCGCGATGTATGCGGCAAAAGAGGCGGGCCGGAATCGCTTCAGCTGGTTCGATCCCGACATGGCGCGCGCCCTGCACGCCCGCCACGAACTGGAAACCGCCTTACGCGCGGCAATCCCTGCAGGGCAGATCGTGCCGCACTTCGAGCAACAGATGGATCTGAACACGGGCCAGTTGCTCGGCTTCGAGGTGCTCGCTCGCTGGAATCATCCGCTTCACGGCCAGATCAGCCCTGACCGCTTCATTCCAATCGCAGAGCAGACCGGCATGATCGCCGATCTGTCGCAAACGCTGATGCGCCAGGCGTTTCTGGCGGCGCGGGACTGGGATCCTGCCCTGACGATCTCGATCAACGTCTCCGCGGTGCAATTGCGTGATGCATGGCTCCCGCAGAAGATCATCAAGCTGCTGTTGGAGACCGGCTTTCCCGCGCATCGGCTGGAGATCGAGATCACCGAACGGGCCTTGTTCGAAAACTTGGCCCTCGCGCAGTCGATCATCGGCAGCCTCAAGAACCAGGGCATCAGTGTCGCGCTCGATGATTTCGGCACTGGTTATTCGAGCCTCGGTCACCTGCGGGCGATGCCGTTCGATCGGATCAAGATCGAGCGCAGCTTCGTCCAAGTGATCGCCGAGGATCAGGATAGTGCGGCCCTGGTCGGCGCTGTCGCCAGCGTGGGCGCGAGCCTGAATTTGCCGGTAACGGCGGAAGGCATCGAGGATTTGGCGACGGAGGCCAGAATGCGCGCGCTCGGCTGCGCCCGCGGCCAAGGCTATCTGTACGGCCGCCCTGCAGACGCCGCGAACACTCGGCGACTGCTCGCCGAGCGTCGCCTGCTGGGTGCCGGCAGCGCGGCAAGCGACGCGGAGCGCCGCCTGGCCGGCTGAGCCGGTCGCCGAAGATCGGCTTAGTTTCTTGGTGGCTGCCGGCGATAGCTCAGCGCTTCGGCAACATGGATACGGCCGATCTCCGCGCTGCCTGCCATGTCGGCGATGGTGCGCGCGACGCGGAGAATGCGCGTATAGCCGCGCGCCGACAGCCGCATGGCCTCCGCCGCCTGCGCCAGCAAGGCGCGGCCCGCCGCGTCCGGCGTTGCGAACAGCTCCAGCAGGTCGCCATCGACCTCCGCATTGGTGCGGATTGTGTAGTCCCGATACCGCTCCGTCTGGATGGCGCGTACGGCGGCGACGCGCGCCGCGACCTCGCTCGATCCCTCCGCCGGCGGCGGCAGCATCAGATCGATGGCACTCACCGCCTGCACTTCCACATGGAGATCGATACGGTCGAGCAGGGGCCCCGAAACCTTCGCCTGATAGTCCCCTGCGCATTTGGGCGCCCGCGCGCACGCCAAGCCGGCATCGCCGAGATACCCGCACCGACACGGGTTCATCGCCGCCACCAGCTGCACTCTGGCAGGGAACGTCACATGTGCATTGGCGCGGGCGACGCTGACCGTGCCTGTTTCAAGCGGCTGGCGCAGCGAATCGAGCACGGCGCGCTGGAACTCCGGCAATTCGTCAAGGAACAGGACGCCGAGATGCGCCATGCTCACCTCGCCCGGCCGCACCTTCAGCCCGCCGCCGGTCAGCGCAGCCATGGATGCGGAGTGATGCGGCGCGCGGAAGGGCCGCTTGCGCGTCAGCCGCCCACCTTCAAGCGTGCCGGCCACCGATTGCACCATCGAAACCTCGAGCGCTTCGCCCGGGTCCAGTGGTGGGAGGATCCCCGGCAGACAAGCCGCCATCAGCGACTTCCCGCTCCCGGGCGGGCCAACCATCAGCAGATTGTGATTGCCGGCCGCCGCAATCTCCAGCGCGCGCTTGGCCGACTCCTGCCCACGCACCTGCCGCAGGTCCGGCCCGCTGCTCGCCGTTTCCACCTCACCGGCGCGCGGCGTAGGCAAGAGCCCATGCCCCTTCAGATGATTGATCAGCGACAGAAGATCAGGCGCGGCAACCACATCGATCGATCCGCTCCACGCCGCCTCGGCGCCTTGCGCGGCGGGGCAGATCAGCCCCTTCCCGATCTCCGCCGCGTGAAGCGCGGCGAGCAACACGCCCGGGGACGGCGCAAGCCGGCCATCGAGAGTCAGTTCACCGACAATGACATAGTCCGACAATGTCTCGGCATCGACGACGCCCATCGCGGCGAGCAGGCCGAGTGCGATGGGCAAGTCGAAGTGCGATCCCTCCTTGGGGAGATCCGCCGGGGACAGATTAACGGCGATGCGCTTGGGCGGTAGCGCCAGCCCCATGGCCGCGATCGCGCCGCGCACGCGCTCGCGGCTTTCCCCTACCGCCTTGTCCGCCAGCCCCACCAGATTAAAGGCCGGCAGGCCAGCGATGAGCTGCACCTGCACTTCAACGGCGCGCGCCTCCAGCCCGAGATACGCCGCCGTTGCGACAATCGCCGCCATACACCCCCCGAAAACTCCCCTGCCCCGTTCTTACCGGCTTTCGTGGGCGTGCAAACCTCTCGCGTGCCGTCTTGCCAGTGCAACACACTCCAGCCACACGGCTTTCATGCGCGATCGTCATCCTGCCGTGCGGATGCTCCAACTGGCCTTGGGTGGCCTGCTTCTGCTTGGTGCGCCCATGATGGCCCCGCTGCCGGGGCCCGGCGGAATCTTCGTGTTCGCCGGGGGCATGATCCTAATCCTGCGCAACTCGCGCTGGGCGCAGGTCCGCTGGGCGCGGCTGAAACGGCGCTGGCCACGCACTGGCAACATGGTGGATCGGGTGATGCGGCGCCCGAGCGAGCGACGCCGACGCGCGCGTGATCGGGTCCTTGGCTCGCGTTGACTTACAGCGCACCTTCGCTTATGCGGCGCACCATTCGGGCCGTCCCTCGTGGCGGCCTTTATTTTTCAGATTCGGGAATGAACCATGAAGCGGACCTTTCAGCCGAGCAACCTGGTGCGGGCACGCCGTCACGGCTTCCGTGCACGGATGGCCACGGTCGGCGGTCGTGCCGTGATCCGCGCGCGCCGCGCGCGCGGCCGCAAGAAGCTGTCGGCCTAACCGGCTTACAGGGTACGACGGGTACAGGGTTGATCATGCTAACGCGCCGCCGGGATTTCCTGGCGGCGAATGCTGGACGGCGGGCACCAATGCCGGGCTTCGTCCTGCTGGTCCGCCCTCGTGAGGATGGCGACGCGACGATTCGCGTCGGCTACACCGTCACCAAGAAAATCGGCAACGCCGTGGTACGTAACCGGATGAAGCGCCGGTTGCGTGCCTTGGCGCGTGAGCTATTGCCCGCGCAGGGCGTCGCAGGCGCCGATCACGTCCTGATTGGCCGTATGGGCGGCATCGAACGCGATTATGACAGTCTTCGCGCGGAGCTCGGCAAGGCGCTGCGCAAGGTGACCAGATGATTGCCCGGCTGCTGATCCTGATCGCACGCGGCTGGCAACTCGGCCCGTCGCTGATCCTGCCGCCGACTTGTCGCTACCAGCCAAGCTGTTCCGCCTATGCAATCGAGGCGCTTGGCCGCTATGGAGCCGCGCGGGGTTCCTGGCTCGCCGCAAAGCGCATCGCACGCTGCGGGCCCTGGGGCGGGCACGGCTATGATCCGGTGCCATAAGGGGTTTGGGCGCTCGTGAAGCAAGACAATAAGAATTTCGTGCTGTTCGCGGTGATCGCGGCGCTGATCCTGTTCGGCTGGCCGATGCTCCAGGAGCGGTTCTTCCCGGCTGCCAATCCCCCGGTGACGAAGATCGAGGACGGCCAGACCAAGGTTTTGCCGAAGCCCGAGGTGAGCCCCGTCGCTGGCGCTCCCGTGGCCGGAGCAGCTGCGGCGATGCGCGACCGCGCCGTCGTGCTGCGCGAAGCGCCGCGCGTTCAGATCGATACGCCCACCATGCACGGCTCGATCAACCTGCGCGGCGCGCGCATCGATGATCTGGTGCTCAAGAATTACAAGGAAACGGTAGCGAAGAACTCGCCGCCGGTTCGCCTGCTCTCGCCTGCCGGTACGCAGGATGCCTATTTCGCCGCCTTCGGCTGGCGCAACGAAGGGCTGACGCCGCCGACGGCGGACGCGGTCTGGACGGCATCGTCGCAGCTGCTCGCGCCCGGCCGGCCCGTTACGCTCACCGCGGCGAATGCGCAGGGGCAACGCTTCGCGATCGAGCTCTCTGTCGATGACGGCTATATGTTTGGCATCAAGCAAACAGTGGCCAATGGCGGTGCTGGGGCGGTGCCCGTTGCCGCCTACGGCCTGGTCAATCGCGCGGGCGTGTCCAAGGATCCGGACAGCTGGACGATTCACGTCGGCCCCATGTCGGTGCACAACGACAAGGCCGATTACGACGTCAACTTCGACGATGTGGACGAAGGCGACAAGCGCTTCGCCAGCACTGGCGGCTGGCTCGGCTTTGTCGACAAATATTGGCTGACCGCCCTGATTCCCGATCAGGCACGCGCCTTTAACGGTCAGTTCCGCGCCGGCGCCAACAAGAGCTATCAGGCGGATTACACCAGCAACGCGCAGCTGCTGCAGCCCGGCCGCCAGGTCACGCAGACCAGCCGCTTCTTCGCCGGTGCGAAGGAAGTGCGGCTGCTGGACCATTATACCGACAACGAAGGCGTGAACCGCTTCGACTATGCGCTGGACTGGGGCTGGTTCCGCATCATCGAAAAGCCGATCTTCTATTATCTAGACTGGCTGTTCCGCCACCTGGGCAATTTCGGCATCGCGATCATCCTGCTGACGCTGACCATCCGCCTGCTCATGTTCCCGATCGCGCAGCGCCAGTTCGCCTCCATGGCCAACATGCGCGCGGTGCAGCCGAAGATGAAGGCGATCCAGGAGCGCTACAAGGACGACAAGCCGCGCATGCAGCAGGAGATCATGGCGCTGTACAAGGCGGAGAAGGTCAATCCGCTTGCCGGCTGCGCCCCCACGCTGCTTCAGATCCCGATCTTCTACGCGCTGTACAAGATGCTGATGCTGACGATCGAGATGCGGCACCAGCCGTTCGTCGGCTGGATCAAGGATCTGTCGGCGCCCGATCCGCTCACCCCGGTGAACCTGTTCGGCCTGCTCGCCTTCACGCCGCCGTCGTTCCTGGCGATCGGTGTCGTCCCGATCCTGCTCGGCATCAGCATGTACTTCCAGTTCAAGCTGAACCCAGCGCCGATGGACGATGCGCAAAAGCAGATCTTCGCGCTGATGCCCTGGGTGCTGATGTTCGTGATGGCGCCGTTTGCGGTTGGCCTGCAGGTTTACTGGATCACGTCCAACGTGCTCACCATTCTGCAGCAGAAGCTGCTCTACGCCCGCCATCCGGGCCTCAAGGAGGCACCCGCGAAATGACCGAGCCCACCCAGCCTGCGGAGGAGAACCAGCCGCAGGCTGGCGCGGAAGCTCTGACGGATGAGCATGATTCTGTTCGCTCGTCCGAGGCGATCGAGACCGCACGCAAGGTCTTCGCCGGGCCGATCAGCTTCCTGAAATCCGCGCCCGCGCTCCAGTTCCTGCCCGATCCGACCGTTCCGGAAGTTGCCTTCGCTGGCCGCTCGAACGTCGGCAAATCCTCGCTGATCAACGCGCTGACAGGCCGCAAGACGCTCGCGCGCACCTCGGTCACGCCGGGCCGAACACAGGAGCTGAACTTCTTCGACGTCGGCGAGCCGATGCTGTTCCGCCTCGTGGACATGCCCGGCTACGGCTTTGCCAAGGCGCCGAAGGACATGGTCAAGAAGTGGCGCTTCCTGGTGAACGACTTCCTTCGCGGGCGGCAGGTGCTGAAGCGGGCGCTGGTGCTCATCGATGCGCGCCACGGCATCAAGGATGTGGATCGCGAGATCCTCGACATGCTCGACAAGGCTGCGGTCAGCTACCGCATGGTCCTGACCAAGGCGGACAAGATCAAGGCGACCGAGCTCGCCGAGGTCACGGAACGGACGATCGCGGAGGCACGCAAGCGCCCCGCGGCGCATCCGGACATCATCGTGACGTCTTCCGAAAAGGGCATGGGCATCCCCGAACTGCGCGCGGCGGTTATCGAATCAATCGGGTGAGTTGCGCACCGGCTTAGTTGCGCGCCGGGCGCGGCGGCGATACGCCCCGTTCCATGAAGCTCATTATCGGCAACAAGGCCTATTCCTCCTGGTCGCTGCGCGGCTGGCTCGCCTGCAAGCAGTCCGGCCTGCCTTTCGAGGAAGTGGTCGTCCCGCTCTACGATCAGGATTGGGACCGCCGGCGCGAGGGCGCGGAATTCGCGCCCTCGTCCGGCAAAGTGCCGATCCTGTGGGACGGCGAGGCCGTGGTGTGGGACAGCCTCGCGATTGTTGAATATCTCGCCGACAAGGTAGGTTGGGATCGCTTCTGGCCGGCTGATGAGGCGGCGCGGGCGATGGCGCGCTCGATGGCGGCCGAAATGCACTCCAGCTTCGTCTCGCTGCGTCGCGAGCACAGCATGAACATTCGCCAGGTCTATCCACCCGTTCCGCCCTCCGAGGCAGTGGTGGCGGATCTCACGCGCATCATGGAGCTCTGGGCGCAGGCCCGCGCGCGCTTCGCCGGCGACGGCGAGTTCCTGTTCGGCGAATTCAACGCCGTCGACATCATGTTTGCACCGGTCTGCACCCGGATCGTCACCTATTCGCTGCCAGTTCCGCGGTTCGCGGCCGCCTATATCAACTCGGTTCTCGCCCACCCCTTCATGCAGGACTGGATTGCCGGTGCGCAGGAGGAGGATTGGGTGATCGAACAATATGAGCAGCCGGCGCGCGCATGATCGATCCACTGGCGCTGGCGCAGGCGCTGATCGCCTGTGAAAGCGTGACGCCAGCGCGCGGCGCGGTGTTCGACGTGCTTGAGGCCGCGCTGGTTCCACTCGGCTTCGTAATCGACCGCTTCACAATCGGCGAGGCACCCGACGGCCCGGTGGAGAACATGCTGGCGGTGCGCGGCAGCGGCGCGCCACATATCGCCTTTGCCGGCCACGTCGATGTGGTGCCACCGGGCGATGGCTGGACGAGCAGCGCCTTTGCTCCGGAGGTCCGTGGCGGATTGCTCTACGGCCGCGGCGCCGTGGACATGAAAGGCGCGATTGCGGCCTTCGTGGCAGCAGCGGCGCAGGTGCAAGGGCCTGGGACGACGAGCCTCATCATTACCGGCGACGAGGAAGGTCCGGCCGTCTTCGGCACCCGCGCGCTGATCGATCGCATGTCGGCGCGCGGGCTGAAGCCCGATGCATGCCTGGTGGGCGAGCCGACCTCCACGTCGCGCCTCGGCGACATGATCAAGATCGGGCGGCGCGGGTCAGTCAATATCTGGATCGACATACCCGGGCGCCAAGGCCATGTCGCTTACCCTCACCTCGCCGACAATCCGATCCCGCGGCTCATCGCCGCATTGGCCGAGATCGACGGCATCGTGCTCGATGAAGGCAATGCCTGGTTCCAGCCGTCGAACATCGAGGTCACCGACCTCGCCGTTGGCAACCCCGCCACGAATGTCATTCCCGCCAAGGCGTCGGCACGGCTCTCCATCCGCTTCAACGACATGCATCGCGGCACTGAACTGACGGAGCGGATTACCTCGGTCGTGAAGCGACACGCACCCGCAGCCGAGGTTCGCGGGATTGTCTCCGGCGAAGCGTTCCTAACGGAGCCGGGCCCGCTCTCCGCCATCCTCTCCGCCGCGATCGAGTCGCGGACAGGCATCCTGCCGGAGCTCTCAACGACGGGAGGCACATCGGACGCTCGCTTCCTGTCGGCCGTTTGCCCGGTGGTCGAGTTCGGCCTGCTCAACGCCACCATGCACAAGCTGGACGAAGCGGTTGCGGTGGAGGATCTCTCCACGCTTACCGACATCTACGCCGATTTCCTGCGTCGCAGCTTCGAGCAGCTCCCGTCCCTGCAACACTGAACCGGACGACGAGCGAACAACAAAAAAGCGCGACCGCCTCAGGCGACCGCGCTTATCTCTTGCCAGCAGTTGCGCCAGATCAGACGGCTTGTTCCGCCAGCACCGTCAGGCCGCTTGCATTCACTTCCGCGAAACCGCCGCGGATCGTGATCGCTTCGGGTGTGGCGCCCGCGGTCTTGTGGACCAGCAGAACACCGTCGCGGATCGTCGACATCAGCGGAGCATGACCTTCCAGCACGCCGAAGTCACCTTCGGTGCCGGGGACGGTGACCATGTACACGTCCTCGCTACGGACGAGGCGTTCGGGAGTGACGAGTTCGAAGTGGAGCATCTCTTCTTCTCACTCCCTCCACAAACGGGAGGGGTTAGGGAGGCCTTGCGAGAGGGGTGCCCTGCGGCAGCCCCTCCCCTGATCCCTCCCGCGCTGGCGGGAGGGGAATTGGCTTTACGCCTCCTGCGCCAGCTTCTCTGCCTTGGCGACGACCTCGTCGATGCCGCCAACCATGTAGAAGGCCGCTTCCGGCAGGTGATCATATTCGCCGTTCACCACCGCCTTGAACGAGCGCACGGTGTCCTCGATCTGCACGAACTTGCCCGGGATGTTGGTGAACACCTCCGCCACGTGGAACGGCTGGCTGAGGAAGCGCTGGATCTTGCGCGCGCGGCTCACGGTCAGCTTATCCTCTTCGGACAGCTCGTCCATGCCGAGGATGGCGATGATGTCCTGCAGCGACTTGTACTTCTGCAGGATGGTCTGCACGGCGCGTGCCGTCTCGTAATGCTCTTGGCCGACGACACGTGGCTCGAGAACGCGGCTGGTCGAGTCGAGCGGATCCACCGCCGGATAGATGCCGAGTTCCGAAATCGCGCGGTTGAGCACCGTCGTTGCGTCCAAGTGGGCGAACGAGGTGGCCGGCGCCGGATCGGTCAAGTCGTCCGCGGGCACGTACACGGCCTGCACCGAGGTGATCGAGCCCTTGTTGGTCGAGGTGATGCGCTCCTGCAGCGCGCCCATGTCGGTGGACAAGGTCGGCTGATAACCCACCGCCGACGGAATACGGCCGAGCAGTGCCGACACTTCCGCGCCTGCCTGGGTGAAGCGGAAGATGTTGTCGACGAAGAACAGCACGTCCTGCCCTTCGACGTCGCGGAAATACTCGGCGATCGTCAGACCGGAAAGCGCGACGCGGGCGCGGGCGCCCGGCGGCTCGTTCATCTGGCCGAACACCAACGCAACCTTGGAGCCCTCGCTGATCGGGTTGCCGTCAGCGTCCTTGGCGATAACGCCTGCGTCGAGGAACTCGTGGTAAAGATCGTTGCCCTCGCGGGTACGCTCACCCACGCCGGCGAACACCGAGGTGCCGCCGTGGCCCTTGGCGATGTTGTTGATCAGCTCCTGGATGAGCACAGTCTTGCCCACGCCAGCGCCGCCGAACAGGCCGATCTTGCCGCCCTTCGCATAAGGCGCGAGCAGGTCGATCACCTTGATGCCGGTAACGAGGATCGAGCTCTCAGTCGACTGATCGACGAACAGCGGTGCCGAGGCGTGGATCGGGGCGTGATGCGCCGAGTTGACCGGGCCGCGCTCGTCGATCGGCTCGCCGACGACGTTCAGGATGCGGCCAAGCGTTGCCGGACCAACCGGCACGGTGATCTGCGCGCCGGTGTCGGTCACGTTCTGGCCGCGGGTCAGACCCTCGGTAGAGTCCATCGCGATCGTGCGAACGGTGTTTTCGCCCAGGTGCTGCGCCACTTCGAGCACCAGCCGCTGGCCGTTGTTGCTCGTCTCCAGCGCGGACAGGATCGCCGGCAGGTGATCCTGCTCGAACGTCACGTCGACGACGGCGCCGATCACCTGGCTGATGCGGCCCACTTTGTTGCTGCCCGAAATGGTCGGGCGGATGTCTTCAGCGGCGGTTGCCATTGCGGTTCTTCCTGCTTCGAAACTTAAAGGGCTTCGGCGCCCGAGATGATCTCGACCAGTTCGGTCGTGATCGCGGCCTGGCGCGCGCGGTTATACTGAATGCTCAGCCGCTTGATCATGTCGCCGGCGTTGCGAGTGGCATTGTCCATCGCGGTCATGCGGCTGCCCTGCTCGGACGCGGCATTTTCCTGCATCGCGCGGAAGATCTGGATCGCCACGTTGCGCGGCAGCAGCTCGGCGAGGATCGCTTCCTCGTCGGGCTCGTATTCCACCGCAGCGCCGCCGTCGTTCGCGGTCGACACTGCGCCGGCAGGCACCGCCACCGGAATGATCTGCTGGCCGGTCGGAATCTGCACCAGTGCCGACTGGAACCGGGCGAAGAACAGATGCGCGACATCGAACTCGCCACGCTCGAAGCGGGCGATCAGGTCGTCAGCGACTTCGCGCGCCTGTGCAAAGGCGAGCGTCTTATGCTGGCCGAGCTCGTGATCGGCGATGACCGACGTCGGATAGAAGCGGCGCAGCACGCGGCCCTTCTTGCCGGCGAGATAGAAACGCACGGTCTTGCCCTGCGCCTCCAGCTCCTCGGCCTTCTTGCGCGCGGCGCGAACGATATTGGTGTTGAACGCACCGGCCAGGCCGCGCTCGGACGTCGCGACGACAAGCAGATGCACCTGGTCCTTGCCCGTGCCCGCGAGCAGCTTCGGGCTGTTCTCGCTGACGGTCACCTTGGACGCGAGGCTGGCCATCACCGCCTCGAGCCGCTCGGCATAAGGACGGCCGGCCATCGCCGCCTCCTGCGCACGGCGCAGCTTGGCGGCGGCGACCATCTTCATCGCCTTGGTGATCTTCTGCGTCGACTTCACCGAGCCGATGCGGATCTTGAGGGCCTTCAGGCTTGCCATGTCACGCCAGTCCGTTCGCGAGTTCAGTCAATCGAACCGGCGCCGCGAGCCAGTCCTCATAGTTCTTGAATACCTTACGCGTGTAATCCTGGGCGTGGTGCTGATCGAATGCTGCTCGATTGGTCCACCGCTCATAGATGTACAGCCGCGGCGAGCCATCGGCTGCTGGGTGCGGATCGAACCGCTCGCACCCTGCCTCGCCGCGCGTCGCCGGAACGATCTCCGCGACTGCCCGACATGCCTGGTCGAAGCAGTCCGCCTTGAGATCGATCTCGGCGATGTACGTCAACGACATCTACGCAAAGGTCTTCGCAAAAGCGTCCAGCGCGCTCTTCACCTGCGCCTGAGCGTCACCGCCCAGATCGCGGCTGTCGCGGATCAGCTTCAGCGTGTCGCCATGCTGGTCGCGCATGAAAGCGAGCATCGCCGCTTCGTAGCGCGTCACGTCCTGCACCGGCACATTGTCGAGATAGCCGTTGGTGCCGGCGAAGATCGACACCGTCTGCTCCTCGAACGGCAGCGGCGAGAACTGCGGCTGCTTCAAGAGCTCGGTCAGGCGCGCACCGCGGTTCAGCAGCTTCTGCGTCGAGGCGTCAAGGTCCGAGCCGAACTGAGCGAACGCCGCCATTTCGCGGTACTGCGCCAGCTCGAGCTTGATCGAGCCCGACACCTTCTTCATCGCCTTGGTCTGTGCGGCCGAGCCGACGCGGCTCACCGACAGGCCGACGTTGATCGCCGGGCGGATGCCCGCGAAGAACAGGTCGGTTTCAAGGAAGATCTGGCCGTCGGTGATCGAGATCACGTTGGTCGGAATATAGGCCGACACGTCGCCCGCCTGCGTCTCGATGATCGGAAGCGCCGTCAGCGAGCCGCCGCCATTGGCGTCGTTCATCTTCGCCGCACGCTCCAGGAGGCGCGAGTGGAGATAGAACACGTCGCCCGGGTACGCTTCACGGCCCGGCGGGCGGCGCAGCAGCAGCGACATCTGGCGATACGCGACCGCCTGCTTCGACAGATCGTCGAACACGATCACGGCGTGCATGCCGTTGTCGCGGAAGAATTCGCCCATCGCGGTGCCGGTGTACGGCGCCAGGAACTGGAGCGGCGCAGGGTCAGACGCGGTCGCGGCGATGATGATGGAATAATCCATCGCGCCATTCTCGGTCAGCGTGCGGACGAGCTGCGCGACCGTGGAGCGCTTCTGGCCCACCGCGACATAAACGCAGTAGAGCTTCTTCGACTCGTCATCACCAGCGTTCACCGACTTCTGGTTGATGAACGTGTCGATCGCGATCGCCGACTTGCCCGTCTGGCGGTCACCGATGATCAGCTCGCGCTGGCCACGGCCAACCGGCACCAGCGCGTCGATGGCCTTAAGGCCGGTCTGCACCGGCTCATGCACCGACTTGCGCGGGATGATGCCCGGCGCCTTCACTTCAACGCGGCGACGCTCGGTCGACACGATCGGGCCCTTGCCGTCGATCGGATTGCCGAGACCGTCGACCACGCGGCCGAGCAGGCCACGGCCCACCGGCACGTCCACGATGGTGCCCGTGCGCTTGACGACGTCACCTTCCTTGATCTCCGAGTCCGACCCGAAGATCACGACGCCGACATTGTCGGCCTCGAGGTTGAGCGCCATGCCCTGCACGCCGTTCGAGAATTCGACCATCTCGCCGGCCTGGACATTGTCGAGGCCGTAAATGCGGGCGATGCCGTCTCCGACGCTGAGCACCTGGCCGGTCTCGCTGACCTGGGCCTCGGTGTTGAAGTTGGCGATCTGGTCCTTGATGACCTTCGAGATTTCTGCGGCGCGGATATCCATCACTTAGCCTTTCATCGCGCTGGCAAGCGCATTCAAGCGGGTACGGATCGACGAATCGATCATCTGAGAACCGATGCGGACGACGAGCCCGCCCAGGAGCGCGGGGTCGACCGAAAGATCGACCGAAACTTCGCGGCCGACGCGCTGGCGGAGCTGCTGCTTCAGCTCAACGACCTGATCGTCGGTCAAGGCATGGGCGCTGGTCACTTCCGCGGCCACCTCGCCGCGGTGTCGCGCCGCCAGTGCGCGGAACGCACGGATGATCGCAGGCAGCTGCGCCAGGCGGCGGTTCTGCGCCAGCACGCCGAGGAAGTTGCGGGTGGTCTGGTCGACGCCCAGCTCGTCCGCAGTCGCCAGGACGGCTTTGCTCGCTGCTTCGCGTGCCACGATGGGCGACGTCGTCAGCGCCTTGAAATCATCGGATTGATCAAGCGCGACGCGGACCTTTGCCAGGCTCGCCTCCACCGCATCGATCGTTCTCGCCTGTTCGGCGAGGTCGAACAGCGCGGTCGCATAACGCCCGCCCAGGCTCGCCTGGATGCTGCTGCCTAGATTACCGCTGGAACCATCCACGCGATTCGATCCCCGTTCGCACTAAGAGTTAAGCCCCCATGCGAAAACACGACGCGCTCGTGGCGCCGTCGCTTGGGTTGGCCGGCGCGTAGCAAAGGGGTAGCAATGATGCAACAAGCTGTAACAAGAGGGTGACCATGGGCGAAATGATCCGGATGACGATGAGCGACGGCGCTGAGATCGCCGTCTATCGTGCCTCGCCAGTGGGCGCGCGTCGCGGCGGTGTGGTGCTGGTGCAGGAGATTTTCGGCGTCACCGATCATATCCGGGAGATGGCGGATGATTACGCCGCCGAGGGCTATGAAGTGCTCTCCCCCGCGCTGTTCGATCGCGAGCATCCCGGCTTTGAGGCGAGCTATACCGGGCCTGACTTCCAGCGCGCGGTGGAACTTGCACGCACGCTGCACCCCTTCGACCTGTCACTGAAGGACACCCAGACCTGCATCGACGCACTGCGCGACAAGGGCCCGGTATTCGCCGTCGGCTATTGCTACGGCGGCTCGATCGTCTGGGCGGCGGCCACCAAGCTGGATGGTGTCGCAGCCGCCTCGGCCTATTACGGCAGCATGGTGCCGGCCTTTGCGGCGGAAGCGCCGCCGCGCGTGCCGGTGATCGCCCATTTCGGTCGCTACGACCACGGCATCCCCATGGAAGGCGTCGAGGCCGTGATCGCCAAGGATTTCCCGCTGGCTGAAATCCACGTCTACGAGGCCGGGCACGGCTTCAACTCGGATCGCCGCAAGGATTATCACGAGCCCTCCGCAGAGCTTGCGCGGGATCGCACCCTGACGCTGTTTCGCGAGAATGGCGGCTGATCCAGGCTGCGCGCACAGCCTCAATCCTCCGACGTGCCGGCCGTTCCCTCTTTCTCCTTATTCTCGGCCGCTTTGATTGCCTCGTCGCCCTTCTTGCCGGCCTCCAGCGCCGCCAACAAGCGGCTCGCCGGATTGTCGGCAGCGGCGTGCGGGTGGTAGGCAAGCGGCCGCAGCAGGCGCTGCGCCGCCGCAGTTTCGTTCGCGCTGATCCGCGCCATGGCGGCAGCGAAGCGCACGTGATCGTCCTGCGGGGCGAGCTCCTGCGCACGATGCAGGCCCTTGATCGCCGACGGGCTCGGATCGATCCCTTGCAACACGAAGCTTTGCCAAAACCACCACAGCGGCTCCGCATCATCCGGATCGGCGCGGTTCGCCTTGACGAGGCTTGCCCGCGCCGCGTTCCAGGCCGCCGGATCAGTCGATTTCGCCGCCGCCAGCGTGCGCAGCTTCACCCGGCCTTAATATAGCAGCGCCTGCACGGATCGGGGATCGTGCGTGATCGCCGTGGCGGCGGCGGCAAGCGCGGCATCATTCTCCCCCGCGTCATACGCCATTTCCGCGAGCCACCCCTGCACCACCGCATCATCGGCATGACGCGCCGCCACGGGCGCGGCCTTGGCATACAGCTTGCGCGCGTCGTCCGGGCCCACGCCGCGCAGCGACTGCATGCGAAAGTCAATCATCGCCGCTTCGCCCGGCCGCAGCGACCGAATGGTCATGGGCGGCGTCGGCGTCCCGCGAAAGGGCATGGTCATCCCGAGCAGCCGGCGCTGCGCGAGATAGCCCGACAGGCTGCGATCCAGTTGCTTGAGATCGCCAAACGCCTCCTCGGCCGCATTGATCGAGGGCGTACCCCGGTTGATTGCCGCGATATAGGCAAGGAACTGGTTGTTCCGGGCGCGATCGAAGCTGAAGTAATGCGTCATCAGCCACCCGCGCCCATAAAACGCATCCATCTGCGCTGCCGACAAGCGCATCGGCGGGCCGAACATCTGGCGGGTGGTGAACCGCTCACCGGAGCCCAGCCCATAAGCCCGGTGCTGCGCGGCGTAGCCGACCGTCGCGCTTTCATCCGTGATCCGCATGGTGGAGGCGAATTCGGCAAACCCCTCAGAATACCAGGCGGGGAAGGCGATATCATAGGTGCCCAGCAGGAAATGGTGGGCATATTCGTGAAACAGGACGATCCGCCCCCAATCATTGCCTTCCGTCCACCCGCCCTTCGCCCCGAATGCGATCGACCCGCTGACCCGCGAAAAGTAGAATCCGGCTGCATTGGTGCACCGGCAAAGCCGCTTCACGTCGCCATCGTCGACCAGAAACACCGTCACCTTGCGCGAGGCGATCTCCGGCTCGTCCGAAAGGCCCAGAAAATGCCGCAGCCCCCAGTCGAGCCGCTCCAGTTGCTCTGATTGGCGCCGGAGCGTCTTTTCATTGGTGTTGGCGAGCAAAGTGAAATGCCGGGATTCCGCCTCCAGCCACTCGGCATGCGCCGACGGTGCCACGACCAGCGCCGATAGCAGCGCCAGCAATCCGCGCCAGTTCATGGTCCCCACCCCCTGTTGCTTGCCCCAAGGCAAACTAGCGCATCTCCTCGGATCACAAAGCGCTATTGCGACCGCCCTCGGGCCTGAACAGCGGCGCGGCGCGCTTCCACCGCTTCGGGCGTGACGGCGCGGTTGGCGGCGGACGAGCGTTCATGCTCCAGCGCCATCGCCTCGCCGAACGGCCGCGCGAAGCCGTCATCGATCAGCTTCTTATAGGCGGCGATGAAATCCGGATCGGCGGAGGCGATATCCTTGGCCAGCGCTTGCGCCGTCGTCAGCAGTTCGCCCGCGGGCACCACACGATTGACGAGGCCCCAGCGCTCCGCCATTGCCGCGTCCAGGAAATTGCCGCTGAGCGACAGTTCCTTGGCACGCGAAATGCCGATCAGCCGCGACAGCTTCTGGCTCAGCCCCCAGCCCGGCATCACGCCGACGCGCGCATGCGTATCCGCAAATCGCGCCTTGTCGCTGGCGATCAGGATGTCGCAGGCCAGCGCCACCTCGAACCCGCCCGTGATCGCCACACCATTGATCGCGCCGATCACCGGCTTGCGGCACAATTCGATCGCCTTGACCGGGTTCTCGTCGGCGCCGGTCGCATTGGCGGATCCGAGCGCTCCCGCTTGTGAGCCCAATTCCTTGAGGTCCAACCCCGCGGTAAAGGCGCGCTCCCCCGCCCCAATCAGCACCACGGCGCGCACCGAATCGTCCGCATCCACCTGCGTCATCACTTGATAAAGCTGTGAGCGGAGCGCCTTGGACAAGGCGTTCATCGCCTCCGGCCGGTTCAGCGTTACCGTTGCAACGCCATCCTCAATATCGAGCAGAACCAGATCCGTCATCCCTCACCTCTCCCGTCTTTGTTTTGGACCATAGTATCGCCCGGCTCGCGGGCGTCCACTCCGTCTCTGGCGCGGAGAACTTCCGATGCGGGTCGGCGTGGTGGTGGCATGACAGCTCTTCGGTCGACGGCCCTTCCGGGCGCTGGCCGTTTGGGCGCAAGCTGCGGGATGTGCTCGCCGGCTCACGGGCCTACATCGGACATATGAACGACACCATCGATATGGATGCGGCCTGGACGGCGTTCGAAGCGCGCGATCGGAGCGCCGATGGTCGCTTCATCGTCGCTGTCCGGACGACGGGCATCTATTGCAAGCCGAGCTGCCCGGCCCGGCATCCGCGGCGCGAGAATGTCACCTTCTACACGGACCCCGTCAGGGCACGCGCGGCAGGATTTCGCGCCTGCCTGCGCTGTCGCCCCGATGAAGAAGGGCGGGATCGCATCGCCGTCGCGCGCGCGATTGCGCTGATGGAAGCCGCGGAGAACACGCCCGGGCTGGAGGCACTGGCTGCCGCCGTCGGCTATGCCCCGCATCATTTCCATCGCCTGTTCAAGCGCGCGACCGGCATTACCCCCGCCGCTTATGCGCGGGCGCTGAAGGCAGAGCGCGCCGCCGCCGCGCTGAGCGACGGCGCCACCATCACGCAAGCGATCTACGACGCCGGCTATTCCGCGCCCAGCCGTTTCTACGCGCATGGCGCGCCCCGCCTCGGCATGACGCCGAGCGCCTGGGCCCGTGGCGGCGCCGGCGTTACGATCCGCTGGACCCTCGCGCCGACCAGCCTTGGCCCCGTCCTGATCGCGGCAACCGAGCGGGGCATTTGCCGGATCGCGTTCGACACCGACGGGGACTCGCTCCGTGCACGCTTTCCGGCGGCCAAGATCGTGCCCGGCGACGAGGCGCTGGGGGCGCTCGCGGCGGAAGTAGTGAGCATCGTGGAGAGCCCCGGGCGCGACCACGATCTGCCGCTGGACGTCCGCGGCACTGCTTTTCAGGAAGCGATCTGGAAAGCGCTGCGCACTATCCCGCCGGGAGAAACGCGCTCCTATGCCGAACTGGCCGCGCTCGCCGGCCGCCCGGGTGCAGTGCGCGCGGCCGGCACTGCGTGCGGGGCGAACCACCTTCCCGTACTGATCCCTTGTCACCGTGTCACCAGAACCGGCGGCGCGATCGGCGGCTATGCCTTTGGCCACGAGAGGAAGCTGATGCTGCTCGACCGGGAGCGCGACCAGGCGGGGTGAAGCCATGCGGCAATCCGTCTGTTCGGCAGGTACGCGGGTGGACCATGCCTCCCCTGCCCGCCCGGGTGTTTAGGTTAATTTAAAGCCTTCCTGCGTACGTTAACGGTGCAGACAAGCAGGATTGTTGGTCAGATGAACGCATTCGGGCGTCGTAATAATGTGGGTTCGGGCACGCGGCCGGGGTTTGGCGTCGCTCGTCCGATGCAGGGCGGCACGCCGCGCCCTGATCACGGCGGTGAGCAGTTTCCCTCGCTTGATTCGCTGCCGATGCCCGGTGAAACGGCGGCTCCGGACAATTTCGGTACCATGCCGATCATGCAGCAGGACGCGATGCAGCGCCTTGCCGATCGCCAGGCAGCATCGGGCGAAGCCGGCAACAGCCGTGTCGAGGGGTTCGAGGCCTCGATCCACAAGATCAAGGAGCAGGTGCTGCCGCGCCTTCTCGAACGGGTCGACCCCGAAGCCGCCGCCACCTTGGGCAAAGACGAGCTCGCCGAGGAATTTCGCCCGATCATCGGCGAAGTGCTCGCCGAGCTGAAGCTGACGCTCAACCGCCGCGAGCAATTCGCGCTGGAAAAGGTGCTGGTGGACGAGCTGCTCGGCCTCGGCCCGCTCGAGGAGTTGCTGGCCGATCCGGAAATCTCGGACATCATGGTCAACGGCCCCGACCAGACCTTCATCGAAAAAAAGGGCAAGCTTCAGCTCGCGCACATCCAGTTCCGCGACGAGGAGCATCTGTTCCAGATCGCGCAGCGCATCTGCAACTCGGTCGGCCGCCGTGTCGATCAGACCACACCGCTCGCCGACGCCCGCCTGAAGGACGGCAGCCGCGTCAACGTGATCGTGCCGCCGCTCAGCTTGCGCGGCACCGCCATCTCGATCCGTAAGTTTTCCGCCAAGCCCATCACGCTCGACATGATGGCAGGCTTCGGCAGCATGTCGCCGAAGATGGCGACGGCGCTGAAGATCGCCGGCGCTTGCCGCTTCAACATCGTCATTTCGGGCGGCACTGGCTCGGGCAAGACGACGATGCTGAACGCCTTGTCCAAGATGATCGACCCGGGCGAGCGCGTGCTGACGATCGAGGACGCGGCCGAACTTCGCCTGCAGCAGCCGCACTGGCTGCCGCTCGAAACCCGCCCCGCGAACCTCGAAGGCCAGGGCGAGATCAGCATCCGCGATCTCGTGAAGAACGCCCTGCGTATGCGCCCGGATCGCATCATCCTGGGCGAAATCCGCGGCGCCGAATGTTTCGACATGCTCTCGGCGATGAACACCGGCCACGACGGCTCGATGTGTACGCTCCACTCCAACTCCCCGCGCGAGGCGCTGGCGCGTATGGAGAACATGGTGATGATGTCGGACATCAAGGTGCCCAAGGAAGCGATCAGCCGCCAGATCGCCGATTCGGTCGACATGATCATTCAGGTGAAGCGCCTGCGCGATGGCTCGCGCCGCGTGACCAACGTCACCGAAGTGATCGGCATGGAAGGCCCCGTTATCGTGACGCAGGAGCTCTTCAAGTTCGAATATCTGGATGAGAGCGCCGACGGCAAGATCATCGGCGAATATCGCGCGATGGGCCTTCGTCCCTACACAATCGACAAGGCCAAGCAGTTCGGCTTCGATCAGGCGTTTCTGGAAGCGTGTCTCTGACGCTCATCTGAGCGCCGATTGATGGAGGCGGCACCGCACGCCGCCTCCGGGATCTTCAGAAGCTGATCCGCGCCGCCACTCGAATGTCGCGCCCGGCGAGCGGCACATAATCCTTCGTAAACGAGGCATGCCGGCGCGCATCCACGTCAAAGATGTTGTTCGCCGACACGATCAGCGTGGTTTCGCTGTCGCGGCCGAAGGGCTTGAACGACAGGCCGGCATTCACGAGCGTGAAGTTGTCGGTCCGCGTTTCGAAGGCCGCGATCCGGTTCTGCGCCGTGACATGCTCCACCTCGACGCGCCCGCCGAAGTCGCCCATCCGGGCTGTCAGCCCACCGAGCACGCGGAGCGGCGGGATGCGCGGCACCGCGCCGCCGCCGCCGTTGGTCAGCTTTGCGTTCACATAATCCGCGACCAGCCGGCCATCCAGCTCGAACGCGCCGGTGCGGACCAGGCCCGCAGTGACTTCGGCTTCGACGCCATAATAACGCGCGCCTGCCTGGAAATACTGGAAGAGCGGCAGTTCGTCGCGCTCCAGTCCGGTCGCATTTTCATAGATGTAATCGTCGAACCAGGTCGCATAGCCGCTGACCTGGAAGTTCACCGGCCCGGTCCGGCCGCGCGCATAGAGTTCCAGTCCCCAGCTTTTCTCCGTCTTGAAGTTGGGGTTGCCGACTTCATAGGCCTGGGTCGCGATATGCGGGCCGTTGGAGAACAATTCCTCGGCCGACGGCGCACGCACCGCGCGCGAGCCATTGATGCCGATCTTCACCTCGGGCGCGAGCACGTATGCAAAGCCGAGCGCGCCCGAAAGCGAATCAAAGGTACGGCTGATGGCAACGGGCGCGGCATCCTCGTCCAATCCCACGCGAACCGCACCAGCGCGAACGGCGGCATGTTCGTAGCGACCGGCGAATTCGACTTCCCAATTGTCGCGGTTGATTTCCTGAAGGGTGAACAGGCCATATTGGTCCGTCACGTTGGGCGGCACGAAGGCTTCTTCGCCAACGGCCGAGAAACCGCGCGTGAAGCCCTGGAAGCCAGTGACGCCGCGCCACCCGTTGCGATCGGCCTGCACCAGTTCCAGACGCCCCTCGAAAGCTTCGGAGGTGAAGACGGTGCCCACCTCGGCCCCCTCGAACTCGGTATGCTCGTAATCCGCGAAGCCGGCGCGGACGCGGATCTTGTCCAGGAACCCGCCGTTGACGTTCACCTCGCCGCGCATGTCGGCGCGGAACTGCTTCATGGCGATCGTCACGTCGCCGTGCTCGTGGCCTTCCCCTTCATGATCGTGATCGTGGTCGTGGTCATGCTCTCCGCCATGGTGATGGCCGGAACCGGGGCGCTCGGGCACGCCATATTTGCTGTCATAATAGCCGACGGAGAAGCCCAGGCTGCCACCGTCGTTGATCACCGCGAGGCCGGCGCCCAGCGTATAGGTTTCCGTGCCGCTGTTCGGCACGCGTCCACGCCGGTTGGCGCGCTCCGTCGCCTCGGCTGCCTCTTCGGCATGGCCTTCCTCGGCTTCCTCGGCGGCAATCGCCAGCTGCTCGCGCCGCAGGCCCGGCGCGAGTTGATAGCCGCCGATCCGCAGGTCGTCGGTCTTGCGATAGCTGCCGTCGACATGCGCCACGATCTGGTTGGACAGTGCGAGGTCAAAGCCCGCGCCGCCGCTGAGCTCGTCCGCCGCCGAGCCATAGGTGCCGATCGCGTCGACGTGATACCCCTTCTCGGGCACCGCGCGCGGTATACGGCGATCGATCACGTTCACCGCGCCGCCGATCGCCTGGCTGCCGAACAGCAGCACCGCCGGCCCACGCAGCACTTCGATCCGCTCCGCCGTCAGCGGATCGATGGTGACGCCATGGTCGGTCGAGGTATTCGAAACGTCCAGCGAGCCGAGACCATCGGTCAGCACGCGCACGCGCTCGCCCTGGAAACCGCGCAGCACGGGGCGCGACGCACCGGGGCCGAACGAGGTTGCGGACACGCCGGGCTGGCCGGTCAGCGTTTCGCCGATCTGCGGGCGAATGTCGCGCACCAGGTCGTCGCCGGTGATCACCGACTTGCCGGCGAGCAGGTTGAGATCGCGCACAAAGGGTGCGGTGATGACGATCTCCGGGTCGGAGTCGACATGGGCCGATCTGTTCGTCGCCGGCTGATTGCTCGATTGCGCATAGGCCGGCACGCTCAGAATAGCCGTGCCGGCCAGCAGGATAGCGTTTACCTTCACGCGGAACCCCCAATGAAACCGTTGCGGCTCGACTAACGGGGACGTAATAACATCACAAGTCCTAAAATCACCTCGGTTGAGACGCTTGCAGTCCGACGGACGATCGCCAAATTAGGCGCCATGACGGAAGAACTTCCTTCCAATGAGCCGCCCGCTGGCGACACGGAACCCAAACCGCGCGCGCCCCGCCACAGCGTTTTCCTAAGCGCGATCGTGGAGCATTTCGGCGCGCAGAAGACGAGCAGACACCGCGTGCGCGATCTGTCGAGCGGCGGCGTGCGCATCGATCAGGCAGGGGGCTTTCGCAAGGGCGCGACGGTGCTGGTCAGCGTCGGAGCACTGGACGCGGTCGGCGCGACGGTGGTCTGGGTAAAGGACGATCTGGCCGGCCTGGAATTCGCCGAGCCGGTCAATCCGGAAGCGGCGCGGGCGAAGGCCGCCGTCGCGCCCCCCGTCTTTCGCGGCCAGAACCGCGACGCGCCCGGGCCGACGCCGTCCGCGGGATGGATGCCGAACCTCCAAAGCCCCTACCGCCGCTGACGGCATTCTCTCCCGGCCACCCAAGTGCGCCGGCGCTCCCGTGACAGCAGCTCCAACATTTTGTCCGCAGCGCTGGGGCGATTTCGCGGGAGGCGCGTTTCACGGGAAACGGCAGGGAGAATGGCGGTGACTGAAGATCGCGACGAGCAGATCAGGCAGCGGGCATACCGGATTTGGCAGGAAGAAGGTGAACCGGAGGGGCGCGAACAGGATCACTGGTCACGCGCTCAGGCGGAGCTGGGTGACGCGCCCACCGGCGGCGACGACGAACTCATCCCCGGCAGCGGCGACGATCTGCCGTTCGGCGAGCCCGAGGACACCGGGGTTGCCGACGCATCGCTCGGCGCGGACGCCGGCGCCTCTGACGCAACCGTGGGCTCCGAGACGCCCGACACCAGCGGCATTGCCGCGGCGGCCGGCGTGCCCATCGCGCCTGCCCCTCAGGGCCGCAAGGGCAAAGGGACCACCAGCGGCGCAAACTGAGCACGCACCGCGGCGACACACACTTCCCATTACGGCGGGGACGGCCGCCCCACCCCCGCCGCTATCGTAGCGAGGCCATTGCTTGCCCTTCACCGTTGACCGGCTTCAGCCGGGCGTGCCCTATCCGCTCGGCGCCACCTTTGATGGCCTTGGCGTCAATTTCGCTGTCTTCTCCGCTAATGCCGATGCGATCGAGCTTTGCCTGTTCGATCCCGCCGGCAAGCGCGAGCTCAAGCGTTTCTGGCTGCCGGAATGCACCGACGAGGTGTTCCACGGCTATCTCCCGGATGTCGAGCCCGGCCTCCTCTACGGCTATCGCGCGCACGGCCGCTACGAGCCGGAGGCGGGGCACCGCTTCAATCCCAACAAGCTGCTGCTCGATCCCTATGCCCGCAAGCTGCACGGCCAGATCCGCTGGACCGATGCGCTCCACGGCTATCGCATCGGCGCGCGGCGCGAGGACTTGAGCTTCGACAAGCGCGACAGCGCCGCCGCGATGCCAAAAGCCGTGGTGGTCGACGATCATTGGGACTGGTCGCGCGATCGCCGCCCGAACACGCCCTGGTCGGAAACGGTGATCTATGAGGCGCACGCCAAGGGGCTGACCAAGCTGATGGAGGAAGTGCCGGCGCGCGAACGCGGCACTTATGCCGCGCTCGGCCACCCCGCGGTGATCCGCCACCTCCAGCGCATCGGCGTGACCGCGATCGAGCTGCTCCCGATCCAGGCCTTCACGCAGGATCGCTTCCTGCAGGAAAAGGGCCTGCGCAATTACTGGGGCTACAACACGCTCGGCTTCTTCGCGCCCGAACAATCCTACATGTCGACACAGCATCAGGACGAGCTGCGCCGCGCCGTGCACCGCCTTCACAATGCCGGCATCGAAGTGATCATGGACGTGGTGTACAACCACACCTGCGAAGGCTCGGAGAAAGGCCCGACGCTGTCGTGGCGCGGGCTCGACAATGCCAGCTACTACCGCCTCGTGCAGGACAATCCGCGCTACACGATCAACGACACCGGCACCGGCAACACGCTCAACATGAGCAAGGCCCGCGTGATCCAGATGGTCGCGGATAGCTTGCGCTATTGGGCCACCAGCTTCGGCATCGACGGCTTCCGCTTCGATCTCGGCCTCACGCTCGGGCGCGAGGCGACCGGTTTCGATCCCGGCGCCGCCTTCTTCGATGTCGTCCGCCAGGATCCTGTGCTCAGCCAGCTGAAACTGATCGCCGAGCCGTGGGATGTCGGCCCCGGCGGCTATCAGCTTGGCAACTTCCCGCCCGGTTTCGCCGAATGGAACGACAAATATCGCGACACGGTGCGCAGCTATTGGAAGGGCGACTCCGGCAAGCGCGCTGATCTTGCCGCCCGCCTGTCCGGCTCGGGCGACCTGTTCGATCGCCGCGCGCGCCGCCCGTGGGCCAGCGTCAACTTCCTCGTCGCGCACGACGGCTTCACCCTCGCCGACACGGTCATGTACGAGGATCGGCACAACGAGGCCAATGGCGAGGACAATCGCGACGGCCATGACAACAACCATTCGCGCAACTGGGGCGCCGAAGGCCCCACCGACGATCCGGCGATCAACGACGCCCGCGGCCGCGTCATGCGCTCGATGATGACGACGCTGCTCGCCTCGCTTGGCACGCCCATGCTGGTCGCCGGGGACGAATTCGGCCGCACGCAGGGCGGCAACAACAACGCTTATTGCCAGGATAACGAGATCAGCTGGCTCGACTGGCAAGCCGCGTCGACCGACGAGAGCCAGCAGCAGATCGACTTCACCGCCCGGCTGACCGAGCTCCGCCGCCGTTTTGCCGTGCTGCGTGCGCCGACGTTCCTTTACGGCCAGAACTCCCCCGGCCACGGCGTCAACGATGTCGAATGGTGGGATGAGCGTGGCGAGCGGCTCAGCGACGAGGATTGGCAGAATCCCGAAGGCCGCGCGCTGATGATGCGCCGCGCCGCGATGAACGAGGCCGGCGAAGTCGAGGCGGTATCGCTGCTCCTCAACGCCAGCAGCGAGCCGATCACCTTCCGCCTGCCCCTGCCCGACACCCGCCGCACTGTGTTGATCGACAGCGCCAAGCCCGATCAGGGGGAGCTGGAGATCGAGAACGAATATGAAGTAGCGCCGCAAGGTGCCGTGCTCCTGCGATGGACCAGCGCATGGGACGCGTGACCGGCTGGGGCCCCGAGACGCTCGCTGACGGGACCACGCGCTTCTCCCTCTGGGCGCCGAATGCCGACGCGGTGATGCTGGAATGCGGTGGCGCCGATGCCCCGATGCGCCCGGCGGGGGACGGCTGGTTCGTCGCCGAACAGCCCGTCGGCGCCGGCACCCGCTACCGCTTCAGGATCGGCGACACCGCCGTTCCGGATCCCGCCTCTCGCCGGCAAGACGGCGGCGTTCACGGCTACAGCGTGGTGCCCGACCATACCTATGACTGGCGAACGGTCGATTGGCGTGGCCGCCCCTGGCACGAGATGGTCTTCATGGAGCTGCACGCCGGCATCCTCGGCGGCTTCAGCGGCGTTCTCCAGCGTCTTCCCGCGATCGCCGCGCTCGGCGTCACCGCGATCCAGCTGATGCCGATCAACGCCTTCGCTGGCGACCGCGGCTGGGGCTATGATGGCGTGCTGCCCTATGCCGTGCACGAGGCCTATGGCTCCCCCGACGAGCTGCGCGCGCTCATCGATGCGGCGCACGAACTCGGGCTCAGCGTCTTCCTCGACGTGGTGTACAATCACTTCGGGCCCGAGGGTAATTACCTCGGGCTTTACGCCGACCGCTTCTTTCACCGCGATGTGGCGACGCCGTGGGGCGGTGCAGTCGCCGTGGACGAGCCGCCCGTCGCGCGCTTCTTCATCGACAACGCGCTGATGTGGCTGCGCGACTATCGCTTCGATGGCCTGCGCTTCGATGCCGTCCACGCGATCGACAACCCGGTTTTCCTCGACACCATGGCCGCCGAAATCCGCGCCACGCTGCCGGATCGCCACGTCCATCTCGTGCTCGAAAACGAGGCCAACGACGCGGACCGCGTGCGCCCAGGCGCCTATGACGCGCAGTGGAACGACGATTTCCACAACGTCCTCCACGTGCTCCTCACCGGAGAAACCAGCGCCTATTACGGTGATTTCGCTGAAAAGCCCGCCGAGCGCCTGGCCCGCTGCCTCTCCGAAGGCTTCATCTACCAGGGCGACCCCTCGCCCAACCACGACGGCAGACCGCGCGGCACCCCCAGCGGGCACTTGCCGCCAACCCGGTTCGTCAGCTTTCTCCAGAACCATGATCAGGTCGGCAATCGCGCGCTGGGCGAGCGCCTGACGCTGCTCGCCGATCCGGCCAAGCTGCGGGCTGCCACCGCGCTGATGTTGCTCGCCCCGCAGATCCCGATGCTGTTCATGGGCGAGGAGGAAGGAAGCGAGAGCCCCTTCCTGTTCTTCACCGATTTCCACGACGAGCTTGCCGATGCGGTGCGCGAAGGCCGGCGCCGGGAATTCTCCAAGTTCGCCGCCTTCGCCGACGAGAAAGCCCGCGCAGCGATCCCCGATCCCAACGCGGCCAGCACCTTTGACGCCTCCGTCCCGCGCCCCGGCCCCGATGCCCCGGCATGGCGGGCCTTCTACCGCGACCTGCTCCGCCTGCGCCGCCTGCACATCGTTCCGCGGCTGACCAAAGCCCCCGCGCCACTCCCGGACGGGTCCGAATCCTTCCCGGACGCCTCTGCTTCCCTCACCGGCGAAGATCGGGCAGCCTCATCCGGTATGGCGGCTCCCATGACGACCTCAGCGCCCCAGGGCGGAAGCCTCGAAAGCCTCGGTGCGGAGGCCACCGGCACCGCGGCAGTCACCGCCCGCTGGCGGCTCAACGACGGCGCCATTCTCACGATGGCGGTGGACCTATCCGAAGCGCCGGCACCACTTCCAGCACCACCCTTCCAGGCTGAGCAGCGCGCCGGGGACCCGCAACCCGCCACCGACGCAACACAGGGCGGAGGACGCCCCGGCATCCTGTTCACCACCGACAATCGCTTCATCGCGTGGATCGAGTGACCGACCTCCACGCCGCAGCCGCCGCCGTTGGCCTGAGGCGCGATTGGACGGACGCCGCCGGGCGTGCCCAGCAGGTCGAGGACTCGGTTCTTGCCGCCCTGCTCGCCTGTCTCGACACCACGCCGCCGGAGGTTCCGTTCCTGTCGATCACGTGCGGGGAACCCATCCACGTGCCGGGCGGGCTCACCGGCACGGCCGGGCTGACGTTGGAAGATGGCACGGCGCGGACGTTGGCGCTCGGCAGTGACGCGATCGACGTGGTCGGCTATCATCAACTGTCGGTCGGCCGGCGCCGTTACACGATCGCGGTGGCGCCCGCGCGTTGCCCGCAGCCGCCCGAGCGCGGCTGGGGTGTTGCGGTGCAGATCCCCTCCCTGCGTGACGGCCGCGCATCGGCTTATGGTGATTACGGCACGTTGGCGGACGCCGCCGACGCATTCGGGCGCGCCGGCGCAACGGCGCTGGCGATCAGCCCGACCCACGCGCTCTTTCCAGCAGACCCGAGCCGGTTCAGCCCGTACGCCCCGTCGTCGCGCCTGTACCACAATGTGATGCTCGCCGACCCATCGCTGATCGGCGCGCCGTTCCCGGCGGAGGCTTCTCCCGACCTCATCGACTGGCCCAGTGCGGGCGCGGCGCGGCTCGCCCACCTGCGCCAAGTGTATGTGGCCAACAAGGTTCGCGTCGAGGCCGAGGTCGACGCATATGAGGCCGAAAACGGGCCGGATCTCACCGCGCACGCCCGCTTCGATGCCCTGCATGCCCGCCTCGGCGGCGCCGGCTGGCCCGATTGGCCGGCGGAGTATCAAGATCCTAATGGCCCTGCCGTTGAGAAGTTCGCCGCGGACCATGCCGATGACGTTTCCTTCTTCATATTCCTTCAATGGTTGGCCGGCCAAGGACTTGCAAGCGCTCAAGGAAGTGCTCGCAGTCACATGGCGATTGGATTGATCGCTGACCTCGCCGTCGGCACCGATCGGGCGGGCAGCCACGGCTGGAGCCGGCGCGAAGACCTGCTCACCGGGGTCAGCATCGGCGCGCCCCCCGATCCGCTTGGCCCCGATGGGCAGAATTGGGGCATCTCCGCGCTCGATCCCTATGCGCTCCAACGCAGCGGTTTTTCCCCGTTTATCAATACGGTCCGGACTGCCGTTCGGCATGCCGGTGGCCTCCGCATCGATCACGCGATTGGCCTCGATCGTCTCTGGATCGTGCCCGATGGCGCCACCGCCGCGGACGGCGCCTATCTCGACATGCCCGGCGAAACCCTGAAGAATATCGTTGCAATCGAGGCACATCGCGCGAATGCCATCGTCATCGCCGAGGATCTCGGCACGGTGCCACCGGGTCTGCGCGCGGATCTCTCCCGCCGCGGCATGTTCGGCATGCGCGTGCTACCGTTCGAGCGCGACAGCGATGGCCAGTTCATCCCGCCAGAACAATGGGATACGGACGCTATCGCGATGACGGGAACGCACGACACCCCCACTTTCGTGGGCTGGTGGCAGGGCCGCGACCTCGACTGGCGCGCCAGGATCAGTGGCAAGCCAGCACCCGATGCGATGCAGGGCCGGGCGGAGGAACGCGCCTCCCTGTGGCAGGCGCTCGGCGGCGATGGCGCCCCGCCCGCGGAGCCACCGCTCGACAACGTGCTGGAAGCTGTCGCGGCTGCCCCCTCACCCCTGATGATCCTGCCGCTAGAGGACCTGCTCGGCCTGGACGAACAACCCAACCTACCCGGCACCGTTGACGAGCATCCGAACTGGCGCCGCCGCATGCCTGGCGAGACGGGAGTGCTTCTGGATCAAGCACATACGGAACATCGGTTAGGCCTGTTGGCAAGGACAAAGACCGTATGATTCCCCGCGCCACGTACCGCCTGCAGTTCCACAAAGGCTTCACCTTCGCGGACGCGGAGGCGATCGTCCCCTATCTCGACCAGCTCGGGATCAGCCACATCTACGCGTCCCCGATCACCACCGCCGCGCCCGGCTCCACCCACGGCTACGACGTGATCGATCCCACCCGGATCAACCCCGAACTTGGCGGTGAGGAAGCGTTCCGGAGCCTGGTGAAAGCGCTGCGCAGCCGCGACATGGGCATGATCATCGATATCGTGCCCAATCACATGGGCGTCGCCGGTGCCACCAATCCCTGGTGGAACGACGTCCTTCGCCACGGACGCAACAGTGATTACGCCGCCGTCTTCGACATCGACTGGTCACGCCAGATTGTCTTGCCTGTGCTCGGCAGCTCACTGACCCAGGCAATTGCGGACGGCGCGATAGGACTTCATCGCGAAAAGGAACGGTGGTGGATAACTGCCTACAACGAAACGCGGTTCCCAATCCGGGATGACGATCAGGACGCACCCGATCAGCTCCCCCTCGAGACCCTCCTAGCGCGGCAGCACTATCGCCTGGCTTATTGGCGCACTGCGAACGACGAGCTCAACTGGCGTCGCTTCTTTGCGATTAATGAACTCGCCGGCGTTCGGATCGAAGACCCGGAAGTATTTGAACGCACGCACGCCCTGTACCTCCGCCTCTACGCCGAAGGATTGATCGACGGCGTGCGCGTCGATCACGTCGACGGACTAACCGACCCTCTCGGCTATTGTCGCACCTTGAGAGAGCGGCTCGACGGCTCGCCCCGCCCAGCAGATGCGCCGTCCGGTCCTGCTTGGATCGTTATCGAAAAGATCCTCGGTCCCGACGAGACACTTTCTCAAGAATGGCAGGTAGATGGCACCAGCGGCTATGACTTCATGGAAGAAGTCACGGCCGTGTTGCACGATTCAACCGGCGCCGAGTCGCTCAGTGCGTTGTGGCACGAGATCAGCGGGCGATCCCCCGATCTGCAGTCCGAGGAGTTGCTTGCCCGCCAGCAGCTTCTTGCGTGGCAGTTCACCGGTCAACTGGAGGGCTGCGTCGACGCATTCGCGGCCATCGCGCCTGAAGGGATGACGCGGTCCATGCTCCGCCGCGCGGTGGAGCGATTGCTGTGGGTGTTTCCGGTGTACCGCACCTACGGCCCCAACGCGCCCGCCAGTGACGAGCCCGTGCGCGAAGTGGTGCGTGCGCGCGTGCAACCCCACGTGCCGCCCGGCGAAGCCGCCGTAGTGGACCAGATCCTTGAGTGGCTCGCCGGCGGTGGTCCTGGCCAAGCAGCGCAAAAAGCCGAGGCTGTGCGCCGTTTCCAGCAATTGTCCGCTCCGATCGCAGCAAAGGCGCTCGAGGACACCGCGTTCTATCGTTACGGCCGCCTTCTGTCGCGCAATGACGTCGGCTTTGACGCCGGGGTGATGGCGCTTTCTCCAGCCGCCTTCCATCAGCGGATGCAGGCGCGGGCGAAGCACTGGCCGCAAGCGATGCTCACCACCGCCACGCACGATCACAAGCGTGGTGAAGACACGCGCGCTCGCCTCGCGGTGCTGAGCGAAACGCCGGCGCGCTGGCGTGAGGCGGTTGCTGAATGGGAGCGGATCGCCGCGCCTTACTCCAACGGGGTGGACCGCGGCGATCGCTACATGCTGTTCCAATCGCTGCTGGGCGCCTGGCCTGCCGCTTCCGAGGAGGACTTCGCGGACCGCATCGCTGCATGGCAGAGCAAGGCGCTACGGGAGGCGAAGCTGCGCTCCTCCTGGGAGGCTCCTGATGAGGTCTACGAAAGACGCTGCAACGATCTCGCTAGAGCGTTGATCGATAATGGCCGGTTCGTGGGCGCAATGAATGCGTTCCTGGCGGAAATCGGCCATGCGGCAAACCGCAACAGCCTGATCCAGGTGGCGCTCCGTTGCACCCTGCCTGGCGTGCCCGACCTTTATCAGGGAAACGAGCTAGCGGACTTGAGTTTGGTGGATCCGGACAACCGGCGCCCGGTCGATTATGCCGCCCGTTCCGCTGCGCTCAGCGCCCCGCCGCCCAAGCTGCGACTGCTTTACGATCTGCTTCAGGCGCGCCGATCTCATACCGCCCTCTTCGCCAGCGGCAGCTACGAGCCGGCGATCATCGAGGGCGATGGGTCCGACCGCCTGCTCGCCTTTGAACGACGGCACGGCGAGCGCATTCTGCGCTGCGCAGTGACGCTCCACGGCGCGGCGCAGCCCGGTACGGCGGTCCTGTTCCCCTCAGGCGTGCGCTACTCGGCAGAATCGCTCCTTGAGCAATCGCCCGTCTGGTACGAGATCACCTGAAGAGGCGGCGCAACATCACGCCTCTTCATCAACGCCGTAGAACAGCTTGCCAATCTCGATCTCGGGCCGCCCCTGCGACACGCGATGCGCATTGGTATCGCGCAGCGAATAGACGCAGCCGCAATATTCCTGCTGGTAGAACTGCTCCCGCTTGGAAATCTCGATCATCCGCGCCGCACCGCCGCCCTTGCGCCAGTTGAACGTCCAATAGCTGAGATCCGGATAATGCGCGGCAGCGCGCTCGCCGCAGTCGTTGATCTGCGCCATGTTCTTCCAGCGCGAGATGCCGAGCGACGAGGTGATGACGGGAAAGCCGTTCTCATGCGCATACAGCGCCGTCCGCTCGAAACGCATGTCAAAGCACATGGTACAGCGCACGCCCCGTTCCGGCGCCTGCTCCATCCCCTTGGCCCGCTTGAACCAATTCACCGTGTCGTAATCGGCATCGACGAACGGGATGTCGTGTTTCTCCGCGAAGCGGATATTCTCCTCCTTGCGGAGGATATACTCCTCCTTGGGATGGATGTTCGGGTTGTAGAAGAAGATCGTGTAATCGATCCCGCTCGCCGTCATCGCTTCCATCACCTCGCCTGAGCAGGGCGCGCAGCAGCTGTGCAGCAGCACTTTCTTGTGGCCGTCGGGCGGGGTGAGGAGCGGGCGTTCGATGTCGGTCATGATGCGACGACATAAGGGAAGTCCGCGGCAAGGGCAAAACAAGCCACCGCCTTCGCAAAGTTCGCAGGCCAGTTCGCGCGCATTCGCCGATCTTCGCCCTTTAGCAGGGCCATACGGGTTGCGCCGTTGCGGATAATGCACAAATGGTGGGAACGTGATCGTACGAAGCGACGCGCACGCCCGGGTGAGAGTCTCGTTCCTGTGCGCCGAGCAACGCCAGGTAGAGATTCGCCCATGAACAAAGCTTTCCGCAAACAGCTCCCCGGCACGAGTGTCGATTATTTCGACACGCGCGAAGCGGTCGAGGCGATCCGCCCTGGTGCCTATGATGGCCTCCCCTATGTCTCGCGCGTGCTTGCCGAGCAGCTCGTCCGTCGCTGCGACCCTGCGCTGCTCACCGATGCGCTGACCCAGCTGGTCGAGCGCAAGCGCGATCTCGACTTCCCCTGGTATCCTGCGCGCGTTGTGTGCCACGACATCCTGGGACAGACGGCGCTGGTCGATCTCGCGGGTCTGCGCGACGCGATCGCCGATCAGGGCGGTGACCCGGCCAAGGTCAACCCGGTGGTGCCCACGCAGTTGATTGTCGATCACAGTCTGGCCGTTGAGCATGGCGGCTTTGACCCGCAGGCTTTCGATAAGAACCGGGCGATCGAGGATCGCCGCAACGAAGACCGCTTCCACTTCATCGAATGGACCAAGGAAGCGTTTCAGAACGTCGACGTGATCCCGGCCGGCAACGGCATCATGCACCAGATCAATCTTGAGAAGATGTCGCCGGTCATCCAGCTGCGCGACGGGGTCGCCTTCCCCGACACCTGCGTCGGCACGGACAGCCACACCCCGCACGTTGACGCACTCGGCGTGATCGCCGTCGGTGTCGGCGGGCTGGAGGCCGAAACGGTGATGCTCGGTCGCGCCTCGATGATGCGCTTGCCCGACATTGTCGGCGTGCAGCTGACCGGCAAGCGCCAGCCCGGCATCACCGCCACCGACATCGTCCTCGCCATCACCGAATTCCTCCGCAAGGAGCGTGTCGTCGGTGCGTGGCTCGAATTCTTCGGCGAAGGCGCTGAAAGCCTGACGATCGGCGACCGCGCGACCATTTCCAATATGTGCCCGGAATATGGCGCCACCGCGTCGATGTTCTACATTGACCAGCAGACGATCGACTACCTCCTGCTCACCGGCCGCGAGACGGAGCAGGTCAAGCTCGTCGAAACGTACGCCAAGCACACCGGCCTGTGGGGCGATGCGTTGAAGACGGCGCAGTATGAACGCGTCCTCGAATTCGACCTGTCGAGCGTCGTGCGTAACCTCGCCGGCCCGTCCAACCCACATCGCCGCCTGCCCACCTCGTCGCTCGTGGAAAGCGGCGTCGCGGTCGGGCTCGAAGCGGCGCAGGCCGAGGAGCGCGAGGGGCTGCTGCCCGACGGTGCCGTCATCATTGCGGCGATTACGAGCTGCACCAACACGTCGAACCCGCGCAACGTCGTTGCCGCCGGCCTGCTCGCGAAGAAGGCGAACGATCTCGGGCTCATCCGCAAGCCGTGGGTGAAGACCAGCTTCGCGCCCGGCTCGATCGTCGCGCGGCTTTATCTGGAGGAATCCGGCCTGCTGCCCGAGCTGGAAAAGCTCGGCTTCGGCATCGTCGGCTTTGCCTGCACGACGTGCAACGGCATGTCCGGTGCGCTTGATCCCAAGATCCAGCAGGAGATCATCGGTCGCGATCTCTATGCCACCGCCGTTCTGTCGGGGAACCGCAACTTCGACGGGCGCATCCATCCTTATGCCAAGCAGGCGTTCCTCGCCTCGCCGCCGCTGGTGGTGGCCTATGCGATCGCGGGCACGATCCGCTTCGATATCGAGCAGGACGTGCTGGGCGTTGTAGATGGCGCGGAGATCCGCCTGAAGGATCTGTGGCCCACCGACGAAGAAATCGACGCAATCGTCTCCGCGCACGTGAAGCCCGAGCAGTTCCGCAAGGTTTATGAGCCAATGTTCGGCGCGCGTTCGCGGTCAGCGGAGAAGATCAGCCCGCTCTACGATTGGCGCCCGATGTCGACCTACATCCGCCGCCCACCTTATTGGGATACGGAGGGCGTTGGCGCGCTGGCGGCACACCCGCGCACGCTGAAGGGCATGCGCCCGCTGGCGATCCTGCCGGATAACATCACGACCGACCACCTCTCGCCGTCGAACGCGATCCTGCCGACCTCGGCGGCGGGCGAGTATCTGGCAAAGATGGGCGTGCCCGAGGAAGACTTTAACTCCTACGCCACGCACCGCGGCGATCACTTGACCGCCATGCGCGCCACTTTTGCCAACCCGCAGCTCGTTAACGAAATGGCGGTGGTCGACGGCCAGGTAAGGCGCGGCAGCCTTGCCCGGGTCGAGCCAGACGGCATTGTCATGCGCATGTGGGAAGCGATGGAGACCTACGCGCAGCGCAAGCAGCCGCTGATCATCATCGCCGGTGCGGATTACGGCCAGGGCTCCTCGCGTGACTGGGCCGCCAAGGGCGTCCGCCTTGCGGGCGTCGAGGCGATCGTCGCTGAGGGCTTCGAGCGCATTCACCGTACCAACCTCATCGGCATGGGCGTGCTGCCGTGCGAGTTCAAGCCGGGCACCACACGCCTGACGCTCGGCCTGGATGGAACCGAGACCTATGATGTGATCGGCGAACGTCGTCCGCGTGCCGACCTCACGTTGGTCATCCACCGCCGGTCCGGCGAGACGGTGCAAGTGCCCGTGACCTGCCGCATCGATACGGCCGAGGAAGGCTCGATCTACGAGGCTGGTGGCGTGCTTCAACGGTTCGCGCAGGATTTCCTCGCCTCCGAAGCGGAAGCCGCATGATGGCCGGCCAAGTCCGCATTCCCGCCACCTATATGCGCGGTGGCACCAGCAAGGGCGTGTTCTTCCGATTGGAGGATTTGCCCGAGGCCGCCCGCACGCCGGGGCCGGCGCGTGACAAGCTGTTCCAGCGCGTCATCGGCAGCCCCGATCCTTATGCCGCGCAGATCGACGGCATGGGCGGAGCGACGTCCAGCACCAGCAAATGCGTGATCATCTCACCGAGCAGCCAGCCCGATCACGACGTCGACTATCTCTACGGCCAAGTGTCGATCGACACCGATTTCGTGGACTGGTCGGGTAATTGCGGCAATCTTTCCACCGGCGCGGGCGCCTTTGCGATCCACGCGGGCTATGTTGATGCGAACCGCGCAGAGGACGGCATGTGCACCGTTCGCATCTGGCAGGCGAACATCGGCAAGACGATCATCGCTCACGTCCCCGTCGCAAGCGGGGAAGTGCAGGAAACCGGCGACTTCGAGCTCGACGGCGTCACCTTCCCGGCGGCCGAGATCGTGCTGGAGTTCATCGACCCCGCCGATGATGGCGAGGAGGGCGGCTCGATGTTCCCCACCGGCAATCTCGTCGACGAACTCGACGTACCGGAGGAGATCGTTCCCGGCGGCAAGCTCAAGGCGACGATGATCACCGCCGGCATCCCGACGATCTTCGTCAACGCCGCCGACATTGGCTTCACCGGCACCGAGCTTCGCGAGACGATCAACACCAATCCCGACACACTCCGCCGGTTCGAGGCGCTACGCACGATCGGGGCGATGAAGATGGGCCTGATCAAGACGCCAGACGAGGCCGCCAAGCGCCAGCACACGCCCAAGATCGCCTTTGTTGCGCCACCCACGGATTACCCGTCATCCAGTGGCAAGATCGTGAAGGCCGGCGATATCGACCTGCTCGTCCGCGCGCTGTCGATGGGCAAGCTCCATCACGCGATGATGGGCACCGCCTCGGTCGCCATCGCCACCGCCGCAGCGGTGCCGGGCACGCTCGTCAACGAGGCAGCCGGCGGTGGCGAGCGTCAGGCCGTCCGCTTTGGGCACCCCTCGGGTACGTTGCGCGTCGGTGCGGAAGCAAAGCAGGTCGACGGCCAGTGGACCGTTACCAAGGCGATCATGAGCCGAAGCGCGCGCATCCTGATGGAGGGCCACGTCCGCGTGCCGGAGGGCAGCTTCTAACCAGCTGCCGCGGCAGCAGCGCCGTGACGCGCCCTCCCAAGGGCGAATGGAAAAGCAGAAAGAGGATCGAAAGAGCATGACCGATACCGACGCCGCTCCCACCTTGAAGCCGAAGAAGTCCGTCGCCCTCTCGGGTGTCACTGCCGGCAATACCGCGCTTTGCACCGTCGGCCGCACCGGCAACGATCTGCACTATCGCGGTTATGACATCCTCGATTTCGCGGAAGCCGCGGAGTTCGAGGAGATCGCTCACCTACTCGTGCATGGCTGGCTGCCGAACGCTGCCGAGCTGAAGGCGTACAAGACCAAGCTGAAGGCGCTGCGCGGCCTGCCGCTCGCCGTCAAGGAGGCGCTCGCCGCCCTCCCCGCGGCCGCTCACCCGATGGACGTCATGCGCACCGGCGTCTCGGCGCTCGGCTGCGCGCTGCCGGAGAAGGAGGATCACAACACGCCTGGCGCGCGCGACATTGCCGACCGGCTGATGGCCAGCCTCGGCTCGATGCTGCTTTATTGGTATCATCTGTCGAACAACGGCGTCGAAATCGACGTGGAGACCGACGATGACTCGATCGGCGGCCACTTCCTTCACCTGCTCCACGGCGAAGAGCCAAGCGAGAGCTGGGTGCAGGCGATGCACACCTCGCTGATCCTCTACGCCGAACATGAGTTCAACGCCTCCACCTTCACCAGCCGCGTCATCGCCGGCACTGGGTCGGATATGCATTCGTGCATCACCGGCGCGATCGGCGCGCTGCGCGGCCCCAAGCACGGCGGCGCCAACGAAGTCGCGTTCGAAATCCAGAAGCGGTACCAGAACCCGGACGACGCCGAAGCCGACATCCGCAAGCGCATGGAAGCCAAGGAAGTCATCATCGGCTTCGGCCACCCGGTCTATACCATCAGCGATCCACGCAACGTCGTCATCAAGCGCGTCGCCAAGAAGCTGTCGGACGAGGCTGGCTCGACCAAGATGTACGACATCGCCGATCGGCTTGAATCGGTGATGATGGAAGTGAAGAAGATGTTCCCGAACCTCGATTGGTTCTCGGCCGTTTCCTATCACATGATGGGCATCCCCACCGCGATGTTCACGCCGCTCTTCGTGATCGCCCGCACCTCGGGCTGGGCCGCGCACGTCATCGAACAGCGCGAAGACAACAAGATCATCCGCCCCTCCGCCAACTACACCGGCCCCGACGACCTCCAGTGGGTGCCGCTGGCCGAACGGAAGTAAGCGCTAGGGCCACATCGAGGATCGGAGACGCGGCTATCGTCAGGTTGGCCGCGCCAAGCTGCCAATGCTAATGCCGCCTAAGCGCGACGTCGAATAAACAAGGACCACCAATGCCCTACCTCCTCGCCTCCGACCTCCCCACCGAATCCGCCGGCAAGCGCTTCCGCGCCGCCCTTGAGCGCCCCGGCATCTTCCAGCTGCCCGGCGCGCACAACGGCCAGGCCGCGATCCAGGCGCGCAACGCCGGCTTCGATGGCCTGTACCTCTCGGGCGCGGCGATGACCGCTTCGATGGGTCTGCCCGATCTCGGCATCATCACGGTCGATGAAGTCGCCTTCTTCATCCGCCAGATCGTCCGCTCATCGGGCCTCCCGCTGCTCGTCGATGGCGACACCGGCTACGGCGAGGCATTGAACGTGATGCACATGGTCCGCACCTTTGAGGATGCGGGCGCTGGCGCCGTTCACCTCGAGGACCAGATCCTGCCCAAGAAGTGCGGCCATTTGAATGGCAAGAACCTCGTCTCGGCGCTGGACATGGCGACCAAAGTTGCCGCTGCGAAGAAAGCCGCGCGTGACATCGTCATTGTCGCCCGCACCGATGCCGCCGGCGTGGAAGGCTTCGACGCCGCGGTCGATCGCGCCAAAATGTATGTCGACGCCGGCGCCGACGCGATCTTCCCCGAGGCGCTAAACACACGCGCAATGTTCGAGAAGTTCGCGAATGCGATGCCGAACGTGCCGCTGCTCGCCAACATGACCGAGTTCGGCAAGACGCCCTTCTACACCGCGACCGAGTTCGAGGAGATGGGCTACAAGATGGTGATCTGGCCGGTTTCCAGCTTGCGCGTCGCCAACAAGGCGCAGGCGGAGCTCTACGCCTCAATCAAGGAAAACGGCGGCACTCATAAGTACGTCGACCGCATGCAGACGCGTCAGGAGCTTTACGACACGATCGGCCTGCACGACTTCGAGGAACTCGACGCCAGCATCATCAAGACAGTCGTTCCGGTGATGCCGCAGGAGGGTTAAGGCCCCTCCAATTACCCACGTCGCCCCGGCCCTCCGCCCGAGGTCCCGCTGTCTTCGCCGACGGTACAAGAAGGGGAGCGGGATCCCAGATCAAGTCCGGGATGACGGCAGTGGGTGAGGGAGCCGACCGCCTCAATCGTCATGCCGGGCTTGTCCTAGCATCCAGCCATCCGCACACTCCACAAGCGTTGGAACCGCGGCACCCTGGATGCCGGCACAAGGCCGGCATGACGCGTCTGTTCGCAACATCCGCAAAGCGCTAAAATTCGCCTTCCCTCACCCGCTGCGAAGGAAGCAAAATGCGGAAAACCTTCATGGGCGTGCGCCTGCGACGCCTCCGCGAAGAACGCCGCTTGAAACAGGTCGAACTTGCGGCCGCGCTGGGTATCTCCACCAGCTACCTCAACCAGATCGAGCAGAACCAGCGCCCGCTTACCGTCCCCGTCCTGCTTAAGATCAATCAGGTCTTCGGCATCGACGTTCAGCTCTTCTCCGAAGACGAGGAAGCGCGGCTCATCACCGATCTGCGCGAGAGCTTGACCGAAGCGCCCGAGCCGATCGCGCTTGCCGAGATCCGCGAACTCGTCACCAACATGCCCGCGGTTGCCCGCACGCTGATCGCGCTCCATCGCCGCCAACGCGATCTCACCGAGCGCAACGAGGCGATGGCGGCGCAGCTTGGCGATCAGTGGATCGAGGGCGGTGGTGCGCGGATGCCCTTCGAACAGGTGCGCGAGCTGTTCTATGCCAACTACAATCATATCGAGCCGCTCGATCAGGCAGCGGAACAGCTCTACCGTGACGCCGGCTTCGCGCCCCGTCGCGTGCACGCCGGCCTGATCGCGCGTCTGAAGGACCGACATGGCATCACCATCGCCCTCGCGGAGCCGGGCGCCGTCCAGCGCCGCTACGATCCCGCGAGCCGCACGTTGCACGTCTCGCCGGACCTTCGCCCCGGGCAACAGGCGTTCCAGATGGCCACGCAGCTTGCCTTTCTCGAACTTGGTGACCTGATCGATCGTTTAGCCGACGATCCGATCCTCACCGGCCCTGAGGCACGCCGGTTGGCCCGCATCGGCCTTGCCAATTACTTCGCTGGCGCGCTCCTCCTGCCCTACGGCGATTTCCTCGCGGCGGCCGAAGCGCAAGCCTATGACATCGAAAGGCTCGGCCGCCACTTCGGGGTGGGGTTCGAAACGATCTGCCATCGCCTTTCCACGCTCCAGCGCCCCGAGGCGCGCGGCGTGCCCTTCTTCTTCATCCGCGTCGACCGCGCGGGCAATATTTCCAAGCGCCAATCGGCGACGGACTTCCACTTCTCGCGGGTCGGCGGCAGCTGCCCCTTGTGGAAGGTGTACGAGGCATTCGTACAGCCCGGCCGCGTGCTCCGCCAAGTCGCGCAAATGCCCGACGGTCGCACGTACCTCTGGGTGGCGCGCACCGTCCGTCGGACTGCGGGCGCATTTGGCGAACCGGGCAAGACGTTCGCCATCGCTTTGGGTTGTGACATCCGGCACGCGCCCAAGCTCGTGTATTCGCGCGGCTTCGACCTCACGGATCCGAGCGCGGCCACGCCAATAGGCGTCGGCTGCAAGGTGTGCGAGCGAACGGCCTGCCCACAGCGCGCGTTTCCGATGATTGGCCGACCCGTCGCCGCCGACGAGAACCGCGCGACGCTCACGCCTTATCCGGTGGCTTGAACGAACGCCTGCGTTTCTGAACTGTCGGCTGACCGGTCCGACCGAGCAGGTTTTCGAAAGGCACTGAGGCGCGCTCAACATATCAACACGATAATGAAAGTCGGTTGCAATAGCGGAACTGCCCTTCTAACCGGCTGCGGACTGATTCCGGGAGGGCGTAATGAGTGTCATAAGCGTGTTGCTGGCGAGTGCTGCCGCCGCTGTCGTTCCTGCGGAGACCACGCCGGAGCCGCAGCGTGACGACGACATCGTGGTCACGGGTCAGCGCAGTGAAGGCAGCAACAACTACGGCGTTCAGACGCAGCGTACCGCCACGCGCATCCAGATGAGCCAGCGCGAGACCCCCCAGTCGATCAGCGTCGTCACCCGGGCTCAAATCGAGGATTTCCAGCTCAACGACGTGAATGCGCTGCTCAACACGGTGCCGGGTGTCAGCGTGCTCACCTCAGATACCGACCGTATCTATTACTCGGCGCGCGGCTTCGACATTCAGACCTTTCAGATCGACGGCATAGGCCTTCCGTTCTCCTTCGGTATCCAGACGGGCTCGATTGACACCGCGGTGTATGATCGCATTGAGGTGGTGCGCGGCGCACCTGGCCTGTTGTCGCCCACCGGCAATCCGTCCGCGGTGGTCAATTTCATCCGCAAGCGCCCCTATCGAGACCTCAAGGCCTCCGGGAGCGTGCAATATGGTTCTTACGACAGTCTGCGGTTGGATGCCGATGTGAGCGTACCGCTGACGCAGGATGGCTCCGTTCGCGCCCGGGCCGTCGGCGCATTCCTGGATACGGATAGCCACCTGGATCGCTACGGCCTCCGCCGGTGGACCGGCTATAGTATTGTCGAGGCCGATCTCGGCCCCAACACCGTTTTTAGCGCGGGCTACGGCCATCAGGATCACGGCAGCCGTGGCGCGATGTGGGGCGCCATCCCGCTTTATTATACCGATGGGACTCGGCTCGAATTCGATCGCACCTCAAACTATGCGCCGGAATGGTCATCCTGGGGGGTGGTGGAACGCCAGATCTTCGGGGATCTGACACATGAGTTCGGCAATGGCTGGACCGGAAAGCTGTCCGTACTGCGCCGCGCCAACAGCGAGGACGACCAGCTGTTCTATGTCTATGGCAATCCGGTGCGCGGCGCACCGGGCGGCATCGACTTCGGCGATCCCGATAAACCGGACGATACGAAGGCGATCTTCAGCTATCCCGGCGCGTTTCGCGGTCAGACCCGCAACCTGACGATCGACGCCTATCTCAGCGGCAAGCTGGCCGTGGGCGGGCGTGATCACGACGTGGTGCTTGGGCTTCAACGCGGCGCGGAGCGTTATCGCCAGTATTCGAGTTACGATTACAGCCAAGTCGGCATCCCGCTGTCGCTCGACACCTTCTTTGACGGCGCGTTCCCCCGCGTAAATTTTCCGACGCCCTACACGCTGAGCCTTGATACGCATTCGGTGCGCGAGACGGTTTATGGCCTAGTGCGTGTGAACCTTGCCGATCAGCTCAAGATCATGCTTGGCGGAAACTACACCCACGCCACGAGCGAGGGCGTGTCCTATAACACACCCCAAGCCTATGATCGTTCGCGCTTCTCGCCATTCGTCGGCGCGACGTTCGACCTATCATCGAACCTCAGCCTTTATGGCAGCTATGCCAAGATCTTCCGTCCGCAAGTCGAGGTAAGCGCCACCAACGAGATCTTGCCGCCGATCGTCGGCGACAATCTTGAGGCGGGCATCAAGGGGGAATGGTTCGGCGGCCGCCTTTATGCGAGCGCAGCGCTGTTCCAGGCGCGGCAGAACAACACGGCATTCGGCCAGTTCGACCCTGCGCTTGGCCGCACCGTCTTCGTCCCTGTCGATGCGAAGTCGCAGGGCGTCGAGCTCGAATTCGGCGGCGAGCTGGCCCCCGGCCTGCAAGCGACCGGGGGTTTCACGACGATGCGAATTCGCGGCCAGAATGATCAACCCGAACGCACGTTCGTGCCCCGCAACCTCGGCCGGCTGAAGATCACCTATTCGCCGCCGGCGCTGCCGAGACTCAAGCTGGGTACGTCCGTCCAGTATCAGAGCGACTTCTATTTCGAGCCGGGCGGCCTGACGCCTGCGGGTGATCCGATCCGGCTCGAACAGGGTGATTACGCACTGGTGGACCTGATGGGACGGTATGAGCTTAACGAGAAGCTGTCGGTGAGCGTGAACATCCGCAACGTCACGAACCACCGTCACCTCAGCGCGTTGACCTTCGACCAGAGCTTCTACGGCCCACCGCGCACGGTGCTCGGCACCTTGAGCGTACGCTATTGAACGATCCTGTAGAAAACTCTTCGTGGATCAGCGTTGACGTCCTGATTACCTCGTCAACGTAGAGCTCAGATGGGGAGAGAATGGCTTTTCGGACGTACTCCGTGACTTCGCGGTAGCTGTCCGTGGGGATTCTCAACGAGCGGCTACCGCAACTCGCCTTTGTGACCGCCGGCGACGGCTACTCAATGACGGCGAGCTTCGGCGTCGTCGCGGCGCTGCTCCACTAGTCGGTCCAATGCCCGTTCGGCTGCGTCGACGAGAAAACCTGCGAGGCGTTCCGCGGTCCAGCCGATGATCGCGCCGATTGCAACGTCGGTGGGATAATGAGCACCGCGCGGCAGCTGGACAGCCGCGACCGCGGCCGCGCTCGACCGGGCGGCCAGGGCGAACTCGGGCGCCGTATGCGCGACCGCCTCTGCAACACTAACCGCTCCCGCGGTGTGACCGGAGGGAAAGGAGTTGAACCCAGTGTCGTCAGCGCCTCTGCCCGCTCCAACCTTGGCTTCCCCATCCTCCAACGCTTGGGCCGGCCGGGAGCGGTCGATAGAGCGCTTCAAAATGGTCTTGCCCCCAGTCGCAAGGGCATGTGCGACGAGCATTCTCGCCCCGGTCCGCGCGATGTCGCGCCGGCGAAGCAACGCACCCGCCGCGATCGTCGCCAGCGACAAGGCGACAAGCGGAGGCTGATCCGCAATCTCGCTTGCCGCACCCAAGAACGCCACTGGCTTGCGTTCGCGACTGGCAGCGACTGACCCGACCAACTCGTGTTCGGCCTTGGCGAGCTGCTCGACCTTGTTCTTGTTCTTTCCCATGGCCGGCTACCAACGACGCTGGTGCCGCTTTGCTCCGCGACGGAGTGACGCTATCGAGCCGGCGATGAACGATCCCGCCACCATCCGTCGGCTCTATGGTCGCGCGCAGGGCCACAAATTGCGCAAGGGACAAGCTGCACTTGTCGATGATCTCCTGCCCAAGGTGGCGGTGCCTGAGGGAGCGATTGACGCCGTTCGCCTGTTCGGGGACGAGAGGCCGCTGCGTCTAGAGATCGGCTTTGGCGCAGGCGAACATCTCGCTGCCCAGGCGGCTGCCCGGCCGGACACCGGCTTCATCGGATGCGAGCCTTTCCTGAACGGCGTGGTGGGTGCGCTTGGCCATATCCGCGACGGATCGCTCGGAAATGTGCGCCTGTACATGGGCGACGCCCTGGAAGTCGCTGAGCGACTGCCGGACGGGTCGCTGGATGCGGTGTACCTGCTGCATCCCGATCCCTGGCCCAAGGCGCGTCACGCGAAGCGGCGGATGATGAACCATGGCCCGCTTGACCTGATTGCAGCCAAGCTGAAGCCAGGCGCGCAGTTCCGACTGGGTACCGATGATCCGACATATTGCCGCTGGTCGATGATGATCATGGCGCAGCGCTCAGACTTCACGTGGCTTGCTGAGCGGCCCGGCGATTTCCTGGAGCGGCCGGCGGATTGGCCGGAGACACGGTATGAGCGAAAAGCCAGGGAGCAAGGGCACGAGGTGTGGTACATGACCTTCCGCCGGAGTTGATGTGCCGATCCACGGCGCTACCGACCGAGGCTGTTTCCGTCACCGCTCCTGATAGCGGTTCTGGCCGGCAAGACTCGTCAGGGTTTACCGCGCGGCTGGTCTGACCCTGGGTGTGGGGCGGAATGGATCCGGCCGAGATCGGACAGTTCTGGCCGGAGTGCGTTATCTCGCGGCCGCGTCAATTACCGCAGCGGTCATTCGAGAAAGACAGATGAGCTTTCCCGCATCATCCTCGATCCGGATCGTCCATACCTGCGTCGTTCGGCCGAGCTGCTCGGCCCGCGCGGTGGCATGGACGTAGCCGTCACGGGCAGCGCGGACGTGGTTCGCGTTGATGTCCAGGCCGACCGTGACCTTGCCGTCGGGAACAGCCATTGCGCCCGCGACCGACGCAACCGTTTCGGCCAGCACCACCGACGCGCCGCCATGAAGGCGCCCAAACGGCTGGTGCACTTACTTGCCAACCGGCATCCGGGCGCGCAGCCAATCGTCGCCACAATCAGTAAATTCGATCTCAAGCAGGCCGGGAAGAACGCCCTCCCCTAGGGCATTAAGCTGCACAAGTTCGATCGGGCGGGTCCAGATCGCCATCAGTAGGACCTTCCGATCAGCACGCGCTCGACCGCCAGACCGCCAGTGAAGATGCAGGCAGCGCCGGGATGGCCGGTCTGCCCCATCGGTGCGTTGCGGATGGTGAGCTTCAGCGCCTTCAGCCGCTCGACCACCTTATCCAGCTCCGCGCCAGTCGGCCGCGACCACGCAACATCGGCCCAGCCCGGCTTGGCTGCGCTGTCGGCGAACATGGCCTCGACGCCGGCCCAGTCATCGACCGGGCTGATGCTGGTCTTCAGCCGCTCGGTCGCTTCTGCATGAAGCGCGACCTGCACGTCCTCCAGCATTGCGCCGGCCTGTTCGACGAACGTCTCGCGCGTGACGATCGCGCTGTCGAGCTTGCCGTCCTCGCGGTACAAACGATCGCGGCGAACGACCGAGACGTTGCCGCCCGCCATGTCGCGCGGGCCGACCTCGACGATGATCGGCGCGCCCTTCTTCACCCAGCTCCAGCGCTTCGTCGCGGCCTTTGCGGGCTTAAGGTCGAGCAGCGCGCGGACCGGCTCACCCAGCGCGGTCTGCCGCGCGAGCGATGCCTGCAGCGCCTTGCAATAGTCGACCAGCTCGGCGTCCTCGGGCTTGTCGCGCAACATGGGGACGATCACCACCTGCCACGGCGCGATGCGCGGCGGCACGCGCAGGCCGTCGTCATCGCCATGCACCATGATGACGCCGCCGATCATGCGGGTCGACACACCCCAGCTGGTGGTGTTGGCGTATTCGAGCTCGCCGTTCGCATTCTGGAAGCGGATGTTCTGCGCATGGGCGAAATTGGTGCCTAGGAAGTGGCTGGTACCCGCCTGGAGCGCCTTGCCGTCCTGCATCATCGCCTCGATCGAATAGGTCGCGACGGCACCGGGGAAGCGCTCATTCTCCGGCTTCTCGCCAGCGATGACCGGAAGCGCCAGGCAGTTTTCGGCGAAGTCGCGATAGACTTCGAGCATCTTGAGCGTCTCTTCGCGCGCCTCGTCTGCGGTGGCGTGGGCCGTGTGCCCTTCCTGCCAGAGGAACTCGCTGGTGCGCAGGAACATGCGGGTGCGCATTTCCCAGCGGACGACATTGGCCCATTGGTTGATGAGCACGGGCAAGTCGCGCCACGACTGCACCCAGCGCGAGAAAGCGGTGCCGATCACCGTTTCGCTGGTTGGGCGAACGACCAGCGGCTCCTCCAGCTTCGCCTCGGGATCGGGGGTCAGGCCGCCCTTGCCATCGGCGACGAGGCGATGGTGGGTGACAACGGCCATCTCCTTCGCGAAGCCTTCGACATGCTCGGCCTCCTTCTCGAAATAGGAGAGCGGGATGAACAGCGGGAAATAGCAATTTTCGTGGCCGGTCGCCTTGATGCGATCGTCGAGCAGGCGCTGGATGCGTTCCCAGATGCCATAACCCCACGGCCGGATGACCATGCAGCCGCGCACGCCCGATTCCTCCGCGAGGTCGGCTTCCGAAATGACAGCCTGATACCAGGCGGCGAAATCCGCCTCGCGCGTGACGGGGAGTGCATGCTTGATCATCAGGCGCGGATAGCGGCGGTTTAGCCCTGCTGCCAAGCGGGAGTTGCGCTGGGAGGCACGTACAACCAGACCAGCGACTTCCCGACGAGACACCGCCGTTCAAGCGGTCTGAGCCGTCTCCTATTCAGAAATCTAATCGTGCGAATATCGGACCCCGCATCAAGCACTGCGATGCACCATCGTGATAGTCAAACCACCCGCTTTGAACTCAAGCAGATCTCAGAGCCCTTCAGTCCGACATTCACACCGAAAGCGAGGCGATATATTTCCTCCATTCTGGACCTTTATTGCCGTATCTCTCCATTCAGATGCTAGTCCCGCTACCTTGTACGAAAATTATGAATACAGCTACAAACGGGGAGGTTTCATGAGCGACCGCATCACGTTCAATACGCTCAACATCTCGATCTACTGTATGTCGAACTTGGCTCAAGAATCCACTCTCGCAACCAAAACGGAGACAAACGCACCGCCGAACGACCGCCGTACGACAAGGAAGCCTGCGTCGTCGCAGCCGCCGGGCTGCTGTAGATAAGTCATTCCTATCGCTACAGCCCTGCCATATGCGGGCTGGATGGCAGTTGGCTCAGAGTCTCTTTCGCACGCCATCGGCCTGCGCCTAACCTCCGTCGCGCTGTTTGCGACAATGAACGTCGTGATCAAACTGGCGGAGGCGCATGGCGCGGCGCTCGGCGAGATCTTGTTTTGGCGGCAATTCGGGGCAGCGCTGCTAGTCGGAGCGATCGTCGGTACAGGACCGGGCTTCGCCTCGCTCAAGACTCAGCGCTTCGGCGCGCATGTGCTGCGCTGCGTGATTGGGCTCACCGCCATGTCCCTGACTTTCTGGACGTTGCTGCTCCTGCCGCTCGCAGAGGCGACGACGATCGGGTTTTCCATGCCCATATTTGCGACCGTGCTGGGCGCACTGGTGCTTCACGAGGCGACGGGGTGGCGGCGGTGGGCCGCCGTGCTTGCGGGCTTCATCGGGGTGCTCATCGTGACGCAGCCGGGGGACGGGCACATCCCGCTGCTCGGAATAGCCACCGGGCTTGGTGCGGCGTTCTGCACCGCCTGCATCTCCATCCTGCTGCGTACCATCGGCAAGACGGAAGCGGGGCTCACGACCGTCTTCTGGTTCTCCACACTGTCGCTGGTGCCGCTGTCGCTGGTCTATGCCTCTTCGGTGAAGGCGCATCCGCCGCTGGTGTGGGCCTTGCTGCTCGCCATTGGGCTGCTCGGCGGCGTGGCGCAGATCGCAATGACGCGGTCGCTGCAATTGGGCGCCGTCAGCCTGGTCGTGCCGATGGACTATACCGCGCTCCTCTGGGCGACCCTGTTCGGCTGGTTGATGTTCGGGATGCTGCCGGTGCCGAGCACTTGGATTGGCGCGCCGATCATCATCGCGTCGGGGCTCTACATCGTGTGGCGTGAGCATGTGCGGCGGCAGAAAGCTACGCGAGGCGCGATTTCGCAGGAGTGAGTGCTTGCGAGGACGGGCCTGATCGGACACCTAGTCTGCCATGCCTTTGCTCGCTCCGCTGGCCCTGATCGCCGCTGCCGCCGCCCCTGCCCCCGCCGCAACCGCCGCCGACGCTGCCTTTGACGCCATCTGGCAGGCAGAATGGGCTTGGCGCCAGAGTGAAGGGATTGCGGAATCCGGACCCGGCGTGGTGGACGATCGTCTTCCTGATGTCTCGGCCGATGCGCATGCGCGCCGGCTGACCTATTGGAAGGGGACGCTGGCGAAGCTCGAAGCTGTCGATACCAAGAGACTGTCGCCGGATACGCTGATCGATTGGCAAGTCTATCGCGCCCAGATCGCCGCGCAGATCGATGAAGAGCAGTTCCGCGAATGGGAAAAGCCGCTGAACGGCGATAGCGCCTTCTGGAGCGACCTTCATTATGCCGCTCGGGGCGATTTCGCCGGCGGTGAGAAGGACTATCGCCGCTACCTTAGCTGGCTGCGCGCCGTGCCGCGCTATCTGGCGCAGCAGACGGATAATATGCGGCTTGGCCTGAAGCGCGGCTTCACGCCACCGGCCGTTATCATGAAGGGGCGCGACAAGGCGGTTGGGACGATCGCCTCCGCGACCGATCCGACGTCTGTTGTCTATTATCAACCCTTCGCGAAGCTCCCGCCGGCGATGCCTGCCAACCGTCGTGAAGCGCTGCAAGCTGAGGCACGCACGATCATCGCCGAGCAGATCGTGCCCGCGCACAAGACGCTGCTGTCGTTCCTGCGCACCGATTACTTCCCCGGAATGACGGACGAGCTGGGAGCGACGCGCTATGACAATGGCGCGGCATACTACCGCAGCCGGATCCGCGCCTTTACCACGCTGGATATGACGCCCGACGCGATTCACGCGCTCGGTCTTGCCGAGATCGCTAAGATCCGCGCCGAGATGGAGCAGGTGAAAAAGGACGCGAAGTTTGCCGGCGATCTGCCGGCGTTTCTGAAGTTTCTGCGAACCGATCCCCGATTCTACCCGAAAACTGCCGACGAGCTGATGAAGGAAGCCGCATGGCACGCAAAGCGCTTCGACGCGATGGCGGGCAAGTGGTTCGGCCGGCTGCCGCGGCAGCGGTTCGCGATCATCGAGGTGCCGCCTGATATCGCGCCCTTCTACACCGCCGGGCGCGGCGGGCCCGGTACGTACCTCGTCAACACCTACAATCTCTCGTCGCGCCCGCTGTTTCAGCTGCCTGCGCTGACGCTCCACGAAAGCGCGCCGGGACATGCGTTCCAGATGCCGCTGTCGATCGAGAACACGACGCTGAAGCCGTTCCGGCGCAACAGCTACATCTCTGCCTTTGGCGAAGGGTGGGCGCTCTACACCGAGCGGCTCGGAGACGAGATGGAATTCTACCGTACGCCGTATGAGCGGTTCGGTATGCTATCCTACCAAGCGTGGCGCGCGGCGCGGCTGGTGATCGATACCGGCATTCACGCCAAGGGATGGACGCGCGACCAGGCGCTGCAGTATTTCCGCGAGAACACGGCGCTGAGTGAGCACGAAATCACCACTGAGGTGGATCGTTATATCGGCTGGCCGGGCCAGGCGCTGAGCTACTATCTGGGCCAGCTTGCGATCCAGCGTGGCCGTGCCAAGGCGGAAAGGGCACTCGGCGAGAAGTTCGACATCCGCAACTTCCATGACATGGTGCTGAGCCTGGGCAGTGTGCCGCTGCCGGTGCTTGAGGCGCGGGTGAACCGGTTCATCGCCGAGGGCGGGCCGTCACCCTATCTCAAGGAACTCGCGGAGTGAGGCGGAGCCGCGGGCAAGCGCTCACACCGCGCTGAGTTGGTCACAAAAGGTCGGCGCGGACTTCCTCTGGGCTACGCACGCGGCAGCTTCGGCGCTCGGGCTATGAACAGGTCTGAGCCCAAATGCGACCGAACACAACGCAGTTCATGCGCCCGCGGCCTGAGACGCTAAACGGTTGCTATTTTGTGGCCGTAGCGCAGGCCAGCGGCGACGAAGCCAATCAGTCGCTCTTTAGCGACCGAGAGGTCGTAGACTGCGCAGCCCTTGCTTGTTTTCGTTCCCGCGCGCCACACGCCAGCAAGCGTGATCGCCAGCGCGCCCGACATGAAATGGCAGCTCCACAAGATGTCCTCGGTTTTGCACGCCGGCTGCGCTTTTTTCAGCAGCTGAATCAGTCGCAGCATCACCGGGTCGAAATGCATGTCGATCAGCCCCTCGCCTCCGGCGAGCGGCGCGGTGACCCGCGCGCCCAGCTCGCCGAAATGCCGCCACCCGCGATCATCGCGCAGCCGGGGATCGGGCGCGGCATCTAGGTAGGCGTGTAACACTCCCTCGACCGTCAACTTGCCCGCCTGCTCTTGCTCGTACCGTGTAAGGGCGGCCAGCCGTCGCGCGCTCGTGATCGGCGTACGCTGCGTCAACACGGCCTCGAACAAGTCCTGCTTGTCGCGAACATAGTAGCGCAGCAGCGAACTATGGACGCCTACATGCTCCGCGACATCCTTGAGCATTACTTGCTCAACGCCACGCTGCGAGAAAAGCTCTTCGGCCGCGTCGAGAATACGGTCCATCGTTGCGTTGTGCTGCTTTGCCATCGGATGAGGCGGCAGCGCACGTCCGTCGCTCTTGGTCATGACAGCCCCGTTCACCTGACCCCGCTCGCGGCGGGGCATTCGTTGACGCACCGGGAACAAGCGCCGAGGTTGCGTCGCGGCGCCCGAAGGTTCGCGCGCACTTCGCCTGTGACATCGGTGGTGGCCGTCGCCGCTCTGCGCGGCGGCGTCCCTGACCTCGGTCAACAGCCCCGGACAGTTCTCCCGCTGTCGGGATGGCCAGCCCGCCGCAGCGGACCGGCCATCTGTACTTTCAGAACTTAAAGCCCGCCGCGATGCCGTAGCGGCGCGGTTCCAGCGTGAAGATGTTGGTGAAAAGGCCTGATGACTGGTCAGTCAGGTACAGGCCGGTGGTGGCATTGTTGTCGAACAAGTTCTGAACAAAGCCCCGCACGAACCACCGATCGTCCATGCCGTTCAGCTGGATTTGAGCGTTGACCTGCTCATAGCCCTGAATGCGGTTGATACGGCCGTTGAAGATGTTGCCGTAGCTATCGCCGGTATAGGTCAGGTCGGCGCGCGGTACGAGGCTCATGCCATTGGCGAAGTCAAAGGTCTTCTGCACGCCGGCCGAGAACTTCACTATCGGTGCCTGGGGCAGCTCGTTGCCCTTCAAGCTGACGCCGATGCCCTCGAGTACCGAGATCGTGCCTGCGGTGCCGGCCGAGGCGCCGGTCAGCACCGAGCACAGACCAAAGGCGCCGGTCGCCGCGCCAACATTGGCGTCGGCCGGGAAGGCTGCTGGACCCCGCAGCCCAAGCGCCGAGTTGACGCCGGCTACGAACGCCTGCGCCGCGGCCGATCCACCGGCGTTGGCGCGTACGACGCAGTTCGACCCGTTGCCGATATCCTTGATGATAACGGTGTTGGGGTTGCCACCCGATACGTCGCGCTGATTGATGAACGGCGCGTCCGAAGTGACCTTGGTGTTCAGGTAGCTTGCGCCGAAATTGACGATCCAGCCGGGGCCTGGCCGCACCACCGACTCCAGTTCGACGCCCCAGATATCGGCATCGATGTTATCGTTGATCGAGGTACGCGCAACGATGCGGCTAAGCTGTAAGCCCTTGTACTTATAATAAAAGCCGGTGAGGTTCAGGGTCAGCTTGCCGTCGGCAAACGTGTTCTTCGATCCAATCTCGAAGGCGTTGATGATTTCCGGCTGGAACGCATCCGGTACGGTCAGTTCAGGAACCTGCACCGGAGGGTTGAAACCGCCGGATTTGTAGCCGCGCGAAAACGATGCGTAGAGCAGGTTGTCGTTGCTGATGCGGTAGTCCACAACCGCACGGCCGGTGATCTCATCAAAGGCTCGGCTGCGGGCTGCGAAGGGCTGGATCCCTGCGATCACCGGATCGGCATCGTACCTCGCGGCAAGCGGCGCGTCGAACGCGCTGCCTGTTTGCGTATACGGCACGCCAAAGCTGGCGAGCGTCGAGCGCGAACGCACGTACTTCTTGTCGTTGTTGTACCGCGCACCGAGGGTGAGCTTCAGGCGTTCGGAGATGTCGAAATAGGTTTCGCCGAAGATGCCGTAGGATTTCAGGCGAAACAGATCGGTGTTGCTGCGGAAAAACGGGGTGGCTGAAAATTCCGGTCGCCGGCCGGCTCCCAGCGCACCAAAGGTGCCGAGGATACCGGTGACATAGTCGATCGCAAAGGCATTGACGTAGTAATCGCCATCGCGAACCTTTGCGTCGACGTAGATGCCGCCGAGCAGAAAGTTGAACATGCCGTCGAAGTCCGAGGACACGATCGCCTCAGCCGACCAGTCACGCGTCTTCTGCACTGAACGATCGTAGGCATTGGGGATCGGCCCACACCTGCTGAACCCGCCGTACACGCCAAGGCCCGACTTTTCGGGTAGCGAGGTACAAAGGTCACCCTGTGGTCCGTTGGGAATCAATGCGCGTGCGATCGGCTGGAAATAGGCCGCTGGCAGCCCGGGCACCCCCCCTGCGGCCGCAGCGGCCAGCGTATTGAGAGTCGGCTGGATGAGCGATCGATTGCTGACACCCAGGTTATAATCCTGCGAAGAGTCGACCGACGTTTCGTGATAGAAGCCGGTCAGCTGCGCCTTGATTGGGCCGAAATTATGCTCGATCCTGCCCTGGACTGTCAGTTCGTCAGTTTCGTAGGTTGGGTTGAACGCAGTGAACACCTCGCGTGGATCCGTGAGGATCGGGTTGCCGGCGTAAGCATCCTGCCCATAAAGGCTGCCAAGCCCGAAAGCATTGCCGAGCGTCGGGTTTGCGAAAGCAATCGACAAGAACTCACGGCTGCCTAACGTGCCGCTGAACGTCGAATTGGTATTGGTACGTCCGGCGTCACGCCGATTGTTGAGGCACCCGAGCACACCGGTCGGATCGGTCTGACAAAGCTGCTTTTGGATGCGCAGCCGATTATCGTCTTCCTTGAAGTACGATGCCAGCAAGTCGATCGAGGTATCGAGTGACGGCTCCCACCGGATCGAACCACGCACCGAATACATGTTGCGGCCGTCGATGCGGCTGTTGTCGAAGGTGTTGAGCGTATAGCCGTCGCGGTTGAGGTAAAAACCGGCGAGGCGCACTGCCAGAGTCTCACCTAGCGGCACGTTGATCATCGCCTTGGCGCGGATCGAATCGAAATTGCCGTATTCCGCCTCGCCCGCAGCGGCAAACTTATCGGTGCGCGGCTTGGCGCTGATGAAGTTGACGACGCCCGACGACGCCGAGCGGCCGAACAACGTGCCCTGCGGCCCGCGCAGACCTCCACCCGTTCGAGATCGAAATATTCTGTCTCAAAGATGCGGGTGGCGAGCAGCGGCGACCCATTGAGGTGTATGGCGGTCGCGGCGTCACACGAAATGCCGACGCAAAGGTCGCCGATGCCGCGGATGGTGAAGCTGGCACCCGAGAAATTACCTTTGGAGAAGGTAACGTTGGGGAGCGTCAGTTGGAGATCAGACGCATTGTCGATCTGCTGCGCCTCGAGCGCCGCGGCAGAAAAGGCGCTGACCGCGATCGGCACAGCCTGCAGCGTCTGCGCCTGGCGCTGCGCGGTAACGACAATATCTGTGCCATAGTCGCTGCTGGATGCATCGCTGCCAGCACCTTGGGGTGCGCCACTGCCTTGTCCCGGCTGCGCTCCCTCAGCAATGGCCGGTTCGGGCGTGGCCTGTGCCACTGCGACGCCCGGCAGTAGCGCAACCAGCGCCATTGCGGTCGCGCCAAACAGTTCGATTCTACGCATCGAGATCCTCCCCTAAGGCCCGCGCCGGCTTGAGCCGGTCTGCGGTATGTTCGCTTGCAGACAAATGCTGCGCGTGAAAATTTCACTCGTCAAGCAACCTACGCATCATTGTAATACGTTACTAATAACGTATCGGATCGTACCGTAATTTTGCAGTATTGCTTGGACCGGAAGAGTTGATCGCGAGCAGCACTTGAAGCATCATTGTGCGAGCATTCTGGGTCATCGCCTCCCCCGGCCGAGCTTAACGTAGCGGCGCCTTCTGCGTCGCTGCGGACATCATGTCGATTGTTGGCGATGGTGGCTGCGCCGCAGACCAAATCAGTCCGTACAGTTCATGCTCTCGCCGCCCCGCGCGGCGCCAACTGGCGTCGCTGGAGAATGACGCCCTAGCAACTGCTTATGCTTCTGAAGCCGAGGCATGGCCGATTCGGCAGGATGGTAATCTGCCATCGCGGCCGCCTTTAGCGTCCGTCGCTCGAAGCGGCCGAGCGGCGCAGGCAAGTTCAGGCGGCCCAAAGTGACTATGGCGGCGTCCGATTCCCGGCAGCACGTTCAATAACGGTGATCCTGTCGCGGTCCTGTGCTTCGGCAAGAACGGGCGCTTCTGCATGTGACAGCCCTGCCGGCGATGCTGTGATGCCTTGCGCGGACAGTCAGCTCGGCGGCACGCACGAGAACGAAGCTGGGCGGCAACGCTGCGGATTCGCTTTCATGGCGCCACGGCTCTAGCCAGAGATAAGAAGGATACATGCTCGCAGTCGAGGTCTGCGCCCGGCTGGAGTTTGCGGGTGGCACTCGCGGATAGCCAGCCAGCATGAATGGCAGGGCTGACCCATACCGCGCACCGGACAACTAAAGTTCGCGTCTAGCTTAAAGAGGGGGACGCTCGCTAGGGTCCGCCGGAAAGTACCGCCACAAAGAAAAAGGGGCGGCTCTCGCCACCCCTATATCCTCTTCTTTTCCCTCAGGAAAAGAATGGCGCGCCCGGAACGATTCGAACGTCCGACCCTCAGATTCGTAGTCTGATGCTCTATCCAGCTGAGCTACGGGCGCGTTGGAGTGGCGCTGATATAAGCGACTTTCGGATTGCGCAAGGGCGTTGCGGGCTACTTTGTGAAAAAGTAAGCACGAGCCATGTTTTTGCGCGCTTTCCTCCCACCGCTGATCCCGGGATTGTTGATCACAGGGTGCACCGCTCCCGCGAGTTACCCCTCCCTGCTGCCCCGGGTCACCGAATCACGGAGCTGGGAGGAGCCAGTCATCGCTGCTCCGGCGCCGGATGTAGCCGATCCCGCGCTAGACGCGAAAATAGCTGATGCCATGAAGATATTGGAGGAGCGCGCCGCTGCTTTCGACGCGGCTGGCGCTCGGGGGGAGCGGCTGGTGGCTTCGGCGAGAGGCACTGCCGCAGGAAGTGAAGCGTGGCTAAACGCGCAGGTGGCTTTGGCCGAACTGGACGCGCTGCGTTCGTCGACATCGGAAATCGCGCTCACTCTCGATGATCTGGCGAGCGAACGCGCGCTGTCCTTGGCGCCCGAATATCAGCCGCTCACCACAGCCGCCGATCGGGTCCGCGCCGCTATGAAGCGCCAAGCGGAGCGGATCGCGACCCTACAAGCCCGGCTCGCGCCAGCGTAGGCACGGCGCCTATGATACAGGCCGCAAAGCGCCATTCTGCAAGTACATGACGGTCACATTGATCTCGGTCACCCCGTTCCCGACCCGCACTGCGGTCACCGTGGGCGAAGGCTTGCGCCCGAGAATAAAGTCGATGAGCGTCACCTTCGGATCGCCAGATGCGCCTCCGCCATCGGAGCGATCCGTCTTTCCATTGCCGCTGACATCGTGGCGAAGGTCGACGGCATAGGTGCCGGGCGCGGAGACGGGCATGCACACGCGAACCGGGCCACTCGCAGGCGCTGGCACTTCGACCCGGGTCAGCCACCTCTTCTTCTCGAACCACGTCGACGTTGCACCACCGAACGTCCGCACACGTACGTTGCCGGTTCGAGCCTTCATGCCAACGACGGTGACCAGGATTGCGGGGGCATTCCCGGCGCTGCAACGAGACGCATAGGGGCCGAGGATTGCGCCCCCGCCCTGTGCCGCAGCGGGGGCGGCGAGCAAGGAGGCAGCAACAGCGATAAGCGGCAAAGTCTTCATAACTCGTGATTTTACACGAGCAGATGGCGCAACCGTGGCAATTCGTCGGCGAAACCGGACAGGAGCCGATGATCCGTCGGGATGATACTCACTCGCCCAACGGTGATGATCGAAGTTGGGCCGGCAATCATGGTGGGCGCTGACGGGTTCGAACCGCCGACCTACTCGGTGTAAACGAGCCGCTCTACCAGCTGAGCTAAGCGCCCCCTTTCGGGTGGAAGCCCCTTAAGCGCCTCGCGGGGCTTACACAAGACCGGTGCTGCGCAACGCTCTGCTGGTCCGCGGACGCGCCAGGGCACAACGGTTCTTCAGACCACCGGCAGACCCAGCGCTCGTGCCATCGAGGCATAGCGGCGCATCGCATCAAGCCCGCGGTCCGTCAGGGACATGAAGGCGCGCCTGCGATCGAAAGGATCGGGCCGCCGCTCGAACAAGCCGGCTTCCGTCAAACGGGCGATCCAGCGCAGCGCCGTCGTCGGCGCCACGGCAGCGGCGATGCACAGACTGGATACCGAAACATGAGCCCGCTCCAGGTGCGCGGCATAAAGGTCCAGCATCATGTCCCACGCAGGATCTTCGAACAGGCCCGGCCCGACGTAACGATCCCGGAGACGACGAGCGCGGACGATCTGCCGGATGTCAGCCGCCGTGATCGGATGCTCCCCGCCCGGCTCCGACGAAAAGTCCAGCCCAGCTTCCGCGACCAGTGCAGCACGCGGCGCCTCTTCGTGTTTCGACAGTCGCGCGAGCACGTCCGCGATTCGCGCAACTTCGGCATTCAGCTTTGCTAGTCGCGCCGCTTCATTTTCGCTGATGCGATCATGCAGCGTGAGGTCCGAGACGCCCTGTGCGGCCGCGATGGCTCCGATCCAGTCCGATGGGGCGGGATCGCAGAGGATCTGATGGCGCGACATCATCAATCCGGCAGCGGTGATGTCGATCTGCTCCGAAGCGATGGCTACAACCATGGGCAGATCTCGACCCGCTGCCAACCCGTCGAGCCGGGACAGCGACCGTGCCAGTTCGTCTTCGGACACAAGGCGCGCGTCGACCAGGAGCAGTGGGCGCGACGCCATGCCGGCAATCCGCTGCACGGCATCTCCGAACGGAGCCGAGGTGACGATGCGTCCGCCAGCAAGGGCAACCGCAGCGGCCGCCCCAGCCCCGCCGATTTCTTCCTCTCCGCCCTCGTTGATCAGCACGGCATCGAACCGTGAGCTCAGCTGAGCTTGATATTCTTCTTCAATCAAATGCATGCGTCACTCCGATCCGTGATCGAACCCAAGTGTTTCCCGTTAGCGGCCGATGGATTGTCTAACATCCGAAATGGCACGGTATACATGCTAAATTGTCTTTCACATCCAATTCGGATCGACGCGCATCAATCCAAGGACTTCACGATCTCTTCCACCATCTTCTTGGCATCCGCCAAAAGCATCATGGTGTTGTCGCGGTAGAACACCTCGTTATCCACACCGGCATAACCGACGCCGCCCATTGAGCGTTTGATGAAAAGCACGGTCTTGGCCTTCTCCACGTCGAGCACAGGCATGCCGTAGATCGGCGAGGTTTTGTCCGTCTTCGCGGCGGGGTTCGTCACGTCATTCGCACCGATGACGAAGGCGACGTCGGTTTGCGAGAACTCCGAATTGATGTCCTCAAGCTCGAAAACCTCGTCGTACGGAACGTTGGCCTCGGCGAGCAGCACGTTCATATGCCCAGGCATGCGACCGGCAACCGGGTGAATGGCGTATTTTACGCGAACGCCATACTCCTTCAGCTTGTCGCCCATCTCCCGCAGGGCGTGCTGCGCCTGCGCCACTGCCATGCCGTAGCCGGGCACGATGATAACCTGTTCCGCCTGGCTCATCAGGAAGGCCGCATCCTCGGCCGACCCGCGCTTCCACGGGCGGTCTATCTTTGCCGCGCCCTCGCCGCTCGGCCCGGCTTCGGCGCCGAAGCCACCAGCAATCACGCTGATGAAACTGCGGTTCATCGCGCGGCACATGATGTAGCTGAGGATCGCGCCGGACGAGCCCACGAGCGCGCCCGTGATGATCATCGCCGTATTGTGGAGCGTGAAGCCCATCGCCGCCGCCGCCCAGCCGGAATAGCTGTTCAGCATCGACACGACGACCGGCATGTCCGCGCCGCCGATCGGGATGATCAGGAGGAAACCGATCGCAAAGGACAGACCCACCACGATCCAGAAGTCGATCGGTGATTGCGTCAGCCAGAAGGAAAAGGAAAACCAGACGATCATCAGCGCGACGCCCAGATTGATCGCGTGACGCATCGGCAGCATGATCGGCGCGCCGCCCATGTTACCATTCAGTTTGAGGAAGGCGATTACCGAGCCGGAGAAGGTGATGGCACCGATCGCCACGCCAAGGATCATTTCGATCCGGCTGACGCCATGGATTGCGGCGAACGGCTGGCCGATCAGCGGCGTGACGATATCGGCGATGCCGAACGCCACCGGATTGAGGAAGGCGGCGATCGCCACAAGCACAGCGGCCATGCCGACGAGGCTGTGGAACGCGGCCACGAGCTGCGGCATCGCCGTCATGGCGATGCGGCGCGCCGTGACGACGCCGATCACCGCACCGATGGCGAGCGCGGCAAGGATCTCGAACACCGCAAGCGAGTCCACCCGCTGCAACAGCGCAGCGTAATCGTAGCCGGCGACCTCGCCGACGGCGAGCACGGGCATGGTCGGCACGTGCGTGGCAAGCGTCGTAATCACGGCGATCGCCATGCCGATCATGCCGTAGCGATTGCCGCGGCGGCTGCTTTCGGGGCTGGAGAGACCTCGAAGGGCGAGAATGAAGCACACGCCCGATATCAGGTAGGCGAGCGCCACCCAGGGATTGTCCGCGACGTGTTCCACTATCCTCTTCCCCTATTCGTCGTCCGGCGCGGGCCGGTTTGCCCTGTGCGGGCGCAACTTCACGGCAGTCGAACCCGGCCGCCAACCGGCGCCGGTGGTCAGTGCTTGACCGCCGCCGGCCGTTCTTTCTTCTTGTACATCGCCAGCATGCGCTGGGTGACGGCGAAGCCGCCGAAGATATTGATGCTGGCCAGCACGACGCCGAGCAGCCCCAGCCACTTGGAGCTCGCCGAGCCGCTGGCCGCCGCGGCGATCAGTGCGCCGACGATGATGACGCTGGAAATGGCATTGGTCACCGCCATCAGCGGCGTGTGAAGCGCCGGTGTCACCGACCAGACCACGAAATAGCCGACGAAACACGCCAGCACGAAGATCGACAGGATCGCGATGAAGCTCAACTTCCCCTCCTCATTTGCCGCGAATGTTGAGAATGTTGAGACACTCGCGCGTTTTTCTCCAACGCCTCAACATTCGCCGCCCGGCCGATCATCGTTGTGACCGAAGCCGGGCGTGTAGGACAGCATCAGCCCGCAGCAAGCAGCCGCTGGTTGACGACCTTGCCGTCCCTGGTCAGCCGAACCGCGTCGCCGATTTCCTCGTCGAGCACCGGCCGGCCCTGTTCCTTGTCCCAGAAAGCCGACAGGAAATTGAAGAGGTTGCGCGAGAACAGCGCCGATGCATCCGCGGCGAGGCGCGACGGCACGTTGCGGTGCCCGACGATCTTCACGCCGTGTTTCACGACGATCTCACCGGCGACCGAACCCTCGACATTGCCGCCCTGCTCCACCGCAAGATCGACGATCACGCTCCCCGGCCGCATGGTGGCGATCTGCGCATCGCTGATGAGCCGCGGCGCGGCACGCCCCGGAATCAGCGCCGTGGTGATCACGATATCCTGCTTGGCGATGTGCCCGGAGACCAGCTCGGCCTGCGCCTTCTGATATTCCGCGCTCATCTCCGTGGCGTAGCCGCCGGAGCCTTCGCCCTCGATGCCGGCTACGTTTTCGACGAAGATCGGCTTGGCGCCGAGCGACTGGATCTGCTCCTTGGTGGCGGAGCGGACGTCCGTCGCCGACACCTGCGCTCCGAGGCGCCGCGCGGTGGCGATCGCCTGGAGCCCGGCCACGCCGACGCCCATCACGAACACCTTGGCCGCGGACACGGTGCCCGCTGCCGTCATCATCATCGGAAAGGCGCGGCCATATTCGGCGGCGGCATCCAGCACCGCCTTGTAGCCCGACAGATTGGATTGCGAGGACAGGATATCCATCGACTGCGCGCGCGTGATGCGCGGCATGAACTCCATCGCCAGCGCCTCCAGCCCGGCGGCTGCATAAGCATCCACGCGCGCCCGGTCGCCGAACGGATTGAGCCCTGCGGCCACCCACGCGCCCGGCTTTGCGCCGGCGAGCGAGGCCGGATCCGGCCCCTGTACGCCCAGGATGATGTCTGCCCCGGCAATGGTGCCGGCACGATCGCCGACGGTTGCCCCCGCATCGCGATACGCCTCGTCAGCGATCGACGCGCCTGCACCAGCGCCTGATTCCACGGCCAGATCTGCGCCCAGCTGAATGAACTTCTTCACCGTTTCCGGTGTCGCCGCCACTCGCTGCTCGCCGTCCGCCCCCTCCCTAAGGACAGCGATCTTCATGGCTCAGGCGATCAGATAGATGACGAGCGCGGCCAGCAGGATGCACAACAGCGTGCCCCACTTCATCATGCCCATCACGCGGTCATAGGTTGCCGCATGCGTCTTGATGTCCCCACCGGTCGTACCATGGTCAGCCATAGCGATCCTCTCTTCCAAAAAAGCTTTGTGTAGCGTCTTAGTCCGCTCGACGGCCACCCCTCAAGCCTGCTTAAGCCTGCTTTTACTTGCACGGCCTAAAGCAGGACACGCGATGGGACAAAACCAGAGATGACTCGCAACGGCCAGCGCTTGCTGATGCTGATCGACGATGAGCCTGCGCAGCGGCGCCTCGTCGCGGCGCTTGCCGCGCGTGGCGGATGGCGCACGATCTTCGCCGGCGATGGGGAAACCGCAATTGCCACGCTCGGCACGCAGGATGGGATGCGGCTCGACGCGATCCTGCTCGACCAATGGGGCGAGGATGCCGATGCCTCTGCGCTGATCGCGGAGCTGCGCACCCGGCGCCCGGCGCTTCCCGTGCTGGTGGTCACCGCCAACGGCTCGGTTTCCCATGCGGTGAGTGCGATGCGCGCGGGCGCGACGGATTTCCTGGTAAAGCCGCTCGCCCCCGAACGCTTGCTGCAGGCGCTGGACGCGGCGGTCGAGGGCACCGCGGCCGGCGAGCTGCGCCCGCTGACCGAGAAGATCCCCGCGATGCTTGGCTTCGACGAGATCGTCGGATCGGAACCGCAATTCCGTGCGGCGCTCGCCATCGCGGCCAAGGCGGCGCGCGCGCGAGTCGCGGTGCTGATCGAGGGCGAGAGCGGGGTCGGCAAGGAAGTGGTGGCGGAAGCGATCCATGCCGCCAGCCCGCGCGCCAAGAAGCCGATGCTGACGGTGAATTGCGGCACGCTGCCGGCCAATCTGATCGACAGCGAATTGTTCGGGCATGAGCCGGGCGCATTCCCCGGCGCGTTTGATCGCAAGGTGGGCAAGTTCGTCGAGGCGGATGGCGGCACGCTCTTTATCGACGAAGTCGCCGAACTGCCGCTCGAGACGCAGGACCGGCTTCACGCCGCGCTGCAAACCGGGCTTATCCACCCGCAGGGTGGGCGCCATGCACGTGAAGTGGACGTTCGGGTGATCGCGGCCACCAACAAGCGGCTTTCCGAAGAAGTCGAAGCCGGCCGGTTTCGCGAAGACCTTTTCTTCCGGCTGAATGTCGTGCCGGTGACGATCCCGCCCCTGCGCGATCGCGCGCAGGATATCCCGGCCCTGGCGCGGCACCTGCTTGCGCGGATCGCGCTTCAACCGGGATTGCGACAGCTCGGCATCACCGATGATGCGGTGGCCATGCTGGTCGATTACGACTGGCCCGGCAACGTTCGCCAGATGCAGAACGCGCTGTTCCGCGCGGCAGTGCTTTGCGAGGGCGACGCGCTCACCCGCGCGGATTTTCCGCAGATCGCGACGCTCAACGCGCGTCGGGTGCGCGCGCCGCAGCCGCAGCATATGTCCACCTCCGGCGGCGTGACGCTGTTCCACGCGGACGGGAACCTGCGGGCATTGCACGAGATCGAGGCCGACGTGATCCGCCTGGCGATCGGCCATTACCGCGGGCGGATGACGGAAGTCGCTCGGCGCTTGGGCATCGGGCGGTCAACGCTTTATCGCAAGCTGAGCGAATTGGGGATCGACAGCGCGGCGTAAGGCCGCCGCCTGCGGTAGTCGTAGACGCAGGGGAGCCAGACAGGGGTCTGCCCCTTACCGCGTCAGGAGCGCCGTTCCGGGCTCGCGTCTCCCGTCTCACCCAGGATCATTTCCTCCAGTTCCTCGTCACGGCCGAACGTCGCCCAGTCGGCATCATGCGGCGGGGCGACCGGCATGCCCTCGGCGGCCGGCGCGTTCTCGTCCGGCTCCGTGCGGCAGCCATGGAGATACGCCTTGGCGATCAGGTTTGCCGAGATCGGCGCCGTGATGAACAGGAAAAGCGTGATCAGCAGCTCGTGCGCCGTCCACGCATGTCCATATGCCGGGAAATAGACCATGGAGGCGATCAGGCAGCTGCCGACCCCCAGGGTGGTCGCCTTGGTCGGGCCATGCAGCCGGCTCATCAGGGAAGGCAGCTTGGCCAGCCCCCAGCTTCCGATCAACGCGAACGCGCCGCCAAGCAGGAGAAGGCCCGAGATCACGACATCGGCGATGATCATGCCGCCGCTCATTCCACCACGTCCCCGCGCAACAGGAACTTGGAATAAGCCGCCGTTCCGACGAAGCCGACCATCGCAAGCAGAAGCGCCGCCTCGAAATAGGTCGTGGTGGTCTCGTGAATGCCGAACAGGATGATGAAGGCAATCGCGTTGATCACCATTGTATCGAGCGCGAGGATGCGGTCGGCAGCGGTCGGGCCGCGAAACAGCCGGAACAGGTTGAGCAGCATCGCCGCCGAGACGCACGCCATGGCGCCGATCAGCGCATAGGCGATCATCGAAAGATCTCCATCAGGCGGCGTTCGTAGCGGGCCTTAATGTGGGCGATCTCGGCAGCGGGATCGGCAACGTCTAGCGCGTGGACCAGCAAGTGGCGACCGTCGGTGGATATATCTGCCGACACGGTGCCCGGCGTTAGGCTGATCGTGCCGGCCAGCAGCGTGATCGCCTCGGCCGAGTGCAGATCGAGCGGGATGGCGAGCCAGGACGGTCTGAGATCCCGGTTGCGGCGGAAGAGGATCAGCCGGGCCACGTGGAAGTTGGCGACGATGATGTCCCGCACGACCAGCAGGAGAAAGAGCAACAACGGCAGCCGCCACCGCATGCCGGGCCGGTCGGGCCAGAAAGCGGCCGTGTAGATGGGCACAAGAACGGCAAAGATGCCGCCGAGCACCAGGCCCCCCATGCTGAACGAATTCAGCATCAACAGCCAGATGAGGAGGAGCATGGCGGTGAGCCCGGGGTGCGGAAGGATACGCCTCATGCGCCCGCCCCTGCTGGCGGCGGGAGAACCGCGCGCACATAGCCGGCCACGTCGAATATCTGCCGGCTGGCCGCCTCCATATAGGCGGTGACCGGCCCGGCGCCGGCGGTGAGCAGCACCAACATGGCGAGTAGAAAGCCCGCCGGCGCGGCTTCCGCAAGGTTGGGCGCGCTTCGCCGGGCGGGCGGTGGCGGGGTCACGTCGCTTTTCCAGAACAAGGTGCTGCCGGCGCGCGCGAGCGCGATCACCGCCACCAGGCTGGTGCCCAGGATCACCGCCCAGATCGCCCGCCACCACGAAGACGAGAGCGACGCCTGGAGGATCAACAGCTTGCCAATGAAGCCCGAAAGCGGCGGCAGGCCCGCCAGCGCCACGCCGCCGGCGAGAAACAACCCAGCCAGCAGTTGTCGGCCGGGATAGCCGGGCGTGGCGACGATCGCATCGCCCTCCATCCCGCGCCAACGGATCACAAGATCGGTGATGAGGAACAACAGCGCGGCAGCGATGGTAGTGTGCGGCAGATAATATAGCGCCCCTGCCATCGCGGATTGCTCGAACAGCGCGACGGCCGTCAGCAGGATCGCGGTCGAGCCGATCAGGCCGAAGGCGGCGGTGGAGCGCAGATGGCGCGCCGCAAGGAAGCCGACGAAGCCCAGGATCATCGTGCCCAGCGCGGCGGGCACCATGTAACGCCCGGCAGCGCCCGCGAAGATCAGCGGGCCGGTGCGGATGATCGCATAAGCGCCCACCTTGGTCATGATGGCGAACAGCGCCGCGACAGCTGGGGCGGCTCCGGCATACGCACGCGGCAACCAGAGATGGAGCGGCAGCAACGCAGCTTTCAGCGCGAAAACGGCGGTGAGCAGCATGCCGCCGGCCCGGAACAGGCCATGATCGCCGGCCGGAAGCGAGGCCGCCCGAACGGCCATATCGGCCATGTTGAGCGTGCCGGTGACGCCATAGAGCAGGCCTAATGCGATCAGGAACAGCGTCGAGCCGACCAGATTGACGATCACATATTGCACACCCGCGGTCAGCCGCCGAGCGCCCTGCCCGTGCAGCAGCAAGCCATAGGAGGCGATCAGCAGCACCTCGAAGAAGACGAACAGGTTGAACAGATCACCCGTCAGGAACGCGCCATTCAGCCCAAGCAACTGGAACTGAAACAATGGATGGAAATGCCACCCGCGCCGATCCAGGCTGGTCAGCGTCGCGTGCACGCTGACGGCCAACGCCAGCGCGCTGGTCAGCACCAGCATCATCGCCGCCAGACGATCGAGCACCAGCACGATGCCGAACGGCGCCGGCCAGGCACCGAGCGCGTAGGCCGCCACTCCTCCCTCTGACGCTTCGATCATCAGCAGGACAGTGATGCCCAGCAACAGCGCCGTCGCGCCGATCGACACGCCGGCGCCGATCCAGCGGCGACGGCGACGAAACAGCAGGGAAATGGTGGCCGCGAAGGCCGGCAGCAGCACCGGCGCAGCGATCAGCGCGCTCATGTGCGGTTTTCCCGATCAAGCAAATCGGGGTCCGGCCTGCCGTCCACCTGATCGGTCCCGGTCTCCAGAAAGGTGCGCAACGCCAGCACGAGCGCCAGCGCCGTCATGCCAAACGAAATCACGATCGCGGTGAGCACCAGCGCCTGGGGCAACGGATCGGTGTAGCCCGTGGCGCCCTTTTCGTAGATCGCCGGACGACCGACCACGAGCCGCCCCATCGCGAACAGGAAAAGGTTGATCGCGTAGGACAGCATGGCGAGGCCAAGCACCACCGGAAAGGTGCGCGCGCGCAGGCACAGATAGATGCCGCCGGCGGTCAGGGCGCCGATCGCGGTTGCCACAAGGAACTCCATGCTCATCGCTGCAGCCCCCGTAGCTTGGCGGGATCGACGTCCATCGGGCCATCGTCCTCTGCCGGCTCCTTTTGCGCGCGCTGTGCGATATGGCTGAGCTCGGCGAGCGCCAGCATCACCGCGCCGATCACTGCGAGGGCGACGCCGATGTCGAACAACATCGCTGTTGCCAGCTCGAATTTGCCAACAATCGGCAAGGTGAAATAGCCAAAGGCGCTGGTGAACAGCGGCGCGTCGAATAGCAGCGAGCCGACCCCGGTCAGCGCGGCGATGATCACCCCGAAGCCGATCAGCGCATGCTCATCGATCTGCCGGCGCTGGTCCGCCCATTCGAAACCCGAGGCCATGTACTGCATCAACAAGGCGATCGACACGATCAGCCCGGCAATGAAGCCGCCTCCGGGCGAATTGTGGCCGCGCAGGAAAATGTAGAGCCCGACCATCATCGCGAGTGGCAGCAGGAGCCGCGCGGCGACGGCGAACATCATCGGGTGGCGCTCCGGAGAGCGTGGCAGATCTGCGATCCATTCGCGCAGTCGCTGCCCCGATACGCCGCGTGCCGCCGGCTGAAGCAAGGCGAAGATGGTGAGCGCCGCGATGCCGAGCACCGTGATCTCGCCGAACGTGTCAAAGGCGCGGAAATCCACCAGCGTCACGTTCACGACATTGGTGCCACCCCCGCCGGAATAACTGTTGGCCCAATGGTAAGACGAAATCGGATCGTTCGGCGCGCGTGTCATCACCGCCCAGGCGGCGAGGCCGCTCGCGGTGCCGCCCGCCAGCCCCAGCAACAGGTTGCGCGCGCGCTCCTGGTTGCTCGATAGCTGCACGGGTTGCTTGGGCAACAGATTAAGCGCGAGCAACAGCAGCAGGATCGTGACGGTTTCTACCGAGATCTGCGTCAGCGCGAGATCGGGCGCCGACAGGTAAATAAAGGCGAGCGAGACGACGAGACCGATGACGCTGATGTAGATAAGGGTCACGAAGCGCTGCCGCGGCACAAGGGCGACTGCTGCGGTGGCAGCCAGCAGCAGCGTCCAGGCGACGATCGCAACCGGAGGCGCCGGCAGCAACGGCCGCGTGCCCGGTGCATATCCACCGTACCAGATCGCCTCAACGCCGATCACCACCGCCAGCAGGAACATCAGCGCCAACTGCCGCTGAAGGGAGCCGTTGTGCACGGCATCGCTCATGCGGCGCGCCCATTGCACTAGACGCTCCAGCGCGGCCTCAAACAGGCGCTTCGCATCGGGCAGCCGCAAAAGCTCCCATCCGCGCAGAAGAGGACCATGGCGCCACAGCATCAGGCCGCCGGCGGCCACCGCAATGACGCTCAGCATCAACGCGGGCGTGATCCCATGCCAAAGCGCCGGGTGGAATTCTGGCGCCGTCCCGCCCGTGATGTCCGCCGCCGCGGGCGTGATCAGCCACCCCGTCAGCAATGCCGGGAACAGGCCGACAGCGATGGTCAGCGCAACCAACAAGGCCGATGGCGCCCAAAGCCCGGCAGGCGGATCATGCGGCGAGGCCGGATACGCATCCCGCTGCGGCCCCAGATACAGCTGGACGATGAACCGGAGCGAATAGGCCACCGACAATGCGGCGCCGACCAGCGCCACAAGCGGCACGACCCACGGCGCCCCAAGCCAGGCGGTATGCACCGCCTCCTCCAGCATCATCTCCTTGGACAGGAAACCGCCAAGCGGCGGCAGACCCGCCATGGAAGCAGCGGCGATCATCCCGAGTGCCGCCGTGATCGGCATCAACTTGGCGAGACCACCCAGGAGACGGATGTCGCGCGTGCCAGCCTCGTGATCCACGATCCCGGCGTTCATGAACAGCGCGGCCTTGAAGAGCGAATGGTTGAGCAGGTGAAAGATGCCCGCCAACGCCGCGGCCGGCGTGCCGAAGCCGAACAACATGGTCATCAGGCCGAGTTGGCTGACGGTGGAATAAGCGAGAATGGCCTTAAGATCGTGCCGAAACAGCGCAATCGCGGCGCCCACCACCATGGTGATGAGCCCGGTGGTCGCGACCAGATAGAACCACAGATCGGTGCCGGCCAGCACCGGCCACAGCCGCGCCAGAAGGAACACGCCCGCCTTCACCATCGTCGCCGAATGCAGATAGGCACTGACCGGTGTCGGCGCCGCCATCGCGTGCGGAAGCCAGAAGTGGAACGGGAATTGTGCTGATTTGGTGAAGCAGCCCAGCAGGATCAGCACGAGCGCCGCGGGGTAAAGCGGCGACGCGCGAACGACATCCCCCTGCGCGAGGACATCGGTCAGTTCGTAGGAGCCGGCGACATGGCCGAGCAGCAAAAGCCCGCCAATCAGCGCCAGACCGCCGCCGCCGGTCACCGCCAGAGCCATCCGGGCGCCCTGCCGCCCTTCCGCCTTGTCACTGCGGAAGCCGATCAGCAGGAACGACGAAAGGCTGGTCAACTCCCAGAAGATCAGCAGCAGCAGAATGTTGCCGGACAGTGCGATGCCGAGCATCGCACCCTGGAACAACAGGAGCAGCGAAAGGAAGCGGCCCATCGGCTCGCCGGCCGGCAGGTAGAAACGCGCATAGACGACGATGAGCAGCCCAATGCCGAGGATCAGGCCCGCGAACAGCAGCCCGAGCGCGTCGAGACGCAAGGTGACGCTCAGATCAAGCGCCGGCACCCACGCGTAGCGGACCTGGTCAGCGATGCCGTTCAGCACGCCAGGCGCGACGAACAACAGCAATCCCAGCGCCGCTACGACATGCGCCACCGCAATGCCGGCGTGAACGCCCCGGCTCGCCCGCGGCAGCAACGCCAGCCAGGCGGAACCCAGAAATGGCAGCAAAGCCAAAAGGATCAGGTGCAAGCCGGGTCCCCAAAGCGAAGCAGCACGAGATCGGCATCACGCAGGGGAAGCGGCGCCGCGCCAGCGAACGAATGAAACAAAGCAGCGGGCGTCATCTGGGCACGGCTCTCCGGCGCTGGCGGCCCGACCAACGCACGACCTGCTCGCCCAAACGCAGGACCGAGCACCCAGGCCGTTTATTGCCTCCCGAGCGCCGCTCTGCAAGCGGAAGCTCGACGAAGGCAGATACGCGCCTCATTACGGCGGCGGCCGCGGCGCTAGAGCGCGGGAGCCTAGGGCTGTGGAAGAAGGAATTGCCCCACCCTTTCCACGCTAACGGACCGGACGATGGAAGGAAGCGCAGGCGCGTGCTGGAGCGTTCCTGCCCAGGATCAGGCGCTCAGAATGCATTCCAATCGTCTGCTTTCGGCCGGGTGAGGGCGGAGATGGCGGCAGGTGCCAGTGGTTTGACGGGCGAGACATAGCCGCCGTTGTTCGGCTTGGGTTTCATCGCTTCGACCTGGGTGTGGATCGAACGGCTGGTGCCATTGTCAACCTTGAAGCGGGCGGCCTGTTCGCTGAGCGCCTGAACCTCGCTGGTGAGATTGCGGGCGGCAGCGGAGGTTTCCTCCACCATGGCGGCGTTCTGCTGGGTGGACTGATCCATGGTGCCGACCGCCGCCGAGATCTGGGTGATCGCGGAGGATTGCGCCTGGTTGTCGGCCGCCATGGTGGCGAGCAGCTCGTGCACCTGGCCAACGTCGCCCGAGATGTCGGCGAGCGCGCCGTCCACCTTCTGCACCATCTCCACCGCACAGACGATATCGGTCTGCGTGACGGTGAGCTGATCGCGAGCGCGCTTGGCCTCTTCCTCGGCGCGCATGGCGAGCGCGGAGACGAGATCGGCGACCACGGCGAAGCCGCGGCCTGCATCTCCGGCACGGCCGGCCTCGACGGCGGCGTTCATCGCGAGAACGCGGGTCTGGAACGCGATCTTATCCAGCCCTTCAATCACGCTGTCGATGCCCTTGGCGCTTTCGGAAACGCGGCCCATCGCCTGCACCCCCTGATCGGCAACCGAGCGTCCGCCCGATACTGTGGTGATCGCGCCATCGGCCCGCTCCACCGTGGTCGCGGCAGCGGCAGCCGACGTGCGCAGCCGCTCGTCCATCTGCGAGATCGCTGCCGAGGTCTCTTCCAGGCTCGCGGCATTGCCTTCCGTGCGGCGTGCCAGATCCTCCGACGCCTGCGCGATCTCGACCGAGCCCGTGCGGATGGAGGCAATCACTTCCTGAACCTTGGCAATCACATCGGCCAGGCCGTGCCGGGTCGCTTCGAAATCCTCGCGCAACGAGCCAAATTCCGGCGGGAAGGACTGGCCCGCAGGGGTGGCGAGATCGCCCTGCCGCCATGCGCCAAGCCCGCGGCCGATGGTGGCGATCACCGTCTCCAGCGTTTCCGCGCGCGCGGTGCGCTCCGCCGAGGCGGCCTGCTCCATCGCTTCGCGGGTAGCCTGCGCCGCCGCAATCCCGTCCAGAAGCTTCACCAGCGCATTCGACAACCAGATCAGCGCGGCGGACTCGATGACGAGGATCAGCGCATGGAGGGCAATGCGGCCGAGCGAGCCACCGTCGTCAAACACCCATGAAGGCAGCGCCAGTCCGAGGACGAGGTGATGAAGCGCAATCACCACCGTGCCGGCCAGGATGGCGCGCCAGTCTGCGATCACGGTGGTCACCGCCAAGACGGCGAAGAACAGCATGTGCAGATCGCTCTGCCAGGAATAGCCACTGAAGACGTACAGCAGCATCGCCGGCATTGCCGAGACCGTTAGCGCCATCGTGATCCGGGCGGCCTGATCGATCCGGCGGGTGAGGAAGATCCGGACAGGCTCGACCAGCAGCAAAACGGTGAGCACAACAGCTGCCCAGTCCATCGATTGTCCCGCAAACATCGCGCCGGCGATCACCGGAAGCGCAACGGCAGCCGTGAGCATGCACAATGCCCGCATCCCGGTTGCCCGAATGGTCGCGAGTGTCACCTGTTCCAAAACGTCTTCCCTTCCTGGCTACAGCCGCCGCCGCGAGCGGCGATCACGAGCGCCCCTGCCCGCGCTGCCGGCCCCACAAGCCGCGCCCGTGCGCCGTTGACGAAAAATGATCCTTCGTAGGGCCCCGCCCCCCGAAGACTGGCGCCGGCAGCCGTTGCCCATGCCGCGGTCGCGTTCGCCGACGCCGGGCGCACCGGCAGTATAAGCATCGGCCCTTCAGCCGGCGGCATGCCCGGCAGCAGCAAAGCAATCAAAAGTATCGCTGCTTGCCGAGGTACAGATGCCGTCCATCGTCGATGGTTGAACCAGTCTATCGTCAAAGCAAGCATCGGTTCCGATTGTCGTTCCAGTTCACATAGGACAATATTCTGCCTGCTAGTTTGGCGCGGAAAGATTATTTCTCGCCGGACGGATGCACACCGATTTTCTTACCCCGATGCCGATGTTGCTTCGATATTTCTGAACTGGCTCAGGCGGGCACGGCCTGGGTAATCGCCGTCGCCTTCACCACGTGCTGCCCAAACGCTTCGGGTGCCGCGGCCATCACGATTGCGCGAAACGTGCTCAGATCCGGCAGCATGCCGTCCGGCCCCGCCGCCATCGGCGTCTTGTAGGTCCGCATGTTTATGGCATGGAGCAGGAGCGGCAGCCGGGCGGTGACGAAATCCACTTTGTCGGCGGCTACTTCGAGCTGCACTTCGAACTGAACGTAGCCCGCCAATCGGCCATCGCCGGTGACCAGCGGCGCCATGACATTGGTGGCGGGCACGAACGCCAGATCCTTCGCTTCGGCAGCTGGAGTCTCCTTGGCGGTAGCGGAGGCACCCACCAACATGCGCGTACCGTAAGCGGCGCCGCCGCCGACGCCGGTGCCGGCGAGTAACACGCCCAAGGGCAGCAGGAACTTTTTCATGGCCTGTTCCTCAGAACTTGAAGCTGGCGTCGGTGGGGAGCGACGGCGCCGCACCCAGCACGACGATGGTGATCCGGCGGTTCTCCGGGCGTTCCGGCTGGTCGGGATAGACCGGTTCGGTCCCGGCCTTTGCGACGATCTCGGAGAACCGGTCCGTGGTAATGCCGGCCGCGGCCATGGCGTTTCGGGCAGACAAGGCGCGCTCGCCCGACAGGCGCCAATTGCCGTCGGAAGAGCCCCCTAGGCTGTCCGTATGACCCTCGATCGCGATCATCGCCCCTGACTTTGCGAGTTTCCCCGAAATTTCGCGAAGCATCAAACGTGCGAAGTCGTTCAGATCGGCCGTGCTGCCACGGAACATGGAGCGTTTGGCGCTGTCCATCAGGTTGATGCGCACACCATCACGCGACGGTTCCACCTTCGTGTTCTGCTTGGCATCCTCGCCTTGCGGCAGACTGTCGATCGCCATCTTCAGTTCCTGCGCCAACACGCGCATCGACGCGTCCGGCACGTTGGCCGTACCGCCGCGGGCGACGCCAGCGGTCGCTGTCTCGGCAGAGGGTTGACCGGAGGGCGCCGAACTGTCGGTCCGACTGCGCACCGTTCGCCCGCCAGCGCCCGGATTGTCGCCGGGCGCATCGCCGATGGCGGAGGACGCCGCGGCATTGGGGGCCGCCGGGGTGAAATAGTCTGCCAGCCCCTTCAACTGCTGCTTGTCCGGATTGCTGATCAGCCAGAGCAGCATGAAAAAGGCCATCATCGCCGTGACGAAATCGGCGTAAGCGACCTTCCACGCGCCGCCATGATGCCCGCCGGAGATCTTCTTGATCTTGCGGATGACGATCGTGGGCTGTTCGTTCGGGCGCGTGGCCACGGCTACGCTGCCTTGGCGAGCGCGGCGCGCAGGCGGTCCTGAACCACCGTCAGTCGCACTGGCGCGATGGCGTCGTGCGATTTGGCACCCGCTGCCATCCGGTCGAGCACCGCTGCGCTTTCATCGGTGCACTGGATCAGCAGATCGAACATCTGCAATCCTTCCAAGTGGTTGGTCGTAAAATGCTCGTCCTCGACCAGCAGCATCGATAGCTGCTCCAGGAGTTCGCGCACGTGCCGCAACTCCTCGGCCACAGCGGCGTGAAGATACGAAGCGAGGTGATCGGTCTGAGACATGGCGTGTACGCGTCCGGTAATTCGTGGAAGAGGGATCAGAACAATTCTAGCTCGCCCCCGCGCGGCGTAACCGGCACGGCGATCGGCGGCGCGTCCGCCACGGCGGTGGAGCGCGCCTTGCCCTCGTAGGGCAGGAATTCCACCTTGCGGGCTCGGGTGCCGCCAACATCGACATGGCCGATCGCGATTCCTTCCGTTTCCAAGAAACGGCGGGCAAACGCGGCATTGCTGCTGCCGATGGAACCGAGCCCGGCAACGATGTTGGCGCCGCCGTAAAGATGCGCGCGGAAGCCGTTGCGGGTGGCCCCACGCTTCATCATGGCATTGATCAACAATTCCATGGCGTGAAGCCCGTAACGCTGCAGTTCGTGCGCGTTCACCCGCTGATCCTTGCCGGGTTCGCCCAGCAGGAAATGGTTCATCCCGCCGATCCGCGTGACGCTGTCTTGCAGGCACACGGCAATGCACGAGCCCAGAAGCGTGGTGATCACCGTCCCAGGTTCACCGACAACGGCATGTTCGCCCTGAATGATGGAAATGCGGTGCATATCGCGGATCAGGCCAGCGCGCCGAAGACGCGCTCGATCTTTTCCTTAAGCGCAGCAGGCGCAAAGGGCTTCACGAGATAGTTGTTCACCCCAAGCGCGGCAGCTTTCTGCACGAGCTCACGGTCGGAAGACCCAGTCAGCATGATGAACACGGTCTTGCCGATCACGCCGTCCTTGCGAACCGCCTCCAGAAATTGCAGACCATCCATTTCGGGCATGTTGTAGTCAGAAATGATCAAGTGCACGCGATCGGACTTGACCGACTCCAGAGCTTCCGGAGCAGTTGGCTTGTCGCGAATATCCTTGAACCCCAAATCCTGGAGGGTCCGACGGATCATCGCGCGCATGCTGGTCTGGTCATCGACCACCATCACCTTGATTGCAGACGCAGCGGGCATGTGACGCTCCCAATCCTTACTTGCGGCACGCCGCGAGGATAGCCTCGGGCATGGCTGACAAACTCAATTCCTTTTCCACCGCGCCGAGCTCGAAAGCCGCGCGCGGCATCCCGTAGACCACGCAGCTTTCGCGCGATTGGCCGAGCGTGCGTGCTCCGGCCTCTCGCATCGCGAGCATCCCTTCGGCGCCGTCCGTCCCCATCCCGGTCAGGATGACGCCGACCGCTGCCTTGCCGAGCGGGGCAACCGAGCGGAACAGCATGTCGACCGAAGGCCGATGGCCGGTGATCGGATCACCCCGACGCAGTTTGATGCGTCCGGCGATTCCACCAGCCAGTTCCATGTGCTGCTCCCCTCCTGGTGCAATATAGACGGTTCCACGCCCAATCGGCTGACCGTCCACCGCTTCGACCACCTTTGCCCGACATTCCCGGTCAAGACGCGCGGCGAAGCTGCCGGTGAAGGCCGCTGGCATATGCTGAACCACCAGGACGGGCGGGCAATCCTCTGGCAAGGCCGCCAACAGCGCGAACAGGGCCTCGACGCCCCCGGTGGACGCGCCAATTGCGATAACCATCTCACGCGTGCCGGCGCCTGCGGGCCGAATATCCCGGGCCGCCGACGCTTGTCGCGCAAGCGGGCGGACCGCGGAACGGGCAGCAGCCTTCACCGTCGCGCACAGCAGTTCGGCATCGCGAACGATCTCGAGCGGATTTCCCGAGGGCTTGGCGACACAGTCCACTGCCCCCAGCCGAAGCGCTTCGATCGTCACCTCTGCACCGCGAGCGGTCAGCGTGGAGCACATGACGACCGGCATCGGGCGCAGCCGCATGATCTTCTCGAGAAATGACAGACCGTCCATTCCCGGCATCTCGACGTCCAGGGTGATGACGTCGGGCGACAATTCCTTGATCATCGCGCGTGCCGCGTGCGGCTCCGGTGCGAGGCCAACGACCTCGATGGCCGGATCCGCCGATAGGATACGGTTGAGCGCGGCGCGCATCGAAGCGCTGTCATCGACGATCAATGTGCGGACACGTTCGCTCATGTCGCTGCCTTCTGGTAAATGGTGTGGCCGCACGCTTGCATGCGCGCCGCCGCAGGGCCGATCAGCCGTTCGGAGTGACCGATGTAAAGGTAGCCGCCGGGTGCGAGCAGTTCGACGAACCGCGCCTCAAGCTCCGCCTTTGCCCGATCATCGAAATAGATCATCACGTTGCGGCAGAAGATGACGTCGTAGCTCTGGCGCATCGGCCACGGATCGAACAGGTTCAGGACCCTGGCGGTGACGAGCGCACGCGCTTCGGCAGCCATCTGGTAGTCAGCGCCCATTTTGCGCATCCAGGCGTCGCGATAGGACGCCGGCACGGGCTCCACGGTTGAGGCAGAATAGATGCCGCGACTGGTGCTCTCGACCACGTGGGGCGCAATGTCCGTCGCCAGCAGCCTCAGGTCCGCCGAACGAAGCCAGCCTGGAACCTGGCGGCTTTCGCCAAGAAGGCACATCGCAATGCTGTGCACCTCTTCGCCGCTCGAGCAGCCTGCCGACCAGATCCTGACCGGCGCACTGCGCGCCCGCTGCTGCAACCACGGCATCGCGGTCGCCCGGAAATGGTCGAAGTGATGCGATTCGCGGAAGAAGTGCGTGTGATTGGTGGTGAGCGCGACCACCATTGCAGCGCGCTCCTCCGCGTCCGACTGGACGAGCCGAACGTAATCACGGAATTCTGCCAGCCCGTGCTCCCGCAAACGCCGGCTCAGGCGGGAGTGGACCAACGTAGTCTTTGCTTCCGACAGGTGAATGCGCGCATCGCTCTGCATGATTGCCGCGATCGCATTGAACTCGGCAGCGCCGAGCACCGGGCTGGCCGCACCAGCCGCACCGGCCGGTTCACCGGTGGCTGGCGGCCGTGATCGGGAGATGCTGGCCGATGTCATGCGGCCAGGTCCAGCTGGCGCGTGAGGCTCAGCGCGTTCAGGTCGAGGAGCGACACCATCTCTGCGCTTTCGTGCGCCGACACGCCCTCCGTGGTGCGCGCGGAGATCTGCACGAGGCCAGAAATCACGCCTTCCTCGCTGATGTCGACGTCGGGGGACGGCTGAATGTCGCCGTCCTTGATGAGAACGATGTCGGCGACTTCGTCCACCAGGAACCCTGCTTGCTTGCCGGCGATGCTCACAACGAGGATGCACGAGCGCGCGTGGATGGCACTCGGCTCCCACCCCAGTCGCTCGGCCAGCCCGACCACCGGGATCACGGTGCCGCGAAGATTGGTGACGCCCTTGATGTAGCTGGGCACGCGCGGGAGCGGTGTCGGCTCTTCCCATTCCCGGATCTCGATAAGCGCGCTCATCTCGATGCCAAACATCTGATTGCCGAGCGAGAACGTGACGATCTTGCGCTCGCCGATGCTGTCGATGCTGCTCATGCTGCAAGTCCCTTCATTGCGAATTTCGAGGTGGATGTCGGCGAGGCGACGAGAGCCTCGATGTCGAGGATGAGGGCGATCGAACCGTCGCCGAGGATGGTCGCACCGCCGAGGCCGCGGATCGGGTGCAGGTTTTGATCAAGGCTCTTGATCACCACCTCGCGCCGGTCATCGATCGTATCGACCATCAGACCGACATTCCCGGCGCTCTCGCTTTCAACGATGATAACCAGCGATTCCTCGGGATCACGGCGGTATTTGGAGCCGAAACCAAAGGTGTCGGTCAGGCGCCTCACCGGCAGATAGTTGCCGCGAAGCTCGATCACTTCCGTGGTCGGCGACATACGACGCACCTGCCCACTTTCTGGGCGCACTGCCTCGACGACGTTGGCGAGCGGCAGCACGAAGCGCTGATCGGCGAGCCGCACGATCATGCCGTCCAGGATCGCGAGCGTCAGCGGCAGGATCATGGTGAAGGTGGTGCCCTCACCCGGGACCGAGCTGATTTCGACCCGTCCGCCCAGCGCCTCGACGTTGGAACGCACCACATCCATGCCGACGCCGCGGCCGGAAATATTCGAGATGGTTTCGGCGGTGGAGAAGCCGGGCGCGCAGATCAGCTGATCGATTTCCTCATTGGAAAGCGTCGCTTCCGCCGACACGATCCCCTTGTCGATCGCCTTGGCAAGCACGCGCTGACGATCGATGCCGCGACCGTCATCGGCCACCCGCACGAAAATGCGCGCGCCGCGCTGCTCGGCGGACAGGCGAATGGTGCCCACGGCGGGCTTTCCCTTCGCCAACCGTTCTTCCGCGCTTTCGATGCCGTGATCGCAGGCATTGCGGATCATGTGGGTGAGCGGGTCGCCGATCTTCTCGATGACGCCCTTGTCCACCTCGGTCGCTTCGCCGCTGGTTTCGAGCAGATACTGCTTGCCGGTCTCTGCCGACAAGTCGCGCAGCATACGCGGCACGCGGCTGAATGCCTGCTTGATCGGCTGCGCCCGCAGCGACATCACGTTGTCCTGGATCTCGCGCGTCAGGCGCGCCAGCTCCGGCAGCTCGACACGCTCCTGATCCTTCGGACTCAGCCGATCGGAGAGGATCGAGTTGCGGATCACCAGCTCTCCGACGAGGTTGAGCAAGAGATCCAGCTTGGTGAGGTCCACCCGGATCGTCTGTGCCGGCTGCTCCACTGCACGCTCCGTAGGGCGTGGATCGGGTGTGGTAGCCGGGGCGGCCGAGACGGGCGCGAGGGTCGATCCGGTGATCGGCACTACCGCCGCGGAACGAGGCGCTACCTCTTCGATCGAATCGGCAACGATCGGCTGCTGCTCGGCAACGACCGGTGCTGCGACGCTCTCGACGGACCGGACGATCTCGACCAGCGAATCCGGTGCCACGAAATCGAAAGCCTCGGAAATGGCGGATTCCTCCACCGTGCCCGGCAGCGACAGCGCCCAGGTGAGATAGCCGTCTTCTGGGTCCAGGTCGCGCAGGCCCGGCAGCGTGCTGCTGTCCACCGACGCGATCGTACCGCCCAGTTCCTCCAGCTCGCGGAGCACGAGCAGGGGCTCGCTGGCATTCGCCAGCGCCTCGCGCGACGGGCGGAAGCGAACGGTCCACGCGGCCGGCGCGGATGTTTCGAGATCCTCAAGGGCGACGCCCACGGGCTCGAAACCGAAGGGATCGAACTCCTCCACGGCGGCCTGAACCGGCGTGAAACCGAACTCATCCTCGTCCGGCGCCGCGGCCAGCGGCTGGGGAGCCGCGGGCGACGCCGCCGGCGTTGCCGCGTCCGACGCGCCCTTGTTGGCGAGAACGTTCTCCAGTGCCTGGAGCGCGGCCGCGTCATCGGGCAGCGGCGCCGTTCCCTGCGCGAATGCGACATGGTCCGACAGGATGTCAAAGGCCGCGAGCATCACCTTCGTGACGCCGGGCGTCGCGGGGATCCGCTCGGCGCGCACTTCGTCGAGCACGTTCTCGAATCGGTGCGAAAAGGCGGTCAGGGCCGTGTGGCCAAACGCGCCCGAGCCGCCCTTGATCGAATGCACGGCACGAAAGACGCCGGCGATCACGTTTGCTGAAACGTCGCCCGCGGCCATTGCCGACAAACCTGCCTCGGCCGTGGCAAGTCCTTCGGCGCACTCTTCGAAGAAGATCGCCTGGATCTCGTCGAGTTCGTCGCTCACGGGCACACGCGGCGGATCGCCGCCCCCAGCTTGGTCGCTTCGAACGGCTTCGTGATCCAGCCGGTGGCGCCCGCAGAACGGGCGCGCGCCTTCTTCTCGTCGGAGAATTCGGTGGAGAGCACCAGGATCGGCGTGCCACGGAACTGAGGCAGCGCGCGCACCGCTTCGATCAGCTCGAAGCCGTCCATCTTGGGCATGTTGATGTCAGTGATGAGGAGATCGGGCGTGACCTCGTGCATCCGTTCCAGGCCATGTTCGCCATCATTCGCGCTCTCGATGCGGAAGCCCTGCGCGGTCAGCGAGGTCTTCAGCAGCATCCGCATGCTGGCTGAATCGTCGACGGTAAGGATCAATTTGCTCACTGGAAGACGTCCTTTTCGGTGGCGAGGCCGATTGCATCGGCCAGGCAGCAGGCGGTGACGCGCTCCACAAAGGCGCGACTTGGGTTGAGGATCTCGAACGGCATGCCGTTCTGTTCGGCATCGATACGGGCGGCGATCAGCAGCTGGAGCACGGCTTGGCCGACGCTTTCCACTTCGGACGCATCCACCTCGATGCGTCCTTGGAAGTCCGCGGCGAGGACGAGGCGGACCCGAAGATCCTCCGCGGCAACCGTGCTGTTGTGAGCGAGAAGCCGGATGGGGCCGGCGTCCTGCGGGGCATCAAGCGGGGACAGCATTGAGTTCATTTTTCGCCTCGTCGAGAGCAGTCTCGAGTTGTTGGAACGTGGGTGCGTAGCTGGACGGCGTCATGCGGCGCGCGATCTCGATCGCGACCTGAGTCGGCTGACCCTGGGCGTGCGCAACGATTGCCGTTTTCACGATCTGGAACGGCTTGGCATCGGCATCGACGATCTCCAGCAGCTTTGCGGCGAGAGGGCCGACCAGGCAGTAAGCGAGAAGAACGCCGAGGAACGTTCCGACCAGCGCGCCGCCGATCATGGCACCAAGCACTTCGGTCGGCTGGTCGATCGAACCCATCGTCTTGATGACGCCGAGCACCGCGGCAACGATGCCGATCGCGGGAAGCCCGTCCGCCATCGCCTGCAGGGCGTGCTGCGGCATCAGCTCCTCGTGGTGATGCTTCTCCATGTCATTATCCATCGCCTCCGCGATCTGATGCGGATCCTCGAAGTTCACCGTCATCATGCGCAGGTAATCCGCGATGAATTCCGTCAGGTGATGGTCCTTCAACAGCCGCGGATAACGCGAGAAGATCGGGCTCTCCTCCGGCTTGTCGAGATGCGGCTCGATGGCGGTCGCGCCACCTTTCTTGAAGGTGGAGAGAAGACCGAACATCAGCGTCAGCAGATCGCGGTAGTCGCTGTCCTTCCAACGCCCACCCTTGAAGGCGCGCGCCAGGCCCTTGCCGGCGCTCTTTACCGTGGCCATCGAATTGGCGACGATGAACGCGCCGATGGAGGCGCCCCCGATCGCCATCATTTCATGCGGCAGCGCATGGAGGACGATGTCCATCTTGCCGCCAGCCATGATGAAGCTGCCGAAAACGCAGCCGAGGATTATGAGAAAGCCGACACCGTTCAGCATGGCGCATTCCGAACATTGAAGAGAAGCGTATGATTTCCCGAATTATAGAGGGCTTGCGCGCCAACCGGGCTGCGTCGGCGACAAACATCTCACCAGCGCTCACGACCGATAGTTTTTCTTCGATCCGGACCTCTCGGCCGCAGACTGTCTAGAATGGAAGCAGGAACCGTCAGGAGCGTCGAGCACCCATGTCCTTAAATGCCTATCAGCGCGCGCGGAGCATCGTAGAAAGCCCGCGAGCGACCGAGTTTCGCCTGATGAGCCAAATCACCGGCGACATGATGCAAGCTAGGGATAGCGGACTTCGGGGTGCAGCACTTGTTCCCGTACTGCACCGAAACCGCGAGATCTGGAGCGTGTTTTCTTCGGCCTGTGGCGCGGTGGGCAACGAACTGCCTGATCAACTACGCGCAAGCATCATCTCGATTGCATTGTGGGTGGATCGTTTTACCAGTGACGTAATCGCTGGCCGCGACTCGATTGACGAGCTGATCGAAGTAAATCGTTCCATAACGGAAGGACTTTCGCCAGGAATGCAGCAATCGCGCATGGCGCGGCAGGCCGAAGCAGCGTAGAACTGAGCCAAAGGGGCATCGGTTAACGTCGTATTTACCTTGATCACCTTAGTTACAGGAAATACGTACTCCTCAGGGCTGCCGGATCGCATGCATGGATGAGAAGCTGACTGATTCCGTAGCTGGGGGCCACTGCTCGCGCGAAAAGCACGAGGTGGTGCGCCAGGCTGCGGTTTACGCTTCGGGTGTCCTGAACATGGCAGGTGATCCGGCCATGCATCAACTGGTCGAGCACGCCGCGCGCGAGTTCCATGTGCCCGTGGCGGCAGTTTCCGTCGTGGATCGAGATCGGCAGTGGTTTCCCGTTTCCATCGGAATGGATGTTCCGGAAACAGCGCGCGAGGTGTCGTTCTGCGCTCATGCTATCGAACAGCCTCATGAGATCCTGACCGTGCTGGACGCGAGCCGCGATCCCCGCTTCTGCGCCAACCCGCTGGTCACCGGTGCAAGCCACTTCCGCTTTTACTTGGGCTGCCCCATTCTCGACCGGAGCGGCCTAGCGCTTGGCTCGCTGTGCGTGATCGACGTGCAGCCGCGCGCGCAGGTGGAAACCGGCGAGTACGAACGATTGCGTGAGCTTGCTCAAAAAGCCGCCAACCTCATCGCTTATGTTGAAGTCAGCACCACCGACCTGAAGCACGCCGGCGACAGCATCGGTGAACAGATCGAGGATCTGATCCGTGCCGGCGACGATAGTGTCGTCGGCGAATTGGACGCCATGCTCCGCCGTATCGAACGGCAAGAGGAGAAGCTACGGCGGCAGCGGAAAGGCTGACACCTTCCGGCGCGCTGGGTGCGGCGCCGAAGTTCGACACCCATGTACGACCGCCAAGGCATATCCCGACCTTGCTCACTGCGCCGCTCGCCCCTGACCGGCCGAGAAGGCGCATCATCTGAAGGTTGCGTTGACCTTATCGGCCAGCCCGCTCTGTCGGCAGTGCCGGCAGGCTGGTGTGTGCGCGGGCTGCCCGATTGCTCCCGGCCAGGATCGCCCGCCGGCCGCTGATCTCAGAACGATATGGTGGCGGAGTTCAAAGCGCCATTCTTCGCAAGGTCGCGCCCTGCGTCGTTGAAGATCTCAGCGTCGGAGCTCGCGAAATATGCCCCAAACGTGAAACGCTTGATATTGAGCGTCACGCCCGTGAGCCAGTCGGCCTTTTCCCCCACGATGCAACCATCGAAGTGGCCGTTCTCATATCTGGAGCCGGCGATAAGCGCGAAGGGCGTGTCCGCGGTCGGCTGCTGCACTTCGAGCGCAGCATAGACATTGTGCCGGAGCCAGCCACTCGGCGCGCGCATATTGTTTTGCTTGGGCGCATAAGCGACTGCACCGGTGAAAGATGTGCTGCCGACGTCTTCGTCACGTGCGCGTTGAATCCAACAAAGTCGGATTGGCGTTTCGACGGATAAAGGAAATAGATGATGCCGGCATAATAAATGATGCCGGCATCAAAGGTGCAGACTTGCCCAGTGACCCATGGTAGCCGGCGCCGATGCTGACCTCTGCGCGCGCACCCTTGGCGGAGCGCGCGATGCTGGAGGTCCAGAGATCGTGTGGAACCCGTCGGCATGCGACAACGAGAGGCCGACCTGTGCGGCAGGATTACACTCGCTGAGCGAAACGCCGCGAGCATTATATTCCGACACGATCGCGCCCTCGCCGCTCATTGTTCAGGTCTGTGCCAGAGCGGGCTGCACCGGCGCGAGCCCACACGCTGCGACGGCGAACATCAACTTGTTCGCATGACAGTCAGGCTGCTTCGCGGTCAGCGGGATCAAAGGCGGCGAGCGTGCTTACAGCCGTGGCGGAGACGGGCGCGGAGAAGTAGAAACCTTGCAATTCGTTGCAGCCGCTCTCCTTCAGGAACTGGAGCTGCTCGTCGGTCTCCACGCCCTCGGCCGTCACCGTCAGACCCATGGCATGACCAAGCGTGATGACGGCGGTGATAATCGCCGCTGAATCGACCGCTTGCCCTAGATGCTGAATGAAGCTTCGATCGATCTTGATCTTGTCGACATCGAACCGGCGCAAATAGCTGAGCGACGAATAGCCGGTGCCAAAATCGTCCAGAGCAACCCGCAGGCCGGCCGCACGCAACCGTCGCAGCGCGCTGCGGACATTCTCGTCGTCGTCGATCAGCACACCTTCTGTAACTTCGACCTCGATCTTTGCAGGATCGGCCCCACAAGCGTTGACGATGCCAAGGACCCGTTCGGCGAAGTGCGGGCTGCGGAACTGAACCGGCGAAAAGTTGATCGCCACGAACAGGTCGGGCCACTCGAGTGATGCGCGGCATGCCTGTTCAAGGATCCAGTCGCCCAGCGGGCCGATGAGCCCCGTTTCCTCGGCAACTGGGATTAGCTGCGCTGGCGAGATGTTGCCGCGCTGCGGATGCTCCCACCGCAGAAGCGCCTCCACCCCGATCACCCGCCCCTGTTCGTTGACCAGAGGCTGATAGGCCAAGCGCAGACCAGTGTTCGTGGCCAGCGCGTGGCGCAGATCCTCTTCGATCTCGCCGCGAAACCGTACGCCAGCGTCCATAGCCGGGCTGAAGTAGCGATAGCAGTCCCGGCCCTCACCCTTTGCCACATAAAGCGCGATATTCGCCTTGCGCAGCAATTCGGTGCGCTCGGTGCCGCTGAGCGGCGCAAGGATGACGCCCATGCTGACGCCGACATGCGCCTGGTTGCCGAGCACCTCGAATGGCCGGTTCACTACCTCGCGAATCCGCTCGCAGATCTGATCAACTTCCGCAGTGTTGCGAACACCATCCAACAGGACGGCAAACTCGTCCCCGCCGAGGCGGGCGACCATGTCCTTGTCGCGCAAGAGGCTCGCAAGGCGCGAGCCGAATTCCTGGATCAGCGCATCGCCGGCGAGGTGGCCGAAATTGTCGTTGACGTGCTTGAAGCGGTCTAGATCGAGGAGAATGAGCGCACAGCTGCGCCCGCGCCGAGCCTCCACCAGCGCGTGATCGAAATGATCGTTGAACTTCGCGCGGTTCGGCAGGCCCGTCAGCGGATCGTGGAACGCGAGGTGATGCGCCTGCGCTTCGCTCGCCTGCAATTGCATGATGGCAGCGCGCAGATCATTGGTGCTTGCGATCAGCCGACGGCCGAGGAGCAGCATCAGCCCCGCAATGAGGCATGTCGAAAGCGTGCCCACGGGCACCAGCACCGACTTGATGGCCGACCCCGGCAGTTCCGGGGACCAGAAGAGCCATGCGACCACCTGCCCGGAACGGTTGCGGAGCGGTAAGGACGCCTCGCTTTCGCGCACATTAGAAATCGTGGAGAAGCGCGGCCGGGCAAGCAGATACTCCCGGGCCAGTCGGTCGCGGAACGTGCCGTCAAGGTAGCGCACGCTGAGCAGGACCCGGCGAGCGCCCGGCTGATCCGCGATCTTGGCAGTCAAGGGAAGCACAAGCATCGCGCTTACCGCAGCGGGGCGTCCTCCGATGACCAGAAGATCGGAGACAAAGGGCGCGTTGACCGAAGCGTCGGCGGATCGTGACGGCGCCAGCTTAAAGACGCGATCCTCGGCCCTGAGCGTAGCGAGAAGGCGTTTGAGGCCCGGCGCGCTTTGATCGTGTAGGCTTTCCTGAACGCGGCGGCCGTCCACCATCGCGTATGCGACCTCATCACGCGCATCCAACAGGAAAACGCGATCATGCCCGAAGAGATCGTGTAGCCACAGGCCGATGTTGGCGTCGAGCCAATCCAGATCAGGCGCAGGCGCCCGCAATTTCACCACCAGATCGTCCCAGACGGCGACGGTCTGCTGCTGCAGCTGGATCTCTGCCAGGCTCGTCTGGACAGCACGCTGAACGGTGCGCACCTGCCGGTCGATCGACACGGTGTCGCTTCGCCCGGCCGACCAGAACAGCCCGAAGCCCAGGATCGTGATCGCGATGATCGTCGCCAGGGCAATCGGCAACAGCAGACGACGATCGGACCCTACGGTCAGCCGAAGGGCTTTCAGAGCGTGTTTCGCGTCGATCATCGATTTGCCCTGCCCCGCATTTCGTTACGCCCTGCTTTTGCAGGACATCCGTAGTTCTCCTGATCTCTGATCGGTTTAGCGCGCCGCCGCCTTGTCCGCCGCGCAGCTCGGCAATGCATTTCAGTTGCCGCCGAAACTTCGCACCAGCGAACCGGCAACCAATGCCCAGCCGTCCACCAGCACGAAGAAGATGATCTTCATGGGCAGCGAAATCGTGGGCGGCGGCAGCATCATCATGCCCATCGCCATCAGCACCGCGGACACCGCCAGATCGATGATCAGGAACGGCAGCAGCAGCAGAAAGCCGATCTCGAACGCGCGCTTCAGCTCCGAAATCATGAATGCCGGAACGAGTGTGGGCAGCGGGGTTTCGGCGCGCGCCACCGGCGGCTTGCCGGAGAGCTGGGTAAACAAGTTCAGATCAGCATCGCGCACCTGCCCGAGCATGAAGCCCTTGAACGGCGCCGCGGTGCGGTCAAACGCTTGCTGCTCGGTGATCTGCCCGGCCGTATAGGGGCTGACGCCTTCATCCCACGCCTTCTGAAAGGTGGGGGCCATGACAAAGAAGGACAGGAACAGCGCAAGGCTGATGATCACCGGGTTCGGTGGAACGCCCTGCGCACCCAGGCCCGTGCGCAGCAGTGACAACGCGACGACGATCCGGGTGAACGACGTGATCGTCATCAGAATGCCCGGCGCAAGGCTCAGCACCGTCAGCATCATGACGAGCTGGATCGCCCGCCCGGAAACGGAGCCGCCCGCAAGGTCGAGGGTCGCGCTCTGCGCCAGCGCCGCAGACGGCAGCAGCAAGGCGCCGGCGGCGAGCGCCAGCCGAACCGATTTCACCATTGTAACGCTTCCTAGATCGTGTCGCGGGTGCGAGTGAGCCGTCCGCTGGCGCGCTCGACCATGTGTCCGAAGGACTGCCGAGCAGCGGCGGCATTGGCGCGTGCCTCGGCCTGGCGAGCCTCCTCGATGGCGACCCGCGCTTCGGACGCTGCCAGGTCGATCGCGTCGCGGACAATACCCGCCTCGATCACCTGCGGCCCCTCAGGGGTCAGCAGCACCAGATGCTCGCGCCCGTCGCGGCGGATGAGCGCCACGGAGCGGCGCTTGTCGAGCGGCAGGCGCTCGACCAGTTCGATGCGGCGCTCCGCCCCGCCAAGAACGCGGCCGGGGAGCTTCAGGTCGAAATGGCGCACGATCCACAGGGCCACGCCAAGCAGCCCCAGAACGACCCCCAGTCCGCCCATCATGCGCAGAACAGAGACAAGCTCCATCAGCCGCGGCCCCGCTTCACCATCTCGGTGACCTCCAGCGACATCTGCTCTTCGTTGACGAGCACACGGCCCTTTGCGACGAGTTTGTTGTTTACGTAGACGAGCGTGGGATCATCATGGCCGCAGTCGAGCGGGATCATCGCGCCGCGGCTCATCTTCAGTATCTGCCGGATCGGGATCTGGGCCGAACCCAGCACGATCGACATCTCAATGCTGATATCCTCGAGAACAGACATGAGCTGCTCCTTTCGAGTGGTTTTATAGGAAGGAATTTCCTCCGGCCCGGCCGCACTAGGAAAATCTTGCCTACAATGGAGAGGCAAGCGGCCGGCGCGCCGCTGAAGGAGACCTTTTGAATGGACCTCAAGACTTCGGTGCAGGTGTCTGCGACCGGCCTTCGTGCGCAGTCTTTACGCATGCGGATAATTGCGGAGAACCTCGCAAACTCGGATTCGATCGCTGCGGCGCCGGGCGGTGATCCCTATCGCCGGCGGGTCGTCAGCTTCCGCTCGGAGGTTGACCGTGCCAGCGGCGGCATGGGCGTCAGCGTCAAGGGCATCGACGGCGACAAGGCCGCCTTTCAGCGCACCTACCAGCCCGGGAGCCCGGCTGCCGACGCGCAAGGCTATGTGCTGCGGCCCAACGTCAACGGGCTGGTGGAAACCGCCGACATGAAGGCCGCGCAGCGCAGCTACGAAGCCAATCTCAGCGCAATTGAGGCCGCAAAGGGCCTGACGATGCGCACCATTGACCTCCTGAAGTAAGGACACCTTTCATCATGTCGATTGGCGCACTTGATGCAGCAACGGCTTACGGCCGTGCGGTTGGCATCGGCAAATCGGGCGGCCTCGGCGGCGTCGCCGGCGGCTCGGCTGCAGAGGAAACCGGCGGCGGCTTCGGCGACCTGGTGTCGCGGCTCGTCACCGACACCGCTTCCTCGCTGCGCGCGGCGGAAACCGCGAGCGCAAAGCAGGTCGCCGGAAAGGGAGACCTGATCGACGTCGTCACCGCAATAGGTGCGGCGGAAACCGCCCTCGACACCGTGGTCGCCGTCCGCGACCGGGTCGTCGGCGCCTATTCCGACATCATGCGCATGCAGATCTGATCGCCATGACCGCGCATGACGCTATCGAGATCACGCGTGCGGCGATGGTGCTGGTGCTGACCATTGTTGGCCCGATGCTGATTACGTCGCTGATCGTCGGCGTCGTGATCGGCCTGGTGCAGGCACTAACCCAGATCCAGGAAATGACGCTTACCTTTGTGCCCAAGCTGTTGGCGATCGGGATGGTGCTGCTGTTGTGCCTGCCGATGATCGGCAGTGCGATGGCGAACTTCACCCATCAACTCAGCGACCGGATCATCCAGGGCTAGGCCATGGATCAGATCCCGGTCGAGGCGACCGCTTTCCTGATCATCTTTGCGCGGGTCGGAGCGGTGCTGATGCTCCTGCCCGTCTTTTCGGAGGATTCGATCCCGCCGCGCCTGCGGCTGATGCTGGCGTTCGGCATGACGGCGGGCCTGTGGGGGCTGCTTTCGCCGCACACCTTGCCCCTCGCGCAGAACGAGGCGGCGCTACCCGCGACCATCGTCAGTGAACTCCTCGTGGGTCTCGGCCTTGGCGCCATCGTGCGGATCATGTTTCTTGCGGCGGCGATGGCGGGATCGATCATCAGCCTTCAGATCGGGCTGAGCTCCGCCATCGTGTTTGATGCCGCGCAGGGCGGCCAAGCGCCGCTGCTGTCGCGCTTCGTCACCGTGGCCGCCGCTGTGGTATGCATGGCGATGGCGGTTCATCATCTCTGGATCGCCTCGATCGTCCAATCCTATCAGCAGTTTCCCGTCGGCACGCTGCCCCCTGCCCCTGATTTCGCGGCGCTTGCGCTCACCGTTGTCACGCGGTCCATGGCGCTTGGCCTCAGCCTTGCCGCGCCGCTCATCGTTTATGGCATCGTCTTCAACGTTGCCCTGGGCCTGTCGTCGCGCCTGGCGCCCGCCATCCAGGTCTTCTTCATCGCGCAGCCGCTGAACCTGCTGCTGGGGCTTGCCCTGCTCGCCACGATCTTCGGCACGATGCTGACAGGCTTTGCCCATGCCATGGCCGACTGGATGCAGACGGGGTGGAGCTGAGCCATGGCTGAAACCGAGAAGGATCAGAAGACTCACGATCCTACCGAAAAGAAGATCCAGGACGCGCGCAAGAAAGGCGACATCGCCTCTGCGCCCGAGATGCGCCACGCGGCGATGTTCGCGGCTGCTCTGGTGGTGGTTGGCGGCATGGGCGTGTGGACGTTCGGCCGCCTAGCGCACATCCTGGTGCGGCTATGGGGCCGTGCGGAGGATTTCTCGCTTGAGCCCGAGGGCGCGCGGCATCTTGCCAGCGGCCTGATGGGCCAGATGTTCTTGGTGATGAGCCCGCTGCTCGCCACGCTATTCGCCTTCGCGATCCTCGGTGGCCTGATGCAGGGGCGCCCGTCGATCGCCATGTCGCGCCTGGCGCTGAAATGGTCGAAGCTCTCGCCCGTTTCGGGATTCAGCAGGCTGTTCGGTATGAAAGCGCTGGTGGAGTTCGCCAAGACGCTCGCCAAGCTGGTCCTTGTCACTAGCGCCGCACTGATGGTGGTCTGGCCGCGGGCGGTCGGGCTCGACACGCTGATCGGCGCCAGCCCGGTCGAGATCGGCAATGCCGCCGGCGGGCTGATCATGGCGATGATCAAGACGATCGCCGTGCTCGTCGGCGCGTTGGCGATGTTCGACTTCGTTTACCAGCGGCGCTCCTGGATCAAGCGGATGCGTATGTCGCTGCAGGAGATCAAGGACGAGCACAAGGATGCCGAGGGCGATCCGAAGATCAAGGCAAAGATCCGCGCGATCGGCATTCAGCGCTCACGCAAACGCATGATGGCGGCCGTGCCAAACGCCAGCGTGATCATCACCAACCCGACCCATTATGCCATTGCGCTGAAATACGATCACGGAAGGATGGGCGCGCCGGTTGTGGTGGCAAAGGGCGTGGACGCGATCGCGCTGAAGATTCGCGAGATCGCCACCGCCGCGAACGTGCCGATCATCGAAAACCGCCCGCTCGCCCGCGCGCTATACGCCAGTGTCGAGGTCGATCATCCGATCCCGGCCGAGCATTACGCCGCCGTCGCGGAGATCATCGGCTATGTCATGCGGCTGGCGAGCGGCCGCGCCTGACTAGCGGCCCGCTCCCGCTCACCCCTGCGACCGTGGCTCAAGCGGTCGCCGCCCGACCCCACCGGGCGCCTCGGCGGCCTTTGGCTCGAGCAGCGAGGCCGGCAAAGCGCCCAGCGCGGGCGCACCCACCACATCCCCGCTGACATAGCGGAAGCCGAAACCGCGCAGCTTCACGGCGTCTGCCAGCCCGCCGACGCCGCCCGCGATCAACCGTGCGCCATGACTTGCGCCCGCGATCCGGCGCGAGAGATTCTCCACCTGGATCCGGCGCCCCCAGCTGGACGCGATACCACTTGTCTGGTCCGGGTCGATCTCCACGAAGTCGGGCGGGAGGCGCGTCAGACGCTGGATCTCGTCGTCCCCGCCGTGGAACGGCCCATAGAGCGTCGCGCACCCGTGTTTCGCATGCGCGTCGAGCAGGTCCGCCAGCTTGGAGGAGGCAAAGCGCTCGGGCGCCTGCACGCGCATGATCAGGCGCCGTGGCACGATCCCCAAGGCATGCGCCGCGTCGATCAACGGGCGCAGCTCTTCGAACGGATCACCGATCAGCTCCAGCGGCAGGTTCAGGATCAGGCGTGCGCCGCTGGTCACAAAGCCGAGACCGGCGGCACTCCTTACCGACGCAAGTCGAAACCTGGCTTGCAGCGCAGCCTGCGCCGGCTGGTCCATGCCCGCGATCTGCGCATCAACCACGCCGCCGTCACGCGCCCTGAGCAGCGCCTCGTAAGCGAACACCCGCCCGGACTCGATCTCCGCAATGGGAGCAAAAGCGATGCCATAGCTAGCCCCCGTTGCGGGTGCAGCCGCCTGCGCTTGTCCCGGCTCTTCCACATCGCCCCCTTTGCCGAATTCCACAGGCTCCATGGCGCAACCGTCGGGAAAAATCATCCACCAATGGTCGTTGGCGTGTCAGACGCGCAACTCGTGCTTTGCCAGTTCCACCTTCACCCGAAGCTCGATCTCCTGCATGACGGCGGCGAGCTCAGGATCATCCGGCATTTCGAAGGTCTCCAGCCAGTCGCGCAAGGCGTCGAGCGGCTCGACAGCGGCGGGGCGGACCCGCGTTTCCACATCAAAGCGGTCGAGCAGCGCAAGGCCGCGGCCGGCATTCTCCGCCATTTTCCGGCGGCGCTCCACGGATGGGTCTGCGGCGGCCAATTGCACCAGCATCTGTACCGAAGTGGTAGGCACCACGGCCGACTGGTGATGCGGTGTGGCGGCAGGGGCCGGCTGTTCCGGTGCGGTAGGCATCATGCGAAACGCAGCTTCTGCTTTGGGCAAAGCGGTCAGCAGTTGCTGCTGAAGCAAGAAGGACAGCGGGGAGATATTCACTTTTGACCGTACCGCCGAAGGAGGAGCCCTAATCTCTCTATAAGAGATAAGCGGACACTTTCTCATGGAATCCTTACGATTATGCGCAAGCCACGACAGAAGGTCGCTGCACTGGTTCTCGCGGCGATGCTGGCCGGAGCCGCTCCGGCCGCGGCCGGGCCGCGCATCAAAGATATCGTCGACGTAGAGAATGTCCGGCCTAACCAATTGGTCGGCTACGGCCTGGTGGTCGGCCTCGCCGGCACCGGCGATCGCACGCGCAACACGCCCTTTACCGAGGAGTCGATGCAAGCGATGCTGGAGCGCATGGGCGTCAACGTCCGCGGCACGCAAATGCGTACGCAGAACGTTGCAGCCGTCTCCATCACGGCGACCATGCCGCCGTTTGCCCGGGCCGGCTCCAAGATCGACGTTCAGGTATCGGCGCTTGGCGATGCGACGAGCCTTCAGGGCGGCACGCTTCTGGTTTCTTCGCTGCGGGCGCTGGACGGCGAGATCTACGCAGTTGCGCAGGGGCCGGTCGCGCTTTCGGGCTTCAAGGCCCGCGGTGCCGCCGCCAGCGTGACCCGGGGCGTCTCCACCTCCGCGCGCATCGCCGAAGGCGCGATCATCGAACGCGAGGTACCCTACGCACTGAAATCCGCCACCAGCCTGAAGCTCGCGCTCAAGAACCCCGACTTCACGACCGCCCAGCATATCGCCGGTGCCATCAATCGCCGGTTCCCCGGCGCCGCGGAGGTTCTGGATCCGGCGACCGTCCAGCTGGCGCCGCAGGGCGGAGGCGGCTTGATCAACCTGGTGTCGCAGATCGAGAACCTCTCGGTAGAGGTCGATCAGCCTGCCCGCATCGTGATCAACGAAGCATCGGGCACGGTGGTGATGGGCACGGATGTCCGCATCAGCCCAGTGGCCATCGCGCAGGGCGGGCTTACGATCAGTGTATCGGAAAGCCCGGTCGTGTCCCAGCCGGCGCCGCTATCCGGCGGCGAGACCACCGTTGTGCCGCGCACGCAGATCGCGGTGGACGATGGGGGCGGCGCCTCGCTGGCGATGGTTGGTGGAGGCGCGTCCTTGCAGTCGCTGGTCAGCGGGCTCAACGCGCTTGGCGTGTCCCCTCGCGACCTGATCACCATTCTTCAGGCGATCAAGACGGCCGGCGCGCTACAAGCAGAGATCGAGGTGCAGTGATGGACGATATTCGGATCAGCCCGCCCCTTCCGCCCACGCCGCGTCTGCCGTCGGCAAGCAATGCACCGGCGCAGAAGACCGCCCGTGATTTCGAGGCGGTGTTCATCGGTCAGATGACGCAGCTCATGTTTGAAAGCGTCGAACCCGGTGAATTCAGCGGCGGGCACGGCGAACAGATGTTCCGGGGGGTGCTCGCCGAGAAACTCGGCGGTGCGATCGCGGAACGGGGCGGCATTGGCCTCGCCCCGAAGGTTTTGGAGCAGATCATCAAGCTTCAGGGAGGGAATCAATGATTGAGGAACTGCTCGATCACATGGCATCGCTGACGGCGATCATGGAAGAAGAATCGGATCGCCTCGTTGCGCCGGGCCGCGTGCCCGACCTGTCCGAAATGGCGGTGGCGAAGACGCGGTTGGTGGGATCGCTGGAAGCCAAACTCGCGCAGCTTTCGCGTGAGCGGCCTTCGTGGATGGAGGAACTGGAGAAAGCGGATCGCAGCCGCCTGGCCGCCGCCGTCGCCGTGCTGCGCGACGCATCGCTGGTGAACGCAGACGTGCTGGAGCGGCAGATCGAGCTTTCGACCGAACTGATGGCCGCGATCGCTCAGGAAGCGCAGCGGCTGATGGGCACGCGAAAGACGACCTACGGGGCACATGGCGGTTTGTTGGGCATGGATCTCCCTGCCCCGATCTCGCTGAACACCAGGCTCTAGGAGCAGGCCCTCACCCCCGCTTGCTGCGCCGGACTGGCGCAGCGGCTGGAGCAAGGGCGGCTTCCCGAGAGGCGCATCAAGAACAAGCGCGGGAGACGTGATGTCTCCCGCGCTTGTTTTGTCAGGCGCTGATCACACTGCCGCTCTCGGCGGCCTCCCGTGCGTATGCGCAATTCGCGCCTTACGCGCGGGTGTTTTCTGCCCCCCGCTGATCGGTAGCGCCGGCGGCTGGGTGTTCAGCCGCCGCGACCCAGGGCGGACTTCAACAGCGACTGCTGCTTGCGATACAGGTTGGTCAACGCTGCGAAGTCCGCCTGCAGCTGCCCCATTTTCAGCAGCTGGTCTTCCAGCGTCACGTTGTTGCCATCCGGCTTGGTCTCGCTGACGTTCTTGTCCAGGACGACATGGTTTGCGATCGGCGCCCGCGCGCCCAGCGCCGCCATGCCGCTGGTCAGGCTGACGCTTGGCTTGCCGATCCGCACACCCGAACCGCCGCCCGTCTGCGCGAGAAGCGCGCCGAAGTCGGGCGCCTCCACCTCGCGTGCCTTGAAGCCAGGCGTTTCGCTGTTGGCGATGTTCTGCGCGATCACGCGCTGGCGCTCGGCGAGATGCTTCATCTCGCGCCCGATGCCGGAAATCAAAGCAGGACTATTCGGCATGATCAGAATCCAGAAAAACCAGTGGTCGGGGAGCCCGACGACAGCCGCGTCAGCGCGGCACGATATTGCGCAAGCTGGGATTGCTCACGGCTGGTAGAGCTTCGTGCCTTGCCAGCGCCCCCGTCGGCGAGCGCGGCCTTGCCATCGTCCCAATAAAGCGAGCGATAAGCCGTCTGACTCATCGAAACGGCCTGTCGGACACGGTCCAATGCCACCGCCGCTCCCGCAGCCGTGGAGATGTTGAGCGCCTGATCGAGATCGAGGCCAAAGCTGCCGCCCGGCCTTACGGACGGCGCGTTGGCCGGCACGGTAGCCGGCGTCGTAAGCCGCTGCGGTTCGATCCCCAGCTTGGCGAGCGCATCCCTGCCCTCGCCGCCCGCGATCAACTCCACCGACGAACCAGCCTTGGCTTCGATGCGCAGCGCATAGCCGGTGCCGCTCTTCGCCGACATCACGATCGCCTTGGATCCCGTCAGCAGGCGCACCCGGTCTGCCAGCGTGGCAATCGTATCGTCGGCTCTGATCGTGACCTTGCGTGCATTGCCGCCGGTTACCTTCACCAGAAACTCGTCGCCCGGCCGCAGGCTGGTCTGGGCCAACAGGCTCGCCGAATTCTCCGGCGTCAGCACGCCGCGCCGCAGCCCGAGCGCGCCCAGCGCGCTGGCGCCGCCCGAAGCCGCGGCGATCCGCACTGGCTCCGTTCGTTGCGCGGCTTGGCCGAACTGCGTGGTGGACAGCAGCGCGCCAGTGGAAGGGTCGACCCGGCTGACGAAGCCGTCAACGGCCCCCTGTCGGGCACCGCCAAACGCACCAGTCGTGCGACCGCCGACGTAAAGCGCGCCGTTCATGAAGGCGATGCTGTCCACCTGATCGTCACCGTCAGACGCGAGATAGCTGACGCTGGATCCCGACAAGTCCGACGCGATGCGCATAACAAAGCCGTCTTGGCCTGCCCCTCGCGCATTGATCTGATCGCCGTTCAGGTCCGCGCGCGTTGCCCCTGCGATGGCGATGCTGCCGCTTGCATCCACGGCAAGCGCCCGTGCATCGGCCGAGCCCAAGGTCAGCATCCCAAAGTCATTGGCAAGGCTACTCGCATCCAGCCGCCGGACAACCGCGTTTGCGCCTTCGCGCGTCAGCGCGAGAAGCTCGCCATCCGCGCCCACGGCCAGGCTGGTGACAGTGTCGCTGCCGCCCGAATCGATTGTTCGGCGCTCCTGCAGCCGTCCGGTGCCGTCGAGCCGGGCGATGAAGGCGTCGCCGCTACCGCTGGAGGTGCGTCCACCCACGAAAACCGAGCCATCGGGGCCGACCGTCACCGCATGGGCGGTGTCGCTGCCCAACGTACGCACCAGGCTGGCAAACTTCTCGTCGCCATTGGCGCTGAAACGCGCGACCAGCATGTCGCCGTCGCTCGCGGCGCCGTCGAAATTGCCCGTCACCGTGCCTGCGACCACGACATCGCCGTTGGGCGCGATGCTGACGGCAGCGCCTGTGGCCGATCCCGCCGCGCCGAGCGTACGCTGCCAGACGGCACGACCCTCACTGTCCAGCTTGGTCAGGAACAGATCTTCGCTGGCGTTAAGATTAGAGCCCAAGTCGCCCGACGTGGTGCCAACGACGTAGCTGAACCCGTTGGCGTCGGTTGCGATCGCGCTGCTGCTCGTCGTGGCAAGGATCGCCGCAGGCGCTTTTGTTCCCGCTTTCGCGGTCAGCTTGGCCGCTGCCGTTGCCTCGGTATCGATTGCTGCAATCTGAGACATCGTGCGTCGCTGGATGTCTCCGGCCGGATCGTCGAAACGCATGATCCGGGTCGTCGTCGGCGCATCCAGCGCCGTGAACCCGCTAGCGACCATTAACGCGTCGCGGGCACCAACCTGATCGATCTCGACCCGCTCATATCCCGATCGTTTGATCGAGAAGCCCCATTGATCGCCTGTCTTGGCCGGAACGAAGCTGACCTCCCACCGCGGCACGGTCGCGCCGCTGGCGTCCTGCACCGCGGTGCCATCGGCATTTCGCATCGGGATCGCCGCGATCGCCGCATTGATGGCATTGGCCATGCTGTCGAGCGTCGGCGGCTGCTGCGTACCCGATAGATCAACCGAAACGGTGTCTGCGGTGCTGCCGCTGCCGAGGCGGATCTGGAAGACTTCGTTGCCCCTCAGCCCCGGAAGCGCGGCGTCGCGGGTCGCCACGATACCGACCGCCGGGATCTCCGCCGCGTTGAGCGCCGCCGGCGAGAGCATGGAAACGCTCTCCGCCCTTCGCGCCGGGCCGGCGAAAGCGAGGTTCACCTTTTCAGAGGGCGCGCTGACCAGGTAGGTTTGCAGGTCGGCGAGCCCCTTACCGAAGCTTGCTTGAAGCGAGGCTCGCTCGGCAGGCGAGGTCGTCTTTGCGGCTGCGGACGCGGCCAGCAGGCGAAGCCGGTCCAAGGCCTTATAGGCGGTAAACGCGGTTTCGACGTCGGCCGGGAGCGTGCCGGTGCCCGCCCCGGCCCGGTCGACGCCGGCCTTGTCGATGATGGTGGACATGCGCTTGATCGCGGAGACTTGGATGGAGACGGGACCGTCGCTCGATCCTTGCCGCCAGGGCGGGATCGTTGCAGCCGTGGTGAACAGCGCTTTTGCGCGGCGCACTGCTCGGCTCTCCGACATCCCCGCGGAGGAGAAAACATCAAAGCTGTTCGCGCCGGTCAGCATGCTGAGACCCACAAGGCCGTTTGAAAGATTTATCGTCATTCCCTCCGCCGTCCTCACCGACCGCCTCGCACTTCTTCCTATAATAGGGGGGTGGCGGCCATTCCGGCGCGAACTGGCCGCGGAATCTTCGGAGCTCACCTTTCATGACGATGATGATGCCGATCCCCGAGCCGGCGGAGCTGAAACGCTATTCCGGCGCGCAGCGCGCCGCGGCGCTGATGCTGGCGCTCGGCAGAGAGCATGGCGCCGCCATCTGGGAGCAACTGTCGGTTGACGAGATAAAGGAGCTTTCGGGCACCATCGCGCAGCTCGGCCGCGTGCCATCCACCGTCGTCGAGCATCTGCTCATCCAATTCTCGGGCGAAGTGTCGAGCATGGCCTCGCTTCATGGTTCGTTCGAGACAACTGAGCGGTTGCTTGGCGGCATCCTGCCCGAGGACCGGGTCAAGGAGATCATGGAGGACATTCGCGGCCCGTCGGGCCGCACGATGTGGGACAAGCTGTCAAACGTCAGCGAGGCCGTCCTCGCCTCCTATCTGAAGAACGAATATCCCCAGACCGCAGCGGTGATCCTGAGCAAGCTGCGCTCGGACCATGCGGCCCGTGTGCTTGCGGTTCTCCCTCGCGACTATTCGGTGGATGTGATCCAGCGGATGCTGCGCATGGACGCCGTGCAGAAGGAAGTGCTGCATCAGATCGAACACACGCTGCAGAGCGAGTTCATGAGCAATCTCGCGCGCGCGCAGCGGACCGACCCGCATGAGTCCATGGCCGACATCTTCAACGCCATGGACCGGTCCACCGAAGAAGCGATGCTGAACGCGCTCGACCAGCGTGCGCCGGACTCCGCAGAACGTATCCGTTCGCTGATGTTCACGTTCGAGGATCTGGGCAACCTGATGCCGAGCTCGGTCTCGGTGATCGTGCGTCAGGCCGACAAGCGCCAGATCGCGCTGGCACTGAAGGGCGCGCCCGAGGAAATGAAGAAGCTGTTCTTCAGCTCCATGACCGAGCGCTCGGCGAAGCTGATGCGCGAAGACATGGCCGGCATGGGCCCCGTGCGCGCGCGGGACTGCGAGGAAGCGCAAAGTGCGCTCGTGCGCCTGGCGAAGTCGCTTGCGGATCGCGGCGAGATCATGCTGGTCGATCCCAAAAGCGATGACTCGATGATAATCTGAGGACGCCGATGCACACCTCCTCCCACATACGCCCCTTCGTCTTTGACAGCATCTTCGCGATCCCGGAGGCTGATCCTTCAAAGGTCTCGACACATGATCTGCAACTCGAGATTGCCGCGTTGCAGGCGGATCTCGCCCTCGCGCAGCAGCAACAAGAGATGTTGCTGGCTTCCGTCAGAGCCGAGGCGTTCGAGGCCGGGCTTGCGCAGGCGCGTGATGAACGGGAAAACGCCATGCTGGCCGCGGTTGACGCCTTGCAGGCCTCGCTCGAGCATCTCGACAGCCGGATGGAGGACATTGCGGCCGAGGTGGCACGTGACGGCGCCGAGGTTTCACTCGCCGCCGCCGAGCTTCTTGCCGGACGAGCGATCGCCATGGACCCCGGGCTGGCGATCGATGATGCGATCGGGCGCGTGCTGAAGCAGGTCGCGCGCGGCCAGGAACTGCTGGTGCGGGTCGCACCATCGCTCGCCGCCGATGTCGAGCGTATGATCGAAGCTCGCCAAGCGCAGGACCGGCGCCGCTTGAACCTTCAAGTGGTCTCCGATCCGAGCCTCGCGCCCGGCGACGCCTTTATCGAATGGGATCAGGGCGCACTTGCGCTGGACGCCGAGGCGCGCCGGGAGGCCATCCGCGCCGAATTGGAAGCGCTTCTCCCCACCGCCTGATTACCCGGCAACTTTTTCCCACCGGCAGAATCTGCCGCTCTCTCCCTCTCCTATAATTAAACCGAGGGGTACGTCCCCGGCTTATAGACGAGGGACGATCCTTGAACCAATTGCGGACATTCGTCGCCCAGATCGGGGCACGACGGCTGATGATCATGGGCGGGGTCGCCGTGGCCCTGCTCGCCGTGCTCGCAGCCGTTGCCCTGCGCGGCGGATCAAGCGCGATGGGCTTCCTGTACACGGATCTCGATCCGGCCGCGGCCCAGAGCATTTCCGAGAAGCTGGCCAGCCAGAACATCCCGTACCAATTATCGGCCGACGGCAGTTCGATCCTCGCCCCGCAGGAGAAGCTCGCCGAGCTGCGGATGAGCATGGCCGGCGAGAAGCTGGGCGGCAAGATCGGTTATGACGTGCTGGATGAGGAGGAGCCGTTCGGCATCTCCGCCTCGCGTGCCAAGCTGAACGAGACCCGCGCCATTGAAGGCGAGCTTTCCCGCTCGATCGAAAGCCTCCAGAATGTCAGCCGGGCACGCGTCCACATCGTGATGCCCGAACGCGCCATGTTCTCCGCCGAGAACCGCAAGGCAACCGCCGCCGTCACCGTGAAGACCCGCGGGCGTCTGACTGGTGAGGCCGTGCAGTCGATCCGTTATCTCGTGTCGTCCTCTGTGCCCGAGCTTACGCCGGAAGCCGTCTCGGTCGTTGACCAGACCGGCGCCTTGCTGGCGCGGGCCGGCGAAGCTGGCGAGGCTGGTGCGGGTTCGGCGGACGAACGCCAGCAGGCCGTCGAGAGCAAGCTGCGCAGCGAGATCGAGGCTCTGCTGGAGCCGATCGTCGGGGCGGGCAAGGTGCGCGCTGAAGTTTCCGCTCAGATCGATCGCGACCAGACGCGCGAAGAGTCGAGCGTCTTTGATCCCGACAAGCAGGTGATCGCCCGCCAGGTCACGGTTGAGTCCAACGACCAGAACAGCGAAAACCAAGCCGCAGCACAGATGGCGACCGTGGGCGCGCAGCTCCCCGAGAACCAGAACCAGCCCGGTGGGCAAGGCGACAGCCGCAATGCGGCGCGCACCGAAACGTCCGAGGATACCACCTACGCAAACAGCCAGACCCGCAGCGTCGTGGTTCGTGCACCGGGCAAGATCAACCGGCTGAGCGTTGCCGTGATGATCGACGGCGGCGTCAGTGGACTGCCGCAGCCGAAGATCCAGCGGCTCACCCGCCTGGTCGAGAATGCCGTCGGCATCGATGCCGAGCGCGGGGACAGCGTGGTGATCGAAAGCATGCAATTCGCCGCGGACGCTAGCCTGACGGACAAGGAAGACAGCATCTTCTCGCTGGTCACGACCGATCAGATCCTCGGCTTCTTGAAGTTTCTGGTGATCGCCGGCGTGGGCCTCGTCGCCCTTCGCATGCTGAAGCCGAAGCGTCTCGCCGCCGACGCTCCCGGCGGCACCGTGGAAACGCTTCTGACCCCGCAGGGCCCGGAGATCGCCCGACTGACCGCGCAGGCCGCAGAAGGAGACGAAGCCGCGATCCAGCAGCTGGAGGCTCTGCAAGACGCAGCGCCCAGCCCTCCGCTGCTCGATGAGGAGATCGCGCTCGCCCAGGTGGACGGCCGCATCAAGAGCTCTGCCCTCAAGAAGATTGGCGATGCGATCCAGGCAAGCCCGCCTGAAGCCGCCGCCGTGATCCGCCAGTGGATGAACGCATAATGGAACCGTTGATGAGCAATGAAGATCATGCGCAGCTCCTGACTGCGGAGAACAACGCAAGCCCGATGTTCGAGGATTTCGGAACAAGCGACTTTGATACCGGCGCTCCGGATGAGATCGGGCTCGAGGCGGTGCACGAGGTTCCGGTGAAGGTTCAGGCCGTCCTTGGCCGCTCGCGCCTGCCGATCGGCGAGCTGCTGCGCTTGAAGGCGGGCGCCGTGATGGAACTCGACCGGCGCGTCGGCGAACCCGTCGATGTGTTCGTGAACGATCGTCTGATCGCCCGCGGCGAAGTGGTGATGATCGACAATTCGCTGGGTGTGACGCTCACCGAAATCACACGTCCGGAGCGCTGAGGTCGATGGTGAAATCTTGTCCAACCCGGCTTCTCCTGGTCGGCGTTCCCGGTAGCGAGTTTCGGCTAGCGGCCGGTATGGCGCGGGACGCGGGCGCTGAAGTGAACATGGCGGATACCTTGGCGCAGGCGCTAGCAGTGCTCCGCGCCGACGGCGCGATGATGGTGATGATCGATGTCGCCATGGATGTTGCGGGTTTCATCGCGCAGCTCCGCTCGGAGCGCTTCACGCTGCCGGTGATTGCCTGCGGCATCAATGCGTCAGCTGATCAGGCGGTCAGCGCGATCCGCGCCGGCGCACGCGACTATGTGCCGCTCCCTCCCGAGCGCGACCTCATCGCGGCCGCCATCGCATCGGTGGTGCCGGCGACGCCTTCCGTCATCATCAGCGACGATCCGTTGCTCGCCCGCACCATCTCCTTCGCCTTGAGCATGGCAACGTCGCGGGTGCCGGTGCTGATCTGCGGCGAACGCGGCACCGGCAAGGAATTGCTCGCGCGAAACATCCATGATGCGTCCGGCTGTTCCGGGTCATTCGAAGTGGTGGATTGCGCCGGTGCATCGACCGACGTGGTGGCATCCGAATTGTTCGGCCATGAGGAAGGCGCGTTTCCCGGCGCGATCGCCCGGCGGATCGGACGGTTCGAAAAGGCCGGCAAAGGAACGCTGCTGCTGCGCAACGTGGACATGCTGCCGCCCGGCCTTCAGGCCGATCTCGCCCGTGCACTGCGGATGGGCGTGATCCGGCGCATGGGCGCCCACCAAGCCTTTCCTCTCGACGCCCGCATGATCGTCAGCACGACGACGTCGCTCACCGATCGCGTTGCCGCCGGCACCTTCCGCGCGGACCTGCTCGCGCGCTTCGAGCTGGTGCAACTGCGGTTGCCCGCGCTGCGCACACGTGGCCAAGACATCATTCGCCTCGCGAAATACCACCTAGAGCTGATCGCGCGTGCTGAGGGTCGCTCCGCGCTGGTGCTCTCTGATAGCGCCACGGCAGCTTTGTTGCGGCACGACTGGCCCGGCAACGTACGCGAGCTGCAGGATCTGATGCACCGCGCCGTGCTGCTCGCCAGCGGAGACCAGATCCGCCCGGCGGACCTGGTGCTGACGGACGGGCGTCAGCTCGCGCCGACCGAGAACCGCGGCGAAAGCGGCCTGCCCGAGGTGGAGAGCCTCGTCGGCCGTACGGTGGAAGAGGTCGAGCGCGAGCTGATCCTTCAGACGCTGGAGCGCTGCCACGGCAATCGCACCTCTGCGTCCAGCATCCTCGGCATCTCGGTGCGCACGATGCGCAACAAGCTGAAGACCTTCATCGAGGCCGGCATCGCCGTCTCGCCCGCCGCCTGACCTTCAAGATCGGACGATCCGCATGCCGCCGCAGCTAACCTCCTTCTTCCAGCGCATCGGTGCCAATCGCGACATGGCGTTGGCCAGCGGCGTGATCGCCATCATTGCGATGCTGATCCTGCCCATGCCGGGCTGGTTGCTGGACTTCGGCATCGCGCTGTCGATCACCGCATCGGTGATGATCCTGATGACGGCGCTGTTCATCGAAAAGCCGCTTCAGCTTTCCGCGTTCCCCACGATCTTGCTGGTGGTGACGATGCTGCGGCTCGGCCTCAACATCGCCTCGACCCGGCTGATCCTGGCAAACGGACATGAAGGGCCGGCAGCCGCCGGCGGCGTGATTCACGCCTTTGGCGAGTTCCTGATGGGCGGCCAGACGGTGATTGGCATCACCATCTTCGCCATCCTTGTCGTCATCAACTTTGTCGTTATCACCAAGGGCGCGGGGCGGATTGCGGAGGTCGCGGCGCGCTTCAGTCTTGATTCCATGCCCGGCAAGCAGATGGCGATCGACGCCGATCTTTCCGCCGGCATGATCGACGAGACGACGGCCCGCGAGCGCCGCACCGAAGTGGAGGCGGAAAGCGGCTTCTATGGCTCGATGGACGGTGCCTCGAAGTTCGTGAAGGGCGATGCCGTCGCGGGCCTGATGATCACCGCCATCAACGTTCTGGTCGGCATCATCATGGGCGTCGCCGTGCATGGCGTGCCGTTTGGCGAAGCGTTCCAGACCTACACGCTGCTGACCGTCGGCGACGGCCTCATCAGCCAGATTCCAGCGCTGATCGTATCGATCGCTGCGGGCATGCTGGTGTCGAAGGGCGGCGTCGCGGGGAAGACCGGCGCCGCGCTCGGCGAACAGCTCGGCCGCTATCCCAAGGCATTCGGGATGGTCTCGTTCCTAATGGGTGCACTGGCGCTCCTCCCGGGCTTGCCGTTCATCCCCTTTGCTGCCTTTGCAGCCCTCAGCGGCTGGACCGCCTGGAAGATGAGCAAGGAAGCGGACGCGCGCGCGGCGCAGGCGGTGCGCGACGAGGCTGCCGCCGAGGCTGCTGCCGTGCCCGCGGAAGAGCCGATCTCCCGCACGCTCGCCATTGACGCTTGCCGGATCGAGATCGGCTACGCCCTGCTGCCGATCATCAACGACGCGCAGCGCGAGCCGCGCCTCGACGATCAGGTGCGCGCGCTGCGGCGGCAGATGGCGACCGAATACGGCTTCGTTCTGCCCTCCGTCCGGATCATCGACAACATGGCGCTGAAGGCCAGCGAATATATCGTCTACATCAAGGAAACCGAGGCCGCCCGCGGCGAGATCCGGCTCGACAAGCTCCTGGTGATCAATCCCGGTGGCGCAAACGTCGGCATCGCCGGCGAAGTGACCCGCGAGCCGGTCTTCAACCTGCCCGCGCTCTGGATCGAGCCGGAACTGCGCGAGGAAGCCAGCTTCCGCGGCCTCACGGTGGTCGATTGCGGCACCATCATAACCACGCACCTGACGGAGCTGGTGAAGGACAACATCGCCGACCTGCTGAGCTACACCGAGACGCAGAAGCTGCTGAACGAAGTGCACAAGGAGTCGGAAAAGCTGGTGGGAGACATCGTCCCCTCCAAGATCTCCGTGTCGGGGGTGCAGCGCATCCTGCAGAACCTGCTGAGCGAAGGCGTCTCGATCCGCGACATCCCGACCATTCTCGAAGGGATCGCGGAATCCGCGCCCACCACGGCAAACCTGACCCAGATGACGGAGCACGTGCGCGGGCGTCTGTCGCGCCAGATCTCGGCCCAGCAGACGCGTGAGGGCGCCATTCCCATCGTGACGCTGTCGGGGGAGTGGGACGCTGCCTTCGCGGAAAGCATCATCGGCCAGGGCGATGATCGCCAGCTCGCCATGGCCCCTTCGCACCTGCAAGCGTTCATCGCTGCGCTTCGCACCACGCTCGATCACCTCGCCCAGCAAGGCGACATCCCCTGCCTGCTGACCAACCCGTCGATCCGGCCGTTCGTGCGCTCGATCATCGAACGGGTGCGACCTGCCACGGTGGTCCTGTCGCAGAACGAAATCCATTCGCGGGCGCGGATCCGATCGCTTGGCACGATTGGCTGAGCACGAACCTCGCCGCGCCCCGAACCTCTATAATGAACCGTTAGCCCCCTCGGGCGGCAAGGTGAGGCCCTGAATGACGATCGCCGCAACGTTCTTTTCCCCGCCGGCAGCCGGCATGCCGGTGCCGGCCCCGCTCGAAGCGATGCCAAAGGTCGACTCGGGATTCTCGATCAGCGTAGAGGCTGCACTAAACGTCCAAGCGCCCCCGCCCCCGCAAGGCACGCCAGCCGCCCCGCTTACTTTGCTCTCTCCCCAGGAAGCGGCACAGGCGCAGGCTGCTGGCGGGATGACATTGCCCGGGCAGCAAGGCGGTTCGCTCACCAGGCGCCCGCCCGCTACGATCGAGGAAGTGGCGGTGCAGCGCCCGAACACGCCGATCAAGCGCCCGGACATGCCCGCGCCAAACCCGGACAAACCCGTCCTGACGGATAGCGACGCTGATCATGGCACGTCTGCCTGCCAGGTGCGCTCCGGCCCGCCACCGATCAAAACGGTGGCGGGCATCGCCGACCGTCTCGCGATCCCTGCAGTTCAGCCGGCGGCTAACGCCCATGCGCTCGCCATCCCAATGACCATTGCGCCGATCCCCGCCAGCGTGCCCACAGGCGCAGCCATGCCGCCGCAGGACACGCCGCCCGCGGCATCGGGCGATGGCGCTGAGGATGGCCGTGCCGAGGCCGATGGATCGCAAGCGCCGCTGACCGAGGCACCCTCCGCACCCGCCGAAACCTCCTTGCAGGACCAGCCCGCTATCACGTGTGAATCCGGTCGGGCCGCCGCCGCTACTCCGATGCCGCAAGCCGATAACGCGCCCGCGCTCGCAGCCGCTACATCGACCAAGACGGCGCCCGCCGCTGCTGTTGACCGCGCACCACTTCAATCAGCGGCAGCCATCACCGCCGCGGACGCTGCGGCTCCAGTCGCGCTAACCAGCGCTGAGCGTGCACCCTTCACGCGCCAACAGATGCCCACGCTTTCCGAGGAGCGCATCGACGCTCCGATCGCAGGCGCTCCGGCACAGACGAAGGTCGGCGGCAAGAACGACGGCCGCCAAGCCGCGCGCGGGACCCCGCAGCCGCCCACCCCGCCGCCGACCTTCGTC
>NZ_NBBJ01000002.1 GCF_002197665.1 Sphingomonas mucosissima
CGCCTCACCGCGGAGGCGTTCGTGTCTCAAACGGACAACACAGTGTCGCGGGGTGGAGCAGCCCGGTAGCTCGTCAGGCTCATAACCTGAAGGTCACAGGTTCAAATCCTGTCCCCGCAACCAGTACTACAGAACTCGACACGCCGCCCTCACGGGCGGCGTTGCCGTTCGAGGCATACCCCACCAGATCTTCGACTTTCGCAACCACCTCCGCCTCCGCGCCACCTGGCGCGTCTGGGTAGATTGTCACACGCTCCAGCAAGCTTCTGATGGCCGTGACTGCTTCCGTTCGTAGCGCTCCGTCATTCAGCGCGTCACGCAAGCGCGCCACCTTCTCCTCGAAGCGCCGTACCAAGATCGGGTGAGGGAGCACATCGGCTTTCCTGGACGACAGTGGTTGCCTAACTTGGATCATCAGCTCTGCTCGTTCTGCCTCACGCGCGCTGATGAGTGCCACGATAGTGGGGCCCACCACGCCTGCCAGCAGGTTCTGCGACAAGGCTGCCAGCTCCTTGTCGATCTTGAGGATGCGCTCGGCGGTTCGGCGGTCACGTTCGCTGCTCTCCCGCTCGAGGCAGCTCAGTTCGCGCTGGAACTCGTCCGCGAACACCTGTGCCATGTCGGCCGTCAGCAGGTGCGATTGAAGCGCCGCAAGTACCTTTCCCTCCAGACGTCCAGCACGCACCGAAGCGCGATCGCCACAGGTCCCGCGTTCCTTCGCACCCGGGCAGCGATAATAATCTTTCCCGAAATCGTGTAATTCGATCCGCATCCACCGCATTTGATGAGACCAGATAGAAGGTGCTGAGCGCGCTTGCCGTTGCCCTGGTTGCGTGTCGTAAGTGTACTGCGTGCTGCGAGCTTGCGGTCGACTGCAGCAGCCAGCGGTGGCGTGATGATGGCGAGGTCGGGAACTGCGACTTCGATCCACTCGGCGCGGTCACGCAGGCGGTAGCGGCGCTCACGCCGGTCGGAGTCCGGATCCTTGCGCCACTCCCGCCGCCCCCACAGGATGGTACCGCGATAAAGCGGGTTGTGGAGGATGCCGACCTGCTTTCTCGGGTCGCCTCGGATCGTCGATGCGTTCCATTGACCCCCTCGCGGGACTGGCACGCCGCGCTGGTTAAGCTCAGTTGCGAGCGACACCGACGAACGACCACCGGCGAACTGCTCCATGATCCATCGCACTGTGGCAGCCTGTTCCGGGTCAATCTCCATGACCCCTCGCGTACCGGTATGGTCGTCAACCTTGCGATATCCGTAAGCCCGCCCGCCGGCGAGTCTGCCGGCGAGCACGGCGGCCTGCATGCCACGGAATGTTTTGTGTCGCAGGTTGGACAGGAACATCGACCCGAGTAGCCCCGCGACCGCGAGTTTGATCTCGTCGATCTCGCCCTCGATCGCAGTGACGAGTTTGACGTGGTCGAAGCGCAATTTTTTACCGAGCCAGTTGATGTCTTCGCCATCGCGCGCGATGCGGTCGAGCGCTTCGGACACATTCATATCGATCTTGCCCGCGCGCACGTCGGCGAGCAGCCTCATCAGTCCGGGACGATCTCGACGATAGCCTGAGATCTCAGGGTCGGCATAGGTGCCGACGACCGTACCGCCTAACCGGTCAACGACTGCCTCGCACGAGACAACCTGGTCGGCGCTCGAGCGTGAATTCTGCTTGTCACTGCTGTGGCGCGCGTAGATCGCCGCCTTCAAGTTGCGCGTCTGTCCAAACATCATATCACGGATGCTCCGCGCTCGCGCGGGACGCTGCGAAGTGCTCGGCCGCAGCCTGACGGGCGAGCAGGCGTACCAGCACTGCGCGTCCAGCAAGCAGTTGCTCGCCTCCCTGCATCGGCACCGAAAAGGTGCTGGCAGCCAATGCGTCGGTGCTCTTCACAGCTATAGCCAAGCGCAACCCGCTTGCAGAACTTGAAAGAACGTCTCATTTTTCTTCCATGAATGATTTTGGCATGATCGTCGGCCAACAACTTGCCGCCGCCCGCCGCGAGCGGGGATGGACACAGGCGCGTCTCGCCCAGATCGTCGGCGTCGCGCGCGAGAGCATCTATCGGATTGAGCGAGGACGCATGCCCTCGGGAGCAACAGCCGCGCGGCTTTGTGACGCGCTGGGCCTCGACAAGGCGGAGCTTAGTCTCGACTGGCACGAAACCGATGCGACTCTTCTTTACCCTTCGACCACCTTCCTGCGAGATCGTCGCAAGGCACGTGAGCTTAGCTTGTGGGAGGTTGCCCGGGCAGCTGGCGTGAGTGCTTCCACCATGTCACGCTTCGAACGTGGCCATGGCGGCAGTCGCATGCTCGTTCGTCGCACCTTGGCAGGACAGCCGACTGAACTCGTCAACCAAGGATTTGCCGAGATTCTGGGCTTCCACTCCAACCACGAACTAACCACCTTTTGGCAACGAGGCTATCTCTAACGCCAACATGGCAACGGGTGCGGTAATTAGACCCAGTTGTGGACGTTCAGCTCGCCTTCGCTGCTCCCAGAAAGCGATCGGCCGTTCATCTGCTGCCGATGCCAGTTCGGTGTCTCCTATGACTGGGCGAAACCTGCCCACCCGCTTTGACGCATTTGGGGGGGGCAGGTAGCGGGCTGCTGCATTGTCGGTTGGTGCTCGTAAGTCGCAGCATCGACATCGAAGGCGTCCTCCCATATTTGAAGGTGATGGCAGCGAAGTCTTCCCGCACGCAGGCGGAGCGTTCCGAGACCATGCGAGCCCGCATCCTTGACGCGACGATCGCCAGTCTCGCCCAACACGGTTACGGTGCCACCACAACCTTGATGGTGCAGAAGATCGCAGGATTGAGCCGGGGTGCGATGCTGCATCATTTTCCTACCAAGGCCGATCTGATCCTGGGAACGATGGAGCGCATCGTCGATCTAAACCACGAATTTTTCCAGCAGCGGCTGATGGAAATTCCCGATCCGCTGCAGCGCTTCTTGTCCCTTATTGATGCGCGCTGGGATTTGGCCAAGCAGCCCCCTGGCGTGGCGCAGGCTGAGATTATGGTCGGCGCACGCAGCGACGAGCTGGTCAGGGAACGCTACCCGGAGGTGCTGGAGCGGATGCGCCCGAAGCAGGCGCGCCGCCTGCAGGCCTGGGCCTCGGACGCTGGGCTGTTGCTGGACGAGCGTGACCAGGTGGTATCTCGCGCGATCGTCTATGCCCTGCGCGGTATGGCGATCGAGGTTCAGATCGACCCGACCATCGAAACGGAATCCGTGTTGGGCGTGCTCCGCGACTTGCGACGGAGCACGCTTGGTGATCGCATCAAGCCGGTCGCGCGCTAAACGGCGGGCGGCGGATTGTTGGCCCGGACGAAATCGCCCAACGTTTTGATGTAGATCGGCGACACGAAATCCTGCATCACGGCGGACAGATGACCGTAGCCCGGCAGCACCAGATTGGTGAAATTGGGCAATTCGCGCCACATCCGGTGCGTCTTGGCGAAGGGGCGATCATAGTCGCCGTTTACTGCCAGCACGGGAATGGCGATCCTGGTAAGATCAAGCCGTTCAAGCAGCGCCTGCCGCTCGCTTTCCATCCGGACGCGATCCGCGGCGGTCATGGTGAAGCCGGTGGTGGGCGGCGCACCGGTGGCGGACCGCGCGTTGCCGATCTCCTCACCAGGCCGATCTGGTCGAGATCGTCCATACGCTGAAGCAGGTCGTGTGCGTGAAGGGGTGATCGAACCATGATCGTCATCGACGGAGCCGAGGGTGAGGGCGGGGGACAGGTCGTGCGCAATGCGTGCGCGCTGTCGCTCGTCACCGGCCGGCCCTTTCGCATCGTCAATGTCCGGGGCGGGCGCGAGAAGACCGGCCTGCTGCGCCAGCACGTCACCGCGATTGAGGCGGCGTGCCGCATCGGCGGCGCGTCGTGCGAGGGGCTGAGCGTCGGTTCGTCGGCGATCGCCTTCACGCCGGGAGCGGTCGTGCCCGGTGAATATCACTTCTCCGTCGGCACGGCCGGCAGTACCGGCCTCGTGCTGCAGACGGTGCTCATGCCGCTTTGCCTCGCGGACGGTTCCTCTCGCCTGTTGCTGGAGGGCGGCACGCACAACCTGCTCGCGCCGCCGTTCGATTTTATCAAGCGATCGTTCCTGCCGATCGTCAACCGGATGGGGCCGAGGGTCACGGCGCGTCTGCTGCGGCACGGTTTCTTCCCGCGCGGCGGCGGCCGGATCGAAGTGGAGATCGAGCCCGCGTCGCTTCGGCAGATCGACGCCACCGCGCGCGGCGCGCTCGTCGCGCGGCGGGGGGCGGCGCTCGTCGCCGCGCTTCCCGTCGACATCGCCGATCGCGCCATCGGCGCGGTGCGTACGTCGCTGTCCGACTGGCCGGCGGATGCGTTCGCCGTCCGGGAACTGCCCGAGGATCAGGGGCCGGGAACGATTCTGATGCTCGAGGCCGAGTATGAGCATGTGACCGAGATCGTCAGCGGCTTCGGCAAGCTCGGCGTCTCGGCCGAGCGGCTGGCGCACACCGCTGCGCATCGCATGCGCGGGTACGAGCAATCGAACGCCTTCGCGGGCCCTTACCTCGCCGACCAGCTATTGCTGCCGATGGCGCTTGCCGGCGGGGGATGCTTCACGACCGTCAAGCCGAGCCAGCACAGCCGGACCGCGGCCGATATCATCGCCCTGTTCCTCGACCGCCAGATCGTCTTCGAGCAGCAGCCGGCCGGGGAGCATCGGGTGCGGATCGTCTGAGCAGTCCCGAAACAGGCAGCGCTCGAACGGGATCGGTTCCAGTCTACGACCTGGGAGCGGCGATGCGCACGATTTGAGGTGAACGAATGTCGGCAATCGGGAGGCGCCCAGACCGCCTTGAACGTCCGGCTTTGGGTCTTTCGAGGTTGCGAGGCTGCTCGGCAGGATGTGCGCAACTTGCAGGCGAAGAACTGCGCTCGATGAAGTTTATAGCTGCCGCTCGCAGCGAATGCGGCGTTGTCCTCCAGCCCGCTACCAACGTCGATGTCGGCGCGACCCACGCATGCGGAACCCACTCGGACGATTGAACCCGCCTCCTACGTTCAGTCCTGCACCGTCACACCTTGGGGTGTGAGGCGGAAGTCTCGAACGGCGCTGAAGCCCGGGCCCGAGATGCGCACGCGGTATGTCATGTCCGAACGGAGCGGGGTGGCGGGCGCCTTCTGGGTGATGTCGGCGGTCAACTCGCCGTAACGGAGTGAGTGGAAGCACTTGCCGGTGCCCAAGGACGAGACTTGCCACAGGGGATCTGCGTCCTCCGGCACGACGGCCGTGACGCTCAGCGCGTCCGCGCATACCTGATCGGCACCGTCCGCCGCGACGGCGACGAAGCGAAGATCCCCAGGCGTGCCGGATACATCGACGCGCTCGGGCCCCTGGACGCACGCGACGAGCAGGACCGCCAAGGCAATCAGGGAACGGTCAAAGACCATGCAGGCCCGTACCCTTCAGCCGACGCCGCAGATCGGCGCGCCTCGTCTGATCCTTGGGATCTGTGCTATCCTTAAGACGCTGGTAGTTGCCGACCATCTGCGCCTGTCCCTCTAGCATCTCGCGGTCGAAGGGGCGGCCGCGCTTCTGGTAGCGGTACATCTCATTCGCATCGCCCTTCGCTGCGGCCATGTCAGCACCGTAACGCGCAAGGAAGCGCGAATAGCCCAGTTCGCGATACTGGATGGTATGCATGACCTCGTGCATGAGCAGCTCGGTGCCCGAGCCATCGCGCGAGGTGGTCAGGTCCCGCGCAGGCCACTTCGACGCAGGATTGAGGTAGATCGTGTTTCCGATGGTGATTGCCGGGTTGCGGTTGCTGAACGCCGCTCGAGGGATGGAGGACAGACCCGGGCCGTTGACGATGCGAAGCAGATCGGGTCGCGCTCGGTAGCCGAACACGTCCGCTGTCGTCAGCCGCTCACGCGGCGTCAGCGGTCGAGCCCCGCGTCCGCGCCAGCTGTCGGCAAGCATGTCGGCGAGATGGTGCGGGAGTCGGGCCAGCATCTCCGCGGCGGCAAGCGCCTGCTGCGCTTCGCTGGCCACGGCGTCCCGCACAGAGTTGGCCGCCTTACCGAGGACCACTCCGGGCAGGGCGAGCGCCCGCTCCACGAACGCACGTTCCATGCGGGCCAGCACACCAGCGGCGGCGCGGCGAAACGAGTCGAGCGGATCGGGTATCACCCCGCCTCTGCTCCGCACCGCCAAATGACGGGCGATCGGCAGATTGAGACCCAGTCGGGTGTTGTCATCATCATCGCAGCTTGGAGCATGGCGTCTCCGACTTCAAGAGCGGCGCTTCTGATGGCGCAGCTAGCTCATATCCGTCGACGCGTTCACGCGATCGACAATGATCACCTTCCCGGACACCTCAACTGGCCGAGAATGCCTGGACCTTTCGTTTGGCGTCCGAGGAACTCGACTCGAACTTTGCATCTGCCTGCGGAGTGACGATGTCTGAGGTCGAACCTGCTGACGTCGCGCAGCCTGAGCTGTTGATCCGTCCAGTATGAATTGTGCGAGACAACGGTTCGCTTGATAAGTGACAGCCGGGTACTTCCAGGCGCGGGTCGGGCCCGCCGCAAAGGTCGGTTCACTCCCATGAACAAGCGGCTGGTTTCAGCTACTGGCTAAGCCGCGCTGAATGACCGAAAGTGGGTCGTTGCGGCTCTGCGCTCAGCTAGGAGGCCTCGACCCGACCGGGGTCGCTCAAGGGCATTGGTCGTGGTCTCTGCGGCATCGGCACCAGTCCGCGATCGTGCTCGTCGCTTGATCCAAGGTGGACGTCAGCGCGCCGGACGCGCCCGCGGAAGGCCACGCCCGCACGCCAGCGCGATCATCGCGGCAGCCGCCGTTCCCCAGCCGAGGCGATACCAGCCTACGCCATGCGCCCCGCTCAAGGCCGGCGGCAGCGGCGCGCCGGGATAGCCGCCGTAGCGGTAGTGCGGGTCTTGCCAGCCGAGCTTGTTCAGCGCGAGCGAGCCGATCAGGTAGAAGACCATATATCCCCAACCTGCCAGCTTGTTTGGCGCTAGCGACTGGAGGAATATCGCAAGCGCGCCCAGCAGCAGCCAGTCATATGTCTGAGGAAGAACGTACCACATCAGGTACGCGCGTGGAGCGGGCCAGCGCCCCATGGCGAGCTCGGTCGCTGCTCCCGCTCCAGCGATCGCCGCCGCCAGCGAAAGCAGCACCAGCGCCAGTGCGAGGAACTTGGCGAAAACCAGCACCGCTCCACGAACCGGGGTCGCCGTCATGATCGGCTCGACCTTGTGCTCGCGCTCGGCCCAGAACAGCTCGCCTGCAAAGAACAAGGCGACCACCACCGGCACGAGGCGGAACGAGGTGGCTAGCGCGGCGACCGTGGCTGGCGTTCCATCCACCCGCGACGCCGCAGCCGCCGCAGCTGCCAGACCCATCATAAGCAGCGCCGCAAACGTCGGGGTCGGGACGATCCGGCGCGCCTCGAACGCGGTCCGCGCCGCGATCTGCGTCACGATGACGGTCCCCCCAGGCTCTGAGCGCGGCGAGGCGGGCGACGATCGCTCTCCAGTTGATCGTCCAGCGCCGCCGCTCAGGCTGCTCGCGCTTGGGCGCGGCCGATCATCGCGAGCGCCGCGGCGCGTCTGCAGCCATGTTCCGAGCCCCACCAGTGCTGCGGCGACCCCGAGCCACAGCGCGCGATTGGCCAGCAGCTCACCGGCAAGCGGAGGCCAGCCCGCATCCCGCTGCGCGACGCTGCAGCTCAGGGTTGCGCCGGTTACGGCGGCAAAGCCGAACGGCTCGATCAGGCCAAGACCTGCGCTCCCGCTCTCGCCCGCAATCCCATACAGCGTCAACAGCCCTGCCGCGCCGAGCAGGCACCCCGTCATCGATCGCGTCACCCCCGCCAGTGCATAGAATAGCGCGCAGGCAAGGAGGAGGTTGGGAAACGCCAACGTGAAGAACGCGAACAGGTGACTTCCCAGGGGCCCGCTTCCCAAGCCGAGCGCCACGCCCCCGGCGATCATCGCGACGGGAACCGATACGAAGCACAGCAGCACCGCCCCGAACGCGCCCATGAAACGGCCAAGAGCATGGCTGCCCGCAGCGACGGGCGTCGCGCGGACGAGGCTCGCAAATCCGGTCAGCTCGTCGCGCAGCACCGCCTCGCCGACCAACGCCGCAGCGGTGAATAGGAAGAACAAGCTCCAAACGAGGTGCGTCCGCACGATCGCCGCCGCCCCGATCCGCGCACCCTCGTCGGCCATGCCGACCCGCAGCTCATCGATGGCCATCCCGCCCACCACCATCAGCACCGATATGGCGAAAACGATCCCGAAGACGCGCCCGCCGACCTGTTGGCGCAATTCGAGCCATGCGAGGTGCGCCATCATCGTGCGTTCGTTTCCTCGCGCGCAAGCGCCGCGAAATACGCGTCCTCTAGCGTCGCGGGAACGGGCTCGAAGGCCGGTCCAGGGCTCTCGTCGGCCATCACGCGCGCGACCCGCCGCCCGCCCGACAACCGCCGCGACAGCAATGCGGCATCACCGCCATACGCCTCCACCGGTCCGCGCCACACGCGCCCCGCGAGCGCCGTGGCAAGGTCGCTGGGCGCGCCCTTGGCCAGCACCCGTCCGCCCGCGAGCACAGCGACCTGCGCGCAAAGATCGGCCACGTCCTCGACGATGTGAGTCGACACGATGACCGTCGCGCTCTCACCAAGGCCGAATAGCAGTTCGTGGAAACGATTGCGCTCCGCCGGGTCGAGGCCCGCTGTCGGTTCGTCGAGGATCAGCAGGTCCGGGTCGCCGATCAACGCCTGTGCCACGCCCCACCGCTGGCGCATCCCGCCGGAGAAGCTGGACACCGCCCGATCCCGCGCGTCCCACAGATTGACCAACCGCAGCAGCTGCTCGCCGACATCGCGTCGCTCGCCCCGACCCGTAACCCCTTTCAGGACCGCGATCTGATCAAGCAGCGCTTCCGCCGACACGCCAGGGTAAACGCCGAAATCTTGCGGCAGGTAGCCCAGTCGTCGTCGCAGCGACTTGGGCTCCGCGATCGCATCGATGGCGTCGAACCGTACCCGCCCCGACGAAGGCAACTGCAGCGTCGCAGCGACCCGCATCAGCGAGGACTTGCCGGCGCCGTTCGGCCCTAACAGCCCGAACAGCCCGCGGCTGATCGACAGCGTCACGCAATCCAGCGCCCGGGTTCCATCGGGATAGGTCTGCGATACAGCGTCAATCTCTAGCATGTGCCTCAGCTCGCCATGTGAGCACCGAACGAACGAGGTTGACGCTGGGACCCAGTGGTCAAATCAACCCTGAACCGACGTCCGAAACTGGATGGCGCCGGGGCGCCGCGAATGGCTGCTTGTGGGTCCCTTCCGCCGCGGGTGCTTACGTGCCTCGCTTCGGTTTCCGCGGCTTAGGTGTCGGCAGCTCGGCCGCCGTCACGCGCAGCAGCTCGCCGAGCCATTCGGCATCGTCCCATCGATCGGCCTCGATGAGCATCTGCGGTTTAGCACCTGGATACGGCGGCGCCTCCGACACGGGTTTGGCATAGGCGCGGCCCAGTATCGTCGGCTTGACGAAGAGCTGATCGTCGCAGACCGAGCCGATAATCTTGCCGTCGATGTAGACGCCGTACTCACCGAACATCGGCTTGGCCGCCACCGCGCCGGCCCCGGCCGCCTGTTCAAGTAAGAAATCGATTGTGCGTTGCTGCGTCGCCATACCCCAAACCTAACAGACGAGCGTCGCAGCGGGCAACGGACCGACCATGGTTTGCGTCGCGAACCGCGATGAATAAGCGGTCACTTTCGGGAGAGGTCAAGGTGTATTGAACGGCCGACTGTGGGTCTAAGCTGCCGTCAGCGCTGTTGCCGCCAGCTTGGCTCAATGACCGGATTCTGAGTCACCGCTTTTGCATCAGGGTTAATTGCTGACGCCCCGCGAACGGCGCATGACACTAGGGCTTAAACCTTAGGCACGTTCCAAAGCTGCGTCGGGCACTGCCGACGCTCCTTATCTTGCCTTCTTCCTCGACGCGACCGGCCGGCAGGACATCGTCTTTTCGACGCGCCTTCGCGACATCGACGGGGCGACGAGCACCGTGCAGCAGATCGCGGTGCAGTACCGCATCGGCGACATCGGCAACTGGCTCAACGTCGAGGGTGGCTATGTCGCCAACGCCAACGTCGGCCAGGACACGCAGCTAAGCGTGGCGCTGCCCGCAGCGGCCAACGATCAGGCGCAGGTGCAGGTGCGTGTGATCACGGTCGATGCGGCGGGCAGTGATGCCTTTATCGGCATCGACGACATCAGCGTCACCAGCCTGTCGCTTGCGCCGCCGCCGGCGGCCGGCGCCCTGTCGATCGCCGATGCCAGCGTGGCCGAGGGCGATGCGGGCACCGCGACGCTCGTCTTCACCGTGACGCGTGCGGGGGGCAGCGCGGGCGAGGTATCGGCGATCTGGACGGTAACGTCGGGCACGGCCGGTGCCGACGACCTCGCCAGGTCGCCGCTGACCGGCACCGTGACCTTCGCGGATGGCGCGACCAGCGCGGTGATCAAGATCGCGGTGGCGGGCGACACCCGCTTCGAGGATGACGAAACGCTAGGCATTGCGCTGACCGCCCCTACCGGCGGCGCGACGATCGCCGATGGCGAGGCAGTCGGCACCATCGTCAATGACGATGCAGCCGCCCCCGCCGACCCGGCCAACGTCTTCATCAACGAGATCCATTATGACGATGCCGGCGCCGACATCGGTGAGGCGGTGGAGATCGCCGGCGCGGCAGGTACCGACCTGACCGGCTGGTCGCTGGTGCTCTACAACGGCAATGGCGGCACGACCTATGCGACGATCGCGCTGACCGGCAGGATCGCCGACCAGGCGAACGGCTTCGGAACTGTCGCTGTCGCGGCACCGGGGATCCAGAACGGCTCGCCCGACGGCATCGCGCTGGTCGATGCGGGTGGCCGCGTGGTGCAGTTCCTGTCGTATGAAGGGCCGCTGCTTGCCACCAACGGCCCAGCGGCGGGCATGACCGCGACCGACATCGGTGTCGCCGAAGAGGGCGTGCCTGAGGGTACGTCGCTTCAGCTCAAGGGCACCGGTGCGGGCTACGAAGACTTCGTTTGGGCGCCGGCGAGTGACGACAGCTTCGGCGCAGTTAATGATGGGCAGAGCTTCATCGGCGCGGCTGCGACCGGCCAGGTATCGATCCGCGACGCACAGGTGGCGGAGGGAAATGCCGGTACGGCCGAGCTCGCCTTTACCGTCCGCCGCGCGGGCGGCACCGCGACGGCGGCGAGCGTCGACTATACCGTTGTCCTCGACGGCAGCGCCGATGCCAGCGATCTTGCGCCCGGGACCGTGCTGACCGGCACGATCAACTTCGCCGCCGGCCAGTCCGATGCGACGATCACGGTTCCGATCGCCGGGGACACGCGGGGCGAGGGCAACGAGACCCTGCGGATAGTCCTGTCCAATCCCCTCGGCAACATTGCCATCGCCGATGGCGCGGCGGTGGGCACGATCGTCAACGACGATCTCGTCACACTGACGATTGGTGCGATCCAGGGCGCCGGCCATAGCTCGGCTTTCGTCGGCCAGACGGTGCGGACCGCGGGCATCGTCACGGCGGTCGATTCGAACGGCTATTACATCCAGGACGCAGGCGACGGGAATGCTGCGACCTCGGACGGCATCTTTGTCTTCACCGGCGGTGCGCCAACCGTTCGCGTCGGTGACGCGCTCGACCTGACCGGCGCCGTAAGTGAGTTCCTGCCCGGTGCGACTGGCCTGTCGATCACGCAGCTTTCCAACGTCACCGCCAGCGTCATCTCCAGCGGCAATGCGCTGCCCGAGGCAGTGCGCATCGGTCAGGGCGGTCTCCTGCCCCCGACCAAGGTGATCGAGGACGACAGCTTCACAAGCTTTGATCCGACGACCGACGGCCTCGACTTCTACGAGGCACTGGAAGGGATGCGCGTGACGATCGACGCGCCACGCGTCGTCGACGCGACCAATTCGTTTGGCGAGACCTGGGTGGTCGCCTCCAACGGCGTCGGCGCCACCGGGCTCAATGACCGCGGCGGAATGACGATCTCGGCGGGCGACTACAACCCGGAGCGGATCCAGATCGACGACGATGCCGCGGTGTTTGCCGGCTTTACCCCGAGCTATTCGCAGGGCGACCGGCTCGGTGACGTAACGGGCATCGTCAACTATGCCTTCAACAGCTATGAGGTGATCGTCACCGACGCAGTTGCGGTGGTCGAGGATGCACCGGCGCCGGTGAAGGAGGTCGCCGACTTTGCCGGCGACGCCGATCACCTGACGATCGCAACCTTCAACGTCGAGAATCTCGATCCGTCCGACACGAGCTTCAACCTTCTCGCGCAGAATATCGTCTACAGCCTGCGCGCGCCCGACATCATCGGCGTGCAGGAAATCCAGGACTCGGATGGTGCAGGCAATGGCGCTGACTTGTCAGGCATGGTGACGGCGCAGACGCTGATCGCCGCCATCGACGCGGCGGGCGGGCCTTCCTACGCCTATGTCGAGGTCGCGCCGGCCACTCCGGGTTCCACCGGCGGCGAGCCGGGCGGCAACATCCGCAACGGGTATTTCTATCGCACCGACCGCGTCGATTATGTCGAGGGCAGCGCCCGCCTGATCGAGGGGACGGCCTATGACGGCTCGCGCAAGCCGCTGGTCGCCGATTTCAGCTTCAACGGCGAGACAGTGACCGCGATCAATGTCCACTTCGCCTCACGCGGCGGCAGCGACCCGCTGTTCGGCGCCAACCAGCCCCCCGCCAATGCTGGCGAGGCGGCACGCGAGGCGCAGGCAGCCGGCGTGCTCGCCTATGTCAACGAGGCGTTGGCCGGCGATCCCGACGCCAATTTCGCCGTGCTCGGCGACTTCAACGGCTTTTACTTTGAGGAAGTGCAGCAACAGCTGACGCGGAACGGCGTGCTGACCAACCTTGCCACGCTGCTGCCCGAGGAGGAGCGCTACAGCTATCTCTTCGAGGGCAATTTCCAGTTGCTCGACAACATTCTGGTGACCGGCGGGCTGCTGGGCGGCGCACGCTACGACGCGGTCCACATCAATGCGGGCCAGACGGACTCAACCAGCGATCATGACCCGCAGGTCGCATTGCTCCACATCGCCCGCCCGAACGCGGCACCGGTCGCCGCCGACGACACCGTAGCGGTCAACGAGGACGCTGCGACCGGCAATCTGGTCCCGACGTTGCTCGGCAACGACACCGACGAAGGCGCGCTGACCATCGTTGGCGTCGATACGTCGGAAACGCAAGGGACGGTTGTGTTCGATGCCGCGACGCAGAGCCTGCGCTACGTTGCCGATGCCGATGCGTTCGACGGGCTTCGCAATCGCGAGCAGGCCGTCGATCGCTTCACCTATACCGTACGTGACGCGGGCGGGCTGGAAAGCACGGCAAGCGTGACCGTAACGGTCACGGGGATCGACGACAGCCGCGTGCGGATCGGTACGATCTTCAGCGACAGGCTGACGGGCACCGCGGGCGAGGACACGATCTACGGCCTGATCGGCAACGACACGATCCACGGCCTCGATGGGCGCGACACGCTGTGGGGCGGGATCGGCAACGATCTGCTCGACGGCGGCAACGGCAGCGATCGCATGGCCGGTGGTATCGGCAACGACACGCTGCTGGGCGGCGCGGGCGACGATTATCTGGCGGGCGGCCTCGGCCGTGACACCCTGACGGGCGGCGAAGGGATCGACCGCTTCGCGTTCGGGATCTTTTCCGGCAGCGACACGATCACCGATTATGAGGTTGGGACCGATATCATCCGGCTCGAAACCGGTGCAGCCGTTTCGCGCCACGAAGTGCGTGACTTCGATCGCGACGGTCAGCTCGACCTCAAGCTGGTCTTCGCGCTCGGCGGCGACGTGACGCTGCTCGGCGTCGACAGTCTTGCGCAGGTAACCTTTGAGCGCGGTGAAAGCCTGCTGCCGATCGAGACAATCTTCTGAGCCAAGGCGGCGGCGACACGCAGCCGCGTGTCGCCGCCGAGAGCAGGTAGTGTCAGTTGGTGACCCAGCGAGATTTGCTGAGGCACGGGAGCTAGCCGTTAAAAATGCTTGCCGCACATCCGAGGTTCGCATGCTGGTTATGAGAAGCCTAGCTCGACCAAGCTGAACGAACGACCGCTTCTGGAAGCGGCGGGTACCCGCTTGAACGCCCGGTTGTGGGTCGGTTCAGACCTCCGTGCGTTCGGCCAGTTCCAGAGCGTCCTCCACGTCGACACCCAAGTAGCGCACCCTGCTGTCAATCTTGGCATGGCCGAGGAGGATCTGAACGGCACGGAGATTACCGGTCGCCTTGTAGATAATCAATGCCTTCGTGCGCCGGAGCGAGTGCGTGCCGTATTCCTGAGCCGGAAGGCCGATGCCGGCTACCCACTCGTGCACGAGGCGGATTTACTGTCGCGTGCTCATGTGGGCCATGTAGTCATTGCGGCTCGGAAAGACGAAGTCGTTGACGGTGCCGCGTCGACGCTCCAGCCACGCGCGCATTGTTTTCCGGGCCGTGTCCATCAGCTCGAACTGAACCGGTCGCTTGGTCTTCTGCTGAACGACGATGGCGCGGTCAAGGATCCGCCACCGGAGACCACATCCCCAATTCGCACCCTCACCACATCACAGCCGCGCAGCTTGCTATCGATGGCGAAGTCGAACAGCGCTCGATCGCCCAATCGCCTATGCTGGTCCAGCCAGAAGCGAATTGCCCAGACCTGCTGCTGTTTCAGCGCCCGCTTCGCACCGATCAGTCTACCTTCGTTGCAGGGCCGCAGTTCGTGGAAGGCAGGGTCCATCGACAAGTGACCCATCACTCATCTCCATCACGCCAGCTCAATCAGTTAAGAGTACCCCAATGATGTAAACCGACCATGGAAAGACGAGGCTGACTGGCCGACAGGGAGTAAGAACGAACGGCCGGAACTGTATTGTCTTGAGGGCGCGGCCGAGGTCACGTTCTGGGTTCTAGCTGCCGTGGAGTGTTATCAAGAACCGCCGCGGCTTTGCCGCTCAGCAGAGTTTCTAATGAGACTATCAGCCGCTTTCGATCAAGACGGCGAGGCTTGCGGCGAGCTCCGCGTTGCGGAACGGCCTGGCGCATAAAGTCGCTACAGAAGTTCGCATCGGTCCACACCAGGGTCCATCCAGTGCTTGGTTGCTGCTGAACTTCGTAGCGACGGCAGCTTTATAGTCGTTCTACAGTGGTCAAATCCTGTCCCCGCAACCAGTACACAAAGCCCGCAGGTCGCAAGACTTCGCGGGCTTTTTGCTGCCCTCAGGCGGCAGGCAGAATCAACGGCAGGCCTGTAGATGCCCGACCCCAGCCTGCATATAAGAACATTTCGGCGGGTACCTCGGCGCGCTCCCCCCCCTAACCAATGGCTCTCACCGACCACAAAGCCCGCGGCCGGATTTAGGAGATCTCTTAGCTCAGCGCATGAGCTGTCCGATCCGGCTCACCGCCGAGGCCGACGGTTCTGCTTCCTCCAGGCTCACCGTTGATGTGCGCCAGGGGTTCGCCCGCGCGGATCGGGCGGCCTTCGATCAGTTCGGCCAATGCTGCATCGGCGGCAGAAAGACGAGAATGGTCGATCCGTGCTCGAACCAGCCCATCTCCTCCCCGCGCTGTAGCGGGGCGCAGCAGGCGTGCCTGCCGGCACCCTGGCGCCGCAACAGCGCACCTGTATCGAGAAAGGTCAGCCGGATGCCCGCCACCAGGATGGCCGCTACCGGCACAAGAAGCATCGACATGCCACCCGCCAATCGCGTTTCGATCACCGCCCGCTCGTTGCGGGACGATGCTGGAGGGCGCGCTGCAGTGGAGGCGGTCCAAGGCCTGATGCTTAAGGCAGCGTCGCTCCCATACATGGTGAAGGAAAGATCCTGCCGAACAACCCGCCCGGCCACGAAAGTCGCGTATACCGAAAGCCGGTAGGCGTTGTGCGTGATCTCACCGGGGAACTGGCCGTTTGAGCTATTGGCCCGCTCGCTGGCACCAGCGACGATCTACCCTCACGAGTTGCTTGGCATTGGCAAAAGCCGCAAACGTCCGGGTCTGATGCTATCATCGCAGCGATCACCTGAGGCATCACCACGGCAATAGAGGTGATCAACGAACTTGCTGAGCGAAGCTCGGGAGCCGATCAACCGGCGAGGCGCTGGCCGAAGCCCATCGCCTGGGCGGCAAGCGCCACCTGAGTTCGGTTGCGGACGTTCAGCTTCCGCATCAGCGCAGTCATATGTGCCTTCACCGTCGCCTCAGCGATGCCGAGATCATAAGCGATCTGCTTATTCAGCAAGCCCGAATATACACCTTCAAGCACCTTGAGCTGGGTGGGGGTGAGCCGCGCCGCAGCGGGTGGAGCAAAGGCCACCACCGTTCCGTGCAAGCCAATAGTCTGCTGCTGTGCCACCCGCCGCTCCCCTCTCCAATCACTGTCAGTCCGAACGGCTGGTTTGGCCTGCTCGATCGGATCACTGGTACAGTGTAGAAGCAGTGGTTGGACAGATTCAAGTCTTCCGCAGACGTTTTCGTCATATTTCAGAAGAAAATGCTTGATGCGCGATAATGCTGTCCTACAGATTGTACGTCCGGACGGAGCGCAGCGGTGACTGCCGCCCGCCGGTGCAAGGGGAGGAAATCATGATTCAGCGGTCGATTGGACTCGCGAAGCAGAGCGGCGCGGCGTGACGGCTGCGGATCTGCAACTCATCGTCGCGGCGTTGGCCGGCATTGCGCTCTCAATCATGCTTATCGTCAAAGCGCGGTTGCACCCGTTCGTTGGTCTTTTATGCGGCGCCTTCGCCGTCGGACTGTTGGCCGGCCTGCCGATCGCCGCAACCGCAGGCGCGGTGCAGAAGGGCGCTGGCGACATTCTTGGCGGCACCGGACTTGTGGTGGCGCTCGGGCTTGCCCTCGGTGCCATGCTGCAATTGTCCGACGGGGCGGCAGGCATCGCGCGTACTGCGCTGCGTTGGTCCGGGGCGAAAGGTGCTCCTTGGGCAGCGTTGTTGACGGGGCTGGTCATCGGCCTGCCGTTGTTTTTCGAAACGGGATTGGTCCTGCTCCTGCCGATCGTCGCCTCCGCTGCTGCTGCGCTGCCGGGTGCCGGAGATAGCGCAAAGCTGCGGCTCATGCTGTCCGCGGTGACTGGCCTTTCCGTCGTTCATGCGCTGGTGCCCCCGCATCCTGGACCGCTGTTGGCGGTGGAGGCCCTGGGGGCTGACCTTGGCCTTACCATTCTCTACGGCCTGATTGTGGCTGTTCCCACGGCCATCCTGGCTGGCCCGCTGCTGGCGCGTTTCACTGCACGAGGCGTACGGCTTGGTGCACCCACCTTGGCGCCTGCGCGCGTGGAGGTGCCGGCGCCGCCGGTCTGGCGTGCGCTGCTGGTGGTTCTGCTGCCGGTGGCGCTGATCGCCGCCGGGCAGCTGCCTGCGCTCCTGCCTCCCGCCGCCGCGCCGCAGGTCGCCTGGCTCGCCGCAGCCAGCAATCCCGTGCTCGCCTTGCTGCTCGCCTGCCTCGCCGCCTTGCCGCTGCTGTTCGGCCGGGCAGCCTTGCGTGCGCCGGTTCAGAGCGCGATCTGGGCAGAGACCGTGGCGCCGGCTGGTGCGATCCTGCTTGCGATTGGCGCGGGCGGTGCGCTGAAACAGGTGCTGGTAACGGCCGGCCTGTCCGACCTTCTGGTGCGCGTGTCGACCGGCGCAGCCCTGTCCCCGCTGCTGCTGGCTTGGGGCATCGCAGTCTGCATCCGCCTCGCTACCGGATCAGCGACGGTGGCGACCATCACCACGGCTGGCATGATGCCAGGCGTCGTCGCCGCAACCGGGGCCTCGCCGGAATGGGTCGTCCTGGCAATCGGTGCCGGCTCGGTATTCTTCAGCCACGTCAACGACCCGGGTTTCTGGCTGGTGAAGAGTTATCTTGGCACAGACACGCCCGGAACGTTCCGCACTTGGTCAGCGCTGGAAACCGCCATTTCGGTTATCGGATTGCTCCTGGTGCTGCTCGCAAGCACTGTGCTCTCATGAAGCAGGGCAACAGGGACCGCGAATGAGCCAGGAACGGCTGACCGACCGGGCGTACACCGGCATCGTGCAGATCATCAATGACGACGATCTGCATGTGGGCGATCGCCTGCCGTCGGAATCACGGCTTGCCGAAATGTTCGGTATGTCGCGCACCATCGTGCGCGAGGCGCTGGCGCGGCTCGCCTCCGACGGGATTACAGAGCCGCGGCGCGGCGCCGGCTCGTTCGTGAAGAGCCGCCCGTCGGACCGCATGCTCGCGTTCATGCCAATGACGGATCTGCCCGCGACACTTGGCACGTACGAAGTGCGCCTGGTGCTTGAAGCGGAAGCGGCGCGGCTTGCGGCGGCGCGTCGCTCCCCGGCAGAAATGGCCGGGATCGAGGAAGCGCTGGAGGGGCTGCGCAGCGTGCTCCTGTCCAGCGCGCCGGCTCATGATGAGGACATGGAACTCCACCGCCGTATCGTTCTGGCAACTGCCAACCCGGCCTTCCTCACCGCGTTCGACGCTCTGGTCGCCGACATCGACAAGATCATGCGCGCAGGGGTGGATATCTCCCGCTCACGCCCGCCCGAGGTGATCGGCGCGATGATGCGCGAGCATGAAATGGTGGTTGACGCGATACGGGCCAAGGACGCCGATGGCGCGGCACTCGCAATGCGCTGGCACCTTTCGGAAGGCCGCAAGCGGCTGATGTCCTCATAAGGGTCGTTAGCGCCGCATGAGACGGTGCCATGCGAGGCGTGGAACGGGGCGGGCTGCTAGCGGGTGAGGCGCGCCGAAGGCGATTCTCTGCCGCGACAGCCACGTCCGAGCCATTCCCATCTGCGATGCAGAAGATGACGGACAGGCTCCGCTTCGAACGTCACGTCACCGCAGCCAGTCCAGCGCGGCGGCGCACAGGCGAGCCGGCGTTTGGCGCGAGTCCAGTGTCAGCACCGGTTCGTCCGCGCCCGGCGGCTCAAGCGTGTCAAGTTGGCTGTCTAGCAGGCTAGGCGGCATGTAGTGCCCCTGGCGGTTTGACAATCGACGCAGCAATTCCCCGCGATTGTTGTCAAGCAGTATGAAGCGGACCGGCACGCCGGCGGCGGCGACTAATCGATCGCGGTAGCATCGGCGCAGCGCGGAGCAGGCCGCGACCGCGCAGCCGTCCGCCGCAGCAGCCTCGCGCAGCGCGCCGCCTAGCCGATCAAGCCAGGGCCAGCGATCCGCGTCCTCCAGCGGCCGGCCCAGCCGCATCTTTTCCACCGCAGCCGGATCGTGGAAGTCGTCGCCTTCCAGAAAAAGGCAGGCGAGCGCCTCGGCCAGCAGCGCGCCGAGCGTCGACTTGCCGCTTCCGCTCACCCCCATGACGATGATCGCCAAGGGCGCGGATGCATCTCCGTCTAGCGCGTTCGCCGGTCGGTTCACTCGCGGAAGCTCCTTGGCTCGCCGGGCTCGCCCGGCTCGATTTCAGCGCATCGCTACGCACCGGGGGGGCGCTGCGAAACTACGACCATGGTCGCGGGTGATCAGCCCACGGCCGGAGCGTATCAGCGGCAAGTCGCGGTAATCGCCCGTGACGGGTGTACATGGGAGAGGGAATGCGCACGAGCCTCATATTGGCCGCGTTGCTGGCAGCATCGGTGTCTCCTGCCGCCTTGGCGGCGCCGACGTCCACATTTCCGGTGCGCCCGCAAGATCCCGCGGCGGTGATTGTAAAGGCCAAGGGTGACGGTCGCGCCGACGATACTGCAGCGATCCAGCAGGCGCTAGACAATGCACGCGACAAGACCGGCCACGGACTGGTCTTCTTGCCATCCGGCCGGTACCGCATAACGCGCACCTTGATCGTGCCGATCGGTGTGCGGGTATTCGGCACCGGGGCCACGCGGCCAGTGCTGTTCTTGGCTCCCAACACGCCCGGCTTTCAGCAAGGCGTATCCACGATGGTCGTCTTTTCCGGCGGCGACCAGTACAATGTGGGCGACGTGCCGGTGCCGGTGCCCACCGTTGTCCCGCGCGACAAGGTGGTGCGTGACGCCAACTCGGCGACCTTCTATTCATCGATGAGCAACGTCGACATCGAGATCGGCGACGGCAATCCGGCCGCCGCGGGCGTGCGTTTCCGCGTCGCGCAGCACGGTTTCCTCAGCCACATGGAATTCCGTCTCGGTTCTGCCTTTGCCGGCGTCTACATGGCCGGCAACGTCATGGAAGACGTGCATTTCCGTGGCGGCCGCTACGGCATTGTCAGCGAGAAAACATCGCCCGCCTGGCAGTTCACGCTACTTGATTCCACCTTTGACGGTCAGCGCGATGCGGCGATCCGCGAGCATGAAGCGCGGCTGACAATGGCCAATGTCGCGATCCGGAACACGCCGGTCGGGGTGCAGATCGATCAAGGCTATGGCGATAGTCTGTGGGCTAAGAATCTCCGACTGGAAAATGTAACGCGTGCCGGGCTGGTGATCGGCGAAGAGAAAAGCGTTTTTACTCAGATCGGCCTCGACAATGCCGTGGCGAGCAACGTCCCGACGCTGGTGCGCTTTGCCGGTAGCGACCGGACGATCCCGGGACGTGCCGGCGCCTACCGCGTCGCCTCGTTCAGCCATGGTGTGAAGGTCGATGGATTGGAGTCGGTCGGCAAGACCGCCACCGATGTCGAGATCGCGCCGTTGCGTACGGTCCCGGCAGCAACAGCGCCGGTGATCCGCCCGCTGCCGGCCATGGAGGAATGGGCCAACGTCAAGACATTGGGCGTACGCGGAGACGGCAAGGCCGATGACACCGCGGCCATCCAGCGCGCGATTGAGGCGCATCGGGTGCTCTACTTCCCGACCGGGTTCTACATGGTCTCCGACACGCTGCGGCTGAAGCCGGACACGGTGCTGATCGGCATGCACCCCGCGATGACTCAGCTCGTTATCCCCGACGATAACCCGCGCCACGCCGGCGTCGGCAGCGTGGTGCCGATCCTTGAAACGCCGCTCGGCGGGCGAAACATCGTTCAAGGTCTTGGCCTGTTCACCGGCCGCATCAACCCGCGCGCCGCCAACATCGTGTGGCGCTCGGGCGCCGACAGCCTGCTGAACGACGTCAAGATCATGGGCGGCGGGGGCACCCCAACAGTCGATAGCCAGGGCCTGGGCGCGCGACGTGGCGACACGGGCGACTTCATCGCGGCCAACCGCTGGGACGCGCAATATCCCAGCATCTGGGTGGACGGCGGCGGCGGCACCTTTGCCGATATCTGGAGCCCCAACACGTTCGCGAGCGCAGGCTTCTACGTGTCCAACACGCGCGTGCCCGGCTTTGTCTACGAAATGTCGGTCGAGCACCACGTCCGCAACGAATTCGTGTTCGACAACGTCGAGAATTGGGAGCTGCTGGCACCACAAACCGAACAGGAAGTGGGCGAGGGCATGGACGCCAACTCGCTCGAGATCCGCAATTCCAGGAACCTGCTGTTCGCGAACTACCACGGCTATCGCGTGACGCGGAACTACCACCCCGCGCCTATGGCGGTGAAGCTGTTCAACTCGTCCGACATCCGCTTTCGCAACGTCCATGTGAATGCTGAAAGCGGCTTTGCGACCTGCGATGCCAATGGCTGCGGCACGTTCCTGCGCGCCAGCAAGTTCCCGTTCGAGAACACGTTGCGCGACATGACGCACAAGCTGGATGTGCGCGAGCATGAGTTCGCGCGATTGGACGTGCCCGCCAAGCCTGCCGCGCCTGCGCTGTCGCGTTTCGGGGGCGAGGTGAAGAAGCTGGAGGACGGCTTCTGGTCGATCTCGGGCGGCGCGGTCGATGCATCCGGAGCGCTCTATTTCGTCGAGCGCCGCTTCCACCGCATCTACCGTTGGAGCGAGGGCAAGGGGCTGGAGATCGTCCGCGACCAGTCGCTCGATCCCGTCAACCTCGCTGTGGACGGCTCGGGCAAGCTGCTCGTGCTGTCGAGCGGCGGGCCCGAAGCCAGCGTTTATCAAGTCGATCCCCGCCGCCTTGATCTGGAGGTGTCACGGGTCAGCGCCACCGCCACAGCCCCGCGCGCCAACGCGCGCGTGTTGCTGCCTGCCAATTGGTGGAACAATGGCGAGTTCCGGGACCAGTATGATCCCGCGCGCGATCACTTCACCACTTTGGGCGAGATGTTCGCCCGTGACGTCGCCGCACCCAAGCAACGCGAGTACGTCTCGGCAGATGGCAGCCTGGTGCTGCCCGCCTTCCGCACCTTTCAGCAAGGTCCGGCGGATCCGACCGGTTGGCGCTGGTCGGACACGCTCCAGGCGCACGGTTTCGTATCCGGCAAGATCGGCGAGCGGGTGTTCGTGACAAACTCGTCGGAGAACAAGACGTACAGCGGCGTCGTTGGCGCCGGCGGCACGCTGACTGACCTCAAGTCCTTCGCCGACCGTGGCGGCGAAAGCGTGGTACAGGGCCCCGATGGCCGCGTCTTCGTCGCGAACGGTCAGGTCTTTGCTTACGCCCGCGACGGCCGTGCGCTGGGCCGCATCGACGTGCCCGATCGGCCGCTCCAGCTGCTGTACGGCGGCGCCGACGGGCGCACCTTGTACATCCTGACCCACCACGCGCTCTACGCCGCGCGCCCGTAATCAAGACAAGCAGAACATAATAGACAGGGGAGAACCTTCGTGACCAACCTCAACGCCGATCTGCCGCTTTCTCGCCGCCGGACGGCGCTGCTCGGCACCAGTGTGGCCGCGATCCTGGCCGGAATAATGGCGGTGCCGGCTATGGCTCAGGACGTCGGTCCGCCTGCCAATCAATCAGATCAGACGCCAGCGGCACCAGGCACGTCATTGCAGGCGAATGCCGTGGATCAGGCGGAAAGCGGCGCATCGTCGGACATCATCGTTACCGGATCGCGCATCCAGTCGAGCGGTTTCAGCGCCCCGACCCCGACTACCGTCATCGGTGTCGAGCAGATCCAGCAGAATGCGCAGCCCAACATCTTCGCCACTATTGCCCAGCTGCCGTCATTGCAGGGTTCAACCGGCGTCACCACGGGTACCAACAGCACGTCGAGCGGCACGCAGGGCCTGAGCTCCTTTTCGCTGCGCGGCCTGGGCACGATCCGCACCTTGACGCTGCTCGATGGCCAACGCGTCGTCGGCGCCAACGTTACCGGCGTGCCGGACATCAGCCAGTTTCCGCAATTGCTGATCGAGCGCGTCGACGTGGTCACCGGCGGCGCATCGGCCTCTTATGGCTCCGACGCAGTTGGTGGCGTCGTCAACTTCATCACAAACAAGCGGTTCACCGGCATCAAAGGCAATCTTCAGGGCGGCATCAGTACCTATGGGGACGATGAATCGGTGCTGGCGCAGCTCGCCGTGGGCAAGTCATTCGCCAACGATCGCCTGCACGTGATCTTGTCCGGTGAATATTCGCACGAGGCCGGGATCGGCCCAGGTGGCTTTGGTGAGGCTGGGCCGGCGGGGCGTGATTGGTACACCACCGCCACCATCGTGAACCGCGGCATCTTCAACGATGGCCGCCCGCAGTTCAACTATCGCGAGCATGCGCAGGCCTATCAGTACACGCTGTACGGCCTCATCAACAACGGCCCGCTCCAAGGCATTGCGTTTGACCAGAACGGCCAGCCGTTCAACTTCAACTATGGTTCGAACGGGGTGCCGACCCGCAACAATACGGGCAACGTCACCGGCTGCTATGTCGGCTTCTGCATCGGCGGCGATCTGTCGGGCAATGTCGGGATCGGCACCACGCTGAAGTCCCGGCTCGATCGCTACAACGGCTATGGGCGGATCGGCTTCGACCTCGACGCCGACAACGAGATCTACGCCACCGTCAACATTTCGCAGGTCGATACCAGCAATCAGCCGAACCCGGGTGCGGCGCAGAGCAGCCTGACGATGCGCTGTGACAATCCGTTCCTTCCCGGCTCCGTCGCCGCGGTCTGCCCTGCATCGGGCACCTTTGGTTACGGCGTCAGCAACGCCATCCTCCCGAACATCGAGGTGCGCCCGTCGCGTAAGCAATATCGCTTCGTCGGCGGCGCCAACGGCAAGGTGGAGGCGTTCGGCACCGACTGGCGCTACGATGCCTATTTTGAGCATGGCGAGAACATCACCGACATCAACGTGCGCAACATGCTCGTGCCGCGGCGTTACCTGCGGGCGATCGATGCCACGCGTGATGCGAATGGCACCATCGTCTGCCGCGATCCGGTGGCGCGCGCCAATGGATGCCAGCCGATCAACATCTTCGGCGGAGCGACGCCCTCCTCGGCGGCGCTCGCCTATCTCCAGCCGGCGAACGGGCCGTTCCAGCACACCCGTCAGACGCAGAATGTCGCCAGCGCGAACCTGTCCGGCGACCCCTTCTCGACCTGGGCGGGTCCCGTCTCGATCGCCACGGGCATCGAATGGCGGCACGAATTCTATCACGTCACCGCGGACCCCTATGGCAATGGCAATCTGACCGGCGCGACGGCGTACAACCAAGCCTATCCCGCCGATCCGCTGTTCGATAACGGCGGCGGCAATTGGTATGCCGGCAATTACCGCGTCGGACGCGGCGCCTATTCGGTCCTCGAAAGCTATCTTGAGCTCAACGTTCCGGTGCTCAACGATCCCGATGGGCTTGGCACTGCCAACATCAACGCGGCTGGCCGCGCTACCAATTACAGCACGTCCGGCACCGTCTATACGTGGAAGGTGGGCGGCACCTGGGATACGCCGCTGGACGGCGTCCGGCTGCGCGCGGTCACCTCGCGCGATGTGCGCGCGCCCAATCTATCGGAGCTGTTCGCCGCGCCGATCTCCGTAAACGTGCCGAACTTCACCAATCCGTTCAACAACACCGCCGTGATCATTTCGCAGAACACGATCGGCAATCCGGCGCTGGTGCCGGAAGCGGCACGCAACACCGAATTGGGCATCGTTCTGTCACGGCCGCAATGGCTGCCGGGGCTCAGCGTCTCGGTCGATTACTACAACATCAAGATCAAGGACGTGATCTCGGCGCTCGCCCCACAGCAATTGGTGAATTACTGCCAGCAGGGCGTCACGCAATTGTGCGGCGCCTTCTTCCTCGATGGCGTCGGCGGACAAGGCAATTTCGTCAACGTCCAGCCGTTCAACCTTGCCTCGATCGAGACCGAGGGGCTCGACATCGAGGCGAGCTACCAGCATCGGCAGCCGTTCGGGTTGAAGGGTTCGTTCACCGTGCGCGGCCTTGCCACGCATGTGATGCGCTATGTTACCGATCTCGGGCTTCCCGGCACGGTGCCGATCGACACCGCCGGCGTGAATTCGGGTGCGACGCCGTCTTGGAAGTGGTTGACGACCCAGACCTATGCGCAGGACGAATTCTCCATCCTTCTTCAACAGCGCTGGTTCCCAGACGGGCTGTTCGGCGGCCAGTATGTCGTCTGCCAGACGAGTTGCCCGGTTTCTACCGCCAATGCGCCGACGATCGACACCAACACGATGAAGGGGGCCTTCTATTTCGACGTCGGCGGCACCTACAATATTTCAAAGGCGATAAGCGCGTACTTCAAGATCGATAATCTTTTTGATCGCGATCCCACGCCATCGCCGCAGACGAATACCGGCATCGACATCAATCCGCAGCTATATGATATCGTCGGGCGCGTCTTCCGTGCGGGCGTCCGTTTCAGTTTCTAGATCCTTGTTCCTGCGCGCAGCCCCCCCCTGCGCGCCACTTTCGTCCCGGCCTTACCGCCGGGACGCTTTTCTTCGGAGATGCGTGATGATCGTAGGTTTCCTGCGCCAGACGGCAGCAATCGTGATGTTCGCCGCCGCGACGCCAGTGACCGCACAGGTTTCGGCCTACGTCACCGCGCCGTCGGACGCCCGGGCCATCACCGTGCGCGGGATTGCGGACGGCCGAGCCGATGACAGTGCCGCCATCCAGCAGGCGATCGATGCCGCGGCGGATCGTGGCGGTGGCGGGATCGTGTTCCTGCCGGCAGGCAGCTATCGGATCACCCGCACGATCTACATCTGGCCTGGTGTGCGCTTGTTCGGCGTCGGGGAACAGCGGCCGCGGATCGTGCTTGGCGACAACACGCCCGGCTTCCAACGCGGGCTGGCCAACATGATCATCTTCGCTGGCGCGCGCCGGGGGGAAGCGGAAGGCCAGCGCGTGCCGTTTCCGCCGCCCGGCAGCGTGCCGTTTGATCGCAACATCCCCGATGCCAACTCGGGGACCTTCTACTCGGCCGTAAGCAACGTGGACATTGCGATCGGTGCCGGAAATCCGGCGGCCACCGCGATACGGTTCCATGCCGCACAGCACACCTTCGTGAGCCACATGCGGTTTGATCTCGGATCCGGGCTGGCCGGGCTCTACCAGGTCGGCAACATGGGCCAGGACCTTCACTTCCGCGGCGGCCGCTACGGCATTCTCGCGGAAAAGACCTCTCCTGCCTGGCCGTTCGCACTGATCGATTCGACGTTCGAGGGGCAGCGCGAGGCTGCGATCCGTGAGCACGAGGCGGGGCTGACGTTGGTGAACGTCGCCATCAAGGATACGCCGGTCGGCATCGATATCGACAAGGGCTATGGCGATTGGCTGTGGGGCAAGGACGTCCGTTTCGAGAACGTCAGCCGTGCCGCAGTGATCATCTCGAACGAAGACAACGTTTATACCCAGGTCGGCTTCGAAAACGCGCTTGCCGCCGGCACGCCGGTCTTTGCGCGTTTCCGTGACAGCGGGCGAACCGTGGCAGGGAAGGGCGCTGCTTATCAGATCGCCGACTTCAGCCACGGGCTGTCCGTGCCCACGCTGGGGCAAATGGGCGTCTCCAAGACCGTGATGGAAGCAGCGCCGCTGCAAGCCTTGCCCACCCGTCGCCCCGCGGCGCTGCGCTCACTGCCGCCTACCACGCAGTGGCACGACGTTCGTCAGGGCGGCGCCAAAGGCGATAATAGCGCCGACGACACCGCCGCTATCCAGCGCGCCATCGATACCCATCGCGTCGTCTATTTCCCAGCCGGGCGCTATGTCGTGACGGACACGCTTCGGCTGCGGCCCGATAGCGTGCTGATCTCGCTCCATCCCGATCTTACGCAGATCGTTCTGCCGGACGGGACGCCCGCGTTCCAAGGTGTGGGCGCACCCAAGGCGTTGATCGAAACGGCGCGAGGCGGCGATGCGATCGTCTCGGGTCTAGGCCTGTTCACCGGCGGCATAAACCCGCGGGCAACGGCGCTTCTTTGGATGGCAGGCGCCAATTCCATGGTGGATGACGTGAAGTTCCAGGGTGGGCACGGCACCGGCCTCGCCGATGGCAGCCGCTTCAATCCCTACAATGCCACTGCAACCGGCGATGCTGATCCCGCAAAGCGCTGGGACGCGCAATATCCCAGCCTTTGGGTGACGCAGGGTGGCGGGGGAACGTTCAACAACATCTGGACACCCAATACCTATGCGCAGTCAGGGCTGTACGTCTCCGACACCAGCACGCCCGGCCACCTGTATCAGATGTCCGCCGAGCATCATGGTCGGGTGGAGATTGCGCTCAATCGCGTGTCCAACTGGGAATTGCTGGCGCCGCAGACCGAAGAAGAAGGCGGCGAGAGTCCGGACGCCGTCGCGCTGGAGATCCGCGACTCGCATGACATTCTCGTCGCCAACCTTCACGCTTATCGTGTCACCCGCACGAAAAAGGCCAAGCCTGCCGCGGTGACGCTGTACAACAGCCGCAACATTCGCTTCCGCAACGTTCATGTGAATGCTGAAAGCGGCCTGGGCACTTGCGACGAGAATGAATGTGCGACGTTCCTGCGGGCCAACAAATTCCCGTATGAGAATGCCATTGTCGACATGACGAGCGGCCTGCAGGTGCGCGAACGCGAGTTCGCGCGCCTTGATCTGGGCGACACAACCCCGCCGCGGCCCCAGCCGGAAACCATCGGCACGGCCGCAGTGGAAAAGCTGGCGACCGGCTTTGATGCGCTTGGCGGCGCGACGACGACGCCGGACGGGACGCTCTTCTTTGTCGATCGCACCCAGCAGCGCATCTATCGCTGGGACGAGAAGCGCGGGCTCGGGATCGAACGCGACAACACGCTCGATCCGGTCAATCTCGCCGCGGATCGGTCCGGCAACCTGCTCGTGCTGTCCGCCGCAGGACGTAACGGCACGGTGTACAGCTTCCGCCCCGGCGCTCCGGGAACCGAACTGACGCTCGTTCCTGCCGTTCCGGCACAACGGCATCCAAGCGCCGCTATCGCCCTGCCCGGTAACTGGTGGAACAATGGCGAGTTCAAGGACCAGCTCAATACGACGACTTATCAATTCACGACATTGGCGCAGTTGTTCGCCAGCGATGTCGCGACGGCGCCCGAAAAGGTGCATGTTTCGCCCGACGGCAGCCTTCTTCTGCCTGCCTATCGCGTGTTCCAGCAAGGTCCGGCAGATTTCCGTGCACGGCGCTTCTCGCATGCGCTCGACACTTATGGCTTCGTCACCGCACGCCCCGGAACCCGCGTTTACGTCAGCAACGCTTCCGAGGCACGAACCTACAGCGCCTTGGTCGGGCCCAGCGGCGCGCTAACTCAGCTGCAGAAGTTTGCCGAGCGGGGCGGAGAGAGCGTGGCTGCGGAACCGAACGGCCGTGTCTTCATCGCGAACGGCCAGATCTTTGTTTACGATGCGGATGGCCGGGCTCTTGGTCGGATCGACGTGCCCGAACGCCCGATCCAGCTTCTGTTCGGCGGCGCCGACGGGCGCACGTTGTTCGTCATTGGTCATCATTCGATTTACCGCCTTCGTCCCTGAAAGGTGAAAGACCTCAAGAACAGCGGAGTTTTCAGACCATGTGCGGATCGGAACGGGGGCAGCCTCTCCGAGGTGAAAGGCTCCCCTGAGACGGCGCAAGGCGATCGGTTCGCAAAAGACGCAGCTAGCGCGGGAGCGGGGCTGGGCGGGAGGCCCTCCGCGGTGAAGCACCGCGGCCCCGGCCACCTCGCTTGCTAGCCACGCAGGCCGATGCGGCAGAGCTCGTCGGAGGACGTCAGGAACAAGCTTCGTCCGCCTTCCCCGATGCAGGCATTAGCCACCACCTTGCCCGTCGAGACGATGCCCAGCAGCCGTCCGTCGGGCGCGAGCACGTGCACACCGCCGGGACCGGTCGCGAACAGATAACCGGACGGGGCCACGTCCATGCCGTCGGGCAGGCCTGGCCACCCGCGCGCGAAATGCGGCCGCATGTCGTGGAACACGCGGCTTGGGGTCGGCATGCCAGCGGTATCAAGAGCATAGGCAAGCACTTCCGGCCGTGCCTCATCCGACAGTGACAGGTAAAGCGTACGCCCGTCTGGCGACAGGCCGATGCCATTGGGCCGCTTGTGGCTGCCATCAACCAGGGTGATCCGCCCGTCGGGCGCTCGCCGATACACGCCGTTCACCGCTTGCTCGCGCAGCGGAGAGGCATCGCCGCCCTCCAGCCCGTACGGTGGATCGGTGAAGTAGATCGCGCCGTCGGTCGCGACGACCAGATCGTTGACGCTGTTGAAGCGCTTGCCCTCGAACCGGCCGGCCAGGACGGTGCGCTTGCGGGTTGCAAGATCGACCCGCACCACCGCACGCGTGCCACTGTCCGCGATCAGGAGCCGGCCGCTTGCGTCGAGCGCCAGCCCATTCGCGCCTGCCTCCCGCACCCCCACCGGCACCGGCCCCTGCAATCCGGACGGATGAAGAAAGCGCTCCACACCCCGCGCACGCGACCAGCGGTAAACAGTGTTAGCAGGGACGTCCGAGAACAGCAGGTAATTGCCGCGCGGGACCCAGACCGGCCCCTCCGCCCAGCGATATCCGCGGCCGAGCACTTCCGGCACAGCCCGCACGTCAAGGATCCCGTCCAGTTCGGGGTCGAGCCTCGTGACTCCTGCACGCACGGGCTCGGCCCTGAGCTGCGCGGCGAAAGCGGTGGCGGCGAGCCCCGCGAGGAGGGACCGGCGCGCGATCACGCCGACAGGCTTACATGCCGGCGCTCGCGCGCGGAGCGATAGATCGCCTCAATGACGCGCAGATCGGCGAGCCCTTCCTCTCCCGAGACGATGGGCTCCTTGCCGGCACGGACACACTCCGGAAGATGATCGAGCTGTGCCGCGAACTGGTTGCGACGCGGGGCAGGCAGGACCCTGGGCATGGTTACGCCGTCCTTCCGGATCCGCATGGTCTGCCCCTCGTACGATGTCGCGGGCTCGAGGTCGATCCACCCGTCTGCGCTGACGACACGGTAGCCGTTGTGCCCCGAGCTGTAGCTGGAGACGCAGTTCGCCTCGATCCCTGAGGGAAAGCGGAGCAGAAAGCTGATCCGGTCCTCCACCGTTCGGAAGCGCGGATCTGATCGGTCCGTCGCTTCCACCGCGCTCACCTCGATGGGTTCTTCGCCCGTCAGATATCGTGCGGCGTTGAGGCTGTAGATGCCGATGTCCATCAGCGACCCGCCGCCCGACATCCTGCGGTCGAGCCGCCACTGGTTCGGTTGCGCGTTGAAGCCGTGTTCGGCGGTGATCAGCCGAGTGCGCCCGACATGGGCGCCGCGTGCCAGTTCGATCGCCAGTTGGTTGTACGGCTCGAACCGACTGCGATATCCGATCATCAGCTTGGTACCGGCACGCTTGCATGCCGCGATCATCGCTTCGCACTCCGCTGCCGACACAGCCATCGGCTTTTCGCACATCACATGCTTACCGGCGCGGGCCGCGCGGATCGTATATTCGGCGTGCATCGAATTGGGCAGGATGATGTACACCGCGTCAATGTCCGGATTGTCCCGGATGCGCTCGAAATTGGCGTAGCTGTAGCGGTGCGTCTTCGGGATATTGTATTCGGCGCCGTAGCGGTCCAGCTTTTCAGGCGTACCGCTGACCAGCGCGACAAGGCGTGCATGGTCGCAGTTCTTGAAATTGGGCATGATCTGGCGCGTGGCATAAGAGCCAAGCCCGACCACGGCATAGCCGAACGGTCGCTTGCGCGCCTGTGCCCCCGCCATGCCGGGCAGGCACGCGAGCGCTGCACCTGCAGCCAGCCTGCCGATTACGTCCCGACGATGTGTGCCTTTGCTCATCCGCGTCTCTCCCGTTCTTGCTCCCGCCGGCAGGTCGGCGCCTGAACGGCGTTGGTGCTACGCCCCGCGCCACCGCAAGCGACCGGATGAACTGCATTTTCACCCCAGCAACGTCGGCGTCCGAGCACTCTAACGGTGTGCGCAGCGCGGTCCAGCGCTCGATGGTCGTATAGGGGCGGATGACCTTGCTGGCGGCAACGCCGTTAGCATCGGCAACTAGGTAGCGCCCGGCGGAGGCGCGCTCGCTTATCCCTGTCGAAGGGCGCCGGTGAGGAGGGGGTTTCAGGCAGGAGCGAGAGCAGCAAGTCCGCGCCGCCGCATCCGACGCCGGCTGCGCTCGTGTGCGAGAAGCCATGCAGGGTGCGCGCCGCCTATCCGAACCGCACGCCGCTCCACCACGCCCCTATCGTGGCGGCACCATCCGAGGTTCGACCCGCACCGCATTGCTCAGCAGCAGCAGGGCGCCGGCGCTGCTTCGAATGCGGATGTGGAACGCGCGCTTGCCCGGCGCAAAGCCGATGGGAAAGCGCAGTGATTGCGCGCCGGTACCGGGGGACGCGCGCACCGCAATCGGTGCGGCAAGCTCACCCTCGTACACTTCGATCGTCGCACCCGGCGGCGCCGTATAAGCAACCTCGAGCTCGACCGGCTGGCCCGTCTCGAGCGGCAACGTCCCACCCATCGCCGCCGATCGCCCGCCGCCATGCAGCGTCACGTCAATCCGGTTGGACGGATCCCCGGTCAGGTCGATGAATGCCCGGCCGCGTTTCAGCCCGTCGAGAATGGCGGCGGTGGTCAGCCCACTGGCATGGACCACCGTTGCCGGTCGCCCGATCGCGCCAAGCGCGTCCGGCGCGCGATCGGGATCGTGATTGTCGCTGGCGCCGATCGCCGCCGCCGCTTGCCCCTTCGCCAGCCACTCGGTCCAGAACCGCAGACCCGAGAGCGCCCCTTCGGCCTGTCCGTCACTGCCGGAGATCGAACTGCCGTTGATCGCCTCGACCAAGTCGACCTTGGCCGGATTGACCCCCGGCATGGTCCAGCCGCAGCCCATGCACATCTCGCCGGACGGCATGCCGGGGTGGTTGATCGCCACCAAGCCGCCGAGTTCATGCACGCGATCGGCAATCGTGTTGAAAGTGATGCGGCTACCCGGCGCGATGCGGAAATCTATCGGCTCCACCACGCCGAATATGTTGAAATGGCCGTAGAAGGTGGTGATCTCCCGTCCGGGTATCAGCAGCAGCTTGTCGAACCACGGCTGGGCTTCGCGGATCGGCTGGTGATGGCTGATCGAATTGTGTTCCGTCAGCATCACGAAATCGAGCCCGCGCGCGCTGGCTGCCTCCAGCGTCCGGAACAGCGGGCAGGGGACGCGCGTGTTCGCCTGGCTGGCGCAGGACCCGTCGCTATGCCCGGTATGAAGGTGTAGGTCGCCGCGGTACCAGCCCGGCCCGCGATCCACCACCGCGGAGGGCGATCCCTCGCCCTCCCGATCCTTCAGGAACCACAATCGCGCCGTCCAGCGCGCCGTCACGCCCTGGCGAATGTTCGGGATCGCGAGCGCGAGATGCCAGATGCCGGGGCGGATCGGCCCGGCCTGATACGACGGCGTCGCATCGCTGCGGCCGATGGTGACTACGGACTTGTTGCCGCCACTCGCGCCGCGCAGGCCATCCTGATCCTCGACCGCGAGATCGATCACCGTGCGCTCCGCTCGATGATCGTGATCGAACGCCACCACCAGCCGCGATACGCCCGGCGGCACCGCAAAGGGCACGCGAAGATACCGTTGATGGTCCTTCCCCGTGATCGCCCCCGTCAGGGTACGATCCGGTTCGCGCGCGGGCACCTGCGCCGCGGCGGCAGCGTGCAGCAGGACCGCCGCCGCCCACAGGGCAAGCAGACGGGGAAAGGACCAGCCCAGCATCAGAAGCGGAAGCTCACGGAGGCACGTACCGTCCGGCCGAAGATCGAGCGGGCGAGAAAATAGCGCGCGCCTGCGTCACCGCCGATGAACGAGCCAGCGCGCGGATTGCCTTCGGTCAGGCCGATTTCGTTAGTGAGGTTGGTCACGTTCGCGCTCAGCGCGAGCTGCTCGGTCAGCTGTGCCCGCGCGTTGAGGTTGAGCACCGTGTAAGCGGGCAGCACCTGCGAATTGGCCACATCGGGGAAGCGCTTGGTGTAATGCTCCACTTCCAGCTCGGTGCGGAAACGCCCGTCGAACAGGTTGATCGCGGGCACTGCGCGCAAGGCGAGCTTGGGAACGCGCATCAGCTGATTGCCGTCGAAATCGCGCAGCACCGGCTGGCCGTTGACGATCTCGGTATAGACAAAGCCCTTGTACTGCGGGTCCTGCCATGTCGCCGCGACCGTCAGGTCAAAGAAGCGCACCGGCCGGATTACCGCCTCCACTTCCAGGCCCAGGGTCTTGGTGTCGGCGACGACGAAGCGTTGGTCGAACTGATTGGTCTGGCTGTTGAAGACGTTGTCGGTGAAGGTCACACCTTCGAACTTGGTGTGAAAGCCAGTGACGAACAGGTTCAGCAGCGGGCTGCCATATTTGAAGCCTAGCTCCGCCATCTTGATCGGCACCGATCGCATGTCGGTGCGCAGGGGGTTGCCGTTATACTCGCCGGCGCTCGGCAGGCGGAACGTGTCGGTGTAGCGCGCGAAGACGCCGGCATAGCTGGAGAACTGGTAATTGGCGCCAACCGTCCAGCCCCAATCATCGAAGCTTCGGTCGACCCGGTCGAAGCCCGTGGCGGCGGTGATCACCTGATCGTCGGCCAGCGTGGTCGGATCGCCCAGGTTTACCGTCCGCTTCTTGGCGACAAGGCCGGTGATGTCGATCTTTTCGAAGCGGCCGGCGAAATCCAGGCGAAGCGCGGGCGTGATCTGCCACTCGTCGCCCGCATACAGGGCATAGGAGCGGACCGACATCGCCGCATCGTCGAACAACGAGCCGTAGCGCTGAAAACCGTTGTCGGTGACGCGGCCCACCGTCTGCCCCGCCGCATTCACCGCGACGATGTCGAGCCGCCGGGCATTGTCCTGAATGTCGAGCAGCGTGGTGCCCATCTCGCGCTCGTAATCATAGCTGAACCAGCCGTAGGTACCGCCAATCGCCAGGCTGTGCGTTCCCGCGGCGTCGAACTGCGTGGTGAAGCGATTGTCGGTGATCAGCTCGCGGATCGGGATGCTCACCGCCAGCAGGTTGCCGCCCACGACCAGGCCGTTGCCGTTGGAGCTGCTGTCGAACGGCGCGCCATCCGTGGCATAACGGGCAACCAGGTTGGTCGCGCCCGGAAAGGCCGCCAGCGCCGCGGTTCGGATCGATTGGGTGAATCCTGCCAGCGTCTGGACGCTGCCGGTGGGAAACACGGCGTTCCGCTGCATGTCGCTGTCGCGATAGCGGGTGCGTGTTTCGAAGGTGACGGAATCGCTTGCGGCGAAGCTCCCCTCGACCGTCAATTGCGTGGAAACGGTGTGGCTGCCCTCGGTCAGGTCGAATTCGAAGCTGCGGCCGACGAGCTTGATCGGGACACGCCGGTTCTCCGGCCCGGCCAGCGTGCCGCGGCGGCCGTCGAAGCCGGGCACGTCGATGATCTTGCCCTCGCCGTCGAAGGTGAAGGGCGTCGGCAGATAGAAAGGCGTCTTGTCGTCGATGTGCTTGACATCGAGCAGGAAGCTATTGCGTCCGTCTTCGTAATTCAGCGTGGCGCGGATCTGCCCGCCCTTTTCCGCCTTGAACCCCATGTCGCGCAGGCCATTGCTCTGGCGATAGAAGCCGCCGACGAACACGCCCCAATCGTCTGCCAGCTTGGTGCCGTAATATGCGTCCACCCGATGCAGGCCGTAATCGCCCCAGGTGTATTTCACGAGACCGCCCGGATTGTCGGTGCCGCGCCGCGTGATGAAGTTCACCACGCCGCCTGGCGCGTTGGGCGCGAAAATCGAGGCCGGGCCACCGCGTACCGCTTCGACGCGCGCGATCGTCTCGTCGAAGCGGAACGACTGGTCGGGAGACATATAGCCGAGGCCGCCGTCATATTGCACCGACAGGCTGTTCTCCTGCAGCGCGACCGACGAAAAGCCGTCGGTGGGGATGCCGCGCGAGCGGACGTTGTTCGATCCCTCGCCGCCGGAGGATTCCACCCAGAAGCCGGGCACTTGTTTGAATGTCTCCGCAGCGGAGATCGGGTTGCTCATGCGCAGCGTGGCATCGTTGAGGGTGGTGATGGCGAAGCTCGCCTCCGCCTTGCGCAGCTCGCTGGCGCTCGCGCGGCCAGTGACGACGATCTCATCGAGCCCGCCAGCGGCAGGCGCCGCCTGCTCCGGCTGCTGCTCGGGTGATTGATCCTGTGCGAGCGCAAGGTTCGGCGCCGCCAGCATGGCGAGCGCGAGCGCGTAGAAGGACGCGCGGTGGGCGTTGATCGTCACTGTGCTACTCCCTGAGGATGATGCGCTGGCGCTTCAGCGCACCTGGTCGTCGTTGATCGGATTGGTTGATCGCGCCGCGAGATCGAGAGAGGGGCGGCCGGTGGACTGGCCGCTGAAGCCGGCGGCGAACAGCCGCCGCGCATAGCCAGCCGCGTCGCCCTGCATTCGCAGGCCGGCGGTCGGGCAGACCTCGGGCAAGCACGCACCGGCGTTGAGTTCACAGGTCCAGGCCATCGATCACCCCCTTGCGATCGAGGCCGGCGGCTAGACGGGATCAGTGACAGCGATGCGACAGCGAACCGCAGCCATGACGCCGGTTGGGCGAGCCATGCCATGCGGATATAGGCGTGCATGCGAGCACGTTTTTCGAAGCAATTGCCGTGGAGCGCCGCAGCTATGCGGCTGGTGCGCCATCCGGCTTGTGTCGGTCGCCGGTTGCGCAGCCGCCGCGCCTCCCGTCGAAGCAGGTCAGCGGCCCGCGATGCTGATCGGTCACAAGGGTGCCGCGGTAAGCGCCGGGCCCGCATGCTGCTGCCGAGCAAGCGGGCGCAGCGCGTGCACCTCATAGACACGATCAAGTTTGACGCGCGCCACCGTTACGTAATCCTGCGCCAGCGCCCTGTTCAGCGCCGCTCTTACATTCGGATTGTAGCGCGGGATCACGGGCCGGTCCGCGGTGACGATCGCGCCGGGACGGCTCGCCAGAATGCGGCGGACTTCCGTCACCGGATCCACGCCCAGCGCCGGCGCTTCCGTGGGGTTCTGGAGGTGATCTGGATAGATATACCGCGACGGTGCGCAGGCGTTGGTCAACAGGTACAGAACCGCAGGGCCGTCATAGACGTACAAGCACCGTGTCTGCAAAAATGGCCGCAGCGCCGTGACGAGTTGGTCGATCCTGGCGCGGTTGTGCGCGGCGGCTTCGTAGCGCAGCGGAGCAAGGAGCATCGGCCAGATGAGAAGGGCGATACCCGCAGCCAAGCCAAGTATTCGCGCCTGCAACAATGGCGCGACCAGCACCAGCACGGGCGGCAGAACCGTGATGAAGTAGAAGTCGTAGAAGTCGCCCAACAGGCCGAACCCAGCGATCGCGGACAGGCTCCACCCAAGAACGAAGGGGTAATCGCCGTCGTTGCGATGGGTACGTGATGGCCGTCGCTGCCATGCGGCAAGCACTCCCAGGAGAAGGAGCGGGCCACCGATGATCAGGACGATCCAGCGCTGGAGAGTACGGGTTTCGACGGGAAATGGGTTCCGCTGGAAGACGGAGACGAAATTCGCCTGCACGTAGCTGCTCAGCTCGCCGATCCACCAGAAATATGCCACGGCTGCGATGGTGGGGATCAACGCCACCAGGACCATGGCGGCAGCTATACCGGCAAGACGGGCCAGCGGCGTTCCGCAGCGGTGGAAACACCACAGGAAGTAGCAGCCGAACAGCGCGCCTTCGACGGCTGGCGTATATTTGAACTGAATGGCGATCCCGCTCGTGGCCATGGCAAGCATCGCCAGCGGCAGGATTTGACGCGGATGATCTTTGTCGCTTGCCCGGAAGCACGCCCAGGCGCCGATCATGGTCAGGACATTGTAGATTACCGGTGCTTGACCGCCCCCGCCTTGCAGCGGCGGAAGGAGAACCACGTAGCAAAGAGCGACAATCAGTGCGGCGACCGGGCTCGCACTGCGACGAGCGGCTGTCCAGATCAGGCAAGCAGTGGCGGCGACACAGAGCGCGGCGACCACCTGATACTGGATGATGCCGTCCCCACCGAGCAGGCGAACGCCGGCGTAGAACAGGAAAAGCCCGATCGGCTTGCGATCCCACAGGTCGACATAGGGTAGCTGCCCCTGAAGCATCCGGTCGCCGACGAGCAGATACAGCTGCTCGTCATAGGCGATCATGGGGTCACCGAAACTGATGGAACGATACAACAGGGTGAACGCAATGATGAGAAGGAGCGGCCGTGCGCGTTGCCCCGCCTCGCTCGATCCCGCCATTGGGCCAGCAGCGATTGCGCCACCTATCCGTAGAAGATCAGTTGTCATGTCCGCCCGCGACCGTTGCGGGGGCCACTCATCGCGCGGCATGGTTAACGTTGTATATCGATGCGACAAATAAGGGCGTTTCGGAAAAGTCAGTGCCGGCGCTGCCGAAGGAGCATGGGGCCGCGAAGAAGCTGCCGCGCCGCGGCTAGCGCGGTTTCAGACAAGAGTGGATAATGCTCATTGCTCCGCTGCCACCCGCCGCCAGCGCAGCCGCGTGACATAGGTCTTGCCGGATTTCGACACTTCCGGCTCGGTCACCAGCTCGATCGTGTCGGCATCTACGGGCACGATCTGCCGCACGAAGCTGGTGCCCACGCGGGTGGGTTGCGAGGCGAACAGGATGTCGTGGGTCACGCGGTCCCCGTCGTGTTCCCAGGTTCCGGCATAAGCGAAGAACTCGGTGAAGCTGTCGGCCGCGGGATTGCCGCGCGCTGCCCAGGCCGGGTCCATCAGGAATGCCGACATGCGCCCGTCGGCGGCATATTGCAGCTGGCCGCCCGGGGGATCGCCGAACGTCCTGCTTACGATTTCGCCGCGCTCGCTGACGCACGACACGAGCGTCCAGGTGCCCAGTAAATCGATCATTCCGTCATTCCTCGCAAGCGCAGGCGAGGCGGGCGGCGCATCGGCCGCCGCCCCGCACACGTCATGGCGATCAGGCCGCGACCGCTTCCTTGCGCTTCTTGCGCACGATCGTCTGCGCGTTGGTATATTCCAGCAGGCCCTCGACCCCGCCTTCGACGCCGACGCCCGACTGCTTCATGCCGCCGAACGCCGCCATCGGCGACAGATGCTGCGTCTCGTTGACCCACACGGTGCCGCTGGCGATCCGCTGCGCGATCTCGAACGCCTTGTCCTCGTCATTGCCCCAGACCGAGCCGCCAAGGCCGTAATCGGTCGCATTAGCGCGCGCGACCACATCGTCCACATCGTCGAACTTCAGCAGCGGCAGCACCGGGCCGAACTGCTCCTCCTGCACGATCCGCGCGTCCTCGGGCGGATTGTCGAGGATCGTCACCGGCACGAAATAACCCGGCACGTCGGCCTTCTCGCCGCCGACCAGGAACTTGTAGCCCTTGTCCTTGGCATCCTGGATCAGCTCCAGCACGCGGGCATATTGCTGCTTGTTGTTGATCGGGCCGATATGCGTGCCCTGTTCGGACCCGTCGCCAACCTTCACCGTCTTGGCATAAGCAACCAGCGCATCGCGCAGTTGGTCGTAGATGTCCTTGTGGACGTACATACGCTTGGTCGCGATGCAGATCTGGCCGTTGTTGCGGAACGCGGCCCAGAACAATTCCTCCGCGACCTTCTCCACATCGACGTCCGGCATCACGATCGCCGCGTCGTTGCCGCCCAGCTCCAGCGTCACGCGCTTCAGCGTCGGCGCGGCGGACTGCATCACGCGCTTGCCGGTCGCGGTCGATCCGGTGAAGCTGATCTTGTCGAAGCCCGGATGGCTCGTCATCCACGGCCCCAGATCGTCACTGCCCGTGACGATGTTGAGCACACCCGGCGGCAGTAACTGCGCTGCCAGCTCACCGAACTTGAGTGTCGACAGCGGCGTGAAGGGCGACGGCTTCAGCACCATCGTATTGCCCGCCAGCAGCGCCGGGCCGACCTTGAACATCGCCAGGATCATCGGGAAATTCCACGGCGCGATGGCACCCACGACGCCCAGCGGCACGTGGCGCGTCTCGCTGTAGCGATCGTCCGAATCCTCGTTGACGGTGACGGGCAGGTCGAGCTGCGAGGCGGCCATCAACCAATATCCCGCCCCCATCACCTCGCCCTGCGATTCCGCATGCGGCTTGCCCTGCTCCTTGGTGAGCAGGCGCATCAGCGGATCGGCATTGGCCATGATCGCTTGGCCCAGCGCGGCGAGCTTCGCCTTGCGCTCCGCGATCGGTGTCGCCGCCCAGGCGGGGAACGCCGTGCGCGCCGCTGCGATCGCCTTGTCGAGATCGTCCTGCGTTGCGTCCGGCACGCTGGCGATGACTTCCTCGTTCGCCGGATTGACTACGTCGAGCGTTGCCGAGCCGGTCACCAGCTCGCCGCCGATCAGCATGCGATAGTCACTGTCGAAGTTCATGAGTCGCTCTCCCAAATCTGTTTGCGCGCTGCATAACAGAAGTTATGGGATCAGCACCACCTTGATGCACTCCCCCTGCGCTTGCGCGGAGATTGCCTCGTTGATCTCGCGCATGGGATAGGTTCGCACCAGCCGATCGAAGGGAAAGCGGCCGGCGGCATGGTGCGCGATCAGTTCGGGGATGAAGCCCTGCTGGTCGCTGTCGCCTTCGATGATGCCATAGATGCGGTGGCCGGGCGTCATCAGTGCATTGATGTTGACCGTGATCGACGCTCCCGCATCGCGCGGCACCCCGACGAGCCCGATCGCCCCATGGCTGCCGAGCGACGCCATCCCCGCCTCGATCACCGAAACATTGCCCGTGGTGTCGAAAGCGAAGTCGACGCCCTCCGGCACGAGGCTGCGGATCGCGGCTGCGAGGTCGCCGGTCGCCGGATCGATCACGTCGGTGGCGCCCAGCTCCAGGCCGATCTCCCGCCGCCCGGCCATCGGCTCCACCAGGATGATCCGGCTGCACCCACGGATCTTCGCTGCCATCACCGCCGCCAATCCGACCGGCCCGCCGCCGAACACCACCAGGGTGGAGCCCGCCGGGCAGGCAAAGGTGCGCATGATCGCGCCCGCACCGGTCTGGAACCCGCAGGCCAGCGTGCCCAGCATCTCCAGCGGCGCGGCGCTATCCTCCACCTTCACCAAGTTGCGCGCGCGCGTGATCGCATGGGTGGCGAACGTTGATTGCCCGAAGAAGTGCGACGCCACCGGTGTGTCGCCCTTGGCATAAGCGCGCGATCCGTCGGTCACGCGCATCCCGGCATAGTTGAGCGGAACGAAGCTGCGGCAATAGCTCGGCAGCGCCTCCTCGCAGCGCGGGCACGCGCCGCAACTGGAAAAGCCGACGATCACCCGGTCGCCGATCGCAAAGCCGTCCACCCCTTCGCCAATCGCGTCGATCACCCCGGCGCCTTCGTGGCCGAAGACGGCAGGGAAGGGATAGGAAGTAACCTGGTCGCGGAAAACGAGATCGGTATGGCACAGCCCGACGCCGGCAACCTTGACGCGCACTTCGCCGGCTTGCGGCTCCTGCACGGTCAGCTCTTCGAGCACGAAATCCGCATGCGGCCCATGCGCGACGGCGGCGGTGCAGGTCGTCATCTTTCTCTCTCCCCTATTTTTCTGCAGCGGAGCCTAAGGGCGCGCAACGGCAAGTTCAAACGGTCGCGTCCCCGCAGCCGGCGCCTCGCTGCCGCCCGACCCGCCCGTCCGCCGTTATCGTCGTCGCCGCTTGTGCCGCAGCCGCGAAATACTGCGCGAGCGGCTCGCGGCGGGCGTGCTGACGTCGGAGCGATAGCGCGTCTGGTAGGCAAGCGCCGGCAAGGGGCGCCTCCAGCAGGTCTCCGCGGCGAAGGGAATTTAGCGGTCAGCTGCGGGCCGTGGATGGAGTGGCGCGCCTCGCGACGAATACGCACTGCCTTCAACGAAGGCGTGAAATTGCGCGATTACGACGCGGGCACTCGAAACAGGCCGGAATTCGCCACGACCGTTGGCAAGGCGGCCGATCTCCCGCCGGGGCCGGCCGGAACGTACCTTTCGGCATAATGGCGACGGCCGCTGATTTCAGGCCCAAGCGCCAAATACCGTTCCAGAACACCAGCGGTGCTATTGCGAACCATTCACAACCTTTATAGTCGTGCCCCGCGCCGCTGCTGGCTCGGCAACATCAAAGACAAGGGCGAAGGACGATCGTGAGCTTTGACCCCATGCTGCTGCGCTCACTCGCGCACGCATCATCGCCCCGGGCATCAACGTCATCCGTGATGCTCCATGGCTGATATGCTCCTCGCAGGCGCAGCGGCAGCGTCGATCGTAGCGATCGGCGTCCTGCGCCTCGCCTGGTCGCGCCCACGGCGCTCCACCGCGCTCAACAACGTCGGCTGGGCCATGCTCCTCGCCGCCTCCATCATCGCGGGCGTGCATTCCGGCGCCTGGGGCATTTCGATCGCTGCCATCTTCGCCATGGCCGCGGCGCTCCTGTGGCTCGCCCACGCAGCCCTTCTGTCGCCGTCCTCCCCAGGCGCGAAGGTGTCGAACCGCCGCGTCAGGATGCTGCCGGAAGGCAGCGAGCCGCTCCAGCTTGGCCGGCGGTTAGTCACCTTCCTGATGATCGCGGTCGCCGCGGCGCTCATATCCACCGCCGTCGCGATCGGCGTTCGCGCGCTGGTGCTGCTGGTCGGCGCGGCGGAGGCGGATGCCAATGTGGCGGCGCTCGCTGCAATGCCGCTCGCGTGGACCGTGCTGAGCTATGTCTTGCTGATGAAGGAGGCGCACGCGGCGCAAGGGCGAGTGCTGCTCACCTGGGCCGTGGCTGGCGGCGCTGCGTGTATTCTGGAGCTGATCGCATGAGCCTCGCCCCTGAAAACACCACGGTGAAGCGCGCGCTGTCCGTTCATGCGGCGATCGGCCTTGTCGCTGGTGCCCTGCTGTATCTGGTCAGCCTTACCGGCGCGATCGCCGTTTTCTACCAGGAATGGCAGCGGATCGAGCAGCGCGACGCACCGGAAATGTCCGCGATCGAACCTGCGGCGGTGCAGCGCGCGGTTGAAGCCGTGATGGCCTCCGAAAAGGGCAAGCCGCTCACCACGCACCTTTATGTGCACTTGCCGGTCGAGCCGCTGCCGCGCACCACGATCACGACGGATACGCAGGCGGTGCATGTCGACCGATCCGGCCGGATCGCCGGCCCGGAGGAAATCGCCTGGTCCGACTACCTCGTGCAACTCCATTACACGCTTAACCTTCCGGCGGTCGTCGGGCTCACCATCGTCGGCGGCCTGGGCGTGATGATGCTGGCGCTCGCCCTCTCCGGCGTGGTGGCGCATCCGCGCATCTTCCGCGATGCATTCCGTCTGCGGGCGCGCGACCGCGGCGGCGTCGGGCTGGCGGACTGGCACAATCGGCTCAGCGTCTGGACGCTGCCCTTCACCCTCGCGATCGCCTTTACCGGTGCGCTGATCGGGGTGGCCTATGTCACCGCATTCGGCGTTGCGAGCACCAGCTACGGCGGCGACCTGGAAGCGGTCTATGCGCCGATCTTTGGCGCAGAAGGGAAGCCTGACAAGACGCCCGCGCCCGCGCCCAACGTCGCTGCCGCGCTCGATTATATGCGCGCGCACCACAAGGACGCCGACGTGACCTATGTGACGCTGCACGATCCGGGGACGGCGGGGCAGCACATCCAGATCCTGGGCGAACACAAGCGGCGGCTGATCTTCGGTGAATATTACACCTTCGACGCCAGCGGCCGCTTCCACGAGATCGCGGGCCTGGCGAACGGCACGCTTGGCCAACAGGCGGCGGCTTCCAATTACCGGCTGCATTTCGGCAATTTTGGCGGACTGCCGGTGAAGGCGGCCTATTTCATCCTGGGCCTGGTGCTGACCGGGATCTGCGCGACGGGCACGTACATCTGGCTTGGCAAGCGCGAGCGCCGCGGCATCGAGGAGCCGCGTTTGCGGGCGCTTTGGGACGCGGTGGTATGGGGATCGCCGCTGATGCTGGCGGTTACCTTTGTTCTGCGCCAGGCGAGCGGGAACGACACGCCCCTAGCATCCGTGTTTTGGATCGGCATGGCCGCGCTCCTGGGTGCTGCTTGGTTCGCGGCAAAGCGGCGCGGGCTCGAGAGGGCGCTCAAATCGGCGCTGCTCGTCAGTCTTGTGGCGATGCCTCTGGCGATCTGGTTGGCATAGGGCGGCTCCTCTTCGGCAAGCCCTCCTTCCCCCACGAACTGCCCCAGTTCGCTTGAAATTGGTTAACCCGCTGGTAACCGCGATTGTCTGGAACGTTACGCCTAGTCAGTGGCTTCATACCCGGACTTTGCGAGATGATCGCGATAGGAGGGATGATGAACGCCAATCTTGTTTCCGCAGTATTCGACAGCCACGCAGAAGCCGAGCGCGCGGTCACCGAGCTTCGCCAGCACGGTGTCACTGATGATGCGATCTCCGTCATCGCGCGGCACGAGGGTGAGAGCACGGCGGACGAGGGCAGCGGCGCCGGCAGCAAGGAATTCATCGGCAAGGTTGCGGCCGGTGCCGGCATCGGCACCATCCTTGGCATTGCCGCACTGGCCATCCCGGGCGTTGGCCCGCTGGCGGCAGCGGGCGCGATTGCCTCGTCTGCGGTGCCAGGCATGGCGATAACCGGCGCGGCACTGGGCGGCGCGGCCGGCGGGCTCGAAAAGGTGATGACCGATCACGGCGTCAGCGATGAGGATGCCGGCTATTACGGCAAGCGCGTGAACGATGGCGGCGTGTTCGTCTCGGTCGACGCCGGCCGCGGCGGCGTTGCGGCTGATCAGGCGGCCGAGATCCTGTATCGCGCTGGCGGACACAGCGCCACGCGTCCCCGGACCGCGTCGGCGATCTGAGCGATCCCGGGCGCGCGGTTCGATCCGCGCGCTCGCACCGCTGGGGGCGGCTCTGCCTTGGCATAGCCATATGACCCACTGGCCCAGCGTTTCACCGGCATAACTGCCGGTGTCGATTACCGGTTCTGAACCGATGATCACGGCTCAAGGAAGCCAGCCGCGCCCCTGGCTGGCAAAAGGCTCGTAAAGCGCTGTTTTTTATGCGCCCTTTCCCCGCATGGCGCGTTACGGCGGCATGATCGGGAAATCGGGTACCGCGCACCGCTGGCGCGTCTTGGGGGTAGGCGTCGGCACAGAGCGCGGCGGATGACCACGCCGCAATGGCTGTCGGTTGGCGTCCTCACCGGCATGATGGCGCTCTTCATCTGGGGGCGCTTCCGCTACGACGTTACGGCGATCCTGGCCTTGCTGGCCGCGCTCGCGGTCGGGATCGTCAAGCCCGAGGATGCCTTTTCCGGCTTTTCCGACGATATCGTGATCATTGTCGGATCGGCACTGGTGATGTCGGCGGCGATGCAGCGCTCCGGCCTGATCGAACGGGCGCTCGCCTTTGTGTCGCGCCGGATCAAGCGCGTGCGCTCGCAACTGCTTCTGCTGACCGCGTCGGTGGGCGTCGCCTCCGCCCTGGTGAAGAATGTCGGCGCACTGGCGATGCTGATGCCCGCCGCCTTTCAGATGGCGAAGAAGAACGAGACGAGCCCGTCCGTCTTCCTGATGCCGATGGCCTTCGCCTCCTTGCTGGGCGGGCTGATGACGCTGGTGGGCACGTCGCCCAACATCATCGTCAGCCGCGTGCGGCAGGACATGACCGGCCAGCCGTTCGGCATGTTCGATTATCTGCCCACGGGCCTTGGCCTGCTGGTCGTCGGGCTGATCTTCCTGCGGTTCGGCTATCGGCTGCTGCCGCGCGATCGCCGCGCAACGGCGACGATGGGCGATGCGCTGGATATCAGCGGCTATGTCACGGAGGCGAGCATCCCGTCGGGCTCGCCGGCCGTTGGCGAGACCGTTGGCGAATTCCTGCAACGGCATGATCGCGACGTGAATGTCGCCAATCTGCTGCGCGCCGGCATGCGAACCGTGCCTGCCCGCCACGTGGAGCTTCGCGAAGGCGACATCCTGATCCTCGCGGGCGAGCCCGATGCGCTTGAACGCGCCATCGCCGCCGACAGCCTGCTGCTGGAGGGTGAGCATCGCGAGCTCACGGGTGATGAGGAAGGCGATGAGATCGGCGTGATCGAGGGCGTGATCGGTGCTAATTCGGTGCTGGTCGGCCAGACCGCCGGGAGACTGCGCCTGCAAACGCGCTATGGCGTGAACCTGATCGCGCTGTCGCGTTCCGGCGAACGCCTGTCGCGCCGGCTTGGCCTGACGAAGCTTGCCGCCGGCGACGTGGTCGTTCTTCAGGGCGCGCTCGGGCGGCTGCCCGATCGGCTGCACGATCTCGGCGTGTTGCCACTGGCCGAACGTACCTTGCGGCTGGGCAGTAACGGCCGAAGCTGGTTGCCCCTGATCGTGCTCGCCGTGGCGATGACCGCGACCGCGCTTGAACTGGTGCCGGTGGCGGTGGCCTTTTTCGCTGCTGCCGGGATCGTCATCGCGACGGGCGCCTTGCCCACCCGGGAGGCTTATCAGGCCGTTGAATGGCCGATCCTGATCATGCTGGGTGCGCTGATCCCGGTCAGCGACACGCTGCGAACGACCGGCGCGTCGGACCTCATCGCGACGGGCCTTGCGAGCGTCGCCACGAGCCTTCCGCCCTATGGTGCGGTGGCGCTGATCATGGTCGTGGCAATGGCGGTGACGCCATTCCTCAACAACGCCGCGACCGTTCTCGTCATGGCGCCGATCGCGGCAGTGTTCGCGCATGATCTGGGCTATCGGCCCGAGGCCTTCCTGATCGCCACCGCGATCGGGGCGGGGAGCGATTTCCTCACGCCGATCGGCCACCAGTGCAACACGCTGGTGCTGGGGCCGGGCGGCTATCGGTTCGGGGATTACGCCCGTTTGGGCGCCCCCTTGTCATTGCTGATCGTACTGGTCGGCACGCCGCTCGTGATGTGGACGTGGCCGCTGCACTAAGCGTGCCGCTCAGACGGGGGTGCAGCATCAGCCAATAGCGTCGATCCCTCCTCGGCGCGCCCGGACAGTGCGAGGCGAAGCTGCTCCTCGTCCAGCTGCCCTTCCCACCTCGCGACCACGATCGTCGCCACCGCATTGCCGATGAAGTTCGTCAGGCTGCGGCATTCGGACATGAAGCGGTCGATGCCCAGGATCAGCGCCATGCCGGCGATCGGCACGTCAGGCACGATCGATAGCGTCGCCGCCAGCGTGATGAAGCCGGCGCCGGTCACGCCTGCCGCCCCCTTGGATGACAGCATGGCAACGCCGAGCAGCAGCAATTGCTGCCCCAGCGTCAGATCCACATTGCACGCCTGCGCGATGAACAGCGCCGCCAGCGTCATGTAGATGTTGGTGCCGTCGAGGTTGAACGAATAACCCGTCGGCACCACCAGGCCGACGACCGACTTGGCACATCCCGCGCGCTCCATCTTCTCGATCAGCGACGGCAGCGCGCTCTCGGACGAAGAGGTGCCCAGCACCAGCAGCAGCTCCGCTTTCAGATAGGCGATGAGGCGCAGGATCGAAAAGCCACACAGCCGGGCAACCGTGCCCAGCACCACCAGCACGAACAGGAGCGATGTCAGATAGAAAGTGCCGACCAGCGCGGCGAGGTTCGCCAGCGTGTCGATGCCATAGCGGCCGATGGTGAAGGCCATCGCGCCAAATGCGCCGAGCGGCGCTGCCCGCATCAGGATCGACACCACTTTGAAGAAGGCGAGCGACAGATCGTTCAGCCCGGCGAGCAGACGGTCGCCGCGATCGCCGATCATCGCCAGCCCAATCCCGAACAGGATGGCGGCGAAGAGCGTCTGCAGGATGTTCCCCTCGGTCAGGGCGGAAAGGAAGGTGTCCGGGATGATCCCGGTCAGGAAGCCGGTGATCGTGGATTCATGCGCCTTGGCGGAATAGTCGGCCACCTTGCTGGCATCGAGCGTGGCCGGATCGATGTTGAGGCCGCTGCCGGGCTGCACGACATTGGCGACGATCAGCCCGACGATCAGCGCCAGGGTGGAGAAGAACAGGAAATAGGCAAAGGCCTTGCCGGCGACCCGCCCCACGGCGCCAAGATCGCGCATCCCCGCGATGCCGGTCACGATGGTCAGGAAGATCACCGGCGCGATGATCATCTTCACCAATTTGATGAACGCGTCGCCGATCGGCTTCATCGCCTCGCCCGTTGCAGGGGCGAAATGGCCCAGCAGCACGCCGGCGGTGATCGCGATCAGCACCTGAACGTACAGGTGGCTGTACCACGGCGATCGCAGGGGGCGGGGGGGCTGGGTCGCGATGCTGATCAAACCTTGAGTCCTCTTGATGCTCCTGGACCTTGCGGATGCGCGCCACGCGAGCAGGCATCGGCGCTGGGTACGAGCAGCGACGGGCGGCTGTTTGCACACGGTTTGTCTCGGCAGCGCAAGGGGCTCCGGCGCGCAGGGTCACGCCGGCACGCGCGCGGCATGCGATTATGCCCCTCGCCTGGGGATCGCACGGCCGCTCCGTCTGTTTGGTGTACGATTAGTGAAGGATAGGCTGATGGCAGACCCCGATACTCGCCTGTACGGCATGGCGGATTCCGCCAATCGCCAGGAACCCGCAGAAAATGGCATGCGCGGTGAGGGGGCGGCGGATCGCGAAACGAAGTATAGTCGCGAGGTGACGACACCTGATCACTCGACCATCGTGGTTGAGGAAGAATCAGGCGTTGCTTTCGCCGAGGCGAGTGGCGCCGTGACGCCGCCGAGCCATGAAGAAGCGCCGCAGGCCGATGCGGATGCGAATGCGCCGCAGGCTGGTGCGGATCTGCTCCCGATCCATGCCGAGGCGCCCCCGGTCTTCGCCGATCCGGCGCCAGTGCAGACGAATGTGCAGCCGATCCACGCGGATTTGCCGCGGATCTATCCGATTGACGATCGATCCCCTGCTCCCGAAGCGCCGTCGCCGTGGCCCTGGATCGTGGTGGCCGTGGTCACCGGATATCTGGTCGGGAAAAGCCGTCGCCGCCGGGCCGAAGCGGTGTCTGCCGAAGCCACCAACGCACCGGCCGCGTTGACGCGCCTGCCGGGCGAAGAGGGCAGCTTCGTACAGGTGCGCAACGCCGGCCTGGAAGAAGTCAGGGACCCGCCAGCGCAATGGTCGCGCATTGACGAGACTTTGGACGAATCCTTCCCCGCCAGCGATCCTCCGGCCTATTGATTAGGCCGGCGCGTTCGCCGGACCGTCAGCTTGGCCCACCAATCAGGCGGTGGGCCACATCATCAGGCTGGTTTCCACCACCCGCTCGAGTTCTGCGCGCGACGCGCCCGAGCCCGATTGCACCGCCATGCCTTGCAGAATGGCGTAGAGGTAAAGCGTTAGGCTTTCGGGCTCGACATGATCGGGCAGATCGCCGTCCCGTTTGGCTTGGCGAAAACGTTCGATCAGCGCCTCTTGTGATGACGCGCGCCGCGCGATCACATCGGCCTTGATCGACTCCGCTTCCGCGCCGCACGCGGCCGCGCTGATCACGCCGAGACACCCCTTGGGATCGCAGGTGCTGGTCTGCGCCTCGATCGCGCCGCGCATGAAATGCTCCGCCACGCCGCGCGCCGTCGGCTGCTTCAGCGCTTCGCGGGTGTAAGCGAGCTTCTCCGCCTCGTAGAGGTCCAGCGCCTTGTGAAACAAGGCTTCCTTGTTGCCGAACGCGGCGTAGAGGCTCGGCTTGGTGATGCCCATGGCGTCGGTGAGGTCGGCCATGGAGGCGCCCTCATAACCCTTCGCCCAGAACACGCCCAGCGCCTTGCTCAGCGCCTCATCAACGCAGAACTCGCGCGGTCGGCCCTTTGCGGGCAGTGGAGCCGTCGATTCCATAACAATCAGTATATATGCGTTTTTTCCTGCTACTCAAGTTGTGCCTCTACGGGCAAGCAACCGTGCGACTACTCCCGCCGTTCTCCCGCGAATACAGGAGACGGATGTGGGTATGATCAAGGGCATCGAACATGTCGGCATCACGGTGCCATCGATCGAAGCGGCCGAACGCTTCTTCCAAAGGGCGTTTGACGCCAAGACGCTGTACGCGCTGATCGAGAAAGGCGGGAAGTCGCAGGAAGGCGACGAGATGTGCGACAAGAACGGCCTGGAGCCGGGCACGCGGATTGTCGCCATGCGCATGATGCGGATCGCCGACGGAGCGAATGTCGAATTGTTCGAGGTGGAGGGGGGCCATGGCTCGACCGCCGATGCGCCCAGCCACATGGGCATCCACCATTTCGCCCTTTACGTCGACGATCTCGACGAAGCGGCGGCGCGCTTCCGCGATGCCGGTGGCACGATGCGCGAAGGCCCGATCGAGCTTGGCGGCAAGGAAAAGGGTCCGGGCAATCGCTGCTGGTTCGGCGTCACCCCCTGGGGAATGCAGGTCGAGTTCGTCCACCTGCCGTCCCCCATCGAGCTCGACGATCCGGCAAAAAGCGGCCCGCGCTGGATGCCTGGCGGAGCGTAGCTGCCTAACACAAGTGGCAGCTTACAAGCACGCCGCCCCCCCGTAGAGAGCGCTATCCGGCACCCTTTTGGGTGACCGGGAGAGAGACGTGTTCAACGTCCGCTCCGGGGAGAAACAGTTATGTTGCGTTATTCTGCGTCCGTGTTCGCATTGTCCGTCGCAATGCTATCCGCCAGCGCGGCCCTGGCACAGGATGCCGCGTCAGCGACGCCGCCCTCGCAGGCCGAGCTGGGATCGGATGGCGCAACCAGCGCCAGTGCCGCCGCGCCGGAGCGCAGCCCGCAGGCCGAAGGCGCAGGGAGCGGTGACATCATCGTCACCGCGCAAAAACGCGAGCAGCGGCTGCAGGACGTGCCGATCGTGGTGTCGGTGCTCAATCAGCAGCAACTCAACGACGCCGGCGTTCGCGACGTCAAGGATCTGCAGACGATCACGCCCGGCCTGAACGTCACGTCCTCCACCAGCCCGGCGCAGACCTCGATCCGCATCCGCGGCGTCGGCACGGTGGGCGACAATCCCGGCCTGGAAAGCTCGGTCGGCACGATCGTTGACGGCGTCTATCGCGCGCGCAGCGGCGTCGCGTTCGGCGACCTCGGTGAGATGGAGCGGGTCGAGGTGCTGAAAGGCCCGCAGTCGACCCTGTTCGGGAAGAACATGTCGGCCGGCGTCATCAACGTCGTCACCGCGGCGCCCAGCTTTAATCCGTCGGCCGAGTTCGTCGGCAGCTACGGCAATTATAACGCGTGGACGATCTCGGGCGCAGCCACGGGCGGTCTGATCGGCGATACGGTCGCCGGCCGCATCTTTGCCCTGAAGCGCGAGCGCGACGGGTTTTGGAAAGTCCGCACCGGTGCCGGCCCGCGGACCAGCGACCGCGCCGACAATGAAAACAACTGGACGGTGCGTGCCCAGCTGCTGATTCGCCCGACCGACGCGATCAACGTGCGGCTGATCGGTGACTGGTCGGAACGCGACGAGGATTGCTGCGTCAACGCGCCCAGCATTGCCGGTCCCACGGCGGCTTTCATCGACGCGCTCGCGCCGGATGCCGGCACGGTGCGCAACGGCGATCCGTTCGACCGCGTCACCTATGCCAATCGCCCGACCGACTTCCGCATCCGCGATCGCGGCGTGTCGGGCGAGGTGAATTGGGAACTGAGCGACAGCCTCGATCTGACTTCGATCACCGCCTATCGCTTCTACCGGTCGAACAGCGGCGTCGACATCGATTATTCGTCCGCCGACCTGTGGTACCGTGGTTCGGACCAGAATTCGAACCAGTTCAAGGTCTTCTCGCAGGAAGCCCGGCTGGCTTATAATGGCGAGCGGCTGAAATCGATCCTGGGCGTCTTCTATGCCGATGAGCGGCTGGTCAGCCGGCAGAACACCTTCTTTGGTTCGGATTACGAGCGGTACTTCGGGCTGCTGCTGTCGGGCGGCACCAACGGCAACGCCATATCGGCGCTCACCGGACTCCCCGTTGGCACGAACTTCGTGGCGAACACGGGCCAGCTGGACACCCATCGCCACCGGGCCAAATCCTTCGCCGTGTTCACGGACAATACGCTGACCATCACCGAAGGTCTCGATCTGACGCTGGGCATCCGTTACACGGACGAGGTGAAGAACGCGACCTCGCGTTATTCCAACACATCGCCGGGTAACGCCTGCGCCGCCGCAATCGCGCGCCGTTTGCCGGCCGCTGCGCTTGGCGCAATTTGCACGCCCACCGCCGACGCCGCCTTCAACGACGCGACGATCTCGCAGCGCCGGCCGGAAAACCGCTGGGCCGGTTCGGCAAAGCTGCAATATCGCATCTCGTCCGAAATCATGGCCTATGGCTCCTACGCCAATGGCTTCAAGTCGGGCGGCTTCAACCTCGATCGTGCGCGGCTTGCCCCTGGTGTGCTCAATCCCGACACGTCGTTCGCGACGGAAAAGGTGGAAAGCTACGAGCTCGGCACCAAGACGACGCTGTTCAATCGCCGCTTGCTGGCGAACATCGCTGGCTTCTACCAGACGTTCGACGATTTCCAGCTCAACACCTATACCGGCGTCAGCTTCGTGGTGACGTCGATCCCCAAGGTCACGTCGAAGGGCGTCGATCTCGACCTGTTGTTCAACACCGGGATCCAGGGCCTGACGCTGAACGCCGGCGCCACCTATGCGGACACCACCTTTGGCGATTTCCCGCCGCCGCTGCCGAACCTCACGCGGCTGTCCGGCAATCGCTTGCCCTATGCCGCGAAGTGGAACGTCACCGGCGGCTTCACCTCCAAGCAGCCGATCACCGACGATTTGAACCTGCGCGCATCCGCCTCGCTGAAATGGTCGTCGCGCTACAACACTGGTTCGAACCTCGATCCGCTGAAGGTGCAGGAGCCGTTCGCGATCCTTAACACCCGCATCGGCATCGAGCCGGCAAGCGAGGCATGGTCGCTGGAGATCTGGGCGCAGAACCTGACGAACTCGCAATTCTATCAGGTGATCGTGGATCAGCCGCTGCAGCTGGGCACCTATGGCGCGTTCCTCGGCCAGCCGCGCCTCTACGGCGTCACCGGCCGCGTGCGCTTCTGATCCCACCGGCCGCTCGGCGGGATGAAGATGGAAGGCGGGCGATCGGGTGGAGAGCCCCGATCGCCCGCCTTCTTTGCGGAGGGATCATCCAAGTTCGGCCTTGCCCTAGCGTCAATCATTCAACACTCATCGCGGCAAGGCCGCACAGCCGGCGCAGCGAGAGGATAAGGACATGGAGCAGCAGCCCGCTGGTAGCGTGAACAATCGCCCCTGGCCGGCGGTCGACCTGCCCGAGGCCTATCGCATCCTGACCGCGCCCGGCGCGCCGTTCGAAACGCGCGAGGAGGTGATCCGCGGCGTTCGCTTGCGCACCTACGTCAACGCCATGAACGATCTGCGCCAGGTGTTCGACCTGGGTCGCAGCTGGGGCGATCGCGAGTTCATCATCTATGAGGGCGAACGCCAGACCTATGGCGCGCATTTCCGCGCGGCCGGGCAGCTCGGCCGGGTGCTCCACGATCGCTTCGGCGTGCGCAGGGGCGATCGGCTGGTGGTCGCCATGCGCAACCTGCCGGAATGGTCGATCGCTTTCTGGGCGGGCATGTCGATCGGCGCCGTCGTTACCCCGCTTAACGCGTGGGGGCTCGGTGACGAGCTCGCTTATGGCATCAGCAATTCCGGCGCGAAGGTGGCGATCGTCGACGGCGAACGGCTGGAACGGCTTGCGCCTTATGCCGATGATCTGAAGCTCGACGGCCTCATCTCGGTACGCACTACGGACGATTACGGCACGGCGGCGGTCCCGCTCGACGATCTGATCGGCCCGCGCGATCGCTACGCCGATCTGCCCGACGATCCGATGCCAGACCCCGGCCTCCACACCGATGATCCCGCCACGATCCTCTACACCAGCGGCACAACCGGTCGGCCGAAGGGTGCGCTCGGCACGCACCGCAACGTCCTCACCAACGTGATCTCGATCGCCTTCGGCGCGGCGCGCGCGACCATCCGCCGCGGCGATCCGCTGCCGGTGCCCGATCCCGAGGCGCCGCAACGGGTGAACCTTTTGCCGGTGCCCTTATTCCACGTCACCGGCACGAATTCGATGCTGATCCCGACGGTGATCGCCGGGGCCAAGCTCATCCTGATGCACAAATGGAATCCAGAACGCTTCCTGGAGCTGGTCGAGGGCGAACGAGTCAATTCCACTACGGGCGTGCCGGCAATGGTGTGGCAGGTGCTGGAATCGCTCGATTTCGCCCGCCGCGACCTCTCCAGCCTCGACAGCTATGGCTATGGCGGCGCCGCGATCGCGCCGGAACTGACGCTGAAGTTCGCGGCGCTGTTCCCGTGGTTCAAGCCGAGCCAGGGCTACGGCGCGACCGAAACCTCCTCAGTCTCGATCACCAACAGCGCGGAAGATTATCTGCGCCACCCTGACAGCGTCGGCTTGCCGGTCCCGGTCTGCGACGTGAAGGTGGTGGATGAAGGGGGCAACGAGCTGCCGCGCGGGCAGGCCGGCGAATTGTGGATCCGCGGCCCCAACGTCGTCGCCGGCTATTGGAACAACCCCGACGCGACCGGCCAGAGTTTCACCGACGGTTGGTATCACACCGGCGACATCTGCCGCATTGATGCGGAAGGCTTCGTCTACCTCCTCGATCGCGCCAAGGACATGCTGATCCGCGGGGGCGAGAACGTCTATTGCGTGGAGATCGAGGACGTTCTCGTCGCCCATCCCGACGTGATGGACGCCGCCGTTGTCGGCCTGCCGCACCGGATCCTTGGCGAAGAAGTCGGCGCACTGGTGCAGTTGCGTCCCGGCGCCTCTCTCAGCGAGGCGGAGCTGATCGCCCATGCCGCACGCCATCTGGCACCGTTCAAGGTGCCGGTGCGTATAGTTGTTCGCACGGAGGAATTCCCGCGCAACGCCAGCGGCAAGACACTGAAGCCGATTTTGAGGGAGGAACTCATCGCCATGCACCCCACCCAAGCCGATGAGGCCGTGCCAGCGCCGCAGCCGATCACCCTTGCCGGTGAACAGATCCCGCTTTTGGCAAAGGCGGAGGCGGGAGAATGGGCCGCCACGCCTGAGGAGGGCCGTGGGCGCGGCAAGCGCATCGGCGCCGCCGTTGCCGCGATCAGTCTCGCCGCGGCGGCTGCCTACCTCGCGCGCGGCGCTGCCCGCCGGGATGAAGAAATCGGCTATCACCCGCTCGACGTGCCCAAGCCGCTCGCCGAGAACCTTTGGATCGTCGACAGCGGCCCGATCAGCGCCTTCGGGCTGAAGCTGCCGATCCGCATGACGGTGATCCGGCTACAGGACGGGGGCCTCTGGCTGCATTCGCCCACCCGCTATACGCCTGCTTTGGCCAAAGCGCTCGCTGCGCTGGGGCCGATCCGCCATCTGGTCGCGCCGACGCTGGCGCATTGGACCTTTCTGGAGGAATGGCAGCGCGCCTGTCCCGACGCGACCGTCTGGGCCGTGCCGGCGCTGCGGCAGCGCGCGCAGGTTCAGCAATCTGCCGTGCGGATCGATAACGATCTGGTGGAGGTCGGCCCGCCCGCCTGGGACGCGGAGCTGCAGCAGGGGCTCGTCCGCGGCGGTGGCGGCTTCGAGGAGGCGTGGTTCTTCCATCGGCCGAGCCGCACGCTGGTGCTGACCGACCTGATCGAAAATCTCGATCCGGCGAAGCTGCGCCGTGCCACGGCCGCCGTGATGCGTGCGACGCTTGCCACCACCGGCACCACGGGCGTTCACCTGCGGTCCGTCTTGCGCCCGCGTGCCCATGCAGTCCGCCTGGAGGTGGACAAGATGGTGGCGCTCGCTCCCGAAACGGTGATCTTCGCGCATGGCGACATCTTCCGCGGCCGGGGCACGGCTCAGCTCGCGGCTGCCTTCGAATGGCTGAAATAGCAGCTGCGCACGGTGCGGCGGGGCATCGCGCCCCGCCGCGTCACACGTTCGGCGCCCCGGCTGACTAGAGGAGCAGGCGGAACAGCGCGCCGCCGCCCGGCGCGTCGTGCACCTCCAGCGTCCCGCCATGCGCCACCGCGATCTGCCGTGCCAGGTTCAGCCCCACGCCCGTGCCCTTTGCCCGCGTGGTGAAGAACGGCAGGAACACTTCCTGCCGCAACTTGGCCGGCACGCCGGGGCCGTTGTCGGCCACTTCGATCATCCCCGGCCGTGCCGCCGCGATGGTCAGCGTCACTTCGGGGTCCGGGCGATGCTCGCCGGCAGCCTGGGCGGCATTGCGCAGCAGATTGAGCAGCAATTGCGACAACAGCGCGCGGTCGCCATGGATCGTTAGCGCGTCGGTGTTCACGTGCAGCGTCACGTTCGGCCATTCGGCGCGGAACAGGCGGGCGTGCTCCTCGGCGAATTCAGCCGCGGCAAAGGCATGCTGCACCACCGTCGGCTCGCGCGCGACCACGCGATAGCTGTCGATGAAGTGCCCCAGCCCCTGCGTGCGCCGCGCCAGCGTCATGGCCGCTTCGCGCGCGTCGGCGATCCGCGCCGCATCCACCGCGTCGTCCGAAAGCAGCGTCGCGGTTGTTTGCGCCAGCGACATGACCGGGGTGAGCGAGTTCAGGATCTCATGGGTCAGCACGCGGATGATGTCGGTCTGCGCCGCCATCTCCACCGCATCCAGCGTTTCCTGCACCGGCTGGACGACCACCGCGCGCGTCCGCCGCCCCAGGCGGTTGAGCGTCGCCTGGCGCACGAGCGTCCGCTTCGCGCGCCCGTCGAGGTTGAGGATCAGCATTTCCTCGCCCGCCGCGTCCTCCTCGGCCAGCCGCCGGGCAAAGGTCGCGCCGTAGGTGGCGAAATCCTCCGGCCGTACCCCTTCGTGCCGCGTGAACAAGGCGCGCGCCGCCTTGTTGCCCGGCTCCACGCGGCCGCCATCGATGGTCAGCAGCGCGATCGGCATGTCGTCGATCAGCGCGTCCTTGTAGCGCAGCTCGGCGTCCGTCTGCCCGCGCTGTTCGCGCAGCCGCCGGATCGTCTCGTTCAGCGCGGTGCCGAGCGTGCCGAACCCTGCGCCACCGGACTCGGGAAAGTGCGCGGCAAAGTCACCGAGCCGCACCGCCTCCAGGAACCGCGCCAGTTCGAAGTTGGTGCGCGCGACATGCCGCCACAGGGCTCCAGCGGCCAGCACCGATACGCCGATCGCCACCACCCGCACCATCACCAAAGATGGCGTGCGGAACGCCCACACCACCGCCATCAGCGCCAGCAGCAGCACCGATATGCGGAAGATCAGCCCAAGCGTGAAGCGCCGGTCAAAGCCCATGCTTTTCCATGCGACGATAGAGTGCGGCGCGCGACAGGCCCAGTTCGCTGGCGGCAAGCGTGATGTTGTAGCCGTGCTTGCGCAGCGCCTCTTCCACCAGCCGCCGCTCAACCCGATCAAGGTTCAGATCGGGTGCAGGCTGGGCAGGTTGCGGAACAGGCCGAAACATGCCCGGCTCCAGGCCGAGGTCTTCCGGTTCAAGCATCTGGCGGGCCGAAAGAATGGTGGCCCGCTCAACCGCATGGCGCAGCGCGCGCACGTTGCCGGGCCAATTATGCGCGATCAGCGCGGCGCGCGCCGCATCGCTGAGCGACGGGCAGGGGCGGTCGTAGCGTGCGGCATAATGGCTCAGGAAATGCTCCGCGAGCTCAATCACGTCCTCCGGTCGCTCGGCCAGCGGGGGCAGGGCGATCTCCACCGTGTTGAGCCGATAGAGCAGATCCTGCCGGAATACCCGCTCGTCCATCAGCCGCTCGCGCGGCATGTTGGTCGCGGCGATCACGCGAATGTTGACCTTTACCGGCTTGTTCGCCCCCACCGGCGTCACTTGCCGCTGCTCCAGCGCGGTCAGCAACTTGGGTTGCAGATGAAGCGGCAGGTTGCCGATCTCGTCGAGAAACAGCGTGCCCCCGTCCGCCGCCTGGATGCGCCCGACCCGGTCCGTCTTGGCATCGGTGAATGCGCCTTTCACATGGCCGAACAGTTCGCTGTCGATCAGTTCGGTCGCGATCGCACCCAGATCCACCGTCTGCAGCACGTTCGCAGCACGCAGTGAGCGGGCGTGCAACTCGCGCGCAACGACTTCCTTGCCGGTCCCATTCTGGCCTAATATCAAGACGTTGGCATCGGTCGGCGCCGCACGCTCGATTAACGAATGCACCCGCGCCATTGCCGGTGAATGGCCCAGCAATGGAGACTTGGCGGTGGGCGAGGGCCGCGGCGCGCCAGCGGCAGTGCGCGATCGGCGCAGCGCAGCGGCCGTGCGCACGGTGGCAAGCAACCGGTCGTTCGACCAAGGCTTGGGCACGAAGTCGGTAGCCCCGCGCTTCATCGCCGCAACCGCCACGTGAACACCCGCGTGGGCGGTAATCATCACCACCACCATTTCCGGGTCGATCGCGGTCAGCCGGTCTAGCCAGGCCAGCCCTTCGCTCGCATCGGTGGCGCCGCGCGCGAAATTCGCATCCAGCAGCACGACGTCCGGCGTCCGGCCCTCGATCTCGGGCAATGCCTCCTCGGGGCTTCGCGCTGTCACGATCTCCCGGAATAGCGGGCGCAGCAGCAAGCGCGCCGCCAATAGGATATCGTCGTCATCGTCGACGATCACGCAGCGATTGAATTCAGGCCCCATCCCGTCCGTTCTCGTACAGTCACCGTTCGGCTTTGGACAATCAAGTCTCGTGCCAGCTCTATCAATCGACAGCTTTTCAACGTCTTGTGTGTTTTCGCCGTTTTATCGGCTCTGTGCATCGTCCTAAATCTTGGCGGCGGCGCCTTGAAGCTCGTATTTTTTCCAGCGCCCGACAGGGCCAAAGCCTGCGCCGCTGGCGCATCGGTCGCGCCCACTTAGGCAGGTCGGAGCGGCGTTGCCGGCATTTGGCACGCAGCCTGCAAAACAGTCCGCCATGACCCAAGCGCCCCTCGCCCGTTTGATGCTCCTGATAGCCATCGCGTTGGCCAGCGTTGCCCTCGTTAGGGCGCCGGATAACGCTTCAACGCCCACGATCGCTCTGTCGCTCGCTACCCCGCACTTCAGCTTCTCGGTGGCGTTGTGAACCGTCCGATTTCGCACATCCCTGTTCGGAAGTGGACGCGATGAGCGTTCTTCGCATGCCGCAGGATCACGCGGCGGAGCCGCGCGCCGTATCGGGGAGCGGGATGGACCGTGTGGTCGCGCGCAAGCGGCTCCCCCGGGCATGGGTCATCGCCGGCGCCGTCGCCGCGCTCGTCGCCGCCGCTTTGCTGTTCTGGTGGCTGGCGCCGCGCCCGGGCACGCAATCGATTGCCGCTGATCGTCTGACAATCGCCGCCGTGCAGCGGGGCACGTTCGAGGATTACATCCCGCTACGCACGCGCGTCACGCCGCTGCTCACCGTCTATATCGATGCGATCGAGGGCGGGCGGGTCGAGAAGGTGCTGGTGGAGGATGGCGCCATGTTGGCCAAGGGCCAGCCCATTGCCCTCCTTTCCAACGCCGAGCTTCAACTGTCGACGCTCGCTCGTCAGACCGAAGTCGAGCAGCAGATCAACAACATGCGCTCTCAGGAATTGTCATTGGCGCAGACCCGCGTGCTGAACGATCGCGCCGTGCTCGAGGCGCAGCTGGCACTGGAAAAGGCGCAGCGGCAGTTCAACCGGGAGGCGCCGCTTGCCGCGCGCGGCTTTGTGGCGGGCCGTCAGTTCGAGGACACCGGCGATCAGCTGCGCTACGAGCGCCAGCGGTTCGCCGTGGTGCGCCAAGGGCGTAGTACGGATGATAAGCTGCAACGCAGCCAGCTGGCGCAGCAGCGTGCCTCCACCGCCTCGCTTCAGGCCGGGCTGGAGCTGGCCCGCGCCAATCTCGACGCGCTGAACCTGCGCGCGCCGGTCGCGGGGCAGCTATCGGGCTTTTCGATCCAGGTCGGGCAATCCATGTCGCGTGGCGAGCGGATCGGCCAGATCGACTCGCCCGGCCGCAACAAGCTGCAAGCCGGCGTGGATGAATTCTTCCTCGGCCGTGTCGAGGTCGGCCAAAAGGCGCGGATCGATGCCGGCAATCGCACCCATATGGCGCGCGTCACCAAGATCTTCCCGCAGGTTCAGAACGGTCAGTTCCAGATCGAGCTTCAGTTCGTAAGCGCCGAGCCCGAGCGGTTGCAGCGCGGCCAGACCGTACAGGCGCGGCTGACGCTTAGCGACCCGGCACCGGCGCTGCTCATTCCCAATGGTGCCTTCTACAACGACACTGGCGGTGCCTGGGTCTTCGTGGTCGCGCCCGATGGCCGCTCCGCGATGAAGCGGCAGGTGCGGCTTGGCCGCCGCAACAATGATCATGTCGAGGTGCTCGACGGGCTCACCGCCGGTGAGCGCGTGATCACCTCACCCTACACCGGGTTCGCCGACAAGGACGCGCTCGATCTCACCCAAGGAAAGGATGTTTGATGCTCCGGATGCGTGACGTGGCGCGGCTGTACCGCACCGACAGCGTCGAGACGGTGGCGCTGGACGGGATCGACCTGGACATCGCCTCCGGGGAGTTCGTCGCCATCATGGGCCCGTCGGGCTGCGGCAAGTCGACCCTGCTGAACGTCGTCGGCCTGCTCGATAGCCCGACGAGCGGCTCTTACGTCTTCGACGGCACCGAGGTCGCAGCGCTGGGCGAGGCGAAGCTCGCGGCATTTCGCAAGGCGAACATTGGCTTCATCTTTCAGAGCTTCAACCTCGTCGACGAACTGACCGTCCGCGACAACATCGAGCTCGCGCTCCTCTACCACGACGTGTCCGCGAAGGAGCGGCGCACCCGAACGGACGAGGTGATGGACCGGGTAGGCATCGCACATCGCGCGCGTCATCGCCCCAGCCAGCTTTCCGGCGGTCAGCAGCAGCGGGTCGCGGTTGCCCGCGCCCTGGTGGCGGCGCCCAAGCTGATCCTTGCGGACGAGCCGACCGGCAATCTCGACACCAATCATGGTGAGGAAGTGATGCGCATGCTCCAGCAGTTGAACGGTGAAGGCTCCACGATCGTGATGGTCACCCACTCGCCCGCGCATGCCGATTACGCGAGCCGCGTGGTCAACATGCTGGACGGTCGCATTCTCCAGGAACGTCGTCGCGCTGCTTGAAGGCGCCCGTTCCTCTCATCCAGCCTGTCGGACCCGCCTAGGAGGCGCCCTGCCATGTGGCGAAACTATCTTACCGTTTCGATCAACGCTCTGGCCAAGAACCGCGTTTATTCGATCATCAACTTGCTGGGCCTGGCGATCGGCATGGCCGCCTGCCTGTTGATCCTGGCTTTCATCCGCTATGAAACCAGCTTCGATCGCTGGGTACGGGGCGGCGAGAACACCTATCAGCTACAAACCTATTTCCCCAACCCGCGGGACGGACCGCCATTTTTCCTGCAAATGGCGAGCTATGTCGCCGAGGAGCGGATCAAGAAGGATTTCCCGCAGGTCGAAAGCACCGTGTACTTGCTCGCGGGCAGCCCCACGATCGTCAAGGACGGGCAGGTCACGACGGCGAAGGATTATCTGGTCGCCAACGGCGATCTGCTGTCGGTCATCGACCTGCCGGTGCTGCGGGGGTCGAAGACGGCGCTCAATGCGCCGGACACCGCCATCCTGACCCGCTCGGAAGCGGTGCGGCAGTTCGGCACCGACGACGTGGTCGGCCGCACCATGAGCCTCATTCAAAAGGGCAAGACTTACGATTACCGCATCAACGCAGTTGTCGCGGATCTGCCGAAAAACTCGCACCTGAAGATCAATGCCGTCGTGCGCCGCGATTTCCCCTCTTATTTCGCGCAGGAGCGGGAGTTCCTGACGTGCTGGGGCTGCCAGTCTGGCTGGGTCTATGTGAAGCTGAAGCCGGGCAGCAATGCCGACGCCATCAACGCGCAGATGCCCGCCTGGGAAAAGCGCAACATCCCCGATGAAAACTTTGGCGGTGGCCGCTTCAACGCAGGGGATGAAGCCGATTGGAAATTGCTGCCGATCGCTGACGTGCACCTGGGAAAAGCGCAGGCGGGCGCAATGACGCCCGGCAACGATCGCGGGACGATCGCAACCTTTGCCGTCATCGCGATCCTGATTCTCAGCATGGCGGTGGTGAACTTCACCAACCTGGCCACCGCGCGTGCCGGCAAGCGCGCGCGTGAGGTGGCGCTGCGCAAGGTGCTCGGCGCCACGCGCAAGCAGCTCATCGGCCAGTTCGTCGGTGAATCCTTGCTCGTTGCGCTGATCGCGGTAGTGATCGCGCTCGCCTTGTCGGAGCTGCTGATCCGGCCGTTCGCCTCCTTCCTGGATGCCGATCTTACCTTTGGCTATTTTGGCGAGAGCGGCATGCTCCTCCCGGCGTTGGCGCTGGTGGTAATTGTCGGTTTGCTGGGCGGGCTCTACCCCGCCTTCTTCCTCTCGCGGTTCCAGCCGGCCAGCGTGCTGAAGGCCAACAAATCCTCTGCCGAGACGCCGGGCAGCGGGCGGTTGCGCAGTATCCTGGTCATCGGGCAGTTCGCGATTTCGATCGCGCTCATCATCTGCACAGCGATCGTGTACGGCCAGACGGTGTACGCGCGGTCGGTCGACCCCGGGTACAAGCGTGATCACATCCTTCAGGTCGAAAATCTGAGCCGCTATCAGCTGATCGGTCGCGGTGAGCAGCTGGTGGAGCGCATGAAGCGCGTGCCGGGCGTGGTTGCAGTGGGCCGTACGGACATCGGCGTCGCCACGACGAACAACAGCAACACGGGCGTTCTGGTACCCGGCCGTTCGGAGCCGGTTACGCTAGGCCGCTATCGCGTGGACACAGGGTTCCGCGATGCCATGGGGCTGGATGTCGTTGCCGGCCGCTGGTTCGACCCCGCCCGTCCCATGGACGACCAGACTCTCACGTTTCCCGAGACTCCTGAGCAAACCCGCGCGCTTGTTGCCCGCGGGGCCAACGTCGTGATCAACGAATTCGCCGCGCGTAAACTGGGCGCCCGCACCCCGCAAGAGATCATCGGCAAGACCTTTGGGCTGGGCATTTCTGCTGACAGTGGACCGATGCCGGTCACGGTGGTTGGTGTGGTGAAGGATTCGCGCTTCCGTTCGGTACGCGATCCGCTGGATCCGATCGTGTTCCTCGGTACCCGCGAAGGGACGACCCACATGGTGATCCGCTACGACGGCGATCCCGCTGCGGTTCGCGCCGGTGTTGAACGGGTCTGGAAACAGGCGGTCAGCGACGTGCCCTTTGAAGCGCAGTTCAGCGACGCGATCGTCGAGGATCTGTACAAGGCGGAGGAGCGCCGCGCGCAGATATTCGCCGGTTTCGCGATCCTTGCCGTCGTGATCGCCTGCCTCGGCCTGTTCGGCCTTGCTGCCTTCACGGCGGAGCGGCGGACCAAGGAGATCGGCATTCGGAAGGTCCTTGGCGCCCGCACGCTTGATATCGTGCGGCTGCTGGTCTGGCAGTTCAGCCGGCCTGTGCTGGTCGCCAATCTCCTCGCCTGGCCAGTCGCCTGGTGGGTGATGCGTGACTGGCTGAACAGCTTCGACACCCGCATGGCGCTGACACCCGTGCCATTCCTGCTGGCGGGTGCGTTGGCGCTGACGATCGCCGTTGTCACGATCGCTGGGCACGCTTTCAAGGTGGCACGGGCCAATCCGATCAAGGCGCTGCGATACGAATAAGCGCGGGGGAGAAGGGCGCTGCGGGCAGTCACGCCTGAAACGGGGGTGACGAGGGCAGCGGCCGCCGCGTAAGCAGGAGGGATGCGGCACCGTCTCCCCCCGTCGATCCTGCGCGAATATGATATCCGCGGCACTGTCGGCCGAACGTTGGACGCGGCGGACGCAACGGCGATCGGGCGGGCCTTTGGATCGATTGTCCGAAGGGGCGGGGGCCGGCGGGTCGTCGTTGGCCGTGACGGCCGCCTCTCCTCGCCGACGCTTGAGGCGGCGCTGGTCGAGGGCCTGTGTGCTGCGGGCATCGATGTCGTGCGGATCGGGGTCGGCCCATCCCCCATGCTTTACCATGCCGAGCGCCACCTCGACGTGGATGGCGGCATCCAAGTGACGGGAAGCCATAATCCGCGCGATGACAATGGCTTCAAGATGGTGCTCGGCCATCGGCCGTTCTTCGGATCAGACATCACGGCACTGGCGGCGCTTTCGGAGAAGGGCGATGTGGAGAGCGGCGCTGGGCGCGTCAGCGACGCCGAAACGCTCATCGAGTACGTCGCCAGGCTGGTCGAGGGTGACAGCCTCGCGGCGCTGCGCATCGGCTGGGATGCGGGCAACGGTGCCGCCGGACCCGCCGTCGAGCGCCTCGTTCAGCTGCTGCCGGGTGAGCATCACCTGTTGTTCACCCAGGTGGACGGCAACTTTCCCAACCATCACCCCGATCCTACCGAAGAATCGAACCTTGCCGATTTGAAGGCGCTGGTCGCCCGGGAAAAGCTCGATTTTGGTGTGGCTTTTGACGGAGATGGCGACCGGATCGGTGCGGTCGACGGCGAAGGTCGCGTGATCGCCGGCGATCAGCTGCTTTCCATTCTCGCGGAGCCTGTCCTCCGCCAGCGGCCCGGCGCGGCGATCGTCGCGGATGTGAAGGCGAGTGCCACCTTGTTCGACCGGATCGCCGAACTGGGCGGACGGCCGATGATGTGGAAAAGTGGCCACAGCAACATCAAAACCATGATGCACGAGGTCGGTGCCCCACTCGCCGGAGAGATGAGCGGCCATATCTTTTTCGGCGAACTGGGTGGGCACGATGACGCGCTCTACGCGGCGGTGCAGCTCGTCCGGGCGATCGGCGCAAGCGGCGGCACGCTCGCGGAAATGCGCGATGCCATGCCAGCCGTGGTGGCGACGCCGGAACTGCGGTTTCCGGTCGATGAGGCGCGGCGCGAAGCCGTGGTGCAGGAGGTGCTGGAGCGGCTTGCTGCGGACGGCGCGCAGGTTGATCGTACCGACGGCGCGCGGGTGACGACACAGGACGGCTGGTGGCTGCTACGCGCGTCCAATACGCAGGCGATGTTGACGGCCCGCGCCGAAGCGGCGGATCAGGCCGCGCTCGATCGGCTCGTCGCCGCAATCGATGCGCAACTGGCGCTAAGCGGCGTCACGCGAACGGCCTGAACCGCGGTTCGTGGGCAAGGCGCGGGAAGCGTCCCACCGCCTTGCACGGCGGCGGGGCGCTTCCCACGGTCTACTGTCGTATCAGCCGGCCATCCGGTGCATCGCACACAGCTTGTTGCCGTCTGGATCGCGCAGATAGGCAAGGTACAGATTGCCGAATGCGGCCGACCGTACGCCCGGCGCATCCTCGATCGGCTCGCCGCCATTCTCGACACCGGCCTTGTGCCAAGCGTCCGCCTGCTCGGGCCCCGACACGGTGAAGCCGATCGTGCCGCCGTTGGCATGCGTCGCCGGCTCGCCGTCGATCGGCTTGGAGACCAGGAACAGACCGCCGTTATTCATGTATATCAGGCGGCCCTTGTCGTCCTCGATTGCCGGATTGCCACCCAGCGTGCCGAACAGGGCATCGTAGAATTTACGCGAACGCGCGATGTCGTTCGATCCAACCATGACGTGGCTGAACATTGGTCCTCTCCCCTAATTGAGGAGGCAGTCATGCCCATCAGCCGGGGCTGAGTCGAGAGGCGGGCGCCATTTCACCCGCCGCCCCGCCATCACCCGTCAGCGGCTCAATACACCACCACGCTGCGGATGCTTTCGCCCGCATGCATCAGGTCGAAACCCTTGTTGATCTCGTCGAGCGTCAGCCGGTGCGTGATCATCGGATCGATCTGAATCAGGCCGTTCATGTACCAGTCGACGATCTTGGGCACGTCGGTGCGCCCGCGTGCGCCGCCAAAGGCCGTTCCCTTCCAAACCCGACCCGTGACGAGCTGAAACGGGCGCGTCGCGATCTCTTTGCCGGCCTCTGCCACGCCGATGACGATTGACTCGCCCCAGCCGCGATGCGCGCTTTCCAGCGCCTGACGCATCACCACCGTGTTTCCAGTGCAATCAAAGGTATAGTCCCCGCCGCCGTCGGTCATCGCGACCAGATGCTGGACGATGTCGCCGACGTCCTTCGGGTTCACGAAATCGGTCATGCCGAACTTGCGGCCCCATTCCTCGCGGTCCGGGTTGATGTCTACGCCCACGATCCGCGCGGCGCCGGCGAACTTGGCGCCCTGGATAACGTTGAGGCCAATGCCGCCCAGACCGAACACGATAACGGTCGCGCCCGGCTCCACCTTGGCCGTGTGGACAACCGCGCCCACGCCGGTCGTCACCCCGCAGCCAATGTAGCAACTGGTATCGCACGGCGCGTCCGTACGGATCTTTGCAAGAGCGATCTCCGGCAGCACGGTGAAGTTCGAGAAGGTCGAGCAGCCCATGTAATGGAAGATCTGCTGGCCCTTGTAGCTGAAGCGGCTGGTGCCGTCCGGCATCACGCCCTTGCCCTGTGTCGCGCGGATCGCAGTGCACAGGTTCGTCTTCTGGCTGAGGCACGACTTACACTGGCGGCATTCGGGCGTGTAGAGCGGGATGACGTGATCGTCCGGCGCCACGCTCGTCACGCCCGCGCCCACTTCGCGCACGATGCCGCAGCCCTCATGGCCGAGGATCGACGGGAAGATGCCTTCGGAGTCGAGCCCGTCCAGCGTGTAGGCATCGGTGTGGCAAATGCCCGTCGCCATGATCTCGACCAGCACCTCGCCGGCCTTCGGGCCTTCCAGGTCGAGTTCGACGATCTCCAGCGGCTTCTTCGCCTCGAACGCTACGGCGGCACGGGTCTTCATTGGGGCGCTCCTTGCTTGGGCTCGCCCGCCTTCTAGGGTGAAATCAGGGGATTTCCAGCACCTGACCGTTGCCGCGACCGAGGGGTTAGGCGAGCGCCACCCGCAGAACGGCGCGCGTGCCGCGGTGCGCCGGATCATATTCGATGGTTGATTGCAGGCTCTGCGCCATCGCGCGGATCAGCTTCGTGCCAACGCCAGTGCCGCCGGGCGAGATGCCTTCGGACATGCCGATCCCATCATCTTCCACCGCCAGCAGGAACACGTCGTCCCCTTCGCGGTGCAACGCGATGCGCACCTCGCCGCTGCCGCTGGGATAGGCATATTTGCAGGCGTTGCTGACCAGCTCGGTTACGATCACGCCCAGCGACACCGCCCGGTCGGTCGGCAGCCGGATCGGATCGGCCGCGAGCCTGAGCGCGCGCGGGCGATCGATGGTGGACCAGGTTTCCGCCAGCTCATCGACCAGCGTGCTCAGATATTCGCGCATGTCGACGTGCTCGACATCGCCGCCAGTGTAGAGCCGGCGGTGCACCTGCGCGATTGCGCTGATCCGGCGTTGTGTATCCTCCAGCGCCGCGCGGGCGGCCGGATCGCTGAGTGCGCCGGCCTGCAGCCGCACCATCGCGGACACAAGTTGGAGCGAATTGGCCACGCGATGATTGACCTCGGCCAGCAGCGCTTCGAGCCGAGCATTGGAGACGCGCAGCGATTCCTCCGCAGCGGCTTTCTGCTTTTCCAGCTGAGCGTGCGAGACAACGGTGCGGAACGATGCATCGAGCAGGTCGAAGAAATCGTCGCCAACCGATTTCACCACATAATCGGACGCACCCGCGCGCAGCGCCGCGACCGCGACGCGCTGCTCTTCGGAGCCGGTTACATAGACGACGCTGGGGGGATCGGGCAGCTCGCGAAGGCGCGCCAGCGTCTCCAGCCCGTCGATGCCGGGCATATAATGATCAACGGCGACGAGATTGAAATGTTGTTCGGCGGCGATGCGCACCCCGAGTTCGCCGCCATCAGCCGTGGTCACATCCCAGCCGCGACGGGCAAGCGCGCGCGAGGCCAGGCGGCGGATGCCCTCGTCATCATCGATGTAGAGAATGCGATCCATCAGGCGAGCGCATCCGCGTCGCCGCAGGCGCTGGCCCGGCGAGCGCGCAGGGCTGCGAAGATCGCCGAGCGCACGCAGCCGTCCGCATCGCCGCTGCGAGGCGGCTGACGATGGGAGGCGAAAAGGCGCGCGCCGTGCGTCATTCCTCGATGTCGGGAACTTGGATCACCGACAGGAACAGGCCAAGCTGCCGGATCGCCTGGGCGAAGCTTTCGTAGTTCACAGGCTTGGTGATGTAGACGTTGGCGCCCAGATCGTAGCAGCGCTGGATCTCGCGGCTGTCGTCGGTGGTGGTCAGCACCACGACCGGCGTGCGCTTCACCGGCCCATCGGACTGTTTGATCTTTGCCAGGATATCCGTCCCGCTCATGTCGGGAAGGTTGAGATCCAGCAGCACCAGCGCCGGGCCATTCAGCATCGGCCCATCGGGCGCGTTGAAGAGATAGTCGAGCGCGCTCGTCCCATCCAGGAAATGCTTGATGTCGTTGAGAATGCCCGCGCGGCGGATGTTCTTCTCGATCAGCCGGGCGTGGCCTTCGTCATCCTCGATCATCACGATGCTGACGGATTGGTGTGCGTTCATCTCAAGATTTTTCCTGAAGGCTCAGCGTCGACGGCAGCGATAGGCGGAAGGTTGCGCCTTCGCCAAGTGCCGAGCGCAAGGTAATTGTGCCGCCCAGGCGATAGGCGAGGGCGCGCACATGAGCGAGGCCGATCCCCTCGCCGGGCTGGTCCTGTGTGCCCGAACGGCGAAACAGGTCAAACACACGCTCATGATCTCGCGGATCGATGCCGCGACCATTATCCGAAACTTCAATCCAGACGCGGTCGCCCCCTGCGGCGCCGCTAACCTGCACTTCGACCGGGCGGTCGGGATGGCGGTATTTAACCGCATTCTCGATCAGATTGGACAGGATCTGTTCGATCGCCACACGGTCGCTGACAAGCGCCGGGAGGTTGCCGACCACATCAATCCGGGCGCCGGTTTCGTCGAGCCTATGAGCCATGGAGTCACGGATCTGGCTCACCATGCGCATCAGATCGAGCGTCTCAGGGGCAAGCACACGCCGTCCCTGGCGAGACAGCGCGAGGATCGCGTTGATCAGCCGGTCCATCTTCTGCGTGGAGGTGCGGATGAAGCCGATTGCCTCCGGTAAATCTTCCTGTGCGGCAAGGCGGGCGTCATCGGTCAGAATGTCCGGTGCGTCCTGCTCCGCCTGCTCCACCAACTCACGCAGCGTCGCGGTTGCGGCTTCCAGTTCCGCGGTGAAGCCCATCACGTTCACCAGCGGCGAGCGGAGATCATGGCTGACGATATAGGCAAATCGCTGGATTTCGTCGTTGGCCCGCGACAGATCCGACGTGCGATCCACCACGATCGCTTCCAAGCTTTCGTTCAATTGCTGCAACTGCTCGCGCGATTGCGCCAGATCCCCCGTGTAACGCACCACTACCAGCAGCGCCGAAATTGCCACGGCGGCCAGCAGCAGCCCGGCAACTACGAGCACAGTGTAGAACAGGCTGATGCTGCGTTCCTGTTGCGCATCGCGAATGGCCAGCAATGCGCGCTCTTCACGAGTCATCTGATCGAAAACGGCGCGAACCTCGCGAAATCGCGCGCTGCTCATCTCCGTTTGGAACAGCTCTCTCGCTTCGCCTACCTTGCCTGCGACGATCAACTCAACCGATTGCCCCCGCAGCGTCTGCAATTCCCGGAGATGTTGCTCCAGCTTGCGGATGTGCGCCTGCTGCCGCGGATTGTCGTACGTCAGCTGCCGCAGCTTCTTTTCGGCACGCGGCAGCGCCTTTGCCGCATCGTTATAAGCCTCAAGAAAGCGCGGTGTGCCGGGCGACAGGAGGTATCCGCGACGGGCCGTCTCGCCCTGTTCGATCAGGCGCCGGGTATCCGCAATCGCGAGTTCGACCTCGTACGTGTGGGACACGGCCTGGCTGTGTTTCGCCAGTTCGCCAGTCACCCATGCGGCGGCAAAGCCGGCGGCGAGCAGCGCGAGAAAGCCGACGGCCATGAAGGCGATCAGCACGCGCCCGATCCTGCCTTCGCCTGCAGCGAAGCTTTGCCCCTGTTCCCCGGCCATCGGCCAACCGTCTAGAAGCGGTTTGGCGAAAACGCCAGAGGTGCTGCCATGCCCTTGTTTACAGGAGCAGTTCCTGCGCGCTCATACGCCCGACCAGCCCGCCACCCTTGCGGCGTGCGAGTTCCGTCTCGGCGGTAAAGCGCACGTCGGGATCGCGATCGGTCAGGAACTTGACCAGGCTCTCCTCCTCGATCTCGTTCCACGGCTTGCCGCGATCAACGCCAAAGCGAACGCGCGGCAGCAGCGCGGGAATGTTCGACCATTCGATCAGCTGCGCCACGCTTGCTTCGTTGAGCTGGTCCCGCAGATGATGGGCGGTGACATAGGCGTCCGGAAAGGCGCGATGCGCCGGCAGCCCGCGCTCGTGATCCAGCCCGTCGGGCTTGCGCCAATATCGCAGTACCTGGTTGGAGAAGCTGGGTGAATCGGGCCACAGTCGCAGCGCGCACTTCCAGGTGCAGATCCACTGCGCACCGTGGGTCATGGCAGAGGTGCAGAACTGCTGCTCGAAATCGGCGCGGTGGGCGGCGAGCGCCACGCGGCGCGGATAGGGATCCAGCACGGCGCGTGCCACGTCATGCCACCAGGGGGCGTCGGCCACGTCTTCGTCCCGGATGTGGTGGATCGCCTGGGTAACCGGCGGCATCGAGCGGCCCGGATTGACCAGCCGGTTGCCGCCCTCGCCGTACAATTCCCAGCGCCCATCGGCCCCAAGCGCGACATCCTGCCACCCGATTTCGCACACGCCATGCTGGGGCGGGGCATTGCCGGTGGTCTCGAGATCGATGACGCGGATGATGCTTGGTTGGCGACGCATGGGTCTCATGTGGGGGTTGGCGGCGGCGCTGTCATCCGCTCCGCTGAAAGTTCCCTCGCCGCCCCCGGGCGGGGCGATGCCCGCCGCCGTGATTCAGGCGGGTGCTATCACGGACAGCAGATCATCGACATTGCCGACGGCAAAGGCGCTAAATTCGTCACCAATCGCATACGGCAGCAGGATACGCCGCCCGTGAACAAGCGCGCCGCAGCTATAGGTCACGTTGGGCACATAGCCGCCCCGCTGCTCCGCGCTGGGGAACAACAAGGGAGAGGGGGTGCGTGCCAGCACCTTTGAGGGGTCTTCCTTGTTGAGCAGGCAAGCCCCCACGCAATAGCCGCGAACGAGGCCGACGCCATGCGTGAAGACCAGCCATCCCTCGTCAATCTCGGTCGGGGAGCCGCAATTGCCCATCTGGACGAACTCCCACGGGTATTTCGGCCCCAGGATGCGTTCGCCCGTGTCCCAATGCTCCAGCCGATCGGACCGAAGCAGCCAGATGTTCTCATTATCCTGCCGGCCCAGCATCACGAACTGACCGGCGATCTTGCGCGGAAACAGGGCCATGCCCTTGTATGGCGCCATGGCGCCCGTGAGCGCGCGCATCTCCACCGTGCGCAGGTCAACGCCGCGCAACATCTCTTGCCGGGCGTTGACGCCGTCGAACGCGGTATAGGTTCCGATCACGCTGTGGCTGCCGTCCTCCTCGGCGAACTGCACCAGCCGCAGATCCTCGATGCCCGACCGCTGGCTGGGCAGCACCGGAAACAGCACCGTCTCCGATACGTCGTCGCTCTCGTCGCACAGCAGCCGGATCCATTCGCCGTTCTTCGCCTCGATGCGCGGCGGCACGCCTTGTTCGCTCGCTGGGTGAACGACGACCTGATCGTGCCCGTCCCATGTTCCGGTCCGGAAGGTCACGGAGGAGACATGCCCTTCGCCGATCCCGCGCAGGGAAAGAAGAAAGGCGATCGACCCATCGGTGTTCTCTGCCCCCGGCATCGGAATGATGCTGGGGTTGAACAGCGCAGCCGCTTCGAACGCATATTCCTGGCTGAAATAGGCGCCCAGCAGCAGGCGATCGGTTTCGCTCAGGTCGGCGGGTAGCTGAAGATCCTTTGCCACATCGTCGAAGCGGCGCAGAAAGGTGGCGTCCGCATTGGGGTGGCGTTCGTGCATCGGCACTTCGATCAGGCGGCGCATGCGTTCCCGCATCGCCGTGTCGAGCGACAGCAGCCGATCCGCCACTTGTTGCATGCGCGTTGGCCGGTCTTTCCCGAATGGCTCGGGATAGCCGAAGCTGAACGGGCGGATCACGGTTCGGGACGGGTCCGGTTTCAACTCGATTGGTAACGTTCTGAACACGTCCGCTGCGTTCATGGTCTGGGCCCTTGCAGTAAAAAGGAGGTCAGGAGTCGTCAGCCGGTGCGGCGGGCTCTGCGCCGCTCCGGCGTGGCTGATCGTCCCCCGGGTTGCGGGCGAGGAACAGCGTTCGGGTGGGGAAGGCGATGCCGATCTCGGCTGCGCTCAACCGCTCGTAGATGGACAGCAGCAGCTCCTGCCGAACGGTGGTGCTTTCCGCGAAATCGGTGACGGTGATGTAGGAGAAGACCTCGATCTCCAGCGCACTTTCGCCAAAGTCGGTGAAGCGGGCGCGTGGCCCGTCATTGGACACCTTTTCATGCGAAAGCAGCACGTCCTCGATGATCGACACCGCCTCGCGGACCTTGGCCGGACTGGTATATTCGATGCCGATCTTGGGCGCGAAGAGGAAGCGGTCGCGCTTGGCGTAATTCTCGATCTGCCGCGAGGAGAAGTCGCCATTGGGGATGGTGACAATGGTCCGGTCGTTGGTGCGGATCCGGGTGGAGCGGATGCCCACGTCCTCGACCGTGCCGACCACATCGCCCACGCGGCAGAAATCGCCGACCTGCACCGGGCGGTCGGCGATCACCGTCACGCTGCCGACGAGGTTCTCGACCGTCTTCTGCGCGCCAAGCGCCAGCGCGATACCGCCGATACCCAGCGCGGCGATGCCGGTGGTCACATCGATCCCGAACGTATCCAGCACGGCGACGATGCTGAATACCAGCAGCAGGATCTTGGCCGCACGCCGCAGCAGTGTGACGACCGACACGGCCTGGCGTCGCGCGCGGCGGTGCATGCGTGCGATGGCGACATCCGCCACCGCATCAACGAGCCGCAGGCAAAACCACACCAGGGCAATCGCCGCGACGCCGCCGGCATATCGCAGCAGCGTCTGCCGTGCGACGATCGCCACCTGCAGCCGCTCGGCCCAGGTGTAGAAGGCCATGACTGCGATGAAGAGGCTGAGCGGCGGAAGCGCGGCGTGGACGAAGCGGTAGACGCCATTCGCATCGGGATCAGAGATGCCGCGGCGGACCACCGCCAGCGTCGCAGCGGCGAGGAGACGCAGGACAACGAAGCTCAGGGCGGCGAGGCCGATCAGCAAGGCCCAGTCTTCCGCCGGCGCACCGGCAACATCGATCCCGACAATGTCCTTGGACGGCGCCGAAGCCGCGGTCGTCGCCGATGCCACCATCAATTCCCTGATGGTTTCGTGCGAGATCCGCCACACCGACCGACCGTCCACCGATCGTTGGGTGAGAAGGAGCGGCGCTTCGCCCCCGCTGCCTTTCAGATCGCCTGCCAGCTCGCGATCGACGGGAAGATCATCATCGATCCGCCCTGCAGGCTCGTTGGAGAGCCTGGCGAAAGGCAATAACGTGCCGCCGCTGTCGAGCAGCGTCTGAAGGCGGCGGGCGAGTTCGGAAGCGCCGTCCTTCACCTGTGGATCGTCCTGCACCGGCAAATCGAAGTAATTGGCCGCGCGATTATAGTCGCGCTTTGCCAGCGCATCGATCAATCCGCTGACCGCGGAACGCGGAGTTTCGCGACCAAAGGGATCCGGCGCCACGGCCGGCGCGCTGGTGTTCGACTCCGCCTCCTGAGCGGACGCGGGTGTTACAGCGAGCGTGGCGAGCCAAAGGGCAAGAAGGAAACAACGAAGAGAGCTGAGCACGATCACCTGCGGCGCTTAGATACGTCCGCATGGGGAACGCTGCGGCCCAGCGGAAGGTCGCACCGCCTGTGGCATCAGCGGAACGCCCTGGCGGGCGCGGGCCCGGAAACGGCTCAGTTGCGCGCTGCGCGCGTTTCGGCGATCGCCTCCTGCAGCCGGTCCAGCGGCAGGGCGCCCGAGAGAACCCTGTCGCCTACCACCCAGGCGGGCGTGCCACTGACGCCCAGCTTCGCTGCGAGCCCCAGATTGCCCGCGATCTCCGTATCGGCATCGTCGGGGATCTTGGAAAGGTCGACGCCGGTCTGCCGCGCGACAGCCGCAATCGATTGCGCGCTCACTGGGCCGGCGGCGTAAAGTGCCTCGTGGAAGGCTGCAAAGCGCCCCTGTGCGGCCGCTGCGAGCGAAGCACGGGCTGCATCGCGGCTTTCCTCGGCAAGGATCGGCAGCTCGCGAAAGACGACGCGCAGCTTCGGATCGCTTTTCACCAATTGTTCAATGGTCGGCAGGCTGGCGCGGCAATAGCCGCAGTTATAATCAAAGAACTCGACCAGCGTGACGTCGCCTTGCGGATTGCCCATGACGGCGCCGCGGTAGGGCGTTTCCACGCGCGAGCGACTGGCCGCCACCGCCCGGCCGCTCTCGCGCTCCTGCAATCTCTGCATCGCCTGGGGGATCACTTCGGGGTTGGCGAGCAGATAGTCATGCACCACCCGTTCGATCCGCGCCTTGTCGGATGATCCCAGATCGCCGGGCGCGGCACGCTCCGCCAGCCACATGCCGGCCGCGCCAAAGGCCGCGCCCAGCAGCACGACGAGCATCAGGGTAAGGCGGCTCATTTGCGCTTGCGCTTGTCGCCGTCGATCGAATTGGCAGATGTCATCGCGATATCCTGTGCCCGGATCCAGTCCGGCGTATTTTGTGGAATGCCGGCGAGGGCATAGCGGGCGCTGACCGCAGCGGTGCGATGGTCCCCCACCATGCTGGCGCGTTCGGCCGTGGCAAGTGCAGCACGGGCCGGATCGCCGGTGCGCTCGTAAACGGTGCCCAATTGATACCAGGCGAACGGATTCTGGTCATCGCGCGCCACGGCCGACCGCAGCACGCGCTTGGCCTCGTCGTAATTCGCCTTGTTCTCCGTTGCGATCAGCGCGTGGCCGAAGGTGGTGGCGATCAGCGGGCTGTTGCGCGAGCCCTCGGTTGCGGCGCGCAGCGGCGCCAGCGCTTCCTGCGGCTTGCCTGCCTCGAGCAGGATCTGCCCCTTGATCTCAAGAAAGTAGGGATCGCTGGGCTTGCTGGCGACCAGTGCCTCGGTTTCCGCCTCCGCTTTCTGGGGATAACCGCTGCGGTGATAGGCGTAGGCGCGCGCGTAATGCGCGTAGACGGTCTGGGTACCTTCCGGATATTTCTGGAGCGCCTGGGCCGGGGGCAGGAGATAGCCGTCGAGCTTCGCCTGGACGCGCTTGAACCGCTCCTCCCAATCCTGGTTCAACGGCTTGTTCCAGGCAGGCGCGGATTGCAGCGTTTCCGAAATCGCCGCGACGCGCTCCGACGACACGGGGTGGCTGAGCATATACTCAACCTTGCGCGTGATGCCGTAGCGATATTCCTGCTGCTGCATCGTCTTGAAGAAGTTGAGATATCCCTTGCCGGTGATGCCGGCCGCGTTGAGATATTTGGCGCCGGCGGCATCGGTCGACGCTTCCTGCTGGCGCGAAAAGGCCAGGTATTTGGTCATGGCCGCCTGCTGACCCGCGGCAAGAACGCCGGCTCCCGCTTCGCCCGCACCGGCCGCCATGGCGGCGAGGCCGAGCACCATCGACAGGATGGAAATACCGGTCGCTTCCTGGGCGCCGCGCCCGGCCAGGGATACGTGCCCGCCGGTGATGTGGCCAAGCTCGTGCGCGATGACGCCTTGCACTTCGTTCGCGGTCTTCGCCGCCTGGATCGTGCCCGAATGGACGTACACGATCTGGCCGCCGGCGACGAAGGCGTTGATCGAATCGTCGTTGATCAGGACGACCTTCACGTCGCTCGGCCGCAGCCCCGCCGCCGTGACGAGCGGTGCCGTCATGTCCGCCAGCAGCGTTTCGGTTTCGGCGTCACGAAGGATGGATTGCGCGTGCGCGGCCGGGCTCATGGACACGCAGGCGAGCGCTGCGACGGCAACGAAGCGCACAATAGTATTGCGGCGCGTCACGGGCGCGGCCGCTGGGGGAACGATCGAGAAACGGCAGGCATGCGCCGGACCCAGCAGGATGGTGGCTGAACCACCGCTGAAGCCCGACGCATGTTGATCACTTGCGGATCGCTGCCATTGGTCGCTTAGGCGCCAAAGGTGCGCTGCCACCATCCGCGGCGCGGCGTTGCCCCCGACGCGTCGTCGCTGGCCTCGCCATTGGCCTCGCTGGCCGCTTCGGCGTCTCCGCCGGCCGGCGCTGCCGTCTGGGCGGCTGGTTCCGGCGCAGTTTCGGCCGGTTGCGCATCGGCCGCTTCGGCTGCCGGTGCATCCGCCTTTTTGCGGCGGGTGCGCTTGGGCTTGGCCGGCGCATCCGCGGCCTCGGCCGGAGCCGCCGCTTCTGCTGCCGGTGCGGCGTCCGCTGCGGGCGCATCGGCCTTCTTGCGACGGGTCCGCTTCGGCTTGGCCGGGGCGCCTTCCTCGGTCGCTGGTGCGATCGCGTCGATGCCAGGCGTCTCGATCGGCGCGGGCGCCTCCTCGACGGCTGCGGCTGCCTCCGGTGCTGCCTCGACAGCCTTCTTGGCACGCGGACGACGACGCGTCTTGGGCGCGGGCTGTTCCGCTTCCGGCGCCGCTTCGGCCGGCGCCTCGACAGCATCAGCATCCTGCGCCGCCGGATCGGCAGCCGGCACTTCCGCAGCTACCGGCTCTGCTGTCTGCGCCTCAGTAGCCGTGGCTTCGGCGCTTGCATCGGCCTCGACCGTCTTTGCCTCGCCCTCACTGCCGTTCTCACGGCGCCGACGACGCCCACGACGGTTGCGGCGGCGACGGCCGCTTTCGCCTTCGGCCGCAGATTCGTCCTCTTCGCCGGTCGAGGTGGTCTCGGCTTCGACCGCCTCGTCCTCGTCCTCGGCGTCGTCACCTTCGCTGAGATCGGCGTTGGACGCCGGCGTTTCACCGCCCTCGCCATTGGGGCGACCGCGACGTCCACGACGGCGACGGCGCTTGCGACCGCCTTCGCGCGGCTCGTCGCTGCGGGCTTCCTCGGCGCGGGGCGCCTCGTCGTCGGCCGCGACCTCTTCCTCTTCCTCCTCCTCGATCTCGTCGGGGATGTCGTCCTCGATCTCCTCGAGCGGCGGCGCGAACTTGGGCGCGTAAGCAGGCGGCGGGCCTGATGCCTCGACGGACATGCGCGCGCCTTCGTGCTCGCCGTCCGGCAGGATCTCGACGGCTACGCCATAGCGATCCTCGATCTCGGCGATGTCGGCACGCTTGCGATTGAGCACGTACACCGCCGCTTCGGCGCTCGCATGCAGGGTGAGCAGCGAGCCACGGCCACGTGCCGCCTCGTCCTCAAGCAAGCGAAGCGCGCTGAGGCCGGCGGACGATGCGGTGCGAACAAGGCCGGTGCCTTCGCAATGCGGGCAGGGACGGGTGGACGCTTCGAGCACGCCGGTGCGCAGGCGTTGCCGGCTCATTTCCATGAGGCCGAAGCTGGAGATGCGGCCCACCTGGATGCGGGCGCGATCGTTCTTCAGCGCCTCCTTCATCGCCTTCTCGACCTTCCGGACATTGGAATTGTTGTCCATGTCGATGAAGTCGATGACGACGAGGCCGGCCATGTCGCGCAGGCGCAGCTGGCGCGCGATTTCCTGCGCAGCCTCAAGGTTGGTCGCCGTCGCGGTCTGCTCGATATTGTGCTCGCGCGTGGAACGGCCGGAGTTGATGTCGATCGAGACGAGCGCCTCGGTCGGATTGATGACGAGATAGCCGCCCGACTTCAGCTGCACCACTGGATGGTACATCGCGGCGAGTTGATCCTCGACATGGCAGCGCTGGAACAGCGGAATGGGATCGCTGTAATGCTTCACCCGCTTGGCGTGGCTGGGCATCAGCAGGCGCATGAAGTCCTTCGCCTGGCGATAGCCTTCGTCACCCTCGACGATCACCTCGTCGATGTCCTTGTTGTAGATATCGCGGATCGCCCGCTTGATGAGGTCGCTGTCACCATAGACGAGCGCTGGGGCCGCGCTGGTCAGCGTCTTTTCGCGAATGCCGTCCCACAGCCGCGCGAGATAATCGAAGTCCCGCTTGATCTCGGTGCGCGTGCGGCTGAGCCCCGCGGTGCGCACGATGCAGCCCATCGACGGCGGCAATTCCATTTCCGCCATGATCGACTTCAGGCGCTTGCGATCGGCCGAGTTGCTGATCTTGCGGCTGATCCCGCCGCCATGCGACGTATTGGGCATCAGCACGCAGTAACGGCCGGCGAGCGACAGATACGTGGTCAGCGCCGCGCCCTTGTTGCCGCGCTCTTCCTTCACGACCTGAACCAGCAGCACTTGGCGGCGGCGGATCACGTCCTGAATCTTGTAGCGGCGGCGCAGGTTCATGCGGCGCTGGCGCAGCGCCTCCACCTGATCGTCGTTGACGCCGGTGGCGGGAGCGGGGGCGTCCTCATTCTCGCCGTCGCTTTCGTTCTCGTCGCCGAGATCGCCGTCATCCTCGTCTTCGTCATCGAAATCGGCATCGCTCTCGGGCGCATCGTAGCCGGCATCTTCGGCGGCTTCCTGCTCCGCGCGCAGCTTGGCTTCCTCGGCGGCATGCTCCGCCTCTTCGCGCAGCAGCGCTTCGCGATCCTCCTTGGGGATCTGATAATAATCCGGGTGGATTTCCGAGAAAGCGAGAAAGCCGTGGCGGTTGCCGCCGTAGTCGACGAACGCGGCCTGCAGTGACGGCTCGACGCGCGTCACCTTGGCAAGATAGATATTCCCTTTGAGCTGCTTGCGCTCGGCACTCTCGAAATCAAATTCCTCGATACGATTCCCTTTGACGACGGCCACCCGGGTTTCTTCCCGGTGGCGTGCGTCGATCAGCATGCGCATGGTCATTATATGGTCTCCGCGCGCGACTCGCGCCGCCGAACGGCGGGGTCACGCGATAAAAAGGCGTTGCCGGCCCCTCGCGGGCGGGCAGACGGATGGTGGTGAACTGTGCCTTCGTCCGCTGCGCATGTCCGGGCGCCACGCCCTGGATCAGCCCCGCGCCCGCACCGCCGGCGAAAGCCGGTCGGAACTGCGGTGGGGGAATATGCGACATGCGTACGTCAACCTGAATGCCCGCGCCGGCGCGATCGGCCGGTTGGGCGGTGGGTCGGGAGCGGGCGCAAGGGCCCGCAATCCGATCACAATGGTGACTAGCAAGTCGTTTGTCATTCAGCAACCGGAACGTCTTTGCCGGTTATCCGGCAAAAAAATGCCGAACGCCGCGTTAACCGCGCTGCGCAACGGTGATTTGACGTGGGCAGCCCTAATCCAGGCCGGACAGGGGAAAAGGGTTTGCGTAACATGGCTTTTCGCTGGACCAGCGGGCGGCCGGCACGGCATGCAACGCGCATGTCGATGCTGCTCGCGTTCTTGGCTGGCCTCACTGCTGGCGTGCCCGGCTGGGCCGCAACGGTGGAGCGGGTGGATGTGCATGACGGGCGGATCACCATCCGCTTCGACGAAGCGGTGCGCGGCGCGTCCAGCTTCATTCTCAATGCGCCGCAACGGATCGCCGTGGATATTGACGGCGCCCGCCCGGGCCGCGCGAGCGGCGCGGACGGCCCGGTGACGGCGGTGCGCCAGGGCTGGCGGGGCGCCGACGGCGCCCGGGTGGTCCTGGACCTCGCCCAGCCGATGATCGTGTCCAAGGGCGAGTTCCAGGATGACGGGCGCACGCTGGAGCTTTCGTTGCGGCCGGTCGACAGCCCGCGCTTCGCCGCCGCCAGCGCGGCCTCGCCGCTCAGCTTCCTGCCCTTCGGTTGGGGCAAGGAGAAGCCCCGCTACAAGGTGACGGTGCCCGTCCCGCCAGCGCGCAAGAGCGTGTTGCCCCGGGTGCAGGGGGACGACAGCCGCCCGCTGGTGGTGATCGACGCCGGCCATGGCGGCAACGATCCCGGCGCGATCAACCCCGAGACGGGGCTGCGCGAAAAGGACCTCACCTTGAAGATCGCCCGCGCGATCCGGGACGAATTGCTGGAATCAGGCCGCGTCCGCGTCGCGCTGACGCGTGACGACGATCGCTACATCCTTCACCGCGAGCGGTTCGGCGTGGCACGGCAGCTTGGCGCCGACCTCTTTATCTCGATCCATTGCGACAGCGCGGGGAGCGTCGAGGCCTCGGGTGCCACCGCCTACACGCTGTCCGATATCGCGTCGGACAAGGAAGCGGCGCGGCTCGCGGCGCGGGAGAACAAGGCGGACATCATCGCCGGCGTGAACCTCGACGAAAGCGACGACGTCTCCTCCATCCTCATTGATCTCACCCAGCGTGAAACCATGAATGCGTCCGCCGGCTTTGCGCGCCTCCTGGGGCGCGAGGCGAAGCCGCTCATTCCGGTGAAGAGCAATTTCCACCGTATGGCCTCGCTGCTGGTGCTGAAGGCGCCGGACATGCCCTCGATCCTGTTCGAGACCGGCTATCTTTCCAACACACAGGACGCCGCGTTCCTGGACAGCCGCGAAGGCCGGCAGCGGATCGCGCAAAGCGTGCGCCGCGCGGTGGACATCTATTTCGCCCGCCGGATGACGCAAACCGCTTCGCGGTGATCGCCGGGTACATGAGCCCGCGGCGGGGCCCGCGGCGGGGCGCGCGGGCTTGATGTTGCCAGCCGCCCGGGCCCTCCCTAAACACCGGCGTCGCGTATGGCGTCCAATCCTTCCGATCCGATCCAGCCAGAGCGGCGCCATCATGCGCTGGGCAACCGTTTGTCACGGCTGTGGAGCCGCGGGTGGGTGAAGGCGTTGGCGGCGCTGGCCGCCATTGGGCTGCTGTTGCTGGGCGGCGGCTGGTTTTTCATCACCCGCGACCTGCCGTCGGTGGAGCAATTACGCACCTACGAGCCGCCGCTGCCGACCAACGTGCGCGCCATCGATGGCGGCCCCATTTATTCCTATGCGCGCGAGCGCCGGGTCGAATTGTCGTTCGCCGAATATCCCAAGACCCTGGTTCAGGCGTTCCTGGCCGCCGAGGACAAGACCTTCTTCGAGCATCACGGCGTCGATTATCCGGGCCTCGCCGGCGCCGTGTTCGATTATGTCTCCAAGCTCGGCAGTGGCCAGCGCGCGCGGGGTGGCTCCACCATCACGCAGCAGGTCGCCAAGAACCTGCTGATCGGCAACGCTTATTCCCCCACCCGCAAGATCAAGGAAGCGATCCTGGCGTGGCGGATCGAGGATACGCTCACCAAGGAGCAGATCCTGGAGCTGTACCTCAACCAGATCTTCCTCGGGCGGAACGCCTATGGCGTGGAAGCGGCGAGCCACGCCTATTTCGACAAGGAGCTGGACGAGCTCAGCCTCGCGCAGATGGCCTATCTCGCGATTCTGCCGAAAGGCCCGGCGAATTACGAGCCGTTCCGCAATACCGAGCGGGCGCTGGATCGGCGCAACTGGGCGCTGGGCGCGATGGAGTCGAACGGCTTCATCACCGCCGCACAGCGCGCCGAGGCGCAAGCGCAGCCGATCGGCGCCGTTGTGCAGCGCGTGCCCAAGTTCGAGCGCGTCGGCGGTTATTTCGTCGAAGAAGTCCGTCGTGAACTGATCAGCCGGTTCGGCGAAACAGCCCGCGACAGCGCCACCAGCGTCTACTCCGGCGGCCTGTGGGTGCGCACCTCGCTCGACCGGGGCGTTCAGGCGGCTGCCGCGGAGGCGCTGCGCGACGGCTTGCTGCGCTATGATCGCGGCCGTGGCTTCTCCGGGCCGATCCGCCATGTGGAGATCAACGGGGATCGCTGGCAGGTTGCGCTGCTCAACACCAATATCACGCTGGATCATGCCGATTGGCGCCCGGCGATCGTTATTTCCCGCGGCGCCAGCGAAGCGGAGATCGGCTTCGCCGATGGGACGCAGGGCACCCTGCCGCGCTCGGCCGCGCAAATGCCGGCCCGCGGCAGCAGCACGCCGGCGTTCAACACGCTGAAGCCGGGCGACGTGATCGCGGTAGCGCCGTCGGCCAGCCAATTCGCGCTGCGCTCCGTGCCGAAGATTTCGGGCGGGTTCGTGGTTCAGGAGCCCGGCTCGGGCCGGATCCTCGCGATGCAGGGCGGCTTTGACGCTTCGCTCCAGTCCTTCAATCGCGCCAGCCAGGCGATGCGCCAGCCCGGATCCACGATCAAGCCGATCGTGTATGCAGCGGCGCTGGAACACGGCATGACGCCGGCCTCGATCATCGTCGACGGGCCGTTCTGCGTCGATCAGGGCGGGCGGCTTGGCCAGAAGTGCTTCCGCAACTTCGGCAATTCGCGCGGCGCCGGCCCGCGCACGATGCGCTGGGGCGTGGAGCAATCGCGCAACCTGATGACGGTGCGCGCCGCGGCGCAGACCGGCATGGCCAACGTCGTGAAGCTGATGAAGGCGATGGAGATCGGCGACTATCAGCCGTATCTCTCCTATGCGCTCGGCGCCGGCGAGACGACCGTGCTGAAGATGGTCAACGCTTATGGCGTGCTGGCGAACCAGGGCCGCTGGCACGCGCCGACGCTGATCGACTTCGTCCAGGATCGCCGCGGGCAGGTGATCTGGCCGGAGAATTGGCGCGCGTGCGATCGCTGCAACATGCCCGAATGGGATGGCAAGCCAATGCCCCGCCCGGTGCGCCGCGGCCGCCAGGTGCTGGATGCCATGTCCGCCTATCAGATGGTCCACATCGCCGAAGGGGTGATCCAGCGCGGCACCGCGACGATCCTGCGCGATCTCAATCGTCCGATCTTCGGCAAGACCGGCACCAATTCGGGGCCAAAGGACGTCTGGTTCATCGGCGGCACGCCGCAAATGGTGGCCGGCGTTTACATCGGGTACGATTCGCCCGTGAACCTTGGCGGCTATGCGCAGGGCGGGACGCTGGCGGCGCCGATCTTCAAGCAATGGGCGGTGAAGGCCTATGAAGGCATGGATCCGCTGCCGTTCCGCGCGCCGGCCGGCATCCGCATGGTCCGGGTCGATCGGAACAGCGGCCGTCCGGTGTTCGGCACTTTCCCGAACGATAATGATCCAAAGCCGGCGGTAATCTGGGAAGCGTTCAAGCCGCAGGCGGAGGCGCGCCGCGCGCCCCGCCGGCCGACGGCGCAGCCCACCGCCGCGGCAACCGCGACGACCGCCAGGAAGCAGGCGAGCGACACTGACTTCCTGCAGCGAGAGGGCGGCATCTACTAAGCCGCAGCCGGCGGCATTGTCCTGCCGCCGTTCTGGTCCTAAGTCCGCCAGCCAAATACCGTCGTTCCAGCGCAAGGCTGGCTTATCCGGCCGGGCGATGATCCCCGGGCCGGACAAGCGCCCCGATTGCTGGAATGCCGTGAGAAGTGGAGAAAGATGATGCGCGCCGAAGCGCAGGCCCATGCCGACACGATCAACGAGGCGCTCGCGCTCCTGCGCCGCAGCCTCGACTGGGATCGTGCGCTGCGGCGGCTCGACGAACTCAACGCGCGGGTCGAGGATCCGTCGCTGTGGAATGATCCCAAGGCTGCGCAGGACGTGATGCGCGAACGCCGCCGGCTGGACGAGGCGATCACCGCAACCCGGACGATCGAGCGCGAGCTGAGCGACACCGCCGAGCTGATCGAGATGGCAGAGGCCGAGGGCGACGAGGAAATGGCCTCGGACGGTACCAAGGCCTTGGCCGAGCTCGCCGAGCGCGCGCAGAAGGACAAGGTGAAGGCGCTGCTGTCCGGCGAGGCCGACGCCAACGACACGTATGTCGAGATCAACGCCGGCGCGGGCGGCACCGAGAGCCAGGACTGGGCCGAGATGCTCCAGCGCATGTACACGCGCTGGGCCGAGCGGCAGGGCTACAAGGTAGAGCTGATCGACTATCACGCCGGCGAACAGGCGGGCATCAAGTCGGCGACCTTGCTGGTAAAGGGCGAGAACGCCTACGGCTACGCCAAGGTCGAAAGCGGCGTGCATCGCCTGGTCCGCATCAGCCCGTATGACAGCTCGGCGCGGCGCCACACGAGCTTCTCCAGCGTCTGGGTCTATCCGGTGATCGACGACTCGATCGACATCGAGGTGAACGACAGCGAGCTGCGCATCGACACGTACCGCGCATCGGGCGCCGGTGGTCAGCACATCAACACGACCGATTCGGCGGTACGTATCACCCACTTGCCGACCGGCATCGTCGTTGCCTGTCAGAACCAGCGCTCGCAGCACAAGAACAAGGCGGAAGCCTACAACCAGCTGCGCGCCCGCCTGTACGAGCATGAACTGCGCAAGCGCGAGGAAGAGGCGAATACCATCAATGCGGCGAAGACCGACATTGGATGGGGCCACCAGATCCGCTCCTATGTGCTTCAGCCGTATCAGCTGGTGAAGGATCTGCGCACCGGCGCCACGTCCACTTCGCCGGGCGACGTGCTCGACGGCGACCTGGACGAGTTCATGGCAGCGGCCTTGGCGCAGCGCGTGACGGGTGAAGCGGTCGAGGTGGAGGACGTCGACTGACGATGGGCCGCCGCTCACTGGATTTCTGTGGTGGCCGCCAGCGGCGCGCGCGCTGGCATAGCGGCGGCGGCGGCGCGGCGCTGATCGGGCGCGGGTCGACCGGGCGGGTCGTGGCGGCGGCTCTTTTGTTGCTGGTCGCTGCCTGCGAAGGCGGTGATCCGTTGCTCAACAACGAGCCCAAGGAACCGGGCCCGTTCCCGGCCGCGGACCGGCCGGTCGCGCATATCGTGTCCTCGCGCTGGTCCAACGAGGAAGCGCGTGATCGTCTGAACGAAGCGGCGGCGGTAATGGAGCGCGCGGCGATCACGCCCGGCATGACGGTTGCGGATATCGGCGCGGGCGAGGGCTATTACACCATGCGCCTGGCGCAGAAGGTGGGCGAGGACGGCCGGGTGCTGGCGCAGGACGTGATCCCGGCGGTGCGCGATGCGCTGGCCGAGCGGGTCGCCCGCGGACGGTTGGACAATGTCAGCGTGAAACTGGGCGCGACTGCCGATCCGAAGCTGCCCGAGGCGAGTTTCGACCGGATCTTCATGGTCCACATGTACCATGAGATCGAGCAACCCTATGAGTTCCTGTGGCGGATGCGCCCCGCGCTACGGCCCGACGGCCTCGTGGTGGTCGTCGATGCGGATCGCACCACCGCCAATCACGGCACGCCGCCCGGCCTGCTGCGCTGCGAATTCGCGGCGGTCGGCTATCAATTGGTGACCATGGCGCCGATGCCGTCCGCCGGCGGCTATTTCGCGACCTTCCGTGCAGCCGGGGAGCGCCCGGACCCGGCCAAGATCCGTCCGTGCCGCGTCAATCAGTCACAAGAGCCCGCGCGCCCGAAAGCTGACAATGGTGTCGCCCGCCAGCACGAGATGGTCGACCAGCCGAATCCCTAGGCTGTCGAGCGCCTGCGCCACCCGCCGGGTGGTGCGCAGATCATCCGCCGAGGGCTCCGCATCCCCTGATGGATGATTGTGCGCCATCACGATGGCGCGCGAATCATGCGCCATCGCAACCGCGACGATGGTGCGCAGCGGCACATCCACGGAGGACGCGCTGGCCGACAGGATATGGTGCAGCCCCACGGTGCTTCCCCGTTCGTCCAGGAAGACAAAGGCGAGCGATTCGGTAAGGGCGCGCGCCATGGCGGCCAGGTGCCCGCTGATTGCCGGATCGAAACCATACATGGTGTCCGGATTCAGGGCCTCTGAGCAACCGCGCAAGGCATCTGCGCCGTATCGGACCGGTCACCACGGCTTGGCGACGGCGCGGGTGGGCTGTAGCGTCCGCGCGATGCGGCAATATCTCGATCTCATGGCACGGGTGCTCGATTCGGGCGCGCAGCAGATGGATCGCACCGGCACCGGCACGCTCAGCGTGTTCGGCCACCAGATGCGGTTCGACCTGGCGGACGGCTTTCCGGCGCTCACCACCAAGAAGCTGCATTTGCGCTCGATCATCGTGGAATTGCTCTGGTTTCTGCGCGGCGACACCAATGTGCGCTGGTTGCAGGAGCGCAAGGTCAGCATATGGGACGAATGGGCCGACGAAGCGGGCGATCTGGGCCCGGTGTATGGAAAGCAGTGGCGTGACTGGGTGGCGGCGGACGGCCGGCATATCGATCAGATTAAGGGGCTGGTGGAGGACATCCGCACCAACCCTGCGTCGCGCCGCCAGATCGTGACAGCCTGGAACCCCGGCGACCTTCACGCCATGGCGCTTGCGCCCTGCCATTGCCTGTTCCAGACCTATGTCGCGAACGGGCGGCTCTCGCTGCAATTGTACCAGCGCTCGGCCGACATCTTCCTCGGCGTGCCGTTCAACATCGCGAGCTATGCCCTGCTCACCCATATGCTCGCGCAGCAATGCGGCCTGGAGCCGGGCGAGTTCATCTGGACCGGCGGCGATTGCCACCTGTATTCCAATCACCTCGATCAGGCCCGCGAGCAGCTCGGCCGCACGCCCACCGCGCTCCCGCGGCTGGAGATCCTGCGCAAGCCGCCGTCGATCGACGCCTATGAGCTCGAGGATTTCGTGCTCCACGATTACGTCGCGCAGCCGCACATCAAGGCGCCGGTCGCCGTATGACCCTGCCGTTCACTCGCCGTTCAGCTGTTTTGACTACAGATGTAGTCGTTGGACGGGAGGCTGGCATGCGGGATTATCTGATCACCATCGCAACGGCCACGCTAGCCGCGATGCTGCTGCAGATCGGCAGTCCGCCGGCCTGCGCGGTGACGGTCGCGCCGCTTTCTGCCGCTGAGGGCAAGTGACGGTATCGCTCCATCTGGCGCGCGCCAGCAATGGCGTGATCGGCCGCGACGGCGGCTTGCCGTGGCATCTGCCGGCGGACCTGAAGCGCTTCCAGGCGCAGACGATGGGCCGCCCGATGATCATGGGGCGCAAGACCTTTCAAAGCTTCCCCGCGCCGCTGCCCGGCCGTCGCCACATCGTGCTGACCCGCGATCGCGATTGGTCCGCCGCCGGGGCCGAGGTCGCGCATGATCGCGCGGCGGCGCTGGCGCTTGCGGGCGACAACAGCGCGGTGATCGGCGGCGCAGACATATTCGCGCTCTTCTTGGACCTTGCCGACCGGGTCGAGCTGACGGAGGTTCATGCCACGCCGGAGGGCGACACGATCGTGCCGCCCTTCACCGATTGGCGCGAGATCGCGCGCGAGGATCATCCCGCCGCTGGAGACCGCCCGGCCTATAGTTTCGTAACACTGGTGCGTTGACGCGCGCGCCGCTATGCGCCCGTGCGATGGAGCGGCATGGGATCATCCGGCTGGGCAAGGGCGAGGCGCTGCCGGAGGCGCTGCGTGGCGGGATCGTCGCGCTGGGCAATTTCGACGGATTTCACCTGGGGCATCAGGCGGTGGTCGGCCGCGCCGTCGCGCGCGCGCGCGCGGAAGGGCGCCCCGCGCTGGTCGCGACCTTTGATCCGCATCCGATGCGGTTCTTCAAGCCCGACAGCCCCTGGTTCCGTCTCACCACGCTGGAGCAGCGCGCCGAGCTGATGCGGGCCGCGGGCGTCGACGCGATGCTGGTCTTCACCTTCGACGCAGCGCTTGCGGCGCTGTCCGCCGAGGCGTTCGTCACGTCGCAACTGGTGGAGCAGATCGGCGCCGCCGGCGTGGTCACCGGCGCGGACTTCACCTTTGGCAAGGCGCGATCGGGCAATGTGGCGATGCTCGCCGGGCTCGGGCAGGCGCATGGCTTCTCCGCCGAAACGGTGGGCGCGGTGACGCTGGACGGCGACACCGTATCCTCCACCCGGATCCGCGCCGCCTTGCGCGAAGGGCGCCCGCGCGATGCGGCGCGCCTGCTGACCCGCCCTTTCACCATCCGCGGCGACGTGCGCCACGGTGACAAGCTGGGCCGCGAGATCGGCTATCCCACCGCCAATGTCGATCTCGGCAACTATCTGCGCCCCGCGTACGGCATCTATGCCGTGCGGGTCACGCTGGAGGACGGGCAGGTGTTCAGCGGCGCTGGGAATCTCGGCATCCGCCCGAGCTTCGATCCGCCCAAGGAGCTGCTCGAACCCTATATGTTCGATTTCTCCGGCGACCTTTATGGACAGGTGATCGACGTCGCGCTGGTGGAATTCCTGCGTCCCGAGGCGAAGTTCGACACGTTGGACGCGCTGACGGCGCAAATGGCGGCCGATTGCGACCGCGCGCGGCAAATCCTCGCCGCCGACTGACCTCCTGAAGCCGCCGCCGGGCCTGACACCACGGCGGTTTGTTTTGCTCGACCAGCCGCGCTAAGGGCGCGAGCCTCTATGGCCGACGAAAACACCACCGCCCGCGAGACCGATCAGAAGGATTGGCGCGACACTGTCTTCCTGCCGAAGACCGACTTCCCGATGAAGGCAGGCCTGCCGCAGAAGGAGCCCGCGATTCTGGAGCGGTGGCAGCGCCTTGGCCTGTACCAGCGGCTGCGTGAGGCGCGCGAGACGCGCGAGAAATTCATCCTCCACGATGGCCCGCCCTACGCCAATGGGGACATGCACATCGGCCATGCGCTGAACCATATCCTGAAGGACATGGTGGTGCGCACCCAGACATTGCTGGGCAAGAACGCGCCTTATGTCCCCGGCTGGGATTGCCACGGCCTGCCGATCGAATGGAAGGTCGAGGAAGAGTATCGCAAGAAGAAGCTGAACAAGGACGAGGTGCCCCCGGCTGAGTTCCGCGCCGAATGCCGCGCCTATGCCCAGAAGTGGGTGAATACGCAGCGCGAGCAGCTGAAGCGGCTGGGCATCAACGGTGATTGGGACAAGCCGTACCTCACCATGGACTTCGCGGCCGAAGCGACGATCGTCGCCGAGCTGATGAAGTTCGCCGAGACGGGCCAGCTGTATCGCGGCGCCAAGCCGGTGATGTGGAGCCCGGTCGAGAAGACCGCGCTGGCCGAGGCCGAAGTCGAATATGAGGACGTGGTGTCGACGCAGATCGACGTCGCGTTCGAGATCACCGAGGCGCCGAACGCGCCCGAGCTGGTCGGCGCGCACGCCGTCATCTGGACGACGACGCCTTGGACCATCCCGGTCAACCAGGCGCTCGCTTATGGGCCGGAGGTCGAATACGTCCTCGCTCGCTTTGACGACATGGTGGAGGGGCCGCGCACCTTGCTGGTGGCGCGTGACCTCATTGAGAGCTTCGGCGCGCGCATCGGCCACCCTGTCATCATGAAGGTGGGCGATGGGGCGGGCACCGTCACCGCGCTGGCGATGTTCACCGGTGAAAAGCTGGCGGGCGCCGTCGCGCGCCACCCAATGCACGAGCTTGGCGGTTTCTTCGCGAAACCGCGCCCGTTCCTGCCGGGCGATTTCGTCACCACCGATGCCGGCACCGGCCTCGTCCACATGTCGCCCGACCATGGCGAGGATGATTTCGAGCTGTGCAAGGCGCATGGCATCGATCCGGTCTTCGCGGTCGATGCCGCCGGCATGTACCGCGCGGATTGGGCGTGGCTCGGCGGGCAGGGCAGCGTCATCAACAAGAAGTTCGTTGCGTCGGACGGCCCGATCTGCGCCGACCTGCGCGAGGCGGGCGCACTTGTCGCCGCAAGCGACGATTTCAAGCACAGCTATCCGCACTCCTGGCGCTCCAAGGCCAAGGTGATCTTCCGCTGCACCCCGCAATGGTTCATCGCCGTCGACAAGCCGATCGAGGGTGGCGACACGCTGCGCCAGAAGGCAGTCTCCGCCATCGCCGCGACGCGTTTCGTGCCCGAGAAGGGCCGCAACCGTATTGGCGCGATGGTCGAAGGGCGGCCGGATTGGGTGATCAGCCGCCAGCGCGCCTGGGGCGTGCCGATCGCGCTGTTCGTCCACCGCGCGACCGGCGAACTGCTGGGCGACCCGGAGGTGAACGCGCGTATCGTCGCCGCCTTCCGCGACAAGGGGGTGGACGCCTGGACCGACGAGGCCACCGCCGGCTTCCTCGGCGCCGGCCGCGATCCGGCGGATTACGAGCGCGTCACCGACATTCTCGACGTGTGGTTCGATTCGGGCTGCACACACGCCTTTGTGCTCGATAGCGGGCGCTGGCCGGAGCTTAGCTGGCCGGCGGACCTGTACCTCGAAGGATCGGATCAGCATCGCGGCTGGTTCCAATCGTCGCTCCTGGAAAGCTGCGGCACGCGCGGGCGGGCACCCTATGATGCGGTGCTGACGCACGGCTTCACGATGGACGCCAAGGGCATGAAGATGTCCAAGTCGCTCGGCAACACGATCAACCCGCTTGATCTGATGCGCGATTATGGCGCGGACATCCTGCGGCTCTGGGCGCTGTCGGTCGATTTCACCGAGGATCACCGCATCGGCAAGGAGATCCTGGCCGGCGTGGCGGACCAGTATCGCAAGCTCCGCAACACCTTCCGCTACCTGCTCGGCGCGCTCGACGGGTTCGACGAGGGGGAGAAGCTGCCGGTTGCCGAATGGCCCGAGCTGGAGCGCTACATGCTCCATCTGGTCCATGCGCTCGACCAGCAGTTGAAGCGGGCCATCGCGGACTTCGACTTCAACGGCTACGTCCGCCTGCTGAGCGATTTTGCCAACGAAGACCTGTCGGCCTTCTTCTTCGATATCCGCAAGGATTCGCTCTATTGCGACGCGGCCGACGACGTGAAGCGCCGGGCGTATCGCACGATGCTCGACGTGCTGTTCCACGCCATGGTGCGCTGGGCCGCGCCGGTACTGGTCTTCACCGCCGAGGAGGTGTGGCAATCACGCTTCCCCGATGAGGACGGCTCGGTGCACTTCCTCGACTGGCCGGAACTGCCGGCGGAAGCGGGCGAGGACGTCAGCGCGCGCTGGCTCGAGGTACGCCGCCTTCGCGAGCGCGTGACCGAGGCAATCGAGCCGCTGCGCCGCGAAAAGATCGTGCGCTCCAGCCTGGAAGCGGACGTGACCGTCACCGACACGCCGCTGCCGGTCGATCAGCTGGCAGAGGCGTTCATCGTGGCGAAGGTATCGCCGGGCGATGAGGTGACGGTGAGCCGGACGGATTATCACAAATGCGGGCGCTGCTGGCGCCTGCTGCCCGAAGTGGCGGAAGACAGTGCGCTGTGCGGCCGCTGCGCCGATGTCGTGGGCGGCGAGGTGGCAGCGTGAAGCGTGCCGCTCCCGTTGCCGGCCTCGCTGCGGCAGCGGTCGTGTTCATCGTCGACCAGCTGACGAAGTGGCTGGTCACCGGACCGCTCGGCATCAACTTCCTCGGCGCGTCGCGTGAGATCGTGTCCTTCTTCGATCTTCGCTTCGTGCAGAACATGGGTGTCAGCCTCGGGCTGCTGCGCGCGGAGAGCGACGTGGCGCGCTGGGCATTGGTGGCGATGACGGCGGCGATCTCCGCGGCGGTCACCTTTTGGATGTGGCGCGAGGAGAAGGCGACGGACAAGCTTGCGCTCGGCCTCGTGCTGGGCGGCGCGATCGGCAACATCGTCGACCGCGTGCGCTTCGGCTATGTCGTCGATTTCGCCGATCTGCACTTCGGCGAATGGCGGCCGTTCCTCGTCTTCAACGTCGCGGATGCGGCGATCACCATTGGCGTGCTCATTCTGCTGGTGCGCGCGCTGCTGATCCGCGATAAGCCGGCGGCAAAGCCGGACAAGATGGCTTCGGAGAATGTGAATGCGTAAGTCGATCGTCATGGGCGCAGGCCTTGCGGTGTTGCTGGCCGGGTGTGCGAGCAATGGCCTCAATCGCGATCGTCCCGACGAATTCGCGGTGGCGCGCCAGCCCTCGCTGATCATCCCGCCCGATTTCGCGCTGGTGCCGCCAACGCCGGGCGCGGCGCGCGTCCAGTCGGCCACCGCTTCGCAGGCGCAGACGCTGGAGGCGCTGTTCGGCAGCGCGCAGCGTAGCGCAGGCGAAGCCGCCGTGGTGCAGGCCGCGGGCGATCAGTCCGCCGATCGGGGCATCCGCTCTTCCGCCGGCGATCCGCAGACCAACGTGATCGACAAGGGCCAGACCACCCGCGACATCATTGCCGCGCCCGAAGGCGACGGCCAGGAAGCCCGCGCCAACGCGCCGCGCTGACGCGATTTTTCGGGGTTATCCGGCCCGCGCTGCCGCGCGCCGGACCCCGAAACGTACCGCTGCTTTTTTCAAGGCCGATTGGGGTCGCAGGGCGGCCGCTGAGCTTCACGCCGCGGCCGAATCGTTCCGCTTCTCGCCCGCTGGAGTGCTTGGTGAGGCCACCGGTGGCGGCGACGGCCAGCTCTTCACATAGATGTCGCGCTGCGCAAACGGGATCGAGACACCCGCGTCCTTGAACTTGCGCCACAGCCGGTTGAGCACGTCCGACTTCACGTTGCCTACCCCGCTTTCCGGGTCGCTGATCCACGCCAGGATCTCATGTTCGACGCCGTCGTTGCCGAAATTGGTGAGCCAGACGTTGGGCGCCGGGCTGCTGAGCACCCGCGGCGATTCCTTGGCCGCGGCGAGCATGAGATCCTGCGCCTGCTTCAAGTCGCAGTCATAGGAAACGCTGACAGGGATCCGGACGCGCACATTGCGGTCCGAGAATGACCAATTCTCCACCTCCTGCGTCATCAGGTTCTCGTTGGGGATCAGATGCTCCTTGCCGTCACGCGTAATCACGCTGACGGCGCGCACCCCGATCTTGTTCACCCAGCCAAAGCTGTCGCCCACCACGATGACGTCGCCCGGCTTAATCGATCGATCCATGAGCAGGATGATCCCCGCGATCAAATTGCCGACCGTTTTCTGAAGGCCAAAGCCGACCGCCAGGCCGAATGCGCCCGAAAAAACCGCAAAGGCGGTGAGATCGATGCCCAGCAGGTCGATCGAAAACAGAAACGCCGCGATGACGATGGCGATGGTGGCGAGCTTCTGGCCGAGCAGTTTCTGCGTCGCATCAAGCGTCTTCGTCTGCGCAATGGTGTGGCCGACGATCCGGTTGGCAAGGCGTACCACCGCGACGATGATGACGATCGCCAGCAGCGCGCTGGTGATCGCCAGCAGTGACAAACGCCGCCGGCCAAGGTCCACGCCCACCCCGTCCAGCGTGGTGGTGATCGCGTCCAGCCCGCCCACGGCGCGGCTGAAAAGCGCCACGCACAGGATCGCCGATACCAGCCACGATGCCCAGCGCGGGATGCCGAGCCCGCGCAGGATCTGGTGCGAGGCGAGCGCGGCGGCACTGCCCAGCGCCAGCCCGATCGGCAGCCCACCCCAAGCGGACCATTGATAGGCGGCCATCACGATGGCGGCCCCCAGCGCGGCGGCCCCGTGGCGCAGGATGGCCGGCATCCGCTCCCACAGCCCTTCGCCGTGATGGGCGACATGGCTCTTCCACCATTGGCTGGCCTGCGCGCCTATTTTGCGCTCGGCCAGAACGCCTAGCGCGAGCGCGAACACCATCAGCGTCCCGGCGATCGCGATTTCGAGCGCGTCGAGCCGGGACGGCAGCGCCAGCCCGTTCAACGCCAGCCATTGCTCGAGCGATGTCATTCCAGCGCGTCGCTAAAGCGACCGAGGCCCTGGGCAAGATCGGCAATCAGGTCATCCGCGTCTTCCAGCCCGATCTGCAATCGCACCAGCGGCCCGGCGAACGCCGGCTTGGTGGCGCTGCGGTGGTGTTGCGGGTCGGCGGGGATCGCCAGGCTCTCGAACCCGCCCCAGGAATAGCCAATGCCGAAATGATCGAGCCCGTCGATCAGCGCAGCACGCGCCGCTTCATCTCCGCCCTTCAGCACAAAGGAGAAAAGCCCGCTCCCGCCAGTGAAGTCACGCACGAAATGCTCGTGCCCCGGGCAGGAGGGTAGGGCCGGATGAAGCACCCGGTCCACCTCCGGTCGCGTCTCCAGCCAGCGCGCGATCTTGAGCGCGCTTGCCTCATGCTGCGCCAGCCGTACGGCCATGGTGCGCAGTCCGCGAGAACCGAGCCACGCATCGTCCGGGCTGGCGACTTGCCCCAGCTGAAAGCTGACCTCGCGCAGCTTGCGCCAGTGCGACGGGGCCGCGGTGACACTGCCCAGCATCACGTCCGAATGGCCGACGACATATTTGGTGCACGCGAGGATCGTCAGGTCCACGCCCTTCTCGATCGCGCGAAACCGCAGCGGCGTCGCCCAGGTATTGTCGAGCAACGTCGTGACGCCGCGTGCCTTGGCCGCCGCGACGATGGCGGGCACGTCCTGCACCTCGAAGGTCAGGCTCCCCGGGCTTTCCATGAAGATGGCGCGCGTCTGCTCGCCGATCAGATCTGCGATGCCGGCGCCGATCAGCGGATCATAGAAGCGCGTGGCAATGCCGAAGCGCTTCAACAGCCCCGTCGCCAGCGCGCGTGTCGGATCATACGCGGTGTCCGGCACCAGCAGCTCGTCGCCCGGCGAAAGCACGCTGAGCAGCGCCGCGGCGATTGCCGCCACCCCGGAGGGGTAAAGGAAGGTCGCTTCCGCGCCCGGCTCCAACTCGGTCAGCGCCTCGGCAAGGCTCCACTGCGTCGGGCTGCCGCGTCGGCCGTAGAACAGGCGGTGGTGCGTATCGCGCGCGCCATTGGCACGCAGTTCGGCGACGGAGCCGTATAGGTGGGTGGACGCGCGCCACACCGGCGGGTTGACGATGCCCTGCGTCCATTCCGCCCTGCGCCCGGCGGAAACGACGCGGGTGGCATCGGCGATTGGCCGATCCTTGCTCATGCGCCGGTCTCCTTTGGCGTGGCGGGATCGCCGCCCCATTCCGCCCAGCTACCGTCATAGATCGGCACCTCGCGGCCCAGCAGGTGCGCAGCAAAGGCGATCACGGCCGCCGTCACGCCCGAGCCGCAGGTCGCCACGATCGGCTGGTCCAGATCGACCCCCGCATCCGCGAACACCGCCCGCAGTTCATCCACCTGCTTCCACGTGCCGTCCGGATGGAAGAAGCGGGCATAATGCAGGTTGGTCGATCCCGGCATGTGCCCGGGTATCACGCCGGCGCGCGGTTCCGGCTCCGCACCGGCGAAGCGGCTAGGTGAGCGGGCGTCGAGGATCTGCTCTGCGCCGCTGGCCTGTACAGCCTTCATCTGCGCCAGATCGCGGGTTCCGAGGCCGCGCGCGCGCGGGGTGATGTGGCGAGGCCTGGGCGTCTCCTCGCCGCTCGCCAGCGTGCCGCCCGACGCTCGCCACGCCTCAAGGCCCCCGTCCAAAATGGCAACGTCGCTGATTCCGAAGCTGCGCAGCATCGCCCAGCCGCGCGCCGCGGTGTGATGCGGTGACTGGTCGTACAGCACGATCCGCGTGCCATCGCCCAGGCCCAGCCGACCCATCCGGCTGGCGAACTTTTCCGGCGCCGGCAGCATCATCGGCAGGCTGGTGGCGGCGTCGGCGATTTCGGCAAGATCGAGGAAGACCGCGCCTGGTATATGCCCCGCCAGATACTCGGCGTGTGCATCGCGCCCGTCGCCAGGCAGGAACCAGGTGCAATCGGCGATGCGGAGATCACGGGCGCCGATTTCGCCGGCGAGCCATTGGGCGGAGACAAGTGCATCCATTCGCCCCTCTTAGCGCCCAATCCCTGCTTGTCGAAACTGCGTCATGCCACGGGCGAACTGGCATCCGCGCGGCGGCGCTCCTATCTGGCGCTGCATGACACTCCATCTCGGCAAGAACAGCCCGCTCCCAGTCAGCCCGGACGAAGCGGTGCTCGATTACGTTCCCAATCCGCGGCCGGGCCGTCAGTATCTGGTACGCTTCGTGTCGCCGGAATTCACCTCGCTTTGCCCGGTGACCGGTCAGCCAGATTTCGCGCATCTGGTGATCGATTACGTGCCGGGAGAGACGATCGTGGAATCCAAATCGCTGAAGCTATTTCTCGGCAGCTTCCGCAACCATGCCGCCTTTCACGAGGATTGCACGGTCGGCATCGGCGAGCGGCTGGCTCATGAGATGCAGCCGGTGTGGCTTCGCATCGGGGGCTATTGGTATCCGCGCGGCGGCATCCCGATCGACGTGTTCTGGCAGACGGGCCCTGCGCCGGCGGACGTTTGGGTACCTGACCAGGGCGTCCCATCGTATCGCGGGCGCGGCTGATCGCCCCCACTCGAGATTTATTCGCTGCATCGCAGCAGAATAAGAAACTAACCTGAGGCAATCTCGTTGTAACGATGAACGCCCGGTGAACCGGCGTTTTCCGTAGCAGAGGCACAAGAGGATGAACCAAGCGGTCGCGAACGACAGCGTCAAGCACATTGCCCTGATCGGCAACTTCCTGCCACGCAAATGCGGCCTGGCCACCTTTACGACCGACACCTACAATGCCTTGAAGACCCGCTACCCTGATCTTGCCGTCGATGTTTATGCGATGGACGATCACCCCGGGCGCTATGATTATCCCGAGGCGGTGACCGGCACGATCCCGCAGGATGATCGCGCCGCTTATGTCGCCACCGCCAGAACCATCGAGGCATCGGGCGCGCAGGCGATCTGGCTGCAGCACGAATATGGCATCTTTGGTGGGGCCGCGGGCGAGCATATCCTGGCGCTGCTCGATCGTACCAACCTCCCGCTGATCGTCACCCTGCACACCGTTCTGGAAAAGCCGAGCGCGCAGGAACGGGCAGTGATGGAAGGCCTGCTTCGCCGGGCCGCGAAGATCATTGTGATGGCCGAGCGCGGGCGCGAGATCCTGACCCGCGTGCATGGTGTCAATCCGCGCCAGATCGTCACCATTCCGCACGGTGTTCCCGATCGCTTGTTCGCCGATCCGGACGTGTTGAAGCCGCGCTTCGGCTGGTCCGGGCGCAAGGTGATCCTCACCTTTGGCTTGCTTGCACCCGGCAAGGGCATCGGAACGGTGATCGAGGCGATGCCCGATGTCGTGGAGCAGCATCCTGACGCGATGTACATCGTGCTCGGCGCCACGCACCCCAATCTTGTCGCGCATGAAGGCGAGAGATATCGCGATGGCCTAAAGGCGCTCGCGGGCACGCTGGGCGTCGAGAACAACGTCGCCTTTGTTGATTCGTTCGTCGAGCAAGACGAGCTGATCGACTATCTCCAGGCCGCGGACATTTACGTCACGCCGTATCTGAACCCCGCGCAGATCACGAGCGGCACGCTTTCCTATGCCGTTGGTGTCGGCAAGGCGGTGATCTCGACGCCTTATGTCCACGCGACCGAAATACTGGCGGATGGGCATGGCGTATTGGTTGATTTCCGCGACGCCGCGGCATTCGCCCGCGAGATCAACAATCTTCTCGGCAGCGAGCGTAATCGTTCGCGTCTGTCAGCGCGTGCCTATGAGCGCGGACGGACGATGACATGGCCACGGGTGGCGGAGCGAGCGATGAACGAGATTGCCACCATGATCGACGGGCGCCCCCAGCGCATCGCCTCTTCAGGCCCGATCAAGCCGCACGCACCGGATCTCTCCGCGGTTGAGCGGATGAGCGATTCCACTGGCATGCTCCAGCACTCGATCTATTCGGTGCCGGACCGACGCCACGGCTATTGCATCGATGACAACGCCCGCGCGCTGATCCTGATGAGCGCGATGGATGATCTCGATGAGACCGTGCGTGACAAATGGACCACCGTTTACGCGTCCTTTGTTCAATATGCGTGGAACCCGGAGCAGCGCCGCTTCCGCAATTTCATGAACTTCGACCGGACGTGGTGCGAGGACGCAGGGTCGGAGGACTCAAACGGTCGCGCCTTGTGGGCGCTGGGCGTTACGGCCCGTGACGCGCGTAGCCGCAAGCACCGCGACTGGGCGACCATGATGTTCGACATGACGGCAAGCCTCGCCTTCGAGCTTGGCAGCCCGCGGGCGCAATCCTTTGCGATGCTCGGCGCGGCCGCCATGCTCGAGGCGTCGCCCGGCCATCAGCTGGCACATTCGATCCTCACGCGCTTCCCCGAAGAGCATATGGCGCTGCTCGACGAGGCGCGCCGGCCGAATTGGGTGTGGTTCGAGATCGTGCTGGCCTATGACAATGCCCGTCTGCCGGAGGCGCTGATCCGCGCCGGCCAGGCGATCGGCCGCCGCGACGTGGTGGACGTCGGCCTCGAAACGCTTGCCTGGATCATCGAACAGCAGAAGAGCCCCGAGGGCCGGTTCCGCGCGGTCGGCACCGAAAGTTTTGGTCGGCCCTATGCCGATCCGCTGCCGTTCGATCAGCAGCCGCTCGAAGCGCAAGCGACGGTCGAGGCCTGCTGCGCCGCTTACGCCGCTACCCGCGACGAGCGTTGGCGGGTGGAGGCAGAGCGTGCCTATGGCTGGTATTACGGCCAGAACGATCTCGATCTGCCGCTGGCCACTGTCCAGGACGGCGGCTGTTTCGATGGCTTGATGCCCACCGGCCTGAACCGGAATCAGGGCGCCGAGTCCATTCTGGCGCTGCAATTGTCGAATTGCGCGATTTCTAGGCTTTCAAAGGGCGCGCAGGGCGTGGCAGGAACAGGGCGCGCCGTGGCGTAAGCCCCGCTTGCCTCGGCGCGCCGATTTCCGGAAGATCATACGAGGCCTTTTTCTTGGACCTGTTCAATCACCGGCTCCGGCTTCATGCCGATCCGTCCCGTGTCGTGGTGCGCCCCTTCCATATCGCCCAGTCGGCGATCAACGGACAGGGGCAAAGCCGTTCGCAGCGCATGATCGACGAAGTGCTCGCCATGACACCGCAACAGGCAAGCGACCAGCTTGCCACGGTGCTCAAGGACTTCGAGGCGCGCCATTGGCAGACTCGTCGCGTGTTCATGACTCGCTACGCGGAGATCGCCGAGGTCCACGGCCTCGATACCCCGTCGATCGATGACGAGAAGCGGCAGTTGATCGGCGCCTACTTCTGTCACGAATATAGCTATGCCGCCGCTGCGCTGATGAACCCGAGCGCCGTGCCGCATCCCGACCAATCCGGCATGCCGGAGGGCGCGCAACGCATTCTGATGAGCCTCCGCGCGGTGGGGGAGGGCCATATCTCCTCCGTCGCTTTCCGCGAAGGCATCATCACCGACGATGACGAGCTGACGCTGGCGCCCGAACCCCCCTTTGCGACTGCGGCGGACGCGCACGGCATCGACGGTAAGGAAACGCCGCGTGGGCCGGTCACCGTACACCGTCACCGCGACTCCACCTTGTCGGGCACGGTCATCTTCCCGATCACCGAAGCCCAGTCGAAGGGGCTTGAAGACCTGCGCCTCGTTCACTTCATGCACGACGATGGGTCTGTGGAGTGGCTCGGGACCTATACCGCGTATAACGGCGCCAGCATTCAATCAGAGCTGTTGCGCACCCGGGACTTCCGCGCCTTCGACCTGGTGCCGATGACCGGCTCTGCCGCCCGCAACAAGGGCATCGCCCTGTTTCCGCGCACGGTGAACGGCGAATATCTCTCCATCGGCCGGCAGGACGGCGAGAACCTTTACCTGCTGCGCTCGGATCGGCTTGACCACTGGGACGATGGCGAACTGATCCTGACGCCGATCTTCCCATGGGAGTTGGTTCAGATCGGCAATTGCGGCCCGCCGATCGAAGTGGACGAGGGCTGGCTGCTGCTGACGCACGGCGTCGGCCCGATGCGCAAATATTCGATCGGCGCGGCGCTGCTCGACAAGAATGATCCGTCAAAGGTTCTTGGCCGCACGCGTGAACCGATCCTCGCTGCGGCGGATCAGGACCGGGAAGGCTATGTTCCGAACGTGGTCTATACCTGCGGCGCGATGCGGCAGGGTGACAAGCTGTTCATGCCCTATGGCATCGCCGATAGCTCGGTCGGGTTCGCGTTCGTGGAGATCAGCAAGCTGCTGGCGCTGATGTGACCGTGCGGGCGCGTGCCTAGCTAGGGCCACCGCCCCGAACTCTCGCCGACGATCGTCACCGATGAGGCACAGTGACAAGCGAGGCGGGGAGGCCGCCGCCATATGCATGAGGCGCCGCGCAGTCGGTCACGGCTAGCCGGAGCGGTGGCGCATCGATCGGCCTTGTGCCTCGCCGCGCGTGCGAACCCGTGCGGGCGGCGCATGGTTGCCGTGGCGAAATCCGCTACTATCTAGTGATAGGTGCTGATCCCCGGGGGACGGCACCCGATCAAAAATCGCTTAAGCCATTGAAATATTGTGCAGCTCGGTTTGGCACGGAAGCTGCAAAACGTTTGTCATTCGAACGGCCCGCTGCCGTTGTTGACCGGAGCTAATCATGACCAATGTAAAGCCGCGCTCTTCGTCGAAGGACAATCTTCTCGGTATTTGCCACGCCGTGGGCGAGGATTTCGGATTCAACCCGCTGTGGCTGCGCCTCGCGCTCGGTGCCGCCTTTGTTGTTCAACCCGTTGGTGTTGTGATCGGCTATCTGGCGCTCGGGATTGTCGTTCTGGTTTCACGGCTCGCCTTCCCCGGCAACCGTGCCACGCCGACTGTCTCTATCGCGCGCCAGCCTGAGGGATCTGCGGCCAATGTCGCCAATGAGCCCGAACAGCAGGTGCTCGCACAGGCGGCCTAACCCCGAAACAATGCGCCCGGCGCCTTTGTTGAGAAAGCGCCGGGCAGGTAGCCTGTGAAGTCACAGGCTTGGGTCGCGCCTGATGGTTGGCAGGTTTGATCGGGCGTGCCCATCCCCCGAAAGGGGGAGAGGCGAAAACTGGAACCTGTTTGGACCTGATCGTCGCGGTTTCATCCGTGTGTCGACAGCGCCGCGCCGAGCGCTTACTCGCTCCCTGGTGATCAGGGGGTGACGATGACGACAGCATTGCGGGTGGCACTGGCGGGGCTCGGAACGGTCGGTGGGGGCGTGATCCGCGTGCTGGAGGCGAACCGCGAGCTGATCACGCGGCGCGCTGGTCGGCCGATCGACATCGTCGCGGTTTCTGCGCGTGATCGCTCCAAGGATCGCGGTGTCGACATCAGCGGCTTTCAGTGGGTGGACGACACCAGCGCCTTGGCGCGCTGCGACGCCGACGTGGTGGTCGAGCTCGTCGGCGGCGCGGATGGTCCAGCGCTGGCGCTCGCCCGCGCGACGCTTGCGGCTGGCAAGGGTTTCGTCACCGCCAACAAGGCCATGCTCGCGCACCATGGCCTGGAGCTGGCCGAGGCAGCCGAAACCGCCAAGGTGCCGCTGAAGTTCGAGGCAGCGGTTGCCGGCGGCATCCCCGTGATCAAGGGCCTGCGTGAAGGCGCTGCCGCCAACGCGATCGGGCGGGTCTACGGCATCCTCAACGGCACCTGCAATTTCATCCTGAGCAAGATGGAGAGCGAGGGCCGCGACTTCGTCGACGTCCTCGCCGAGGCGCAGGCGCTCGGTTATGCCGAAGCGGATCCGTCCTTCGATATCGACGGCGTCGACGCCGCGCACAAGCTGTCGATCCTCTCTTCCGTCGCCTTCGGCACTCGCCCGGCGTTCGGCGGCGTGGCGATCAGCGGGATCCGCCACGTGATCGCGGCGGACATCGCGGAGGCGGCAGCGCTCGGCTATCGCGTGCGGCTGGTCGGTGTGGCCGAGGCTGGCGCAAACGGCCTGTTCCAGCGCGTTCACGCGCATCTTGTGCCGGCCGATCACCCGCTGGCGCATGTCACCGGCTCCACCAACGCTGTGGTGGCAGAGGGGAATTACGTCGGACGCCTGCTCTTCCAGGGCGCCGGCGCCGGCGACGGGCCGACCGCCAGCGCTGTCGTTGCCGACCTCATTGATATCGCCCGCGGCGAATATGGTCCGGCTTATGCCATGCCGGTGGCCGCGCTGGCCGAGGCGTCCGCGGCGCCGGCCGGTGATCGCCGCGGGCGCGCCTATCTGCGCTTCACCGTGGCCGATCGCGTCGGCGTGCTGGCAGAGATCGCGGCCGCGATGCGCGATGCAGGCGTGTCGATCGAAAGCCTGATCCAGCGCGCCGCACCGGAAGATGGCACCGCGCTCGTCGTCATCGTCACGCACGAGGCGCCCGAGTCGCATATCGGAGCCGCGCTGGAGCGCTTGCGCGGCTCACAGAGCCTCGCGGGCGAGCCGCTCTGGATGCACATTCTGGACTGATCGCTTCGGTGCTTGGCCGCTTCCCCGCGGCCCGCTTGGTACGTCGGGGCTGGCCTCCGCTGTTATTTGCTGTATTAAAGCAGCATGACAGCGCTGAGCAACGAAGACAGCCCGGTCTACATTAGGCTTCGCGGAACAATCGCGGCCGGAATCCTGCGTGGCGATTTCCGGGCGGGCGATCAGTTGCCGTCGGTCCGCGCGCTTGCGGCAGAGCATGGCGCCAACCCGCTCACGGTGGCAAAGGCCTATCAGTCGTTTCAGGACGAAGGCTATGTCGAGGTGCGGCGGGGGGTCGGCATGTTCGTGCTGGCCGGCGCCGCCGAGCGCCTTCGTATCGCCGAGCGCGACGCCTTCGTCAGCCATCAATGGCCGCGCATCCGCGCCTATATCGATCTTCTTGGGCTCGACACAGCAGCGTTGCTGGATCGCGAGTCAGCGTAAAGCTTGCTCGCCGCTGCCCCCGCAGGCTTGAGCAAGGATCCTCCGGTGAACCTCACCTTTGTGCTACACAGCGGCAAGTTCGACGACCTCACCATTGCGCGCGCCGATGGCACCAGCGAGATGATCCAATGCCCGAAGCAAGGCATTATCCCGCACGACATGGTTCATTATGCGGTTGAAAGCGTGCTTGCCGGGCGGGGATTCCTGTCGTTGGTATCGGAAGGGCAATCCGCAACCTATGGGACTGGCGGCGCGGGAGAAGAGGAATCGATCGAGCGGCTGGTGGAAACATGTCAGGCGGAAATGTGGGGCGGTCGCGTCACCGCGTCCGATTTCATCGCCACCTATGAACACGCTTGCGCCGCGCGCGGGCATGAGACTCTCCCCGTGTTGCCATCCGATGTTGCGGCGATCCGTGCCCGGCTGGACGCGCTGTCGCAGCAATGGGCTGATGTGGCGATCAACGGGGCGCTGACGCTCAGGCTCTGACGACGCCGTCCAGCTTCTCGGATCGCGGCCCTACGAGCCGGCGCTCTTCATTGCGTCCAGCAGCGCTTTAACTTCCTGGCTGCGCCCGCGTGGCAATACGAGCACGTCCTTGCCCGAAGCCACCACGATCAGGTCACTCACGCCCACCATGGCAATGCGGACCCCATCGCTGCGCGCCAGGCAATTGTTGGTGTCAAGTGCAATCACCTCGCCGCGGATCGCATTGCCCGCTGAGTCGGAGACGCTGATGGCATGAAGGGCATCCCAGCTGCCGACATCGTTCCATCCCATGGCAACGGGCACCACCGCCACCTTGTCCGATTTCTCCATCACCGCATAATCGACCGACTGGTTCGGTGCTTCGGAAAAGGCGAGGGTGGAGGGCCGGATATGCGTGCCCATGCGTTCGCCCTCGGCGATCGAACGGCGAACTGCGTCCAGCATTGCGGGCTCGTGCTGCGCCAGTGCGCGGAGGAACGCGTCGGCGCGGAACAGGAAGATGCCGCCGTTCCATGCGTGGTCGCCGCTGGCCAGCATCGCCTCGGCCACCGCGCGTGGGGGCTTTTCCACAAACCGATCGACGCGGTGCACGCCCGGCTCGATCGCCTCACCCACCTTGATATAGCCATAGCCGGTCTCAGGGGCGTCCGGCGTTATGCCAAACGTCACCAGCCATCCCTGTTCCACCATCGGCAAGGCCGTGTGCACCGCCGCACGAAACGCGTCCACGTCTTCGATCACGTGATCCGACGGCATGACCAGTAGCGGCGCATCCTGCTCCAGCGCGCACAGTGCGGCGAGCGCAATCGCCGGCGCCGTATTCCGCCCGATCGGCTCCAGGATCAGCGCCTGCGGGCGACAGCCGATCGCGGCCAGCTGTTCCTCGATCATGTCGGCGTGCCGCGCATTCGCCACCACGATCGGCGCGTCGAACCGATCGCCTGCTGCGCGCGCCGCCGTCAGTTGAAGCATCGTCTGCTCGGCGGTCAGCGCCAGCATCTGCTTGGGTCGCTCGGGCGTCGACATGGGCCATAGCCGTGTGCCTGATCCGCCGGACAGGATCACGGGGACGATCGACGTCATGCGCGAAAGCTCCTTGAGGTAATGTGCACCGCCCGCATAGGGTGCGGCCCGCGTCTAGGAAAGTGGAAGATGCCCCGTCGCTGAATGCACTGCAAAAGCGTTTGATCCAACGGCTCGTTCAAACTTTCTTTGCCAATTCCTGTAACAGCGCTCGTGTCGGTTTCCCTTACACCATAGGGACGAGCGCGGGCGATGATCAGGGTTTTCAAACATTACGTGCCGAATGCGGTCGTCCTCCTGGGGGTGATTGACTTCGCCATCCTGCTGGTGGCCGCGGAATGTGGCTGGCTGGTCCGGGCCGCGCAGCTGGACATGATCCCGAAGTCGATCGCCACGCGGCTGCCGCAGCTCGCCGCCTTTGCTCTCCCGCTGTCGGTCGCCATGGTCGCCGTTGGCGCGTATCAGGCGGACGTCCTGGTTTCCGTCCGCCAAGCGGTGATGCGCCTGATGGTCGCCGTTTCCCTCGGCGTGATCTTCCTCAGCCTGCTCTACTTCTTCATGCCCACGGTCACCTTGTGGCGGTCGAGCCTGTTCTACGCGATGCTGTTCGCGATGGGCGGGCTGGTGACGGCACGTTTGCTGTTCGGGAAGATGCTCGGGGGCGAGCGCTTTCGGCGCCGCGTCGTTGTCTTGGGCGCGGGTTCGCGCGCGGCGCGGCTCGGCGCGTTGGAACAGGCGAATGGCGCCAGCTTCGTGGTGGCTGGCTATGTGGCGATGGGCGAACCGGCCGTGATGGTGCCGGCGGCGGTGCCGCGCGCTGACATTCCGAACCTTGCCGCTTTTGTGGTGGAGCTAGGCGCTACCGAAGTGGTGCTGGCGATTGAGGAACGTCGCAATGCCCTGCCGCTGAAGGATCTCCTGCGCGTCAAAACGACGGGCGTTCACGTCAACGAATTCTCGACATTCCTGGAGCGCGAAACGGGGCGCATCGATCTGGCGAGCGTCAATCCGTCCTGGCTGATCTTCTCGGATGGGTTTGCGTCGGGGCGAATGTTGTCGGGCATGGTGAAGCGCGCCTTTGACATCGCCGCCAGCGGCCTGCTTCTGGCGCTTGTCCTGCCGGTGATCATGCTCACCGCCATGGCCATTAAGCTGGAAAGCCGTGGTCCGGCCTTTTACCGTCAGCGCCGCGTCGGGCTTTACAATGAGCCGTTCGACATCCTGAAGTTGCGCTCAATGCGCCAGGATGCGGAGGTCGGCGGTGAAGCGGTCTGGGCGCAGGAGCGCGATCCGCGCATTACCCGCATCGGCCGCTTCATCCGCAAGGTCCGGATCGACGAACTGCCGCAATGCTGGAGCGTGCTGAAGGGGGAGATGAGCTTCGTCGGCCCACGGCCCGAGCGGCCGCAATTCGTCGAGGAGTTGGAACAGCAGCTGCCGTATTACGCCGAACGGCACATGGTGAAGCCGGGCATCACCGGCTGGGCGCAGATCAACTATCCGTATGGCGCGTCGATCGAAGACGCGCGGCACAAGCTTGAATATGATCTTTATTACACGAAGAATTATTCGCCCTTCCTCGATCTGCTGATCCTGCTGCAGACGCTGCGCGTCGTGCTCTGGCCCTCGGGCGCGCGGTGAGCGCGGCAACGATCACCTTGTGGACTCATGCGCTGGCGGCGTTGCTGTTCGGCACGCTGGCGCTGACCCAGCGTCGCGAGGGCGGCGCGTTACCGCGTACGCCGTTCCTGGCCGGGTTGTTCGCGACGGCGCTCTGGGCCTTGGCCGTGGCAGGGCTCGACGCGGGCGATGTCGCAACGCGGCTCGCCGAGGGCGTGCGGAATCTGGCTTGGCTGTGGCTGATGTATTCGCTTACGCGCCGCGATTCGCAGGACTCAGCGTGGCAATCGCTGCGCGCGGTTTACGTCGTGGTCGGGCTGGTCATGCTGGCCTGCGGCGTTCTGGCAGTGGGCGTGTCGGCGCTGAGCGACCGGCAAGCTGCCGCCACCCTGCTCGGTACGCGCCTGCTGCTTCAGATGCTCGCCGCAACCGGCGCGCTTATCCTGGTCAATCGGTTGCGGCAGGGCAGCTTCTGGCGGCAGCCGGGCGGCGCGCGCCTCGCGATTGTCGCGCTGGGGGTGATGTGGGCCGTCGATCTCCTGGTCTTTGGCAGCGCTTGGTTCACGGGCGATTGGCCAGTGGGCCTCATTGATCTGCGCGGCGGCGTAATGGTGGCGCTGACGCCGCTGTTCAGCCTTGCTGCGCAGCGCGGCGAGGAGCGCACCATGCAGGCCTCGCGCACGCTGGCGCTGCTCTCGCTCGCGATGGTCGCGGTGGCGCTGTATATCGCAGTCACGGCGCTCGCGACCGCGATCGTCGGCTCCGTCGGCGGCAGCTACGCGCGGCTGGTCCAGACGGCGCTCATCTTCGGCACCACGGCCGCGTTGCTGACGCTGGTGTCGACACCCTGGGTACGGGCCTGGGCGCGGGTGCTGGTCTCCAAGCATCTGTTCAGCCACCGCTATGATTATCGCACCGAATGGCTGCGCTTCACCGAAACGCTGGGCGCGCCCGGTGCGGAGGCGGCGCCGCTCGACGTGCGCGTGGTCAAGGCAGTGGCCGATCTGGCCGATGCGCCGGGCGGGTTGCTGCTGCTGCCCGAGGGCGCAGGGCTCGGCATCGGCGCGGCGTGGAACTGGCCGGACGCACCCGCCGCTGATCGGCCGGACGAGCGGCTCTTTGCTCATCTTGCTGCTACGGCACGGATCATTGAGCTAGACGCCGTTCGCGCCGGCACCGCCGATCCGGGGGACCAGCGCGGCGTTTCGGCATGGCTGCGCGATGATGATCATGCCTGGGTCGTCGTTCCGCTGCTCCATCTGGGCCAGCTTGCCGGCGCGATCGTCCTTGCCCGGCCGATCATGAACCGTGCGCTCGATTGGGAGGATTTCGACCTGTTCGGCGTGGCTGGCCGCCAGGCTGCGAGCTATCTCGCCGAGGCACGCGCGCATGCCGCGCTCGCCGATGTGCAGCGCTTCGACGAGTTCAACCGCCGCTTCGCTTTCATCATGCACGATCTGAAGAACCTGGTCAGCCAGTTGACGCTGGTCGCCCGCAATGCCGAGCGCCACGCTGACAACCCCGCCTTCCGCGCTGACATGGTGGCGACCCTGGCCGATTCGTCGAACCGGATGAATGCCCTGCTCGCGCGGCTGTCGCAGCATCACGCCAGCCGCGCGGAAAAGGCCCGCCCCGTGCCGCTGCTCGCACTGGCCGAGCGGATCGCCGCCGGGCGCCGCGCGCAGCATCCGGTCAGTGCGTCGGGCGATCCGGCGGCGATCGCGCTCGCCGATCCGGTAGCCCTGGAGACGCTGCTCTCGCATCTCGTCCAGAACGCGGTCGAGGCCAGCGCGCCCGGGGCCGAGGTGCAACTGACCGTGGCGGCGGCTGATGGCGAGGCGAGCATCACGGTCGTTGATCACGGTTGCGGCATGAGCCCCGCCTTTATCCGCGACCAGCTGTTCCGCCCATTCGTGTCGGGAAAGCCAGGCGGCTTCGGCCTTGGCGCCTTCGAGGCGCGTCAGCTTGCCGAGGAGATGTGCGGCGCGATCGGCGTATCGAGCCGAGAAGGCGTGGGGACCAGCTTTCGCGTGGCGCTGCCCGCGGCGCCTGCCGTCGCGCCGGCTGCTTCGGGGAGAACGGAATTGGCGGCATGACGGGCACGCGCAAGCTGCTGATCGTCGAGGACGATCTGGGGCTCCAGCGGCAGTTGCGCTGGGCGTATGATGGGTATGAAGTGCTGGTCGCCGCCGATCGGGCGGGGGCGATCGACGTGATCCGTGCGGAGGAGCCGGCCGTGGTCACGCTGGATCTTGGCCTACCCCCTGATCCCGACGGCACCACCGAGGGCTTTGCCGCGCTTGCCGACATCCTCTCGCTGAAGCCCGAAACCAAGGTAATCGTCGCATCCGGCCATGGTGCACGCGAAAGCGCGCTGCAGGCGATCGCGGACGGCGCCTGGGATTTCTATCAGAAGCCGATCGACATCGACGCGCTCGGCCATATCGTCGCGCGCGCCTTTCACGTCCACGATCTCGAGACGGAAAATCGTCGCCTTGCGGCGCGCGGCGGCGGGCCGGCGCTTGGTGGGTTGATCACCGGCGCGCCCGAGATGATCAAGGTCATGCGCACGGTCGAGCGGGTGGCGCCGGCCGATGTTTCGGTGATGCTGCTGGGCGCGAGCGGCACGGGCAAGGAGCTGCTGGCGCGCGGGCTGCACGAGGCGTCGCGCCGCGCGAAAGGCGCCTTCGTCGCCATCAACTGCGCGGCGATCCCCGAGACGTTGCTCGAAAGCGAGCTGTTCGGGCATGAAAAGGGCGCCTTCACCGGCGCGGTGAAGACCACCGAGGGCAAGATCGAACAGGCTGCCGGCGGCACGCTGTTCCTGGACGAGATCGGCGACGTGCCGCTTCCCCTGCAGGTGAAGCTGCTCCGCTTCCTTCAGGAGCGGGTGATCGAGCGGATCGGCGGCCGGCGACCGATCCCGGTCGACACGCGCATCGTCTGCGCCACCCACCGCGATATCGATGCGATGGTCGCCGATGGCTCATTCCGTGAGGATCTCTACTATCGTCTCGCCGAAATCGTCGTGCGCATCCCGTCGCTGGCCGAGCGGCCGGGCGATGCGGCGCTGCTGGCGAAGCATTTCGTCACGCGATACGCTGCAACGATGAACCCGGCGGTTTCCGGCCTGTCCTCCGACGCGCGCGCTGCGATCGATGCGCATGACTGGCCCGGCAACGTGCGCGAGCTGGAAAACCGCGTAAAGCGCGCCGTCATCATGGCCGATGGCAAATCGGTGACGGCAGCGGATCTCGATCTCGCCGCCCTGCAGGACAGCGCCGTCAACCTGCGCGCTGCCCGCGAAGCGGCCGATCGGCGAGCGATCCGCCAGGCGCTCGCCCGCGCGGATGGCAATATTTCGCAAACCGCGCGGCTGCTCGGCGTTAGCCGTCCCACGTTGTACGATCTGCTGAAAAGCTACGAACTGCATGATTGACGAGGGCAGGCGATATCCGCTGCTGCGCGGACGGCGGCGGGGGGCGCGCAGGCGACGCATGAACACCGGGGCGGGAAAGCGATCGTGGCGCATGGCGCGCGTCATCGCGATGCTGGTGCTGACCGCCACGGTGCTGGCGGGGATCGCGCTGGTCGCACGCCGCGCCGCTCGGCCTAGTCCCCGGGAGGAGCTGGTCGCCAGCCTCGCCGCCATGAAGCGCGGCAATTACAGCGCCGCCCGCAACCATGCCATTGCCGCGAGCGAGGGGCCGGATCCGGCACCCGCCAACGCGGTGCTTGGCCGCACTTATCTGCTAATCGGCGATGGCGCTGCCGCCGAAGGGGCGCTGAACCGTGCGGTAGCCGCCGGAATGCCCCGCGTGCGCCTTCATCAGCTGTTCGCAGACGCCTATCTCGCACAGGGCGACCCGGAGCGCGCGCTGGCGGAAGCCGCCCGCGCTGCCCCGCGCTACGGCGTTTATGCCGCCCGGGTTCGTGCCCGCGCCCTCGCGGCTAGGGGCGAGGTTCCCTCCGCCACGGCCTTGCTCGAGGAGGTGCTCGCGCGTCAGCCGAACGATGCCGCCGCTTTTGGCGCTCTTGGCCGCATCCGCATGGCGGCGGGGGACGTGCTGGGGGCCGATCTCGCGTCCCGCCGTGCCATGGCGCTTGACCCGGCGAACCTCGACGCCATCGTGCTGGCGGGGGAGGTGGTGCGCAGCCGCTACGGTCTGGTCGCCGCCCTGCCTTGGTTCGAGCGAGCGCTGTCACAGGACGCGTATTACCTTCCCGCCCTGATCCAATATGCCGCGACGGCGGGGGAGGCCGGCCGCTATACCGCGATGCTAAGTGCGACGCGCCGGGCGCTGGCGGCACGGCCGAGCAGCCCACAGGCGCTGTATCTCCACGCGGTTATGGCCGCGCGCGCGGGCAATCGCGATCTTGCCCGTACGTTGCTCGGCCGTACGGGTGACGCCGGGCTCACCATGCCGGGCGTCGTCATGCTCGCCGGCATGCTCGCTTATGCTGACGGCGGCTATGAGCAGGCGGTGGTCAGCTTCCGGGAGGTGGTCGGGCGTCAGCCGATGAACCTGGTGGCGCGGCGGCTGCTCGGCGCCTCGCTCCTCCGCTCCGGCGACGCGCGCGGGGCGCTCGAAATACTTCGGCCGATTGCCGTCCGCCCCGATGCGGACAGCTATACGTTGGCGCTGGCCGGCCGCGCCTTTGAAGCGACGGGTGAGCGCGATTGGGCCGCCCGCTTCCTTGATCGCGCCGCCCGGCCGGCACTTGCGGATCCTCAGCCATTCGCCGGAGACGGCAGCCCCGGTGCGCTCGCCGCGGCGGTCGCCGGTGCCCCCGGCGATCCGGCGCTTGCGGTCGCTTATGCGCGCAGCCTTGTTGATGGCGGTCGGATCGACTTGGCGGAACAGCGCGCGGAGGCGATCGCCACCGCATCACCGGGCGCGCCCGAGGCGCAATTGCTCGCCGGCGACGTTCTGGCGACGCAGCGCCGCTTCGGCGCAGCGCTGGCGCGCTATCGCCAGGCCGCGAACCTGCGCTTCGATGCGCCAGTCATGCTGCGGCTTGCCGAAGCGGCGAACCGCACGGGCGCCACGCGAGAAGCGACGGCAGCCCTGTCGCTGTATCTTTCCCAGAACCCGCAAAGCCTCGTCGCCCATCGCGTGCTTGCCAACCTTCAGCTCGGCGCGCGCGATTGGCCCGCCGCGGTCGATACGCTGGAGCGCCTGCACGAGGGTACTGGCAACCGCGACGCCCTGATCCAGGCACAGCTCGCTTATGCATATACTGCCGCCGGCGATGCCGAGACGGGCCTCGGCTACGGCCGGGCCGCGTATCAACTCGCGCCGATGAACCCGGCCGCCTGCGATGCTTATGGCTGGGCGCTATACGAGCAGGGGAAGACGGACGCGGCGCTACAGCTGTTGGAAAAGGCGGCGAAGCTCGCCCCCGATCACGCCGGCATCCGCTGGCATTTGGGGCAGGCGCTCGCCGACGCCGGCCGCACGGCTGAGGCACGGCGGGAGATCGCACAGGCGCTGCGCTACCCGGCCTTCCCCGATCGTGCGCCGGCCACCGCATTGCTGAAGCTCATCGGCGCCTGACCGGCCCGTTGGGGCGACACGTGCACCGCTCGGACCGGCACCCGGTCGGTTGCAGCGTCGTCGCGACGATCCTAGCAGCAGCCCATGGACGATCTCGCCCGCATCGCCGCCGCGCTTGAGCGCTTGGCCCCGCCACCGCCGCCATCGGCCGATGCGATGGCGCATCCCGCTTATGTCTGGCGCGATGGCGTGCTTGTGGCTGCCCGGGCTTTCACGCCGCTGCCGCTTGACCTGCTGCGCGGTGTGGAGGTGCAGCGGGCGTCGTTGCTGGCCGACCTGGAGCGCCTGTCGGCGGGCCATGCCGCGCAGGACGTGTTGCTGTGGGGCGCGCGCGGCACGGGCAAGTCGGCGCTCGTCAAATCATGTGTCGGCGCGATCCAGGCGGCGGGTGGCCGGCTGGCGCTGATCGAGGTCACGGCCGATCGCCTCGACAGCCTCCCCGCGCTGTTCGACACCATCGCCGGCGTGGCGCGATCGTTCGTCCTGTTCCTTGACGATCTCGGCTTCGACGCTGCGGCGGATGCGCGAACCTTGCGATCGCTGCTGGAAGGCGGTGCGGAGGCGCGGCCCGCCAACGCACGGCTGGTGGTCACGTCCAACCGCCGCCACCTGATCCCGCGCGATGTCCATGAACAGGAGAATGCGATCAACCCGCGCGATGCCGTCGACGATCACCTAGCGCTCGCCGATCGCTTCGGCCTCAGTCTCGGCTTCCACGTCGTCGACCAGCCGCTCTATCTCGACATCGTCCGCGGCTACGCCGATCGCTACGGTCTGGCGTTCGACCCGTCGGATGCCCTGCTTTGGGCGGCCAAGCGCGGCAGCCGCTCGGGCCGGGTCGCGTGGCAATATGTGGTCGATCTGGCGGGCCGGGGCGGCAAAAGCTTGTAAGGCGGCCGATCTGCGCCGCGCGCAGGCCGGCTCTACCCCAAAGTCTCAACCATCTCGGCCAATTCGAGCCAGCGCAGCTCCGCCGAATCCTTCTCATCGCGCGCCGCGGCAATCGCTTTCATCAGCCGGTCGAACTGGGCGGGGTCGCGGACATAAAGCGCCGGATCCGCCAGCAGCGCCTCATCGCGCGCGATCGCGGCGTCGAGTTCTTCGATCCGCTTGGGCAATTGATCAAAGTCGCGCTGGTCCTTGTAGGTCAGCTTGGTGCGCGCCTGCGCGGGCGGGGCAGGGGCCACGGCGGCAGCCTTCGCTACCTTCCGTTCCACAACCGGCGCCCGCTTGCGCTCCCAATCCTCATATCCGCCGGCCACGACATCCACCTTGCCGGAGCCGTCCAGGCCCAAGGTAACGGTCACCGTCCGGTCGAGGAAATCGCGATCGTGGCTGACGATCAGGACCGTGCCCTCATAATCTGCTATGACCTCCTGCAGGAGGTCGAGGGTCTCGAGATCAAGGTCGTTGGTCGGCTCGTCCAGGACCAAGAGATTAGAATGTCGAGCAAATTCACGCGCCAGCAACAGGCGCGAGCGCTCGCCGCCCGAAAGAGAGCCAACCTTCGCCTCGGCAAGGCTCGGGTCGAACAGGAACTCCTTGAGATAGCCGTGGATGTGCTTCTTCGCGCCCAGCACATCGATCCAGTCGCCGCCATCGGCCAGCACGTCGCGCACGGTCTTGTCGGGCGCCATCAGCTTGCGCTGCTGGTCGATCACGATACCATCCAGCGTCTTGGCCAGCTTCACCGTGCCGCTGTCGGGCGCAAGTTCCCCGGTCAGCAGGCGCAGCAACGTGGTCTTGCCCGCGCCATTGCGCCCGACGATCCCGATCCGGTCGCCCCGCGTAACGCGGAACGTCAGATCGCGGATGATGGTGCGGTCACCATAGCTTTTGGTGACGTGCTCCATGTCGATGACGACCTTTGTCTTGTTGTCGTCACTGCCCATCGCCAGCGCTGCGGCGCCCTGCGGGCCGATCATGGCGGCACGTACCGCGCGCATTTCCTTGAGCTTCGAGAGTCGCCCCTGGTTGCGGCGCCGGCGGCCGGTGACGCCGCGGTGGAGCCAATGCTCCTCGATCTTCAGCTTGGCATCCAGCTTTTCGGCCGCGCGCTGCTCCTCCGCATAGACCTGTTCCGTCCACGAATCGAACCCGCCGAAGCCAACTTCGGCGCGACGCATGTTGCCGCGGTCGAGCCACAGTGTCTGCTTGGTGAGGCGGGTCAGGAAGGTGCGATCGTGGCTGATGACCACGAACGCGCCGCGAAAGCGTCCCAGCCATTCTTCGAGCCATTCAATCGCGCCAATGTCGAGGTGGTTGGTCGGCTCGTCGAGCAGCAGCACGTCGGGATCCTGCGCGAGCGCGCGCACGATCGCCGCACGGCGCCGCTCGCCACCGGAGGCAGTGGCCGCATCACGGGAAAGATCGATGCCAAGCTGATCGGCAATCGCGTCGGCTTCGAAATGCTCCGGCGCATCGCTGCCTGACATCACGTAATCGCCAAGGGTGGCGAAGCCGGCGAGGTTGGGGTCCTGCTCCAGCAGGATCACGCGCGTCCCAGGCACGATGGTGCGCCGGCCTTCGTCGGCATCGATCGTGCCGGCGATCAGCTTCAGCAGCGTTGTCTTGCCCGCACCGTTCCGGCCGATCAGCGCCAATCGATCGCGCGGACCGACATAGAAGTTCAAGTGGCGGAACAGCCAGCCGGCGCCCTGAATGAGGCCGAGGTCTTCGTATGCTAGGATTGGGGCAGCCATGGAGGCGGCAGATAGGGGCGCGGGGGCGATGCGCCAAGCGCCGTTACTCCGCGCGCGTCAGTTCAGCCGACCTGACGCAGAAAAGGACCGGATGCACGGCGCATCCGGTCCCTTCCTGTGAAGCGTAGCGGCAACGCCGCTGCTGGCCGATCCGATTTCGTGTCCGGGGCAGCTTTCGCTGCCCCGGTCCGAAATCAGAAGTCCATGCCGCCCATGCCGCCGCCCGGCATCGCCGGCATCGAAGGCTTGTCTTCCGGCAGCTCGGAAACGGTCGCCTCGGTGGTGATGAGGAGACCCGCCACCGATGCGGCGTTCTGAAGCGCGGTGCGCACGACCTTGGTCGGGTCGATCACGCCGGCCGCAACCAGGTTCTCGTACACGTCGGTCGAAGCGTTGAAGCCGAACGACGTATCGTCCTGGTCGAGCAGCTTGCCCGAAACGACCGCGCCGTCATGGCCGGCGTTCTGGGCGATCTGGCGGACGAGTGCCGTCAACGACTTGCGAACGATGTCGATGCCGCGCGTCTGGTCCTCGTTAGCGCCGGTCATGCCCTGCAGCGACTTCGTCGCATACAGCAGAGCCGTGCCGCCACCCGGGACGATGCCCTCTTCGACCGCAGCGCGGGTCGCGTGCAGCGCGTCGTCGACGCGATCCTTGCGCTCCTTCACCTCGACCTCGGTCGCACCGCCGACCTTGATCACGGCAACGCCGCCAGCAAGCTTGGCGAGACGCTCCTGCAGCTTCTCACGGTCATAGTCCGAGGTCGTGACCTCGATCTGCTGACGGATCGCTTCGGTGCGGCCCTTGATCGCATCGGCTTCACCAGCACCGTCGACGATGGTGGTGTTGTCCTTGTCGATCGACACGCGCTTGGCGGTGCCGAGCATGCCCAGCGTGACGGTCTCGAGCTTGATGCCGAGATCCTCGCTGATGACTTCGCCCTTGGTGAGGATCGCGATGTCCTCGAGCATCGCCTTGCGACGATCGCCGAAGCCCGGTGCCTTGACCGCTGCGACCTTCAGGCCGCCGCGCAGCTTGTTCACGACGAGCGTGGCCAGAGCCTCGCCTTCGATGTCCTCGGCGATGATCAGGAGCGGACGGCCCGACTGAACGACGGCTTCCAGGATCGGGAGCATCGCCTGCAGGTTCGACAGCTTCTTCTCATGGATCAGGATGTACGGATCGTTGAGCTCGACCGACATCTTTTCCGGGTTGGTGATGAAGTACGGCGACAGATAGCCGCGGTCGAACTGCATGCCCTCGACGACGTCGAGCTCGAACTCGAGACCCTTCGCCTCTTCGACGGTGATCACGCCTTCCTTGCCGACCTTCTCCATCGCTTCCGCGATCTTCTCGCCGACTTCCTTGTCGCCGTTCGCGGAGATGATGCCGACCTGTGCGATCTCGCTCGAACCGGCAACTGGCTTCGAACGGGCCTTCACGTCCTCGACGACCTTGGTCACGGCGATACCGATGCCGCGCTTCAGATCCATCGGGTTCATGCCGGCAGCAACCGACTTCATGCCCTCGCGAACGATCGCCTGGGCGAGAACGGTTGCGGTGGTGGTGCCGTCACCGGCGATGTCGTTGGTCTTCGAGGCCACTTCGCGCACCATCTGGGCGCCCATGTTCTCGAACTTGTCCTTGAGCTCGATTTCCTTGGCGACGGTGACGCCGTCCTTGGTGATGCGCGGTGCACCGAAGCTCTTGTCGATGACGACGTTGCGGCCCTTCGGCCCCAGCGTGACCTTTACTGCGTCGGCGAGGATGTCGACGCCGCGCAGAATGCGCTCGCGTGCGTCACGGCCGAATTTCACGTCCTTGGCTGCCATGTGGCTACCCTTTCAGATGAACGAATGTTGAGAAAGTTGAGGCGATCGAACGACAATCTCAGGCGAGAACGCCGAGAATGTCCGATTCCTTCATGATGAGCAGGTCTTCGCCGTTCACCTTGACCTCGGTGCCCGACCACTTGCCGAACAGGATGCGGTCACCGGCCTTGACGTCGAGCGGCGTGATCTTGCCGTCTTCTGCCTTGGTGCCGGAGCCAGCGGCGACAACCTCGCCCTCCTGCGGCTTTTCCTTGGCGGTGTCGGGAATGATGATCCCGCCGGCAGTCTTTTCCTCGGCCTCGACGCGGCGCACGAGCACGCGGTCGTGCAGCGGACGGAAGTTCATGGCTGTACCCTCTTTTGAGCGGTGTGACTGTTTTTTGGCACTCGCGATGATCGAGTGCCAGCCCCGGCCATATGTGTCTGCCTGATCACAGCGTCAACGGTGTGACGCACAAAAATTTGGAACCGGTCGTCAGATCGTGCGTGGAACCAGACCAAGTCGCTCGCGGGCATGCCAGCGCCACAGCAGCAGGATCGAAACGGCGAGAAGCCCGACCGCGAGACCGGTCCAAATCCCGACCCCGGCCCATCCCGCCTCGAAGCCGAGAAAGATCGACGTGCCAAATCCGACCACCCAATAGCCGAACAGCGCGATCCACATGGGCACACTCGTATCCTGCAAGCCGCGCAGCACGCCCGCGGCCACCGCCTGGGCACCGTCCACGAGCTGGAACATCGCCGCCAAGGCTAAGTACTGGACGGCAAGCTTCACCACGATGGCATTGGCTGGCGCGTCCACATCGACATAGGCGCTGACGAAGAGGCGCGGCGTCGCCCAGATCGCGGCCGCCGTGATCCCCATGAAGCCGATGCCAACGGCCAGGGCCACGCGGCCGGCGCGCGAGATCCACGCCCGATCGAGAGCGCCATAGGCCATGCCGACGCGGATGGTGGCGGCCTGCGCGATCCCGAACGGCACCTGAAACGCGATGGCGGCGATGTTGAGCGCCACCGCGTGCGCCGCGACCTCGTTGACACCGATCAGGCCCATCAGGATCGCGGCACCGCCAAAGAGCGCGCCTTCGAAAGTCCAGGTCAGCATGATCGGCACGCCGAGGCGGACGATCTCGCGGAAACGGGACCATTCGGTCGCCCACCAGCGGCCAAACAGCCGATAGCGGCGGAGGCGTCGATCGAGGCGGAAGATGGCACCATAAGCGATCGCCATGGCGGTGAGGCTGATGACGCTGGCCAGGGCGGATCCTTCGAGGCCCAGCGCCGGCGCGCCCAGATTGCCGAACACCAGCGCCCAATTGGCGACGATGCTCACCAGTAATGCGAGCCCCGTGACGGCAAAGGCCCAGCCGGGCCGGCCGAGGGCGGCGGCCGCGGATCGCATGACCCCCACCGCAACGCCGGGCAGGAGCCCAATGAGGATGATGTCCAGGAAGGAACCGGCACGACGCGCCACCTCCGGATCCTGCCCGGCGAGCAGCAGCACCGTCTCGCCATGCGCCAGCAGAATCAGCACCGGGAAAGCCGCCACGCCGCCGACCCAGAAGGCCATGCGCACGCTGCGCCGCACTTCGCGAACCGCATGGCGGCGGCGGCCAAGTTCCGCCGCGATCAATGGCGAAGCGGCGCTGGTGAGCCCGATCAGCGCGTACATGCACAGATTGAACAGGAACACGCCGAGTGTCGCGGCGGCGAGATCCACCGTGCCGAGCCGGGCGACGAAGATCACGTCCACCGCGCTGACCGCCATTTGAAGCAGATTCGCCCCGACCAGCGGCGCGGCGAGCCGTACCAGCGCGGAAAGCTCGGCCCGATCCGTGGCCGGGCGCGTCTCGGTCAGCGGCGGGGCGGCGGTGAACTCCATGGCGCGCAGGGCCTAGGCCGAATCTCCGATGGTGGAAAGGCTGGCCGGCATCGGCATCCGGCAGGTTGTGATTTCGCCGCTGCCGCGGGCGCCACCGTATTGCTTCACCCATACACCATCGGCTAAACCAACGGCAGATTTTCCGGGAAAACATGATGAAGCTTGTGCGCGGCGCGTGGAAACTGCTGGTCGGCATCAAGGACGCGCTGGTGCTCGTGGCCATGCTGTTGTTCTTCGCGCTGCTGTTTGCCGCGCTGAACAGCCGCCCCAGCACGCCTTCGATCAAGGACGGCGCACTGGTGCTCGACCTGGACGGGCCGATCGTGGAGCAGCCGGAGGAGGTCGCGCCGCTGGCGCTCGTCTCTGGCCAGCAGATTGGCCGTCAGTATCGGCTGCGCGACGTGGTGCACGCGATCAACGCGGCGCGGACGGATTCGCGGGTGAAGGCGATCGTGCTCGATCTCGACCGCTTCGGCGGCGCGTATCCCGCTGCGCTCGGCGAAGTAGCCGAGGCGCTGGTGCGGGTGCGGCAGAGCGGAAAGCCGGTGCTGGCCTATGCCACCGCCTACACCGATGGCGGCTACCGGCTCGCCGCCGCTGCCAGCGAGATCTGGCTGGATCGGATGGGCGGCACGGTGTTCGGCGGCCCGGGTCGCAACCGGCTTTACTACAAGGGGCTGATCGACAAGCTCGGCGTCACCACGCACGTTTATCGGGTCGGCAAGTTCAAGTCCGCGATCGAGCCGTATACGCGCGCTGACGAAAGCCCGGAAGCGCGCGCCGCGTCGCAGGCGCTCTATGGCTCGCTGTTCGAACAGTGGAAAAATGCCGTGGCGCAGGCGCGGCCAAAAGCCCGGATCGACGGGTGGCTGACGCAGCCCGGCCGTATTGCCCAAGCGGCGAATGGCGACATTGCGCAAGCCAGCCTGTCGACCGGTCTGGTCGATAAACTGGGAGACCGGCTCTCCTTTGGTCGCCGGGTGGCCGAGATCGCCGGCGCCGAGAAGGACAAACCGGCGGGCTCGTTCAAGCAGATCGCTTATGCCGCATATGTGCAGGCAAAGCCTGCGCCCGACGATGGCGAGATCGGTGTCGTGACCGTCGCTGGCGAGATCGTGGATGGCAAGGCGCGGGCCGGCACCGCCGGGGGCGATACCGTTGCGAAGTACATTCTCGATGGCCTGGCCGAAAAGAAGCTGAAGGCTCTGGTGGTGCGGGTCGATTCGCCGGGTGGGTCGGTGATGGCGTCCGAACGCATCCGCCAGGCGGTGTTGGAGGCGAAGCGGCGCGGGTTGCCGATCGTCGTCTCGATGGGCGGCGTCGCTGCGTCAGGCGGCTATTGGGTATCGCTGCCAGGCGAGGTGATCTTCGCCGATCCGGGCACGATTACCGGCTCGATCGGTGTGTTCGGCATCCTTCCGTCCTTTGAGAAGAGCCTCGCGAAGATCGGCATCACCAGTGATGGCGTGAAGCTGACGCCGCTGGGCGGCCAGCCGGACATCCTGGGTGGGATCAACGATGAAACCAGCACCATGCTCCAGGCAACGATCGAGCAGGTCTATCGCCGGTTCCTTTCGGAGGTGTCGCAATCCCGCAAGCTGCCGGTCGCGCGGGTCGACGAGATCGCGCAGGGCCGCGTCTGGGAGGGCGGCACGGCGCGGCAGATCGGCTTGGTCGATCGCTTCGGCACGCTGGACGATGCGGTGAAGGAAGCGGCGAAGCGCGCCAAGCTTGATCCGGCAAAGGCGAAGCCGGTGTATCTGGAAAAGAAGCCCGGCTGGGCGGCGCAGCTAGCGCAACAGATCGGCAAGAGCGACGATGAAAGCGGCAGTGCGCCGAGCGACGTCATGGCGCGGATCGCGTGGGAACAGCGGCAGATGCTGGCCCGCGCCGCAGGCGACGTGCGCCGGCTGGCGACGGGCGGCGGCATCCAGGCCCGCTGTCTCGAATGCGGCCCGGTCGGCCCTGCGCAAACGGTCGCCGGCGATCAGCGACTCCTTGATATGCTGATAGCCCGGATCGGGCTGTGATCCCGGCGCTCATGCTGGCGCTGCAGGCGGCCGCGCCGGTCCAGCCGGCCTCGCCGCGCATGCTGAGCGGGCGGTTCACCTGTGACGCCATCGTTTATGAAGTGCAGGTGACCACGGCGCCGCTGTCCGCCACGAGCGCCGTGCTTGATCGCGTGACGATCGGCGGCAAGCCGGTGGATGCCGGCTCCATGGCAGAAGCACGACGGATGGTTGCGCGCCTCGCGGATGTGCAGTCGATCGATGTGCGTTGCCGCGCAGGCGGCGCGGGCGAATTGAGCATTTACGGTACGCAGGCGATGGTGGGAGTAGCGCCCCGCCGCGCCCGTCTGCGCGGGACTCTGTAGGGGCCTGGGTTCGGTGCTGGACCGGGTGTCGTTCACGCGGCCGGTATCACGGACCTCGCGATCGCCGTGGAGCAGCGCTGACGCCGTTCGCCGGGCTGCACGGCTGACGCTGACGCTGACAGAAGGAGGCCGGATCATGATTGCCATTCGGGCTGCCGCGCCGGCCGACGCTGCTCCTATTGCGGCGATCTACGCCCCGCATGTCCTGTCCGGCACCGTGTCGTTCGAGACCGAGGCACCGGACATGCCGCAGATGCGCCAGCGGATGGCGGCTTCCGATGGGCTGTATCCCTGGCTGGTGGCGGCATCCGGCGCGGGCGAGGACGCGGCCGTGGTGGGTTATGCGTATGCCGCGCGTTTTCGTGAGCGGGCGGCGTATCGTTTCGTGGTCGAGACGTCGATCTATCTGGCCAGCTCGGTTCAACGGCAAGGAGTTGGGCGGCTGCTTTACGGGACGCTCATTGCTACACTGCGCGCGCAGTCCTTCACCCAAGCGATCGGGGCAATTGCACTGCCGAACGACAGGTCGGTTGCGCTGCACGAGGCGGCCGGTTTTCGCCGCGCGGGCACGTATCGCGAGGTCGGGTACAAGCAGGGGCAGTGGGTGGATGTCGGCTTCTGGCAGTGCGAGCTGAACGAAAGCATGGTGCCGCCGGCCGAGCCACGCCGCTTTGCGGACGTCGGCATGGTCCGGGCCTGATCACGCCGGGGCGCTCCGCGCGCTCGTCGGCCGCCTGTTAACGCCGCTGGCGATAGGCGGGGAGGTGGATTTGCCAGCGCATCGCCGCTGCCCGAAGCGCAAAGCCGGCGCTCGCGGCGACCAGCGCGGCCACGGCACCGCCGACCCCCAACAAAGTCAGGCCGATGAACAAGGCCGAGGCAAGCGCCGCCGCCGTTACATAGAGCTCCGGGCGCATCAGGATCGACGGCTCGCCCGCCAGCACGTCGCGAATGATGCCGCCGACGCAGGCGGTGACCACGCCCATCAGGAAGGCGGGCACTGGCGGCACGCCATAGCCCAGCGCCTTGGCGGCGCCATAGACGGCGTAGGCGGCAAGGCCGACCGCGTCGAACCAGTCCAGCGCCGCGCCGCGCCACCAGCGCTCGGGCGTCACCCAGATCACGACCGCGGCCGACAAGCATACGGCAGCGGCCCGGCTGTCGACAATCCAGAATACGGGAGCGCCGATCAACAGATCGCGAAGCGTGCCGCCCCCCACGCCCGTGATAAGTGCAAAAAAGGCCAGCGTCACCATCGTCTGCCCGCGCCGTGCGGCCGCGAGCGCGCCCGAGGCGGCGAACAGAGCAAGTCCGGCAAGGTCAAACCAGGGTGCGAGTACCGGGAGAAGATCAACGGGCGGCATCGGCAACCGGCTATCAGATACGAGGTCCGGGCGGGAGTGGCTGTCCCGCCGCGCCGAGCCGCGCAGCCCGCGCTCAGCCGAAATTATGCTTGATCGTCAGATACGGCAGGATGTGCTGATTGCGGACGCGATCTTCCACCCGGAACGGTGACGGCGTCCGGCGGTCCGGCGCGAAGAACAGGCGCCCGCGCCGCGTACTGATATCGCTGAGATTGTCGACGCTGAGCGTCACGGTGGTGCTGCGTGCCGGCCGGTATTCGGCAAACGCGGTGATGTAGGGGTTACCGGGATACAGCGTGTCGAGCTCATCGCGGCGATAGAAGGTAAATGGGTCGTCCCCGGAGAAACCGACGCCCCAGGCGAAATCACCCAGGTCCTGCCGCCAGTTGACTTCATAGATAAAGGGAGAGGTGCCGGAGAACGGCCGCTGCCGGCCTGTGTAAGGATCGCGCACGGACGTGCCGAGGTAGCTCAGGCGCCCCGATATGCGCCCGCCCTTGATGGCGAGCCGCGACAGGGGCACGTCAAAGGTGGCGCGCGCAATCTTGCTGGTGCCATCCCCCAAATTGCCGGGTGCATCGAAGCCTTCGGGCGTTGGCACGCGATCCTGCACCAGCGACGTTCGGGTATAGCCAAGTTCGATTTTCACGAGCCCGTCGCCAAGCACCTGTTTCTCGATGGTGGCAAGCGCTTCCCAGGAGCGCTGTGGTACCAGTTCGGCGTTGCCGCCATTTACCCGCTCATTCGCCAGCTCGGCCGCGCTGATGAAATCTTCGAACCGCAATTGCGCCACCGTGCGCGCGATCGATGCCTGTGCGCGCCATCCATCGCCGGGGCGCCAATCGAGGTTCAGCTTGGGCTTGAAGAAGCGCAGCGAACGCTCCGCATCGGCATCTCCGGCAACCGTCAGGCGAGAGACTTCATAGTTGAGCGCCAAGTCCATGCGCAGCTTGGCGGTCAGCGACCGGGTGGCGTTGGCGAAGGCTTCGGCCCGGTGCTCGGTAACGGTTGCATCATCCACCGGTAGGTCGATGCGGGTCGGTGCGCCGTTTTGGGCGAAGCCAAACAGGTCAACCTTGCTGCGCAGGCGGTTGATTGCTCCCTCCACGCCGGTTTCCACCGACCAGCCATTCAGATCGGGCCGTGTCCACAATCCGCGCAATACCGCCTCGTCGCGCCGGCTTCGCACTTGCTGCTCATTGCCGCCGATCACATCACTGCGGACTCGCAGAAGGAAGCGTTCGCGGTTGATGCGGTCGCGTCGGGTTGCAAGGCCGATCAGCTTAACTCCGCCGCCCAGCAGCGGCCGCTGAACGTCGCCGCCGACTTCCCATTCGTCGAAATGGAACCGCTGGTTCAGCCGATCGTCCCGTGCCGTGCCGCCGACCGGAAGAACATCGTTGGTCTGGCTCAGGCGAAAGCGATCAATCGCATAGCGCGCATTGAACCGGCCGGTTTCGAACTGTGATGCGTTATAGTCCCATGAACCCGACACCGACACGTTGGGAGACCGAACCGTGTTGATCTTGCGGCGATATTCCAGGAGGTCGCCGGACGGCAATGCCCGCAGCGTGTCGTAACCCTCCTCAGTGGTCTCGTTGTTGATGACCGCAACGGAGGCGTTGAACGTCGAGCTGCCGCGGCGCAGGAGCGTGGAGACGCTGCCCTCGGGAAGGTGCGCGCCATCGTACTGGCGCCGCAACGCGCCCGTCACCGTTCCCGCAAGCCCGCCATCGCCGGTGAGGATCAGGTTCACCACCTGCGCCTTGCCGCTATATTCCGCACCAAAGGCGGTACCAGGGCCGACCTCGACGCGAGCAACGCGGGTGCCGGGAATGCGTGCGAGAACGACTTCGATCGTGTCGCTTTTCGATGAAGGCCGCTGACCGTTGATGACGACATTGCCCGCGGCGCTACCAAAGCCGCGCACGTCCTCCTCCACCTGTTCGAGTGTGAAGCCGGGAACGCGGCGAACGACCTCTAGCGCATTGGCCGGCTGGAACTGCTGAAAGAACGCGGCCTCGTAAACAGTCCGCCCCGTGGTATCGGCAGTTTGCGCCAACGCCGGTGCCGCAATCCCTGCGACTGCCACGACGGCAGCCAGTGCGACACGCATGGTAACCATCCCCCGATACTCTCCCATGAACGGCGGTACGCAATCTTCAGGCCAAGTCAAAGAGGCGGATCACACCGGCGGTGAGCGTTGATAGCGGCGGCATCGGCGCTGCTCGTGCCGCTGCCGCATTGTCCGTTTTCGCACGAGCGGCGTCCGTTTCCGGACAGTTTAGTCGATCCGCCATTCTTCCAGCGCAGCCTCATAAGCCTCGCGCGCCTTTATCCGGGCGCGATCCAGCTCCGTACGTTCCTTGGCCTGCGCCTTGTCCAACGCGCGCCGCCGCGCCGCCAGCTCTTGTTCTTCGCGCTTCAACTGCGCCCGCTCCTCCGCCTGGCGCGTCTCGGCCGCTTCAAGCGCGGCCTCCGCCTTGTCCGGCGCCGCGCGACTCGGTTTCGGCTTTGGCTTTGGTTTTGCTGGCGGTGCGGGCCTGTCGGCACGCGAGCTCGCTTTGCTCCGTCCGGTTGCCCGCGCCGGCACCAGGGGATCATCTGGCGCGTCGGCCATGGTGCGAGCGACGCGGATCACCTCGCCGGGGTGGGCGAGGGGCTCACGGGTGAGCGCCGGATCGCTCACCACTTCGGCCATCCCGCGTGCGAACAGGTTGGCATCGCTGCCCCATGCAGCGAGCGCCGCCTTTTGGCTTGGCGCCGCGACATAGGCATCGTGGAACCCGGCCGGCGTTCGATAGACCTTCAGCTTTGCCATGCATCCACTTGTCGCCCGCCCGCCGTATAGCGGCAAGCGCTGTCTCGACACCGCAACGCGAGCCGCCTATCGCTCCTCTGAAACAAAGGATTTTGGGGGAATTCAATGCCGACAGCCAGCAAGGTGCTCGATCGCGTCCTGGTGCTCGAGATGGTGCGCGTCACGGAAGCGGCGGCGATCGGTGCCTCCAGCCTGATCGGGCGCGGCGACGAAAAGGCGGCGGACGCCGCCGCCGTTGAGGCCATGCGCGAGGCGCTCAACACCCTCGACATCGATGGCACGGTGGTGATCGGCGAGGGCGAGCGGGACGAGGCGCCGATGCTGTTCATTGGCGAGAAGGTCGGCGCGGCACAGGGCACTGGCCCCAAGATCGACATCGCGCTCGATCCGCTGGAGGGCACCACCATTTGCGCCAAGGCCGGGCCGAACAGCTTGGCCGTGCTGGCGATTGGCGAGGAAGGCTGCCTCCTGAACGCGCCCGACGTCTACATGGAAAAGCTGGCCGTCGGCCCCGGCCTTCCGGACGGCGTGATCGATCTCGATCGCACCCCGACGCAGAATATCGAGGCGATCGCCGCCGCCAAGGGCGTTCGCCCGAACGAGATCATTGCGTGCGTCCTCGATCGCCCGCGCCATGAAAAGCTGATCGCCGAGCTGCGCTCGATCGGCTGCGGCGTGGTGCTGATCGGTGACGGCGACGTGGCGGGCGTGATCGCCACAACCGATCCGGACACCACCATCGATGTGTATATGGGTTCGGGCGGCGCACCGGAGGGCGTGCTGGCCTGCGCCGCGCTGCGCTGCGTCGGTGGCCAGTTCAAGGGACGGCTGCTGTTCCGCAACGAGGACGAGCGCGCCCGTGCCCGCAAGTGGGGCATCACCGATCTCGACAAGCAATATGACCTGAAGGAGCTGGCGAAAGGCGATTGCATCTTCGCCGCCACCGGCGTGACCGATGGTTCGCTGCTTGAAGGCGTGAAGCGGCGCGGCAAGACCATGACGACCGAAAGCGTCGTGATGCGCGCGTCCTCGGGCACTGTCCGCTGGGTGAAGGGTGAGCATCGGCTCGACCGTTGATTCCGGGTAGCTAGCGGATGCTGGCCGCAGCGCTGCTTTTTGCCGCGCTCGGCCTGCTGGCGCACGGCTGGTGGACCAAGCGGAGCCTCGCGGCGCGGATCGCCCGCGCGGCTCGCGGGCGATCCGCCTCTCGCCCGCGCTCGACCTTGGGTTGGGCGCTCGGCATCTTCGTCACCTATGGCGCCACGGCGCTGGTCGCGCTGGCGCTGCTCGGCCGGCCTGAGGCGCTGACCGATCTACCTGTCGAGCTTGGCGAGGCGGCGCGCCTGGTGGGCATCGCCCCGCTGCCGGTCGACGCTCTTGTTTCGGTGGGCTGGTCGCTCGGCGCTGGATTTGTCCTGGGCGCGCTGGCGGTGATCGTAATGGCGCGGCGCGGGTGGCTACGCTTTGCCACCATGTATCGCTCACCAGCGGTCGCGACGACCCGTGCGGAGGCGGGGCCTGCCCTGCTGCTCGCCGCGGCGGCTGGGATCGGCGAGGAATTGTTCTTCCGCCTGCTGATCCCGCTGCTCACCGCGATGATCACGGGCAGCGGCGTGGCCGGCTGCCTGCTCGGCTGGGCGGCGTTCACGTTGGCGCATCGCTATCAGGGGGCGCTCAGCATGGGCGCGGTCGCAATCGTCGGCGCGGTGCTGGGGTGGCTGTATCTCGCCACCGGCCTGTTGTGGCTGGCGATGCTGCTCCACACGGTGGTGGATGCCAATGCGCTGGTGCTGCGCCCCTGGCTCGAAAAGCTGGGCAGGCACGGCGCAGATAGAAGAAGGGGAGCGACTGGCGCTCCCCGATAAAATTACTTGCTGCGCTCGACCTGTTCGAAATCGAGCTCCACCGGCGTGGCACGGCCGAAGATCGACACCGACACCTTCACCTTGGACTTGTCGAAATCCAGTTCCTCGACAGTGCCGTTGAAGCTCGCGAACGGACCTTCAAGAACCTTGACGGCATCGCCGATCTCGAAGTCGACCTTCATCTTCGCCTTGGGCGCCGCTGCAGCCTCTTCCTTGCTGTTCAGCATGCGCGTGGCTTCCGCCTCGCTGATCGCCTGCGGCTTGCCCGAGGAGCCAAGGAAGCCCGTCACCTTGGGCGTGTTCTTGACGAGGTGATAGACCTGGTCGGTCATGTCGAGCTTGGCGAGCACATAGCCGGGCATAAACTTGCGCTCGACTTGGATCTTCTTGCCGCGGCGCGCTTCCTGCACCGTTTCGGTCGGCACTTCGATGCGCTCCACGAGCTGCTCCAGGCCCATGCGACTGGCTTCGGCCATGATCGCGTCGCGAACCTTGCCTTCAAAGCCGGAATAAGCGTGGATGATGTACCAGCGTGCCATGTGGGGACGCGTCCTTCCTGTTACTTGGCCAGGCTCAGCAGCGCGTTGACGATCGCATTGAACGCCGTGTCCACGCCGAGGAAGAAGAGCGCCAGGATCGTTGTCATGATCATCACCATGACGCCGGTCATGATCGTCTCGCGCCGGCTCGGCCAGACGACCTTCTTGGTCTCGGCGCGAACCTGGTTGATGAATTCGATCGGGGACGTCTTCGCCACGTGCCTTGCCTTTTATTCGTTCCGTCCGATGCGGGGCATAACCTCTCTACCGCTTCCCTTGTGAGGAAACGGTGAAGGGGCCGTCCGCGCTGTCGGATGCGACCGGCGAGATAGCGCCGCACAGGTGCAAGAGCAAGGGGAGAGCGGTTTTCGCTCCCGAGCCCCTTTTACTGGCGGATCAATTCCACCGATACATCGCGAACCTTGGGCGCGCCGCGCTGCGTGTCCAGGTCGCATTCGCGATCCTCGACCACCTCCAGCACGGACTTCCCCGCTTCGGCCGGATTGTCGCTCACCATCTTCACCGGACAGCGCCAGGCAAGGTTGAACGGCTTGCCCCATTGCTCGCCCCGAGCCTCGGCATAAGCGTAGCACGTGGCTCCCACCATGTCGGCCCCAGCAAAGCGGTAACCCCCGGTATCAACGAGCTCGCGGATTACGCCGCCGCCGTATTCGCGTCCTTCGGGCGTTGAGACAAAGGCGGCGCGCAGCGAGCTGTTGCCGCTTTCGCTCGCCGTGGTGAGGCCCCCGCACAGTTCGGCGTCGGCGTTGTTCTGATCGTCCGACGCGGCGACCGGCACCGGAGCGGGCGCCGAGTCGCACCCCGTCAGCACAAGGGCGCAGGCAAGGATCAGGGGCAGGGGTTTCATTGGTTTTCCGGCCAGACGGGCGCAGGTGAACACCCGCACGCAGTAATTCCCGGCCGATCGGCCGAACCGTGAAAAGGCTGGCAGGGGAGCTCGGATTCGAACCGAGGGCCTTCGGTTTTGGAGACCGACGCTCTAACCAGCTGAGCTACACCCCTGCAGTAGCATCGCCCTTAGCGGCGCGCGCCGCGCTGTTCAAGCCGCGCGCGTTGCGGATCTGTTGCGAAGCGCGATCGCGCGTGCTTCGGCGACCGGGAGCGGACGGCCGAAGTGATAGCCCTGGATCTTGGAGCAGCCGAGCACGCGAATCAGCGCCAGCTCGTCGGCGGTCTCCACGCCTTCCGCTGTCGTGGCCATGCCAAGGCTGTTGGCGAGGGCCACCACGGCGCGAATGATCGCCAGCGCTTCGGGCACCCCGCGCGACGCACCGGTCACGAAGCTGCGATCGATCTTGATGGTGGAAAAACGCGTGCGGGAGAGATAGCCGAGCGAAGAATAGCCGGTGCCAAAGTCATCCAGGCTGAGCCGCACGCCGAGTTCCAGGATGCGCTCCAGCGCCTGAACCGCGCTCGTGGCCTCGCGCATGAAAACGCTTTCGGTGACCTCAAGCTCCAGCCGATGCGGCGAAAGGCGGCTTGTGGCCAGCGATTGGGCGACCACCGCGCCGAAATTCGGGTTGTGCAACTGTTCGGGGGACACGTTGACGGCGACCCGCACGTCGTCGGGCCAATGCGCGGCCTCCTCACACGCTGTGCGCACGACCCACTCGCCGATCGGGCCGATCAGCCGCGTTTCCTCGGCGATCGGGATGAACTTCGCCGGCGAGATGGTCCCATGTTCCGGGCTGCACCAGCGCAGCAGCGCTTCGAAGCCGACCAGCCGCTCACTCGCGGCATCAACCACCGGCTGGTAATCGAGGTGAAGCTCGCCTTTCTCCAGCGCCCTGCGCAGCGCCATTTCAAGCACGCGGCGCTCCTCGGCATCGGCGTGGAGCTGCGGCTCATAGGCGTGGAAGACGCCGCCGCCTGCATCCTTGGAGCGATACAGCGCCAAATCCGCCGAGCGGATCAGCGTTTCGGCTGTGCGCCCGTCGCGCGGCGAGGTCGCAACACCCACGGAGGCGCCGATGTACAGCGTGTGCTGGTCCACCTCATACGGGCGTGAAAGCGTCTCGATGATGCGCTGCGCCAGCTTCTCGACGCGGCTGGCGTCGGTGGCATCGTTCATGACCACGGCAAATTCGTCGCCGCCCAGGCGCCCGATCAGTTCGTTCTCGGTGATCAGTTCCGCCAGCCGTTCCGAAACGCGGCCGAGCAGGCGATCCCCGATCGGATGGCCGAGCGTGTCGTTCACGGCCTTGAAGCGGTCGAGATCGATCATCATGAACGCGGCGCGGCTGCCCCAGCGCTCCGCCTCGGCCAGCGCGCGGCCAAGCGCTTCGTTGACCAGCAGGCGATTCGGCAGTCCGGTCAGCGCGTCAAAGCGCGCCATCCGGTTGATCTTGTCCGCCGAGGCGCGCTGTTCGGTCACATCCGACCCGACGCCGCGGAAGCCGACATACTGGCCGCGATCGTCGAGACGCGGGTTGGCGGTGATCTCCCACCAGCGCTGCTCGCCATTCACCGTCAACGGCAGCGAGAGATCGCGAAACGCCTCGCGCCGCTTCAGCTTGTCGGCAAGCAGGCGAAGCGCGGGCGCGAAGTCGCCGGTCTCCCAACTCGCACCAGCCAGCGCCTGAAGCACGGGCATGCCGTCCAATTGCTCGGGCGTGCTGCCCAGCGCATGGGCGAGGCGCGGGCTCACCTTGCACAAGCGGCGCTGCGAATCGGTTTCCCACAGCCAGTCGGCACCGCTGTCCTCGAACTCGCCGAGGAGCAGGCTGACGGTCTCGTGGCTTTCCGACAGGTTCATCTCGAACGCGCGCAGCATCAGCAGGAAGCGCGCCCGGGCCAGGCAAGTGGCCGCCAGGAACGCGCCCAGCATCATGGTGGCTCCGGCCGTCAGGAATTGCTGTTGCAGCAGCAGCAGCAGCGATGCCGTGAACGCCACCCCGCCGATGAACGCCAAAGCCGCAAGCACCAGCGGGGCCATGGCATAGGCGACCGCGGCCATCAGCACCGACAGGACCATCCACAGGCCAAAGGTGAATTGCGGCGCCAATGACGCAAAGACCAGCGGCGGAAAGCTCCACATCGCCGCCAGGGCGAGCCCTTCGAGCGCCGTGTCGCGCAAGTCCTGGATAGAGGCATAGCCTTCTTCCAGGTGGCGGGTGCGCAGCCGCCGGACCGTCACCGTTGCGGCGATCGCGATCAATGCGGCAAACCAGCTGGCGAGCCACCAGGCGGGCAGCGCGTGCTGGAACAGCATAACGATCGCCACGCCGCTCATCAGGTTCGCTGCCAGCACCAGAGGCGCCAAGCGACGGCCGGCAAACAACTGCGTCGCGCGCAGGCGACTCCAGAAAACCGGGTCGTCGCCTTCACGAATGCCAAGCAACTGCCGAAGCGACACAGGCATGGGGCGCTGGGTTGACGGTGAGCTCACGACCGCACTTATGACGCTTTAGTGTTTACTGATCGTTGCGTTCCTCCGCGCAAATCGCTGTGACTTGGGCCACCCGGTGACGAAAACTTCTGCGCTCAGTGTGCCCGTGTCAGCGAGAAGGTCAGCCTGGGAACGTGGACCACGACAGATCCGGCGCGCGCATCCTCGCGCGCGATGGACCAATGATGGTGCGACGACCCCACCAGCTTGCCGCGGATCGGATCGCGCCCGTAATCGGTCGCGGCAACGGTGACGTCCTGCCCGGCCAGCGCCGCGTCCGCGGGAAGGACCGAGGCCTCGGCCGGTGTGGCGTCGCGCGCGGCGGCAATAGCGTCTTCCCGCGTCGCCGAACTGCGATCACCATGGCCGATGCCGCGAACCCGGTCATACCAGGCACTGAGCCCCGGCAAATCCTCGAACGCCGCTGCGCCCGGCGCGTGGAAGGAGCGCACGAACCACAGATTGTAATAGCACGTGGCGTCGATCAGCCCCGGCTCCTCGCCCGACAGAAAGGCACGGCCATCGCCCAGTTGCTCGCTGATCAGCGCGGCATGGGCGCGCAGCTGCCCGGCCATGTGCGGCACGGCTGCCCGCATGGCGGCGGGATCGAAGGGCTGGCCGCTGAGCTGTTCGCGATCCTTCTTGAACGCGGGATCGACGGCATCGCCCAGCCCGCCGAAGATCACCGCCACCGCGGCCTGGAAGAAGGACCGGTCGGTCCATTGCGCCAGCGCTTGGTCGATCCCGGGCGTGCGCGCAGGAAAGAGCGTGCGTTCCGGGAAGCGGCGTTCAAGCTCGCGGACGATCAGAACGCTGTCGCAGTAAATGTCCGCGCCGATCTGCATCACCGGGATCCGGCGATATGCCCCGGTGAGCGCCAGCAGATCCGGCTTGGGCATGATCACCGGCTGATCCACCGCTGCCCAGGATAGCTGCTTGATGCCGAGACAAATGCGCACCTTCTCCGAAAAGGGTGAGCTGTCATATTGGTGCAGAAGGATGGTCATGTGGCAGTCCCCTCCCGATCGCTGCTCGTGCGGCAGCATCGGCATGGCCTAGCGCGCCGGTGAACTAAGTCGACCGTTTTCTTTGTCGCGGGGGCGATTGCCAAGGCGTGTGGGGGTTGCGAGGGTTCAGGCGAGGGAGAATGCCGCGTGATCCTGCTCGCCATTGCCGCTGCGACCATGCCGGTCGCCACCGTTCGGGTCGCCTTTGATCGCAAGGGCGAGGTACAGGTCGAAACGACAGGCATGGCGGACGTCGAGGCTGGCCGCGCGGTGACCGCGGACGACCCGGTCCGCATCGCCTCCATTTCGAAGCTGGTGACAGCGATCGGCGTCATGCGCCTGGTCGAGCAGGGGGTGCTCGATCTGGACGCGGACGTCTCGAGGCAGCTCGGCTGGCGGCTGCGCAACCCGGCCTATCCCGAGAGGCCGATCACCCTGCGGCTGCTGTTGTCGCACCAGTCGAGCCTGACCGACGCGGGCGGCTATCTGCTGGCACTTGATGATCGGCTGCAGGACAAATTGGCCGATCCGAAGGCGTGGGACGCGCAGCATCCGCCCGGCAGCTTCTTCCGTTATACCAACCTGAATTTCCCCGTGGTCGCCGCCGTGATGGAGCGAGCGACCGGCGAGCGGTTTGATCAACTGATGCAGCGGCTGGTCCTTCAGCCGCTTGCGCTTGACGCTTGCTTCAACTGGGCAACCTGCAGCCTCGCGGTGAAATCACGCGCCGTCGTTCTGTATGAAAACGGCAAGGCCGTTCGCGATGAGCCAGCCTTTGTCGCCGGCTGCCCCGTCACGCCGGCGCGCGATGGCTCCTGCGATCTGTCGCTGTGGCGACCGGGCACCAATGGCAGCCACTTCTCGCCGCAGGGTGGCTTGCGCATCTCAATGCGCGGCCTGGCAAAGATCGGGCGTTTGCTGCTCGGCGACGGCGCGGTTGATGGCGTGCGGCTGCTGTCTCCTGCCTCCATGGCCGCCCTGACCACGCCGGCGTGGACGTTCAACGGCCGCAATGGCGTCCAGAACGAGGAAGCGGAGAGCGGCATACAGGCTGGTGGGTTCAACTGCCGCTATGGCTTGGCCGTCAGCTTCACCGCGACGCCGCTGCCGGCGTGCCGCGACGATCCGGTTGGCGACAAGCGGGGGCGGATCGGCCATGCGGGCGAGGCTTATGGCTTGCGATCGGGCTTGTGGGTGGATCGCGCCGCCGGGACAGGTATTGCCTATTTCGCCACTGACGTGCCCAGCGAGCCGGGCGAGCGATCCGCGCTGTCGCTGACGGAGGAGCGCTTGGCCGCGGGGAAGTAGATCCTGCGAAATCCTCCTCAAGCCGTGCTTGGGGAGGCTCTACATCAACGGCTTGTCGATCCGGCGTAGCGCCCGTTCGAACAAGGAGATGGTGTGGGCGTGCAGCTGGTCGCCGATCGGCTTGGGCGTCAGGCCGGCACAAGCGCGCGCGTGGCTTCCCTCCAGGATCGCACCGAGCTTGAACGGCGCCAGCACCGTGTACCACCGCGCCTCCGCCGCGGTGCGGCCCGTCGCGGCAAGATAACGATCGACGATCTCGGCAAGGGTAGGAAAACCCTCCCACGGCGTCACTGACAGCCGCTGATGCGGCTCGTCCGGATCGCGCCAGGTGGCGGTGAGCCAGCCGAGGTCGAGCATCGGATCGCCGCGAGTCGCCAGCTCCCAGTCGACGATCGCCGCAAGGGCGGGCGAATCGGGCCGGTACATGACGTTGGAGAGGTGATAATCGCCGTGGATCAGGCCGGGCTGCATCGTCGTCGGGCGGTTCGCCTCCAGCCAAGCGCAGATCGCCTCCACGTCGGGCAGCGCGTCGGGCCCGGTCCAGCCTTCGAACTTGGCATAGCCGTCGAGCTGCGCGCGCCAGCGCGGCACCTGCCGCTCCAGCCACCCGTCGAGCTTGCCGAGATCATCGAGCCCCGCCTCATGCGGGTCGATGCGGGACAGCGCCACCGCGCCATCCACGATCGCCTCACCCATCTGGCGGCGCACCTCCGCGCTGCCGGCGTGGAGCGGCGGCAGGCCCACGGTGGCGTTGAAGCCATCGATCGGCTCCATCAGGTAGAAAGCAGTGCCGAGCACGGCGGGATCGCCCTCGCCGGCGATAAAGCCGGGGTGCGGCACGTCCGATCCGGCGATGGCGGACAGCACCTTCATCTCGCGCCGCATCACCTCGTCGCTTTCGGGGCGGGGGCGGCGCGGCGGGCGGCGCAGGACGTAGGTGCGGCCGGCACGGTCGAAGCGCAGCAGGATGTTCTGTGTCCCACCGCCCAGCGTATCAGCATGTTCGATCGGCCCGTCGCCCAGGGCCTTGCCATCCATCCAGCGCGCGAGCGCCTCGAGGTCGATCAGTTCCGCCCAAGCCTCGCGGTCGTGCGCCAGCGTCGCCACGATCCCTCTCCCGCTATCATAAGTCGTTCGCTTTACCATAAGCCGGCCGCGGCAAGCGTCAATCTAAGCCGGATGACTTGAACCGCGCGGCGGCTTGGCCGATGCTCCTGCCGCATGAACCTTGTGCGTCCCCAATCCGCCGGCCGTGGCGGCACCACCCGAAACGAACTGAAGCGCGCCGCCCGCCGGCTCTTCGCAGAGCGCGGCATTGCTGCGGTGGGCATGCGCGAGATCGTCGAAGCAGCCGGGCAGCGCAACGCCGCCGCCGTTCATTATTATTTCGGCAGCAAGGACGATCTGCTGCGCGAATTGGTCGTCGAGGGGGCGGACCTGATCGATGATGCGCGCATGCGCATGCTGGACGAGGCGGAGGCGGGCGGTGCGCTAAGCCTGCGCGACGTGGTGCGCGCGCTGGTGGTGCCCAATGCGGAGCTGAGGGGTGAGACGGGAGAAGGGGAAACCTATTTCCGCTTCATGACGAGCATGCAGACCGAGCGCCGCCAGATGTTCGATGAATGGGCCGGCGGGGAGCATTCGGAAGGCTACGTGCGCTGCCTCACGCACTTCCACCGGTTGCTCGATCATCTGCCGCTGGGGCTGGTCAATCAGCGCTTGCTGTTCGCTGGCCTGTCGCTGCGCACGCTGCTTGCCGGGCGCGAGGCGGCGCGCGATGCCGGGGCGGGGCCCGATCACCCTTATTGGGGTGAGCAGGTGGCGCTGGACGGGATGATCGATGCGGTGGAGGCGATCCTTACCGGACCCGCCAGGCCAGCCTGACCGCAGGCGCCGTCGCGGCGCACACGCCGGGGCGCAGCAGCAGCCAGTCGCGGATCACAGGACCCGCTTCGGCACCGATCGTGCGCTTGTAGCCGCTGTCCCCCGCGCCCCAGTCGACGCGGGTGATGCCCCGCTCGATCGCGCCCACGAGGTTGCGATAATAAAGCAGCTTGCCCGGTGAGTGTTTGGCGAAAGCCGGATCGTAGCTGTTGGCGATCGCATATTTCAGTTCGCCCGCGTCGATGTCGAACGAGAAAGCCGCCGGCCGCCCGCTCACCGTGAGCAGCGCAGCCCGGAACATGCCGGCGAGCACAGGATCCGCCGCTGCTGCCCGCCAGAACGCGCCATGGCCCGCGCGCGTGAACTTCGCGTCGCCCCCGTCCGTGCGGGTCGCGATCCAGCTCGCCCACTCGATGTTCGCCAGATCGTCAAAGGCGGCCGGCCAGTCCGCCCCGGACAGGAACGACCATTGCAATGTGCCATGCTCGGCCAGATGCTTCTCATGAAAGCGATTTTTGCGCAGCGTCGAATTGCGTGGCCAGGTGCCCGCGGCCCGCGCTGCCGCCATGTCTAGCAGAAAGCTGGTCGCGACCGTTCGGTTCAGCACGGCCCAGCCGCGCGCGCGCGCTGCGTCGATCAGCGGCGCGGCGGAGGCATCCCCGTCGTACACAGGGCCGATGCGCAGCGCCGTTACGCTCGCCGCGAGTTGGTCCAGCGCCGCGTCGATCGCCCCCGCGCCGGCCCCCGCGACCATGGGGAAGCTACGAAATGGCCAAAAGCACCCGGGAACGCTCGCCAGCCCTGCGAAGCGCGGGCCGACATGGCGCATCGGCAATGCCAGGATCGGCCGGTCGCCCTCGCTGACGATCAGCGTGCGTGCGCGCCCGCCATATGTCTGGAGCGCAGCGTCGAACCAGGCGCGGCGCAGAAAGCCGTGGCTTGCCGGGGCTTCCTGCGCAACCGCGTCGATCTCGGCGGGCAGCCCCGCAACCACCTGAGCACGCACGCCGCCGCCAAGGCTGGTTAGCGCGCATGGTGACAAGTGCTTCGACATGGCACGGCCATAGCCGCAATCCGGTTACCAGCATCTTGCAACTTGCTGCCCGGCAGCAGCGACGCCACATCTGGCGCAATGCCGTATTCCCCAGAGGTGCTGACGATCGCGCAAACGATCCAGCTATCGCTCAGTCCGGTTTTCATGCTCGCCGGAATCGGTGCGCTGCTAAACGTGCTCGCTGGTCGCTTGTCGCGCGTGATCGATCGTGCCCGCACGCTTGAAGCGCAGACGTCGCGCGTAACCGATCAGGAAAATGCGCGTCACCGGTGGGAGCTGGGGCTGCTTGATCGGCGCATGGTGATCATCAATCGCGCGCTTTTCCTTGCGGTGAGTTCGGCCGTGATGACCTGCGCGGTTGTCGCCACTCTGTTCGTGGCCGTGCTCGCGAGCCTGCACATCGGCCAATTGGTCGCGATCTTGTTCATTCTCGCCATGTTGCTGCTGATCGCCAGCCTTGTCGCCTTCATGGTGGAGGTGAGCAGATCAATGGAGGCCAATCGCGTGCGCAGCGAATGGCTGCGCTGAATCCCGTTTCCGTGCGTTGGCCCTGCTCAAAACAAAACAAGGTAGCGAGAGAGCGCTGTTGGCCCGTATTCTGAAGATCGCTGCGTCGGCATTGCTGTTCCTGCTGATCGCGGCGGGCCTGGCGATCGCGATCGTTCCGCGCTTTCTTGACCGGATCTATTATCGTGGCCCCGAGACCGATCATTTCGACGGGGAGCGCTTCTTCAATCCGGATGGCGATGCCGACACGCTGCGGGTGCCAACGGGCGGCAGCCGTTCGGGCTTTCTCTGGCGCAATCTGACGGGCAGCGACGGTCGCCCACCCTGGCCCGAGAAGGTCGCGGTGACGCCGGGCATACCGGCGCGGCGGGTGGCGGGTGACCGCATGGTCGCCACGTGGATCGGCCACGCCACCGTATTGGTGCAGACGCAAGGGCTGAACATCCTCACCGATCCGATCTGGTCGGACCGTGCCGGCCCGCTCGGCTTCGGCCCCACGCGGGTGACGGCGCCCGGCGTCCGCTTCGAGGATCTGCCGAAGATCGACCTCATCCTCGTCAGCCACAACCACTACGATCATCTCGACCAGCAGACCTTGAAGCGGCTCTGGCAGCGTGATCGCCCGTTGGTCGTCACCAGCCTCGGCAACGACAGCGTGATCGGCCAGGTGGGCGTGCCCGCAACGGCGCTCGACTGGGGCCAGCGTGCGGTCGTGCGTCCCGGCGTGGAGGTGATCGTCTCGCGCAATCACCATTGGGGAAGCCGCTGGTTCACTGATCGCAATCGCGCGCTTTGGTCCGCCTTCACCATTCGCTTGCCCGGCGGCAATCTGTTCTTCGCTGGCGATACCGGGCTTGGGAACGGCGAATGGCCGCGCGAGGCGGCGTCGCATGGTCCGGTCCGGCTCGCCTTGCTGCCGATCGGTGCGTTTCGCTTCGCGCCGGGCCAGATGGGCTCGGGCAGCCATATCGGTCCGCCGGATGCTGTGCGCGTGTTCAATCGCATGGCGCCGTCGATCGCAATTCCGATCCACTGGGGCACTTTCCGCCTCAGCTACGAGGCGCGCGACACGCCGCCGCGGATGCTGTCAGCGCTCCTGCGCTGCGCTGGCTATGATCCCGCCCGCTTCGCCCCGGTGAGGGTCGGGGCACCAGTCGCGATCCCGCCGGTGACGCAGCAGGCGGGCGGAGGCGATGAAGGACGCATCGCGGACTGCCTGCGCCGCCCGGAAGTGGCCGCGCTTCGCTGACGGGCAGGGGCGCCGCGTGTAGCGACTTCAAATTGCGGCACGTGTCTGCCACGGGGCGGGGATGATGGTCGACCGCGATTTGCCGATCCATGCCGTTCTGCCGGACTTGCTGGCCGCGCTGCGCGATCGATCGTCTGCGGTTCTGGTGGCGCCACCGGGCGCGGGCAAGACGACGGCCGTCGCACCCGCGCTGCTCGAACAGCCGTGGTGCACCGGCGAGGTGTTGCTCCTCTCGCCCCGCCGCCTCGCCGCGCGTGCCGCGGCCGAGCGGATGGCTGCGCTCGCCGGTGAGCCGGTGGGAAAGACGTTCGGCTATGCCACGCGGCTCGACACCAAGAGATCGGCCGATACCCGCGTCACCGTCATCACTGAGGGGATCTTCACCGCGCGCATCCAGCGCGATCCCGAACTTGCCGGCGTCTCCGCCGTGCTCTTCGACGAGGTTCACGAGCGTAGCCTGGATGGAGATTTCGGTCTGGCGCTGGCGGTTGATGCCCAAGCGGGTTTGCGTGAGGATCTGCGCCTCGTCGCCATGTCGGCAACGCTGGACGGCGCGCGCTTCGCTGCGCTGCTTGGCGATGCGCCGGTCATCGAAAGCGCGGGGCGTAGCTGGCCGCTGTCCCTGGTTCACATCGGCCGCACGCATGACCGGATCGAGGATGCGGTGGCGTCGGCGATCCGCACCGCCTTGCGCGATTCGGATGGCGGCGTGCTCGCCTTCCTGCCGGGTGTGGCTGAGATCGAGCGCACGGCCGAGCGGCTCGAAGGCATCCCAGGCGTGGCGCTGCATCGGCTGCACGGCAGCCTTGATCCCGCCGCCCAGCGCGCCGCCATCCGTGGCGAACCCAGCGGCCAGCGCAAAGTGGTGCTCGCCACGTCGATCGCGGAGACGAGCCTGACGCTCGACGGCATCCGGGTCGTGGTCGATTCCGGCCTCGCGCGCCGTCCGCGCTACGATCGCGCCGCCGGCATGACCCGGCTGGTGACTGAGCGCGCGAGTCAAGCCTCCGTCACCCAGCGCGCCGGGCGCGCTGCTCGGCAGGGCCCCGGCGTGGCCTACCGCCTGTGGGAAGAGGCGGCGACGGCGGGCCTGCCGCGTTTCGATCCGCCGGAAATCGTGGAAGCAGATCTTTCCTCCCTGGTGCTGGCGAGCGCCATCTGGGGCGTGGCCGATCCGCGCGATCTGGCGTGGATCGATCCCCCGCCCGACGCAGCGGTCGCCGAAGCCCGCGCCCGATTGATGGTGCTGGAGGCTGTCGATGCCGACGGTCGCCCGACACAGCACGGCCGAGCCATCGCCGCCTTGCCGATGCCGCCGCGCCTTGCCCACATGCTGCTGCGTGCGGGGGAGCTGGGTCTCGCCGGGGTAGCGGCCGAGGTGGCGGTGCTGCTGGGGGAGCGGGGGCTCGGCGGTATTGATCCCGATCTGGAGCTGCGCCTCCGCCGGTGGAGAGGCGACGGCTCACCCAAAGCGAAAGCGGCGCGCCAGCTTGCGGAGCGATGGCGCCGTGCGGCGCCTTCGCCGACGTCAGAAGCAGCCATTGCCCTGCCGCCATCGGCGCGAGGCGTTGAGGTAGCGGTCGCGCTCGCCTTTCCGGATCGGATCGCACGGCGGCGCGACGGCGCCGGCGAGCGCTGGGCGTCGGTTGGCGGCCGTGGCGTCAAACTCGATCCCGCGTCCTCGCTCGCGCGCGAAGAATGGCTGGCAGTGGCGGAAACGCAGGGGATGGCGGCGGGCGCGCGCGTCCTGTCCGCTGTTGCGATCGATGAGGAAACGGTGATCGCATTGTTCGGGGACCGGATCGAAACGCGTCGTCTGGCGCAATTCGATCCCGAGACCGGCAGCGTTCGTCCCATGCGGGAGCGCCGACTTGGCGCGATCCGTCTGGCCACCGCGCCGGATGCCGACGCCGCGCCATCGGTGATCGAGGCGGGATTGGTGGACGGGGTGCGGCGGCACGGGCTGTCGCTGCTGCCTTGGAGCGATGGCGCGCGCGCGTTTCAACAGCGGGCGATCTATGCCGGGATGAGCTTCGATGACGAGGTCTTGCTGGCCCGGCTCGACGATTGGCTCCCGGCATTGGTGTCGGGCAAGCGCCGGCTGGACGCGATTGCGCCGGGGGCGTTGGCGGACGCGCTGCGCAACCTGTTGTCGTGGGACGAGGTGCAGCGGATCGAGCGTATGGCGCCGGCCAGCTTCACCAGCCCGGCCGGCAGCACGCACGCCATCGATTATGCGGCAGAAGGTGGCCCGCGGGTGGAATTGCGCGTGCAGGCGCTGTTCGGCCTGTCGGAGCATCCCACCGTCGGCGCGGATCGCGTGCCCCTGGTGCTGTCGCTCACCTCGCCGCCGGGGCGCCCGATCCAGACCACGCGCGATCTTCCGGGCTTCTGGGCGGGAAGCTGGAGCGCGGTCGCCAAGGAAATGCGCGGTCGTTATCCCCGCCACCCATGGCCGGATGATCCCGCGGCGGCATCCGCCACGCTGCGAACGAAAAATGCCGATGCAAGAGCGCGCGGATCACGATAAGGACAAGCCTATGCCCACCGCTCGTATTTATCAGCGCCCGAAGAACGCCATGCAATCGGGCAAGCACCGCACCGATCTCTGGCAGCTCGAATTTGAGCCGCACGAGGCCCAGCGCGCCGATCCGCTTACCGGTTGGGCGGGAAGCGGGGACACGCAGGGTCAGGTGCGCCTAGGCTTTCCAACGCTGGAAGCTGCGAAGGCATATGCCGAACGCGAAGGCATCGCCTATCTCGTGGTGCCCGCGCCCGAAAAGACGCTGAAGCTGCAAAGTTACGCCGACAATTTCCGCTAAAGGTTGATCCAGCCGGCTTGATCCGGCCCCGCGGCACAGGCCGCGTCCGGTTGCAGGGCAAAAGCTGGCTCCATACCGGTTGTCACCACCGCTTTTCCGCCTTGGGCGCAGCTTTCCTGTTGCACGGTCTCAAGAACCTAGATCAGGCTCTGGAGCGGCATTCGAGCGAATTGCACCACCGCCATCGCTCGGCAGATGCTCGTTTCGCCGCGGCGGCCGGCGCGTGGGGCCTGCTGCCACGTTGCGCGGCTGTCACGACGTCGCGCTTTGCTCCGTCCTCGCGCGGCATGTGAACAGACGTCGTCGCCGTGCCGGTGATCCAAGCTGATCGGAAAAAACGCCTCACCGTGTCGGGTCTGGCCGAAAGTATCCGAACAAGTCATGGCCGAGGCCGCCGCTGCGCTAAGCAAGGCCGCCCGCGACCATGTGGAGGCCGAAGACGCTACGCTTCTTCTGGCTCCGGCACGGGCGGGTGAAGGCGAACGCGGTTGATACGCCGCTCGTCTGCATCCACCACTTCGATCCGCCATCCGCTGGGATGGTCAATACAATCGCCCGGCTCCGGCACGCGGCCGGCGAGTACCGCCGTCAGCCCGCCAATGGTGTCGACATCGCTGTCCGCCTCAGCAAGCCGGGGGTCGACGATCTTCCCGACCTCGTCCAGTTCCACCCGGGCCGTCGCCTCCCACGCGCCGCCATCCAGCGGCACGAGCATGGCCTCGGGGGCTTCATCATGCTCGTCCTCGATCTCGCCGACGATTTCCTCGATCAGGTCCTCGATCGTGACGAGGCCCTCGGTGCCGGAATATTCGTCCAGCACCACGGCCAGGTGAACACGGGTCTGCCGCATGTCAGCCAGCAGGTCGAGCGCGCCGCGGCTCATCGGCACGAACAGCGGCTGGCGGATCAGGCCGAGGATGTCGGACGGCCGGGGCTCGTCGCCCGCCAGGATCGCGAACACGTCCTTGATATGGACCATGCCGACGATCGTATCGAGCTTCTCCCGATAGACCGGCAGGCGGCTGACGCCGGCGTCCGCGAAGACGTGCACGATCTCGTCAAAGGTGGTCTGTTCTTCCACCGCGATGATATCGGCACGCGGCACCCCCACATCGCCAGCGTCCCGCTCGCTGAAATGGAGCAGGTTGCGCACCATCTGCCGCTCGAGCGGCGTCAGATCGCCCTTGGCTTCGGGTCCGGGGTCTTCCTCGTGGCGGTCGATGGCCGCCTCCAGGACATCGCGCAGCGTCGCTTCTTCGGAATCCCCGAAGATCAGGGTGCGCAGGCCACGCCAGATACTGCCTTCATGCGGCTCGCCGTTTCCGGCGCTACTTCGGTCCTCGGACACTTAGTCCTCTCGTATGGCATAGGGATCCGCGATGCCGAGCGTGGCGAGCGCATCGCGCTCGATCGCTTCCATCGCATCCCCTTCGTCGTCGCTCATGTGATCATAGCCAAGCAGATGCAAGCTGCCATGCACGATCAGATGGGTGAGGTGATCCTCCACGCTGATCCCGCGCTCGGCTGCTTCGGCCACGCACACGCCGTGCGCCAGCACGATGTCACCCAGCAGGACCTCCCCATCATCGGAATTGTGGCTGACGGTATCGATGAGGTCCGGCTGTACCATGGGGAAGGACAGCACGTTGGTGGGCTGGTCCTTGCCACGATATTGTGAATTAAGCGTCTGCACTTCCATGTCGGAGGTAAGGCGGACGCTCACTTCCACGGCAGACCGCGTGTCGAGCAGCGTTCCGAAGGGGGTCGAACCGATCGCGGCGCGGACAGCCGCGTTGGCAAGTGCTTCCCAGCGGCCATCAAGCCAGGGCTCTTCCTGCAGAAGCGCGACTTCAATCATGTGACATCCATGTGCACCTATCTGGGCGCTTGCCACGCGAATGCGCCGCACCCGGGCAGGGCAGCCGCGCCCTGCCGTAACCTCGGCCGGGCGATGCAGCCGCGATGCCGCGAAGCCACGCTGATTTCACGCGTCACGCCCTTCATAGGCTTCGACGATGCGACCGACGATCGGGTGGCGAACGACGTCCGCGGCAGTGAAGCGCACCATCGCGATCCCCTCGACGCCCTCCAGCCGCATGGTGGCATCGGCAAGTCCACTCGCCGCCACGCCGCCCGGAAGATCGGTTTGGTTCGGGTCGCCGCAGATCACCATCCGGCTGTTCGCGCCGAAGCGGGTAAGGAACATCTTCATCTGCGCTGGCGTCGTGTTCTGCGCCTCGTCCAGGATCACGAAGGCGTCGGCAAGGGTGCGACCGCGCATGAACGCAATCGGTGCAATCTCGATTTCCCCGCTCGCGATTCGGCGCTCGACCTGTTCTGCAGGAAGGCAATCGTAAAGCGCGTCATACAGCGGGCGAAGGTACGGATCGACTTTCTCCTTCATGTCGCCCGGAAGGAAGCCGAGTCGCTCGCCCGCCTCGACCGCCGGGCGCGACAGGATAAGCCGCTGCACGCTGCCGGTGATCAATTGCGCAACCGCTTGCGCAACAGCAAGATAGGTCTTGCCGGTACCCGCTGGCCCCAGCGCGAAGATCATGTCGTTGTGCACCAGTTCGCGCATGTAATGCGCCTGCGCAGGGGTGCGCGGCACGATCGTCTTTTTGCGCGTACGAATCATGATCGGCGGTGCGCCGCCGGTTTTCTCCGCTGAAATGATGCCGTCGAGTGTCGGCTCGGCCGCCATGGCGATGGACGCATCGACCAGCCCACCGTCGACCTCCTCGCCGCGCTGAATACGGGCATAAAGATCGTTGAGCACATCGCGGGCCAGGGCGACTTGCTCCGCCGTTCCCTCCAGGCCTACGCGATTGCCTCGCGCGGTGATGTACACCCCGAGCCGGTTCTCAAGCGCCACGAGGTGGCGATCGTATTGGCCGAACAGGGCACTGAGCAGTTGAGGACGGTCGAAGGTAAGTTCGACCCTGCTGCGATCGCCCGCTTGGGCGGGTACGGGCTTTCGGCTCATCTGGCTCCCTGGAAATGCGTCATGCCCCACCAATGTGGCAGCGGCACCGCGCAAGTGTAAGTCCCATCTGACGCACAAACGGAAACGGCGGCGGATCGTTGCGGATTTACCGCAACGATCCGCCGCCGGCCGTTAAATCATACTAAAACGCAGTGAAGCGACTCCAGCGAATGCATCGAAGCCGAGGGCGCGTAGAAGAGCGCAAGGTCGAAGCTTCCACCCGCCGCAGCACCGCTGCCGGCTCCCCCACCATTGGCCGCTACCGACCCACCGGCCAGACGCATGTCGCTTAGATCAAAGGCATTGGCATTCAAGCTGGACAGGCCCTCGCTGGTGCTTGGCGCGAACAGCTCCGCGCCGGACGCCGGCGCGAATGGAACTGGCGCCTCATAGACGCGTCCGGCGGCAAAGGCGCTGGTCACAGGAGCGCTGATCCCAGGCGTGTCGCCAGCATAGCCGTAATAGAACAAGCCGTTTTTTTCACCCAGGAACTCAATGCCGCCACCGGCATCGAAGTTCTGCAGGAGAACGCGCGATCCTGTATCCCGATCGAGCACCAGCGTGCCCGTGCTGCCGACACGAATGATGCCGTCATTGTTCGGATCGGCAAGCGCCCGATCAGTGACGATCACGTCGTCGCGCCCGAAGTCGGTGATACGATCGATCCCGGTGCTGCCATTGGCGAACTTGAAGACGAATGTGTCTCCACCACCGCCGCCGGTCAGGCGATCATCGCCCTTCCCGCCTTCCAGGATGTTCGCGGCCGAATTGCCGCTCAGTCGATCGGCAAAGGTCGATCCGATCACACCCTCGATATTGGTGTAGCGGTCACCGCCCGCGCCGGCGGAACCCATGCCGCTATTCAGCGACACGGTGACGTCCGTGGTTGCGGTTTCGTAGCTTACGGTGTCGGTGCCGGCGCCGCCGTCCACGCGGTTTGCCACGCTGTTCACCACGATAAGATCATCGCCGCCACCGCCTACGGCGTTCTCAATCACCGTTCCGTAGGCGATCGAGATATTGTCGGTGAACAGGCCGTTCTCGAGACCGAGTTCCTCGCGTAGCTGGAGATAGAAGTCGAATTGCGCCTGGGTGCGCGGCGCAAAGCCAAGGGCGGCGCGATTGGCGTTTACTTCCTCAAGCGTCGGAAATTCGATCACGCCGCCGCCAGACGAGAAGGCACCCTCGTTCAGATCGATGATCGACGGCGTGTCCCAGCCCGAGAAGTTGAGCGTGTCGCGCCCACCCGCATCCCAAATCGTAACGATCGGCCGCGTGTTCAGCGTGAAGTCGTATGCGGCCCGGTCGGCGTTGGAATTGAAGCCGTAGGTGGTGTTTCCGGTGCGCGTGGTCGTGTCGACGCCATAGATGGCCTGAATCGCGGCAATGTCATGGACCAGCGGCGTTGCCGCATACGCGAAGTTCGCCAGCGTGAAATCAACGTGCTGGGCGCCCGTTTCATAAGCGTCGAAATAGCTCATGATCGAATATTGCCGGGAGTCCTGCGCAAAGGCAGCGTCGTTCGCGTAGGTGATCGGATCAGGCTCGCCGTCGCCATCATTGTCGTCGAGCGCGTCATAATCGCCCGGATGACTCAGACCGAGTGCGTGGCCGATCTCATGGATCATTGTGGTCACGGCATAGTAGCTATTCCCGACCGGAGAAAAATTAGAAGAAACGAAGCCATCGATCCAGACGTCGCCGCTGATCCGCCCGATTTCGGAGAAGTCGTAAGTGGTCTGATAAGATTGATCATAGATGTTGCCGAACGGCAGATAGGCATAGGCCTGTGCGCCGCCCGTGTCGGTGTTGCCGAAGTTGATATCGGCATCGAAGGATTTCGTTTCCCGAAACGAGATGCCGATTAGGTCATCCCACAAGCCCATTGACGTTCGGGCAATGTGCCGCTGCTGAGCATTGAAAGCGGAAAATGTATCGCGCATAGCCTCGGAAAAGAGATCGTCGCCGGTTGCGTTGACATAGTAGCTGTTGGAAATTTCCGCGAAGTTCTTCCAGAAACCGAAGTTCAGGACTCCGTCGCTCAGCTCGCCGTAATTGTTGGTGTACCAGTCATAGCCGGTCCGGTTCAGGTTGGCAGAAATGGTCCCGACTTCCCAGATCGGCTTACCGGCATAGGTGCCGCCAGCGTTCGGATCGATCGATCCGAAGTCCACGTATCGTCCGTCGTCCCAAATCTTACCGTCCGGGTGCGTACCGCCACTGGTACATGCCGGGCACTGGCAAATCACGTTAACGGGTGCGTCCACAGTTGCCATTTGATGGTCCTCCCTGTTTCTTCAGACAGGGTCGCGCTCAACCAACGCCATCATCCTGCCGGTCGGAAGACCGGTCACCGAACATCCAGGAGGTCATCGACCAAGCGCGACGAGGACCTTCAGAATACGGAAATGCTGGCGTCGATCGCGGCTCCTGTCTGCTCTCCTGGCCGCAGCCTCTCGCTTCTTTCGATAGCTGTCAACAACTTGTCTTCGTCGGCGAAGCCGGATTGAATATTGCTGTCAGTGAGTTGGGTCCAGCATGGGTCAGACAAACCGAAATCAGGTCGCCAATCTTGTGCGCTCCCGAAAGAAGGACCGATTGCAACCAGGGCGATTTGCCCAGCATCTGGCCCGGTAGCTTGCCTTCGCGCTCGATCAGAACCTCGCACGTCCGGCCTACCGATGCTTCGTTAAACGCCAGCTGATCGCGGTTAAGCGCCCCTTGCAATTGTTGAAGGCGCGCGCTCATCACCTCCTCGGGGATGTGATCGGCGATGTCGGCCGCCGGCGTGCCGGGCCGCGGGCTGTACTTGAAGCTGAACGCCTGCGCATAGCCGACTTCGTTCACCAGCCGGATGGTTTCTTCAAACTCGGCATCGGTCTCGCCAGGGAAGCCGACGATGAAATCGCCGGAAAGGGCGATGTCGGGCCGAGCAGCGCGCACCCGATCGAGCAAGCGAAGGTACGAGTCGCGGCTATGGCTGCGATTCATTGCCTTGAGCACCCGGTCGCTGCCCGCTTGCACCGGCAGGTGGAGGAACGGCATCAGGCTTTCGACGTCGCGGTGTGCGTCGATCAGCCCCTGCGCCATGTCATTGGGGTGACTGGTCGTGTAACGGATACGCGCCAGCCCAGGGATGCGGTCCAGCGTACGGATCAGATCATGCAGGCCGCGGCCGTCGCCATCGGTCCATGCATTGACGTTCTGGCCGAGCAGCGTGATCTCGCGTGCGCCGGCATCGACCAGCGCCTTGGCCTCGTCCACAATCGCCGCGAAGGGCCGGCTCACCTCGGCGCCACGCGTGTACGGCACGACGCAATAGGTGCAGAATTTGTCGCATCCCTCCTGCACGGTGAGGAAAGCGCTTGGGCCAACCTTGCGCCGGGCGGGCAGGGCGCCGAACTTCGATGCGGCCGGCATATCAGTATCAAGCGCGGCCGTGCCCGCGACGGCCTCCGCCACCAGCCGCGGCAGGTTGTGATAAGCTTGCGGGCCGACAACCACGTCCACCTTGGCGCGGCGCACGATCTCCTCACCCTCCGCCTGGGCCACGCAGCCGGCCACCGCGATCATCGGTGCGCGGCCGTGCTTGCGCAGCCGGCCGATGTCGGAGAACACCTTTTCGGTGGCCCTTTCGCGGATATGGCAGGTGTTCAGCACCACCAGATCCGCGTCATTGGCGTCCGCGGTGGGGATCATGCCCTCGGCGGTCATCAACTCCGCCATGCGTTCGCCGTCGTAGACGTTCATCTGGCAGCCGAAGGATTTGACGGCAAAGGTTTTTGGTGCTGGCTTCATGGGGCTGCGCCTATAGCGGAGGCGAGCCCTATCCGCCACCGGCGGCCGTGATCCGCGCCCGCGCCTCCGCGGCGATCGCCTTGCGCCCCGAGAAGTCGCGCGGATCGAATGGTTCGCAGAAATGGACGGTAGCGGCAAAGCTGCCGCGTCTGCCTAGCACGCGCCGCGCATGCGCCGTGCCCGGCTCGTCACCCACCCAGGCAAGCTCCGTCGTCGCTGCGCCGTAATCCACGCGCACGGGCTGAACCATCACGCCGGGCGGGGGCGGATCGAGCACCGCCAGCAGCGCGGCTTTGAAGGGGAGCAGTGCTTTCCCGTCTCCCGTGGTGCCTTCGGGAAAGATCGTGATTGCCCAGGCCTCCGCCAAGGCCTCGCGCAAGGCGTTGATCTGGTCGGCCACTGCCATGCGCTCCTCGCGGCGGACGAAGATCGTGCCGTTCAGCGTGCAGAGCCATCCCACCAGCGGCACGGTGCTCAGCTCCGCCTTGGCTACGAACGCGCTGCCGCTGCGTCCCGCAAGGATCGGAATGTCCATCCAGCTCAGGTGATTGGACACGAACACCACGTCACGGCGCAGCGGTGCGCCGATGGTTCGGCGCCGCGCGCCGATGATCCGCGCGACACTGCCCAAGAACCACTTTGGCCACGGCGACGGCAAGCGCAGCAGCCGCCAGAGCAGGTGCAAGGGAAGGGCGAGTAGCAGCGCCAGTACCAGCGCCGCCACCCGCAATGTCACCCGGATCAACTGAAATCGGTCTCACCTGCGGCGCGCGCGCGATCCTCGCGGCTGGCCTCGGCCGCCGGAACGAGCCGGAAGGCGGCGATCGCGGCGGCAAGCGTGATCGGCGTGGTGACGAGGAGCGACAGCATGCCGGTGGACAGGCTGCCGGTCAGCGAGGACACCCGGCCCGCGAGATACGGCCCCATGGCAAGGCCGAGCAGCGTCGTGCCGATGAAATAGGTCGCGGTCGCGGCGCCGCGCATGCGTGGAAGCACCAGATCCTGCGTGGTTGCTGCCGAATTGCCGAGGCCCCAGCTGGCGGTAAACTGCGCCACGAAGAGGCAGGCGTAAAGAACGATTGGCGTGTCGGCGGTGAAGCCGATCGCCAGAAAGGGAACGGGGACCACAGCGCCCAGCGCCACCATGATCAAGCGCCCGCCAGCATGCCTTTGCCGCAGCCTGTCTCCCATGACGCCCCCAAAGGTGACGCCCAGAAAACCGGAAACCGCGCCCATGCCGCCGAGGATCAGCCCAGCCTCCGCCGGTGTGACACCCAATTCGCGCATCGCATAAGGCGCCGCCCAGAAGCCGGCGGCATAGCTCAGGAAAGCGTTCAGCCCGTACGCCACGACGGTGCACAGGAAAGCCGGCGTGCCGACGATCAGCGCAAAGGTGGGCGCATCGCGCAGGCGCAGCGCACTTGCCCAGGAGAAAACGGCATAACAGCCGATGCCAACCGCCGCCCACTGCGGCAAGGGCTCGCCAAAGGCGACAAGAAGCGCCACCGCTCCGATCGTAACGGCGGCTGCGACAAGGTTCCACAGCAGGGTGCGCGTGCCCTGGCGAGCAGCGCCGATCAGCGTGAACGGCGGAACGATCGTCAACAGTTCTTCGAAAAACACCTTGAAGGGTGCCGGGTGCGGCGGCTGCGCCAAACCTTCGGAAAGCCCACGTACCGGTTCACGGAGCGTGGCGATCCAGATCGCGAAGATGATGCCGGGCAAGCCGACCGCGAGAAAGGCTGCCTGCCATCCCGCCAGCCCGAACGGGCCGCCGTCCGGATAGGCAGCGTTCCAGCTTTGGACGATCAGACCGCCGATGAAGAGCGATATACCCGCGCCGACATAGATACCGGCCGAATAGATCGACAGGGCGGTGCCGCGCAGCTTCTTCGGAAAATAGTCCGAGATCAGCGAATACGCGGACGGACTGGCCGTTGCTTCACCGATGCCGACCCCGATGCGGGCCGCGGCAAGCTGACCGCCCGTGCGCGAGAGCCCGGACAGCGCCGTCATCGTCGACCAAAGCGCAAGTCCCACGCTAATCAGGCGGACGCGGTGCCAGCTATCGGCGAGCCGCCCCAGCGGAATGCCGAACAGCGCGTAGAACACGCCAAAGGCGGTGCCGTAGAGGAAGCCCAGGTCTTCATCGCGAAGGTTCAAGTCGCGCTTGATGTCTTCGGCCAGGATGGAAATCACCTGCCGGTCGATGAAGTTGAGGATATACACCACGAACAGGATGGAAAGTACGTACCAGGCATAGCCGGTGGCGCGATATTCGCCGTCCGCGGTCGTGTTCATCCTCATCCCCCATGCGGCTGTTCGGGACGGGCGTAACAGACGATCAATCCAGGGGCCAGCGGGCGATTGGCTCGTAACTGGCGCCGCTTCGCCCGAGATGGCTTTCGTACAAAACAAGGTGATGGACCGCGAAAGGTTCGCTTGTCAGGCTCGCGTGCCGCGCGAGCGACGCTTCCACTTCCGGTTCCAACTGAAGTCCGCGGGCAATGCGCGCCAGCGTGACATGCGGCAGATAGGCGCGTCGCTCGGGTTCGAGGCCCACGCGCACCAACGCCTGATCGACCTTGCGATGCAGCGCCGCCAGCGGTTCTGGCGGCACTATCCCGGCCCAGAGCGCTTCGGTGCGCCCGCGCTGGCCAAACCGCCCGACGCCCGAGATCGCGACGGTGGGCGCCGACGCTTGGATGGCGCCTAGTGCGGCAGCCACGTCTTCGGCCATGGGTCGATCCACCGCGCCAATGAAGCGCAGGGTCACATGCAGTTGGTCATCATCCTGCCACCGTGCGCCAGCGATCCCGTCCATCACATCGGCAAGCGCGTCCCGGATAGCGGGAGGCGGGCGAAGCGCGACGAACAGGCGATGCATCGGCGATTTTCCATTGTGACGAACTGTTGCACGCCCTGCGCGAACTTGAACTTTAGCGTCCCGCACGCAATATTCACAGGTGTATCCGGCCAATTGCCGGACGAAGGAGTGAATCGACAATGGCCAACTGGTCCGACCCCCGTCCGACCGCGAGCGCGTTCGGCGCGAGCGTACCGGGCACGCGCGGCACCGCTTATGATGCGGGCCTGCGCAAGTACATGCTGTCTGTCTATAACTACATGGCATCCGGCGTGCTCCTCACTGGCATCGTCGCGCTGCTGTTCGCCAGTGGCGGGCGTGAAAGCCTGGCGGCGCAGATCTTCATGGCGCCGGGCATCCTGAAATACGTCATCATGTTCTCGCCGCTGGCGTTCGTCATGGTGCTGAGCTTTGGCATCAATCGACTGTCGACCGGTGCAGCGCAGGCGATCTTCTGGACGTTTGCGGCCGTCATGGGCATGTCGATGTCGACGATTTTCCTCGTCTACACCGGCAGCTCGATCGCCACGACCTTCTTTGCCACCGCAGTCGCGTTCCTGTCGCTGAGCGTTTACGGCTACACGACGAAGCGTAATCTGCAGGCGTTCGGCACGTTCCTGATCATGGGCGTTGTCGGCCTGATCGTCGCTTCGCTGCTCAACCTGTGGATGCAGAGCTCGGCGCTGCAGATGGGCATCAGTGCGATCGGCGTGCTGCTGTTCGCCGGCCTGACCGCTTATGACACACAGCGTATCAAGCTGATGTACGAGCATGTTGCCGGCACGGACATGATGGGCAAGGCGATCATCATGGGCGCGCTGTCGCTGTACCTTGATTTCATCAACATGTTCCAGTTCCTGCTCTCGTTCCTCGGTAGCCGCGAATAAGCGGCGACGAGGCTGAGACATGAGGCTCGGCGGGGAAACCCGCCGGGCCTTTTCTTTTGTCATCCATGCGCTTGTTCGGAGCGGCAGTGCGCCGGCTCCATCAGCGGCTCGAATGCCGCCCACGAAGCGGCTATCGACAACAACGGCGGCGATAACCGACTGCCAACCCGCCAGGAGCGAGCAATGCGGCTCTCGATCGATGTCCATCTCGATTACGCCTTCCCCGAGCCGGCAGACGTCCTGTTGCAGATCGAGGCTGCCGCGCTGCCCGACCAGCGGATCGAATCCGAATCGCTGGTAATTTATTCCGATAACCCGATCCGCGCCGTGGCGGGTGAGGAAGGCATCGGGCAGCGGTGCTGGGCGCGCGCGGACCAGCGGCTGATGGCCGATTACCGCGCCGTAATCACTGTCGAGCGGCCGGTGGTTAATCTGGCTCAGCTTGCGCCCACCCCCGTTCGGTTGCTGCCGCCCGAAACCGTCGGCTACCTTCTGCCGAGCCGATATTGTGAGTCCGACCGGTTCGAGCATTTCGTCCGGCGGCAGTTTGCCGGTTTGTCGGGCGGCGCGCTGGCGGTGGCTCTGATCGATTGGGTGCGAGGCGCGCTGGAATATAGTTCGGCGGCGACGCAGTTACGTGGCGGTGCGCTGACCACCTTTGCCGAGCGCCGCGGCGTCTGTCGGGACTACGCCCATCTGCTCGTGGCGCTGGCGCGGGCGGCGGAGATCCCCGCGCGCTGCGTCGCCGTCTACGCACCCGGCGTCGACCCGCCCGACTTCCACGCCGCAGCGGAACTATGGCTGGCTGGCGCTTGGCATCTCGTTGATGCGACTGGAATGGCCAATAGCGCGGATATGGTGCGAGTAGCCGTTGGCCGCGATGCCACCGACATCGCTTTCATGACGATTTTCGGCACTGCGTTCTTGTTTGCGCAAACGGTGGTGGTTCGCCGGTTGGACGCGCAATCATGAAAGCCGGGCACGAAGCCAGACGGATCCCGAATGATGATCAAGGAACACCGACCCTTCGTTGATCGTTGAGGTTCCGTTTCGAAGGAGATGGGCATGCCGACCAAACAGCCGCCATCACAAGATGCCGGCCGCGATGAATCAATCGCTAGGCGTCTGGATAAGCAACCAGGGAATAAGGACGCGCAATTGGACGCCGGCCTTGATGAATCCATGGACGCGTCCGATCCGCCCGCCAGCACGCAGCCGGGGCGCGCCGATCCCGCGCCGTCCTCCGGCTATGACGAAGAAGCAGAGCGTCAGCGCGACGCGTGATTGTTGCCGGAATATCCCACCGGACATAATTTCGTAACAGTTAGCATCGGCTCGTCGCATCGATGTTGCGGTGCGGCAACTGCCATGTTCGTATCTTAACGCCGGAAGACGAGGCGTTAAGGGGAATGACATTCATCCTGGCGCATCATTACCCGGCTTCGATAATGCGGGTGGGGTAGTCGCAATGGGTGCCAGGATGAAGCCGGCGGAAGGCGTCATGACGCTGACCGAAATGAAGGAATTCGCAAGCTTCAGCGCGTCGACGCAGCGCTATATCAGGCGCAGCCTCGATATCGGGTTGGACCGTGACGACGCCTTGACGCGCTGGTCGCGTGATGTTGTCGAGGCAGCCAGCATCCGCGCTCAGGCGCGCCACTATGTTCGTCTGCCGGAAATCCGCGCGTTGGTGCCTGATGACAGTGGCTTGGACGCAGTGGAGCGCTTTTTAGGACCACTCACGACGGTGAGTGCGTTCGATCTCGGGCAGGAGCGAATTTCGAGTTTTTCGGCCTATCGCTTCCTATACGAGCGGCTGATCGGAGCGTCGGTGCGCCCGTGGCTGCCGGGGGCCTTCTGCGCCGCAGCAGCGCTGCCGCATCTTCATCCCGAACTGCGCCGAAAGCTGCTGCAATCGATCAGCGAAGCGGCCGCTACCGCATCGGGCTGGTCGTCACGACAGCCCGCCTTTTACCCCTACTGGGTGGAGAAGGTGGAAGCGGGCGCACTGCCGCATTGAGCCGGCGGCGCGGTACTGCTGGGCGGGGCGGGTCGTCGTTCCGCCCCGCGCGATTTAGCGGCAGGCACGCCAGCTCGCAGCGCCGCGATCAGCCTGATCGAAGTGCAGGTGGTCGCGGTGAGCGGCGTTGTAGTCTGGTGACAGAACAGTAGAAAAAACGCGGCACGCACCATCGCGCACGTCACGCAGGAAAGCGGCCTCGGCGCCGTTCTTCTTCCAGTCCGCCACCAGCGTAACTCGTCGGCCGTCGGCCAGACGGAAACCCGATATGTCCACCGCATTGGCCGTCGCATGCTGGCTGAAGTCGCCGCTGCTGCGGCCGTAAAGGCGACGGCAATTATAGCTGCCAAGGTGTTCTATGGCGATTACCCGCATACGGAAATGGCGCTCTGCTGCCGGTTGCACCACTTCCCATTGCCACAGCGCCAGGGCCGCCGCGACGGGGCATGCGAACCCTAAGCGCGCTGGAACGAACGGGGAGATATGCGGATCGTCCGCAGCGAAGCGCACCCCATCGGCATAGCCGCATTGCGCGCCTTCGCGATGCTCGGCCAGCACCGTATGTTCCACGCCTGCCCTGTCGAGCAGGGCGCGGCATTGCGGAAAGTCTCCGCGAAGCGCGACCAGCTTGCGCCCTGTGAACATCCCGATCGGCCGCGCGAGGTCGAGAGGTGCCCACGGTGTGTCCTCCGGATGCTGCCGGAGCCAACCATAAGCGAGCAGCGCCAGCAGCGCGAACAGCGCCAGCAACACCAGCCAGGTAAGGGCACGGCGCAGACGCCCGGGCTTGCGCTTCTGGCGCGGCATCAGCCGCGCATGGCGCGCGCGATCACTTCCGATGTGATCGGATAGCCGCAATCATCCGGGATGCAGAGATGCTCCTCGCCGGCTCGGGTCTCCGACCATGGCGTGACCGTGCGGATCGGGGTCGCGTGGGCATGCGCCGCGGCCTCGGCGAAGCTGTTGAACTGCGCCAGCCGCTCCAGATTGCGCCGGGTGGGAAAGATCACCTCGAGCCGACCGGCATCCGCGTCGGCCAGTACCTGGTGTGCCGTAGCCCACACCAGCCGGACGTTCTCCGTCTGGTCAACGGTTGCATGAGGCGCATCCGCAGGCAGTTCCGCGAGGTAGAAGCGGGTGTCGAAGATGCGCATGTTGCGGTGTGCTGGCCGCCACCGCGCCCATGGCACGAGTTGCGCCAGATCAAGCGTCGCCTCCGCTTCCGCGAGCGCTTCCGCCAGCGTGGCACCGCCATGCAATGCGGCCCGTATTTGCACCAGTCGCTCTCCGGTGGGTAAAGACGAAAGCCCGATCGGCAGGCCGGCCTCCTCGATCGTCTCGCGGACAGCGGCAATCCTCGCCGCCATCTCGTCACCGCCGCCGTTCAGCGCCGCAAGCGCATGGTCGCCAGGATCGATCCGTCCGCCGGGAAACACCATGGCGCCGCCGGCAAACACCATTGCCTTGGCACGTTCCACCATCAGCAGTTCGGGCGGGCCGTCCGTGGCTTCGCGGAAGATGATAAGGGTAGCGGCGGGAATCGCTTCGGGCAGATCGTCATTCATACGACCGGCTTAACGGCGAGGACGCAGGAAAGTCACGCTGCGCCGCGGCAAATGCATCAAGTAATCGGGGGAGGTGAGCGGTGGTGACGGGCTGGTGGAGCCGAGGGGAATCGAACCCCTGACCTCTGCAGTGCGATTGCAGCGCTCTCCCATCTGAGCTACGGCCCCGCCCGGACCCGGCTATGCCGGAGCGTCGCCTCTAGCTTGCGCCGCGCCGTGATGCAACGGCTTCTCACGCTGCCGCAGATCGGTGTCGACGACTGGTCGCTGCCATGTGGCTGCCGGCCGAAAACGGCCGAAGCGAGCGGAACATTCCCCTCCCTTGTAACTTGAATCAACATCGTGACCGGGCATCACGGCCCGGCGCTGTCCGCAGACGAAGGAGTTGGGACATGGGCTACGAGCGTTATCCGCGCGGCGATTATAGCGGCCGCGGCGATCCGCAGGACTTCGGCCGGGACTACGGATCGGGGCGGGATTACACCTATTCCAGCGCGCGCGATTACCGTGCCGCCGGCGCATTCGATCGTAGCCATGATGGGAACAGCGACCGCGAAAACGACCGCGACTACACCGGCAATTTTGTGCCTTATGGTGAGCGCGGCGACAGCGACCGGAGCTACGGCTCGGACAATTCCCGGCGCCCCCGCGGCGGCGAGCGCGCGTGGAGCGGCCGGGACAATGACACGCGGGACTGGGGCGAGCGCGGCAGCGGCGGCTCTGGCTTCGGCCAGTCGTCGGGTGATCGCTATGGACGGTCCAGCTATGGCTCGGATGACCACCGTGGCGGTGGATACGGCAGCCGGGCGTATGGCGGTGAGAGCTATGGCAATGGCGGCGGACAACGGTTCGACAATGGCGATCGCTCCCGCAGTCAGGAGTTCAGCGGTCAGCGCCCGCGAATGGGCGGCAACCGCATGGGTAACGACCGAATGGGCGGCGGCGGCAACGGCCAGCGCGGCGGATACAGCGGTGTCCCGCAGGGCTATGATTATGACGATCGCGGCTTCTTTGCGCGCGCAGGGGACGAGGTTCGCTCGTGGTTCGGCGATGACGAGGCGGAGCGCCGCCGCGAGGCCGATATGCGCTACGACGAGGGCGGCTACGGCGATCGGAATTCCCATGACCGCGACTCTGATTACGGTTCGTGGCGGCGCAGCCAGATCGCGGCGCTTGACCGCGACTATGACGAATATCGCCGCGAGAACCGCAGCAAGTTCGAGAACGAATTCTCCAGCTGGCGCACCAATCGGCAGACGCAGCGCGAGTCGCTGAACCAGGTCAAGGAGCACATGGATGTCGTTGGCGCCGACGGCACCCACGTGGGCACGGTTGACAAGGTGCGCGGCGACCGCATCCTGCTGACGAAGAACGACCCGGAGGCCGAGGGCCACCACCATTCCATTCCGTCAAGCTGGATCGCATCCGTCGACACGAACGTAACGCTGTCGAAGACGGCGGACGAAGCAAAGAAGCACTGGCGCGACGAGGAAGGCAATCCCGCCTTGTTCGGCTATGGTGATCGGACCGAGAACCGCGGCGGCGAGAAGGGCGACAATCAGCGCCGCACGAACCTCAATCGCAGCTTCTCCGGCACCTATTGAGCTGACCTCAGCCAACCACCGGCCGTTTCCCTCTGCGGCCAGGTGAGCGGGGAGCCCGGGTTGACGCCCGGGCTCTTTGCTTTGCGGCAGGCGCTCAGGCATAATCCCGATCAACCGCAAAAATGGGAGAGAATGATGCCGCGTGCCTGGACCTTGCACTCGCGCCCGAAGGGCATGCCGCAGCTCGGCGACTTCGCGCTGGTCGATCAGCCCTCAGTGCCGCTCGGGGAAAATGAAGTCCGAATCGCCAATCGGTGGCTGTCGGTCGATCCGTATATGCGCGGGCGAATGAACGACGTGAAAAGCTACGTTCCGCCGTTCGCGCTCGGCGAGCCGATGCAGGGCGGAGCGATCGGCGAAGTGGTCGAAAGCCGTGCCGCGAGCGTCCCGGTCGGCACCAAGGTGCAGCACATGCTCGGCTGGCGCGAGGAAGCCGTTCTGCCCGCTGGTCAGGTGCAGCCGCTGCCGCCGGTTGACGTGCCGGAGGAAGCATTCCTCGGCCAGTTCGGCATGCCGGGGATGACCGCCTATTTCGGCCTGCTCGATGTCGCGCAGGCAAAAGAGGGTGAAACCGTGTTCGTCTCCGCCGCTGCCGGTGCGGTCGGCTCAACGGTGGTGCAGATCGCCAAGGCCAAGGGCATGACGGTGATCGGGTCTGCCGGCGGAGCTGAGAAGTGCGATTGGGTGAAGTCGCTCGGCGCTGATGCGGTGATCGATTACAAGCCGGGCAATGTGGTGCAAGCGCTAGCCGAGGCAGCGCCTGGCGGGATCGACGTCTATTTTGACAATGTCGGCGGCGATCACCTCGATGCCGCGCTGCTCGCTGCGCGCATGCACGCGCGCTTTGCGATCTGCGGAATGATCGACATTTACAATGAAGGCCAGCCGCAATCGCTGAAATACCTAGCCAAGGTGATCGGGGCCCGGCTGACGATCAAGGGCTTTCTGGTCGGCGACCATATGGCCCGTGCCGCCGATTTCTACGCTGACATGATGCGCTGGCTTGGCGAAGGCCGCCTCACCCGCGAACAGACCGTGTTCGATGGTCTGGCGTCCGCGCCCGACGCCTTCCTCGGCCTCTTCACCGGCGCTAACAAAGGCAAGATGCTGGTTCGTATCTGATCGCCGCGCGCGCCGGCGATGCTGGCCGCGCCAAGTGCAGGGAGAGGCTGGGGTGGACGCCCCGGCCTCTTTCCTGCGCGAGCAATCGACGATCGAACGGCGCGATCAGATCGCGCCGCTGAACGTATCGCAGACCGCCGGATCGCCGCTTTCCAGCCCGCGGCGCAGCCACGTCTGGCGCTGCGCGGACGTGCCATGGGTGAAGCTTTCCGGCGCCACACGGCCCTGCGCCTGCCGCTGCAGCGTATCATCGCCGATCGCCTCGGCGGCACGCATGCCTTCCTCGATGTCGCCGGCTTCGAGTCGGTCGCGATTCTGCGCCGCCCACACACCGGCGTAGCAATCGGCCTGCAGCTCGAGCCGGACCGAAAGCGCATTGCCTTCCGCCTTGCTGGCACCCCGCTGGGCGTTGCGCACCTGTTCGGATGCGCCGGTCAGCGTCTGGATGTGGTGGCCGAATTCATGCGCAACGACATAATATTGGGCGAAGTCGCCCGCTGCGCGGAAACGCTGCTCCAGTTCCTGGAAGAAGCTCGTGTCGATATACACGCCGCGGTCCGAAGGGCAGTAGAACGGCCCCATCGCCGACGAAGCCGCGCCGCAGCCGGACATGCCCTGGCCGCCGTAGAAGACGAGCTTGGGCGCTTCGAACCGCTGACCGGACTGGGCGAACAGACGCTCCCACGTATTTTCTGCCGACGAGAACGCGTTGCACGTCGATCGGGTCGCTGCATCTACCGAGCAGGCCGCTGCGGCGCCGCCGCCACCCGCGCTGCCGACGCCGCTCCGGCCAACCTGGGTTGGCGGCGCGCTGCCGCCGCCCGTCAGCAGGCCACCGATATTGCCCAGCCCGCCAAACACCGCAAAGATCAGCAGAACCACCACGATGCCGCCACAGCCGAAGCGGCTACCGATCAACGGCAGCAGGCCTAGCAGCAGGCCGCCCCCACCCCCGCCGCCAAAGCTTTGCCCCCGTTGATCCTCGACGTTGATGTTGTTGTCGAAATCGTCGAGCCGCATCGCGGTGTTCCTTCGTTACCGATGCGGCATGAATGCGCGAACGGGAAATGGGGTTGCAACGCTTCCGGCTTGATCATGCCCGCCCCCTGCGCGCAGGATCGCCCAGCGCCCGTCCATCCGCTCGAAATGGTGCCGCAGGACGATGAGCCTGGGCAGGGACACACCGCGAAGAGAGGATGCTTCATGTTTCTGAAGGGCAAGACCGCGCTCGTGACCGGCTCTACGTCAGGGATCGGATTTGCTTACGCCAGTGCATTCGCAAGCGCTGGCGCATCCGTCATGATCAACGGCTTCGGCGACCCGGATGCCATCGCCCGGCAGTGCGCGGCACTGGGGGAAGCGAGCGGCGCGCGGGCGCTGCATGACAATGCTGACATGACGGACCCGGGCGCGATCGCCGCGATGGTCGCGCGCTGCCACGCGGAGCTCGGCGGCCCTGACATCGTCGTCAACAATGCCGGCATTCAGCATGTTGCGCCGCTGGTGGAGTTTCCCGCGGACAAATGGGACGCGATCATTGCGATCAATCTCACGAGCGCGTTTCACGTCATGCGCGCCGCCGTGCCGCATATGCGCAGCGCCGGCTGGGGCCGGATCATCTCGACGGCGTCTGCGCATAGCCTCGTCGCCAGCCCCAACAAGTCTGCCTATGTGGCGGCCAAGCACGGCCTGGTGGGACTGACGAAGACGGTGGCGCTGGAGGTGGCGGCTGATGGCATCACGGCGAACTGCATCTCGCCCGGTTATGTCTGGACGCCGCTCGTCGAAAACCAGATCCCGGACACGATGAAGGCGCGCGGCCTGACCCGGGACGAGGTGATCAATGACGTGCTGCTATCGGCCCAGCCGACGAAGAAGTTCGTGACGCCGGAGCAGGTTGCGGCCTTTGCCCTGTTCCTGTGCCGCGATGAGGCGGCGTCGATCACCGGCGCAAACCTTTCGGTGGATGGCGGCTGGACCGCTGCCTGATCGCAAGCTAGCCCCTTGCAAAAGAAAGGGTCGGCAGCATGAAGCAGGCGCTCGTTTTGGTGCTGGCCACAGTGACGCTCGTTGGGTGCGGAGGCCGGCACGGCGCGCCAGAAAGCTTGCCTGCTGCGACGGGTGCAGTGGCGGCACTGCCGGTCGATTGGCGTACCACCGCGACGCTCGCCGACCGCGACCGCTTGCGCAAATGGCGATCGGCGTGGCTCGACGCGCTGGCCCGTGCACGCGCCAGCGGCGCCGGGCCGGCGATCGCCGCGCAGGGGGACTTGCTTGTTCCCGACGTGTCGCTCGCCGATCCCTTGCCGTCGCCAGGAAACTATCGGTGCCGAGTGTTCAAGCTTGGGGCAAAGGGCCGCGGCATGCGGGACTTCACCGCCTATCCAAACTTCGCCTGCCGCATCGAGCGCGAGGGCGCGCTGCTCCGCTTCGAAAAAACGAGCGGATCGCAGCGGCCGATTGGGCGCATTTTCCCCGACCCTGCTGGTCGTCCCGTGTTCCTCGGCACACTGATGCTGGCGGGTGAAACGCGCCCGATCGCTTATGGTCGGGACATTGATCGTGACATGGCCGGCTTCGTGGACCGCGTCGCCGAGCGGCGGTGGCGGCTCGTTCTCCCGTTGCCGGCGTTTGAGTCGTTGGTCGACGTGATTGAGTTGGTGCCTGCGGTGTCCTGATCCTTCGCCAACCAGTCAATTCACCGCAAGCGGAGCAGCAGGAGCAGCAGGGGCGTTGATCGCGCTTGGCACCACAGGCTTCCGCTCGGCTTCTAGGGACGCCAGATATTCCTTCCCGTGACGATCGATCACCGTCACCTGAGTGGCATTGGCGGTTGCTACCGCCTTCAGATACGAGCGCGGCTTCTTCATCAGGCCGGGAAATTCCACCTGCGTGAGCCCAGCGCGCCGCGCCGCCTCCTGCGTGAAATGCACGCAATTGCGGGTGTTCATCCGATAGGTGCCGTCACCCTTTTTCTCGTCCCATTCGTCCACCAGCCGCAGGATGCTCGCATATTGCGCGTCGGTGAGCACAAGCGAGAATTGCGCGTCGCTCCCATCCATGTAGCCGCGCTTGGCGATGTCGATCCGCCCGGCGACCGGGCCGAACAGGATCGCGGGGGTGATCGCCTTGGGCGTGAACCCATAATTGAGATCCACGGGCTCGCCCCCCGCATCGGGCGTTCCGCGCAGCGTGAAGAACGCATGCGGAAAATGGTTGCCGAATTCATGGCTCCAGAAGGTGATGAGTACCGCCGCATGGGCGGGCAGCGCCGCCAGGGAAAGCAGCATCGCGGCGAGCATGGCGATGAAACGCGTCATGCGGTCGGTTCTGTCATTGTGCGGCCTGCCACTCAAGCCTTTGAATCGCCGCGCGTCGCACTGCCTCCCCCATGGAAATACCCGCCGATGGCGAGCCATCGACGGGTATCCTTCCTCCCCAGGAACTTGGCGGCCGGGCGGCGCCACGGCCGAGCCTGTGCGTCGCGGCGGCGGCATCGCCGCCGCCATGCGCATCAGGCTGCGAATTGGTTCATCGTGTTGTGGGCGCCGCCGGCCTTCAGCGCGGCCTCACCGGCGAAGTATTCCTTGTGATCGTCGCCGATGTCGCTGCCCGACATGTTCTGGTGCTTCACGCAGGCGATCCCTTCCCGGATCTCCTTGCGCTGCACGCCCTTGACGTAGCCGAGCATGCCCGCCTCGCCGAAATACTCCTTGGCAAGATTATCGGTCGACAGCGCCGCGGTGTGATAGGTCGGCAGGGTAATGAGGTGGTGGAAGATGCCGGCCCGCGCAGCCGCATCCTTCTGGAAGGTGCGGATCCGCTCGTCGGCCTCTGCCGCCAGATCGGTGTCGTCATAGTCGACGCTCATCAGCTTCGCCCGATCATAAGCCGAGACGTCCTTGCCGGCTTCCACCCAGGCATCGAACACCTGCTGGCGGAAGTTCAGCGTCCAGTTGAAGCTGGGCGAGTTGTTATACACCAGCTTCGCGTTCGGGATCACCTCGCGAATGCGGTCAACCATCGACGCGATCTGTTCGATGTGCGGCTTCTCCGTCTCGATCCACAACAGGTCGGCGCCATTCTGCAGGCTGGTGATGCAATCCAGCACGCAGCGGTCGGCGCCGGTTCCTTCGCGGAACTGGAACAGGTTCGACGGCAGGCGCTTCGGACGCATCAGCTTCCCGTCACGCTCGATCACGACATCGCCACGCAGCGTCGACAGGTCGGTCACTTCCTCGCAATCGAGGAAGCTGTTGTACTGGTCCCCGATGTCGCCCTTCTCCTTGGAGAAGGCGATCTGCTTGGTGAGGCCAGCGCCGAGCGAGTCGGTGCGGGTCACGATGATGCCGTCGTCGACGCCGAGCTCGAGGAAAGCGTAGCGGCAGGCGCGGACCTTCGCGAGGAAATCCTCATGCGGCACGGTGACCTTGCCGTCCTGGTGGCCGCACTGCTTCTCGTCCGACACCTGGTTCTCGATCTGCAGCGCGCAGGCGCCTGCCTCGATCATCTTCTTGGCGAGGAGGTACGTCGCCTCCGCATTGCCGAAGCCGGCGTCGATGTCGGCGATGATCGGCACCACGTGCGTCTCGTAATTGTCGATCACCTGCGTCAGCCGCTGCGCCTCGATCTCGTTGCCGCTCTCCCGTGCCTTGTCGAGATCGCGGAACATCATGCCGAGTTCGCGGGCGTCGGCCTGCTTCAGGAAGGTGTAGAGTTCCTCAATCAGCGCCGGAACGCTGGTCTTCTCGTGCATCGACTGGTCGGGCAGCGGGCCGAACTCGCTCCGCAGCGCGGCGACCATCCAGCCGGAGAGGTACAGATACCGCCCCTTGGTAGTGCCGAAATGCTTCTTGATCGAGATGAGCTTCTGCTGGCCGATAAAGCCGTGCCAGCAGCCCAGCGACTGGGTGTATTCGGCCGGATTTGCATCATAAGCGGCCATGTCACGACGCATGATGGCCGCGGTGTAGCGCGCGATGTCGAGTCCGGTGCGGAACCGGTTCTGCAGCCGCATCCGCGCGACGGATTCAGCGTCGATCCCATCCCACGTGCCCTTGTAGCTGGCAACGAGCTGGCCGATCTGGCTGGTCTGTTCCTGGTAGGTCATGATTGTTCCTGTCGCCGATGATGGCACGCGGGACCGAACCCGCAAGAAGGGTCGATCAGCCGAGGCGGCCGAGGCGGTGGTACAGGTTCGAGAATTTGGCCGAGCGGGGATCGTCGGCGATCTTCTTGATATACTCGCCGATGGCTTCCTTCATGAGGCCGAAGTCCTCGGTCGAGAAAACGGCGCGGCTGCGCTGCGGGGTAGCGTCCATGGTCGTTCCTCCTGTGTGAATGCTTACAACTGCGATCATAAGAACAGCATGGCGGGCGGTTTCACAATGCGGTGGACCAGCTATTCCGTGTCACCGGGTCGCTTCAACGTTGTCCGACGTTGTCTTTCTGTAAAGAATTGACAGCATCTCTGCGCGGCGCCACGGTCTCCGCCATGGCAGAGCGCAAACTGATGGCAGGGCATGTGGTGCGGCGCCTGCGGCGGCAGCAGGCGTTGAGCCAAGCCGCCATGGCCGAGATGCTAGGGATCAGCCCGAGCTACCTCAATCTGGTTGAGCGCAACCAGCGGCCGGTGTCGGCGACATTGCTGGTGAAGCTGGCCGAAACCTTTGATTTCGATCCGCGCGCGCTGACCGCGGCGGAGCCTGGCGGCGGGCGCGATGCGATGCGCCGGCGACTGGCCGATCCGATGTTCGCCGACCTCGAGATTGACCGCAACGAGCTGGAGGAATGGCTCGCCGCGGCACCCGGCGGTGCGGAGGCGTTCGCGCGCGCGTTCGACCGGATGGGGCAGGGGGCCGCCACCGCAGCGCCCACCGATGATCCGGTGGCGCTCGTCCGCCGCGAGATCGGGCGCTGGCGCAACCATTTCCCCGATCTGGATGTCGCGGCCGAGGCGCTGGCCGACGAGCTGCGATTGGGCGCAGGCGATCTGTACGGCGCCATGTCAGAGCGGCTGCGCGTCAGGCATAGTATTGCCATCCGTGTCCTTCCCGTCGACGTGCTGCCGGACGTGCTGCGACGGCTGGACCTGCATGCGCGCCAGCTCCAGCTCTCCGAACTGCTCGATCCCGCCAGCCGCACCTTTGCCGCCGCGTTCCAATTAGCGCTGATCGAGGCCCGGGCGGAAATCGACGCGCTGGTAGTCGGGGCAGGCTTTGGTCAGATCGCCGCAGACCGTTTGTTCCGGCGACACCTTGCCAGCTATTTCGCCGCCGCCGTCATGATGCCCTATGCCCGTTTCCTGCGCGCGTGCGAGGCGACCGGCTATGACATCGAGCTGCTCCAACGCCGCTTCGGCACGGGGTTCGAGCATGTCGCGCACCGGTTGACGACCTTGCAGCGGGTCGGTGCGCGCGGCCTGCCGTTCTTCATGGTCCGCGTCGATCGCGCTGGTCAGTCATCCAAACGCTATGCCGGTGCGAGCGGTGCCGCGCTCGTCGAGGCAGAGGGTCGATGCCCGCTTTGGCGCCTTCACCACGCGTTCGACCGCCCCGGCCAGCTGATGGTCCAGCTGGTCGAATTGGAGGATGGCGAGCGGTGGCTGACAATGGCGCGCACCGTGACGCCGCAGGGTCAGCGCTACGGCATGATCTCCGCGGAGTTCGCGATCGGCATCGGGGTGGCGGCGGACCATGCCGGCACGCTGGCGGCCGCGGGTGGCTTTGATCTGGCCGGCCCGGCGATGCCGATCGGCCTGGGATGTCGCCAATGCTTTCGTCAGGATTGCCCGCAACGCGCCGCCGCGCCGGCCGGGCGCGCGCTGACGATCAACGAGCGGGAGCGGCGGATCACCGCGCTAACCTTTGCCGGTGATTGATGACCTGAGATTGTTGGCTGGAGATTGGTGCCGGCGCTAGGCCGCCTTCACCGCCTGGCCCAGCTCCAGCGTCTCGCCGCGGGTGATGATCACCTTGTCGCCGAGCTTCACCGTTTCGAACAGCTTCTTGGCGAAAGGAAGCGGCACGCCGATGCAGCCGTGCGTCATATATCCTTCGGCCACCTCGCTGGCGTGCACCGCGACGCCGTCATTTGTCAGGCGCAGCATGTACGGCATAGGGGCGTTGTAGATATTGGAGACGTGATCCTTGCTCTTCTGCGTGATGGGATAGACGCCCAGCGGGGTCGGCTTCGCATCCGCGCCGAAGAGGATCGCTGCCGCGCCGATCTCATGCCCGTCGCGGAAGACGCTGAGCACCTGCGCGGCGAGGTCGACCGTGATCACGATCGTGCCCGTCGCAGGCGCTGCGCTTTCATCCCAATGATGATCGCCCAGCTTCATGGGGCCATCGATCGGCAGGATCGACTTGACGGTATAAGCGTCCGGATCGGGCGCCGGCGTTGAAACGGGGGCTGGCGCCGGTGCGCGATCAGGTGTCGGAGTGGGCGAGCGCGCTGCCGCGACCTGCGACTGCGGCGCTGGAGCAGGCGTGCGGGTCGCAACAAAGATCACCGCGCCAAGGGCAACGGCAAGCAGGGCGAGCAGCAGGCGTCCGCGTGAAAACATGAGGTCAGCCTTAGCCCGGGATGGTTGCGGTGGACTGATACGACACGGTTAACGAGCGTAACAGGGTTGCGCCGGGCCCACCACCGTCGCCCCGCGAACGGATGCGCCGGGCCTCGGCGTGGGCGTCAGTCAGGCGCCGGCAACCGTCAGGCGATCCAGCTGTTCCGCCGACAGCGTCAGGGTCATCGCCGGCAGGAGATCCTCGATCTGCGCCACGCTGGTGGCGCTGGCGATCGGCGCCGTGACGCCTTCCTGCGCGATCAACCAGGCGAGCGAGATTTGCGCAAGTGTGGCGCCCGTCTCCTCGGCCACCGTGTCGAGCGCCTCCAGCACTGCGCGGCCATGGCCCTCCAGCAGGTCGCCCATCCGGCCGCCACGCACGCTCTTGGACAAGTCCTCGCGCGATCGATATTTGCCGGAGAGGAACCCGGAGGCGAGGCCGTAATATGGCACCACGCCGATATTCCACTCCACGCAATAATTCTGCAGTTCGCCCTCGAACTTGTGACGGCTGACCAGATTATACTCCGGTTGCAGCGCGTCGTAGCGCGGCAGGCCAGCAGCCCGCGCCTTTTCATTGGTGGACTTCAGCCGTGCGGCATGAAAATTGGACGCGCCGAGCACACGCACCTTCCCGGCATCCACCAGCTTCGCGAATGCCTCGAGTGCGGCCTCCTGCGGCGTCGCCTCATCATCCTGATGCGCGAAATAAAGGTCGATGCGATCGGTGCCGAGCCGCTTGAGCGACGCGTCGCAGGCCGCCGCGATCCGCGCCGGCGCCAGCTTCTCGCCGCCTTCGCCCGGCAGCATGCCCACCTTCGTCGCGATCAGCACCTGGTCGCGCTTGCCCGATGCTTTCAGCCATTCGCCGATCATGCTTTCGGACTCGCCGCCCTGGTGCCCCGGCACCCAGGCAGAGTAAACGTCGGCCGTGTCGATCATGGTGCCGCCGCCGGCGACAAAGGCGTCGAGCACGGCGAAGCTCGCATCTCGATCAGCAGTCCAACCGAAGACATTGCCGCCCAATACCAGCGGCGCGATTTCGAGGTCGGACGAGCCGAGACGCTGCTTCAATTCAAATTTCCATTCTCAAGATTGTCGAGCGCGACGCTGTTCGCCTCCAGCATTTCCGCCGCCTCGTTCAGTTGCCGCTCCTCATCGGATGTCGGCGTGCCGGGCGGTGCCGGATCGCTGGAGCAGGCGCCGATCAGCAATAGAAAGGGGAGCGTCAGCCACGCTCCCCCCGGATGCCGGATCACCGATCGCGAAGTTCGTTGCCGGCGTTGACCATTGCATTGCCGGTCGCGTCGGCAGCACGGTCAGCCGAGTTCGAGATGGCGGCACCCGTACGCTCGGCGCCACGCTCCGCGCGCGCACCGGCATTGTCGAGCGATGCCTCGGCCGAACCCAGTGCCTCGTCCGTTGCCGCATCCACGTCCTCAACCGCATTCGCGGTCGTGGCGCTGACATCCGAGCCGACGGCGTTTGCGGCTTCGGCCGTTTCGTTCTGGGCCTGCGGGCTGCAAGCGCCCAGCGCTGCGGCAGTGGCCAGACCGGCGGCGATGGCGAAAAACTTCATCAACTCTCTCCCTGTGTGTTTACCCGAGGCCGCACGCGGCGTCAGCGCGTCAAACGTCGCGCGGGCGTTTTGGGTCCGCAACGATTGTTGCACGTGCCCGCGCGACGATCTCTCTTCGTTTGACGAGATATAAAGATATCTTTATATCTGTTCGCGTGACCCAGGCGTTGGAAACCTTTCGTGCATTGGCGGATACGTCGCGCCTCCGCATCCTCCGCCTGTTGCGGACCATGGAACTATCGGTCGGCGAATTGGCGCTGGTGCTCGGCCAGAGCCAGCCGCGCGTCAGCCGCCACGTCAAGATCCTCTGCGATGCCGGGCTGACCGAGCGTCGCAAGGAAGGCAGCTGGGTGTTCGTCGCGCTCGGGGCGAAGCGCTTGGTCGATCCGGTGCTGGCTGCGATCGACGCGCTTGATGGCGCAGCGGCGGATGCGGAAGGGGCGACGGACGCCGCTCGTCTTGCGGCCGTGCGGGCCGATCGCGCGGCCTCCGCCTCGCAATGGTTCGAGGCGCATGCGAGTGAGTGGGACGGGATCCGCTCGCTCCATATCCCGGAAAGCGAAGTGGAAGGCGCCATGCAGCGGCTGCTGGGCGACGCGCCGCTGGGCCGCCTGGTCGACATCGGCACCGGCACCGGGCGCATGATCGAGCTGTTCGCGCCGCGAGCCAGCACCGCGCTTGGCATCGATCGCAGCTCGGAAATGCTTCGAATCGCGCGCGCCAAGATTGGCGAACGCGGGCTCGCCAATGCCGAACTGCGCCAGGCCGATCTGTATTCGCTGCCGGTGCCCGATGCCGGCGCCGATGTGGCGATCGTCCATCACGTGCTTCATTACGCGCAGCAGCCGGGCGCCGCGATCGTGGAGGCCGCGCGGGCGCTCGCCTCGCGCGGGCGGCTGCTGATCGCGGATTTCGCGCCGCATGATCGCGAGGAGCTACGCGCCAAGGATGCGCATACGCGGCTCGGCTTCTCGGACGCGCAGATCGAAGGCTGGTTCGACACCGCGGGGCTCGTGGTGGAACAGACCGAAACGCTGGAAGGCGGCGAACTCACGGTGAAGATCTGGCTCGGGCGCAAGCCCGCGGCCGGCGGCCAGACGCCGCAGCGCGGCACCATTCACGAGGTAAAGGCGGCATGACCCTTTCGATCAACCAACTCGAAGAAGCGCGACACGCGCTCGAAGCGCCGCTGTTCGCCGACGTGGCGGGCGACATCGACGTGAGCTTTGAATTTTTCCCGCCCAAATCGGCGACGATGGAAGCGACCTTGTGGGATTCGATCGGCACGCTGGCGCCGCTTGGCCCGCGCTTCGTGTCGGTCACCTATGGCGCGGGCGGAACCACGCGTGAGCGTACGCATGCGACGGTGGCGCGGATCGCGCGCGAAACCGCGATCCCGGCCGCGGCGCACCTCACCTGCGTGGAGGCGACCCGCGAGGAGATCGACGCGGTGGCGAACGAATATTGGGCGGCCGGCGTGCGCCACATCGTCGCGCTGCGCGGCGATCCGCCGCGCGCGGGCGAGCGCTATGCCGCGCATCCAGGGGGGTATGAGAATGCCGCCGCGCTCGTGGAGGGACTGCGCCGGCTTCACCCGTTCGAGGTTTCGGTGGCTTGTTACCCCGAATGCCACCCGGATTCGAACGACGCGACCGCCGATCTCGACAATCTGAAGCGCAAGATCGACGCTGGCGCGACCCGCGCGATCAGCCAGTTCTTTTTCTCGCCGGACGTGTTCTTTCGCTACCGCGATGCCGTTGCCGCGGCGGGGCTCGACGCGGAGATCGTGCCGGGCATCATGCCGGTCAGCAATTTCGCGGCGGTCCAGCGCATGTCTGCGATGTGCGGCACCGAGGTTCCAGCGTGGATGGAGCGTCTGTTCGCCGGGCTCGACGATCTGCCGGGCGCGCGCCAACTCGTCTCCGCCACGCTCGCGGCGGAGCTGTGTCGCAAGCTCTACGCCGGCGGCGTGAAGCAATTCCACTTCTACACGCTGAACCGCGCCGAGCTGAGCTTTGCGATCTGCCATCTGCTCGGCGTGCGCGCCCAGGCGGATGATGGCCGCGCGGCGGCGTAAGGCCGCGTCCGCCTGTTACGCCGTTCTTCGGGCGAGGAAGAGTGACGTAGCGTTTCACTCACCACGATCGTCATGCCGGGCTCGTCCCGGCATCCAGGGTTCCGCACACCTATACGCCGATGAGTTTGCGGCGGTCTGGATGCCGGGACAGGCCCGGCAGGACATTTGGCTCAGGCCAGTTCGGGCACGCGTATCGCTTCGGCGGCGATGGCGATCGAGCGCTTCCGGGCTTGGTGATCATAGATGCTGCTGGTGAGCATCACTTCGTCCACGCCGGTGCGCTTGACAAAGGCGGCGATTCCCGCGGCCACATCGTCGCGGTCGCCGATTGCGCTGCACGACAGCACCGAATCGAGAATGCGCGCGTGCATCGGCGGCAGGCTGTCGCGATAGCCTGGCACCGGCGGCTTCATCTTGCCCGGATTGCCGGTCCGCAGCGCCACGAACTGCTGCTGCTGCGAGCTGGCGAGTAGCTCCGCTTCCTCGCGCGTGTCCGCCGCAAAGACGTTGAAGCCCGCCATCGCATAGGGCCGCTCCAGCTGCGCGGAGGGCCGGAAATCACGGCGGTAAATGTCCATCGCCTGGTCCAGCGCTTCCGGCGCAAAGTGCGAGGCAAAGGCGTAAGGCATGCCCAGCATCGCCGCGAGCTGTGCCCCGAACAGCGAGGATCCCAGGATCCACAGGTCGGGTTTGGCGCCCGCGCCAGGGGTGGCGCGAATGCCGGTGCGGCCATCGTCCGCCAGATAGCTTTGCAGCTCGACCACGTCGTTGGGAAAGGCGTTGGGATCGCTGTCGAGCGTGCGGCGGATCGCGCGCGCCACCCGCTGGTCGCTCCCGGGCGCACGGCCGAGCCCCAGGTCGATGCGCCCGGGGAACAGCGCGTCCAGCGTCCCGAACTGCTCGGCGATCTGCAGCGGCGCATGGTTGGGCAGCATGATGCCGCCCGCGCCAACCCGGATCGTGCTGGTCGCCGCCGCGACATGCGCGATCACCACCGCCGTTGCGGCAGAGGCAATGCCCTCCATGCCATGGTGCTCGGCCACCCAATAGCGGCTGAAGCCATGTGCCTCAGCGTGGCGCGCCAGGTCAGCGGCATTGGCAAGCGCGCCGGCGACAGTGCCGCCTTCGACGACGGGGACGAGATCGAGCAGCGAGAATTTGGTCATGCACAAGATGTGGGCCGAAGAGTTGCGGATCGCAACCTTGCGCCGTCGCGCCTGCGCCCAAGCGCTTCTTGATCGCGCCAAAGCTTTGCTGGGGAGGACCGTGGGCGGATTGCCTTGCCGAACCGCCCTGCGCTTGAGTACGAGCGCCCCCATGCCGCCAGGACTTGACCATATCCGCGCCTGGGTCTTCGATCTCGACAATACGCTGTATCCGTCGAGCGCCGATCTGTTCGCGCAGATCGACACCAAGATGACCGACTATATCGCCCGGTTGCTAGGGCTGGACCGGGTGGAGGCACGCCGCATCCAGAAGGCCTATTTTCTCGGCCACGGCACGACGCTCGCCGGGCTGATGGCCGAGCATCACGTCGATCCGCACGATTTCCTTGCCTTCGTCCACGATGTCGAGATGGACGTGCTGGAGGAGAATGTGCCGCTCGCTGCCGCAGTGGCGAAGCTGCCGGGGCGCAAGGTGGTGTTCACCAACGGTGACGGCCCTTATGCCACGCGCGTGCTGGAGCGGCTGGGGTTGGGCGAAAGCTTCGAGGCGGTGCACGACATCCACGCCATGGATCTCGCCCCCAAGCCCGCGCCCTCCGCTTATGCCGGCCTGTGCGCGGCGCTGTCGATCGATCCCACGACGGCCTTGTTCGCGGACGATATGGCGCGCAACCTCGCGCCGGCCAAGGCGATTGGCATGACCACCGTCTGGGTCGATAACGGGTCCGAACAGGCGCACGATAGCGACCGCAGCTTCATCGATTATACCACGCCGGATCTCACCGCGTGGCTCCAGGGGATATTGGAAGACGCATGACCGATCTTGAGACGACCATCGACGCCGCCTGGGAAAACCGCGCCGAGATCGGCCTCACTACCGCTGGCGAGGTGCGCGTTGCCGTGGATCGGGCGCTCGCCTTGCTCGATTCAGGCGCTGCGCGGGTGGCCGAACCTGATGGCAACGGCGGCTGGCGCGTCAATCAGTGGCTGAAGAAAGCGGTGCTGCTGTCCTTTCGCCTGAACGACAATGCCTTGATCGATAACGGCCCAGGCGCGGGCCATTGGTTCGACAAGGTGCCGTCCAAATTCTCCGGCTGGGGCGAGGCGGAATTCCGCGCCGCCGGCTTCCGCGCGGTGCCCGGCAGCGTCGCGCGCCGCGGCGCCTTTATCGGCAAGGGCGCGATCCTGATGCCGAGCTTCGTCAATATCGGCGCCTATGTCGGTGAAGGCACGATGGTAGATACCTGGGCCACCGTCGGCAGCTGCGCTCAGATCGGCAAGAACGTGCACCTGTCCGGCGGTGTCGGCATCGGCGGCGTGCTGGAGCCGCTGCAGGCCGATCCCGTCATCATCGGTGATGGCGCCTTTATCGGTGCGCGCTCCGAAGTGGCCGAGGGCGTGCGCGTCGGCGAGGGCGCGGTGCTGTCGATGGGCGTGTACCTCGGCGCGTCAACCAAGATCATCGACCGCGCGACCGGCGAGACGTTCATGGGCGAAGTGCCGCCCTATGCCGTGGTGGTGCCGGGCTCGACCGGCGGCGGGAATCTTGGCCTGTATTGCGCGGTGATCGTGAAGCGCGTTGACGAGCGCACGCGCTCCAAGACCAGCATCAACGAGTTGCTGCGCGATTGACGCGGTGGGAACGGGGAAGCCGCGGTGGGCGCGGCTTCCCGCCCACGCCTGCTTGCACTTCCTGCCCCGCGCACTGCGACGCGACGTTCCGTCAGTGAACCACGTTTGGCACCGCCGCTCCGGTGCCATCTGCGCGCAACGCACGGCCATCTTCATTAGATGAACGGGCCGTTGTTTTCGGTTCATGCAACCTGCGTAACAGGCGTACGTTTCGATCCCGTACCTGTTTCACCAAGTGCGTGATTTTTTCGAGGGAGTGTAAAATGCGTAAGATGATGTTGGCGCTCGGCGCCTCCGCCATGGTTCTGCCCAGCCTGGTCATCACCACCACCGACGCGGATGCGCAGCGTCGCAGTAGCTATCGCGAATGGAAGGGCAATGACGGCCGCTGGCGCTGCCGCAAGCCCGATGGCACCACGGGCCTGGTGGTCGGCGGTGTCGCCGGCGCGCTGCTGGGCCGCACCATCGATACCCGCGGCGATCGTACGCTCGGCACGCTGGGCGGTGCCGCCGTCGGCGCGCTGGCGGGACGCGAGGTCGAGCGCGGCACGAGCAAGCGTCGCTGCCGCTGACAGCGATCTCACCAACTTCAACACAAGGGGCGCGATCGTGATGATCGCGCCCCGCGTGCGTTAGGAGAAGAACGAAATGCCGACACGCAGTGGCTCCGCCCGATATGAAGGGCTTGGCAAAGACGGCAAGGGTTGGGTCTCGACCCAATCGCATGCGCTGTCCCAGCAGCCTTATGGCTTTGGCACGCGGTTCGAGAACGAGCCCGGCACCAATCCCGAAGAACTGATCGCCGCCGCTCACGCCAGCTGCTTCACCATGGCGCTCAGCTTTGCCCTTGCGGGCGCCGGGTACAGCGATGGCGCGCTGGAAACGAGTGCCAAGGTCACGGTCGAAAAGGATGGTGAGGGCTTCACCATTACCAAATCGGCACTGGACCTGCGCGCGAAAGTGCCCGGTATATCGCCCGAGGAGTTCGAGAAGATCGCTAGAGAAGCCAAGAAGAACTGCCCTGTTTCCAAAGTATTGAATGCGGAAATGACGCTCTCCCATACGTTGGAAGGATGACTTTCACTGCGATGAACAGAGTGTAGTTTTCCGTTCACGCAACTTCGGCGCCCATTGGCAAGTTGTATTGCCATAACCAGCCAGGAGTTGTTTCATGCGTATCATTCTGGCCGCTGTGATGGCCGCCTCCACCGTTACCGCACTACCGGTGCAGGCGCAGGCCGGCCGCGAATATCGCAGCGAGGTGCGCGAGGCGCGCCGCGACTATCGTGACGATCTGCGGCGCGCGGATTCGCGGCGTGACGTGCGCCAGGCGCAGCGCGAATATCGCCGTGACGTTCGCGACGCCCGCCGCGATTGGCGAAACGATCGTCAGCAATGGCGCGGGTTCGATTACAACCGCACGCCCCCGGGCCAGCGTGCCTATTATGCCGACAATTTCTACCGCGACGGTCGCTATTATCAGCAGCGCCGATTGAGCCGGAACGACCGGATCTATCGCGGCAACAACGGCCGCTATTATTGCCGCCGTTCGGACGGCACCACCGGCCTGATCATCGGCGGCATCGGTGGCGGTCTGCTCGGCAGCCTGCTGGCGAATGGCGGTTCCAACACCCTGGGCGCGCTGATCGGCGCCGGTGCCGGCGCGCTGCTCGGTAACTCGGTCGATCGTGGTCGGGTGGTCTGCCGCTAAGCTTTTCACCCCCTTCACGCTTTTTGCCGGATGTAACGGCGCGTACCATGGGCCGGCGAGCAATTGCCGGGCCTTTCGGCTTGTGGTAATCGGATGAGGAGGCGCATGTGACAGTGGGGCAGGGCACAATCGGCGCCATCCTGGCGGGCGGCGCTGCGAGCCGGTTCGGATCGGACAAGGCGCTTGCCTCTTTCGAAGGTATCCCGCTCATCGATCATGTCGCGGCTGCGCTTCGGGTGCAGACCGTTGCCCTGGTGGTGGTGGGACGGGAGCACGGATCGCTCGAGCGTGTGGAGGATCATCCCCAGCCCGGCCTCGGCCCGCTTGGTGCGATCAGCGGCGCGCTGCGCTGGGCGCAGGCGCATGGCTATGCCGCGGTGCTGAGCGCCCCATGCGACGCGCCGTTGCTGCCCCCTGATCTCACGACGCGTCTCGCCGGGCCGGGCCCGGCCTATGTGGCGGGACTGCCGGTCCTCGGCTGGTGGCCGGCTGCGCTTGCCGACCATCTCGCGTCCTGGCTCGCCGCCGATCAGCCGCGCGCGGTGCGCCGTTGGGCCGCCGCCGTCGGCGCGCGCGAGGTGCGGCTCGAGACGCTGCCCCCGAATGTGAACACGCGGGAGGATCTGGCGGCGCTCACGCGATAGACTGGGGTTGCCGGCCTGGTGATTTGGAGCGGTTCTCGATCACCTTGATCCGCTCGCCTTAAGCGTGGGGCGCGCCTGCAGCGACCACACTTACAGCACGGTCTTCATCAGGCGATCCACCGCCAGATGCCCGCCGGCCACCCCGCAAGCGGCATGTGCGCCCATGTCGCAGCGAGCCAGACGACAGCCCCGCCCGCCAGCGCATGCATCCCGATCTTGCCCACCCGCGCGCGTCCCGCCGCCACCGCGGCGAAAGGCCAGTAGCTGGTGCGCCGTTCCCACTCGCGCCAGAAATCGGGCTGAAGCGCTTCCTTCTTCCGGTCCTGAAAATGCGCGCCGAGCAGCGCCAGCACGATGATCGACAGTGCCAGCACCACGTTGGACGGGTCGGGGAATACGAGGATGTGCACCATGCCCCAGATCGCGAAGCCCCACATCATCGGGTGGCGGGTGATCGCGAACACGCCGCGCGCTTCGGGCACGGCGCGGCTGTCCGCTTGCGGCAGGGCAGGATTGCGGACCAAAGATCCCATGAACAGGATCGCGCCCGCCAGCATCAATACGGTGCCGATCGCCCAGATGAAATCGCCGACCGGCCAGAGCGACGGCGCCGGCGGCGCGGCGCGATAGGCGAGGGCAAGCCAGCCGAGCGTCAGGGCGGCAACAAGGCTGTAGAGCCCGAGAAAGCCTTTCTCGCCTACCGCCCCGACCAGCGGTTTTCGCAAGAGGTGAGACAGAAGGAAATGGGTGCCCACAAACGTCAGTGCTGCCGCGACGACATTGCCCATTTCCCGTCTCCCCCTCCTGATGACCCTAAGTCACTATTTCCCGATCGGTCGCGCCGGCCGGAACCGGCGCGACCGATTGATGCCAGGCGGGCAGCGGGCTTAGCGCCGCGTCTCCCCGCTAGTGTTCAGCCCCGCCGCCTTTGGCTCCGCCAGTTCCGCTTCGCCGGCCATGGCATGGTCGACATCGTCGCGCAGCGTATCGAGATGCATCCAGCGACGCACCAGCGGGCTGAGCGCCAGCACCGCCACGGCGATCCCGATCGTCCACCAGCCGATGGTGGAGTAAATGGCGAGCGTGCCTTCCTTGGTCATCTCGCCGCTTTCACCGCCGGTCGCCTCGCCAATCTTGCCCGCGACGAAATTGCCCACCGCCGTCATGTAGAACCATGCGCCCATGATCAGGCTGGCGAGGTGTTTGGGCGCCAGCCGGTTCATCGCGCTGAGGCCCACGGGGGAGAGGCAAAGCTCGCCGGTGGTCTGCAGGAAGTAGATCGCGAAAACGAAGAACACCGGCGTCGCGACTTCCAGGCCGACGCTCTGCGCGCCCCACACGAAGACGAGGAACGAAAGGCCGACCTGCGCGAGCGCAAGGCCGAACTTTGCCGGCGCCGACGGCTCCAGCCCGCGCTTGCCAAGGAAGACCCAAAGCGCCGCAAAGATCGGGCCGAGCAACACGATGTAGATCGGGTTGATTGACTGGAACAGTGAGGCCGGCACATCGCCGCGATCGACAAAGCGATCGGTGTAGAGGTTCAGGCTGCCGCCGGCCTGTTCGAACAGGCCCCAGAACACCGGGTTCAGCGCGATGAGGAACAGCACGGCGAACATCCGATCGCGGGCATGCGGCTCCAGCTTGAAGCTTTCGAAGAGCACATAGCCGAGCATCGCGATGCCCGAGACGATCAGCAGCGTCTGAATAACATCCTGATATTGCACCAGCGCCCAGATCACCCCGACAGAGGCAAGGCCTACGCCGTACAGCGACCATTCCGTGCGCGCGGCGAGCGGCCGCGGCGCCTCGCCCTTCCCCAGCAACAGCGGCTTGCCCAGGATGAACACCACGAGGCCCAGCAGCATGCCGACGCCGGCCGCGCCAAAGCCATAGCTCCAGCCATAAGTTTCGCCCAGCCAGCCGGCCATGATCGTGCCGATCGCGGCGCCGGTGTTAATCCCGATGTAGAAGATCGTGTACGCACCATCGCGGCGCGGATCAGTGAGCGGGTAAAGCTGTCCCACGATCACTGAGATATTCGCCTTCAGGAAGCCGGTGCCGACGATGATGAAGGCCAGCGCCAGCCAGAAGATGTTGATCGCGGCCGATCCCTGGCCGCCTTCGCCTCCCACCGCCATGAGAAGGTGGCCGAGCGTCAGCATCACCGCGCCGAACGTCACCGCCTTGCGCTGCCCCAGGAAGCGATCGGCGAGATAGCCGCCGAGCACAGGGGTGATGTACACCAGGCTGGTATAAGCGCCGTAGATCAGGTTCGACTTGCCGTCATCGAACAGCCAATGCTTCGTCAGGTAGAAGATCAGCAGCGCGCGCATGCCATAGTAGGAGAAGCGCTCCCACATTTCGGCAAAGAACAGGACGTAGAGCCCCTTGGGATGGCCGAGGAACTCCGGGCCTTTCTTGACGACGCCGGCGACACCGCCGGCCAACAGGATCGCAAGAAAGCCGAATGCGATCGTGGGAATGATGGGCAAGAATACGCTCCCCAGTGATACGTTTTTCGGGGAACCAAGCCCCCTAACGGGCGAGCCTAGCGCGCAAATCCGCCAGACCAAAGCAGTTGTTGCGATTGCAACGAGGTGTTCCAGTTGCGGCGTCGCCCGCCGGTCGCCTCATCGGCCGCGCAGCAGCCCGCCCAGCACACCGCGTACGATCGTTCCCATCAGCCCGCCGCCGGCCTTGCCCCGACGCGATCCGAACACTTGCTTGCCCAATTCGTTCGCCACCTGCCGCCCGATCGAGGAGCCGCCGGCGCGGGTCGCCGACGCAATGGCCTGGTTCCACGGCGAGGCGGCCTGTTCCCGCTCGGCGGCACGCGTCGCCTTCGCGTCCGCCTTTTCGCGCGCGTCAGCGGCTTGGCCCCCGGCTGCCTGTGCGCGTTCCTCCGCCCCCGCCGCGGCGCGCGCGGCCAGCAGTTCCGCCGCTGATTCGCGGTCCACCGCTTGGTCGTACTTGGCGCCAATGGCGTCGGTCGCCAGCAGGACGGCGCGCTCCTCTGCGGTGAGCGGGCCGACCCGGCTGGCCGGCGGGCGAACGAGGCAGCGCGTGACAGGGGAGGGCGCGCCGTCGGGCTGGAGCAACGACACCAGCGCCTCGCCGATCTTCAATTCGGTGATCGCGGCGGCGACATCGACGCCGGGGCTCGCCCGGAACGTGGTCGCGGCGCTTCGCACCGCCGCCTGATCCCGCGGGGTAAAGGCGTTGAGCTTGTGCTGGATGCGGTTGTTGAGCTGGCCGGCAATTGCATCGGGGATGTCGATGGGGTTTTGCGTGATGAAATACACGCCCACGCCCTTGGATCGGATCAGCCGCACAACCTGTTCGATCTTGTCGACCAGTGCCGCGGGGGCGTCATCGAACAGCAGATGCGCTTCGTCGAAGAAGAAGCACAGGATCGGCCGGTCCGGATCGCCGATCTCGGGCAGCGTCTCGAACAATTCGGACAACAGCCACAGCAGGAACGTGGCGTAGAGCTTGGGCGCGGCCATCAGGCGGTCCGCGGCGAGAATGTTGACGATCCCGCGCCCGCTATCGTCAGCCTGGAGGAAGTCGGAGAGATTCAGTGCAGGCTCGCCGAAGAAGCGCGCGCCGCCCTGGCTGCGCAGCTGAAGCAGCGCCCGCTGGATGGCGCCCACCGACGCCTTGGACACATGGCCGTAGCTGTTGGTGAGCTCGCTCGCCCGTTCCGCGCAATGCACCAGCATCGCCTGCAGATCATCGAGATCCAGCAGCAGCAGACCGTCTTGGTCGGCCACATGAAAGACGATCGTCAGCACGCCTTCCTGCACGGCGTTCAGCCCCAGGAGCCGCGCCAGCAGCAGCGGGCCGACCTCTGACACGGTGGTGCGGATCGGATGACCCTGCTCGCCGTAAAGGTCCCACAGCTGAACGGGCGTGTCGCGATATCTCCAGTCTAGCCCGATCGTCTCGGCCCGCGCGGCAAAGGCCGTATGCATCTTGGCGAGCGGGGAGCCTGGCATGGCGAGCCCGGCAAGATCGCCCTTCACGTCGGCGACGAAACACGGAACGCCGGCTGCGGAAAGTCCTTCGATGATGCCCTGCACCGTCACCGTCTTGCCGGTGCCCGTTGCCCCGGCGATCAGGCCGTGCCGGTTCGCCAGGCGAAGGTTCAGGCGCTGCGGATCGGCGCCGCCTTCGCCCGCGCCGATGAAGATGCTCTCGCTCACGTCGCCTCGCACGCGTTACCGCCCGTTCCTAGTCCGTCCGCGGCAATCAAGTCGAGCAGCGCCCGCCTGCGCAAAACCTGCCCTGAAAAACAAAGGGCCCCGCACATCGGTGCGAGGCCCCTCGAGATCGCGGAAGGTCCGCTGCTTACTTGACGCGCACCGCGATAAAGGCCGGTGGGTTGCGCCCGCGCACCACCGACAGCAGAACCTGCGGGCGCCCCGCGGCCTTGGCTGCCTGCACGGCCCGGGCGACGTCCGCCGCCGTACGGGTCGGTGCGGAGTTGACCGAGACGATCACGTCGCCGCGACGCAGCTTCTGGCCGGCATCGCTGGACGCGTCCACGGCGCTGACCACGACGCCCTGCACCGTCGAATCGACACCCACCTGGCGCGCGATCGCCGGGGTGAGCGGCTGAACGGTGACGCCGATGCCATTGGCGCCGCCCGGCGTCGGGGTGGTCGTCTCGCTATCTTCGCCGAAGCTGTCGTCCTCGCCAAGCTGCTGAGCGAGCTGCTCTTCCGCCGGCCGCACGGTGGTCGTCACCGTCACGGTCGTCGGGCGCCCGTCGCGGATAACGTCAAGCCGCGCCTGCTGCCCCGGCGGCACGTTGGCGACCAGATACGACAGCGTCGTGTCCGGCGTCACCTGCGTGCCGTTGACCCGCGTCACGACGTCACCAGCGCGCAAGCCGGCCTTCGCGGCCGGGCCACCCGGCTCGGCACGGGCGATGATCTCGCCCGAATTCTTTGGCAGGTTGAGCGCCGCGGCAATGTCGTCGGTCAGGCGCTGGATGCTGACGCCGATATAGCCGCGCTGGACGGGCTTGCCCTTCATCAGCGTGTCGATGATCGGCTTGGCGTCCTCGGCCGGAATGGCGAAGCCGATGCCGATGTTGCCGCCCGATTGCGAGAAGATCTGGCTGTTGATGCCGATCACTTCGCCGTTCAGGTTGAACATCGGGCCGCCCGAATTGCCCTGGTTGATCGAGGCGTCGGTCTGGATGAAGCGGTCGTTCGCGCCGCCCTGGCCCGTTACGCGGTGCACCGCCGAGACGATGCCCGCCGTCACCGTGCCGCCAAGGCCGAACGGATTGCCGATCGCGACCACCCAATCACCGACCCGCGCGCGCGCCGAATCGCCGAAGCGCACGTACGGCAGCTGGGTGGGGGCGTCGATCTTGAGCAGGGCGAGGTCGGAGGCCGCATCGCGGCCGACGAGCTTCGCGACATATTCCTTGCGATCCGGCAGGGTGACGCGGATCGCCTCCACGGTGGCGCGGCTATTGCCCGGCGCCACCACGTGATTGTTCGTCACCACATAGCCGTCGGGCGAAATGATGAAGCCGGACCCCAGCGACTGCGCCTCGCGCGTCACGGGCGCGCCGTTCTGCCCGCCCCGGCCGCCGAACTGGCCGAACAGCTCGGCAAACGGCGTGCCGGCAAACGGGTTGGCCGGCTGCGCCACGGTGACGCGCTGGTCGGTGGAGATGTTGACCACGGCCGGCTGAAGCTTCGCCACCATGTCGGCAAAGCTCATCGGCGCACCGACGCGCGGCGCGGTGGCCTGGATCGATCCCGGCTCGTTCTGCGCGCTCTGCGCGGTTGCCGGATTCTGCAACGCAAGCGAAGCGGCGGTGCCGCCGAGGAGTAAGGCACCAGTGAGGGCGTAGGCGTAACGCACGATCGTCATGTTCCTCTCGTTTGGCCTAATCGGGCCTAACCGCTGGATTGTGCCGCCAGGTCGATGAACGGCATTTGAATGCTCAACGAACCGGCCGCTTTCCCGTTGCCGGCTTATCGGCCGCTGAATTCCTTCAGATAGGCATTGTCACGGCTCATGATAATGCTGGTCGAACCTTCCGGCCGCGGGCCGCCATCGGCCCCGAACGTATGCCGGTAGGATTGCATGGCGCGGTAGAAATCATAAAAGCTCGCGTCCTTGCTGAACGCTTCGGCGTACACGCGCGAGGCGGTCGCATCGGCTTCCGCGCGCACGATCTGCGCCTGCTTCTGCCCTTGTGCACGGATCGTGTTCGCTTCCTGCTGACGCGCGGTGCGCATGCGCTGCAACGCGCTGTCCAACGGGCTGCCTTCCGGAAGGTCGGCATGCTTGATGCGCACGTCGACGATGGTCGCGCCATATTGCTGCGCGTCGCGCTGCAACGAGGCCTGGATCGCATCCATCACCCGGCCGCGTTCCGGGCTCAGCAGCACTGCGAACGGCACCTTGCCCAATTCGTTGCGCAGCGCGGTGCCGAGCAGCGGGCGCAGCTGGTCCGCCACGCGCTCCTCGGTGTTGGAGGTGCTGCCGGTGGAGGTAATCGCGCGCAGCGGATCGACGATGCGGAAACGCGCAAAGGCGTCGACGTTCAGGCGCAGCTGATCGGTCGACAGCACCAGCGTGTTGTCGAGATCGGCATCCAGCACGCGCTTGTCGACCCACACGATCTTGTCGATGAACGGGATGCGCGCCACGAGGCCCGCGCCCGTCTGGCCGATGACCTGCCCGGGTTCATATTGGTTCACCGGCTCGCCGACAGGCTTGTTCAGCCGCAGCACGACGGCCTGCTTGGTTTCCGGCACGATCGCGAAGGTGGCCGCGGCGACGATCACGGCGCCCAGGGCGGCAAAGCCGATCGCCACGGGATTGCGGGTGAGCGCGCTCATCGTGCGCCTCCCGGTGCCGGGGCGGCTTCGACCTGCGGCTCCTGGAGCTTGCGCGCGCGGTCCAGCGGCAGGAAGGGGGCGACGCCCGGTGTTTCAACAATGGTCTTGTCGGTCTTGGCCAGCACGGCCTCCATGGTCTCGTAATACATGCGGCGGCGGGTCACTTCGGGAGCCAGGCGATACTGCTCATATGCCTTGTCAAAGGCCGCGGCCTCGCCCTGCGCCCGCGCGATCACTTGCTGCGAATAGCTGCGCGCATTGTTGAGGTTGGCCACCGCTTCCTGCTGGGCCGCAGTGACGGCGTTGAAATCGTCGATCAGGCTCGCCGGAGCCGCCGCCTGGCGGATGGAGACGCCCTGCACGCGAACGCCCGCCTTATAATCGTTCAGGATCTGCTGCATCGTCTGGGCAACGCGCGTTTCGATGTCGGTCCGGCCTGCGCCGATCGCCTGGTTCAGCGTCGTCGTTGCCAGCACCGCGCGCATCGCGCTTTCGGCCGTGGCGCGAACCGTCTCGGTCGGATCCCTGATCTCGAACACGAACTGGCGCGGGCTTTCGACGCGCCAGCGCACCGTATAGGCGAGATCGATGATGTTCTGGTCGCCGGTCAGCACGCTTTCGCTGCCGTCGCGCGGAAATTCATCGACCCGCACGGCCTCCACGTCCACCTTCTGCACCGCCACCAGCGGCGCCGGCAGCGTCACTCGGATGCCGGGCTCGAGCATGCCGGAATAGCGGCCGAGGAAGGTCACCACGCCGCGCTGCTGCGGGCCGATCTGATGCACCGCGGTGAAGATCAGCCATATGGCGACCACCACCGCCACGCCGATCAGCCACAGATTGCGCGCATTGGCGCCCAGCGGCAGCTGCGGGCCGCTGCCGCCACCGCCGCCCGAGCCACCGCCCCGCGCTTTTTTCAGGAATTCGTCCAGCGCGGTCGGCTTGGGCGTGCCCTTGCGGCCGCCCGGGGGCACCGCCCACGGATTGCGCGGCGCGCCGCTATTGTCCTCACCACTGCCGCCATTGCCCCATGGCCCGTTGGAGGAGTCGTTCATCAGGATCGAAGGTCGGCGCAGCCACTGCGGCAGGATGGTCATGACAGTCTTTATAGGGTTCCTCGTTCCGAAAAACAGTGCCCCTCCGGGCTGAACGGCGTAACGACTTGTTGCCATGGACGAGAATGATGTGAAGCAAGCGGTCGCCGCAGTGGCTGGCGACCGGGCAACGGTGCGGATCGATGGCGAGCGGGTCGGCGTGGTGGTGGACGCCACGGGGCTTGATGCAAAGGCGCGCGATGCGATGGAAGCGGCGGTCCGCATGGCCGCCGGGCCGAACGCGCGCGTGGTCGTCACGGCCGAGCGGAGCAACCGCAAATTGATCGCGGTGGCGAGCGGCAAGGGCGGGGTGGGCAAATCAACGCTCGCCGCCAATCTCGCCATCGCGCTTTCCCAGCTTGGGCGGCGGGTCGGCCTGGTCGATGCCGACATCTATGGCCCGTCGCAGCCGCGGCTGATGGCGGCCGAGGGCCAGCGGCCGGAGGCGAAGGACAAGGTGCTCATGCCCGTGCCGACGCCCTATGGCGTGCCGATGCTGTCGATGGGGCAGCTGATCGAGCCGGGCAAGGCGATCGCGTGGCGCGGCCCCATGGCGGCCGGCGCGCTTGGCCAGCTGGTCGAGGCCGATTGGGGCGCGGCCGACACGTTGGTGCTCGATCTGCCGCCCGGCACCGGCGACGTGCAGCTGACGATGATCCAGAAATATCGCCCGGCCGGCGCGGTTATTGTCTCGACCCCGCAGGATCTGGCGCTGATCGACGCCACCCGCGCGATTGATCTGTTCAACAAGGCCGGCATCCCGATCATCGGGCTGGTCGAGAATATGGCGGGCTATGCCTGCCCGCATTGCGGCGAGGTGTCCGATCCGTTCGGCCGCGGTGGTGCCGAGGCTGCCGCGCGCGAACTTGGCGTGCCGTTCCTGGGCCGCGTGCCGCTCACCATCGCGATCCGCACCGCGTCCGATGCGGGCCGTCCTCCGGCGGCGGAGCCGGGCGACACGGTGTTCCGCCCGCTGGCGGGCGCGGTCGCTTCGTGGCTGGAAACCGGCGGAGGCGGTGCGCGTTAGCATGGGACCGGTCGTGCCGTATGCATCAGGCTGCGGCACGGGCGGACCAATGTCGAAAGGCCAATCTCCATGCCGCTGACCGCCGATGCCGATATCAAGGCGCTGCTTGAGGAAACCCGCACCATCGCGCTGGTCGGCGCTTCCGATCGGCCGGGTCGGCCCAGCTACAATGTGATGCGCACGCTGCAGGCGCACGGCTATCGCGTGATCCCGGTCAATCCGCAGATCACCGGCGAACATGTCCATGGTGAATATGTCTTCCGTGAGCTGTCGCAGATCGGCGAGCCGATCGACATGGTGGATATCTTCCGCCGTTCGGAGGCTGCGGGCGAGGCGGTGGACGAAGCGATCGCAGCCGGCGCCAAATCGGTCTGGATGCAGCAGGGCGTCATCGATCAGCAGGCGGCGGCGCGTGCGGAGGCGGCGGGCCTGAAGGTGGTGATGGATCGCTGCCCGGCGATCGATATCCCCCGGCTGGGCGTGGCTCCCATCGTAAGCTGAAGGCCGGCGCTCGCGCCGCCTCGTTCAGCCGCGCCCCCCCCTGCTTTGGCGGGAGTATCAGCCGGCGCGCTGTCCTACGGCATCGCTTTCGTGGCACGGCGAACCGGTGCTGCAAGGATCACCCGCCAATGTTGAGAGATACCCCGCGACTGTCTCAACTTTCTCAACATTCGCGCCAACAAGCGGCAGGGCCGCGCGCGGTGAAAGCTGCTTGTGACCTGATGGTCGGTGCCGCATGGACGCTCCAGGACCGGCAACAAACCGGCGCAACAGCTTAGGAAGGGGGCGACATGGACGAACCGGTTTCCCATGCGCACGGCCGTGCTGGGCAGCGGGATCTCACCACCGGGCCGATCGGTTCGGCGCTGCTCATGTTCGCGCTCCCGACGCTCGCGTCCAATGTCCTGCAATCGCTGAATGGCTCGATCAACACGATCTGGGTAGGTCGCTTCCTGGGCGAAGGCGCGCTCGCCGCCACCTCGAATGCCAACATCATCATGTTCCTGATGTTCGGCGCAGTGTTCGGCTTCGGCATGGCGGCGACCATCATCGTCGGCCAGAGTTGGGGCCGGCGCGACGTGGATGCCGCCCGGCGCGCATTCGGCTCGGCGATCGGCCTTGTACTGGCCGGATCGATCATCGTCGGCACGCTCGGCTGGATCTTAGCGCCGCAGATCCTCACGATCCTCGCCACCCCGCCCGACGCGTTCGAGCCCGCGCTCGATTACCTGCGCGTCATCTTCCTGGCGCTGCCACCGTCCATGCTGCTCGTGCTCATGTTCATGGGGCTGCGGGGGACTGGCGATTCGGTCACGCCCTTGTGGTTCATGGGGCTGGCGGTGCTGGTGGACGCGGTAATGAACCCGCTGCTGATCGCCGGCATGGGGCCGTTCCCCCGCATGGGCATCGCCGGCTCCGCCACCGCCACGCTGATCGCGAACATCGTCGCGCTTGGCGCCCTGGTCGCCTGGATCCGGTGGCGCGACCTGCCGCTTCGCCTGAAGGGCGCGGAGATCCGCTACATTCTTCCGGAACGCACGCTGGTGCGCACCATCGTCAGCAAGGGCGTGCCGATCGGCGCGCAGATGCTGGTCCTGTCGGTGTCGGCGCTGGCGATGGTCGGATTGGTCAATCGCAACGGCATCGACACGGTGGCCGCTTATGGCATCGTCCAGCAGCTCTGGGGCTATGTGCAGATGCCGGCGATGGCGATCGGCGCAGCCGTTTCGGCGATGGCCGCGCAGAATATCGGTGCAGGGCGCTGGGATCGCGTCGCGCGCATCACGCGTGCCGGTATCGTCTACAACGTCCTTATCACCGGCGCGACGGTGGCACTGGTGCTGCTGCTCGACCGGGTGATCATCGGCCTGTTCATTCCCGGTGGCAGCCCCGTCGTGCCGATCGCCCAGCATATCAATCTGCTCGCGACCTGGGGCTTTATCATGTTCGGCGCGACCATGGTGCTGTTCGGCGTGATTCGCGCGAACGGCGCCGTTTGGGGTCCGCTGCTGATCATGACGGTTGCCATGTTCCCCGTTCGCCTGGGCGTCGCTTATGCCCTGCTCCCGATCATCGGATCGGACGCGCTTTGGTGGAGCTTTCCGGTGGGGTCGGCCGCCAATGCGCTGCTGGCGGCGCTATACTATCGCTTCGGCCGCTGGCGGGAAGGCGGATTGCTCGTCCCGGAGGAGCATTGCGAGGAGCGCAGCCACGCCGATATCGAGCCTGCCGGCACGCTGAAGCCGGCGGCGTGATCGTCAGCTTAGACCGGTTTGATCGTCCACCTCGCGCGGCACCATCACGCGGATGACGCCGGGCGCGATCCGCGCCCGAACCGGCGTGTGCGCCAGCACCTCGCCGTCGATCGAGATTGGCAGTTTGGGGCGGGTATCGATCTTCAGGTCGCTGCCCGAAAAGGTGATCGTGTCATGGTGCCGCGCCGACAAGCCGAAGATGTTGGCGAACCAGTTCTTCAGCAGCGTGCGGCGGTAGCGGGCGGTCACCGCCTGCACCACGATCTGGCCTGAATCCACCTTGGCCTCGTCCACCAGCCAGGTGCCGCCGTGATATGGCCCATTGGAGATGCGCACCTCCACCACGCGCATCCTCTTCTCCTGCGTCCCGTCGTCGACGGTAAGGATGAAAGGTCGGAAGCGCAGATACTGGAGCCCCGCCCAGCCGAGATAGCCGACCCGCCCCAACACCTTCTTGAGGTTGTGCGGCACCGTTTCGGCGATCTGCGGCGACAAGCCCATCGCGGCGCAATTGGCGAAGTAATCGCCATCGATCATGCCAAGGTCGATCCGCTTGGGCACGCCGTTCGCCAGCACGTTGATCGCCCCGTCGATGTCCAGCGGCAGGCCAAGCGTCCGCGCGAAGCTGTTGGCGGTGCCGAGCGGCAGGACGCCGAGGATCGCGTCATGCCCGACGAGAAGGTCGACCAGCCCGCTGACGGTGCCGTCGCCGCCGCCCAGGATCACGAGGTCGGGCTTTTTCGCCAAGGCGCGCTTTACCGTGCGCTCCAGGTGCTTGGGCTTCTGCACCGCGTGAGCGTCCAGCGAAAACGGCAGCTTCTCCAGTCGCTCGCAAGCGTGCTGGAACAGCTTCTGCCCCTTGCGTGACTTCGCATTGACGATCAACGCAGCCGATCGGATCTCGCTCATGCGGCCCCCAACGCGCGAAGCGATGAATTCGCCCCCGTAACGCTTGCGCGCGTAAGACGACCGGCGCACAGCACGGCCATGACTGCCTCCTTCCCCGCCTTGCGCCTGCGTCGAACCCGTGCCGCTGAGTGGAGCCGGCGCTTGCATCGCGAAACCACGCTGACCCCGGCCGATCTGATCTGGCCGCTGTTCATCGCCGATGGCCAGGGCGTCGAGGAGCCGATCGCGAGCCTGCCGGGCGTGTCGCGCTGGTCGGTCGATCTCATCGTCGCGTGTGCCAAGGAGGCCCATGCGCTCGGCATTCCGTGCCTCGCACTCTTCCCCAATACGCCGGCGCACCTGCGCAGCGATCGCGGCGAAGAGGCGCTGAACCCGGACAATCTGATGTGCCGCGCCATTCGCGCCATCAAGCACGCCGTCCCCGGCATCGGCATCCTCACCGATGTTGCACTCGATCCCTATACTGCGCACGGCCACGACGGGCTGGTCGATGAAAACGGCTATGTGCTCAACGATGCAACGGCCGAGGTGCTGGTCGGCCAATCGCTGAACCAGGCCGCCGCCGGCGCCGATATCGTTGCCCCGTCCGACATGATGGACGGCCGCATCGGCACCATCCGGGCCGCGCTGGAGTCCGCCGGCCACCACAACGTCCAGATCATGGCCTATGCCGCAAAATACGCGAGCGCCTTCTACGGTCCGTTCCGCGACGCGGTGGGCAGCCGCGGCCTGCTGAAGGGCGACAAGAAGACCTACCAGATGGACTATGGCAATGCGGAGGAGGCACTCCGCGAGGTCGCGCTCGATCTCGCCGAGGGCGCGGACAGCGTGATGGTGAAGCCGGGCCTGCCTTATCTCGACATAGCGCGGCGCGTGAAGGAGCGGTTCGAGGTGCCGGTGTTCGCATACCAGGTGTCCGGCGAATATGCGATGATCGAGACCGCGGTGGCGGCCGGCGCGGCCGATCGTGATGCCATGGTGCTGGAGACGCTTACCGCGTTCAAGCGCGCCGGCTGTTCGGGCGTGCTCACCTACCATGCGGTGCATGCCGCGCGCCTGCTCGGCCAATGATCGACGCCGCCAGCGCGGCGCCAATGATCGAAACCGATCGTCTGGTGCTGCGGGCGCCGCAGCCGGAGGATCGCCTACCGCTTCATGCCATGTGGGCCGATCCCGCCGTCATGGCCGATCTTGGGCCAGTGAAGAGCGCAGAGGAAAGCGACATGGCGCTTGCCCGCCACGCGTCCTACGCGCCGCTCGGCTTTCGCGCGGTGGTGCTACGGTCGAGCGCGACCACCATCGGCTTCTGTGGGCTCAAGCCCGGTGCACCGGACACCCCGATTGCCGGGATGCTGGAGATCGGCTGGATGCTGGCCGTTCCGTTCTGGGGTGCGGGCTATGCGCGAGAGGCGGCAGCGGCAGCGATCGCTTGGGGGTGGCAGAACCGCCCCGACAACGCCATCGTCGCCATCACCGCACACAGCAACACCAAGAGCCGCTTGCTGATGGAGCGGCTCGGCATGCTTTACATGCCCGAAATGGATTTCGAGCACCCGCTCTTCGCCGCCGATGATCCGCGGCGCCAGTCGGTGACATACCGGATCACGCGCCCCTGACGCTTCAAGGCCGATTTGTACGCATCGCTCCTGTCACGAGGCCGCTTTGCGCCGGCGGCGTTACTCGCTGTTCCGCTCGACCGACTCCAGGATCCGCCCGCCGGCCATGAAGACGGCGATCGGACATAGCGAAAAGAGCAGCCAGCCGCCCATCCCGGGATAGTCGCGCACGTAGTGCACGCCGCGTTCTGTCGCGCCGAGCCCCAGGCCATAGATCACCATGAACGCTTCGAACTTGGTCTTGATGGTGAACAGGCGTGCGATCTTGGTAAACATATCGTTAACTAAGCAAGTCGCGCGCCAGTAGCGGTTTTCCGCCACTTAGCCGTTTGCGATCGCGCTCAACTGTTAATCAATCCGACAAGATCGAGCGCTGCGAGGAGGGCGTCATGCGCGCGGCCCACCTGCGCCACCAGAGCAGGATCGCCGATCGCGTCAAAGGCAATCGCCTCCGGCCAATAGGTTGCGATCACATCCGCTATCCGGTCCAGCTTTGCGTGATCGACGAGGAAACGCGGATCCACCAGCGCCGGATCACAGGCGACACGTAGCCGCAAGCAAGCCGGCCCGCCGCCGTTAGCCATGGATTCGCGCACGTCCACCACCTCGACCGCGCGGATCGGGCCTCTCCCGGCCAGGTGATCCTGCAGCCACGACCAAACCGGTTCACTCTCCCGTGCCTCCGCCGGCACGATAAGGGTCTGCGCGCCCGAAGCCGCGGTGACAAGCTGGGCATTGAACAGGTACGATTGGATCGCATCGGCCAGGCTGACGCGGCCGGCCGGCACCTCGACGATCTCCACCTCCGGCAGCAGGCGACGGAGGTCGGCATAAAAGGCGTCGCGGTCCGCAAAGGCCAGCTCGTGCGCGAACAGGATGCGCTCGTTCGCGACGGCGACCACATCGTTGTGAAAGGCGCCTGCCGCGATCGCCTCCGCTGATTGCTGCACGAACAAGGTGCGCGCGGGAGAGAGGCGGTGGGCGCGGGCGACCGCTTCGGAGGCTTCGCGATGTTGCCGGGCCGGGAAAGGCCCGCCCGCCTCACCATAAACGAACACTTCGATCCCCGGCGTGTCATGACCCGCGCACAGCCGCATGTGGTTCGCCGCGCCCTCGTCGCCGAACGGTGCGGGGATGGGCGGGTGAACGGCGAAGCGCTCATGCGCGAACGCCAGCCGCAACTGTGCCAGCGTGACCGGCCATTCGTGGCTGCGGTGCGGCATGGTGACAAGATTGGCGACGGTCAGGTGGCAGTGCCCGTCCGCGGTATCGGGGGCAGGGGACACCGTGGCCGCATTGGCCGCCCACATCGGCGAGGCGGAAAACGCCCGTGCCTTCAGGTGCGCGGGCGCCGCGACATAATCGGTGTGAAGCGCGGCAAGCCAAGCATCATCGGGCCGCGGATGCGGCAGCAGGATACCCTGCGCCAGCCCGAGCGCCAAATTGGCGCGCATCTTGGCGATGCCCTGCAAGGCCGCGGCACGAGGATGCGCGGTAGCGCCGGCATTGCGCGTGGCCGCCAGATTGCCCGGGCTGAGGCCAGCGTAATTGTGGCTGGGCCCGACAATGCCGTCGAAGTTGATTTCCTGGATCATGACCTCTCTCGTGTCTCGGCGCACCGGGGCATCGCAATCAGATCCGCGCGACGTGCAGCACGCGCGATTCCTCGCCGGCCTGGATCGCGGCGGCGCATTCCTCATTGATCACCACGTCGTCACCGACAGCGCGAACGTCACCATAGGCGCAGCGGAAGTCAGACAAGCGCCCGTGCGCCACCAGTGCTTCGGTGCCGCCATCCCGATCGACCGCCACGATCCGCGCTTCGCGTGCCTCGCGGATCGACCGTACCGTGTCGATCCGCGCCGTCATCGTGGGTCCACCATCAAAGATGTCGATATACTTCTCGAACGCAAAGCCTTCATTCTCTAGCATCCGCATCGCCGCGCGTCCGGAGGGGTGGGGCAAGCCGATCGCCGCGCGCGCCGTTTCTGACAGCATGGCGGTATAGATGGGATGCTTGGGCATCAGATCGGCGATGAACTGGTGCCCGTTGATGGCGTTGAAGGCGTCGGCATCCTGGAAGTTCATGCCGAAGAAGCGCCCCGCCAGCCCGTCCCAGAAAGGCGAGCCTCCGGCCTCGTCGATCACCCCGCGCAATTCCGCCAGGATGCGGCCGCCGAACCGCTGGCGGTGCGCCTTGATGAACAGGTAGCGGCTGCGCGCCAGCAGCAGCCCGAGCCCGCCCGCACGTTCGCCGGGATGCAGGAACAGGCCGCCCACCTCGCTGGAGCCTTCCAGGTCGGTGGTCAGCGACAGCATTTCCGCCCGGAACGTGCGGTCCAGCTCGCGGCTGTGCTGCGTCAGCATGCTGATGCGATAGCTGTAGAACGGGTGCCGCTGGCCCACCTGGGTGAAGATCTGGCATGTGCCGCGCACCTCGCCAGTGGCCGTATTCTCCAGGATCAGCACGAACAGTTCGTCGCCAATGCTGTCCTCGTCGCGGGCAAAGGCCGCGTGGCTGCGATCCAGCTTGGTCTTCAGCGCGCGGCGATCCGGTGGCAGGTTGGTGAAGCCGCCTCCGGTCAGCTTCGCCATCTCATACAAATGCGCCAGATCCTCGTCGCGCGCCGCGCGAACCACGAAAGTCACAAGCCGTTCTCCGCAAGTCGCAGGATGGTCACTGCCGATAGTGCCGCCCGCTCGGCGAGACTGTCGACGATCAGATATTCGTCCGCTGAATGGATCGCGCCGCCGCGCACCCCCATGGTGTCGATCACCGGCGTGCCAACGGCGGCAATATTGTTGCCGTCGCACACGCCGCCCGTATCGCGCCAACCGATTGGCACGCCGAGGTCGCCGCCAACGGCAGCGACAAGATCGAACAGCCGCGCCGCTCCCGCATCTATCGGCTTGGGCGGCCGATTGAAGCTGCCATGCACCTCGATCCGGACGTCATGCGCCGCGGCGATCTCGGCCACCGCGCTGTCGATCGCCAGCCGGGCGCGGGTGATCTCGCCTGCATCGGCTGGACGGAAATTCACGCGCAGCACCGCCAGATCCGGCACGACGTTGTTCGGACCACCGCCGTCGATCCGCGCCGGATTGACCGACAGGCGCGGCCCTTTGGCCCGGTCCAGCGCCAGGGCGAGGGCAGCGGCCGCGACGATGGCGTTGCGCCCGTCCAGCGGGTTGCGGCCGGCGTGGGCCGAGCGGCCATGCACGATGATCGAGAAATTGCCGGTGCCGCCACGTGCGCCCGCCAGGGTGCCGTCCGGCAAGGCCGGCTCATAGGTGAGCGCGGCGAGCTTCCCGCGCGCTGCTTCCGCGATCAGCGCTGCGGACGAGAACGAACCGGTTTCCTCGTCGGAGTTGATGATCACATCATAGCCGATCGCGCACCCCGCCGCTTCCACCGCCTCCAGCGCGGCCAGCATTACGGCGAGGCCGCCCTTCATGTCGGCGACGCCCGGTCCGTTTATCGTCCCGTCCGGCCCGTCGGTGAGGGCCTGAAAGGGATGATCGGCGGGATACACGGTATCCATGTGCCCCGTCAGCAGCAGCCGTCGCTCGGCCCCGGGGCGGACGGACAGATGGAGGTGCTGCCCATGTGCCACCGGCGCCACGCTTCCGTCGGCCGCCACGCGCTCGGCCGAGGCCGGATCCACCAGCCGGAGCGTGCCGGGCAGGGTGCTGAAGGCGTCGGCAAGCATCCCGGCAACGGCGGCCAGCCCGGCAATATTGCCGGTGCCGCTATTCACCGCCGCCCAGGCCCGTGTGCGGGCGAGCATCGGCGACTCACTCGCCCGGGCCACCGCTTGTTGTTCGATCCGGTGCAATGCTGTCATGCCGGCGGTTGCTAGCCGATGCCAGGAATTGCAGCCACCCCCGCGGAGTTGCGAGTGATTCTCACGGGCCCCATGCCTTGCCCCGTTCGCCCGGGGGGCCTAAAGCGCCCCCGTTCCGTTCGCCCGTGCGAGAAAAGCCCCGAGAGAGCGCCGATGGTTGACCTGTCGCAATACCTGCCGATCCTGATGTTCCTCGGCGTGGCACTCGTGCTTTCGTCGGCGTTCGTATTTCTGCCCATTGCGGTTTCCCGCCTCACCGGATCATACAAGCCGTCGGTCGAGAAGCTGAGCGAATACGAATGCGGTTTTCCCGCGTTCGAGGACAGCCGCGCGCAATTTGACGTGCGTTTTTATCTAGTTGCGATCCTCTTCATCATCTTTGATCTTGAGGCTGCGTTCCTATTTCCATGGGCAGTCAGCGTGTTCGATCTCGGCTGGACGGCCTGGATCAGCATGATGATCTTCATTGGCGAGCTTGCGCTTGGCCTCGTTTACGCCTGGAAAAAGGGCGCACTGGATTGGGAATGACCATGCACTCCGGCCCCGTCGAACTCCCGCGCGACGCGCGCGCCATCTCCAGCGGGACGGGCCTTGTTCAGCCCGATCCCGGCTTCTTCCATGATCTGAACGGCGAACTCACCGACAAGGGTTTTCTTGTCACCTCCACGGAGGAGCTGTTCCAGTGGGCGCGCACGGGCTCGCTGTGGTGGATGACGTTCGGTCTCGCCTGCTGCGCGGTGGAAATGATCCACGTCAACATGCCGCGCTACGATCTGGAGCGCTTCGGCGCCGCCCCGCGCGCTAGCCCGCGCCAATCGGACGTGATGATCGTCGCCGGCACGCTCTGCAACAAGATGGCGCCGGCGCTGCGCCGCGTTTACGATCAGATGTCGGAGCCGAAGTACGTCATCTCGATGGGCTCGTGCGCCAATGGCGGCGGCTATTACCATTATAGCTACAGCGTCGTGCGCGGCTGCGACCGCGTGGTGCCGGTCGACATCTACGTGCCGGGCTGCCCGCCGACCGCCGAGGCGCTGCTGTACGGCATCATGCAATTGCAGCGGAAGATCCGCCGCAGCGGGAGCATCGAACGGTGAGGGCGCCGGCACCTGCCTGGGCGGCACATCTCAACGACGCCACGCTGGACGCAGCCCGTGCAGCCATCCCGCAGGGGCTGATCGATGCGTTCGCGCATGTCGGCGAGATTCAGCTGCACGTGCATCGCGATCACCTGATCGCTGCGCTGACTGCGCTGCGCGACACGCCGGGCCTCGAATATCAGCAGCTGATGGACATCGCTGGCGTCGACTATCCCGATCGCGGTGCCGAGCGGTTCGAGGTCGTTTATTGCCTCCTGTCGCTCACGCGCAATCATCGCCTGCACGTCCATGTCACGGCGTCCGAAGACACGCCTGTCCCGTCCGTTACGGAGATGTGGCCGGTTGCGGGCTGGTATGAGCGCGAAGTGTACGACATGTACGGCGTGCTGTTTGCGGGTAACCGCGATCTCCGGCGTATCCTTACCGATTATGGCTTCCGCGGGCACCCGCAGCGCAAGGACTTCCCGCTCAGCGGCTATGTCGAGATGCGCTATTCGGAAGAGGTGAAGCGCGTTGTCTATGAGCCGGTGAAGCTCGCGCAGGATTTCCGCACCTTTGATTTCACCAGCCCTTGGGAAGGGGCGGAGTACGTCCTCCCGGGCGATGAAAAGGGCGCTTTGCCCGAGGCAAAGGGTGCACCGACCCCGCTCAGCGCGGATCAGGTGCAAAAGGCCGGCGTCGCACAGTCGCCGACCCAGGCCGCCGGCGCGTCCAGTGAGCCTTATGCAAAGGATCAGGCGAGCGGCACGGCTGACACCGGTGCTGGCAAGCCGCACCCGCATATCGGCGAGAAGCCCGCTGATCGCGACGTCATTCCCGGCAAGGGAGGTCAGAACCAGTGACCGATACCGTCCTTAATGATCGCATGGATCCCGCCACGGAGCGGCTGGCCGAGATGGGCCAGGGCAATCGCACCGAAGATGAGGTCGCGATCCAGAATTACACGATCAACTTCGGCCCGCAGCACCCCGCGGCGCACGGCGTTCTCCGCCTCGTCATGGAGCTGGACGGCGAGATCGTCGAGCGGATCGATCCGCACGTCGGCCTGCTTCACCGCGGCACCGAGAAGCTGATCGAGTACAAGACCTATCAGCAGGCGATCCCCTATTTCGATCGCCTCGATTATTGCTCGCCGATGTGCATGGAGCACACCTTTGTGCTCGCGATCGAGAAGCTGCTCGATCTCGAGGTGCCGCTCCGCGCGCAATATCTGCGGGTGTTCTTCGCCGAGCTGACGCGCATCAAGAACCACATGCTCAATCTGGGCAGTCATGTGATGGACGTCGGCGCGATGACGCCGAACCTCTGGCTGTTCGAGCTTCGCGAAGACTGCATGAACTTCTACGAGCGCGCGTCGGGCGCTCGTATGCACGCGAACTATTTCCGCGTCGGCGGCGTGCACCAGGATGTGCCGCTCAAGCTGCTGACGGATATAGCCGATTGGCTCGATAATCGCCTGCCGGTGCTGTTCGAGGACGCGATCAGCCTCGTGGCCGACAATCGCATCTTCAAGCAGCGCAATGTCGACATCGGGGTCGTCAGCCGTGACGATGCGATCCGCTGGGGCTTTTCGGGGCCGATGATCCGCGCCGCTGGCATCCCCTGGGATCTGCGCAAGCAGCAGCCCTATGACGTCTATGCGAAGATGGACTTTGAGGTCCCGGTGGGCACCCGCGGTGATTGCTACGATCGCTTCATGGTGCGCGTCGAAGAGGTCCGCCAGTCCGCGCGGATCATGAAGCAGTGCCTCGCCGAAATGCCGGAAGGACCGATCGCTAGCCTCGATCGCAAGGTCGTGCCGCCCCACCGCGGCGAGATGAAGCAGTCGATGGAAGCGTTGATCCACCACTTCAAGCTTTTCACCGAAGGCTTCCACGTGCCTGCCGGCGAAGTGTATGTCGCAACGGAAAGCCCGAAGGGTGAGTTCGGCGTCTATCTGGTGTCGGACGGCAGCAACAAGCCGTACCGGTGCAAGATCCGGCCGACCGCCTTTTCGCACCTTCAGGCAATGGATTTCATGAGCCGCGGCCACATGCTCGCGGACACCACCGCCATTCTCGGCGCGATGGATATCGTTTTTGGTGAATGTGACCGCTGATGGCTGACGCTCCCCAGATCCCTGACGAGGCCGAGGTCCGCGCCCGCTGGAGCAACTTCCAGTGGACGGAAGAGAATCGCGGAAAGCGCAATGCGATCCTCGCGCGCTACCCCGCCGGCCGTGAACAGTCCGCGTCGATCCCGTTGCTCGATCTGGCCCAGCGCCAGGTCGGGGCGGAGACGAACACGCAGGGCTGGCTGCCGGTGCCGGTTATCGAGTTCGTCGCCCGCGAGATCGGCGTCCCGTACATCCGGGTGTTCGAAGTCGCGACCTTCTACACGATGTTCAATCTTGCGCCCGTCGGCCGCTATCATGTGCAGGTCTGCGGCACGACGCCGTGCATGCTGCGCGGGTCCGACGATGTGTTCGCCGCCTGCAAGAACAAGGGGCTGATCAAGGGCAAGACGACGCCCGACGGCCTGTTCACGCTCACCGAGGTCGAGTGCATGGGCAATTGCGCCTCGGCACCGATGGTCCAGATCAACGACGACAATTTCGAAGATCTCGACTACGATCGCACGGTCGCGATCCTCGACGCGCTGGCGCGCGGCGAGCAGCTCAAGGCCGGCACGCAGGAGCCCGGCCGGCATACGGTGGAGCCGCTCGGCGGCCCGACCACGCTCACCGCCATGGTGAACGAGAATCACGATTACCGTAACGAGTGGAACAGCCCTGCCGTGGGAGCGAGCGCATGAGCGTCATCACGTCCCTGACGGACAAGGACCGCATCTTCACCAATCTCTATGGCTATCAGCCATGGACGCTGCAGGCCGCACGCGGCCGCGGTGACTGGGACAATACCAAGGCGCTGCTCGAGCTAGGGCAGGACAAGATCATCGACGTGATGAAGGCCTCGGGCCTGCGCGGTCGCGGTGGTGCGGGCTTTCCGACCGGCACCAAATGGTCGTTCATGCCCAAGACGCCGAGCCCCGAGCGGCCGAGCTTCCTGGTCATCAACGCCGACGAATCCGAGCCTGGTTCGTGCAAGGACCGCGAGATCATCCGTCACGATCCGCACAAGCTGATCGAAGGCGCGCTGGTCGCCGGCTTCGCGATGCGCGCGCGCGCCGCGTACATCTACATTCGCGGCGAATATATCCGTGAGGCGGAGACGCTCTTTGCCGCCGTGCAGGAGGCATATGACGCCGGCCTCGTTGGCAAGAACGCCTGCGGCTCGGGCTACGATTTCGACGTCTTCGTCCATCGCGGCGCCGGCGCCTACATCTGCGGCGAAGAAACCGCGATGATCGAGAGCCTGGAAGGCAAGAAGGGCCAACCGCGCCTGAAGCCGCCGTTCCCGGCCGGCGCCGGCCTCTACGGCTGCCCCACGACGGTCAACAATGTCGAGAGCATCGCCGTCGCCCCGACGATCCTGCGGCGCGGCGCGGAATGGTTCGCCAGCTTCGGCGCGGAGAATAATCGCGGCACCAAGCTGTTCCAGATCAGCGGGCATGTCGAAAAGCCCTGCGTGGTTGAGGAAGCGATGAGCATCCCGTTCCGCGAGCTGATCGAAAAGCACTGCGGCGGCATTCGCGGCGGCTGGGATAACCTTCTGGCTGTGATCCCTGGCGGCTCCTCGGTCCCCTTGGTCCCCGCCAAGGAGATCATGGACGCGCCGATGGACTTCGACGGCCTGAAGGCGGTCGGCTCCGGTCTCGGCACCGCGGCGATCATCGTCATGGACAAGTCCACGGACGTGGTCCGCGCGATCAGCCGTATCTCGTACTTCTACAAGCATGAGAGCTGCGGCCAGTGCACGCCGTGCCGCGAAGGCACCGGCTGGATGTGGCGCGTCATGGAGCGGCTGCGCACCGGCGACGCCGAGATCGGCGAGATCGACATGCTCCAGCAAGTCACCAAGCAGGTCGAGGGTCACTCGATCTGCGCGCTTGGCGACGCCGCGGCATGGCCGATCCAGGGCCTGATCAAGCATTTCCGCCCCGAGCTGGAACGCCGCATCACCGATCGTAAGGGCGGCGGTCTCGCCCCCATGCAGGAAGCTGCAGAATAATGCCCAAGCTGAAGGTAGACGGGATCGAGGTCGAAGTGCCGCAGGGAGCTACTGTGCTCCAGGCGTGCGAAGCGGCTGGCAAGGAAATCCCGCGTTTCTGTTATCACGAGCGGCTGAGCATCGCCGGCAACTGCCGCATGTGCCTTGTCGAGGTGAAGCCCGGCCCGCCCAAGCCGCAGGCGTCGTGCGCGCTGCCGGCGGCGGATAACCAGGAAGTCTTCACCACCTCGCCGATGGTGAAGCATGCCCGCGAGGGCATCATGGAATTCCTGCTGATCAACCACCCGCTCGATTGCCCGATCTGCGATCAGGGCGGCGAGTGCGATTTGCAGGACCAGGCGGTTGCCTATGGACGTGGCCACAGCCGCTTCCAGGAGAACAAGCGCGCCGTCACCGAGAAGTACATGGGGCCGATCGTCAAGACGATCATGACCCGCTGCATCCAATGCACGCGCTGCGTCCGCTTTGCGGAAGAAGTGTCCGGTGTGGAGGAAATCGGCGCGATCTATCGCGGCGAGAACATGCAGATCACGTCCTACCTCGAAAAGGCGGTGACGAGCGAACTGTCGGGCAATGTCGTCGATCTGTGCCCGGTCGGAGCGCTCACGTCCAAGCCCTATTCGTTCGAAGCGCGCCCGTGGGAGCTGCGCAAGACGCTGACCATCGACGTGATGGACGCGGTCGGCACCAACATCCGGCTCGACAGCCGTGGTCGCCAGGTTCTGCGCTCTCTCCCGCGCGTGAACGAGGACGTGAACGAGGAGTGGGCGACCGACAAGACGCGCCACGCGGTTGATGGCCTCGTCCGTCGTCGTCTTGATCGTCCCTTCGTCCGCCGCGATGGCAAGCTGGTCGGGGCGAGCTGGGACGAGGCGTTCGGGCTCATAGCAAACGTCGCGAAGTCGGCCGGCGACAGCGTTGCCGCGGTGGCCGGCGATCTCGTGGATTGCGAGACGATGTTCGCGGCCAAGGCGCTCTTGAAGGACTTGGGCTCGTCGCTGCTCGAAGGGCGGCAGACGGGCATGGACTATGACACGTCCAGCCTTGCGGCCGTGAACTTCAACACCACCATCGCCGGCATCGAGCGGGCGGACGCGATCCTGCTGGTCGGCACCAACCTTCGCTGGGAAGCCAGCCTGGTCAACACGCGCATACGCAAGGCGATCAAGCGCGGCGCCAAGGTGTGGGCGATCGGCCCGGAGACCGAGCTGACCTACAAGGTCGAATGGCTCGGCAACGACCTGGCGGTGCTCGGCGAGTTGCCAGAAGCGGTGACGGAGGCGTTCGGCAAGGCCGAGCGACCCGCCGTGATCGTCGGTGGCGGCGCGCTCAAGGGCGCACACGGTGCGGCGCTCGGGTTGGTCGAGAAGCTTGGCCTCATCAAGGACGGCTGGAACGGCTTCAACGTCGTCCACATGGCGGCAAGCCGCATGGGCGGGTTGTTGCTGGGCTACGCGCAAAAGGCTGGGATTTCCGCGCTTTACGATGCAAAGCTCGCCTTCTTCCTTGGCGCTGATGAGTGTGATTTCACGCGCTTCACCGGCTTCAAGGTCTATGTCGGCCACCATGGCGACAAGGGTGCAGCGGCGGCCGATGTTGTGCTGCCGGGCGCAAGCTATGCCGAGAAGTTCGGAACTTATGTGAACCTGGAAGGCCGGGTACAGCGCGGCAATCGCGCCGTGTTCGCGCCGGGCGACGCGCGGGAGGATTGGACGATCTTCCGCGCTCTGTCGGAAACGCTGGGCCGCCCGCTGCCGTTCGACACGTTTGACGAGCTGCGCGCGGCAATGGCGCTCGATTGCCCGGAACTCGCCAACGAGGGTCTGCTGACCTTTGCCTGGAACCCGCCGGCACTGGAGACCCGGGCCGAAGGCGTGCTGGAGGGATATCCGATCAAGGACTTCTATCTCACCAACGCGATCTGCCGCGCGTCGCCGACGATGCAGCGCTGCTCGACTGAACTGGTGCACGGCGAAACCTTCGCGGAGGCCGCGGAATGACCGCCTTTTTCAATCAAACGCTTGGCCTGCCTTATGGCTGGGCGTGGTTCCTGGCCACGATCGTGGGCATCCTTGTCATCGCGCTGCCGCTGATGCTGGCAGTGGCGATGATCATCTATGCCGATCGCAAGATCTGGGCGGCAATGGCGCTGCGGCGCGGGCCGAACGTGGTTGGCCCCTTTGGCCTGATGCAATCCTTTGCGGACGGCTTGAAGGTGTTCCTGCAGGAAACCATCATCCCGGCGGCGGCCAACCGCGGGCTTTTCCTGATGGCGCCGATCATCACCTTCACGGTGGCGCTGATCGTCTGGGCGGTGGTGCCGTTCGACATTGGTGTGGTGCTCGCCGACATCAACGTCGGCCTGCTCTATATCCTCGCAGCCTCGTCGCTCGGCGTATACGGCATCATCCTCGCCGGCTGGTCGTCGAACTCCAAATATCCGTTCTTCTCCGCGATCCGCGCCGCGGCGCAGATGGTCAGCTATGAAGTCGCGATTGGCTTCATTCTGATCTCGATCGTGATGTGGGCGGGCACCTTCAACCTGACCGGGATCGTTGAGGCGCAGCGCGGCGTGCTGAACACGCCAATCAACGGCTTTTTCCTGAACCCGCTCTTGTTCCCGATGGCGGTGATGTTCTTCATCTCCTCGCTGGCGGAGACACAGCGCGCCCCGTTCGATCTGACCGAGGCGGAATCGGAGCTCGTCGCGGGCTATCAGACCGAATATTCGTCGATGAGCTTCGCGCTCTACTGGCTGGGTGAATACGCCAACGTCATCCTGATGTGCGTGCTGAACGCGACCTTGTTTTGGGGCGGCTATCTGCCTCCGATCGACTGGGCGCCGCTTTACTACGTGCCAGGCATCATCTGGCTGTTCGCCAAGACGCTGTTCTTCTTCTTTTGCTTCAGCTGGGTGAAGGCGACGGTGCCGCGGTATCGTTACGACCAGCTGATGCGGCTGGGCTGGAAGGTCTTCCTCCCGGTGTCACTGTTCTGGGTATTCCTCGTGTCCGGCGTTCTGATGCTGAACCGGGTTGGGATCTGATATGGGTATCGCATCGACGATCAAGGCCTTCACTCTCTGGGAGTTCGTGAAGGCGCACGCTTTGACCTTGAAGTATTTCTTCAAGCCAAAGGCGACGATCAACTATCCGTTCGAGCGCAACCCGATCAGCCCGCGCTTCCGCGGCGAACATGCGCTGCGCCGCTATCCCAATGGCGAGGAACGCTGCATCGCGTGCAAGCTGTGCGAGGCCGTGTGCCCGGCGCTGGCGATCACGATCGAGGCCGAGCCGCGTGAAGACGGCAGCCGCCGTACCACGCGCTACGACATCGACATGACCAAGTGCATCTATTGCGGCTTGTGCCAGGAAGCTTGCCCTGTCGACGCGATCGTCGAGGGGCCGAACCTCGAATTCTCGACCGAGACGCGCGAGGAGCTGATCTACGACAAGGCCAAGCTGCTCGATAACGGTGATCGCTGGGAAAGCGCGATCGCGGCAAACATTGCCGCCGACGCGGCATATCGGTAGGCGGCGCGCGATGATGGAACGGTTCGCAGGGGTGGCGGCATGATTCAGGCCTTCGCCTTTTATCTTTTCGCGGTCGTGGTGCTCATATCGGGCGCGATGACGATCGCCTCGCGCAATCCGGTGCACAGCGTGCTGTGGCTGATCCTGGCGTTTTTCAACGCCGCCGGTCTCATGGTGCTCGCCGGCGCCGAGTTCATCGCGATGCTGCTCGTCATCGTTTATGTCGGTGCGGTCGCGGTGCTGTTCCTGTTCGTCGTCATGATGCTCGACATCGACTTCGCGCAGATGCGGGCCGGGTTCGTCCGCTACTTCGGTATCGGGCTGGTGCTGGCCGTGGCATTGGTCGCGGAGATCGTGATCGCAGTCGGCGCCTGGAGCGCTGGCGGCGTCGATCTTGCCCGCCGCGGCGCACCCGTCGACCCGACGATCCCGAACATCCAGGCGATCGGCAACCTCCTCTACTCGCGCTACCTCTTCGTCTTCGAAGGCGCCGGCCTCGTGCTGCTGGTGGCGATGATCGGGGCGATCGTGCTGACCCATCGTCAGCGTCAGGGCGTGCGCCCGCAGAACATCTCGCAGCAGATCGCGCGCCGTCCGCAGGATGCGACCCGCAACATGCGGCCGGAAATCGGACAGGGGGTGCAGCTGTGACCGGATCGATCGGCCTCATCCACTATCTCGTCGTGGCCGCGCTGCTGTTCACGATGGGCGTGCTCGGCATCTTCCTCAACCGGAAGAACATCATCGTTATCCTGATGGCGATCGAGCTGATCCTCCTGTCGGTGAACATCAACCTTGTCGCTTTCTCATCGGCGCTCGGTGATCTCGTCGGCCAGGTCTTCGCGATGTTCGTGCTGACGGTCGCTGCCGGCGAGGCCGCGATCGGGCTTGCGATCCTTGTTATCTTCTTCCGCGGCCGGGGCTCGATCTCGGTTGATGATCCCAGCCGGATGAAGGGCTGAACGACCCGTGACATCGATCCTCTTCATCGTCTTCCTGCCGCTGCTCGCGGCGATCGTCGCTGGCTTCGGCAACAAGTCGATCCCGGGCACCGTCGCCAAGGGCATCACCACCGGCGCGCTGTTCGTGTCGTGCGCGCTGTCGTGGCCGATCTTCCTCGGCTTCATGTCGGGCAGCCTTTCGGCCACCGTCACGCCGGTGCTGCACTTCATCACCTCGGGTACGTTTGACGCATCCTGGTCGCTGCGCGTCGATGCGCTGACCTCGGTGATGCTGGTGGTGATCACCAGCGTCTCGGCGCTCGTCCACCTCTATAGCTGGGGCTATATGAGCGAGGACCCGGATCAGCCGCGCTTCTTCGCGTACCTGTCGCTGTTCACCTTCGCCATGCTGATGCTGGTGACGGCCGACAACCTGATCCAGATGTTCTTCGGCTGGGAAGGCGTTGGCCTCGCCAGCTATCTGCTGATCGGCTTCTGGTTCAAGAAGCCGAGCGCGCAGGCCGCCGCGATCAAGGCGTTCGTCGTCAACCGCGTCGGCGATCTTGGCTTCATGCTCGGCATCTTCGGCACCTATCTGGTGTTCGACACCGTCTCGATCCCTGCGATCCTCGAGATGGCGCCCGGCATGGCCGGCTCCACGATCGGCTTCCTCGGCTATCGTTTCGACACGATGACGGTGCTCTGCCTGCTCTTGTTCGTCGGTGCGATGGGCAAGTCGGCGCAGCTCGGCCTGCACACCTGGCTCCCGGACGCGATGGAAGGCCCGACCCCGGTGTCGGCGCTGATCCACGCCGCAACGATGGTTACCGCCGGCGTCTTCATGGTCTGCCGCCTGTCGCCGATGTTCGAAGCCTCGCCGACCGCGCTGATGGTCGTCACCGGCATCGGCGCTGCCACCTGCATCTTCGCCGCGACGATCGGCACGACACAGACAGACATCAAGCGCGTGATCGCGTATTCGACCTGTTCGCAGCTCGGCTACATGTTCTTCGCGGCGGGCGTCGGCGCGTACGGCGCGGCGATGTTCCACCTGTTCACGCACGCCTTCTTCAAGGCGCTGTTGTTCCTCGGCGCCGGCTCGGTCATCCATGCCATGCACCACGAACAGGACATGCGCTTTTACGGCGGCCTGCGGAAGCACATCCCCATCACCTTCTGGGCGATGCTACTCGGCACGCTCGCGATCACCGGCGTCGGTATCTATGGCGTGGGTGGTTTCGCTGGCTACCACTCGAAGGACGCAATCCTCGAAGTGGCCTGGGCGTCGGGTCGCGGGCAGGGCGCCTTCTGGGTCGGCACCTTTGCTGCGCTGCTGACGAGCTTCTACTCGTGGCGCCTGATGTTCCTCACCTTCTGGGGCACGCCGCGCTGGGCAGGGTCGGAGCATATCCAGCACGCCGTGCACGATCACAATCATGACCATCCGGTCCACGACGCCGACGATCATGGCGCCGAGGCGCATGGCGGCGGGGTCGCGCATGAGGATGCGGGCCATTCTCCGCACGCGCATGGCGCCGGCGCAGACGAGGTGCCCACCGGCACGGCGGGCTACCATCCGCACGAGAGCCCGCTTGTCATGTTGATCCCGCTGATCGTTCTCTCGCTCGGCGCGGTGTTTGCCGGCTTCGTCTTCCACCATTGGTTCATCGAGCCGGAGGCGGGTGAGACGTTCTGGCGCGGCAGCTTGTTCTTCAACGAGCATCTCATGCATGAAATGCATGAAGTGCCGCTGCTGGTGAAGCTCGCCGCGACGATCGTCATGATCATCGGCCTGGCGGTTGCCTGGATGGCCTACATCTGGCGCACCGACATTCCGGGACGCTTCACGGCGACCTTTGACGTGCTCTACAATTTCATCGCGCATAAATGGTATTTCGACGAGCTCTATCACTTGCTCTTCGTCCGCCCTGCGTTCGCGATCGGCCGCCTGCTCTGGCATAAGGGCGATGAGGGTGCGATTGATCGCTTCGGGCCGAATGGCTCGGCCTGGGTGGTGGCGCTGTCCAGCCGCCTCGCCGGGCGGATCCAGACCGGCTATGTCTATACCTATGCGTTCGTGATGCTGATCGGCCTCACCGCCGCCGCAACCTGGGTGATCGCAGGATGACGCGCCCCACCTCCACACCGTTCGGGCTGCGCATGTCGAAGCCCGTGTTTCTTCCGCAGGCGGCCTGCCTGTCGACAAGCTCAGGGCGAACGGACGTTAAGTCGTGACATCCTTCCCGATCCTCTCCGTGATGCTCGCGATCCCGGCCATTGCCGCGGTCGCCTGCCTCTTCCTGTCCGCGCAGAGCGCACGGTGGCTCGCGCTCGCCGCGACGCTGGCCGATCTCGCGCTGGGCGTGATCCTGTGGCTGAGCTTCGACATCGGCGGCGCACAGTGGCAGTTCGTTGAATATGCTCCGGTCTTTGGCCGCTTCTCCTGGGCGCTCGGCATTGACGGTTTCGCGCTGCTGCTGATCGCGCTGAGCGTCTTCCTGATGCCGATCTGCATCGGCGCCTCGTGGCAGGCGATCGAGAAGCGCGTGCCCGAATATATGGCGGCGTTCCTGCTGACCGAGGTGCTGATGATCGGCACTTTCGCGGCGCAGGATATCTTCCTGTTCTACATCTTCTTCGAAGCCGGCCTCATCCCGATGTTCCTGATCATCGGCATCTGGGGCGGCGCGAACCGCATCTACGCGTCGTACAAGTTCTTCCTGTACACGCTGCTCGGCTCGCTGCTGATGTTCATCGCCATGCTCTACATGAGCATCACGGCGGACACGACGTCGATCCCGGCGCTGATGAACTATGATTTCCCGCCGGAAGTGCAGACGTGGTTGTGGCTCGCCTTCTTCGCCTCCTTTGCGGTGAAGATGCCGATGTGGCCGGTCCACACCTGGCTGCCCGACGCGCACGTGCAGGCGCCGACCGCCGGTTCGGTGATCCTGGCCGGCGTGCTGCTGAAGCTCGGCGGCTATGGCTTCCTGCGCTTCAGCATCCCGATGTTCCCCGAAGCCTCGGCGCAGCTCGTCTGGCTCGTCTTCGGCCTCAGCGCAGTCGCGGTGGTCTACACCAGCCTCGTCGCGCTGGTGCAGTCCGACATGAAGAAGCTTATCGCTTATTCGTCGGTTGCACACATGGCGATCGTCACCATCGGCCTGTTCGCGTTCAACGCGCAGGGCATCGAGGGTGCCATGCTCGTGATGCTCGGCCACGGCCTCGTCTCGGGAGCGCTCTTCCTGTGCGTCGGCGTGATCTACGATCGCCTGCACACCCGTGAGATCGCGCGCTACGGCGGCCTCGCCAACAACATGCCGCGCTACGCGATCCTGTTCCTGTTGTTCACCATGGCCTCGATCGGCCTGCCGGGCACCAGCAACTTCCCCGGCGAACTGCTGGCGCTGATGGGTACCTATCAGGTGTCGACCACGATCGCGTTGCTCTGCACGACCAGCATCATTCTGGGCGCCGCATACATGCTGTACCTCTACCGCCGCGTCGTGTGGGGTGAGATCAAGTCCGAAGAGGTTCGCGTCATGCCGGACCTGTCGAGCCGCGAATTGTGGTTGCTCGCGCCGATCGCCGCCGTCGTGCTGTGGATGGGCGTGTATCCCGAAAGCTTCCTGGCGCCGATGCGCGCCGATACCGCGCGGCTGCTCGCCCGGATCGAGCGTGCGCAGCCCGCAGGAGATTCGCGCCCGACGCCGGGTACGGGGGTGATCCCGGCCGCCCACGCCGAGGGGCATGCCGCGCCCACTTCTGACGCCCATGGGGAGGCGCACTGATGGATTACGCATCGCAGGTCGCGATGACCCTTCCCGAAATCGTGCTGGCGCTCGGTGCGCTGGCATTGATGATGGTGTCCGCCTGGGCGCAGCCCTCGGCAACGCGCGCCATCTCCTGGGCGGCTGTTGCCGTGCTGCTGGGCGCCTGCCTCGCGCTGATCGGTCCGGCGACGACGGGCGGCAACGCCTTTGGCGGCATGTACCGCGCCGATGCCTTCGCCGGCTTCAGCAAGGTGCTGATCTATCTCGCTGCCGCGGTGGCGATCCTCCTCGCCCCGTCCTTCTTTGAGCGCACCGCGGGCGATGATCTTCGCCCGGAATATCCCGTGCTGATCCTGCTTTCCGCAATCGGCATGGGCATCATGGTGTCCGCCGGAGACTTGCTCACGCTGTACATCGGCCTGGAGCTGCAGAGCCTCGCGGCTTACGTTCTGGCCAGCTTCATGCGGCAGGACCAACGCTCGGCCGAGGCGGGCCTCAAGTATTTCGTGCTCGGCGCGCTCGCCAGCGGCATCCTGCTGTACGGCATCAGCCTGGTCTATGGGTTCAGCGGCTCGACCTTGTTCGACGAGATCGCTGGCGCCTATGCCGGCGCCTCGCTTGCGGGTGACGGGAAGTCGATCGGCCTCCTGTTCGGCCTCGTCTTCGTGTTCGCCGGCCTCGCCTTCAAGATCAGCGCCGTGCCGTTCCACATGTGGACGCCGGACGTCTATGAAGGCGCGCCGACGCCGGTCACCGCCTTCTTCGCTTCCGCGCCTAAAGTCGCGGCGATGGGCCTCGCCGTTCGCGTGGCGATCGAGGCGATGGGCCCCGCCGATGCGCAATGGCGCCAGATCGTGATCTTCGCGGCGCTCGCCTCGATCATCTTCGGTGCGGTCGCTGCGATCGGGCAGAGCAACATCAAGCGGCTGCTTGCCTATTCGTCGATCAACAATGTCGGCTTCGCGCTGATCGGCCTCGCGGCCGGCACGCCCGAGGGTGTCGCCGCGGTGCTGACCTATATGGCGATCTATGTCGTCATGACGCTCGGCTCGTTCCTTGTCGTGCTCCAGATGCGCGGTGCAGACGGCCAACCGGTCGAGACGATCGCCTCGCTCGCCGGCCTGTCGCGCACGCGGCGGGGCCTCGCAGCGGCGCTGGCGATCTTCATGTTCAGCCTTGCGGGCATCCCGCCGCTGTTCGGCTTCTGGGCGAAGTTCGCAGTGTTCGACGCGGCGGTCCGCGCCGGGCTCTTTCCGCTCGCGGTGGTCGGCATCGCGGCCAGCACGATCGGCGCGTATTATTACCTGCGCGTCGTCAAGACGATGTACTTCGATGAGCCCGCCGCGGCGTTCGGGGAGGGCGACAAGCTCGAGGGCGGGCTGATCGCGATCGCGGCCGTTGCGGTGTCGCCGCTCGGCTACCTCGCCATTCCGCTGCTGAGCGCCTGGACCATGGCGGCGGCGCAAGCCTTGTTCTGAGTGCCGCCGCTCTGACTCGAATCCTCACGGTCGCCGAAACCGGCTCCACCAATGCCGATCTCCTCGCGCTGGCTGCCCAAGGCGAGGAGGAGGGGACCTGGCTTCGCGCAGAGCGCCAGACCGCCGGCCGCGGCCGACAGGGTCGCCCGTGGAGCTCACCCACGGGCAATCTCTACGCCAGCGCGTTGGTGCGTGCCCGTCCCGACGATCCCTCGCCCGCGTCGCTGGCGCTGGTCTGCGCCGTGGCGCTGGCGGAGACGATCAGCGTGCTGGGCTGCCCAGCCGTGACGATCAAATGGCCCAATGATCTCCTGCTGGACGGTGCGAAGCTCGCCGGCATCCTGCTGGAGCGTAACGGCGATGCTATCGTCGCGGGTTTCGGCGTCAATCTCGCCAGCCATCCCTCGATCGAAGGCCGCCAGACCGCCAGCCTCGCGGGGCGATTGTGGATCCACTCGGCGGCCGAGCTCTACGATCATCTCACCGCTGAATTCGCCCGCTGGCTCGGGATCTGGCGCACGCAAGGCCTCGCGCCCGTTATCGCCCGGTGGGAAGCGCAGGCGCACGCCCCCGGCACGCTGCTCCACGCCAATCTGGCGGATGGCAGCACCATCGTGGGCGCATATGATGGCCTTGCTCCCGATGGCGCGCTACGGCTGCGCTTGGCGGACGGCCGCGTGCATGTCGTCCATGCCGGCGACGTGTTCCTGGTATAACGGAGGGGTTAGATGCTGCTCGCGATTGATGCAGGGAACACCAACATCGTCTTTGCGCTCGTTCAGGGACGCGAGATCAAGACGCGCTGGCGGATCGCGACCGATCCGCGCCGCACGGCGGACGAATATGCTGTCTGGCTCAGCCAGTTGCTCACGCTGGAAGGGTATCAGCGCGCCGACGTCGAAGGCGTGATCATCTCCACGGTCGTGCCGCGGGCGCTCCATAATCTCGAGGTGCTGTCGACCAAATATTTCGGCCACGAACCGCTGATTGCCGGGAAGCCGCCCGTGGAATGGGGCGTCGCGCTCGACGTGGACGAGCCGCAGAGCCTCGGCGCGGACCGCGCGGTGAATACCATCGCCGCCCACGCGCTTCATGCTGGCGACCTGATCGTGATCGACTTCGGCACGGCCACCACGCTGGACGTGTCGGACTTCAATGGCGCCTATAAGGGCGGCATCATCGCGCCGGGCATCAACCTGTCGCTCGACGCGCTCGTGAATGCCGCCGCCAAGCTGCCGCGCATCGCGATCGAGGCGCCCAAGGGCAATGTCGGCGTGATCGGCCGCAACACCGTCGATCAGATGAACATCGGCATTTATTGGGGCTATATCGCGATGATCGAGGGGCTGGTCATGCGCATGAAGGCGGAGATCGGGCGCCCGGCCAAGGTCGTCGCCACCGGCGGGCTCGCCACCTTGTTCGAGCAGCATACCGACGTCTTCGACGCGATCGAGCCCGATCTCACGATCCAGGGGCTGGCGATCATGTGGGAGCGCGCCCATATTGCCGGTTGAGATTCACTCGTCATCCCGGGCTTGAGCCCGGGTCCAAGGCGCCGTGAGCGCTTCGCTACGTTTGAGCGCGCAGCTCGCGTGGAGACATGGACCCCGGATCATCTCCGGGATGACGCAAGAGATTGGGGCAGGGGCCTCCCCCAGATAACGAGGCCAGCAGAATGCGGCGCGGATGCGCTCACGTCCCCGGCGGAGGTCAGGGGCGGGAATCAAGGATGAATACAATTTCCAAGAACAACGAACTTCTCTTCTGTGCCCTTGGCGGCTCCGGCGAGATCGGAATGAACGTGAACCTGTATGGCGCGCGTGGCCGCTGGATGATGGTGGATTGCGGCGTCACCTTTGCCGATCACCAATATCCCGGCATTGATCTCGTGCTCCCCGACTTGACCTTCATCGAGGATCGGCTGGAGGCGCTGGATGGCATCGTCATCACCCACGGGCACGAGGATCATATCGGCGCGCTTCCCTATCTCGCCGATGATCTGGGCGTGCCATTGTACGCGACGCCATTCACCGCCGGCCTCATCCGCCACAAGCTGGAGGAGGAGCGCATCGCCGATCGCATCGATCTGCGCGTCATCCAGCCGGGTGAGCGCTTCAAGGTAGGGCCGTTCGATTTCGAATTCGTGCCCATGTCGCACTCGATCCCCGAAGCCAACGCGCTGATCATCGACACGCCGGCTGGCCGCGTGTTCCACACCGGCGACTGGAAGCTCGACGCGGCGCCCGTCATCGGCACGCCTGCCTCGGCCGAAGAGCTGACCGCGATCGGCGACAAGGGCATCGACGTTCTGGTCTGCGATTCGACCAACGTCTTTAATGCAGAGGCGTCCGGGTCGGAAAGCGAGGTTCGCACCGGCCTTCTGGAGACGATCGCCAAGGCGCGTGGGCGCGTGCTCGTCACCACCTTCGCGTCGAACGCCGCGCGCCTGCAGACGCTGGGCGAGGTGGCGAAGGAGACCGGGCGCGCCTTGTGCGTCGCAGGTCGCTCGCTCGATCGGATCATTAAGGTGGCGCGCGCCTGCGGCTATCTGAAAAACCTGCCCGATACGATCACGCCGGACGACGCGATGCGCCTGCCGCGCAATCAGGTGCTGGTGGTCGCAACCGGTGGGCAAGGCGAGCCGCGCGCGGCCCTGGCGCGCGTCGCCGAGGGGTCGCACCCGATCAAGCTTGATGCCGGCGATACGGTGATCTTCTCGTCCAAGCAGATCCCGGGCAACGAAGTGGCGATCGGCCGCATCCAGAACCTGCTCGCCGGTCGCGGCGTGGAGATGGTGACCGACCGGCAGGCGCACGTTCACGTGTCCGGCCATCCCGGCCGGCCGGAACTGGCGCAGATCTACAAGTGGCTGCGCCCGCGCGTGCTGGTGCCCGTCCACGGTGAAATGCGCCACCTGATGGAACAGGCGCGGTTCGGCCTGGCCCAGGGCATCCCGCAGGCGATCGTGCAGACCGACGGCGATCTGGTCAGGCTTGCCCCCGGCGCGCCGGAAAAGATCGGGAATGCGCCGGTCGGCCGGCTCGTGCTCGACGGCGACGTGATCCTGCCCGCCGACGGTGCGACCATCAACGAGCGGCGGCGGCTCGGCCTGCACGGCCAGGTCTCGGTAGCCGTGGCGGTGACCGATCGTGGGCGTCTCGCCGGCACGCCGCAGGTTCGCCTGCAAGGCATTCCGGTCGAGGAGGAACGCGCTGCTTTCATCGCCGAGGCGGAGGATGCCGCGGCAGAGGCTGTTCGCACCGGCGGACGCGATCGCGACCGCCTGCGTGAGGACGTGCGCCTCGCGGTGCGCCGCTGTGTGACCCGCTGGACCGGCAAGAAGCCGATTGTCGACGTCATGCTGCTGGAGATCTGACGCGCCATGCGGTGGACGTCGGCGCTGGCCATCTACATCCTGTTCTGGACGTTCTCGGTCTTCTTGGTGCTGCCCTTCGGGGTACGCACCAGCGAGGAGGCGGGTATGGAGCGGGTGGCGGGGCAGGCCGATAGCGCCCCGCATGAATTCGCCCCAGGCAAGGTCGCGCTGCGGGTAACGATCGCCGCCTCCATCCTGTTTGTGCTGTTCTACGCCAATTACATCTACGGCTGGATCACGCCCGACATGGTGGACATGACCAAATACTGACGGATCGGGCGGGAGCGCCGCCCGCCCGCAGCCGGCTCCTCCTTTGGAACTCGAGCCAGGCCTCACGAAACAGCGGCTTACCGCATCCGGCTCCGCCAATTGCCTGAAGCTGGCCCGTCCGTCGTCGCGCGCGGCGCGCGATCAGTTGAGCCGTTCGATCGCCTGCGCCAGCGCCACGTAGAGCTTGCCCATATCCGACGATAGCAATGTCACGCCCAGCGGCGATCCATCGCGCTGCGTCAGGATCACGCGCAGCATTGCCTCGAAATCATGGATGTAGCGGTTCACCTGATCGCGGAACGCCTCATCCTCATGATAGTATGTCGCGATCTGGCGCTGATCCACCTCTTCCAGCAGGCGCACCGCGCGGCGCGTGAAGACCCCGCGATCGCCCTTCAGATAAGCGGCCCAGGCGCTGTCCGACACATCGGCCGAGAAGCGGCGCGTAATGTCGATGGAGGCCGAGTTCAGCACCTCGATCAGCTGCGAGGCGCGGCGCGCGAAGCTTTCCAGCTCCTGCTCCTCGCGCTCGGTGCGCGCCCGCTCGATCTGCGAATCCACCGACGCGGATAGCGATTCGATCTCCCGCAGCCGCTCGTCGAGCCGGTCGGCCGCTTGCGACGCCGCCTTCACCGCGATCTCGGCGGTGGTGGCAATCTGGTGGATCTGCGTGTCGAGCCCGGCATTGACCGCGCGGCGCAGTGCGTCGGCGCCCGACTTCCCCAGCGCGTCCGCCGCTTCCGGGATCACGCGGCCCAGCACTTCGCGCGCATGCTCCGCCGCCTGGCTCGCAGTGTCACGCACCCGCAGCAGCATCTCGATGAGCCGCGGCGCCGCTTCCTCGGCGAAGCGATTGGCCCGATCGGCGGCCTCGTCCACCATCTGCCCCATCGCATCGGCCTTCGCCCGCCCCGTCGCCAGCGTTTCCAGCAAATTGCCGGTGAGCATGTCGACGTTGCCGCGCTGGTCGGCGATCACCTGCGCGATCGCTTCGATCGCCGAATGCGTGCTCTCCGCCGCCGTCACCAGCGCGAGCAGCTCGGGCTTTGCCGCTGCCACCACCTGCTTGGCGGCGATCACGCGCGAATCGAGCCGATCGACCGCCGCCGGCAGCGTTTCGTCGATCTCGCGCGCGGCGGCGTCCAGCGCCAGCAGCAGCGCTTCGGTCGTGCTGATCGCCTTGGTCGCCATCGCATCACCCGCCGCGAGCGCCTGCGTCATCGCATCCGCCGAACCGCCTAGCGCGCTGATCGACGCCGCCAGCGTCTGCGATCGCTCGACGCCCTGATGGTGCAGCCGCTCCAGCCGGTCCTCGACCCGCGCAATGCCGCCCTCCAGGTCGCCGACCAGCCCGTCGCCCGCCGCGCGCTGGCTATCCAGCCGCTCGGCGATGCGCTCGATCACTGCCTCGATCCGCGCCACCCGCTCGGCCAGCGCCTCGGCGCTTTCGCGCGCCGCCGTGTCGAGCGCGGCCTGGTTGGTGTTGACCATCGCCAGCATGGCATCGGCCTGCGCCGACAGCCCCTTGCGCGATTCCTCTACCGCATCGGCGGTGCGACCGAGCAGCGCGTCGATCGCCGACGACATTTCGCCCGTCACCGCTTCCAGCCGCGCACCGGCCGTGGCGCTGGTGTCCTCCATCCGGGCGAGGTGATCCGCCAGCTTGTGCGCCGCGGCTTCGGCCGCTGTCTCCGCCTCGCGCCCGCGCTCGGTCAAGGCGGCGATCTGCGCCTCCAGCGCCGCCGCCTGCTGCCCTGCGGTGGTTCCGGCATTCTCGATCCGGCCGATCAGCGCCTCGGCCTCCGCCTGCGCCTTAGGCATCGCGTCGAGCAGGGACGACAGGCTCTCCTGTGCCTTGCCCGCGGCTTCGGCCAGCGAGCGGGCATGCACGTCCGCCTGGTCGATCTCTTCGGAAAGGCCGCGGCCGATCGCTGCCAGCCGGGCATTGGCCTCATTGCCGATCGCGCCGATCTGCCGCGTCTGTTCGGCCAGCCGCCCGCGGTTTTCCTCCAGCGTGCCCGTCAGCGACGCGACCAGCCATTCCAGCGCCGCCGCTTCCTCGCGCATGGCGTGCGCCGTTGCGGTGAAGCGCTGCGCCTCCGTTCGGCTGGTGCGCAGCAGGATCAGCCAGACAATGCCAGCCAGCGCCGGAACGGCAACGAGCGCCGCAGCGAATTGCGAAACATCGAGCGCGCTCATGCCGCCAAGCTGATCGCGCGCCAGCCAGAGCAGCACGCTGACCCAGACCAGCGACACCGCGACCAGCGCAATCGGCGCCGCATGCTCCCACGGCGATGCCGGCGCCACGCCTTCGGGCACGCCGTGCTCTTCCGGCGCGGCCCATTCGGCGGGCGCGACAGCTTCCGCCGGCACGTCCGCTGCGCTGGTGTCGGTCGTTTCGCTGGCGTCGTGCGCACGAATGTCGGTGATCGTCTGCCCCCCGGTCATGGCGCGAGATGTACCATGAAATCCCCCTCTTCAAAGCGAATAGCGGCAACTTGCGGTTAAGCGTTTCATCGTAGCGTCGTGCCCATGGCGATCGATCCAGGTGCAATCGACGCCGCGTTGGCGGCGGCGGTGGGGGATGACCCTGCGTTGATCGCCGAACTGCGCGCGGCGTTCGTGGAAAGCGCGCACCGCGGCCTCGCCGCGATCGAAAGCGCGCAGGACGAGGACGCATGGCGCGCCGCCACCTGGCGTCTGAAGGGCCTCGCCGCCAGCTTTGGCGCCGTTCGCCTGGTCGCGCTCGCGACGGAAGCGACGCGCCGCCCGGTCGGCGATCCCGCCATGGTGAAGCGCTTGCGCCAGGCGGTTGCGCGGCTTTAGCCTCCACGCGCATTTGCGCCGCTTTTGCATCGGCTTGCCGATTGCCCAGAGTACCGATTGCCCAGAATACCGGCAGCCCCTAACAGCGCGCGATGCTCGCAGGGCTGATCTTTGCCGTACAGGATGCTGACGAGCCGACGGGCGCGCTTGCGGGGACGCTGCCGTTCGCCGGCATGACGGTGATCGAATATCAGGCGCGGCTGCTCGTGGCGGCCGGCGTGTCGCAGATCGTGGTGGTGGTCGCCCGCCTGACGCCCGAGCTGCTCGGCGCCGTTGCCCGCATCGGCCGGCGCGGCGTTGCGGTGGATACCGTGCGCAGTGCGGGCGAGGCGGCCGCGCGCCTCCATCCACTGTCGCGCCTCCTGGTGCTCGCCGATGGATTGATCACCACCGAATCGGTGCTCGTGCCGCTCGCGCGCGAACAAGGCGACGTCCTCTTGGTGATCCCGGAGGCGGAGGCGGACGCCGGCTATGAGTTGATCGGCGGCGGCGATTCCTGGGCCGGGATCGCACGTCTTGATCGCGAGCGGCTGGCGGAGGTCGCTGCCATGCCGCGCGATTATGACGTGCAATCCTCGCTGCTTCATGTCGCGGCGCAGGCGGGCGCGCTTCGGCTGGTGCTGGCCGATGGCGAGCCGGGGGGCGGGCACGGGATTGAAACGCGCCGCGACACGCTGGAATCGCGCAGCCGCGCGGTTGTCGGCGCGACGCTCGCCGCGCGGCCCGGTTGGTTCAATCGCTGGCTGGTTCGCCCATTGGCCCGCGTCGCCATGCCCTGGCTCATGCGGCGCCATGTGCCGACGGCGGCGCTGGCCGGCGGCACAGCCGCAGCCGCGATCGGCGCCCTTGCCGCTTTATGGTTCGATCAGCTCACCGTCGGGCTCCTCCTTGCCGTATTCACCGTCACCCTGGCCACGCTGGTCGCCACCTTTGCCTGGCTGCGCGACGAGGACGTGCTTGCCCGTGCGATGTCGGGAGTGGTGCTTGGGGTGCCGGCCGTGGCAGCCTTGCTGCTCGGCCACGCGCTCGATGCCCAAAGTGGGGAATTGACCGCGCGAGTCCTGGCGCTGGCCCTGGTGGTCGCCGGGGCGCTCGGGCACCGCGCCGCGCCGGTCGCACGGCCGATCGGGTGGGGGGATGCGCCCGGTTATCTGGTGACGCTGGCGGTCGGCACGGTCGTCGGCCTGCCGTTCCTCGGGCTCGCCGGCGCAGCACTTTACGCCACCGTGACATTGGCGCTCGCTATTGAAGCACTTCGCGCCCGAGTTTAGCAGCCCCTTAACGTGACCGGCTTTACGGGGGCTCTTATGTCGGTCGATCACAGCGATGCTATGCGGGCCCCGGAGCCGGGCTCGGCCGCCTTTTGGGCGCACGCCGCGGCTGCCGCTTCGCGTGCCGACTCGCGGCTTGCGGCGCAGATCCAGGATCTCTTCCTGAGCGATGCCGATCGGCTGGACGATCGCACCCGCGCTGCTGCGGCGGCGACCTTGCGCATGACGGTGCTGGCGATGGCGCATGATCTTGCGCGCGACGTCGCGGATCAATTGCCCGGCCATGCTGTTGACCACGCCGGGGGAACGTCACCCGATCAAGCCGCCGCGGCCGTCTCGCGCCGCCTGCACGGATCAGGATTGTTGCGCGACCGCGCGTTGATGGAGGAGCTGTTTGCCCGCGTTCGGCAGGATATGGTGAGCGAGGCGTTGCGCGCCAATCGCGTGCCCGCTGCCGAGCCCACGCTGCTGGCCGAATGGGTCGCCAGCGGCGATGACGGGCTGTCCCGCGCGGCCATGGCCTATGGGCAGGCAGAGGCACGCCGCCAGGCCGAATGGCGTGCCGATCTGCCTCTTGCTCTTCATGAAAAGCTGCTTTGGTGGGTGGCGGCGGCGCTCCGTGAGCAATGGGCTGTGGAGGGCGGGCAGCAAATCCTGGTCGATCGCGCCATTGCCCAGGCGGCGCAGCGCAGCATGGCGGGCGATGACGATCAGGATCGGCTGGAGGCAGCGGCCGATCGGCTGGTCGCCGCGCTCGGCGCCAATGGCGCTGACCTTGCCGAGCGATTGATCGCTGCGCTGGAGGAGGGGCACCTCGCGCTGTTCATCGCCCTATTGTCTCAGGCGCTTGCCCTCGATTTCGTCGAGGTGCGCGCGTTGGTGCTCGATCCGCACGACGATCGGTTCTGGGTGGCCTTGCGCGGGGTTGATCTAGAGCGGGCAGCAATCGCCCGCATCGGGTTCCTGCTGGCCGATGCCGACCCGCGGCGTGATCTCGATGCGTTTGCCGACCGGCTGGACGCGATCGCCGCCATCGCTGCGCCGGAGGCGGCGGAGGGGCTGGCGCCGATGGCGCTTCCGCGCCAGTTTCGCGAGGCCCAACGTGCGCTCGAGCGAACGCCGGATCGAGCGCCAGATCGAGCGTTGGCGTGGTGATCGACACGCCCACGTTTACCGCAACGCTGGATGGCGACGATCGGCTGGTCGATGCCGATCCGTCCTTTGCGGCGCTGAACGCACGCGCCGGTGGTGCGCTGGGCGAGCGACTCGCCGCGCCGCCGCTCGCGTCGCTGGTGCGTCTCGCCCGGCGGCTGGGAGTCCCGATCGCGCGTGCGGTCACGATTGCCGATGCCGACCAGGATCTCGATTGCTGGGTGCGCGCGGCGCCCGCTGGCAACGGTGTCGCGCTCGCCCTGTCGCTGATCCGCGAGCGACCGGCTTGGCGCCCGTCCGTGCTCGGCGCCGTGCTGCCCCCGCCGCCCGGCGGCGATTGGACGTGGTCGGTGGATGCCAAGCTCAAGTTCGAGCAGCTGCTGATGCGGGCCGGCATGGATCACGGGCTGGATCGCGCCTCCGTGATGGGACAGCCGCTGACGAAGCTGTTTTCGCTCGAAAGTAGCGAAGAAGGCGCGCTGTCGTTGCTGGAAGCGGTCGCTTCCTTGGACGATTTCTCGGATCAACCTGCGGTGCTGAACGTCACGGGCACGCGGGTGCTGCTGGCGGGCCATGTCCGGCTCGACCGCGGTGGGGGCTTCGGCGGCTTCGTTGGCGCGACCTATCATCACCCGAGCCCGGCGTCGGCGCCCGACGCGGAGATCGGCGGGCTGTTCCATCATCGGCTCGACACGATCCTGCGCCGCCCGTTGGGGCAGATCGTCGCCAATGCCGACAGCATCAACGCCGGCGTGGATGGCGACATCGACCCGCAATATGCCGATTACGCCGCGGACATTGCCAGCGCCGGCCGGCACCTGATGGGCCTGATCGATGATCTGTCGGACATCGAGGCGATCGAGCGCGAGGATTTCACCGTCGACGACGAGGGGATCGATCTTGCCGACGTGACCCGCCGCGCCGCCGGGCTGCTCTCGGTTCGCGCGGCCAATGCGGGCGTGACGATCGATCGCGGCGATCTGGACAGTGCAATGCCGGCGCATGGCGAGTTTCGCCGCACCTTGCAGATCCTGGTCAATCTGATCGGCAACGCGGTGCGCTACTCGCCGCGCAATGCCATCGTCTGGCTTCGGCTGCAGCGCGACAATGATCGCGTTTATGCGATCGTCGCCGATCAGGGGAAGGGGATCGCGCTCGACGATCAGGAGCGGATCTTCGCCAAGTTCGAACGCGTCGATACCAGCGAGCCCGGCGGCAGCGGCCTCGGGCTCTACATTGCCCGGCGGCTGGCGCGCGCAATGGGCGGCGACCTGACGGTCGACAGCGCGCCGGGCGAGGGCGCCCGCTTCGTCCTCAGCCTGCCCGCGGCTTAACCAGCCGGCGATCCACGGCGCGAAAATCGCTGCTGGCCGAGGACAGGCTGGAAGCGGCCGAATTTCTCCACCAACAGGCCACGCGTCGTTGGGCGGAGGCTATGTGCCGCCGTGTTCGATCCGGAACAATCGAAGCGGAGAGCCCTTGGGCAGCGGTATCGGGGTCAGCCAGTCGAACGTCTCGCCATGCGCTAGCCGGTCATAGAAACCGCCCGGCTTGCGGTCGCGATAGACCGTCGATTCCGCCATGTTCGGGCATACCAGCATCAGCGTCGCGCCATGTCCCGTCATGATCGCACGGGCCTCCTCCGGCGATCCCTTGAAGGCATGGTGCACATCGAGGATCGCATCGCCATTGCGGTGATAAGGCCCGGCGATCGCATCATGATGGGTCAGCGTGATGAGGCGCGGGCCCAGATCGACAAAGGTGAATATCGTCGCACGAGGGATCCGGTTGAGCGGCGCCATGGCCGGCACGGTCATGCATCGCCCCGTGGCGCGATTGACCCGCTGAACATAGGGCTTGGGCTTATCGATCGGCAGCGTGCCAAGCATAACCGTCGCAAATGACCCGGAAATCAGCGTGAATACGGCGGCACCGGCAAATACCCGCACGAAGATCGAACGCTGCGTCAGCAGCCACGGCAGCAGGAAAAAGGCTAGCGCCGTCACGCCCGGGATCGCCATCATCTGCGCCGCCGCACCGGCCCGCACCTGCCACAGCAGCATGGAAACCGAGAACAGCGCGAACAGGCTGACTGATGCCCAGCCGACCACGCTGGCGCTACGCCGCGCCCGCCACGTCGCGATCACGGCGCCGATGATCCCCATGACAGGCAGCGCCGCGAGCGGGAACGCCGTTCGGAAGGGATGGCGGTAGATCGGCTTCGCCTCACGCACGTTGCTCAGCCAGCTGGTGTAAAGCTCGTCCGAGACCTGTTCCGGCCGCGCCAGGCATTGCGGAAACATCAGCGCGAACGCCCCCGCGATCGCCCCGCCGACGATCGCGGCAAGCAAGACGCGCACTCGCCGGTCGCCGGGCGACATCATCGCGAGCAGCGCCAGCCCAGCCCCCGCGGCCACGAATACGCTGAGCCAGATCGGCGTCAGCGCATCGCAGCGCATCACCCGGTTCGCTTCGGAGGCGAAGATCACGTAACCCGCGGCGCATCCGCCGCCCAACGTCAGGGCATAGCTCATCAGGCGCCCGCGCTCTGCCGCGTCCCACACCCAGCGAAGCGCGATGATGGCCCCGGCCATCGCGCAATATGGCAGCATTTCCAGCCCGATCGCGAGCGATACGGCACTCGCCAGCCCGACGATCGCGCCGCCGCGCGGGCCCTTGGGGTCACATAACCCGGCAACGGTCAGGCTCAGCATCGCCAGCTGCCAACCATGATGATCGATGCGATCAGGCATGAACATCATCAGCGCGACCGTGGAGCTCATCATGAAGATAATGGCGAGGGGCCATGCAAGCGGCGCCACCAACCGCCGTACGGTGGCGCCCAGCGCCACCAGCACGATGCCGAGCGGCAGGAGCGGGGCGATGCCGCACGCCAGTTTCTCCGCTTCCGCAACGCCCACCAGAGGACGGAGGAGCAGGATCAGCCCGGCGATCGGGAGGTCGACGATCCGCGACCAGTGGATATCAAATCCCTGCGGTGGATTGAGCCGATAGTTGCGCAGATCATACCAGCCTTGGCCGTCAAGCAGGGCGCGCACCTGCATCAGGCGCATGTTGTCGTCGGTATCGCCAAGCGACAGCCAATGGATCGCTGCCCAGCGCTTCCAGACGTAGAAGATCGCGATCACCACCCACGCGATGGTGGTCAATTTGATCCAGTGCCGGTCCAGCTCGTTCGCCAATGGTTGCAGTCGATTGTTCACGGGCTTTCCTCGTGGGCGCCGGGGCATTAGAGGCCCGCCACATTCAATTGCTCGCTCTGGCTTCTCGCAGGCGCCACTTCTCTTCGGTCACGGAAAAGGGCAGGGCTTTGAAAAGCTCAGCCCGAACGGGCTGTTCGAGGCGTCCGCCTCTAGCCGAGGCGGCACAAAGGGCAAGGCGTGGACGCAATCCGCAACAAGCACGCATCGGGGATGCGCGAGACGTTTTGGCAACTCGTCCGCTTCGGAATAGCGGGTGGGCTGGCAACGCTTTGCTATGCCGCTGTTTATTCCCCGCTGGCCGCATTCAAGATCACGTCAGAACAGGTGGCGAACATTTGCGGCTACCTGGTCGCGATGGGCTCGGGTTACATGCTCCACAGCAAGTGGAGCTTCCGAGGTCACGGCACCGCCGCAGCAAGCTCGATGCCGAAATTCTTTGCTGTGTCACTGGTCAGCTTCGCCATGAACACGTTCTGGGTATGGCTGCTGACCGACGATGCCGTGTTTGCGGGTGCCTGGTGGTGGCCGCTCGTTCCGATCGTTCTGGTGACGCCGTTCGTCACCTTCGCTCTCAATCGTTTGTGGGTATTCGCCTGATATGGATCGCCGCGTCTATGACCGCATGGCTGAGCATGATTCCACCCATTGGTGGTATCGCGCCCGCCGTGACATCCTTGCCGATTTTCTGGCGCGTGAGGCCAACCTGCCGCAGCACGCGCGCATCCTGGAGATCGGGTGCGGAACCGGCCACAATCTGCCGATGCTTGCGCAGTTCGGTACCGTGGACGCGATCGAGATCGATCCCGCCGCGCGGGATGTCGCGGGCAAGCGGCTCGGCAAGCCGGTGGGGGATGCGCCGCTGCCGGCGCTCCCGGGCGTGCCGCACGGGCAATATGATCTGATCGCCGTACTGGACGTGGTAGAGCACATCGAGGACGACGTCGCCGCGCTGCGCGCGATGCGGGAGCGATTGGCGCCCGGCGGCAAAATCCTCATCACCGTGCCTGCGCACCAGTGGATGTGGAGCGCGCATGACGTGGTGAACCATCATCACCGCCGCTACTCCAAAGGGAGCCTTGAGAAGGCGATCGGAGCTGCCGGGCTTCGCTCCCGTAAGCTGGGATACTTCAACTCTCTGCTGTTTCCGCTGGCTGCGGGGGCGCGCATCGCTGGCCGCTTCACCGGCCGTGATGACAGCGACGACAGCCCACCGCCCAGGCCGGTCAACGCCCTGTTCGAAACGATCTTCCGCATCGAACGTCATCTGGTTGGGCGGTTTCCCATGCCGCCGGGCGTCTCCATCCTGACCCTGGCGGAGCCTGCCTAAGGAATGTGGTGGCGAAGACGCGCCTATTCGCGGTCTTCGTCTACCATTTCGCTTTGCGGAATGCGGGTGCCCGCGGCCTGAAAGCCGAGCGTGGACCGGCGATGCACCGTGCCGGCAATGTCCGCGACAAGGTAAAGCGGTCGCCGCTTGGATTCGATATACAACCGTCCGATATATTCGCCGATCATGCCGAGCACGAACATCTGCACCGCGCTCAGCACTGTCACGACCAGCATGGTGGATGTCCAGCCCTGCACCGGGCTACCGTCGAAGTAACCCCAGAGAATGTAAACCAGCAGCAGAAGCGACGCGCCTGCCAGAGCGACGGAGGCATGGCTGGCGAAGCGCAGCGGCGCGGTCGAGAAGCCGGTCACGGCATCAAAAGCCAGCCGGAGCATCCGGGATAAAGGATAATTGGTCTCGCCCGCGTGTCGCTCCGCGCGATCATAGGGGAAAGGAACTTGGCGAAAGCCGATCCAGGCCACCATGCCGCGGATGAAACGCGCCTGTTCCGGCAAGGCGAGCAGGGCATCGAGCGCGCGGCGCGACATCAGTCGGAAATCGCCGGTATCCAAAGGGATCGGCGTGTCAGTGAGCCGATCAAGCACGCGGTAGAAGGCCGCCGCGGTCGCCTTCTTGAACAAGGTTTCGCCAGCGCGCTTCCGCCGGACCGCATAGACGACGTCGGCGCCTTCGCGTGCCATGGTCTCGCGCATTTCCGCAACCAGTTCGGGCGGATCCTGAAGATCGGCGTCGATGATCAGGATCTGCTCGCCGGAGCAAAGATCCAGCCCGGCGGTCAGCGCGAGCTGGTGGCCGTGATTGCGGGACAGGTTGATCGCCGCCAGCTTGGGATCGGCGGCAGCGAGTTGCTGCATGATCGGCCAGCTGGCGTCGCGGGAGCCGTCGTTGATCAGGATAATTTCATGATCCTCACCCACAGCGGCCATCGCGGCGGCGGAGACGCGCTGATGGAGCAGGGGCAGGGTGGCTGCTTCATTGAAGCAGGGAATGACGATCGAGAGTGCGGGACGGTGCATGATCGCGGCGATCTACAGGCCGCCCCGCACGAAATCACGTGGAAGTTGCGCGCTCAGGCGCGAGCCTGCTCCTCCACCAGCCGCTCCAGGATAGTCAGCGGCACCGCGCCATATTGAAGCACCTCATGGAATTGCTTCAGGTCGAAGCGATCGCCGCGGATCTGCTGGGCGCGCTCGCGTGCCCGCAGCCAGGTGGCGTGGCCCACCTTGTAGCTGCATGCCTGCCCCGGCTGGGTGCTGTAACGTTCGATTTCACGCTGCGAGCGGGGCTGCGCGAAGCCGACCGTTCGGACCATGTAATCGGTCGCCTGTTCGCGGGTCCAGCGCTTGGTATGAAGGCCGGTGTCGATCACCAGCCGCGCGGCGCGGAACAGATAGCTTTGCAGGAAGCCGGCGCGTTCCAGATCGTCGACATAGCCGCCAAGCTCGTCCGCCACGCTTTCGGCGTAGAGCGCCCAGCCTTCCGAATAAGCGCTGAAGAAGCTGAGGTTGCGCAGCAGCGGCTGCGGGGACTTCTGCGCGATCGAGATCTGCAGGTGATGCCCCGGCACGCCTTCGTGATAGGTGAGGCTAGGCAGCGAATACTTCGGCCAGTCGCCAACGCTCTTCAGGTTGATCCAGTAGATCGCCGGCCGCGAGCCATCGAGCGCGGCGCGGCTGTAATAGCCGTTGGACGCGCCGTCCTGGATCTCCACCGGCACCGCGCGGATGTCCAGCGGCTCGCTTGGCGGGTTGATGAACGCCTGGCCCAGCTTGGCCGTGAGCGCTGCATTTCCTTCGTTGAGGCTTTTGATCAGCGCCGCGCGCCCTTCGGCCGTATCTGGGTAAAGCTGATCCGGCCGAACGTTGAGCGCGTTGAGGCGCTCTCCCACATTGCCCTTCGTCAAACCCTGCTTCCGGAGAATGGCATCGAGCTGCGCGCTGATGTCGGCGACCTGCTCGAGGCCCATCTTGTGGACCTCATCGGGCGTATATTTGGTGGTGGTGGCCTGCTCCAGCGCGGCGGCGTAGATGGCTTCGCCCTGCGGCACGTCCCAGATGCCCGCCGAGCTGCGCGCGCCCGGCCGCAATGCCTTGATCAGTGCAATTTGCCGGTCAAGCGCAGGATAGATCTCCGCTTCGACGATCCGGGCCGCACGGGCCTGCCAATCGCCCGGAATGTTCTTCGCAGCGGCACGTTTGGCGACCGATTGGGCAAGACCGCTTTGCGCCGGCGCGAACGACCGTAGCTTCGCCATCTGCGCAAGCGTCAGGTCCAGCGAAAAGTCCGGTGCGAGATAGCCGCGCGCGGCCTCTTCCTTCTGATCCGCGGTATCTTGATCGAGTCGCTTCGCAAAGGCGCCGAGGCGGCTGAGATAAGCCTCGCAATCTTCCGCCGTGTTGATCGTGTGCGACGAGTTCAGAAAATCCGGCGTCGAGAAATAGCTGCCGCCCTGCTGGAAGATGGTGAAAGGCCGCTGCACGCCATCGAGCTTGAACCGGTCGTATGGCACCGCGCGCGTTTCGAGCGAGTACAGAACAACCTCACGGTCCAGCTTGGCGCGGGATGACAAGGGAGCAGGGTCGACAGCGCGTACCGCCGCGATCGCTTGCTTGAGTTCGGCACGTGCGGCCGCCTTCCCAGCTGTCGAACCATCCGACAGCTGGCGCTTCAGCGCAGCGTTGGCGCCCTTGTCCATGCCCAGCGATGTGGCGAGTTCGGGCGAACGCTGGAGCGTTTGCGCAAAGATCTTGTCGAACAGCGCATTCAGTTTCGCATCTGCGGGACTCGCCGGCAAAGCAGTGGAGCGCTGCGCGCGAAGTGCTTCGGGAACCAGCGCGAAAGCGGATGCGGCGCTGGCGGACGCGAGGAATGTACGGCGATCCAAGGGCTTGTGCCTTTCACTGAGGTAATGATGCGATCCTAAACATGGCAGTGACGGTGCCGCAAGTGGAGCGCAGCAGTTCCGATGCCCGCGTCAGCCGTTCTGCCGTTCGGGCCTTGCTCTGGATCAGACCCGTTCCACCGAGTTGACGGCATCGGCCGCGCGCAACGCCGACAGCAAGCGCATCAACTGATGCGCGTCATGGACCTCGACGTCGATTACGTTGGTGTGAAACTGCGTGTCACGCGTGTCGAGGCGAAGATTGATGATGTTGGCCTTATGCTGACCGATAATCGTCGCCAGCACGCCCAGGGCGCCCGGCTCGTTTTTCACCTCAACGGCGATGCGCGCCGTCGCGCCCTCCGTGTCGTTGCCCCATTTGACATCGAGCCAGTCGGTTTCCTCGTCCGATCTGTCCGCGAGTTCGGCAAGGGTGGCGCAATCGATACGGTGCACCTCGATGGACGCATCGGGCCGGCGCAGGCCGACGATGCGATCGCCAGGGACGGCGTGGCAGCATTCGCCCAGTTCATAAGCGACGCCAGGTGCCAAGCCATCGATCGAGATGGCCGACGATTGTGGCGGCGCATGGGCGACGTCCGCTCCGGCCGATCCTGGCATCAGCGCTTCCATCACCTGCGCGTCTGTCAGCTTACGACGCGCGATGGCCTGCATGAGCGCCGCTTCGTCCGCCAGCTTCACTCGCCGGAGTGCCTGGGTGAGGGCGTCGGTGCCAAGCGGGGCGGGCAGACGTGCCACGATGTCGTCGTAGAGCTTGCGGCCAAGCGCAATGGTTTGATCGCGTTCCACCTGCCGCAAGTGGCGACGGATCGCGGCCAGCGCCTTGCCGGTGATGGCAAAGTTCATCCAATTGGGTTGCGGTGTTTGCGCCTTTGATCGCAGCACCTGCACCTGATCGCCATTCTCGATCACGGTGCGCAGCGGAACGACGCGGCCATTGATCTTTGCACCAACCGCTTGATCGCCAAGATCGGTGTGGACGGCATAAGCGAAGTCGATCGGCGTCGCGCCCTTGGGCAACTGGATCAGTTCACCCTTGGGCGTGAACGCAAAGATGCGATCCTGGTACATCGCCATGCGCGTGTGTTCGAGCAGCTCTTCGGGGCTGCCGGCGGTGTCCAGGATCTCCACCAGATCGGCGATCCAGCTATGCTGGGTCTGCGGGCTGACCCGTGCGCCCTGCTTATAGGCCCAATGCGCAGCCAGGCCGAATTCGGCCTCCGCGTGCATTTCCTCGGTGCGGATCTGGATCTCGACGCGCTGGTTCTCGGCATGGATCACCGATGTGTGGAGCGAGCGATAGCCGTTGCGCTTGGGCGTGGAGATGTAATCCTTGAACCGGCCAGGCACCATCGGCCAGCGGCGATGGATATGCCCAAGCGCGGCGTAGCAATCATTCTCCGTCTTCACGATGGCGCGGAAGGCCATGATATCAGACAGCTGCTCGAAGCTGATGTGCCGTTCCTGCATCTTTCGCCAGATGCTGTAGGGATGCTTTTCGCGGCCCGTCACTTCCACGTCGACGCCGTGGCGTGACAGCAGCAGCTTCAGGCCCGAGGCGATCTTGGTGATACGGTCGCCGCCGCCAGCCTTGAGCTGTTCCAGCCGGCGGGTGATTGATTCATAGGCTTCGGGTTCGAGCTGGGCGAAGGCGAGCGTCTGCATCTCCTTCATGAACTCGTACATGCCGATCCGCTCGGCGAGCGGCGCGTAGATCTCCATCGTCTCGCGCGCGATGCGGCGGCGCTTCTCTTCGGATTTGATGAAGTGAAGCGTGCGCATGTTGTGCAGCCGATCGGCCAGCTTCACCAGCAGCACACGAATATCGCCGGACATGGCGAGCAGGAATTTGCGGAGATTCTCCGCCGCGCGCTCGCTCTCCGTTTGCGCCTCGATCTTGCTGAGCTTGGTAACACCCTCGACCAGCCGGGCGACATTCTCCCCGAAGAGCTGCTGGATCTGTTCGCTCGTCGCGACGGTATCCTCGACGGTATCGTGGAGGATCGCGGTCGCGATCGTTTCGTCGTCCAGGTGAAGCTCGGTCAGGATGCCGGCCACCTCGATCGGATGGCTGAAATATGGATCGCCGCTGGCGCGCTTCTGCGTGCCATGGGCGTTGACCGAGAAGACATAGGCGCGATTGAGGAGCGCCTCGTCAGCGTCAGGATCGTATTCGAGGACCCGATCTACAAGTTCATATTGCCGCAGCACGCCTGAGGTCTGAGCAGGCGGAAGAATCTTTGCAACAAAAAAGGGCTAGCCAGAAAAAAGGGCCCGCATCGAGCGATGCGAGCCCTCTTCCGTTTATCGGCGGGAGTGCCGATCAGTTAGCCGGCGCCTGCGCGGTCACAGCCTTTGCCGCAGTTGCCTTGCCGCCCTTCGCCTTGGCGTTGCAGGCGTCGAGCTCCGCACCGTCGAATGCCGTGCCGTTCACCGTGAAGCCGGTCAGGGCGCCGGCGCTGCGGGCAACAAGCTGGCACGCGATCATCTCACGGATCGGCGCGTTCGTCGCAACGTAGGCGCCGTCACGAACCTGCCACGAGGTGTCGCGCGTGATCAGAAAGCTCTTGGTCGGTGCCGCTGCAGGCGTGGCGACATAGGTGTCACGCGAGGCGGCGGACACGCCCACGGCCGCAAGGAGCGCAGCAGAGGCAAGAACGGACTTGGCAAGGATGCGAATCATGGAAGTCACTCCCGAAACCTAATGCGTTCCACCTAAATGTTGCAAAAGCGAGTTTCAATAGGCAACTCGCATGTGCGAGTTGCAAGACGAAACTTTTTTTCTATTCGGTACCGGCGGGTTGATGGAGTACCGTTGGGGTCGTGAGGAGAACTGATGGATAAACTGCGGGAACCCTTGGGGGAATGCAGCCTTCCTGCCGCGTTGGAGACGATGGGCGAACGCTGGGCGTTCCTGATCCTGCGCGCGGCTTTCAACGGGTTACGTCATTTCGAGGAATTTCAGTCCGAGCTGGGGATTGCCCGCAACATCCTGGCAAGCCGGCTGGGGCGCTTCGTCGATTACGGCATCATGGAGCGGCAGTCGCTCCTCGAGGATCGGCGCAAGATCGCTTATTGCCTGACCGACAAGGGCTATGCCTTGCTGCCGACCATGGTGGCCCTGCGACAATGGGGCGAGCGCTGGGAGACGGGCTGCCCGGCTTTCCCGATCCTGGTGGACGCGCGGGATAACCGGCCGATCCAGCAAGTCGCTGTCCTGAGCCATGATGGCCGGGTGCTCGGCAAGGACGATCTTCACTGGGCGCTGCCCGGCGATGTCGCGAACGAGGACCGCGACGCCGCCGAGTAACGCCATCGCGGGATCATTGAACAATGGCCTACGCGGCGCGAGGTGAATAGCAGGCGCTGTGGGGATCGCTCAGAGGAACAGTTCCGCAAGGAAATCGCTCATCGCCTTCCAGCTGCGTCGGTCGGCGCGCGGCTCATAGGCGACGCCGGGCGCGGCGGGCTGGATCAACGCTGTGTCGGTGAAGGCGTGGCCCGCGTTGCCATAAGCATGGATCTGCCAGTCCGCTTGCGCTTCCGTAAGCTCGCGGCCGAGCGCCACCATCTGGTCGGGCGTCGCCAGCGGATCTTCCCAGCCGTGGCATACCAGCAGCTTGGCCGTGATCGGCGACACATTGGCATAATCCGGTCGATCATAGACCCCGTGGAAACTCACCCCGCCGAGGATCGGCAGCCCGCTGCGCGCCATGTCGAGCACGCACTTGCCGCCGAAACAGAAGCCGATCGCGCCGACCTTTGCTGGCTCCACCGCGGCGAAGCCACGCAGCGCTTCAAGGGATGCCGCCAGCCGATCACGCAGCAAGGTGCGATCGGCGTCCAGCATGTTCATATATTCGGCCACGTTTTCGCTGCCGCGGGTCTTGCGCTTGCCCTGGCCATAGACGTCGCAGGCGAGCGCGACATATCCGAGCTTCGCAAGGTCCTCGGCCTTCTTGTTGTCCGATTCCTTCTGGCCAAGGATGTTGGGGCACACGAGCACGCCAGGGCGCGGCGTTTCCACCTCGTCCTCCCAGGCGATCACGCCTTCGAACGGCCCGCCGGGGCCGTCATAGATCAGGGTTTGCCGGACGATCGCCATGGCACTCTCCTTTCAAAGCTGCGCCCCTAGCTTGTCGAAGGGCTCTGCTTCTCTCTATCAGCGCGGCGACAATGGAAAAGGCAGCGCGTCGCGCAGTGGGACGCGAACGGGAGACAGTTGAACCATGCCAAAGCTCGTTCTGATCCGCCACGGCCAGTCCGCCTGGAACCTCGAGAACCGCTTCACCGGCTGGTGGGACGTTGATGTGACCGAGAAAGGCGCTGCCGAAGCAAAGGCAGCGGGCGAGTTGATGGCGGCAAAGGGCCTCGACTTCGACCTGACCTTCACCTCGCTTCAGACGCGCGCGATCAAGACGCTGAACCTTGCGCTGGAGGCAATGGGGCGGCTGTGGCTGCCGACGGAGAAGCATTGGCGCCTGAACGAGCGGCATTACGGCGCCCTCACCGGGCTCGACAAGGCGGAGACCGCGGCCAAGCACGGGGAGGAGCAGGTCCATATCTGGCGCCGCAGCTTCGATATCCCGCCGCCCGCGGCCGAGCCGGGCGGGACCTATGATATGACCAACGATCGTCGTTATGCCGGCATCGAGGTTCCCGCGACCGAGAGCCTGAAGGACACGATCGCCCGCGTCCTCCCCTATTGGGACGAGCGGATCGCACCGGCGCTGAAGGACGGGCAGCGCGTGCTGATCTCCGCGCACGGCAATTCGCTGCGCGCCCTCGTGAAGCACCTGTCGAACATTCCGGACGACGAAATCACGAGCCTGGAGATTCCGACCGGGCAGCCGATCGTCTATGAGCTCGACGAACAGCTGGTCGCGACAGACCGTTATTACCTCAGCGAACGCTGATCAGACAAAAAAGGGCCGCCGCTTTGACCGAAAATGCCGCGCGCGGCGGCCTGCTGCTGGGCCTTGGCGCTTATACGATGTGGGGCGTTCTGCCGCTCTACTTCCGCCTGCTGGCGACGGTGCCCGCGATCGAGGTGCTGGCTCACCGGGTGATCTGGTCGCTGGTGCTGCTGATCGCCGTGGTCACGGCCATGCGGCGCTGGCGGACGATCAGAGCGGCCGCCAGCGGACGGACGATCGCGATGCTGGCCGCCAGCGCCACGCTGATCGCTATCAATTGGCTGATCTATATCTGGGCGGTGAACAACGGGCACACGCTGGCCGGCAGCCTCGGCTATTTCATCAATCCGCTGCTGAACGTCGCGCTCGGCGTGATCGTGCTCGGCGAACGGCTGCGCAAGTGGCAGGGCGCGGCGCTGGCGCTTGCGACGACCGGCGTGGCCGCGATGGCCCTCGTTGCGCTCGATACCTTGTGGATCTCGCTGTCCCTGGCGGTGAGCTTTGGCTTGTACGGGCTGGTCCGAAAGGTGGTGGCGATCGACTCGCTCGGCGGGCTTCTGATCGAGACCTTGCTCTTGGCACCAGCATCGTTTGGCTATGTGCTCTACCTCGGAAGTGTGGGCAGCGGAGCCGCGGGGCGCGCCCTGTCCACGGACGTGCTGCTGGTTGCGCTTGGCGCGCTCACCGCGCTTCCCTTGCTGATGTTCGCTGCCGCTGCCCGGCGGCTTCCCTATTCGACGTTGGCCCTCCTGCAATATGTGGCGCCGTCGCTCCAATTTGTCGTGGCAGTGGCGATCTTCGGGGAACCGCTGCGTCCCCTGCATTTCCTTGTTTTCGGCCTGATCTGGGCGGGTTGCGCGGTCTTTGCCTGGGACAGCGTCCGCAATGCGCGCGCGGCGCGTATTGCTGCGGCCGAGCGATAACCGCGGGCACGTTCGATCGCGTCGCCGGATGTGCTATGTCACCGGCGTGACGAGCAAGGGAGATCAGGACATGACCCGGTCAGAATCCGAGGCGATCCGCCACCATCTGGTGTTCGCCAATCCGAGCCGGACTAGCTTCGATGGCCAGATCGTCGACGCTTATGTCGAGGCGGCCGAGCGCCACGGGCAGGAAGTGATCGTGCGTGATCTCTACGCCATGCAGTTCGATCCCGTGCTGCGCGACGAGGAGCGCCCGCTTCATGGCGATGGCCAGATTTCGCCCGACGTCGCCGCCGAACTGGATCTGCTCCAGTCAGCGCATATTCTTGTTCTTGTTTACCCGATCTGGTTCGCGCTGCCGCCCGCCATTCTGAAAGGCTATGTCGATCGGGTGCTGGGTTCCGGCTATAGTTTTCGAGACATTCAGCAGCAGTCCGGCCATCCTGCACTGAAAGGCAAGCCGCTCCTTTCCTTCAGCACATCCGGCACGTCCTTGCCGTGGCTGCACAAAAAGGGCCAGGTTGGCGGTCTCCGTGAGCTCTTCGACGCGTATTTGTGGCAAGGGTTCGGGATGCAGCAGGCCGAGCATCTTCGGATCGATTCGGTGGTGCCCGACATGGACGCCGCTTATGCGGCGGAGCAGCTGGAGCGGGTGCGCGCCACCGCGGAGCGCACCTGTGCGAAGCTGCTGAGCGATCGGCACGCGCAGCGAACCACATCGGTCATGTCCGGGAAGGCCGGCTAACCCGCACAAGTCGGTCGCCGGGACTGTCGTCGCTAGGCGGCGAACAGCTCGAGCTGCTGCTTGCGAGGCGCAACAAGCGGCTTGAGCTCCGCCTTGTCGGCCAGCGCCACCGGACGCCAATCCTCCGCCACGATGAACGGCCGGATCTTGGCGATTGAAACCGTCAGACGCGCCACGTCGTCCAGGCGCAGCCGACGCCAGCGGCGGCTGGTGAGGATGTTGGCCACGGCTTTCGTCCCCAGACCTGGCACGCGCAACAGCAGTTCGCGCGGGGCGCGGTTCACATCTACCGGGAAGCTGCTTCGGAACTTGAGCGCCCAGGCAAGCTTCGGATCGATGTCGAGCGGCAGCATGCCTGTCGCTTCGTCCGCCGCAGCAACCACTTCCTTTGGCTCAAAGCCATAGAAGCGCATCAGCCAGTCGGATTGATAGAGCCGGTGCTCGCGCATCAATGGCGGGCGTTGAAGCGGCAGCACCGCGGAGGCATCGGGAATCGGGCTGAACGCCGAATAATAGACGCGGCGAAGCTCGAAACGATCGTACAGCGTCGCAGCCTTGGTGACGATGTCACCATCGGTCGCCGCATCGGCGCCAACGATCATCTGCGTCGATTGGCCGGCGGGTGCGAACGTCGGCGCAGACTTGTAGCGCTTCTTGGCATCGCGGGTGTCGAGGATCGAGGTCTTGAGCCCGCCCATCGCCCCTTCGATGCGGCGGTTGTCCTTTTCGGGCGCCAGTCGCTTCAATCCGCTAACGGTGGGCAGCTCGACGTTGATCGACATGCGATCGGCGTAGAGCCCCGCCTGGTGGATCAGCTCAGGATCGGCATCGGGGATCGTCTTGAGGTGAATATAGCCGCGGAAATTGTGATCTTCGCGCAGCGAGCGCGCCACCTCGACCAACTGCTCCATCGTGTAATTGGGCGAGGCGATGATGCCGGAGGAGAGAAAAAGCCCTTCGATATAATTGCGGCGATAAAAAGAGAGGGTGAGGTGCACCACCTCCTGCGCGGTGAAGCGCGCGCGCCTGACGTTCGAGCTCTTGCGATTGATGCAATAATGGCAATCGAAAATGCAGCTGTTCGTCAGCAGAATTTTCAACAGGCTGATGCAGCGGCCATCCGGGGCATAAGCATGGCAAATGCCCATCCCTTCGGTGGAGCCGAGGCCCTTGCCGTCTCGTGAGTTGCGCTTTGCGGTGCCGGAGGATGCGCAAGACGCATCGTATTTCGCCGCATCAGCCAGGATTTCGAGCTTCTGTCGGACGTCGAGCTGGGCCATGCGTTCTATATAAGTTCCGCATGTGCCGATGTCGACCTCGCGGCTTTGGCCGGGGTGACGCGGCAATCGGCCGGCGGTTAGTGTTCGGTGATCAGCAGGTTTTCGGCGCTGCGCAGGTCGACTGAGACGAGGCGGCTGACGCCGCGCTCGATCATGGTGACGCCGAACAGGCGGTGCATGCGGCTCATCGTCACGGCATTGTGGGTGACGATGAGGTAGCGCGTCTGCGTCTCGCGGCTCATCCGGTCGAGCAGGTCGCAGAACCGCTCAATATTGGCGTCATCGAGCGGGGCGTCGACTTCGTCGAGGACGCAGATCGGCGCGGGATTGGTGAGAAACAGGCCGAAGATGAGTGCCACCGCGGTCAGCGCCTGTTCGCCGCCGGAGAGCAACGTGAGGGATTGAAGCCGCTTGCCGGGTGGCTGCGCCATGATCTCCAGCCCCGCCTCGAGCGGATCGTCCGAATCGATCAATTCGAGATGCGCCTGGCCCCCGTTGAACAAGGTGGTGAACAGCCGGCGAAAGTGTCCGTTCACCGCCTCGAAGGCGGCGAGCAGGCGCTGTCGGCCTTCGCGATTGAGCGTGCCGATCGAGCCGCGGAGGCGGTTGACGGCTTGGCCAAGCTCCGCTCGCTCCGCGGCATTGCCGCTGGCGCCGGCCTCAAGCTCGGCGAGCTCCTGTTCGGCAACGAGATTGACCTGGCCGATCCGCTCGCGATCGCGGGTGAGCCTGTCGTGCGCGGCGGCTTCCTCCTGCGGCGTGCGGATGTCGGCGCTGTCGAAGCCGACCTTCTCGGGCAGGACGGGCGCGGGACATTCGAAGCGTTCACCAGAGACGCGGCCAAGCTCGACACGGCGTAGTTCCTGGCTTTCGGCGCGGGCGGCGGCGCCAGCGCGTGCCTCGCGTGCCTCGGCGAGCGCTTCGCCGGCGCGGCGGGCGGTCTCTTCGCTTTGGCGGAGCGCGGCCTCAGCGGTGCGTTCGGCAGCGGCGAGATCGTCGGCGGTCTTGCGAGCGGCATCATGCGCGGCGGCAGTGTCGGTGATGGCGGCGGCGAGTTCGTCCGGTCGCGTAGTGATGGCGGCAGTTTCGGCGGCGATCTCCGATTCACGCTTGCCCATGTCGGCGATCCGGCGTGCGGCGTCTCCGGCGCGGGCGCGCCAGCTTTTCACATCGGCCTGGGCGGCGGCGAGCCGCGTGCGGGCCTCTTCGGCGGCGCGCTCGGTTGCCGCGCGGGCGGCACGGGCTTCGGCGACGGCGGCGCGGCGATGCTCCGCCTCGAGCTGGAGCGTCGTGACGGTGGCGGCGGTGGCGCTGGTGTCGGGAAGCGCAGTGAGTGCGGCGGCGGCGGCCGCATGGTCGCGCGCGGCTTCGTCGCGCTCGGCGGTGGTGCGGGCAGCGCGGGCGTCGAGATCGGCGCGCAGGCCGGCGAGCCGCTCGATCTGCGCGGCGGCGCGATCCTGCCGAGCGCGGGCGTCGCGCGCCGTGGAGTCGGCTCGGGCGAGCTGTTCGCGCGCGGTTCGGGCAGCGGTTCGGGCGGTGGCGATTGACCCTTCCTCGCAGGCAAGGTCGGCCTCGGCCTGCTGCAACCTCTGGCGGGCGGCGGGAAGCGCTTCGTCGATCGCGACGAGGCGGTTCAGGCGTTCGAGTCGCTCGGCGGCCGCGGCGCCGCTTTGCTTGGCGATAAAGCCATCCCAGCGGCGGAGTTGGCCGGTGCGCGTGACTAGCCGTTCGCCGGGCGCGAGCGGTCGCTGGTCGTCGGTGTCGAGCACGATGATGTGCGCGAGGCGGTGTGCGAGGAGGGCGGGGGCGGTGACGTGATGGATGAGCCGGTCGCGCGGGGCGGCGGCGCCTCCACCCGCGGTCGCGGCGGCGTCCGACCAATAGGCATTGGCCTGCTGATCGAGGCCGATTTCCAGGTCGTCGCCGAGTGCGGCGGCGAGGGCGCGTTCGTAGCCAGGGGCGGCGCGGACGTGATCGAGCAGGCGGTCGCGGCCCTTCCGCTCGGTGGCGCGGCGGAGCGCGGCGGCTTCGCTGTCGAGGGCAGCGAGATCGGCGCGGGCGGTGGCGCGGGTGGCTTGCGCGGCGTCCCGCGCGGTGAGCGCGGTGCGTTCGGCGGTCTCTGCGCTCGCCTGGGCGGCGCGGGCAGCTTCGGCTTGCTCGAGGGCGGTGGTGAGCGTGGCGGCGGCGGTGTCTCGCTCGCGTTCCAGCGGGGCGGCTTCGCCGAGCGCGGCGAGTTGCTGCGCGACCTGCGCCACTTCGCGCTCGGCGCGATCGAGGCGGGTGCGGGCGGCAGTCGCGGCGGCATGGGCGACGCGGGCGTCGGCGGCTTCGGCGGCCTGGCGAGCGAGCGCCTGGGCGAGCGCGACTTCGGCGTCGCGGGCGAGGCGTTCGGCGTCCGCGAGCGCGGTTTCGCGCTGCGGAAGATCGCTCGCGGCGGTGGCAATGGCGGTTTCCAGCGCCTTGCGCTCGGCGTCGAGGCGGGCAAGTGCTTCTGCCGCATCATTGGCGAGGGCGCCTTCGCGGGTGCGGTCGTCGGCGATGCGGGCGGCGGCTTGGGTGAGCTCGGCGAGGCGGCGGCGGGCGGCCTGTTCCTCGGCGCGGAGGGCGGCGAGTTGGTGGGCGATGTCGCTGCTCTGCTCGCGTGCTTCGAGCGCGGCGGCGCGCGCGGTGGCGAGCGTTTCGGTGGCCTTTGCTTGGGTTGCAGCGGCCTGTTGCTGGAGATGATTGGCCTCGGCAGCGCGCGCGTCGGCCGCGCTCGCTTCTGCCTTGGCCAGATCGGCCGCGGCGGCTGCCTCGCGCCAGCGGGCGAAGATCATGCGCGCCTCGGCGGCGCGGATTTGTGTGGAAAGTAGGCGGTACTTTTCCGCCTGGCGGGCCTGGCGGCGCAGCGCGGCGGCGCGGGCTTGCTGATCGGCGATCACCTCGTCCAGCTTGGCGAGGTTCGCCTCGGTGGCGCGCAGCTTCTGCTCGGCATCGCGGCGGCGGACGTGCAAGCCCGCGATCCCCGCCGCTTCCTCCAGCATCGCGCGCCGGTCGGCAGGCTTGGCGGCGATCACCGCGCTGATCCGGCCCTGGCTGACGAGCGCGGGGGAGTGGGCGCCGGTCGCGGCGTCGGCGAACAGCAAGGAGACGTCCTTGGCGCGCACGTCCTTGCCGTCGATGCGATAGGCGCTGCCGGCGCCGCGCTCGATGCGGCGGACGACTTCGGTTTCCTCGCCGTTGATTTCGGCCAGGAGCGACACCTCGGCGAAGTCGCGCGCGGGGCGTGTCGCGGTGCCGGCGAAGATCACGTCTTCCATGCCGGCGCCGCGGAGCGATTTCGCGCTGTTCTCGCCCATGGTCCAGCGCAGCGCTTCGAGCAGGTTGGACTTGCCGCAGCCGTTGGGGCCGACGACGCCCGTCAGCCCCGGCTCGATGCGCAGGTCAGCGGGATCGACGAAGCTCTTGAAGCCGGAAAGGCGAAGGCGCTTGATCTGCACGGTCGCGGCGTCTTGGCGCGATCAGTGGGCGCTGTGCAAGAGGAGGGCGGCAGCTGAAGCAACTGCACTGGCTGTCATGCTGGCATCCAGTTCCCCGCGCACCTCACGCCGGGGGAGGTTGCGGCCCGGTGGATGCCGGGACGAGCCCGGCATGACGGGTAGATCAGTTGCGCTGCAAGACCAGGCCGCGGGCGATCACCTGCGCCTGGATCTCGGCGGCACCTTCGAAGATGTTGAGGATGCGCGCGTCGCACAGGATGCGGCTGATCTCGAATTCGAGCGCATAGCCGTTGCCGCCGTGGATCTGGAGCGCGGCATCGGCATTGCTCCACGCGGCGCGGGCGGCGAGCAGCTTCGCCATGCCGGCCTCGATATCGCAGCGCTTGCCCGAATCCTTGGCGCGCGCGGCGGCATAGGTGAGTTCGCGCGCGGCGATGAGATCGACGAGGCTCATCGCCAGTTTGTCGGCGACGCGCGGGAAGTGGATGATTGCGCGGCCGAACTGCTGGCGGTCCAGCGCATAGGACAGGCCGAGTTCGAGCGCGCGGCGGGCGACGCCGACGGCGCGCGCGGCGGTCTGGATCCGCGCGCCCTCAAAGGTGCGCATCAGCTGCTTGAAGCCCTGGCCCTCCTCGCCGCCGAGCAAAGCATCGGCGGGGGCGGCCATGCCGTCGAACGACAGCGCATATTCGCGCATGCCGCGATAGCCGAGCACCTCGATCTCGCTGCCCGACATGCCGGGGGCGGGAAAGGGATCGTCCTCCGTGCCGCGCTGCTTGGGGACGAGCAGCATCGAGAGGCCGGCATAGCCTTTTGCATCCGGCAGGGTGCGGGCGAGCAGCGTCATGAGGTCGGAGCGGCTGGCGTGGGTGATCCACGTCTTGGCGCCGTCGATCCGCCACGTATGGCCGTCGCGGCGTGCGCGGGTCTGGAGCGAGCCGAGGTCGCTGCCGACATCGGGTTCGGTGAAGACGGCGGTAGGGAGCACCTCGCCACTGGCGATGCGCGGCAGCCATTCGGCCTTTTGCGCCTCGGTGCCCGAGCCGGCGATCAGCTCGCCCGCAATTTCGGAGCGTGTGCCGAGCGAGCCGGCGCCGATCCAGCCGCGCGACAATTCCTCGGTGACGATGCACATGACGAGCTTCGACAGGCCGAGGCCGCCGTAGTTTTCGGGGATGCAGACGCCGAAGGTGCCGAGGTCGGCCATGCGCGCGACGGTCGTATCGGGGATCAGATCGTTGGCGAGGTGCCAGCCGTGTGCGTGGGGCAGGATTTCGGCATCGGTGAAGCGGCGGAACTGGTCGCGGATCGCGTCGAGCTCGGCATCGTGGAGCGTTTCGCTGGGCCATTCGCCGGCGGCGAGCCGCTCCACCAGCGCCCGGCGGTCGGCGGCGGCGTCATGATCGAGGAGGTCGGCGCAGGCGGTCGCCAGCGCGCGGGCCGGGGCGGCGAGGCCAAGGTCGGCAGGGCGGAACAGCTCATTCTGGCCCATCGGCAGGCCACCGACGAGCTGGGCGATGCTTTCTTGGAAGGCGAGGCGGGCGACCAGGGCGTTTGTCTCGCCCGCGTTGCGATCGGCCCACTCGGCCACCGCCTCCAGCGCCGCGACGGTGGTGGCGACCCAGGCGAAGCCGTGGGCGGCGCGCTGCTCGGTGTCGATCGGCGCGACATCGAGCCGGGCCGCGAGGGCGGCACGGGCGTCGTCGCGATAGCGTTGCGCCGCTGCCAGTGCCGCCCTCAGCATCAGGCGCGCTCGAAGATCGCGGCGATACCCTGGCCGCCGCCGATGCACATCGTCTCCAGACCATAGCGGCCGTCGCGGCGGACGAGCTCGCGGGTCAGGTTGGCGAGGATGCGGCCGCCGGTCGCGCCGATCGGGTGGCCGAGAGAGATGCCCGAGCCGTTGACGTTGAGGATTTCGTTACGGCTGTCGCCCTTGCTCCAGCCCCAGCCCTTGAGCACGGCGAGCACCTGCGGCGCGAACGCCTCGTTCAGTTCGACGAGGTCGATGTCGGACCAGGAGAGGCCGTTGCGGCCGAACAGGCGCTCGACTGCCGGCACCGGGCCGATGCCCATGCGCGAGGGATCGCAGCCGGCGGCGGCCCAGCTGTGGAACCAGGCAATCGGCTCAAGGCCGAGCTCTTCCAACTTGTCTTCGGCGACGACGAGGCAGGCGGCCGCCGCATCATTCTGCTGGCTGGCGTTGCCGGCGGTGACGACGCCGCCTTCGAGCGGGCGCAGCTTGCCAAGCGATTCCGCCGTCGCGTCGGGGCGGAAGCCTTCGTCGCGGTCGAAGACGATGGGATCGCCCTTCTTTTGCGGCACCGAGACGGGGACGAGCTCGTCGGCGAACAGGCCCTGTTCCCAGGCGGCGGTGGCGCGCTGGTGCGAGCGGACGGCATAGGCATCGGCCTCTTCGCGGCTGATGTCGTAATCCTTGGCGAGATTCTCGGCGGTCTCGATCATGCCGCTGATGACGCCGAACCGCTCGACCGGCTGCGACATGAGGCGGCCGCGGGTGAGGCGATCGTGGATGGTGAGGTTGCCGGCGCGCACGCCTTTGCGGATGTCCGTCGTGTAATGCTCGACGTTGGACATGCTCTCGCAGCCGCCGGCGACCACGACGTCACTGACGCCGGTCTGCACCATCATCGCGGCGTCGATCACGGCCTGAAGCCCCGAGCCGCAGCGGCGATCGAGCTGATAGCCCGGCACTTCGATCGGGAGGCCGGCGGCGAGCCATGCCCAGTGGCCGATCGCGGGCGCTTCGCCACTGCCATAGCCTTGCGCGAACACGACATCGTCGACGCGGCTCGGATCGATCTTCGTGCGCTCCATCAGCGCCTTCAGGATCGTGGCGCCGAGCTGGCCGGCGGTGAGCGAGGAGAGGCTGCCGCCGAACTTGCCGACGGGAGTGCGGATGGGGGCGACGATGGCGGCGCGGCGGAGGGTCATGGGGTCAGCTCCTGCAAAAAAGCGGAGACGCGACTGGAGGTGACCGGCGCTCTCCTTGTTGCGTTTTCGCCTACCGGATGGCCAGGGCGGTTTCAACTATGCGGATTGTTATTCAGCGGGTTGAAACGGCGTTGCCCGTCGTACGGAACATCTGCGAAGCGCATCGGGCCATGCCGGGCTGGTTCCGGCATCAACCGCGCCGCAGACTTTAAGGTGTTGAGTGTGTGGAACCGTGGATCCCGGCACAAGGCCGGGATGACGCGGTTTATGGGGCAGCGGGAGCATTCCTCGGCGGCCTCGTCATGCCAGGACGCGCCCGGGATGACGATGGCTTGCCTCATTGCCTTCCATGCGGCTATGGCGCGCGCATTCGCATGGACCCGGTGCAAGCCCGGGTGGCTATCCCGGCCGCTGATCCGCCGGGCAACCTGCACAGATCTGATTATCCTGCCGCCTGCCTCTTGCTGCGCGCGGCTGTCTGTGTTGCGTTAAACAGGTTCTCCCTTTTCATGCTTTCCCGTTTTCGAACTGAGTGGTTCGCTGGCGCCGGTGATGTGCGGCGCGAGACACTCGCCGGCATCGTCGTCGCGCTCGCGCTGATCCCCGAGGCGATCGGTTTCTCGATCATCGCCGGGGTCGATCCCAGCGTCGGCCTTTATGCCTCGGTGGCGATCGCCATCATCATCTCGTTCCTCGGTGGCCGCCCGGCGATGATCTCCGCCGCCACAGCCGCCGTCGCCGTGGTGGTGACGCCGCTGGTGCGCGATCATGGCGTCGATTACCTTTTTGCCGCGACCATCCTGATGGGCGTGATCCAGATCGCGGCAGGGCTGCTGCGGCTCGACCTGTTGATGCAGTTCGTCTCGCGGTCGGTCATCACCGGCTTCGTCAACGCGCTGGCGATCCTGATCTTCATGGCGCAGCTGCCGCAGCTGACCGGCGTGACGTGGCATACCTATGCGATGGCCGCGGCGGGGCTGGCGATCATCTACCTGTTGCCGCGGGTGACGAAGGCGGTGCCATCGCCATTGGTGGCGATCATCGTGCTGGCGATCGTGAGCATCGCGATCGGCCTGCCGGTGCGCACGGTGGGTGAGATGGGGCGGCTGCCCGAGGGGCTGCCGAGCCTGGCCTGGCCCGATGTGCCGCTGACGCTCGACACGCTGCGGATCATCCTGCCCTATTCGCTGACGATGGCGGCGGTGGGCCTGCTTGAATCGCTGCTGACGGCGCAGATCGTCGACGACATGACCAATACTGACAGCGACAAGCGGCGCGAGTGCATGGGGCAGGGCGGGGCCAATATGGTGGCGGCGCTGGTCGGCGGCATGGGCGGCTGCGCGATGATCGGCCAGTCGGTGATCAACGTGACGTCGGGCGGGCGCAAGCGGCTGTCGACCTTTATCGCCGGGGCGTTCCTGCTGTTCCTGCTGGCAGTGCTTGGGCCCGTCGTTGGGCGGATCCCGATGCCGGCGCTGGTCGCGGTGATGATCATGGTGTCGATCGGGACGTTCAGCTGGAATTCGATCCCGAACCTCAGGCGCCATCCGCCTACGTCTTCGGCGGTGATGCTGGTGACCGTAGCGGTCGTGGTCGCGACGCGCGATCTGGCACAGGGCGTGCTGGCCGGCGTGCTGCTGTCGGGCATCTTCTTCGCGGGCAAGGTGCAGCGGATGTTCGCCGTCGAGCGCGAGGAGGAGGGCGAGCGGGTGTTGTATCGGGTGAGCGGGGAGATCTTCTTTGCGTCGGTCGATCGATTCACACGGGCGTTCGCGCCCGAGGACGGCCGTGCGGTGACGATCGACGTCTCGGCGGCGCACTTCTGGGACATTTCGGGGGTGGGCGCGCTGGACAAGATCATCGCGCGGCTGCGGCGTGATGGCTCCGTCGTGGAGGTGATCGGCTATAATCGCGCGAGCGCTGATCTGATCGATCGCTTTGCGTTGCACGACAAGACGGGGGTGGAACTGGGCGTCGTGCCGCATTGAGCGTGCGCTTTCCGGCATCCAGCCGTCTGCGCACGCCACCGGGGGTTGGACGTGTGGAGGGCTGGATGCCGGGACAATCCCGGCATGACGGGAGGGTTTAGGTCACAACAACCCGCACCAAAGTACCACTTTGGTGCGCAGCCCTTTTATTCTGCCGCTACCTTGGTCGCCTCGCTGGCGGCCTCCAGCTCGGCGGCCTTGGCCTCGACCAGGCGGACGATGTGGTCGATCATGCCTTCGTCCTGCACGACGTGGTCGGTGACGCCCGAGAGGTACACCATGTGCTTGCCGTTGCCGCCGCCGGTGAGGCCGATGTCGGTCTCGCGCGCTTCGCCCGGGCCGTTGACGACGCAGCCGAGCACCGAGAGCGACATGGGCGTGCGGATGTGCTGGAGGCGTTCCTCCAACGTCTGCACCGTGCGGATCACGTCAAAGCCCTGACGCGCGCAGCTCGGGCAGCTGACCACGCGCACGCCGCGGTTGCGGATGCCGAGCGATTTCAGGATCTCGAAGCCGACGCGCACTTCTTCTTCGGGCTCGGCCGAGAGCGAGACGCGGATCGTGTCGCCGATGCCGTACCAAAGGAGCGAGCCGATACCGATCGCGCTCTTCACCGTGCCGCCGACAAAGCCGCCCGCCTCGGTGATGCCGAGGTGCAGCGGGCAATCGACCGCTTCGGCGAGTTGCTGGTAGGCGGCGACGGCGAGGAACACGTCCGACGCCTTCACCGCGACCTTGAACTCATGAAAGTCGCGGTCCTGAAGCAACTTGATGTGATCGAGCGCCGATTCGACCAGCGCCTCGGGGCAGGGCTCGCCGTATTTCTCCAGCAGGTCCTTTTCGAGGCTGCCGGCATTCACACCGATGCGGATCGCGCAGCCGTTTGCCTTGGCGGCGTTGACCACTTCGTTGACGCGATCGGCGGAGCCGATGTTGCCCGGGTTGATGCGCAGGCACGCCGCGCCGGCGTCCGCTGCCTCCAGCGCGCGCTTGTAGTGGAAATGGATGTCCGCGACGATCGGCACGCGCGCGGCACGCACGATCTGCTTCAGCGCGGCGGTCGATTCGACGTCCGGGCAGCTGACGCGGATGATGTCGACGCCGGCCTCCTCGCAGCGGCGGATCTGGTCGATCGTGGCGCGCGCATCGTCGGTCGGCGTGTTCGTCATCGTCTGCACGGTGACGGGGGCGTCGCCACCGACGGGCACGTCGCCCACCATGATCTGGCGGCTCGCGCGGCGGTGAATATCGCGCCAGGGGCGTAGGGACATCGAAGGGCTTCCTATCGGCTTTGGCGGCGATATAGCGCTTCCCACATATAAACGAAACGTGGGGCAGGACGATGACGCTTTCTCTGTACGATGCGGTGATCCCGTCGAACATCCAGATCCTGGGCGCGATTGATCGCCTGCTGGACAAGGCGGAGGCGTATGCGGCCGAAAAGGGCATGAGCGCGGCCGAGCTGATCGACGCGCGGCTGGCGCCCGACATGCTGCCGTTCGGTTATCAGGTGAAATCGGTTGCCGAGCATTCGGTGGGCGGGATCGAAGGCGTGCGCGGCGGCAATTTCTCGCCCAGCATGGTGCCGTGGCCGACCAACTTTGCCGGGCTGCACGAGCGAATCCGCGGCGCCATCGCGGCGCTGGAGGCGGTTGATCGGGCGGAGTTCGACGCGCTGGTCGACAAGGACACGCAATTCTCGATGGGTGAGCTGCGCATGCCCTTCACGGGCGCGCAGTTCCTGCTCTCCTTCTCGCAGCCCAACTTCTATTTCCACGCCACCACCGCCTACGCGATCCTGCGGGCGCAGGGGATGAAGATCGGCAAGCGCGATTTCCTCGGCGCGCTGCGGATGAAAGCCTGATCCGGCGCGGCCTGTTCGTCGCTGGCCCGAGCGGCTAGGCTGGGCACGATGCAGCGGCACTACGGCCTCGACTGGCTTCGGATCGGGGCGTTCGCGATCCTGATCCTTTATCACATCGGCATGGTGTTCGTGCCGTGGGGCTTCCATGCGAAGCTCGCGGCCGAACAATGGGTGACGGTGCCGATGATGCTGTCGAACCCGTGGCGATTGTCGCTGCTGTTCCTTGTTTCGGGCTATGCCAGCCGCGCATTGTTCGTCCGGCATACCGGGCCGTGGCCGTTCGTGCGCAACCGTACCGCGCGGCTGCTGATCCCGCTCGTGTTCGGGATGGCGGTGATCGTGCCGCCGCAGGCCTGGGTAGAGCTGGTGACGCAGCATGGCTATGCCGGTGGCTTTCTGGCGTTCTGGTCGGGCGATTATTTCGCGTTCCGCCGGGTGGAGGGCATTTTCCTTCCGACATGGAACCACCTGTGGTTCGTCGTCTACCTCTGGGTGTACACCTTGGCCTTCACCGCCGTGCTGGTGATCACGCCGCGCACCGTTGGGGCAGCGGCGCAGCGGCTGTTCGACCGGCTGTTCGGCGGGGTCGGCGCGCTGATCCTGCCGATGGCGTGGCTGATGCTGGTGAGCGGCGTGCTGTTCCCCGGCGCGCGCGAGACGCATGAGATGGTGGGCGACTGGGTCGCGCACGCCTCCTATTTTCCGATGGTGGTGCTGGGCTACGCGATGGCGGGCAGCGAGCGGATGATCGCGACCTTCGCGCGCTGGTGGAAGGTGACGGCGCTCGCCGCGCTGCTGGCGTTCCTCACCGTGGCGACGATCCAGATCGTGTTCGCCGGCTATCGCGTGACGCCGCGGCCGTTCGGCACGATCTTCAGCCTAGCGCGCGGGGTGCAGGGGTGGATGACGATCGCCGCGCTGATCGGCATCGCCGAAACCTTCTGGAACCGCGACCACCGCTGGCGACCGATGCTGACGGAGGCGGTGTTTCCGTTTTACATCATCCACCAGACGATCATCGTGGTGGTGGCGTACTGGCTGCTGCTCGCGCGGCTGCCGCTCCTGCTCGATTTCGTGATCCTGGTGGCGGCGACGGTGGCGGGCTGTTGGGCCTTTTACCTTGGCGGCCGGCGGGTGCCGTGGCTGCGACCGCTGATCGGCTTGCGGCTCCATCGCCGGCGGGCCGATATTCCTGATTCTCGTCCCGCCATTGTCTGACACAAAAGGACTTTCATGCGCCTCATCCTGCCCGTGCTCGCCGCTCTCGCATCCACGCCAGCCGTGGCACAGGAGGCGCCGCGCTGGTCGCTCGCGATCCATGGCGGCGCCGGGGTGATCGAACGAGACAAGCTCTCGCCGGCGCAGGACAAGGCAATCCGCGCCGCGCTGAACCGGGCGCTGAAGGCGGGGTCGGCGGTGCTGGAGAAGGGCGGCAGCGCCATGGATGCCGTTGAGGCGACGATCCACGTGCTGGAGGATGATCCGCATTTCAACGCGGGGCGCGGCGCCGTTTTCACCTGGGAAGGGCGCAACGAAATGGACGCGGCGGTCATGGACGGCCGCACCCGCAAGGCCGGCGCCGTTGCCGGTGTTACCGCCACGCGCCACCCGATCAGCCTGGCGCGTGCGGTGATGGAGAAGAGCGACCACGTCTTCCTCGCCGGCAGCGGCGCCGATGCCTTTTCGCGCGAACAGAAGCTGGAGCAGGCGGACGCCAGCTGGTTCGCCACACCCGAACGGCGGCAGCAGCTGGAAACGCTGAAGGCCAAGAAGCTGTCGGCGATCGACGTTGATCACAAATATGGCACCGTTGGCGCGGTGGCGCGCGATGCCAACGGCCATGTCGCGGCGGGGACCTCGACCGGAGGGATGACGGGCAAGCGCTGGGGCCGGATCGGCGATGCGCCGGTGATCGGGGCGGGTACCTATGCCGACGACCGCGCCTGCGCCGTCTCCGCGACCGGATCGGGCGAGTATTTCATCCGCGAGGGTGTGGCGCACGAGATCTGCGCGCGCATCCGCTTCAAGGGTGAGACCCCGCAGGCCGCGGCCGATGCGGTGATAGCGGAGGTTGGCGCGATGGGTGGTGACGGCGGCGTGATCGTCAACACGCCATCGGGCGCGATGGCGTGGAGCTACAACACGCCGGGCATGTACCGCGGGCGGGTAAGCGCTGGCAGCGCGCCGGCGGTCGCGATCTACCGCGACGAGCCGTAGGACGGGGGTGGCCGGCGCGGCAGCTATGGCGCGTCGCGAACGGGGCCATCAGGTCAGCGGTGGAATGGCGGCAGGCGCCTGCGCTTGGCGATGTGCTGATACCCGGGCCCCGGTTCCGAGCCGCAGTCGGACGTGCTTGGTAACCGCTGGAAAGTTGACCTGATGCGCGAGCGTGTTCCCCCGTCGAGCGACCACCAGCCGCAGCCTGAGGGCGGTCGAGGCGCTCTCGTCACGAGAGGGTTTCTCGCCGTGCTGTATTTCGGCGCAGGCGCCCTCCACCTCGCAATCCCGGAGCCTTTCCTCCGCATCACTCCGTCTTGGGTACCTGCGGCAGAGCTGATTATCCGGCTAACCGGCGTCGCCGAACTGGCAGGAGCGGTCGGGCTGGTGCAGCCTTGGTCGCCGAGGTTGCGGCGCGCGGCGGGATGGGGGTTCGCCGCCTATGCGCTGTGCGTCTGGCCCGCCAACGTCAATCATCTGATCATGGACATGGCGCGGCCGGATGGGGGCTTGGGCTGGGCCTACCATGGGCCGCGCATGCTGCTGCAGCCGGTGCTGATCTGGGCGGCCTTGTGGTCGGCGGGGTGCTCGGGCGGCGGATCGCGCAGGAGGAGGCGGGCGGGAGCGGTTCTTCCGGGAACTGATGAGCGCGGCGATTTTCCGAGCTGATGCGGCGTCGGCTAGCCAGTGCCGTATTTCCCGGCTGGTCCCGCCTTCAGGCCCGCAGCCGCGCTGCCCGGGCCTAGCCGGGCAGCGCGGTTTTTATTCGCGGAAGGCGCGTTCCGACAGGCGGGTGATCGGCGTCAGGATGTATTGCATTACCGTGCGCGGATCGCCGAGCAGGTTCACCTCCGCCGTCATGCCGGTGCCGATCGGGAGCATGCGGTTGGTGCGTCGATCGAGCAGGCCCTTGGTGTCGGTGCGCACGAAGACGTTGTAATAGCTCACCTGCGCCCGTTCATCGACGATCGCATCGGGCGAGATCGATTCCACCTTGCCGTCGATCCAGCCGTAGATCGAGCTGTCATAGGCGGTGATGTTGATCCGCGCATGCTGGCCGGTGCGGACGCGGGCGATGTCCTCCGGCCGGATGCGCGCTTCAACCAGCAGCGTGTCGCGCGAGGGGGAGATTTCCGCGATCGGCGCGCCGGGGCCGACTGCCGCGCCCACGGTGGTGACCAGCACCCGGTTGATCCGGCCGGCGAGCGGCGCGCGCACGGTGGTACGTTCCACGCGGGCTGCCAATGCCGGGATCGTCGAGGAGCGAGCGGCGAGATCGGCCTGCGCCCGCGCGAGCTCATCGGCGGCGCGCGCGCGCCAATCCTGCCGCGCCTGCGCCAGGCTGGCATTGGCCTCTGCCACGCCCGCCTGAGCCCTGGCCAGCGATGCCGCGGCCTGCGCCGCCTCACTGGCGGCCACGCTGGCGGCACTATCGGCCTGGGTCAGCGCCAGGCGCGGTTCGATGCCTTTTTCGACCAGTGGCTTGATCGTGGCGAGCTCCACCGCCCGCGCCTCGCGCGCGCTCTGGCGTGCGCTCAGCCCCGATTGCGCTTCCGCCACGGCGCGGGTCGCCTGCACACCGCGCGCGCCATATGCGCCGGTGATCGCGGCCAGTTCCTGCATCCGCGCGGCGTGGAGCGCCCGCTCGATCTCGATCTGCTCTGCCACCGCCGGGTTGGTGGCAGCGGGATAGACCGGCTCGCGGCCGAGCACTTCGGCCTTGAGGCGCGCGATCTTGACCTGGAGCGCGGCGGCCTGCGCCTCGCCCGAGCCGAGTTCGCCGCCCGTGGCGGTGGGATCGAGCCGGACCAGTGGCTGGCCTGCGCGCACCACCTGGCCGATCCGCACCAGGATCTCCTGCACGATGCCGCCTTCGAGGTTGGAGACGGTCTGCAGCTGCGAACTGGCGATCACGCGGCCGGAGCCGCGCACGGTGCGGTCCAGCGTCGCCCAGGATGCCCAGATCACGAAGATGACGAAAAAGCCGAGGATCACCCACAGCAGCAGGTTGGACGCCTGCCGCGGCTTGATCCGCCGCGCGAGATCCTCAAGCCGGGTGGGTTCGCCGGACGTCTGCTCTGCCGGGGCGAGCGGCCCGCCGAGCTGGGCAGGGGGCGTGGTCGAAGGGGTCTGGGACATGGATCAGGCCACCTTTGGCCGGGTGAGTTGCTGCAAGACCTTGTCGCGCGGGCCGTCCATGGCGATCCGGCCGCGCTCCATCACGATGATGCGCTGCACGAGTTGCAGCAAAGGCGGGCGATGCGTGACAAGGATCATGGTGCGGCCCTGAACCTCGTTCTGGAGCCGCTCAATCAGCCCCTGCTCGGTCTGCGTGTCCATGCTGGCGGATGGCTCGTCGAAAACAAGCATCTGCGGCTTGCCGGCCAGCGCGCGGGCGATCGCGATCGACTGGCGCTGGCCACCGGACAGGCCCTCGCCGCGATCCGCGAGCTTCAGGTCATAGCCGTTGGCGATCTGGCCCATGAACTGGTGCGTGCCTGACAAGGCCGACGCGCGCAGCATTTCCGCGTCGTCGATACCGGGGCGGCCAAGCATGATGTTCTCACGCACGCTGCCGGTCATCAGCACGCTATCCTGCATCGCAACGCCCATCTGCGCGCGGACCGTGGCGGGATCGATCTGGCGCAGATCGGTGCCATCGACCATCACCAGCCCGTCCTCGGGCGGATACAGCCCCAGGATCAGGCGCGTGATGGTGGATTTGCCCGAGCCCACGCGGCCGAGCAGCGCCACGCGCTCGCCGGGCTCGACCGTGAACGACACGCCCTGCAGCGCCGGCTCGGCCGCGCCGGGATAGCGGAAGGTGACGTTGCGGAATTCGATTTTGCCGGCGAGCGCGGCGATGCGCAGCGGCTCGCCCGCCGGGCCTTCGCTGGGCTGCTCCATCATGGCGTTGATCTGGCGATACGCGGTGCGCGTCGCGGAGAGGCGGGCGAGCAATTGCGTGATCTGCGCCAGCGGCGCGATGGCGCGGCCGGCAAGCAGCGAGCAGGCGATGAGGCCGCCGGACGTCAGCTCACGCGCGGCGATCAGGTTCACGCCGACGATCACGACCGCCGCATAGCTGACGGTGCTTGCCGAGCCGGCGACGGTGATCGCGATGCTGGAGATGAGCCGCTGCCGCAGCGAGGATTCCGATTGCTGCTGGACCGCGCCGAGCCAACGCTTGGTCAGCATCGGGCCGGCGCCGGACGCCTTTACGGTTTCCATGCCGCCAATCGTTTCCACCAGCACGGATTGCTTGGACAGCCCCTCGCGCATCGTGCGCGCGGTGAGCCGCTCCAGCGCGGGATTGCTGGCCCAGGCGGTCAGCAGCACGACCGGGATGATGACCAGCAGAACGATCACTACCTTGCCGCCGATCGCCCAGATCACCGCCACCGTCAGGATCAGGAACGGGAAATCGACCAGCGCGGTCATGGTGGCGGAGGCGAAGAAATCACGCAGCGCTTCCAGCTCGCGCATCAGCCCCGCCAGCGCACCGGTGGAGCCCTTCTTGTGGTCGAGCCGGATCGCCAGCAGCTTGCGGAACACCCGCTCGCCGACCTGATAATCGATGTCCGCGCCGGCAATGTCGACGAAATAGGACCGCAGCATCTTCAGCACGAAATCGAAGATGATGACGACGGCAAAGCCGATCGACAGCGCGACCAGGCTCGACATCGCGTTGTTGGGGATGACCCGGTCGTAGATCACCATGGAGAACAGCGACGTCACCAGCGCGAAGACGTTGATCAGCACCGCGGCCGCCGCGACCTTGAGATAGGTCTGCTTGTTCTCGATCATCGGTTCGAGCAACCAGGGCGCGAACCGGGGCTTGGGATCGGGGACGAGCGTATGGTCGCTCATGGCTGGCGTCCTTGGGATGGATCGGTGATGCCGAGCGTCGGCAGTAACTGGCCCGTGCGGGACAACAGGACGTAGCGCGCGGCGTCGAGTTCGGTGACGGCCTGGAGATAGCCGACGGCCGTTTCGAAATAGCTATCCTCCGCGCCGATCACGTCGAACAAGGTGCCGGACGCGACCCGGAAGCGCTCGGCAATCGTGTCACGCGAGCGGCGGCTGGCGAGGTAGGTGGATTCAAGCGCGCGGCGCTGCTCCTCCAGCACCTGCACGTCGGACCAGGCGATCTCGGCATCGCGGGCGGCTTCGGTGGAGACGCGGTTCGCCCGTGCCTCTGCGGAGCGGGCGCGGGCCTGCGCCTGCTGATCGCGCTCCTCGATGCCGCCCCACAGGCGCTGGCGCAACGTGAGGCGGGCGCGCACGTCATAGTCACGCGGTGTCTCGTAAATGCCATAGCGCCCGGCATCGATACCGGCGGCGAGGGTAGGCAGCCGATCGGCATGGGCGGCGCGGGCATCGTTGCGCGCGGCTTCGGCGACCGACCGGGCGGAGCGTACCGTCGGCACGTCCACCGCGCGCGCCACGGCCAGATCCTTGCTGACATTGGCCTGGCCGATGAAGGGCGCGCGGGCGAGACCGACCGGCGGCGGCGCACCCGTCAATGATTGGAAACGGGCCGAGGCTTGCGCCTCCAGCCGGCGGAACCGGGCCAGCCGTGCGTCCGCAGAGGCGATATAGCTGTCCACCCGCGCGATGTCGGCCTCAGCGGATGCGCCGCGGCGGATGCGTTCCTGCACCATCGCGCGCAATTCGCGCTGGCTGGCGGCGAACGCGGTGGAGAGCGTCACCAGCGCGCGATAGGTGAACACATCGTACCATGAGGCGAGCGTCGTCAGCGCAATCCGATCCTGCGCGCCGAGAATGTCGGTCTCAGCCGCGCGCAGCCGCTCCCGCGCGGCCCCGATGCGGGCATTGGCGCTGCCCCCGTCCAGCAGGAGCTGGTCGATCGTCAGCAATTGATCCGTGCGGCGGCCGGGCCGCGCTTCCTCAATGACGTTTTCGATGTTGTTGCCGAAGTTGCGCGAGAGCACCTTGTAGCTGGTGATCGTGACATCAACGGTGGGGCGGCGGACCGATCTGGCCTCGCCCAGCGCCGCATCGGCCTGATCACGATTGGCGCTCGCCTCCGCAGCTTCCGGCGCGCGGGCGAGCGTTGCGTCCACGATCTGCTGCAGCGTTTCGACCGGTGCCGTTCGGCGGGTGAGTGCCAGCAGGGGATCGTCTTCTGCGCGGATCGCCATCGGATCGCCGCTATGCGTCGGCAGCAGCGGGCCGGCTTGCCCGCCTGACATTTGCTGGTCGCTCGTTTGCGGTCCGGTAGTTTGCTGGCCGGTAGTTTGCTGTCCGGTCGCCGGACATGCCAGCGCAGCCGCAGCGAGAACCGCGATGGCGGTCTTCGCCTGTCCTGCCCTGAAAACCATTGGTGAAATCACAGATCCCCCCCGGGACAAGACTTCACCTCTATCCGTTACCAACCGTGCCGCCAAGTATGACGCTGTCGGAATAAAGCATTCAATTTGGATGCATTACTGTCCGAATGCGCCTTCGCGGTACAGAAGCGTGATCGCGACGCGGCGATTGCGCGGGTCCATCGGGTTCTCGACGATCATCGGCTCGCGATCCGCCACGCCTTCGATACGGTGAAAGCGCTGTTCGGGAATGCCGCCTTGCGCCAGGCGGCGGCGCGTCGCCTCGGCGCGCGCGGTGCCCAGCATCCAGTTGTTCATCGCCCGGGGATCGCCAAAGGGCAGGCTGTCGGTGTGGCCGCGAATCATGATCGGGTTCTGCGTCGGGCGAATGCCTTCGGCGACCATGCCGATCAGGGCGGAGGCGTCCTTTTCGAGCGACGTCGTGCCGAGCGCGAACATCGAGTAATTCGCGTCATCCACCAAATCGATCCGCATGCCGTTCGGCGTCATGGTGAAGCGGATGTGCTTGGCGAGCGCTGCCAGCGACTTGCGCTCCTTCAGCTGTTGTTCGACCTTTTGCTTCAGCTTGGCGAAGTTCTTGCGGTCCTCCGCCGCGATCGCCTCCGGGCTCCGCAGCGAGCCCTTCTTGCCGGAGCCCATCTGTGGGCCGCCGGATCCTTCCGCCTTGGAGACGATCGTCGGCATGCGCGAATTGCCATCGTGCGGCCCGCTCTTCTCGCTGGACGTGACGGACTGGCCGCCCAAGAGGCCACTGCCGCCGATGCCGAGCGACTTGGTATTGAGGATGGTCGGCGCGAAATAGTCGGCCACGCCCTTGCGCTGTTTTTCCGTGGTGGCGCCGAGCAGCCACATCAGCAGGAAGAACGCCATCATTGCCGTCACGAAATCGGCATAGGCGACCTTCCACGCGCCGCCGTGGTGGCCGCCGTGCCCTTCGATATAGACCTTCTTGACGATGATCTTCGGAGGCTGGTTGCTGCCGTGGGGCGCGCGCGTGGCCACTTATTTGCCCCTGAGCCCGTCGAATACCTCGGCAAAGCCGGGCTGATTGGAATGCGCGATCCCCGAGCGCGCGGCCTCGATCACCAGCGGCTGCGGATGGCCATGCAGCGAGGCAATGATGATCTGCTTGACGACATGGTAGATCGCCGCATCCCCATCGATCACTTGCTTCAGGCGCGAGGCGAGCGGGCTGACGATGCCGTAAGCGAGCAGCACGCCGAGGAACGTGCCGACCAGCGCGGAGCCGATCATCCCGCCGAGCACTGCCGGCGGCTGATCGATCGAGCCCATGGTCTTCACGACGCCCAGCACGGCCGCGACGATGCCGAGCGCAGGGAGCGCGTCCGCCAGCGAGGAAAGGGTGGTGTGCGGCCCCTCCACCTCGTGATGGTGGGTCTTGATGGCATTATCCATGACGTCCTCGACCGCGTGCACGTCCAGCGTGCCCGAGGAAACGACAACAAGCCGCAGCGTGTCGGCGATGAGGTTCACGAGCGTGTGGTCAGCGACCAGCTTTGGATATTCGGCGAAGACGGGGGAGGATTTGGGATCCTCGACGTGCGGTTCGAGCGCGATCGGCCCTTCCATCCGCAGCATCTTCATCAGCTTCGACACCAGGAAGATGACGTCGAGATAATCCTGCTTCTTGTATTTGGGGCCTTTAAACACCTTGGCGAGGCCGCCGCCCATCGCCTTCAGCTCCTTGCCCGAATTGCCGATGATCAGCGCGCCCGCGGCGGCGCCGCCGATGATCAGCATCTCGTGCGGCAGCGCATGCAGCACCGGGCCAAGCGCGCCGCCGGTGATGGCAAAGCCGCCGAAGACCATGGCAATGAGAACAACAAGGCCAATGGCGGCGAGCATGCTTATCCCCGGGAAATGCGTCGTGTGCGATCTAACAAACGACCGGACGGACTAGATTTTTAGGGCCAATCGCGGCTGGATTGCCGGCCGCGGGCGAAGATCACCTGAGATAGCTGAACAGGGACAGGCTGGAGAGCTTGGAGAAGCTGGCTTGCGTTGCTTGCAGGATCGTCATGGTCTTCTGCAGCTGGACGATGGTTTCGGTGGGATCGGCGTCCTCGATGGCGGCGCGCATCACCTCGCGGTCGTTCGCCGCCGTCTTGAGCTGCGCGGCGTGGAGATCGACCCGCGCCTCGCGCGCGCCAAGCGAGGCCTGGGTCGCCGTGACCTGATCGGCGACGGTCGCGAGGGTATCGGCGGCGTCGCTTGGCAGCGTTTCGCCGGCCCGCAGCGCCGCCACGATGGCGGCGATGGCGCTGCCAAGGTCAGCCCCGTCCTTGGTCGCCAGGAAATCCCGGGCGTTGACGGTCGCTTCCACGCTTTGCCCGTCGCCGATCGGCATCGCTGCCGCCTTGCCCTCGGCGAAGCGGAGCGCGCTGCCTGAGCCCTTGGTGACAGCAGCATCGGCATCCTTGCCGCCGAACAGCGGCATCCCGCGCGCGTCCTTGCCGTTCGCCAGCGCGACGACCGACTCAAGAATGCCCTGCAGCTCGGTGGCGATCGCCGCCTTAGCCGTATCGGAATTCGTGCCGTTCTTGCCCTGGAGCACCAGTTCGGACGCGCGTTGCAGCCGCTCGTTCATTTGCGAAAGGCTGCTGCCAGCCTGTTGCAGCGTCGCCTGCGCCAGCTTGACGTTGGCCGCGTCCTGCACCCCATCGGCATTGGCGCGGCCGATCACTTGCAGCCGCTGATACCCGACGCTGTCGTCGGACGGCGCCAGCAGCTTCTTGCCGGTGGATACCTGCTCGTTCAGCCGGTCGAACTGCGCCTGCAGCTTCTGCATCGACGCGGTGGAGCGGCTGTAGAACAGGCCTGTGGAGATGTTGTTGCTCATCAGCGGATGTCCAGCAGGGTCTGGAAGGTGTCACGCGCGATCGAGATGACCCGGCTCGACGCCTGATACGCCTGCTGGAAGCGCAAGAGATCCACCGCCTCCCGGTCCAGATCGACGCCGGAGAGGGTGTCGCGTGCTGCGATTGCCGCGTCATGGATGGCTGCCTGCGCCTCACCCACGACACCGCGCGCCTGGATGGCGGCGGCATTGCCCGAGACCATGGCGCTCACCGTGGTCTCGAACCCGGCGCGCCCGCGCAGGCCTTCCAGCGCGAGGAGGTTGCCGTTTCCGCGTGTTCCCTCGCCTGCCGAAGCCGCCGCGATGCCGCGGGGATCGGTCATCGCCACCTTGATGTCGGTCGGCGTGCTGCCAGCCGCGAAGAGCGGCGCGCCGGCTGTGCCATCGAGCGTCTGTCCGCCGGTCTGTACGGCGTTGACGCCGGTGACGAAGTCCTTTGCCAGTTCGTTCAGTTCCGATCGGGCCGCCGCGATCCGCTGCGCGCCATCGACGATCCCGCCGATCGCGCCGCCGCCCGGCACCAGCATCGACACGTCGGACCCGTTCTTCACGGCGATGGCGACCGCGCCCTCGGCGTTGCGCGCATAGCTGACCGTCGCGACTTGATTGCCGCTGACGAGCATGGTGCCTGTGCCGGCACCGGCGCGCACGGTGGCGCGGCCGGCGGCATCATAACTGGCGCTGACGTCCACCAGCGCGCTCATCCGTTCGAGAATGGCGTCGCGCTGGTCGGCGAGGTTCGCCGCGCCGGCGGTGTTCGGGCCGACACGGCCGAGGCCATCGTTCACCTTAGCGAGCGCGGCCGACAGGCTGTTGAGATCGGCGACGGCCTGGTCGGCGGTCGCGTCCAGTTCCGCTGTCGCCTGCGCCAGCGCGGCGCCCGTTGCGCTGAACGACGCGGCGAGCGCGTTGGCCTGCTCGATCATCGCGGCGCGGGGTGCCGTGGCGGTCGGATCGGCGGCAACGCCCTTGGCAGCGTTGAAGAAGGCGGTGAGCCGGTTGCCGAGCCCGGCGCCGGTCAGCGCCGATTGGACGCGGCCGAGCCAGACGCCGCCCGCCTCGGTGCGCGCGAGATCGGCGCCGGCGGTGCGCACCGCCGCGGCCTTGAATTGATCGGCGGCACGCGTGACGCCGGTGACGAACACGCCGTGGCCGGTCACCCCCGTCTTGCCACTGATGCTGACAATTTCGCTCGTCGTGATCGAGCGCCGCGAAAAGCCCGCCACCCCGGCGTTCGCGATGTTCTCCGACACCACGCCAAGCGCGGTCTGATTCGCGCGGATGCCCGACGCGCCGATGGAAAGAAGGTCGCTCACGCCGGTCCGATGCCTGTGCCGGGGTTAAGGCCCGATTGCGATATTTGGTCGTCTCCGCCCGCACTGGCGGTCGCCGGCTGATTTTCCGCCGGCGTGGCGGAAAGGCCACGCGACAGGAATTCGGTCATCGCCTTGCCGATGCCGAGCGGCGTGTGCTGCGCCATTTGCTGGACCAGCTTCTGATCCTGCATGTCGCGGAAGGTGTCGATCGCCTGGCTGTCGAACAGCGGCTCGGCGAGCTTCGCTGCCCGCATCGACTTCAGCATCATGGAGGTGAAGACCGCCTCGAACTGCTGCCCCGCCTTCGCGAGATTTTCGCTCGTGGCTTGGCGCTTCAGGCCCGAATCGATCCCGGTGGTGCCCGAGATCTGGCCGATCTGGCTCGGGCCGGTCACAGGACGATCAACTCGGCCTTGAGCGCGCCGGCTTCCTTCAGCGCCTCCAGGATCGCGACCAGGTCCGCCGGGGAAGCGCCGATGGCGTTCACCGCCTTTACGATGTCGGCGAGCTTCGGACCGGGGGCGAGGAGGAACATCGGGCGCTGCTCCTCGTCCACGGCGACGCCGGATTTGCGCTCCATCGCGGTCTGGCCCTGGCTGAACGGCGCGGGCTGGCTGATGCGCTGGTTCTCGTCGATGCGTACCGTCAGCTTGCCATGCGTCACGGCGGCCGGGCCGACGCGGACGGCGGAGTTGATGACCACGGTTCCTGAGCGTGCGTTGACGATGACCTTTGCCGGCGGCTCGGCCGAGACGACGTCGAGGTTCTCGATCGTCGACATCAAGGTGGCGCGCACATCGGCGCCCATCGGCGCGCGCACGGCGACCGACACCGCATCCACTGCTTGCGCCACGCCAAAGCCCAGCTTCTGGTTGATCGCCGCCGCGACATTCTGCGCGGTGGTGAAGTCCGCGCGCTGGAGATTGAAGGTGAGGTTGGGTGCGTCGGCGAAGCCGGTCGCAACCGCGCGCTCCACCGTGGCGCCTTCGGGAATGCGGCCGGTGGAGGGCGTGTTGACCACGATCTGCGACCCGTCCTTGCCCTCTGCGCCAAGCCCGCCGACCGCGAGATTGCCCTGCGCCATGGCATAGATCTGGCCATCCGCGCCTAGTAGCGGCGCCATGATCAGGCTGCCGCCACGCAAGGACTTCGCCTTGCCCATCGAGGAGACGGTGATGTCGATCCGCTGGCCGGGCTTGGCAAAGGCGGGCAGCTCGGCAGTGATCATCACCACCGCGGCGTTCTTCAGCCCCTGGTTGGCGTTGGGCGGCAGCTGGAGGCCGAAGCGCGAGGCGACCGCCTTCATCGACTGCACGGTATATTCGAGATTGTCGTCGCCGGTGCCGGGCAGGCCGACCACCACGCCATAGCCGGTGAGCTGGTTCGACCGGATGCCCTGAAAGCCGCCGAGATCCTTGATCCGGTCAGCCGTGGCGGGCGCCGCGACGCACAGCGCCGCGATCAGCAGCGCAGGAAGGGCGAGGAAGGTGCGGAACATGGTCATGATGCTCGGGTGTGAGGGCGACATGGTTAATGCGGCGCTAAATGGCGGCGGTCAGAACGGGCTCACCACCTGGAAGAAGCGGCTCAGCCAGCCTTGCCGCCCGGCGCGCGCGACGTCGCCCTTGCCGGTATAGGCGATCTGCGCATCGGCGACGCGGGTGGAAGCAACGCGGTTGTCGCGGTCGACATCGGCGGTGCGCACCAGGCCTTTAATCTGGATGAACTCGTCGCCGCGGTTGAGCGTGACGCGCTTCTGCCCCTGCACCAGCATCGTCCCGTTGGGATAGACCTGCGCCACGGTGACCGAGATCTCGCCCGACAGCGAGTTGGCTTGGCCTGCGGTGCCGGTGCCCGCGAAATTGCGGTTGCCGCTGACGCTGGCGTCGGCCGGGTTGAACAGGTTGAGCGGACCGGTGCTCGGCGGGGTGATGCCGAAGCCGCCGCCCGAATCGAGCTTGGAGGTCGATGACTTGGACGCTGCCGTCCGCTCCACCAGCACGATCGTCAGCGGATCGCCGACGCGGCGCGCGCGCCAGCCTTCGTGCAGCGCGGCATAGCCGTCCGCCGCCTGGAAGATCGCGCCGGTCGCTGGCGCAGGCGCGGGCGCGACGGGCAGGGGATGCACCGCGGTGAAATCCTCTGCCGGTGCCTTTTTGCCGAACAGCCCGGCCTGCGCCGGGGCGGCAACCAGAAGCGCCACGGCGCCAAGAGCGAGAGCACGCATCGTCCGATCCCGCATCAGATGTTCTGATTGACGTATTTGAGCATCTCGTCGGTGGCCGAGATCATCTTGGAATTGACCTCATAGGCGCGCTGCGTCTCGATCATGTCGACCAGCTCCTCGACGACGTTGACGTTCGACGCCTCCAGCATCCCCTGACGGATCTTGCCGCGTCCGTCCTCGCCCGGGACGCCCATGTTGGCAGTGCCCGATGCGGCGGTTTCGACGAGGTAATTGTCACCGATCGCCTGGAGCCCGGCGGTGTTGGGAAAGCTCGCGACCTGGATCTGCCCGAGGTTCGATGCTTCCGCCTGGCCGGGGATCGAGGCGGAGACGGTGCCGTCCATGCCGATCGTGATGGCGGTGGCATTTTCGGGCACGTTGATGCCCGGCATCACCTGATACCCTTCGGATGTGATCAGCAGGCCTTCAGGCGAGCGCGAGAAATTGCCCGCACGGGTATAGCCGAGCTGCCCGCCCGGCAGCTGCACCTGGAAATAGCCGTCACCGTCCAGCGCCATGTCGAGGCTGTTGCCCGTGGTGTTGAGCGACCCCTGCGTATCGATCCGCGCATTGGCCTGCACGCGCACGCCGGTGCCGAGGTTCAGGCCGGTCGCGTATTTGGTTTCCTGCGTGGACTGCGCGCCCGGCGCGGTGATCACCTGATAGCTCAGCGTCTCGAACGACGCGCGATCGCGCTTGTACCCGGTGGTGTTCACGTTCGCGAGGTTGTTCGAGATAACCCGCATGCGCGTATCCTGGGCGTCGAGCCCGGTGCGCGCGATGTGCATGGCGGCGGTGGTCATGTCTCTGTTTCCCTATTCAGTCGCGCGCGGATCAGGCGGGCATCCGCATCACGGATGCGGCGCCCTCGTCCATGGTCTTGGCTTCCTTCAGCAGGTTCGCCTGGACCTCGTAGCTGCGCTGGTTCTCGATCATGTCGACCAAGACCTGCGTCATGTTGACGTTGCTTTGTTCAAGCGTGCCCGACGCGACCTTTGCGTCCATATTCTCCGGCAGCACGCCGCCGCCGCGCACGTGCATCAGATTGTCGAGGCCCTTCACCGTCGCCGAGCCCTTGTCCGAGACGAGCTTCAGCCGGTCGACAACGGTGGCATCGGTCGGCGCGCCGCCCTGCGGCACGATCGAGATCGAACCGTCCGACCCGATCGAGAGCGAAGTATATGGCGGGATCGTGATCGGGCCCCCTGATCCCATCACGAGATAGCCGTCCCCCGTCTGCAACGTGCCCGATGCAGTCACGGTCAAGTCGCCGCGGCGGGTATAGGCCTCGGTCCCGTCCGGCGCCTGCACCGTCAGCCAGGTGTCGGCGTCGGTCAGCGCCACATCGAGGTTGCGGCCCGTCTGCACCAGCGCGCCGAGGCTGCGATCGGCGTCCGTCACTTCCTGTGCGGCCGGGGCGCGCGCCTCGAAACGCGCGCCGCCGCCCTTCAGCTCGATGCGATCGAACACCACGCGATCGGCGCGAAAGCCGGTCGTGGAGGCGTTCGCCATGTTGTTGGCGATCGCCGCCTGCGCCGCCATGTGCGCCTTGAGGCCCGTCGCCGCCGTGTAGACCAGCTTGTCCATGGTTCGATCGATCCAAAGGTGTTCCGTTCACGCCAAGGCGCAACCGGAACACAGCAAGAGTCAGGCCAGATTTATGCGCGGATGTTGAAGATCGTCTGCGAGATCTGGCTGGAGGTATCGAGCGCCTTGGCGTTCGCCTGGAAATTACGCTGCGCCGCGATCAGCTCGACCAGCTCTTCGGTGATGTCGACGTTCGATCCCTCGATCGTGCCGGACATCAGCTTGCCGAAGCCGTTCTCGTTCGCCGCGCCCATCGTGGCGACGCCCGACAGGCCCGTCGCGCTCCAATATTGCCCGCCGTTCTGGCGCAGGCCGGTCGGGTTGACGAAGTTCGCCAGCGCCACCTTGCCCAGCTTCACCGCGTCGCCGTTCGAATAGCTGGCGGTGATGACGCCCGAGCTGTCGACGGTGATGCCGGAGAATTCGCCCAGTGCGGTGCCATCCTGCGAGCGGGAGGAAATGGCGAATGGCTGCTTGGCGGCGGTCGAGCCGGTCAGGTCGAAGCTGATCGGCGCCCGCGTCGCGTCGCCCGCCTCGGGGTAGGCGAGCGAGATCGTGCCGCTACCGAGCAGGTTGCCGTCCGAATCAAACGCGATGTCCGTGCCGCCCTCGTTCATTGGCGTGTCGCCGACGAAGCTGTGGACGGTCCACTCGCTGGCAGTGCCGGTTGCGTCGGTTGGCGCCTTGCGAACGAAGTAGTTCGTCAGCGTCTGCGGGTTGCCGGCGGCATCATAGATCGTGGTGCTGGTCGCACTGGCATAGCTTGCCGGGTTGGCTCGGCTGAACTCGGCTTCGGACGCGCCGGCGTTGATGTTGAGATTTGCCTTCAGCGCGACCTTGCCCGTCGCCGTTGCCGTGCCGGTGGTCATCGGCACGCGCACATCGATGAGCGTGCCGTTGTTCGGCACCGTGCCGTCAGTTTCCACGGCATAGGCCTGCAGCCGGCTGCCCTGCGCGTCGGTGATGAATCGGTTCGGATCGACGCCGAAGCTGCCGTTGCGGGTGTAAGCGATCGTCGAACCGCCGGCGGCGGTGGTCTTCACCGGGAAGAAGCCGTCGCCAGCCACCGCCAGATCAAGCGACGAGCCGGTGGTGACCAGGCTGCCCGCGCCGAACATCTGCTTGTTCTGCGTCAGCGCCGCGCCCGATCCGGTCAGCCGGCGCGGATCGCTGGTGAAGTTCGACGCCATGATATCGGTGAATTCGCTGCGGCTCTTCTTGAAGCCGTTGGTCGAGACGTTGGCGATGTTGTGCGAGATGGTCGACATGTCGGTCTGCGCTGCCTGGAGACCGGAAAGCGAAGTGTAGAAGGACATGGGGAAAACTCCTGAAAAGCGGGAAGACGGGGGAAGGGGAGGTCAGCCGATCTGGCGAACGGCGGAGACGGGAACCTCGCCGATCCCCGGCAAGGTCAGGACGGCAGCGCCGGTGGTGGTCGAAACGGAGGTGACGGGCGCCCAGACGAGGCCATTCGTGCCAACCGAGCGGCTGCCGTCATTGGCGCTGACGTTGACGGTGAAGGGGCCAGCGCCTGCTTCCATGCCGCCAGCGGTCTTGCCGTCCCAATCGTAGCTGACCGTGCCGGCCTTCTGCGCCCCGAGGTCCGCGGAATGGAGCAACTGGCCGTTCGCATCGGAGATCGCGACGGTTACGTTGCTCGCGTCGGCGCCCAGCTCGATCGCGCCGGCAATCCCGCCCGAGGCGCGGCCATAAGCGACATTGCCCGGCGTCAGCACGGTGCGCCCGACATAGCTGATCGCATCCTGCGTGCTCGTCGCGCCCAGCTTGTCGGCGATCGCCTTCAGCGTGGAGCCCATCTCGGTGATGCCGGCCAGCGAGGAGAACTGCGCCATTTGCGCAACCATCTGCGTGTTGTCGACCGGATCGAACGGATCCTGGTTCTTCATCTGCGCCGTCATCAGCTTCAGAAAATCAGCTTGCCCCATGGTGGGGGATTTGGCCGCGTTCTTCGCCGCGGTGTTGGCGGTGGAGAGGCCAAGGTTGCCGATCGTCGCGTCAAAGGAGGTCGCCATTGATCAGCGCCCCAGCTTCAGCGTGTCGACGATCAGCGACTTGGCGGTGTTCATCACCTCCACGTTGTTCTGATACGACCGCGCGGTTTCCATCATGTCGACCAGCTCGCGCGTTTCGTCGACGGCGGACTGGTAAACATAGCCCTCGGCATCGGCCATCGGGTTGTTCGGATCGCGGATCTTGATCGGCTCTTCGCCCGCGGTGACGACGCGCTCGACGTTCACCGTCGCCATGCCGCTCGCCTGGTCGAACTGGGTGCGGAACACCGGCTTCATGCTGCGATAGGCGGTTTCGGACGAGCTGGTGACCGCACCGGCATTGGCGAGGTTCGACGCGGTGGTGTTCATCCGCACGAGCTGCGCGGACATCGCGCGACCGGCGACCTGGAAGATGGAAAGGGGCTGGTTCGCCATGGGTTATTCTCCCTTCAGCGCGCGCGTGAGTTGATTGATGCGCCCGTTCAGGAACGACAACGTCGTCTGATATTGGACGGCGTTTTCGGCGAAGGCGGTCTGCTCCTTGCTGAGCTCCACCGTGTTGCCGTCCATCGAGGGCGAGTCCGGCGTGCGGTACAGCATCGCCGCATCGATCCCGCCCTGCCGCTCCACGGACGCGAGCGCCTGCGTGAAGTCGATGTCCTTCGCCTTGAAATTCGGCGTGGAGGCATTGGCGATGTTCGAGGCGAGCAGGTTCATCCGCTGCGCCCGCACCTCGAGCGCCGCGCCGTGAACCCCGAAAAGACTGTTGCTGGCCATGGGCCGGAATTCTCCTGCACGTGCTGTGCGCGAAGGACGTCGCAAAGGGTGTGCCAAACCGCGGCACCGCCGGGCGTTGCCGGTCGCGGCAGGGCAGGGCGGCAAGCTTTTGCCGGGCGGCCGGCAAGCGTTGCCGGGCGTGAGGACGGCCCCCTTTGTCTACCGGTCGGGTACGTCATGCTGGCCTTGCGCCGGCGTCCACGGTGCCGCAGATCCTTGGCTGGCGGGTTCGCGGACCGGTGGATGGCGGGACAAGCCCGGCATCACCCAGGAGTAGGCGTTATCGGCGGAAACGCGGCTGGCTGCGACGCGGTGGGCGCCGCGCTGCGCCAACCATCCAAACTGGCCCACCGCTTGCACATGCCCGCGCATGAACCTCGGCAATTTCCTCGATCCGGTCGCGCTCGCTCTTGTCGGTGGCGGCACGGTCGCGTCCGCGGTGTTGCGCACGCCGGCCGGCGATCTTGCCCGCGCGGTTGTGGCAATGCGCACCCTGGCGCGCCGGCGATTTTCCGCCGAGCCGCTGCTGGAGCAGATCGACGCGCTGGGGCGTATTGCGCGCCGGCATGGCCCCATGGCGCTCGACAAGTCGGTCATCGCCGATCCTGATGTCGCGGCAGCCATCGCCGACATCGTCGACGGCCGCGGCCCGGACGCGGTGCGCCTGCGCCTGCGGCACCTGCGCCACGCGCGGATCGAGCGGCATTGCGCCGCGGCCGATACATGGAGCGGCATGGCAGAGGCGGCACCGGCAATGGGGATGATCGGCACGCTGATCGGCCTCGTCGGCATGTTCGTTCAGATGACCGACCCGCAGGCAATTGGCGGCGCGATGGCGGTGGCGTTGCTGGCCACCCTTTATGGTGCGCTGCTCGCCAATCTGGTCGCTACGCCGGTCGCGAACCGCTTGCGGGCGGCCGCGCGCGTGGAAGCATTTGAGCGCCAGCGGCTGGAAGAGCCGCTTGTTGCGCTGGCCGCGCGCGAGCAGCCGCGGGGCGCCGCCATCCGTGCGGTGCACAGCGCAAGCGATGCCGCGTGACGGGCTCGAGCGAGTTTCCCGATACGCCGGCGGGGCGGCCACTGTGGCTCGTGACGCTGGCGGACCTTGCGCTGCTGCTGGTCGGCTTCTTTGTGCTGATGCAGGCCAATCAGTCGCTGGATCGCACGGCATTGGCGGACGGTATTCGTGCCGGCTTCGGTGCCCCGGCTGCGGTCGCTGCGTCCGACCCGTTGCCGGTCGCTTCCGCCGGTGTCTTCGATTTCGCGCGTGGCTCCGCGGCGCTTCCCGCTTCTGCCGGAAGCCTTCGCGCCTGGGCCCGGGAAGCGGTGAGCGATCCGCGCGTGTCCGTGCGGGTCACGGCGTCGGTCGATGGCACGGCCGGCGATGTTGATCGGGATACCGGCAGCGCCGCGGTTCTTGCCGCGGATCGTGCGCGTGCCGTTGCCGTCGCTCTGGCGCCCGACGTGCCGGGCCACCGCCTCCTCCTCGAGACTGCGGACCGGCCGTCCCGCCGCCAAGTGGTCGTCACGACAGCATTTACCGGAGAGAAGAAGTGATTGCGTTCGCTCTGGCGCTTGCCGCCGCTGCCCCACATCAGGATACCGCCGCGCTCGACAGGGTGGTCGCGGGTTTCACCGGCCGATCGATCGGCGAAGATGGCGGTGCGCGCGCTGCGATCGATCCGCGTCTGCGGCTGAAGCAATGTCCCACTGTTGCCCTGTCATGGCGCACGGACGCGCATGATGCGGTTGTCGTGTCCTGCGCCGGCCCCGAATGGCGCCTGTTCGTGCCCATCCGCATGGCCGCGCAATCCGCCGCGGTGGTCCGTGCGCCCGCTACCGCCGCCACCTCCGCGCCGGCGCCGTCCGAGAAGATCATCAAGCGCGGTGATCCGCTGGTGATCGAGGCCGGCTCAAACGGCTTCTCGATCACGCGCGAAGGGGTCGCCATGGCGGATGCCGCCGAAGGCCAGCGCCTGATGGTGCGCGTGGATGGCGGCAAGATGCCGGTGCAGGCGGTGGCGCTCGCCCCGGGCCGCGCAACGCTGCCGGGATGGGTGGAGTGAAAAAAGTCCTAAAGCCCTGCGCACCGCGGCCGTTTAAGCCGGTGGGATCGAGGCGTAGCAGGTGTGATCATGGTCGACTCAATCGGGCCCAGGCCCTTGGATCGGAAAGTTGGCGGGGTGACGCGCGTCGGGACGGTTTCGGCCCCGCCGACGGTGACGAAGCAGCCGCAGGCCGTTCAGGCGCCGACCGTCGCGGCACGGCTTTCCGCCTCCGCCCCCGTGGACATCGCACGGGTGGAGAAGATCAAGCAGGCGATCGCCAAGGGCGACTATCCGCTTTCCCCCACCACAATCGCCGACGCGCTGGTCGCGGCGCGCTACGAATGGATGTCGCATGACGAGGCGTGAGGCCCTGATCCGCGTGATCGACACGCTTCACCAGGAAATCTCGGCGCTGAAGGCCAATGACGTTGCCGGCCTCGAGAAAGCGACCTCGGCGAAGCTCGTCGCGATCGATACGCTGCGCGGTCTGGGGGACGGCCCGGCGGGACCGGAGCTGCGCGAACTGGCCGACGAGGCGAACCGGCTGAACGACACCTGCCGCATCTACGTCAATCTGATGGCGGCAAATGTTCGCCGCCGCCTGCAACTTTTGACCGGCGAGGGCGGCAATGCCTATCGCCCGGGTGCCGTCGCCTACGCCTGAGGGGCCGTCCGCTGCCCGGGCTCCGGCCCGGTGCCGCAATTCACCTCCACGGCTTCGACCCCCTGATCTGGCACGCCCCTTGCTGATCGCTCCCTGAAGAACAGGGAAGTGCGTACAGCAACGATGACCGTCAACGCCGTCACTACCACCGCCGGCCGGGTGCAGTCCGCGATCCAGCGCGCTGCCGCCCGAACCGGGATCGACTTCGATTACCTGATGGGCCAGGCCAAGGTCGAAAGCGGGTTCAACGCGTCTGCACGCGCGCGCACCTCGTCCGCCAGCGGCCTCTATCAGTTCATCGAGCAGAGCTGGCTGGCGGTGATGAAGGATCACGGCGCGAAGCACGGCATGGGCTGGGCCGCCGACGGCATCCAGCGCAATTCCGCCGGGCGGCTCACCGTCAGCGATCCCGGCCTGCGCCGTGCGATCCTGGACCTGCGCAACAATCCCGACGCCGCCTCGCTGATGGCGGCCGAGCACGCCTCCGACAACAAGGACGCGCTCGAAGCGAGTCTGGGCCGGGAAGCGACCGGCACCGATCTTTACATGGCGCATTTCCTGGGGCTGGGCGGCGCCAAGCAATTCCTGAAGGCAATGCAGGCCGCGCCGGATCGCGCGGCGGCCAGCATGTTCCCCGCCGCCGCAGGTGCCAATCGCAACGTCTTCTTCAACCGCGACGGCTCGGCCCGTTCGCTGTCGGACGTGTACGAACGCTTCGGCGCGAAGCTGGGGGACGGGGCAGGGCCTGCCGGCAGCACCGGCAATGCCGGCAACGATTTGCCGCGCCTGCAATTCGCCGCGCAGATGCTTGACATGGAAGGCGCAACGGTGATCACCGGCGCTAACCAGTCTGCGTCGGACGCGATGACCTGGGCAACGGCCGCCATGGGCCGAAACAATCCCGCGGCACGCGTGCAGACGGCCAATCTGCTCCGCCCGTCGCCGGATAACGCCCGGCTTGCGTACATGATGCTCGCGAGCATGGGGGGCTGAGCACATGAAGTTGCTCGCCAGTTCGCGCCAAGCGGCGCTGCCCGCCGCGATCCTGCTGCTCGTCCTCGTCATGGTGGTGCCGATCCCGGCAGCGCTGCTCGACGTGTTCTTTGTCGCCAATATCGCGATCAGTCTCGCGGTGCTGATGGTCGCCCTGAACGCGCAGAAGCCGCTCGATTTCTCGTCTTTCCCGACGGTTCTCCTCTTCACCACCCTGTTCCGCCTCGGCCTCAACGTCGCATCGACGCGGGTCGTGCTGGTCCATGGGCATGAGGGCGAGGCCGCGGCCGGCCATGTCATCGAGGCATTCGGCAGCTTCCTGATCGGCGGCGATTACATCGTCGGCATTTTCGTCTTCGCGATCCTGATGATCATCAACCTGATCGTAGTGACCAAGGGCGCGGGCCGCGTCTCCGAAGTGTCGGCGCGCTTCACGCTCGATGCGCTGCCCGGCAAGCAGATGGCGATCGACGCCGATCTGAACGCCGGCCTCATCACGCCGGACGAGGCGAAGAAGCGGCGCGTCGAAGTTTCCACCGAGGCCGATTTCTACGGCTCGATGGATGGTTCGTCCAAGTTCGTGAAGGGTGACGCGATCGCCGCGATCCTGATCCTGGCCGCGAACATCATCGGCGGGCTGATCCTGGGGCCGGTCAGCCACGGCATGACGATCGCCGATGCGGCCAAGGGTTATACGCTGCTGGCGATCGGTGACGCGCTGGTGGCGCAGTTGCCATCGCTGATGCTCTCGATCGCCGCTGCCGCGATCGTGACGCGCGTGTCCTCTGAGAAGGACCTCGCGGGACAGATCGGCAGCCAGTTCGGTAGCCCGCGCACCTGGACGCCGGTTGCCGGAATCCTCGGCCTGCTGGGCATTATGCCCGGCATGCCGCACCTCGTGCTGCTGCCCGCCGCGGGCATCGCGGGCTTTGCCGCGTGGAAGCTGCACCAGATTGCGCAGCGTCCTGCGCCGGTCGAGGAAGTCGCCGCGCCAGAGCCGATCGACCAGTCGCGCATCGGCTGGGAGGAAGTGACCGACGGCATGATGGTGAACCTCGACATCGGCTATGGCCTCGTGCCGCTCGTGGACGAGCGCAAGGGCGCGCCGCTTATGGGCCGGATCACCGGCGTCAGGCGGCAGCTGTCGAAGGAACTCGGCTTTGTCGTGCCGCAGGTGAAGGTGCGCGACGACATCAACCTTGCGCCTTACACCTATCGCTTGCTGGTGGGCGGCGTTGTCGTCGGCGAGGATCAGGTGTCGCCCGACGAGATGCTGGCGCTCGACACCGGCACCGGCTTTGGCGAGTTGCAGGGCAAGAAGGCGAAGGATCCTACCTTCGGTCTCGACGCCACGTGGATCGCGCCGGGTGATGCCGATGCCGCCACCGGCGCAGGCTATCTGGTGGTCGACTCCGGTACCGTGATCGCGACTCACCTGAACCACGCACTGGGCGCTAACGCGGCCGACCTGCTCGGCGCGGACGAAGTGCAGGCGCTGCTCGATGGGCTGAAGGAGCGCAATCCGCAGCTCGTCGCGTCGATCGTGCCGCAGCCGCTGTCGCTCACCACGCTCACCAGCGTGCTGAAGGCGCTGCTCAACGAAGGCATCACGCTGAAGGAATTCCGCCGCATCGCGTCCGCCATCGCGGTCGTCGCGCAGCGGACGCAGGATGCCGAGGAAATCGTCGAGCTGATCCGCCCGGAACTGGGGCCGCTGATCATCCAAAAACTGTGCGGCGTGCGAGAGCCGCTGCGCGTGATGACGCTGGAGGGTGGACTCGAAGGGCTGCTCGGCCAGGCGATGCGGTCCGATCCGTCACGCCGCCATGTCGTCGAGCCCGAACTCGGGCGCCGCATCGTCGATGCGCTGCAGCGCGCTGCCCAGCCGATGATTGCCGAGGCAAAGCCCTTTGCGCTCGTCGTGCAGCCCGCGATCCGCGTCGCGATCCGCAAGCTTGTCAAAACCTGTCTGCCGGACACCCCCGTCATGAGCTTCTTCGAAGTCCCCGAGGATAAGGCCGTCGAGGTCGTCGCCGTGATCGGCGCGAACGACGCCCACCCGGCACCCAACAGCCTTCTTGGTGCGGGCCAGCCGCAGATGGCGGTGGCGGCATGAGCGCGATGCCCCAGCAGGCGCAGTTCGAGCGCGTCACCCCGCTCACCTACACGCCGCGCAGCCGCGCGCGTGATGAAGGCGCGCTGGTGCGTGAGCACCTGCCGCTCGTCCGCCGACTGGCCTGGCATGTCCATGGCAGCGTCTCGACGGCGGTCGAGGTGGAGGATCTGGTGCAGACGGGACTGGTTGCGCTGGTCGAGGCCGCAGGGTCGTTCGAGGACCGCGGGCAAGTGACCTTCAGGCAGTATCTCACCACGCGGCTGCGCGGCGCGATGATCGACGAGCTGCGCCGCCATGCCGCAATGACGCGCGGCGCGATCAAGCGGCGGCGTGCCTATCAGGGCGCCATGAAAGCACTCACCAACGAACTGCGCCGTGCGCCCACGGAAAGCGAACTCGCCGCCACGCTGGACGTCAGCGTCCAGAAACTGCGATCGGATTACGCCACGGCGGAAGCGGTGCAGTTTGACTCGATCGACGAAGTCTATGCCGACGATCAGCCCTGGTTCGCGAGTGCCGAGCCTAGCGCGTTCGACCAATTGGCCGAAGGGCAAGTTCGTGATCGCCTGATCGCCGCCATCGCTTCGCTGCCCGAACGCGATCAGCTGGTGATCCAGCTTTACCACGTCGAGGAGCTGAACCTTGACGAGATCGGGGCTGTCTTGGGAGTAGGCGCGGCACGTGTTTGTCAGATCAAGAGCGCCGCTCATGCCAAGCTGAAGAAGGCGATGGCGCGGGTTTGAGCCAGCTCCGCTCGGCGGCAATGGAACGACGGCTCAAGGCGGAGAAATGCTCGCGTTTGCTTCTCTTAGCGACGACCACCTAATTCAGGTGAACGCAAAATTTGGGAACGTATCCCGCTGCCCATGCGTAGCACCGACCCATGCCTGCGCCTGTCACACCGTTGTTCCCCTGGCGCCATGAGGACCAGGACCGATTCGAGCGCCTGTTGCAGGAGCATGTCCAGGATCGGCTGTTCCCATGCGTCGGCGCCAAAGCCGCGCTTGCCAAGGGTACGCTGAGCGTTCTTGCCTGCAACCGTATCGATAGCGGGTGGGACGATCTGCGCATCCATGACGGACTGCTGCGTTTTGCCGCCGCTTACCGCGAGGAACCGGCGCTCTATCGAAGCTATGCCGTTGTCTTCAATGGCCCGACCGAGTTGGGCGAGGGTGAGTTCGAACGAGCGCTCTGGGCGCGCGTGCAATCCTTGTCCGACAAGGACGTCTGGCGCGGCCAGGAATATGACGCACGCGTCAGCCCTGATCCGGATGACGTCCACTTCTCCCTGAGCTTTGGTGGGGAGGCGTTCTTCGTCGTTGGCCTGCATCCCAACGCCAGCCGCCCGGCGCGCCGCTTTGCCAAGCCTACTCTGGTCTTCAACCTGCACGACCAGTTCGAACGGCTGCGCGCCGACGGACTGTATGAAAGCATGCGCGAGAAGATCCTGGTGCGCGATGAAGCGCTTGCCGGATCGCGCAATCCCATGCTGTCGCGCCACGGCGAAACCAGTGAGGCGCGGCAGTATAGCGGCCGTATCGTGGAGGATGGCTGGAGTTGCCCCTTTCACTATCAAGGCCAGAATGACTGAACCGACCCGTATTCCCGAGCGCAGCGGGACGGCATTCCTGTTGCCGGCCGGCGCGCTGCTCGAAGTGATCGATCCCAAGGGCGTTCAGGTCGCCGATCTGCTCGCCTTTAACGCGGATGACGTGGGAGAGGCGATCTCCTCCGGGCGGACCTTCGACTATGCCGAGACAATCTATCTCACCACCGGCCACCTTCTGTATTCCAACAGGTCCCGGCCGATGCTGGAGATCGTTGCGGATGATGTCGGACGGCACGATTTCCTGCTGACCCCGTGTAGCGCGGATACCTTTCGGCATTTCTATCCCGACCAGCCGGTGCATCGCGGCTGCTTCGGCAATCTCGCCGCTGCCCTCGCGCCGCACGGGATCACCGAGGACATGATCCCGAGCGCGTTCAACTGCTTCATGAACGTGCCGGTCGACGGCGAAACAGGAAAGCTGCGGGTGCTGCCGCCGATCAGCAAGGCCGGGGACAAGATCGTGTTCCGCGCGGCGATGGATCTAATCATCGGCCTGACGGCGTGCTCGGCGTTTGATTCCAACGGCGGCAGCTTCAAGCCGATAGACTATCGGATAGTCTCTTCCGAAAACGTGGAAAGCAACTGATTTAGATCATGTTTCCACGCGCACGCGGAACTTGGCTGCGTTCACTATGTTCGACAAGCATCGCCAGTCGCACAGGAAGTCTTCCCGTGTCGGTGGCGCGTGATCCGAATGGAGGAAACACGTGAAAGCATTGTCGAGTTTTGCCGTCGCTGCGACGGTCCTTATCGCCAGCCCAGTTATGGCGCAGACGATGGCCAGCCCAGCCATGGCGCAGGCGGTGGCGCCCCGGGACTATGTTGCAAAGGCCGGTGCCAGTGATCTGTATGAGCGCACGTCGAGCAAGCTCGTTCTGGAAACCACCAGGGATGCCAAGGTTCGTCAGTTCGCGCAGATGATGATCAAGGATCACACCAAGAGCACCAACGACGTGAAGACTGCCGCCAAGCAGTCGAGCGTGACGCCGCCGCCGCCGATGCTCGAGCCGGATCAGTCGCAGATGGTTGCGGAACTGCGCAAAACGCGCGGCGTGGCACGTGATCAAGCCTATATCGCGCAGCAGAAGGTTGCGCACCAGAAGGCGCTCGCGCTTCATCAGGGTTATGCCCAGGCCGGCACCGCCGCACCGCTGAAGGCGGTCGCCGCACAGACGGCTCCCGTGGTGCAGCATCACCTGGAAATGCTGAACGGCATGTAATGCCATGGTCCCGGCCGTCGGTAGCGGCCGGGGCTTCAGTATTGCGGTGCCCTGCTGAAGCGGGACGTCAGTCAAACGCAACAGGTTTGACGTGACCCATGCTCAGGGGCTCAGCATATGTCGCTGGCCAGCCAGCATCCGGGCCGATCGCGGCCGCGGTTTGCCTAGCCAATGCAAAAAACCCCGGCAGCCCTGCGGTGCCGGGGTTTTTCTATGTCGGCTCCGACCCACTGAACGGGGGCGGGGCCGGAGCCGCAGCGGCGTTTAGCCGAGCAGCTTCAGCACGCCCTGCTGCGACTGGTTCGCCTGGCTCAGCATCGCGGTGGATGCCTGGCTCAGAATCTGCGCCTTGGCGAGATTGGTCGATTCGGCCGAGAAGTCCGCATCCTCGATCCGGCTGCGCGCGTCGGACAGGTTGGTGGCATTGCTGGTCAGGTTGTTGACCGCGCTTTCCAGCCGGTTCTGTACTGCACCCAGATTTGCACGGGTCGAAGACACCTTCGCGATCGCCTTGTCGAACTTGTCGAGATCGGCGGCGGCAAAGGTAGTGGCCGTCACGTCCACTGCCGATGCCGTCGCACCCGCCACACCCGTGATGTCGGTGTCGGTGGTCAGGGTGTCGAACTTGAGGTCGATGCTGTCCGCCGCGGCGGCGCCCGCCTGGATCTTCACCGTTCCCGTGGTGCCGGCGGTGCCGTTGAACAGCTTCTGCCCATTGAAGGTGGTGTTGGCGAGAACGTTGGTGATCTGCGTCGAGAGCTGGTCCATCTCAGCCTTGACGCTCTTCTTGTCGTCGGCCGAGTAGGTGCCATTCAGCGCCTGCACGCCCAATTCGCGCATGCGCTGCAGCATGTTACCCACTTCGCCCAGTGCGCCTTCCGCGGTCTGCGCCATCGAGATGCCGTCGTTGGCGTTGCGGATGCCCTGGTTCATGCCCTTGATCTGCGCGGTCATCGAGCTGCTGATGGCGAGGCCAGCGGCATCGTCCTTGGCCGAATTGATGCGCTTGCCGCTGGACAGCCGCTCCATGGCGGTCGACAGGGCATCCTGTGCCTTGGTCGAGGCGTTGCTTGCGCGCAGCGACGAAATGTTGCTTCCGATAACGGTCACTGATCTTCTCCATTGTCCGGCATCTTCCACCGCCCCCGAGGCGAAGGCCTAGACACCGCAATGTGAAACGACCGGATCGGTCGAAGCTTTAGCCGAAAGATTGCGTGAGTTTCGATGGTGCAAAACTTCGTCCCATGCGGTGCTGAGTAAGCCGCAGGGCACATGAAAAAACCCGGCGATCGTGAGATCGCCGGGTCCTTGTTGCCTTCGCGCGAGCGCGGTTTTCTGGAGCCGAGACCCAAAAGGGGGGCGGCACCGGCTCCGGAACGGCTTAGCCGAGAAGGCGCATCACGCCCTGCTGCGACTGATTGGCCTGGCTCAGCATCGCGGTGGATGCCTGGCTCAGGATCTGCGCCTTGGCGAGATTGGTCGATTCGGCCGAGAAGTCCGCGTCTTCGATCCGGCTGCGCGCATCGGACAGGTTGGTGGCGTTGCTGGTGAGGTTGTTCACCGCGCTCTCCAGCCGGTTCTGCACGGCGCCGAGGCCCGCGCGCACGCTCGCGACCTGCTTCAATGCATCATCGAAGTTCGCGATCGTCGGGACGACCGGGGTTGCCGCCGCGGAGTCACCGGCCATGCCGTTCGCCGTCGCGCCGAGATCGACGACAACCGACAGGGCATTGGCCGCGGCGTTGTTGTCGAGATCGTCGATGCTGATCGAGATCGTGTCGCCGGAATTGGCCCCCGCCTGGATCGACACCGTCTTGGCGGTGCCTGCCGTGGTGCCGCCAGTGAACAGCGCCGTGCCGTTGAACTGGGTGTTCTTGATCACCGAGCGGATCTGGTCTGCCAGTGCGTTCTGCTCGGAATAGATGCTCTTCTTGTCGTCTGCCGAATAGGTGCCGTTCTCCGACTGCACCGTCAGCTCGCGCATGCGCTGCAGCATGTTGCTGACTTCATCGAGCGCGCCTTCTGCCGTTTGCGCCAGGCTGATGCCGTCGTTGGCGTTGCGCACGCCTTGGTTCATGCCCTTGATCTGGGCAGTCATCGAGCTGCTGATGGCGAGGCCGGCAGCGTCGTCCTTGGCCGAATTGATGCGCTTGCCGGTCGAAAGGCGCTCCATCGCGGTCGACAGTGCCTTGCTGGCGCTGGTCGAAGCGTTGGCAGCGCGCAACGCCGAGGTATTCGAGGCGATAACGGTCATTTCGAGTCTCCGAGTGATTCGACGGAAACCGCAGCCCCCCTTGCGGGCGTCGATCCGTCGCCACCTCAAACGACCGGCGAGCGGCAACATTTAGCCGCATTTTGCCGGCGACCGGCAAGCCGTTGCCTGCTTGCTACCGCGGGCACCCCAGACCTTCGCTGATGATGTTGCGCTGCGGCATCGCCCCGGCAGAATTCGGCCGGCAGCTTGCCGGTTAAACAGGCCGTTAACCATTCAACCAATATGGCCCTAGTCAACTAAGGGGGTCTACGCATGCGGTCGATTATTCCATCCAATATGGTTGCTGATGGCCATGTGGCGCTGGTTTCGTCCTTGCGCGCTCAGGGGTTCACGATGACGACCCCGGCCGGCCGGGCCCCAGCCGACGCGGCTTGGCTGGTCACCGAAGGCGAGGCGTCGCCGGTGCCCGCGCGTACCGTGGTGCTCGCCCGCGGGGAGCGCCGCGTGATCCCGTTTCGTGATGGCGCGCCTGCGCGGCTCACCTTTGATCACGCTGACGCAGTGGTCGGTAACGCTTTCGTCCGCGCGCTGGCCGGCGGCCCAGATCTGCCGACGGCAGCCGATCCCGAGAGCCTTGCGCTGTTCGCACTGGCGGAGCGCGTGGCGGAGGCGGACATCACTGTCCTGATCAACGGGCCGACCGGCACCGGCAAGGAAGTGCTCGCCCGCGCGATCCACCGCAACTCGGCGCGCCACGATGGCCCGTTCATCGCAATCAATTGCGCCGCGCTGCCGGAAACCATGTTGGAAGCCATGCTGTTCGGCCATGTGAAGGGCAGCTTTACCGGGGCTTCGTCCGGCGGCGACGGCTTCTTCCGGGCAGCCAATGGGGGCACGATCGTGCTCGATGAAGTGGCCGAAATGCCGCTGCCGCTGCAGGCCAAGCTGCTGCGCGTTCTGCAGGAGCGGGAGGTTGTGCCGATCGGCGCGACCCATCCGATCCCGATCGACGTGCGCGTGGTGGCCTGCGCCAATCGCGATCTTCAGGAAGAGGTTGCTGCCGGCCGCTTCCGGTCCGACCTTTATTACCGCCTGTCGGTCTTTCCGCTGACCACCCGTGCGCTGGCCGACCGCGCGCAGGACGTGCCCGCGCTCGCCGCCACGATGATCCTGCGCCATGCCGGCAGTCGCGCGGTGGTGCCCTGGCCATCGCATGAGGCGATCGCGAAACTCACCAGCCACGATTGGCCGGGCAATGTGCGCGAGCTCGAAAACGTGATTCAGCGCGCGCTCCTGTTCTGCGCCGGTGACACGATCGAGGCCGATCATATCCTGTTCGATCGCGCCTCGGCGCCGCGCCCCGCGGTCTATGCCAACGACCCGGCAGCGGCCGGATCGAGCACGCTCGGCGCCGTTGTCCAGCTTTCAGAATTTTCCGCCATTCGCGAGACGCTGAGGGCCTGCGGTGGAAATCGTATCGAGACCGCGCGTCGTCTCGGCATTTCGGAACGAACCTTGCGTTACCGTCTCGCGAAGGCGCGCGAGCAGGGCGAAGAGATCGCCGCGCCGCATGATCGGAGACTGACGGCATGAGCGGTGTTGGGGGTGTAGGCGGGATCGACCGGGTGATGGCGCTTCGTGCCCAGATCCTGGAACGTAACGCTGCGCTGAGCCGGGCGAACGCCACGGCTGCGGCGGCGCAGACTGCTCCAGCCTCGGGCGCGCAGCAGGCAAGCAGCTTCGCCACCACGATGGAGACCGCCATCCAGGCGGTGAACGCCCAATCGCAAAAGGCCTCCGCGCTGTCCGAAGCCTACGAACGCGGCGAAACGGTGGACATCGCAAAGGTGATGCTCGCCCGCCAGGAAGCCTCGGTCGGCTTCGAGGCGACGCTGCAAGTCCGCAACAAGATCCTGTCCGCGTACAAGGACATCATGAGCATGCCGGTCTGATATGGCAAACGCACTCGCTCCCTCGAACCCGGTGATCCCGGAACGCTTCGCTAACCCATTGCGGCAGATCCAGGGCGCCTTCGCGCAGCCCGCGGTTCGCCGTGCCGGCCCGATGGCGCTGATGGTCAGCCTGATCGGCGCCTCGGCGCTCGCTTGGTCGGCGTTGTCCACGCCGCCGCAGAAGATGCTCTACTCGGGTCTTCCGGATGCCGACAAGGCTGCCGTCACCCAGGCGCTGTCCGCTGCCAGCATCGACAGCAACATCGACGAAGCAACCGATGCGGTCACCGTGAACGAGGAGGATTATTCCCGCGCGCGCCTGCTGCTCGCGGGGCAAGGCCTGCCGAAGGCGGCGCCGGGCGGCTACGCGATCCTCGACCAGCTGCCGATGGGCGTCAGCCGCGCGGTAGAAGGCGAGCGGCTGCGCCAGGCGCGCGAGACCGAGCTTGCCCGTTCGATCCAGGAGATTGACGTCGTCACCGAGGCGCGCGTGCACTTGGCGATGCCGGAATCGAGCGTGTTCGTGCGCGACAATGCGCAGCCTTCCGCCTCCGTGGTGGTGAAGCTGCAGGGCGGCCGCGCGCTCAGCGAGGCGCAGGTCCAGTCGATCATCAACCTCGTCGCCTCATCGGTGCCCGGCATGAAGCCGGAGGCGGTGACGATCGTCGATCAGATGGGCGGCCTCCTTTCCAAGCCCGGCGGTGCCGGCCAGAGCGGCACCGAACAGCGCATCGCGCTCCAGCGGCAGGTGGAGGAAAAGTACCGCACGCAGTTGATCCAGCTGCTGACGCCGCTGGTGGGCGCCGGCAACTTCACTGCCGAGGTGCAGGCCGACGTCAACATGGACGAGACGCAGGCCACGCGTGAAAGCTACGACAAGGAAGGCGCGCTGCGCGCCGAGACGGGCCAATGGACCGGCACCCAGGCGCAGGAGGGGCAAGCGCCCGGCGGCATCCCCGGTGCGCTGAGCAACACGCCGCCGCCTGCCGCGTCGCTTCAGCAGCCGCAGGCGGCGACCGGCGCCAATGGCCAGCCGGTTGCGGGTGGCCCGGCGCCGAACCCGAGCAAACAGTCCGACCAATTCGCTCGCTCCTACGATCTCGGCCGCGAAGTTTCGGTCACCCGCGCTGCACCTGGCGGGGTGAAGCGGCTGTCGGTGGCCGTGCTGCTGCGCGAACCGGACAAGGGCAAGCGCCCCGCCATGGAGATCCACCAGATCACGCAGCTGGTTCGCTCGGCGGTCGGCTATGATCAGGCGCGCAACGATCAGGTGACGGTGATCAGCCGCAAGTTTGCGGGCGAGGCGGATGCGGCAAGCGATGGTCCGGCCTGGTACGACAATAGCTGGCTGCCGGTGATCGCGCGCAACGTTACCGCGATCGTGATCGCGCTGCTGGTGCTGCTGCTGGGCGTCCGTCCGCTCGCCAAGGCGCTGATGAAGAAAAAGGAAGAAGCCGAAACGCCCGGCCGCACCGCGCTGGGCCTTTCCGCGGACAGCAGTGGCGAAGGCGACGAGGGCAGCGCTGCTCTCGGGACGATCGCCGTCGCCCCGCCGGTCACGCTCGACGAGATCGAGGCGAGCCGCAATTATGACGAGCGGATCGGCAAGGTCCGCGGCTTCACGCGCGACAATCCCGCGCGCGCCGCCCTTGCCGTGCGCGACATGATGAAGGCGACCGCGCAATGAGCGAGGTCGCATTGCGCACCTTCAGCGGCACGGAACGCGCCGCAGTGCTGATGATGCTGGTCGGCGAGGAAGAGGCGGCCGCCATCCTCCAGAAGCTCGAGCCTGACGAGGTGCGCGAGCTTGGCCGCGCGATGTACACCGTCGCCGATGTCAGCGAGGCGGACGTGGAGGGCGTGCTCGACGATTTCGTCGGCCGCGCGCGCGAGCGGACCGGCATCACCTTTGATCCCAAGCCCAAGGTGGAGGCGGTGATGCACCGCGCCTTGGGCCAGGAAAAGGCCGAGAGCGTGCTTGCCCGCATCACCCCGCCCGAGGCGGCGTGCGAGATCGAACTGCTAGACTGGCTCGACGCGACCGACATCGCGGCGATGATCGAGAAGGAGCATCCGCAGGTCGCCGCGCTGCTGATCGCCAATCTCGACCCATCGGTGGGTGCACAGGTGCTCGAACTGCTGCCCGATGCCGCGCAGCCCGAGATCCTGCATCGTATCGCTAAGCTTGGCCCAATCACCCCCGAAGCGGTCGAGACGCTGAAGACGATGATCGCTGGCCGCGCATCGAGCGCGGCACAAGGCACGCAGGTGAAGCTCGGCGGCACGCGCGAAGCGGCGAAGATCCTTCAGGGCGCGCGCAAGGCGACGGAGCAGCGCGTGATGCCCAAGCTGTTCAAGCTGGACAAGGAAACGGCGCGGGCGATCGAGGAGGCGATGTTCGTCTTCGACAATCTGCTCGACATGGACGACAAGAACTTGGGCACGCTGATCCGCAACATCGACAGCGACATTCTCACCCGCGCGCTCAAGGGCGTCGACGAGGGCGCGCGCAATCGCTTCCTCGGCTGCATGTCCGCCCGCGCGGCGGACGGCATCCGCGACGAGATGGAGGCCCGCGGCCCCATGCGCCTGTCCGAAGTGCTCGATGCGCAAAAGGCGATCATCGCCATTGCCCGCACGCTCGCCAAAGACGGCACGATCATGATGGGCGGGGGCGAGGACGATTATGTCTGAGGCAACGGCAAAGATGTTCGTCGCCGGTTTTGCGCCGCGCCAAGACGATGCCGCGGTGCGGCTTCAGCGCGTGTTCGCGGATCGGCCGGCCGGCTTCGCGCCGGGCGATCTGATCGCGCGCATTGAGGAAGCATTCTGCGCCTCGTCTCAGCCGCATGGCGCGCCGGGGCACCAGCCGGAACCATCGCCCGAGCCGCCCACCATCGATCCCGTTGCCGCGGCGATGGCAGCGACGCCGCCGGTCGATCCGCTCGTGGAGGCGCATCAGGCCGGCTATGATGCCGGCTACGCCGCCGCGCGTGCGGAATATGAGGCGGGCCGGGCGCGGGATCGCGCGCTGATCGAGGGGATCGCGGCGGCGCTCAAGTGCGACGAGCGGATCGATCGCGAGCGCATGGCGCGGCAGCTGCGCCAGACGGTGCTCCATCTCGTCAGCGGCCTGATCGGGCAGACCGGCATCGCCGGTGATCTCCTCGCAGGCCGCGTGGAGGCCGCCGCCGAGTTGCTCGCCGATCAGTCGGAAAGCGCGATACTGCGCCTGAACCCGGCGGACGTCGGCCTGCTCGAGGGCCGGCTGCCGGACACGATCTTCGCGGTAGGCGACGCCAATCTGGCGCGCGGCAGCTTCGTGCTCGAAGCAGCCTCCACCATTGTCGAGGACGGCCCGGACCTCTGGCTCGAACAGCTCACCAGTGCACTCGACAAGGTTGCCGTTCCCGCCCTTTGACCATCGCCGCATCGGTCGGGATCGCGCCCGCCAGTGCCGGCTTTCCAGGATCGTAGATGCTGAACCGCTTCACCGCCGATTATCTTGAATCGTTGGGCAACGCCGATTTCCGTCCGGCGCCAAAGGTGGCGGGGCGCCTGGCTTCGTATGACGGGCTGCTGATGGAGGCGGTCGGCCTGACGCTTCCGGTCGGCACCGTGTGCCGGATCGGCGATGCGCGCGTCGGCGTGGAAGCGGAAGTGATTGGCTTCCGTAATGGCCGCACGCTGCTCATGAACCTGGGCGGCCCGGCAGCGCTCCTGCCGCAGATGCCCGTCCGCCCGACCGGCGCGCCCGGCGAGGCGGAGGTGGGCGAGGCGCTGCTCGGCCGCGTGGTCGACGGCGCGGGCAACCCGATCGACGGGCTTGGCCCGATCCGCGGCGCGGGTCGCTGGCCGCTCGCCGGCAAGCTGCAATCGCCGCTCGACCGCGGCCGCGTGTTGGAGCCGCTCGATGTCGGCGTGCGCGCGATCAATGGGCTTCTCACCATCGGGAAGGGCCAGCGCGTCGGCATCATGGCGGGCTCGGGCGTTGGCAAGTCGGTGCTGCTCGGCATGATGGTGCGCGCGGCCAAGGCTGACGTGATCGTCATCGGCCTGATCGGCGAACGCAGCCGAGAAGTGGCCGACTTCCTTGAAACCAAGGTCGCAGGCGAGGCACGCCAGCGCTCGGTCGTCGTCGCCGTTCCGGCCAATCACTCGCCAGTGCTTCGTATCCGCGGCGCGCTGCGCGCAACCGCGATTGCCGAGGCATTTCGTGATGAGGGCAAGAATGTCCTTCTGATCATGGATTCGCTCACCCGCGTGGCACATGCGGGGCGCGAGATCGGGCTGGCGCTGGGCGAGCCGGCCTCCGCGCGCGGCTATCCGCCCTCAGCCATTGCCATGCTGCCAAACCTTATCGAGCGTGCCGGCACCGATGTGAACACCGGCGGCGCGATCACCGCGATCTACACCGTGCTGGCCGATGGCGACGACGGCAATGATCCGGTGGTGGACTCGGCGCGCTCGATCCTCGACGGCCATATCGTGTTGAGCCGCGCACTTGCCGAGCACGCCGTCTATCCCGCCATTGACGTATCCAAGTCAGTCAGCCGCGTGATGACCGACATTGCCGCCAAGCCGCACATCCAGGCCGCCCGCGTCCTGCGTCGTCACCTTGCGACCTACGAGGAAAATCGCGACCTGGTGCTGATGGGTGCTTACCGCGCCGGTGCCGATCCGGCGATCGATGCCGCCATCGCCTACCACCCGGCGGTGATGGAATTCATTCGCCAGGATGCCGACGCCAGCGTCTCGCTCGACGATGCCGTCACGGAGCTGACGGGCGTGTTCGGTGATGGATAACAAGAAGCTTCAGCGTCTGCATCGCGTCCGCACGCTTCAGCTTGGCATGGCGCAGGCGGCCGAAAGCCGCGCGCAGGAGCAGGTTGCCAGCGAAAACGCCTTGTCGCAGCGGATCGCGCAGCTCGCCTCCGCCGTTGCGCCGGGGCAGGGGGCGGGCGCCGCCGTCTCCTTTGCCGCGATGGCGCATTATCGCGAGAAGCTGCACCGTAACGCAGAGGTAGTCGAGAATCGCGTGCGCACTGCCGCACGCGAGGCAGATCGCGCTGCAGAGGCTACCCGTTCGGCGAAACGGGATCAGACCGCGGTCGAGAAGCTGATCGCCCGCGGCGAGGCCGAGGCCGCGCTCCGCGCGATCCGCGCACTGCAAGATGCGCCGCCCACGCGAAAGGTTCGGCACGATCCTTGCTGATTGGATCGTCGGATCAACCCGTCGAGACACCAATCGCTGCCATGCTGTCCATTCCCCATCTTCTTGTCAGCGCGCCGTCCCCTGAAGTCGTGGGTGCCGTGCCCGCTGCCGCTTCTCCAGGCGTGGACTTCGCCGCGTTGCTGCTGGCCGGTGTCGCGCCGATCATGCCGCGGCAACGGGACGGCGAAGGCGGCAACAACTTGCCGGCAGCTTTCGGCAAGGATGAAGAGCGTGCCGATCCCGCGGCAACTAACGTCTGGATCGCGCCGCCAACGTGGCTGGTCCCCTGCCCGCCGCCGGCGCCGGTCAACGCAGGAGATGCTCCGCTCGAGCCTGCCGCTGCCATGACGGGATCCATTCCGCAGGGCTCGCTACTGCCTGGGCAGCTTCCCGCTGGACTTCCGGAGCCGCTGGCTGGCGACGAAACGCTGGCCGCAACCGACGCGGCGGCGTCGCCCGCGCGAGCAGAAGCCGCCGCACCGCCCGCGCCAGCCACGCCGATTGTGCCCACTGTGAAAGAGCGGGGCGCGTCGTCCCTTCCACTGCAAGATGACGTCGAGCGCGTAACCCTTGATCCCGCCCCGAGCCTCCCGCTCAAGCGCCAGGCGAGCACTCCGACGGCGACGCCTGTGCAGCCTGGTTCGGTGCCGAACATCGTCGGAGTGAGCCCCTCGCCAGCGAGCCTGGCCGCCGCAACTCCTGCCGCGGCCCTGCCCCCGCAACAAACATCGCCGAACCTTCCGCAACAGCAATTAGCGGAGGCGCCAGGGCATGAGGGAACATCAGCCCCATCGAAGCCGGACGCTCAGAAGGAACGCGGCGTCCACACCCAAGGCAACCGGTTCGAGGCGTCAGCCCCGTCGGAGGGCAGCGCTGATCGGCCGCCGATACCAGCCGGCGTGCAGCGCGGGGCCGCTCCGCCTCAACTTGCTCCGCCAGCGCACATGGGGCCGGTCGCACCCGCCGCGCAGATGTTCGCTGCCGCCATCCATCGCGCGGCACGTGACGAGCGACGGGCGGAAACTCCGGCGGGTCTGATCCCAGGCATCGCACCGGCCACGGATCTGGCGCCGCATGCCGTCGCGGCTGTCGAGAACAGCCGCCATGCCGCGCTCGACATGGCGCGGGAGGCATGGCCCACCAGGATGATTGAGCGGATCGAGATGATCCGCGACGCCATGGATGCGGTTGATACCAGCATTCGCCTCGTTCCCGACAAGCTCGGCACCATTGACGTGTCGTTGCGGCGCGATGGCGACGCGGTCGCGGTTCACTTCCATGCACAACAGGCCGAAACACGCCAGCTACTGGCCGAGGCCCAGCCCAAACTGGCCGAACTTGCCGAGGCCAAGGGCCTGAAGCTGTCTGCGCAGGCCGGCAGTGACCCGGGGCCGCAGCATCAACAACATCAACAGCGTGCGCCAACCTCGGCGCCGTTTCCCACGAGCCGGCAGAGCCGCGTCGCTTCGCATGACGACGCCTCCACTGCCGACGAACGAATCGCATGAATGGCGAAAGGCGCTGAGCAGTGAGTGAAAAGACCAAGGACGCGGCCGAATCGCCGCCGAAGAAGAAGGGCAAGCTGGGCAAGATCCTGGTGATCGCCGTTGGTGGAATCGTGTTGATCGGCGGCGGCGTTGGTGCCGGCCTCTACGCTGCCGGCTCCGGCATCATCGGCGGCGCGAGCGCGCATGCGGCGGATGAAAGCAAGCCGAAGCTTGTGCCCAAGAGCGAGCAGAAGCGCGCCGAAGCAGAAAGCGGATCGGGCGGCGGCCATGGCGGAGAGAGCGCGGGCAGCGAGGCCGGCCACGAGGGCAAACCGACGCCGGAGGGCAGCGGGGGTGATCGCTATGCATCCAATTATTTCGCGCTGGAAAAGGAGTTTACGGCCAATCTCCAGGATTCGATTCACTTTATCCAGGTCGGGATCGCCGTCTCGACGCCGTATGACGATACGGTCATCCAGAACATGAAGACCAACGATATCGCGATCCGCTCGGCGATCCTGATGGCGCTTGGCGACACCACCGAAGATCAGGTTTTCTCCTCCCAGGGGAAGGCCGCGCTGGCAAAGCGGCTGACCGTCGCGATCAACAAGACGCTGGAACAGAAAGAGGGATTTGGCGGCGTTAGTAACGTCTACTTTACCAATTTTGTTGTTCAGTGACCTGGCATGGTTAACGCCAAGTCAGATCCCCCTCGCGAACGGCGAGAGCGCGCCCGTCCGCAGACCGTCCCGACAGGCGGCCTGGGGAAGGCGAAGCTCAATCCGTTCGGCGACCTGCACACGCTGCAGCACCTCTCGGCGCGCTTGGCGCGGGGGCTGCGGGGTGTGTTCGAGCCGCTGCTGCGCGAAGAGGTGCGGGCTTGGGCCGAACCGCTGGCGGTGCAGCGCTTCGCCGATTATCGCGCCGAGCGCCCGGACAAACTGACCGCCTGGCTGCCGCTCGGCATGGACGATCGCACGGCGCTGCTGGTTCTCGACGGTAAGTTCGTGCTTGAGTTGCTTGACCTTTTCTTCGGCGGCACCGGCGCGGCACCTGCGGACATGCCCGCGGAATTCTCGCCGGCGGCCGAGGCGATGGTCGCGCGTCTCGGGCAAATGATTGCCGTACCGCTTACGGCCGCGTGGGAGCCTCTCGCGCGCGTGAGCTTCACGGTCGGAAGATGCGAAGGCAACGCATCCATGCTGGCGAACCTCGACGGTGACGACGCACTGATCGTCACACGATTTGGCATTGCACCTGGCAGTGCCAAGCCATCGTTTATCGACCTTGTCTATCCGGTGTCTGCACTGAAACCGCACGGCACGGCGCTGACGGGCAAGGTGGTGGCGAAGGCCGCGGCGGAGGACGCATTGTGGCAAACGGCGCTCACCCGCGCGGCGATGAACATCCGCTTTCCCGTCCGCTCGGTGCTTGCCGAGCCGACGATGCGCCTGTCGAAGCTGATGGCGCTTCAGCCCGGTGACGTGATTCCGATCAGCTTTGGCCAGGACGTGCCGGTGATGGTCGGCAACGATCGCCTCGGCACCGGCACCGTCGGCACCTCGAACGGGCATGCCGCCATTAAACTGACATCGCTCGCTTCTCTCGAAGGATTGACCCAATGAACGACATGAGCGGCGGCTTCCCGGCCGATGGCGCGCTCGCCGCCAATTTCCGCCTGCTGCAGGACGTTGACGTCAAGCTGACGGTGGAAATCGGCTCGACCCAGCTGACGCTGCGGGAGCTTTTGGCGCTGGGTGAATCGAGTGTGATCGAGCTCGATCGCCAGGCTAACGAGCTGCTCGACGTGTTCGTCAACGGCACCCTGATCGGCCGCGGCGAGGTGGTGACCGTGGGCGACCGTTTCGGCGTGCGGATGACCGAGCTCGTCAATCCCGACAAGCGCGGCTGATCCACGCCATGATGTGGTCGTATATTCTGAAGCTTATCGTGCTGCTGCCGCTCGTCTGCGGCCTGATGATCGGCTGCCTCTATCTTTGGCGGCGGCTGGAAACCCGCATGCCGGGCCGCGCCGACACGCGCCTCATCAACGTCAAGGAAACGATGATGATCTCGCCGGGTCTCAAGCTCGCGGTGGTCGAGTTCGAGGGCAAGCGGCTGCTGGTCTCGGTCGGGCGGGGCGGCGTGACGCTGGTTGAACGCGCCGAGGCGCCGAGGACCTTCTCGTGAGCGTTACCCGTGTCGGCACCGGCCCAGCCTTGTTCCGCGACGGCGCGCGAACCCGTTCAGCCAGCTTCCCCTGGGGCAAGGTGCTGCTGATCGCCTTTGCCTTTGTCGTCGCGATGCTGGTGGCGATGCCGGCTTTCGCGCAGAGCGCGCCTGTGCCGCCCGCGCCCACAGCGCCCGGTGCCGGCGACGCGGTCGATCGGGCGCTCGGCCAGCTTGGTGGCGGGCCTGATGGCTCCGGCTCGATGTCGCTGTCGCTGCAAGTGCTCATCATCATGGGCCTGCTCAGCATCCTGCCGGGCATCCTGCTGATGATGACCAGCTTCACCAGGATCATCATCGTGCTGTCGATCCTGCGCCAGGCGCTGGGCCTGCAACAGACGCCGCCCAACCAGGTGCTGATCGGGCTCAGCCTGTTCCTGTCGTTCTTTGTGATGGCGCCCGTCATCAGCCAGATCAACACAACCGCGATCCAGCCCTATGCCGCCGGCCAGATGGGCGGCACGGACCTGATCAAGACCGCTGGCGCGCCGCTGCACGCCTTCATGGCCAAGCAGACGCGGGTGAAGGATGTGACGATGTTCGCCGAGATGGCGAAGTCCGGGCCGTATGCTACCCCCAACGATATTCCGTTCTCGGTGCTGCTACCCGCCTTTGTCACGAGCGAGCTCAAGACCGCGTTCCAGATCGGCTTCCTGATCTTTCTGCCCTTCTTGGTGATCGATTTGGTGGTGGCGACGGTGCTGATGGCGCTCGGCATGGCGATGCTCAGCCCGACGATCATCTCGCTGCCGTTCAAGCTCCTGCTGTTCGTGCTGGTCGATGGATGGGCGCTGACCATGGGAAGCCTCGCCAACAGTTTCGCGACCTAGCCCGGGCGACCGCTGAGGCGCGCCTTCGATGACGCGCCGACCCCCGAACTGCCGTGCACGTGAGAAGCTGGATCCAAGATGGTAGACGCAGATTACTTCCTGACCGTCGCGAACCAGACGCTCTGGGTGCTTGCGCTTGCCGCTGCGCCCATCCTGATCCCGGCGCTCGTCTCCGGCCTTATTCTCGGCATGATCCAGGCTGCGACCTCGATACAGGAGCAGACGCTGAGCTTCGTACCGAAGCTGATCGTCGTGGGCCTGTCGCTGGTGATTTTCGGCGCGATGATCCTGGGGCTGATCAGCGATTTCACCGTCTCGATCTTTGAACGCATTCCCGATCTGGTGCGCTAAGCAGGTGCACCTTCCCGTTGATCCTCTCGCCCGGGCGACCGCAGCCGGCAGAGCGCGGCCGCCATGCTAGGCCTCGGCCTCTCGATCGAGCCCCAGCTATGGGCGCTGATCTTTGTCATGGTGCGCGTCGGTGCGGCCTTTGTTGCGGCGCCCGTTTTCGGCAACGTCTCCGTGCCGTTGCAGGTGCGCGTCGTGCTTGCCGGCGCGGTCGGCGTGCTGGTGCTTGGCATGCATGACGTAACGCCGCCGCCACAGGTTTTCGCGCTCGCGACCTTCCTGGCGATCGCGGCGGAGGCTTTGGTGGGTCTGGCGCTGGGTTTCATCCTCCAGATCGCCTTTGCTGCCCCGTTGATCGCCGGCGAAGTCATCGGCGGTTCCATGGGCATCGGCTTCGCCAACATGATCGATCCCAACTCGGGGCGTTCATCGCCCGCGATCGGCCAATTACTCTCGATCCTGCTGACGCTCCTATTCCTGTCGATCGACGGCCACCTCGTCCTCGTCGATACCGTAGCGCGCAGCTACACTGCGCTGCCGCCGGGCGCGGCTTGGCTCGCGCCGGGTCAGTTGCAGGACATCGCCCTGTTTGGCGGCTACGCCTTCTTCGCCGGTCTGCTCCTCGCGCTCCCGGTCGGCTTTCTTTTACTCTGCCTTAATCTGGTAGTCGGCATGATTTCACGGTCGGCACCGGCGCTGAACCTGTTCTCGATCGGTCTGCCGGCCAGCCTTGCCGTCGGCGTGATCGCGATGGCGGCGGCGTTCCCGGCGATGGGGGATTACATGCTGGTCGTCGTGCGCGAGGGCCTGGAAGCGGCACGGAGCCTGGTACTTGGCTGACGAGTTCGGCGAAAAGACAGAAGCCCCGACACCCAAGCGTCTGAAGGACGCGCGGAAGAAGGGTGACGTCCTCAAGTCACGCGAGTTCGCGACCGCGCTCGTTGCGCTCGCAGGCGTGGCGTGGCTCGTCTTCTTTGGTCCGTCGCTGGTCGCCGCGTGCAAGGCGGTGATGGCCGAAAGCTTCCAGTTCACGCGCGGCGATGTGGAGGATTTTCAGCCGTTTCGTCCGCTGGCTGCCGCAGGGTGGAAGCTATTACCAGCGTTCGGCACCCTGTTCGCGATCGTGATGGCGGCCGGGGTGGCAAGCCAGGCGGCACTTGGCTCGCTCCAGTTCAATGCCGGGCTGATGGCGCCCAAGGGCAATCGCATCAATCCCGCATCCGGGCTGAAACGCATCTTCGGCATGAACGGCTGGATCGAACTCGGCAAATCGCTTCTGAAGGTCGCGCTGCTTGGCTCGATCGGCGGCTGGCTGCTGATGAGCTCGGCGCGCACCACGCTCGGCCTCGCCCGCTCAAACCTCGGTGCGGCAATGGACGCGTTGGGGGGGACGCTCACGACGCTGATGATCGTCATGTCGTTGGGCTTGGTCGCCATCGCTTTGATCGACGTGCCGCTCCAGATGTTTCAGCGCATGAAGAAGTTGCTCATGTCCAAGCAGGAGCAGAAGGACGAGCACAAGGAGAGCGAGGGCAATCCTGAGGTGAAGGCGCAGATCCGATCGCGCCAGCACGCCATGCTGTCTCGCTCCACCCGCCGCGCGGTCGCGGAGGCGCATGTGGTGCTGACCAATCCGACGCATTTCGCGGTGGCGCTGCGCTATGATCGTGGCCGCGATCAGGTACCGGTAGTCGTGGCCAAGGGGCGCGGGGCGACGGCGCTGGCGATCCGCGAGATTGCCGGCGACATGGCGGTGCCAATCCTGGAATATCCGATGCTTGCGCGCGCCATCTACTACACCAGCCGTGAGAATCAGGAAGTGCGCGACGATCTCTACATGGCGATCGCGACGGTGCTGGCCTTCGTCTTCGGCCTCAATGAGCGCATGGGCGGCACGGGGCCGCTGCCCGCAATCGATGTGCCGGCCAGCGCGCGCTTCGACGAGCACGGGGCGGCACTGCCTTAGTCGATGCGCGGCTGCCAAGCGCGGCCGGCCGATGACGGTAACGCTAAAGTCGTGGCGTCTTCGGCCGTTTGATACCTTGTCATGACAAGCGTTCCGAGCACACCGGTGGCCAGTGCGACCACCACCAGCGTCACCAAGTCGGCAGCGAGCGTGTTGCTCACCTCGCTGAACACCGGCTCGGGGGTCGACACGGACGCACTGGTGACCGGCCTCGTGCAGGCGCAATTTTCATCGAAGACGGCGGCCCTCACGGCGCGGTCCGAGAAGCTCACGGCGCAGCTCTCCGGCGTTTCCACGCTGAAGAGCGCGATTACCGATTTCGCCGCGGCGCTCGACTCGCTGGTGAAAGGCGGAACGCTCCAGTCGCAGCCTGTCAGCAGCAACAATTCCGTGCTGACCGCGACGGCGATATCGGGCGCGAAGCTGACCGGCCTGACCGCCAGCATTCGGGTGGACCGGCTTGCCACGGCACAGACCGCGGTGTCGAACGCCAGCGTGGCATCGAAAAGCGAGGTGATCGGCTCCGGCACGTTCACCTTAAAGCTTGGTACCGGCACCTATGACGCGAGTGGCGGGCTGACCGGTGTCACTGGCCCGGACGCCGATGGGGATGGTATCGAAGACACGATCGCCATCGACATCACTAATGGTTCTCTCACGAGCATCGCCGCAGCGATCAACGCCAAAAGGGCCGGTGTCACCGCGTCCGTCGTGACCGACACGGACGGGCGCGCGTTTTTGTCGCTGAGGGGCGAGACGGGGGCGGCAAAGGCCTTCACGCTTGAGGCGAGCAACGATCCGTCCGGTAACCTCGCCGAGTTCAACGTCGGCCCGAACGGGCCCGGCATGAACGTGACCGGGAAGGCCGGCAATGCCGTCATCTCCGTTGATGGCATCACGGTGGAGCGGGCAAGCAACAGCGTCAGCGACCTTGTAGAGGGAGTGAAGCTCGACCTGGTGGGCGTTTCTTCCTCGGCCGTGGCACTCTCCACATCGGTGCCGACGGCGGCGCTGAGCAATGCGGTGGAAGACTTCGTCTTCACCTACAATCTGCTCCTGACCGAATTGCAGAAGCAGACCGATCCGATCACTGGCGACCTGCGCGCCGATACAGGCGCGCAGAACATGATGCGAAGCCTGAAGGGGCTGACGATGCGGGACCTGCTGCCGGGTGCGCCGGCCGGCGCACCGCGCACGCTGGCGCAGCTGGGGGTCCTAACGAACCGCGACGGCACGCTCTCGGTCAACAATGGTACGCTGACGAAGGCGATGGCCGACTATCCCGCCGCGCTTGAGGCGATGTTCTCGAACGCCTCGGACGGATCGGGCGTCTTGGCAGCGATGAACTCGATCAAGCTCAACGCCACGAGCACGCTTTACGGGCTTGGCGCTTCCACGACGCGGTACAATCAGGCGAAAAGCGATCTTGTGGGCCAGCAGGACAAGCTGACCGAGCAGAAGGACAAGATGACCACCCGGCTGACGCAGCAATTCGCGTCGATGAACGCCCGCGTTGCCGCTTATAAATCGACCCAGACCTTCATGGAAAATCAGATCAAGGCGTGGACGAACGGTAACAACTGATGGGGTATGCGTCCGTCCTGTCGCGCGATCCTGCGCAGACGTATCGGCAGGTTGACCTTGCAGGCCGGACCGCCAACGCGGACGGCCCCGCATTGGTGCAACTGCTGTACGAAGAGCTGTGCCATGCCCTGCGGGTGGCCGCCTGGGCGGCGGAGAACAAGAAATTCGCGGTCAAAAGCGAGCGGGTCACCCGTGCGACCGCCATTCTCTTTGCGCTCGAAGCCAATCTCGACTTCGAAAAGGGCGGCGAGGTCTCCACCACTTTGGCGCGCGTTTATGCAGGCGCGCGCAAGCAAGTGATCGAGGCAAGCCTGGGCCATGACGGTGCGCAATTCCGCCAGGTGGCCGATACGCTCGCCGAGATCGCAGAAGCCTGGAGAATGGCGCGCGCAGCCTGATCAATGGCGGCCGCGTAGCGAAGCTCCCCACTGCCCTTGTCGTCAGGCTAGCGCAGCCAGTGCCGCGCCATGAACCAGCCGGTTACCGCGACCGCAATGACGACGCAGAGCCCTACGATGGCGTCAAATGCCCAAGGCTTTTGCGCGAGCCACAAGCCCTCGACGTTCATGCCATACAGGCCGGTGATGAACGTGAGGGGCAGGAATACCATTGCGGCGATCGAGATGACCAGTCCGCGTTGATCGAGTTGCTCCGCACGCAGGTCGGTGAGTGTCTCATGGATCAGGCTCGCGCGCTCGCGGATCGCCTCGACTTCTTCGGCCATGCGCGCGGCGCGATCAGCAGCGGCTGCTAGATGCGCCCGGTCATCCGGTCCGAGCCAATCGCCAGGTAGCGACGCGAGCTTCTCCAGCGCCGCGCGTTGCGGGTTGAGAAACCGCCGGTAATTGATCGCCTCGACGCGGACCTTGGTCACACTTCGGCGAAGCGCAAAGGCGCGCGCGGCGTCGAGCTGTTGTTCGCAATCGTCGAGCTCATCACCCAGGTCTGCGACCACGGGATCGAGATCCTCGGTGATGGCGCTGGCGAAGGCAGTGATGATGTCGCCCGGATCGTGGATTTCGCCCGCCTTGACCTCCTTCTCCACGGCATCGGTCGCCAGCAGGTGTTTGCGCGTGACGGAGATGATGCGGCCCTTCTCGGCCCAGATGCGAACAGAAGCCAGCACGTCCGAGGGATCGAGCTTCTCTTCGGTTCGGCCTCGAAGATTGACAAAGGCGCCCTCGTCGAACGCGTCGCAGCGCGGCCGCGTCTCCTGAGCGGTCAATTGGTCAACGATGTAATCCGGCAGTCCTGCTTCGCTTTCCAGCCAGCTTTGCGCCTGCTCGGCCGTGGTGGTGAGGTGAACCCACACCATCGCGCCATCGGTGGACACGGCATCGTTGACGGCCGTGCTTTCCGCGACCCCGTCCCCGATACGATACGCGAAACCGTTCAAGCCATCCTCACGTGGATCGTCAGTCCGGGAAGGTCGACCGGGACCGTGTCGCAGACGGCGCGATCGGCGTCAGCGCGCGCACGGTTCAGGATGGCGGTCGGCACGTCAGGGCTGTGACACACGCGATCGGCGTTCGCGAGCAAGCGCGCTTGCCGAAGGGTGAGATCGTCGGGATCGTCGGAGTGGAGTGTCATTTCAACGACGCTACGATCCAACGGCCCGTCGTGTTCCGGAGGTGTGCCGAGCGTGCTTTCAGGCTGCAGCGGGTCGTAGACCGCGCCTGGGGCGAGCGCGGCGGCGATGGCGCGTCGACGATTGGCGGAATCGGGATAGCGCGTTCGCCATGCCCCGCGGGCGGCAAACAGGGCGTCGGCGAGGCGGCCGAGGCTTGTCGGCAGAAGGGTTTCAAGGCGTTGGCGGAGTGCGGCGGCGAGGCCGGCGGATGCGCCGCCGGTGCCGACCGCTACGATAACCGGGTCACGATCGATGATCGCCGGCAAGGTGAAGTCGCACAGGTCCGGCCGATCTACGGCGTTCACCAGCACGCGAGCGGCCTTTAACCGGGCGACTGCGGCCTCATCGTCCACCACGATGGCCAGCAACGGCGGGAGCGGAGATTCGGTGCCGGAGGACCCGTCGCCCTGCGCCTCGTTCGCGGATGATCCTGCCGCCTCCGGCCACGCGGAGCCGTCTTCCCGCACGACAACGGCACCGGCGCGTTCCAGCAGGCGGCGCTTTGCGTCCGCGGCTTCACCGTCGCCGACCAGGATCACGCGGCGCCCCCGAAGCCGCACGAAGATCGGCAGGCTGTGCAGGCTCACAGCCAGTCCGGCACGCGCTCCGCGGCGAGGATCGTCTCCGCGGAGATACGGTCGGCGACCACGGCGTAGCGATCGCCATCGACCAGCACTTCGGGCACCAGCGGCCGCGAATTGTACGTTGAGGCCATGGTGGCGCCATAGGCGCCGGCGGTGCGGAAGATCGCGAGATCACCGGACTTCACGACATCGATTTCGCGATCGCGGGCAAAGGTGTCGCCGGTTTCGCAGACCGGGCCGGCGATGCTGGCGACCATCCGCTCGCCACTGGGGCGCACGGCTTCGAAATCGTGCCAGGCATCGTAAAGGGCAGGGCGGGCGAGATCGTTCATCGCGGCATCGACGATGACATAAGGATGCGTGACGCCAGGCTTTACCCAGATTACTTCGGTCAACAGCACCCCGGCATTGCCGGCGATCACGCGGCCGGGTTCAAACATCAAGGTGACGTCCCAGTCCTTGGTCACGCGGGCAACCATCGCACCGAAGTCGGCAGGATCGGGCGGCACGTCGCCGGCCTTGTAGTTGACGCCAAGCCCGCCGCCGAGATCGACATGGGTAATGGTGTGGCCGGCCGCGCGGAGTTCGGCGACGAGCGCGCCGGTCCGGGTATAGGCGGCTTCAAGCGGCGAGAGGTCGAGCAGCTGGCTGCCGATGTGGATGGCGACGCCGCGCAGGTCGAGCCCGTCGAGCGTCGACAAGCGGGCAAAGATGCCGGCGGCTTCATCGATCGGCACGCCGAACTTGTTCTCGCGCTTGCCCGTCGAGATCTTGGCATGGGTGCCGGCATCCACGTCCGGGTTTACGCGCAGAACGGCGCGCGCCTTTGTGCCGCGGGCGGCCGCCAGCTGCGCCAGGACGACGCCTTCCTCCTCCAGCTCGATATTGAACTGGCCGATGCCTGCCTCGATCCCCTTGATCAGTTCAGCCCGGGTCTTGCCCACGCCGGAGAACACGATGTCCTCCGCCGGCATGCCAGCCGCAAGCGCGCGCGCCATTTCGCCGCCGGAGACCACGTCCGCGCCATAGCCTTCACGCGCCAGCACGTTCAGCACCGCGATGTTCGGATTGGCCTTGATCGCATAGGCCACGTGCACGCGCCCGGCCGGTTTCAGCCCGTCGCGAAACACCTGGGCGTGGCGCCGCAGGGTGTTGGCCGAATAGACATAGACGGGCGTTCCCACCTCCGCAGCGATGCGGGACAGCGGAACGGCTTCGCAATGAAGCTCTCCATCAACAAGCGCGAAGTGATCCATTGCTTACCTTGGCGGGAGGTCAAATTCATCGCTGCGCCGCTCCTCGGAGTTGCGCAGCAGTTCGTCGCTGCGGCCGGGCCGCGCCTGCGGTTGCGGCCGAAGCAGGTCAGCGGGAGTCGGCGTCGCGGTGGCACCATAAGGCGCCACCGGCAATGGCTCACCCTCCGCCGGCTGGAGGCCACGGGAGGCGCCGCACCCCGCCAGCAGAACCGCCAGAAAGAGGACGCCGGCCTTCACGACAGCGCCTCGCGTGCTTCGCGGATGGCGGCGCGGACGTTGTCCGGCGCCGTGCCGCCAAAGCTGGTGCGGCTGGCAACCGAGGCATCGACCGACAGGACGTCGAAAACGCGGGCATCGATCCGGCTATCGATGGCGATGAGATCCTCGACCGGCAGCTCGTCCAGCCGCAGGCCCTGCGCCTCAGCACGCGCGACGACCCGGCCGGTGATGTGGTGCGCCTCTCGGAAGGGAACGCCGGCTTCGCGCACCAGCCAATCGGCCAGGTCGGTCGCTGTGGCGAAGCCGCTCTCGGCCACCGCGCGCATGCGTTCCGTGCGGAAGGTCGCGCTTTCCACCATGCCCGTCATCGCCGCCAGGCACAGCCCGAGCAGGTCGTGGCATTCGAACACCGGCGGCTTATCGTCCTGCATGTCCTTCGAATAGGCCAGCGGGAGCCCCTTCATCGTCATCATCAGGCTGACGAGGCAGCCAGCGATGCGGCCGGCATGGCCGCGCACCAACTCGGCTGCATCCGGGTTGCGCTTCTGCGGCATGATCGAGCTGCCGGTGGACCATTGATCGCTCAAGGACACAAAGCCGAACGGCTGCGAGGCCCACAGCACGAACTCCTCGGCCAGCCGCGACAGGTGCAGCGCGCATTGCGCGGCGCAGGTGAGATATTCGATTGCGAAATCGCGATCCGACACCCCGTCGAGCGAGTTGCGGGTCGGCCCGTCGAAGCCCAGCGCGGCGGCTGTGGCTTGCCGATCCAGCGGGAAGCCGGTGCCTGCCAGCGCGGCCGAGCCGAGCGGGGAGAGATTCATGCGGGCGCGCGCGTCGGCGAAACGGCTGACGTCGCGGCGGGCCATTTCGACATAGGCCATGAGGTGATGCCCGAGCGTCACCGGCTGGGCAGATTGCAGGTGCGTGAAGCCGGGCATCACGCTGGCGGCATGTTCTTCCGCGCGGTTGAGCAGCGCGTGCTGAAACGCGGTCAGCGCGGCAAGCGTCTGGTCGATCGCATCACGCACCCAGAGCTTGAAATCGGTGGCGACCTGATCGTTGCGGCTGCGCGCGGTGTGGAGGCGCCCGGCCGCGGGGCCGATCGCGTCGGCGAGCCGTGCCTCCGTCTGCATGTGAATGTCTTCGAGCGTCAGATCCTCGGCGACGCCGTTTGCCTCGTAATAGGCCGCGACCTGTTCCAGCCCGTGCGCGATCGACGCTGCGTCACCCGCATCCACGATCCCCTGCTGCGCGAGCATCGCAATGTGCGCCTGGCTGCCACGGAGGTCCTGCCGCCACATCCGCTTGTCGAAGGGGATGGAGGCATTTATCTCGCGCATCACCGCGGCCGGGCCTTCGGCGAAACGGCCGCCCCACATCTGGTTGGAATCGCTCATGCCATCGCGCTCGGGAACCGTCTTTCTCCTCGGGGCCGCATTGGCGGCCGCAGCTTGCGATAGGCAAACGCCTGCGCCGGAGCAAGCAAACGTCGCTGCCCCGGATACGGTGACATCCGACGAGGTGGCGCCCGGCACGAAGCAGCCGCCGGCTGCCGCCGGAACGGTCGATCGCTCGCACAAGGGAGAGGCCGCGCCGGCGGTCTCCTTCTATGATCCGGCCGGCAAGAAGACCAGTTTGGCTGATTTCCGCGGCCAGCCCGTGCTGGTGAACCTGTGGGCGACATGGTGCGCGCCGTGCATCAAGGAGATGCCGAGCCTCGACACGGCAGCCGCGGCCATGCGCGGCAAGATCCGCGTGTTGGCGGTGAGCCAGGACATGGAACGCGAGAAAGTCGGGCCGTTCTTCACCGAGCGCAAGCTCGCGAACCTGGCGCCCTATGTTGATCCTGACCTGGGGCTGAGCCTGGCATATAAGGTGAACCTGCCCACCACCATCATGTTCGATGCCGAGGGCCGCGAATTGTGGCGCGTGAGCGGCGCGATGGATTGGGCCGGCGCAGAGGCCAAGGCGCTGATGGAGGAAGCGGCGGCTTAACCGTCCGCCCTGGCGATTGGCGGCGCTGACCGAAGCACCTCGGCGAGCGCCGGGCGCGGGGAGTCGGAGAGCCATCGCGCCGCTTTATCGAGAAAGGCAGGTGTAGCCGACTGGGCGCAGCGCGCGAGCCACTCGCGCGCCTCATCGTAGCGCGCGTCGGCGATCAACATCCGGGCGTGATTGAAGGCGCCGCGAAAGTCGCCGCCCTCGGCAGCGCGGGCGTAGCAATCCGCGGCGACCGCCATGTTGCGCGCCACGACCCAGCCATCCTCGTGGAAGCTGCCGATATAGTTGATCGCCTTGGCATTGCCGAGCGCGCATGCCTTTTCAAACCAGGCGAGCGCCGCTGCCTTGTCCTCTGGCACGCCCTCGCCGAGCGTGAGCGCCGTTGCGAAATTGTACATGCCCCAGTCCAGCCCGCGCTCGGCCGCGATGCGGAAGCATTCCGCCGCGCGGGCCTTGTCGATCGCGACGCCCCAGCCCTGATCGTAGCAGCGACCGACCATGTTCAGCGCCATGAGGTGCCCCTGAGCGGCGGCCTTGTTGAACCAAGAAAAGCCTTCGCGCGGCTTTCCCTCGTCAAGGAGCATTTGCCCCCAGACGGCTTGCGCCTCGGCGACACCCTGCTGCGCGCCGGCGCGAACGAGCGACGCCCGTTCCTCCGGTGAACCGGAGAGACGGGCGCGCACTTGATCGGGCGAAAGTTCGTCGAGGCGCTCGGTCAGAACTTCAGCCCCAATGTGGCGAATGCCGTCCGGCCCGGTGCGATCGACGCATAATGCGCGGTGAACGCCTGCGGGAAGTACACTTCGTTGGTCAGGTTCTGGACGTTGACGCTCAGGTCGATGCGCTCGTTGATGGTGTAGCCGAGGCGGGCATCGAAGCGCCAATATTCGGGCACGGTCACGATCCGAACCTTTGTCGCGGGGGTGACCGTCACGACACCGGCGGCACTCTGCGTGGCGCTGCGGTTGTCCGAATAGCCACCGAACACGCGGCTCATGTAAAAGGCGCCGCCGCCGATCGAGAGGCCCTTCAGCGGCGTAAGATTGGCCCAGAGTGTGAAGCTGTCCTTCGCCGTCTGCGGTGCCTGCCGCCCGTTGCTTACCGACGGGACCGGCACCCTGCGCGGTGCTTGCAGCGTGACGCCATTGGACGTCACCGCCGGCGCGGTGAGCACGGTGAAGCCGGCGTCGACGATCTTCGGATTGAGGTGCGTGTACCCGCCGAAGAGCGACAGCCAGGGGGTGACATTGCCGTTGAAGCTGAACTCGATGCCGCGGATGCGGCGCTCGCCAATGAACTCGATGGTGTCGTTCGGGCCCGTCACGCGTGCGTTGGTGGTGTCCGTCTGGAAGGCGGCGAGCGAGACCGCCAGCTGCTCGTTGAACAGATCCGCCTTGGCGCCGACCTCATACGACTTGGTCTTCTCGACCTTCAGGCTGTTGAACAGCGCGAGGTTCTCGGGTGTCGTGGTGGTCGGGATCGCGTTCGTTTCCTGGCCTTCTCCCAGCAGGCTGTTCGGCGGCGTCGCGGCGGTTGCGTAGCTGGCATAGAGCGAGGTGTTGCGGCTCGGCTTGAACACCAGGCCTGCCTGCCAGTTGAACAGCTTGTCGTTGCGCGTCAGGCGGAAGCTGCTCATCGCGGTGGCCGTTTGCCCCGGGGTCAGCGTGGACGTGAAATCGTCGTAGCGCGCGCCCAGGTTGAGGATCAGCGATGGCAGGAGCGTGATCGAGTCGAACGCGTAGGCCGAAATCGTCCGGGCGTTGTTCTGCGTTTCCGTCGCAAGGGGGTTCTTCACGATCGGTGTTGCTACCGAGGACGTGTCGCTCGCGTAATTGACCCACGGATCGTTCGGGTTCGGATCGAACAGGCTGGTGCAGTAGAAGCGGGCGAGCGCCTCTGGCGTACAGCGGCGCGGCGTGATGGTCGAACCGTTGGCAACGGCATAGGTGCCGCGGCGCGCCTTTTCCCAGCTGAATTCCACGCCCGTTGCGATGCTGTGCTTGATCGCGCCGGTGTTGAACTCACCGAACAGGTCGGTCTGATTGGTGAGGCCCTGCGCGTAGCCATAGCGCGTGTTGCTGCGCCGCCAGACCAAGCCGCCGGCCGTTGCCGGAGAGCCGGCGGCGGTGCCGAACACGTTGCCTTGCTGATCGTCCGGCTGGGTGAAGATGTAATCTTGCTTGTTGTGGCTGAACCGGGACGTGTTGCGCAGGGTGAGTCCGCCGAAATCATGCTCGACCCGCATGCTGGCCTGATGCGTTTGCGTGTCGCGGAAGTCGCGGCTCTTCACGCCGTAGAAGGCGTCGCGATCGACGGTGCCGGTGACGCCGGCAATGGTGGTGACCCGGCCGATCGCCGGTTCGACATAGATCTCGCCCGTGCCCGGCGCATTGCCGATCGTATAAAGATAGGGAATGCCGGAATCGGGCAGCTCGTGGCTTTCCAGATAATAATAGGACGCCGTCAGCCGCGTGTCGCTGTCCAGGCCGATGGTGATCGAGGGCGCCACGCCCCAGCGCCGCGCCCAGATCGCGTCCCGGCCAGCGAAATCCTGATCATGCCACATGCCCGCGATGCGAACGCCGATGCCGTTGCCGAGATACTGGTTCACATCAAGCGCGGCGTGCTTGTAGTCGGCATTACCAACGCTGGCGCTGGCGCGCACGAAGTCCGTGGTCTGCGGCGACTTGGTGATGATGTTGATCGATCCGCCGGCACTGCCGCGGCCGCCGAGCGTCGAGTCCGAGCCGCGGACGACCTGCACCTGCTCGACCGCGAACGTGTCCCTGCTTTGCGCGGCAGTGTCGCGGACGCCGTCAACAAAGGTCGAGCCCTGGCTGTCGAAGCCGCGGATAAAGGGGCGGTCGCCGACCGGGTTGCCGCCTTCGGCTGCGCCAAAGGTGATACCGGGTACGGTGCGCAGCGCGTCGGCAAGCGTGGTCGATCCGGTCTGTTCGATGACGTCCTTGGGCAGCACCACGACAGAACGCGGCGTGTTGACCAGCGGCGCGATCGCCTTGGGGCCCTGAAGTTCGCTGCGCTCGCGCTGGCCATTCACCAGGATGTCGCTGGGATCATCGTCGGTCGCGCTTGCAGCCGTCCGGTCCTGCGGCGAAGCGGAAGCGGCCGGCGCGTCGGCGTCCCGGGCTTCGGCGGACTGCGCCGTTGCGATAAAGCCGATGCACGAGAGCGCGAGAAGCGACGTGCTCTTCTGCGCCAAAGACGATTTCATGATGCCCCCTTCGATATTGTTGAAAGGCGGCTAATGCGAACCGTTATCAGAGTCAATGTTGTTGCGAGTGGATTGCGTTATCGTGGTAACGCTTGGGCAGCCTCCCTGGATATGGATGAAGGGTAAGGTGCCGGATCGGCTTGCCAAGCGGATGGGTTCAGAACCAAGCCCTTACACCGGCGACAAGGCTGAACCCGCCGGTGCGATCGCCGTCCGCGCGGGCATAGCGGGCCGTGCTGCCGAACCGGCGTTCCCACGAGACGCCGACATAAGGGGCCAGCTCCCGCACGATTTCGTAGCGCAGGCGCAAGCCGAGTTCGGCGTCGGTTACGCCCGAGCCGATGCGACGGGACGCAACGTCCTGCGCGGACAGGTTCAGCTCGGCGCGGGGTTGCAGGACCAGGCGCTGGGTGATCCGCTGGTCGTAATATCCCTCGAGCCGGCCGAACACGTCGCCCTGATCCGACAGGAACACGGCGCCCTCGATGTCGAACCAATAGGGCGCGAGGCCTTCGAAGCCGACCGTCGCGTACGTCCGGTCCGAACCCGGTGTGAAGTCCTGACGAAGGCCCGCCTGCATGTTGAAATACGGCCCGATTGCGCGGCTGTAGAGTGCCTGCACCTCGGCATCCGCGCTGCCATTGAAGGAGCCTTCTCCTTCCGTCTTGATGGTTAGGCGATCGATGTCACCGCCGTACCAGAACGCGCCTTCCCAGCGATAACCATCGGCGCCGTTGCGAACCTGAACCTCCGCAAGATCCAGCATCACCTGCGAGACGGTCATCCCGCCATGCTCCTGGCGCATCGTCTTGCGCGCCGCGGCCATGGCGTCCGTGCCCCAGACGCGATCTGCATAATTGGCCACAGCGGCGGCCGGGGCAGGGGCATTGCCGGCCTGCAATGCCGTGCCCTCTGGCCTGGTTTCGGCCTTGCCGGATACCGTGTCGGCCGCTTTCGGCCGGCAATGGCCCATGGCCGCATGTTCAGGCGGGCATGAGGGATCGGCGGCGCTGCTCGTGGCGACCGGGGCGTGATGATGCCCGTCCTTTTGCGCGGCCGGTGAAGCTTCGGGCTTTGTCGCCGCCGGATCGGGCTTGGGCACTGCCGCCGGCGCGTTCGCGGACGTCGATGGCGCGTTGGCATGATGCGCGTGATCCATCGACTGCGGGGCCGTGCCAATGCCGGACATGGCCGCAGCGGCGAGAAGGAGCGCGATCATGCGGCTGCCTCGTCGCGCGGTCTGACCGAGACGACCTGCATCATCCCGGCGTGCATGTGGTACAGCATGTGGCAGTGGAAGGCCCAGTCGCCGACCGCGTCGGTGGTCACGTCGAACGTGGCGGTGCCGCCAGGCTGCACCTGGATGGTGTGCTTGCGCGGCGCATAAGCGCCGTGGCCGGTGACGAGCTCGAAGAAATGGCCATGGAGGTGGATGGGATGGCCCATCATGGTGTCGTTGACCAACGTCACGCGCACGCGCTCGTCCTTCAGGAACGCGATCGGCTTTTTCACCTCGCTCAGCTTCTCGCCGTCGAACGCCCACATATAGCGTTCCATGTTGCCGGTGAGATGGACGCGCAGGGCACGATCGGGCGCGCGCACGTCGGGGTTTCGCTCCACCGCCTGGAGATCGGTATAGACGAGCACGCGGTGACCGACGTTCTCCAGCCCCTGGCCGGGCTCGCCCATCCGGTCCACCGGCATGGGCGAGATCGTTTGCACGGTTGGCGTCTTCTTCACCTCGGGCGCGACCGAAAAGTCGCGCATCGAATGGTTCATCCCGCCTGCCCCGTGAGCCCCACCACCATGGTTGCTGCCGGTCGCCGCGGCGCCGGTCGCGGCGTCCTGGCTTGGAGCGCTTGGCAGCGAGCAATGGCCCATGGCCGCGTGTTCGGGCGTGCAGGTGCTGGGGGCGGCCGGGTGATGCATGCCTCGGTCGCCGTGGGCGGCCGGTGGCGCTGTCGAGGCGGCGGCCTGGGGATGGTGGCTCCCGTGGCCACCTGAGCCGTGATCCATCGCGCCCATGCCCATGTCCTTCATGTCGGCAAGCGGGCGGCGGCGCAGCGCCGGGACAGCCGCCGTCATACCCGATCGCGGCGCCAGGGTGGCGCGCGCCATGCCGGAGCGGTCCACGCTTTCCGCGACAATCGTGTAGGCCCGGTCGTCCTTCGGCTGGACGATGACGTCATAGGTTTCCGCCACGGCGATTTGCATTTCGTCCACCGGCACCGGCCGGACGGCGAGCCCGTCCGCCTGGACGACGATCAGCTCCAACCCGGGAATGCGCAGGTTGAAGGTGGTCATCGCCGACGCGTTGATGAGCCGCAGGCGGACGCGCTCTCCGGGCTGGAAAAGCCCGGTCCAATTGTCCCGCGGGCCATGGCCGTTGACGAGATAGGTATAGGTGCTGCCCGTCACGTCAGCCACGTCGGTCGGGTCCATGCGCATGGCACCCCACCGGCTGCGCTCGTCCGCAGGCTGGTCCTTGCCGGCGAGCAGGCTGGCGAGCGTCTGCTTCTGGAAGTTGAAATACCCGCCCTGCTGCTTGAGCTTCTTGAAGATGGCGTGCGGATGCATCGCGCTGTGATCGGAGAGGACGATCACATGCTCGCGATCCGACTGGATCGGGTCGGCGCCCTTCGGATCGATCACGATCGGCCCGTACAGCCCCATCTGCTCCTGCAGGCCGGAGTGACTGTGATACCAATAGGTGCCCGATTGCACGATCGGGAATTCGTAGGTGAAGGTCGACCGCGGCTTGATGCCCGGGAAGCTGACGCCCGGCACGCCATCCATGTGGAACGGCAGGATCAGGCCATGCCAGTGGATCGAACTGTCCTCGTCCAGCGTGTTTTCGACATGCAGGCGGACATTCTGCCCCTCGCGTAGCCGGATCAAGGGCGCCGGCACCGTGCCGTTGATGCCGATCGCATGGCTGCGCTTGCCGTCGATCTCGACCATCTGGTGGCCGATGCGCAATGTGATGTCTTCGCCGGAGACGGTGGGCAGAGATTTAACCACGCCGCTGGAGACTATTTGTGCCCAGGCGGGCAGGGACGCGGACAGCGCCAGGCCGCCGCTGGCCAAACCGGCGCCGCATAGCAACTGGCGGCGATCAAGAACGCCCGGCATTTCAACTCCTCGGGTAAGGCCGCAACCGGCGGCTGCGCCTATCACGAACTGGCGTTGCCATGGAATCTCGGCGCAATCATGTCAGGCAAGCAGCAGCGATGCCTCGCCATATGAGGAGAAACGATATTCGTTTTCAATGGCATGGGCACCCACCGCGTGCATCCGCTCCAGCCCATCGGCGCCGACCCCAGCATGGACAGATTGAGCCAAGAAGGCGGGAAAGCGTAACGAAACAACGCGATGGGAGTAATGGAAAAAGGGGTCATTGCCTGCTTGCACCGGAGCAGTTTCTGTTGTTCGGCCATGCTGCACGTGAGCCCGGCGGTGGGGACATGAGGCGAGGAGGGCGCGTTGCGGAAAATTGCCATTGTTGGACTGCACACGGCGCTGAAACCGGGCTTCAACGCCGCCATGTCGTTGAACGAAGCACTCGGCTTCGAGGCGCATGGCTGCGACGTGACGCTGTACTTGCCGCACACGGAGGGCCGCAATCCGCACGCTTGGCTGCGCCGCGCCGGTTACCGCACCTTTGATGACCTGCCGCGCTTCGGCGGGCAGTTCGACGTGAAGCCGCTCGCGGGCGTGGCGGACCTGGAGCCGGCAGATGTGCTGATCTGGCAGAGCTATAACGCTCGGGACTTGCCGCTGCTGCCCGAACTCCGTCGCCCCTCCATGATCCGCACCAAGAACGTGCCGCGTGCGTTCACGGGGGAGCCCGGCCGCGATTCTGTGCGGGTGGCTTCTTTCTTGAAAGAATTCGACCTGGTGACGCTATCGCTGCGCGCCGACCAGCAGATCGTGCGCGCGCACTTTCCCGAGCAGAAGCGGCGCCTGCGCTATGTCCCGCGCGGCTTTATCGCAGAGTGGCTGAACGGCAACGGACGTGGCGAGGTGCCGGCGATCGGACTGGACCTGGCCAAGAGCGCGGACACGGGGCGCGCGCGGCGCCACATCACCAAGCTGGGCCAGCAATTGCGCGACCAATGGCCAGACCTGCGCTTTCTGAGCGTGCGCGAGGAGGTGGACACGCTGGGCAGCGAGGGAGTTCCGACGCTTCCCCTGCGCGACTATTATGACCGGTTCCTCAACCGGCTGTGGCTCTACATGCCGATCGACTTCGAACACAGCGAACACGTCAAGGGCTTGGCGCGCACTCCGGACGGGCGTCGCATGTTTCTCGGTCTCTACGAAAACGAGGTCGTCGAGGCGCAACTGGCGGGCGCCCTGGTGCTGGCACGCCGTGACGATATCCCAAGCGAGCTGCTGATGCTCCCGGCCGTGTCGCAAGTGGAGAGTTATGACGACGAGGAAGCGCTGCTCGCCGCGGCGACCGCACACCTGGAGAACTTCGCGGAGCGCTCCCAGCTCAGTCAGGAACGCGCGCGGGCGCGGCACAACCACATAGAGATGGCGCGCGCCTGGTTGGCGGCGCTGGACGTGGTTGCGCGCGACGCGGCGCGGGCGTGATGATGGGTGCTGGCGTCTGTGCGTACCGCATGGTCGGGAAGTAAAAGAGCTACCGGGTCTGCGTACATGCCCGCGCAAGATCTACCGCGAGTGATCGATAGTCGATCCGCTCGGGCACCTCGATGATGGCGCACCGTGTCACGAACTGCTTGATCTTCGCGTGGCGCGTAAACGCCTGATAGTGACGTTCTCTCTTGACGTAATCGTCGATCATTATCGTGGTGCCGGCGGGGGCGTGCAAAAGGCTGGCAAGGGTGCAGGCGAGCCTGAAACGGCCATCCACCAGGATGAGATCAGGCATCGTTTGGTGAGTGCGCAACAGATCCCAAACGCCCAGCGCATAGTCCGGCCATCGCCTTGCGCCGGAATTATCTACCGGATTTCCCCACTCCTTGGTGGGGCCGATGTCCGCGAAGACCGGATGGAATGTCGCTGCGCTATTGTCCTCATCGAGGGCGTTGCCGACGGCTTCGAGAAACCTCTTGTCGCTTTCGACGGAATAGACATTCCGCACACCTATTCTTCCGGCGAGCCGGGTGCTTCCGCCGGCGCCATATTCAAGAAAGCAGCTTGATCCTTCGAGCAGTTCGGTCAGCTTCTCCACTGCTTCGGGAGGCATGTGGGGCGTTGCGGGAATCTCGATATCGGGCGGGGAATCCGACGCTGCCGTTCTTTCCTTCAACATGCGATCCTCGTCCCTGATCTCGTGTTCGCGCCTTGAGCTGCCGCTGGCGCTGGCAACGCTACCGGCCCTGATTACGATAGAAGCGCGCGCCCGTATAATCCTTTACCTCGTTCCTCACCCGCAGACCTGCTCCCCGGAGGCCGACGCCTCGTCAGGTGCCCACCGGCCACCCAGCATGCCAAGCAGCTCAGGGAAGCAGCAACGACGCGTCCCCGTAGGAGTAGAAACGGTAGCCATTCTCGATGGCGTGGGCGTAGGCGGCCTGCATCCGCTCCAGCCCCATCAGCGCCGAGACCAGCATGAACAGAGTCGAGCGCGGCAGGTGGAAGTTGGTGAGGAGGCCGTCGATACCGCGGAAGCGATAGCCGGGCGTGATGAAGATCGACGTGTCGCCTTCGAACGGCCGCACCAGCCCGTCGGTGCCGGCCGCGCTTTCGATCAGCCGCAGCGAGGTGGTTCCGACCGCGATGACACGGCCGCCGCCGGCGCGAACGGCATTGAGCCGGTCTGCGGTGGCTTGATCGATGCGGCCCCATTCGGCGTGCATCTGGTGGTCGTCGGTGTCGCTCGCCTTGACCGGCAGGAACGTTCCCGCGCCGACATGAAGCGTCAGCGTGGCGTGGCCGATCCCTGCGGCTTTCAGCGCGGTCATGAGGCCCGGGGTGAAGTGCAGCGCTGCCGTGGGAGCGGCGACGGCGCCTGTCTCGCGCGCGAACATCGTCTGGTAATCGTCCGCATCGCGTTCATCGGTCGGGCGCTTGGCGGCGATATAGGGCGGGAGCGGCATGCGACCGGCGCGCTCGAGCAGCAGTTCGACCGGCTCCTCACCGGCGAAGTCGAGCGCGAAGCTGCCGTCCTGCGCGCGATCGGAGGCGGTCGCCGTGACGCCATTACCGAAGTCGATCGGATCGCCATCGCGGAGGCGCTTGGCATTGCGGATAAAGGCACGCCAGCGGCGCGGCCCTTCGCGCTTGTGGAGCGTGGCGCCGATCCTGGCCGCGCCGCGCGTGCCTTCAAGTTGCGCGGGGATCACGCGGGTGTCGTTGAAGACGAGGAGGTCGCCGGCGCGCAGCTCGCTGGGGAGATCGGAGACGATGCGGTCGTGCGTCGATCCGCCATCGAGCACCAGCAAGCGCGCGGAGTCGCGCGGGGCGGCGGGGCGCAGGGCGATCCGCTCCTGTGGCAGGTCAAAATCGAAATGGTCGACGTTCATTCGGGCAATCCGGCATGCGCATGATCAATCGTCCCAGCGGGACGGAGGGCCTGGCGTGGGCGATCATGCCTCGGCGGCAGGGACCTCGCGGCGTGCCTTTGCGACGATCGCCGTGGAGAGCAAGGGAAGTCTTCGCGCGGCAGCGTCAACGCGTCTTGCGGCGACGACCCGCTTCCGCAAGCTCGATCCAGGTGGGGGCATGATCGCTGGTCTTTTCCCAATCGCGCACATCGCGATCCACGCCGGCCGCCGCCAATCGCGGCGCGAGCGATGGGCTGAGCAGCAAATGGTCGATGCGCAGGCCGGCGTTGCGCGCCCACGCGTTCCGGAAATAGTCCCAGAAGGTATAGATCGTCTCGTCGGGATGGAGATGGCGCAGCGAGTCGGTCCAGCCTTGCGCCAGCAGCGCGGCATAACGGGCGCGTACGTCCGGGGCGAATAGCGCATCGTCCTGCCACCGTTCGGGTTTGTAGACATCCTGTTCGGTCGGCATCACGTTGAAATCGCCGGCGAGGATCACCGGCGCGCCGCTGGCGAGCAGGGCGGCGGCATGATCGATCAGCCGATCGAACCACGCGAGCTTATAGTCGAACTTGGGCCCGGGGCGGGGATTGCCGTTGGGAAGGTACAAAGCGCCGATCAGGACGCCATTCACCGCCGCCTCCAGATAGCGGCTTTGCGCCGGATCGGGATCGTCCGGCAGGCCGCGCCGGGTTTCCTGGATGGAGCCGACTCGGCTCAGGATCGCGACGCCGTTCCAGCTCTTCTGCCCGTGCCAGAGCGCTTGATAGCCCGCGTCCGCCAAGGCCGCTGCCGGGAAGCGTTCATCGGGCGCCTTCAATTCCTGAAGCGAGACGATGTCGGGCGCGGTTTCCTCCAGCCAGCGAAGCAGCACCGGGAGGCGGCCGTTGATGCCGTTCACATTGTAAGTGGCGATCTTCAGCCATTCTCTCCCTAGCCACGGCTACAATCAGGCGCCCGACCTGCGAGCGCCCGGGCATTCCTCATGCGCTTGCCTGTGCGCCGCGCAGCAATCGCCCAGGCGTGCGGCCCGTCCATTCCCCTTGCTGGAACGTCGGTATGCCCGACTTCACCGTCCACCGATAGCCGCGCGGCTGCTGCAGCAGGCGGGTGCCGCCGGCGGGCAAGTCCTGCACGATCTCGGGCGGGGCGAGGGCGAGGTCGTCGAGCGCGATGACGTTGAGGTCGGCAAGCAGGCCGGGGGCGAGCACGCCGCGATCATGCCAGCCGACATGGTGCGCATTGCGCTGCGTATAGCCCTGCACGAGCTGCTCCAGCGGCGCGCTGAGGCCCGACTTGCTGCCGCGCGACCAGAGCGCGATCGTCGTTGTCGGAAAGCTGCCGTCGCAGATGGTGCCGCAATGCGCGCCGCCATCGGACAGGCCGTAGAGCACGTGATTGCCCGTCATCATGCCGTGGACGTCGTTCAGATTGCCGCGCGCATAGTTGATCAGCGGCATGTAGAGGAGGCGGCGGCCGCCTTCTTCCATCAGCGCGTCATAGACGTAGGCGGCGGGATCGGTGTTGGCGCGCGCTGCCTCGGCGGCGATCGACTGGCTTTCGTGCGGCTCGTAATCAACCGGATCGGTCATGCGGAACATGCGCGAGAAACCGCGGGTGATCAGCGCGATGAAACCTTCGCTGGCGTGGAAGGCGGCGTGTTCCGCGAGGATTTCGGCGCGAATTTGTGGGTCGGCGAGCGCCTGGAGGCGGGCGTCGACGGTGGCGCTTTGCGCGGCGATGCGGCGATAGGTGGGCGCGACCACGAACGGGTTGGTTGTGGAGGCGAAGCTGAGGATCGCACCGATCGGGCGCGGGGCGACCTGGGCACTGACGGGCAGGCCGTCGGCGACCATCTGGTCGATCTCGCGATAGATGCTCTTCCAGCGATCGGGCGCATCGTCGGTCTGCTGGACGGTGAAGGAAACGCGGCGGCCGCTGGTGGTGGCGAGGCGGCGGATCAGTTGGAGCTCGGCGGCGGCGAAATCATCGTCTGCGGTGAGATAAGCGTCTGAAATCAGTTGTATCACGCCCTTGCCAGTCTTGCGCAGGGCGGCGGCGATGCCGAGCAACTCGGGGTCTTCGGCGGTCAGCGTGCCGATGTTGAGGCCGTCGCGGCTGCGGTGGGCATGCGTGCGCGAGGTGGAGAAGCCGAGCGCGCCGGCCTCCAGCGCTTCAACGGTCAGGGTGGCCATGCGGGCGACTTCGGACTCGGTCGGGCGCTCCATATGATCACCGCCGCGATCGCCCATGACGTAGGCGCGCAGGGCGGCGTGCGGCATGTGCGCGCCGAGATCCATGGTATATTCACGCTGGCTCAAGGCGTTGAGATAATCGGGGAAACTCTCCCAATTCCACGTCAGTCCCTCCGCCAGTGCGGTGCCGGGGATGTCCTCGACGCCCTCCAGAAGCTGGATCAGCCAGTCGTGCTTGTCGGCGCGGGCGGGAGCGAATCCTACGCCGCAATTTCCCATCGCGGCGGAGGTGACGCCGTTGATCGAGGAGGGGGCGAGGACGCTGTCCCACGAGACCTGGCCGTCATAATGGGTGTGGATATCGACAAAGCCGGGGGTGACGATGCAGCCGTCGGCATCGATGGTTTCGCGCGCGGTTCCAGACACTTCGCCGACGGCGACGATCTTGTCGCCCTGCACCGCGACATCGCCGCGGTAGCGGGGGGCGCCGGTGCCATCGACGACCGTGCCGTTCTTTACCAACAGATCGTACATGCGGCCTCTCCTTTATCGTTCGCGGATCAAGCCGGCCTAATGCCGGCCCACTTCGGCCTGGTTGCGGAGGCGATCGGCCTCATCGCGGCAGGCCCAGAATTTGCGCTGCCTGTTCGGGCGTGGCGATGGGGCGGCCGGCCTGTTTCGCTAGCGCGACGACCTCCGCGATCAGCTCCAGATTGCCGGGTTGCCGCTCCCCGCCGAAATCCTCCAGCCCGACGCGGACATGGCCGCCGCGTTCGATCGCCATTTTCGCCAGACCGGTTTCGATCACGCAGTCGCCGATCGCGGCCACGGCCCAGGGCAGCGACGAGCCTTCGAGCATTTCGAGATAGGCATCGAGCGCCTTTTGCGTCGGCGGGAGGCCGAAGGTAACGTTGCTGCGCTTCCCGTCGAGGAAATTGTAACGGCCGCCGAAATAGAGCTTCACGAAGGTGCCGGCGGGAAGCCGGCCGGCCTGTTCATAGGCGAGCGTGGTGCGCAGCCAGCCGGGCTCGTAGATCGCGATCGCCGGGCCAAGCTTCTCCTGGTCGTGGAGGTCGGCGAGCCAGGCGATGTCGCGGTAGGTGGTGGCGTAGAGCAATGACGCGCCGGGGAGGCCATCGGCACCGTGCGTGCCGAGGTTCACCGAGCCGGGATCGAACGCGCCCATCCGCACGCCGGCGCGCGCCAAGCCGCGATAATGGCCGAAGCGCGCCTCCACATCGGGGCCGGTGGCAACGGTGCCCCAGAGGATCGCGTCGGGGCGCGCCGCCAGCACGGGGGCATAGGCCTCCATGTAGCGATCAACAGCGGCGTCGCCGGTCATGTCCATCCGCTCGATATGCGTGTGGACGATCGCCGCGCCGGCCTCCATCGCGGCCAGCGCCTCCGCGGCGAGTTCCGTCGGGCTGATCGGCACGTGGGGGTTGCGCGATTTGGGGGTGGCGCCGTTCAGCGCGGCTTCGATGATGAGGGGGGTCATGTCAGGCCGCGCCAAGCCGATGAGGTGCTGTCGTGTCGGCCCTGAGCTGGGATCCACGGTGTCGTGGCTGGAAGGGCGAAGGGCAGCGCTCGCGGACGGATGGATCCCGGCTCAAGGCCGGGATGACAGACGATGCGAGGCGTGGCGTCGCCTCATGCAACGCCCTGACGTGAGGACGCGATCGGAGGCGGGGCGTCATCCACGTCGTTATGCCCGGCTTGTCCCGGCATCCACCGTGCCGTGACCCGGGCGCCGCAGGGTGTGCGGGAGGGTGGACCCCGGCACAGGGCCGAGGCGACGGAGTGACTTTGGGGAGGGTGCGCTGCCATTTGTGTTGCTGGGCAGTGTGGCGCGGTTGCGAGGGACGTGTCGAAACAAGTGCCGTCACCCACGCCTTCATGCCGGGCATGTACCCGCAGCCACCGTGCCACGCATCATCGGCGTGCGGGTTTGCGGCACGCTGGACCCCGGCACAGGGCCGGGGTGACGAAGCGTTAGCGGAGCGGAGGGGCCTCATCTCAGGCCGCGGCCGCTTTTCGCGCGGGCGTGGGTTGGCGACTGCGGATCGGCTTGCTGCGGTGACGAAGTGCTGGTGGGAAAGGCGGCTCTCATCTCAGGTTGCGGCCGCTTCTGGCGCGGGGGCGGGCTGGCGGCCGCGGATGAGCTTGCCGGGGAGGGCGTCGGTCGGCTCGCCTTCCTGGTAGATCACCTGGCCCGATTTGATCGTCGCGACATAGCCCGTGGCCTTTTGCATCAGGCGGCGGGCGCCGGTGGGGAGGTCATAGACCATGTAAGGCTTGCCGAGTTCGAGCTGGTCGAAATCGATGACGTTGACGTCGGCGAGATAACCGGGGGCGAGCAGGCCACGGTCCTCGAGCCCGACGGCGAGCGCGGTGTCGCGGGTCTGCTGCTTCACCGTGTCGGCGAGGTCCAGCAGGGGCCCGCGCGTTCGATCCCGACACCAGTGCGTCAGCATGAAGGTGGGCAGGCTGACGTCGCAGATCGCGCCGACATGCGCGCCGCCATCCGACAGGCCCGACAGCGTGTTGGGATTGGTGATCATCGCGTGGACGTTGTCGAGATTGCCCTCGACGTAATTGTGCATCGGGAAGAACAGGAAGGCGCGGCCTTCGTCCTCGAGCAGCGCGTCATAAACCAGTTCGTCGGGGTGGACGCCGAGCCGCTCGGCCTCGGCGGCGAGGCTGGTCGTGGGGTCGGGCTCGTAATCGACGCGGGTGCCGATGCGGAACATCTTGTGCTGCGCGCCCGCAACCGAATTGACGAAGGGATGATCCTTCATCGGCGCCTCTGCGATCAGGCGCGCGCGGAATTCGGGATCGCGCATCCGGGCGACCTTCTGGTCGAGCGGCAGGTCGGCGATCTCGCGATAGCTGGGGCGGCTGATGAAGGGGTGGACCGAGCCCTGGAGGCCGAGCATCAGGCCGACCGGACGGCCGGCGATCTGCGCCTTCAGCGGATAACCCTCGGCGACCGAAGCATCGAGTCGCTGGGTGAGTTCGCGCCATTGGTTGGGCACGACATCGGCCTGGACCATCGAGAAGCTCAGGGGCTGGCCGGCGATCTTCGTCAGGTCGCGGACGAGGCTGAACTCCTCGTCCATTTCCTGGAAATCGGACACCCATTGGAGGACGCCCGAGCCGGCGTCGGCGATGCCGCGGGCGATCGCCTCCATTTCCTCGCGTGCGGCGCGGACGGTGGGGGTGAGATCGCCGTCGGCGGTGCGGTGGACCATGGTGCGCGTGGTGGAGAAGCCGAGCGCGCCGGCGCGGATCGCCTCCGCGGTCAGGCGGCGCATTTCTTCGTTTTCCTCGGGCGTCGCGGGATCGCGGTTCGCGCCGCGACCGCCCATGACGTACACGCGAAGCGCGCCGTGCGGCACCTGCACCGCGACGTCGATATCGTGCGGGAGCTTGTCGACCGCGTCCATATATTCGCTGAAGCTCTCCCACTGCCATGACAGCCCTTCGTGAAGCGCGGCGCCCGGGATGTCCTCGACCCCCTCCATCAGGCGGATCAGCGTGTCGTGATCCTGCGGGCGGACCGGCGCGAAGCCGACGCCGCAATTGCCGACGACGACCGTGGTGGCACCTAGCGTGGAGGAGGGGTCCATGCGCGAGGCCCAGGTGATCTGGCCGTCATAATGGGTGTGGATATCGACCCAGCCGGGGGTGACGAGCTTGCCGCGCGCGTCGATCTCGCGCTTCGCCGGGCCAGTCACCTCACCGACCGCGACGATGCGATCGCGCTGGATCGCCACATCGCCAAGGTAGGGGGCAGTGCCCGATCCATCCACGATCGTGCCGCCCCGAATGATCAGGTCGTACATCGCACCTCTCCATTACTTTACGTCTTTGCCCGTGATGGTGACTTCCACGCGGGCATGAGGCAAGGAGATTCGAACAAGTGACTTAGGAGCGAGCGATGGCAACGGCAGCAGTGGGGGCAGCAGCGGCGGGGGCAGTTGAGCGGGTGAACGAGAGCGACGTGCTGGAGGGCCTGCTGCGCGAGCGGCGCTCGGTGCGTGGCTTCAAGAAGGACCCGGTGCCTGCCGATCTGCTGGAGCGCGTGCTCGACATGGCGCAGCTCGCGCCGTCCAATTGCAACGTCCAGCCGTGGACCGCGCATGTCGTCTCCGGCGAGGCAGCGGAGCGGATGCGCACCGTGCTGCACGATGCGGCGAAGTCCGGCACCAAGATGACCCCCGATTTCCCGCTGACCGGAGCCTATCCCGGCCATTATCGCGGGCGGCAGATCGATGCGGCGAAGTCTCTGTTCGCGGCGACCAACGTGGCGCGCGAGGATGTGGCGGCGCGGACCGAATCGTTTCTGCGCAATTTCCGCTTCTTTGATGCGCCGCACGCGATGTTCCTGTTCATCCCGGCCTGGGCGGGCATGCGCGAGGCGGCGGATTGCGGGATGTATGCGCAATCGTTCATGCTGGCGCTGACGGCCAATGGCCTGGCGTCGTGCGCGCAGGGAGCGCTGAGCCACCATGCCGAGATCGTGCATCGCGAGCTGGGCGTGGGGGATGAGCACAAGCTCTTGTTCGGGATTGCCTTTGGTTATGAGGACCCGGCGCATCCGGCGAACAGCGCGCGGACAGTGCGCGATCGGGACCATGTGCTGCATGGGTGAGGGGTTCGCGGGGTCGGCCCGTTTCGGGCCGGCGGCACGCGCCCGTTGCTGCCGAGCCGGTGTCTCTCGCGAGACCTGCGCGTCTGGATGCACGCCTTCGCGGGGATGACGGCAGAGGCCGAGGGGCGGCGAGTCGCACTCGTCATGCCGGGCTTGTCCCGGCATCCAGCCCGCCGCGAGCGCCATCGGTGTTGGATGTGCGGCACGGTGGATGCCGGGACAGGCCCGGCATGACGGTTGGGGTGACGGTGGCCGATCTTATTCCGGCATTCCGGACCTGATCCGGGATCCATGTTTCCGCGAGCGTCATCGTCTCGACGTGGGGCCTCCGACGCTTTCCCTTTCCCCCGGTATCGCAAGCGACTATGGCCCCCTGTTAACCGATGACACCTGCAACGCCCCTTTTGCCGCCAGCCGACTGGCGGGACTTTCTTGCGCTCACCAAGCCGCGGGTGCTGACGCTCGTGGTCTTTACCGGCTTGTGCGGGATGCTCGCGGCGCCGGTGGCGATCCATCCGGTGCTCGGCTTCACTGCCATCCTGTGCATCGCGCTGGGCGCGGGCGCCGCGGGGACGCTGAACCAATGGTATGAGGCGGATCTCGACGCGATGATGAAGCGCACCGCCGGGCGGCCATTGCCGGCCGGGCGGATGGAGCGGCAATCGGCGCTGCATTTCGGCGTGGGGCTGGGTGCGTTTTCGGTCATCCTGATGGGGCTGGCGCTGAACATCGCGGCTGCCGCGATCCTGGCGATCTCGATCCTGTTCTACGTGCTGATCTACACCGTGTGGCTGAAGCGCCGCACGCCGCAGAACATCGTGATCGGCGGGGCGGCGGGCGCGTTTCCGCCGCTGATCGGCTGGGCCGCGGCGACGGGCGAGGTCGCGGTGCTGCCGCTGCTCCTGTTCATGCTGGTGTTTCTGTGGACGCCGCCGCATTTCTGGGCGCTCGCGCTGTTCGTGAAGACCGATTACGCCAATGCCGGCGTGCCGATGCTGCCGGTCGTAGCGGGCGAAAAGGTGACGCGGCGGCAGATCGGGCTGTACACCATTCCCATGGCGCTCGCCGCAGTGGCGCCGTGGCCGCTCGGCCTCACCGGCGCAATCTATGGCGTCGCGTCCTTGGTCCTGACCGGCTGGTTCGCCCTTCTTGCGTATCGCGTGGCGGTGCGCACGACGGGCGCTGACGATGCGATGCTGCCCGAAAAGGCATTGTTCAAATATTCGATCCTGTACCTATTCGTGGTGTTCGGGGCGTTGGTGGTCGATCGGTGGATGGCATGAAGCAGGACGAACAGGATCTGGTGCAGCGGCGGCAGAAGAGCCGCGCGATCGTGATGGCCGTGCTGCTCGGCGCTTTCGTGATCCTGGTCTTCGCCATTTCGCTGGTGAAGATCCAGCAGGGGATCAACGCGCGATGATCCGGGTGTTCTCCAGCAAGGGGCGCACGGCGGCCTTTGCCGTGCTGAGCATCTTTTTCATGGGCGGCCTCGCCTTCGCCAGTGTGCCGCTTTACCGCTTGTTCTGTCAGGTGACGGGCTTTGCCGGCACCACGCAGCGCGGCACGGCGGCGCCCGGCGCCGTCAACGCGCAGATGAAGGTCGATTTCGACGCCAACATCAACAACCGGCTGCCCTGGCGCTTCACGACCGAGCAGGCGAGCCAGACGGTGGCGGTGGGCGCGCGCAACATGGCGTTCTTCAACGCGACGAATCGCGCAGCCGTGCCCGTCACCGGAACGGCGACGTTCAACGTGACGCCCGATCAGGCGGGCAAATATTTCACCAAGATCGAGTGCTTCTGCTTCACCCAGCAGACGCTGAAGCCGGGCGAGAGCATGCGCATGCCCGTGATCTATTACGTCGATCCGAAAATCCTTGAGGATCCCGATACGCGGGATATCGAGACCATCACGCTCAGCTACACGTTTTACCCGGTAGATTCCGACAAGGCGTCGAGTTAAGCGGACCAAAATTCGAGCATCTAAGGGGAAGAGCCCGATGGCCGGCGCCAAGAACCACCAATACCATATTCTGCCTCCCGATCCCTGGCCGATGATCAGCTCGCTGTCGGCGCTGGCCATGGCGGCTGGCGGCCTCATGTGGATGCATGGTGGGCACGTGGGCAAGCCCAACGGCGGCGGCTTCCTGTTCTTCGCAGGGCTGGCCGCGGTGCTGTTCTCGATGTTCTGCTGGTGGCGCAACGTGATCAAGGAAGCGCATGCCGGCGATCACACGCCCGTCGTGCAGCTGCATTTCCGCTATGGCATGATCCTGTTCATCGCCTCCGAAGTCATGTTCTTCGTGGGCTGGTTCTGGGCTTACTTCGATTTCGCCCTCTTCCCCGACGCGATCGGCTTCATCGACGGCACGGTGGAACGGTCGAGCGAAGCGCTGGCGATTGCCGCGCAATGGCCGCCCAAGGGGCTGGAGGTGATCAACGCCTTTGAGCTGCCGCTGCTCAACACGCTGATCCTGCTGCTGTCGGGCACGACCGTCACCTGGGCGCACCATTCGCTGATCCACAACGAGCGTGGCGGCGAGAAGCGCGGCCTGTGGGGCGCGATCGGCGTGGGCGACCGCGACGGCGTGCTGAAGGGCCTGTGGCTGACGGTCGTGCTCGGCCTGATCTTCAGCGGGATCCAGGCGTATGAGTACATGCACGCGCCGTTCCCGTTCAAGGGCATCAACTATGGCGCGGCATTCTACATGTCGACCGGCTTCCACGGCTTCCACGTGATCGTCGGGACGATCTTCCTGATCGTCTGCCTGATCCGCGCCTATAAGGGCGAGTTCACGCCCAAGCAGCACTTCGGCTTCGAAGCGGCGGCCTGGTACTGGCACTTCGTGGACGTTGTTTGGCTGTTCCTCTTCGTCTCCGTCTACATCTGGGGCGGCTGGGGCGCGCCGGTCCACGGCGGCTGATCGAATGACGGATGAAACGGGCGCGGTTCCCCCCACGGGTGAGCCGCGCCCGTTGGATTGCGGGCTGAAGGGGCTGTGCCCGCGCTGCGGCGCCCCTGACCTGTTTGCCGGATGGATCCGGTTCGCCGACCGGTGCCGTGCCTGCGGGCTCGACATCTCGGCCTTCAACGTCGGCGACGGGCCGGCGGCTTTCCTGACGCTGATCCTGGGCACGATCGTGACGATTGGGGCGATCGCGCTGGAACTGAGCGTAACCCCGCCGTGGTGGGTGCATGTGCTGATCTGGACACCGCTGACGCTTGGCGGCGTGCTGCTGAGCCTGCGCGTGGCGAAGGGCTGGCTCCTGGCGCTGGAATATAAGAACAGCGCCGCGGAAGGCCGGCTGCGCAAATGAAGCGCATCCCCATTCTGCCAACGATGCTGGTCGTCGCGGCCGTGGCGGTCATGATCACGTTGGGGCTGTGGCAAGGGCTGGTGCGCTTGCCGGAGAAGGAAGCGCAGCTGGCGCAGCTTGCCGCCAATCCGACGCGCCCGCCTGTGCCGTTTCCGCGCGGTCCCGATGGCAGCCTGTTGTTCCGCCGCAGCGCCGCCGATTGCCGCCAGGTGCTCGGCATCTCCCGCGCCGGGGCGGGCAGCGCCGGGTATCGCCTGATTGCGGCGTGCCGGACGGAAGGCGGCGGCGCGCCGATCAAGGTGCAACTGGGCACGACGCGCGATCCGGTGCGCGAGGTGACCTGGGCCGGTGGGGCGGTGAGCGGGTGGATCAGCCACGCGCCCGATGCCACGCCGATGATCGCGCGGCTGTTCAATCGAGAGCCGCAAGAGATGCTGCTGGTGGCCGCCACGCCGGCCGCCGGGCTGACCGCGAACACGCGGCCGGACGTGGGGATCGTGCCGAACAATCACCTGGCTTATGCCGGGCAGTGGCTGTTTTTCGCGGCGCTGGCGGGCGTCATCTATGTGGTCGCGCTACGGCGGCGGATCGGGCGCTGAGGGCGGGGCTGCGGTTCTGACGGTTCGGGTACGTGCTTCGCCAGGGGCGGCACGAACGTGGAGAGGCGGGCCTGAGTTGGGCGTGGCTTGAGATCGCGCGGCGCGTAGGGCCAGGTAAGCGCTATACGACAGCGTCATGCCGGGCTTGTCCCGGCATCCAGAGTGCCGCGGACCTCAAGCTATCGCGTTTGCGGACGGCTGGACCCCGGCACAGGGCCGGGGTGACGTAGTGTGTGTGGCATTGTCACGACCTCTGTCGTGGGTGAATTTAGGTGAAAAGCTCGTGACGTGGGTGGCTACCGTCTGTGTCGATAGCCCACCTGGATCCTGGCCTTTGCCGGAAGGCGTCTTGCCTTGAGTGAACTCGATGGCCGGCTCCAAGCCTAATGCCCGCGCGGGTGTAGCGCTGTGCGAGCAAGGCGGGCTTTCCCCAGCGATAGCTTGGCGTAGTTGTATCCGGGCGGCGGCGGAGCTAACCGGCACGTCCATGCGCTACATCAGTACCCGTGGAGCCGCCCCGACCCTCGACTTTCGCGGCGCGACGCTGACCGGGCTCGCGTCCGACGGTGGGCTGTACGTGCCGGATGTCTGGCCGACGCTGTCGCGTGACGAGATCGCGGGCCTGGCCGATCTTTCCTATGTGGATACCGCCGTGGCGGTGATGGCGCCATTCGTCGGGGATTCGCTGTCGCGCGAGGAACTGCGGGGGCTGTGCGACCAGGCATATGGCCGGTTCGCCCATGCGGCTGTCACGCCGCTGAAGCAGCTTGATCATGACCAGTGGCTGCTGGAGCTGTTTCACGGCCCGACGCTCGCGTTCAAGGATGTGGCGCTGCAGCTGCTGGGCCTGCTGTTCGAACGGTTCCTGACGGGCGACAGCGAGGGGCCGCTGACGATTGTTGGCGCGACCAGCGGCGACACGGGATCGGCGGCGATCGATGCAGTGGCCGGGCGCGCCAACATCGACATCTTCATGCTTCACCCCGCGGGGCGCGTCAGTGAGGTGCAGCGTCGGCAGATGACGACGGTGCGGGCGCCCAACGTGCACAACATCGCTATTCGCGGCAATTTCGACACGGCGCAGGCGCTGGTGAAGGCGATGTTCAATTCGCCTGATTTCTCGAGTCGTTTCCGGCTGAGCGCGGTGAATTCGATCAACTGGGCCCGGCTGATGGCGCAGGTGGTGTATTATTTCTATTCCGCTGTCCGCCTTGGCGCGCCCGGGCGCGAGATCGCGTTCAGCGTGCCGACTGGCAATTTCGGCGACGTGTTCGCGGGATATGTCGCGGCCAAGATGGGCCTGCCGGTGGCTCGGCTTGTCGTCGCCACCAACGTCAACGACATCCTGCACCGTGCGCTGTCGGCGGGGGATTATTCCTCGGCAGTGGTGGTGCCGACCGCGACACCGTCGATGGACATTCAGGTGTCTTCCAACTTCGAACGCCTCTTGTTCGATCTCGGCGGGCGCGACGGCGTGGCGCTGGCCGGGCAGATGAGCGGGTTCGAGGCGAGCAAGGCGATGCGGCTGACCGAGGCGCAGCATAGTGGCGCGGCGACTCACCTTGTCAGCGCCAGCGTGGATGCCGATGGCATGGCGATGGCGATGCGCTGGGCGCATGAATACGCCAACGAGACGATTGACCCGCATACTGCGATCGCGCTGGCCGCGGCGCGCCGGCAGAAGCTCGACGTGCCGGTCGTCACGCTGGCGACCGCGCATCCGGCCAAATTTCCCGAAGCGGTGGAGCGCGCCACGGGGATCAGCCCGTCACTGCCGGGCCGCGTCGGTGACCTGTTCGAGCGTGACGAAGCGTTCGACACGCTGGACGCTACTTTTGACGCGGTCAGCACCTATATTGCCGAGCGCGCGACGCCGCGCAGCTGAGCCACCTCAGTCCGCTTCACCTTCGTGAGCCGGGGTTCGACCACCGAACTCCGGCTTCGACAGTTCCTGCCCTGACGGGCTAAGGGGCTGCGATTCCCAGATACCAGGACGACCATGCCATCTCCCCGCCGTACCTTCGCGATCATCTCGCACCCTGACGCCGGCAAGACGACGCTGACGGAGAAGCTGCTGTATGTCGGCGGCGCGATCCATCTGGCGGGCGAAGTGAAGGCTCGGGGCCAGAACCGGCGCGCGCGATCGGACTGGATGAAGATCGAGCAGCAGCGCGGCATTTCGGTGACGTCCTCCGTCATGACCTTCGAAAAGGACGGCGTGTTCTTCAACCTGCTCGATACCCCGGGCCACGAGGATTTCAGCGAGGACACCTATCGCACGCTAACCGCGGTCGATTCGGCTGTCATGGTGATCGACGCGGCGCGCGGCATCGAGGCGCAGACGCGCAAGCTGTTCGAGGTATGCCGCCTGCGGAACGTGCCGATCATCACCTTCGTCAACAAGGTGGACCGCGAGGGGCGGCCGGTGTTCGAGCTGCTCGACGAGATCGCCGACATGCTCGCGCTAGACGTGTGCCCGATGAGCTGGCCGGTCGGCATGGGCGGCACGTTCGAGGGCGTGCTGGACCTCACGACCAACCGGATCAGCCGGCCCGATGGCGACAGCCGCAATTTTCAGGGGCGTGTCGAGGACGCGCCCGAGCTTCCCGCTGACGTGGCGGAGGAGATCGAGCTGGCGCAAGCCGGCTATGCCGCGTTCGATGCCGAGGCTTATCGCGCGGGCGACCTGACGCCGGTGTATTTCGGATCGGCACTGAAGGATTTCGGACCCGCGGAGCTGATTGCGGCGCTCGCCGATTTCGCGCCCCCGCCGCGGCCGCAGCCGGCCGAGCCAGCGCCGGTCGATCCAGGCGAGAAGGACGTGACCGGCTTCGTCTTCAAGGTGCAGGCGAACATGGACCCGCAGCACCGCGACCGGATCGCGTTCATGCGGCTGTGCTCGGGGACGTTCAAGCGCGGCATGAAGCTGACGCCGACGGGCCATGGCAAGCCGATCGCGGTGCATTCGCCGATCCTGTTCTTCGCGCAGGACCGCGAGATCGCCGACGAGGCGTTTCCGGGCGACATCATCGGTATCCCCAACCACGGCACGCTGCGCGTCGGCGATACGCTGAGCGAGAAGCCTGGGGTGCGGATCACCGGGCTGCCCAATTTCGCGCCGGAAATCCTGCGGCGCGTGGCGCTGAAGGACCCGACGAAGACCAAGCAGCTGCGCAAGGCGCTGGACGACCTGAGCGAGGAGGGCGTGATCCAGGTGTTCTATCCCGAGATTGGGTCGAATTGGATCATCGGCGTGGTCGGGCAGCTGCAGCTCGACGTGCTGCTGTCGCGGCTCGATGCGGAATATAAGGTCGCGGCGGGGCTGGAAGCGTCGCCGTACGACACGGCGCGCTGGATTTCGGCGGAAGACCCGGCGGCGCTGAAGGACTTCATGGACCTCAATCGCGGCGCGCTGGCCAAGGACCGCGACGGCAATCCGGTGTTCCTCGCCAAGAGCGCGTGGGAGGTGGGCTATATCGCCGAGCGCTATAACAAGGTGAAATTCGCGGCGACGCGGGAGCGTTGAGCAGCACTACCTTCGTCATCTCGCCCGTGGGCCAGGAGAACGGGCGGAGCGGCGGCCTGACTACATCGGTCTTGCCGAGGGAATCGACGTGCATTCTGCATCCGTCAACGCTTGTCATGTATGACCTCCGCAATGGCCCGACCGCTTGCCCGCCGCCTACTGCCCGTCCCGCTGCTGCTGCTAACCGCGATCACCGCGGTCTGGTTGGCGGCGATCCTGCGCGAGCGCGGTGCGGTGATGCCGCCGGAGGAGCGCCGCATTGCCACGCCGCTCGGCACGGTCGCGGCGGATATCCGGGGGCCGGCCCATGGCACGCCCGTGCTGATCGTGCCGGGCACCGCTGGCTGGAGCGGGCTGTGGCGCGAAGTGTCAGCGCACCTTGCCGGCCGCGGCTATCGCGTAATTGCGATCGATCTGCCACCGTTCGGTTTCTCCGAGCATGATCGGGAGGCGCGCTACGGGCGAGTGTCGCAGGCGAAGCGGCTCGCCGCGGTGCTGGATGCCGCGGCGCACGGGCCGGCGATCGTCATCGCGCACAGCTTCGGGGCCGGGGCCGCGGCCGAACTGGCGTTGCGGCGACCCGACCTCGTCGGGCGGTTCGTGATGGTGGATGGCGCATTGGGTGCGCTTGATCCCGTCGGGTCGAGCCGCATCCGCGCGCTTGATACGATGGGGCTGGCGCAGCCGCTCGTCGCCGCGACGCTGACCAATCCGCATGCGCTCGCGCCACTGGTGCGCACGATGGTGGCGCGCGAGGACGCGGCCGACCGCTGGCGCGAAACCTTGCGCCTGCCGATGCGGCGGCGGGAGACGACCGCCGCCTATGCTGCGTGGCTGCCCCATCTGTTCGCGGTGGATGCGGCCGAGCGGAGCCGCTATTCTGCCGACCTTCGCACGATGCGCCCGCCGGTGCGACTGATCTGGGGCGAGGCCGACAGCGTCACACCGATCGACCAGGGCGAGCGGCTTTCCGCACTGTTCGGCGCCCCGCTGATCCGCCTGCCGGGGCTGGGGCATATCCCGCATATCGAGGATCGCGACGCATTCCTCACCGCGCTAACCGAAGCGCTTTCGTGACGCGCCCTGCCGATCGCGCTATGGCGCTGCCATGGCCGAACGCTTTGAACGACACCGCCAGCCGTGGCGCCCCGATGAGATCCAGAAGCTGCATACGCTCGCCAAGAAGGGCATGGCGCTGAAGGCGATTGCCAAGGCGCTGACGCGCAGCGAGGAATCGGTGAAGGAACAGGCGAAGAAGGACGGGTTGTCGATCGCCAAGCTGCATTGAGCCGACACCATGGCTAACTATGACGCGATCGTGCTGGGGGCTGGCGCGGCGGGGCTGATGTGCGCCGGCGTGGCGGGGCAGCGCGGGCGGCGCGTGCTGGTGATCGATCATGCGGAGAAGGCCGGCAAGAAGATCCTGATTTCGGGCGGTGGGCGGTGCAATTTCACCAATCTGGGGACGGCGCCGGATCGCTTCCTCTCTGCCAACCCGCATTTCGCGCGATCGGCGCTGGCGCGCTATACGGCGGCGGACTTCCTCGCGCTGGTCGAGCGTTATGGCATCGCCTGGCATGAGAAGACGCTGGGGCAGCTGTTTTGCGACGGGTCGGCGCGCCAGATCGTCGCCATGCTGCTGGACGAATGCGACAAGGGGCAGGTGGAGATAGCGCTGGGGCAGGGGATCGGCGCGGTTGATCATGCCGATGGGCGCTATCGCGTCAGCTATGGCAACCGGGAGGCGAGTGCGCCGGCGCTGGTGATCGCGACCGGCGGTCCGTCGATCCCCAAGATGGGGGCGACCGGCCTTGCCTATGATCTGGCACGGCAATTCGGGCTGAAGGTGGTGGAGCCGCGGCCGGCTCTGGTGCCGCTGACGCTGGGCGGCGAGGATCCCTTCCGGGCGCTGGCGGGGGTTGCGACCGAGGTAGTGGCGCGCAGCGGCAAGGCGGCGTTCCGCGAGGCGATGCTCTTCACGCATCGTGGGCTGTCGGGGCCGGCGGTGCTGCAGGTGTCGTCTTACTGGCGGCATGGCGAGCCGATCACCGTCGACCTGCTGCCGGAGCGCGAGGCGGGATGGCTGCGCGCGGCCAAGCGCGCCACGCCGCGCGTCGGGGTGGCGAAGCTGCTTTCGGCAACGATGCCGCAGCGACTGGCGGATGCGCTGGCGCAGCAGCTTGGTGTCGTGGGCGAACTGGCCAACCTGCCCGATGCGAAGCTTGCCGCCGCGGAGCAGCGGCTGGCGGCTTGGCGCTTCGATCCGAATGGCAGCGAGGGGTTCGCCAAGGCGGAGGTTACCGTGGGCGGTGTCTCCACCGCGGACCTCTCATCGCAGACGCTGGAGGCGCGGCGGGTGCCTGGGCTGCATGTGATCGGCGAGGCGGTTGATGTTACCGGCTGGCTGGGCGGGTATAACTTCCAATGGGCCTGGGCCAGCGGGTGGGCGGCTGGGCAGGCGGTCTAAACTTGATCCTCTTAGCCGTCATTGCTTAGCTTCATCACGTTCAATGCTAGGTGATAAGGAGACGGTGCTCTGAACTGGCGTGAATGGCCGTGATTTCTCTGGGTCATAAAACTCCGGCTTCATTGGGCTTCTATAGTCGAGCGACCATTCGTCCCTGAGTACAAACCAGAGAAATACGATGAACGCCCAAAATAGGAGATAGCAGAGGACGAAAGCGCCAAACCCGCCGGGGTTTTCGCCAACGGCAATCGTGCCGTATCTTCGAAAATGAACCTCGCCATCTAAGAGATCAGCGCCCACCAAGACCTGGGCGAATGTTCCGAAAGTGGCACCAAGCACCAGTTTCCATGGGCGGTTCCGCAACCGCATTGCTCATCCCTCTCAGCCGTCCGGCGAGCACGATACTCCAGAGAGGTTAAGACCTTCTGCCTTGAACCGGCGAAGGCAGGCGGCGTCAATCTGCTGCCACTTCGATGCGCAAAAGATAGTCAGGCGGACTGAGCCGCCCGCCGATCAATTCGCCGCGCGTACCGCCAGTAGGTTTGCCACTTTCGCCTTGAACACGCGGAGCTTCTCGCCCGAGAGGGTGGCGACGCTGGCGAGCGAGATGGAGCGCGGGTTTACGTTTTGGCCGTTTTTCCACACTTCCCAGTGGAGGTGCGGGCCGGTCGAAAGTCCGGTGGAGCCGACATAGCCGATCACCTGCCCGCGCGCGACCGACTGGCCGGGGCGCACCGCGATGCGGCTGAGATGGCCGTAGCCGCTCGAGACGCCGGCGGCGTGGTTCAGCTTGATGAAATTACCATAACCGCGGTTGCGCCCGGCCATCGCCACGCGGCCCTCGATCGGCGCATAGATCGGCGAGCCATGCGGCGCGGCAAGGTCGATCCCCTTGTGCATGCGCAGGAAGCCGAGCAGCGGGTGGCGGCGCATGCCGAAGGTGGAGGAGACGCGGCCGGCAACGGGCATGCCCATGAAGCCGCGGCGTTCGGACTGGCCGTTCGCATCCCAGAACTGGCCGCCATTGCCGTCGCCATCTTCCCAGCGGACGAGGCGCAGCTTTTTCCGGCCTTGATCCAGCCCCGCATATTGCAGTTGGCCGATCTGCACTTCGCCAGTAGCGGCGCGGGCGTGATCGGCGATGATGTCGAAGCGATCGTCTGCCCCGATCGCCCCGATGGACGTGCGCGCGGCGACCGTCTTGATATAGGCCTCCACCAGCTTGGCGGGCGCACCGGCAGCGCGGGCCGAGCGATAGAGGCTGGAGCCAACCACGCCTTGGATGCGCAGCGGCGTGCGATCGATCGCGATCGGGCGCCGCTCCAGCGTGAGGTCATCGCCCTCGCGGTGGACGGCGAGGTTCAGATCGAAACGCGCGCGGAAGGCAATCTTTTCCAGCGGGCGGGCGGTGCGGCGATCCTTGCGGCGACCAAGCGTCAGATCCAGCACGGTGCCAGGCTTCAGATCGGTGAGCGATACTTCGCCCGCGACGAGATCCGCCACGCGCGCGGCATCATTGCGGCCGACACCGGCGCGTTGCAGCGCCGCGCCGAAGCTGTCGCCGCTGCCGAGCGATGCGGTGAGTTCGATCACCGGGCGCTCGGGCGTTTCCGCCAGCGGGCGAACCAGATCGTTGGCCGCCATGCGCCGGCCGGTGGAGGCGCCAAGACCAAGTGGCGCGATCGAGAGCGTGTGCGCTTCCTCGCGCTCCGCCGCGGTCATGCTGGTGGTGATAAAGCCAGGGATCGGCTGAATGCCGGGCGCGGTCAGCACGGCGGCGGCAATCAGCCCGGTGCAGGTGGCAAGGCCACGCCACCACGTGCCGCTGCCGATCCGCGCGCCGAGATCGGGAATCCAATCCACGTCATGAAGCGTGCTGCGCAGGTGATCGCGCCAGGACAGCTGCGGCACCGGCGCCACGGCACGGCCGAAGCCGCGCGCACCCGCGCCGCCGGCCAATTCCAATCCAGGCTGCTCGCGCAAGAACACGGCGAGTAAGAGCGCCCCCAAACGCTAGATATCGCCGATCCACCCCCGGCGCAGGCAGAAGCGTTGTGGGGGCGAGTCCCTAAAGTCAAATTAACCCGCGGGCTTAGCGGCCGCGGTTGCGCCGAACCGTTCGGCTGATGCGCCGGAAGGGAATGGTTGATTCGCGGGCGCAGTCCCCCGATGTTGTCCGCACCATGGCTCGCCAAGACAACGCCCGCGTCACAGCGGTTCTGGGGCCGACCAATACCGGCAAGACGCACCTCGCGGTTGAGCGAATGGTGGCGCATTCATCCGGGATGATCGGCTTTCCCCTCCGGCTGCTGGCGCGCGAGGTGTATGACCGCGTGGTTGCGATGAAGGGGCCGGAGCGGGTCGCGCTGATCACCGGCGAAGAGCGGATCGTTCCCAAGGACGCCCGCTGGTTCCTGTGCACTGCCGAAAGCATGCCAACCGACCGCGACGTCGCCTTTGTCGGCATCGACGAGGCGCAGCTTGGCGCGGACGCGGAGCGCGGGCACGTCTTCACCGACCGGCTGCTGTATGCGCGCGGCCGGGAAGAAACGATGATCCTGGGATCGGCGGCGCTGAAGCCGGTGGTGCGTGCGCTAGTGCCCGGCGTCGAGATCGTCGAGCGGCCGCGCTTTTCGGACCTGAGCTACGCCGGCGCGAAGAAGATCAGCCGCTTGCCGCGGCGCTCGGCGATCGTCGCGTTCAGTGCGGAGGAAGTGTACGCGGTGGCCGAGATGCTGCGGCGGCTGCGCGGCGGCGCGGCCGTGGTGATGGGGGCGCTGTCCCCGCGCACCCGCAACGCGCAGGTCGCGATGTTCCAGGCGGGCGAGGTGGATTACCTCGTCGCCACCGACGCGATCGGCATGGGCCTCAACATGGACGTGGCGCATGTCGCCTTCGCCGGGCTGCACAAGTTCGATGGAAAGCGGCGGCGGCGGCTGACCGTGGCCGAGATGGCGCAGATCGCTGGGCGCGCCGGCCGCCACCAGCGCGACGGCACCTTTGGGGGCGTGGCGGAGGAAGGGCCCGACGCCTTTCTTCCCGAGGAAGTGCTGGCGATCGAGGCGCATCGCTTCCCGACGCTCGACTGGCTGTTCTGGCGCGAGGGCGATCCCGATCTGTCGAGCGTCGACGCGCTGCTCGCCTCGCTGAGCGCGCCGCCGCAGCACGAGGCGCTGCGCGCCGCGCCCGAATCGGTCGACCTCGCGGTGCTGCGCCGGTTGGCGGAGGATCCGGCGATCCGTGCACGGGCGCGGGGCCAGGTGGATCGTTTATGGGCGGTGTGCGGCATTCCCGACTTCCAGAAATCGGGCGTCGAGCCGCATGCCCGCTTCGTCAGCCGCATCTTCGGGCATTTGTGCGACGGCTATCTGCCGCACCAATGGTTTGCCGATGAGGTGGCGCGGCTGGACCGCGTGGACGGCGATGTGGAGACGATCGCGGGCCGGGTCGCCGCCATCCGGACCTGGGCCTATATCGCCCAGCGGAGCGACTGGCTGGCCGATCCGAAGCATTGGGCGGCGCGCACGGTGGCGGTGGAGGAGCGGCTGTCGGATGCGCTGCACACCAGCCTGACGCAGCGCTTCGTCGACAAGCGGACCAGCGTGTTGCTGAAGCAGATCGGCGCCGGCGCGGGTGCCCTGCCGGTGGAGATCGACGCCGAAGGCGAAGTGACGATCGATACGCATGCGATCGGGCGCCTCCAGGGCTTCCGCTTCGTCGTTGCGCCCGATGCGCGGGCGGCTGACAAACGCTTGCTGCTGGCAACGGCGGAAAAGCAGCTGACGCGCGAACGCGCGGCGCGGGGTGGTGCGCTCAGCACGGCGGCGAACGAGGCATTCTCGCTGGCTGAGGGCGGTGTGGTCGTGTGGCAGGACCATGCGGTGGCGCGGCTGGTGCGCGGACGGTCGCCTGGGCGCCCATCGGTGCAGCTGGACGAGGCGCTCGAGTGCCTCGATCCCGTGCTGCGCCGCGCCGTTACCGAGCGGATCCAGGCCTGGGTGGATGATGCGGTGCGCGCGCAGCTGCCGGTGCTCGCCAGGATGGCCGAGATGGCGCGTGATCCGGCTGCCACGCCGGCGCTGCGCAGCGTGGCGGCGGCGGTGGAGGCGGGTGGCGGCCTGACGCAGCGCTTGCCGGTGCGGGCTGCGGTGGAGGCGCTGACTCCGCCTGATCGCCACCGGCTGCGCAAGGCGGGCGTGACGATCGGCGCGCTCGACCTGTTCGACCCGCGACTGCTGAAGCAGCGGGCGCGGCCGTGGCGCGACGCGGTGCTGGCCGCCGCGGGAGGCCCGGTTCCCGTGGCGCCGCGCGAGGGCGCGACGGTGCTGCCGCGTGGCACGCCCGGCGCGACGCTCGCCGCCGGCTTCCGCCCGCTGGGGGCGCAGGCGGTGCGCGTGGATCTGGTGGAGCGGATCGCGCGGGCGGCGCATGAGGCGCGTGCCAAAAGCGGCGGGGGACGTGCGCCGTTCCTGCCTGATCCGGCGCTCGCCACCTCCATCGGCCTGGAGCCGGGCACGGTGGAGCGGCTGATGGTGGAGCTGGGCTTCCGCCCGGCAGCCGAAGGGCGCTGGGCCTGGCGCGGGCGTCCCGCGGCCAAGGCGGCGCGGCCCCGGCCCGACAATGTCTTTGCCGCGCTGGCGGAGCTGGCCTTTGACTGAGGCGAGCATGCGTCTCGACCGCTTTTTGTGGTTCGCGCGGCTCGCCAAGACGCGTGACGTGGCGCAAGCGATGGCCGCCGACGGGCGTTTGCGCATCGATGGACGGCCGATCGACCGGGCCCACGCGCCGGTGCGAATCGGCAATGTCCTCACCTTCTTCAAGGCAGGCTCCGTGCGCGTCGTGCGCGTCGAGGCGCTGCCGCCGCGCCGCGGCCCGGCGCCCGAAGCGCGGCTGTGTTATCGCGATCTGGAGGCAGGCGACGACAGCACAAATGGAACACACGCGAGCGACGGCGATTGACGCTGGCAGTCGGCCCGAATAGCAGCGGCGCCCAGTCTGCCGATCGAAGGAGTTTTGCCGGCCATGACCTATGTCGTCACCGACGCGTGCATCCGTTGCAAATACATGGATTGCGTCGAGGTGTGCCCGGTCGACTGCTTCTACGAGGGCGAGAACATGCTCGTCATCAATCCGAGCGAGTGCATCGACTGCGGCGTGTGTGAGCCCGAATGCCCCGCCGAAGCGATCCTGCCGGACACGGAAAATGGCCTGGAGCGGTGGCTGGAGCTGAACGCCACCTTCTCGGGCCAATGGCCCAACGTGACTCGCAAGGTGGATCAGACGCCGCCTGACGCCGATGAGCACAAGGGCGAGGAAGGGAAATACGACAAGTATTTCTCCGCCGAGCCCGGTGCCGGCGACTGAACCTAACGCGTCACACAGTCCCTGTTTGGCACATGCCAGCCGCATGATCCGCCGGTGATCATGCGGCCGGAGCTGTTGCGCCAGCGATGCTGACTCATCTTCGCTAGTAATAATGTTGCAATGCTGCTATATAAGCCCGTGACGGACGCATTGATCTAGCGCGTCCGCTGGAGACGCTAACCTTTCACGTCACGATGGACGAGCACAGGCGGGCGGCAACGCTCGAATGGTCGGGCCAGTGGCGTGATTCAACCCAGAGGATCGGGTTCCTATGGCTGCCAAGGCGCTGCATTTCGACGTCGGTGATTATGTTGTTTACCCGAAGCACGGCGTTGGCCGCGTGATCGAGCTGCAGAAACAGGAAATCGCCGGCATGCAGCTCGAACTTTACGTGCTGCGCTTCGAAAAGGAAAAGATGACGCTCCGCGTGCCGACCAACAAGGCCGAGAGCGTGGGCATGCGCAAGCTGTCGTCCGACAAGACGATGCGCGAAGCGATGGAAACGCTGAAGGGCAAGCCCAAGGTGAAGCGCACCATGTGGTCGCGCCGCGCACAAGAATATGAAGCGAAGATCAACTCGGGCGACCTGGTGTCGATCGCCGAAGTGGTCCGCGACCTGTTCCGCGCCGAGGACCAGCCCGAGCAGAGCTATTCCGAGCGCCAGATTTTCGAGGGCGCCTGCAGCCGCCTCGCCCGCGAGTTGGCTGCGATGGAGCAGATCGACGAGCCCGCGGCGCAGGAAAAGATCCTCGAGATCCTCCGCGCAGCAGCAGCGATCTACAACAAGGACAAGGTGCCGGCCTGAGCTCGAGCGGGGCTGCGAGGCCCCGCCGATTACCAGTGCGTGTCGTCAAAAAGGGGCGGCCTCCCAGTGAGGTCGCCCTTTTTCATTTGATCTCCTTCTTGTGTTTACATCCGTAATCTTCCCGGTGTATTATGCAACAAAAACACCAGGGAGATGATCATGCGGCTGACCGGATATTTGCTGACGTTCGCCGGCGCATTGTGCGCCACGGCGGCTCAAGCGGACGAGATCACGGGAGAGCGGGACGGTGAGGCGCTGGTGTACCGTGTCGGCGGCTTCGACAGCGTCGGCCTCGGCATCCCCGCTTCGGTTGATATCCGCGTTGGGCCGGACTGGTCGGTGCGCGCGAGCGGGCCGGCGAACGCGCTGGCGGAACTGCGCGTCGAGCGAGACGGGCGCTCACTCCAGCTTCGGCCCCGGAACGGCTGGCGAAATACCAATGCATCGCTGGCCCGGCAGGTGCGGGTGATCATTACCATGCCGCAACTGGCGAGCGCCAGCATCGGCGGCTCGGGCCGCATGGCGGTGGACCGTGTCACCGGAGAGAGCCTGCGGGCAAGCGTCGGCGGCTCGGGCAGCCTGGCGCTCGGAACGGTGGCGGTGGACAATCTAGCAGTGTCGATCGGCGGCTCCGGCGAAGTGACAGCCGCCGGCCGGGCGGCGCAATTGACGGTGAAGAACAGCGGATCGGGGCGGTTCGCGGCGCCCGATCTTCGGGCGTCGGGCGCGACTGTTTCAGCCGCCGGTTCGGGACAAGTTCGCGCGGTGGTCGACGGCCCCGCGACGGTCTCGCTCGCCGGCAGCGGTATGGTCGACCTGGGACGGGGCGCGAAATGCACTGTTCGGCGCGCGGGCAGTGGGCGAGTGATCTGCGGCAGCTGACACTTGCCCGCTTTACTGTTGTGTATTAGCAAGGCAACACACAGGAGGAAATCATGCGCCGTTTAGCCTTCGCTCTCTTGATCCCTCTGGCCGGGTGCGGTGTCTGGTCGAGTGACGACAATGTGCCCGGGGTCGCAGCGACCGGGAGCGGAAATGAGCGAAGATACGCCGTGGCCGACTTCGCCAGCATCGATCAGCGCGGCCCAGACGATGTCGACGTTCGCGTCGGCACCGGCTTCTCCGTTCGCGCAGAAGGCGATCCCGACACCGTCTTGCGGGTGAAAATCGCCAAGGACGGCAAGCGGCTGCTCATCACGCGCGAGCGCGGCGGGATCAGCTGGCAGTCGGGTAGTGCCAAGATCTACGTCACCATGCCTCGCATTGAAGCGGCCAGCCTGGCGGGAGCAGGCGACGTGACGGTTGATCGCGTGGAGGGCGGCACCTTCAACGGCAGCATCGCCGGGTCCGGCACGTTGAAGCTCGGCCGAGTGGGGGTCAGTCGGCTGGAACTGTCGATTGCCGGCTCGGGGGATGCGGAGGCAGCCGGCGAGGCGCAGGCGCTGTCGGTGAATATCGCGGGTTCCGGCGACATCGAGGCTAGCGGGCTGCGCGCCACCAGCGCCGACGTGAATATCGCCGGCTCCGGGAGCGTCCGCGCGGTGGTGAGCGGACCGGCAAAGGTGGCCATCATGGGGGCAGGCGACGTGGATCTCGGCCCCGAGGCGGATTGCGAGGTCAGCAAGCTGGGGGCCGGGGAGGTACGCTGCCGCCGCTGAGCCCTTGCACGCGGCTTAGGGGGGTGCGACGGGCGACGCCATGATCGCGCGCTTCATTCCCCTTCTGGCGCTGTCGGCCGCCATGCCGGTTGCCATGCCGGTCATGGCGGCGGACCGAACCGTTTCCGTGGGAAGCTTCGAGCGGGTGCGCGTGGATGGGCCGTTCGAGGTTCGGATCATTGCCGGCGGATCGCCCGGCGCGAAGCTGGCGGGTGACCGCGACCTGATCGAGCGGATCGCCGTGCAGGTGAATGGCGGGACCTTGACCGTTCGGCTCGGCACCGGCGGCTGGGGCGAGCGGTTCGCCACCCGCAACGCGACGCCGCCGATTATCACGCTTTCCACGCCGCGGCTCACCAATCTGGCGGTGTCCGCGGGCGCCCGCACCAGCGTCAACCAGATGACGGGTCAGCAGGTTGCGGTGTCCGTCCATGGCTCAGGCAGCCTGGTGGTGGAGCGGGTGGACGCGGATCAGTTCACCGCGGCGCTGCTGGGCGCGGGAACGCTGATCGTTGGCGGGCAGGCGAATCGCGCGCGGCTGACCAGCGACGGCGCGGCGACCATCGACGCCGCCAAACTGGCGGTGAAGGATCTGGTGGTGCAGCTGAATGGGCTGGGCGAAACAATCGCCATGGCGCGCCAAACCGCACAGGTCACCACCACAGGCCTGGGGAAAGTGACGGTGACAGGGCCGGCCACCTGCACTGTTCGGGCGATCGCCGGCGGCCCGGTGATTTGCGGCTCGCGCAAATAGGACGAACCGCCCGATCACGCGATCAGGCGGTTATGGTCGTATCCAGCATCAGCAAATCGCGTGGCATCCAAGCGGCCGGCGTTCGACCAGTTGGCTGGTCGACGTGCCTGGCAGGCGTGTGTGCCCGTGCGATCCGACAGCGGGGGCGAACGCAAGCAACAAGCGCGTTCGCCGATCCCGCGCGAATTACTTGATCTTCGCTTCCTTGAACTCGACGTGCTTGCGCACGACGGGATCATACTTGCTGAAGCTCAGCTTTTCCGTCTTGGTACGGGGGTTCTTCTTGGTGACGTAGAAGAAGCCGGTGTCAGCCGTGCTGACGAGCTTGATCTTGACGGTGGTCGGCTTTGCCATGACCCGCGAATCCTGTTCTTGAAGCGAAACAAAAAATAGCGGCGAGCTGGGCGCGCCGCTTTCAATGGCGGGCGCATGAAGGATCGTGCCCGCAAAGTCAAGCGAGCGCCGCTTTAACGGCGCCTTCATGCCGCGCCGTCACGACCGTGGATCGGACGGCGCCAGCGGTGCGTAGGCGCAAAGAGCATGGGTGTTCAACAGTGGATGCGCGGCCTCGGGCATATCCCGATCGGCCGGCGGACGGCAGGAAACGGAGCTGATCGGCCTTTATGGATGCATTGATGGCCGCATTGGTGCTCGGCGCGATCTGCCAGGCGGGCGACAAGACGCCTTGGCTGGCGGCGATCCTTGCCGATCGATTTCGCGCGCCGATCGTGGTGATCATCGCCACGGCGATCGCGCTCGCCGGCAATTATGCGCTGGGCGTTGTGGGCGGGATCATCCTTGCCCCCATGCTGTCGGCGGAAGCGCGACTCTTGCTGCTCGCACTGGCGCTGGTGCTTGCGGCACTCAGCACGACGCTGCGGTCCCGGTCGCCGGATCGGCTGGAGGGGTGGCGGCTCGGCGCGCCGGGTACGAGCACGCTGGGGCTCGCGATCATGATCTTCGGCGATCGGATGCAATTCGTGGTGCTGGCGCTTGCCGTGCGTAGCGAACTGCCGTGGCTTGCGGCGGTTGGCGGCACGATTGGGGCGCTGGCGGTGACGATCCCGGCGACGTTGATGGGGGAGCGGCAATGGCTCGCGCTGCCACAGGGCGCGATCCGCATCGGCTCGGCATTGCTGCTGGCGCTCGTTGGCGTTGTTCTCGGCCTGTCGGCGCTTCGCCTGATCTGATGCAATGTTCGCGCGGGGTGAATTGACGGGAGCGATTTGCCGATCGATCCGTTCACGCAACGAACATTCCATCTGGAGCGAATCACCGTGGCTGACATTGCCCCCGACCTGAAGACCCCGTCCGATCTGCCGCGCAACGACACCCGTACCGTCGCCGAGGCGCTTAATTCGGCGCTGGCGGATTGCTACGCGCTGTATCTCAAGACCAAGAATTTCCACTGGCATGTCTCGGGGCCGCATTTCCGCGATTATCACCTGCTGCTGGACGATCAGGCGGCGCAGATCCTGGGCGTGACCGATGCGATCGCCGAGCGCGTGCGCAAGACCGGCAACGTAACGCTGCGCTCGATCGGCGACATCTCGCGCCGTCAGACGATCACCGATAATGACCGCGACTTCGTGCCGGCCGGCGACATGCTGAGCGAGCTGCGCGACGACAATCTGAAGCTGGTGGAAAGCTTTCGCGCGGTGAAGGATGCGGCCGAGGCGGCGAAGGATAATGCCACCAGCGGCATCGTCGATGAGTGGACCGATCAGGCGGAAGAGCGTGCCTGGTTCCTGTTCGAGGCCAGCCGCAAGGGCTGACCCGAACGGGCGCGATCAGCGGACGGCGCGTGGCACCTTTTGCTGCGCGCCGTGCAGCGTCAGCAGCCAGAAATCCGGCGGAGCGCCCAGCCGCAGCGGCAAGCGGCTGGTGCCCAGCCCGGCGCCGACCACCACCGTTCGGCCGCCCTCGCGGATAATGCCGCACCGATAGCGGCTGCCATAGCGTGACGGAATCCACAGCGCGCCGATCAGCGGCAGGACGATCTGCCCACAATGCGTATGCCCCGCCAGCAGTACGGGCGTCTCTCCCGACAGCGTTGGGGCGAGGTCCGGCGAATGCGTGAGCAGCAATGGCGCGCCGGGGAGCGGGCGGAGCCGCCGCATCGTTTCGCGCAGGCGGGCGTGTCCTCGATATGCGTCGCCCACGCCGCCGATCGCCAAAGGCCCGGCCCGCACGGCCTCATTCTCCAGCACGATGGCGCCGGCCGCGCGCAATGCTGCCGTGACGCTTTGGGCATCGCTGTCGATGTCATGGTTGCCGAGCACGGCAATCGTGCCGAGTGGCGGGCGCAGACGCCGGAAGGCGGCGGTGAGCACCGGCGCTGCGTCGCGCGCGGTGTCAGCGTCGTGGCCATCGATAAAGTCGCCCGCGAATAGCGCAAGACTCGGGCGTTCGGCCGCGATCTGATCCATGAGCCGGTCGACCCGCGCCGGAGACATCGCGCCGCCCCCGACATGAATATCGCTGGCCAGCGCCACGGTGATTGGCGGCGTATCGGCGGGCCAGTTTGGCAGCGCGAGGGACGCACGGCGCACCACCGCATCGGCATGCGCCTGGCGGTCGGCGGATAGGATCACACCAACGATTGCGATGACGGCCAGGGCAGGGAACAGGAGGGTGGAGCGGAGCGCGCGTGTCATCAGTGCTCGCTAGCCGGAGCGCATCCGCTGCGCCAAGCGTTGTGCTGTTATGCACGCCTTTGCGCAGCTACTCGATTCGCTGATCTACACCCGTTCGCGCAACGCGAAGCTGAAGCTCATTGGAGACTATCTCCGCAGCACGCCCGATCCCGACCGGGGCTGGGCAATGGCGGCGCTGACCGGTGATCTCGACATTCCCGGCGTGAAGCCGGCGGTGATCCGCGGGCTCATAGAGGAGCGGGTCGATCCGGTGCTGTACCGCATGAGTCGCGATTTCGTTGGCGATTCGGCGGAGACCATTGCGCTGCTTTGGCCGGCGCCCGTACTGCCGGAGAAGCCCGAGCCGCTCTCGGTCGGCAAGGTGATCGACCGACTGATGCACCTGTCGCGCAGCGAAGCGCCTGCCGCGCTGGCCCAGATGCTCGACGTGCTGGACGCCGAGGAGCGGTTCGCGCTGCTCAAGATGGCGACTGGCGCGCTGCGCGTCGGCGTCTCGGCGCGGCTGGCGAAGCAGGCGCTCGCTGACGCCTTCGGGATCGACGTGGATGCGGTAGAGGAGGTGTGGCACGGCATCGAGGCGCCCTACGCCAGCCTGTTCGCCTGGGCCGAAGGACGTGGCGAGCAGCCGACGGCGGATAACGTGCCGGTGTTCCGCCCCTTCATGCTGGCGCATCCGCTCGAGGATCTGCGCGTCGACCTTGCCGATTATGCCGCGGAGTGGAAGTGGGACGGCATCCGCGTGCAGATCGTGCATCTCGCTGGCGAAACGCGCCTGTACAGCCGCACCGGCGACGACGTGACGCGTGCTTTCCCCGACGTGGCGTCGGCGTTTGCCGAGCATGGCGTGGTCGACGGCGAGCTGCTGGTGCGCGGCGAAGCGCAGGGCGGCACGTTAGACGAGGGCGGCGGCGCGGCGAGCTTCAACGCGCTTCAGCAGCGGCTCGGGCGCAAGGTGGTGTCGGCCAAGATGCTGGAGGAGGCGCCCGCCTTTGTTCGGCTCTACGACATATTGTTCGACGGCGCGGAGGATCTGCGCGCGCTGCCCTGGCATGCGCGGCGCGCGCGGCTGGAAAGCTTCGTGCCGCGGCTCGACCCCGATCGCTTCGATGTCAGCGCGCTGATCGAGGCGGCGGACTTCACCGAGCTGGAGGGTATTCGCGCCGGCGCGCGCGACGCCGCGATCGAGGGCGTCATGCTGAAGCGGCGCGATGCGCCGTATGTGCCGGGTCGCCGCGCCGGGCTGTGGTATAAATGGAAGCGCGATCCGCTGACCGCCGATTGCGTGATGATGTATGCGCAGCGCGGCAACGGCCGGCGGTCATCTTTCTACAGCGACTATACCTTTGGCTGCTGGACGGAAGACGGCGAGCTGCTGCCGGTGGGCAAGGCGTATTCCGGGATCACCGACGAGGAGCTGAAGCAGCTCGACAAGTTCGTGCGCAACAACACGGTCAACCGCTTCGGCCCGGTCCGCGAGGTGGAGAAGACCTTGGTGCTGGAAGTGGCGTTTGATTCGATCCACGAATCGAAACGGCACAAGTCGTGCGTCGCCATGCGCTTTCCGCGGATCGCGCGCATCCGCACCGACAAGCCCGCGGCAGAGGCGGATACGCTAGCGGCGTTGCAGCGGCTGGTGACGTGAGACGCCCGCGCAGCGTCAGCCGCGGGTAAGCTGGGGCGCGAGGCGGCGGACGTCGAGATTGTCGACGTCGGCGATCAGCACGGTGCCGAGCCGCCAATCCCCCGTCGCGACCAGCATGCCCTCGCGCGTCGCGCGCACATTGCCCCAGACGATTTCCCGAGCGGCTGGGCCCGCGCGGCGAACCCTGACCACTGCGACGCGCAATCCTTCGCCAAAGACAAGCGCTGCCTGCCCGTCGCGCCCGACGGCGGCGGAAAGGGAGACAAAGCCGGGGATCGCCTGATCGGCGGCCTGCATCGCGTCTTCCGGCGCATGGAGGCGGACGCCTCCGCTGTGCCGGAACAGCCAGAAGGCCGCACCGCCAAGGGCGATCACCGTGGCGAGCGCGGCGCCCGCCAGGATCCAGATCATTGCGGAGGCGCCACCGCGTCCATCAGCGGGCGAAGACCCGCGATGTCATAGCCCGCGCCGCCCGCCAGGCTGGTCAGCGCGTCGGGATCGGCGCCGAGCCCCGCCTGCGACAGCGCCCACAGATTGCACGAGCGCGTGCCCGAGCGGCAATAAGCCAGCACTGGGCCGCTCGCCGCACCCAAGGCGTCGATCATGGCGGTGACCTGCGGCATGGAGAAGCCAGCGTGGGTGATCGGGATCGCGGTGTACGCGAGGCCGTGATCCTCGGCGGCGGCGCGAACCGCGTCACCACTCGGCTGGCCGTCTTCCTCGCCGTCCGGGCGGTTGTTGACGATGGCGGTGAAGCCCGCCGCCTTGATCGCGGGGATGTCCTCCGGGTCGATCTGCGGGGCGACGGCGATGCGATCATCGATACGGCGAATGTCGAGCATGGATGATCCCTAGCGCAGGTTCGTGCCGCCGAGAACGGGGCGTGGAAAGCTTTTCTGCGCGGTTCCGCCGGCGGGGTAAGCGGCGGTGCCCCGCGGCTAGTTCTCGCGGATTACCCGCAGGAACGCCTCGCCATAGGCATCCAGCTTGCGCTGCCCGACCCCGGTGAGGTGCGCCATCGCCGATAGCGAGGTCGGCCGGCGGGCGGCCATCTCGCGCAGCACCGAATCGTGGAAAATGACGTAAGGTGGCACGCCGCCCTCCTGGGCCAGCTCGCGGCGGCGGGTGCGCAGCGCCTCGAACAAGGCGTCGCCCAAGGGGTTGGGTGTCGCATCGCCGCCGCGGCGCCGCCGCTCGCGCTTGGGCGGGACGACGAGCGACAGCGTGTCCTCTCCCTTGATCAGCGCGCGCGCGCCGGGGCCGAACTCCAGCCCGCCATGCGGATTGGTGCGCAGCGCATCGCGCAACAGGAGCGCGCGGCCGACCGGCTTCAGCAGCGCGCGCTCATCGCCGTCGACGATGTTCCACACGGACAGCGCCTCATGCCCGTTCATCAGGCTGCGCTCGGACGACTTTCCGGTCAGCACCTCCTCGATATAGGTCGAGCCGAAGCTTTGGCCGGTGCGGAACACGGCGGAGAGATATTTGCGCGCCGTCTCGGTCGCGTCGATGGCGGCGGGGGGCGAAAGGCAATTGTCGCAATTCCCGCACTGCGCCGGCGGGTCTTCCCCGAAATGCGCGAGCAGGATGCGGCGGCGGCACCCCGCCGTTTCGACCAAGGCGCCCAGCGCGTTGAGCCGCGCGCGCTCGCCCGGCTGGCGCTGCGGATCGACCTCCGCAATCCGTTGGCGTGCGCGCGCGAAATCCTCTGCGCCCCAGAAGAGGTGCGCGACCGAGGGGTCGCCGTCGCGGCCAGCGCGGCCAGTTTCCTGATAATACGCCTCGATCGATTTGGGCAGGCCGGCATGCGCGACGAAGCGCACGTCGGGCTTGTCGATGCCCATGCCGAAGGCGACGGTGGCGACGATCACCATGTCTTCGCTTTCGACGAACTTCGCCTGGTTGCGGCGGCGAACCTCGGGATCAAGCCCGGCGTGATAAGCGCGGACCGGGCGCCCGGTGGCGGTGCGCAGCGCTTCGGCGAGCTTCTCGGTCCCGGCGCGGGTCTGCGCATAGACGATGCCGGGACCAGGCGTCTCACGGATCAGGTCGGCAATCTGCCGCGTGGTGTTGTCGCGCGTCGAGATGGAATAGCGGATGTTGGGCCGATCGAACCCGGCAACGATCATCCCGTCCGTGCCGATGCCGAGCTGCTCAAGGATGTCGGCGCGGGTGTGTTCGTCGGCGGTGGCGGTCAGCGCGAGGCGCGGCACGTCCTCGTAACGATCGAGCAGCGGGCGCAGCAGGCGGTAATCTGGGCGGAAATCATGCCCCCACTCGCTGACGCAATGCGCCTCGTCGATCGCGAACAGCGCGACGCGCCCGCGATCGAGCAGGTCGCGGAAGTCGGCGGTCGAGGCACGTTCGGGCGCGACGTACAGGAGGTCCAGCGCGCCATCGAGAAAGCGGCCGCGCGTCTCGGCCTTGTTTTCGTCAACGCTGGTCAGCGTGGCGGCGCGGATGCCGACCGCTTCGGCCGCGCGGAGCTGATCGTGCATCAGCGCGATAAGCGGCGACACGACGATACAGGTGCCGTCCAGCATGGTGGCGGGCAGCTGGTACGTCAGCGACTTTCCGGCGCCAGTCGGCATAACGGCCAGCGTCGATTGCCCCGCCAGCACCCGGTCCACCACCTGGCGCTGCACACCGCGAAAATCGGGGAAACCAAACAGCTTCTGAAGAACGGGAACGGGATCGGCAGGCATTGCGGTGGCTCTAGGCGCCCGGTGCCGGCCTGTCACCCGCGCGAGGGGTGCTTTCATCCGGCCATGCGAGCCACTACGTTCTCGGCATGAACAAGGTACGCGAAAATCGGGCCGAGCAGGAATTCGAGCTCGACGTGGACGGCCATCGCGCAATCGCCGCTTATCAGCGCGAGGGTGAGCGGATCGTCTTTACCCATACGGTGGTGCCGCGTGAGATCGAGGGCAGGGGGGTAGGCTCCAAGCTGATCCGCGCCGCGCTCGACAGCGCGCGCGACCAAGGGTTGAGGGTAGTCGCGCAATGCCAGTTCGTTGCAGCGTTCATCCGCAAGCATCCGGAATATCGCGACCTGCTGGGGTGAGCCAGACCGGCCGCGCCTGAAAACAAACGTCATCACCGCAAACGCGGGGATCCAGACGCGCAGGTCTTTGCCAGCGCCAGAGCGTTGATCAGGAGACCTCTGCCGCCTCGCGGCGTTCGTTCGCTTGGCGCGCCCAAAGCTCGGCATAGGTGCCGCCGGCGCGGAGCAGCTCGGCGTGGGTGCCTTGCTCCACGACGCGGCCAGCTTCCAGCACGACGATCTTGTCGGCATGGACGATGGTCGAGAGGCGGTGCGCGATGACGATGGTGGTGCGGCCGCGCTCGATCGCGTGGAGCGTCGCCATGATGTCCGCTTCCGTCCGGCTGTCGAGCGCTGACGTGGCTTCGTCCAGGATCAGGATCGGCGGGTTCTTCAGCAGGGTACGCGCGATCGCGACCCGCTGCTTCTCGCCGCCTGACAGCTTCAGGCCACGCTCGCCGACGCGCGTGTCATATCCGTCGGATTGCGCCTCGATGAAGCCGGCGATCGCCGCGCCGCGTGCCGCGGCCCTGATCTCGGCCTCATCGGCACCTTCGCGGCCGTAGGCGATATTGTAGCCGATGGTGTCGTTGAACAGCACCGTATCCTGCGGGACGATGCCGATCGCGCTGCGCAGCGATGCTTGCGTCACTTGCGACACGTCCTGCCCATCGATCGTGATCCGGCCGCTCGTCAGCTCGTAGAAGCGGTAGAGCAGGCGCGCGAGGGTGGACTTGCCGGCGCCCGATGGGCCGACCACCGCAACCGTGCTCCCGGCGGGGATGTCGAGCGTAATGCCCTTCAGGATGTCGCGATCGGGATCATAGCCGAAGCGCACGTTCTCGAAGCGGAGGTGCCCGGCGCCGACCGCCAGCGCCTTTGCGCCGGGGGCGTCGACCACTTCGGAAGGCGTATCGACCAGATCGAACATCGCGCCCATGTCGATCACGCCCTGGCGGATCGTGCGATAGACCATGCCGAGGAGATCAAGCGGTCGGAACAGCTGTGAGAGCAGGGTCGAGACGAGCACCACCTCGCCGGCGGAGAAGCGGCCTTGTGCCCAGCCCCACACGACAAACGCCATGCCCGCGCCCAGCATCAAATTGGTGATCGCCGCCTGCCCGACGTTAAGCCACGCGAGGCTGTTTTCGGACTTCGTCGCCGCGCGGGCATAGGCGCTCATGGCCGCATCGTACCGCCGCGCCTCGCGCTCTTCGGCGCCGAAATACTTCACCGTTTCGAAGTTCAGCAGCGAATCCACGGCATGGGCGACCGCGCCGGTATCGAGATCGTTCATCCGCTGCCGCAGCGCCGCGCGCCAGTCCGTCACCTTGCGGGTGAACCAGATGTAGACGACCACCATCAGGATCGTGGCGGCGACCAGCGGCCAGCCGAACTTCACCCAAAAGATGCCGAGCACCAGGCTCAGCTCAAGGATCGTCGGCGCGATGTTGAACAGGAGAAAGTAGAGCATCGTGTCGATGCTTTTGGTGCCGCGCTCGACCACCTTGGTGACGGCGCCGGTGCGCCGCTCCAGGTGGAAGCGCAGCGACAGATCGTGAAGGTGGCGGAACACTTGGCTGGCGAGCCGGCGCGTCGCCTCCTGCCCGACCTTCTCGAACACGGTGTTGCGCAGATTGTCGAACAGCGTCGAGCTGAAACGCGCGGCGGCATAGCCCACCACCAACAGGATCACGAGCGACGCGGGCGAGCGCGGGATCGTCGCCATGCCGTCCACCGCGCCTTGCAGCGCGAACGGCGCACCATAGACCTGGACCAGCTTCGACACGAGCACCAGCGCCATGGCGCCGACGACGCGCGCCTTCATGCCGGGGGCATCGGCGGGCCAGAGATACGGAAGGAAGCGGCGGAGCGTTGGCCCGAGCGGGCGGTCGACGCTGCGGGTCGTCGGGTCGGATGGAGGCATTGTTCGCTTATGTCGGAGCGCAGCGGCGCTGGCGCAATGGGCCGATAAGCGAAGGAATGATCGTTAACGCCGGAACACTCGTCGACGGCAATGCGTTGAATAGTCAGAGTGGAGGCGGGAATGCAACCGATTTTCTTCGTACTGGCGATCATGGGCTGCGGCGACGACCAGTCGGGCTGCGCCGAGGCGCGCGTCGAGCCGGTTCGCTACGCCACCGTCCAACAATGCCAAGCCGATCTGCCTTCCGCACTGGCGCGCAATACGGACTTGTCGTTCCCGGTGATCAGTGCGGCGTGTCGGTCGAACGGCCCGCAGTGGGTGGACAAGGGCAAGTCGCAGCCGCGCGGGTGAGTTCCAAGCGGGTTCGTTAAGTCAATAAACTCGTCATGCCGGGCCTGTCCCGGCATCCAGCGTTCCGCATTTTCCACAGTCGTGGGGCGAGCGGAGGTCTGGATGCCGGGACAAGCCCGGCATGACGTATTGGGTTGACTGAGCTACCCGGTCTTCGTCGCGCGGGACTTGAGGCGGGGCGATGGTGCCTCTACCGCCGACTCAACGACATCACGCAGCATTGGCGGACCGATGGATCCCGGATCAAGCCCGGGATGACGGTTGTTTGTGGGCGCACACTCGCCAAACAGCAATGGCGCCAATTTCGCGATGGACGGCTGGTCGTGGTCGGCACGTACTCGCCAAATAAAAAGGACGCCGATCCTTCGACCGGCGCCCTCTTGATTACTCCGCCTCGACCCTCGTCTTGCCGCCCTTGCGCTTCGGCTTCTTGGGCGCCGCGCCGACGATCTCGAACGTCAGCGCATTGTCCTTGAGCTTCACCACGACCTCGCCGCCATGCACGAGCTTGCCGAACAGCAATTCCTCGGCGAGCGGCTGCTTGATCTTCTCCTGGATCAGGCGGCCCATCGGGCGCGCGCCATAGAGCTTGTCATAGCCCTTGGCGGTGAGCCATTCGCGGCTTTCGTCGTCGAGCTTGATGTGAACGTCGCGGTCCGCCAGCTGAAGCTCCAGCTGCAGGATGAACTTGTCCACCACCCGCGAGACGACCTCCGTCGGCAAATAGCCGAACGGAACGATCGCATCGAGACGGTTGCGGAATTCCGGCGTGAACAGCCGCTGCACGGCCTGCTCGTCTTCACCCTCGCGGGAAAGATTGCCGAAGCCCAGCGTCTCGCGCGCCATGTCGCTGGCGCCCGCATTGGTCGTCATGATCAGGATGACGTTGCGGAAATCGACCGTCTTGCCGTGCTGGTCGGTCAGCCGGCCGTTGTCCATGACCTGGAGCAGGATGTTGAACAGGTCCGGATGCGCCTTCTCGATCTCGTCGAGCAGCAGCACGCAATGCGGGTTCTGGTCGACCGCGTCGGTCAACAAGCCACCCTGGTCGAAGCCGACATAGCCCGGAGGGGCACCGATCAGCCGCGAGACCGAGTGGCGCTCCATGTACTCGGACATGTCGAACCGCTGGAGCGGGATGCCCATGATCGTCGCAAGCTGCTTGGCGACTTCCGTCTTGCCGACGCCGGTGGGGCCGGTGAAGAGGTAATTGCCGATCGGCTTCTCCGGATCGCGCAGGCCCGCGCGGCTGAGCTTGATCGCGCTCGCCAGATTCTCGATCGCCTTGTTCTGGCCGAAGACGACGCGCTTCAGGTCCGTCTCGAGCGTCTCGAGCACCTTCTTGTCGTCGGTCGACACGCTCTTCGGCGGGATGCGCGCCATGGTCGCGATGACCTGCTCGATCTCCTTGGGCGTGATCGTCTTCTTCCGCTTCGAAGGCGCCACCAGCATCTGCATCGCGCCAACCTCGTCGATCACGTCGATCGCCTTGTCCGGCAGCTTGCGGTCGTTGATGTAGCGCGCCGAAAGCTCCACGGCCGACTTGATCGCATCGGGCGTGTATTTGACGTCATGGTGCGTCTCGAACGCCGAGCGCAGGCCGGCGAGGATCTTGATCGTATCCTCGATCGTCGGCTCGTTCACGTCGATCTTCTGGAACCGGCGCAGCAGCGCGCGATCCTTCTCGAAGTGGTTGCGGAACTCCTTGTAGGTGGTCGAGCCGATGCAACGGATCGTGCCGCCCGACAGCGCCGGCTTCAGCAGGTTCGACGCATCCATCGCACCGCCGCTGGTCGCGCCGGCGCCGATCACGGTGTGGATCTCGTCAATGAAGAGCACCGCGTGCGGCAGCTTCTCCAGCTCGTTGACGACCTGCTTCAGCCGCTCCTCGAAATCGCCGCGATAGCGCGTGCCGGCCAGCAGCGCGCCCATGTCGAGCGAATAGATGACGGCGGGCTTCAGCACGTCGGGCACGTCGCCCTCGACGATCTTGCGCGCGAGACCTTCGGCGATGGCGGTCTTGCCGACGCCAGGATCACCCACATACAGCGGGTTGTTCTTCGACCGGCGGCACAGGATCTGCACCGTGCGGTCCACCTCCGGCCCACGGCCGATCAGCGGATCGACCTTGCCGTTCTTCGCCTTCTCGTTGAGATCGACGGTGAACTGCTTAAGCGCGCTTTCGCCCTTGGCGCCCTTCTCGGCCGGCTTCTTCTCTTCCTTATCCTCGGCGCCCTTGGGGGCGGAGGCCTCGGGTGCCGACGCGCCCTTGCCGACGCCGTGGCTGATGAAGCTGACGGCATCGAGGCGGCTCATGTCCTGCTGCTGCAGGAAATAGACGGCATAGCTTTCGCGTTCGGAAAAGAGCGCGACCAGCACGTTCGCGCCGGTCACTTCATCGCGGCCGGACGACTGGACGTGCAGGATCGCGCGCTGGACAACGCGCTGGAACCCGCTGGTGGGGGAAGGGTCGGTCTGCTGATCGACCTTCAGCGCGCCAAGCTCGGTGTCGAGATAATGCGCAACGGTGGTTTTGAGTTCGCCGAGATCGACGCCACACGCCGTCATCACCTGGCTCGCATGCTCATCATCGATGAGCGCGAACAGCAGGTGTTCAAGCGTTGCATATTCGTGGCGCCGCGCGGACGCAGCCTCGAGCGCCTTGTGCAGCGTGGTCTCGAGAGCGCTGGCAAAGGATGGCATTCAGGATACTCCAACCGGGCCGTGGAGCGACGTCTGGGGGGCAGGCGTCCGGCCCTTTGCTACAATGTCGTGATTGCGATGGCCCGCATCAAGCGGCAGGCCGAATGGCTTCGTGGCCCCGCACCGGCATATGGCATCATGGCCAGCCGATGCTGCGTGGGTCATCGCTTGAACAAGGCGTCCGCGCTCGCGCGATGGTTCACCACATGGTCGATTTTCTTGCGGCTGCGGGCAATCTCGCCCTCAAGCGCCGTGATCCGCGCCTCCAGCTCAGCCACCGAAAGGCGATCGAGATCCTGGCGCAACAGGGCGCTTAGGGGATCGTCGGGCCGGGACCCAAGGATATCATCCAGATCCATGACGCGTATCGTTGACCGCTGCGGGTGCGAAGTCAATAAGGCGCGGCCATGCATTCAGCGATGAATGGTTAACGGGGGGAGCGGCGATGAACGATATTCCGGCGATGATGCAGGCGATCGATCCCGAGGTGCATGGCGGCCCCGAGGTTTTGACGCTAGTGGAGCGGCCGGTGCCGACGCTTCAGCCCGGCGAAGTGCTGATCCGAGTCGCCGCAGCTGGGGTGAACCGGCCGGACGTGATGCAGCGCAAGGGCGCCTATCCGCCGCCGCCGGGTGCGCCGACCATCTATGGCCTGGAAGTGTCGGGCGAGGTGGTGGCGATGGCGCCCGACGTCGCATCGCTGATGATCGGCCAGCCGGTCTGCGCGCTGGTGGCGGGCGGCGGCTATGCCGAATATGTCGCCGCGCCTGCGGGGCAGTGCCTGCCAGTGCCCGAGCTGATGTCCATGGTGGAAGCGGCGGCGATGCCGGAAACGCTGTTCACCGTTTGGACGAACCTGTTCGAGCGCGCGTACGCAACGGAGGGCGATACGGTGCTGGTGCACGGCGGCACCAGCGGGATCGGCACCATGGCGATCGCGCTGTGCAACATCTTTGGCGTGACCATCATCGTCACCGCGGGGTCGGATGAGAAGGTCGCGGCGGCCAAGGCGCTCGGCGCCGATCACGCGATCAACTACAAGACCGAGGATTTCGTCGAGCGGGTGAAGGAGATCACCGGCGGCAAGGGCGTCGCTGCGGTGCTCGACATGGTCGGCGGCGACTATATCCCGCGCAACCTGAAGTGCCTGGCGGAAGATGGCCGGCACGTGTCGATCGCGGTGCAGGGCGGGGCCAAGGCCACCATCCCGATCTTCGAGGTGATGATGCGCCGGCTGACGCTGACCGGCTCTACGCTGCGCGCGCGCGACATCGGCTTCAAGGCGATGGTGGCGGATGAACTGGCGCGCACCGTGTGGCCACATGCAGAGGCAGGCCGGCTGAAGCCGGTGATCGACAAGGTGTTTCCGATCGCCGAAGCCGCGGAAGCGCATCGGCGGATGGAAGCGGGCGATCATGTCGGAAAGATCGTGCTGACGCTGGGGTGATGCGCCACCGTTCGCCGGAGTCTGTCTGAAGCCGGGTTTCACGAGCACGGGTGTCCGACAAGCTCAGCGCGAACGAAGGTAGTAGCGCCTTATTGTCCGATCTTGTCGGCGAGCCACGTGGCGGCCGCTTCGGGCGTGGCCTTATCGGCGTCACGGTCGACCATGTAATTGGCCTCGCGCATCGCCTCGACCGGCACAGCATTGACCAGCGGCTGGAGCGCATCGGTGAAGCGTTTGTCCCTCGCCCATCGCGGGGCGACGAGCATGATCGCGTCATAGCCGGGGATCGCCCGCTTCGGATCGGCAAGCACCGTCAGCCGGTCCGCCGCGATCCGGCCGTCCGAGGAAAAGGCGCTGATCACATCTGCGCGCCCGCTCGTCAGCGCGCGGTACATGAAGGTCGGGCTGTAGGGCGTCGCACCGGCAAAGCGCAGGCCGTAAGCGGCCTCCACCGCGCGCCATTCCGGCCGCTCCAGGAATTCCAGGTCCGAGCCTAGCCGCAGCTCGGGCGCCCGGCGCGCGAGATCGGCGAGGGTGGCAATGCCCAGCCGCTGGGCCTCCTCCTCGTGCATGGCAAAGGCATAAGCGTTCTCGAAGCCCAGCGCGCCGAGCAGCGAAACGCCGTGCGTCCGCTCCGCCCATTCGCCGATCGCGCGCACCTGCGCTTGGCGGGGCGGTACGTCGGCGCGCTTCATCTGCCCGGTCCAGATCGTGCCGGCATAATCGACATACACGTCGATCGCACCGCTCGCGACGGCGCCGAACGCTACCGCCGATCCCAGCCCGTCGCGATATTCGACCTCATAGCCCGCCGCGCGCAACTGCTCGCCGATCAGCCGCGCGAGGATGAACTGCTCGGAAAAGTTCTTCGCCCCCACCACCACCCGGTCGCTGCTGCTCCGCCACAGCGGGGCGGTCGCGGCAAGGGTGCCGCCGGCGAGGATCGCGAGTGCGGCAAACGCCAGCCAGCGCTTGCGGCGCGCGAGGCCATGTTCGGCAACCCCAAGCAGCGCGTCCACCGCGAGTGCGAGTCCGGCGGCGGCGATGCAGCCAGCCAGCACCAGCGGCCAGGCCTGTGTCTGCAACCCGGCAAAGATGAGGTCGCCGAGGCTCGGCTGCCCGACGGTGGTGGAAAGCGTCGCGGCGCCGATTGTCCACACGGCGGCCGTGCGGATGCCGGCGGTCAGCACCGGCAGCACCAAGGGCGCCTCGACGATCCGCAGCTTCTGCCGGCGCGTCATGCCGATGCCGTCGGCGGCCTCGATCACCGCCGGATCGAGCCCCTGCAGCCCCGTGACCGTGTTCCGCAGGATCGGCAGCACCGCATAGAGCGTGAGGGCCAGCAGCGAGGGAAGGAAGCCGAGCGGGGGAAGCCCGCCGATCCACAGCAGCACGGGGTAGAATAACGCGAGCAGCGCGAGGCTCGGGATGGTCTGCACGATGCTTGCCGCGCCCAGCGCCAGCCGCGACGCAAGCGGGCGGCGCGCGGACCAGAAGCCGAGCGGCACGGCAATCGCGATGCCCAGCGCAAGGGCGGCCATCGCCAGCGTCAGGTGCTGCGCGGCAAGCGCCGGAACGCGCTCCCACGCGCCGCTCATCGCGACAGCTCCGCGAGTCGCTGCGCTTGGCTGCGCGGCACGGCCACCAAGGCCTGCGCCGCGTCCCCGCCGCGCCCCGCCAAAAGGCCAGCCGGTGTCTCGTCCGTGACGATCCGCCCGTCCTGCATCACCAGGACGCGGGTGGCGAGCAGCAACGCTTCCGCCATGTCGTGGGTGACCATCACGGTGGTCAGCTCCAGCCGCTGGTGAAGCATGCGCACCGCCTCGCCCAGCGAATCGCGCGTGACCGGGTCCAGTGCGCCGAACGGCTCGTCCATCAGCATCAGCCGCGGCCCGGCCGCCAGCGCGCGCGCCACGCCCACGCGCTGGCGCTGCCCGCCCGAAAGCGCGGCCGGCAAGCGCATGGCGAGGCTGCGCGGCAACGCGACCAGATCGAGCAGCTCGTTCACCCGTTCGGCGTCGGGTCGCCCCGCAAGGCGCAACGGAAGCGCGACATTCTCCGCGACATTGAGGTGCGGGAAAAGACCGACATTCTGGAAGACATAGCCGATGGAGCGACGGAGCTGGGGCGGCGGCAGGCGGCTCACGTCCTCGCCGTCGACAGTCACATAACCGGAAGTCGGCTCGACCAGCCGGTTGATCGTCTTCAGCAGTGTCGACTTGCCCGAGCCCGACGTGCCCACCAGTGCCACGAAACTGCCCGGTTCGATGGCGAGGGACACGCGGTCGACAGCGGGAGCGCCGGCGCCGAACCGTTTGGTCACGTCGTGAAATCCGACGGCGGGACCAGGCGATTCCACTGGCATCGCGCCGGAGGATGCGAGATGCGGCGCGCCAGGTCAAATGGAGGAGCGGGGATGAAAGCGATCCTTATTACCGGCGGCGCCTCGGGCATCGGCCGGGCGGTGGCACAGCTGTTCTCCGATCGCGGCTGGCGGGTGGGTCTCGCCGATCGTGACGAGGCAGGATTGAAGGCAACGGCCGCGATGTTGCCCGCGGACCGGACCACCAGCCATTTCATGGACGTGCGCTCGCCCGAGGATTGGGAAGAGGTGCTGGCCGAATTCACCCAGGCGAGCGGCGGGCGGCTCGACGTGCTGTTCAACAATGCCGGCGTCGCGGTGGGCGGCCCGTTCGGCGCCGCCTCGCTGGAAGACATCGATCGCGCGCTGGACGTGAACATCAAGGGCGTCGTGTACGGCGCGCGGCTGGGCCATCCGTATCTGGCGGCGACGCCGGGCTCATGCCTGCTCAACACGGCGTCGGCCGCAGGCATCTATGGCACGGCGGGTGCCGCCATCTATTCCGCGACGAAGTTCGCGGTGCGCGGGCTGACCGAGGCGCTCGACGGCGAATGGGCAGGCGAAGGCATTCGCGTGCGCAGCCTGATGCCGGGCTTCATCGACACCCCGCTGCTGACGGCCGCGGTGGGGGGATCGAACCGCAGCGTGCGCGAGACGGTGGTGGAGGCGGGGCTGGAGTTCACGCCCGTCGAAGTGGTGGCAGAAGCGGCCTGGTCCGCAGTGCACGGCGACCGGCTTCACACGTTGGTGGGAAGGACCGCGCGCCGGCTGGCGTTCGCGTCGCGCTGGATGCCCGGCGGCTTGCGCAAGCGCATGCGGCTGGGGCGGGGGTAAGTTGGGCTGCAGGCGAGCGTTGGCGGGAAAGCCTGAACGAATGGCGGACTTTGGGAGGAAAGCGGCCGTTCAGCCGCGAGTTTTGCGAGTGTCCGCAAAACCGACGATCGCAGTAATCGCAAAAGGTGCGAGAAACATAATCATGGCTCCAAACATGTCCACGCCGGAGCCATCGGGAGCCTTCTGGTAGGCTATGCCTTTGCTTAGCCACCACCCTGTTGCAGCCAGCGTTAGCATTATGCCCAGCAGCCAAGGCAGTGCCCGAACAGAATTCCGAACAGCTAGGTAAAAGAATGGAAAGGCGGTCAGTACAGCGTTCGAGGCGATCACCCCAGCTTCACTTAGGTCAACGGCACGGTTCAATGAAATTGCGAATACCACTCGCTCGCCAACGGACACGATCGTGCCAATAACTAGCGCTAAAGCGAACAGCGCCACGGAAAGCGCACGTTGGCGAACATCTGCCATATCGTAGCTTAGGCTCGCCTCCGAATGTCCGCAAGTTGGGCGAAAGTAGCGTTCCTGGTTCGTCATGCTGAACTTGTTTCAGCATCCATCGTGCCACCAACGGCGACTGAGCTTGCGGTGCGGTGGACCCTGAAACGAGTTTAGGTTGACGGACAGTGGCTAAGCGGCGGCTCGCCGGCCCACTAGGGTTTTCAGCCGATCAGCAATCCCGCCAGGGCCGCCGACATAAGGTTCGCAAGGCTCCCCGCGAGCAGCGCGCGGATGCCGAGCTTGGCGATCATCGGCCGTTGGTTGGGCGCGAGGTTGCCCGTCACCGCCATCTGGATCGCAATGGAGGAGAAGTTCGCGAAACCGCACAACGCAAAGGTCATGATCGCCACCGTGCGCGCCGACAGCGTCGGCGTCTGCCGCCCGAGATCGATATAGGCGACGAATTCGTTCAGCACGATCTTCTGCCCAAACATGCCGCCCGCGCGCAGCGCCTCGTCCCAAGGCACGTTGATGAGGAACATGATCGGCGCAAAGAAATAGCCGAGGATCATCTGGAAGCTGAGGTCCGGCCGGCCGAACAGGCCACCGATCCCGCCCAGGATGCCGTTCGCCAGCGCCACCAGTGCCACGAACGCCAGCACCATCGCACCCACCGCCACGGCCAGCCGCACGCCGGTTTGCGCACCCTGCGCGGCGGCCATGATGAGGTTGGCGGGCTTTTCCTCGTCGTGCGTCGCGTCGGGCATCGGCTCGCCGGCCGGCTCTTCCGGCGGCAGGCTGGCGGGATGGGCGCTCATGCGCGCTTCGGACACGCGGATCTCGATGTCGGAATCGGGCAGGTCGCCGAGCGGCAGTTCGCCTTCGCGAGTCACGCTGCCATCGGGCATGATGATCTTTGCCATCAGGATGCCGCCCGGCGCGGCCATGAAGCTTGCCGCCAAGAGATAATCGATCGGGATGCCCATGGAGGCATAAGCCGCCAGGATCGTACCCGCGACGCCGGCCATGCCGCTGGTCATGACGGTGAACAGCTGCGGCGGCGTGAGACCCGCCAGATATGGCCGGATGACGAGCGGCGATTCGGATTGGCCAACAAAGACGTTCGCCGCGGCGCACAGGCTCTCCACCTTGGATACGCCGATCACTTTCTCGATCGCGCCGCCCAGCCAGCGGACGATCACCTGCATGACGCCCAGGTAGTAGAGGATCGAGACGAGGCTCGCGAAGAAGATGATCACCGGCAGCGCAGCGATCGCGAAGCTGTTGCCGCCGATCGCCGGCGAGGCGAGCGGGCCGAACAGAAAATCGACGCCTGCCTTGGCATAGCCCAGGAGGTTCGAGACGCCCGCGGACATGCCCGACAGTACGCGCTTGCCGAAGTCCACGTACAGCACGAGCACGGCAATGCCGACCTGAAGCGCAAAGGCGCTAAGCACCACGCGCGGCCTGATCGACCGCCGATCGGTGGACAGCGCCACCGCCAGCGCAAGGATCACGACGATACCGGCGATGCCGATGAGAAAACGGCTCAACTGCGACACTTCCCTTTGCGGGCGGAACGTGCCGCCGGATGCTATTTTCTGGCCGCATCATAGGGATGCGCGCAGCCATTCGACAAGCGCGATGGATCAGCGTGCCGGTCCGCTCCCCTCACTGTGCCGCAGGGCTGCTTCCGGCCGCTCCCGTCCGGGGCGGGGCTAGTGTGGAATAGGTGCTGTCGCGTGCGGGCTTTCGCTCGGCAGTCGGGCAATGTACCGGCAACCGGATGGAATCACGCGCTCCAGCGCCGATCGCGCGCTCGCTCTTCGCCTTTTCGATCTTCTACGGCGGCATGGTGTGCATCGCCGGGGTGCTCGGCAACAAGCAGGTCGCGTTGGGGCCGCTGGCGGTGGAGGCCGGCATCTTCGCCTTTTTGCTACTGGTCGCGACGTCCAGCGCGATTGCCGAACTGCATGGGCGCCAGGTCGCGAACCGGCTGGTGCAGATCGGCTTCATTCCGCTCATCATTTCGCTGCTGCTGACTTTGGTGGTGCTTGCCGTGCCGGCCTCGCCCGAGATGGAGGCCGAGCGCCTCAACGCTTTTGAGCTGATGATGACGGGAACGCCGCGCATCTGGCTGGGTGGGATCATCGCTTACGGCACGTCGCAGACGCTCAACGTCACCATCTTTGCCGCGCTGAAGGGCGGCGAAGGCGGGCAATTGCTGTGGCTGCGCGCGGGTGTAGCGAGCGTGCTGTCGCAGATTGTCGACACGCTCCTGTTCGTCACCATCGCATTCTACGGCGTGTTCCCGATCGGGCAGCTGCTGGTCGGGCAGATGATCGCCAAGGTCGTGCTGTCGATCGTGCTCGTGCCGCCACTCATCTATGGCTTCGTGGCGCTTGGGCGACGGCTGGATCGGTGAGATCCTGTCCTACACGCCGCGTGCGTGCGATAGCGTTTGGGATGAAAAAGCGAATGTTGAGGCGGTTGGAGAAAAACGCGCCGGCGTCTCAACATTGTCAACATTCGCGCCGTACGGCGAGGGCGGTTTTGCTTTCGCCCGCGGTCGGCTAGGCGAGCGCAATATGACCGATAACACCCCTTCGCCCGAGCTTCTGGCCAAGGCCGAGACGCTCGTCGAGGCGCTGCCCTATCTTCAGCGCTACGCCGGTGCGACCTTTGTCGTGAAGTACGGCGGCCACGCGATGGGCGATCCCGAGGCGCAGCGCGACTTCGCCGAGGACGTGGTGCTGCTGAAGGCCGTGGGTATCAACCCGGTCGTCGTCCACGGCGGTGGGCCGCAGATCGGATCGATGCTGAAGCGGTTGGGCGTGGAATCGCGCTTCGTCGATGGCCTGCGCGTCACCGACGCGGAAACCGCGCATATCGCCGAAATGGTCCTCGCGGGATCGATCAACAAGGACATCGTCTCCTGGATCGGGCGTGCCGGCGGGCGCGCGGTGGGCATTTCCGGCAAGGACGCCGGGCTCGTGCAGGCCGAAAAGGTCGGCCGCAGCGAGCCGGATGCCTTGCAAGGCATCGAGCGCAAGGTTGACTTGGGCTTCGTGGGCGAGCCGGTGGCGGTGGACCGCCGCATCGTTGATACGCTCAGCCGCGATGGCATCATCCCGGTGATCGCCCCGATCGGCATCGGCGCGGACGGGCATACCTACAACATCAATGCCGACACGATGGCAGGGGCCATCGCGGTCGCGCTTGGGGCCAAGCGCCTGTTTTTGCTCACCGACGTGATCGGCGTGCTGGACAAGCAAGGCGAGTTGATGAGCGATCTGACGCCGCAGGACGTTGCCGGCCTGCGCGCCGACGGCACGATCTCGGGCGGGATGATCCCCAAGCTCGAGACCTGCGTCGCCGCGGTCGAGTCGGGCGTCGATGCCGCGGTGGTGCTCGACGGACGTGTGCCGCATGGTATGCTTCTGGAAGTGTTCACCCGCCGGGGTGCCGGCACGTTGATCCGCAAGGCTTGATCGGCTGCTGGTCGATGCCCAACTGTGCTAATGACGTGATACACCCGAACGGAGATTGCCCTTGTTGATGCTCACCATTGTCCAGATCCTTCAGGTCCTGCTGAACGTGATCTGGTGGGTCATCGTCATCCAGTTCGTGTTGTCGCTGCTGGTGGCGTTCAACGTGGTCAACATGCAGTCGAACTTCGTTCGGTCGCTGTATCAGGGGCTCGATCGGCTGACGGAGCCGCTGTACCGCCCGATCCGCCGCATCCTGCCGCAGACCGGCGGGATCGATTTCGCGCCGGCGGTGGTGCTGATCGGTATCGCCATCCTCACGATCATCCTGAACAATGTGCAGGCCAGCGTCGTGATGAGCGGAGTCTGAGCGCCTGGCGGCCCGCCGATGATGGCATTGCGATCGCCGTTCGGTTGACCCCGCGCGGCGGCCGCGACCTCCTCGAAGCCGGAACGCCGGAGCATTTCGCGGCCCGCGTCAGCGCGCCGCCGGTCGATGGCGCCGCCAATGCGGCGCTGCTCGCCCTGGTTGCCAAGACATTCGGCGTATCGCGCGGCGCGGTGCGGATCGTCGGCGGAGATACCGCGCGACTCAAGCGATTGTTCGTCGTCGGCGAGCCCGCTGCGCTGGCGCGTATCGCCGCGAGCCTCTATGGCCAGCAAGCATGACGGCACGGAACATCGACGGAAAAGCATTTGCCGCTGGCCTGCGCGCGCGGGTGGCGGAAGGCGCGGCTGAGGTCATCGCGAAGGCCGGGCGCAAGCCGGGTCTCGCCGTGGTGCTGGTCGGCGAGGATCCCGCCTCTGCCGTTTATGTCCGCTCCAAGGGCAAGGCGACCATCGCCGCCGGCATGGAGAGCTTCGAGCATCGCTTGCCGGCAGATACCAGCCAGGAGACTCTGGAAACGCTCGTCGATCAGCTGAACGCCGATCCCGCCGTCGACGGCATCCTGGTGCAATTGCCGCTGCCCCGTCACCTCGACGAAAGCGCGATCATCACCCGCATCGATCCCGACAAGGACGTGGACGGCTTCCATCCGGTGAACGCCGGGCGGCTCGCCACGGGTCTGCCGGGCTTCGTTCCCTGCACGCCGCTCGGCTGCCTGATGCTTCTGCGCGACGTGCATGGCGATCTCACCGGGCTGGATGCCGTGGTGATCGGGCGCTCCAACATCGTCGGCAAGCCGATGGCGCAATTGCTGATCGGCGACAGCTGCACCGTCACCGTCGCGCATTCGCGCACGCTCGATCTGCCCGCAGTGGTCAAGCGCGCCGATATCGTCGTGGCCGCGGTGGGCCGAGCCGGAATGGTGAAGCCGGACTGGACCAAGCCCGGCGCAACGCTGATCGACGTGGGCATCAACCGCACCGAGGCCGGTCTTGTCGGCGATATCGATCCCGCTTGCGCCGAGGTTGCCGGTGCGATGACTCCGGTGCCCGGCGGCGTGGGGCCGATGACCATTGCAGTGCTGCTGCGCAATACGTTGGTGTCCGCCGCACGGCGTGAGGGCGTCACCCTCTCGCAGGATATCTGAGCGTGCTGCTCGCGCTGCTGCTGGCAAGCACCGCGCCGCAAACCGCCGTTGAGGCGGAGCGCGCCTTTGCCGCAGACGCGCAAAAGCTCGGCCAGTGGACGGCATTTCGGAAATGGGCTGCAAAGGACGCGATTTTCCTCCCGCCGCAGCCGGTCGCGACGGCGCTGAAGGATGTGCCGGATCCGCCCCTGTCGGTCGATTGGTGGCCCACTGCGAGCTTCGTTTCGTGCGACGGGATCACGGCCGCAAACACCGGCGGCGCGCTGTGGCCGGGCAATCGCTCGAGCTATTTTTCCACGATCTGGCAACGGCAGCCGGACGGCACCTGGCGCTGGCTGCTCGATAATGGGGCAGACCTGAAGACCCCCCGTGCGCGCGCGGCGCAACCGGTGGTCCGGCGTGCGTCGTGCAAGGGAACGCCCACCTATAATGAAGAGGCCGAGGACAGCGGCGGTGCTTCAGCCGACGCAACGCTGCGCTGGCATTGGCAGGTCGCGCCCGACGGGGGCCATCGCTTCACCGTTCAACTCTGGACCGGCGCCGCATACGAAACAGTGATCGATGATCGGGTGCCAGCGCCCAGGCCGAGGCGCTCATGATCGAACTCTATATCTCCGCCCTCATCACCTTCTTCGTGGTGATCGATCCGCCGGGCTGCGCCCCGATCTATGCCGGGCTGACCAACCGCGCGAGCGCGGTGCAACGCCGGGCTATGGCGATCCGGGCAGTCGGTGTGGCGGCGGCGATCCTGCTCGTCTTCGCGCTGTTCGGGGAAAAGCTCCTCAAGGGGCTCGGCATCGAGTTGGCGTCATTCCGCATAGCCGGCGGTGTCATGTTGTTCCTTATCGCGCTGGAAATGGTGTTCGAAAAGCGGACCCAGCGGCGCGAGGATCGCGCGGCCAATATCACGCCCGAGGAGGCCGAAGACGTCTCGATCTTCCCCATGGCGATGCCGATGATCGCCGGGCCCGGCTCGATCGCCAGCGTCATGCTGCTGATGGCGCGCAACGACGGGCTGGAGCGATCTTTGGTCGTGCTCGCCGCGCTCGGCACGATCCTGCTGCTGACGCTTGCCGCGCTGCTTGCCGCCGGACCGCTGATGCGCCTGCTCGGCCACAAGATCGAGGCGGTGATCACGCGGCTGCTCGGCGTATTGCTGGCGGCGCTCGCGGTGCAGTTCGTGATCGACGGCGTTTTGGAGCAGATCCGCTGATCTGATCGCGGCGCCCCGCACCCGGTCTCGCGCGAATTCCTGCCCAAGACGGTTGCCAACCCTGCTTTTCCGCGGCCATCACGCAGGAAAAGGAGACGATGCATGGCCGAGCAGCTGCTGTACCCAGTGCCCGAGGAATGGGCCGCCGAGGCAAAGGTCGGTTCCGCCGCTTACGACGCGATGTACGCAGCCGCCGCGGCCGATCCCGACGCGTTCTGGCTGGAGCAGGCGAAGCGGCTGGAGTGGGTCAAGGCGCCCACCGTCGCTGGCGAATGGTCCTTCGACGAAGCCGACTTCGGCATCAGCTGGTTCAAGGACGGCGTGCTCAATGTCGCGGCCAATTGCCTGGACCGACACCTCGCCACGCGCGGCGATCAGATCGCCATCATCTGGGAACCGGATGAGCCAGGCGAGGAGCCGCGGCGCTACACCTATGCGCAGCTCCATGAGGAGGTCTGCCGCTTCGCCAATGTCCTGAAGGCGCAGGGCGTCCGCAAGGGCGACCGGGTCACCGTCTATCTGCCGATGATTCCCGAGGCGGCGTTTGCCCTGCTCGCCTGTGCCAGGATCGGCGCCATTCATTCGGTCGTGTTCGGCGGCTTCTCTCCGGACGCGCTGGCCGGCCGCATCCAGGACTGCGATTCGCGGGTCGTCATCACGGCCGATTGCGGCCGCCGCGGTGGCAAGCGCATCCCGCTGAAGGCCAATGTCGATGCCGCCGCACCCCGCGCGCCCAGCCTTGAAAAGGTGATCGTCATCAAGGCGACCGGCGACGACGTGCCGATGCACGATCGCGACGTCTGGTATCACGAAGTGGCGGCGAGCGTCTCGACCGAGTGCGCGCCCGAGCCGATGAACGCGGAGGACCCGCTGTTCATCCTCTACACCTCCGGCTCGACGGGGAAGCCGAAGGGCGTGCTCCACACCACTGGCGGTTATCTCCTTTGGGCGAGCTTCACCCACGAGCTGGTCTTCGACTACCGTCCCGGCAACGTCTTCTGGTGCGCCGCCGACATCGGCTGGGTCACGGGGCACACCTATGTGATCTACGGCCCGCTGGCGAATGGCGCGACGACGTTGATGTACGAGGGCCTGCCCAACTGGCCGGATGCGAGCCGCATTTGGCAGGTCGTCGATCGGCATCAGGTGCACACCGTCTTTACCGCCCCCACGGCGCTCCGCGCGCTGATGAAAGAGGGCGATGCGCCGGTAAAGGCGACCAGCCGCAAGAGCCTGAAGCTGCTCGGCACTGTGGGCGAGCCGATCAATCCGGAGGCATGGCGCTGGTATCACGAAGTGGTGGGCGAGGGGCGCTCCCCCATCGTCGACACCTGGTGGCAGACCGAAACCGGCGGCGCGCTGATCGCGCCGCTGCCCGGTGCGACCGATCTGAAGCCCGGCTCCGCCACCAAGCCGCTACCCGGCGTGCACCCGCAATTGGTGGATGAAACGGGGCAAGTGCTGCACGGGGCGACCAGCGGAAACCTGTGCCTCACGGCCAGCTGGCCGGGGCAGATGCGCACCGTCTGGGGCGATCACGCGCGCTTCTTTCAGACCTATTTCACGACCTATCCCGGCAAGTATTTCACCGGGGACGGCTGCCGCCGCGACGAGGATGGCTATTATTGGATCACCGGCCGCGTGGATGACGTGATCAACGTCAGCGGCCACCGCATGGGTACGGCAGAGGTGGAAAGCGCCTTGGTGCTTCACCCGCGTGTGGCAGAGGCCGCCGTCGTGGGCATGCCGCATGACGTAAAGGGGCAGGGCATCTATGCGTATGTCACGCTCAACGCCGGCGAGACCGGGTCTGACGGGCTGAACGCGGAGCTCAAGCAATGGGTGCGCAAGGAGATCGGCCCGATCGCCAGCCCGGACGTGATCCAGTTCGCGCCCGGCCTCCCCAAGACGCGCTCGGGCAAGATCATGCGCCGTATCTTGCGCAAGATCGCGGAGAACGACATCGGCAGCCTTGGAGATACGTCAACGCTTGCCGATCCCTCGGTCGTGGACGATCTGGTGGCCAATCGGGCGACTCTCGGCTGACGGTCAAGTGCGTTGGCAGCCTGCGCCCGGCGCGACAATCGGAGTCGCGCCGGGGAGCAGTGAGCGACGCCGGCATGGAGTGGCAGTCGTCCGTTTCCGCAGCGTTCTGCCACCATTCTGCGCAACTGAACGGCTCGGCCGGGATTCCACTCGGGCGGTCTGCAGCGCGGAGCGAATCGCTTGACGTGGGTCAAGAGTCGCTGTCCACCAGCCGCTAGGTATCCACCATGCCGTAAGCCCTTGGGGGGGTCGCATTGGGTCAGCAAGACGATGGCGCTTGGCTTTCCGCTGAGTTGCTCGAACGCATCCTCGGTTCTGCGCGGGCTGCCGGCCCGCATCTGATGATCTCGCGTGGAGATTGTCCCAAGACGCTTGAAGTCCTGACCCGGCAGGGCTGGGTGCAGGAGAAACGCGGCCATATCGTGTTGACCGCCAAGGCACGTCAACGCCGCCGCGCGACGGACACTCACGCCGCCTGAGCGCAGCCGGCAGGCCTATTCTGGGGCTCATGACAGCTTCATCATAAGCGCCTGCCCGGGCGTGGGGTGCTGGCCCTATCTAACGCGAACGCCAGCCAACGGCCCCCTCAAGCGGCCGTCCGCAGCTGCCTGCCTTTTCCACAATCCAGCCTCCTGGACGCGAACCGGCGCCCTGACCGATGCAGGGTGCAGGGCCTTCACCGGCCGCCTACGTTAGGGTCGGCCTAAGCGTTGTCTTCAGGCGGCCACCGCGTACGGCTTGATCTCGCCCGAGAGGTACAGGTTGCGCGCCTTGGCGCGGCTCAGCTTGCCCGAGCTGGTGCGCGGCAAGGTGCGCGGCGGGATCAGCTCGATGACGCAGTTCATGCCCGTCACGGCGCGGACCCGATCGCGGATCTCGTCGCGAAGCCGGCTGCGCTCTTCCCCGTCGGAGGTGCGGCATTGCACCAGCACGGCGGGCGTCTCCTCGCCGCCCGGGGTGGTAATCGCGAACGCCGCAATGTCGCCCTGCTTGAAGCCGGGAAGCTGCTCCACCGCCCATTCGATGTCCTGCGGCCAGTGATTGCGGCCGTTGACGATGATCATGTCCTTTGCCCGGCCGACGATGTAGATATAGCCATCCGAGAGATAGCCCATGTCGCCGGTGTCCAGCCAACCATCCTTCATGCAGGCGTCGGTCGCCTCCGGATCGCGGAAATAGCCGACCATGACAGACGGCCCGCTGCACCACACCTTGCCGATCGCACGCTCCGGAAGCGGCGTGCCGTCCTCCTCGCGGATCTCGATCGCCATGTCGCGCACCGGTTTGCCGCAATTGACGATCGCGCGGTAGCGCTGCGGACGATCCTGGCCGGCGGGCACACCCGAAAGCTGGGTTTCTTCCACCAGTTCGACGCGGATGCCCTCACCCGGCGGCATGATGGACACCGCCAGCGTCGCTTCAGCCAGGCCGTAGGAGGGCAGGAACGCGCTCGCCTGGAAGCCGGCGTCGGCAAAGGCGTCCACGAAATCCTGCATCACGTCGGGCCGGATCATGTCCGCGCCATTGCCGGCAAGGCGCCAGCGCGACAGGTCGAAGCGGTCGGCCGCCTTGGTCTGGCTCGACATGCGGCGCGCGCAGATGTCGTAGCCAAAGGTTGGCGAATAGCTGATCGACGTGCCGGGATTGCGGCTGATGAGATCGAGCCAAGCGAGCGGACGCCGCGCGAAATCCTCGGTCTTGAGGTAATCTACCGAGACTTGGTTCGCGATCGGCGACAGGAAGCAGCCGACCAGCCCCATGTCATGGTACCAGGGCAGCCACGATATGCAGCGATCGCTTTCGACCACCTCCATGCCGTGCGAATGCGCCGCCAGGTTGTTCAGCAGCGCATGGTGGGTGATCGCCACGCCATGCGGGAAGCGCGTGGAGCCGCTGGAATATTGCAGATAGGCGATGTCATCGCCCGAAGCCTTGGGCAGGTCCACAGCCTCAGCGGCGCGCGCCAGCAGATCGGCCCAGTCGACGCCTTTGGTCCCGGTTGCCGCAGCGGCGGCGCCGGCCATTTCGGCGAGTTCCGGCGGATAGATCAGCATCGCGGGATCGCAGCTCTCAAGCTGGACGCGAAGCTGGTCGATATAGGACTCCTTGCCGCCGAACGAGGTGGGCAGGGGCAGCGGCACCGGCCAGGCGCCGGCATAAACGGTGCCGAAAAACAAAGCGGCGAATTCGGCGCTGGTTTCGGCAACCAGCGCGACGCGATCGCCCGCCGCGATCCCGGCTGCGATCAGGCGATAGGCCGCCGCCTTGGCGTCGGCCTGCAACTCCCGAAAGGGATAGGGGCGGATCAGCGTGCCGCGGGCATCATGAAAGTTCAGCCCGCGTTGACCCTGCGCGGCATAATCGAGCGCGTCGCCCAACGTCGCGAAATCGGCGAACCGACGCGGCTGTGCATCGTTGCTCGGGGTGGGGGTCAGGGTCGCACTTGTCATGTTTGTTTTGCTCAAAATCTCGCTCGGGGTGCCCAGGGCGCCGACGCGTATCAGAATGGCCGTAAGCCGAGCCGACCATCTGATAGAACGCCACGTTCAAATTCCAATGTCAGTGTGGCAACAAGAAGGCGGATGACCAACGCTCGCCGCCCCCCGCCGCCACTGGACGCTGCCAAGCTCGAGGCGTTGGCGCTCCGCTACGTCGAACGGTTTGCGACAACGCGCGGCAAACTGACGGCGTACCTCGCGCGCAAGGTGCGCGAGCGCGGCTGGTCCGGTGACCCCGCGGACCCGGTGGCACTGGCCGAGCGAATGACGCAGCTGGGCTATGTCAATGACGGCCTGTTTGCGGAATCGCGGGCACGCTCCCTCACGCGCCGCGGCTATGGCGTGCGGCGCGTGTCGCAGGCGCTCCGGGCCGCGCATGTCGAGGAGGCGGATGCCGCACCGGCGCTTGAACAAAGCGCGGACGAGGCGTGGCAAAGCGCGCTGGCGCTTGCCTGCCGCCGCCGCTTCGGCCCCTATGCGCAAAGGCCTGCCGACGATCGCACGCGCGAGCGGCAGATCGCCGCGATGCTGCGCGCTGGGCATTCCTTCGGGTTGGCGCGGCGCATTGTGTTTGCGGCGCCTGGGGCCGAGCTGGAGCCGGAGCAATGACGCCCGTTTCCCGTTCAGCCATGTTGTGCAGCGCGACAACCATGCTAGCGTCTGTCTCCGGGGGAATTGGATGAACATGCGCAGCGAGCCGCGTGATGACGTTGAAGTGACTGGCGCCTCGGCGAACGAGGAGGACGGCGTGCCTGTGGCGGGCACGCTGAAGTGGTTCGACGTGACCCGCGGCTTTGGCTTTCTGGTGCCGGACGAGGCGCAGATCGGCGACGTGCTGGTGCATTTCTCCGTTCTTCAGCCGCTTGGCCGCCGCAGCTTGCCCGAAGGCACCCGGATCAATGCCATCGCGGTGCGCGGTGAGCGGGGCTATCAGGCGCGCGAGATCCTGGCGGTGGACACGTCCACGGCGGTGGAGCCTGCCCCCAGGGTGGCCAGCCGGATCGATCCGGCAACTTTGGTCGACGAGGCCGGCGATTGGGAGCCGGTGTCAGTGAAGTGGTTCAATCGTTTGAAGGGATATGGATTCCTGGTGCGCGATGGGGCGCCGGGCGATATCTTTGTTCACATGGAAACGCTGCGGCGTGGCGACATCGCGGATGTTATGCCCGAACAGCGGCTTCGTGCCCGCGTGATTGACGGGAACAAGGGGCCGATGGCCGTCAGTGTCGTACGGGAGAGTTAGAGTGAAGTTTCACGGCCTGGCGGCGCTGGCGCTGCTGATCGGCGCATCCGCCTGCACCGGGCGCGATGCCGCCGCCACCGCAGGGAACGACGCAGCGCAGGCGCCGCGTACCGAGGTGACGATCGCCAGCACCAACGGGCGCCACGTCTTTCGTGTCGAGGTGGCGGACACTGTGGAAAAGCAGCAGCGCGGTCTGATGTATCGCACCGGCATCCCCAAGGATGGCGGCATGCTGTTCGCGCCCTATCCGCCTGAAGGTGGTGGGCCGCGTGAGGCGAGCTTCTGGATGAAGAACACGCCGTCGCCGCTCGACATCATCTTCATCCGTGCTGACGGCACCATCGCGCGCATCGCGGAAAATACCGTTCCGTTTTCGGAAGCGCAGGTCCCGTCCGGCGAGCCGGTAGCGGCGGTGCTGGAGTTGAACGGCGGCCGCTCGGCGGAGCTGGGCATCGCCGAAGGCGACAAGGTCAGCTGGAAGAGATAGCGCGCGAGCCCCTGCCAGTCTCGCGTGTCTGGCGTTCTGGATCGCTGTTCCAGGTTCCCCGATCCGTTCGTGCGCGCGCTACATGCCATTGAAGCGGCGCGCGGCAGACGCTAAGCGCGCAGGCGACATGGGCATCAACCTCAACCCCTTCACCTGGTGGAACGGCGCCACCATCGGCACCTGGTTCGGCCTGCGCGGCAAGGCTCGCATCGGCGAGGACGCGCTCGGCAACGTCTATTACGAAGGCGGCAGGGATACCGCGGGCAATCCGCGGCGCTGGGTGATCTACAACGGCTCAAACGACGCCAGCCGGGTGCCGCCGGAGTGGTTCAGCTGGCTGCACCACCATGTCGATTCTGCGCCCGATCAGGCGCTGCCGCCACCGCGTCCCTGGCAGAAGCCCGCCAAGCCGAACATGACCGGCACGGCAGAGGCTTATCGTCCCTCCGGCGCGCTCGAGAAGGGCGGCCATCGCCAGGCAGCAACGGGCGATTATGAGGCCTGGAGCCCCGACGCGTGAAGCCGGCGGTCGCGGCCGGCGCGCTCGCCGTTGCCGCATTGCTGGGTGTCGGTGCGTGGCAAGGCGCGCGCTGGCTCGGTGATGATGGCAGCGACGCACGGCCCGCGGCCAGCCAGCAAGTGCCCGATACCGCCGACGAAGGTGCGCCGTCGGACGTCGTGACGGTCGAGGGCGATGCGGGGCCCGTGGACGCGGGCAGCACCCCCATGGCGCAGCGAACCGCCGTGATCGGCCTGTTGAACAAGCGCAACGGCGTCAGCCGCGACCTCACCATGAAGCCGGGCCAGGCGCTGCGCATCGGTGACACGGTGGTGCGCCTGCGCGCCTGTGAGCGCACCGCGCCGTGGGAGCAGGAGCAGCTGACCGGCGCCTTTCTTCAACTCATCGTGCGCGGCAGCGATCAGAAGTGGCGCCGCGCCTTTTCAGGCTGGCTCTACAAGGAGCGCCCCGCGCTCAACGTCGTGCAGCACCCGATCTACGATGTGTGGCCCAAGAGCTGCACGATGTCCTTCCCCGACAAGGGGCCGGACACCGACGTGCTGGCCGCGCCGTCCACCGCGCGGAAATCGGCACCGGCCGTCAGCCAAGATCCCGCACCTTCTGCCGAAGCCCCCAGCACGTCCACCAGTGCATCACCCAGCAACGCCATGTAATCCTGCCGATCGATCTCGACCGCGCCGAGCGAGGCGAGGTGATCGGTCATGAACTGGCAGTCGAGCAGGGTGAAGCCGCCATGGCGCAGCCGCGCGACGAGCGCCGCGAGCGCTGCCTTGGACGCATCGCGCGTCCGGCTCACCATGCTTTCGCCAAAGAAAGCGCGACCAAGCGCAAGGCCGTACAGGCCGCCAACGAGCTGATCGCCTTCCCAGCATTCGATCGAATGGGCAAAGCCGGCGACGTGCAGCTGAAGGAAGACCTGTTCGATGGACGGGTTGATCCAGGTCTCGGGCCGATCCGTGGCCGCTTCAGCGCAAAGCGCGATCACCGCGTCAAATGCCGTATCCGCCGTCAGCCGAAAGCGTTCGGAGCGAAGCGTCTTGCGCAGCGAACGGGAGAGATGAAAGCCGTCAAGCGGCAGGATCGCGCGTCTTCGCGGTTCCACCCAGTACACGCCGGGCGCGTCGCGCGCATCCGCCATCGGGAACACGCCGACGGCATAGGCGCCCAGCACCGATGCCGGGTCGAGCACATCATGAGAAGGGTCGCGCGTCATGGCTGGCGCGCATGATAGGTAGCTGCCGTCGCACCTGCCAAGGCGCGACGGCGAAAATGAACAAAGTTATTCGTGGCAGGAAAGCGCGCCCTTGCCGGGCTGCTCGATCTTCACGTTCGCGGTGTCGCCGGTCAGCTTCCAGCCGCCCTCGGCGGTCAGCGGCTCGCCTGCGTTCGGCGCGGTGAGGGTCGTGGGCGTGCCGCCCTTTTCGGTGCGGACCACGGCCTGCTTGTCGCCTTCGAAGAAGGTGACATAGACAAGGCTGTTGTCGCTGCAGCGCATCGTCTTGTCCGCCTTGATCGCAGGCGGCAGCTCGATCGTGCCGGCGTTGGCGAGTTCCGCCGCCATCGGATCGGGATTGGAGTCGAGAACCTCGGGGTCCGACTTGGAGTTACAAGCGGCGAGCGCGAGGAGCGCCGCGGCGGCGAAGGGGAAGGGGCTCTTCATAACGGCTCGCGACTTCGCCGATGCAGCATAATGCGTCAAGGCAGAGGTGCCCTGGCGCAACAGATTATTGCAGTGATCCTGTCCTGATCCGCCTCAGATCGCGTGATTTGCACGGCGCGCATTGCCATTGGTGCAACGATCAGGCGGCGCGCACGCAAGCGCATGGCGTCGGCAAGGGCCGGGATTGTTCCCGAGTTGTTCTTGCAGTACGCTGGCGTTGGCGCGTGCGCACGGCGCGGCGCGATATGCCGGCGCGGGCCGGAGCGGCGTTGGCAAAGGCGCCTGTTAGGGATCGAAGATGGCGAAGCCGCAGAAACGTTATGTCTGCCAATCCTGCGGCTCGGTGTCGTCCCGCTGGCAGGGGCAGTGCGTCGATTGCTCTGAATGGAACACCATTTTGGAGGAGGCGCCCGCGATCGTCACGCCGTTCCAGGCCAAGCACAATCTTCAGGGCGGCGGCCGCGCGGTGGCGATGATGGCGCTCGACGCCGAAGTGCCGCTGCCTGCGCGGATGCCCAGCGGCATTGCCGAGCTCGACCGGGCGCTTGGCGGCGGTTTCGTGGAGGCGAGCGCTACGCTGATCGGCGGCGATCCCGGCATCGGCAAATCCACGTTGCTGCTGCAGGCGGCGGCACGCATGGCGCTGGGCGGCGCGGATGTCGCTTATGTCTCGGGCGAGGAAGCGGCCGATCAGGTGCGGCTGCGCGCGCGCCGGCTGGGGCTGGGCGAGGCGCCGGTGCGGCTCGCCTCCGCCACGTCGGTGCGCGATATCCTGACCACGCTTGGCACGGGCAAGCCGCCGACGCTGCTCGTTATTGATTCGATCCAGACCATGCACTCGGATCTGATCGAAGGTGCGCCGGGCACCGTCAGCCAGGTGCGCGCCTCCGCGCAGGAGCTGATTCGCTTCGCCAAGGAACGCGGCACCGCGCTGGTGCTCGTCGGCCATGTCACCAAGGACGGCACGATCGCCGGCCCGCGCGTGCTCGAGCATATGGTCGATACCGTGCTCAGCTTCGAAGGGGAGCGCAGCCACCAGTATCGCATCCTGCGTGCGATCAAGAACCGCTTCGGCGGCACCGATGAGATCGGCGTCTTTGCCATGCAATCGGAAGGGCTGGCGGAAGTTTCCAACCCCTCCTCGCTGTTCCTCACCCAGCGCGACGAGAGCGTCACGGGAACCGTGGTATTCCCCGCACTGGAGGGCACCCGGCCGGTGCTGGTCGAGATCCAGGCGCTGGTGGTCCGCCTGGCCAGCGGCGCCACGCCGCGGCGCGCGGTGGTGGGGTGGGACAGCGGCCGGCTCGCGATGATCCTTGCCGTGCTGGAGGCGCGCTGCGGGCTCAGTTTCTCGTCGGCGGAGGTCTATCTCAACGTCGCGGGGGGCTATCGCGTGCAGGATCCGGCGGCGGACCTGGCGGTTGCCGCGGCGCTGGTGTCCGCCCTGTCGGAACGCCCGGTGCCCACCGATGCGGTGACCTTCGGCGAGGTCGCCCTGTCGGGCGAGGTGCGCAGCGTCGCCCATGCCGCCTTGCGGATGAAGGAAGCGGCCAAGCTGGGCTTTGGCCAGGCGCTGGTCCCGGCAGCGATGACGAGCGAGAAGGGCGGCCTTCGCCTCGCCGGGTTCTCCACGGTCGTCCGGCTGGTGGATCACCTGCTCGGCCGCGGCTGATCCGCGACGGCGGATGGCGGACGGCGGACGGGGACCCGGGCGGTCTGCTTCGTCGCCGTCCTGTCACGAAGCGATGTGCATATTGGCGGCGCAACTTGCTCCGCGCGCCGCCGGGCGTGGCGGCCTAATCCGCTTTGGCGGGGTGCCCCCTGTTCTCATCGTCTTCGTCATGGCCTAGATCGGCAACAATGAACCTCAACGGACTTGATATCGCGGTGCTGACTGTCGTGGCAGGCAGCGCGCTTCTTGGGCTGAAGCGCGGCTTCGTGACGGAGGTGCTCGCGCTTTTCGCCTGGGTGGCGATGATCTTCGCCGTGAAGCTGTTTCACTTGCCTGTCTCAAAGGCGCTGACGGGCCCGATAGGGACGGTTTCCGGTGCCGCGACGCTGGCCTTTGTGCTCCTGTGCGGCGTCACCTACTTTCTCGGTCGCATGGTCGCCCGCGCCATGGGGGAACGGGTGCGCAAATCGGTGCTGGGGCCGGTGGATCGTGCGCTGGGCTTCGGCTTTGGCGCGCTGAAGGGGTTGATCATCGCCAGCCTTGCCTTCCTCTTGATCGTCCTGGTGCTCGACACGATCAATGGCGGGCCGACGCGGCGTCCGTTGTGGATCAAGGAAGCGCGCACCTATCCGCTGCTCAACGTCACCACCAATGCGATCGCCGACTTCATTGACCGCCGGCGGCGGGGCGAGGCGGTGTTCGGGCAAGGCGCGCCGGCGCAGAACGGAGGGCAGCCGCGATGAGCGACACGTTGTACAATGATGCCATCCTGAAGCTGGCGACCGACAATCCGATCGACGAGCGGCTGGCGGAGCCACAGGGCTCCAGCGAGCGGCGCTCCCCGATCTGCGGCAGCCGCGTCACTGTGGACGTGAATCTCGGGGAAGACGGCCGGATCAGCGAGGCAGGCATGCTGGTGCGTGCCTGCGCGCTCGGCCAGGCATCTTCCTCGTTGCTTGCCGCGCATGTGATCGGCCGCACCCCGGACGAGCTGGCGGCGGCGCGCGACGCACTGACAGCGTGGCTCGCGCGGGAGGGGGAACTGCCCAACTGGCCAGGGCTCGACGTGCTGACGCCCGCGCTTGATTATCACGCGCGCCATGCGTCGATCCGGCTCGCCTTTGAAGCGGCTGCCGAGGCGGCGGAACAGGCACAAAGCACAGTAAAGGCGGATTGATGGAGCACGCCACCGGATCGCTGCTGCGCGACGGGGTAATCCTGCTTGGCGCGGGCCTCGGCTTTGTGCTGCTGTTCCGCCGCCTCGGGCTTGGCGCCACCCTAGGCTTCCTGGTGGCGGGCGCGGTCGTCGGCCCGCAGGTGCTCGGGCTGATCGGCGACGCCGAATCAAAGCTTGGAGTCGCTGAACTCGGCATTACCTTGCTGCTGTTCATCGTCGGGCTGGAGCTTAATCCCGCCAGGCTGTGGCGGCTGAAGCAGGACATCTTCGGCCTGGGGCTGCTTCAGGTCGTGGCTTGCGGCATCGCCATCACCGCCATCATTGCCGTTTTCGCGCTTTTCTCGATCCCCGCGGCGCTCGCGCTCGGCCTGCCGCTCGCCCTGTCATCCACGGCGCAGGTGCTGCCGATGCTGCAATCGTCGGGCCGCTTGCGCACCCCGTTTGGCGAACGCGCCTTCTCGATCCTGCTGTTCCAGGATCTGTCGATCATCCCGCTCATCACCATCATCGCCGCGATGAGCCGCAATCCGGCGGATGCCGGTGGCCCGCCGGGTTGGATCCTGGTGCTCTATACCGCGGCTGCGATCATCGGCCTGATCGCGGCGGGTCGCTTCATCCTGCGGCCGCTGTTCCGCGGCATCGGCAACATGGGCGAGCGCGAGATGTTCGTGTTCGCCGCGCTGTTCACGGTAATCGCCAGCGCCGCGCTGATGGAGGCGCTGGGCCTGTCCACCGCGCTTGGCGCATTTGTCGCCGGCGTGATGCTGGCCGACAGCCCCTATCGCCACGAGCTGGAGGCGGATGTCGACCCGTTTCGATCGATCCTGCTCGGCTTGTTCTTTCTTACCATCGGCATGATGCTGAACCTGACGGCGATCGCCGAGCGACCGTTGTTCGTTCTTTCAATGGCGGCGGCGCTGATCGCCACCAAGACGCTGGTGATCTTCCTCATCGGCCTTGCCTTCCGCATGACGTGGCGTTCCGCGCTCGCACTAGGCGTGCTGCTGAGCCAGGGCGGCGAGTTCGGCTTCGTGCTCTTCGCGCAGGCCACCAACGCGTATCTTATCGCGCCCGAGGCGGCGTCCTTGTTTGGTGCGATCATCACCCTTTCCATGGCGACCACGCCGTTCCTGATGACGCTCACCAGGCGGTTCCGCGAGGAGCCGATCATTGGCGGCGAGCGCGAGGGGCCGAAGGCGGATGGCGCCAACGCGGTGATCGTGGGGTACGGCCGCTTTGGCCAGACGGTCGGCCAGATGCTGCTCGCGCAGGACATTCCGGTGACGCTGATCGACACCGATATCGAGATGATCGACATCGCTGGGGAGCTTGGCGCAAAGGTTTATTACGGCGATGGCACCCGCCTCGACCTGCTGCGGCAGGCGGGAGCGGCCGACGCCGAGATGATCCTGTTCTGTATCGATAATGATCAGATCACGGCCGACATGGTAGAGGCGGTGCATGAGGCGTTTCCCCGCGCGTCCATCTATGTCCGTGCCTATGACCGCCGCGCGCTGATCAAGCTGAAGGGCAGCCCCGCCAAGCTGGTGGTGCGCGAAGTGCTCGAATCGGCGGTGAAGATGGCCCGCGCGGCGATGGAGAACCTCGGCATAGACGGCAGCGAGATCGATCGCTCGGAGGCGATGTATCGCGCCAGCGATCGCGAACGGCTGCGGATCCAGATCGAAACCAGCGACATCTCCGCCGCGCGTGCCATGGTCGCTGCGCAGCAGCCTTGGGGAAGGGAAAACAACACATGAACTGGCTGTTGGTCTTGGCGGCGCTTTCGGGTGCGCTGGCGGTGGGTGCCGGTGCGTTCGGCGCCCATGGCGCAAGTGGTCAGGCGGCGGAATGGCTGCGCACGGGCGGCCAATATCAACTGATCCACGCGGTGGCTGCGCTGGTGGCGCTGCGCTTGGAGGCGCGCGGGCCCGGCTGGCTCTTCGTGGCGGGCGGCGCGCTGTTTGCCGGCACCTTGTACCTGATGGCCCTTGGCGCCCCGCGTTGGTTGGGAGCGATCACGCCGATCGGCGGCACGTTACTGATCGTGGGCTGGCTATGGCTGGCGTGGGTTGCTGGCCGCGGCTGACACGACGCAGGCCAATCGTCTCCGGAAGCGCTACCTTTTGCCCCGGCAAGCATCCGAACAATAGACGACATTCTCCCAGTCGCGCGCCCACTTCTTGCGCCAGGTGAACGGCCGTCCGCACGCCGGGCAGACCTTCGTCGGCAGATCGCGCTTGGCGACGCCATTCGGCATCAGCGCGGCTGGAGTGCCAGAAAGCTGCGCACGTCTTCCAGCGATACCTGCTTATCAAGGTAGGTCTGGCCAATGCCGCGCGCGAGCAGGAACGGGACGTGACCACCGCTCGCTTTCTTGTCGTGACGCATATGGTCGACCAGCCGCTCGGCCGATGCCGCAATCCCCGCGGCCGCAAGACCGTCCGGCAGACCCACCGCCTGCCAATGCGCCGCGACACGCACCGCGTCTTGCACGGGGCACAATCCATGCGCTGCCGAGTAGCCGAACGCGAGGGCGCAGCCTGCCGCAACGGCCTCGCCATGCAGCAGCCGGTCCGAAAAGCCGGCTTCCGCCTCCAGCGCATGCCCGAACGTGTGGCCGAGGTTCAGTAGCGCGCGGCGGCCGGTGGTCTCGAATTCATCTTCGCCAACGATCCGTGCCTTGGCACGCACCGAGTGGGCAATCGCATAGACGCGCGCCTGCGCGTCGCCGGCAAGCAGTGCCGGCCCATGCTCCTCGCACCACGTGAAGAACGCCGCATCATCGATCAGGCCATATTTGGCCACTTCGGCATAGCCCGCTCTCAACTCACGGGCGGGAAGGGTATCCAAGACGGTTGGGTCGATCAGCACGATCTTGGGCTGGTGAAACGCACCGATCAGATTCTTGCCGGCGCGCGCATTGATACCGGTCTTGCCGCCCACCGATGAATCGACCTGCGCCAGCAAGGTGGTAGGGATCTGCACGAAGCCGCAGCCTCGCTTGAGAATGGCAGTGGCAAACCCGACGAGGTCGCCCATCACCCCGCCACCCAGCGCGATGACATGATCGGCACGCTCGACGCCGAGTTCGAGCAGCCGGTCGGTTAGCCGCTCAAGAGTTGCCCAGCTCTTCGACCCCTCACCCGCCGGGATCATGATCGCCTCGCTCGCAATGCCGGCTCGCTCAAGGGAGGCGCGCAACGTATCAAGGTGAGGAACGACATTCTCGTCTGCCACGATCGGCATGCGCCGTCCTGGCGACAGCGATGCTAGATGGTCGCCCGCGCGGGCCAGCAGCCCGGCTTCGATCACCACGTCGTAACTGCGCGCGCCCAGCGCCACTGGAACAATCGTCATGCGGCCCCGTAACCGATCGCTTGCAGGATGGCACGTACCGTTGCCTCATGCGGCGCATTGTTGCTCGGCACTCGAATATGCGCCTGGGCATAAAGCGGATTGCGAACGGCGGCGAGTTCGCGAAGCACGGTCGCCGGGTCCTTTCCTCGCAGCAGCGGGCGCGTGTCGCGCCGCCGCACGCGCTCCACCAGCACGTCAATATCGGCATCCAGCCAGATGGCGAGCGCATCGGAGAGAATGAGTTTGCGGGTCGCGTCGTTGACGAAAGCGCCGCCACCCGTTGCGATCACCTTGGGGCGGCCGTCGATCAGCCGCTGGATCACGCGCCGTTCTCCGTCCCTGAAATAAGGCTCGCCGAACTGCGCGAAGATGTCCGCGATCGACATGCCGGCGGCTTCTTCGATCTCGTTGTCGGCGTCCACAAACGGGAGCCCGAGCCGATGCGCCAGCCGCTTGCCGACGGTGGACTTGCCCACGCCCATCAGCCCGACGAGCACGATCGGCTCGCGCTGCCAGCGGCTCTTGCGATTGCGGTTGGGTGGAGGGGGGCTTTGCAACATGGGCTCGCGGGCTATACAGCGCGTCAGCGCCGCGGGCACAAGGCTCGGGATTTCGGTTTACAAGCGCGGGGTTGCTCGCGTCGTGCAGGGTTGAAACATGTCGCGGTTGATCGTCACGCTAGTGGTGCTGTTGGTTGTCGTGGTCGGCGCACTGTTCTTCCTCGCTGGGAGTGCAACGGAGAAGCCGACGACGCAGGTCGAAAAGGCGGTCGAGCTTGGCAATCTCGCGAGCTAGGTTGATCGCGGCGCTCGCCGCCGTCGCTTCGCTGGCCGCAGCTGCGGTCGCTCAAAACGCCCAAGCACCCGAATCGCTGTTGCCTCCCGGTTTCGGTGAACCCGTTGCGCCGCCACCGGTAGCTCAGCCGGGTGGCCCGGTGGCCCAGCCGCTGCCAAGCACGGCGCTGGAACTGCCGGCGATGGAGCCGTCACCCACCCCGACGCCCACGCCAACTCCGGTCAGCGAAGAAGAACTGGCGCAATATGAGATGCCGCTATTCGCGCGGCGCTCGCTTGCGCTTGTTGGCCCGATTGGCATGGGGGACGGCGGTTTGCCGGCGACCGCCTTCGGAGCCGCAGATGGTGGCTATCTTCAGGGCTTGATGCGTCGGATGTCGGCGCCGCTTCCTTCTCGCTGGCTGTCCATCTCGCTACGCCGTGCATTGCTCTCGCGCGTCAACACGCCGGCTGGGCTGCATGGCGCCGACTTTGCCGCGGAGCGTGCCTGGTTGCTGCTTCGGATGGGCGAGTCCGTCGCGGCGCGCAGTGTGCTGCAGAGCGTCGACGCCGCCAACGCGACTCCGAAGTACCGGCAAGTCGCCATGCAAGCGATGCTCGCCACTGCCGACCCTGCCGGATTGTGCCCATTTGCCGATGGCGCGGGTAACAGCGAGCGCGGCTGGGTCCTCGCGCGCGCCATGTGCGCTGCGCTGAGCAACGTGGACGGCGGCGCCAAGCCGCTGATGGATGCTGCTCGGCGGCAGCGGATCGCCACGGGCGTTGATCTGGCGCTCGCGCAGAAGGTGATCGGTGCAGGGCTGAACAGCCGTCAGGCCGTCACGATCGAATGGGATTCGGTGGTTCAGTTGACTGCGTGGAGGTTTGGCCTGGCGACCGCCACCGGGGTGCCGATCTCCGACGAGCTCTATCAAACGGTGGGGCAGCAGGTCGTCGGCTGGCGCGCGCTGGCACCCGCGATCCCCATCGCCGATCGCGCGCGGGCTGCGGAAGCCGCCGCGGCAACGGGGGTGATATCCAATGCGGCGCTGGTCGATCTATATGCTGCGCTGGATGCTGGCGAGGATACGCCTGCCGCTCTGAGCGCGATCGCATCGGATCTCCGCTCGGCCTATGTCGGCGCTGATGTGGCAACCCGACTTCGTGCGCTGACGCAGCTTTGGGACGGAGGCGAGACCCCGCAGGCGCGCTATGCGCGACTGGTGCTGACGGCACGCGCGGCTGCCCGCATACGCCCGGTTGATGGGCGCGCGGAGGCCGACCGGATCGTGGCGGCGATGCTCTCTGCCGGGCTGGACCGCACGGCACAGCGCTGGCGCGGCCAGGTGGAAGAAGGCGGCGACGCTTGGGCGCTGCTCGAACTGTCTGATCCGGACGCGAGCACGCGTTTGTCATACAGCGCCGTGGCTTCATACACCGGGGGGGGCGATGCGGCCTTGAAGCGCAAGCTCTTTTTCGCAGGGCTTGCAGGGCTCGGCCGCCTTTCCGCGCAAGAGATCGAGAGCGGTGCGGAAGCCCTCGATGTTCGTATCGGCGCGACCGACAGCTGGACCCGGGCGCTTGATCGAGCAGTGAGCGATCGACAGCCCGCCACCGTTCTGCTGCTGGCGGGCATCGGCATGCAGGCGCAGAACTGGCGAAGTGTACCGCCCGCGGCGCTTTACCGGATCGTTGCGGCATTGCGCGCCGTTGGGCTTGGGGGTGAGGCGCGGATGATCGCGGCTGAGGCACTGTCGCGGATCTGACCATGTCGGGCGATCTTGCCCTTATCGAACGCTTTCTCGAGATGATGGCGGCGCAGGCTGGCGCGGCTCGCAACACCATCAATGCCTATCGCAGCGATCTGCTTCTTGCATCCGGCGCGCTTGGAGGGAAGCTCGCCCAGGCCGATGCTGCCGCGGTCGCTCGGCTGGGCGAAGAATGGGCCAGCTTCGCCCGTGCTACGGTGGCGCGCAAATCCGCCGCGATCAGGCGCTTTTACGCGTTTCTCTTGGAAGAAGGACTCCGGGCCGACGATCCGGGGCAGGCACTGCCGAAGCCGGGAATTCGACGCGCACTGCCCAAGACACTCAGCCATGGCGACGTGGAGCGGCTGTTCTCGACTGCCGCGGCTCGACTGGCGGGCAAATCCAAACTTCCTGCCGACGTGCGCAACGCTGCGCTGCTTGAGCTGCTCTACGGCTCAGGCCTGCGCGCAACCGAGCTCGTGTCGTTGCCGCGCAATGCGGTTCACCCCGATCGACCCTTCCTGATCCTCAGGGGCAAAGGCGGAAAGGAGCGGCTGGTGCCGATTTCCGATCGCGCCCGTGCGGCAGTAGCGGCTTGGCGCGACCATGTTGACGGGGGTTCACCTTATCTGTTCCCCTCCGGCAAATCGCACATTTCACGCGTGAGACTGTTCCAGATCGTCCGAGCGATAGGGGCAGAGGCCGGTATTCCGCCCGACCGGATCAGTCCTCATGTCTTGCGGCACGCCTTTGCGACCCATTTGCTGGAGGGCGGGGCGGATCTCAGAGCTTTGCAGGCGATGCTGGGACACGCCGATATTGCGACCACCGAAATCTATACGCATGTTGATCGAGCAAGGCTCATCGCCCTCGTCAATGAGCGCCACCCGCTCGTTGACGCGGACAAGCCGCGCGCCTAGCTGCGCACGATGCCGACATTTCTCGATTTCGAAAAGCCGATCGCGGAACTCCAGGCGCGGATCGACGAGCTACGCGACACGGGCGCAGAGGGCGGCGTGGACATCGCCGCCGAAGTGGCGAAGCTCCAGGCGAAGTCCGACCGCATGTTGCGCGATACCTTTGCCAAGCTGACGCCATGGCAGAAAACTCAAGTCGCGCGCCATCCTGAACGGCCGCACTTCAAGCATTATGTGGCTGGGCTGTTCGACGAATTCGTTCCGCTCGCCGGCGACCGTGCCTTTGGAGACGATCAGGCAATCCTGGGCGGCTTCGCCACGTTCCGCGGGCGGCGCGTGCTAGTCATGGGGCACGAGAAGGGTGACGACACTGCCAGCCGGCTGCGACACAATTTTGGCATGGGTAAGCCGGAGGGATATCGCAAGGCGGTGCGTTTGGTATCGTTAGCGGATCGCTTTGGTCTGCCTGTGGTGACGCTGGTGGACACCTCCGGTGCGTTTCCAGGGTTGCAGGCCGAAGAGCGCGGCCAGGCAGAGGCGATTGCGCGGTCCACGGAAGCTTGCCTTGCAGCAGGCGTGCCGCTGGTCTCCGCTGTTGTGGGCGAGGGTGGCTCCGGGGGCGCCGTCGCGCTAGCCAGCGGCAATCGCGTGCTGATGTTCGAGCATGCGGTCTATTCGGTGATCTCGCCTGAAGGCTGTGCCTCAATCCTATGGCGAACCGCGGAAAAAGCCGCCGACGCCGCCGAAGCGATGAAGGTGACAGCGCAGGATCTAAAGGCGCTCGGCGTGATCGACACCATCGTTGCCGAGCCGCTGGGCGGTGCGCATCGCAGCCCCGCAGCTGCAATCGGGGCGCTAGGTGACGCTATCGAAGGCGCGTTGGGCGAACTCGTTGCGCTGGATGCGGTTACGCTGCGCCGTCAGCGTCGGGAGAAGTTCCTCGCAATGGGGCGCGCGCTTAGCTGACAAAAGAAAAGGCGGCGAGCATGGGCCCGCCGCCTTGTCCTGCGATGCCAGCGGAAGTTGCCGGACCGACGACCTCAACGGGTCGTCGTGTTCATCCTTGTCGAAACAGTGCTGAACGTGGTCGACAGCTGATTGCCCAGCGTGCCCATCGCCGTGATGGCTGCCACTGCGATCAGTGCGGCAATGAGGCCGTACTCGATAGCCGTGGCACCCTTTGAGTCCTTAATGAATGCGCGCATCTTCTGCATATTCGATCTCCGATATTGAAACGCTTCAGTCACCCGACCGGCCAAGGTGATCCCCGCTCCGGTATTCACGTCATTCACAGATGCGGGTTGAAAAACATTTAAGGCGCGCCCGTGCCGTCACCTCGCATGAACAACCCGGTCGCTGACGTTATTCCACATGTCGATCGTCACATCCGCGACGCCGCTGATGCTCGCCATGGTCGCGATCACGATCAGCGCAGCAATCAGACCATATTCGATCGCTGTTGCCCCTTTGCGGTCACCTAGCAGCCTTCGCCATGTGGCAAACGCAGGTTTGATCAAGGCGAAGGCGCGGTCCATGCCTCCTCTGATCGCACGCTTGGCTTAACGAAAGGTCGACATGATCAACGCGAATCCGACGGAAACACCGATATTTCTGGTGGTTGCTGCGGCGCTGATTGACCGCGACCAGCGCATTTTCGTGCAGCAGCGTGCCACTGGGAAGCAACATGGTGGCTTGTGGGAGTTCCCCGGTGGCAAGGTTGAGCCGGGCGAGGCGCCTGAAGTCGCGCTCGCGCGTGAACTTGACGAGGAGCTTGGGATCAACGTTGCGCCCAGTGCCCTGCGTCCGCTGTCCTTTGCGACCGTCTCGTCCGCCGACCGCCACCTGCTGCTTCTGCTGTACTGTGCTCGCGAGTGGACGGGGAGCCCGCGCGCAATTTCCGCGGCATCGACCCGTTGGGTCCACGTCGAATCGCTGCGCCAACTTGCTATGCCCCCGGCGGACCTCCCGCTGGTCGATGTGCTCGCTCAAGAGTTGAGCCCGATTCGCTGTTCTTCGGGCAACGCGTAAGTGCCGGTCACGATCGAGCGATAACGGCCGTGCCTATCCGTACCGAAGTGACGGCTGGCGATAGGTCGCGGTTGCCACGCTAAGCTGAGCACCGGTTGGCCAATGCGCTTGGGCGCCGCGCGCAGCACGTGCGCTCAGAACATCAGGCACGCTCCGGCACCGGCAAGAACAAAGCCCAGCACCAGCCAATGGTGTGATCGAACCAACCAACGAGAATCGCCATCCACATCGTGCATAATGCTCTCCGGTGATGGGTCGTCGCGAATAGACGCCACTGTCGAGGCTTGGTTTAGCGTCAATGTGCGGCCGTCATATGACAGATGCCGCCGCTTTGGCGGCAACTCTACTTATCGCGCGCGCATTCCTGCCAGCTCCCGGGTTACCTAGTTTCAAAGGAGCGGAGCCGAGATCGAACTCTGAACGCGGGCAAACGGGCAACTGATCAAGCCGAGAGCCTATGCTGACTCATGCAAGCTGGAGGCCCGACCGGGAATCGAACCCGGGTGCAAGGATTTGCAGTCCTCTGCGTCACCACTCCGCCATCGGGCCTCGATCGCGTGGAGGCGGGCAGATGCGGCGGCGGAGGCAGCCTGTCAAGTTTCTACGTTGGCGCTGCTGCCTCGTCACGATAAAGCGCCACTCTGGATCACAAGTGTATTGCCACAATAAAACAGTCGTGCGACAGGTGAGAAGATGACGATGATCATGGAACGCCAACCGGATTTCGCCGCCATGCGCACCGCAATGGTGGCAAGCCAGCTTCGCACCAACGCGGTGTCTGACGCGCGCGTGATTGCGGCAATGGCGAATGTGCCGCGTGAGCAGTTTGTGCCTGCAGAAATGGCCCCGTTCGCCTATCGTGACGATCTGGTTGCGCTTGGCGGCGGACGATCGCTTAATCTGCCGATCGCTACCGGTCGTTTGCTGACCGAGGCACGATTGCTCCAGAGCGATCATGTCCTTCTGATCGGCGCGGCCAGCGGATATACGGCTGCAGTGCTGGCGACATTGGTCGCGTCAATCGTAGCGGTAGAGGTTGATCCGGCGCTTATAACACAGGCCCGGACCGCATTGGGCGCCCATGACGGGATCACGATCGTCGAGGCGCCGCTGGAGGCCGGACATCCCGAGCGCGCGCCGTATGACGTGATGATCGTTGATGGCGCGGTTGAGCAGCTGCCCGAGCAGCTGATCGCCCAAGTACGGACCGGCGGTCGCATCGTGGGCGGCATCAATGACAAGGGCGTAACCCGTCTCTCCGCCGGCCGCAAAAGCGACGGTGGCTTCGCCATGATCGACTTTGCCGACATCGATTGCTGTCTGCTGCCCGGCTTTGCCAAGCCGGCGCGCTTCACCTTCTGAAAAACGAGCCGCAATGAACCGCGTCGCCTTTCTTTCGCTGATTGTCGCTCTGAGCGCCTCGCCTGCTTCGGCAGATACGTTGCGAGAGGCATTGGCGCGGGCTTATCGTGAAAACCCGACGATCACGGCCAGCCGTGCGCAACAGCGCGCGCTGGACGAGAATGTGCCGCTTGTCCGTGCCGCAGGACGACCGACGCTCGGCACGAATGCAGGGGTTACCGAGAACTACCTGCGGAGCGGCAATTCCTTCACGACTCCGGAAAAATTGGCACAGGCTCAGCTGGCACTGAACGTGCCTGTTTATCAAGGTGGCGCCGTCCGCAATTCGGTCCGCGCGGCGGAGACGCGGGTGGAAGCCGGCCAGTTCGGCCTTCGCGGAACAGAGGCGTCGTTGTTTTCGGATGTGGTCGCAGCCTATAATGATGTGATCCGCGACGAGGCCATTGTCGGCCTCAATGCCCAAAATGTTCGCGTCCTGGAGACCAATCTGCAGGCCAGCCGCGACCGGTTCCAGGTCGGCGACCTTACTCGCACTGACGTAGCCCAGTCCGAGGCACGGCTCAGCCTGGCGCGTGCACAGCTTCAGAGGGTGCAGGCGACGCTGATCGCCAGTCGGGAGAATTATGTTCGGCTCGTCGGCGCGGCTCCCGGCGAACTTGCCCCCCCGCCGCCGCTGCCGAACCTGCCGCAGACCGCCGACGGCGCGGTTGAGGTGGCGTTGCGCGACAATCCTACCTTGCTCGCAGCGCTGAAACAGCAGGAAGCAACCGTCTATGACGTGCGGGTCGCCCGTGCGAGCCGGCTTCCGACGCTCGGTGTCGGCGCCACCGGCAGTTACGTGAACTACCTCGGCTCGCTTGGTTCGGGAACGGGTCTTGGCGTGGGGCAGTCGGGAACCTCCGCCGGCATTGGCCTCAATGTCAGTCTTCCCTTCTTCCAGGGCGGGCGACCAGCAGCTCTAGTCCGCCAGGCGCAGGCGACCCGTGCCCAGGCGATCGAGAATGCGACGGCGGCGGAGCGCCAGGTGATCGCCTCTGCGCGGTCCGCTTTTGCCATTTACCGGTCCTCGCTGGAGGTGATCGAATCATCGGAAGACGCGGTCTCGGCCAATCGATTGAGCCTGGAGGGCGTCCGCGCCGAGAACAGCGTCGGCAATCGTACAATTCTCGACATCCTCAACGCCGAGCAAGAATTGCTGAACAGCAAGGTGACGCTCGTTACCGCGCGGCGCGACGCTTATGTCGCCGGATTTGCGCTACTTGCGGCAATGGGTCAGGCGGAGGCTGAGGATCTGGGACTGGACGGCGGGCCGCTATACAACGCGGCGGACAATTTCCGGGCAGTGCGCAACCGCTTCTCCGATTTCAGCGACGGCAAGGCCCCGACCCCGATCGCGCCCTCGACGAACGGCGTTGCGCCGCAAGATGCGATCCTCAGCCGTCCACTCGATCCGGAGCTCGACAGCAGCAAGGTTGACAGGAGCCCGGCGTTGACCACAGGTGAGAACGCACCGAACCGCCGATAGTCAGTGGTTTCTGGGACGAGGTGGATTGCGCGCATGGGGGATGTCAGCGCCGAGCCGTCGATGGAAGACATTCTGTCGTCCATCAAGCGCATCATTGCGGAGGAGGGCGATGAACGTCCTCCCCGGCCGCGTCGCAACACGGCGACGCGATCCGCTGCGCCCATGGCGCCGGAACCCAGCGATGCAGAATCCGAGGAAGTGCTCGAACTGAGCCACCCAATGCCGGCTGCCGCGCCGCGGCCCGCCTCGCCTGCGGAGCCACAGCCGACGCGTGTCGATGCCGAGGCCGCGGCCTTGCTATCTGAGCAGACCGCACAGGCGACGCGGGGGGCGATTGATGCCCTTTCACGACTGTTGGTGAAGCCGGAGCCACAAAGCGATGGCACACTGGAGGGCTTGGTTCGCGCGATGCTGCGGCCCATGCTGCGTGAGTGGCTGGACGCCAACTTGCCGGACATGGTGGAGAGTATCGTCGCTCGCGAAATCTCGAAGCTGACCCGGGGCGCAAACTGATCCAACGCCAGGAGTTGTCGGCCTAGTCGTGCGCCCTGAGCTGCCCAATGCTGTCCCGCTCAGGCGGTGCTTCGGTCAGAGTGATTGTCGCATGGGAAGCGATCTGCTTTACCCCTCCGCATGAGGATGTTCTTTTCCGCCGGTCTGATCGCGCTGGCTGTCATCGCGGCTCCGTCCGCCGCTCGCCCGCTGACGATCGAGGATCTGACGACGCTGGGCCGCATCGGTGCGCCTACCGTATCGGCCGACGGACGCTGGATGGTCTGGGCGCAGCGCGAGACCGACGTGGATGCAAACCGCGGGCGCTACGATCTATGGCGACTGGATCTCAGGCGCACGGGCGCGTCGCCGGAGAAGTTGCTCGCTGATCCGGCGGTGGACGAGAACGATCCACAGATCGTCGGCAGCACGGTCTATTACACGGCTGGCGATGCGGTCTGGTCAGTGCCGGTCACCGGCGGCACGCCGCGCAAGCTGACTGACTTCAAGGGCGGGTTCAACGGCTTCAAAGTTGCCCCTACCGGCGACAAGCTGGTCGTCTGGGCCGATCGTCTCCCGGGTGCTCCCAACCTCGAGCCGCCGATGGTGAAGAAGCGCGCCGATGCCGGATCCGGCCGCACATTCGATCGGCTGTTTGTTCGTCACTGGGATACTTGGGCGGACGGCACCCGCTCGCAGCTTTTCGTCCTGCGGCTGGGCGCCTCGGGCGCTCTTGGGAACGGACGTGCGGTTACCGGCCCGCTGATCGGCGATACGCCCTCCAAGCCATTCGGCGGCGCAGAGGAAGTGGCGTGGAGCCCCGACGGCAAGATGCTCTACTTCGCCCTGCGCGAGGCGGGGCGGATCGAGGCGACCTCGACCAATCTCGATATCTTCGAGGTGCCTGCCGACGGCAGCCGCGCGCCGGTGAATCTCACTGACGCGAACGACGGAACCGACAATCTGCCCACCGTCTCTCCGGATGGTCGCAAGCTCGCCTATTTCGCCATGCATCGTCCGGGATACGAGGCAGATCGCCAGGTGCTGACCGTGCGCGATCTCGCGACCGGCAACGTGGTTTCGCTCACCGCGCGCTGGGATCGCTCGGTCGGCTCGATTGCGTGGGCATCTGACTCGCGCAGTCTTTACGTCACCGCCGACGACACGCAGGAGACACCGCTGTTCCGCGTGGATGCTGCGAGCGGCGAAGTGACGCGGCTGACGCAGCAGGGCCACGTCGGCGCCGTTGTGGTGACCCCGGCCGGGCCGATCGTTGCGCTCGATTCGCTCACTGCGCCCGCGGATTTCTATCGTGTGGCAGGCGCGGGTGCACCGCAGCGGCTGACCCATGTGAACGCCGCGAAGCTCGCCGGGATCGACATGCCAACCGTCGAGCGGTTCAGCTTCACCGGCGCCAACAACGACACGGTCTGGGGCTATGCAGTGAAGCCTGCTGGCGGCACGGGCCCCAACGCTGGCAAGGTGCCGGTTGCATATATGGTCCATGGCGGGCCGCAGGGATCGAGCAACAACAGTTGGTCCTATCGCTGGAACCCGGCTGTGTTCGCTGGCGCGGGCTACGGCCTCGTTGCCGTCGATTTCCACGGATCGACCGGTTACGGTCAGGCCTTCACCGACAGCATTCGTAACAACTGGGGCGGCTGGCCACTCGAGGATCTAAAGAAGGGCCTTGCCGCCGCCACGGCGAAGTTCACCTGGCTCGACGGCGGCAATGCCTGTGCGCTTGGCGCGTCCTACGGCGGCTATATGATGAACTGGATCGAGGGGCAGTGGCCTGATCGGTTCAAGTGCATCGTCCAGCATGACGGTGTCTTCGACGCGCGTGCCATGGCCTATGAAACCGAAGAGCTGTGGTTTGACGAGTGGGAGCACGGCGGCAAGACCTATTACGAAGATCCGCAGGCGTTCGAGAGGTGGAATCCTGTGCACCACGTTGCCAAGTGGAAGACGCCGCAACTTGTGATCACCGGCGAGAAGGACTTCCGCATTCCCTATACGCAGGGGCTTGCAGCCTTCACCGCGCTCCAGCGGCGGGGCATTCCCTCGCGCCTACTTGCCTTTCCGGACGAGAACCACTGGGTGCTGAAGCCGAAGAACTCGCGTCAATGGTATCGCGAGGTGATCGGATGGATGGATCAGTGGACCGGCAAGTCGCGCTGAGACCGCGTCTGCCGCTCAGATGAGCATCGGGGTGACGTCAGGCCGCGATGCCGTCATCTTGGGGCTGAGCGACTCCGGCTCCGCGGGTTCTCGCCATCTCGCGCCTGACCCGGTGAGGGCGGTAGTTTGTTCAGGGACGGCTTCCGGCCAGATTGCGCCATCGTCGTGGTCTTTGGCGCCTGCATCGGGAATCTGATCGGAAATGCTCTAGCGCTGGCGGGGCGCTATGGGGAGGGTGGAAGTCGCGCGACCGGATGCCTCCGCCGCTCGATAGTTGCCATTCGATTCGCGAGCGGTCTGCGCCGCATGGGCGATGTTCACCTGGTCCGAGGGCTGCCTCGGCGAGCAGGCTGGACATAACAATGCCACTGCCACGCCGAGACGAATACGCCCTACGCGATCAGGAGTTGAGCGCGATGTCATCGGGATCGTCGAGGTCTTCGTCGTCTTCGATTGACCCGTCATCAAATTCGTCCTGAACGACGTCCTCAGCGACATCTTCTGAGTCTTGATCGAGGGTGTCGTCCTGCTCACCGATTTCGTCGTCGCGCATGACCAATTCGTCTTCTTCGACATCATCAATGTCGTCGATATCGATGTCCGGATCGAGATCCGTGATGATCGTGCCGTCGCCGGGGCCGTCGCGGGTAGCCTCCAGGATTTCCGCGCGTTGGCTTTCGTCGTAGCCGTCCTCATCGAAGCCGTGGTCGTCCGCACCGTGGTTCGTCACCTGATGACCGCCCATGATTGTCTCTCCTGATCGTGCGCACCGAACGGATGCCGCCCTTAAGCGGTTCCGGTCGGATGCGATTAGCCAGCTCACGCAACATTGCAGCTGCTCGGACGACGCATGTTTTGCGAACCCGCACGCAGGCCGCAGCTTGCACACCTGCCGCGGTCGCCCCCCGGCGCGAGGGGAAGTGACCCGTTAGCAATGCCCAGACATCTCGCGGCACACTGGCGATGCGCCTGGTGGTCGCGTATGGAAGGCTCATTCAGCTGTTCCACGAAGGCGTTAGTGATGCTTGATACCCCGTTGGCCAAGGTGCCGACGCTGAGCCTGGCCGATCAGACTCGCGACCCCGATCAATTTGCCGCGGATCTGGGCGGCTCATTCCGCCGGTTCGGCTTTGCGATCGTTGCCGACCACGGCATTCCGCAGGATCTGATCGCGCGCGCCTGGAGCGAGACGGAGGCGCTGTTTGCGCTGCGGGACGACGAGAAGCGTGGGTATTTCATCGACGGGCAGGGCGGCGCACGCGGCTACACGCCGTTCAAGACCGAAATCGCGAAGGATGCCAAGCACGTCGACCTGAAGGAGTTCTGGCACGTCGGCCGCGAACTGCCCCCAGGACATCATTATGAAAGCGAGATGCCCGCCAACGTCTGGCCCACGCGACCAGCGGGCTTCAAGGAAACGTTTCTGAAACTGTTCCAAGCTTTCGACACGGCCGGCGACAAGCTGTTGTCGGCCATTGCGCGCCATCTCGATCTGACACCTGACTGGTTCGACCCGGCAGTTAAGGATGGCAATTCGGTGCTCCGGCTGCTGCACTATCCGCCGATCCCGGCGGACGCGCAGGGCGTACGGGCCGGCGCGCATGAGGATATCAACCTCATCACCCTGCTCCTGGGTGCTGAAGAAGCGGGTCTGGAACTACTCGATCGCGACTCCGGTAACTGGCTGGCGATCAAGCCGCCAGAGGGCGCGATGGTGGTGAACGTCGGCGACATGCTGCAGCGGCTGACCAACCACGTGCTACCATCGACGACGCATCGCGTGGTCAACCCGCCGCCCGAGCGGCGCGGCCATTCGCGCTACTCGATGCCCTTCTTCCTGCATCCGGCACCTGACTTCCTCATCAAGACGCTGCCGCAGACGATCACAACGGAGAACCCCGATCGTTATCCCGCGCCGATCACGGCCAACGGATATCTGCGTGAGCGCCTGGTGGAGATTGGCCTCATCCAGAAGTGAGGGCCGGGCGGGGCGTTGAAGCCCCGCCGCTGACTTGCGGACTGTTCGCGCCGCGTTCTCAGGCGGATGAGTGAAGGCCGCGCCGCGCTTTGGCGCCCGCGCGCCGAAGCAATCAGCGGCTGGCGAGAAACGTGGTCAGATCCGATTTGGTGGCCGAGCTATTCGCTGCAGCGGTCATCTGAGCATCGCTGCGCGGCGCCATCATATCCCCCGAGAAGGAAGCGTCCGTCACCTCAACGGTGGCGCCAAGCTCGGTGGCAGCGAACAGCTTCTTGGCGAAACTGGTCGGCACGCGAATGCACCCGTGTGACGCGGGAAAGCCCGGGTTCTTGCCTGCGTGAATGGCAATGCCATCCCACGTCAGCCGCTGCATGAACGGCATGGGTGCGTTGTCGTAGAGATTGGAGTGATGCATCTGCTTTTTCTGCAGGATGGGAAAGACACCCGTCGGGGTTTCCTTCCCTTCCTTACCCGTGGACACGGTAGACACAGCGACAAGAGAGTCGCCGCGATAGACATAGGCTTTCTGATCGGGAATGCTGATCAGGATGCTGACGGGGCCGGCCGCGACATCCTGTTCCCACAGATATTGCCCGGGTGGCAGGCTGGCGGCGGCGGTCACGAGAGCGACGCCTGAGGCGTTCTCGACAACAGAAGCCGTTGACGTTTCCGCCAAGGCGGGCATAGATGTGATGGCTGCCAAAGCGAGGGCCGCCGGCAGCGTCGCGCGAATCATGCGCATGGTGCAACCCCTTTCGATATGGGCGCCCAGTCAGTTGGGCCGTCGCAGCATAAACGCGCGTTTCATAATTTGGTGCCATGCGATGAGCCGCGTCGTTAGTGCGGTGGGCTGGTGCGCTCTCTGGTTAAATGGCCGGAAACGACAGAGATTATTCACCTTTTTCCTGTTATACCGAAGCTCTACCGGGAACGGGGATAGCGAAATCGATGGCGACACTGGGTGATACGGCGCCGACGCGTCGGGGTTTGCTGAAGACGGTTGGCGCGCTGGCTGGCGCAATGGTGGTGCCGGACGCGGTCTCCGCAGCGATGCGCGTAGCCGAATCGCAGCAGCGTGCACTGACACCATCGGCACTGGCGCCGGTGCGGCCCGCACCCCGAGTGGTGCCGAGTTCACCGCGTGTGGTTCGTCCCGAGCTGATGCGTCAGGCGCTGGCGGCGCTGGAGCGGCATGGCAATACGATCAAGCTGCGTGACCGGATCGTAATTGCTGATTTCTCCGCTCCCTCGTCGCAGCGGCGCTTCCACTTCATTGATCTCGTCAGTGGCCACAGCGAGTCGAAGCTGGTTTCTCATGGAAGCGGATCCGATCCGGGGCACACCGGCTATCTCCAGCGTTTCTCCAACCAGAATGGCTCAAACGCTTCCTGCGAGGGCGCCTTCCTCGCTGATAATTATTATATCGGTAAGCATGGCAAGTCGCAGCGCCTGATCGGCCTGGATCCGACCAATAACAACGCGCTTGCGCGTGCCATTGTGGTTCATGGGGCGTGGTATTCGAACGAGGATATCGTGCGCAGCCGTGGTCGCCTCGGCCGGAGCCAGGGTTGCTTCGCTGTTGGTGAACGTGAGTTGGCCGAAGTGTTCGAGCGCCTCGGCCAGGGCCGGATGATTTACGCAGCCAAGGTGTAACGCCGGCGGGCAATACGGGCGCGGCCAATCAGCCGCGCCCATAACAATTCCTCCAAGCCATTGTGCCCGAGCCCGAGATGTGGCGGGCGGACGCGCAGCGCGTCGGCGAGTGTGAGGGTGCCGGCCCGGAGAGAGCAGCGCGACACGTCCGCCCAGCGCCGCGCCGTGACCCAGCGGACCATGCGTATGTCAGCGGCGCTCCAGTCGCGCTCCGCGAAGAACGCCTGCTGGAGCCGCACCAGATACGCGCCGAGTTGGGCCAGGGTGGCGCGATCCGGCACTGGCTGGCGGTGCATGAGATGTTCGACGACGAGCGCAGCGGCCGTTCCGGCTTGCTCCTTCAGCAGAGGCGCATAAGCCGCCTTCAGTACCTGCTGGGCGCTGGCGAGCATTGTGTCCTCATAACGCTGCGATGCGCCGCTCGCATGGCGTCGATAGGCCAGTAACGGTGCGTCGATGCGGGCGATGTCCCCCAGCGCCGCCACGCGATGATAGAGATCGAAGTCCTCCGCATAGAGGATGTCCGGCCGCGTGAACGGTTCGAGACGGCGGGCTGCGTCGGCTCGCAGCATCACCGACGACCAGACGATCGGGTTCTCGATCCTCAGCAGCCATTGAAGCAAACCGGGCGTGGTGTTGGCAACATGCGGGGAGGGCAGGAGCCGCGCCCCTTCCAGTACCTCGGTCGCGCTTGCGAGCAGGACCGTTGCGGGATGGGCGTCGAGATAGGCAACTTGCTGGGCGAAGCGACCGTGCAGGCACAGATCGTCCTGATCCAGCGCCGCAATGTATCGCCCGCGTGCTTCCGCGAACGCGCGGTTGCGTGCCCGTACCGGGCCGCCGTTCTGCTCCAGCGCGATCATGCGGACGCGCGGGTCGGGCCAGGTGCGCAGGACCTCCCGCGTGCTGTCAGTCGAGCAATCGTCGACGACGATTACCTCAAAGTCGGCAAAGGTCTGCTTCTGTAGGGAGGCGAGCGTCGCCGGCAGCAAATCGGCGCCGTTGTACGCCGCCATGATGACGCTGACGACGGGCGCGCCGCTCACGCAGCGACCCTTGCTCGTCCGGCGAGCAGTTGATCCACGATCATCATGCCGACGTCATTCTGCCACAGCCACAGGCCATTCGCCTGGCCGACGAAGCTGGCCTCTCCGCCAAGCTTGCCATGCGGGACAAAGCCGGCGGCGAGGCCAATGCCGAAGAGGCCGGGAACGGGGGCGCCGGACGCGTCAGTGACGCGGCAAGCATTATCGACCATGGGCGCGCCCGCATGGGCCGCGAGTGCGAGTGGGCGACCTTCTGCATCCTCCAGAAGCAATGCCCGCGGACGATAGCCGAGCGCGGCGATCACAAGGTCGGCATTCTTCAGAATGTCGCGTGCCGCCTCATCGTGATCGCCGGTGACGCGATGGAGGGCCAGTCTCGGCTCCGGGGCGCGTCCGTCGACGCCGAGCATGCGCAGCACCAGTTCGCGTGCCTCAAGCCGGAAGCCCGCGAGCCGATAAACGAAGCCCGAGATCGGGCAGATGTCTTCAGGGCCGAAATCGATGAACCCTTCCGCATGCGCCGCCTCGACCGAATGGTAGAAGGGACGCAGCGGGCGCCGATGCAACAGGGTGATGCCGCCGGCGCCGAACGGCAGGGCCGGGCGCTCGCGCAGCAAGAGTGCTACGGTCGTGAGCGCGCTGGTGGAGCCGCCTATTACCGCGACACGGGGCGCGCGCTTTCCGGAGAGCAGATCGGCAACCATCTCGAATCCGCCGCGCGCGAGCACCGAATCGGATTGAAGCAGCCGGTCACCAGCCAACTCGATCAGTGACGTTCCGGCGACCTGCTGGGTGACGAGCCGGTCCAGCGGCTGATGACCGCCGGTGGCGATCACGAGATTCTCCGCCACATGCTCGGTGTCGCGGTGGGTGGCGGTGTCGCGCAGGCGCACGTGCCAGCGCCCGTCTTTGCGGCGGGCGCTTAATGATTCCATGCCCGTCATCACCGTGCCGCCATGCGCGGTGATGCTCGCGTGCAGGCGATCGCCGATCGCGCGCAGAAGCGGGCCGACTTCGGCCAGCGGAACGCCCAGCGAGGCGCGATGGCGAGCAACGGCAAGCGCGGCGGGGTGGTCCGCAAGCGCGGCAATCGCCGGATCGGGATTGCCCTCGATCGCGCTGAGAAACGTTTGGGCCGTCGAATCCGAGGTGATGGCGTAGCGGCCGAGTTGTCCACCACCGATAGCGCCATCGCGCTCGACGAGAACGAGGCCGCGCGCGAGATCGGGAAGCAGGCCATGGCGGCTTGCTGCGGTGAGCAGGGCCGTGCCTGCCGGGCCGCCGCCGATGATCATCGTCTTAGCTACGGGAGGCATCGCGCGATAAGCCGAACGCGGTTCAACGGCGACCACGCGATCCAGCGTGTCCACAACGCGCGCCACATCCTCAACTGTCATCGAATCGGACAGGGGCAGCGAGAGGAGGCGGCTGCCGACCATGTCTGCGACGGGCGTGGGCTCGATCTGCGCGATGCCGCGCACCCAAGGCTGTTCGCCCAAATGCGGGCTGAAATATTTGCCGGCGCCAATGCCTTGCTCGTCCAAGCGCGCGATGATGGCATCGCGTTCGTGTGTCCGCTCCGAAGGCAGCAGGAGGGGGAAGAACCCGAGCGCCTGCCGCCCCGCGCGGTGTGGCTGCATTACATAGCGGCCGGCAATCGCGTCGCGATACGCCTCAGCGAGTTGATCGCGATGTCGCGAAACGCGCGCAAACTCGTCCAGACGGGCTTGGGCCACCAAGGCCATTGCCTCCGGCATTTTCGCATTCAGCCCCGGCAGTGTGGCGGTTCGGGGTGCCGTGAAGCCGAAATTGGCCATGGCGCGCAACCGCTCGATCCGGTCCACGTCGGCGCAGTGAATCAGGCCACCCTCCTGTGTGGCGAAGGGCTTGGTGGCGTGCATGGAGAAGACAATGGGAAACGGCGCGCCCGCACCAAAGCCAACGCCCGAAGCATCGGTCGTGCCGAGCGACGCCGCAGCGTCGACCACCACTGCAACGCCAAATCGCTTCGACAGCCAGCGATAGCGATCGAGATCGATACCGTATCCGAAGGTCGCGTAGGGCACGATAGCGGCAATCTGAGCGCCATGGCGCTCCAGCAGCCGTTCCTCCTCCTCCGGCGCGGCGCTCCAGTCGCTCGCATCCACGTCGCAGACGAGCGGGGTGAGGCCTGCCCACCATGCCGCTTGGGCGGTGGCGGCGAAGGTCATTGCGGGCATCAGCGCGAAGCGGCCAGCCGGGCCGTCGCTCACCGCATCGCGGAGCGAGATCATGAGGCCGAGCGTAGCGTTGGCTACGGCAAGACAAGCGCCTTGGCCGCCGAACAACCGGCGCGTGGCATCCGCTTCGAAGGCGCGCAGCACTGGACCGTTGTTGCTGTAAATCGCCGAGTCCTCGATTCGAGCCAGCGCCTCAGTTAAGGTGCTAAGTCGCGGTGGATGCGGCGTAATCAACGGCAAGCGCTTCATGAACGGTATCTCCTCCCGTCCATGAGCCTGGCAGCACCGACCTAAGACTTGGTTACCCGGCGGTCATATTCTTCGAGTTCATAGGCGATCGAAGCTTCGACAAGATCATCCCACAACCGGCCAATTGCCTCTTCGGGAAGTCCCGCAGCGCCGGCAAGTGTACGCGCATTAGCGATTACTTGTGCCTTTCGGGCCTCGTCACGCACGTGCCCACGCTCCGGCTTGATACGGGCGGCGGCATCCATATAGTCAAAGCGGCGGCGCAGCAGCGCGATCAGCTCGCGATCGACTTGGTCGACCCCGGCACGTACTTCGGCCATGGTGCTGCATTCTGGTCCGGAAAGGATCGTCATGCGGGCGCCTTGGCGGCGCGGCGCGCGGCTGTCCAGCTTGACTTGCAACTGTCATCCGTCTAGGCGCGCCGCTTCGCGATCGCCCCTGCATCCCGGTGAAGCAGGCGGCCTGCCCGTTATTCGTGACGGATGGTGCGATACCGGGGCCAACGTTGTTAGCAAATCGAAGGAAAGACGATGTCGAAGCGCCATAGCGCCAAGCACAAGCTCGATCGCCGTTTGGGCGAGAACATTTGGGGTCGCCCGAAGAGCCCGGTCAACAAGCGTGAGTACGGCCCAGGCCAGCACGGCCAGCGCCGCAAGGGCAAGGTGTCGGACTTCGGAATCCAGCTGCGCGCCAAGCAGAAGCTGAAGGGCTATTACGGCGACGTCACTGAGAAGCAGTTCCGCCAGTCCTATGACGAGGCCGCCCGGATGAAGGGCGACACCTCGCAGAACCTGATCGGCCTGCTCGAGCGCCGCTTGGACATGATCGTGTATCGCGCCAAGTTCGCGCCGACGATCTTCGCGGCTCGCCAGCTCGTCAGCCACGGTCACGTTTATGTGAATGGCGTGAAGTGCAACATCGCGTCGCGCCGCTGCGCCGTGAATGACGAGATCACCATCGGCAAGAAGGCGCAGGAGATGGCGCTGGTGCTCGAAGCTCAGAGCCTCGCCGAGCGCGATGTGCCGGATTATGTGGTGCAGGACGGCGCCACGAAGGTGACCTTCATCCGGGTGCCGACGCTCGACGAAGTGCCGTATCCGGTGAAGATGGAGCCGAACCTGGTGGTCGAGTTCTACAGCCGCTGACCTGACACTCCGGCATCGGCCGGAGCGTTACCAGCCAGCGTGCTAGGAAAGAAAGGGCGGTCCGCTTGGGCCGCCCTTTCTTTTTGGTCAGAGCCCCAGCGACTTGCGCAGGAAAACGTCCGACTTCTCTAGCATGTCGGCACGTACCGCGCTGTCGTCCAGCGAGTGCGCCAACCCCTTATACTCGACGAGTTCAACGCTCTTGCCGGCGCCGCGCAGGGCGCGTTCCATCAAACGTGCCTCCTCGATCTCCACATTCATGTCGAGATCGCCGTGGAACATTAGAACGGGTGCGCGGATCGCCGAGGCGTTCTGCGCCGGTGAGCCTTCCCGAACATGGGGTCCCTCGCCGACCATCTTCAGAACCTGCGGGTAATTCGATCTTTCAAAGAATTCCTGCTTCCACGCTGCGAGATCGGTGACCGGCGCCACAGCGATAACTGCCTTGTACAGATCCGGATCAACCACGCCTGACTGAAGGGCCGCGTAGCCGCCGTAGGACCAGCCGACGACCCCAAGCTTTCCGGGGCGTGCGATCCCTGAGGACAAGAGCCAGCGGCCAGCATCGTTCACGTCACCCATCGCGGTCTTCCAAGACTTAAAGCCGTTATCGGCAAACCAGTCCGAACCGTATCCGGCCGAGCCGCGGAAGTTGGGTTGCAGCACCGCAAACCCCCGCGCAGCGAAAAACTGCGCCCACCAGTCAAAGCCCCATTCGTCACGCGCAGACGGTCCGCCGTGCGGCATCACGATAGCCGGCAGGTTCTTTCCATCGCTGTTGACCGGAAGGGTGAGATAGCCCGGGATCTTCGTGCCGTCGGCTGCTGGGAAGGTGATCGGCTTCATGGTCGCGAGTGGCACATCCGCCAGATCCGCGCGGACCGGCAGTACTTCTGCGAGCTTCCGGCTCTGCTTATCGAACAGGTAGAAGGTACCGGGGTGCGTATCCCCGCCGGCAAACATCAGCAGCTTGCTTTCGTCGGTGCTGGCGTCAACGAAGCTGACGAGCGGCTGCTTGGGAAGTGCCTTCGCCAGTGCCTTCGACAGAGCGGCCAGCTCGGGGTCGAAAAACTGCGGGCGTCGCACATCGGTGGCGATGCTCGCGCCGACGACGCGGCGGTGCCGACCGATCTGGATCAGGTCATCGACGTCCACCTGCGAATTGGCGATAACCAAGTCCCGCTTTAGCGATCCATCCAGCGCCACTTTCCACAGCGCCTGGCGCCCGTTGTAATCGTCAAAGCCGAAGGCGACGTTCAGCTTTGGATCTACCGTATAGGGATTGAACCCCCTGAAGCGCCCGCCAAGAAGTTCGAGCTTGGACAGCGGCTCCCATGTCCGTGATTCCGGTTTGCGGTAAAAATAGTTGATTTCGTTGGCGGAATAGCCGGTTCCGGCGATCGGGCGAACGCCCATGATGCGCACGTTGCCGACGCCGTCACTGATATACTCGACGGCATCGCGCTTTGCCCGCTCAACGGGCCGGCGCTGAAGCGTTTTGAGATCAACCCGCTCGACGCCCAGACCCTCGTCATTTCTCTGGACGACTCGGTCGATCGAGCTTTCCGGAACATATTGCCGCGCAACCAGAACATTGCCCTTGCCGTCGCCGGTGAGGTCCAGGACGCGGCCCCCGTCGCCGTGAAAATACAAGGAGCGTTCATTCACGCGGGCGGTGATGAGTTTGAAGTCCTTGCCATCGGCGTTGATGGCGAAAAGGCGCGTGTACCCTTCGATCAGATTGGAGTTGCGCGTCATCACAAGCGCGCGGCAGACAAGCCGCTCGGTCGTGGCCCATTGGCAACTCGCCAGTTTTTCGGGATCTCCGCTGGTCTGCATGATGGAGACGGGCAAGCCGCCCTTCGCCGGATCGGCGATCATCAGCGCCGCGCCTCGCGCGCCCGCCGGCACGATCATGGCGACACGGCTGCCATCGGGCGAAAGACTGATCTGGCTGATGCCTTCGCGTGCGCCGAAGGCACGTGCCAATGGTGCTGCGCCTTGTGCGTGCGCCAGAACGGGCGCCGTAGCCGCTAGCAACGTCACGATAAACGCGCGCGACTTCACTCGTGTCGTCATAGTCTTGTGTATCCCCCCAGGCGCCAACTTTGCCGGGCTGGCGGGCATTTGCAAGGACCGAGCGCACGTTGCGAGCGAGGCCGCAACCTGTATGGGACAGCTATCTTCCTTCACGAGGTTTTGCGGATGCGTTCGATACTGTGTTCCCTTGCCGCTCTCATCGTAGCCGCGCCGGTATTGGCGCAGACCGCGCCGCAGATTTCCATGGAGACGCTGAAGTCGGTGACGCAGGAGCTGTCGTCAGACCGTTATGAGGGCCGCGCGCCGACGACGGCTGGCGAGAAGAAGACGATCGACTATCTGGTGAAGCGTTTCGCGGCGGCAGGGCTGAAGCCCGGCAACAAGGGGCAGTGGACCCAGGACGTGCCGATGGTGGAGATCACGGCGAGTGACGTGTCGCCGTTTATCGTGACTGGCGGAACGGCGCCGGTGACCTTCAACTATCGCACCGACATCGTCGCCGGGACGTACCGGGTGGTGCCCAAGATCGCGCTGAAGAACAGTGATCTGGTCTTCGTCGGTTACGGTATCAACGCGCCGGAGAAGGGCTGGAACGATTATGCCGGCCTCGACGTGAAGGGGAAGACGGTAGTCATCCTCGTCAACGATCCGGACTGGCAGACCAAGGAAGCCGGCGTGCAGGCAGGCCCGTTCGAAGGTCGCGCGATGACCTATTACGGCCGCTGGACCTACAAGTTCGAGGAGGCCGCTCGGCAGGGCGCTGCTGGCGCGATCATCGTCCATGATACGGAGCCGGCGGCCTATGGCTGGTCGGTCGTCCAGTCCTCATGGACGGGCGCCCAATACGGCCTGGACGTGCCGAACAACCATATGGATCAGAGCGAGATGGTCGGCTGGATCCAGCTGGGGAAGGCAAAGGAGCTGTTCGCAGCCGCCGGCAAGAACTTCGACCAGCTTTCCGCTGCCGCGAAGCAGAAGGGTTTTCGTGCCGTGCCGCTTGGCCTGAAGCTGTCGGGCAGCTTCTCGAATGATTTCAAGCGCAGCGTGTCGAGGAACGTCATCGGCGTGCTGCCCGGAACGCAGGCGTCTGATGAGGTGGTGCTCTATTCGGCGCATTGGGATCATCTGGGCCGCTGCGATGCGGTGGACGGCGACGATATCTGCAACGGCGCTGCCGACAATGCCACCGGCACCGCTGCGCTGGTAGCGATGGCGGAGGCATATCGCGCCGCCGGTCCGACGCGCCGTTCGGTTGCGTTCGTCGCGGTGACGGCGGAGGAAAGCGGACTGCTCGGCTCCCAATATTATGCCGCCAATCCGGTGTTCCCGCTCGGCAAGACTGTCGGCGGCGTCAACATGGACGTGCTGAACCTGATCGGCCCGACCAAAGACTTTGAGATCGTCGGCGCCGGCAAGTCCGAGCTGGAGGACATGGTGCGGCCGCTGCTCGCCGCGCAAGGCCGCCGCGTCTCGCCTGAGGCAACGCCGGAAAGCGGCGGTTACTACCGCTCGGATCATTTTAGCTTTGCGAAACTCGGCGTGCCGATGCTGTCGGCCGGGAGCGGCGAGGATTTGGTGAACGGCGGCGTCCTGGCGGGAAAGGCGGCGGCGAAGGACTATAACGTCAACCGCTACCATGGGCCGAAGGACGAATATGATCCGAACTGGAACTGGGATGGCGCGGTGCAGGACCTGACGATTTACTACCAGCTTGGCCGAAAGCTGGCCGACAGCGACATGTGGCCGAACTGGTATCCGACCGCTGAGTTCAAGGCGATCCGCGACAAGTCACGGCAGGAGGTAAAGTGAGCCGCGCACCGAAACCCGAATGGGCGCCGCACAAGGCAGTGTGGATCGGTTTTCCGAGCCACCCGGACCTGTGGCTGACCGATCTTGAACAGGCCCGAAGCGAAGTCGCGGCCTTTGCTGCCGCCGTTCATGCCGATGGCGATGGAGAGCAGGTGCTGCTTGTTGCTGCCGATGAGGAAGCGGCGGCGGAGGCACGTCGCCTGGCGCCGTTCGCGCACGTGGTTGTCGAGAAGTTCGGCGACATCTGGCTGCGCGATACGGCGCCGATCATCGGGCATGACGGCGTGGCGCACGATTTCGCATTCAACGGTTGGGGCGGGAAATATGATCTGCCCGGCGACGACGACATTGGCGAGCGGCTGGCGGCGGAACAGGGCCAGGAGGTGCGGAGCCATGAGTGGGTGCTCGAAGGCGGGGCGATCGATGGCGACGGGTCCGGCCTGGTCGTCACCACGGAGCAGTGCCTGCTGAACGTCAATCGCAATCCCGATCTGTCGCGGGCCAATATCGAGGCGCGGCTCCGTTCAGACCTGGGCTATGATCGCGTGCTGTGGCTCGGCGACGGGTTGCTCAACGATCATACCGATGGGCATGTCGACAATCTGGCCCGCTTCGTGGGTGAGGGCCGGCTGGCGCTGCCAACCGGCCAGGAGAACGACCCCAACTGGCAGGTCTACCAGCAAGCCATTGATCGCGCGAAAGCTTTTGGCGTGGAGGTGGTGACGGTGCCGTCACCGGGCCGGGTGCTGCGCGACGAGGAGATCGTGCCGGCGAGCTACATGAACTTCTACATCGGCAATGCCGCGGTGGTGGTGCCGATCTATGGTTCGGACCAGGATGCGGCTGCCGTTGCCGCCCTCCAGGCGATCTTCCCGGACCGGAAGGTCGTGGGGTTGCGTGCCGATGCTATCCTGACCGGCGGAGGCAGCTTCCACTGTATCTCGCAGCAAATTCCGGCCTGATTACCACCGCTCGCGGATCACCCCCGGCCTGTTTGGGGGTGATCCGCGGCCTCATCGATGTACCCGGCGGCCTCGATCAGCCGAAGACGCGCGCGAAGATCGTGTCGACGTGCTTGTAGTGGTAGCCGAGGTCGAATTCGGCATCGATCGCCTCGGGTGACAGCGCCGCGGTGACATCCGCGTCCGCCTTCAAAAGTTCGTTCAGCGATAGCGCGCCGTCCGATTCCCACACCTTCATCGCGTTGCGCTGCACGAGGCGATAGGAATCCTCGCGGCTGACCCCGGCCTGCGTGAGCGCCAGCAGCACGCGCTGCGAATGGATCAGGCCGCCCATGCGATCCATGTTCTTCTGCATGCGCTCGGGATAGACGAGCAGCTTATCGATCACGCCGGTGAGGCGCGCCAAAGCGAAGTCCAGCGTGATGGTGGCATCGGGCGCGATGTAGCGCTCCACCGACGAATGGCTGATGTCGCGTTCGTGCCAGAGGGCAACGTTTTCCAGCGCCGGCGTCACATAGCCGCGGACCATGCGGGCCAGACCGGTCAGGTTTTCGGTCAGCACCGGATTGCGCTTGTGCGGCATGGCCGACGAGCCCTTCTGACCGGGCGAGAAGTATTCCTCCGCCTCCAGGACCTCGGTACGCTGAAGGTGGCGAACCTCGACGGCCAGCCGCTCGATCGAACTCGCCACGACGCCCAGCGTCGCGAAGAACATCGCGTGGCGATCGCGCAGGATCACCTGCGTGGAGACGGGCTCGACCGCGAGGCCGAGCTTGGCCGCGACATGCTCTTCCACCCGCGGATCGACATTGGCGAAGGTGCCGACTGCGCCGGAAATGGCGCAGGTGGCGACTTCCGCGCGCGCCGCGACCAAGCGGGTGCGGCACCGGCTGAATTCGGCATAAGCCTCCGCCAGCTTCAGGCCGAAGGTGACGGGTTCGGCGTGAATGCCGTGGCTGCGGCCGATCGTGGGGGTGAGCTTGTGCTCCTCGGCGCGGCGACGCAGCACGGCGAGCAGCGCGTCGATGTCGGCGATCAGAATGTCGGATGCACGCGCCAGCTGGACCGCGAGGCAGGTGTCGAGCACATCCGAGCTGGTCATGCCCTGGTGCATGAAGCGCGCCTGATCGCCCACCTGCTCGGCCACCCAGGTGAGGAACGCGATCACGTCATGCTTGGTGATTGCCTCGATCGCGTCGATCGCGGCAACGTCGATCTCGGGGTTGGTCCGCCACCAGGCCCAGAGCGCGCCTGCCGCTTCCTTGGGCACGACACCCAGATCGGCCAAGGCCTCGGTGGCATGCGCCTCGATCTCGAACCAGATCTTGAAGCGCGCTTCGGGCGTCCAGATCGCGGTCATGTCGGGTCGGGAATAGCGCGGAACCATGTGAGCATCCTTGGTCGTGCGGTGGCGACGGCTCGCGATGAGTCGTCGAAAGGAGACGTGGCGGGCGCGTAGCAGCCATGCGGCTGAGCGCCAACCGTGCACGTCGGAACTCAAGGTGGTGGACAAGGGTTAGTCCAGACGAGACGTTTTCGATGTGTCGTATAAGCTGTCGAAAGATGGTGCATCTGCGAGGAAGAAGGGAGCAAGGAGAACGATCATGTTACGGCAGCTAATCATGGCAACTACTGTGGCTGTTGCTGCTCCAGTCTTTGCTCAGAGCGCCGATAAAGCAACACCAGCTCCTAGTGTGGCGACGCCAGGCGCATCGATATTGCCGCAACAGCCCGCACCGGCGGCTTCAGGCGACCCGGCGGGTGCGGCGCAGACGCCGGATCAGGCCTCCTCCATCGTGAACGCGGAGTTCGCCAGCTATGACAAGGACGGCAACGGCCTGCTCGACAAGGCGGAGTTCGCCGCCTGGATGGATGCGCTGAAGGCACGCGCGCCAGCGGGCGGAGACAAGCCGGGCGATGCCAAGTGGAACGAGGCCGCGTTTGCAAAGGCAGACAAGGATGAATCGCTGTCGTTGACACGATCCGAACTGGCCGATTTCCTTGGCATGTCGGTGAAATCCAGCGCAGGATAAGGCAGTATCGGATCACGTCTGGCCTGCCGACACTGTTCGCTGGCCTTCTCCCTGGCGATGATTGGGGGTTTGTTTACGCGCCAAAACTACAGGTGCCGCCATGACCCCCGTCTTCCTGACAATCGATACCGAGATTGCCTGGCGCCACCATCGCGCCGGGCTTGATCCCGCAACGGTGGAAGCGCGGTCGATCGAACCGGCCGGTGTCGGGCTGGGGTGGCAACTTGGTGAGTTGGCGCGGCATGCGCTGAAGGCCACCTTTTTCGTGGATCCCATGCCGGCGCGGATCTACGGCCTCGATCTGTTCCGCCGCATCGTGGATGCGATTCTGACGGCGGGCCAGGAGGTGCAACTGCACCTTCACCCGAATTGGACCAAGGCGCAGCTGTCCGACCGCGAGGCCCATGCCGCGTTCGAGATCATCGATTATTCTGCCAGTGAGCAGCGCGATCTGCTCGGCGAGGCGGCCAGCCTGCTGATGGCGGCTGGTGCGCCCCGGCCGGTTGCTTTTCGCGCCGGCAGCTATTCCGCCAACGACGATACGCTGGCTGCCTTGGCGGCGCTCGGCATCGCGTATGACAGCAGCCACAACGGCGCCTTTCATCCCTGGCCAAGCGCCATCGGACTGCCCGCGGCGCATATAGCCCCGGTGATGCGCCAGGGGGTGATGGAAGTGCCGGTCACCACCATTGAAGATACGCCGGGCGTGTGGCGGAATTTCCAGATTTGCGCCTTGTCGACGCAGGAGATGAAGGCAGCAATCGACCATGCCATCGCTGCCCGCCACGCCGCGTTGACCATCGTCGGCCATAGCTTTGAGCTCGCCGATCGGACGGGGATGAAGGCGAACAAGGTTCATGTGCGCCGGTTCGAGACATTGTGCCGGCTGCTGTCCGAGCGGCGCGACATGGCGCCGACGACGCATTTCGCGGACCGGCCCGCGCTGACGCTGGATGCGGGCGACAAACCGCTGGCGGCGAGCCGTTGGCGCCGGGGGCGGCGGCAGGCCGAGCAGGCCTGGTCCAATCTGGTCAGTGAGCGCGGTGCATGAGCGCTGCCGGGCTGCGCCTGCAAATTGGCGCGCGCACGATCGCGACCATCCCCCGACAGCTGTTGCGTGTGGGCATGTCGCTGGATGCCGCGCTGGGCGGAGACATGCCTGACCTGCCGCCGCTGGGTGCGGCGGACCACGGGTATCTCGTCACGTCCGTACCCGACGGGCTGGCCATCACGTGGCCCGGGCTGGCATTCGAGCGGCAGCGCTACACTCGCTATTATGTTGATCTCGCCGGGGGCGAAGCAGCGTGGCGGGCAGGGCTATCGGGGCAAACCCGCTCAACAATGAAGCGCAAGGCCAAGAAACTCGCGTCAGTCGGCGGCGGCCTGCTGGACGTGCGCCGGTTTCGCACGGCGGAGGAGCTGGCGCGTTTTCACCCGATTGCGCGGGCATTGGCGGAGAAGACCTATCAGGAGCGGCTGATGGGTGCGGGCCTGCCCGGCGATGCCGCGGCGCTTCAGAAGATGCTCGCCCTCGCCGAAGCGGATCGTGTGCGGGCGTGGCTGCTTTACGTAAACGATGCTCCGGCGGCGTATCTTTGGTGCAGCGCAGATGGGGAGACGCTCCGCTACGATTATGTCGGCCATGATCCGGCCGTTGCCGCGCTTTCACCTGGCGGCGTGCTGATGGAAGCGGCGTTGAGCGACCTGTTCGCCGACCGATTTGCTCGTTTCGACTTCACCGAAGGGGAGGGGCAGCACAAGCGCCTCATGGCGAGCGGGGGCATCGACTGCCGCGACTTGCTGCTGCTGCGCCCGACCGTAGGGAACAGGGGGGCAGTGGCGCTGGTGCGCGGGTTTGACGCTGCAATCGGGCTGGCCAAGAAGGCTGCCGCCGCGCCCGCGTTACACAAGCTGGCGAAGCGGGTGCGCCGCGCCTGACCTGTCGTGCGCCGTTGGGCATGCGCTATCGCGCGGAGACGTTGCGCCTTCGACAAGTGCCGGCCGCACCGGTTAAACAAGCCCGATGCACCTAGCCGCACCAGCGATCATCCTGGCACTTCGTGCACATGGCGAACATGGCGTCGTGGTCCGCGCCCTGACGCCGAATGACGGGGTGCGCGCGGGCTATGTGCGCGGCGGCCGATCCAGAGCGCTGCGGCCCGTGCTTCAGCCAGCGAACACGATCCTTGGCGAGTGGCGAGCAAGAACCGACGAGCAGCTTCCCGCGTTGACCGTGGAGCTGGTGCACAGCCGCGCGACGCTGCATACCGAGCCGCTGCCCGCCGCGGCGCTCGATTGGCTGGCGACGCTCACCGCCGCTGCCTTGCCCGAGGCGCAGCCTTATCCTCAGCTCTACCTGGCACTTGCCGGCATATTGGACGCGGTGGAGGCTGCGCCTCTGGCAAGGGGATGGGCAGGGGCCATGGCGCGCTATGAACTGCTGGTGCTGGCCCAGCTCGGCTTTGGCCTGGATCTCGAGCGATGCGTGGTAACCGGGTCAGACGAGGACATCGCCTTTGTCAGCCCCAAGAGTGGTGGCGGGGTGAGCCGTGCGGCCGCCACAGGGTACGAGGATCGCCTACTGCCCCTGCCTAACTTCCTGCGGGCAGGCGGCGAGCCCGACTGGCCCGACGTGTTTGCTGCCCTGGCAATCACCGGCCGCTTCCTTGCACGCGACATAATGACGGACCGCCGCGCCGACGTGATATCTGCCCGTGACCGGCTGATCGACAGGTTGAAGAGAGCAGTTGCGTAGCCTGCGTTGTGGCGGCTAGGCGCGGTGTTGAAATCGCCGAACAGGTCTGCGCGGTTGCGCTGTGCTGCCGGCGCAACGTCGACACGTTAAGCCTCGGACGGTGATCATGGCGCAATCTTCTCTCATCGCGATCCTGCCGGGCGATGGCATCGGCCCGGAGGTTACAGCGCAGGCGCGGCGCGTGCTTGAGGCGCTGAGCCTTGGCGTCACCTTCGAGGAAGCGCCTGTCGGCGGCGCGGCCTATCATCAGACCGGCAATCCGCTCCCTGCGGCGACGCTCGATCTGGCGCGCCGGGCTGATGCTATTCTCTTCGGCTCCGTTGGTGATCCCGCATGTGATGCACTCGATCGGCACCTGCGCCCCGAGCAGGCGATCCTGGGCTTGCGCAAAGAGCTTTCGCTGTTCGCCAATCTGCGGCCGGCGAAGCTTTTTCCCGGGCTGGAGGATGCGTCCGCGCTTCGCCCGGAAGTGGCCCGCACGATCGATCTGCTGATCGTCCGCGAATTGAACGGCGACGTTTACTTCGGCGAGAAGGGCATGCGGACCACGGCGGCGGGGCTGCGCCAGGGGTATGACCTGATGAGCTACGACGAAGGCGAGGTTCGGCGTATCGCGATCGCCGGCTTCGAAGCGGCGCGGCGGCGGCGGGGCAAGCTGTGCTCGGTGGACAAGGCCAATGTGCTCGAAACCTCGCAGTTGTGGCGCGACGTGGTGATCGAGGTGTCGGAGCAATATTCGGATGTGGCGCTGAGCCATATGTATGTCGATAACGCCGCCATGCAGATGGTGCGTGATCCCGGCCAGTTCGATGTGATCGTGACGGGCAATCTCTTCGGCGATATCCTGTCGGATCAGGCATCCATGTGCGTTGGCTCGATCGGCCTGCTGCCGTCCGCATCGCTGGATGAAGCCGGCAAGGGCCTGTACGAGCCGATCCATGGTTCGGCGCCCGATATCGCGGGGCAGGGCAAGGCGAACCCATGCGCCGCCATCCTGTCGGCCGCGCTCCTGCTTCGTCACTCGCTTGGTCAGCCCGAAGCGGCGGACCGGATCGAGCAGGCGGTGGCGCGGGCGCTGGCAGGCGGCCAGCGAACGGCCGATCTCGGCGGAAGCTGCTCGACGGAAGCGATGGGAGATGCGGTTCTGGCGGCGCTGTGAGCGAGCCGCTCGAGCTGGCGGTCGTTATCCCGACCTTCAATGAGCGGGCCAATGTGCCGTTGCTGGTGGCGAAGCTGGAGCAAGCGCTGCGTGGGACGCGATGGGAAGCCATCTTTGTCGATGATGATAGCCCGGACGGGACGGCAGACGCGGCGCGGGAGATCGCGCGCGCGGACTCGCGGGTTCGGGTGATCCAGCGGATCGGGCGGCGGGGGCTGGGAACCGCCTGTATCGAGGGGATGTGCGCCACTGCTGCCCCTGTCGTGGCCGTGATCGATGGCGATCTTCAGCATGACGAGACGATACTGCCGCAGATGCTGGCAGCGCTGCACGGAGACGATGCGCTGGATATCGTGATCGGCTCCCGCTTCGTGGCAGGCGGGGGGACCGGCGAGTGGGACAGGGATCGCGTGGCGAAATCCGCCTTCGCGACGCGGCTGTCGCAGCGGGTGCTGAACGTCGGCCTGACCGACCCGATGAGCGGTTTCTTCGCCATCCGCACCGACGTGGTCCGGACGATCGCGCCGCACCTTTCCGGCATCGGGTTCAAGATCCTGCTGGACATCATGACCGCATCTGCCCGCCCGCTGCAGTGCCTGGAATTGCCGTACGTCTTCCGCTGCCGGGAACAGGGGGAATCGAAGCTCGATCATGTGGTGGCGCTCGAATATCTGATCGCGCTCTACGATCGAAAGTTCGGCAAGGTCGTGCCGGTGCGCTTTGCCATGTTCTCCTGCATCGGGGTGATCGGCGTGCTGATCCACATGGGCGTGCTCATGCTGCTTCACCTGGGACTGGGCAGCGGCTTTCTGGGCGCCCAGATCGTGGGAACGGCGGCGGCGATGACGTTCAACTTCTTCCTGAACAATGCCCTGACCTATCGCGATCGGCGCCTGCGCGGCTGGCGACAGCTGCTCGACGGCTGGGTCTCCTTCTCGCTCGTATGCTCGGTCGGGGCGGTGGCCAATGTGGGCGTGGCGGCGTTCCTTTACGACTTCCGTTACGGTGCCTGGGCGGGCTCGGCGCTGGCCGGGGTGCTGGTGGGCGCGGTGTGGAATTACGCGCTGTCTTCGCGCTTCACCTGGGGGCGGTATTGAAGCGGATCAGACCCAGCTGCTGAACCACATCCAGCGGCGAAAGGCAGTCGCATCGGGCAGCGCCTGCGCCGACAGGAGCGGGAAGAAGTACACTGCCAGCGCCAAGGCGATACCGAGAAGCACCAGATCGGCGCCGCGCAGCCGCGTGCGCCAGTGATCGAGCACCAGCACGATTGGCAGGACGATGAAGATGCTGGAGGGGAAATAATAATAATAGAAGCCGAGTGATTTCGGGATCACGGCCCAGATGCCGAGGCTGCCGGTCCATAGCGCTGCGGCAGCGAAGAGGCGGGGCGATCCGTGGCGGATCCAGCCGCCCCAGCACGCCGCCACCGCCACCAACCCGCTCCACATGATCGCGGGGTTTCCCAGCAGCAGGATACCGCGCTGGGCGCCGTCGACGGGCTCATAAAGATACCAGATCGGCCTGATCAGCAGCGGCCAGGACCACCAATCCGATTGATAGGCGTGGGCCGGAAGAACCTGCGTCTGGCGCTGGTACATTTCGAGCTGAAACGGGATCAGGCGCGCCAGCGTGAGTGGCTCGGCGGTGTAGAAAAAGGCGGGAGCGAAGGTGAGGAGGTAGGCGAAGCCTGAGACGGATCCCAGCACCAGGAGCGCGGGCCAGATCGGCAATCCGGGAAAGCGTCGCTGGTCGCCGAGTTTGCAGATCACGAAGGCTGCGCCGGCGAAGGCGACATAAGGCGCGGCGAGCCATTTGCAGCCGACCGCGAGGCCTAGCAGAACGGCGGCGGTCGACCAGCGCCACCAGCCGCCGGCGCGCAGGGTCCAGGCGATCATGGCGATGGCGCTGGCCAGAAAGGCGAGCATGAACCCGTCGAGCATCGCAATGCGGGCCTGAACATAGAGCGTGAAGCTCAGCAGCGTCAGCGCGGCTGCGATGAGGCTGGGGCTCAGGCGTCCGGTGATCAGCCAAGTGGTTGCGAACATCGAGACAAGGGTCACGCTGCCGGCCAGCGTGGACATGAACCGCCAGCCCAGGGGCGTATCGCCGAAAATCAGCATGCCAAGCGCGATCAGCGACTTGCCGAGCAGCGGGTGTTCGATGTTGGTCGGCCCGGAAAGCGCGATCAGCGCCCGGGCGGCGGGCACGTAGTGGACCTCGTCGAACACGAATTGGTGCGGCACCGATAGGCGGATGAGGAACAGCGCCTCGGCCAGCACGAAGATGAGGATGGCGAGCGGCAGCGGGCGGCGCAGCATGCTGCGCGGGGCCGCTTCGACAGGGATCGCTGCGGCACTTGGCGCCCTGCCAGCGCTGGCGCTGTGGGGAACGGCAGGGCGCGAATGTTGAGAAAGTTGAGACGGTGGCGGGGTATCTCTCAACATTCGCGCGGCTCCAATGGTGCAGGGCCTGTCTTTGCCATGGTCGCGGGGGTGTAGGACAGCCCAGGGGCAAATCGGTGACACTCTGCCGCCGCCGGAGCGTGTGGCCCTGATCGCGCAGCAGCGCACCGCGGGGCACGCTCGGCACGTTCGGCACGCGGAGGACAGCCTTGAAAGCCGGCCGGGATTGGCCGAAAGCGGGCACCATGAAACGTCGCACCGGACAGGACCGCTCCATCACCGACACGTGGCGCCCCGCCACACGCGCGATCCGCGGGGGGACCGCACGCTCCGAATTCGGGGAGACGTCCGAAGCGATCTTCGTCACCTCGGGCTATTCCTACGATTGCGCGGGCGACGCGGCGGCTCGCTTTGCCGGCGAGCAGGAGGGGATGACCTATTCCCGGCTGCAGAACCCCACGGTGGAAATGCTGGAGCAACGGATCGCCATTCTGGAAGGGGCGGAGGCATGCCGGACGATGGCGACCGGCATGGCGGCGATGACCGCGGTGCTGCTGAGCCAGCTCCAGGCGGGCGACCATGTCGTGGGCGGCCGCGCGGCGTTCGGATCGTGTCGCTGGCTGCTCGACAATCTGTTGCCGAAATTCGGCATCGCGACCACGGTGGTGGACGCGCGCGATCCGCAGGCGTTTGCGGATGCCGTGCGGCCCGAAACCAAGGTGTTCTTCTTCGAAACGCCCGCCAATCCGACGATGGATGTCGTTGACCTGAAGGCGGTGTGCGGCATTGCGCGCGATCGCGGCATCACCAGCGTGGTCGACAACGCCTTTGCCACCCCGGCCTTGCAGCGGCCGATGGAGTTTGGCGCTGATGTGACCGCCTACTCCGCCACCAAGATGATGGACGGGCAGGGGCGCGTGCTGGCCGGCGCCGTGTGCGGCACCGAGGATTTCATCGAGAACACGCTGCTCCCGTTCACGCGCAACACGGGGCCGACGCTGTCGCCGTTCAATGCGTGGGTGGTGCTGAAGGGCCTGGAGACGCTGGACCTGCGCATCCGGCGGCAATCCGAGAATGCGGTAAAAGTCGCGAGCTTTCTGGAAGGGCGCGTGCCCACCGTCCTTTACCCCGGCCTACCCAGCCACCCGCAGCACAATCTGGCGATGAGCCAGATGGAGGCCGCGGGGCCGATCTTCGCCATCCTGCTTGATGGTGGGCGCACGCAGGCGCATGGGTTGCTCGACGGGCTGGCGCTGATCGACATTTCCAACAACATCGGCGATTCCCGATCGCTGATGACCCATCCCGCCTCCACGACGCACAATTCGGTGGCGCCCGACAAGCGCGAGGAAATGGGCGTGACCGAGGGTATGCTGCGGCTGAACGTCGGGCTGGAGGATCCGCAGGACCTGATCGAGGATCTGGACCAGGCCTTGCGCAAGGTTGGCTTGTGAAGGCTTTCTTCCCCTCGTCCGAAACGACGCAGGGGATCACCGTGCGCGTCTCGGTCAGCTATCTGCCCGAACAATCGGAGCCGGGGCGGGGGCGCTGGTTTTGGGCGTATCACATCCGGATCGAGAATGACGGCGAGCAGGCCGTGCAGCTGCTGACCCGCCATTGGACCATTACCGATGGCCGGGGCGCGCGCCATTCGGTGGAGGGCGAAGGCGTGGTGGGCGAGCAGCCGCTGATCGCACCGGGCGCAAGCTATGATTACGTATCCGGATGCCCGCTGGCGACGCCGACCGGATCGATGCTGGGCAGTTACCGGATGATCGGCGCGGACGGCGCCAGGATGGACGTGGCGATCCCGAAATTCGCGCTGATCGCGCCCGCCGTCGCCGAGTAAAATGCCCGCGCCGCTTGCGAGCGGGGTGAGGGGAGGGCATGTCGCGCGAATGGTGATGAGCCCATTATACCATTTGCCCCGGTCTCTCCCATTTCGCAGAGGTATGGCCCGGTGAAGCGTACGCACCTTCCACTGAATGGCCTGCGCGTGCTGGATGCCGCCGCCCGCCACCTGTCCTTCACCCGCGCCGCAGACGAGCTGGCGGTGACGCCGGCAGCCGTCGGGCAGCAGATCCGCGCATTGGAGGATACGCTGGGCGTGGTGCTGTTTCGCCGCACCACCAAGGGGCTGGAGCTGACGCCGGAGGGCGAGGCCGGCCTTGCCGCGCTGCGCGACGGCTTTCTCCAGTTCGAAGAGGCGGTGCGCGCCATGCAGGCGGGGCAATCGTCCAAATCGCTGACGATTGCCGCGCCGCGCGATCTGACCGAGAAATGGCTGCTGCCGCGGCTGGCCGAGATTGCGCGCGTCGATGGCGAATTGCGCTTCGTGCTGGTCGCGTCCGACAGCCCGCCCGATTTCACCGAGGCGAACCTCGACCTTGCGATCACCTGGGGCGAGGGTCCGGGCGGGCTTGAGGGCGAGGCGATCGAGAGCGAGGGCATGGTGGTGGTGGAGCGGGCCGGGGGCGGCGCCGCGGCGACGATCGCCTGGCCGGGGCATGGCAGCGAGGACGGCGGCGCGCTGATCCGCGTCGGCGACGCCGGGCTGGCGCTGGACGCCGCCGCGCAGGGGCTGGGACGCGCGACGGTGCCGGAATTGCTGGCGGCGCGCGATCTGGCGGCCGGGCATGTGGTCGCGATCGGCGAGCCGCGCCCGTCCCGCCTCGGCTATTGGCTGGTCGCGCCGCTGCCGCAATGGCGCCAGCAGAAGGTGCAGGCGCTGGTGGAGGCGCTGGCCGGATTTGGGGCCGCGTGAAGGCGAACCCGTTCGAGAGCGCGCGGCTATCGATCCGCGCACCGACGCCGAGCGACGCGCCAGCCTTGTACGAGGCTTATGGCGATCCCGGCGTCATGCGCTTCTGGTCGACCCCGCCGCATCGATCGGTGGAGGAGACGATCGCTTACGTCACGCCGCATGCGGGCGATGAGTGGCGGCAGTGGGTGATCATCGACAAGATCAGCGGCCGCGCCATCGGCACGCTGGCGGCGGGCGAGCGGCGCGCCGGGGTGATGGAAATCGGGTATCTTCTCTCTGCCGCGGCCTCGGGCCACGGCTATGCCGGAGAAGCGGTGAGCGCGCTGATCGACCTGCTCTTCGCCGAGGGCGCACGGCGGGTCTATGCCGACACGGACGCCGAGAACGAGCGGTCGATGGCGCTGCTGACAAGCCTTGGGTTTCGGCGCGAGGGCCTGCTGCGCGCGGAGTGGCACACGCACATTGGCGTGCGCGACAGCGTGATCTGGGGATTGCTGCGCGACGAGTGGCGGGCGGCGTAGTCGCGCTCACAGCGTCTTTCACCGCTAACGAAAGGTGGCAATCCGCCACGTCTGATCCGGCGGAACCACGATGGTGGCCCGCCCAGGTCGGGGCAAGCCCGGATCAGCTCGCCGGCGGGCGGATGTGCGGGGCCATGTGCGCGACATAATCCACCTTGCCGAGATCGACGCCCTGCGCGCGCAGGATCGCATAAGCGGTGACGACGTGGAAGTAGAACTGCGGCAGCGCCCAGTCGCGCGCATATTGCTCCGCCGTCAGATCCAGCACCATGCCATTGGGCAGCGCGTGCTCCAGCGGCGCGGTGGGCTCGATCGCGGTGGGTTGCGCCGCGGCAGCCTCGACGGCGGCAAGCGTCTCGTCGATCCGCGCGCGCGCATCGGCCAGTGTCCCCGGCCGCTCGCCGGCATTGCGACCTTCCTCAATCAGCGTGTCGAACAGCGGCGAGAAGTCGCGGCCCTGTAGCCGGAACACGCCCTCCAGCGCCTGACGGCAGGCGAAGCGGACTTGGGTCGCGAGCGGGAACATGTCCGGCGCGAGCCGCGCTGCGGGCAGCGCCTGCGCATCGATCGGCGGCTGTTGCGCCTCGGCCTTGGCGAGCCAGTTCGACATCGTGCCGAGCATCGGCACGTAGGTTTGTACGAGTAGATCCGGCAGCGTCATTATGTTGCTCTTCCCGATTGATGACGGAGCAAAGCGCGGCGCGGGAGGGGGCGTCAAGCGCGTTCGCGCCGGTGGGCGGTTCAGCGCGCGTTGCGGTCGCGAGCTTCCACGTGATCGGCGAGGCGCGGTGGGGTTGAAGACCAATGCCGAGCAACAAAAAGCCCCGCCGGATCGCTCCGGCGGGGCTGATTGCATCAGGCTGATCCGAACGATCAGTCGTTCAGATACTCGCCGGCGGCCTCGTCGCTGCCGTCGCCCGAGGGCACAACGGCGGCAAGCGGATCGTCGCCGGTGCCGACGTCTTCACGCGCGCTGCGGGCGTTCTCCGCGGCGCGCAGCTCCTCGGCGCTGTTCGGCGCGATGAGCATCTCCGACAGCTTGCGCTGCTGCACGCGGAGCGCCGCGTCACGCGAGGAGGCGGCAACACGCAGTCGGTTCATGCCGGCGCCAGTGCCTGCCGGGATGAGCCGGCCGACGATGACGTTCTCCTTCAGGCCCATCAGCGTGTCCTGCTTGCCCTGGACCGCCGCCTCGGTGAGGACGCGGGTGGTCTCCTGGAACGACGCGGCCGAGATGAACGACCGGGTCTGCAGCGACGCCTTGGTGATGCCGAGCAGGATCGGCTTGCCCTGGGCGGGCGCCTCGTTCTTGCCGAGCTTCGCGTTGACCTCGTCCATCTCCGCACGGTCCACCTGCTCGCCGGGGAGCAGGGTGGTGTCGCCGGCCTCGGTGATCTCGACCTTTTGCAGCATCTGACGAACGATCGTCTCGATGTGCTTGTCGTTGATCTTCACGCCCTGGAGTCGATAGACTTCCTGGATTTCCGACACGAGATATTCCGCGAGCGGCTCGATGCCGAGCACCTCGAGAATGTCGTGCGGATCCGGGCTGCCGCCGATCAGGTTGTCGCCACGCTTTACGTAGTCGCCTTCCTGAACGTCGATCACCTTCGACTTCGGGATGAGGTATTCCACCACCTCGCCGCCGTCCTCGGGCTGGATGCCGATCTTGCGCTTCGCCTTATAGTCCTTGCCGAACACCACGCGGCCCGAGACCTTTGCGATGATCGCATTTTCCTTCGGCTTGCGCGCTTCGAACAGCTCGGCAACACGCGGCAGACCGCCGGTGATGTCGCGCGTCTTGGCGGACTCGCGAGCGACACGGGCAACGACGTCGCCGGCATACACCGTCGAGTTATCGTCAACCGAGAGCACCGCACCCGCTGCCAGCATGTAGCGAGCAGCTTCACCCGAACCTTCGTCAAGCAGGGTGATGCGCGGACGCAGATCCTCCTTGGTACGCGCCGCTGCACGATATTCGATCACGACGCGCTGGGCGATGCCCGTTGCCTCGTCGACCTGCTCGGTCAGCGTCTTGCCTTCGATGAGGTCCTGGTACTTCACCGTGCCGCCCGTTTCCGTGATCACCGGCATGGTGAACGGATCCCATTCGGCGATGCGATCGCCAGCGCTGATGATGTGCCCATCATCGCACAGCACGTTCGCGCCGTACGGGATCTTGTGCACTGCAAGCTCGCGGCCATCCATGTCGACGATCGCAACTTCGCCCGAGCGGCTGAGCACCACGCGACGACCACGCTGGTCGACGATGATGCGCAGATCGCGATACTCGATCGTGCCGTCGACCGGCGCTTCGAGGTTCGACTGCTCGTTGAGCTGCGCCGCGCCGCCGATGTGGAAGGTACGCATCGTCAGCTGCGTGCCCGGCTCACCGATCGACTGCGCCGCGATGACGCCGACAGCCTCGCCGATGTTCACCGGGGTACCGCGGGCGAGATCACGCCCGTAGCACTTGCCGCAGACACCGATCTTGCTTTCGCAGACCAGCGGCGAGCGGATCTTGACGGCGGGAATGCCCGTCGCCTCGATCTTCGCCACCATCGGCTCGTCGAGCAGCGTGCCGATCGGGATCACGATCTCGCCCGACTTGCTGTCGACGATGTCCTCCGCCGTCGTACGGCCGAGAATACGCTCGCCGAGCGACGCGATGGTCGAGCCGCCCTGAACGATCGCCTTCATCTCCAGCGCGCGCTCGGTGCCGCAATCGTCCTCGACGATGACGCAATCCTGCGACACGTCAACGAGACGGCGGGTGAGGTACCCCGAGTTCGCCGTCTTCAACGCCGTATCCGCGAGGCCCTTACGCGCGCCGTGGGTGGAGTTGAAGTATTCAAGGACGGTGAGGCCTTCCTTGAAGTTCGAGATGATCGGCGTTTCGATGATCTCGCCCGACGGCTTGGCCATGAGGCCGCGCATGCCGGCAAGCTGCTTGATCTGCGCCTGCGAACCACGCGCACCGGAGTGCGCCATCATGTAGATCGAGTTGATCGGCTTCTCACGGCCGGTCTCCTCGTCGATGCGAACGGCCTTGATCTCGTTCATCATCGAGTTCGCCACCTGATCACCGCAACGGCTCCAGGCGTCGATCACCTTGTTGTACTTCTCCTGCTGCGTGATCAGGCCGTCCTGATACTGCTGCTCGAAGTCCTTCACCTGATCGCGCGTCTCATCGACCAGCTTGGTCTTGTCCGGGGCGATGATCATGTCGTCCTTGCCGAACGAGATGCCGGCCTTGAACGCGTGGCGGAAGCCAAGCGACATGATGGCATCGGCGAACAGCACCGTCTCCTTCTGACCGGTGTGACGATACACCTCGTCGATGACGTCGGTGACGTCCTTCTTGGTCAGGAGGCGATTGACGACGTCGAACGGCACCTTGTGGCTCTTCGGGAGGCACTCGCCGAGCAGCATGCGGCCCGGCGTGGTCTCGAAGCGCTTCAGGTACTGGTTGCCCTGCTCGTCAGTCTGCGGAACGCGGCTAATGACCTTGGTATGCAGGGTGACAGCACCGGCGTTAAGCGCCTGGTGCACCTCCTGCATGTCCGCCAGCAGCATGCCTTCGCCCGGCTCGTTCTGCTTCTCCATCGAGAGATAGTAGAGACCGAGCACCATGTCCTGCGACGGCACGATGATCGGCTTGCCGTTCGCTGGCGACAGGATGTTGTTGGTCGACATCATCAGGACGCGCGCTTCCAGCTGTGCCTCAAGGCTCAGCGGGACGTGAACGGCCATCTGGTCACCGTCGAAATCGGCGTTGAAGGCCGAGCAGACCAGCGGGTGAAGCTGGATCGCCTTGCCTTCGATCAGAACCGGCTCGAACGCCTGAATGCCAAGACGGTGAAGCGTCGGCGCGCGGTTCAGCAGAACCGGGTGCTCACGGATCACTTCGTCCAGGATGTCCCAAACTTCCTTGCGCTCCTTCTCGACCCACTTCTTCGCCTGCTTCAGCGTCATGCTGAGGCCCTTGGCGTCGAGACGGGCGTAGATGAACGGCTTGAACAGCTCGAGCGCCATCTTCTTGGGCAGGCCGCACTGGTGCAGCTTGAGCTCCGGACCGGTCACGATGACCGAACGACCCGAATAGTCGACGCGCTTGCCGAGCAGGTTCTGACGGAAGCGGCCCTGCTTGCCCTTGAGCATGTCGGACAGCGACTTCAGCGGACGCTTGTTCGCGCCCGTGATCGTGCGGCCACGACGGCCGTTGTCGAACAGGGCGTCAACAGCCTCCTGAAGCATGCGCTTTTCGTTGCGGACGATGATGTCCGGCGCACGCAGCTCCATCAGGCGCTTCAGGCGATTGTTGCGGTTGATCACGCGGCGATAAAGATCGTTCAGATCCGACGTCGCGAAGCGGCCGCCATCGAGCGGCACCAGCGGGCGAAGCTCGGGCGGGATGACCGGAACGACCTCGAGGATCATCCACTCCGGACGGTTGCCCGATTCCAGGAAGCTCTCGACGACCTTCAGTCGCTTGATGATCTTCTTGGGCTTCAGCTCCGACTTGGTCGTCGCCAGCTCTTCCAGAAGAGCCGTCTTCTCGCCTTCGAGATCGAGGCTTTCGAGCATGATGCGCACGGCCTCGGCGCCGATGCCGGCGGAGAAGGCGTCTTCGCCATATTCGTCCTGCGCCTCAAGTAGCTCGTCCTCGGTGAGCAGCTGGAACTTCTCGAGCGGGGTCAGGCCCGGTTCGATGACGATGTACGCCTCGAAGTACAGCACGCGCTCAAGCTGCTTGAGCTGCATGTCGAGCAAGAGGCCGATGCGCGACGGCAGCGACTTCAGGAACCAGATGTGCGCGACCGGCGCGGCCAGCTCAATATGGCCCATCCGCTCACGGCGGACCTTCGAGACGGTGACCTCGACGCCGCACTTTTCGCAGACGATGCCCTTGTACTTCATCCGCTTGTACTTGCCGCACAAGCATTCGTAGTCCTTGATCGGACCGAAGATGCGCGCGCAGAACAGGCCGTCACGCTCGGGCTTGAACGTGCGGTAGTTGATCGTTTCCGGCTTCTTGATCTCGCCGAACGACCAGGAGCGGATGCGGTCCGGGGACGCGATGCCGATCTGGATCTGGTCGAAGGTCTCCGTCTTGGCGACGGGATTCGCGAAGTTCGTAAGTTCGTTCATTTTTCTACCTCTTCCCCCTCCCGCGGAAGCGGGAGGGGCTAGGGGAGGGATGGTCGATCGTCGGAGGTGGCCGTTACTCGGCCGCCTCGGCCAGGTCGCCGTCGTCCGCCTCTTCCATGCTCTTCAGCTCGACGTTGAGGCCCAGCGAACGCATTTCCTTGACGAGCACGTTGAAGCTCTCCGGGATGCCGGCCTCGAACGTGTCGTCACCCTTGACGATCGCCTCATAGACCTTGGTACGGCCGACCACGTCGTCGGACTTCACCGTCAGCATCTCCTGGAGCGTGTACGCAGCACCGTATGCCTGCAGCGCCCACACCTCCATCTCGCCGAAGCGCTGGCCGCCGAACTGCGCCTTACCACCCAGCGGCTGCTGGGTGACGAGGCTGTACGGGCCGATCGACCGTGCGTGGATCTTGTCGTCCACAAGGTGGTGCAGCTTGAGCATGTAGATGATGCCTACCGTCACCTTGCGGTCGAACTGATCGCCGGTGCGCCCGTCGAACAGGTCCGACTGACCCGACGGATCGAGACCCGCCAGCTCCAGCATCGCCGAAACGTCCGCCTCAACCGCGCCGTCGAACACCGGGGTGCCCATCGGGATGCCCGGCTTCAGATTGTTCGCCAGCTCGATGATGCCCTGCGCGTCACGTGCCTCGATCTCGTCAGCATAGTGCTCGCCGTAGATCGTCTTCAGCCGGTCCTTCACCGCCTCGGGCATCGCGCCCGCGGTGGCATCCGGATTGGCCTCACGCCAGTCTTCGAGTTGCTGCGCGATCTGTTGGCCAAGGCCACGTGCGGCCCAGCCGAGGTGCGTCTCGAAGATCTGACCGACGTTCATGCGCGATGGCACGCCCAGCGGGTTCAGCACGAGATCGACCGGCGTCCCGTCGGCGAGGAACGGCATGTCCTCCACCGGCAGGATGCGGGAGATGACGCCCTTGTTGCCGTGACGGCCGGCCATCTTGTCGCCCGGCTGCAGCTTGCGCTTCACCGCGACGAAGACCTTGACCATCTTGAGCACGCCCGGCGGCAGCTCGTCGCCACGCTCCAGCTTCTCGCGACGATCCTCGAACTTCTCCTTGATGAGCTTCGCGGCCTCGTCATACTGCGCCTTCACCGCTTCCAGATCCGACTGGACCTGATCGTCGGCGACGGCGAACTTCCACCATTCGTGGCGGTCGACGCTGTCGAGCATGTCCTGATCGATCACGGCACCCTTCTTGGGGCCGCCCTTCGGCACCGCCGTGGCGGTCTGGTCGATCAGCATCTCGCGTAGGCGGCTCCAGGTCGCCCGGTTGAGGATCGTGCGCTCGTCGTCCGAGTCCTTCTTCAGGCGCTCGATCTCTTCGCGCTCGATCGCCATCGCGCGCTCGTCCTTGTCGATGCCGTGACGATTGAAGACGCGCACGTCGACGATCGTACCGGCAACGCCCGGCGGCAGGCGAAGCGAGGTGTCGCGCACGTCGCTGGCCTTTTCACCGAAGATGGCGCGGAGGAGCTTTTCTTCCGGCGTCATCGGGCTTTCGCCCTTTGGCGTGATCTTGCCGACGAGGATGTCGCCCGGCTCGACCTCGGCACCCACGTACACGATGCCCGCCTCGTCGAGGTTGCGCAGTGCTTCCTCGCCGACATTCGGGATGTCGCGCGTGATGTCCTCTGGCCCAAGCTTCGTGTCGCGAGCCATCACTTCGAACTCGTCGATGTGGATCGACGTGAACACGTCGTCCTTCACGATCCGCTCGGAGATGAGGATCGAGTCCTCGTAGTTGTAGCCATTCCACGGCATGAACGCGACGAGCGCGTTGCGGCCCAGCGCCAGCTCGCCGAACTCCGTCGACGGACCGTCGGCGAGGATGTCACCGGCGTTGACCACGTCACCCACCTTCACCAGCGGACGCTGGTTGATGCAGGTCGACTGGTTCGAACGCTGGAACTTCATCAGCGTGTAGATGTCCACGCCCGACTTGCCCGCATCGACCTGACCGGTGGCGCGGATCACGATGCGGCTGGCGTCGACCTGGTCGACGATGCCGGCGCGGCGTGCCGAGATGGCGGCGCCCGAGTCCCGTGCGACGGTCTCTTCCATGCCGGTGCCGACGAACGGCGCTTCCGCCTTCACCAGCGGCACGGCCTGACGCTGCATGTTCGAGCCCATCAGTGCGCGGTTCGCGTCGTCGTTCTCCAGGAACGGGATCAGCGAGGCGGCGACGGAAACGAGCTGCTTGGGCGACACGTCCATGAGGGTGATGTTCTCAGGAAGTGCCATCAGGAATTCACCTGCCTGACGCGCCGAGATCAGTTCCTCGGTGAAGCGGCCGTCTGCGTCGAGCTCGGCGTTGGCCTGCGCGACCGTGTGCTTCTGCTCCTCCATCGCGGAAAGGTACACGACCTCGCCGGTCACCTTGCGGTCGACCACGCGGCGGTACGGCGTCTCGATGAAGCCGTACTTGTTGACGCGCGCAAAGGTCGACAGCGAGTTGATCAGACCGATGTTCGGGCCTTCCGGCGTCTCGATCGGGCAGATGCGGCCATAGTGCGTCGGGTGAACGTCACGGACTTCGAAGCCCGCACGCTCACGCGTGAGACCGCCCGGCCCGAGCGCCGAAACGCGACGCTTGTGCGTCACTTCGGAGAGCGGGTTGGTCTGATCCATGAACTGCGACAGCTGCGACGAGCCGAAGAATTCGCGCACCGCGGCCACGGCCGGCTTCGCGTTGATGAGGTCGTTCGGCATGACGGTCGACACGTCGACCGAGCTCATGCGCTCCTTCACCGCGCGCTCCATGCGCAGCAGGCCGACGCGATACTGGTTCTCGAGCAGCTCGCCCACCGAACGCACGCGGCGGTTGCCGAGATTGTCGATGTCGTCGATCTCGCCCTTCCCGTCCTTCAGGTCGACCAGGGTCTTCACGACTGCCAGGATGTCCTCGGTGCGCAGCGTCGTCACCGTGTCCTCGGCATCGAGGTCAAGGCGCATGTTGAGCTTCACGCGGCCCACGGCCGACAGGTCGTAGCGATCCGGATCGAAGAACAGGCCGGAGAACAGGGACTCCGCCGTTTCGAGCGTCGGCGGCTCGCCAGGGCGCATCACGCGATAGATGTCGCTGAGCGCCTGTTCGCGCTCTTCGGCCTTGTCAGCCTTCAGCGTGTTGCGGATCCACGGACCGGTGGTGACATGGTCGATGTCGAGCAGCTCGATGCGGTCGATGCCCGCCTTGTCGAGCTTTTCGAGATTGTCCGGGCCGATCTCATCGCCGGCCTCGACGTAGATCTCACCGGTGCCCTCGTTGATGAGATCATAGGCCGAATAGCGGCCGTAGATTTCCTCGGTCGGGATGAGGAGGTCGGTCAGGCCGTCCTTGGCTGCCTTGTTGGCAGCGCGCGGGGTGACCTTGGTGCCCATCGGGAACACCACTTCGCCCGAGTTCGCGTCAACGAGGTCGAACGTCGGCTTCACGCCGCGCCAGTTCTCCGCCGCGAACGGGATGCGCCAGCCACCTTCGCCGCGCACATAGGTGACGCGGTTGTAGAAGTGGTTGAGGATTTCCTCGCTGTTGAGGCCGAGCGCATAGAGCAGCGCCGTGACCGGCAGCTTGCGCTTACGGTCGATACGGACGTTCACGATGTCCTTGGCGTCGAACTCGAAGTCGAGCCACGAACCGCGATACGGGATCACACGGGCGGCGAAGAGATACTTGCCCGACGCGTGGGTCTTGCCGCGATCGTGATCGAAGAGGACGCCCGGCGAACGGTGCATCTGGCTGACGATCACGCGCTCCGTGCCGTTGATGAAGAACGTGCCGTTCTCCGTCATCAGCGGCATGTCGCCCATGTAGACGTCCTGCTCCTTGATATCGAGCACCGAGCGGGTTTCCGTTTCCGGATCCACCTCGAACACGATGAGGCGAAGCGTCACGCGCATCGGCGCGGCGTAGGTGATGCCACGCTGGCGGCATTCCTCGACGTCGAACTTCGGCGGTTCGAGTTCGTAGTTCACGAAGTCAAGCTCTGCCGTGCCGGCGAAGTCACGGATCGGGAAAACGCTGCGCAGCGTCTTCTCGAGACCCGAGACATAGCCGATCGAGGGATCGGACCGCAGGAACTGTTCGTAGCTCTCGCGCTGCACCTCGATGAGGTTCGGCATCTGCACCACTTCGTGGATGTTGCCGAACACCTTGCGGATGCGGCGCTTCGCAGTGCCGTATTCGATCGCCTTGGATGCCATGTAGCTGTACCGCCTTGGTCAAATTCGTCCGGGCGCAGGACAAGACGCGAAAAGGCCGCACGTCAGGTTCCTATCGGAACGACGGCAGCCTTGAAGCGTCTTATGAAACCACCTGCTTCCATCCGTTCGACACGGTGCGCGACGCCATGTCTTTTCCCGAAGCTGGTGGTGAGAACGGGGATATAGGTCGGCGGGTACGCAGCGTCAACCAGTCACCCTCACGCAGCGGGGAGCCGATAGAGCGCGCTGTTGCCGTCCCGATATAGTGGCCGGTGGCCTTGCCACGGATCGGTGCCGCGGGTCTGCAATACCCAGAGGTATTGCCACTGGCCGGAGCGCAATGCGTTGCGGCGCGCGGCGAGCGGATCGGGAAGGGGCCCGTCGCAATCAAAGCCGTCCACCATCTGCGACGGGTCGTTGGCGTAGCGCGGATCGAGCGGGTAGCGGACCTTGAGCATCGCGGCGCCCGGGAGCAACCATTGAGTGTTCACCAGCGCCGCGCGCCGTCCGATCGCCAGGCTGGGCAGATGAACATAGGCCGTCGATTGCCAGGGCGTGTGGCACCGATCCTGAAGCACGACCGCAAACACGCGCGCGCCGCGAGGAACCCGGTCAAGCGCGCCAAGGTGCGCCGCATAGTCGTGGTCGAGCCGGTGCCAGTCGCGGGCGATCATCAGCGTACGGACGCCGAATAGCGCAAGGGCGAGCGACACGAAGGTGGTGATAAAGCGTCGGTCGCGCTGCGCATCAGTGCTTGCGACATTGCGCCAGCGGAGCGACAGCAACGCGGCGATCACGGCTGCCGGGGCAAGGCGCTCGTCCGCGCCCCAGCTGCCGAAGAGGACGGTGGGCATGACCATGACGGCGAATGCCAGCAATAGCGCGCCGGTGAACAGCCGCCAATCGATCGCCTGCCGCCGCCACGTCCCGAGGCAGGCGAGCGCGAGGATGATAGGGGTTGCGAGGTCAATCCATTTGGCCTCGCCGCGGAGCACGACGACCCAGTTCATCGCCTTGCGGACCAGCAGATCGTCTCCCCAGGTGATCTGCGCGCCGCCGTCCCCGCGCCATGCAAGCGTGAGCACGATGGGGGGCACCAGCGCGAGGCCACGCAGCAGCGCGTCAGCGACCGCTGGCGCCAGCGGGGCTGAGCGCCGCTGCCACAGCCGCTCGAGTTCGAACCCTGCAACCAGCAGGACCAACACGCCCCAGCCCACCGCATGGGCGAGCCAGGTCGCCAGTGCGACTAGCGCGAGCAGCGGCACGGCACGCCACGCCGCTGCTTCCCGCCAGCGAACCCAAGCGGCGAAACCGAACAGCGCCAGTGCCAGCGAAAGGCAATAATTGACGAAGCCGAACATCAGCGGGTTCGACATGGCGAAACAGGAAGCAGCGAGCGCGCCCGGCTGCACCCGCCCGTGCAGCGCCCGGCTGACCGCCGCCATGCCAAGGATTGTGAGGGGGGCAAGGATCGCCGCGCCAAGCCAGGCGGCGCGCTCTGCCCCCAGCCAGCCGAAGGCGGCGACGAAGAGATCCAACCCAAGATTGCCGATCACGCGCCAGTCGAAGCTGTAATAAGCCGCCAAGAATGGCGATCGCCCGCCGTCCAGCATCACCGAATAGCGGCCGATATGACCCGGCAGGTCGGTCATGGACGGAATGCGTATGGCGAGAAACGGAATAAGCGCGATCAGCGCCATGGCGAGGAGCGCCCACCCAAGGCGTGGTCCTGCTGCGGCCGGGGCGGCCGTGGCAAGGGCGACAAGAGAGGAATCGCGGCGCATCGGGATCAACAATCGACGCGTCCGTCACGTGTGCGTCAAGCAGTTGATCGCTGGCGGATATGGCGCCTATGCCGTGTGCTCCACCTTGCTCCGTCCCGACACGGGACGATTGACAGAGAAACCGGGAAGAGGCGTCGCGATCATGAAGTTCCTGCTGCTGCTTGCCGGCGCCACGCTGGCGCTGACCCCCGCCCTCGCGCAGCAGACGCCGCCGCTGTCGGGCGACGTTCCGGCGAGCTTCGCCTACCCCACCGATGCGCGCGATTACGTCCGCCGCGAAGTGATGATCCCGATGCGCGACGGCACCAAGCTGTTCACCGTCATCGTCATCCCCAAGGGCGCGACCAATGCGCCGATCCTGCTGACCCGCACGCCGTATAATGCCGCCGGCCGCGCCAACCGGGTCGCGAACAGCCCGAACATGGCGTCCTTGCTGCCGCAGGGCGACGAGCCGTTCGTGCGCGCCGGGTACATCCGCGTGTTTCAGGACATCCGCGGCAAATATGGCTCAGAGGGCGATTATGTCGTTACTCGCCCGGTGATCGGCCCGCTCAATAAGACCAAGGTGGATCACGTCACCGATGCCTATGACACGATCGACTGGCTGGTGAACAAGGCGAACCTGCCCGAGACCAACGGGCGGGTGGGTATGGTTGGCTCATCCTACGAAGGGTTCACCGTCGCCATGGCGCTGTTGAACCCGCATCCGGCGCTGAAGGCCGCCGCGCCCGAAAGCCCGATGATCGACGGCTGGATGGGGGACGACTGGTTCCACTATGGCGCGTTCCGGCTGGCGAACATCGCGTGGCTGGGCAAGCAGACCGGGTTTAAGGGCGCGGGATCGGAAGCCGTTTCCGGCATCTATGACGATTACGAGCAGTTCCGCCGGATAGGATCGGCCGGCGCCTGGGCCGAAAAGTCCGGATATGCCAACCTGCCGTATTGGCAGCGAATGGTGGCGCACCCTGCCTATGACGGGTTCTGGCGGGGGCAGGCGCTTGACAAGCTGCTGGCGGCCAATCCGTCGAACGTGCCGACCATGTGGGAACAGGGGCTGTTCGACCAAGAGGACATGTATGGCGCGATCACCGCGTGGGAGGCGCTGAAGGCCAAGGGGAAAGCGGGCAACAACTTCCTCGTGATGGGGCCGTGGCGGCATAGCCAGGCCAATTACGACGGCTCCTCGCTGGGTGACTTCAAGTGGAATGGTGACACGGCGACGGAGTGGCGCGAAGAGTATCTCTTCCCGTTCTTCGATCAATATCTGCGGGAAGGGCGCCCGGCGTTCACCCCGCCACAAGCGCTGATTTACAACACCGGCGACAATCGCTGGGAGAAGCTGTCGCAATGGCCGCTGGCGTGCGACGCCGGCTGCGCGGCGCCGATGACGCCGATCTATCTTGGCGCGGACGGCGGGCTTGGGTTCCAGAAGGGCCAGCCGGGCGGCGACAGCTATGTCTCCGATCCGGGCAAGCCCGTGCCGCATCTGCCGCGCCCGGTGAACTTCGGGGACGGGCGCTGGGGCGCGTGGCTGGTGTCGGACCAGCGCTCAGTCGACGGGCGCACTGACGTGATGACGTATCAGACTGCGCCGCTGACCCAAGCAGTGCGCGTATCGGGCGCACCGATGGCGGAGATCTTTGCCAAGACGACCGGGACGGACGGCGATTTTGTCGTAAAGGTGATCGACGTTTATCCGGATGATTACCCGAACGAGCCGAAAAAGGGCGGCTATCAACTGCCGATCAGCCTCGACATCTTTCGCGGGCGCTATCGCGACAGCTTCGAGAAGCCGACGCCGATCCCCGCGGGCAAGGTGCAGCGCTATCGTTTCCGGCTGCCGACGGTGAATCATGTGTTCAAGCCGGGGCATCGCATCATGGTGCAGGTGCAATCGTCGCTGTTCCCGCTGTACGATCGGAACCCGCAGAAGTACGTGCCCAACATCTTCCTGGCGAAGCAGGAAGATTATCAGAAGGCGACCATCACCCTGTCTCGCGGCGGGGCGCAGGCCAGTGCCGTGTGGTTGCCCGTGGTGGCGGCCGGCCAGACGCCCGCGCAGCCGTGAGTGGTTGCCGAGCGTTCAGGTAGGCACGATTAGCGCGATGAGCATGGCAGGGTTGAAGAAGGTACGGCTGGTGGCCGGGGCGGCAGCGCTCTGCACTGTGGGGATTGCGGGCATGGCTGGCGCGCAGGTGCAGCCAACGCCAATACCGGGACTGGAGAATTACAGCCTGCCCGAAGCGACGCCGCGCGTGCAGCCGGTGCCGACGGCTACCCCTACGGCGGGGCCCACGAGCGAGCCCTCACCGGCGGTACCGCTGGTGGTGCCGACGCCGACATCGCCGGGGCGGGCAGCGGCTGCGCGGCCCACCCCCACACCAACTGCCACCCCTAGCCCGGCCGCAACGCGCACCCCCGCCGCGCAACCTGCGCCGACCGCGGCGCCGCGCGCGGGTGCAACGCCGATACCAGTCCCGACGGCAACTGTTGCTCCGGCTGCTTCGTCGCCAGGGGCCGGAGGCGTGCCGCAAGGGCCGGAGCAGGAGGAGGCGGGCGCAGCGTTCCCGGACACAGCGGCTGAGATCGCGCCAGGCGCCGCAGATACAGCTGCGGTCGCCAACTCGGCGGACAGCGGCGGTGTGGGCTGGCTCTGGCCGGTCGTAATCGGACTGATCGTCTTGGCCGGCGCGGGATTGCTGTTGTGGCGGCGGCGGCCGGAGCGGCTGCAAGCGCTGCCCGCCCCAATGCCGGACGCGGGCCAACCCTCGCCCGCAGAAGCGCCGGTGGCGCCGCCTCGGCCCGCGTCGCCTGCACAGCCGCAGGCGCAGGTGCGGGCGCCGGTTCAGGCTCCGCCTGAACCGCAACCGCCGGTGCTGCCAGCCGGCGCGCCGCAGTTCCTTGACCTGTCGAACAAGATGCCGCCGGCCCGGATCGAGCTCGACGATCCGATGGTGAGCCGCGCCGGGGTCAACATGGTAACGGCCACGGCTGATGTGACGGTCGTCGTGCGCAACGCGTCGGATGTGCCGGCGCGGGGCGTGATGCTGGACGTGCGGCTGACCAGCGCGCAGCCGGCGCAGGATGCGGCGATCGCGGCGCTATTTACGGGACCGGTGCCGCGCCCGGCCGTGCCGGCGTTCGATCTCGCGCCCGGCGAGACGAAGCGTGTTCGCGCATTGGTCACCATGCCGCGCGACGCGATCACGGTGCTCCAGGCGGGCGGGCGGCCGATGTTCGTGCCGGTGGTGGCGATCCGCGCGGTGCATGGGGGCGGGCAGACGACCGCTGTCCACGCGCTGGGGATCGAGCGGCCGGGGCAAGCGAAGCTGGGGCCGATCTGGCTCGATCAGCCAAGCCGCATGTTCGATACCGTGGGTGTGCGCCCGCACAGCGGCCAGTGGTGAGCGCGAGCCGCCGTTAGCGCGAGCGTCAGGTTAGCGCGGCGTCCATAATGTGATCTGACCTACGCGGGTGGCGGGTTGGTAGCCCCGCATGGCCTGCGCCAGCGGCGGGTGCGCGGCGATCCATCGTGGGCCGGGAACGTCGTCCACCAGGATGACGTCCGGCCTGTGGCGTGCGATGTCCTGGGCGAGAATGGCCGCGTCAGTGCGCTCGGCGGCCTTGTAGGCGCGGCGATCGGCCTCAGAGAGCGTCGGGCGCTCCAATTGCTGCCAGGCATTGCCTGTTACCCACAAGCTGCCGCGGCGGCCGACCCACTGCCCATCGACCCAGCGGGTAAGTGGATGGCCGAGCGCAAAATCCAGGGAGATACCGATGAGGCGCGGACGCGGCGGGCCGACCCGCTCCACGGCATTGCGAAGAGCGTAAGGCGCCGGCACGCGGGCGTAGCTATAGGTGGCCGATAGCGCGAGGAGGACGGCGCACAGGCTGCCGAAGCGGCGCGCGGCGCCGGCCCGAGAAAGCTCCAGGGTGATGGCGAAAAGGGCTGTCGCAACCGCCGGATAGCCATGGTTGAGATAGCCTTTGCCCTGCATCAGCCCGGCCGCGGCAAAGCCGGCGGCGGCGAGCAGCATGACAACCGCTTCATTCGAAGGACGGGAGCGGGCAAGCCAAAGGGTAAGGATTGCCGCCACACCAGGGATCACGATCATCGGCCCGGCGAGCAGGTTCGACCAGCTGTCGCGCCCCGGAAGGTACACCAGGCGAAGCAGCGGCAGCATGCGCGCGGTGTAATCAGGAAAGCCGAGCTGCACGACGAGCAGATAGGAGGCGCACACCACGCCTGCTGCGATCCATTCCGGCGCTTTTGCCGCATCAAGGCTGCGCCGCCGCAGGGCCGACCAGAGCGCCGGCAGCACGAGCGCCAGGGCAAGATGGGGCTTGATCGCGATCATGATCCCGGCAGCGCAGCCGGCGACCGCGGCATCGATCGTGCGGACCGGAACGGCGCGTGATCGGGTGATGATAACGGCAAACATGGGCAGGCCGGCGATCAACGCGACATGCTCGCGCTGCGCGAACAGATCGGCGGGAAGCACGAGAAGGATGAAGGCGGCAGCGGCGGCCACCAGCGGCAGGTGGGCGGGCGGCGGAGCGAGGATGCGGCTGGCGTGGCGCAGCGACAGGACGGCGAGCGCACTGACCATCGCGACCGTCAGTGCTTCGGGGCGGATGCCGAGCAGCCGGCCGATCGCCACCGGCGGTACATAGAGCAGGACGGAGGCGGGCGGGTTCACTTCCTCGACGTCGCGGTACAGCCGCGCGCCGCCGAGCATCCGCTCCGCGGTTGTGATGAGCCAGGACACGTCGCAATCTATCGAGGAGAAGGCCTGCTGCGCCAAGGCGATCGCGACGACCAGGACCATCGGCCACCAATGCCGAAGCGTCTGTGGCAAGGGGAAGGACATCGGGAGGGTGCCGGTGGTCACCCGCGAGGGGCTAACCCGGCAGTGGTTTCGGCTCGGTTACTACGCGGGATTTGGCAGTGTGTGATGTGACCAGACACGAAAAAGGCGGCACCCGCGAAGGTGCCGCCTTTTTCATCGGCGAGCCGTCACGGGAGCAAGTCCCGTGACGTCGATCGTGGGCATTGCCCACGTCGGCCGGCCTTGCGGGGATGCGGGCCAGCATGACCCGTCTTCCCCGCAGCGGCTTACTTGACCTCGACGGTCGCGCCAGCTTCTTCAAGCTGCTTCTTGACCTTCTCGGCCTCGTCCTTCGAGACGCCTTCCTTGACGGCCTTCGGAGCCGACTCGACCAGCGTCTTCGCCTCGGTCAGGCCGAGACCGGTGATCGCGCGGACCTCCTTGATGACGTTGATCTTCTTGCCACCGTCGCCGGTGAGGATCACGTCGAACTCGGTCTTCTCTTCTTCTGCCGGAGCAGCGGCGCCGCCGCCACCAGCCGGAGCTGCTGCAACCGCTGCTGCGGCCGAAACGCCCCACTTCTCTTCGAGGAGCTTCGAGAGCTCAGCCGCCTCGAGGACGGTCAGTTCGGACAGCTGGTCAACCAGCGCGTTCAGGTCTGCCATGATATACTTCCTTTGAAACGTTCAGGTGAAACGATGCTGCCTGAAGGATCAGGCGGCTTCCTTTTCCGAGTAAGCTGCAAGCACGCGCGCGATCTGCGCGGCGGGCGCCTGGGTGATGGTCGCGATCTTGGTGGCCGGGGCCACGATGAGACCGACGATCTTCGCCCGGAGCTCGTCGAGCGACGGCATCGTGGCGAGCGCCTTCACGCCCTCCACGTCGAGCTTGGTCGAACCCATGCCGCCGCCGACGATCTCGAACTTGTCGGTCGTCTTGGCGAAGTCCACGGCCACCTTGGCAGCCGCAACGGGGTCGACCGAGGTCGCGAGACCGACCGGACCGGTGAAATACTCACCCAGACCGTCATAGTCGGTGCCATCGAGCGCGATCTTGGCAAGCTTGTTCTTCGAGACCTTGAACACGGCGCCGGCCTCGCGCATCTTCGTCCTCAGCTGCGTCGATTGCGCAACGGTGAGGCCGAGGTTGCGGGTGACGACCACCACGCCGACCTCGGAGAAGGTCTGCTTGAGTTCGGCGACGGCTGCGGCCTTTTCAGCACGATCCATGCCATTCTCCACACTTTGGCCGCATCCCGAAGGCTGCGGCCGGTTACGATCCACACACGGAAGCCGTGTGTAGTTGTCCAGCGATGGGGAATGGGAAGCAGTCGCAGGCCCATCAGGGCGAGCGGCAGACCGGAGCGCCGAAGCGATCGCGGTGAAATCCTGTCCCCGTCTCGGCGGGGAATTAAGGACCAAGGGTCCACCCGCTGTCTCGGACGGCGCCAATGCCCCGAAAGGCATGGCAAGCGCGGCTCCATAGCGGATTGACGCGCCCGGTCAAGTGTCTCCGAACGCACATCAAACCGCAACCAATACGACATGGAGCGGCAATGGCGCCGTCATTCTGCGCCGCCAGAAGGCTGAAAACACGCCAGCTCCCGGGGGGACCATGACCGACTCAACCTTTCTCTACGACGATGGTGACATCGATACGAACCGCAGCGCGAATGGCCATCTCAACGATCTGATCGCCAGCCGTTATTCGCGGCGCCAGACGCTGCGCGGCGGGTTGACGGCCATGACCACTGCGGTGTTCGGCGGCGTGCTGCTCGCGGGTTGCGATGAGGACGACCTGCTGCAGCGCGAAACCGTGACGGTGACGGCCGGGCAGGGGGCGACGACCAGCGCCGGCAAGACCGTTACGCTGCAGGGCACGGCGAGCACGACGGCACGCACCGTCGGCTGGGCCCAGGTGAGCGGCCCGACCGTGACGCTGAGCAACGCGAACACCAACACGGCCAGCTTCACGGCGCCTGCGGTGAGCGCCTCCACCCCGCTCGTCTTCCGCTTCACCGGCACTACAGGTGTTGGCGACACCGCAACGGCGGATACGACGGTCACCGTGACGCCGGCGACGCTGGACTTCACTGCCGTTCCCAAGAACCGCAACGACCTGGTCACCGTGCCAGCGGGCTATACGGTGACCGTGCTGTACCGCATGGGCGACCCGATCAACGCCAGCACGCCCGCGTTCGCCAACGACGGGTCCGACAGCAATTTCTCCACGCGCGCCGGTGACCAACATGATGGCATGAGCTTCTTCGGGCTGGCAGCGACTGGCGCAACGCGCGATCCGTCCAGCAGTACGCGTGGCCTGCTCGCGCTGAACCACGAGAACATCGTCGAAACGTACCTGCACCCGCGCGGCCAGACGACCACCGGCGGCGTGCGCCCGGAGGCGGAAGCGATCAAGGAGATCGAGGCGCACGGCGTGTCGGTGGTCGAAGTGACGCGCGGTGCATCCGCGTGGAGCTACGTCCAGGCATCGTCGCTGAACCGGCGCATCACGCCGAACACCCCGATGGTGTTCAACGGGCCGGCGCGTGGCGATGTGCAGCTACGCACCCTCTATTCCAAGGATGGTACACAAGGGCGCGGCACCATCAATAACTGCGCCAATGGCGCGATGCCGTGGGGCACTTACGCGACCGCCGAAGAGAATTGGGCCGGTTATTTCCGGCGCGATCGCGGCGATGCGGCCGTGCGCACCGCTGCTGGGCGTGCCAAGGAAAACACCAGCCTGGCGCGCTACGGCATCGGCGAAGGCCGTGCCGGAAACTACGGCTGGACCACGGTGACGCCGGCAGATTCAAGCAGCACCATCTTCCGCAAGTGGAATGCCACCGCAACGGCTGACGCAGCGCCCGACGGCACCGCCGATTTCCGCCACGAGCCGTTCCAGTACGGCTGGATTGTCGAGATCGACCCGTACAACCCGCAATCCACGCCGCGCAAGCGCACCGCGCTTGGCCGCATGAACCATGAGGGCGTGGAGCCCGGCCGGATGATCGCCGGCGTGAAGCCCGCCTTCTACATGGGGGACGATGCGCAGAACGAATATATCTACAAGTTCGTGTCGAACACGCCCTGGACGGCAGCCGACGCCAATGCGGCTGATCGCCTGGCCACGGGCGACAAATATCTTGATGCCGGCACGCTTTACGTCGCCAAGTTCAATGCTGATGGCAGTGGCCAGTGGCTGCCGCTGACGTTCAACACGGGGCCGCTGACCAGTGCCAACGCGACCTATCCCTTCGCGGATCAGGCCGACGTGCTGATCAATTGCCGTATCGCTGCCGACCTCGTCGGTGCGACGCCGATGGACCGGCCGGAGTGGACCGCAGTGAACCCGGCGAATGGCGAGATGTATTGCACGCTCACCAACAATTCGTCGCGCTCACCCGCTCGCACCGATGCGGCCAACCCGCGATCTTATGTCGATCCGCGTACCGATGGTCGCAGCAACAGCGCCGGCAACGTCAATGGCCATGTCGTCCGTCTGCGCGAGAATGGCGACACGACCGAGGCGACGGCGTTCACCTGGGACGTCTATGCCTTTGGCGCGGGCAGCGACCTAAACAAGGACAACATCAACCTGTCGGGGCTGGACGACACCAACGACTTCTCGTCGCCGGACGGCCTGTGGTTCAGCCTGCCATCGAACGTGGCGGGGCAGGGCGCAAACCCGGTCATGTGGCTGCAGACCGATGACGGCGCCTTCACGGACGTTACCAACAATCAGATGCTCGCGGCCATTCCGGGTCGGGTCGGTGATGGCGGCACCAAGACCGTGAACAATTCGACGCCAGCCGGCACCAGCACCGCAACGACCCGCGTCGGCAAGGCGCCCGGCGCGACGCTGAAGCGCTTCCTCGTTGGTCCGAAGGAGTGCGAGATCACCGGCATCACCTCGACGCCGGACGGCAAGGCGTTGTTCGTCAACATCCAGCACCCGGGCGAGACTGGCGGGCCGGATAACATCACGTCCAACTGGCCGGCGACGCAGAACGGCGCCGCTGCGCCGAGCAGCCGCCCGCGTTCGGCGACAATCGTGATCACCCGTCAGGATGGCGGCCTGGTCGGGATCTGATCCGGCTCGTGTGACAAGAGGCCCCGCTCCTTCGGGAGCGGGGCCTCTTTTTTGCCTCAGCAGTTCCGCTGACGGGCGTGGTTCCGACCGGATCTCGGCTTAACGGTCCGTTCTATTGGCGCCTGCCTCGCGTACCGCCTTCAGCGTGGGCCAGCCGTTCACGGCCATCAGCAGGTCCGCTTCGGCGAGAATGCACTTGAGCACATGCGCGCAGCCCGCTGCGCCGCCCAGCGCCAAGCCGTAGGAATAGGGCCGGCCGACGCCCACGGCGTCGGCGCCGAGCGCGATCGCCTTCACCACATCGGTACCCGACCGGATGCCGGAATCGAACAGCACCGGCACGCGCCCTGCGACCGCTTCGGCCACTGCGGGTAGCATGTCGATCGCCGCGATGCCGCCGTTTGCCTGCCGCCCGCCATGGTTCGACACGTAGATGCCGTCCGCGCCACTATCGATTGCGCGGCGCGCGTCGTCCGGGTGGCAGTTGCCCTTTAGCACGATCGGCAGGTTGGTGATCGACTTCAGCCAAGCCATGTCGTCCCACGTCAGCACCTTGCCAAACGTGGCACCCCATGTGCCGATTGCGGTGCGCAGATCCTCCTCCGGTGCCTTGCCGCCCAGCATCTGGCGAAAGCGCGGATCGGTGAAATAGTTCTGGAGCACATGGCCGCGCAGCTGCGGGAAGTTCGACGGGTTGAGGTCGCGCGGGCGCCAGCCGGTGACCCAGGTGTCAAGCGTGACGACAAGCGCCTTGTAGCCAGCCGTCTCGGCGCGCGAGACGAGGCTTTCGGCGAGTTCCCTGTCGCGCGGCGTGTAGAGCTGGAAGAAGGCGGGCGTCTCACCGCACGCCACCTTCACATCCTCCAGCGGATCGTTCGACAGGGTGGAGGCGGTCAACGGCACGCCGGTGAGCGCGGAGGCTTGGGCGGCGGCGATGTCGCCGTGCTGGTCCTGCGTCATCATGCCGGTGACGCCGATCGGGGCCATGAAGACCGGCGAGGGCAGCTGCAGGCCGAATAGCTTGATCGAGAGGTCGCGGTGAGTCGCGTCGACCATCATGCGCGGCACCATGCCCCAGTGGCGGAACGCGCGGGCGTTCTCGTCCTGGGTGTATTCGTCACCGCAGCCGCCCTGGACGTAGGTCAGCACATGCGGTGGCAGCGCAGACTGTGCGCGCTTCTCCAGCGTGGCGAAATCGACCGGGTAGGTGGGGACGATGCCGGACAGGCCGGCGCCGTAGATCTGGGTTTGCAGGTCGCCATAATGCGGCATGGATACGCTCTCCTTTGCGCGCATTGTCGCGACCCAAAGGTGCCTTGTCACGCCTTGCGGAGAGAAAAGCGATCAGCCGATAAGCTGTTGATATAGCCTGATGTAATCGTCCGCCATGCGTTCTACGCTGAACCGTTCGGCGACGCGGGCGCGGCAGGTGGCGCGATCGATCTCGCCCACGCGCCCGATTGCCTCGACCGCCTCGTCCAGCGTGTCGACGAGGAATCCGGTGACGCCGTGCTCGATCAATTCGGGCATCGAGCCGCGGTTGAAGGCGATGACGGGGGTGCCGCAGGCCATTGCTTCCACCACCGAGAGGCCGAAGGGTTCGTCGAAGCCGATCAGGTGGAGGAGGGCGCTGGCCTGGCCGAGGGTGCGGACGCGTTCCTCGCCGCCGACGACGCCGCGAAAGATGACGCGGTCGTTGTCGATGTGCGGCGCGACCTCCCGCTCGTGATAGGCCTGATCCTGCACCAGCCCCGCCATGACCAGCCGCCTTCCGGCCGCCTTCGCCGCGGCAATGGCGTCATGGGGGCCTTTATCCGGATGAATTCGGCCGAAGAACAACAGGTCCTGGCCACCAGTCCGATCGAGCGGGAAATCGTCGAGCGGAATGCCGTGATGGATGGTCGCGGCGTAGCTCAGCGCCGGGTGACGATCGGCGTCGCTGATCGAGACGTACTGCGTGTTGTCGTTGTAGCGCTGGTACAGCGGCACGATCCGTTCGGAGGAGAAGCCGTGGATCGTCGTCAGCATCGGCGTGTCGATCAGCCGCGACCAGGCAAGCGGCATGAAGTCGGCCTGGTTGTGGATGAGGTCGAAGTCGCCCGCGCGCTCCATGCAATTCGCGATGTGCATGGCTTCCCACACCTTGGCGTCGAGGTGCGGTGGTTCGGAATAGCCGCGCGGGGCGACGCCATCGAGCGTGCCGGTGGTGTTCGAATTCTGCGTGGCGAAGAGCGTGACGTCAACGCCGCGCGCGACCAGCGCCTCCGTCAGCAAGCTCGTGACCAATTCCCATGGGCCGTAGCCGGTCGGCGGGGTCGGCCAGGAGATCGACGACAACATCGCGATACGCATCAGGTGAGGAGCTCCACGACATATCCTTCATCCGCGCTGACCGTGCCGTCAAACGTCTGGCGCATCCCGGTCGCCACGATGATGCGGCCGGCGCGGGTGGCGTCGGGCAGCGTCACTTTGTGTGCTTCGCTGCCGAGGTTCAGAACGACGAACAAGCGTTCGTCACCGTGCTGGCGCTCATAGGCAAGTACGTCCGGCGCGGCGTCGTGCACCATCATGCGACCAAGCGACAGCGCGGGGCTGGCGCGACGGGCGGCGAGGAGGCGGCGGTAGAGCCACAGCATGGAAGCGGAGTCGGCCTCCTGTGCAGCGACGTTGCGGGTGCGCCAGTCGGGGTGGAGCGGCAGCCATGGCTCGGCCGTGGAGAAGCCGGCGTTGGGCGAGCCATCCCACGCCATCGGCGTGCGTGAGCGATCGCGGCCAAGGCCCATGCCGGGCTGGCGCAGATCCTGCGGGTCGCGGATGCGGTCGGGCGGGATGTCCACCTTGCCGACGCCGATCTCGTCGCCCTGGTAGAGCGTCGGCGTGCCGCGCAGCGTGAGGAGCAGCATGGCGGCGACGCGCGCCTGCGCCTCCCCGATGCGCGCGGCGATGCGCGGCGCGTCGTGGCTGCCGATCACCCAGTTTGGCCAGCCGTGATCGGGAATGGCGGCATCATAATCGGCGATCAGCTGGGCCAGCGTGTCGCGATCCCAGGGGTTCTCGATCAGTTCGAAATTGAAGGGGAGGTGGACGCCGGGTTCGGCTTCCGACCCGTACCAACGCATCAGGCGATCGCGGGGGAGAAAGATCTCGCCCACGAGCAACGTCTCGCCATAACTGTCGGCAAGCTGGCGGAAGCCGCGGGTGAAGGCGTGCGCCTCGGGTTGGTCGGTGGAGTTGTGCTGAAGCACCCGCAGCTTTTCCGCCATGCCCTCGCGCCAATCAGGGTTGGCGGGATTGTCGGGCAGACCTTCGGCCTTCACGATGTGCCAAAGCACGTCGATGCGGAAGCCGTCGACGCCGCGGTCGAGCCAGAAGCGCATCACGCCCGTCATCGCCTGCACGACCGCCGGGTTGCGCCAGTTGAGGTCGGCCTGCTCCTTCAGGAAGGTGTGGAGATAATATTGGCCGGTCGCCGGATCGAACGCCCACGCGGGGCCGCCCATGTCGCTGATCCAGTTATTGGGCGGGCCGCCATCCGGTGCGGGATCGCGCCAGATGTACCAATCGCGCTTGAGATTATCGCGGCTGGCGCGGCTTTCGAGAAACCACGGATGCTGGGTGGAGCTGTGGTTCGGGACGAAATCGAGCAGCAGTTTCAGCCCGCGTGCGTGGACTGCGGCGAGCAGGCGATCGAAGGCGGCGAGATCGCCGAACATCGGCTCGATGCCGGTGTAATCGGCGACGTCATAGCCAAAGTCTGCCATCGGCGAGGGGAAGATGGGCGACAGCCAGATCGCGTCCACGCCGAGGCTGGCGATGTGATCCAGATGCGCCTCGATCCCGGCGAGATCGCCGATACCGTCGCCGTCGCTGTCCGCGAAAGACCGGGGGTAGACCTGATAGATGACGCCGCGCTTCCACCAAGGCGCCGCGGGGGTGCCCTCGCTCATAGGGATCGTAACGCTTGGGGAACGGAGGGGTTCAGTGATGTTCGTTGGCAGTTACGTCGTGCCGGGCCCGTCCCGGCATCCATGGTTCCGCGCATCCTACGCGACTGGGTGCGCGGAACCCTGGACCCCGGCACAGGGCCGGGGTGACGAGGGTGGTTGTGGATTCGACGACGCCCGCCATCGCCGGCTGCGAGGGAGCTTGGGCAGGCCCAGCGGACGATGCCGGACTTCCGCCGGGGGGCACCGGATGTAACCTTGCTCATCCGGCCTTTCGCCGGGATCCACCTATCCGTAGGCGCTGTCGTTTGCTCCTCTAAGCACCGCGCTCGTGGCGCCATGGATCCCGGATCAAGTCCGGGATGACGGCGCCTTCCGAGTGACGCTTGAAACGGCCCGAACTGTTCCGGTGCGCCGACTTCGGGTGAGCCGACTGACCGCGACAAACAAAAAGGGCCGGAGCTTTCGCCCCGACCCTTCCTGTTACGCAAACTGAAAGCCTGAATCAGGCAGCAGCGACTTCCGCCACGTCGATCTTGATGCCGGCACCCATGGTGCTGGAGATCGCGACCTTGCGGACGTACTTGCCCTTGGCGCCGGCCGGCTTGGCCTTGACCACCGCGTCGACCAGTGCGTCGAAGTTCGCGCGCAGATCCTCGGCCGGGAAGCTTGCCTTGCCGATGCCGGAGTGAATGATACCGGCCTTCTCGACGCGATATTCGACCTGGCCGCCCTTGGCAGCCTTCACCGCCTCGGCGACGTTCATCGTCACGGTGCCGAGCTTCGGGTTCGGCATCAGGCCCTTGGGACCCAGAACCTTACCGAGACGGCCGACGATGCCCATCATATCAGGGGTCGCGATGCAGCGATCGAAGTCGATCTTGCCGCCCTGAATGGTTTCCATCAGGTCTTCCGCACCAACGACGTCGGCGCCAGCAGCCAGTGCCTCTTCAGCCTTCGCGCCGCGGGCGAAGACGCCGACGCGGACGGTCTTGCCGGTGCCCTTGGGCAGCGTGACGACGCCGCGGACCATCTGGTCAGCGTGACGCGGATCGACGCCGAGGTTCAGCGCGACTTCGATCGTCTCGTCGAACTTGGAAGTCGCACCCGACTTCGCGAGGCTGATCGCCTCGTCAACGCCGTGCAGCTTCTCGCGGTCGACCGTGATCGACTTCTGCTTCTTCGTGAGCTTCGCCATGGGATTAACCCTCCACAACCTGGAGGCCCATCGCGCGAGCGGAGCCTTCGATGATCTTCGTTGCTGCGTCGATGTCGTTCGCGTTCAAGTCGGCCATCTTGGCCTGCGCGATTTCCGCCAGCTGCGAGCGCTTGATGGTGCCGGCCGAGGTCTTGCCCGGCTCCTTCGAGCCCGACTTCAGATTCAGCGCCTTCTTGATGAGATACGTCGCCGGGGGCGTCTTGGTCTCGAAGCTGAACGAACGGTCCGCGTAGACGGTGATGACGGTGGGGAGGGGCGAGCCCTTTTCCATGTCGGCTGTCTTGGCGTTGAACGCCTTGCAGAATTCCATGATGTTCACGCCGCGCTGACCCAGCGCCGGGCCGATCGGCGGCGACGGGTTTGCAGCGCCGGCAGGCACCTGCAGCTTGATATAGCCTGTGATTTTCTTCGCCATGTCACTCTCTTTAAGTTTAGCGGTGATCGCGGGCGCGTTGCCGCACCCTCCCGCAAGCGTTCCAGCGATTTACCTGGAAGTTCGCGCGCATAGCGGGGTCGCAGGGGAAAAGCTAGGGGTTGTTGAGCCGGTGATGCAGGTGCTTGGGTAAGCTCCAGCCGTAATGCCGGGCTTGTCCCGGCATCCACTGTGCCGCGCACTCTCCGGCGGATAGGTTTGCGGGCCGGTGGACCCCGGCACAAGGCCGGGGTGACGAATTGCTTTTGGCTCAGGTCCCCAGCGCCGCCGCCGTGCAGCGGCGCAGGCCGAAGTTTACGTCATGGCCATGAGGCTGGCGTTGCCGCCTGCCGCGGTGGTGTTGATCGAGGTGGAGACCTCCTCGACCAGCCATTCGACCCGGTAGTCGTTCGCCTGGGTGAGGACGATCGGACCGTCAAGGGTGGCGATCCGCTGCTGGAGATCGCGCACGCGGGCCGCGTCGCCCTCGATCAGCGCGCCAGCATAGGGGCCGTCCTTCGACCAATCGCTGCTCCAGCGCACGCGAGCGGCGATCGGCGCGGGCATGTCGGTGCGCATGGCGGCGTCCACCACCAGATCGTTGCCGGTGGCGAGCGCGGCAGCGAGCTGCGCCATCAGCCCGGCGCCCGTTTCCGGCAGCAGCAGGATGCGACCGCGCGGGTGAAGCGCGTAGAGGTTGCGCTCGCCCACGGGCCCGTCGAGCTCTGCCTCGAGGCCGAGCGGCGAGGCGGCGGCGATCTCGCGCGCGCGGCTCGCAGCAGCCTCGTCGCCGCGGGCTTCGAGCCAGAGTGCCAGGTCACGTGCGGCGGCATCGGCGGTGGTGGATGTGCCGGCGGGTGCCTCGATCGCGCCGCGCACCAGCCGGCCGAGATACAGCGGCCCGCCCGCCTTGGGCCCGGTGCCCGACAGGCCGCGCCCGCCGAACGGCTGCACGCCGACGATGGCGCCGATGACGTTGCGGTTGATGTAGAGATTTCCCGCCTTCACCCGCGCGGTGACATGGGCGATCGTCTCGTCGAGGCGGGTGTGGAGGCCGAAGGTCAGGCCATAGCCGGTGGCGTTGATCCGGTCGATCAGCGCGTCGAGCCCGCTGCGCTTGTAGCGGATGACGTGGAGGACGGGGCCGAACACCTCGCGCTCCAGCTCGGCGATGTCGGGTAGCTCGATGATCGTCGGCGCGACGAAGGTGCCGTTGGCCGTCGCATAGCCGAGCGGGAGCGAATCCACCTTGTGGCCGCGATTGCGCATCGCGGCGATGTGGCGGGTGATGTTCTCTTGCGCCTCGGCGGAGATGACGGGGCCGATGTCAACCGCCAGCCGATCGGTGCGGCCGATCCGCAGTTCCTGCAGCGCACCGCGCAGCATGGTGAGGATACGGTCGGCGACCTCCTCCTGCAGGCACAGGACACGAAGCGCCGAACAGCGCTGGCCGGCGCTGTCAAAGGCGGAGGCGATGACATCAGCCACGACCTGCTCGGCAAGCGCGGAGCTGTCGACGATCATCGCATTCTGGCCTCCCGTCTCGGCGATCAGCGGGATCGGCGCGCCATCGCGGGAGACGCGGGTGGCGAGCTCACGCTGGATCAGCCGGGCGACTTCGGTCGAGCCGGTGAACATCACCGCGGCGGTTTCGGGTGCGGCGACGAGGGCAGCGCCGATCGATCCGTCACCGGGAACGAGCTGAAGCGCGTCGGCGGGGACGCCGGCCTCGTGCAGGATGGCAACGCCCTGCGCGGCGATCAGCGGGGTTTCCTCGGCCGGCTTGGCCAGCACGGTGTTGCCCGCGACGAGCGCGGCGGCGACCTGGCCGGTGAAGATCGCCAGCGGGAAGTTCCACGGGCTGATGCACGTGACGACGCCGAGCGGCTGGTGCGCGGGGCCGAAGCTGCGGCGGGCCTGGTCGGCATAATAGCGCAGGAAGTCGATCGCCTCGCGCACCTCGCCGATCGCGTTGGGGAGAGACTTGCCGGCCTCGCGCACCGTGAGGCCGATCAGCTCTGCCATGCGCGCCTGCATCCCGTCGGCAGCGCGATCGAGGATAGCGGCGCGTTCGGCGGGGGAGACGGTGGCCCAGGCAGGGGCGGCCGCCGCGGCGGTGCGGGCGGCGGCGACGGCCTGCTCGGGCGAGGCTTCGATGACCGTGCCTACCGTGTCGCGGTGATCGGCAGGGTTCAGCACAGGCCGGGAAGTGCCCTCGCCGTCGGCGGGAGCGGCGCGCCAGTCCGTCGCGGCGCCGGCCTGCATCGTCTCGGCCAGCGCCGCGAGCGTGCGCTCGTCAGCGAGGTCTAGGCCGTCTGAATTGCGGCGGCGGGGGTAGAGATCCGCCGGAAGCGCGATCGCAGCGTGCTTCTGCCCCGGCGTATCGGTCGCGCGGACGATCGCGACGGGGTCGGCGACGAGATCGGCGATCGAGACTTCGGGATCGGCGATCCGGTTCACGAAGGAGGAGTTGGCGCCGTTTTCGAGCAGGCGGCGGACGAGATAAGCGAGCAATGTCTCGTGCGTGCCGACGGGGGCGTAAATGCGGCAGGGGCGGTTAAGCTTATCTGCGCCGACCACCTCGTCATACAGCGGCTCACCCATGCCGTGGAGGCACTGGAACTCATAGTCGCCGATGGTGAAGTCGGTACCAGCCATCGCGTGGACGGTGGCCAGCGTCTGCGCGTTATGAGTGGCGAATTGCGGGAACACGGCGTCGCGGTTCGCCAGAAGGCGCCGGGCGCAGGCGAGGTACGAGATGTCGGTGTGGATCTTGCGCGTGTAGACGGGGAAATCCGCCTGGCCATCGACCTGTGCGCGCTTGATCTCGGCGTCCCAATAAGCGCCCTTGACCAGCCGCACCATGATGCGGCGGTCGGCGCGGCGGGCGAGGCCGACGATCCAGTCGATCACGAACGGGCAGCGCTTGCCATAGGCCTGGATGACGAAGCCGAGGCCGTTCCAGCCGGCGAGCGCGGGATCGAGCGCGAGGCTCTCGAGGAGGTCGAGCGACAGTTCGAGGCGGTCGGCCTCCTCCGCGTCGATGTTGAAGCCGATGTCATAGCCCTTGGCGATCAGCGCAAGGGCGCGGACCTTGGGCAGCAGTTCGCCCATGACGCGATCGGCCTGCGCGCGGGCGTAGCGCGGGTGAAGGGCGGACAGCTTGATCGAGATGCCAGGGCCAGCATAGACGCCGCGGCCGGCCGAGGCCTTGCCGATGGCGTGCACCGCGGTTTCGTAATCGCGGTAATAGCGATCGGCGTCGGCGGCGGTGGTCGCGGCCTCGCCGAGCATGTCGTAGCTGTAGCCGAAGCCGCGCGCTTCCAGCGGTTTGGCGCGCTTCAGGGCTTCGTTGATCGTCTCGCCGGTGACGAACTGTTCGCCCATCATGCGCATCGCCATGTCGACACCGCGGCGGATCACCGGTTCGCCAGCCCGGGCAATGAGGCGGGTGAGGGCGGCGGCGAGGCCGCGGTCGTTGACGCTGTTGGTCAGCTTGCCCGTTACCACCAAGCCCCAGGTGGCGGCGTTGACGAAGAGCGAGCGGCCGTCGCCGATGTGGCTGCGCCAGTCACCGCCGGCGATCTTGTCGCGGATCAAGGCGTCGCGGGTGTCGTCGTCGGGGATGCGAAGGAGGGCTTCGGCGAGGCACATCAAGGCGACGCCTTCCTGGCTCGACAGCGCATATTCCTGGACCAGGCCCTCGACGCCGGTGCCCTTGTGCTTGGCTCGGAGGGCAGTGATCAACGTGGTCGCGGTCGCCAGCGCCTTGGCTTTCAGCTCATCCGGCAGGCTCGCTTCGTCGAGGAGGGGAGCTAGGGCTTCCGGCTCGGCGCGGCGGGTGGCGGCGGTGATCGCGGCGCGCAGCGGCGTGGCGGGGCGGATCGGCGGGGCGAAATCGGCGAACAGCGGTTCCATGGTGGGAATATAGCTATTCCGACAAAGTCTATCTGACTTTTGATTGCTTGTCCGACAGGCTATTTGGCTGATCAACTGTGTGTAGGACAGGTCAGATGGACGAGATCGACGGGTTTGACCGGAAAATCATCGCGGTGCTGGAGAAGGAGGGGCGGATTTCCGTTACCGAATTGGCGCAGCGAGTGGGGCTGTCGAAGACGCCGTGCCAGACGCGGTTGAAGCGGCTGACCGATCGGGGGTTCATCCGTGGGTTCAAGGCTGTCACGGACCCGGACAAATTGGGGCTGGGGCATGTTGCCTTCACCGAGGTGAAGCTGTCCGACACGCGGGAAGCGGCGCTGGCGGAATTTCGCCGCGGCGTGCTGGCCATCGCGGAACTGGAGGAATGCCACATGATCGCCAGCAGTTTCGATTACCTGCTGAAGATCCGCACCCGCGACATCCGCCACTATCGCGACGTACTGGGGGAGCGGATCTCGACGTTGCCGCATGTCGCCAGCACCTCCACCTTCGTGGTGATGGAGACGATCAGGGAAGGGGGGTTTTAGCCGCGGCAGGGAAGGGGGGTTTTAGCCCGCTGCGGCCTCGCGCTGCGCCGCGGTTGCGGCCTCGCGCTCGTGGCGCTGGACGGCGACCCGCTCGGCGCGGTCGGCCATGGTTTCCCACGCCCGCGCAGCCCGCTCACAGCGTTCGCGCACATTGTCGAGCTTGGCATCCTGCGCATTGGCAAACTCGCTGGCGGCACGCGCACGGTACATGGTTGCATCATCGGCCATGGGACAGATCCCCTTTTCGAGTTTCGCGGGCCGGCACGATCGCCGGCCCACGGGGTGCGCGGATTACTCCGCGGCTTCGAGCGAGACGGCGCTGGTGCGGCCGCGACGATCGTTTTCCAGCTCGTAGCTGACGCGCTGGTTCTGGTTCAGCGTAACAAAGCCGGCGCGCTCAACGGCCGAGATGTGGACGAACGCGTCCGCACCGCCATTGTCGGGCGCAATGAAGCCGAAGCCCTTGTCAGCGTTGAAGAACTTGACGGTGCCGAGAGTAGCCATTGCTTTTTCCTTCTTGGTTTCGGCCGGACGCGCCAAAGACCGGGGCGCCCGGTGCCGCGGAAGCAGGGAAAGAAGGAAGAAGGTGCCGCAAAGCGCCAAAGACCGTCGATTTGCGACTGTAGCCAACCCTACATAGGCGCATCCGCCGAAAAAAGCGAATCGGGTGCCCGCAGCCCCGCCCGCAGCCCCGCCTTGCCCCGGTAAATCGCGGCGAAGAATCCGTCGCGCCGCGCGAGCAAGGCGGCGGGGGACTGGCCCGAACCGCGGGACGGGGCCGGGCCGATCGCATATGCCTCCAGCTGGGTGAGCGAGCGGGCATAATCCGCGTCGCCGGGCACGCCATCCTCCTCGCCATCATAATCATCGGGCGGGGGAAAGCGGGTGAGCCATTCGTCACCAATGGGATCCCACCAGACGAGCGGCGGGGCAGCGGGATCGTCGGGATCGCCGAACACCGCGCCCGGGGGAATATCGCCGAAAGCGCGGAGCATCGCGCCGGCAGGGGAACCGCCGCCGCGCGAATGTTGAGAAAGTTGAGACGGTGGCGCGGTATCTGCGCCGGCTTCGGCGGGGTCGTCGGCGTGGTCCGGGGCGTCGCCTTCGTCCGGTGGCGGCGCTGGCACGGCGAGGCGGAGCATGCCGGCGGCCTCGGCGCGCGCCCATTGCTCCGCCGTCCAGTGCGCGCGCTGCGCTGGGTCGAGATCGTCCACCGGCACTTCCCCGGCGGTGGCGACGCCGGTGCGCGCGAAGCGGTCGGCGGCGGCGAGCGCATAGATGGGGGCAAGATCGGCCTGATCGGCGGCGTCCTCGCTCCCATCACCCAGCGCGCCGCAGCGCCGCGCCAGGAACAGCCCGGCGCGCGCGGGGCCTTCATCGCGGGTGACGAGATCGAGATACGCGTCGAATTCCTGCGCGACGAGCCGCGCGGCCTTCACATCGGCATCGGGCGCGGTCTCGACCTGGCGATCGAGCCGGGCGAGCAGCGACATGGCCAAGCGATTGTCGTGGCGGTGGCGGGTCACTTCGCTGCCGTCGGCGCGGATATACGTATCGACCTGCCCTTCGAGCGCGCGGACGAGCAGGGTTTCGGCGATGGCTTCGCGCGCGACGAGCGAGGCGGCGCGCCAGCCGAGCGCAAAGGCGGCGCCCCGGGCGGTGCGGCGAAAGGCGTAGGCGGAGGCGGCGGACAGGCCGACGCAGCGGCAGGCGGCCTCGACGCCATGCCCCTCCGCAATGGCTTCAAGGAAGCGGCGCTGGTTGGCGGCGGACCAGCCATCCTGCCGGCGCGAGACGCTGGCGGGGACGCCGTTCTGGCCCATTTCCTCATCGGGCAGGGGGAGGAAGGTGTGCGCCGGGATGGCAGCGGGCGGTGCCGCGCTGGTGGAGGGGGCGGGATCGAAGAGGGACTGGCGGGGGATCATGCGGGGCCTCGTGGTGACAGGCGATCAACGGAGCCGTTCGTGCCGAGCGCCGCCCGGGGGCAGGGCCCGAGGGCGGTGCGTGGCGCCTCGGCGCCGCGCGACACGAACGGTGGGGAGAGCCATGTTACCAGCCGCGCTCCAGCCGCCGCCGATCGCGCGCGATCTCGCGAAAGAGCCGGTCAGTCGCGTCGCGGTTCGCGGCGACATCGGGCGGGGTTTCGGGGCGGGTGCCGATCAGCCCGCGATCGATCAGCGACTGCCAGTGGCGCAGCGCATCGACATGCGCTTCGGTGATGGGGCCATCGGTGAAGATCGGGAGGGGGCGCGGATGCGGCATCGGTTTCGTCCTCGCAAGTGGTTGCTGGACGGGGGAGTTATACCGAAACGGGGGTTGTAGGACAGCGCGCCGCAAGGCTGTAGCGCAGCTACAGACGAGCGAACCGGCGCGCGCCCGGCCAGCGGCGCTCAAGCGCCGTCTGACGACGCGGCTTTGCCGCGGCGGAAATTGCTGATCTTCCGTCTTTGTTTCGAGTGTGATACGACATTCTCGTACTTTGGCGATGCAAGCTCTGTCAGCCGGTCATTTCGGTGTGGCGAGCGAGCGGAGCGGCGACGAGTCCGTGTGTGCAAGCACATTGGCCAGCGCAGGGAATCGGCCCCGGTCCGGTTCCTCGGAGGACAGTGCAATCCCATCCGATCGTGACTACAAAAGTGCTGTTGATCGAAGCCTTAGGGCGCCCTGCTCGGCAGCTATTAGAATATTTTACAAGGAAGGGAGCGCGGGCATGCAAGGAGAATTTCGCGCAGAGGTCGAATTTCGGTCCGATTTGCGCGCGGTTTGGGAGGCATGCAAAAACGTGCCAAGTGGGTGCGGCGCGGGTCGGCGATCCTGATCGCCCTCTTGTGTTTGCCTCTTGCGATGCAAGCTTTGTCAGCCGACAATTTCGGTGTGGCGAGCGAGCGGAGCGGCGACGAGTCCGTGTGTGCAAGCACATTGGCCAGCGCAGGGAATCGGCCCCGGTCCGGTTCCTCGGAGGACAGTGCAGGTCGGATGGGTTGACGAGAGCAGGGGCCCGGAGACTTGGACAATCAACTTTCGCTGTTTGTTCGCAAACATAAGAATTTAACTAAGGCTTGGCAGGCCGTTAGCGCTAATTCCAGATACTCGTCTTCGCCTTACATCAAAGATGAAGCCAAAGGCTTCGCGGGCGACGAGCAACGGCGGATAGCTTCAATCGCCGCACGTGTAAATCACGGCACCTTTCAGTTTTCTCCTGCTAGAGGTGTCGCAATCACCAAGGCGGGAAAACCTGGAAAAATTCGACCCATCGTCATTTCGCGCGTCGAAGACCGGATTGTTCAGCGTTGTATCTTGGACGCTCTAACCAGCGATCCTCGTATTTCTGAGCATGCCTTTCAGCCGTTTAGCTTCGGCGGTATACGGAAGCGTGTTGGAGACGAGCTTGCGGGTGTTCCAGCGGCCATCAGCCAACTTATACAGTTTGTCAGCGCGGGTGCATCTCACGTGATGATTGCCGACATCGAAGGCTTTTTCACGAGAATATCTAAGTCGGCATCGGTTAGCTTGATAAGAAAATTTTCTGATGATGGTCCGTTCCTTGATCTCATGGAGCGAGCAATCTCTGTCGATTTAGAAAATGCACGTGCACTATGGCAACATAAGGAAGAGTTTCCATACGGTGATATCGGTGTTGCGCAGGGTAACTGCTTGTCTCCGTTCCTCGGAAATCTGATACTGTCCGAGTTTGATAGGAGGATGAACGACGCGGATTGTCGTTGTATTAGATACATAGATGATATTATAATCGTCGCTCCGAGCGGCCGGGCTGCATCATCGCGATTTCGTCTTGCGAGCCGCCTGCTTAGCGAACTCGGAATGAACTTCGCTGCTGATAAGTCCAGCAAGCTCCCACTTCCTGTTTCTCAGTCTTTCGAGTACCTAGGGATTGAATTTTCCGCCGAGGGCATCCGACCTAGTCGGAAATCACGCAGGAGCATAGTAAAAAGGACTGAAGAGGCTGCTGCGGAATCTTTAAAGATAATGCGAAAAGCCACTCAGCCTGACGAATTTGACAGTAGGTTTAGCATTCCTAAGACATTAAACCGCATTTCTGGCATGTCGAAAGGCTGGGCTCATCACTATTCGTTCTGTAACGATTATCGCACGATACAGAGTGTAGATGAGCTAATTAACGCAGTATACATGTCTTACATAGACAGAGCTCAACAGATTGCTGCATCAAAGAAGCCGAGATTGGCGGCGTCTATCCTCGGCTACCGAGGAGTCGAGGATGTGAAATTTAAGCCATTCTCTTGGCCTACTCCGCCGCCACAGCCTCCCGCTTCCCCAGCAACGGCGCCAGATACTTCCCCGTAAAGCTCCGCGGTTCCTGCGCCACCACTTCCGGCGTGCCTTCGGCAACGATCTCGCCGCCCTTGACGCCGCCTTCCGGCCCCAGGTCCAGCACCCAGTCGGCGGTCTTGATGACGTCCAGGTTGTGCTCGATCACCACCACCGTGTTGCCCTGCTCCACCAAGGCGTGGAGCACTTCGAGGAGCTTGCGCACGTCCTCGAAATGGAGGCCGGTGGTCGGCTCGTCGAGGATGTAGAGCGTGTTGCCGGTGGCGCGGCGGGCGAGTTCCTTGGCGAGCTTCACGCGCTGCGCCTCGCCGCCCGAGAGCGTCGTCGCCTGCTGGCCGACCTTGACGTAGCCCAGGCCCACCTCGACCAGCATCGCCATTTTGTCGCGGATCGGGGGCACGGCCTTGAAGAACTCCGCCGCGTCCTCGACCGTCATGTCGAGCACGTCGGCGATCGAGAGGCCCTTGAACTTCACCTCCAGCGTTTCGCGATTGTAGCGCGCGCCGTGGCACACGTCGCAGGTGACGTAGACGTCGGGGAGGAAGTGCATCTCGATCTTGAGCAGGCCGTCGCCCTGGCACGCCTCGCACCGGCCGCCCTTGACGTTGAACGAGAAGCGGCCGGGCTTGTAGCCGCGCGCGAGGCTTTCGGGGAGGCCGGCGAACCAGTCACGGATCTGGGTGAAGGCGCCGGTGTACGTCGCCGGGTTCGAGCGCGGGGTGCGGCCGATCGGCGACTGATCGATGTCGATCACCTTGTCGAGATGCTGCAGCCCGGTGACCTTGTCGTGCTTGCCGGCGAGGATGCGGGCGCCGTTCAGCGCGCGGGCGGCGGCGGCGTAGAGCGTGTCGATGGTGAAGCTCGACTTGCCCGACCCGGAGACGCCGGTGATGCAGGTGAAGGTGCCGAGCGGGACGCTCGCGGTGACGCCGGTGAGGTTGTTGGCGGTGGCGTTGTGCACCGTCAGCTTCTTGCCCGAGCCCTTGCGGCGCTTGGCCGGCACGGGGACCTCGCGCGTGCCGTTCAGGTAATCCGCGGTGACCGAGCCCTTGGACTTGAGGAGCTGCTTGAGCGTGCCCTGCGCGACGATTTGGCCGCCGTGGACGCCGGCGCCGGGGCCCATGTCGATGACGTAATCGGCGGTGCGGATCGCATCCTCGTCATGCTCGACGACGAGGACGGTGTTGCCGAGATCGCGCAGGCGGCGGAGCGTGGCGAGCAGCATGTCGTTGTCACGCTGATGCAGGCCGATCGAGGGCTCGTCGAGGACGTAGAGCACGCCCGAGAGGCCGCTGCCGATCTGGCTGGCGAGGCGGATGCGCTGGCTCTCGCCGCCCGACAGGGTGCCGGAGGTGCGATCGAGGTTGAGATAGTCGAGGCCGACGTTGTTGAGGAAGCCGAGGCGCTCGACGATTTCCTTCAGGATGCGCTCGGCAATGGCGCTTTGCTGCGGGTTGAGGTGCTGGGGCAAGTCGGTGAAGAAGGCGAGCGCGTCGACCACCGAGAGGTGGGTGGCGTGGCTGATGTCCTGCATCGCCACCTTCACCGCCAGCGCCTCGGGCTTCAGGCGGGCGCCGTGGCAGACCTCGCAGGCTTGCGAGGACTGGTACTTGCCGAGCTCCTCCTTCATCCAGGCGCTCTCGGTCTGCGCCATGCGGCGGTTGAGGTTGCCGATGACGCCTTCGAACGGCTTGCTGACGTCGTAGCTCTTCTTGCCGTCGATGAAGGTGAGGGTGACGGGCTTGCCGCGGGTGCCGTGGAGGATGACGCTCTGCACCTCGGGGGAGAGATCCGCCCAGGGGGTGTCGAGGCTGAAGTCATAGGCGCGGGCGAGGGAGCCGAGCACCTGCATGTAATAGGGCGAGGGCGGGTTCGACTTCGCCCAGGGGACGACGGCGCCCTTCTTGATCGTGAGCGCGTGGTTGGGGACGACGAGATCCTCGTCGAAGATGAGCTTTTCGCCGAGGCCGTCGCACGCCGGGCAGGCGCCCTGGGGGGCGTTGAAGGAGAACAGGCGCGGCTCGATCTCGGCGATGGTGAAGCCGCTGACCGGGCAGGCGAACTTCTCCGAGAAGACGATGCGGTTGGCGGGGATGCCGGCGTTCTTCATCGCGCCGCCCGACGCGGCCTCGTCCTCGCGCCCGGGCACCACGCCATCGGCGAGATCGACGTACGCGAGGCCATCGGCGAGCTTCAGCGCCGTCTCGAAACTGTCGGCGAGGCGGGTGGCGATGTCGGGGTTCACCGCAAGGCGATCGACCACGACCTCGATGTCATGCTTGTACTTCTTGTCGAGCGCGGGCGCGTCCTCGATCTCGTGGATCTCGCCGTCGATCCGCACGCGGGTGAAGCCGGCCTTCTGCCACTCGGCCATTTCCTTGCGATACTCGCCCTTGCGGCCGCGCACGACGGGAGCGAGGAGGTACAGCCGCGTGCCTTCAGGCAGCGCCATGACGCGGTCGACCATCTGGCTGACCGTCTGCGCCGCAATCGGCTCCCCGGTGACAGGGCTGTAGGGCACGCCGACCCGCGCCCAGAGGAGGCGCATGTAATCGTAGATCTCGGTCACGGTCGCGACGGTGGAGCGCGGATTGCGGCTGGTCGTCTTCTGCTCGATCGAGATGGCGGGCGAGAGGCCCTCGATGTGATCCACGTCCGGCTTCTGCATCAGTTCGAGGAACTGGCGGGCATAGGCTGACAGGGACTCGACGTAGCGCCGCTGCCCCTCGGCATAGATGGTGTCGAACGCGAGGCTCGACTTGCCCGAGCCGGAGAGGCCGGTGATCACCGTCAGCGTATCCCGGGGGATATCGACGCTTACGTCCTTCAAGTTGTGCTCGCGCGCGCCGCGGACGGAGATGTGAGTCAGCATGCGTTTAGTTCTACTTCCGTTCCGGTCGGGAGGATAGACCCGCGATGTAGGAAGCGGGGGCGGGGGATGCCAGCGGTGGGCGCCAGGACGCGCCGCTCGCGGGCAGGCGGCGGGGCAATCTGATCCGGCGGCGGAACAATTGGCCGCGGCAACGATTGTTCGCTCCACGCTTTCGACAACAGGGGTGTCAAGAATGAAGAAGATGATCGTCGCCGGTTTGGCCGCTGGGTTGGTATCGCTCGCAGCATGCAATTCGAGCCCGCAGGAGCAGGCAGCCGACAACATCGAGGCCAATGCCGAAGCGACCGCGGACAACCTGGAAGATATGGCCGACAACGTCGGCACGGATGGCGCCGAGGCAAGCCTCGAGAACCAGGCAGAGGCAGTGCGCGCAACCGGCCAGAACCAGGCCGAGGACATGCGCACCAACGATCCTGACACCAACCTGTCCAACGGGATCTAATCCCGGACAGCAGTGTGAACATCCGAGCTGCTCCCAAGCGCGGCTCGGACCGGAAGGGGCGCCCGACACCATGCGGGCGCCCCTTTTCTTTTGGGCGCTGCCGCCGTCGTGATCCTCGGCAGCCACGATGGTCTCCGCCCGGCAAGCACGCTGCCTTGGCCGTGAGCGATCGATATTGGATGATGCTCGCCGCCGCGGTCTTCGTCGAAAAGAACTGCGAAAGTCTTTCCGGCCTGTCGATTGTGGATGGGCTACGGTGGTAAAATTGTGACGACCGGATGCGCCGGCGAAACTAAATTCACCGTGTGGCTTACAATTGCCGCCGATCACGCCTAGATTGCTTGGGCTGACGTCGCGTGCGACGGATATTTTGTTCGCCTTTTGGCGACTTCCTGTCCCTTTCTAGTCGAGAAGAAGCCGGGATGCGCCGTTTCTTGGCGCATGCCCGTCACCCATGGGACAAGGATATCACCATGATCACCGGAACCGTAAAATTCTTCAACCCTGACAAGGGCTTTGGCTTCATCGCGCCGGAGACCGGCGGCGCTGACGCGTTTGTCCATATCTCTGCCGTGGAACGTGCCGGTATGCGCACGCTCGATAAGGAGCAGCGCGTTTCCTACGAGCTGGAAACCGACCGCCGGGGCAAGACCTCGGCCGTCAATCTTCAGGCTGCCTGAAGTCGGCTGAGCGGACGGGCGCCTGCGCGGCGCCCGTCCGTTCGTCATTTGCCCTTCTTCCTGCAGCACGCGGGCCTTGCGCTCGCCCGATCGGAGATCGCCCATGTCCAGAGCACTCAATATCGACGCCGCCCAAGACCATGTCATTGCGGCCTGTGCGAAGCGCAACGTGCCGATCAGCGCAATCGAGACGCTGCATTCGGGCGGCACGCGCGTGGTGATGAACAACATCACCGACACCGGGATCATCGCCAAGCTTTATGGCCGCAAGGTGATCACGGGCGCCGTGAAGCGCACGCCGACCCGCCTGATCCACGGGTAATCCCCACCAATCGGGAGACGGCGTGATGGCCAAGAGCCAGAAGAAATCAAACAAGGAAGCGCGCAAGCCGAAAGCGGAAAAGCCGCCCAAGGCGAATGCTTCCAACCCGTCGACCAAGCCGAAGCCGGTTGAAATGGTGACGCTGAAAAGCTGAGGCGCGAGTGGGGCGTCTCGCTGAATTACGGCTCGCTTCCCCTTGGCCCAACCCGGCAATCGCAGCGCTTGCACTGGCGAGAGCATAGTCGTGCTCCGCCGGTGCGATCGTGCTGTAGACTGTACGATGTTAGCTGATGATCTTCTTTGCGGCCTTCCAACCCAGAACGAAGAAGATGATCGTTCCGATCAGGGCAAGGACGAAGACGATCATCGCGATATTCGCGAGTGATCCCGCAAGTCCGCCAAAGCCGAGAACAGCGGCGATCAGCGCGATGATCGCGAGCGTGAAGGCGAAGCCGTACATTATGTTTCTCCTGAACTTTGATAGTGGATATCCATTGTCAGGTCGCTTCGACGCCTCGTCGCGCGGGCGGTTTTCGACCGGGTGGATATAAGACCAACTCCATGTGCACCCCGCGGTTCCTCGTGGCGCTCGCTGGGCGCAGGGCTGCGTCGGGATGGGAACGGAAGCCACCGCCCCATGATTGGCCGCGTTGGTTTGTGGTCAGGCAGCGGACGAGCGGGTGATTGCAGTGCTCGAGCCGTGGGAGCGCTTGCTTACCCGCTGCATGAGCTTTAGCCCTGATGCCACACCGCGCGTGCGGCAGGGGAGAGACATTGGCGGCGAGCGGTCCTGTTTCGCGCACGATCCGGTCAGCGCATGTGCAGGCGGCCGAGCGGCCCGACGGCAAATTCTATGGCGGGCCCATATTGGGCGATGATCCCGAGAGCCTGCTGCTGCGGCATAATCGCCGGCGCGAAGCGGTTGATCATTTCGCGCCGACCCTGCGCGATCCCGTGCACCTTCCCGGATCCTTTGCTTATCTCGGCCTAGCCTTCGGGCATTTCGGCCATGCGATGGCGGAGATGGTCCATCGCATCGTGCCGACCCGGCAGATCATTCGTGACCCGCAATGGCTTATCCTGACGAAAAAAGGGGATGACGCGACCTTTGCCGCGTTGCCGGCGCTGACCCGCTCGATCCTGGCGCTGTTCAACATCAACGTGGCCAATTGCACGGTCGTGACGCAGGACACGATCGTCGAGGAGCTTCTGATCGTGGAGGCCGGCTCGGATCTCGGGGGCGGGCCGAAGCCCTGGTATCTGGAGCTGCTGCGCCAGCACTCGCCCGTCGTGATCGCCCGGGACGATACCTACCCCAAGAAGATCTATGTCTCGCGATCGGGGCTGGAGCATGGCTCGGGCATCCTGGGCGAGCGCGTGCTGGAAGCGGCGCTGAAGGATGCGCACTTCCATATCATGCACAGCGAGCTTCTGTCGCTGACCGAGCAATTCGCGCTTTACGGCAATGCCGACGTGGTGCTGTTTGCCGAGGGATCCGCCTGCCACGGCGTTGAGCTATTCGGCGGCGAAACGCTGGGCCACACGATCCTGATGAACCGCCGCGCCCGGGCGCGCAGCCAGTTCGATCCGGTGCTGGCGCCGCGATCGAGGCGGTTCGATTCCTTCAGCGGCAACCCGTATCTCGGTTCGGCCTTTATCAACGAGGCGGATCAATCGCTGATCCACCGCGGCGTTTCCGTCATCGCGCTGGATGACCTGGGGCGGTTCCTGGCGGAGATCGGGGCGGGCGCGATCGGAGATGTTTCGCCGATCAGCTATCTCGCGGCGGCGCATGCAGACCTCGAACGCTATATCGAATGGGCGACGGCGGGGTCGCATCATGAACGGCCTGCCGCGGCCAAGCAGCTGCATGAGGCGCTGGCAGCGACGGTGTCGGCGGGCGGCAGGATCGCCGGAGTGGGCCAGCGGAAACGGCCGCGAGAGCAGACGAAGTCGGCCACTGGCCGGGCGAGGGCGGACCAAGCGACCGTTGATCCTTCGGCGGCTGCGGAGCGCGCCACGCGGGAAGATCGACTGGCGAGGCGCGCGCGGCGCGTTGCGCGGGAGCAACGGCTCGCGGCGCGCGCGCGGCAAGCGGCGAATAAGCGGAAATGAAGCTTACCTATTGAAGCAGACAGGGCGGCGATCGTGCGCTGGCGCGATTGGCGGTGGGTCAGCCCTCGACACCGTCGAGGCGGGCGAGAAGGCGGCCGAGGCGAAAGCGTTTGTAGGCGAGCGCCTGATAGACGTAGAGGCTGGCCTTGGCCCAGCGCGTGTAGAGCGCGGGGACGTGGAGGCGCTTGGCCGCCCAAGCCATGCGGTGGCTCCAGCGGGCGATGGCGGCGCGGGTGCGGTAGATCGCGCGGCGACGTGGCGGGTGGCCCTCGGCCCGGGGCGCCACGCGCTTGATCGGGGTGACCCGGCGCTTCTGCCAGGTGAGGCGATAGGCGAGCCCCTCGCGGCGCTGGCGGAAGCCGGCGGCCTGCGTATTGGCGATGAAGTCTGCGTCGACGGCTTTCAGGTCGAGGCGGCCGTCTTCGATCGCCGAGGCGATGCGGCCGGCGATCTCGGGCGAGCGGACGATCACGACATTGGTGCCGCGCCCATCGGACGAATAAGGCTCCACCCAGGCGTCGCCAAAGGAGACGTCGGCGCATTCGGCGACCACATCGTCACAGGCGTCGCACGCCGAATTCTGGAAGAAGCCGGCGCCCCAGTCGCCATCCGCCAGGTGAAACCAGTCCTGCCAGCGCGCAGTGCCGTCGTTCAGCGTCAGGTGCGCGGTGTACCAATTGGCGGGGCGGTCGGGATCCTTGCGGCGATATTCGACGGCGCGGACTTCGTCGCGGGGGACATGGAGCTGCCAGGCGAAGCTGTCGACGAAAGCGGCGCTCTTCATATGGCCGCAGAACAGGCCGAGGAGGTGAGTGATGCGCTCGTTCAGGATCGGATCCTGCTCGCGCAGCAGGCTGACCGCCTTGATGAAGCAGGGCACGCCGATGATGGCGTAGCGGCCGGGGGTGGCGCGGATCTCGGCGAGCACTTCGGCGAGGTCGACGGGGTAATAGCGCGAGCGGGCGCCCTCGAGGATCTGATCGGGGGTGCGCGAGATGCGGTAGTGGAAGAGGCGGTCGCCCGTTGAGGGGATGACGTGGGCGACGCCGTCGATCGCGCCGGCGGCGAGGAGATCAGCGGCGACCCAGCTGACCATGCCGCCGCTGCTGCCGCGCTCGCGGAACGGCGCCTCGTCGGCGTGGCCGACGTAGTTTGCCTCGTAGCGGCCGAGACGGGCGTCATGGTGGGGTGCTTGCGGGAAGCGGGCGAGGGCGAGCTGGTCCTCGTTGCGTGCGACGGGGGAGAAGGGGCAGGTCTGCGCGAAGGGGGCGGCCGGCTGGGTGCTCTCAGCAGACAGCGTGTGCGGCGCGTTGTATCCCGGCTCCAGGCCGGGATGACGGGCCGTGGTTGGGCTAGCGGATATCCCTGCCGTCATGCCGGGCTGGTCCCGGCATTCAGCGTCACGCGTACCGTTTGGCTGGTTAGTTTGCGGATGGCTGGATGCCGGCACGGGGCCGGCATGACGGTAGTGGTTGAGGGTGGCCGCGCTCGGTTTGCGCTGACCGTATTTGTCCCATGCCATACCCTTAATCGCGCAGCCGCCGCAGCCGATGCACAGGCCTGACTCCACGATGTCGGCGGGGGTTAGGGCCTCAGGCGAGGGCATGATCGAGGAAGCGAGTAGAGGCGGCGCGGGCCGCGGCGAGGCGGTCGGCGAGGCCCGGGGGGAGGGCGGCAAGGCGGTCGGCGAACGCGGCGTCGCTCAGGCCTTCCGAGACGAGGTGATCTTCCAGGCCCAGGATGCGGGTCAAATCCTGCACCTTGTTGCGGCGATAGGGCGAGGCGGCGCAGACGAACGGGCGATTGTGGCGAATCGCGAAGACGCAGCCATGGAAGAAATTGGTCGCGACCGCGGCGGCGCCGGCGATCAGGGCGGAGAAATCGGCCGGGCTGGCGTCGATCCGTGCGTCGTCGGCGATCGCGCTGGGGTAGCCGAGCGTGACGAGGCGCGTGCCGGTGCGGTCGGCCCAGCGGCGCAGCTGCGTGGTGAACCAGGCGGGGAAACTGTGGCCGTACACGATGGCGTAACGCTCGCCCGCCGGCGTGGCTGCGTCGGGGATGATCTCCGGGAATTGCAGGCAGGGATCGAGGACCAGGGGCACCCCGGTCCGTTCGTGCCGAGCGTCGTCGAGCGACATGCCAGGGGCGCTGCGCTCTTCACCCGTGGCTCGACTTTGCTCGGCACGTTCGGCGGAGAGGTCGGCGAGCAGCGCGCGGCTGTTTTCATCGCGGACGGAGATGGCGTGGAAGCGGCGCAGGCGGTTCAGCCAGGCGGTGTCGATGCCGTCGGCCGCGTCGTGATTGCCGACGCTGGCGGCATAGGAGACGAGGCGGTCGGCGTGGAGGCCATCGCCGAAGAAGATCGACGCGCCCGAATACCAGGGATGGCGAAAATTCCAGACCTCGTCGCTGCCGACCACCACCGTGTCGTAATGCGGCGATTGTGCCGGATCCTCGAGCGGGAAGGCGGGCGAGAGCGGGAGCGCGTCGACCGCGGCGATCAGCGCGCGCGTCTTGCGGCCGAGCGCGGCAAAGTGGCCCGGATCGGTGCGCACCGGGAGAGTGGGCTGAAAGGCGTTGCGCGCCTCGCGCCATTCCACGCGGCGGGAGCGGTGATCGAGCAGCTCGGCGGCGAGGCCACGGGCGCGCAGCCCTTCGACCAAGCAGCGCGCCTGCCAATAGGAGCCGTAGTTGATCGAACGGTGAAAGGTGAGGACGCCGACCTTACGTGCTGCCATGCCGATCAGCGACCGTAAATGAGGTCGAGCACCTCTGCCGAACGCGCGAAATGATCGGCGGCGGGGTCGTAATGGTGGCTTCGGGCGAGTTGGGTGGCCCAGGCGGCGGCGGCGCGGCCGCCCCAATCGTCGGCACCATTGGTGAGGCGATAGGCTGACGTGCCGGTGAAGTGATCGGCGGTGAAATCGTAGAAGCTGCCACCGACGTTGCGGAACGCCGCGCCGCCGTTCGTGCCGTAGAAATCAGCCGCGATCACGGCATCCTGCCCAGCGTGGAGGCGCCAGGAGCAGGTGAGGCGCACGTTGGTGCCGCCGGCGTTGAAGCTGGCGCTGGCATAATCCTCGACCGAGCCGGGGTGGAGCGGCTGGCCGCCGGCGAACAGCGCGGCATGCGCGTCGGTCGCTTTGGGATAGCCGAGCGCCCAAAGCGCGAGATCGACCAAGTGGACGCCGAGGTCGACCACGCAGCCGCCGCCCGATTGCGCGGGATCGTAGAACCACGGCTTGTCCGGGCCGTAGGCGTTGTGGAAGGTGAGATCGATCGCGAAGACGTCACCAAGTGCGCCCTCGCGGATCAGTCCGGCGATCGCCTCCATGCCCGCGGTGTGGCGGTAGGAGAGGTCGACACCGAGCAGCCGATCCGCCTTGCGCGCGGCGGCGATGACGGCGTCCACTTCCGCCGCGGTGCGGCCGAGCGGCTTTTGACAGAAAACCGCCTTGCCGGCCTGCAGCGCCTGGATCGACTGATCCGCGTGCAGCGCGCTGGGGGTGGCGACGACCACCCCGTCGATGTCGAGCGCGAGCATGGCGTCGAGCGATTCCACGACGCGAATGGCAGGCGCGACGGCGGCGGCCTCTGCGATACATTCGGGCGAGGGATCGCAGACGGCGACGGCCTCGACCGCCCCCGTTGCGACCATGGCGGCCATGCGGTGACGACCGATCCAGCCGGTGCCGAGGAACCCGATACGGGGCTTCATGCGTGTGTCTTTCAGGCCGAGGCGACGAGCTTGAGCGGAGTCGCCTTGCCCGAACTTGCTTGGGCCGGCGCGTAGCGGTCGATCATTTCCGCGCAGAAATCGGCAAACATCTGCGGATCGCGCGCCGGGCTGGTATGATGCGGTTGGACGCCGAGATGCTCGGGCGTGAAGCAGAAAGTGACGGTCACCTCGAAATCGGCCAGCGCCTCCATCTGGCGATCGAACCAATCGAGCGCGTTGGGACGGAAACGATCGGCCCAGCTGAGGCCGGTGCGCAGCTTGCGCGTGCCGAGCCGCTTGAGCCAGCCGACTGCCTCGTCGAGCCGCGGATCCTCGAAGTGGAACCATTGCATCAGGCCCATGTCCGCGGCGTGGCGGGCGTACACGTCGAGCGAGGGCTTGGGCGTGCCGTCTTCACGGATCAGGCCCATGTAGAAGTGGCGGTAATAGCTCGAGCCCTCCGCCTCACGGTGGCGCGTGGTGGCGCCCCAGGACTGCGGCAGATCGTAAAGCGAATACCAATAGATGTTGGGAACCCGGCCGATGAGCAGTTCGGCGGTCTTCTCGACGCCGAACACCTGCACTTCCTCTGCGCCGAACGAGCCGACGCCCACTTCGGTGACCCAGATCGGCTTGTCCGTAACGGCCTCGATTTCCGCGATCTTCTTGGGCCAGTCGTGGATCGACCACAGGTTCCAATCGAGCGGAAAGCCGTGCACCGCGATCACGTCCACCGCGTCGAGCGCGCCATGCGCGCGCATCCGGTTCACCCAATGCGGGTCGATCGGCGACATGCCGCCAAGGACGCGCGTGATCGCCGGATTGATCGCTGCAATCGAATTGCCCGCGCGAATGACGTGATCGGCGAAGGATGACCAATCGGGATCGATCTCCGGATCCCAATGCGATTTGTTGTTCGGCTCGTTCCAGATCATCGCCGCTTCGATCACGAACTTGTTCCCCCCTTGGCTGGATAGACCGCCGTTGGCCCGTACTGGCCGAACGGCACCGGTGCGACCCGGCAATAATATACGTCGCCGTCGGCCTGCGCCTCGACGGTGAAGCCGGCAGCGCGCAGCATCGCCTGGCTGGCGGCGGCATTGGGCGCCCACCAGTTCGTCCAGTCCCCGGCGAACTTCCGCTCGATGAAATGCATCTTGGGATAGCCGGGCGCGTCGAAATAGGCCGGCGGCGTGTAAGTGCCCGGCTCAAAGAACGGGTGATCCTCCGGCACGTCGGCCACCTCGCGCGCGCCCTGCTGCAGCGTCTGGAACAGCATCGCGTCGCCGGCGACATGCTCGCGGATCAGATCCAGCGCGAGCAGCGGGTGACGCAAATGGTAGAGGACGCCCATGAAGATCACGAGGTCGAACTGCTCGCCGAGCGCCGCGACATCATAGACGGACAGGTTGCGGAACTCGACGCCGGTAAAGCCGAGCGCGTCGGTCGCGAGGCGCGCCTGCGCGAGATAACGATCGTCGCTGTCGATGCCGACGACACGCGCCGCGCCGCGACGCTTCGCCTCGACCGAATAGAAGCCCGCGTTGCAGCCGATGTCGAGCACGCTCTTGCCGGTAAGATCGGCCGGGAAGATGTTGGCAAAGCGGGCGAACTTGTCGCCGGGGTAATTGCCCAGGAAGTGCTCGGGTGCGGTTTGCACGCCGTTCAGATCGATATTGTGGAACCACGGCGCGAGCGCTGCGATGCTACTACTTAGCTCGCGTTTGCGCGTCTCGTCATTCGAACGTGCGGCTACCGGCATCGCGCCCCCTGGATGACGGCCCGCGACATGCGGTGCCAAAGAAGATGGGTTTCCCCGTGCGATAGCACCGGGAACCTCGTTACGCCTAACGAACGTGCTGCAAAGCTGTTCCCTGAAGCGCGTACATCGTTCGCGTCGACCTTCGAAGGTGACGCGCAGGGAACCGCCGGCGGCTTTGCGACATTCAGCTTTGTTGATGGACGGGGTTTGTTGATGGAGGGCGGCGCGCAGACCTGGGTTTCGGCGATGCGGGCGGCGGATTATCCGCGCGCCTGGGCGATGACCTCGCGCGATCTGGCGCGGCGTGATCCCGCGACGCGCGACGACCCGAGCCTGCCTTATTATCTGCGCTGGGTTTGGGACGGGCGGCCCTTTGATGGTCGCGACGTGCTGGTGCGGTGCTATCACGGGCTGGGCGATACCATCCAGTTCGCGCGCTACCTGCCAGCGCTTACAGCCCGGGCGGCGTCGGTGACGGTGGAGGCGCCGGCGCGGTTGTGCGACCTCATCGCCACTGTCGATGCTGCGATCACCGTGGTGCCGTTTGATCACGCGCGCCCGCTGCCGCCGGCGGCATGCGACATTGAGATCACCGAACTGCCCTTTGCCTTGCGCGCGCGGCCCGAGGAGAGCCGGTTTCCGTACCTGACGGCAAGCCCCGCCGCGCTGCCGCCGGCAACGATCGGCCTGTGCCATCAGGGCGGCGACTGGGACGTGGCGCGATCGCTCGATCCTGCGCTGCTGGCGCCGATCGCGGCGGCGCATCGCTGCATCACGCTGGTGTCCGAACCATCGACGCTGCCGGTGCTGAACCCGGCGGGCTGCGCCTTTGCCATGGATGCGACCGCCGCGCTGGTCGCGGCTTGCGACCTGGTGATCACCGTGGACACGATGATCGCGCACCTGGCGGGCGCGCTCGGCCGCCCGACCTGGCTGCTGCTGAAGGCGGAGCCGGACTGGCGCTGGAACCCTGCGGCGACGGACACGCCCTGGTACCCCGACATGCGCCTGTATGTGCAGCAGACGCCTGGCGACTGGGCGGGCGTGATCGCGCGTGTCGTGCGCGATCTGTCCGACCACACACTTCACCTCACCCAAGACGAAAGGCCCGCTTATGGCGAGTATCGCAGCACCATCGGTTCCCGTGTCGTGGGGTGAATTGCTCGACAAGATCACCATCCTGGAGATCAAGCGCGAGCGGATCACACGCGCCGAGGCGCGGAAGAATGTGGTGCGCGAATATACGCAGTTGCGGTCGATCGGTGCGCAGGTGCTGACGCGCGGCGGGATTGCGCCGTTGGTGCAGGCGCTGAAGGCCGTGAACGAGGCCTTGTGGGAGATCGAGGACGCGATCCGCGAACAGGAAGCCGCGGGTGAGTTCGGTGCCGAGTTCATCCGCCTCGCGCGCGCCGTGTACCAGCGCAACGACGAGCGCGCGGCGATCAAGCGCGAGATCAACCTGAAGCTCGAATCCGACCTGATCGAGGAAAAGAGCTACGCAAGCTGCATGGCGGCCTGAGCGCTCAGCGCTCCGCCGCGGGGCCTTGCAAGCCCGGCGGCGCGGCGGCGGCATCGGGATCGCGCCCGTGCGAGCGGTCCAGCAAGCGCATGATCGGCGTTACCGTCAACCCGTGAAGCAGGATCGAGAACAGCGCCGTCAGCCCGACGATCGCCCACAAGCGGTCCGCCTCCGGCAGCTCCATCCGGTTGAGCGCATAGGCGAGGTAATAGAATGAGCCGACGCCGCGGATGCCGAAAAACGCGATGGTGAGCTTTTCCGAGCGATCGGCCGGGAACCCGGCGAGCGCGACATAGCCGGTGAGCGGCCGCACGATCAGGATCAGGACGCCCGCGGCCACCACATCCGTCCAGCGCAAGGCCGACAACAGCCCATCCACCAGCGCGCCGCCGAACAGGATCAGCAGCACCATCATGGCGATCCGCTCCACCTGCTCGGTGAGGTCGTGCATCTGGTGATTGAATTCGTGATCGCGATGCGACCGGCGCAAGGTGAGCGCGGTGACGAATACCGAGAGAAATCCGTAGGCGTGCACGACCTCCGTCAAGCCATAAGAGACGAAGGTGGCGGCGACAGCGATCAGGCCGTCGCCCGTAGCGGCCAGCTTCGTTTCGGCGGGAACGTGAAAGGTGAGCCAACCAAAAGCCTTGCCGACGAGCCAGCCGGCACCGATGCCGATGACGATTTCCCAGACGACATTTTCCAGCACCCAATCCTTGGCCCAAGGCTCTCCCGCGGCAGCCACCGTGCCGAGTACGATGGCTAGGTGGACAAAGGGAAAGGCGAAGCCGTCGTTGAGGCCGGCTTCCGAGGTGAGGCCAAAGCGCACCTCGTCCTCGTCATTGGATTTGGGCGGGCCGACCTGGACGTCGGCGGCGAGCACCGGGTCGGTCGGTGCGAGGCACGCGCCGAGTAGCAGCGCGGCAACCCAGCCGAGCCCCAGCCACCAGCCGCCGATCAGGGTGATGATGGCGATGCCCAGCGGCATGGTGATGGCGAGCAGCCGCCAGGTGACGGCCCATTTGCGCCAGCGGAACACTCGATCAAGCTTCAGCCCGGCGCCCATCAGTGCGATGATGACGACGAATTCGGTCAGCCGCTCGGTGACGTCCGGATACTCATAGGGCATCGGCTGCCAGCGCACGGCGGGCAGCGAAAAGACCATCGCGCCGATGCCGATGCAGATGATCGGCAAGGACAGGGGCAGTTTGCGCAAGGCGATCGGCAACCAGGCGACGAGGGCGATGAGCACCCCGGCGCCCGTCAGCCACAGGATGTACGGATCGGGGGTGGAGAATTGAAGCATCAGCGGTGTAACGCCTGAACACCGGTTTGTTGCTGTTCTGGTCTGCACACAGCATGTTGGCGGTAGCAGGGGGGGCAGCGGGACTGCGGACGAAACTGAGCACGTGTGGCCGCAAGCGACGCTTTGCCCATGAGGCGGAGGCGCTCGCTGCCGTGCGAGAGGCGGACATCACGCTGCGGATTTATCGTTGCGAGCGGTGCGGACAGTTTCACCTGACGAGCAGGACCAAAGGGAAGTGGGTGCCGCGCGCGTCCGAGTGAGGGCTGGCCTAGGCGGTCAGGCGGCCTCGGCGGCGCGCGCGACCAGGATGCCGTCGCGACCGGCGATCGCGCCCGTGCCGCGCCGGGCGCGCTTCGCCTGACGAGCAGGACCAAGGGAAAGTGGGTGCCGCGCGCGTCCGAGTGAGGGCTGGCCTAGGCGGTCAGGCGGGCTCCGCGGCGCGCGCGACCAGAATGCCGTCGCGACCGGCGATCGCGCCCGTGCCGCGCCGAGCGCGCTTCGCCACATACAGCGCCTCGTCCGCTGCCTTCATCAGCGAGGGGCGATCGGCGCAGGTGGCATCGCGCACGCACGCGCCGATCGTCGCAGACACGGTGATCCCCGCGTGCGGATCGGCACCCTCGCCGTAAACGGTGTGGCGCAGATCGGCGAGCAATCGCTCGATCCCTTCGGCAAGGCGCTCAGCGGCGTGGCTGCCGCGCAGCATCACGACAAATTCGTCGCCGCCCAGGCGCGCCGCCAGGAAATCGCCCAGGTGATCGGCCGCACTGAGCTTGGCCGCCATGACGCGCAGCACCTCGTCGCCTGCCGGGTGGCCCATGCGATCGTTCACTTCCTTGAAGCGATCGAGATCGATGATCGCGACGGCGAGTGCCGACCCGCGCGCGGGCGTGCTGGCCAGCGCCTCGTCAAGCGTTTCATTGAATGCGCGCCGACTGGCCAGTCCGGTGAGTTCGTCGGTCAGCGCGAATTCCCGCAGCCGGCGCTCCACCTTGTAGCGTTCGGTGATGTCCTGCATCACCCCGATGATGGCCACGACTTTCTGATTGCGGATCTCCGCCTCTGCCATCACCCGGATACGACGAAATACACCCGTCGCGTCGACGAGATCGACCTCCAAGTCCCAGGGCTCGCCAGTGTTTGCGCACGTGCCGAGCGCTTGCATGATCTTTTCGCGATCGGCGGGCGGATAATGGAGCAACGACTTGTTCAGGTCGGGCTTGCCGGTTTGTGGCAGCTGATGAATGGCATAGGTCTGCGCCGACCAGTGCGTTTCAAAGTTCGACAGGTCTAGCCGCCACGACCCGATGCGCGCCATCCGCTCGGCCTGCTGCAGGATGCGCTGCGCGCGCTCGCTCGCGATCAGCGCTTCCTGACGCGACAGCGCCAGCCTGAGGCTTTCCGAACGGTCCCGCCGCGCTTCCAACATGCCCTCGATCACACCCGCAAAGCCTTGCAGCAAATCAAGCTTCTCGGGCGTGAAATCCAGCAGGCGATCATCCGCGACGCACAGGGTGCCGATCGGATATTTGCGCGCGTCTCGCGAAACCCCGTGGCGGAGCGGGACGCCGGCATAAGAACGGACGAATGGTTCGCCGACGACCACCGGGCTGGTGGCAAAGAAGGGATCGGCCAGCGTGTCGGGGATGACCAGCATGGCATCCGCCTCGACCGCATATTGGCAGATCGAGACCTCACGCTCCGTTTCCGGCGCATCAAGGCCGCAGCGGGCCTTGAACCACTGACGATTGGCGTCGAGCAGAGACACAAAAGCCATGCGGGAATCGAAAATGTGGCGCACGCCGCGGACGATCGCGTCAAACTCCGGCTCGGGAGGCGTATCCATCACCTCCAACGACCGCAGGGCCGCAAGGCGTTCCTCTTCATGCACCGGGAACATGGCAGTAAAATGCCTAGCGAAACGTTAGGCTCCGGTTAACGCACACTCGCTTTACCGTACGGGTTTCTTCTCCAGCTTACGGGCCAGCGTTCGACGGTGCATGCCGAGCCGGCGTGCCGTTTCGGAGATATTGAAGCCCGTTTCGGCCAGCGTTTCGTTGATCCGTTCCCATTCCAGCGTCTTGATGGAGGTGCTGCGCCCCTCGATCGGAACATCGGCGTTGCCGTCGCTCGCCTTGGCGAAGGCGGCCTCGATGTCGTCGGTGTTGGAAGGCTTGGCGAGATAATGGCAGGCGCCAAGCTTGATCGCCTCGACCGCCGTGGCGATGCTGGCGAAGCCGGTCAGCACCACGATCAGCATGGCAGGATCAAAGCGGTGCAGCCGCTCGACGCAGGCCAAACCCGAGGCATTGCCGAGCTTCAGATCGACGACGGCAAAGCCGGGGTGCGCCTCGTCCAACGCCGCCTCCATCTCCGCCGGGCCATGCGCCAGCCAGACGCGGTAGCCGCGCCGTTCAAACGAGCGCTGAAGCGTGCGTGCAAAGGTTGCGTCGTCCTCGACGATCAGGATCCGGCGTTCGTCAGTCATCACCATCTCCTGCGGGTTGGCACGGAAACCCTAGCGCCGCGGCTTGGCGAGGGGGAGGACGAGCCGTACGTCCGCGCCGCCGCCTGGACGGTTCGTGGCCTCGAGCCGACCGCCCAGCCTGCGCGCAACATTACTCGCGAGGAACAGGCCGACACCATGGCCGGCGCCCTTGCTGGAATTGTAGAGCTTGCCCACCGAGGCGAGCTGGCTTTCGTTGAAGCCCGGCCCGTTGTCGATCACGGATATGGTGAGTTCGCCCGCGTCGCAGTTAGCGATCAGCGCCGCATCGCCGGGCGACGCCTCCGCCGCATTATCCAACAGGTTCCACACCGCCTGGCGTAGTGACGGGCCGGCGACTACCGCGGCGTCGCCCAGTCCGTCGAGATCAACGGAGAGCGCGCCGCGGGCCAATGTGCTGCGCCATTCGTCCACGATATCGAGCAGAAAGGCGCGCGCGCCGACGCTTTGCATGGCCTCGCCCCGCGGCTCGCCGGCGGAGTGGAGAATGTCCGTCACGATCGCCTTGCAGCGCTGCACCTCGGCCTGCATCTCCGCCAGCTCCCCGGCGAGTTCGGGATCCTGGGCGATCTTGGGGAGGCGTCGCCAGTCGCTCAGGATCACGGCAAGCGAGGCGAGCGGGGTGCCGAGCTCGTGCGCGGCGCCGCTGGCGAACAGGCCGATGCGCACGATCCCGTCCTCCTCCGCGGCGCGCTGCCGCAGATCGGCGAGAAAGGCATCTCGCGCGCGCAGGTTGCGGCTGATGCGGGTGACGAACATGGCGACAAGCGTGCCGCTGAGCACGAAGCTGAGCCAAGCGCCCAGCGCGGTGAGATCGCTGATCAGCGGCTCGATATTGGCGGGATAATCGAGCGGCCGGCTGTCCGCAGCGAGCCCGGCATAACAAACGGTGGTGAGCACGACGAGCACCCACACCGACCAGGTTTCCAGGAGGATCGCGCTCAACACCACCTGGATCAGGAAGAGCGACACGAACGGATTGGTGGCCCCGCCGCTGAGCGACAGCTGCGCCGTCAAAGAGCCCACGTCGAAGAGGAGGCCAAGCATCAGTTCCACGTTGGTGACGCGGCCGCGGCTGAGCAGGACGAAGCTGACGATGTTGGCAAAGGCCTGAAGCGCGATCACCACCATCATCGGGAACAGCGGCAGCTTCACGCCGAGCAGGAAGTGAACCACGAGGATCGTGATCAACTGCCCGGCCACTGCCATCCAGCGCAGCTGCAGCAGCTGGCGCATGTTTTCAGCGGCGGCGGAATCGTGCGAGGAACCGGCCTGGGCGGCGGACCGGCGCGTAAGCGCGAGAAGGGGCGAATCCATCATCGCCTCCGGGCGCCCGAACGGATCACCATCGCGGCGCCAGCAAGGCTGAGCAGCGCAAGGCCGAACCACGTAATGGCATAGGATAGGTGATTGTTGCGAAAGGCGATCACCGTCAGCCCGCCGATGGGGTAGCCGCCGGGATTGGCCGTTGCGTCCGCATCAAGGAAGAAGGGAACGATCGGGCCGAGGTTCCGCGCTCGGGCGATCGCCGCGACATCGCGCGAGAACCAGCGGTCGGCGGCGGGATCGTTGCTGCGAAGAAAGGCGCCCCCGGGCTCGCTGCCGCGGATCAGGCCGGTGAGGCTCACCCGCTCGGCCGGCAACGCCAAGCGGCGGGTGGCAGGATCATGCCGTTCGTTTGGCACAAAGCCTCGGTTGACGAGGATCAGCGGGTGACCGGTGGCGCGGCGAAAGGCCGGCGCGGGATCGGACAGGCGCATCGGCGTCATCACCCACCAGCCGGGGCCATGCACAGTGACGGCCTGCACCAAGGTTTCGTGATCGTGCAGAAAGCGGCCGGTGACGCGCACCCGCCGGTACGCCAGATCCCCGCCCCATTGCGATGGCGGGGGAAGGGGAGACGGGGCGGCGTGAACCCGCGCCTCCACCTTGCCGATCAGATCGAGCTTCCACGCGCGGCGTTCGACCTGCCAAAAGCCCAGCGCCGTGAAGAGCGCCGTCAGCGTCAGGCAGACGCCGACGAACGCATAACGCCGCATCACATGCCCATGCCGTCCATCGGCATCATGTTGCTGTTCAGATGGAACATGATCCACAACGAGCCCGCGATCACGATGGCGATGATGATCACGGTGAAGATGAAGGCCAGCAGCGTCCAGCCGCCCTCCGCGCGCGGATTGAGATGCAGGAAGAAGAAGGTGTGGACGATGATCTGCACAAAGGCGAGTGCGACGACGATGATCGCCGTGGTCTGAACGCTCGCGATCGCGCCGGTCATGACGAGCCAGAACGGTATCGCCGTCAGCACCGCTGACAGGAGGAAGCCGATCACATAGCCGCGGCGCGACCCGTGGCCATGGCCGCCATCGGGCGGGGGCGCATCACGATGGCCGTCCGCATCGCGGGGGCCGTGACCGGGGCCGTGTCCTTGGCCGCGATCGTGCGAATTGGCGTAAGGCCGTGGCGCGCTCATCGCAGAACTCCGAGCAGGTAGACAAAGGTGAAGACGCCGATCCAGACGACGTCGAGCAGATGCCAGAACATGCTGAGGCACATCAGGCGACGACGGTTTTCGATGATCAGCCCGCGCTGACCGAGTTGGATCACCATCACGACGATCCAGATCAGGCCGCTGAACACGTGCAGCCCGTGCGTGCCGACCAGGGTGAAGAAGCCGGACAGGAACGCGCTGCGCATCGGCGTCGCGCCTTCGTGGATCAGCTCGGCGAATTCATACAGCTCGATACCGATGAAGGCCGCCCCGAACAGGCCGGTAATGGCAAGCCACAGCTGCGTGCCGCGTACGTTGCCTTGTTCCATCGCGATCATCGCCATGCCGCAGGTGATCGACGAGATCAGCAGCATCGCGGTGTTCAGCGCGACCAGCGACAGATCAAAGATCTGCGACGGGGCGGGGCCGCCGGCATAGCTGGTGCTGAGCACGCCATAAGTGGCAAACAGCGTCGCGAAGATGAGCGCGTCGCTCATCAGGTAGATCCAGAAGCCCAGCATCGTCCCGCCGGAGCTGTGATCGTGATGATCAGCCTCCGTCTGGTAGAAGAGCGGCGGGGCGGCATCCGCCCCGGCCGTTCCGTTGGCTTCCTCCACGGTGGGGGAATGGCTCGTCATGTCAGGCTCCCGCCAGCGCGTTCTTGCGTTCCGTCTCGGCCACTTCCTCGGCCGAGATGTGATAATCGCGGTTGTAGTTGAAGGTATGAGCGATGCCGTAGCCGATCATCGCAACGAAGCTCACCGCTGCCAGCCACCAGATGTACCACACCATCGCGAAGCCGAGGACGGCGGCGAGACCCGACAGGATCACGCCCGCGCCGGTGTTGCGCGGCATGTGGATCGGCATGTAGCCGCCCGTCGGGCGCTGGTGGCCGCGCTCCTTCATGTCGTGCCAGGCGTCGAGATCGTGCACGACCGGCGTGAAGGCAAAGTTGTACGCCGGCGGGGGCGAGCTGGTCGCCCATTCCAGCGTGCGGCCGTTCCACGGATCGTCGCCGACGCGCAGCTTGTCCCGGTTGATGATGCTGACCACGATCTGGATCACGAAGGCAGCGATGCCGATCGCGATGATCGCAACGCCGATCGCGGCGATGATGAACAGCGGCTGCAGCGTTGCATCGTCGAGGTGGCGCAGCCGGCGGGTGACGCCCATCAGGCCGGCGACATACATCGGCGTCCACGCAACCCAGTAGCCGATCACCCAGCCCCAGAAGTGGATGCGGCCCCAGAACGGATCGAGCTTGAAGCCGAAGGCCTTGGGGAACCAGTAATCGATGCCGGCGAACAGGCCGAACACGACGCCGCCGATGATCACATTGTGGAAGTGCGCCACCAGGAACAGCGAGTTGTGCAGCACGAAGTCAGCCGGTGGGATCGCGAGCATCACGCCCGTCATGCCGCCCACCACGAAGGTGAGCATGAAGGCGACCACCCACTGCATCGGCAGCTCGAACCGGATCTGGCCACGATACATGGTGAACAGCCAGTTGAAGATCTTCGCGCCGGTCGGGATGGAGATGACCATCGTCGCGATGCCAAAGAAGCTGTTGACGCTGGCGCCCGAGCCCATGGTGAAGAAGTGGTGCAGCCACACCAGGTAGCTCAGGATGGTGATGACCACCGTGGCGTAAACCATGGACGAATAGCCGAAGAGCCGCTTGCCGGTGAAGGTCGAGGTGACTTCCGAATAGATGCCGAAGATCGGCAGGATGAGCACGTAAACCTCTGGGTGACCCCAAATCCACACCAGGTTCCAATACATCATCGGGTTGCCGCCGAGATCATTGGTGAAGAAGTTGGTGCCGACGTACCGATCGAGCATCAGCATCGCAAAGGCGGCGGTGAGGACCGGGAAGATCGCGATGACGAGCACGTTGCTGCACAAGGCCGTCCAGCAGAACACCGGCAGCTTCATCATCGTCATGCCCGGCGCGCGCATCTTGATGATCGTGACGACCATGTTGATGCCCGACAGCGTGGTGCCGATGCCGGCGATCTGTAGCGCCCAGAGGTAATAATCGGGCCCGGTATCGGGGCTGTTCTGGAGGTTCGCGACCGGCACGTAATTGAGCCAGCCGCCGCGGCTGAACTCACCAACGAACAGCGACACCATGACCAGGCCAGCGCCCGCCACGGTGAGCCAGAAGCTGAAATTGTTGAGGAAGGGGAAGGCCACGTCGCGCGCGCCGATCTGCAGCGGCATCACATAGTTGATGATGCCGACCACCAGCGGGATCGCGACGAAGAAGATCATGATCGTCCCGTGCGCGGTGAAGATCTGATCGTAATGGTGCGCGTTCAGATAGCCTTCGTTCGCGCCGAACGAGACTGCTTGCTGGGCGCGCATCATGATCGCATCGGCAAAGCCGCGCAGCAGCATGATGATGCCCAGGATTATGTACATAATCCCGATCTTCTTGTGGTCCACGCTGGTGAACCATTCGGTCCACAGATAGCCCCACAATTTGTACTTCGTGATGGCGCCGACGATGCCGAGGCCGATCACCACCACGCCAAGGAACGTGGCGATCAGGATCGGCTCGTGGATCGGGAAGGATTCGAAGCTGAGGCGACCGAAGATCGTCTTCAGGACGGTTTCGTTGAACATCGAAGGGCTCCGGGGCTCAGCCGCGCGCCGCGCGGGCATGGCCCGGCGTGGCTGGCAGAGAGAGGAACGAAAGGTCGCGATTGCGGGGCGAGTCGGGGTCGGTGGTGCCGGGTACGCCCGGCTGGCGCGGTTTCGAATTGTGCGGCACGGGCGTGATTTCGTCCGTGTCCTTCATCAGCCCGCCCTCCGGCTTTTCACGCGGGAGCGACTGGCGGCCCGAGGGCATGCCCTCCCCAGCCTTCATCGGATGCGGCTTGCCGCCGCCACCGGCCGCATGATCGCGCGCCATGATCTCGCTCATGCACGGGGTGCCCGGCGTGACGCAGCGCTCGTAAGCGCGTTGGAACAAGCTGGGATCGACGCTGGCGAAGTGCATCACCGGCACCTTCTCGCTCGGCTTTTCGAGCTTCAGATAGTTGGCGGTATCCAGCGGCATCCCGCGGCCCTTCACCTCACCCACCCAACGCGCAAAGGCGGCATCATCCAGCCCGCGCAGCTTGAAGCGCATGTAGGAGAAGCCGGCGCCCGAATAGTTGGCGGACATGCCCTCATATTCGCCCGGGCGGTTGAGTACGGCATGCAGCGTGCTGCGCATCCCCGGCATGGTGTAGATCATGCCGGCAAGGGTGGGGGCGTAGAAGGTGTTCATCATGTTGCTGGACGTCATGTCGAAGCGGACCTGCCGATCGACCGGCAGCGCCAGCTCGTTCACCGTGGCAATGCCAAGCTCGGGATAGATGAACAGCCACTTCCAATCGAGCGACACCACCTGCACCTGAAGCGGCCTCTGCTTTTTATCCACCGCCTTGGTGGCCGAGATCCGGTTGAGCGGGCGGAAGGGATCGAGCAGGTGCGTGCTGGACCAGGTCAAGGCGCCAAGCGCGATGATGATCAGCAGCGGCGCGGACCAGATGATCAGCTCCAGCGAGGTTGAGTGATCGAAATGCGGATCATAGGTCGCTTCCTTGTTGCCCGCGCGGTAGCGCCAGGCGAACACGACCGTCAGGATCATCACCGGCACGATGATGAGCAGCATCAACCCGACCGACGCATAGATCAGGTTGCGTTGTTGAAGCGCGATGTCGCCGGCAGGGTCGAGCACGGCGCCCTGGCAACCGGCAACGCACAGCAGGAGCGGGATCAGGGCCGCACGGGCGAGCCGTGCCAGCGGGGCGGGATGGTCGGGCATATGAACGCTCCTAGGCCAAGTCCGCCGGACGCTACATTGGACAATTTGTCCAATCCCGTCACTAGCGTACCTCCGGCACAGGAGTGTAGTAATGAACCCCGACGCGGGCCAACCATTATTGCACGGCGGATCGCCGCGGGAGCATGACGAATGACTGCATCGACCACTGCGGCGGACTCAACGCCCCTTGAGCGCGACGCACGGCTGGTGAATGCCCGCCACAAGGAGATCGCTCCGGGCGAGATCGCGATTGGCGTGATCATCGGTCGCACCAGCGAGTTCTTCGACTTCTTCGTTTATGCGATCGCGTCGGTGCTGGTCTTTCCCAAGCTGGTGTTCCCCTATGTCGATGCGGTGACGGGCACGCTGTATTCCTTTGCGATCTTCGCGCTGGCGTTTCTTGCTCGCCCGTTCGGCACCTTGCTCTTCATGTGGGTGGACCGGGTCCACGGCCGCGGCACCAAGCTGACGATTTCGCTGTTCCTGCTCGGCGGCTCCACCATGGCACTGGCGCTGCTGCCAAGCTACGCGCAGGTCGGCACCCTTTCGGCGCTGCTGCTGGCGCTGTTCCGGATTGGACAGGGCGTGGCGCTGGGCGGCGCGTGGGACGGGCTGCCGTCGCTGCTGTCGCTCAACGCGCCCGAGGAGAAGCGCGGCTGGTATGCGATGATCCCGCAGCTCGGCGCGCCGCTCGGCCTGCTGGTGGCGGCCTCCCTGTTCGCCTATTTCCTGGCGATCCTGAGCCCGGAGGATTTCCTCAGCTGGGGCTGGCGCTATCCGTTCTTCGTGGTGCTGGCGATCAACGTGGTGGCGCTGTTCGCGCGGCTGCGACTCGTGGCGACGCCGGAGTTCGAGCGGTTGTTCCAGAGCCGTGAGCTTCAGCCATCGCCTGCCTTTGCGACCATGTTCCGCGAGCGGCGCACGATCGTGCTGGGCGCGTTCGCGCCGCTCGCCAGCTTCGCGCTGTTCCACCTCGTTACGGTGTTTCCGCTGTCCTGGGTGACGTTGTTCGCCGAGGAGGAGCCGGTGCGCTTCCTGGGCATTGAGGCGTTGGGCGCGGTCATCGGCCTCCTCGCCATTCTGGCGTCGGGCGTGATTGCCGACCGGGTCGGGCGGCGCGCGGTGCTGGGCGTCTCCGCCGTGCTGATTGCGGTGTACAGCGGCTTTGCGCCGCGCCTGCTGGGCGCCGGCCAGGTCGGCGAGGCGATCTACATGCTGGGCGGCTTTGCGCTGCTGGGGCTCGCCTTTGGCCAGTCCTCGGGTGCGGTGAACAGCAACTTTCCGCCGGAAAGCCGCTATACCGGTGCGGCAATCGTGGCCAATGCCGCCTGGGTGATCGGCGCCGGCTTTGCGCCGCTGGTTGCGCTGTTCCTGGCGAGCCGCTTTGGCCTGTGGTCGGTGGGCCTATACCTCCTGTCCGGTGCGATCTGCACGCTGGGCGCACTGGCGATGAACAAGGAGTTCGGCCGCCGGGCTGCCTGATCTCCGGCAGCGGCGGCGTGCCTGCACCTGTGACGCGTGCGCGCGGCGCCGCTAACAGCTGAGCTCGTCGAACGGGCTGACGGACGCATCGAAGCCGCCCGCGGCGAAGCAAGTCAGGGGGGGCGCTGGCCCGATATGTGGAAAGCTGCGGCGCGTCTGGGTGATGCGCGTCCGGTGGACTGGGCCGCCAGTTACAGGCAGCAGCAGCTTACCAACGAGCGTGTCAGTCGTCGCCCATCTTGGCGCCGACGTGGCGGGTGCCGCGGGCTTGGGCGAGCGCTTCCTGGCGGTGGCGCTCGGCGAGGCGGGCGCGCTTGTCGTCATCAAGATCGGCGTGGCAGGCGGGGCAGCTGACGCCTTCTTCGTACAAGGGCGAGGCGCGCTCCTGCGGGCTGACGGGGCGGCGGCAGGCGCGGCAGAGAACGTGCGTGCCGGGCGCGAGATCGGGTGTGACGGCGACGCGCTCGTCGAACACGAAGCATTCGCCGGCCCAGCGGCTTTCGTCCGCGGGCACCTTTTCCAGATAGTTCAGGATGCCGCCTTCGAGGTGAAAGACGTCTTCCACGCCCTCCGCCTTCAGGAAGGCCGTTGCCTTTTCGCAGCGAATACCGCCGGTGCAGAACATCGCGACCTTGGTACCATCGGCGATCAGTTGGTCGCGATTGGCGCGAAACCACTCAGGGAAGTCGCGGAAGGTCCGCGTTTGCGGGTCGATCGCGCCGGGGAAGGTGCCGATCGCGACTTCGTAATCGTTGCGCGTGTCGATCACGATCGTGTCCGGCCGGTCGATCAGCGCATTCCAGTCCTCGGGTGCGACATAGGTGCCGGCGTCATGCACGGGATCGAGCCCGGGCTGCCCCATGGAGACGATTTCCTTTTTCAGCCGGACCTTCATCCGGTGAAACGGCATCTCAGGTGCCCAGGCATATTTGACCACCAGCGCTTCGCAGCCGGGCAGCGTGCGCAAATGGGCGAGCACGGCCTCCAGATCATCGGCGCGGCCAGCGATCGTGCCGTTCAGCCCTTCAGTGGCGAGGAGCAGGGTGCCGCCGATGTCATGCGCATGGCAGATCGCCTCGAGCGGCGGGCGCAGGGCGGCGGGATCGTAGAAGCGGGTGAATTGATAAAGAGCCGCGGTGCGGAAAGGCTGGGTCATAGGGTGCCGTCAGGAGGACGGGAGGGGCGCTCCGAAGAGCGTTGGTAGCCCCCGCCGTATATCAATGGTGCGGTCGAGAAGACTCGAACTTCCACGTCCTTTCGGACACAACGACCTCAACGTTGCGCGTCTACCAATTCCGCCACGACCGCACGTGATGTCCGCCGGGCTGAGCCGGCGGCTGGCAGGAGCGCGCCCCTAGCAAGGGTTCCGGGGGCTGGCAATGGGCTTTGCTGATTGCACGCGAAAAGATTGCGGCAGGCCATGCTCTTCAGGACCGTTCACCCCGGCAATCGCGGGGCTATTCGCCGTCTTCGCCGACGAAGCTCAGCTCCAGCTTCTTGGAGCTGGCGGGCACGTCGAGCTTGGCCGAATTGAAGTCGATCGCGCTTTTCGGCGCTAGCGTGCGCTGTTGGGGGATGATCGTCCAGGTAAAGACGACCCGGTTCTGCGCGTCGCGCAGGTCGGCGCGAATGTCCGGCACGCGCTGGCGCTCGTTCGACGGGTTCAGCACCTTGCCGCTGACCGCGAACAATTCGCTGCCGTTGCTGATCTCGCGCCGCTCGATCGGATTGTCGATGAGCCGCAGGGGCGATTCCTTCGGGCCCAAGGACAGGCCGAGCTGAGTCGCGAGCCCTGGCGCGCTGGTCCACAGGATCGCGCCCACCGCGACGAGCATCAGGAGCGCCGCGAGCACGGCAGCCAGCGTCCAGCGGCGCGCGGGATTGGTGCGCGGGCGGGGGCGCGACGGTTTGGCATCGCCTGACGCCGGGGGCTGGCCGAGCGGCGGCTGCGCCGGCTGTGCCGACGACAGCGGCGGCGGCGTGTGGCCGAGCGTTGGTGATGGGTCGGCATGGCCCGCGAGCGGGGCGGTAGCAGCCTGCTGCGGAGCCGCGGGGGCCGTCGCCTCTGACGGAACAGAAGCAAGCGGGGCACCCGGGGATGGTGCCTGATCACTCGCCGGCGATACGGACGGACGCGGTGCGGCGGGCGCTGTTGCTGCGGCGGCGATCGCCTCCGCAGCGCGCGCGTCGGGCTCCTGATGCCAGCTATGCCGGCATTGCGCGCAACGAACCGTCCGCCCTTCCGCGCCGATTGCGGTGTCGGGCACCAGATAGCGGGTGCGGCATTCGGGACATTGCAGGATCATCGCAGGGCGCTACCGGCGGGGAACGAAAGGGCTGAAGCCATCGCGAATCTAAACACGCCCCTTGCGCCGCATGCAAGCGGAGGTTGAAGGATTGCGGCGCATCGTGCGATGGCGGGTGCGGGGCATCAGTGGGTAAAGGACGAACGGCGCCGCAATGGCGAATATCGTGCAGTTCGAAAATGTGGGGCTGCGCTATGGCAACGGGCCAGAAACGCTGTCCGACATCAGCTTCGCCCTGGCGCCGGGATCCTTTTATTTCCTGACCGGCGCGAGCGGCGCGGGCAAGACGTCGCTGCTCCGGCTGCTGTATCTTTCGCAGCGGCCAAGCCGCGGGATCATCCGGCTGTTCGGCGAAGATGCGGTGACCATGCCACGCGGCCGGCTGCCGGGATTTCGCCGGCGTATCGGCGTGGTCTTTCAGGATTTCCGGCTGGTGCCGCATCTGTCGGCCGCGGATAACGTCGCGCTGCCGCTGCGTATTGCGGGGATGCCGGAAGCGGAGATCGCCGACCCGGTCAGCGAGATGCTCGCCTGGGTGGGGCTGGCCGACCAGGCTGATGCGAAGCCGGAGACGCTGTCCGGCGGGGAGCAGCAGCGCGTGGCGATCGCGCGCGCGGTTATCGCGCGGCCCGAGATGCTGGTTGCGGACGAGCCGACCGGCAACGTCGATCCGGAGATGGCCGATCGATTGCTGCTGTTGTTCGATTCGCTCAATCGGCTGGGCACCACCGTGGTGGTGGCGACCCACGACATTCAGTTGATGCAGCGGGTGTCGGGCGCGCAGATGATGCGGCTGGTGAAGGGGCGCCTGCAGGATCCCACGGGCACGCTGCGCCACCCACCCGCGCGGGAACCGGCATGAGCGGGCCCGTTGCCCAGAACGCCGAGCGCACCCGGCGGGTGCTGGACGAAGCGCGCGGCGTGCGCGCGATGGTGTGGATCATCGCCATCATGCTGTTCCTGACCGTGCTGGGCGCGGCATTGGGGCTGGCGACGCGCAACGCGGCCAATGCGCTGGAAAGCGAGCTCGTCGGACGGGCGACCGTGCAACTGGTGGCGAGCGATCCGACGCGGCAGGAGGCGGAGGCGGGAAAGGCTCTGTCGGCGTTGCGCGGGATGCCCGACGTGCGGCGTGCCGAGCTCGTGGACCGGGAGGAGCTTGCGGCGCTGCTGCGCCCCTGGCTCGGCGATGATGGCGCCGACCCCGACCTGCCGGTGCCGACGATGATCGACCTGGAGCTCGCCACTGAAGGGCCGGCAACATTGTCGCGCGTGCGTGCTGCGCTGAACCGCGTGGCGCCCTCGGCCCGGGTCGATGCGCAGGAGGCGTGGATGGCGCCGGTGGCCGACTTCCTCGATCTGGTCGTGCTGATCGCGTTCGTGCTCGTCGTCCTGCTCGCGACGGCGACCGCGGCGGTGGTGGTGCTGGCGGCGCGCGCCGGGCTGGACGCGCACCGCCACACGATCGAAGTGATGCACATGCTTGGCTCGACCGACGTTCAGGTCGCGCGGTTGTTTCAGCGGCGTATCGCGCGCGATGCGGGCGTGGGCGCGGCGATCGGCAGCCTGGCGGCGATCGCCATGCTGCTCCTCGTGAGTGCGCAGGCGGCGGAGCTTGGATCGCAACTGCTGGGCCAGGCGAGCCTCGGGCCATCGGGCTGGGCGACGCTTGCCATGCTCCCGATCGCGTTCGTGCTGCTGGCGGCGCTCGCCGCGCGCTTCACCATCACGCGCGCGCTGGAGTCAGTGCTGTGATCGCGCGGTTGATCGCGCTGGTGGCGGTTGCCTGGAGCCTTGGCTTTGCCGTCTTCATGCTGACGCTGGCGCAACCGGCGGACCCACGGCTCACGACCGACGCGCTCGTGGTGCCGACGGGCGGGCCGGGGCGCATTCCGCGCGGGCTTTCCCTGATTGACGACAAGCGCGCCAAGCGCATGCTCGTCACCGGCGTGGCAACCGGGCTGCGCAAGGCGGATCTCGTCGCGGCCAACGGTCATGCGGCGGCGATCGCCTGCTGCGTCGATCTGGGGCCGGAAGCGGTGGATACACGCTCCAACGCGGAGGAGACCAGCCGCTGGGTGCGCGAACATGGCTACAAATCCATTCGGCTCGTGACGGCCGACTGGCACATGGCGCGCGCGCGTATGGAATTGGGCGCGATGCTGGACCGGGACGTCCAGATCCTGCGCGACGGGGTGCCCGCGGAGCATCGGCTGAGCCGGCTGGTGAACGAGTATAACAAGCTGATCCTGCGCCGGATCGCCTTGTGGACCGGGATCGACTGAATGATGAACTGGCTTCGGACGATCGCCTACCAGATCGTCTTCTACACCGGATCGGTGTTCATCGTGCTGGGCGTGGCGCTGTTTGCGCCATTCGGCGAGCGCGCGGTGATCCACCATGCGCATCGCTGGGCGCGTCTACAGCGCTGGACGGCGCGCCACATCCTGGGGATCACCACCCGGCTGGAAGGTACGATACCGGAGGGGCAGTATCTGTTCGCCGCCAAGCATCAGGCAATGTACGAGACGACCGAGCTGCAACTGATCCTGGGCGGCCCGGCGATGGTGCTGAAGCGCGAGCTGGCGCGCATTCCCATGTGGGGCTGGGCGACGCGGCTATATGGATCGATGGCGGTCGACCGCGAAGCCTCGGCCAAGGCGCTGCGTCAGTTGATGGCCGAGGGCGCGGCCATGCGGGCGAGGGGGCGTTCCGTGATTGTTTATCCCGAGGGAACGCGCGTGCCGCCGGGCGAGACCCCGCCGCTGCGATCAGGCTTTGCCGGGCTCTACAAGGCGCTGAGCCTGCCGGTGGTGCCGATCGCGCTGGATAGCGGGCGATTGCTGCCAAAGAAGGGCGCGAAGCGGCCGGGCGTCGTCACCATCCGGATCGGCGAGGTGATCCCGCCGGGGCTGCCGCGGCGGGAAGCGGAGCAGCGCGTGTGGGAGGCGATCAACGCGCTGGAGCTGGAAGGGCGCGTGGGGCAGGCGGCGGGCTGATTCCGCGCTTCCCTCCCGATCAATCGTGCTTGCGGCCGAAATCCGCCGCGGCGTCATCCTGGCCCTGATCGACGATCGACCGGCGAATGGTGCGGGTGCGCGAGAACAGATCGTGGAGCGTGTCGCCATCGTCCCAGCGGATCGCGCGTTGCAGGTGCGACAGATCCTCGCTGAAGCGTTGCAGCATTTCCAGCACCGCCTCCTTGTTGGCGAGGAACACGTCGCGCCACATGGTCGGGTCCGATGCGGCGATGCGGGTGAAATCGCGAAAGCCGCCGGCCGAGAATTTGATCACTTCCGACTGGGTGACTTCTGCCAGATCGTTGGCGGTGCCGACGATGGTATAGGCGATAAGGTGCGGCAGGTGGCTGGTGATCGCCAGCACGCGATCATGGTGATCGGGCGCCATGATCTCCACCATGCTGCCGAGCCGGCGCCAGAATTCGGCGACCCGCTCGGTAGCGACCGGGTCACCATCCGGCAGCGGCGTGACGATGCACCAGCGGCCCTGAAAAAGGCTGGCGAATCCGGCCTCGGGGCCGCTCTGCTCCGTGCCGGCGACAGGGTGAGCGGGAACGATGGTGGTGCCGGGCAACGCGGCCGTGAGGGCGCGCACGACCTCCGCCTTGCAGCTGCCGACATCGCTGACGATCGCTTCTGACGGCAGGTCGGCCGCCATCTCGGCGGCGACCTCGCCCATCGCCCCGACCGGAACGCACAGGATCACCAGCTCCGCATCGGTCACGGCGGCGCCCAGCGTGTCGGTGATGTCGTCGACAATGCCGAGCGCATCGGCGCGGGCGCGCACGTCCGCATCTGCATCATGCCCGGTGAGGCGCACGGTCGGCATGTGCTGGCGCACCGCCCGTGCGACCGAGGAGCCGATCAGGCCGAGGCCAATGATGGAGACGCGGGCAAAGGGTAGCACTTCCAATCTCCGTTAACCCGCTTCGTCGTCATGCCGGGCTCGCCCCGGCATCCAGCTAGCCGCGCACTCAATGACCGATGAGTTTGCGGAACCATGGCCCCCGGCACAAGGCCGGGGTGATGCACGAAGAGTTTGTTCCGGGCGCTTAGGCCGCGCCCGTCATCTGGCGAAGCGCGGCGATGACGCCTTTGGTCTCATCCTCGGTGCCGATGGTGATGCGCAGCGCCTGCGGCAGCCCCTGGCCGGGCAGCCAGCGGACGATGTAGCCGGCGTCCATCAGCCCCTTGTAGGCGGCCTCCGCGGTCAGATCGCCTTCGAAGACGACGAGGACGAAGTTCGCCTGGCTCGGGATGGCGCGCAGGCCGGCGTTGCCGAGCTTCGCGATCTCGTCGGAGAACCACGCCCGCCACTTGGCATTGTGCGCGGCAGTGTGTGCGACGAAGTCGGTGTCGCCGAGCGCCGCCACTGCCGCTGCCGTGCCGGCGATGGTGATCGAGAATGGCAGGCGGATGCGGTGCATCGCCTCGATGATCGCCGGCGCGCCATAGCCCCAGCCGATCCGCTCCGCCGCCAGCCCGTACATCTTGGAGAAGGTGCGGGTGACGAGCACGTTGGGGGCGCTTGCCGCCAGCGCCATGCCGCCGTCATCGTCGCCGCCGTCGATATATTCCGAATATGCGTGATCGAGGACGAGCAGGATGTCGGGACGGAGGCCAGCGTGGAGCCGCTCGATCTCCGCACGCGGCGCGTAGGTGCCGGTTGGGTTGTTGGGATTGGCGACGAACACGATCCGGGTGCGCTCGGTCACTGCGGCGAGGATCGCATCAACGTCAGTCGCATAATCCTGGTCCGGCGCGATCACCGGTGTGGCACCCACCCGGCGGATCGCGATCGGATAGACCGCAAAGCCGTAGTTGACGTAAATCGCCTCGTCGCCCGGCCCGGCGAACGCGCCGGCGACGAGGTGCAGCACCTCGTCCGAGCCATTGCCGTAGATGATGCGGGCGGGATCAAGCCCGTGCTTGGCGGCGAGCGCCTCGCGCAGCTCGTTGGCGCTGGCATCGGGATAGCGCTCCAGGCTGGTCGCCGCGGCGGCGAACGCCTCACGCGCCTTGGGGCTGGTGCCGAGCGGGTTCTCGTTGGACGATAGCTTGGCGACCTTGCGTCCATCGTCGGTTGTCGATCGCCCGGGCACATAAGGGGCGATCTGCATGATCCATGGTTTGGGAACGGGTCCAGTCATGGAGCGGGCGCATAGCGGGCGGGCGCGGGGGATGGCAACGGGTGGGCATCGTGCTGCGGTCGTCGACTAGCGCGATCGCGCCAAGCTTCTCCCGGCATAACGGGATTTCGACAATTCGCGGCTCGGTGCTTCGCGTGCGTGTCAGGTCGCTTCCCCCGCCCGCGCCGGGATGCTAGCGCGCAGCCATGTCCGCCGACGACCAGCGTTTCGGTCTCCAGCGCCACGTCATTCTGCCAGGTCCGCTGCCGTTGGACGGCGGGGGGCAGCTTGCGCCGGTTGAGATCGCCTATGAGACTTATGGCACGCTTGCGCCCGATCGCGGCAATGCCGTCCTGATCTGCCACGCGCTGACGATGGACCAGCACGTCGCGGGCGCCAATCCGCGCACGGGAAAGCCGGGCTGGTGGACGCAGATGGTGGGACCGGGGCGGCCGGTGGATACCGATCGCTTTTTCGTGGTGTGCGCGAATGTGATCGGCAGCTGCATGGGATCTTCCGGTCCGGCGACCGTTGATGCGACCGGGCAGCCATTCGGCATGAGCTTTCCGGTGATTACCATCCGGGACATGGTACGCGCGCAGGCGCTGTTGTTGGATCACCTGGGGGTCGATCGGCTGAAGGCGGTGATCGGTGGGTCGATGGGCGGCATGCAGGCGCTGAGCTGGCCCGCGACCTTCCCCGATCGCGTGGAAGCGGTGGTGGTGATCGCGTCGGCGGCGCGGCATTCGGCGCAGAACATCGCGTTCCACGAGGTCGGGCGGCAGGCAGTGATGGCCGATCCCAATTGGCGCGGCGGCGACTATTATGGGCATGACGTGCCGGCCGCCGGGCTGGCGGTGGCGCGCATGGCGGCGCACATCACCTATCTGTCCGAAGCGGGGCTGACCGAGAAGTTCGGGCGGCGGCTGCAAGCGCGAGAGGCGAAGAGCTTCGGCTTCGATGCCGATTTCCAGGTGGAAAGCTACCTGCGCTATCAAGGCATCGCGTTTGTCGATCGCTTCGATGCCAATTCCTACCTCTATATCACCCGTGCGATGGATTACTTCGATCTGGCGGAGGAGCATGGCGGGTTGCTGGCCAACGCGTTTCGACAAACCCGTGCGCGCTTTGCGCTGATCAGTTTCGATACGGACTGGCTGTATCCTACCCGCGAATCGCGCAGCATCGTGCAGGCGCTCAATGCCGCCGGCGCGCCGGTGAGCTTCGTGGAGCTATCGAGCCCATATGGCCATGACGCGTTTTTGCTCGACTCGCCGGACATGAACCGCGTCGTCGCAGGCTTTTTGGGCACGGCATCATGACCTTGCGGGCGGATCTTGCCATCATTGCCGATCATGTGGCGCCGGGAAGCCGCGTGCTCGACGTGGGCTGCGGTGACGGCGCGCTGATGGCGGCACTGCGCGATTCCAAACAGGCGGATGCGCGCGGGCTGGAGCTCGATCCGCGCAACGTGGGCGCGGCGGTGGGCCGCGGGCTCAGCGTGATCCAAGGCGACGCGGATATCGATCTGTCCGGCTATCCCGATGCGAGTTTCGATTACGCGATCCTGAGTCAGACGCTGCAGACCTGCCGTGCGCCGGATGCGGTGCTCGGCCAGCTGCTGCGGATCGGGCGCCACGCCTTTGTCAGCTTTCCAAACTTCGCCCATTGGCGCGTGCGGCTGTCGCTGCTGTGGGGCGGGCGGATGCCGGTCACCCGTCTCTTGCCCGAGCGCTGGTACGACACGCCCAACATCCACCATCTGACCGTGGACGATTTTCGCGCCCATTTGCACGAGCGGGGCATCACAGTTGAAGGGGCCTGGTTCCTGTCGGGTGACAAGCAGACGCGATCAGCCGCGGCGAATGTCCTGGCCGAACATGCAATATTTCTTCTTCGTGGAACCGATCGGGCTTCTTCTGTGTTGCACGGCAACATATCATGACCAAGACAGCTTTGATCATTGAAGACGAAATCTTCGTCGCGTTGGATCTCGAACGGATCCTTGTTGATGCCGGCTATCAGGTCGCGGCCATCGCAGCGGACAGCGACCAGGCGCTTGCCGCAGCGCCGGGCTGTTCCTTTGCTTTTGTCGACATCAACCTGCGTGATGGGCCAACCGGGCCGCAGATCGCCGAGCAGATCGCGCGCGATCATGGCGTGAAGGTCGTTTTCGTTACCGCCAATCCGTCGCAGATCGGCATCCCGTCCGAGGCATTGGGATATGTGCGCAAGCCGTTCAGCGATCGTGCGATCCTAGCGGCGGCAGCACTGGCGACCGGCCATCAGGATAGCGCCGCGGATGATGACGTCATCCGGATCGGTGCGCGCGGCTGAACGACGCGTTCGGAAGGTCCAACACCAATTCCAAGCCCTGGGGCCGCCAATCGCGGCTCACCGTCCCGCCGAGTTGACGCACGGCGCTTAGCTCGATCAGCTGGCTGCCGAACCCGGCCGGTTTTGTCGCCGGATCGACACGCGGGCCGCCATCTTCCCGCCAGAGAATTCGCGATCGCGCGCCCTCACGGCTGATGTCGATCGTCACTCTCCCGGTAGCGGTGGATAGCGCGCCATATTTGCTCGCGTTGGTGGCGAGCTCGTGAAAGAGCAACGCGAGCGGCGTGGCAGCGCGATCGTCGACAGGCACGTCCACCCCCGTGATCGTCACACGCTCACCCGGATGTGACTGATAGGGTGCCAGGAGTTCGTCCAGCAAACCGCGCAAGCTATCCTGGTGCGCCGTTGGACGCGAATTGGGGCTGTGCGGTCGGACAAAATCATGCGCGCGGCCGAGCGCGGCGATCCGCTCCCGCAGATCGGCGGCGAGCGGCAGCAGCGGCGGGTCGGCACGCGCCGCTATCTGGATCAGCCCGCCGATCACGGCGAAGATGTTCTTGATCCGGTGGGACAATTCCTGGCTGATGACTTCGCGCTCTTCCAGCGCGAGTTTTTGTTCGTGAATGTCGGTGCACGTGCCGAACCAGCGCGTGATTTCGCCGGCTTGGTCACGGATCGGCAAGGCTCTGCCCAACACCCAGCGATAGGTGCCGTCAAAGTGCCGCAGGCGATATTCGATCTGGTAGGGCTCGCCCGTCGTCAGGCTGTGGCGCCAGACCTGCCAGGCGCGGTCCTGATCGTCGGGGTGGAACATGTTGTTCCAACCCACGCCATCGGTGGTGCCCGCGGGTGCGCCGGTGAACTCATACCAGCGTGCATTGTAATAATCGTGGAAGCCGTCCGGCTGCGTCGACCAGACCATTTGCGGCATCGTATCCGCCAGCGTGCGGAACCGCATTTCGCTATCCGCCAGCGCGGCACGTGCCTGCGCCGCCGATCGGCGCTGCTCCCGCTGCTCGCGGGCTGCGCGCCGCGCCTCGAGGCGCGCCATTGCCGTGGTGGCGAGTATCTCAAGGCCGCGCGTTTGGAATGGCGTCAGGCCTTCGCGCGGCGCACCGTCCAGCACGCAGATCGCGCCCATCGGAACGCCTTCCCGGGTCGTCAGCGGCGCGCCGGCGTAGAAGCGGATGTGCGGTGCCTCGGTGACTAGCGGATTATCCGCAAAGCGCGCATCCTGCTGCGCGTCCGGCACTTCCATCATGTGCTGGCCGTGCATGGCATAGGCACAAAAGGACTGGGAGCGCGGCGTGCCTTCCAGGTCGGTGCCCGCCCGCGACAGGAAGACCTGCGCCTCCTCTTCCACCACGCTGACCAGCGCCGTCGGCGCGGCGCACAGCTCCGCCGCGAAGGAGACCAGATCGTCCAGCACGCCATCGTCCCGCGCGCCGGCGAGATCGTACAGCGCCAGGATCCGCTCACGCGCGGTCTCGTCGAGGATTGGCGGAGAAGAAGGCGTCACGGTTCCAATCGGGTCAGTCGCTGCAGTCGGCGGCGGTCAAGCAAGGCCATCGTACCTCGCGGTGGCGCCGGCTGGATGCTCCAGACGGACCAGTCATCAACCGCCAGCGCCGGCCTTTGATCCTAAAAGGGGACGTCGTCGTCCAGATCGTCCGCGAAGCCGCCGCGCGACTGGCCGAAGCCGCCGCCCTTGTTGCCGCCGCCACGGCTTGCGCCACCGCCGCCACCGCCACCGCCGCCGCCGCCACCGCCGCCGCCGCCACCGCCGAAATCATCAGCGCCGCCGAAATCGTCGCGGCCGCCCGGATCGCGGACGCCGCCAGCCCCGCCGCCGGCCCCGCCCGGGCCGTCCAGCATGGTCAGCACGCTGTTGAAGCCCTGCAGCACCACTTCGGTGGAATAGCGATCCTGCCCGTTCTGGTCCTGCCATTTGCGGGTCTGAAGCTGGCCCTCGATATAGACCTTAGAGCCCTTGCGCAGGAAGCGTTCGGCGACGTTGGCCAGGCCTTCGTTGAAGATCGCGACCGAATGCCATTCGGTCTTTTCCTTGCGCTCGCCGCTGTTGCGATCCTTCCAGCTTTCGCTGGTGGCGATACGCAGGTTCACCACCTTGCCGCCGTTCTGGAACGAGCGCGATTCGGGATCGCGCCCGAGATTGCCGACGAGAATTACCTTGTTAACGCTGCCTGCCATTGGGGCCCCTCAGAGGCCCGCGGCGACCGCGAGCCAGTATGTGATTCCGGCCATGATGTAAGCGGCGGCGAACAGATAGCCAACCATGAAGAGCGGCCACTTCCACCCGTTCGTCTCGCGCCGCGTCACCGCGATGGTGGATATGCACTGCGGGGCGAACACGAACCACATCAGGAATGCGAGCGCGGTGGGCAGCGACCAGCGGCGCTGCAGATTCTCGACGATCGTGCGCGCGCCCGCGGCATCTTCGGCATCGTCCACCGCGTAAACCGTGCCGATCGCCGACACCGCAACCTCGCGGGCTGCCATCGCCGGAAGCAGTGCCAGCGCGATGTCGTGATTGAAGCCGATCGGTTTCACCACGACTTCGATTCCGCTGGCGATGCGGCCGGCAATCGAGTGATCGACCTGGCTTTGCCCTTCGGGTGCGCGCGGGAAGCTGAGCAGGGCCCAGAGGACAATGGTGGTCAGCGCGATGATCGTGCCGGCGCGCTTCACGAATATCCAGGCACGGCTCCACAGGCCGATCGCAATGTCGGAGAGGCGCGGCATCTGATAGCGCGGCATTTCCATCATGAAGCCCGAGGAATCGCCCTTGGTCACCGTCTGGCGCAGGACGAGCGCGGCGACGAAGGCACCGGCGATCCCGGCGAGGTACAGGCCGAGCAGCACCAAGCCTTGTAGCCCCACGCCGGGCGCAACGCTGCGATCGGGGATGAAGGCGCCGATGATAATCGTATAGACCGGCAGGCGCGCCGAGCAGGTCATCAACGGGGCGATCAGGATCGTGGTGAGCCGGTCCTTTTCGTCGCTGATCGTGCGGGTCGCCATGATCCCGGGCACGGCGCAGGCGAAGCTGGAGAGCAAGGGAATGAAGGCGCGGCCGGACAGGCCGACGCCGGCCATCATCCGGTCCATCAGGAAGGCGGCGCGCACCATATATCCCGACGCCTCCAGCACGAGGATGAACGCGAACAGGATCAGGATCTGGGGAAGGAAGACGAGCACGGCGCCGACACCCGCGATCAACCCGTCGGTGATCATGGATCGCAGGAGGCCTTCCGGCATTGCACCGCGGACCGCTTCGTCCACTGCCGCGAAGCCGCCCTCGATCCAGCCGATCGGCGCTTCGGACCAGCTGAACACCGCCTGGAACATGACGAACATCAACGCGACGAGCACGATCGGCCCCAGCATCGGATGCAAGGCAATGGTGTCGAGCGCGTGGTTCCAGCGACGCGTGGGCGTTTCGGACACAGTGGCGGCGCGCGCGATCTCCCGTGCGCGGCGCTGAAGCTGCGCGATCGGCTGCTCTTCAGGGGCATCGGCTGCCGGCGCCTGCTTGCCGCTTCCCTCGACCGCGGTGGTGAGGGCGGCGCGCAGCACGTCCAGGCCGCGCTTGCGCACGGCGACCGTGGGCACCACCGGCACGCCCAATTCGCGTGAAAGCGCCTCGGCAGACAGGGTGAGGCCGTCGCGCTCGGCAAGATCGACCATGTTGAGCGCCACGACGACCGGCAGGCCAAGCGCGATCAGCTGGAGAGCGAAGCGAAGGTGAAGATCAAGATTGGCGGCATCTACCACCACCACCAGCACATCCGGCCGGCGCTCCCCCACCTGCCGGCCAAAGAGGACGTCGCGCGTCACCTGCTCGTCAGGTGAAGACGGATCGAGGCTATAAGTGCCGGGAAGATCCACGAGCTCCACCGGGCGGCCATCGTCGAGCGACAGTCGGCCGGAATGCCGCTCCACCGTAACGCCGGGGTAATTGCCGACCTTTTGCCGGGCACCCGTCAGGGCGTTGAACAACGCGGACTTGCCGGCATTGGGGTTGCCGACAAGCGCGACCAGCGGAAGAATGCTCATGTTAGTCGACCGTCACCGTGATGGCGGCGGCGACGTTGCGCCGCAGCGCCACCGTCATGCGGCCGATGCGACAAGCGACGGGACCGCGAAACAAGGTGGCGCGATGCAGCAGCTCGACATGCATCCCTTCCTCGAAACCGAATTCGCGCAGCCGCCGCGCCTCTGGCAAGGCCAACCTGCCCCAGGCGATTTCGGCAATCGTCGCCCGGCGACGCAGCGGGAGCGATTCGAGCGGGAGGGGGGCAGGAGCGAGCACAGGCGCCCTGTAAACGGATTGCGAACGATTATCAATTCACCACGCCCGATTGCAGGCCGCAATGGGGCGAGCCGAACGCCCCTAGACTGCGGGGTAGCGGAGCCGGCCGACGAAGCGTGACAGGCTTGGCCGGTGCTGGGCGCGCCGTGTCATGCTGGCCTTCGCCTTTTCAAATCGCATGATGCCGTCGATCCGGCGCGCGAGGAAAGCTCGCGTATCGGCGTGGTGCTCGCTCTCGTCATCCAGGAAGACAGTGACGGTCGCGCCATAAACGGCGAACAGCAAGCCACGCTTGGTATAATGATTATAGTCGGTCGCGGTGTCTCCCGCGGCGCGCCACATCGCATCCACGCTGCGCCAGCCAAGCCTGGCGGCGGTGGCGATGTTCTGCGGCATCGCGAGGATCGCCAACGCACGACGGAGCGCTTCGCGGTGCGGCGCGGTGGCGGCAAGCCGCGCCTCGACCAAGGCAGTGATCCGCTGCCGGATCTTCATGGCCGTGAGCTGCTCGGCAGGAAGCGCCGCGATCATTGCTGCGTCTACGCTGGCGAACCAGGCATCGATCATGTCCACAGCCGCGCCCGGAAAGGCGAGCGCGGCGACATCGCGATCGACGCCGTTCATCTCCGCGGCCATGTCCCGCGCCGCCGGTCCCCACCCGTCAAACGCGGCATTCTCGGCAATGGCGGGCGCGAGAAGGACTCGGATCTCGTCAAGCGTGAGGTCTGCGGTGTCGGTCATGATCTGCATATAAGCGCGATGGCACCGCAATTGCCACCTTGCGGCGCCACTCTGACGTGGACCGCGCGCAGGTTCGTTCGCCCGTCGGTTCAGCCCGTCACCGACGCGCGCCGTTCGGGCGCAATTCGCACCAGCACCAGCGCCGCCGCCACGAGCACCGCGCCGGCGAAATCCGCCGTACCAAGCGCTTCGCCATAGGCGAGCCAGCCGACCGTTGCCGCCACCACCGGCTGCGTCAGAAGGGCAAGCCCGATCACAAGCGGGCTGAAACGTCCAAGCGCATAGATCATCAGTCCCTGGCCGATCACCTGGCTGCACAAGGCGAGGCCGAGCAACGGCGTCCAGTCCTGAGGCCAGATGCGCTCGCCCAGCAGGGCAGCAGCGATCAGAAGCGGCAAGACCGTTGCGGCGGAGGACAGGCCCAGCGCGGGCAGTGGCGCCATGCTGGCGCGCGCGCGCGACATGAGGATGAAATAGCCGGCATAGAGGATGCCCGCCACGAGGCAGAGCAGATCGCCGACCAGGTTCTGCGGATCGAGCTGATAAGACCGGCCCATCAGCAGTGCCGCACCAACCGCGGCAAGGCCGAGCGCTAGCCCCTGCATCCGCGTGGGCCAGGCTCGCGCCACGAGAAAGCCGTAGAGCGGGAACACGAAAGTGGCGGCGTTGCCGAACAAGGTCGCGTTGGCGAGTTTGGTATGAAGAATGCCGACATGCCAACTAGCGAGATCGCCAGCGAACAGGAGCCCCGAGCCGGCAAGCACCCAGGCAAGCCCACGGGCGCTGGCCATCGGACGACCGCCGGTAAGCGTTGCAAGGGCGAGAAGCAGCGGGGTGGCGAGGCCGATCCGCCAGAAGCCGGCAGCCACGGGCCCGACGTCAGCCAGCCGAACGAACCACGGTCCGAAGGCAAGCGCGATGTTGCCACCGAGCAAGGCGACAAAGGCCAGCGCCCCGCCGCTTGGGCGCGATGTAGCTTTTCTTGGGGCGGGTCCCTCGTGCATGCTGCCCCGTAACCACCTACGTCGGGCAAGTCCCGTAGCAAAGCGAAACGGAAGGGGAGTTTTATGCCAAGCCTATTCGACCCAATCGAACTGGGCGCGATCCGCGCCGCCAACCGCGTGCTGATGGCCCCGCTGACCCGCACGCGGGCCGATGCCGATCACGTGCCGACCGAGATGATGATCGAGTATTATCGCCAGCGCGCCAGCGCCGGCCTGATCATCTCCGAGGCGACCGGCATTAGCCCCCAGGGCCTGGGCTGGCCCAATGCGCCCGGCATCTGGAGCGAGGCGCAGATCGAAGCATGGAAGCCGATCACCGAGGCGGTTCACGAGGCGGGCGGCAAGATCATCGCGCAGCTCTGGCACCAAGGCCGTCTGGCGCGTCCGGACGTGAACAAGCTGCAGCCGCTGTCGGCCTCCGTTACGCGGGCGCCTTATCCCGTGCCGGACAAGAACCCCTATGGCGAAGCGCGTGCCGCGACTCTGGACGAGATCAAGGAAGCGATCGAGCAATATGCCGAAGCCGCCCGCAACGCGCTCGCCGCCGGCTTCGACGGCGTGCAGCTGCACGGCGCGAACGGCTATCTGATCGACCAATTCCTGCGCGACAACACGAACCTGCGTGATGACGATTACGGTGGTTCGCCGGAAAACCGCATTCGCTTCATGAAGGAAGCCGTGCAAGCGGTGATCGCAGTGGCCGGCGCCGAGCGCACGTCCATCCGTCTGTCGCCCAACGGCGAGACCCAGGGCGCTGATGACAGCAACCCGGAAGCCGTCTTCATTCCGGCGGCCAAGGTGCTGGACGAGCTTGGTATTTCCTTCCTCGAGCTGCGCGAGCAGGCGCCTGACGGCACCTTTGGTGCGACCACGGTCCCCAAGCTGAGCCCGCATATTCGCAAGGCCTTCACGCGCCCGCTGGTGCTGAACCAGGATTATACGCTGGAAAAGGCGCAGGCCGATCTCGATTCCGGCGTCGCCGATGCGATCGCATTCGGGCGCCCCTTTATCGGCAATCCCGATCTGGTGGAGCGGCTGCGCAATGGCGTGCCTCTGGCGCAGGACAATCCCAAGACGTGGTATTCGAAGGGGCCGGAAGGCTATATCGACTATCCGGCATATCAGGAGCAGGCCGCGGCCTGACCGATCAGGGTGCCGCCGCGCCGTAAGGCGTGGTGGCACCTTCGCCCCGCTTTTAAACTGGCTTGACCGCGCACGGGTACAGCGCCGGCCTGCGCAAGAGCTCAGGCCTCAGCGTTCGTTGGCCCTCGGACGCCGATCACCTCCATCAGCCGCTCCAGCGAATACGGCTTTCGCAGCAGTGGGAAGCCGTGGTTGCCTTCCTCCGCCAGCACATGGCTGTATCCGCTGGTCAGCACCACGCGGCAATCCGGCCAGCGGCGTTCCACCTGCTTGGCAAGGTCCACGCCGCTTATTCCGGGCATCACCACATCGGTGAATACCAGATCAAACGCGCCGTTCTCGGCCTCCAGGGTCTTGAGCGCGGCCTCGCCATTGGTTGCCCAGGCGGTGGACTGGCCGAGTTCCTCCAGCAAGGCGAGCGCGAACCGGCCAACGACTTCATTGTCCTCCACCATCAACACCCGCTGCGTCGGCAGTTCCTCGCGCAACTGCGCGGGGAGGGGCCGGGCCTCTTCCGCCGCTGGTCGCGCCGTGGAACGGGGGAGATAGATGGTGAAGGTGCTGCCCTCGCCGGAGCGGCTCTGCACGCTGATCTCGCCGCCCGATTGCTTGGCGAACCCATAGGCTTGGCTGAGGCCGAGCCCGGTGCCCTTGCCCACTTCCTTGGTGGTAAAGAACGGCTCGAAAATGCGGGCCTGGGTCTCGGCGTCCATTCCGGTGCCGGTGTCCGCAATGTCCACCGCGACGAAATCGCCCTCGATCGCCGCATGTCGGCGAACCGAAGGGACCTGGCGGACGTTGCGGGCCGAAATCCGCAACTCCCCGCCACTGGGCATCGCGTCTCGCGCGTTGATCGCCATGTTGAGCAGCGCCGATTCGAACTGGTTCGGATCTGCGGCTACCGAGCCTATGTCCGCGTCGATCTCGATCTTCACCGTCACCGGCGAGCCGACTGTGGTGCTGATCAGCCGCTCCAGCCCACGAACCCGCTCCCCAACCGAGAAGACTTCGGGCTCCAGCGGCTGACGGCGGGCAAATGCGAGCAATTGGCCCGTCAGCTGTGCCGCGCGATCGGCGGTTTCCGCGATCGCCGAGATGTAACGCTGCCGTTTCGCTTCGGTTTGATTTCCCAACTGCAGCAGGTCAGCCGAGGAACGAATGATGGTGAGAAGATTGTTGAAATCGTGCGCGACCCCACCGGTCAGCCGCCCGATCGCCTCCATCTTTTGGCTGTGCGCCAGCGCTTCGCGCGCGATCTCCAGGTCCTCCTGCGCCCGCCGCCGCTCGGTGACGTCGCGGGTGATCTTGGCAAAGCCCGTCAGCACGCCCGCATCGTCGTAAATGGAAACGATGACTACGTGCGCCCAAAACGTCGTCCCATCTTTGCGAACACGCCGCGCCTCCTTTTCGAAGGAACCTTGAAGCAGCGCGGTGCGCAGCGCCTTGGCCGGCTCACCTGCCTCTCGATCCGCCGCGGAATAGAAGCGCGAGAAATGATGCCCGATGATTTCATCGGCGTCATAGCCCTTGATCGCCTGCGCGCCGGTGTTCCAGCTGGACACATTGCCATCGGGATCGAGCATGTAGATCGCGTAATCACGGACGCCTTGCACCAGCAGGCGGAACTGCTGCTCGCTGCGGAACAGCGCGCGCTCCGCTTCCTTCTTCTCGCTGATGTCGCGCGTGACCTTGGCATAGCCGATCAAGGCGCCCGTTTCGTCGCGGACAGGATCGATGACCACATTGGCCCAGAAACGCTGCCCGTCCTTGCGGACCCGCCATCCTTCCGCTTCGAACTTGCCGGCAGAAGCCGCGGTTTGCAGCGCGCGCTCTGGCAGCCCGGTTGCGCGGTCCTCGGGCGTGTAGAAGCGGGAGAAGTGCTCGCCGATGATCTCGTGGGCGCTATATCCCTTAAAACGCTGCGCGCCCGTATTCCAGCTGGCTACGAAGCCATCCGCATCGAGCAGATAAATGGCGTGATCCTTCACCGCGTCCAGCAAAAGCTGGATACGACGCTCATTCTCCATGGCGAGCAGGTGCTGGTTGCGGATCGCGCTCATTGATGAAACCCGGCGTATGGGGCTGGCAACATTTCCGCAATGAAAATGGCGGGTTACTGATGAGAACGGGCAGTTTTCCTGACCAAATTATTCGTCGTGCTGCGCCGGGTGCGCTGCGGCGCGCAGCGATCCCCGGCGGCTCGCACCCGCTTATTCGTTCTTCGTCAGTGACGTCTTGCGTTCGATGGTTTGTTCATTCTTCTGACCCTTGTCGAGCGTGTCGGAGGGGCGCATCGCGTCACCGTCCTCCTGGTGCTCGGTCGACAGGTTTGGCCGTTCGGTTTCGTTGGTGCCGTTCTTGTCCACAGTCGCTCTCCTTATTCGGCGGCAACCGATAGCAACGGCATTCGATCCGTCTGGCGCAGTTCCTCGGCAAACCAAGTGCAGGTGCGCGACAGGCCATCTTCGAGTGGCACCAGCGGCGCCCAGCCAAGCAGGTTCTTCGCGCGGGTGATATCCGGCTTGCGGCGCCGGGGATCGTCGACCGGCAGCGGCTGATGATCGACCCGCGCCTTGGTCCCTGTCATCGCCACGATGCGGGTGACGAGATCGCCGACGGTCAGCTCATTGGGGTTGCCGAGGTTCACCGGTTCGGAGCCGACCGTGTCGCTGTCCATCAGGCGAATGAGACCGTCCACCAGATCGCTGACGTAGCAGAAGCTGCGCGTCTGGCTGCCATCGCCGTACACCGTCATCGTATCGCCCTGCAGCGCCTGGCAGATGAAGTTGGAGACTACGCGGCCGTCATCCGGGTGCATGCGCGGGCCGTAGGTGTTGAAGATGCGCGCGATGCGCACGTCGGCGCGGTTCAATCGGGCGAAATCGAGCGCCATCGCCTCGGCTGCGCGCTTGCCTTCGTCATAGCAGGCGCGCGGGCCGGTGCAGCTGACGGCGCCGCGATAATCCTCGCGCTGGGGGTGGACCTCGGGGTCGCCATAGACCTCGCTGGTGGAGGTGAGCAGGAAGCGCGCGCCGGACTGCTCGGCGAGACGCAACAGGTGAGCGGTGCCGAGCACGCAGGTGAGCATCGTGTGCTCGGGATCGGCCTGATAATGCGGCGGCGAGGCGGCGCAGGCGAGATTGTACACGCGGGCGATCCGACTGGTGAGATCAGTCACCTCGGCCGGCAGCTTGTCGATCACGTCAGCCTTGACGAAGCTGAAGCGTGGATGGGCGATCAGATCGTCAAGGTTGGTCGCACGCGCGGTCTGGAGATTGTCGAGGCACAGTACGGTCTCGCCGCGTTCGAGCAGCGCCTGGCAGAGATGCGAACCGATAAAGCCGGCCCCGCCGGCAACGAGGGTGATGGGAGCGTCGGTCGTGTCCATGCGGGGCGTGCTCCGGCTGGGGTGGGGCCTTGCGGCTTGGGTGAGATAGGCTTCGAGCTCGGCGGCGCGGTGCTCGGCCGTGTGCGCGGCGAGAACCCGGGTGCGGGCAGCTTCGCCAAGCGCGGTGGTGTCCTGATCCAGCGCGGCGAGCGCCTGCTCGGCGGTGTCCGCGAGCATGATCTCAGCGCCGGGCGCGAACAGATCATCGATGCCCTCCCAACGATCGGACAGGATCGGGGTGCCGCAAGCACCGGCCTCGAACAGGCGGACGGAGGGCGACCAGCCGGCGGCGATCATGTCCGCGCGGGTCACGTTCAGCGTCATGCGCGACTCGCTGTAGAACGCTGGGTGATCGGCGGGCGGCAAGTGATCGATGCGGGTGACGTTGGCCGGCCAGTCGATGCTGTCGGGATATTGCGGGCCTGCCACGGCGAATTGCAGGTCCGGGCGGCGGCGAGCCGGCTCGATCAGCAGCCGCTCGAGCGTGGGCTGGCGATCGTCACTGTACGTGCCGAGATAGGATAGCGCCCAGCGCTTCGGCGTGTCGAGCGGCTGGTAACGCCCGGCATCGACGGTGCAGTAGAGCGCGCGGGCGGCCTTGGCGCCATATTGCCGCTCGATCCGCTCCAGCGTGGGGCCGCCGGTGAACGACAGGTACAGGTCGAAGTCGGGGATCACCTCGGGCGAGAGATATTCGTACTCGCCGCGGTCGAGCTTGGCGAGCGTGACTGGCGTGTCGATGTCGTAGAAACCCGTGACGCCCTTGGCAGTGGCTTGCACGAATTCCGATACTGCGACGCCTTCGGGGACGTAGGAACCGACGAGGACCGCGTCCGCCGCCGCGATCGTCTCGCGCCAGTTCTGGAGATCGGCGAGGTCGGCATAATAGTCGAGCCGGCAGAAATCCGGATCGATCAGGTCGCGGCGGTCGCCGGCGTACCAGGGGACGGTGCGCTCAAGGAACTGGATGTCGTGGCCGCGGGCGGCGAAGCCCGACAGGAGCGCGCGCCAGGTGGTGGCGTGGCCGTTGCCCCAGGAGGAGCCGAGGCTGAGACCGAGGACGACCAGCTTCATGCGGCCACCTTCGACGTTGCGACATGGGCCCGGAACAGCTCGTCCACCTGCTTGGCGCGCAGTTCATAGGTATGTTCGGCGAGGACGCGCTTGCGGGCGGCTTCCCCGATGGCACGGGCGCGCTCGGCGGTGAGGTCCGCCAGAAGGTCGGCGACGTCCTGCCCGGTGCGCGCGACGAGCACTTCCTCGCCGGGGACCAGGAACTGCTCAATGCCCTCCCAGTAATCGGTGATGAGGCAGGCGCCGGCGCCGGCGGCCTCAAACACGCGGGTGGCGGGGGAGAAGCCAACCGCCGCCATCGAATCGCGCGCGATGTTGAGCACCGCGCGGGGCGTGCAGTTGAACGCGTTGTGATCCGCGGTGCCGACATGGCCGAGGTGGCGGACGTTGGGCGGCATGTGCTTGTCGTGCCAGCCGCTGCCGCCGATCAGGAAGCTCTGCTCGGGCAGCGCGGCAGCGGCGGCAAGGAAGAATTGCTCCACCCGCGCCTCGCGGTCGGGCAGGCGATTGCCGAGGAAGGCGAGGTCGCAGGCGAAGCGCTCGTCGGGCGCGACGGGGTGGTGTGTGTCGGGATCGACCGCGTTGTAGACCGGGATGCAGCGCGCGGCGCCGAGCGCCTCATACGCTTCGACCACCGGCGGGCCGCCGCCATAGGTCAGCACCATGTCGAGGTTGGGGAGTGCGGCACGGACGGGGTGCGCGGGATCGGCGCGGATCTCGTCCAGCGTGGCGGCGGCGTCGACGTCCCAGAAAATCTTGAGCGCGTCGGGGCGGGCGTGCTCCACGATTCCGGCGATCAGTTCCGCATCGAACACACCGACGCCGCTCGCCTTTACGACCGCATCGGCATGGTGCGCCTCGGCTAGCACGGAGCGCAGGCCTTCTTCGGTCGCGGGATAGACGACGGAGGTGGCCCATTCGGGCGGATCGATGTCGCGGTTTGCCTGGCGATCGAAGGCGTCGGGCTCGTAGAAGGTGATCTGGTGGCCGTGAGCGGCGAGCGCCTTCAGGATGCCGCGGTAATAGGTGGCGGCGCCGTTCCAGTAGGAGGAGAGCAGGCTTGATCCGTAGAAGGCGATCTTCATGCGGCTTCTTTCGTTGTGGTGTCCGTGCGCAGGCCAGCGACAATGGCCAGCAGCTGATCGACACGGTGCGCGCAGCTGTGGCGCGCCTTGATGGTGGCAAGACCATGGCTGACAAGCGAGCGGCGCAGGCCGTCGTCGTCGCGCAGGGCAGTCAGGTGGCGGGTCATTTCCGCGCCATCGCGGGCGACCAGATAGTCCTGCCAGGGGCTGAACAGGCCCTCGGCATCGTCCCAAGGCGCCGAGACGAGCGGAATGCCGCAGGCCAGCGCCTCGAACACGCGGATCGTCGGGATGCCGGGTAGGATGGTCGAATAATAGCGGCGCGGCACGTGAACGGTGGCGAGGTGCTGCGCGAAGATCCCCGGCGCCGCCGCGTTGGGCGCCCAGCCGTGATAGCGCACGCCGTAGCGATCAAGCGTGGTCAGCGCCTCCGCGGGATAGCGGACGCCGTAGATGTCGAGCGGCAGCTGCGCCGCTTGTGCGGGCGCGAAGAGGAAGCGCTCCAGTTCCTCCGTACGCTCGCCATCGCCCCAATTTCCGATCCAGACGAGCCCTTGCCGATCACCCTCGACTTCCGGCGGGTGGAAGCGGCGCAGATCGGCCGCCTCATGCCAGGTCCAAACGCGTTTGCCCCAGCCCCAGCCACGGTAGATCTCGCTCAGCGTCTCGCCGAAGGCGAGCACGCCGTCATAGCCGGAGAGGTCATAGGCGCGCATCGCTTCCGGTTCGCTGACCGCGCGATGGTGTGTGTCGTGGAACAGCAGCGTGTGGCGCGCGCCGCGCTTGCGCTGGTCGCCAAGCGCGGCGACGAGCGCATGATCATTCCACTCGTGCACGATGACGAGATCGGCACCCTCGGTGAGCTGGTCGACCGGCGTAGCGGGATCGTAGGTGCGGGAGGTCAGCTCGGGATAGCTGCTGCGCCACGCCGCCAGTCCCGCCTCGCCATGATCGGCGAGGAGGCTCGCCAAGCTCCACGCGCCTTCTGGCTCAAAGGCGACGACGTCATGGCCGCGGGCGACGAGGTCGCTGAGCACGCCGCGCAGGAAATGCGCATTGCCGTGGTTCCAGCAGGAGGCGAGGCTGTGGGTGAAATAGATGATCTTCATGCCGCGACCCTTTCCTTGGTGTCGACGGGGGAGGCGCCGGCGGCGACCGCATCGGCGTAGAGCGCACGCATCGCCTTTGCCGTGGCGCTCACTGTGAAATGGGCGCCGCGTTCACGCGCGGCGTCGGCCAGACGCGCGCGCTTGGTATCGTTGCCCATCACGTCGGCGATCGCATCGGCCCAGGCGGCGGGATCATCGCCTGCGACAAAGAGCGCGGCGCCGTCCCACAGCTCGCGGAAGGTGTCGATGTCCGATAGGATAAGCGGGCAGCCGGCCTGTGCCGCTTCCAGCACGGCAAGGCCGAATGGCTCGAACGAGGCTGCGGAAACGAAGACGGGCTGCGCGGCGAGCATCGCGGCAATGCCGTCCGGCGTCAGTTCTCCCAGCAGGCGGAGGTGCTCCACCGGAACGGAGGCGCCATGCGGTGCGCGGGTGGCGCCTGCTGCATAGAGCGGGGCGGCAAGGCGACCTGCAGCCGCATCGAGCAGCGGCGTGCGCTTCACCTCGTCCCACAGCCGGCCTGCGGTGAAGGCGATGTGCCGCATCGGCGCTGGCATGACCAAGGCCGGATGCCGGCCGTTGTGAACGGCGATCGGCTGCGTTGACAGGCCGTAGTGACGCGCCACCGTGCGCGCATAGCTTTCGCTGGGCGCTACGACGCACGCGGCGCGACGAAGCCCTTCCGCGACGAGCGCACGGTGCCAGGCGAAGGCGGGATCAAGCGTGGTGCCCGGCCGCGCAGCCTCCCACCAGGTGGATACGCAGCCATGCGCCACCGCGACCACGGGAAGATCGCCGGTGAGCCCGGCAGCAAGCGCCGGCTGGTTCACATGGATGAGATCGGCACGGTGTCGCGTCGCCAGCGCGGCGACCGTCGCGGCGGCATGGCGGACCGCAACGGCATCATCAGTGAGCCAGTCCAGCGGTTCGCCCGTGTCGACCAGCGTCACCCGGCGCAGCGCCGCCACTTCCGCGCGCTGCGCATCGGACGGCGGCGGGCCAAGCACCGCCAGCACCGTTTCGATGCCGGTCTCTGCCAACTCATTCGCCAGATCAACAGCGTAGCGCCAAACGCCGCCTACCGCATCAACCGTCATCAAAATGCGGCGCAACCGATGCGTCACACCGCCACCTTCATCGCGGGTTGCGTCGCGGTGCCGAGCGGAAGGTCGCGTTCGGCGGAGAGCCAAGCGGCGAGGCGGCGGAGGCCGCTGCGCCAATCTGCGGGTCTCTCGAGACCAAGTGCCGCGTCGGCCGCACGGCGGTCCGCGACGAAGTAGCGCTGATCGCCGGCGCGCCAATCACCGAAGCGCAGATCGATGGGGTGGCCAACGATCGCTTCGATCTCCGCCAACACGGTGCGCAGGCTGACCGCATTGTCGGGGCCGCCGCCAAGATTGAAGACGCGGCCGCTGTGCTGATCGATCTGCCGCCAGAGCGCGAGATAGGTGTCGACGGCGTCGCTGACCTCCAGGATGTCACGCACCTGATGGCCATCGCCATAGATATCGATCGAGCGCCCCTCGAGCGCGCGGATCAGAAAATGGGCGACCCATCCCTGATCCTCGGTGCCCATCTGGCGCTCACCATAGATGCAGCTCATCCGCAGGACGGCGCCGGGAATGCCATAGCTGCGCGCGTAATCGAGGACATATTGGTCCGCCGCCCCCTTGGAGCAGCCGTATGGCGTGTGGAAGTCGAGCGGGCGGGCTTCGCTGATCCCGTACGCGTTCACCAGCGGATCGACCGGCTGATAGCCGTTCGCCGTTTCGTCAAAGGTGAGATCGGCGAGATCGCCGTACACCTTGTTGGTAGAGGCGAAGATCACCGCCGGCGGCGCTTCGGACTGGCGCGCGGCCTCCAGGACGTTGAGCGTCCCAGCGATGTTGATCGCGAAGTCGGCCCGTGGATCGACGAGGCTGGTGGTCACGGCGACTTGCGCCGCCATGTGGAACACGGCTTGCGACGCTAGAACCGCGGCAGTCATTGCCCCCTCGTCGCGAATGTCGGCGATGCGCACGTCGATGCGGTCGCCGTGGTTTGCCTTCAACCATTCGAGATTGCGCTTCACGCCCTCGCGCACCAGCGCATCGTAAACGATGACGCGGTGCCCTTCGCCGGCCAGCCGATGTGCGATGTTGCTGCCGATGAAGCCGGCGCCGCCCGTCACCAGAATCGGGCGCTCGTCACCGTTAAGAGGGCCGCTGGTCATGCGACCAGGCCGCGCTTTTCGAGTTCGGCACGCGCGTGGCTGACGCGATCCTCGGCGGTCTGCTGCGCGACCCAGTCGGCCAGCACGGCAAGCTCGGTCTCGAAGTCGGCAGTGGCGCGGAAGCCCAGCTTTTGCTCGGCAAGCGCGGTGTCGCAGAAGCAATGCCGGATGTCGCCGACCCGGGCCTTGCCGACGATCTCCGGGGTGGCGTCGTTCTGGCCCATCGCGCGGCCGAGCGCCTCAGCGACTTCGGTGACGGAGCGATCATTGCCCGAGCCGACGTTGAACGTGCCGCCGACCGCTTCCGGGAGGAAGAGCGAGTCGGCAAAGGCGCGGGCGACATCGCCGACGTGGACAAAGTCGCGGCGCTGCTCGCCGTCCTCGAACACCATCGGGCGCTGCTTGTTGAGGAGGCGCGAGGCGAAGATCGCGAGCACGCCGGTGTAGGGATTGGAGAGCGCCTGGCCGGGACCATAAACGTTGAACAAGCGCAGGCAGACGCTTTCGATGCCGTACGGCGCGCCCATAATGTGGGTCGTGCGCTCCTGCACATATTTGTTGAGCGCATAGATCGAGGAAAGCGCTGGGCGCTTCGTCTCCGGCGTGGCGACCGGCGTGAGTGGCCGGCCCTGCGCGTCGGTGGGATCCCATTGGCGCTGGCCGTCGCGGATCACGCCGCGCGCGGCATCCTCGACGAGGCTGCCGTCCGCGTCGCGGTACAGGCCCTCGCCATAGATGCTCATCGACGAGGCGGTGACGACGCGGCGGACCGGCTTGTCGATCAGTCGTTCGAAGAGAACCGCCGTGCCGACATCGTTGACCGACGTGTAGCGTTCCACCTCGTACATCGACTGCCCGACGCCAACTTCGGCGGCGAGGTGGACGATGCTGTCGACCCCGTCGAACGCCTTGGCCACGGCGTCACCGTCGCGCACATCGGCAACGATCAACTCCGCTTCCGGCGACAGGTTCGCCGGGCGCGCGCCGCTGTCGCCGTGGACTTGCGGGAGCAAATTGTCGAGGATACGCACGCGGTGGCCGCGGCGGAGCAATTCTTCAGTGACAAAGCGGCCGATGAATCCGGCTCCGCCCGTGATCAGAATATGTTCGCTCATTGATCCCCGCTTCGTGTTTGTATTGGTTTTCCGCCGGCTTAGGAGCGGCCCCACGGAAGCAGGAACATCTTCATCTACCCTTTTGTTCCCGAAGCGATATGACTTCCGCTCCTTTTGTGGTTCGGCGGAGGAACGTAGCGGCCTCCCGACCGTTCAGGCGGCATCTTCAACAAAGATGCGTTTCTGGGGGGCTTGTTGGCAGCAACTATCCATCTCGTGCGGCATGGCGCGCATGCCGATGCAGGACGGGTGCTTACCGGGCGGGGCGGGGACGACGGGTTGGCGACGGCGGGAACGGCGCAGGCGGCCTGGGCCGCCGGATACCTGGCGCGCCGGAACGTCGTTCGTGTGGAGAGCAGCCCGCAGCGGCGGACACGGGAAACGGCCGCGGTGATCGCAAAGGCGTGCGGTGGTGACCCTCGGGTGGCGCCCGCGCTGGACGAACTCGACTTTGGTGAGTGGACCGGCCGCGTGATCGCTGATCTGGACGGGGATCCTGACTGGACGCACTGGAACACCGTGCGATCACAGGCGCGCATCCCCGGCGGAGAGCGGATGACGGATGCCGTGACCCGTGCGGTCACCCATCTTGATACGCTCGGCGCCGGCACTTGGCCGGGCGCGATCGTCTGCGTGTCCCACTCCGATATCATCCGCGGCGTGGTGGCGCATTATCTCGGGCTATCGCTGGACCGGATGCTGGCCTTTGACGTGGATCCCGGTTCCATTACCAGCTTGGTCGTAGGTGAGTGGGGCGGACGGCTGCTGTCGCTGAACGTCCAAGCCCCCTGATGATCGATCAGTTGCTGCTTTTCTCGTCAAGAGCATCGAGCACTTCTTCGGGCGAGACATCGCGCTTGATCTCGTCGATCTCGGGATCGGTGCTCACGCCCATCTTCTGCGCCATTCGCTCGATCATGCCGGCCAACCGTGTCAGTTCATGCTCGGTGAGCAGCGAGATATGAAGATCCAGATCGCCGCGCCGGTCCGCCGCGGCCGCCATCCGGTTCTGCGAAATCAGCACAAAGGTGGACAGGAAGATCGCCTCTACCGAAGCGCCCATTGCCAGCACGACGAACGTGGGATCGAAGGGCGCGAGCCCTGGTATCACGCCCAGATTCCAGGCAATCCATCCGCCGAAGAGCAGCGCATGAAGCGCCACGAAGCGCATCGATCCCGCAAACCGCGTGATCGCGTCGGCAATCCGATCGCCGACTGGCGCGTGTTCCGCCTGACGTTCGGCCCGCGCGCTGAGACGTTCGATATTCTCGCGCAGCGTGTGAGCCATCCGAGGAGCGGTCATGGTGCTGTTGTCCTGACATACATGCCGGCGGCAAACGCCCAGGCCGGCGACATCGACCAACCAACATTGTCCGAAAGGCGAATGACGTGAATCAATTCATGCAGGCAGCGGTGCTCCAGGGACCAGGCACGGTCAGTGTCGAACAGGTGCCGGTGCCGCAGCCCGGCCCGGGCGAAGTGCGCGTGCGGATCGAGGGTTGCGGGGTTTGCGCTTCCAACATCGAGCCGTGGGAGGGGCAGCCTTGGTCGAGCTGGCCGGGCGCGCCCGGCGGCTTGGGGCACGAGGCCTGGGGCGTCGTCGACGCCATCGGGCAGGGCGCCGATTTGGAGGTCGGCACCCGCGTGGCGATGCTCTCCGAACGCGCCTTTGCGGGTTATGACGTCGCGCCCGTCGAGAAGGTAGTGCCGCTACCACCTGCGCTGGACGGCCAGCCGTTTCCGGGGGAGCCGATCGCCTGCGCCGTCAACATCTTCCGCCGCGCGCAGATAGAGGCGGGCCAGTGGGTGGCGATCATCGGCATCGGCTTCCTGGGCGCGATCCTGACCCGGCTGGCGAGCGAGGCGGGCGCCAAGGTGATCGCCATTTCCCGCCGCGAGGAATCGCTGGAACTCGCCCGCCACTATGGCGCGGAAGTCACGATCCCGATGATCGATCATTACAAGATCATCGGTGAGGTGGGGCAGCGAACCGGCGGCAGCTTCTGCCCGCGGGTGATCGAGGCGGTGGGCAAGCAATGGCCGCTTGACCTCGCCGGCGAGCTGATCGGGTTCGGCGGCCGATTGGTGATCGCCGGCTACCATCAGGACGGCCCGCGGCAGGTGAACGTGCAGAACTGGAACTGGAAGGGCATTGACGTGATCAATGCCCATGAACGCGATCTGGCGGTGCAGATGCGGGGCTTGCGCGAGGCCGTCGAACTCGTCGCCAGCGGTCGGCTGGATCCAACGCCGCTCTACACCGGCCAATACCCGCTAGACCGACTCGGTGAGGCGCTGACGGCAACGCGCGACAAGCCCGGCAGATTCGTAAAGGCGCTGGTTACCATGGCCTGACATCGGCAGCGCACGGCGCTTCAATGGCTTAGCTCGGAAGGACCGCGACGGGACTTTCGACGCGCCATTGAAGCACCGGAAAGCGCGGCTGCAAGAATCCTAGGATCATCCGCGATTCGCGATAGTCGTCGTTCGACGATGATCGAGTATTATTAAGTAAATCCAGTATCTTATAAGTTTTTCGACGCATTTTCGCGGGCCGGATCGAGTCAAGGCGGTATATTTCGAAAATGTGGCAGGGCGCGGACTTGATCGACTCACGAGCCTGTTCCTAAACCTTGGTCAGTCGCCACGGCACGTTCTGCCTGAGGCGCTCAAACGAACCATCGTCGTAGCCGAACGTGGCGGGGGCCACATCGGGGGACAGTTTTGCTCTGTTGATTTCTGGTCGTGACCTCGCGTCGCGGCCGCAGGAAAGGTGTGCGTGCCGTTGTCACAGATTTTGGTGCCAGATGATGCAGGGGAATTGGCACAGGCATGGGCACAGGTGCGGACCAATTTGCGCGAGTCCGCCGGCGCACGGCTGTTCGATCAATGGCTGAAGCCAATCCAGCTGGACGACAGCGGCGACGCGGATCGCATCCGCCTGACGCTGCCGTCAGCCTTCATGACCAACTGGGTCCGCAGCCATTATGCCGACCGGCTTTATCACGAATTCCGCGCGATCCTGCCGTATGTTCGCGCAGTCGCCATTGAAACGGCGCCCGCCCGTGAGGCGCCGGCGCTAGTCGCGATCGCGCCAGTGCAGGCGCAGGCGCCGATAGCTCCGGCCATGGCCGAGCCGGCAGCGCTGTCGGACGTGGAGCGCCCCGCGCTCGAGCCACGCTACACTTTTGACCGGTTCGTGGTGGATCAGTCCAATCGCGTGGCGTTCAATGCGGCCAAGGCACTGGCCGAGCCCGGCCCGGTGCGGTTCAGCCCGCTGTTCCTCCATTCGGGTACGGGGCAGGGCAAGACCCACCTCATGCATGCGATCGGCCATTTCTTCTTGGCTGCCGTGCCCGGCGCGCGCGTCATCGCGATGTCGGCCGAGCGTTTCATGTTCGATTTCGTCGCTGCGCTGCGTGCGCGCGATACGTTCGCGTTCAAGGCGCGGCTGCGATCGGCCGATCTGCTGCTGATCGACGATCTGCAGTTCATCGCCGGCAAGGACGCGACCCAGGAAGAATTCTTCCACACCGTTAACGAGATCATGGGTGCGGGCAAGCGGCTGGTGATTTCCGCTGACCGCTGCCCACAGGCACTGGACGGCATCGAGCAGCGGATCATTGGGCGGATGGCGATCGGCCTGGTGGCGGACATCAAGGCGCCGTCGCTGGAGCTGCGCCGCACGATCCTTGATCGCAAGATGGCCGATATGGCGGATGCAAACGTGCCCTGCGACGTGCTGGACATGCTGGCGGCGCGGATCACGGGCAATATTCGCGAGCTCGAGGGCGCGCTCAACCGGGTGGTCGCTTATGGGCAACTGACCGGCGAGACGATCGATCTGGACTTTGCCGTCGCCACGCTGGGCGACGTGCTGCGCGGCAGCCAGCGCCGGGTGACGATCGATGAGATCCAGAAGCTGGTGTCCACGCACTTCGACCTGAAGCCCGTGGACCTCGTCTCCGCACGCCGCGCGCGGGCCGTGGCACGGCCGCGGCAGATCGCAATGTATCTGTCCAAGCGGCTGACGACCCGGTCGCTGCCCGAAATCGGCCGCAAGTTCGGCGGGCGCGACCATTCCACGGTGATCCACGCCGTGCGGCGGATCGAGGAACTGCGCGATACTGATCGCGAGGTCGACGGGGCGGTGCGGGTGCTGATGCGCGAGCTGGAGGGCTGAGCACGCGCTGATAACAGGCGCTCTGCTCTATCGCTCCGAAAGGAAGAGGCCCCCCGGACGCGCAGCTATGCTGTCGTAGAGCAAGCGATCGAGCGCGTTATAGGCATCGATCGCGGCCAGATCTTCTTCGCTGAGTGGGCGTTCCGCCAAGCGCGCGCCATTGATCTGTGGGATGGAGCCGATGTCCGGCACGTCCAGTAATCGACCGAACTGCGGAAGGTGTTCGTCCAGCCGCTCTTGCAGGCCGACGAACATGAAGTCGCGTTCGATGATGGCAAGCGCAGCGGCGACCTTCGCTTCGTCCTGATCCGGCGCGATGTCGGGCAGGGCAGCCAGCGCCGCCATGTCGCCGTGCCACAGCGCTGCGGGCAGTCCAAAGCCGGCGTAACGCGGAAAGCGACCGTCGATGGCCGGCCAGCCTACGGGCTCGGGCGCGGTGCCTAGTACCTTTGCCAGCATGAGATTGCCCGGGATGATCCCCTTTCGGAGCAGTTGCGCGATCGACCAGTCGGCGACGGGCGTGTCGCGCAACGGCGCATTGGGCGGCGCGACCAGAAATCCGTGGTGCGAGCGAACACGCTCCCGCGGTGCGCGCAGGACGGTCGCATAGCGGCATGGCCAACCGATCGCCTCGCCAAAGCCGTGGCTGACGTGCGATATCAGGATTTCCGCGTTGCGCAGCAGCGGGGCGAGGCGCGCTGCTGTCGCCAGGTCGCCGGCATGTCCCTCCACGACGGCGCGGGCGCCAAGGCTGATCACCGCGCGATCGGGGAGCGCACGCTCCAGCACCTTGCGGATCGCGGTGCCCGCGGTCTTGGGAATGTGGATAAAGGCGGTTCTGGGCGCGGCCATGCGGCGGTAGCGGCGCGCGGCAGCACGCGCGCCCGGAGCCTTGCGCGCCACCATGGTGAGCGGCGCATTGCGGCGGGCCTCGTGCGCGACCGTGGCTGCCCAGCGATCGGCTAGTGCTGTTTCCAGGTGCCGCCCTTCGAACAAAGCAAGATCGTGGAGGAAGCGTGCGTGGTCGCTTTCGCTGCGCAAGCGACCACGCGAGGCGCTTTCCTTGTGCAGCAGCTCCGCGGCCGGGGTGCAGACGGACGGCAGGCCGAGCGTCTCCTTTACTCGCAGGCAGAAATCGACGTCGTTGAAGCCGAGCGGAAAGGACTCGGCAAAGCCGCCCACCGCCTCAAAGACGGCGCGGCGCACGGTTAGGCAAGCGCCCGTAACCGCCGGTTGGGTGCGGAGCGAGCGAAGGTAGAAGGGGGCGGTGCCGCGCGGGGCGGCGCGGAACGGATGCAGCGGGCTGCCTCGCGAGGAGAAGACCACCCCGACATGCTGCATTGTTCCGTTGGGAAACCATAAGGTGGGCCCCGCGACGCCGACTTCGGGCTGGCTGGCGAGCCCGACCAATTCACTCAGCCAGCGCTCCGACGTCACCTCGACATCATTGTTGAGGAAGCAAACGATCTCCGCATCGGTCAACGCGGCCGCGCGATTGTTCAGCCGAGACCAGTTGAAGGAGCCGTCGTCGCGCAGCACGCGCGCAATGCCCTCGCTTTCCAGCCAGCGCAGATACTGGAGGGTCGCTGGCTTCTCCGAGCCGTTGTCGATGATGAGGAGCTCGAATTCGGGGTATGTCGTTCGATCAAGTACCGAGCCGATGCAGGAAGCGAGCAGATCGAGCCGATCCCGCGTCGGGATGATCAGCGCGACACGCGGGGCCGGTGCTGGCACCGCTGCATGAACGGCATAGCCGGGCGCATCATGCATATTGACGCTGTGCCACGGGCCACTCGTGATCGATCGCTGGCCTTCGTAGACCGGCGGAGAGCCGTAGGCATGGAACAGCACCTGGGGGACATGCGCGAGCGCGGTTTCGGGCAAAAGCGTGAGCAGCCGGGCCGCGCCGTGCGGATCGTCCGGCGAGATCCCAACAGATGCAAGCGCGCTCGTCCGCGCTGCGCAAACGGTCGCCAGCTGTGGCTGTGCGCGCGCGAAAAAGGGGTCGGGTGCGGGAAGGAAGACGCGGCTGTGGCGCCCTGCCTCCTCTATCATGTCATAATCGGCATACACAAACGCGAGCGCAGGATCGTGCGCGAACTCGCCGGCAAAAAACAGCAAGGCGTGATCCGCCAAGCGGCCGCTGCTTGGATCCCAGTGCAAGAGCAGGGGGATCGATCCGGAGCGCTCGTCCTCGGTAGTGGACCCCGGATTACCGAGCTCCGGCCGGTCGCCACTCAGCAACAATCGCCAAGCGGGATAGGGTTGTGACATCAGCCAGCGACGCACGTCCTCCACGACGCTGTCCGGTGTATCTTTTGGCAGCATCACGCCAATCGCAGGATGAGAAGGCCAGTTATCGAGCCCCGCTGCCGCGGCGCAACCGGCGGCATCCGCGAAGGTGTCAGCATGACGCGCCCAGTCGCGATAGGCGGCGCGCGCGGCCTGCTCGTCCGCCGCAGCGCTTTCTGCCCGCACGCGGCGCTCTTCAGCTTTTTCGAGCTGTTCCGGGTCTGCAACCGAGATCATGACGGCCGGGCTTTCGCACTGCTGGCGGCTTAGCCGAGCGCCGAGGCCGATCTGTTCGGCGATAACGTCAACTTCATAGTCGCCCGGCTCGCTCGGCGCCGTCGCGTCGAGCGCAACGATGCAGGAGCACTCGGGCTCAAGCGGATAGGGCAGCAGGACTGACACCGGATCGCGGATCGGCACGCCTGTTCGAGGGACCCGACGCCAGCGCGCGCGTAGTCTGATGCCGCCCGGATCGGCTGCCTCAATCCGGATGGCGCCTGCGTTTCGAACATGTGCCAGCAAGGTGACGGCCGCGCCAGGAAGGTACGGCGTTGCCGGCGGCGTAATCGCAACGTGGCAGCCGAGTGCAGGATGATCGTCGTCACCGACCGGTTCGTGCGCGACATGGATGCGGCCCCGTGCCGCTTTGAACGTGCGCCCGCGTCCGAACGGGAGCGAGGGGGCCAGCACCAGCGAGCAAGCCACCGGTCGCTCGCCGGGAGTGCGCGGTATCTGAAGCGGGATGTCGAACGTGCATTCGGTGCCGGGCAGCAGCGTCGCCGGCAGCGAGGTAAGCTGCACCTCGCCGTCCAGATCAACTCGCAACGCCGCGCCCGTTGGTCCGCCTTCCCAGAGATACGGGGACTCATTGCGCACGGTGACGGGGAGGGCAGCGCATGCGCCGGGAGGAAAAAAGTCTGGCAGATCGCCGAAAGAGACCGAGCCATTTCCATAATCGGCGAGATCAGGTGACAGTGCCGGCCAATCGGCCGACGCCAGTGGGTCACCTGCTTCGAACGTCAGGCGAAGCGCGCGAAGGTCCGATGGCGGCGCGGGAAGTCGCTTGCGCAAGAAAGCCGTCTGCCCTCGTGCGGTGAGCGGCGCGAAGTCGTGCGTGGCAGCAATGGTCTGGGCGCCACTATCAGTCACGTAGGTGACGACCAGCGTGCATCGTTGCGGCGTTGCGTGAAGCTGCTCTCGGAGGATCGTGGGGAGTGGCAGGTCGAGAACGCGATCATGATCGCGCGGAATGATGATTGGCCCCTCCATCCCGCTGCCCCGACTCCTCCTGGCCGCAAAGGCGGCGCTTCAGCGCCTGCTACGGTGTTGCCGGCCCTGCGTCCATCTCACGCGGCGTCAGCTTAGTTGGGAGAAAAGAACCACTATAAATCAGTTGATCAGGAGGGCGAATTGCAAAGTCCGGGAACTCGGCGCTATCCCCCTGCTTCTGCTCGCGTCGTGTGGGTAGAAAAGTAAGCTTCGGGGAGCAGTGGCGCGTTCAATGCGAAAAACAGTCATTCTGCACATCGGAGCCTCAAAGGCCGGGTCGTCTTCAATCCAATCCTTTCTTCGCCGTAACCGGTTCGTCTTCAACCGGCTGGGGTATGTGATTCCGGACGCGTCGCTTTCGACCGGAAACCAAGTTTCTGGTGAGCATGTATTTGCCCTCGAAGCGTTGGCAAAGAAACGCGATGCGAGCGGCCTGCGCGAACGGATCGACGCGATCTTCGATGGCTCGAATCGAGCTGCGCGAGCTCTATTGCTATCGGCGGAGAACCTTTCCAACCTCGGCAACAGCGCGCTTATCGAGGGGCTCGCTGCCCATTACGACCTGCGCGTCGTGATGTATCTAAGGCGGCAGGATGAACTGCTCACCTCCGCCTGGCAGCAGTGGGCGTCCAAGCTGGAGAGCGATTTCCATGCCTGGCTAATCCTGGCGCTTAGGCAGTTCGGTCACTGGGACGAGGTGCTCGCCGAGTGGGAAGAGCACGCCGGTGCGGACGCAATGGTGGTCAGGGTATTCGATCGCGACAGCTTCGTGGACGGTGATCTGCTTCACGACTTTGTCGACGCCATCGGTTTGGGAGAGAAGGCCGACACCTTCGATTACAAGCAGGGTGACTCCAATCCATCCGTCACTGATGCGATCACGATGATGGTGGCCGGCAATCGCAACATCTTCGCAGATGTGCACGACAACAAATTCTACAATGCGCTGAACGAACTGACCGGGCGCTCGCTGGTGGAGACTAGAAAGCTTTCGCTGCTGACGCAGACTCAACGCGACAAGATCATCGAGTTCTATCGCCCGATCAATGAGGCGGTCTGCCGTAAGTATTTCCGGGGGCGCCCTCGGCTGTTCCCGCTCGTGGATCATCAGAAGTATCGGTATCTCTCAGGCGATCAACTCACAGACGAAAAGTTTCGGGTGATCATGACGATCCTCGCCGCGCTGGTCCGCGACGGGTAACCCCGAGGTAGCGCGGCGGCGCTGCGTTTCGTTTGCGCCCACAAGAGTGCGAGCAGGGGACTGACGAGGAGAGTGCCGTTCACAGGCACGAAGCCGCGGCTTGCGGTGCCAGTTGGCAACCGTTGGCAGCGAGCGCCCGCGATAAGCGGAGCGGCTGGGTTGACCTTTGCGAGGTGCGCGAGGATGAGCGGCTACGGACAGGGTGTTGGGGAGATGCGCGTTCGTGGAAGAAAGTGCGCCTAACCAGATCGTCAAGGCGGACGCACGTCAGTGGATCGTTGAACAGTTCGATCCAGCCTTTTATCGCAAGCAATTGCGGGAGGCGGGCGTCGATCCGTTGCCTCAGCGCGCGCTGCGCCATTATCTGGAGGAAGGATGGATCGCGGGCTTTGATCCCTCGCCACGCTTCTCCACCGAATTGTACCTCGCGTTGCACGAAGATGCGCGGGCGGCTGGGTGTTCGCCGCTTGAATATCATGCCTCCATCGGGCGTTTCAGCGGGGCAGAGGTTCCGTCGTCGGACCGAAGCGTGGGGCCGGGGATTGCGTCCGTCGAAACGATGATGGCGCAACTGCGCGAACTCTTCGACGAAGATCATTATCGCGATCAACTGGCGCTGCCGTTCAACGGCGATCTGCTGGAACATTATCTGCAGAGCGGCTGGCGACAAGGGCTCAGTCCGTCAAAGTCTTTCGACACCGAGTATTATCTGGGCGCCAACCCGGATGTCGCGGAGCGAGGCATCAATCCCTTGCTGCATTTCGTTCGGCACGGACGGGCGGAGGGCCGGCGCACTGCATGCCCGCCGAACGAAGGACCAGAAGCGGGCCAACCGGCTAGTGGCCACGCCGCCCCGCCAGCGAATGCCCCCGAGGCGACCCCGGACAACAGTCCTGCTGCGGCTCTCTTCGACCCGGCATATTATGCGGCGCAGCTTGACTCGGTCCCCGATGGCATATCGCTGTACCGCCATTTCATGGATAGCGGTTGGCGCCTGCGTCTGGATCCTTCGCCGCTTTTCAGCACGTCTTATTATTTGGAAACCAACCCCGAGGTTGCGGCGGCGGGTATCAACCCGTTCCTCCACTGGGTGAACTATGGGCGGCATGAGAAGCGCCCGGCGATCCCCTATCACCATCAGCCCGATTTCGCGCCGTTGGTGTCCGTGATCGTGCCGAACTACAATCATGCCCGCTTCCTGGAACAGCGGCTGCGTTCGATCTACGATCAGACGTATCGCAACATAGAGCTGATCGTGCTGGACGATGCCTCAAGCGACGATAGTCGGGAGGTGATCACCCGATTGCTCGAACAATGTCCATTTCCGTTCCTCACAGCCCTCAACGATACCGGCACGGGCAGTCCCTTCCGCCAGTGGCAGCGCGGATTGTCCATGGCGAGCGGGTCGCTCATTTGGATTTGCGAGAGCGACGATTTCGCGGACAGCCGGTTTCTCGAGCATCTGGTTCCCAGTTTTGCGGACCTGTCGGTGAAAATGGCGCTCGGGCGCATCGAATTCTGCCGCGGCGACGGGTCGCCCATGGCAGGAATGGCCGGCTTTCGAGACGGGGCTGAACCGGGCATATGGAACCAGCCTGTGTCACGACCCGCGGCGCAATGGTTTCGATCTGCCTTTTCCAAGCGAAACATCGTCACCAATGTGGGCGGCTGCCTGTTCCGCAATCAGCAGATAGCTGGGGAGCTGTGGGATCGCGCCGCACAATTTCGGATCGCCGGCGACTGGTTTCTCTACATTCACCTGCTTGGCAGCGGAAAGCTCGCCTTTTCCCCCGAGGCGGTCAGCTACTTCCGGCAACATGAAGCGAACACCTCGGCGCGCAACTTCGATAAGATCTATTATTACGATGAATGCTGGGCCGTTCAGCAGGAGATTCGGCGTTATTGGCGCGTGGACGAAGACGCAGGCGCCCAGTTTATTGCAGATCTATCGCACCAATACCGCCATTTCGCCGTCTATCGGGAGCATGGAGCTTTCGAAGATCGCTTTTCCGCCGGCGCGCTGATGCCTTCGGAGCCACGCGCGGCGCATATCGCGATCGGATTCCTGGGCTTCGAGACCGGCGGGGGAGAGCTTTTCCCACTGCTGCTCGCCAATGAATATGCGCGGCAGGGAGTGATGGTCTCGCTGATTGCCGCCAACCTCACCGATCGCAACGATGACATGGTGGCGCGGCTGGACTCTCGCGTGCCGGTCTATTCGCGGGACGACATGTTTCCGGGTGGTCCGGCCTCCTTGCTGGACCGGGCAGGCATTGATGTGGTTCATTCCCACAGCGTGTTGATCGAGAACCTGTTCTTCGAGCGCAGCGGCATGCTTGATCGACCGTATGTGGTCTCCATGCACGGCTCGCACAATCTGCCGGGCGGAGCGCTTGACCGGCTGCTGTTCCGCTCGCTGCGGAACGTTGATTACTGGGTCTACACCGCGGAAAAGAACCTCGACGTCTTCGCCGGGCTTCCCCTTGATCGGTCGCGCTTCATCAAGATGGCGAACGGCATGCCACGTGATGAGCGTGAAGCGCCGTTCACGCGCGCGAGCCTGGGGATCGGCGAGGACGCGACCGTCTTTACCTTCATCGCGCGCGGCATTCAGCGCAAAGGCTGGCGCGCCTCGGTGGAGGCATTCAAGCTGCTGAAGGCAAGGCATCCCAATCGTGAGATGCACCTCCTGATGATCGGCGAAGGGCGCTTTGCCGAGCGCTCGCAGGAAATCGCCGGCAGGGATCCGGCAATCCACTTCCTTGGTTATCAATCATGTATCAACGGCATCTACCGTTTGAGCGATTGCGCGCTGGTGCCCACCCGCTTCGAAGGGGAATCCTTTCCCCTGTGCGTGATTCAGGCGCTGCAGGAAGGCTGCCCGGTGCTGGGCAATGACGTGGGCGAGATCCGCAGCATGCTGACGTCCGACAAGGGCGTGGCAGGCGTGGTGACGACGAACATGCGCGATACTGATGCCTTCATCCGCCACGTCGCCGACGCGATGGAGCAGTTCCTAGATCCGGCATTCCGCGCGTCGGCCAGCGCGTTGACCGCCGAGGTCGCAGACCGTTTCAGCATGGAGGCATGTGCGGCCGCGTATCGAACCTTGTACGACCAAGCGATCGTGCTGCGTCAATGACCGCAGCCGAGCTTTCGGCAAGGGCACCGATGATTAGCGATGACGCTCCGCGCCGCGTGCCGGAGGGGCGCTCATGAGGGGCAAACGGCACGCGATCGTCCATATCGGCCACAAGAAGACCGGTACGACGTTCATCCAGAACCACCTTCACGCAAACCGCAGCGCGCTATTTGATGCCGGCGTGATCTATCCCCTCCCGGAGCCAAATCATTCATACGCGCTGTCGGGCATCTTCCACGCGGGCAAGGTGGTAAAGGCACCATCGCCGCGCGTCCGTTACGCTTCGGATCGCAAGCGCGCCCGTGAGGCGCTGCATTCTGAGCTTTGCGGTGCGGATTGGCACACAATGGTGCTTTCCGCGGAAGCGGTGGCCGGCTTTTCGCCCGGCGAACTGAAAGACTTCGCTGGCTGGCTCGCCGGGCATGTGGACACGACTCAGATCATCTTCGTCGTGCGCGATCCGGTCGATTGGGCGGTCAGCGTTGCACAGCAGCGCCTGAAAACGCGCGGTGAGGTGGAGGCGCTGCTTGCCGAGCCTGAGCCGCCGCGCTGGTCCAAGATCATCACACGCTTCCGTGAAACGTTCGGCCCGCGCGCCGTCACGGTGTTGGAATACGAGCAATTGTCGGCCGAGCGCGAGCACTTCGCCGCCCGCTTTGCGTGCGCGGCGGGGCTACCGGCAAACGTCGCCGGCGCCCTCGTGGGGAGCGACATTGGCGCGGTGAACGAATCGCTGTCGATGGAAGCTGCGCTGATGCTCGGCCGATACAATGCTCGTGTGCCCCAGCGTATCGGCGGCCGCCGCAATCCGGCACGCTCCGGGATGGAGCCAAGGGCGTTCTTCGGGTTACCAGGGCAGAAGTTTGATCTTCCCGACGCGGCCCGCCGCAAGGCCTATGTGCAAAGCCGGGAGGACGTTGCGTTCCTGGCGCAGGAGTTCGGGATCACCCGCTATTCCTATCCCGCCAGCGACCTTGCACCGAGCCGATATACTGAGGAAGTGTCGCCTGAGTTCCTGGAAGCTCTGGCTGATCGAATGGTGAGCCTGCAGGCGCAAGCGATGGCCAATCAATTGCTCTGGGGCGCGGACCGGCTGCGATACAGCGGCGACGACGCGGCTGCCGCTGCTGCGATTGACACCGCAGCGGCCCGCTTCCCCACGGATGAGCGTGTCATCCGGGCCACTGCCGGGCGCCGGCGCGGCAAGATTCGGCGGCGCTGAAGACTAGGGGTAAGGATGTGAGGCCGGCAGTCGACCACAGCCGACCTCGCGTTCTCAGACGTTGAAGCGGAACAGCATCACGTCGCCGTCGTGGACGACATATTCCTTGCCTTCCTGCCGCAGCTTGCCCGCTTCGCGCGCACCGGCTTCGCCACCAAGCGCGATATAATCATCGTACGCGATCGTCTCGGCCCGGATGAAGCCGCGCTCGAAATCGGTGTGGATTTCGCCAGCTGCCTGCGGCGCCTTGGATCCAGCAGACACGGTCCAGGCGCGCGCTTCCTTCGGGCCGACGGTGAAGAAGGTGAGGAGGTTCAGGAGCTTGTAGCCCGCGCGAATGACACGGGCGAGGCCGGTCTCCTCCAGGCCAAGCTCGCTAAGGAACATGGCGCGGTCCTCCGCCGGCATGGTGGCGATCTCGGCCTCGATCGCAGCCGATACGACCACCGCCTCGGCACCCTCCGCCGCGGCCTTTTCAAAAACGCGCGCGCTATGGGCGTTACCGGCGGCGGCATTCGCTTCTTCGACGTTGCAGACGTAGAGCACGGGCTTGGCGGTGATTAGTTGCGCCTGGGCAAAGACGCGCGCCTCCTCGGCGTCCTTTGGCTGGGTGAGCCGTGCCGGCTTGCCCTCGCGCAGTAGCTCCAGCGTCTGGCCGAGCACTGCCGCGCCGATCTTGGCTTCCTTGTCCCCCTGCTGACCCTTTTTCACGAGGTTGGGCACGCGCTTTTCCAGGCTTTCCAGGTCGGAAAGCATGAGTTCGGTTTCTACGGTCTCCGCATCGGCAATCGGGTCCACCTTGCCTTCGACATGGGTGACGTCGCCATCCTCGAAGCAGCGCAGCACGTGAACGATTGCGTCCACCTCACGGATGTTGCCCAGGAACTGATTGCCCAGACCTTCGCCCTTGGAGGCGCCGCGCACCAGGCCGGCGATGTCCACGAAGGCGAGTTGCGTCTCGATGATCTTGGCGGACTTGGCGACCTCGGCCAGCTTCTGGAGCCGCGGATCGGGCACGCCGACGTTGCCGACATTCGGCTCGATCGTGCAGAACGGATAATTGGCCGCCTGCGCTGCGGCCGTTTCCGTCAACGCGTTGAAGAGGGTGGACTTGCCCACGTTCGGCAGGCCCACGATGCCGCAGCGGAAACCCATGATCGATCCTTGGTAAAGCTTATAGAGTATATGACGTACCGCGCCCTACCGCGCGCGGCGTGAGCGCGCCACCCTATGCCGTTATCGCAGGGACGGCGGCGACATCGCCGGTGGTCACCAGCGGTAGTTGAAGCTGGCGCTGATCCGGTCGCTCTTGGCCGTGTTTGGCATCACCTCATGCCGCAGCCAGCTTTCCCACAGGAAGACCGTGCCTGGCGCCGGCTCGGCATGAACAAAGATGTCCTCGCGCGGCGGGGCGGCCATCATGAGGCCAAGTCGTGGATCCTCCAGCCGGAGCGCGCCCGATCCGGCCGGCACCGTGACATAGACGGTACCGGAAACAACGCTGTGCGGATGGATATGGCCGGAGTGGGTACCCCCCGGCCGCAACAGGTTGACCCACAGGCTGTCCAGCTTCAGCCGCCGACCGCCCAGCTGAAAGCCGCAGGCTTCGGCAAAGCGGGCGACGTGGCGATCCAGATGCCGCTTCAGATCCGCAAATGCCGGATCCCGCTGGGGCAGATCGTCAAGCGAGGCATAGGATGTGTAGCCGCGATAGCCGTGCGCCTTGGACCAGCGCTTGCCTGCGGTGTCGTCGCTCGCGAGCGCACGCACGGAACGATCCAGCTCAGCAATCAACGATTCTTCGCCGATGTCGCCTTCGTAGAAGTGGGTGGGGAATAAGGACCGAACAGCCATGAGGCGGCGGTAGCAGGTCCAACACACATGCCAAGATGTGCCGGCGCGATCGGTCGAGGGGTGGCGCTGCCAACCGCTGACCGCGCGATGGGTGAACGTCAGCCCGGTCAGGAGCCACGCCAACATCGCGGGGATCAGTAGCGAGAAAGCGTAGAACACATCAGGTGATCATAGCCACTAGCCGAATACAGCTCCCAGCAACACCGAATGCGGTGTTGCTGAAGCAGAAACGACCATTATGGCCTGCCGATCCGGTCGATCAAAACCGCGTTCAGACCGGGGACCACTCCACCGGCTCTTCGCCCTGGTCATCTGGCCCGACAGGTGCATGATCGGGTCCGATATTTTCCAGCAACTTGTCGAGCACCCAGTCGACACCCGTTCCGCTGGCGCCGGAGATGGGAATTACCTCCGCGCCGCTGGCCTCTTCGAGCTCAGCGGAAAGCGCCGCGATCAATTCGTCGTCGAGCGTGTCGATCTTGTTGAGCGCCACCACGACCGGCTTCTCGTCGAGCCCGCCACCGTACGCGGAAAGCTCCTCACGAACGATGCGGTAGCTCTCCGCCACGTCCGCATCATTCGCGTCGATGAGGTGGAGCAGCACGCGGCAGCGCTCGATATGGCCAAGGAAGCGATCGCCGATGCCCGCACCGTCCGCCGCACCTTCGATCAGGCCGGGAATGTCGGCGACGACAAATTCCTGTCCCTTGTGCCGAACGACGCCCAGCTGCGGTCGGGTGGTGGTGAAGGCATAAGCGCCCACCTTCGCCTGGGCATTGGTGACGCCGTTGATGAACGTCGACTTGCCCGCATTGGGGAGTCCGACGAGACCGGCATCGGCAAGAAGCTTCAGGCGAAGCCACACCCACGCCTCTTCGTTCGGCCAGCCGGTGCCATGCTGCCGGGGCGCCCGGTTCGTCGAGGTCTTGTAGCTGGCGTTCCCGCGACCACCGTCGCCGCCGCGCAGGAAGATCTCGCGCTGGCCGACGGTGGTAAGATCGAGCAGGAGCGTGCGCTCCTCGTCATCGGCCAGCACCTGCGTGCCCACCGGCACCTTGATCACGAGATCCTCGCCGCCCGCACCAGTGCGGTTGGAGCCAGACCCGCCTTGGCCGCGCGGGGCGCGGAAATGCTGCGTGTAGCGAAAGTCGATCAGCGTGTTGAGGCCAGCGACCGCCTCAAAGATGATATCGCCGCCTTTGCCGCCGTTCCCGCCGTCCGGCCCGCCATATTCAATGAACTTTTCACGCCGAAAGCTGACCGCACCGGGGCCGCCGGAACCTGAACGAACGAAGATCTTTGCTTGATCAAGGAAATGCATGGGCGCCACTTAGCGCCTTCGGGCAGGTAAAGCGACCTCCCGCGGCAGGCGGGTCGATCACCTTTGCAGCGGCTGATGGTATGACGCCTGCTTACCGTCCGCGATCGGCCAGCAGCATCCGCCGCGCGAGCTGGCGTGCCGTGTCGCGCGGCAGGCCAAGCGCCTTCGCCATCGGTGCGCCCAGCAGCGCATCACCCAGCGCCATCAGAACAAGCTGAAGCGTTTCTTCGTGAATGGGTTTGCCGTGCGCCGGCACATCGCGAACCAGATCATCGACGAGGACGTGAATCGCGTTCAGGATCGGATCAAGTGCGTCCTCATTGCCGGTGAGGATCATCCAGCTCGCCAGCGCGCCGGCGCCATTCTGGCCGAACGCGTCGAAGGTGAGATCCACCACCTCTGCCGGATCCTCGAGCTCGCGCGAGCGGATCACCGCTGCCTTGATCGTGCCGACGATGGAGGACGCCATGTGCGCGATCAGCGCCTTCTGTAGTCCCTCCGCGGAGCCGAAGTGGTGGAGAAGATTGGCGTGAGTCCGGCCGATTCGCGCCCCTACCGCCTTCAACGTCACCGCCTGAGGTCCAGCCTCCACCAGCAGTTCACGAGCAGCGGCAAGCGCGGCGGCGCGCGATTCCTCAGGGCTGAGACGACGGCGGACGGGCACTTCGGAGGTACGCAGGGCTGACATTGACCCGGCTCTCGAACCTTCCCGGCAAATTTGCAATGCACGCTCGAAACAGATGAGCAAAAGTGTCGGCTTGGACCGCGGCTGCGCAGCTCGTCATGAGCTGGCGATCACGCCGACGCGCACCCCGCCGTCCCGGGGCGAAACCGCGGCGGCAGGGGACGGAGGCGAGAGGGGGGGGGAGGGCGGCCTTGGGTCAGGCCGCCATCGCCATTCGGTCGACCTCGGCTTCGACGCCCTCGTCCACCGCAAGCGTCAGCACCGCGCTGTCGACGTGACGACCACGCGCAAGCGAAAAACTTGCCTCGCGCCGCACTTCGCGAAAGCCCAATTTGTCCAGCACGCGACGCGACGATGGGTTGTCGAGGTGATGACGCGCATGAAGCTGCCGCAAGGGCAGGGAATGCCGCGCGGTCTGGACGACGGCGCGGCCGGCCTCGGTGGCATAGCCGCGGCCCCAGGCGCTGGGCGTCAGCCAATAGCCGAACTCGGCGACACCAGGCGCAAGCGCACTCAGCCCGATACCGCCCACCAGAACCGGATACGCGCCTTCGTGCGACAAGATCAGGAAGCGGGCATCATTCGGGCGGTGAGGCAGGGCGAGGAAAGCCTCGGCATCTGCGACGGTATAGGGCCACGGCACGTGCGCGAGCTTTGTCGCGACCGCTTCGTGCGCGATGGCACCTGCCAGCGTCTCAGCCTCTTCCGGCCATCCCGGCCGCAGCGTCAGTCTCTTCGTCCGCGCGAACATGTGCGCTCTCCTCCCGAACGCGCCGCTAACCGAGCCTGATGACGGCTCAGCGACAGCGCTTGGTTGAGGGAGCATGAAAAAGGGAGCCTGGGCGGACCCGGCTCCCTTATCTTTGGCTGGCCTCCCTTGCGGAGGCTCCGGATCGCCCTGGTGGGCAACCCGGATGGTCACCCGATGTTATTCTGCCGCCTCGGCAATCATGTCGACCGAACAGAATTTGCGGCCGAGCTTGCCGTCGTGGAACACCACGCGGCCGTCGACGAGCGCAAAAAGGGTGTGGTCCTTGCCGATGCCGACGTTGCGGCCCGGGTAGAACTTCGTCCCGCGCTGACGAACGAGAATGTTGCCCGCGATCGCTTCCTGACCGCCGAACTTCTTCACGCCAAGGCGACGACCGGCCGAATCACGACCGTTACGCGACGAGCCGCCTGCTTTCTTATGTGCCATTGTGCTTGCTCCTTACGCTGCGCGATCAGGCCGACGCGCCGATCGACACGATCTTGAGGATCGTGTGATTCTGACGGTGGCCGTTGCGACGGCGATAGTTGTGACGGCGGCGCTTCTTGAAGACGATGACCTTCTCGCCCTTCGCCTGCGCGATGATCTCGGCGGCGACGGTGAGGCCGTCAGTCGGCTTCAGCTCCGAACCTTCGCCGGCCAGCAGCACGTCGCTCAGCGTGACGGAGGCGCCGGCATCGCCCTCCAGCTTCTCGACGACGATCTTGTCTCCGGCGGCAACGCGATACTGCTTGCCGCCCGTGCGCACGACTGCGAACATGGCCTGACTCTATCCAAATGCTTGTGCCCGGACCGGTCAACCGGGCCAGGAGGAACGGCGCAGCTAGGGGAATCGCCGCGCTTTGTCAACGCGCGGCTTGCGCCAAGATGGCTTAATGCCGGTGTTCGCGTTTCAGGAGGTAGCGCCCATCGCTGAAGCCGGTGAACAGGCCGGAGATCGCGGGATGGTCGACCGGCTCCTCGCTTTCGTCATGCACCAGGTTCTGCTGGCTCACATAAGCGACATAGGTCGATTCGGCGTTCTCGGCGAGCAGATGGTAGAATGGCTGGTCCTTGCGCGGCCGGATGCTTTCCGGGATCGACTGATACCATTCCTCGGTATTGGCGAAGACGGGATCGACATCGAAAACAACGCCGCGGAAATCGAGCATACGGTGCCGCACGACATCACCGATCGTGAAGCGCGCATGGGCAACGGTTGGCGCGGCAGGTGCGCCATCAATCAAGGTGTGGCCGGGAACAGCTGACATGCCGCCAATCTAGTGGTTGTTGCGCGCTGCACAAGCACGCTTGCGCATCGCAACCAACCGCGTTAGAGGCGCCGCCTTCGATCGCCCGGTCTGCGCAAAGCGGCCCGGATGCCTCTGCGGAGAGGTGCCAGAGTGGTCGATTGGGACGGTCTCGAAAACCGTTGTGCCTTTACGGGTACCGTGGGTTCGAATCCCACCCTCTCCGCCACGACTTTCCTAACCGATTGTCGCTCCTCAACTATCTCGCAAATCGCCGCTTTTTAACCGTCCGGGTGTCACAAAAAGCTGGGACGAGATGCAGTTGATCGCGCATGGGGGAAGGTTCGCTGATGGCGAATTTTAGCTGCTGAGCTTTGACCCCGTCACGTGTCGGTCGGCGATCAGCAAAACAAACCTGACGCAGCGATGTGGACGGCTTTCGAGATCGGAGGTCAATCGTTTCGACGCCAGGTGACTGAACGATTTGTGGCAGAGATTGAAGTGGCGAGAACGGGAACGGTGGCCGCTTTGGTCGATGTGCCTGCGGATGCTGCGACGATCGCGCGGCAGCCCCTCGGCGCGTGCCGGAACTTGCCGTGCTCTAAGCGGTACTGGCCCATAGTTCCTGTCACTCGATGCGGTCAATAATGGGTTCCTACGTCCCCACGGAGCGATTGTGCCGCCGCGATCGCGGCGCGGAGCACATTGAAAGCCTTTTCGGTGGGCGGCCGGTCGGCCGGCGAGGTCTCCGGATCGCCCACGCCTTTGTTGACGGTGGTGAGCAGATTAGCACCGCGCAGCGCCAGTTCCGCGTTGTTCGTGGACACGCGCTCGGCGACCAGCGCGAGATAGCGCGCCACATCGTCTGCCGCACTCGGGTCCTTCGGCGGCGTGCGCTCGCCATAAAGGTAGATCGCTGCCTGGAGGTCGACCAGCAGGTCATCGGCGGCTGCGGCCAGGCGTTGGAGCGCCAACATGCTCCCGGGCGAGATCTGGGCGCCTGACGCCGCACTCATGGCTTGCTCATGGGGCGAAAATCGGTGCGAAGTTGTCACCGCATAAACCATTCATGTCAGACGACTTCCTTCAAGGTCAATTAAACGAATATCGTTGAGGTTGATGCGGGTCTGATCAGTATGGTGATTAACGACCTTTGCCTACCGTCCAGGACTAGCCGCGAAGCAGATTCGGCGATGGTCGCGGAAGGCAGCGGCTTGCCGGCCGTGCTCCCGCGCTCTCTGCGGCGCCAAACCGCTGCGGACGGCTGTTAGCGCATCTTAAGGCCGAACTCCTGCGCTGCCGGAGCGATCGGGCCGAACTTCTCTACCAGGGTAGTGCGGGCTCCAGTCGGCGTGAAGAAGCTTTCGTCGAACATGGAGATGCCGAGATGCCGAAGGTAGGTGTCGAGAAGCGAGCCGTCGAAGCGCTTCTTGATCGAGCGTTCCTTATAACGCGACACCTCCTCAAACGACTGCACCTCCCCATCCGCGGAAAAGAACCATTTGGATCCGTCAAACGAGACGGCGATCGACCGGATCGTGTTGAGGAAGTCCGTCTTCTCCGGCCCGTATAGTTCCAGGACCGTCGCAGGCCATTGGCCGGGCCGTTCCTCGGGCACCCAGGTCGCCCGCACGCCGTCGCAGCCGATCTGCTCCGCCAGGTAGGAAATGTGCGAAAAGGCATCGGTGCCTTCGTGGCCGTTGTCGACGAATGCGGTCCAATCGGAGCGCGTAGGAACGAAGAGGAACCGCCGCCGCTCAACACTGGTCAACGGCAGCAACTTCGGCAAGGCCTCACTCAGGTCGACCTGCGCTGTCGATGCCTCCAACTCGACGCCACGCTGGCTCTGGACGTCACCTTGCCACGAAAGGAACGCCTCCACGGCACGGTCTGGATTGCAGCGCAGAAACCCGATCGTGTCGGTGATTGGCGCGAACCTGCCGCCAAATAACTCGTTCATGTCAATTGACTTCCTTCAAGATCACCTGTCCGGACGGATCGTTGGAGTTGATGCGGGTCTGGTGGCCGGGGCCACGCGTCGAACTGGACGTATCATATTCGATGTAGACGCGGCGCCCATTAGCGTCGGTATATTGCAGATCGGGACGGTTCGTGCCCACGCGTTGCCCGCTGGCGTTGACCTGTTGCTGGTTGACCCGGAAATCGGTCGCGCCCGCAGCCCGGGCAGCGGCGATGTCCGATTGCATCGCGGCATTCTGGGTGGGGCTCTGCCCGATTGGACGTCTGAGCGGCAGCGGCGCAGGCGGGGTCGGATTAACGCGCAGATCCTGCGGCAGGCGCGGGGCGGGCGGCGGTGCGACCGCGGGCGGGCGCGGCCGGAAGGCACCCGCAGCAACGCGCCCGAGCCCGCCTGTGGCGGCGGCGACACCGGTCGCGATCGCGGCGTGCTGCCAGTTGAATTCCATGCCCGGGCTCAGTGCCCATTCGGAGACGTAACCGGTGAAGCCGCTGAGCGCGCTGAGGCCGAAGAATGCCGCCAAACTGGCGGTGGCGGGCAGCCAGGCGACAGGCAGGGCGGCAAGCGCACCAACGGCGGCGCCGCGAATACCCGCCAGCAGGATGCACGAAGCGCAGAACGTTTCCTGATTGAGCGCCTCGTTCATCATGCTCGCGGCGGCGCCCGCTGCGGCACCTGCGGCGATGATGAGCAATGGTCCGGTGATGGGGGCCAATGCGACGACTGCGACGGCAGCGACGACGCCGGCAGCGATGGTAAGCGCGGCTTTCCACCACAGGCCGAGCGGGTCTGCGCGGTTGACGGGATCGCCACCGGCGTAGGTGTAGAGGTTCAGACCGCCGGCGAAGCCGATCGGGTCGGGGCTGATGTAGCGGCCGAGCGCGGGGTCGTAGAAGCGGAAGCGATTGTAGTGGAGGGTGAGGCCGAATTCTTCGTCGGCGTATTGCCCGGGAAGGCGCAGCGGCTGTGCTACGGTTGCGTGGAGCACGCACGTGTTGCCAAAGGCGTCACCGTCGCTCTCCCAAGCGATGCTGCCGTCGGTGGCGGTCAGCCGCTGCGGCGTGCCGGTCTGATCGCAGTGGAAGTGATAAAGTTGGTCGCCATCGCGGAGCAGGAGGGGCGTATAGGTCTGCGGCCAGTAGCAATAGTCGCGCGGCGCGGCGCCATCGCTGACTTCCCGAATTACCTGCTCTCCGGCCCAAATGAAGCGCGTGGTTCGATCTTGTCCGTCGCCCGTGACGCGCTTCCATAAGCGGCGGCCGAGCGCGTCATAGCCGTAGCCGATGCGTCTGCCGGTGGCGTCCTCGGCGGTGATCAGGCGGCCAAAGCCGTCATAAGCGAAGCGCCAGGCACTGTCCGGGCCGACGCGGGCTACCATCGAGCCATTGTCGTCGTGCGTGTAGTGCGAGGTGCCCTGTTCGACGATGCGGTCGGTGGCATCGAACTGTGCGGAGCCGGCGGGGCTGTGCGTACGGTTGCCGTTCCCGTCGTAGCTAAATTCGTCGACCGCGCCATTGGAACGGACGTGGCGGGTGAGTTGGCCCTCGGCGTCGTAGTCGAAACCCGTTGTGCCGAGACGGCTATCGTGGCGTTCGTGCAGCCTGTCCTCGTCATCGTGCACGTGACGAGACTGCCAAAGCAGCTTACCGTTATGCTCTACCTGCTGGCTGGCGAGCAGGCCGATGCTGTCAAGCATCGTCGTGACAATCGTGCCGTCTGGTGAGGTCTTGCGCCAGCCGGTGTCGTCGGGCGCGTACTCTAGACGATGCCAGCCACCGGTCCAGTCGCACAACGCCTCGAGACGCTGGTCCCGGTCGCGGACGTAGTGAATCGTGGAGCCATCGGGATAGGTGAGGCCGACAAGCCCGACCTCGTCATAGTCGTAGCCGACCGTCGCGTCGGCGCTACGCTCCTCCACGACGCGACCGATCTCGTCGTAATGCCAGACGACCGTTCCCGCGGCGTTGGTCGCGGCGATCATTCTTCCGGCCTCGTCGTAGTCGAACGCAGCTTCTTCGCCGTCCGTCGTGCGCAGGAGCCTCACCCGACCATTCGCGTCGCACGTCACATCAAGTCTAGCGCCGCCGCCCCGGACGATTGCCGCGAGGTGGCCGGCGGGATCGTAGCGGTAGCTCTCCTCGCGACCGTCCGCGAAGCGGAAGCCGGCGGGGCGATCGCTGTCGTCGCGCTTCACCTCGGTGCGGTTGCCGTTCCCGTCGATGATCGTCGCGAGCTGTTGGCCGTGATATTCGAAGCGCTCGGTGCGGCCGATCCGGTCACGGCGAGCCTCGATCATCTCGCCACTGGGATCGGCAAGTGCGGCGTAGCCCTGCGACGCATAGGCGATGCGGGCATCGGTGCCGTCTGGGAACTGGACGCGCTCCATTCGGCCGTGGCGGTCATGTTCGGCGCGGAAGCGGTCCTTGCCGTTGCGCGCTACGGTTTCGACGTTGCCGGCAGCGTCATAGCCAATTGCGAGATGCGCGCCGGAGGGCGTGGTCATGGTGGCAAGCTTGCCGTCCGCGCGGTGGACGGTGCGCCAGCGACGGCCGGATGGGCTGGTCGTGCCCCCGATCTGGCCATCGTCGGCGAGATGGATGCGGCTGACCCCACCGTCGGGGGCGCGCAGCAGCACGTCCCCGCTGCCCGTTTCTCGGCGCGCCTCCAGTTTCGTATTGGCGAAGCTCGCCGCGAGCCGGTCGCCCAGGCCGACGCGGCGAAGCGCAGCAATCTGTGCGGGGCTGATCGTCGATCGCTCACCGACGCGGCGGCGCGGGGTCGGGCTCGCCACTGCGCGCTCCGCAACGAACGTCTGCCCCGCGGCACTGAGCATCGCAAAGGCGGCGAGCGGGCCGAAGAAGGCGTCGAGTTCCGCCGCGGTCGAGGCGCGCAGGAAGATCGGCAGCGTGCGTGGATCCCAGAAGCGGAACAGCCACATCTCGCCTTCGGGCGAGCGCACCTGCAACCAGGAGCGCAGATGCTGCCGCACGCGCCCCGGCGGCGCATCGCTGACGAGAAGGCAACCCCACGCGCTGTCGCCGAAGCGCGCGGGCAGTGTCGCCAGTAGGGCGGGATCAACCCGGACCACGTGCGGAGCCTTGTCGCCGTAGTTCTGCTGCGCCTCGCCGATGTACAGGCTCGACGCACGATCCTCGCCCAGTGCGCGAAGCCAGCCGATTGCGCCATCATCGACGCACGGATCGACCACGGCGTAAAGGTGTCCGGCCTCGGCCGCGCGCTGCACCAGCGCCGACTCGGCCGGCCGGATGCGCACCGCCGGCGGCGGCGGTTCAGCCGCGGACGAAGGGCGTGCCGTCACGATGGGCCTGGTCCAATGTGGTGGAGCGGACGCCGCTGCCGTTGCCGATGGTCACCGTCGCGGCGCCCTTCACGATCTTGCCTTTATGGCAGGTCGTGTCGCCCATACGCGCCGCCTTGTGGCCGTTGATCTTAACGGTCGGCGCGCCGGATTCGATCTGCGTCGGCCCGCCGGGGCAATCCAGTTTGTCGCCGACGCGGGCCGCGGGCAGACCCTCGATCGTGACGCTGGGCGAGCCCAAGGCAATCGGGCCGGCAGACGTGTGCGGGCAGGATTCGATATCGGTTACTCTGGCGGCTGGGGGCATGGTCTATCCTGCGAACGCGAGAGACAAGCTCATCGGCGGGTGCGTGCCTGCTGGTTGTAGGCTTCACGGAATTCCTTGGCGAACATGTCGAGGAATGCCTCGTCGGAGCCTTGTGCGACGCCGCCGAACTCGCGCTCATAGGCCTGCCAGAGCGCAGCATCGCGCGCGGCGGGATAGATGCGTTCGAGAACACCATTCGCCTTGGCGCGCGCGCGGATCGCGGAGGGTGAGAAGCGTTCCAAGGTGGTGCGAAGGGCGCCCTGCATGGCGCGAAGCGTGGCCATTTGGTGGGACTGCAGGTCTTCAAAGGCATCCTCGACGGCGCGATCAGGAGGCATGAAGCCTGGCTGCGGTGGGCCGAGCAGCATTGCTAGCGCGTCTTCGGGTGCACGGGCAAACTTCAGCGGATTGTGGCCGTCCGGACTGTAGGCAGTGGGCTCCGCGCCCAACTGCGCCTTGGCGCGCGCGCGCGCCTCCAGCATCACCACCATGCCCGCGACAAGGCGGCGAAACAGAAGGGCGGCGCTCGTGACTGCTGTGGGCCCGAGGCGGGCCTGATCCAGACCCAGCGCGGACAGAAAGGCATCGGCGGGTGGCTGAGGGGCGGGTTGTGCGGGGCTGGCCGGTGGCGGTGCCGATTGCGAAGTGGGGGGCGGCGCGAGGCCGAGCGGGTCGCGGGGAGGCTCAACCGGCTGACCGAAGCCGCCGCGTGCCCAATCCACGACATTACCCTCCGCGATCCGGCCCCAGAGGTCGTCTGGCGAGGGAGGTGGCGGGCGGTCTGGCGCCGCACTCGACCACGCCGAGGCAGGATCGGATGGGGGAGCAGCGGTGTCCCACGCCGATCGGACCGGGGTGGGGGGGACGGCTGGGGTCGCCCAGCCGGCGTGCGATGCTGGCGGGGCCGGTACTGCGTCCCACCCGGCGGCGGCGCGGTGTGGATCCTGGCGGGCAAGCGCGGGTCCGGTCTGCGGCTTCCAATCGCAGCTTTGGCTGCGCGAGGGGGGCGGCCCCCAGCCGGTGTTGCCGGCCGATGGCGCCGGTGCCCAGCCAACGGGTGGAGCGGGTGCTTCGCTGGCCCATCCAGTAGCCGAAGGCTCACCAGGGTCCTCATCGTGCCAGCCACGCCATGGGGCTTGCTGACCATTTGCGCCGAGTGAGGCGGCGATCGTGAACGGGCCGGCGCTGATCAGGTCGCCATCACCAATGACATGCTGGCCGCTCACCTGCTCGCCGGTGCGGGTAAGAAAGGTGCCGTTGTAGCTATGATCGACGAGCAGGTAATTGCTGCCGTCGTAGCGAATCTCGAAATGGCGCGAGGAGAGGTGCCGCGTCGGATCGGGCAGCACCCAGTCGCATTCCGCCGCTCGCCCGACAAAGGCGCCGTGACGATCAAGAACGAGTTCGGGCGGCACGGTGCCGCCGGCCGTAGCCCCGCCTCGTATCGACAGCGTCAGCATCATCGCTGGTCAGCAGCCCCCGCGATCATCATGCTCAATCGCCCGCCGCAGGACCGAGATCGGCCGGCGATCCGAACGCGTCGCCCGAGAGGCCCTCGGGGTTGATGTCGGTCTGGCCACCGTTGAGCAGCAGCTTGCTGCCGCCGTTCACGCGTGTGTCGGTGCCGCCGTTGACCAGCGCGTGATCGTTGGCTTGGATCTCGACAGTGGGCGACTGAATGGTGATCTTGTCGGGCCCGATCGTAATCTTGGAATTCTTGACACGGATCGTGATCGCGGTTTTCGACTCGATCGACAGAACGTCATCGACGAGCAAGGCGTCAGTCTTCTGAACGTGTGTCTCGCGCTTACCAACGATCAGTTTCGTATCGTCACGCCCAATCCGGGTCGTCCGGTCAAGGCCGACGCGTCGGTTCTGGTTATGGCCCACATGGTTTGATTGGTCGAAGCGAACCCGGCTGTTCATGTCGCGCTCGGCGTGAACGAAGATCTCCTCCGCACCGCCCTTGTCCTCGAAGCGGATCTCGTTGGAGGTGCGATTCTGCCCGCTGTCGAGCGGCTCGGTCTCCGGATACTCGCCCGAGTCGCCATAGGTAAGCGTGCGCCACAAGGCGCGCGTCTTGTTCGCTGGCAGATCGTACGTCGGCATGTGCGACTTGTTGAACACGCGGCCCATCACAATCGGGCGGTCGGGATCGCCGTCGAGGAAATCGACCAGCACCTCATGCCCGACACGCGGCAGGATGACGTTGCCCAGCCCGCCGGTTTGTGACACCCGGATCCAGCAGGTGGATTTCTCGCCCGGCGTATCGCCACGATCCCAGGGAAAGCGCACCTTCACCCGGCCGTATTCGTCGGTGAAGAGCGTCTCGCCCGCGGGGCCGGTGACGGTTGCCGTCTCCAGTCCCAGCGCCCGGGGCCGGGGCGTGTCGGCGGGCGATTGGAAAGTGGTGTCCGCGGGGATCGCCTCGAACTGGACGTTGAACGGCTCCTCATCGTCCTGCTCGCCCGAGCGATAGGCCTCGGACGCGATCGAATGCACCGCCGAGGTGACGATGAACGAGCCATTGAGCCGGCCCGCGGGATGGTCGGTCACGTCGAGCCGCTGGCCGGTGCAGATGCCCGAAGCCTGGCTGGCGCCGGTGAAGGTGCGGCGGCCGGCGCGCTGGGCGTCGAGCATCGTCTGGCCGCGTTCCTTGCCAGTCTGTTCCTGCTCGCCGCGCCCGGTCTTCTCGCGCGTGTAGCGGCCGGGATAGACGAAGATTTCACGGTCGTCGCGGGCATGGCCGCCCTCACCGGCGCTCTCGGTCGCTAGCGGCTGGTCGGGCGACTCGAAGTCGAAATCGCGCACCGTCACCTTGGCCTGACCGGTGGAGGCGACGCGCTCGACCCAGCTTTGCAGGATGTCCTTCGGACTGGTGTCAAAGCGGCTCTTGGAATTGGCGGTGAACACCGACATGGCATTGGCGTTGAAGCGCAGCTTGGCCGGCGTGCCCGGCTGGTGCGCGGACGGCCCCTCGCACAGCACCATCACATGCCGGTCGGCCTTGTGCTGGAAGAAATAATAGATTCCTTCTTCCTCCATCAGGCGGGAGACGAAGGCGAAGTCGCTTTCGCGATACTGGACAGTATAGCCGCGCGTCACGCGCGGCTTCGAGAGCCTGGTATAGTCGACGTCCTGGATGCCCGCGCCCTCGATCACCTCCTTGATGATGTCCACCGCATTCTTGTCCTGGAAGATCGCCATCTGGCGGTTCTGCGCCAGGTAATAGGTCCAGGGCTCGATCTTGAGCTTGTAGTGATGCCCCGCCGGGGTCTCCTTCACATACTCTCCGGCTGTTACGAGCCCGTGGAAACGGCGGAGCAACTCGCCATCCTCCAATACCGCCAGTCCGGCCGGTTTCCCTAAGTGAGGATAGAGATCCAGCTCGAGTGGCGAAATGATCGTCGCGGACACGGTGAAGGGCTTCCCCAACCGTTCATCGCTCTCGATGCGCTGCAATACGACCTGCTCGTCCCCGACGTCGATCGACATCTCGGTAAGACGTTGTCCTGCATCCGCCACCCACTGCTCCCCGCGACCAAAATAACGCTTCGACGACGCCGTGCGTCGGGCTGCCTGCTGGCACTTAGGTGCCAAAAACCTCGGGCGATCACAATGGTTCCAAAGGCGAATTGTGGCTGAATTGCGGTTGAACAAGAAATCAAGCTGTCATATGCAGTAACTATGGGGGGGACGATCCGACGGGTTAAACCGGAGATGCCCAAGACGATGCGAATCGTTCTATATACGGTGGCGGCAATTGCCGCACTGCCGGCTTCAGCGCAGCAAGCCTCGGTTTCGAAAGGGCCGAGTGTGGCGGGCTATATTTGCACCTTCGCCGGCAAATGCGACGGCGTGGAAGGCGCTGTTGAAACCCGTGACGCGCCGGAGACTAAAGGCTTTCGGCTTGCGCGATCGGCCTCGCCTGCGTCCGAAACGGCTGCTTCCGTTCCTAACCGGGTGATGAGCCGTACGCCGCGGGTTGCAGCCAACGTCCGTCATGGCGGGGCATCATCCCACGGCACCCAAAGCGTCGGCGAAACACGCCGCGCCAACCTCGCGAATGCAGCTGCGCTGCCCGCACGAGCGGCGACAAGCGCGCCGGGAATGGGGCGTCGCGCAGATTTGATGATCGGGTTTGAATTGAATTCCGATCGCCTCACCCCCGAAGGGCGTGCGTCGGCCCGCATCTTCGCGCAATCGCTTCTTACACCGGAGCTGCGTGCAAAGCGGTTTCTGATTGCCGGCCATACCGACGAGCGTGGCGGACGCGGGGTCAACATGCCGCTGTCGATTCGGCGAGCCGCGCGCGTCGCGGAGTTCCTGCGTGCGCAAGGCGTCGAGGCGGACAGGCTTGAAACGCGAGGTCTGGGATCTACCGCGCCGCTGCCTGGCCTTTCAGCCAGTAATCCGGCCAACCGGCGGGTCGAAGCCGAGTTGATCTCGTAACGGATCGCCCCCATGCTTCGGATTGATCATGAGGCGTTGCTGGCGCCGGTTTCCGAGGATGAGCCGGCCGGTCCTGACCTCACGTACGATCCCGGTCGCGAGGCGATCGAGCAGGCGTTCGCCGCCAGCGGGGAGGAAGCTGACTGGGACGCGACTGCGGGTCTGATCATCAATCAGGCGGCGCGCACGCGCGATCTTTGGCTGGCCGTATACCTCGCTCGCGCCGGTGCGCGGGGCGGGCGGCTCGAGGTGGTCGAGGACGGGCTGGCGCTGCTCGCCGGCTACCTTGAGCAGTTCTGGGGCAGCGTTCATCCGACGTTAGAGGAATATGGCGTCGAAGGGCGCAAGGGCGCGTGCGAGTCGCTGGTGCGGATCGGTGAATTCCTGGCTCACCTCCGTCGTGTACCGCTGGTGGAACATCCGCGGCTCGGGCGCTACTCGGGCGCGGATTTCGAATTGTATTCGGCCGAGGGCGCCTCGGCGGAGGGATATGGCCAGTTTCGCGCCGCGCTAGCCGACACACCCGTCGACCAGATCGAAGCGCAGGTGGCGCGGCTCGATCGCTTGCGCACGCTAGTCGCGCGGACCGATGCGGTGCTGTCCGAACAGGCGGCGCTGGCGGGGCAGACCGGCACCAACTTCACCAGTACCTATGAGGCGATTGACGCCTTGCTTGCCGCGGTGCGCAGTTTCGCTGCGGTGGAGGAGCCAGTGGCTGCTGTGGCGGAGATCGGCAGTGGCGCTGTGGTAGCGAAGTCGGCCGGCATTTCGGGGCGAATCGAATCGCGCGGTGATGTCGCACGGGCGCTCGACGCGGTGATCGAATATTATGGTCGGGCCGAGCCCTCCAGTCCGGTGCCGGTCGCACTCGGGCGGATCAAGGGCTGGATCACCATGGATTTCATGTCGATCCTGGAAGACATAGCGCCAGGGAGCCGAAGTGAAGCGTCGAGCGTATTGCGGTCCAGAGCCGAAAGCGGGAGCGGTTCGGATCTAATGTAATTGTCCGGGCTTCCTCGCGAACGGCGGCCGACGCCAGAGCAAAGGAGCCCCAAACAGGGGATGCTTTTAGATGGCGATCAAGAGTGGTCAGCGGTTCATTCGGGAAAACCGAAAGCCGCGCGTGCATATCGAATATGAAGTCGAGACCTATGGCGCGCGGCAGAAGATCGAGCTGCCATTCGTGATGGGCGTGATGTCCGATCTTTCCGGCAAGAGCCTGAAGGACAAGAAGGCAGCAGAAGCGCGCGAGTTCGTCGATTTCGACATGGACAATTTCGACCAGCGGATGGAGGCGATCGCGCCGCGCGCCGCCTTTGCGGTGGACAATACGCTGACCGGCGAGGGCAAGCTGTCGGTGGACCTCACATTCAATTCGATGAACGACTTCCTGCCCGGCCAGATCGCGAAGAAGATCGAGCCGCTGGCCAAGCTGCTCGAAGCGCGCACCCAGCTGGAGGACCTACTCTCCTACATGGACGGCAAGCATGGCGCGCAGGACCTGCTTGACAAGGTGCTGAACGATCCCGCGCTGCTGAAGGCGATCCTCGCCGAACGCGCTGCGGCCCGCCAAAGTGCAGCCGACAACGATTCCGCGCCGTCCATCTCCGCCTAACCCTTAAGCGATCGGAACATCGACCATGGCGCAAGACGCGCTTCAGCAGACCGGTGAGCTGGCCCAAACCACCAACACGGAGATCAGCGATTTCCAGGCGCTGCTTCAAAAGGAATTCAAGCCAGCGAACGAAGAGCGCCGCACGCGTATCGAGCAGGCGGTGCAGACGCTGGCGGAGCAGGCGCTGTCCAATGCGCAGATCGTCGGCGGCGACGTGTTTGCGACGGTTGACGCAATGCGCGCGGCGATCGACCGCAAGCTGACCGAGCAGATCAACCAGATCATTCACCATGAAGAGTTCCAGAGGCTGGAATCGGCATGGCGCGGGCTGAACTATCTCGTGATGAACACGTCGACCGGCAAGGATCTCAAGATCCGCGTCATGAACATGTCGAAGGAAGAATGCCGGCGGATGTTTCGCCAGTATCGCGACGCGGCTTGGGATCAGAGCCCGTTGTTCAAGAAGATCTACGAGAATGAATTCGGCCAGCTCGGCGGGCAGCCATATGGCGCGTTCGTGTGCGATTATAGTTTCGACCATTCGGCGCCCGACCTGGAGGTAATGCGCGGGCTGTCGCGGATCGGCGCGGCAAGCCACGCGCCGTTTATCGCCGCCGCAGCGCCGTCGCTGCTCGGCATGGACAGCTGGACCGAGTTGTCCAACCCGCGCGATCTCGGCAAGCTGTTCGATGCGACCGATTATGGCGCTTGGCGATCCTTCCGCGCATCGGAGGACAGCCGTTATCTGGCGCTCACCCTGCCGCGCTTCCTGGGTCGGCCGCTCTATGGCGCGAAGACCGAGCCAGTCGAGGAATTCGACTTCGAGGAAGATGCCGGCGGCACGCACGACCATCATCTCTGGCTGAACGCGGCGTATGCGATGGGCACGCGGATCACCGAGGCGTTCAAGACCTATGGCTGGACGACTCGCATCCGCGGCGTGGAATCGGGCGGCACGGTTGAGGAACTGCCGACGGCCATGTTCCCGACCGACGAGGGCGGCGTTGACCAGAAATGCCCGACCGAGATCGCCATTTCGGACCGTCGTGAGGCAGAATTGTCGACGGCTGGGTTGATGGCGCTTGTGCATCGGAAAAATACAGACCAAGCGACGTTTATCGGTGCACAAACAGTTCACCGGCCGGCGACGTATGACAAGAAAGAGGCGACGGCAAACGCTAATCTTTCGGCAAGACTTCCGTATATATTTGCAAGCTGCCGATTTGCGCATTACTTGAAGTGCATGGTGCGCGACTGGGTGGGTGGATCACGTGAAACAGAGCAGTTGCAGCGTGATCTTAACAATTGGGTCCTCCAATATGTCGACGGCTCTCCGGAATCGTCGAACGAGGACACCAAGGCCCGCCTGCCTTTGAAGCAGGCCAAGATCGAGGTGATCCCTGATGAGGAGAACCCGGGTTACTACAAGGGGAAGTTCATGTTTGTACCCCACTACCAGCTAGAAGGTATGGATGTGGCGTTGAGCATGGTTTCGCGGCTGCCCAAGACTTCGGGTTAAGCCTTATCTTTTGAAGCGACCGAGAAACGCAAACTGATACAGGAGTGAGTCAATGGCAGTCGATCTGTTCTTGAAGATTGATGGGATCAACGGCGAGTCGTCGAAGAAGAACCATCAGAACGAAATCGATATCATCTCGTTCGATTTCGGTGCTGTGCAGCACGGATCGTTCCACTCGGGTGGCGCCGGCGGTGGTGCTGGCAAGGCCGAGATCTCGGACATTCGTATTCAGAAGGAAGTCGACAAGTCCTCGCCGCTGCTGTTCAAGGCCTGCGCCTCGGGCAAGCACATCAAGGAAGCGATCATCTATTCGCAGAAGGCCGGCGACGGCGGTTCGGCCCTGACCTATTACAAGATCAAGCTGGAAGACATCATCGTCTCCGACATCCACAACAACGGCGCCTCGGGCGGCGATGCTATCATGGAATCGGTGACGTTCAACTGCGCCAAGGTGACGTTCGATTACCAGGCACAGAGCGCCGACGGCGGCAAGGACGGCGGCGTTGTCACCGCTTACTACGACATCCGCCAGAACGAGGCGGGCTGAGCCGTGGCGGCAGTCGTTCGCGATAGGGCAGATATGGCCGAGGCGGACGACCTGCTGCGCGCGGGCGATCTCGACGGGGCGCGACGCGTGCTCGTCGAGATCGCGCGGCGCGACCCTGGCGATGTGCCGACGCGGCTGTTCCTGTGGCAGCTCCTCGCGGTTGCCGGCGAATGGACCAAGGCGAAGAGCCAGTTGACCACGCTGGCGCAGCTGTCGCCCGAAGCGCAGATGCTGGCGGTCGTCTATGGCCAGGCAATCGAGGCCGAGTCGGTGCGGGCCGCGGTGCTCGCGGGAACGCAGCGAGCCGTCATTCATGGCGGCGCGGAATGGGCCGGCGGGGTCGCCGAGGCCCTTCAATTTGAAGCGAATGGCGATGCGGCGCAGGCGGAGGGTCTGCGCGCGGCGGCATTCGATGCGGCGCCCGACACGCCGGGCGCGGTGGACGGCGCCGCGGTCAACTGGATCGCCGATGCCGACCCGCGCTTCGGCCCCACGATTGAAGCGATCGTGGGCGGGGAATATGGCCTGCTGCCCTTCTCGGCGGTCGAGAAACTTACCAGCGAGGGGCCGAAGGATCTACGCGATCTCGTCTGGTATCCCGTCGAGCTGACGCTGAAAACCGGGGCGCGGATTGCCGCGCTGCTGCCGACGCGTTACCCGGGCGCAGCCGACGATGCGGCGGAGCGTTTTGCCCGGGCTACCGGTTGGGACGATGACGGGCGCGGCCGAGGGCAGCGGCTGTGGACCGCGTCGGACGGCGAGGATCGCGGGCTGCTGTCCGTGCGCTCGGTCGAGCTGCGCTGACACGATGGCCGTCCAGCAACGCCTGACGCCGACGATCTATGACAAGCTCGTCGCCGATCTCGACATTTCGGGAATGCGGCAGGACGACGACGTGGCGCCTGCGGTCAGCCGCGAGAAGTTTCGCTATTATTCCGTGCCCAAGCTGGAGCGGTTCAACGAGGCCGCATTGCGCGCGACGGTGCGCCGCGATCTCGCCTGGCTGTTCAACACCACGAACCTCGAATCGCTCGTTGATCTGGAGCAATTCCCGCATGTTCGGGAGTCGGTGCTCAACTACGGGCTGAGCGACCTGGCCGGGCGCACGCTTGATCGCCGCGCGGTGCTGGAGCGCGCGAAGGAAATTCGCCGCGCGATCCGGCTGTTCGAGCCGCGTCTATCGCGCGAGGGGCTGACGGTCGATCCGGTTGAGGATCCGACCGATCCGCATGCGCTGACCTACATGATCCAGGGCGACATCAGCGCCGCGGCGCAGGCGATGCCGGTCAAGTTCCGCACCGAGATTGAGGCCGAGACGACATCGGTCAACGTGCGGGAATAAGCGATGGCGAGCACTGGCATCGATCCGCGCCTGCTGCGCTTCTACAACGACGAACTGGCCTATTTGCGTGAGGATGCGCGGGCGTTCGGCGAGGAGCACGAAGCGGTTGCGGGGCGGCTAGGGCTGAAGACGCCGACCGATCCCGATCCCTATGTCGAGCGGCTGCTGGAGGGCGTCGCCTATCTCGGCGCGCGCGTGCAGCTAAAGATCGCGGATCAGTATCCCGAGTTCACGCAGCATCTGCTGCACGCGATTCAGCCGCATTACCTCGCACCAACCCCCTCGATGTGCATCGCGGGGTTCGAGCCGAAGGATGGCGACCCGATCCTGGTGAAGGGCCATCACGTCCCGCGTGGGACGGCGCTGTCAGCCACTGCGACCGACCAGGGCGGTGCAACGGTTGAGTTTCGCACAGGCCATGACGTGACGCTCTGGCCGCTCAAGATCACGCAGGCGGAGTATCTGCCAAGCCGTGCCGCGGTTGCGCCGTTCGCAGCGGCGGCGGACGTGCGCGCCGAGGCGGGGCTGCGGTTGCGCTTCGAGGCGACGGGTGGCGCGGATCTGCCCAATGTGCTGCCGCAGGCGCTGCCGATTTATCTCGCCGGATCGGAAGCGGTTCCGGCCGAGCTTTATCGGCAGATCGTTGGAGAAACGGCGATGGTAATCGCGCGCTCTGCCGACGCCGCTGCGGGGTCGGACGGATGGGCGCGGCTGCCGCAGCCGAGGCAAGTCGGGTTCGCCGACGACGAGGCGCTGCTCCCGGCCGAACTGCGTTCATTTCGCGGCTATCGCCTGCTCAGCGAGTATTTTGCATGCCCCGAACGCTTTCTGTTCGTCGATCTGAAGGGCCTCGACCACGGGTTCCGCACCAGCCCCAAGGCGTGCGACGTCGTGCTATTGTTCACGCGATCGTCGCCGGCGCTGCACAATGCGATCGACCCATCAAACTTCCGGCTGTTCGCGACGCCGGCGATCAACCTGTTCGAGAAGCAATTGGGGCGGGTGCGAGTCTCGCGCTTTGAACATGAGCATCACGTGGTGCCCGATCGCGCGCGGCCGCTGGATTTTGAGGTATTCCGCATCCTCGATGTCAAAGCCTACGCGGCGAACAGCATCGACGCGCGGACGGTGGCGCCGCTTTATGCGCCGGGCGCCCTGCTGTACGACTGGAACGAGGCGCTGTTCTACACGACGCAGCTGCGCCCGCGCCGGCTGTCGAGCCGCGAGCAGCGGCTGCGGCGACGCAGTGAATATACCGGCACCGAGACGTGGCTGTCACTGACGGCGCCAGGCGCGCCTGATCGGCTTGACGATGTCGATGAGCTGGCGGTGCGCGCGCTCGTCACCAATCGTGAACTCCCCGAATTGCTGACCTTCAAGGGCTCGCACCATTTCACCGTTTCGGGCGTGCCGGCCCGTGCGGTCACGGTGCTGCGGGCGCCGACGCGGCCGCAAACGCCCATGGGGATGGGCGATGCGGCGTGGCGGGTGATCGGGCACCTGACCCCGAATTACATGTCGCTCGCGCCGGAGACCGGCAGCGATCCGCAGGTGCTCCGCGACCATCTCGCGCTGTACGGGCGTCCCGATGATGCGGCTTCGCGCCGGCAGGTCGATGGGGTGACGGCGATCCGCTCCGAACGGATTGCGCGCCGCGTACCGGGAATGGACCGCATGTCGATCGCGCGTGGGCATCGCATTCGCGTGACGCTTGACGATGCCGCGTTCGACAAGGGGCGTATGTTCCTTTTCTCGGCAGTGCTCGAACGCTTCCTGGCGGAATTCGCTAGCGTAAACAGTTTTACCGAAACGGTGGTCGGCAGCGGCAATGAGGGGGAGTTTCAGCGATGGCCGCTGAGAATCGGTCGCCGTCCGACCATCTGACCTTCCTTGCTCAGGCGGCGGCGCAGGCGAAGCGATACGGCCTGTTTCCGATCGCGCGAGGCGCGGAGGCGCGGGCGCCGCATCTGCCGCGGATCGGGCGGGCGCGGCGTCCGGCGCAGAGCGTGGCCGACTTCGTGCAGTTGCCCACACCCGCATTTCCCGACTCCACGCTGGAAGAGGTGGAGGTGAAGGACGGGCGCGCGCGCGTCGGCGGATATTGGTTCGGATTGACCGGGCCGATGGGTCCGCTGCCCTCGCACATGACCGAGTTTGCGCATTTCGAGCGGCGCTATGCGCGATCGCGGCCGTTCGGTCGCTGGCTCGATCTGCTCGCGGGGCGGATGCTGCAGTTCTTCGTGCGCGCCTGGTTGGATTCGCAACCCGCCGCGCAAGCCGATCGCCCGGAGGATGATCGCTTTGCAGAACACCTCTCCCGCCTTACCGGGGCGAGTGAGGGCGTGGCAAAGGATGCGGCATTTCCCGCCGCCGGGCGGGCGCATTACGCCGCGCTGTTCGCCGGCCGGCGCAGCGTCGGCGCGCTGGAGGATGCGCTGACGCATCTGCTTGGCCAGAATGTGCGGATCGAGGAGTTCCGCCCGCGCTGGCGCGACGTGGAACGCGAGGATCGCTCGCGGTTGGGGCGGCAGTTCGTCGGGCTGGGCGAAGAGGCGATGCTTGGCGGGCGGGTGCGCGTCGTTTCCGATGCGTTTCGCGTGATCATTCGCGCCAAGTCTGCGGCGGATTATGCTGCGCTGCTGCCGGGCGGCGCGCGCTTCCGCGTGCTGTCCGAGGCGCTCGATGGCTTTGCGCCGAGCCATCTTGAATGGGATGTCGCACTGGAGGTCGAAGGCCATACGGCCGCCGTCGCGCGGCTGGATGGCGGCACGCGGCTCGGCTGGTCGGGCTGGGTCGGTGGGGGCGGTCCAGGGGTGCGCAACGATGCGCATCTGCGCCGCGGAGCGCGAGCACGAACCGTGGATCGTGTTACATGAGGGAGAATTGACATGGCGATCGCTTCCGCCGTCGGCCCAAGGCGGCCGAACCGGAAATCCGACGTGACCACCGTGCAGCAATTGCTCAACCGTAGCGGTTCGGGCGCGGCACTGAAGGTGGACGGGCTGTTCGGCCCGCGCACTGCCGCCGCAATCACCAATTATCAGAGCAAGGTGCTGCGCTTCAGTCGCCCAGACGGTGTGGTCGATCCCGGTGGGCCGACGCTCACCCGGCTGAGCCGCCAGCATAATGGCAACACCACTCCCAGCCGGCCAATCCCGCGCCGTGCACCGGCTGCCCCAACGCGGGCGGCCCCGCCCACCACCGCTAACACGCCGGCAACCGGCGCGGGCACCAGCCCGGTGCGCACCGGAGGCGCGATGGGACCGGGCGGGCTGAGTGAGGAAACCTATGTAGATATGGCTGCGCGGCTCGGCTGCGAAGTCGCCGCGATTAAGGCGGTGGTCGAGTGCGAGGTTGCAATCCGCGGCCCGTTCGATGCGCAGGGCCGCCCGACGATCCTGTTCGAGCGGCACAAGTTTCATCACCACACCAACGGCCGATATGACCGATCGCATCCGGACATCAGCAACCCCAATTGGGGAGGTTACGGCAAGTTCAGCGAGCAGTATCCCAAGCTCGAGCGCGCCATGGCGCTGAACCACGCCGCCGGACTGAAATCGTGCAGCTGGGGAGCGTTCCAGATCCTGGGCGAGAATCATGTTCAGGCGGGCCATGCGACGGTGGACTCGTTCGTTGCCGCGATGCGCCGTGGCATCCTGCCGCAGGCCGAGGCGTTCGTCGCCTTTGTGCTGGCGGACAGCCGGCTTCGCTCCGCATTGCGTCAGCGCAACTGGGCGACCTTTGCCCGGATCTACAACGGGCCCGGCTACAAGAAGAATGATTATGATGGGAAGATGCGTGCCAATTATCAGAAACATGCCAAGTAAGGGGTCCGCGACCATGTCTCTTCTGCTCGCCTGCGCGGTCGCTGCCTGTGGACAGCCCGCGACGGATACGTCGGCCAACACGATCGCCGCGCCGGTCGCTGCCAATGGTGCAGCAACAGCGCCCGCGCCGGCTCCTGCGGCCGGCGAAGCGGCGGCGTTGAAGCTGTCCGGTGCGGCAGACGCGGCGTCCATCGCTGCCACGCTCGCGGAGGCCAAGCGGCAGGGGATGAGCGACGCCAAGGTGACTGCGGCGCAAAGCTTCCGGATCACCGAGGGTGGGCGCGAGATCGCGACCGTGCTGACCGGCGAAGGCAAGATGCCCGACGCGACCTTTGCGGGATGCTTCGTGGCGCTGCGGACGGGCGACAATGTCGAGCTCATCCCGACGCTCGGCTATGGCGATTACGAGGCGCAGACCTGCGGCGGGCCGACTGCAGTGGCGATCCTTTCGTCGGGCGATCCGGTGCGGTTCGGGATGACGTTCCACAGCTATTCGCAGGACGCGGAGGAGACCGTGCCGATGGTGGTCACCTGGAGTCGCGGCGACGGTTCGCTGCTCATTGATACCGAACTGTCGACGAAAGCGGCAAACAGCGGGATCAAGACCGTCGCCGGGATGCGTCCGCTGGTGCGCTAACCACCCGAGGATCGCCGCGACGACACGACTTACAGGGAACGCAGATGACCGGATTTACGCTTTCCGAACTGGTGGGACGCCTGGGTCCGGCGGCGCGGCAATCGCTTGAAGGAGCGCACGGCTTCGCCAAAATGCGCGGCAACGCCTATGTCGAGCTGGTCCATTGGATTCATCTGCTGGTGCAGGATTCCAGTGGTGACGTCGCCGCGATCCGCGCGGCGTTCGGGCTGGATGAGGCGGCGCTTTCGCGCGACATCGTGGGATCGCTCGATATCGTACCGCGCGGCGCTTCGGCGGTGGCGAACTTCTCCGAACAGACGTTCGAGGTGATGCAGCAGGGGTGGCTGTACACCTCGCTGAAGTTCGGGGCGGCGAAGGTGCGGACCGGGCACCTGATCTATGGCATGTTGCGCACGCCGAACCTGCGCAACGCGCTGGTCGCGATCAGTGGCGAATGGCGCAAGGTGGATGCCGAGCGGCTCGGGGACGAGTTCGACGCGATCGTGAAGTCTTCAACTGAGGCGACGGTGGTCGAAGAGGCTGCGCCGTCCCCCAGCAGCGGTGGCGCTTACGCGCAGACCGGCGAGGCGCTGGCGAAATATTCGACCGATCTGACCGCCAAGGCGCGCGCCGGGGAGATCGACGCCGTGGTGGGCCGCGATGCGGAGATCCGGCAACTGATTGACGTGCTACTTCGACGGCGGCAGAACAATCCGATCCTCGTTGGCGAGGCCGGCGTGGGGAAGACCGCGGTTGTGGAGGGGTTCGCGCGGCGCATTGCCGACGGCGACGTGCCTCCCGCCTTGCGCGATGTGACGCTGCGCGCCCTTGATGTAACGCTGATGCAGGCCGGTGCGGGCGTGAAGGGCGAATTCGAAAAGCGCCTGCGCCAAGTGATCGACGAGGTGGAGGGCGCCGCCAGCCCGGTAATCCTGTTCATCGACGAGGCGCATACGTTGGTGGGCGCGGGCGGGCAGGCCGGGACGGGCGACGCGGCCAATTTGCTCAAGCCGGCGCTCGCGCGGGGGCGGCTGCGGACGATCGCGGCGACCACCTATGCCGAATATCGCCAGTATTTCGAAAAGGATCCGGCGCTTACCCGGCGCTTCCAGACTGTGGATGTTGCCGAGCCGGAGACGACGGTCGCTGTAGACATGCTGCGATCGGTGGTGCCGGCCATGGAGGCGCACCATGCCGTCGTGATGCTCGACGAAGCGGTGACCGCAGCGGTGACGCTGTCGCATCGCTATGTTCCCGCGCGGCAATTGCCCGACAAGGCGGTGAGTCTGCTCGATACCGCCGCTGCGCGCGTCGCGGTGTCGCAGCATGCTACGCCCGCCGCAGTTGAGGATCGCCGTCGGCGGCTGGAGCTGCTGGAGGCCGAGCGCTGCGTCGTGGAGCGCGAGACGCAAGGGCGGTATCGAAAGGATGATCGGCTTGCCGATCTCGACGGTGAAATAGCGGATGCCCGCCACGCGCTAGAAGCGGTTGAAGCGAAGTGGGCGGCGGAGAAAGAAGCGCTCGAGGCGGTGCGAACGGCGCGCGACGGCGACTTGGCCGAGCTGGACGAGGCTATAGCCAAGGCTCGCGAAGCAGCTGGCGACGATCCGATGGTGTTCGGCGTGGTCGATGCAGATGCGATCGCCGCCGTGGTCGGCGACTGGACCGGGATTCCGGTCGGCCGCATGGTGAAGGACGAGATCGCCAGCGTGCTCTCGATCGGTGACGCGCTGAAGAAGCGCGTGATCGGCCAGGATCATGCGATGGACGCCATCGCCAAGCGCATCCAGACGAGCCGCGCGAAGCTCGACAATCCCGCCAAACCCGTTGGCGTGTTCATGCTCTGCGGCCCTTCGGGCGTCGGCAAGACCGAAACGGCGCATGCCCTGTCCGAACTGCTGTTCTCGGGTGACGATTCGATGATCGTCATCAACATGAGCGAGTTCCAGGAGGCGCACACCGTTTCCACGCTGAAGGGCGCGCCGGCCGGTTACGTCGGCTATGGACAGGGCGGCGTACTGACCGAGGCGGTGCGGCGGCGGCCGTACAGCGTGGTGCTTCTGGACGAGGTGGAGAAGGCGCACCCCGACGTCCACGAGATGTTCTTCCAGGTGTTCGATAAGGGCTTCATGAACGATGCGGAAGGTCGGCACATCGACTTCCGCAACACGGTGATCCTGCTCACGTCCAACGTCGGCACCGACCTGATCGCGACGCTGACCGAGGACGAGGAGATGGCGCCGACCGCGGAGGGCCTCGCAACTGCGCTGCGGCCCGAGCTGCTGAAGGTGTTTCCACCGGCGCTGCTCGGGCGGCTTTCCGTGCTGCCTTACTATCCGCTCAGCCGGGACATGCTGGCGGGAATCGTGCGCCTTCACCTCGGGCGGGTCGAGCGGCGCATCCGCGACAATCATGGCATCATGCTGGCGATCGATCCGGCGGTGGTCGACCATATCGTGGCGCGTTGCACCGAGGCGGCGTCGGGAGGGCGGATGATCGACGCGATCCTGACCAACACGATGCTGCCCGACATGTCGGTCGCGCTGCTGGAGCGGCGGATGCGCGGCGAGGACGTGAAGCGGATTGATGTGCGGGTTGAGGGCGATGCGCTCGCCTATAGCTTCGACGATGCAGCCGCGCCGGTAGCCGCCATCGTCGAGACCACGTCCGATCCAGCCACGGCCGAGGCTGCATGAGCCAGCAGGATCCTTATGCGCATGAGCGCGCCACACCGCAGGTGCCCCAATGCGGGCGATCGACGGTGTCGATCGTTGCGGCAGTCGCCGCAGTGTGGATCAGCGCCGGTGTGCTGATCGAAGCTTATGGCGCGGGGCCGCCTTATTATGGGCGGACGACAAACATGGACAAGTGGACGAGTCCATGGCCGGTGGTTGCGGTGGCCGTCGTCAGCGCGTTGGTGGTAGCGGCAATTGCTCTACGACCAATCCTGTCCAAGTCGGGGGCCAAGCAAAACAAAGCCAATTGAGCGTGCATCCATAACAACCGCGGAACGTTTTGGGTTCCGCCTAGGGGACGGAGGCGTAGATCGTGCGACTGAACGAAATCGATCGGGGGGCTAGAGGCCAGCAGGTCCAGCTTCTTCAGCACCTGCTCAACGACAAGCAGAAGCCCCGGCCACCGCTGGATCTCGACGGTGTGTTCGGGCCTGCGACCGAGCGGGTGGTGCGTAACTACCAGTCCCGCAATCAACTGGAGGTAGATGGGATCGTCGGCCAGCGCACCTGGTCGAGCCTGGGCGTGACGGGCGCCTCGCTGGCACCCTCTCCCTCAACTCCGACGCGAGCGGTGACCCCGCCGTCGGTACGGCAGCTACCGATCGGCGGCGGTTCGGCCGCGCGCCCGCCCGCGCCGGCACCGACGGCCGCCCGCCCGGCCCCGCGGCGCAGCCCGCAGCTGGAGGCGCCCGGCACGGCGATTGGCGCACCGTGGATGCGTGTCGCGCTTGCCGAGATGGGCGTGCAGGAAGCGCGCGGCGCAGCAAACAACAAGCGAATTATGGAGTATCACGCCGCAACGACGCTCGGCAGCCAGGCCGATTCCGTGCCGTGGTGCGCGTCCTTCGTGAACTGGGTACTGGCGCAGGTGAACATTCGCGGCACGCGCAGCGCGGCAGCCGCGAGCTTCACTGACATGAACTGGGGTCGCGCCCTGGAGACGCCGCGTTATGGCGCGATCATCCACCTGCGTCAGAAGCGGCGGAGCAATGATCGCTCGACCGGCTCATCCAGCGGTAATCACGTAGCCTTTTTTGTCAGCCAGACCGCCACGCACATCAAGCTGCTGGGCGGCAACCAGAGCGATTCGGTGAAGGAATCGAACTTCTCGCTGGCAAGCTACGATGTGAAAGGAATTCGATGGCCGTCATAAAAATGGGGAACATGGCGCTGTTGCTGGCGCTTGCCGCATGCAGCGCGGAGCCAGGGGTGGCGAACGCAGCGACGGCAGCCGAGGCAGAGCCCGCGCAGGGCTCTACGGCGCCTACCGCCGCCAAGCCGGCGAATGAGCAGTTCGTCACCTACTGGCAGCGGTTCCGTAAGGCGGCGCTCGCGGGGGACATCGCGGCCATCGCCGCCGCCAGTGCCCCGCGCGTGAAGACGCACGGAGCCCTCGACAGCGATCCAAGCGAGGAGGTCGCCGCCGCGGCGGTGCCGCCGCTCGTCAAGCAGGCGCTCGCCGACGATGCGGCGATCGAGGCGGGTGGCCGCACGCTGCGGCAGGTGATGGAAAGCGCGACGGCACCAAAGCGCGAGGCGAATGACCCGCTCGGCTATCGCCGGGTCGGCGCGTTTGTGTTCGAACAAGTAAAGGGCCGCTGGTTTCTCACCGAAATCTACGCAGAATAACGAATAACGCGCCGGCTGCCGCAACGCAGCCGGCATCGCGTCGCGCCTTCTGGGACGAGGCGCGCACGACGATAATAATAACAAAAGGGGGTCAGGGCTTGCGACAGGCCGTGAGTACGAGCGTGGGAGTGATCGGCCTGGCGGCGGCGTTGGCCGCGATGCCGGCAATGGCGCAGATGGTGCCGCCGACGGCCCCCCCCAGTCTGCCGCCCAACCTGCCGACCCGGCAGGAGGTGACGCCGCCGACACCTGATCCCACAAGCAACGATTCGCGCGCTCAGGTCGATGCACGCGGCGCATTTCGGCAAGGGAACTGTCCGTTTGTCACTTCGCCGCTGAAGGTGACCGTGTCGCGGCTGGAATTTACCCGACCCGACGGCTCGTCGCTCCAGCCGGTGATCGCCGAGGCACTGGCCGGGCTGGAACTGCCCGCTGGCGAGCAACCGATCGCAGTGGTGTGCGATATCCGTGATGCGGCCAACGCTGCGCTGCGCCGCAAAGGCTGGATCGCCTCGGTGCAAATCCCCGCTCAGGAGATCGCCGATGGCGTACTGAAGCTGCAGGTGGTTACCGCCAGGATCGTCCAGATGCGCATTCGCGGGGACGCCGGCCGCTACGAAGCGCTGCTGCGCGAGCGGCTGGCCGAAATCGAAGCGATGGACCCGCTGAACGAGCGCGAGGCGGAACGGCTGCTGCTGCTCGCCGGTGACGTACCGGGGCTGGACGTTGCGCTGTCGCTGCAAGCGTCGGGAGGCGCGCAGGGCGAGGTGATTGGCGATCTAACCGTCAGCTCGCGGCGGTTCGCGGTGTTCGCCAATGCGCAGAACTACAATGCGCGCGTGCTGGGGCGCGAGACGGTCTATGCGCGTGGCGAGGTCTATGGCCTAACAGGCATGGGCGACATTACCTATTTCGGCGCCTCGACGACGACCGACTTTCAGGAACAGATCATCCTGCAGGGCGGTCATATCTTCCAACTGGGCAGCGGTGGCACGACGTTCGGTGCGCGCGCGACGTATGCCTGGTCGCGGCCCGACCTTGGCGAGCTGGACCTCAGGACCAACACGCTCGCGACCGGCTTCGACGTGATGCATCCGCTCATCCGATCGATCCGGTCGAACGCGCGGGTGCGCGGCGGCTTCGACTATATCGATCAGATCGCGCGTGTCGGCAGCGGCGATAATGCGGTGACGTTAACCGAGGATAAGCTGCGCGTTGTCTTTGCCGGTATCGACGCAGACCACACGATCCTCGACCGCAACGGCAATCCGTTCTTCTCGATCGCGGCGAGCGGCGAGGTGCGCAAGGGGCTGGGGATCCTGGGCGCGAGCGAAGGTGGCTTCGCCAATGGTGTGCTGACCTCGCGATTGTACGGCAACCCGAAGGCATGGGTGATCCGCGGCATCGTGGATGCGACGGTCCGGTTGGGACCGGTCTTCAGCTTTGCCGCGACGGGGCAGATGCAATGGGCCAATGATGCGCTCCTCAATTATGAGGAATTCGCGCTCGGCAGCCTGACGATCGGGCGCGGCTATGATCCGGGCTCGAACTCGGGCGATCGCGCGGCGGGTGGGCGGTTTGAGCTACGCGCCGATCCGGCGGTCACGCCCAAGTTCGGTACGCTATTCTATGCGTTTTACGACCGGCTGCACCTGCGCAACCTCGATCGCGTCCGGCTGGAAGGACCGCGCACCTTCGAGAGCGTCGGCGGCGGGCTGCGCTTCTCGCTGCCCAATGCCATGGTGCTCGACGTCGCCTACGCCAAGCCGCTCGACAAGGCGCTGCTGCTCGACGAGCGCAAGCCGCCGGCACGTGTGCTGGTGTCGCTCACCGTCCAGCTGCGCGATCGTGCGCGTTAAAGGAAGCCCGTGGTGTCTGCTCCCCTAAACCATCGCTCGTTCCGCCGCACGCTGGCGCTATCCACCGCTTTGGGCGGCTTTCTGGCGCTGCCCGTTGCGGCCCAGACCGTCACGCTGCCGAACCAGAACAGTATCCAGGACGTGAACGTCAGCCTCTTGGGAAGCGGCCCGGAGCTGTCGCTGAGCAACAATGACACGCGGCTCAACGTCAATCTGCGCGCGGCGACCACGGTGATCGATTGGCGGGGGTTCAACATTCCCGAGGACCACACGATCAATTTCAGCAACGGACGGATCGTGAGCGGCGCGGCGGCGGTGCTGAACCGTGACGTGTCGTCCAACCCGTCGCAACTGCTCGGCAACCTGACCAGCGGGCGCGACGTGTCGGTCTGGGTGATGAACGCCAACGGGATCCTTGTCGGATCGGGCGCGAACTTCAGCACGGGGTCGCTGGTACTCTCGACGCTCGACATCACGCCGAGTGATTTCATCAACGCGGGCGGCGACTTCCGTCTGCGATCGCCTGCGGGCAAGGAAGCCTCGGCTATCACCGTGGCGAACGGCGCTACGTTCACCGTGGACGGGCAGACGCGCGGGCTGGTGATGGTCGCGCCGAAAATCGATGCCCATGGCGAGTTCATCGCCAGGGGGCAGGATGTCGCCTTCGTCAGTGCGACAGACGTGACGCTCGGCTACCGCAGCGGCAGCCCGCTGACGGTGACGATCAACCGGGGAACCCCGGTGTCGGGGACGGGCCAGCTGATCCAGGGCAAGGTAGAGGGCAACAACGCCCTGTTCGCGCTCGCCACGGCGGAGGCGATCACCAACTCGCTGCTCAAGGTATCGGCCGAGGTGACGACCGCCAGTGCGGGGTCGCGCGGCATTGTCCTTTCCGCCGGGCGCACGAGCGACATGCCCGGTGTGACGTTGGGCAACGATACGGCCACTACTGGCGCCCCGGTGGGCATCGCCATCGATGGCCTGCTGCGTACCGAAGGCACGAACGGCCGGGTTGCGATAGGCGCCACTGGTGCAGTGACGGTGAACGGCGCGGTCGCGACGAACACTGACGTGATGATCGCTGCCGCGGGCGCGCTTGGCATTACGGGCCAGATCGGTGCTGTTGATGATGTGCGGCTCTCGGCTAATGGCATCTCGTTTGGCAGTGCTACGTCGACGAGCACCGATCCGACAACAGTGCGCGCGGGTGACCAGCTCCGCCTGACCTCCACCGATGGAAACATCGGCGCAGTCGGCCCGCTGACATTGCAGTCCGGTGCCACGGGCAACGACGGTCTGGTGATCGAAACCCGCGGTACGGTCGGCGGCGACATCCTCCTTGGCAGCGAAAGCAGGCTGGACGCGGGCGGCGACAGGAACGGCGGCGTCACTGTTCGCCTGCGCGACGCAGCCAATTCCGTGAAGCTAGGCAATGTGTCCGCCCGTGCATTGCGGAGTGCGGTCGGCACGGGCGGCACCGGCAACGGCCTGCGAAGCAGCGCTGCTGTTTCACTGGGCGATGTGAACCTGCGCGAGGCGCTGGTGATCGAAGCGGGGGGACTCAGCGGCGGGGCACTCGCGTCAGACCGCAACATCAATCTGCGCTCATCCGGTGCGATCTCAGTCACCGGGCTCGACGCCAGGGACGGCTCGGCCACGGCGCGCGCGGCGGGTGTGATTGCCGCGACCGGAACCGTGCGAGCCACGGGAGGACAATCCGATGCCGTAATCGACACGACGGCGTCGATCTCGCTCGCCAGCATCTCGGCCGGGCGCGATGTCATCGTCGGTGGATCGTCCGTGGCGGATGACGTGACGGTCACCGGGAACGTAGCGGCCGGGCGGACCTATCAGATCGACGCGAACCAGGTGACGCTCGGCGGCGCAGATCCGGTAATCCAAATGGCCCGCAACGGCGTGCGAATCACCTCTGGAAGCGGCGGCATCATCGGCCTGAGCGGATTGACGTTAGCCGCGGACGTGAGCGGGAGCGCCACTGGCATGACGCTGGCGATCGATCCGACGCGGATCACCAATGGCGGCACGATCAACTTCGACGCCGACTCGCGCCTGTTTGGTGGACCCGACCGCACTTCGGACATCCGCATCCGTTCGGCCGACGGCGCGAGCATCGTTCGGCTCGGGGACGTTAGCGCGCGCGGCTTGCTGGGCGCGAGCGGCACGGCCGATTTCTCTACCGGGCTGACACGAACCGGCGCATTAGAGACAGGGAAGATCGTGCTGCGCCGCGACTTGCGACTGTCGGCGAGCAACATTACGACGGGTGATCTTTCCACCAACAGCGCGATCGTCCTGTCCTCGGCGGGTGCCATGACGACGGGTAGTCTGGCGGCAGGCACAACTGTAAGTGGCAATGCGCTGGGCACGCTCGCGGTCAACGGCGACGTGATCGGCAATCAGGATGTCACGCTGACCGGCGGCACGATAAACTTCGCGGGCACTGCGTTGCAAAGCGGCGGCAGCATCGACGTGCTCGCCCGCAGCGGCTCGATCACCGGCGCGGTGCCGTTGGCGATCACGTCCACGAGCAGCGACGCCAGTGATTTCATCCGACTGGGCGCGGCAGGGCCAGGGGGTATCGCACTTGCGGCGGGCAGCGCGATCACCGGCGGTGCGAACCGCGCGATCGGGGTGCGGATCTTCACGGCGGGCGATGCGCCGCTGGCGCTCGGCGATGTGACGGCGCGGTCACTGGGAACGCTCGCCGCGATCGACGCGAGTCCGCTCGGTGCGGCGGGCGCATTCCGATCGCAAGGGTCGTTATCGTTCGGGCGCCTGAACCTTGTGCAAGGCTTTACGGCAGAAAGTGTCGCCGGCGACCTGACGGTGGCCGCGATTTCCGTCACGGGCGACGGCCAGGGCATCGACTTGCGGGCAGGCGCCGGCACGCTTTTCGTGCAGACGGATATGAACGCCAGCGGCGCGATCACGCTGATGAGCGGGAGCAACCTGACGATAGGCACGGTGGAGAGCCGCGATGCCGCGCTGACCGTATCGAGCGGCGGCGTGCTGACCGCCGGCACCTTGCGTGGCCGCACGGGCGTCGTCGCGAGCGGCACGAGCCTAAGTTTGGGCGACGTGGATGGCGGCACGGGCGTCGTTAGGCTCACCGCGACGAGCGACGCCGGGACGGCGCGCGACGTGACCGGGGCGCAAGGTGTCACGGTGAGCGGGACGGCTTTGTCGCTCGGTACCGTCACTGCGGCGGGCGGCGCCGTGATGCTGAACGCGCTCACCGGTGACGTATCGTCGGGGAACCTTGCCGGGGCGCAGGGCGTGGCGGCGAGCGGGGCCGCGTTGCTGCTGGGCGACGTGCAAGCCACTGCTGGTGCGGTGACGCTGGACGCGCGCACCGGCGACATTTCGGCGCGGAACCTCACGGGTGCGCAGGGCGTAACCGCGAACGGCGCCGCTTTGCTGCTGGGCAACGTGGAAGCCGGAGGCGGTGCGGTGACGCTGAACGCGCGCACTGGCGACATCTCGTCCGGGAACCTCATCGGTGCGCGAGGTGTAACGGCGAGCGCGGCGGCCTTGTCTCTCGGCAACGTCGATGCTGCTTCCGGTGCGGTCGCGTTGACGGCTCGCGCTGGCACGATCTCGGCGGAGACAGTGAACGGCGCACTCGGCGTGACGGGGAGCGGCGCGGCCTTGTCGCTCGGTAACGTTGATGGCGCAGCGGACGCGGTGTCGCTGGTCGCGACGTCCGGGGATCTGACCGCGGGCGCCATACAGGGCGGCAGTGTGACCCTGAGCACGCCCGGCGGCGCAATCGACGTGGGAGGAGCATTGTCGGCGCGCAATGGGGCGATCGACGCGCAAGCCGCGGGTGCGATCACCGCCAACGGCGGTGTCACTTCGGACGGCGGCGGCGTTCGTCTGGCCTCGGGCGGCGGTGCGATATCGGCGATCGGCGGTGTACAATCTGACGGCGACGTGACGCTGTCGGGCACCTCGATTACGCTGGGCGGCGTAAACCAGGCGCGGGGTAGCTATCTCGCGGCCGCGAGCGCCGGCGGTATCAACCGGGAAGGCCAAGGCGGATCCATCCGAGCCAACAGCGGCGGGGCGGGCGACGGCGGCATTACCTTGTCCGCCACCAGCGGCGCGATCGCGCTGGGTGAGACGCGGCTGGCGGCAGGCGCAGGCGATGTCGTGCTGGGCACTGATGGCAGCGGGATCGCCGTCGGGGCGGTCGAGGCGGGCAGCCTCACGGCAACCGGCGTCGCCAATGCGGGTGCGGCGATCCGGACCGCCGACCTTAGCCTTGGCACGGGGTTGACCCTTTCCGCGAATGGCGCCGTGCGAACGGGCGCTATCAGTGTTGCGGACGGCGCTGTTATTCTCACCAGCCGCGCGAGCGACGTTACGACCGGCGCCATTGGGGCGAACGGAACCGCGACGCTTTCCGGCAACAGCCTCGAGTTCGGCGATGTCGAGACGACAGGGCTGACTGCAACGGCAACGAGCGGCGGCATCGTGGGTGGCGCGATCAGAACTGCCGGAAACGTCACCCTGAATGCTGTCACGAGCGTCAGATCGGGCGTGGTGACATCCGCCACGGGCGATATCGCGATTGCCGGCGCCGGCCCGATCACCATCGGCGGTGTCGAAGCTGGCGGCGCCGCAACGGTCATCGGCAGCGCGAGCGACGTCGACGTGGTGGTGACGAACGGTGTCCGCTCCGTGAACGCCGCAACTGTGCGATCGGGCGGCGACATCCTAACGCCGTTCGTGATCAGCAGCGCCGGTGACCTTACTGTTGCCGCGCCTAATGGCCGGGTCGCCGGCCTGGAGCCCGGTACCGGTGCAGACCTTGCCGCCGGGCCGGGCGGCGCCTTTTCGTTAACGGTCGGCGCGGATGCCGAACTCGGCACCGTCACGGGTGGCAACATCTCGATCACTGCCACGTCAATCACGGCTGACAGCATAGCGGGCGGCAGTCAGGCCGTGACGCTACGGGCGACGGCCGGCGACCTCAGCGTTTTCGGGCCGGTGGTAGGTGGCGATATCTCGCTGACGTCGGTTCGCGACACACGTCTCGGCACGATCGACGCGTCGGGCGTGGTGACGATCGGCGGCGGGCGCAGCCTAGCGTTCGATACCGTTTCGGGCGCTTCGATCGGCGTGACGGGTGGCACGGTCAGTGGCACTGCGCTTCGATCGGTGGGTGCGATCGGCATCGGCGCCACCGCAGCGACGTTGAATGCCGTCGAGGCCGGCAGGTTGACCGCCAATGTCACGGAGACGCTGGCAATCAATGCAACCACAACGACCGGTGACGCGACGCTCACGGCGGGAGGAGCGATGCTGGTCAATACCTTATCGGCTGGTGGCTCGCTGGCGATCGATGCGGCGGCGGGGCTGACGTTTGATCGGCTTAGCGGCCGTTCAGTTGCGATTGGCGGCGGCGCGATCCGCGGCAATGCTATCAACGCGGGTGCGGCAGTGACCCTGCGCGGCGTGTCGGCCGAACTAGGCGCAGTGGACGCTGGCACGCTGACGGCTGATGTCACTGAGGCGTCCTCGGTTCAGGCGATCACGACGGCCGGCAGCGCGACGCTGACGAGCGGCGGGGAGTTGGCGCTCAACACCGTATCGGCTGGTGGCGCACTGGCGATCGATGCCGCGGCGGGGCTGACGTTTGATCGGCTTCGCGGTGATTCGGTGGCGGTGGGCGGTGGTGCGATCCGTGGCAATACGATCGATGCGGATGCAGCGATCACGCTTCGCAGTGTGTCAGCCGAACTGAGTGCGGTGAAAGCCGGCACGCTGACCGCTAATGTCGCCGATGGACTTGCGATTGGCACCACTGCCACAATTGGCGATGCGACGCTGACGGCTGGCCGGGATATGGCGCTCAACACCGTGTCGGCTGGGGGCACGCTGGCGATCGATGCCGCGGCGGGGCTGACATTCGATCGGCTGGCGGGCAATGCGGTAACCGTTGGCGGCAGGACGATCCGCGGCAACGCAATCGATGCGAATTCGTCGGTGACGATCGCGGGAACGACCGTCGATCTGGGTGCAGTGAATGCGGACAGCTTCGTGGGCGATGTTGCCGATGCGCTCTCGCTGGGTACGGTCATGACGCGCGGTGACGCAACATTGTCCGCTGGCGGGGCAATGACTTTCAACATGGTATCGGCTGGCGGCTCGATCATTGCTAGCGGCGGCACAATCCGTGGTAACGCGATGGATGCCGGCGCTTCGGCGGCGCTGCGTGGCGCCACGATCGCACTGTCCCGCGTGGATGCGGGCATGCTCACCGCCGAGGCTGCTGACGCGCTGTCGATCGGCTCGATCATCACGCGCGGCGATTCGACGCTCGCGGCCGGTGGGACGATGTCGGTTGATACCGTATCAGCTGCCCGCACGCTGGCGATTGGTGCAACAGCCGGTGTGACGTTCGATCGCCTAGCCGCCAATGCGGTGACCGTCGCCGGTAGCGCCGTTCGCGGTAACGCTATCGCCGCGGATGCGGGGGTGACGGTGCGCGGCGCGACCATCGATCTCGGGGCGGTAAATGCGGGCGCGGATTTCACCGGTACTGGCAGCGGCGCAGTTGCGGTAGGCGCGATCACCACCGGCGGTGATGCGGTGGTCAGTAGCGGTGGCGCCGCCACAATCGGGAACGTTTCCGCGGCGCGGGCCTATCGCGTGACGGGCGGCGCCGTGACGCTCGGCGGGGTGCAGCAGGCGACCGGCGAGGTGCGCATCGTTACAACGGGCGGCGCTGTTCAGGGCGCGGAGCTGAGCCTCACAAGCGGCGCGGCGATGGTGCTGGAAGGCGCAGGCGGGGTGAACCTCGGCGGTACGGCGGTACGAGCTGGCGGTGCGCTGGGACTTCGCGCCGGCAGTGGGAACGCCATCCGGCTCGGCAGTGTCGAAGCCACGTCCGTCGGCGGCTTCAACGGTACTATGATCACCGACCGGCTCACGCATGAGGGGTCTTTTGCGGCCGGTGACGTCACTGCCGGCTCGATTGGCGTCACGCTGAATGCCGGCGACCTGGCGCTCGGGCGGGTGAACGGACGCGGCGCCGTGTCGCTAGTCGCGACCGGATCGGTGCGGACGGGTGATATCGATGCCGCCCGCCTCGACGCTAGGGCGGGCGCCGGGCTGACGCTTGGGACCACCAAGGTCGGCGACATGGCGACCCTGGCCGGCACGTCGATCGTAACGCCGCAAGTGACCGCGGGCGCGCTGACGATCACAACCGCCGGTGCGATCAGTGGCGTTGGCGACGGCGCGGATGGCGGACGGGCAGCGCTGCGCACCACGGCTGGTGACATCGTGCTTGATGCGAACACCGCACGGTTGGGCGAGGTTAACTCGGCCGGGGCAGCAACACTGCGGGTCGGAACCATCAACGCCGCGGGACGACTGGCCGCGGCCCGGCAGCTGTTGATCGAGGCGCGATTGGCGCTGACGCTGGGCGAGGCGAGCGCCGGGGGCGACTTGACGCTCAAGGCTACCGATGCGGTTCGCACCGGCGCGCTCACCGCGGCGGGCAAGCTGGCGGTGGAGGGTAGTGCCATTACGCTCGGCAGCGCCACGGCAACCGCAGGTATCGCGCTTGACGCTGCGGGCCTGGTGCGCTCGGGTGCATTGACGGGCGGACCATCGGTGACAATCCGCGGGGCGGACGCCGAGCTTTCCGGCGTGGTGCGGGGCACCAGCGTGCAGTTCGCTACGCGCGACCCGGCGAGCACGGCGCTACGCATTGGTGACGGTACGGCCGGTGACGGCTTCCGCCTATCCACAAGCGAGGTTGGCTTTGTCACCGCTGATGCGCTGCAGTTCGACAGCGGCAGCGGCGCGATGGAGATCGGTACAGTCGCGCTGACCTCAACGAATGCAAAGTCGATCTCCATGCTCTCAAGCGGCGACGTCCTCGTGTCCGGGCAACTGTCGTCGGGTGGGGGCGCACAGGCGATCCGCATCGGCGGCAATGCCGGCGATAGCCAAGCTCAGACACTCCACGTTGTCGCGACAAGCGATGCCGGAGGGCGGTTGTATGTCGACGGCGCGGACCTCGAACTACGCGCAAATCGCATCGCGGTTGGGCTAGCGCCGGGCTTCATCGATACGCTGCAACCCGGCGAAGCCGGGATTGCGCAGGCTGCCGCGTTGATCGGCAACGCCAATTCCGCACTTTACAATCCGCTGCTCGGCGGCGCGGCCTACGCGCCTGACGCGACGACCACGCTGGCCGCGCGATCGTTGACCGTGCGCTTCGGTGACTATGCACTGTTCCAGAACAGCGCGATCCCTGGGCAGAATTCGGGCGTGACGCTCGGCAGTGTGGCGGCGCCGACGCAGTCGGCGCTGAGCGTGTCGAGTTCGGCACCGCCGGCTTCGGCAAGCTTTGCGCTGTTCGGTACGATTAACGGCATCTCGGGAGCGAGCACGGCGCTGCTTGGTGACCCCGTGATCGAGATCGATCCGACACTGCTGGCGAACAGCCGCATCAACGGGTGCCTCGCGCGGTCGGGCGCAGGGTGCCTCACCACCATCGTGATCCAGCCGACGTTGCAGGTATTCAACTGGAACAGCGAGGCGGTCTTCGGGATCCGGCAGGACGTCTCTCTGCCGTTCAGCCCGATTATTGGCGCGAACAACGAAGAATTGCTCAGCGGCCTTCCCGCGCTCGCGCCTGAAGAGCTCCAGAATACACAACCGCCAGCCGACCAGCCGCAGGAGCCAAGGCCTTGATCCGTACCCGTGTCGCGGCGCTGCTTGCCGGCGCCGCCACCGCCCTTGCCGGCTGCGTCGCGACTCCGCCGCCGGCGCGGCTCGACAGCTTCAGCCTAGGCAGCAATGCGGCGGGCGAGCGTTGCTCGGCGGCGCGGGCCTGGAACGATCCGGCGGCGCCGGATGCGTTCTCGCGCGCTTATGCGATCACCTGCTCCAGCGCGACCGCGAGCCGGCCGCTGGGCAGCGTGCGGGCGGTGAAGCCGGCCGCTATAGCGGCGGTGGATGCGCAATTCGACTGCGGCGCGAAACGCGATGTGACGATCGAGGGACAGCGGGCCAGTGCGGCGCGCTGCTTCGATCGGCAGACGGGGCTGGACTCCGTGCGGCTGGACCTCGTCCGCGGCGATCGGTTGTACGTCGCCTCGGCGACCCCCGCGCTGCTGCCGCAGGCGGAAGAGGCGCTGACGATCGCCGCTGGGCTGCGCACGCCGCGGATCGGCGAGACGCGGACGCCCGCGTCGAGCGTGGATCTGGCAGAGCTGGCGCCGCGCCCGGGCGAGACCGTGCCGGTCGAGCTTGCGGCGGCACCAGCGGGTGCGGCGGAAGCGCTCGCTCAAGGTATCGCGCTTAATCATAAGGGGCTACACATCGATGCCTCGCGCGTTCTCAACGATGCGATTTCGCGCCTGACGTCGGCTACGGCTGCAGGGCTGCGTGCGGAGCTGGAGCTGGAAGCGGGTCTTGCGGATTCGAATATCCGCTTCCCCGAAGCGGCGCAGGCGCATTTCAAAGCCGCCCGCGAGACGCTCGATGCGACGCCCACGGCACGCACGTCGTTCCTAGCGCGCAAGCAGGATACCTATTACGCGCTCGACGCGATCAATCGTGGCGCGTTCTCAGAGGCGCTGGCACTGCTCAACCGGCTTGACAGCAGCGCGGCCGCAGAAGCGCAGCCGTTGCGCGATCCGGCGACACTGGTGGCGCTCAACCAGCCGGTGACTGGCGGACGCGGCATGCCGGCACTTGCGGATGTGGCGCAGCTTTCGCGGCTCGTACTCGACGCGCAGGCGCGCTACGCCCGCAGCGTCGCGCTGCTGGGGAGTGGCGATGCGGACGGCGCGACGACGCAGATCGAGGCGGCGGCGGCCATCTATCGCCCGCTCACCAATGCCCGGCTCGACCAGACGCAGCTCTACTGGTTGGGCGCGCGGATCGCGCGGCAGCAGGGGCGGCTAGCGGCACGGCGCGGTGATTATCGCGCGGCTGTCGAGCAGCTTGACGTAACCGTGGAAGCGTTGCGGCGGGGCTCGATCGCCAATGCCGGGACCGGCGCGGAGCCGGCGATCGCCGAGGCGGAGCTTGACCGGGCGGCGGTGTTCGCGCGCAGCGGCGTGCCGCGCGTCGAGGCGCGGGCAGCCTTCAAGAGCGCGGTGGAATCGCTGATCGCATCCAATTCGACGTCGGCGGGCGGCGCGATTGCGATGGAGGATTACCTCGACTTGCTAGTGAGCGAGAGCGCTACGCCGCAAGCGGACACGTACCACCTGTTCTTTCAGGCGGTGCAGGCCAATGGTGAGCCAGCGGTCGCGCGGCAAATCAGCGAGCTGCGCAACGTCGTCACTGCCGATCCGGCGCTCGCTGTGCTGGTACGCGAACGCGCTGATCTGGAGCGCGAACTCACGCGGCTGCGCTATGCCATTGCCAACAATGAAAGCGGCACGGCCGAGGCATCGGCAGCGGAACTGGCGGCGGCGCGAGCGGCGGCGGAGCAAAGGCTGGTCGAGGTGGACGCGCGGCTTGCCGCCGATCCGCGCTATCGCACGCTGGACGAAAGCCCCGCAACCCTCGCCGAAGTTCGCGCCGCGCTGCGGCCGAATGAGACGTTCCTGAAGCTGACGACGCTCAACCGGCGCGTGTACGGCATGGTCGTCACCGCCGACCGCACGTTTATCTACAAGGTGGCGGAGAGCGACGCGGCGAAGAAGGCGGTGATGGAGCTGGCCGACCAGCTGCGCGGGTCGATCGACGGCAATCTGGGCGCGGGCAAGCTTGTCCCGTTCGACGAGGCGCGGGCCTATACGCTGTTCCGCCTGATCGCGGGCCCGGCCTCCGACGTGCTGGCGGCATCAAAGGCGATCGTCGTCGATCCGTCCGGACCGTTACAGCAATTGCCCGTCGGCGTGCTGGTCACGCGTTATGCGCAGGATCGTGCGCGCAGCGATGCGTTCGACTTTTCGACCACTTCGTTCCTTGCCGCGAATGCTGCAATCTCAACGGCGTTGTCGCCGCGCTCGTTCCTGGTGGCGCGCGCGCTGCCCTCGTCGCGCGCGAGCCGGGCGTTTCTCGGTTTCGGGCAGCATCTGGCCGCCGATCCGGTGGTCGCGCCAGGAGCGGGCGGGATGATCCGGGTCGGCGTCGGATGCACCGTGGCGGCGGACCGGCTCGGCGGCATCGCACGGATCCTCAAGCCGATCGACGGGCGTGAACTGGCCATTGCGGCCGGGGCGCTGGGCACGAGCGACGCCCAGTTCGTCACCGGGGCGGCGTTCAGCGACAGCGGGGTTGAGACGCGCGGCGATCTCGATCAATTCGAGGTCGTTCACTTCGCCACGCACGGCCTGGAAGAAGGGATGTGGGGCTGCGCCAAGTCGCCGCCCGCATTGGTGACGTCGTTCGGCGCACCGGGATCGGACGGGCTGCTCGATTACTCGGAGATCGCGAAGCTGCGGCTTGACGCGAACCTCGTCGTCCTATCGGCTTGCGATACCGCCGCGGGCGTGCGCGGCGAGGCGCTGCGGCGTGCCTCGGGTCAGGAGCAGTCGGGGTCCACACTGGAGGGACTGGTGCGCGCCTTCCTGACCGCCAATGCACGGTCAGTGTTGGCGACCTATTGGCAGGTGTCGGCAGAACAGGAGAGCGACGAATTCATGCGCGCTTTCTACACACAGGGCCGCACCGGATCGATCGGGGAGGCATTGCAATCGGCGCAACGCACGCTGATCGCCAGCCCGCAATATTCGCATCCATTCTACTGGGCGCCGTACTTCCTCGTCGGTGACAGTGCCAAGCCGATGCTGTCGGCCGGCCGTATGGCGCAGGTAGCGGCTCGCTGAGCATGCGCGCGCGGCCGATCGGATTGGCGCTGATCGGCGTGGCGCTGGTTTGGGCTTGGCTCGCGCTGAGCGTGCCGCTTGCGGCAGGTGTAGCCGACACGTCGGGTGGCGCGGCGGGCGAGTTCCTGTTCTCGCTATTCGTGTTCGGACCGATGCTGGCGGTGGCGATCGGGCTGGCGTGGCTGATGAGAACGCTGGAGGGCTGGTCCGTTCGGTCCTTCGGGCAGGGGGCGATGCTGGGACTGGCGGCACTCGCGCTGGCGGTATCCTATTGCGCGGTTGCCGGAACGCTCAGCATCGGGGGCATTGCCGTGACCAGCGCGTGGCCGCTCGGCCTGTTATCGATTGGCGTGCAGGTGATGGCTGAGGAGGCGATGTTCCGCGGCTATGTTCAGCCGCTGCTGGTACGAGGAACGGCCGCAGCGACGGGCGTGATGGCAACAGCGGGAGCGTTCGCGCTGCTGCACGCGGTGCTCGGCGCGACGGACGGCGTTGAACTCACCAACATGCTGCTGGGCGGGTTGCTCTTCGGGCTCCTTGCACTGCGCGGCGGGGTTGGTGCCGCCGCAGGGGCGCATCTGGCGTGGAATGCGGTGGAGCAGCTCGGGCTGGGGCTTGATCCGAATCCGGGCACGGGCGCGTTCGGCGCGCTCGTCGATCTCGACCTCGTCGGCGCGGCGCGCTGGGGCGGATCGGACACGGGGCTGAACGCGAGTTGGGCGATGACCTTTGCGCTTACTGCGACGCTTGGCTTCGTACTCCCGCGGAGCGTCCAACAGAAACCGTCATTCAGCGCGGCTCCGCGCGCCGCGCATCGATAGCATCGCGCGCCGTGCGGAACGCCGCCATCTGGCCTCCGGGTATCGCCTGCCCGCCCGCCGTCTCGATCGAAAGCGGATCGACCGGCTCGCCGTCAACATGGATCTCGTAATGGAGATGCGGCCCGGTCGAGCGCCCGGTGGTGCCCACCTCACCGATTTGCGTGCCCTGCGCGATCTGGGTGCCAGGGCTGATGCCCGGCATGATCGCGTTCATGTGCAGATACAGCGTGTCCCAGCCATTGGCGTGGTGCAGGCGCACGAAATTGCCGTTGGCGCCCTTCATGCCGGCAAAGGTGACGGTGGCGTCGCCAGCGGCGAAGATCGGCGTGCCGGTCGGCGCGGCGAAGTCGGTGCCGCGATGCATCTTTCGGAAGCCGAGGATCGGGTGACCCCGCATGCCGAAGCCCGAGCTGACCCGCGCCGCCTCGACCGGCGTGCGCATCAGCGAGCGGCGGCTGCTGCGCCCGCTGCTGTCGAACCATTCTGCCTCCGGCGCACCGGGGAGCTGGTAGCGGTACAGGGCGCGCGTCTTGGCGGGCGTGGCAAGGTAGGCATAGACGAGCGTCGCCGGACCGACCGGCTCGCCATCGGCATTGACGCGCTCCTCGAAGCCCGCCTCGAAGACGTCACCGGCGGAAACTTCGCGCTGCATGTCGAAATCGTAACGGAAGGCGTTGGCAAAGGCGCCGACCAGCACGTCCTGCACGCCGGCGGCAACAGCGGAGCTGTAGAAGCTTTCGCCATCGAGCTCGCCGCGTATGAAGGTGAGGCGGCGGGTGAGCTTCGCCGACAGCGACTTGGCGGCGAGCGTGCCGTTCGCGTCGCGCTCGATGACGACGCCACCGCCATCAGCATGCGTCGCCGTGAGCGCGTGCAGGCGGGTATGCGCGATCGATACTTCCAGGCGCAACGGGCCGGTTGTGTCGGCGAGCTCTTCGATGGCGAGCGTGCCGGCCGTGTCAGCATCAGTCTGCGTCACGCCCAGGGCGGTGAGGCTCGCGGCGATGCTGGCCGGCCCGGGCACGTTGAGCGTGCGCTGATCGATCGCTTGAGCCGGGCTGGCGGTGGCCGTCGGCGTGGGTTGAGGCTGCTGCGGCGCGCGCGCGGTGTACGCGGCGATTGCGCCCGCGGCGGCGATCGCGAGGGCCACGCCTGTGGGTAAGGTTCGCGGCTTCGAGACCTTGGTAGGCGACGACATCGGTGCGGCCGTCGCCGGTGCAGCCGGCGGTGCGGTGCCCCACGAGCGGGGATCGAAGGATGGCTCCGGATCGTTGCGGTCGTACACGCCGGTTCCGTTCTGGTCTTGCACCAGCGCGGTGCCGGCAGGAAAGCTATTGCCGGGGCGGCGCGTTTTGACAACTGGCCGCGGTGCGGTGTCGGGTTTGGGGGGCTGACGAGACGTGGACAAGAACAGGGTCGCGTGGTCCGAGGGAATGTTCCTGCGGCCGCAGCATTTCCAGGCGCAGGACCGGCACATCGAGGCGCAGCTCAACGCGCGCGTGGGCGGCGTGCGGCCGTGGCCCTGGGGGCTGACCGAGCTGGTGCTCGACGACGATCTCGCCGCCTTGGGCAAGTTCGCGATCGCACGTGCGGTCGGCGTCATGCCCGATGGCACGCCCTTCGCCATCCCCGAGGACATGCCGCCGCCGCCGCCGCTCGATGTGCCCGATGATGCGCGCGATGCGCTCGTCTCGCTGACGCTGCCCGCGCGGCAGGCGGGCGCGGTGCAGTTTCGCGATGCCGAGACCGACAGTCTGGATGCGCGCTTTCTGGTCGACGATGCCGAGGTGATCGACGCCTATTCAAGCGACCGGACAAGCGAGCCGATCGGGCTAGCCCGCCCGAACCTGCGCTTTGGCGTGACGCGTGACCAGACCTATGGCCGCGTGACGCTGGGCCTCGCACGGGTGCGCGAGGTCGACAACAAGAAACTTATGCTCGACGATCGCTACATCCCGTCGACGCTGGACTTCGCTGCGGCGACGCGGCTGCGTGCGGGGCTTTCGGACATCATCGGGCGCGCGGCGCAGCGCGCGGGAGAATTGGCACTACGCGCGGTGGAGGCCACCGACGGCGGGCAGGACACGTTCACCGGCTTCCTGCTGCTTCAGGCGCTCAATCGCTGGATGCCAGTGCTGGATCATCTGCAGCATCTCCCGATGGTTCATCCCGAGCGCCTGTACGAGACATTGATTTCAATGGCGGGCGAACTGGCGACGCTGATCCGCCCCGAGCGGCGCGCACCGCCGCTGCCGCGCTACGACCATGTCGATCCGCAGACCTGTTTCGAGCCGGTGTTCGATTTGCTGCAATCGATGCTGTCCGCGGTGTTCGAGCGGAATGCGATCCAGTTGCCGCTCGATCAGGCGGGGCCGGGCGCCTACGTTTCGCGCATCACCGACAACAATCTGTATCAAACCGGGTATTTCTACCTGGCGGTCGCCGCCGCTGCGCCGGTGGAGGAGATCCGCAGCCTGTTCCCCTCGGTCGCCAAGATCGGGTCGGTGCAGAAGATGCGGCAGATCGTCGATTCGGCGCTTCCCGGCGTGCCGCTGCGCCACACGCCAACGCCGCCGCCGCAGCTCCGCGTGCTGCCGGGATTCGTCTATTTCGAGCTCGATCGCGGCGCGCCCGACTGGCAGGATTTCGCCACGGCCACGGCGCTTGGCCTGCATGTCGCGGGTGACTGGCCGGGGCTGAAGCTGGAGTATTGGTGCGTGAAGCGGAGCGCCAGATGAGCAACGGGGGGGATGACGGCGACAAGACGGTGTTCCGCCCCTCTCCGCTGCAGGGGCTGAAGCGCGGCGCGGGATCGCCAGGCGAGGGTGGCTATGGCGCGCCGCCGCCGCTGTCGCGGACCGGCCATGCGCCTGTTGCGCCGACGCGGCTGAGCGACGATGACGTGCCGCTGCCGGCGACGCCGCCGCGTATCCGCAACGTCATGCTGGCCGAGGCGGAGCCGGTGCTCGCCTTGCTCGCCGCCGTGCGCGCCGGGCGTGTGCGGATGCCAATGCCGGAGTTCCACCGCGAATGCTCGAAGGCGATCGCGACCTTTGAGCGGGCGATCGGGCTGCATTATCCCGAGGAAAAGCGACAGCGCGCCAAATATGCCGTCTGCGCGACGGCCGACGACGTGGCGCAGAACCTGCCCGGCATCGGCACCGATGGCGCCGAATGGGCACGCCGATCGATGGTGGTGCAATTCTTTCATGAAAATATCGGCGGCGACCGCTTCTGGCAGCTGGTCGACGACATGCTGCGCGTGCCGAGCGACAATCTTGATCTGATCGAGCTTTTTCACGCTTGTCTCGCTGCCGGGTTCGAGGGCCGCTTCCGCGTGATGCCGGACGGGCGGCGGCGCTTGCAGGAGATCATGACGCGGCTGCACGGCGCGCTGCCGCACGTGCGCTCGCTCTCGCAGATCGAATTGGTGCCCAACTGGCGCGGCGAGAAGGCGCCGGCGGCGCGGATCGGGCTGAACGTGCTGGCGCTGGCCGCGGCGGGCGCACTGGCGCTGCTGGTTCTGGTCTATGCCGTCCTGCGGCTGATGCTGGCGTCGAGCGGTGACCTGCCGACCGATCGGCTCGCAGCGCTCAACCCCGATACGCGGCTGACGCTGTCGCGACCGGCCGCGGAAATGGCGGCTCAGCAAAGCGAGCAGGCCTCGCGCATCGCCCGCTTCCTGGAGCCGGAGATTCGCGAGGGGCTGGTGACGGTGGAGGAGGATGCGCAGACGGTGCGCGTGCGCACCACCGTGGGGCAATTGTTCGAGTCCGGGTCGGACGAACTGGAAGCGGGGCGCGAAACCCTGTTTCACCGCATCGGCCGCGCGATCGAGGCGGAGCGCGGATCTGTGCTGATCGAGGGCCATGCCGACAACGATCGCGTCGCGACGGTGCGCTTCCCGGATAACATGGCGCTCTCCGAAGCGCGCGCCGAGACGGTCGGAAAACTAATCCGCAGCGACCTGACCGATCCGTCGCGCGTCTCGACCAAGGGGCTGGGGGAAAGCGTGCCCATCGCATCGAACGACACACCCGCGGGCAAATCGCAGAACCGGCGGGTCGAGATCATCGTGCCGAGGCGCTACTGATGCGGCGGTTCTTCTTCGCGCTCGGGCGGTTCCTGTCCAATTGGTACACCGTCACGCTGACGACGGCGCTAATCCTGGCGCTGATCGTCGTCTTCGCGCTGCCGTGGTTTTTCGCATTCTGGCGGCCGTGGAGCGTGCGGATCACCGGCGTGGTGATCATTGTCCTGCTATGGGGGCTGTGGTGGGGATTGCGGCGCCGGCAGGCGAAGAAGCGCGCCGATGCGATCGCCATGGAACTTGCCGGGCCGAACGCGGCAGAGGAGGAAGGGCGCGCGCTCGGCACCCGGATGGGCGAGGCGCTGACCAAGCTGCGCGCCGCCTCGGGCAACAAGCGCGATTATCTCTACAGCCGGCCGTGGTATGTGATCATTGGGCCGCCGGGTGCTGGCAAGACGACCGCGCTGCTGCATTCCGGCCTTCGCTTCCCGTTCGTTGAGCAGGCGGTGAAGGGCGTCGGCGGCACGCGCAATCTCGATTTCTGGTTCGCCGACGAGGCGGTGCTTGTCGATACCGCGGGCCGATATACGACGCAGGACTCCGATGCGACGGTTGATGCCGCGGGCTGGGCCTCCTTCCTGTCGCTGCTGAAGAAGAGCCGCCCGGCGCAGCCGATCAACGGAATCATCGTGGCGGTGGGCGTCGACCTGCTGGTCGGCAGCGATTGCGCCGCGATCGACGCGCATGCGAGCGCGGTGCGCCGGCGGCTGGTGGAGCTCCGCCGCACGCTGGAGACGGCGGTGCCGGTGTACCTCATCGTCACCAAGGCCGATCTGCTCGCCGGCTTCGACGCCTATTTCGACGATCTCGACGTCGAGGGCCGCCGCGCGGTACTCGGCGCGACATTGCCCTACGGCGAAGGTCGGCCGAGTGCCGAGGCGCTGGCGCAGGCCTTTGATACGTCCGCTCAGGCGATCCACGATCGCCAGGCGCGCCGGCTGTTCGAGGAAGTCGACCAGCGTCGCCGCGGCATGATGCTCGGCTTCCCGGCGCAGCTGCGATCCCTACGTGCGCGGCTGATGCGCTTCGCGGAGGGCGCGTTCGTCGCGGGTGATGAGGCGCCGGCGCAGCTGCGCGGCTTCTATCTGACCAGCGGGGTGCAGGAAGGTGCGCCGCTGGACCGGATCCTCGCCGCGATGGGCGAGGTTTATGAAGCGCCGGTCGGCGGCGGCGCGGTGGAGACGCGCAGCCGCGCTTATTTCCTCAATCGGCTGCTGACCGAGGTGATGTTCCCCGAGGCGGGGCTCGTTTCGACCGATCTCAAGGCGAAGACGCGGCGGCGCGCACAGTTGATCGGCGCGCTGGCGGCGATTGGCGTCGCAACCGCTTTGGTGCTGGCGGCTTGGGGGATCAGCTACGGGCGCAACCGGGCGTTCCAGAACGATGTCGCCGAGCGAGCGGCAGTGGCCGAGCGGCAGCTGCGCGAGGCGGGGGTCGATCTGGTGCAAGTGCGCGAGGACGACGCCGATCTGCGGGCGGCACTGCCAGCGCTGGACACGTTGCGCAATCTGCCGCGCGGTTATGCCGAACGGCGCGCGGGTGGTCCGCCGCTCATGATGACCTTTGGCCTCTACCAGCGCAGCCTCAGCAACCAGGCGGAGGAGACGTATCGCGCTGCCTTGCGGCGGATCATGCTGCCGCGCCTGTTGCTGCGGCTGGAAGCGGTGATGACGGCATACGGCAACGATCCGATGCGGCTGTACGAACCGCTCAAGGTCTATCTGATGTTGGGCCAGCGGGGCCCGATGGATGCCAAGGCCGTGAAAGCCTGGGTGACGGGCGACTGGGCGGACGAGCTGTATCCGGGTGCAGACAGCCAAGCCGAGCGCACCGCGCTGACACGGCACCTCGATGCCCTGCTGGAGGACCGCGACCTCGCCTCGGTATGGCCGAACCGCAAGCCGCCGCTCGACGCTAATCTTGTCGCCTCGGCACGCGCCGCGGTGCAGACGCTAAGCCTCGCGGACCGTGCCTATGCCGTGATGCGGCAGAAGGCGGCGGCCGCCGGGCCGGCTTGGGAGGCGGCAAACATCCTGTCGCAGGGCGATGTGCTCGCCTTTGCCGCGCCCGATGCGGTTGCGGACTATCGCATCCCCTATTTCTTTACGCGGGCTGGATACGAGAAGGCGTATCTGCCCGGCCTTGCCACGGTGCAGCAGGATCTCAAGCGCGACCTGTGGGTGCTCGGCGGGGCCGAGGAGGCTGGCGTGGGCGAGGAACTCTCCAACGTGCGGCCGGGTGTCGCCGGGCTCTACGCCAAGGATTATATCGCGGCGTGGGATGGGGTGATCGCGGTGATGAAGCCGGGGGCTTATTTCCAGAACCCGGCGGCGTTCGGCGCCTTCACCAAGAGCCCATCGCCGATGAAGCGCGTGTTGCTGGAGCTGCGCAAGAATACCGTGTTCGCTGGCGGGGTGCAGGCGGGGCTCAAGAAGGCGGGGCGCTATGGCATGAACCGATCGCGCCTAGGCCGTGTCGCCGACGAGATCGGGCGCGATCGGGCGCGCGGACTCGATGCAGGGGACGAGATCACCGCCTATTTCGAGAGCGTCCACGAATATGTTGGCGACGGGCGCGGGTCGGCGCCGATCGATGAGTTCGTCGCAGGGATCAAGGCGGCGGGGCAGGCGGTAATCGCGGCGCAGTCGGTGGGCGGCGGCGGCGGGTCGGAGGCGACGCAGGCGTCAATGGCGGCGGCGCTGGCCACCGTGAAGGCGTCTGCCGCGGGCGCGCCGCCGCAGCTTCAGTCGTTCGTAAACGAGGCGGCGGGCGGCGGCGCGGCGGCGCAGATCGGCGCGGCGAGCGGCGCAGTGACTGACGCTTACGCCAAGACTGTCCTTCCGGCGTGCAAGGAGGTTGCCCAGGAGCACTACCCTTTCTTCGCGGGCGATGCGCCGGACGCGCCGATGGCTGAGACGCTGCGCGTGTTCGGCATGGGCGGCGTGGTCGATCAATTCGTGCGAACGCGGCTGGCGTCGATGATCGACACGGAAGGCCCGGTGTGGCGTTGGCGCGAGGATGATCCGGTGGCCGGCGCACTTAACCCGTCCTCGCCCGAGGCATTCGCGCGCACGGTGGAGTTGCGTGATCTGCTTGCCGGCGGCCTGCCGATCAAGGTGCAGGTGGCGAGCTTCGGTGCCGGCGTAGGCACGGTTGAGCTGTCGAGCGGCGGTACGCGCTATCGCTTCACGCCGGGGAGCAACCAGCCGAAACCGCTGCTGTGGTCAGCCACTGGCGGCCTGCCCGAGGCGTCGCTGGTTATCTACGGCCCGGCGGGCGTGGCGGGGAACACCAATGATGTGCCGCTTGGGCCGGAGATGGAGCGGATCGAGGCTGAGGGGCCATGGGCATTGTTCCGGTTGATGGACAAGGCGGAGAAGCGCAACGCTGGCGAGCAGATGGTGCGCGCGACCTTCGGTGAGGGCAATGCCGCGGTGACGCTTGCCATCGCGTTGCCTAGCAAGCGCAACCCGTTCAGCCGCGCGGGGCTATGGTCGTTCCGCTGTCCGGGAAGCCTATGAGCGCCTGGGTGTTCGGCAAGCTGCCCGCGCACGGCGACTTCGTCGCGCGCGGGATGGCGGCGGTGGAGCGGGTGGCGCTTGATGACTGGCTCTCCGCCGCCCTGCTCGCCGCACGCGATGTTTATGGCGCGGATTTCGAGGAGCGGTTCGACGTTGCGCAGCCGTGGCGAGCGGAGGGCAATGGCGTGACGGGCGCGCTGGCGCCGTCGCAGGATTCTGCCGGTCGGCGCTATCCCGTGCTGCTGCTGTCGTCCGACGCTGAAGATGCGGAGGATCTGCTCTACGCCGCGATCACGGAGGGCTGGAGCGCCGATCGTCTGGCCAAGGAGGCGGGGACCGCGCCGGCGAGGCCGGTCGCGCGATGGTTCGGTCACGCGGCCGAGCGCGCAGGGGAGCGGCCTGCCGATCTCCTGACGGCGATGCTGGCATGACCGGCGGTCTGCGCGCCCGCGCGGTTGCTGCGACGCATCCGGGGCTGAAGCGTGCCGTCAACGAGGATCGCTTCTGCGATCGTGGCGATATCGGGCTATGGGCGGTGGCGGACGGTATGGGCGGACACGCGCATGGCGATTGGGCCTCGAATGCAGTGGTGCAGGCGCTGGAAAGCCTCACCTTGCCAGAGGGCTTCCCCGCTGCGACGCAGGCGGTGGCGGATGCGGTGCACAGCGCCAACCGCCGCATCTGGGCCGAAGCGCAACGACGTACGCAACAGATGGGATCGACCGTGGTCGCGCTGTTGGTGCGCGATTATAGTTTCGCAGCGCTCTGGGTAGGAGACAGCCGCGTCTATGTGCTGCGCGAGGGGCTGCTTCACCCGCTGACGCGCGATCATACCCAGGTGCAGGAGATGGTCGATCGCGGGTTGATCTCGGAGGAGGCGGCGCGCCACCATCCCCGCGGGCATGTGCTGGCGCGCGCCGTTGGGGTCGGCGCCCGGCTGGCCGTGGACGTGGTATCGGACGAGGCGCAGGAGGGCGACGTGTTCTTGCTGTGCAGCGACGGGCTGACGGGAACCGTGGACGAAGCCGAGATCGGGCGGCTGATGGCGCTGCCTGATCGGCAGGCGGGGTTGGACGCGCTGATCGCCGCCGCGCTTGCGGCCGGCGCGCCCGATAATGTCACGGCCATTCTGGTGACTGTGCAGGAGACGACCCGCGCAGCGCTCGATAGTGTAGTGCGATGAATACAGGGGCCGATAATCGGGACGCAAATGGGGAGGAAGACGATCGCACCGTCTATCACCCGCGCCTGCCGGACGAGTCGGAGGGCGAGCGTACCGTCTTCAACTCCCCGCGTGCTCCCGGCGCGCCGCCACCAGGCAGCGGCGGGATCAAGGCCGGCGACACGCTCAACCACATGTTCTCGGTACGCCGCTTCATTGCGCGCGGTGGGATGGGCGAGGTGTTCGAAGGCACCAGCCTCGCCACCGACGAGCGCGTCGCGATCAAGGTGATGCTCCCCGCGCTGGCGGCGGACCCCAATGTGATCGCGTTGTTCCGTCGCGAGGCGCAGACGCTGACACGGCTGCACCATGAGGCGGTGGTGCACTATCGCGGCGCGGCGACTGATCCTGAGCTGGGCGTCTTCTACATCGTTACCGAATATATCGACGGAACGGCGCTGTCGGACCGACTTGGTACACTGCGGCCCGATCCCGCGGCGCTTACGGGCCTGCTCCGCCGGCTCGCCTCAGGGCTAGCAGCGGCGCACCGGCTCGGCGCGATCCACCGCGACGTGTCTCCGGATAATGTGCTGCTTGCCGGCGACGATCTGACGCGCGCGAAGCTGATCGACTTCGGTATCGCCAAGGATCTCGACCCCGGCAGCAAGACGATTGTCGGCGACGGGTTTGCGGGCAAGCTGGGCTATGTCGCGCCCGAGCAGTTGGGCGATTACGACCGCTCGCTGGGTCCATGGACCGACGTGTACAGCCTCGGGCTGGTGATACTGGCGGTGGCGCGCGGCGCCGATCTCGGGCTGGGCGGTACGCTGGTCGATGCGGTGGACAAGAGACGGGCGGGGTTCGACCTCTCCGCACTACCCGCCGCGCTGCGTCCCATCGTGGCGCGGATGGTGAAGGTCGATCCGGCCGATCGCTTCCGCGACATGGAAGCGGTGCTTGCGGCGTTGCGCGACGTAGATGCGCTTTCGCCGCAGCCGCTGCCAGTGCGCTGGATCGCGGTCGGCGCAGTTGTGGCGGTGCTGCTCGTTGTTGTGGCCTTGTTCGCGTTGCGCCCGGGCGAGCAGCCCGCCACCAACGCTGCGCCGGCGTCCGATACGATGCAGCGCGCGCGTTCGGCGATCGACGCGGCGCTGCCCTCAGTCGGGTGCACGTGGCTGAGCATCACCAATATCGCCGAGCGCGCGGGCGGGATCGACGTGGCGCTGGCTGGCGTGGCAGGTAATCCAGCGCAGGCGCAGGGCGAGATCGCCGCGGCGCTGCGCGGCGCGGGCAGCGATGCACGTGCCATCGATTTCGCCGACGTATCGCTGATCACCCCGGCTGGCTGCGCCGCGCTCGACGCGTTTCGCCAGATCCGGGCGACGGGCGCGAGCCGTCTGTCAGTGCCGCAGCGTCGCTTCGCAATGCGTCCGCAGCCGGCCGATTCGGCTTATGCCGGGCGGGTTGCCGCCAACGCTATCGTCGGCATCGCCATTGCCGATCCGTCGCTCGACTTCGCGCTGCTGGGCCTCGAGCCATCCGGCCGCATCGACATGGTGATTCCCAGCCGTGCCGCCTTCCTCGATCAGGTGCGCGCCTCACGCAACGGCGTGCCGATCACTGACCTCGGCCGCGACCGTTACCGCCTCCAGATCGATCTTGATCATGCCGGCTGGTCCGGGTTGCTGCTGGTAACCGGCAAGGGTCCGTTCGACACCGCCGCGCTCGCACCAGACTTGGGCGCCCGCGGCAGCGAGTGGCGAAATCGCATCGCAACGCTCGCGGGAGAACGCGGCTGGCGGACGGATATGGTGTGGTTTGAGTCAGTGCAGGCGGGGCGTGCGAACTGAAGTTGCTGAATGATGGCCGCGGGAGGACGACGAACTTTGAGTTTGTTGAGCTACCATGATCAACGGCTTTGTCCGAATGGCCTACGCGAACACGAAACATCAAACCGCTTTTCGCCCGCCTAGGGCTAGAGTTGCGAGGCCTTGGCTCGGCAGCAGTTGCGGTTTGATCCGGCGGGCGTAAGAGCCGTAACCCGCCTTTGGCGATTATTCGGTTAGGGGAGGCACATCGTGGACAACTCCGGGGGTGCCGCTGCCCTTGGGCTGGACTTTGGCACCACCAACACGGTCGTGGCGCTCGCAGACGGGGTGGAGAACTCACGGCTCCTCGAGTTTGCGGGTGCGGACGCAACCGGCGCGGTGTTTCGCTCGGCCTTATGCTTCTGGGAGGAAGAAACCGGCTGGAACGGCGTGGCGCATGAGGCGGGGCCTTGGGCGACCGCCGAATACCTCCAATCGCCGCTCGACAGCCGCTTTGTTCAATCGTTCAAAACGGTGGCGGCGAGCCCGCTCTTCGACAGGGCGATGATTTTCAACCGGCCGCTCCGGTTCGAGGACCTGGGAAGGCTGTTCCTCCAGAAACTGGTCGCCCATGCGGGGGGACAGCTGGACCGCCGGCCTGCCCGCGTGGTCGTGGGGCGCCCGGTCGAGTATGCGGGTGCCCGCGCTGACCCGGCGCTCGCCCGCCAGCGCTACGATCTGATGTTTCGCGCGTTCGGCGCAGAGATCGTCTATGTTCACGAGCCGCTGGGCGCGGCGTTCAGCTATGCCGCCCGGCTTACCGAGCCCGCCACGATCCTGGTGGCTGATTTCGGCGGCGGCACGACCGACTTCTCGCTCGTGCACGTCGGGGAGCCCGGAGTCTCCCGGCGCTGCGTGCCGCTGGCATCGTCGGGCGTCGGCATCGCCGGCGATCGGTTCGACCGGCGCATCGTGGAGCGGCTCGTCCTGCCGCTGCTCGGCCGGGGCGGGCAATATCGCTCGATGGGTAAGGTGCTGGACATACCCGGCGGCTACTTCGCCGAGTTCGCGGACTGGTCACGTCTTGCCATGATGCGCAACCGGCGGACGCTGGAAGAACTGCGCCGGCTTCAGCGCTATGCGATCGAGCCCGAGCCTATCGGCCGCATGATTGCGCTGATCGAGCATGAGCAGGGCTTTCCGCTCTACGACGCGGTGGGACGGCTCAAGCGCGAATTGTCGAGTGCCGAGCATGCGGAGTTCCGGTTCATGGGCGAGGGCGTCCACATCGCCGCCGAGGTGCGCCGGGCCGACTTCGAGGAATGGATTGCAGAAGATCTTCAGCGGATCGAGGCCGCCCTGGATGTCGCGCTCGCCCGCGGGAGTGTTGCAGAACATGACATCGACCGCGTGTTCCTGACCGGCGGATCCTCGTTGATCCCCTCTGTCCGTGCCATGTTCGAGCGGCGGTTCGGGCTCGACCGGATCGCTACTGGCGGCGAGCTGACCTCCATCGCGCATGGGCTCGCCCTCATCGGCGGGCAGGAGAACCCCGCAGAATGGGCGGCTCAGCCATAGCAACTGGGCCTGCCGATGATGAACGAGCGACCGCTTCGGTAACCCAGTGCCACGCCACACCCGATAGCGGCCGTTGAACGCCGATCGGTTTCAGATAGGCTCGCGCAATGACGCTGCGCATCTCGATACCCGACGAGCCATCCGCGGCGCACCGAGAGGCGGTTCTCGCTCCGCTGCGCGCCTATAATCAAAGCCAAGCGAGCGATCCGCGCATCCAGCCCGTGGTCGTGTTGTTGACCGACAAAGGCGGCGCGCACGTCGGCGGCCTGTGGGGCAGATGCGCTTTTGACTGGCTCTTCGTGGAGCTGCTTGCGGTGACCGAGGAACACCGCGGTGCAAACCACGGAAGGGCGCTCTTGGAGCAAGCCGAGAGCATCGCCCGTGCCAACGGTTGTATCGGCGTCTGGCTCGACACCTTCGAGTTCCAAGCGCGCGGCTTCTATGAAAAGCTGGGCTATGAGGTCTTCGGCACGCTCGACGACCATCCCGTCGGGCAGAAGCGATTCTTCCTGCGCAAACGGTTCTCGTAACGGCTGCTTTCCCGTCAGCCGCGCTTCGAAGTGGACAGATTCTCGTCCACTCAGTCGCCGCTGCATGCTCCAGAGCGAACGGCCGACATCACGGCACGGCGCCGTGCTTGGATGAGCAATTGTCCGGTGCCGAAGAGACCTTGGCGCCGCCCTGAAACCGGCAACCCGGTCCCCGGGGGAAGTGTCAGCTATCCCGTTCGGCGCGCTTGCGATCGGCTTTGCGGGCGCGGCTGACAGCGGCCGCATGCTCGCGCGCACGCTTTTCCGAGGGCTTCTCATAATGCCGGCGAAGCTTCATTTCGCGGTAAACGCCCTCACGCTGCAGCTTCTTCTTCAGCGCGCGGAGTGCCTGGTCGACGTTGTTGTCACGAACAATGATTTGCATCTTCTCTCGGCTTTCCACGCTTTCAATGCGGCAGGAGGCGCTCACCTCCGTGAGGAATCAAGCAGGCGCCCGCGCCTGTCTGGCGGTAAGCCGCTGTTTCACACCTTTTCGCAACCACTAATTGTCCGTCCCATTGAACGACGGAACAAAAATCCATGGTCGTACGGGGTTGGTGCTCGCTCGGGTTCAGCCGAGCGAGCAACGTCCCTCAGGCGTCTTCTGCCTGCAGATTGACCGACGTTTCGGCGAGCTTGGTCATATACTCGTCGCCGCCGTAGATCTCCTTGGTGGCCTGGTTCAGCTTCTTGCTGTCGTCCTTCAAGGAAAGAGCCTCGGCGTAGGCCGCGGCCGTGCCGAAGCCGGCGATGCCGTAATGGGTCATCCGCTGGTATTGCGCGATGATCAGAACGTCGAGGAGCGGGCCCTTCTTGGGTCCTTCCTCAAGCACGTGCTTGGTGGCTTCGGCCACCAGACCCTCCATGCCCTTGCAATGCTCCTTGGAGACCTTCTCGTCCTGCCCGGCGATCAGCTCTTTCACGACATCGGTGTGCTTGGCGATGCCCTCGAGAGACTTGCCCAGCATTTCCTTCAGCGCCGGATCGCTTGCCTTGCCGGCGATTTTCTTGAGCACCTTCTGCATCTGGTCGTTGGCCGACCACAGGTCCTTCAACTCGTCCGTGTAGATTTCCTGGAGATCCTCGGGAGTCGACATGCGCAATCCTTCCAATGCTGAGACCAGCCGCTTCGCCGGCGCGTGCCAGCTGGTGATGGTCGCTGCAGGAACGTGCGTTGACGCCATCCGGGCCCGTCGCGAGCGCAAGATCGCTCCGATTTGGGGTTCGGATAAAGCGATGCGCCGCCTCGCGGCATGGCCGGAGGGGCGAGTCGCGCGGCGCAATGGCCTCTACGGCAAGTGTGCCTTGCAACAGCGGTAGCAGATCGCAGCAGGCAACGTGCTGGACGACTCTGGCGCGTGATCCGTGAGGCGCATCGTTCGGCGCGATGATCGCTGCTCCGAGCGACGTGGCCGATTTCGGCGTTTGTCAGCGTTTGCGGACGAACTCGGCGCGGAGCACGAGGCCTTTGATCCCTTCGTAGCGGCAGTCGATCTCCTGCGGGTCGCCCGTCAACCGGATCGACTTGATAAGCGTGCCGCGCTTCAGCGTCTGCCCGGCGCCTTTTACGTCGAGATCCTTGATGAGCGTGACCTGATCGCCGTCGGCGAGCAGATTGCCGACCGCATCGCGTACCTCGACTTGCCCGGCGAGCTCACGCTTGGCGAACAACTCGGCTGCCGAAACCCACTCACCGGTATCTTCGTCATAGACATAATCGTCGTCGGACATGCTGCTTCCTGCTTTGCCTCGGGGATGCCGCTCTTACCTCGTGAGCCACCACGCCGTCACGTCTGCTTGGCCCGATCGCAGACCCTTGACGGACCTGTGAACCTCCGCGACTGGATCTTCGTCTCGTAACACGATCGTCGCTGAGGGCTGCTAGGCGTCCACCAGCGGCTAAGTTGTTGAACCGACCGGTAACATGAGCCGAGCCGAAGCATCTTAATGGGCACACTGATCGTTACCTTCTTCTCCATCAGCGTCATGGCGACAATGGCACGGCGGGTTCCACCCTACGCGCACGCGCTTTGACGAAGTCAGGTCCAGTTCGAATCATGTCATCGAATGCCGCGAAGTCATCAGGAACAAGTCGCATCCCCGGGAGCGAGCCGCGCGACCTCCGGGAGATCGCACGTCATCTCGCCACTTTTCGTCAGCCGAGCAATGTGCGCGGTTTCATTGAGCTCGCGGTAAGTGCCGCCCCGCTGGCACTGCTCTGGTTTCTGATGTGGCTCTCGCTGGACGTGCATTACGCGATCACGCTGCTCCTGGCGCTTCCCGCGGCCGGCTTTCTCCTGCGCTTGTTCTTGATTCAGCACGATTGCGGGCACGGCGCCTTTTTCAAAGGCCGCCGCGCAAACGACTGGGTAGGGCGCTGCATCGGTGTGCTGACGCTAAGCCCTTATGACCTTTGGCGCCGAGGGCACGCGGCGCACCATGCTGGCACGGGCAACCTCGACCGGCGCGGCACGGGCGATGTCGATACACTCACTGTGCGTGAGTTTAGAGAACTTAGCTTTTGGGGCCGTCTCCGCTACCGCCTGTATCGCAATCCCGCCGTAATGTTCGGGCTTGGCCCCGCGTGGCTATTCTTCCTGCGGTACCGACTCCCGCTCGGTCACATGCGTGAGGGGCGGGGGCCATGGCTTAGTGCCATGGGAACGAACTGCGCGATCGCGGTGATCTCCGCAGGTCTGATCGCGCTGGTTGGCTGGCGAGCTTTCTTGCTGATCCAACTACCGATTATCTTGATAGCAAGCTCCGCGGGCGTATGGCTGTTCTACGTGCAGCATCAGTTCGAGCAGACGCACTGGAGCAAAGGTAAGGATTGGGCCTTTCACGAAGCCGCGCTACTCGGAAGCTCGCACTACGTACTGCCCGGCGTGCTACGCTGGTTCACCGCAAATATTGGCATGCATCACATCCACCACCTGTGCAGCAACATCCCCTTCTACCGCCTTCCTGCAGCGCTTGATGCCCGACCCGAGCTTGCAGAGATCAACCGCTTGACGTTCCGCCAAAGCTTGCGGTCGATCAGGCTCGTCTTGTGGGATGAAGCGGCCGGTCGTTTGGTGTCGTTCCGCGATGCGCGTGTTCGAATGGAGTCGGCCGCAACAAGCCGCCGAGCGAGCTAGCCCGCTTCTCCAGCGTGCAATGTTGCCTTGGTTACCGACGGCATTCTGATCACTAGCCATCCCCTCGCGTCCTTGTCGGCGTGTGGCGGATCGAGCCTAAGCCGGCGAGCGACGGCAAGGGTGGCACGATCAGTACGATCTCGTCTGGTGCAACTCAGGACGCACAGAGTGCTGATTGGCGTCGGCAACTCGGCCGTGAACGGCATGATAGCGCGACGGCATGCGACCTGATGGACCGGGGCGTCCGCATGAATGGTTTGCGCGGCATCTCCGGTACGCTGGAGTGGTATCGCAGTCCCCCGCGCCCCTCGAATGTACCATGTAGTATAATCCCTACGTTTTGATCATAATGGCACATCGGTACATACCTTCTCTGCGCTTCGCGCGATTGAGAGGATGGCTTGGTGCAGGACCACTATTCAGCAAGCGCGCGCGCAACCCGCGTCACGACGGGTACCGGCCTTCATCCCGGTTTCGCTGGAGCGCTCGCTCTCGTCGCCCTGTTCTGGATCAGTGTTGCGCTGCAATTGCTCTCTCTGATGAGCTGGATCTAGCGGCACGGGATCCTACGGGGACTGACTCCTTTCTTGGGGCGCGAGGACCAATAGTGGTCCGGCACGTTGTCTGACCGATGTGCGAAATGCAACGGGAAGGCGGCCGGGCACCAAACGTCAACTGTGACAGCTTCGCCGGCCTTACAGCCACGTTGGTCCGCAAGGGCGCTGAGCCGTTCTAGTCGACCATGCCCACCCTCGCGACCAACTGATCAAGTAGGCTTCTAAAAGAGTGCTTCTGCTGGTGAAGTACTCGGCCGGGCGGTCTGATTCGCTACATGTGTGTGACGAGTGGGCAAGGCGGGATTGGCGGGAAAGCGTAGTTTTTTGGGGTGTGTGTAAGAAAGTTGCAAAAAGTGTTTGACGGTTGGGTGAGTGTTCCCTAGATGGGTTTCACCGCAGCGGTGGCCTGGACGGGCTGCTGGAGTGGTTAGCGAAAACAAGGCGCCATGGTCGCCCCGGTAAGATGGGGTAGGTCGAGGCGTCGGTTTTTGTCGCTCTTTGACATTGTTGGTTTAGATGAAGGGACATGTGGGCGGCGGCTCCGGGTCCGGCAACCTCAGGGTGTCGGTTTCTCGGTTAAAGCCAAGCCTGACCTGTATGTCCTTTGTTAC
>NZ_NBBJ01000003.1 GCF_002197665.1 Sphingomonas mucosissima
GTAACAAAGGACATACAGGTCAGGCTTGGCTTTAACCGAGAAACCGACACCCTGAGGTTGCCGGACCCGGAGCCGCCGCCCACATGTCCCTTCATCTAAACCAACAATGTCAAAGAGCGACAAAAACTGACGCCTCGACCTACCCCTCTTTCGCGGGGCGACCATGGCGCCTTGTTTTCGCTAACCACTCCAGCAACCCGTCCGGGCCGCCGCTGCGGTGAAACCCATCTAGGGAACACACCCCCAACCGTCAAACACTTTTTGCGGATTGCGCAAAATTTCTCGAGAAAGTTGCGGTTTTCCCGAGCGTTATCGAGGGTCGCCTCTCGCGGCGACCCCATTGGCCGCACTGCCGTCCTCTCGGGAGTCGTCCCCTTCGCGGACGCTTACTGCGCCGAGTCTGCCGCTGAGAATCGATCCTTGCGTTCGACTTCCGGCTTTGCTCCGAATCGTCGGCCGAGTTTGCTAGGCTCCGGCCTTTCTGCGATTCGGCCTGGCTCCCGGTCCCATGCACGCTACTGAAAGCCGACCACCGCATGCGGCACATAGGCCTGCTCGAGGCGGCGGAGCTCCTCATCGCTGAGAACGATGTCGAGTGCAGCGACGGCATCCTCCAGATGGCCTTGCTTCGAAACGCCAATGATCGGGGCGGACACGACCGCCTTCGACAAGACCCATGCCAGCGCGATCTGCGCGCGTGGCACGCTTCGTTCGCTTGCTACCGCAGCGACCGCTTCGACCACCTTCCTGTCCGCGTCGGCGGTTTGAGCATAAAGCGTTTGGCCGAACTTGTCGGTCTCTGACCGCGCGGTCGATTCGCCCCAGTCACGCGTCAGCCGCCCGCGCGCGAGCGGGCTCCAGGGAATGACGCCAATCCCTTCCGCTTCGCACAGCGGCAGCATCTCGCGCTCTTCCTCACGATACAGCAGATTGAGGTAGTTCTGCATGGTGACAAAGCGGGTCCAGCCGTTCGCGTCTGCCGTGTGCAGCATGGTCGCGAACTGCCAGGCGAACATGGAGGAAGCGCCGATGTAGCGCGCCTTGCCGGCCTTCACGACGTCGTGGAGCGCTTCAAGCGTTTCCTCGATCGGCGTCTCGTAGTCGAAACGATGGATCTGGTAGAGATCGACATAGTCGGTGCCCAGGCGAGCCAGGCTGGCGTCGATCTCGTGCATGATCGCCTTGCGGCTTAACCCGGCACCGTTGGCCCCGGGACGCATCCGTCCGTGTACCTTGGTGGCGATGACCACCTCGTCGCGCCGCGCGAACTCCTTCAGCGCTCGCCCGACGATCTCCTCGGAGCTGCCGTCAGAATAAACATTCGCGGTGTCGAAGAAGTTTATGCCGGCCTCAATCGCCTGACGAAGCAGCGGCCGGCTTTGCTCCTCATCAAGTGTCCATTCGTGATTACCGCGTCGGGGATCGCCATAGGTCATGCAGCCCAAGCAAAGCCGCGACACGTCGAGGCCGGTGGCACCCAGCTTTACATAGTCCATCCGGACTCTCCCGCCCCTTGCCACGATTGGCATCTATCATCGTGCGAACGCCCGTGCGTCCCGGCGCAGGTCAAACGCCGTGACGCAAGCCGCCAACGCTATTCGGTTGATCCCGCATTGGGCTGCTCACCCGTCTTTTCCTCGCCGAGCTGACCGGTGCCATGATAAGCCCGTCCGGTCTGGCCACCGTCAAAGCCGCCGGGTTCCTTGCCGGTGTGCGGATTGGGATACGCGCCGCCCTGGCTTTCCCCGCTGCTGTGCCGGCGGCTTGCCACTTCGCCATTCTCATCGGGAACATGCGGCGTCGTCCCACCGCCGTCAGCCTGCATCGGTTGCTTGTCCGTCATGTCGATCTCCAAGATAATTTCCGGTAGCGGAGCGCTCAGGCCAGCTTGAAGCCTTCCTTGTTCATCGCTGCCGTCACGTGCTTGTTCTGCTCCTCGGACAGCTGCGATCGAAGCCGCGGGAACAGGTCTTCTTCTTCTTCGCGCATGTGGCTTTCGATCATGGCGCGAAACTCCTTCAGCTTGGGGAGCCATTTCGGATCGTCCTTCGGCATCTCGCCGAGATCGAAGAAATATTGCTTCACATAGCCATGTTCGTGATTGAGGTGATCGGCCGCTTCGGTCAGCCCGTGATCCCGCATCATGGCGTACACGACGTTCTCTTCCTGAAACGCGTGCTTGCCGATCGCATGCTTCAACTGCGCAAGAAGCATCGAACGGCGCGCCACGGCGCCGTCGGGCGTCGCCTCGAGCAGATCAAAGATCTTCAGCGCGGCGGCATGCTCGCCGGCGAGCGCCTTGTCCCAATTTCCGGCGAACGCCGATGGCGCCTGCACCGCGGACTTGCGCAGCAGATTGGCCGCAAGGCCGATCGCAATTCCCGCCGCCGCGCCGATCGCCATCGTCTGCTTGCTAGCGCCCTGCGTATGAGCGCCCGTGTTCGCTTCAGTGCTCGAAGTCGCCATGTCCTGCTCCTCTGTCGAGTCAGCAACGACAGGACGGGCGGGGTGTTCCTGCAACGATGCCGGCGGCTGCTCTTTCGTAATGATCCAGATCAAGCCCACGGCCGGAAAACCTCGCCCGGCACCCGATTTGCAACAAAGGAGGGGAACTGAAGATACCGTCCCGACTTGAAGCTCTTAATCGAGCAACGCCGCTCGTATGGGAGCCCTTCGCATGCTGGCGATGAACTACCGCGGACCTTATCGTGTCCGTGTCGACGAAAAGCCGATGCCGCAGATCCTTCATCCGGAGGACGCGATTGTTCGCGTGACGCGATCGTGCATTTGCGGGTCCGACCTTCACCTTTATCACGGCATGGTGCCGGACACCCGCGTGGGCATGACCTTTGGCCATGAGTTCTGCGGCATCGTGGAACAGGTTGGGCCGGAAGTGCGCAATCTGAAGGTCGGCGATCATGTGCTCGTTCCCTTCAACATCGCCTGCGGCAAATGTCATTTCTGCCAGCAGGGATTGTTCGGCAATTGCCACGAGGCAAATGCGCAGGCGACCGCCGTGGGCGGCATCTTCGGCTATTCGCACACCGCCGGCGGGTATGACGGCGGACAGGCGCAATATGTGCGTGTGCCATACGCCGATGTCGGTCCGATGGTGATCCCCGACTGGATGGATCCCGACGACGCCGTGTTGCTGACCGACGTGGTGCCTACGGGCTATCAGGCCGCCGAGATGGGCGGCATCCAGCCCGGTGACACGGTGGTGGTGTTCGGCGCAGGGCCGGTCGGGCTGATGGCCGCACGCTCGGCCTGGCTGTTCGGCGCCGGGCGCGTGATCGTCATCGATCATCTGGACTATCGCCTGGAGTTCGCCCGCGTCTTCGGGCCCGCTGAAGTGTATAACTTCCGCGAGATCGACGACATGGCCGTCTTCCTGAAGAAGCAGACCGACTCGCTGGGCGCGGATGTCTGCATCGATGCGGTCGGCGGTGATGCGGCCGGCAATGCGCTGCACTATCTGTTCGGCACCAAGCTGAAGCTGGAGGCCGGGAGCGCCATTGCGCTCCACTGGGCGATCAACTCGGTGAAAAAAGGCGGGATCGTCTCGATCGTCGGTGTTTACGGACCGACCGGCAACATGGTCCCGATCGGCAACGTGGTGAACAAGGGCATCACCATTCGTGCCAACCAGGCGTCGGTGAAGCGCCTGCTGCCGCGGCTGATCGACCATATCAAGGCGGGGCACATCAATCCGAAGGCGATGATCACTCACCGCGTACCGCTGGCGGACATTGCGGACGCTTATCACCTGTTCTCGGCAAAGCTCGACGGCTGCATCAAGCCGGTGCTGCTGCCGAATGGCCAATAAGCGGAGGCGCGCGATGACGAAGCAAATGGTCGACACATCCAAAATCCCCGGCTGGGGCGCGGATGCGGATCCGGAGAACGACCCGACGTATCCGATCCGCCATATTGAGGATCAAAAGTCGCGCGGGCTCACCTGGACCCGCCCGACGCAGCAGATCCCGAACGTCGAGATACTGCGCTCGATCGAGCACAATCGGCTGCCCGCGGTGATCGGCACCTCCACGCCGCCAAGCGGGCTTTCCGGCGCCATCCGCCGCTATGCGTTCCGGCGCAGCGAATCCGATTGGCTGCATTGGCTGCTGCTGATGGGCGCGGACCGGATCAACGTGGTGGAAGGCGTGGTGGAGGACCTTACCCGCGGCAAGGTGCCCAACATTCCGGGCGAGATGGGCGCCCGCGCGGAGTGGCAGCACAACAAGACGGGCTTTGCGGTAAAGGCCGGCGCGACAGCCGCGATTGCCGCAGTTTTGGTCGCTGCCATTCGCGGCCGCCAAAGCGAGAAAAGCGTGTCGCCTGCTGCTCCTGCGGAGCCGGCAGATCCGGACAAGGCGCTCTTCATCCCATATTGAGCAACCAGGCGTTGCCATGGGCGGCCTCCAGCGCGCCGCACATGGCAATGCCGGCACACCGATACGCCCGAAATGCGAAAGGCCGCCCTCTTGCGAGAGCGGCCTTTCCATTGTCAGCCTTTCGCGGCTCTCGTCAGGCGAGAACCTCCGGCGCGGAGGTCACGTCCATCAGACTTGCCGCGAGCGGCGTGAGACAATGAGACATTCGACCACCTCCTTTCCGTTGTTGAACGATGATCGGGATATAAGCGGGCGTCCTTTTGTTTCAATGACTTGCCGCGGGCACAATCGGTAAAAAAACGATGCTGTCCCCATCGCGCTTGGCATGGATCAAGGACTCGGCCGTCCCCGCCCGGCATGAAACGGCAATGACGGATCTCCCCCGACCACTTTCGCAGCCACTTCCCCTTCCCGAGCCGGAAGATGTGGCGTTTGCTGGCACCATACGGCTGCACGTGGATGCGAGCGACGTCCTGCGCCGCATCTTTCGCGTGCATGAGGTGATCCCCGTCCCGGGAAAGGGCGTGTACACGTTGCTGCTGCCCAAATGGCTCCCTGGTTATCATGCGCCTCAAGCGCCGATCGAGTTGCTTGCGGGGCTCGCGTTCGAAGCAGCCGGCGAGCCACTACACTGGTCGCGTCACCCCACTGAAGTTCACGCCTTTCACGTCAGCGTGCCGGATGGAGCGACCGAGATCGACGCGCGCTTCCAGTTCCTCTCGCCGACCAGCAGCGCGCAAGGGCGCGTGGTCGTCAGCCCTGATCTGCTGAACCTGGAGTGGAACTGCGTGGTCCTTTATCCCGCAGGCCATTTCTCCCGCAGAATAGCGGTCGACGCCAAATTGACGCTCCCGGAGGGCTGGCAGCTCGCCACCGCGTTGCCGTTCGCGTCCCAGACAGGTGATACCGTTCAGTTCGAGACAATTCAGCTCGATGAGCTGGTGGATTCGCCGGTGATGGCAGGCCGGCATTATCGCCGGATCGAGCTGGACGACGGCGGCGTCACGCTGAACGTCTTTGCCGACGCGGCGCATCAGCTTGCCGCCACTGAGGAGCAGATCGCGCCGCACCGGGCGGTCGTCACGCAAGCGGATCGACTGTTCGGGCGTCGGCCGTTTGACCGCTTCGAGGTGCTGCTCGCGCTTAGCGACGAAATCGGCAGCATCGGCGTGGAGCATCACCGCTCCTGCGAGATCGCGAGCATCGGGGAATATTTCACCGATTGGGACAACAGCTTCCCGCGTCGCGACAGCTTTCCGCACGAATATATCCACGGTTGGAACGGCAAGCATCGGCGTGGCGCGGATTCATGGGCGCCATGCTTTTATCAGCCGATCCGCAACAGCCTGATGTGGGTGTATGAGGGCCAGACCCAATATTGGGACCGCGTGCTATGCGCCCGTTCCGGGTTGTGGACGCGTGAGCAAACGCTCAGCGCACTCGCGGATATCGCAGCCACGCACGACATGCAGGCGGGATCGCGCTGGCGCCCTGTCAGTGACACGACGAAGGACCCGATCATCGCGGCGCGTGCGCCGCTGCCCTGGCCCAGCTGGCAACGCAGCGAGGATTATTACACCGAAGGCGCCCTCATCTGGCTGGACGTGGATACGCGCATTCGCGAGCTGACCGGCGAGGCGCGCTCGTTGGACGATTTCGCCCACACCTTCTTTGGTGCCGAACTGCCCGTCGACGGCATAACCCGCACGTACCTGTTCGACGACGTCGTCCGAACCCTGCGCGATATCGCCGACGAGGATTGGTCGGCGTTCTTCGTCGAGCGGCTGCATGATACCCGCAGCGATGCGCCTCTCGCCGGCATCAAGCGCGGCGGCTACCGCTTGGTTTACCGAGCGGTGCCCAGTGAGATGTGGCGCGCCAAGGAGCAACTGAGCGGAATTCGCAGCTTCATCTATTCGCTGGGTCTATCCGTGTCCTCCGATGGGGAGGTCCAGGAGGTGCGCTGGGAAAGCGCCGCCTTCGACGCCGCGATCACCGCCGGCACCAAGCTGATCGGTGTAAACGGACTCACCTTCACACCTGACGCGCTCGACCGCGCGATCGAGGAGGCAAGCTCAGACAAGCCGATCGACTTGCTTGTGCAAGCCGGCAAGTATCAGCGCGAGGTGTCGATCGACTGGTCAGAGGGCCACCGCTACCCCGTTCTCGAGCCGATCCCTGGGAGCGTCCGCCGGCTGGACGATATCCTCGCGCCGCGGTGAATGATGGGCAGTAAAAGCTCGGATTTCACCAAGGCGCGGATTCATCACAACCTATGTTGAAGGTGGAAACTCCGCTTTGTTTCAAGCTTTTAAACCTCATGACCACCTACATCTTCCGTGTTCGCACACCTGACAACATCGTTCACCAGGTGCAGTGCAATGAGCTTCCGGATTTGGATGCAGCGATGGCACAGGCGCAGCGTTACGCACGAACATTGGTCCGCAATCCCGTTCGCCGGGGCGCCAGAACGATCGGCGGCGCCCTGGATGTTGAAGTGGCGGATCGGGCCATTGCGCGGCTCTTGCTGAGCGAGGTTGCGATCCAGATCTCCTGAGCGCGCAGGGGCGCAGTTGACGGGCGCGAGCAGCAGGCCGCGCTTTGACACACCGGGGTTGCGCATTGCACGGGCGGCGTGATGACCCACGCCCCCAAGGCCCTGCTCGCGATCTATGATCTCGACCGGACGATCACCAGCATGCCGACCTGGTCGCCGTTCCTGTTGTTCGCGGCACGGCGCCTCCGGCCCGCGCGGCTCGCGCTTCTGCCCGCTTTGCTTGGTCCTGCGGCGGCGCGCGCCATCGGCATCGTCGACCGCGACCGGCTAAAGGAACTGATGCATGCGATCATGCTCGGCCCTTCGCTCTCGCCACATTCACTGGAATCCGTTGCGGAGGCCTTTGCGGACTGGTTCGTACGCGATCACATCCGCCCCGGCGCACGCGCGCAACTGGCGGTAGACAAGCAGGAGGGGCGCCGCTGCGTCATCGCAACCGCGGCGCACCGCTTCTACGCGGCGCCGATTGCGCGACGGCTGGGGACGGACGATCTGATCGCGACCGAGGCGATGCGCGGCCCGGCCGGGGAGATCCTGCCGCGGCTGGGCGGGCCCAATTGCTATGGCCCGGCCAAGCAGGCGCTGATCGCCGCGTGGTTCGCGCAAAGCGGCTTGGACCGGGCAAGCACGCACATCCGCTTCTATTCCGATCACGCCACCGACGAGCCGACCTTCAACTGGGTCGATCAGCCCGTCGCCGTGAACCCGCATCGCAAGCTGCGGGCGCGCGCGGCCAGCCGCCACTGGCAAGTGGCGGATTGGGGCACGCCTTAGGCGCCGCCGCCGAACCGCTCGACGATCGCCTTCGCAGCCCGGGCGGAGGCGGATTGGTCCGTCACCGAGAAGGTCGTCGCGAAGGCCGCCTCCTGCGCGGCGCGGAAGCGCTCAGGCTCGCGCGCGGCACGCGCCAAGGCGACGGGCAGCGCCTCGACCCCGTCAATTACTTCCCCCAAATGCCAGTGCGCGAAATCCGCGCTATGCTCCCAGGCGGCACCGGTCGTGTTCAGGAAAAGCGCCGGGCGCGGCCGTGCGATCCATTCGTAAATCTGGCTGCTGGCGTCGCCGAGATAGATGTCCGCCGCCCGCGTATAGGTCATGTCCACGGATGCGTCGCTTCCCATGTCGACATGGATGTTCGGCAAGCGCCGATAGCGCGCCGCCACATCGCGCCGCCAGCGAACGACGCGGTGCTCGACGGAGGCGTGAACACGCCGCTGCGCGAGCATGACGTGCGGCGCCACCACCAGGTTGAAGTCCGACTGCCCAGCGAACCAACGAAGCACATCCGCCCCCATCGTGTACCAGGACGACAGCAGCGGATCGAAATGCGGATTGTAGAGCACCACCGGGCGATCATTGTCGAACAGGCGTGTCGGGGGCGCATCATCGATCGTGTCGAACTTCGGATAGCCGACAATGACATGGTTTTCCGGCGTGATCAGACTGTTGGCCAGCATCCGGTCCCGCACCTTGGCACCGGAAAGAAGCACGAGATCAAACCCGCGCATCACCTCGCGGAAACCCACCGAGCGATCCCCCGCGCCGTGCGGTATCCACACGAACTTAGGGTGATCGAGCCCGAAGCGATCGCGCAACAGGAGCGACGTGGTTTCCGGCACCACAAGCACGTCGAGCGCCGCGAACTCGGCCAGATTCTCGCGCAGCGTCGCAATACGCCGGAACGGCGCAATGAAGCGAAGCGCGCGATCCAGCGCCGCCGCGGTCTTGCCGATGTTCAGCGACACGAACCGCACCTGTTCGGCGGCGACGCCTAGCAGTGCTCGCACTTCGCGCTCCTGCGTCAGCGAAGACGTTAGGACGACCGCCTCCACCTTCGGGTAGCGTACGATTTCGGCGATCACCGGCGCCGTATGGCGGATTTGGTGCAAGGCATCGTGATTGAAGAGAAAGCCCACCTTCATGCGCGCTTCTCCCCCGTGAGATACGCAATCACGGCCTCCGCCGCCCGCGCCGCCGCGCCTGGCGACGTGTCCCCCAGGCTGGCCTTTGCCATCGCCTCCTGCCGCGGCCGATACATCGCGTGCCGCTCGGGTGCGGCATGGATCGCGGCCATCAAGTCCGCCGGATCGTCTACCACGTCGCCCAGATGCCAATGGGCGAAGCTCGGATCATCGCGCCAGTCGATGCGATGCGCGTTCAGGAACACGCAGGGCCGCGGCGTAGCCAAAAACTCGTAAACCTGGCTGCTGACGTCACCGACATAGATGTCCGCGGCCGCAGCATAGCTCATGTCCACGCAGCGGTCGGAGCCGGGATCCACCAGCACGTTTCCGGTGCTGCGCGCGCGCCAGCGGTCGCGCAGCGCCTCCCCGCGTCGGCGGAACAGCTTCACATGCGGCGCAACGATGAGGTTCATCGACGGATCGGCCGTGAAGCCCGCCAGCATCGGCTCGATAAACCGATACCATGAGGTAAGCTTCGGCTCCTTGTGCGCATTGTACAGCACGGTCGGCTGCGGCCGGTCGAACGGAAGATGGCCGGCCTCGGCGATCCGCGCCGCCGTATCCAGCTTCACCGATCCGGTCAGGGCATAGCCCCCTTTCCTGATCAGCCCCTCGGCCAGCATCCGCCCAGCCGTCTTTTCGCCCGCGAGCAGCACAAGGTCAAAGGTCGCGATCCGTGGAATAAAGCCACGTGCGCGGTCGCCGAAACCATGCGGACTGTAGATCAATCGCGGGCGCGTGGCGCCGAGCCGGCGCAACGCCGCCGCCGTATTCTCGACAGCGAACACAGCGTCGTAACCATTCAGTTCCGCGATGTTGTCGCGCATCACCATGTCCTTGAACATGCCAAGGCGCTTCAGCCGCTGCAGCCCCCGGGTGAGCGGCGACTTGCGCAGCGGCCGCTCCTCGATTGGCGGACCGCCCCACACGCGCGCAATCCGCGCCAAATGGTGCGGCGTCTCCGGGTCATTGTAGTAGTTGACGATCGTCCAGCCGGTTCGGCGTGCCAGTTCCAGCGCGATGGCCGCGCCATGGTAGCACTGATAGGCTTCTGCGATATAGAGGAAAGCGATGCGCATCCGCGTGCCCCATAGCGCGGTGGCGATTGGAAGACAGCCGTTGACGTCCCGCCTTGAAGCAATATCTCCGTTCCGGCGCGCGCTGCGCAATGTCGGCTGGCTGCTGACCGGCAAAGGGGTCGGGGCGGTGCTCAGCATCGTTTATCTGGCGCTCGCCACCCGCTCGCTGGGCGTTCAGGGCTTCGGCACCTTCACGCTGATCCTCAGCACGGCTCAGGCGGTCGCGGCGCTGGTCGGCTTCCAGACGTGGCAGATCGTGGTCCGCTTCGGGATGGCGCATCGGGAGAATGGCGCCGCCGGCGCGCTTTCGCGCCTGATCCGCTTCTGCCTCGCGCTGGATATCGGCGGGGCGCTGGTCGGGATCGCCATCGCCGGCGCGGCATTGTGGCTGATGCAGGCGCATTTCGCCTGGCCTGGGTCGCTCGCCTGGCAGGCGTTCGGCTTCTCCGTGATCCTCCTTTTATCGGTGCGCTCGACGGCGGTCGGCATTTTGCGCCTTCACGATCGGTTCGCGGTCGGTGCCGCGGCCGATTCCGTCACATCGATTGCACGCTTTGTCGGCGCGCTGGTCGCCGTGTGGCAGGGCGCGACGCTCACCGGCTTCCTGATCGCCTGGGCAGCGGCAGAGGTTCTGACCGCGCTCGGCTATTGGATCAGCGCCGCGCGCATTGCGCCACTTGCGATCGGGCGCTCGCGCGAGCCAGCAACGGTGGCCACCGAAAACCCCGGCATCTGGCACTTTGCTTTCGTCACCAACGTGAACTCCACGCTGAACGCCGCCAGCCGGCAATTCGCGGTGGTGCTGGTGGGGCTGCTCACCGGGGCTGCCGCCGCTGGCAACTACCGCCTCGCCTATCAGCTCAGCCAATCGCTGGTCCGCCTCGCAGACCTGTTCGCGCGCGGCGTCTTCCCGGAGGTGACCCGCGCGCACGCTGGGCAGCGCCATGGGGAATTGCGCAAGCTCGTGCGGCAATCGGCCAAGCTCGCGATGGGAGTGGGCCTCGCCACCTGCCTGCTGGTGCCACTTCTGGGGAAGTCGGCGCTCCACCTGATCGCGGGCGAGGCGTATCTTGGCGCCTATCCCGTCCTTGTGCTGCTGGGCCTCGCCGCCGGCTTGGACATCATGGCCGTCGGCTTCGAGCCGGTGCTTCTCGGCACTGGGCATGCCGGTCAGGCGCTGCGCATCCGAATGCTCTCGGCGGCTGTGCTCTTTGCGCTGGTCTTTCTGCTGATGCCATCGTTCGGAGTCATCGGCGCTGGCGCAGCATCTCTCCTCGCATCAGCTGTGGCGCTCCTCGCGCTGATGCGCAGCGCCTACGCGCTCGCCAGGGGCTGACAGCCCGGCAGACGGGCAAGCATCTTGAATTCACCAACGCCCGTCGCAACGTACAACGCCGGTCGAGCCCGCCCGCGCATGCACATGGGGCGGTCCGGATCGATCGGACGTGTGAAGCGCTCCCGGGAAAGAAGGGTCATTTATCCACTTCTGCTCCCGAAATGCCGCATTTGCGCCCACTTGCGGGGGCAACTCTGCAGCTTGGCGCGTAACATGCGTCTGTTGCAAATTTGTGAGGACGTCAGATTTCGTGAAAGTGCTATTCCCGACCGGCGACATTGTTCACCCCAGGGTCGGACCGCGCGCGGATCTGATGAACGGTTTCGGCCGCAAGCAGCTTACGGCGACGCCCAGCTCCTCCTTCCGCTTTCCGCGCGGCGCAGCGCGCGTCGGGATCATCAGCAATCCGCGCAGCCGGCGTAATTGGACGGTTGATCTGGAACGCAAGATCGGCCCCGGTGTCCTCGCCGCCGCACCCACCACGAATGAGCAGCTGGTGAAGACGCTGCGCTCGTTCGCCGAACAGGAGCTGGAGCTGCTCGTCATCGACGGCGGCGACGGCACGGTGCGCGATGTCCTCAGCGCGGCGGCCGGGATTTACAGTGACGATCTGCCGCCCCTCGCGCTCCTGCCATCGGGAAAGACCAATGCGCTTGCGCTCGACCTGGGGATACCCGTCGGCTGGTCGCTCCAGGACGCCATGGCTGCCCATGCCGCTGGTCGGATCCAGACACGGTCGCCGATCGAGATCCGGCGCGATGCGCAAGAGCCGCTTTGCGGCTTCATCTTCGGCGTCGGCGGCTTCGTGATGGCCACGGAGCTCGCGCAGTCCACGCACCGGTTTGGGGCGATCGACGGCCTTGCCGTCGGGCTCTCGCTGGTCGGTGCTGTGGCGCAAACCTGCTTTGGCAGCCTGGCAAACCGCTGGCGAGCCGGCGAGCGGGTCGAGATCTACGATTACGAGACGGGCGAGACGAAGGTCCGCAATCTCTATCTGCTGCTGGCCTCCACGCTTCAGCGGATGCCGCTCGGGACGAAGCCGCTCGGCAAGACAACCGCCGGCCTCGACGTCTTGGCCGCCGAGGCGCCACCTCGCCTGCTGCCGATCGCGGCGGCTGCGATCGTGGCCGGCCAGGAAGGTGGATGGCTGCAACGGCACGGCTATCATCACGCGCATGACATTCCGCCCGTGCAGCTCAAGCTCGAAGGCGGCTTCATCCTTGATGGCGAAATGTTCCCGGGCGGGACGATTGACGTCCGCACAGGTGCGCCGATCCGGTTCGTGACGCCGTGAGCGCCCTTACCGATTTTCTATCCGCCGAGCTCGATCGCCCTGTTCCTCCTGAGGTGGAGCATGCCGGCCGGGTAATCGCCGGTCGCCTCGGCGGCGCCGCGGTTCTGTTCTACGGCTCGGTGCTGCGGACCGGCGATTTAAGCGGATTGCTCGACTTCTACGTCCTGCGAGAAGGCCGCGCGCGCAGCGCGGTCGGCCGCTTGTTGTGGCCCGACGTCAGCTATCACGAGGTGAACGTCGGCGGCGAGGTGGTCCGGGCCAAGGTGGCGACGATGCCGCTCGATACCTTCTTGCGCGCGGCACAGGGCGGCACGCTCGACACCACGATTTGGGCGCGCTTCGTTCAGCCAGCCGCGCTGGTCTGGAGCAATGGGGCAAGCTTTCGGCAACGAACGATCGAGGCGATAGCGGAGGCCGGCATGACGGCCTCGCGCTTCGCCGCGCTGCACGGGCCAGAGCATGGCGATGCCATCGCATTCTGGCGCGCGCTGTTCCGCGCGACGTATTCTGCCGAGCTCCGGGTGGAGGCGCCCGGGCGTGAGGATCAGATCCTCGGCTATGATCAGCTGCGCTACAAAACGCTGCTGCCGCTTGCGTGGCGAGCGGCTGGGATCGACTTCGATCAGAATGGCGAGGATCTGTCCGCCCGCTTGCCCGAGCCGCTGGTCATTGCCCTTGCCACCGCCTGGTTGCGGCTGGAGCGAGCCGGCAAGCGGCTGAACCTGGCGCGGCTGATGAAAGCGGCGTTCACCTTTGACGGGGCAACCCGCTATGCCGCCTGGAAGATCGAGCGGCACACGGGCATGCAGGTGATGGTCACGCCGTTCCGGGAACGTCATCCGATCATGGCCGCGCCGGGGGTGCTTTGGCAGCTGTGGCGCCACACGGTGCTGCGATGATGCCAGCCGCGGTGGTGCTGGCGGGATCACGCGGTGGCACCGATCCGCTCGCCGACTATGCCGGTGTTTCCGACAAGGCGTTGATTGAGTTGAACGGCGAGACGATGCTGGCCCGCGTGCTTGGCGCGCTGCGCGCTGCCGGTGTGGTGAACGCGATCGTGGCCGCCAATGCACCGGCCGTGGCCGCCGAGGCCGCGCAGCATGGCGCGGGGATGGTGCCGGCGGCGGCCGGCCCCAGCGCCAGCACCGCCAATGCGCTTGCGGCGCTCGGCGCGCCCTTGCTGGTCACCACCGGCGATCATGCGCTGCTTCGCGCCGAATGGGTTCGCGATTTCGTGGCAAACGTGCCCCAGGGCGCGGATGTGGCGGTGCTGCTGGCCCGCCGCGAGTCGGTGGAGCGTGCCGCGCCCGGCTCGCGCCGCACGTATCTGCGCTTCGCCGACGGCGATTGGTCGGGTTGCAACCTCTTCCTGCTCGCCACGTCCAAGGCAGAGGCCGCCGTCCGGCTGTGGCAGGCGGTGGAGCGCGATCGCAAGCGCCCGTGGCGGATCGTCGGGCGGCTCGGCCCGGGGCTGCTGCTGCGCTATCTGATCGGCCGCCTGTCCCTGGCGGAGGCGATCGCGGCGCTTGGCCGGCGGGCTGGCGTGGTCGCCGCGGTGGTCGAATGCCGCGATGGGCTTGCCGCCGTCGACGTGGACAAGCCGTCGGACCTCGATTTCGTCCGCGCTTACCTCGCGAACCCTCCGCTCCCGGCCTGACCGCTGCGGTTCAGGCCTGTTCGCGTTCCGCCAGCAGCGGGCTTTGCGGACGGGATCGCAAGGCGACCACCAGCACCCCCGCGAGCGCCAGCATGGCACCGGCCACCATCCTGAGGTCAAGCTGGTCGCCGGTGAGCAGAACGCCGAAGGCAATCGTGAACAGCGGCGTCATCAGCGTGAGCGGCGCGAGCAGATTGGCCTCATACCGGCGGATCAGCCCATAATAGCTGGTATGCCCGATCACGGACACGACCAGCGCCGCAAACAGCACCGCGCCCACGAAAGGCCAGCCAATCGCCGTCGCGCTGGCCCATTGGTTCTGCTCAAACACGGCGGTCGCCAGCGCGAGGGGCAGAAACGACACCAGCCCCACCCAGGCCTGGAACCGCAGCGGCGCCACATCCTCCACCTGCTTCATCAGCACCGCGCCCAGCGATCCGGTAAAGGCAGCGCCGACGACGAACCACAGCCCGGCCGATAGCGCCACCCCTTCCGGGTTCCACACCACCAGCAGCACGCCGGCCAGCGTCAGCGCGATGCCGAGCCCGCGCCGCCAATGGATCCGCTCGCCCAGCATCACGATCGACAGCAGGGTGGTGAACGGCACGCCGATCTGGATCACCACGGCCGCGGCCGAAGGGCTTGCCGTTTGCAGGCCGATGAAGAGCAACGCAAAATTGCCCGCCCCCATCAGCAGGCCGATCACGATGATGCGCCAGCGCGGCCGCGGCATCGGGAGCAGCCAGGGCAGCGTGGCCGCGATCACCACCGCGAAGCGAACCGCGGCAAAGAACAGCGGCGGAATGCCCCATGCGCCGACCACGATCTTGCTCAGGACATTGCTGTATCCCCAGACAAGGCAGATCAGCACCAGCAAGAGGAAGTCGCGCACTTTCATGACAACACCCGTTGGCAGAGCCGAGCGCGCGACGCCAGCGCCTGACGCAATGGCTGGGCACCGCGCTCGCCAGCGCCGCTGCCCTCACCCGGTCGCGACGGCAGCGGCTGTGCCGCTACGCCCGCCCTCTTTGCGACCGCGTCGGCAGCACGAGCCGCTCAACGAAGTTACGGATCTCCCGCGTCCGGCGTTCCGGCACGGTAACCTCCTCGTCCAATCCCAGCCGCCATGCCAGATCCTTGCGGCCCGGCGCCTCATGCAGCGCCTCGACCAGCGCTGCGTGGCGGGCGACCGCCTCCGCGTCAGGGGCAAGTCCGTGTTCGACCAGGTCGTCTGACTGACGCCGCAACGCCGCCGCCACTTCGAACAGGCTGATCTCGGGGTGATATTGCACGCCCCAGAACACGCCCTTGCCGCATCTGATCTCGGCCGCCTGCACCGCGGTCGTGCCGTTGGCGCTCAGCAGGATGCTCGCTTCCGGCAGTCGCGCAACCTCATCGGTATGAATGGCGGGTGCGTCGAACACCGGCGGTCGCCCTGCAAGCAGCGGATGGCTTGTGCCTGCATCGGTCGCGTAGAGCCGCCGCGCAAACCCCGCCTCGCGGCGCGGCTCCATCGCCCGCACGCTGCCACCCGCCGCCACCGCGGCCACCTGAAGCCCGGCGCAGGAGCCAAAGGCCGGCGTGCCGGCGGCATAAACCGCCCGCATGAACTCAACGACCCGGCGCCCCTCAGCCGTTTCCTCATACAGGTGCATCGGTGACCCCGTGAGGAACACCGCATCGGCAGCTTCGAGCGCGCCGGCGGCAAGCGTATCGCCCTCATCGTCGGCAGGCGTGATCCGCTGCAATTCGGCGCCCGGCGCGATATGCCGCAACACGGCCTGAAAGGTTTCTCCGGAGCTTCGCCCCACGGAGGCGCGGCGCTTGTCGCGCGCGGCAGGCGTTTCGCTTTCGGCGATCAAGATCTTCATCGGCTTGCTGGTCACGCACTCATCCTTCTGAAGCGCATGAAACGGGCGAGCGGCGGGTCCGCTCCGATCGGATCGCCCTCAAGCGCGGCGTGAAGAGTGTGTATCAGCACTGCGACGAGCAGCATCTGCACCGCCACCTTGCCGAATTCCAATTCCGCTACAACCACCGCACCGCCAACGGCTTCAACGATCGCCACCGCGGCCAAGAAGCGCTCGCGGGCATCGTCGGGAGTGCATCACGTATCAGAGGCCTCACGTCCACGCCTAAGAAGGCGAAAGAGCAGGAGAAGCCCAAGATCCAGCGCTGGCGTACCAAACACCGGTGAGTCATTGGTGAACCGGGATCGTGGGGCAAATCACTCACGTTCAATCACTCTTCCCACACATTTCCACCACGGTGCGATTTAGGCGTTGCGTTCTGGCTGGTGGGAGCGTAGTGGATAGGTGCGAACGGAGATTAATCATGGCACAAGATGCGCTTGGTGCGCTTGACCTTGCTATCGAAGAGCTTGAGGCGGAGCTGCTGGGAAATCCGCGCTTTGCCTTGCTCACGCAGTTACGGGTAGCGCGAGACGCCTACATGGTGGCTTCCGAGGGAAACCTGTTTGCCTCCGGTGTGCCGCAAATTGTGATGAAGCGGCGCGAAGTGACGCCGAACCTCTCCCCGGATCGAGCTAAGGCATTCGAACTGTGCAAGAAGGCCCTGATCGGACAGACGCAGCCGGTTCGAACCCGCGATCTTTACGAGATGGTGGAGGAAAACGGCATCAACTTAAGTGGTGGCGCAAACAACCTCTCGTCACTGCTCTCACGCCATCCGTTAGTCTTTAAGGGCCACGGCCGCATGGGGTGGACTCTCAAACATTCGGGAAACGGAGCGGAGCCTGACTCTGGTGCGAACGGAGAAGGCTCCGCTCCGCTGTTTTCCTCTAGCCAGGAAGGGGGTGAGGACAATGAAGCCTCCACCGTGCATCACTAACTAGCGAGGAACTCCGGGGGAAACAGGTCTGTTACACCTGCCAACCTCGCAGCCCCGTTGGGGTGCAATCGCGACTATTATCACTCTTGCGAGCCGGGTGTCCGAAAGGCACCCGGCCTTTCATGTAGGTACCAGAACGGTTGGGATTTTGCAAATGCCGGGGACGCCCACCCCGACCCAGCTCCACAAGTTCAAGGAAGCAGCTCGCGAGCTAGAACGGACGACAACCCCGAACGCTTCAAGGAACGTTTGGCGAGAGTGGTGAAGCATAAGCCGGTGGAGAAGCAGGAGTGATCGCGCTGGTGATTGCACTTGCGTTGGGCGCACCGGAGCAACACCCGATGCGACCTTACCAGATGTGTTCCATAGAGAATGCATCAAATTGGACGACGGCATTTCCGATGCAGCCACAGTGGGGCAAGCCGTCGTTCGCCGCTGCTCACACGAAATGAAAGCGTCGGCGCGAGCGTCCGCCTCCGATATCCCCGCATATATGCAAGAATGTATTGTCAGGCATCTTGGAGAAGGGCGATCGGTATGGTTCAGACGCGGTTATAACCGCCCGCGCCGCTAGCCGTCCCGCTGGTTTTTGAACTACATCATCGCCTACGTTTTGCTCGAGGCCTCCAGGTCGGCGAACCAGTCGGCGTAGCGGGTGTTGCGCGCCATGTGCCGGTTCTCGTCGGGCGCGCCATCATCCCACCACACCGGTCCTCGCTCGCCGAGCGCCGTTTTCGCCGCCCCCACCCGCGCTCGGGCCGCGCCTAGCGCGCTTTGGTCAGCCGCGCGAAGCGCCGCGCCGACCGCCCGGCGCGCCGCCATGAGTTCTTGCACAAGGCGCTCGCGCGTCGCGTCCTCCAGCCGGGGATTGGCGCGACGCCACAAACGGCCGCGTACCACGATGTAGCGGCCGTCCGGCGTGACGGGCGGGTCGCTCAGCGATCGCGGCGCCACAGTAGCGCTGCGGCACCTGCCGCCATCAGCGCCGTGGCGCCGAACGCCAGGCCTGCTGCACGCCGCTGCTCAGGGCTCCGCCGTCCACCATCGGTTCCGCTTGCGGTCGCGGGCGGGTCGAACAACGCACCAACGCCATCCTCGCCCGGCGGCGCTTTGTCGGACCAATTGTCCATGAACCCGCTCATGACCGCCGCCGAGAGATTGGGGATGACGAACTGGCTGAGCTTCAGCGCGATCGCCGGTGCGCCAACGGCCGTTGTATTGCGCGGCCGGCGGGCGAGCCGCACCACGGCCCTCGCCACCGTTTCAGGGGCCAGCGCCCCCGGCGGCAGCGTCAATCGCGCGCCCGTGTAATTGCCGGCGTGATCGACGCCGGGCGTATCGACGAACGTGGGATAGACGTCGCACACATGGATGTGCGGCTTCTTGGACAATTCGCCGCGGAGCGCCTCGCTGAAGCCACGCAGGCCGAACTTGCTGGCCGCATAAGCTGCCGCATAGGGGGTCGCCACAAAGCCGCCGACCGAGATCATGTTCACCCAGATGCCGCGATCCTGCGCCAGGAAGATCGGCAGCACCGCATGCACATCGTTCAAGTGGCTGATGAGGTTCGTTTCGATCACGCGCCGGTGGTCGGCAATCGGCACGTCCTCATATCGGCCGACCACGCCCACGCCGACGCAGCTGAACCACAGGTCGATACCGCCGAGCAGGTCCGCGGCTTCCGCGGCCAGGTTGGCCACCGCGCCGGCATCGGTGGCATCCACCACCCGGACGTGCGCGGTGCCGCCTGCCGCACGGCATTTGGCGGCGATGTCGGCGAGGCCGGCTTCGCCGCGCGCCGCCAGCACAACGGCGCCGCCGTCCTGCGCAAACGCAATCGCGGTCGCCGCGCCGATCCCGCTCGATGCGCCAGTGATGACGACGCGGCGGACGCGGCTCATTTCCCGATCGCTTCCTTCACCTTGTCCGCGGCTTTGGACAGCAGGCCCTTCTCGGCTTCCTCGGCTTCTTCCTTGGTCTTGAAGGCCGCGCCCTCCGGCTCGGCAGGCGGCGCATAGACGGAGAAGAGCTTCAGCTCGCCCGAGCCCTTGTTGACGATATTGTGCTCCGATCCCTTGGGCACCACTACCATGTGGTTCGCACCGGCCTTGGTGGAATGGCCATCGATCACGACCTGCGCTTCCCCGTTGACGATGAAGGTCGTCTGATCGGCAGGATGCGTCTCCATGCCGATTTCCTCACCAGCCGGGATGCTCATCAGCACGATCTGGATCTTGCGATCGCGATACACCTCCTTTTGCCAGAGCGTGTTCTTGGTCGCGAGTTCGATCATGTCCTTGTTGAAGATCGCCATGACGGTGTTCCTTTGCTTGTCGAGGCAAAGGACGATTGTCGCGCGGGCCCGTTCCCCGTGGGCGCTAAGATTTGCCGCCGAGCGGCGCGTGCCGGTGCGCCTCGATCGTGCCGCGCAGATCGACCTGCGCCTTCAGATTGGCGCACAGCAAGGCGGTGCCGCTCACCTTGCGCTGGACAAACAGCGTGTCGACCGGCGGCACGTGCCACGTCTGCCGATCACGCGCCATCGGGATCGCCTCCTCCCGCACGACCGAGACGAACCCGCGGTCGCCGAAATCGAACGTGCCCGGCCGGTGCAGCTCCGCCACGATCACATCGATCATCCGGTCAACGATCGCGCGGTGGCGCGCGGCGGCGGCTTCTCCCAGGAACCCGGCCGCGATCGCCGCTTCGCGCACCTGCTCGCGATCGCCGTCGAGCGCGGTCATCAGCAGCCGGTGATAGCCGGTCTGGGTGGCGGGCTCCACCGTCCGTGCGGCGCCGAAGTCGAGCAGCACCAGTCGCCCCGTCTCATTCTGCCAGCGGTAATTGGCGAAGTTGGGATCGGTCTGCATCAGGCCCCAGTCGAACAGCTCGCGCAGCACCAGCGATACCAGCGCCCCCGCGGCTTTATCGCGCACCGCCTGCGGCTCACCTTCCAGCGTCTCGATCGGAGCCCCGGCTACGAAGTCCATCGCCAGCACCTGCCCGGTACTCAGCTCGGGGACTGACCCGGGCACCACATAGGCCGGATCGTCGCCGATCAACGTGCGATAGCGCTCCAGCATGGCCGCTTCGCGCCGGTAATCGGCCTCGTCGTGCAGCTGTTGTTTGGCCTCTGCGAGCAGCGGCGCAATGTCGATCTCGCGCGGCAGCAGGCCCGATACACGCAGCAGCGTCGCGACATTGTCGACATCCGCGTCGATGCTGCCGGCGACGCCGGGATATTGCACCTTGATCGCCAGCGCTCGCCCGTCGGGCAGCTCCGCGCGATGCACCTGGCCGATCGAGGCGGCGGCGATCGGATGCGCCTGGAAGTGGCGAAAGCGCCGCCGCCAGTCCTTCCCCCATTCGGTGGCCAGCACCCGCTCCAGCTGCGCTGGCGGCATATGGTGCGCATTGTCGCGCAGCCGGGCGAGGATCTGGGTCAGCTCCGGCGGCAGCAGCTCGCCGGCATCCATCGAGATCATCTGCCCCAGCTTCATCGCCGCGCCGCGCAGATGCGCCAGCTGGTCGGCTACCCGAGCGGCATTGGCCGGCGTCAGCAGCAGATCGCCCATCCGCGGGCGCTCCCCCGCGGCCAGCCGTCGGGTGCCCTCGGCCAGAACCCCGCCGGCCACGCCGCCCGCGAGTCGACCAAAGCGACCGAAGCGGGACAGTCTCCCGCTCGGCACCGCCCGACCACGTCCATCATCCGCCATTCTGGTCCTTTCACCGCACGCGACCGGCCTTGCTGGCCGGAGCACTCACGGAAGCGGCCAATATCAGCCAGTCCTCATCCAAGCGCCGCCCGATGCGTCCAGTTCCCCGGCCGCATCGCGCTGGCAAATCGGTGTGGTGCGATGTAGCGGGCAGCCGCTTTGGAAAAGCTGTCGATAGGGGCAGCCAATATGCTGATGGTGGTTGGTGGTAGACAGAAGTTGGGGCGGCCCGCCGCTCTCGAATGTGCCGGTGCGCACGAACGACAGCCTCGAGGAGCGCGCCGCCCGCCGCGCGCAAGCCCGCGAAGATCGTGCAAACGCGCGCGGCGGCGACATGGCAGAGCGGCTGGAAGCGCGCGCCAAGGCGCGCGAAGCGCAGGCGGCGGAGCGCGAACGGATCCGGCAGGAACGGCTTGAGGCAGAGGCCAAACTGGCCCAAAGCGATCCCCACACCGCCGCAGCGCAGCGCAAGCGCGGCTCGGGTCGCAAGGATATCGTGCGCGAACAACGCGATACGACCGGGTACGCCATGGTGGTAAATGCCGATCGCATCCGCAAACTGGCCGCCCGCGGCGCCTCGATCGCCAGCCTCTCCGCGGTGCTGGGGCTCAGCACCCAGGAGATCGAGGAAGCGCTCGCCGCCACGCCCTGACGCAAGCTGGCAAGGACACGTCCTTGTATTGACAAAGCCTGCCTGGGCGCGGATCAACTAAGTCAAGTCGATTAGAACCTGCGCCAAGCAGGTGGTGGCTTGAGCGGGGCGTCGCGGGGACGCCCTGGGGAGAGGATGCCGATCCGTTCGCGCCATCGGGACAATGCCCGAGCCGAGCCGTCGCGCGTCCAGGGCTTGACGCGTGAAAGGTTGACCATGGCTCGATTGAAATTCGGTGCATTCCTCGCCCCCCACCACCCGATCGGCGAGCATCCGATGCTCCAGATGCGCGAGGACATCCGCCTCGCGAAGCACCTCGACGAGCTCGGCTATGACGAATTCTGGGTCGGCGAGCATCACTCGACCGGCTGGGAAGTGATCGCCTCGCCCGAGATGTTCCTGGCCGCCGTCGGCGAGCACACCCAGCGCATTCGCCTGGGCACTGGTGTCGTCTCGCTGCCCTATCACCACCCCTTCAACGTCGCGCAGCGCATCGTCCAGCTCGATCACATGACGCGGGGGCGCGTGATCTTCGGCACCGGCCCCGGCGCGCTGCCGTCGGATGCGTACATGCTCGGCATCGATCCGATGACTCAGCGCGATCGGCAGGACGAGGCGATCGGCGTTATCCGCCGCCTGTTCGCGGGCGAGCGCGTCACGCATGAGAGCGACTGGTTCACGCTGAAGGATGCGCGGCTGCAGCTGTTCCCGCTGCAGGAGGAAATGCCCTTCGTCGTCGCCTCCTCGATCAGCCCCTCGGGCATGACGCTCGCCGGCAAATACGGCATCGGCGCGCTCTCGATCGGCTCCAACTCGGACGCCGGGCTCGCCGCGCTGCCGACGCAATGGAGCTTCGCCGAACAGACCGCCGCCAAGTCGGGCAAGACGGTCAGCCGCGACAATTGGCGCGTGCTGATGAGCTGGCACATTGCCGAAACGCGCGAGGAGGCACGCGCCCAGGCCGGCGCCGGCCTCATGAAATGGCACAATGAATATACCGTCGGCACGCTGATGCGCCCGGGCGCCAAGCCCTTTGCCTCGCCCGACGAAGCGGTGGACCTGACCGCCTTCGTCGATGGTGCCGCCGCCGTCATCGGCACGCCCGACGATCTCGTCGCCGCGATCCGCAAGCTTCACGCCTCGGCCGGCGGCTTCGGCACCGTGCTCGGCTTCGTCCACGACTGGGCGAACCGCGAGAATACCGCGAAAAGCTGGGATCTCGTCGCGCGCTACGTCATCCCGGAAATCCATGGCCTGCTCGAGGGCTATCGCACCTCGCGCCAATATGTCGTCGACCACCGCGACGCCTTCGAGCGCGCCGGTCAGGCCGTGCTGTCGAAGATCATGTCGCACGAAGGCGCCGCCGCCGCGCTCAAGGCGGGCATGGAAGGCAATGTCGCGATGCGCTCGCCCAACGCGCCCGATCTCAACAAGGCCGCTGCGGCGATGAAGGAATAAGCACCGGCGAGAGGCCCGGGCGCATCCATCAGGAGAGTGATACCATGTCGATCGATTTCGAGATTCCGGCCGAGGCCAAGGCGATCCGCGCCAAGGTCCGCCAATGGGTACAGGACGAATGCAAGCCCGCCGAAAAGCGGCTGACGGATGGCGAGGATTACAAGACCGTCCTCAATGAGCTGCGCGCCAAGGCACGGGTGCAGGGCCTGTGGTGCCCGTTCATCCCCAAGGAATATGGCGGCATGGGCCTTGGCCCGCTCGCCAACGCCCTCGTTCAGATGGAGCTGGGCGAAAGCCACCTCGGCGCGCTGTCGATGAACACGCAAGGCCCCGATGACGCGACGATGATGACGCTGCTGGCGCACGGCACCGATCATCAGAAGGAAAAGTATCTGAAGCCGCTGCTCAACGGCGAAAAGCGCATCTGCTATTCGATGACCGAGAAGGCGGCTGGCGCCGACGCGACGGGCATGCAGACCCGCGCGGTAAAGGACGGCAACGAGAATTACGTGCTGAACGGCGAGAAATGGTTCTCGTCCGCCGCCAGCGTCGCGGACATCGCGCTCGTCATGGCGATGACCGATCCCGAGGCCCCGCGCCATCAGCGCTATTCCACCTTCATCGTCGAACTGCCCAACCCTGGCTATCGCATCGTCCGCGATATCGAGACCATGGCGGTGCATGGCCCGCTAACCGAGATCCTCGGCGGCGGCCATTCGGAGGTCGAGATCAAGGATCTCGTCGTGCCAGCGGAGGATCTGCTCGGCGGCGAAGGCAATGGCTTCAACATGGGCCAGCATCGCCTCGCTTATGGTCGCCTGCGCCACGGCATGCACAATGTCTCGATGGCGCAACGCGCGCTCGATCTCGCCACTGCCCACGTCATCCAGCGCGAGACGTTCGGCAAGCTTCTGAAGGAGCGGCAGGGCGTGCAGTGGATGCTCGCGGATTGCGCAGCCGAAATCTACAAGGCGCGGCTGATGCTGCTCCACATCGCCTACAAGGCGGAGCGCGGCGACGACATCCGGCAGGAGAACTCGATCGCGAAGATCTTCCTGGCCAACATGGTTCATCAGGTGGTCGACACCGCCATCCAGCTACACGGCGCGTTGGGCTTCAGCCTCGATACCCCGCTCGCCGCCTGGTACACCCACATCCGCTCGCAGCGGCTGGTCGACGGCCCGGACGAAGTCCACCGCTGGACGGTGGGCCGCAACGTCATCAAGGCGTTTGAGCGCGAGGGCACGACCGCCTCGGCATGCGGCGGCGACCTGCTCTGACGACCCTCGGGGAGCGCCGCGGGGGCGACCCTTCCCGGTACCGATCGCGGCGGGATCGATACCGGGTGGCGTCCGTTTGCAGAACGCTCTGCGACAACTGAAATGAAGCCGTGGGAGGCGGCTTCCCGAAGCCGCAAGGGGATGACCGATGACCACGCATCTTTCGTCCACGCACAGCCGCCCCACCCCGCGCATCGTAACCGGCTGGAAGCTCGACCGCACTGACCGGTCTGGCCTTCTCGCCCGTTTTCCCCCGTTGTTCCCAGATGTGGTTGCCGATCACGTCACGCTCCGGTCCGGCACGGATGCAAACACCCCGCTGCCCCTCGACCAGCACGGGGAGATTGTCGGAGAGATAGACGATCACGAAGGCGTGCAGGCGCTGGTGGTGCGCATCGGCGGCTCCACCATTCGCGCCGACGACGGTGTCTTCCACATCACATGGTCACTCGATCGTGCGCGTGGCCGGGAGGCCAAGGAAAGCAACGAGGTGATCGCACGGCTTGGCTGGCGGCCGCTCGCCGAGCCGATCCCGATCCGCTTGCGCCCCGCTCGCTTCTAGGCGCGAAGCGACCCGCCGTTCTTTTGTCTGCGCAACCGCGGTGAAGGAGCGGGCACCGGATCAAGCCGCGTCGGCTACGAGGAGAGCGGCGCTGCTCCGCCAAGTGGCGGTTGCGTATCAATTTGCCGCACCGTCCCGGCATCATTCCAGGCAACAGGGCTCGACCAAGCACCGGAGGTTAGCGCGGAAGCAGCCCCGGAAGCAGCGGCAGCAGTTCTCGAGCGAGGAAGCCGATCGGGGCGGTTTGCGCCGCCAGCGTCCGCCCGGCCTCCCCGTGCAGCCACACGCCCCAGGACGCCGCGTCGGAGAGTGGCAAGCCACGCGCTACAAGGCCGCCGATTGCGCCCACCAGCACATCGCCCGACCCGCCGGTGCCAAGGCCAGGCCCGCCACCACGGTAATGGACCAAGCCGCCATCAGGAGAGGCGACCACCGTTTGCGCATCCTTGAGCACGATGACTGCCCCAAACCGCCGCGCGGCGTCTCCGGCGTAACGTGGCTGGTCGCGACGCACGTCTTCCTCATCGCAGCCGAGCAGCGCTGCCATCTCTCCGGAATGCGGTGTCATGATCAATCGGCCGCGCAACGGCTCCAGCGCATCCTCCATGCCATGGAGGCACGCCACCGCCGCCGCATCAAGGATGATCGGGATCTGCGCATCGGCTGTGGCCACTCGCCGCACGAGGCTCGCCGCGGATTCCTGTTCGGTGATACCGGGCCCGATCACCGCAACATCGACGCCGCCAAGTGCCTTCAGCAGAAGCTCGGGTGAACCATCAGCGATCTCCCCGTCGGCATCTTCCGGCAGCGCCAGGACTCGCGCCTCGGGAAAGCGCACGCCGAGCAGCAAAGCTGCCGACCGTACCGTCGCCATACGGATCTTTCCTGCGCCGACACGAAGAGCAGCTTCTCCCGTCAATGCAATGGCACCGGGCACGTTGACCGAACCACCGGCGACGAGCAGGCGCCCGCGCGCGTCTTTGTCCGTGCCGGCTTCCACCGCCTCAATCGGATGGTCGCTGCGCCAGGATGCGTCCAGCTCGATCATCGGCGTACCGCCCCTGCGTCGGGCTCCGCGGTCACCGGCACCGTGCCTGATCCCACGGCGCGGACGTCATTGTACCGCACCAGCGCCAGCTTTCCCGACGACCCCAGGAAAGGATCGAAGCGATATTCGGTGACGGAGCAGTTCGCGACTTCGCCGGTGCGATCGATGGCGATGATCTCATCCTCTGTCATGTTCTCGATCACATAGCGTAGGCACAGCACCACCACCTGGTGCGCAACGATCATCACCCGCTGTCCAGCGTGGTGGAGTGCCACGGTATCCAGCAGCGCCCGCAAGCGCAGGATCACGTCGCACCAGCTCTCGCCGCCGGGCGGGCGATGATAAAATTTGCCCAGCAGCCGACGAAATTCGGCTTGGTCCGGTTGGATGGCGGCGATGCCACGGGTGGTCAGGCCGTCGAGAATGCCAAACTCCTTCTCGCGCAGCCGCTCATCAAGGCAGATCGGCTCGTCACCCGCGCCGCCGCCGGCATCGCGGAAGATCCGCGCCGTCTCACGCGCCCGCACATAGGGCGAAGCGAGCAGCACCTCAGGGCGCTCACCGGTAGACTGCGCGGCGAACCACGCGCCAAGCGCCGCCGCTTGCGCTTCGCCGCGCGGTGAAAGCGGCACGTCCACGTCCCGGGCGGTCAGCGCGATCCGCTCCTCGCCGGCGCTATAAGCCGCCTGCCGCGCGACATTGCCGGCGCTTTCGCCGTGCCGCACGATCCAGAGCCGCTCAGGCCAGCCGCTGGCCATCGCACACCACCGGATCGCTGATCACTGCCACTATCATGCCCTCTCCATCCTCACCCTTGTCCAAGCATGGGGGCGGCAGAGAGTTCCCGTGGATCGACGCGATTCAGATCAAGGCGCTGCCTCAGGCGTTAACGCAGGCCAAGCTTAAGGGCGGCGTGCAAACCAGATGATATGGGTCGCGCCCTTGCCATTGCCGCGGGCCCGCACCCGAACCTCGTCCACCGCGAAGCCCGATTTCGACAGCCGCCGCGCAAAGACTGGGTCGGGCGCCGCGGACCAGATCGCTAGCGTTCCGCCCGGCTTCAGCGCGCGCATCGCCGCGGCCAGCCCCTGTGCGGCGTAGATGCCGTCGTTTGCGGGGCGGGTCAGGCCATCGGGCCCATTGTCGACGTCCAGCATGATGGCATCGAACTCTGCGCTGGCCTGCCGGATCGAGTCGGCCACGTCGCCTATGTCCAGCACCACGCGGGGGTCATCGAGGCACCCGTCGGTCACCGCCGCCATCGGCCCGCGCGCCCATTCGATGATACCGGGCACCAGTTCGGCCACCACCACCCGCGCATCCGGCCCAAGCCGTTCCAGCACCGCGCGCAAGGTGAAACCCATGCCGTAGCCGCCGATCAGCAGCCGGGGATTGGGGTGGCCGGCGAGCCGCTCGCACGTCATGGTGCCGAGCGCCACTTCCGAGCCGCTCATGCGCGTGCTCATCAGCTCGTTACGGTCTAGCACGATCATGAAATCAGCGCCGCGTCGAAACAGGCGCAGCGGAGGCCCGCCGGGTACCTCCGCGATGCCGACCAGTTCGCGCGGGGTCACCCGCGCTGGCGGGCCTTGCGTGCGGCGTAGCGCGCGTCGCGAGCCGCCTTCAATTCTGCCGGCGTTGGGACGTTGATCGGCGCTGCGCGGCGCGTGGCGGCAAGACGCTCGGCCTCTGCGGCAGCTTCGGCCTCGACCTGGGCGCGTGCCTCCGCCCTGGCGGCCTTCTCGCTCTCGATCGCGGCACGGTGAGCGGCGCGGCGCTCGGCCGCCGCGGCCTCACGCGCCTCCAGCGCAGCGGCGCGCGCCGCTGCGGCTTCGGGATCAACCGCCGGTTTGGTGCGCAATTTTTCCAGTGCGCGCTGCTTAGCCTCTCGGGACGCGGACGCGCGCTCGCCGAAGTCGGGAATCTTAGCTCCTGCCATGCCGGCGCTCGTTAGCAGAAAACGCCGACGGAGGAAGGCTTAATCCCGCTTTTATTCCACATCAGGCATTTAGGCGGCTCTCCAACGCTATCGATTGGTGCACAAACGGCCGCAAACAGGTCACTTCCGGCTCGACGCGGCCCCTTTCGAGTGGAAAGGCGATCAATGCGGCCTACCTGATGCGCCGCCCCGCCGATTCAGGAAGATTGATGCACGGAACGTGGAAAAAGCCGCAGGGCAGACGCAAGATCGCTGCGGCCACCGGAATGGCATTGTTGATCGGCATCGGATCCACCCTCGCCACCACATCACGCCAACCGACCGCCGCCGCCGACCAGATCACGGCCAAGCTACGCCTGCCGGTTGGTACGGAGGCCGATCCATCCCGAGTCGATTACCGGCGCCTGGATCAGCGGATCGCCCTGGTGATGCAGGAGCCCAATATGGTGGGCCTGGCAGTCGCGGCGGTTGAGCGCGGGCGACTCCGCTTCATCCGCGGCTATGGCGAGACGCTGGCCGGATCCGGCGAGCCAGTCACCCCCGATACGGTGTTTCGCTGGGCGTCGCTGTCTAAGGGCGTGGCTTCGGCCCTCGTCACCAGGCTGGCGGATGAAGGACGCCTGTCCCTCGATGCGCCGCTCTCCGGCATGGGCACCACGCTGACGCTGCCGGGAGATACCAAGAACGCCACCGTCGCCGATCTGCTGTCGCATCGGCTGGGCCTTGTTCGCAACGCGTGGGATGATCGCCTGGAGGCAGGCGCTGATCCGAAGGTGATCCGCGCAGAACTCGGCACGCTGGCGCCATTCTGCCCGCCGGGCACGTGCTACGCCTATCAGAACATCGCCTATGATGCGGCTGCCGAGATCGTCGAGCGGACCACCGGGCAGGATTATGCCACGGCGGCGCGTGATCGCCTGTTCTCACCGCTAGGCATGAAGAACGCGAGCGTCGGACGCATTGGACTGGAGTCCGCTGCACGCTGGGCCAAGCCGCACCGCATGGGCCGCCAGCCGGCAATGGTGAACGATTATTACTACCGCGTTCCCGCAGCCGGCGGCGTGAACTCACCCGTTCGCGACCTGACCCGATGGATGCTGGCGCAGATGGGCGCGGCGCCCACCGTGCTGCCCGCGGAAACGCTTTCCCTCATGCATCAGCCGCGCGTCCCCACCCCGCCCCACGGCCGACGCGGCGCCATGGACCGAGCGTTGACCGATGCCGCCTACGGGCTGGGATGGCGCACCTTCCATTATGCTGGCCATGCCCTTGTGGGGCACCGAGGCTCCGTCGACGGCTATGGATCGCTGATCCTCTTCGACCCCGCCGATCGTAGCGGGATCGTGATGCTATGGAACAGCAACAGGCACGTTGCGGCGCGCCTCCAGCTGGAATTCTTTGACATGCTCTATGGTCTAGCGCCCACCAACTGGCTGGAACTGCCCGCGCCTGGCGCAGGAGCAACAGGCACCGATACGAACCGTTCGCCTACATGGATCAAAGCCAGCCACCAGTGATTGTTTGCCCATGACCACAGCGGCGAGCGGCGAACGGCCCACAGAAATCGAGATCAAGCTGGAGATCGAGCCAGGCGGCGGGGCGATGCTGTGCCAGTCGCGCGTGCTTGCCGGGCTTGCCCTGAACGATCGCGAACAGTTCACCACCTACTTCGACACGCCCGAGCAGGACCTCCGGGTGGCCGGCATCTCGCTGCGGGTGCGGCGGACCGGCGATCGGCACGTCCAGACAATCAAGACCATTAGTGCGCCGGGCGTCGGCATATTCGCTCGCCCGGAGTGGGAACAGGACGTGGCGGGTTCCAGCCCGGACCTCGGCGACTCGTCGCCGATCCGGGAGATGGTGAACGCGGAGGTGCTGTCACGCCTTCGCCCCGCGTTCACCGTCGCGGTGCGGCGCCGCAGCTGGCGGGTCGAGTCGGGCGACGCCGTCATGGAGGTTGTTCTGGACGAGGGCACGGTCCGCGCGAGCGGGTGTGAGGCGCCGATCGCGGAAATCGAGGCCGAGCTGCAACACGGCGAACCAGAGGCTTTGTTTTCTCTTGCGCGTACGCTCGGCGGCGAGCTGCCGTTGCGGCTCGGCGTTCTGACCAAGGCCGAGCGGGGATACCGGCTGGCCGAGGGCCGCCTTTACACGCCGGTGAAGGCGGAACGCGTGCCGATCGGCGCCGAGAGCGATGTTGCGGAAGCCTTCGCAACGATCGCCGCATCGTGCCTCCGCCAGTTCCGCCTCAACGAAGAGCTCCTGCGTAGCAACCCGGAACCGGATGCGCTGCATCAGGCCCGCGTGGCGCTTCGACGGCTCCGATCAGCGCTGTCGATCTTCAAACCCGTGGTCGCCGACGACCGCTCGCGGCATCTCGCTGCCGAGTTGCGCCACCTGGCGCGATCGCTTGGTGCCGCACGGGACCTCGATGTCCTGATCGAGACCCTGGGACCACACGTCAACGAAAGCGTCCGCGCGGCCCATGCCGAGGCATATGCCGCCGCCCTTGCTACGTTGGACGCGCAGCGGACGCGCGACCTGATGATTGACCTGATGGCGTGGATCGCCTCTGGCGACTGGCGGGTGCGGCCTGCGGATCCGGCCGCGACCAACCAGACGGCCAAGCGCTTCGCGTCGGCCACGCTGGGCAAGCTGCGCCGACGGCTGAAGAAGCGCGGATCGCACCTTGCCGAGCTCGACGATGAGGAACGGCACCAAGTCCGCATCCTGACCAAGAAGCTGCGCTATGCCACCGACTTTTTCGGGCCCTTGTTCACCGGCAAGAAGGCCCGGCAGCGATACAAGGTGTTCAGCAAGAAGCTCGCTGCGCTTCAGGAGCATCTGGGGACGCTGAACGACCTGGCGACCGCGCCGCCGTTGCTGGCGAGACATGGAATCGACCCGGCTGCTCTTCCCGCGTACAAGCGAAGAGCTTTGCTGACCAAAGCTAGCGACGCGCATGCCGCGCTGGTCGAAGCCAAGCGATTCTGGTGAGTTCGCCGGGGAAGGTAATCTGTCCAACCGATCGCTGGCACATTACCGATCAGAATCTGCACGAGTTGGGGCGGGAAAATGTTCGCGGCCTAGAGCTCCTGCCTCGCTCTAAACTGAGCGCGGTCGACGGCTGGGTAACCGTTCAGGGCTGCAGCGTCACGCTTTCGCGGACCGAGCCATGAAGCTTGGTCGGGAGTTTGCCGGCTTTACCAGGGCCGATCCGCCCGTCCGTGCCGAAGCAACGAACGGGCAGAGCAGCGACGATCAGCGGCCCGTCTGCTTCTGCGCAGCCGGATCGACCGAAGGCGCGCCGCTGGCCGGGGTGGCCGTATTGGCAATGTCGCCGGTCTGACCACGCACGTCCTTCTCGACGGCATCCACCGCGTTTGCAGCGTCGGGTGCGGCACCGCCGCCACCGCCGCCCTGAACCGTATTGCCGCCATCGGTCGCCGGCTCGGCACCCGGTGCCGGAGCCGCCGGAAGCGGCAGGTTCGAGCCTTGCTGGTTCAGGTAAACGATGATGTTCGCGCGATCCTGTGGGTTCGAAAGGCCGGCAAAGGTCATCTTGGTGCCGGGCGCGAACTTGCGTGGGCTGGTGAGCCACGCGTTCATCTTCTCGAAGTCCCAGTTGCCGCCGACCTTTTTCAGCGCGTCGGAATACGCAAAGCCAGCGTGGCCGGCGACCGGCTTGCCCATGGTTGCGTACAGGTTCGGGCCAATACCAGCGGCGCCGCCCTGATTGATCGTGTGGCAAGCAGCGCACTTCTTGAACACGTCCGCGCCCTTGGCTGCATCCGCGCTGGCCAGCAGGGTTGCGATCGGCACCTCGGCGGCGCCACCGCCGCCCTCTTCCTCGGCAGCCTCGATCGGGTAGCCCGACTTCTCGACCTCGCCAGAATGGAAGATCATGCCGCCGACGATCGACAGCCCCAGCGCGGCGCCGCAGGCAGCAAGCACCCAGCCTGCAATCGTGTTGGTCCGATCATCCATGTCGTGCGGTTACCCCTCCAAAGTCGTGCGTCCATAGAAAAGCCGGCATCGGACGGCAAGCGCTTGAGAGGAAGATGATCGTCGCTTAGCGGTCAGATCAATGGAAAATTTCGCCGCGCCTGCTCGTCCGATCGTTGCCAGCATGATCGCCGCCGCCTCCAAAGCGCCTGAACGCACGGTTGCGTTCCAGGGTGCGCCGGGCGCAAACAGCCATGTCGCGGTGACGGAAGCGTTCCCCGATGCGCTGCCGCTGCCGTGCTTCTCCTTCGACGACGCGATTGAGGCAGTGAAGCGCGGAGCGGCCGACCGGGCGATGATTCCGATCGAGAATTCGCTGCATGGCCGGGTCGCCGACATTCATTTCCTGCTGCCCGAATCGGGGCTGGTAATCACCGGCGAGCACTTTCTACCGATCCGCCACGCCCTTATGGGGGTCGGCACGCGCGACGATGTTCGCGAGGCGATGAGCCACCCGCAGGCGCTGGGGCAGTGCCGCCACTGGCTAAAGGCGCATGACATTCTTCCAATATCCTATCCCGATACGGCCGGCGCGGCCGCCGTGATCGCGGAGCGACGGGAAGCAAACGTGGCGGCGCTCGCCCCGCCGGCGGCCGCAGAAATCTACGGGCTCAACCTGCTAGCCACCGACATCGCCGATGCGGATCACAACATGACCCGCTTCGTCGTGCTCGCGCGTGGCGGCAAGCCGCCTGCGGGTGACGGCCCGTGGATGACCACTTTCATCTTCGAGGTGAAGAACGTGCCGGCCGCGCTCTACAAGGCGCTGGGGGGCTTCGCGACCAATGGCGTCAACATGACCAAGCTGGAAAGCTATCAGCGCGGCGGGACGTTTGCGGCGACCGATTTTTATTGCGACATCGAGGGCAAGCCAGGCGACGAGAATGTCGATCGCGCACTGGAAGAGCTGGGCTTCCAGACGAAGTGGGTACGGGTGCTGGGAACGTACCGGCAGGCGCGCAAGCGCGGCTAGCCGCGCACATCGCCGCGTCATCGTAACGGCGCGGCTTGCGTCGCGCGGGCCCTGTCGTATCACTCGCCACAACAACAAGGAGGCGAGCGGGAATGACGATGCGGAAGATGTTGCTGGCGAGCGTGGCCATAGCCGTTTCGAGCGGCGCTCTGGCCCAAGGGGCGCCAACGCCGCCGCGCGCGGCAAAGAAGCCGCACGAAGTTACCGCGCCCGGCGGCATCCGCAGCGACGAATATTATTGGCTGCGCGACGATACCCGCAAGAATCCGGAAATGCTGGCCTATTTGAATGCAGAAAACGCCTATGCCGACGCGCAGCTCGCCGCACTGAAGCCGCTGCAGGAGACTTTGTACCAGGAGACGGTGAGCCACATCAAACAGGATGACAGCTCCGTTCCGTATCGGAAGAACGGCTATTGGTATCAGACCAGGTTCAACACCGGCGCCGACTATCCGGTGATTGAACGCCGCAAGGGTGACCGCACCGCGCCGGCCGAAGTGATGTTCGATCAGCCGGCCATGGCCAAGGGCCACAGCTTCTTTGCGCTGTCCGATTGGGCGGTCAGCCCGGACAATCGCTTGGTCGCCTACGCCGAGGACGTGGTCGGCCGTCGGCAATATACGTTGAAGGTGAAGGACCTTGCCACCGGCCAGATCCTGCCGGACACGATCACCAATGCCGAGCCCAACGTGATCTGGGCCGGTGACAACAAGACCATCCTATACGTCGCGAAGGAGCCCACCACCCTGCGCGGCTACAAGGTGATGGCGCACGCGATCGGCACGCCCGTAGCGCAGGACCGCCTGCTTCACGAGGAAAAGGACGACACCTTCGCGATGTGGATCGGGCGCACCAGTGACGATCGCTTCTTGTGCGTCTTCGCGCAATCCACGGTCAGTAATGAGCAACGCTGCGCCCCCACAACCGCTCCGGCGACATTTCAGACCCTCGCGCCGCGCAAGCGCGAGTTGCGCTACCAAGCGGATCACATGGATGGGCGCTGGATCGTGCGCACCAATCATCGCGCCAAGAACTACACGCTGATGACGGTGGCTGACGCCGATCTCGACAAGGGCACGGCCGCTTGGCGCGACCTGACGCCGGCGAACGACACGGTGTTCATCGAGGGGTTCAAGCCGTTCAGGGACTTTGTCGCCATCGATCAGCGCGAAGGCGGCAACCGGATGATCCGCGTTCTCGATGCGGCGGGAAAGTCGCTGCCGGTCAAGGCCGATGAGCCCGCGTATCGCATGGCGCTGGACGTTAACGAGGAGCCGGATACCCCCTGGGTGCGCTATACCTACGGCTCGCTTGTCACGCCGACGACCACCTATGAGGTGAACGCAAAAACGGGCGAGCGGCGCGTGCTGAAGGTGGCGCCCGTGCCGGGCTATGATCCCGCCAACTATGTTACGGAACGCGTGTGGGCCACAGCGCGCGACGGCACGAAGATTCCGGTCAGCCTGGTGCACCGCAAGGACGTAAAGCGCGACGGCACGGCGCCTTTGTTTCAATACGCCTATGGCAGCTACGGGATCTCCACCGATCCGGCGGTCGATCCGGGGCGGATCGGCTTGCTCGATCGCGGCATGGTCTATGCTATCGCGCATATTCGCGGCGGGCAGGAGATGGGCCGCCAATGGTATGATGACGGCCATCTGCTCAACAAGAAGAACAGCTTCACCGACTTCATCGACGTGACGCGCTACCTCGTCGCGCAGAAATACGCCGCCAAGGGCCGCGTCGCCGCGATGGGCGGTTCGGCCGGGGGGCTGCTGATGGGCGGCGTCGCGAACATGGCGCCCGAGGATTACAAGGCGATCGTCGCACAAGTGCCGTTCGTCGACGTGGTGACGACGATGCTCGACGCCTCGATCCCGCTCACCACGTTTGAATATGACGAATGGGGCAACCCGGCCCAGAAGCAATTTTACGACTATATGCTCAGCTACTCACCTTATGATCAGGTGGCGGCGAAGGCATACCCATCGATGTATGTCGGCACCGGATTGTGGGACAGCCAGGTGCAATATTATGAGCCGGCCAAGTGGGTCGCTCGCCTGCGGGACAAGAAGACGGACAATAATCCGTTGCTGTTCCGCGTAAACATGGAGGCCGGGCATGGCGGCAAGTCCGGCCGTTTCGAGCGCTATCGTCAGAACGCCGAATGGCAGGCCTTCGTGCTCCAGCAGCTGAATGTGGTGAAATAAAGCAGCTGGCCGCCTTCCCGGTAAGAGCCGGGAAGGCGGGCGAGCGATCAGGCCTCGTTGGCCCAGAGCGTCAGCAGCGTATGCGCGATGGCGTAGGTGGGCGGCGCAACGAACGGGCCGTCTCCCGCCAGCGCGGCACGCACCTCATCGCGGGTGAACCAGCCTGCCATTTCGAGCTCATTCTGGTCGAGCGTGATCGCATCATCCTCGGCGATCCCGACGCAGGCGATCATCAGCTGCGACGGGAACGGCCAGGGCTGGCTGCCGATGTAGCGCACGTCGGAAACGCGCACGCCGGCCTCCTCCTGGATTTCGCGCGCCACCGCTTCCTCGATCGATTCGCCCGGCTCCAGGAAGCCCGCGAGCGCGGAGTAGCGGCCGGCCGGCCAGCTAGGCTGGCGGCCTAGCAGGGCGCGCCCATCATGCTCCGCGATCATGATGACGACGGGATCGACGCGCGGGAAGTGTTCGGTGGAGCAATTCCCGCACTTCCGCCCCCAGCCGGCGCGAAAGGAGTCGGTCAGCGTGCCGCAATTGGCGCAGAAGCGATGCCGGGCATTCCAATCGAGCACAGCGCGCGCCATCGCATAGGTGGCTGCCTCGCCCGGCGCGAGTTGATCGAGCGCCCGAAACAGCGCGGGTGAGCGCAGCGGCGGGGCAGGTACGCCCTCTGGCGCAGCGGCGAACCTCGGACGGCCCTCATCGAAGCCGAGCAGCACGATATGCGCATCGTCCGGCGCCTCCGTCACCATAGTCCAGCCGAGGCGGCCTTCCTCGGTGATCTCGGGATCATAGCCGTCGAGCTTCAGCAGCCGCGCGCGCCAGTCGCCCATCGCGGCAGCAAAAGCCTCTGCATCGTTGCGATGATCGGCGACGCGGCTCAGCGTGCCGCCGGTGAAACCCGGCACGATCATCGTGCAGTCAGCCGCTGGAGGTCGCGCGCAAGGGCGGCAGGCACGCTTTGCCGCAAGCCCCATTGCTCCGCCGGAAAATATTGCACCATCACCGTCCCTCGCGCCTTCTTCACTGGGTCGACCCAGGCGATCGTGCCCGCGGCACCGCCCCAGCCGAACGTACCCTTTGATGGCGTGCCGCCCGGGGCATCCTGAAGATAGACCGAACCGCCCGCGCCAAAGCCCATGCGGGCCGACATGGCGCCACCCGTGCCCTCGCCGATTCCGCCGAAAGTGACGCCCGGCGGCAGCAGGTTGGACATGGCGAGCGCCGCCGTCTCCGCCTTCATTACCTGGCGCCCATCCAGCGTGCCGCCATTGGCCAGCATGTGAAGAAAGCGGTCATAATCGCGCGCGCTGGAGACCAGACCAGCCCCGCCATAAGGAAAGCTGGGCGGCGTGAGGTAAACCGATGTCGCACCCGGATCGATCGGTGCGCGATTGTCGCCGACAAAGACGTAGTTGGTGGAAAGCCGCCCGACCTCGCTCGCCGGCACGCTCCAGTACGTGGATCGCATACCCAGCGGATCCAGCAGTCGCGTCTGCACAAAGCGGTCGAACGGCATGCCGCTCGCCTTCTCGATCACTGCGCCCATCACATCGAGGCCGATCGAATAATGCCATTTGGTGCCTGGCTCGGCGATCAGCGGCACGGAAGCCACGCGGTTCGCGAACTCCGCAAGACTGGTCGGCCGGGTCGTGCGCGCCTTGGCCTCCGTCTGCCTATTCACCTGCACCGGCACGATACCGCGCCGCTCATATTCCTGCAGCAACGGGCCCTTGGCGCTGATGTTGTAGCCAAGGCCCGCCGAGTGCGTGAGAAGGTGACGGATGAGGATCGGGTTCTTGGCCGGCACGCTGTCGAGCGACGCATCCGGGCTGGTCAGCACCCGCATATTGGCGAACGCGGGGAAGTATTTGCTGATCGGATCGTCCAGGCTGATCTTTCCATCCTCGACTAGCAGCATGGCGGCGATACCGGTGATCGGCTTCGTCATGGAGTAGATCCGCCACAGGCTGTCCGGGCCAGCGGAGGGCGCTTGCGCGCCATCGGCGATACGCCCCGCCACCACATATTGCGTTGGCATGTCGCCGACGCCGAACGCGGCGACGATGCCCGGCATCTTTCCGGTTTCGACGAGATTGTTGAAGAGCTTCTGCGTCTCCGGAAGTAGCGGGTTGCCCACGGATGCCGCAGCGGCGGGCCCAGCTGCAGGTTGGGCCTGAGGCGCGGGCTGAACAGTTGGCCGGGGCTGCGATGCCGGGCGTGCCTGCTGAGCATTACCAATGCCTGCCGCGAACACCAGAAGCACCGCGGTGCCGCCAATCCAGTGCGTTCTCATCGCATCCTCCCTATGGCCTTAGCGGCCTTTGCAAAAACAGTCGGCAAACCTGCGGAAGCAAGATCATCGACCGGCCACCACTCGCCTTCAGCCAGCGCTGAATGCGCGTCGCAGCGCGCAACGGCAAGCGCGAGTTCAAGCGTGAAATGCGTAAAGCCATGGCCGACGACATGGTTCAAAAGTGTCCAATCGGCGCCGGCCGGGGCTTCCGCAAGCCCGGGCGCCGTGGCCTCCCATGGCCCGGTCGGAAGCGCGCGCATCCCGCCAAGCAGCCCGCTTGATGGTCGGCGAACAAGCAGCACCTCCCGGTCCGTGGCCCCAGCCTGCGACTCCACCGGCACCTCGCGCTCCAGCCAGAAGATGGTGCCGAAACGTGCGGGTCGCGCCTTTTTGGCCGGCTTCACGGGAAAAGCTTCCTCTTCGCCGGCCCGGTGCGCTGCGCAGTCGTCCGCCAGCGGACACAGCAGGCACTTGGGCTTGCGCGGCGAGCAGATGGCGGAGCCCAGATCCATCATGGCTTGCGCAAAATCACCGGCGCGCTGATCGGGCGTGATCTGTTCGGCAGCGGCGCGCACGGCGGGCTTTCCGGCGGCGCGGAACAGGCGCGAGACGACCCGTTCCACGTTGGCGTCGATCACGACCGCGCGCTGGCCAAATGCGATCGCCGCGACAGCCGCAGCGGTATAGTCCCCAAGACCCGGTAGCGCGCGAAGCGCCGCCTCCGTATCCGGCAAGTGACCGCCGTGATCCGCGACGATCGCGCGTGCGGCACGTACGAGGTTGCGGGCACGCGCATAATAGCCGAGCCCCGCCCAAGCGGCCATAACCTCCGCCTCGTCCGCTGCCGCGAGACTAGCAACGTCGGGCCAGCGCGACACCCATGCTTCGAATCGCGGCCGCACGGTGGCAACGGTTGTCTGCTGAAGCATCACTTCCGACAGCCAGACCCGATACGGGTCAGCACGCACGCCAGGCGGCGCCCGCCACGGAAGCGTGCGGGCATGCCGATCGTACCAGTCGAGCAGCTTGTCGGCGATCGAGCGCTTGGCGTCCACGCCCCGGCTATGGCATGGGGCGCCAGATGAGCAAGCGGGTGCGAGCGTCCCAATCACAGCCGGAACCCGCGCGGTCGAACCGTTCGCGGCCTGTATCCGAGCTGCTGCCCAGCGTCGGCGGCGCGGCATTCCGCCGTTTCGGCTTCGTGCAATCCTCGATCGTCACGCGCTGGCCCGAAATCGTCGGCGAGAAGCTCGCCGCGGCGAGCGCCCCCGAATCGATCAAATTTCCGGTGGGCAAGAAGCAGGATGGCACGCTGACCTTGATGGTGCGCAGCGCCCATGGCGTGATGATCCAGCATGTGGTGCCGGAGGTCATCGAGCGGGTGAACCTGTTCTTCGGCTATCCCGCCGTTGCCAAGGTCGCGATCCGACAAGGGGATCTGGCACCCCGGCCCAAGCCGCGCCCGACGCCGGGACTTCGCCCCGTGCCGGTGGAACTGGGGCAGAGCCTCAAGACCATCGAAGACCCTGAACTCAAGGCGGTGCTGGAGGCGCTTGCCGCCAGCGTCGGTGCCTCCAGTGGATTACCTATCGTCAAATGAAGAAGCTACTCGCGTTCGCCGCTCTCGCCCTTGCTGCGCCGCTGACGGCGGCCACGCAAAAGCCGTGGACGGCCACCGCTAGGCTGGCGCCGTCGGGCAGCTATGTCATCGGCAATCCCGCCGCCAAGGTGAAGCTGATCGAATATGTCAGCTACACCTGCCCGCACTGCGCGCATTTCGCCCGCGATTCGGCAGCGGTGCTGAAGGGCAAGCTCATCGCGTCGGGCTCCACGAGCATGGAGGTGCGCAGCGCCATTCACGACCGCTATGATCTGGTCGCCGCAACGCTGGCGCGCTGCTCCGGCCCTGCCCGCTTCCCCAAGCTGCACGAGCTGCTGTTCGACCGGCAGGAGCAGTGGCTGAAGACTGCGGTTGCCTTTGACCAGACTTCCGGCCAGGCAGCCGCTGGCAAGCCGCAGGCGCAGGTGATGCGCACGCTGGCCGATGGTGCGGGATTGAGCGCTATCGCGAAAACCGCCGGGATGACGGACGCGGCGATCACCGCCTGCTTCGCCAACGAGGCAAACGTCGCAAAAACGCTGCAGGTGGCCCAAGCGATGCAGGGGAAGATCGGCGGTACCCCGAGTTTTGAACTGAATGGCAAGGTGATCCAGAACACCGACTGGTCCGGGCTGGAACCCATGCTGCGCGCCGCCGGCGCCAAGTGATCGATACGGAGTGATAGCATGAAACTGCATTTTGCCGCGTCCACCCCTCTCCTCGCCTGCGCGCTTGCGATGCTGGCCGCGTGCGGCGAAAGCGGCAACACCAACGCCGCCGCACCGAACTCCATCGCTGCCGCACCGGCGCCGGCCGGGCAGGACTGGACGCAGGTTGTCTCCACGACTTCCGACGGCGGCTTCGTGATGGGCAATCCGAACGCGCCGTTGAAGCTGGTCGAATATGGCTCGCGCACCTGCCCGACGTGCGGCAATTTCGGCCGCACCGGCACCCGCCCACTCGAAGACACGTACATCAAGTCCGGCAAGGTCAGTTACGAGTTCCGCGACTTTTTGGTTCACGCGCCCGACCTTGGCGTGGCGATCCTGGGCCAGTGCGCCGGCGAGACGCCGTTCTTCCCGATCCTCGAGCAGATGTTCGTCGAGCAGGATCAGTTCCTCCAGAAGTTGGAAAGCGTGCCGGCTGACTTCCAGCAGCGACTGCAGGGCATGAGCCCGGCGCAGCAGGCCACCGCCTGGGTCGAGCACCTCGGCTACCTCGATTTCGTGAAACAGCGTGGGCTCACCGACGCACAGGCGCGCCAGTGCCTGACCGATACGAAGCGGATCGAGGAACTGGCCAAGGTTTCCGAAGTCGCGATGCGCGACAAGGAAGTGACGGGCACGCCGACCTTTATCCTGAACGGCGATAAGCTGGATGCGGCAAGCTGGCCGCAGGTGGAGCAGGCGCTGAAGGCAGCGGGCGCCTGAGGCAGAACGTGGTGAGCGCCGCCGGGATCGTAACCCACCCCGGCGACGTTCAGGAACGGGCGGCGGCTACCGCCTATTACCGCCGCGCTTATCGGCAGCGCCGGTTGTGCACGGCCTAGATGCCCGCCCATGCCGCGATTTCATCTTCATGCCGGCTGGTCACCACCAAATCGTCGGCCCGGGCTTGCGACAGATCGACTGACACCTGCCCCGTCCATTCAACCGTTGCATTGCCGCTCAGCGTCACCATTCCCGCCTCGCTGGCGGAGGCGCGCACCAGGCCGCCACGATTGCGCACGGTCACTGTCCGGTCGAACGGCAAGCGCCCCGTCAGCCCCGCGACAAAAGTCGACGCCCCCATCGCGCTGCCGCACGCATTGGTGAGGCCAACGCCGCGCTCAAACGTGCGGACGTAGAGTTCGCCGCCTTCGCGCACCTCGATGAACGAGACGTTCGCACGGTTAGGCAGCCATGCAGGCGCCCCCTCGCAAATCTCGCCGATGCGGACGAGCTCGGCCTCGTCCACCGCGTCCACAAAGGCGATCAGATGCGGGTTGGGCATGGCGATGGCAGTGAAGCGCAGGTCGGGCGACAGCCGCGCGATGACCGCGTCGACGATGCGGATGCCCTCGCCCGTCAACGGCCAGTCGCGCACGTCGAAGCTCGCCGGGCCCGCGGTTTCCCGCACGGTATAGACGCCGGGGGCAAGATCATCGTCACGCGCGACCTCGGCATGGCTCGTCTTCAGCCGCGCGACCGCTGAGCGCTGACCCGTCGCCTCCAGCCCGGCACGCGCCACGCAGCGCAGGCCGTTGAGGCACGTTTCCGGCTCCGAGCCGTCGGCGTTGAAGATCCGCATCCCAAAGGCGGCACGGTCATCGCCCCCCGTGAGCAGCAGGATGCCGTCCCCGCCCACCGGGCCGGCGCGGTAGGAGAGCGCGCGCGCGACCTGCGCCCACTCCCCATCCGCCAGCACGATGTCGCGGGCGTCGATCAAGGCAAAGTCATTGCCGGAGCCGTGGCATTTGGTGATGTCGAAGCGCATGCCGACCATATGATGTGCCCTCCGGTGCGTGTCGAGCCGCCCCTGCGAAGACCGTGCGCGCTGCGAAACTTCACAAACCTTGCGCATAGCATGAAGGAAAATGCGTGTGAGGTTCGGTTTCGGCGGGGCGATCGTCCACTTACCGCTTCGATGCGCCGAGCTTGTCGAAGAGAGTGGCCGATGGCCGAACGGCCGTGGCATGTCCTTCGACAGGCTCAGATGAATGGGGGCTCACCCGAGCCCGTAATGGTCGGCGAGCCGGTCCAGCGCCATGGTCAGCACCAGGCGTCCGGAGCGCGTGGGCCAGCCCAGAGACTTCTCCACCGTCGGCAGGCCTTCGCCGGCGCATACCACACGCCACAGCACATCGTTGAGGCCGCGCCCCACTGCCGTGACCGCCGCATCGAACCGGCGCTTGGCGGCGAGATGGGCCGCGCCGGGCTCCAGCCCCGGCCCCGCCCCGCCGTCCACGCGGGCAGACCAGCGCATCGTTACCGCCGGACCGATCGCGGCGCGTTCGTAATCGGCGCGCAACCGCTCGCCAGCGGCGATCTGCCGCACATCGAGCAGGCCCCGCGCGCCGAGCCACGACAAAGGCGACTCGGCGAGGTTCACGCTGACGCTGCGGCCCCGCCCCCGCGCCTTGCCCGGCAGGACATGACCATCAGCGTCGATTGCACGCTCTACCAGCACCCGCATCACATGTTCTCCTTATGTTCAATGCGGATGCGGATGGCACGGAGAAGGCCTTGTAGGACAGGCCTTTAGCGGCGCGCGTGGCGTAGCCGCAGCCAGGCGCCGAGCGCCCACCACGACAGCGCCCAGAGCGCCCCGGCGCTCCAGCCCGCCAACACGTCGCTCGGCCAATGGACGCCCAGATAGACGCGGCTCGCGCCGATCAGCAGCACCAGCGCGATGGTGGCGGCGAAAAGGTACCATCGCGCAGTGCGGCGTGGCACGATCTGCATCACCGTCAGCGCGATCGTCAGATACACGATGGCGCTGTTCCCGGCGTGGCCGCTGGGAAAGCTGGCGGAGGACACCTCCACGAGATGATCCACCAGCGCCGGTCGTTCGCGCCCGACAAGGTGCTTGCCAAGGTAGATCAGGGTCGAACCGGTAACCGTGCCGCCGAAGACGAGCGCCGCGGTGAGAAAATGGCGGCTCGCCAGCAGAAAGCCCGTCGCCAGCACCGTGACCAGCGTCAGCACTGTGCCGCCGCCCAGGGCGGTGAAATCGATCATGACAGCCTGCAGCTTCGCCGGGCCGATCGGGGTCGACAGATCGCCGGAGGTTCGCAGCGCCAGCATGATAGCGTGATCGAAGTTGAACTGCGCACCCCGGGCGATCGTCGCCCCCAATAGTGTCAGGATCAGCACAGCGCCTGCCAGCGCCGCCAACGCGATAAAGGCATAAGGCGGATGGCTGACGCCGTCGGGCGCGCTCTGATCGGGGGTGACAGGTGTGTGGGCGAGCGTTTCGAGCGGGGATTCGTGATGCATGGCGATTGCCCTAACACAGTTGGGGCGGGTGCCTCCTCCCCTGCCGCGCAACGATGAGGCAGCCGGGGGAGGCTGATCAAGGGAAAGCCAAAAGAACATGTGCTTGTGATGCCGGCTTGAAACCTACTGCACGGGCAGACCTCGTGCGCCCATTGCAAATTGTACGTAGATGCGTACATTCGCGTTTATGCAGTCTATCAGCATCTCCGAAGCGCGCGCCAACATGAAGTCGCTGGTGGACCGCGTCGTCGCCGACAAGGCACCGATCGCGATCACGCGCCAGAAGGGCGAAGGGGCGGTGCTGATCTCCGCAAGCGAATGGGCGTCGATCGAGGAGACGCTCTACCTGCTGCAATCACCGCGCAACGCCGAGCGCCTGCTGGAAGCGATCCGCGGCCTCGACGCGGGCGAAGGGATCGAGCGCGAACTGATCGAGCCGTGAAGCTCACTTTCTGGTCGACGGCGTGGGAAGATTACCTGCACTGGCAGGGTGATGACCGGCGCGGGCTGGAGCGCGTCAACGCGCTGATCAAGGAATGCCAACGGGATCCATTTCGCGGCACCGGCAAGCCTGAGCCGCTCGGTGGGAATCTGACCGGCTGGTGGTCTCGCCGGATCAACCGCGAGCATCGACTGGTGTATCGGGTGAGCGGCAGCGGCGAGGCGCAGACGCTGGAGATCGCGCAGTGCCGGTATCATTATTGAGGATGGCGCCGGGCCGCTGCGAGCAGCGACCCGGCTGTACGGTAGATCAGACGGCCGGCGCGTCAGTCGACGTAGATGCCGGCGACCTTCCAGGTTCCGCCTTCTCGGTTCAGGGCGATCGTTTCGATCGCGCCCTTCTTGCTGGCGAAATCGGTGCGGAACTGGACGGTGCGATAGCCATTGGGCGGGGCTGGCGTGTCCATATCGCTGATCAACGTGCGCGACACGACGCGGCCAAGCGGCGAGCGTACCTTTTCCGCGGCAGACTGCCAGTTCTCAAGCGTGTTGGCGGTGCGGAAAGATTGCGTGGTAGCGGCGTAGCTGTCGCGCCAGTTCGCGGCGTCGCCAAGCTCCAGCCATTCACGGGCGGCCTTGACGCCCTCGGACTCGGTCAGCGGAGCGGTCGCGGCCGGCGCAGGTTGATCCGCGGGCTGGGTGGTGGGGCTGGTCACGGCCAGCAAGGCGGCAGCAAGTGAGATCATGGCGGTTCCTCCGATCGCCCAACCAACTGCTCGCGACCGTCGCGGCGATGGTGGGGATTGAGGTTCATGGTGTTGATCGTGGCCGGGCGACGCAGCCCATAATGCTGCGTCCCCGATGTTTTGGGGGGTGCCGCCCTCCGCCTCGCGCAGCAGCCGCGCCGCTTCCTTGCTGCTGGAAACGGCGAGCTTGCGCCGCGCATCGCGCAGGCGTTCGTTGATCGTATGGACCGATAGATCGAAGTGCCGCGCCATCGACTTGGCGTCGTGCCCGGCGAGGAGCAGGCGAAGCGTCTGCTTCTCCTTTTCCGTCAGCGCCTCAACTCCGGGAGTCATCAAACCTCACGCAATCCCACCCGATTTCGCCGGTCAGGGTAGCGGAGCATCCGCCGGGCGTGACCCCCAAAATGATTGTACCCGCGGCTGATCGGCCGCGGGTACAGGAGAGTAGGTGGCGTGCCGGGCGGCGTCAGTCGTGCTCGCGATCCCCGGCGCCCATGTAGAGCTCGCGGCCGGTTTCCTCGTAGACGTTGCTCATCTTTGCCATGCCGGCTTCGGCCTCTGCGGTGGCGATGAAGCCTTCGCTGCCCTGGTTCTGCAGCCGGGCAAAGTCGCGGACTTCCTGCGTGATCTTCATCGAGCAGAACTTCGGGCCACACATCGAGCAGAAATGCGCGGTCTTGGCGCCTTCCGCCGGCAGCGTCTGGTCGTGGTACTTTTCCGCCGTGTCGGGATCGAGGCTGAGGTTGAACTGATCACGCCAGCGGAATTCGAAGCGGGCGCGCGACAGGGCATCGTCGCGCATCTTGGCCGCGGGGTGCCCCTTGGCGAGATCGGCGGCGTGGGCGGCGAGCTTGTAGGTGACGACGCCGACCTTCACGTCGTCGCGATCGGGGAGGCCGAGATGCTCCTTGGGCGTGACGTAGCAGAGCATCGCGGTGCCGTACCAACCGATCATCGCCGCGCCGATGCCTGACGTGATATGGTCGTAGCCGGGCGCGATATCGGTGGTGAGCGGCCCGAGCGTGTAGAAGGGCGCCTCGCCGCACACCTCCAGCTGCTTGTCCATATTCTCCTTGATCTTGTGCATCGGCACGTGGCCGGGGCCCTCAATCATCACCTGCACGTCCTGCGCCCAGGCGCGGTGCGTCAGCTCGCCCAGCGTGTAGAGCTCGGCGAACTGCGCCTCGTCATTGGCGTCGGCGATCGAACCGGGGCGAAGGCCGTCGCCCAGCGAATAGGCGATGTCATAGGCCTTCATGATCTCGGTGATCTCGTCGAACCGCTCGTAGAGGAAGCTCTCCTTGTGATGCGCGAGGCACCATTTCGCCATGATCGAGCCGCCGCGGCTGACGATGCCGGTCACGCGCTTGGCGGTGAGCGGCACGTACGGCAGGCGCACGCCGGCGTGGATGGTGAAATAGTCGACGCCCTGCTCGGCCTGCTCGATCAGCGTGTCGCGGAAGATCTCCCACGTCAGGTCCTCGGCGATGCCGCCGACCTTCTCCAGCGCCTGGTAGATCGGCACGGTGCCGATCGGCACGGGCGAGTTGCGGATGATCCATTCGCGCGTGTCGTGGATGTTGCGACCGGTGCTGAGGTCCATCACCGTGTCCGCGCCCCAGCGGATCGACCAGACGAGCTTGTCCACCTCAGTGGCGACGTTCGATGCGACGGCGGAATTGCCGATGTTGGCGTTGATCTTGACCAGGAAGTTGCGGCCGATCGCCATCGGCTCGGATTCGGGGTGGTTGATGTTGTTGGGGATGATCGCGCGGCCGCGGGCGACTTCGTCCCGCACGAATTCGGGGGTCACGTAATCGGGGATCGCCGCGCCGAAGCTCTCGCCGTCACGGACATACTCACGCAGCATCTCGCGGCCGAGATTTTCGCGCGTGGCGACATATTCCATCTCGGGCGTGATGATGCCGCGCCGGGCGTAGTGCATCTGGCTGACGTTGGCGCCGGGCTTGGCGCGCAGCGGGCGCTTCACGACGTTGGGGAAAGGTTGGACGCCGCCCGAACGGTCCGGGCCGAGCTGGCCGTTGTCCTCCGGGCGGATCTCGCGCGCGTCGTACGCCTCGACGTCCCCGCGGGCCATGATCCACTCGCGGCGTAGCTGCGGCAGGCCGGCGTTGATGTCGATGCGGGCGTTCGGGTCGCTGTACGGGCCCGACGTGTCGTAGACGTTGAGCGGGGGCTCGCCGCAGCCCGGCTCCAGATCGATCGCGCGCATCGCGACCTTGAGCGGACCGACGTGGATCTTGCGGCTGCCGCGGATCGGGCCGGTGGTAACGCCGATGGCGGCGCGGGCGGCTTCGATGGGGGAATCTACGTCGGCCATGTTCTTCACTCTCCATGTGCCGAAGAGCGAAAGACGGATTGCCGGTGGTGGCGCGCCGCTCCCTCCCTCCGCCGGTGTCAACCGGATCAGGTTCAGCGGGTCGGGGGCTCGTGCCCCCCTCTCAACCGCCGTCAGCGGTCCCCCGGGGATGTGGCCGTTCTACGCCGTTCGCCGCGTGCGGTAAACCCGCCGCGGGTCAGCTGCCCCCGCTGATCTTCAGATCGCCGTTGAGGCCCGCCGGGAAGAAGCCGCCCGACGGTACGGACTTCGTGTTCGCATACAGGATGTTGAGCACGCGCGGGGTCGATCGGCTGAAGGCGATGCCATTGGCATCGGCAGGCGAGATGTTCGCCGCGGCGCCTGCCGTAACGCCCTGATCGAGATCACCGGCGCCATCCAGCGCGTCGCGCTTGTCGCTGAAGCGGGCGGCGCGTTCGCGCAAGGCGGGATTGCGATACAATTCCATGCGGATCAGCCCGGCGTGATAGCTTTGCGCGGCGAGCAGCCCGTAGAAACCGAGCCGCGTGGCCGCGACGGCGATCAGCGGCTGCAGGCCCTTGTACGCCGTGACAATGACATCCTGCAGGAAGAATGCGCCGAGCAGGAAGTTCTCGTCATTGGCATAAGGATCGAAGCTCTCCTCCAGCGCGACGGAGAACGGGCCGTTGGCGGCGCCAGAGATGTTGATCGCCGGCTGCGCCACCGCGTCCGCCGTGATGATGCCGCGCAGGAAAGCGATCCGCCGCGGCGAGTCGGCCGCGATCTCGCGGGCGCAGGCGGCGATGAACGGATCGGCAAAGGTCACAGCCGCCCCGCCCGTCACTACGCCGGCCGTGCCCGTGCCGGTCAGAAGATCCGCGGGCACGCCGGCACCGGTGGTGGCGTAGCTGAAATATTGCGCCTGGAGATATTCCAGCTGCAACGCGAAGTTGATCGACTGGCGATCGGCGTTGGTGCTGGAGGTGGGGCTCGGCGTTGGCGACGGCGACGGATTGGGCGTCGGATCGCCATCATCATCGTCGCCCCCGCAGGCGGACAGGAGCGCAAGCCCGCCGGCGGCAACGGAGGCGCCCCCGGCAAGCTGGAGAAAACGGCGACGCTCGGCGCGGCGATCGGTGCCGGTGGCAGCGGGCGACTGAGGCAAATTGTCGTGATCGGTCATGGCGAATGATCCTGGAAACAAGGGAACGGGCGAGGCGCGCGTCGCCTCAGCTCGTCGCGGTGGACTTGATCGTGCCGTTGACCCCGGCGGTGAAGAAGCCGCCGGTCGTCACCGTGCCGCTGTTGAGATAGAAGAAGTTGAGCACCTGCTGCCGCGAGCGGCTGATCCCGAGCCCGTTGGCGTTCAGCGGTGCGATATTGGCGATCGCGGCACCGGAAGCCGACGTGCCCGGCCGGACGCCCTGATCGAGATCGGTCGCGCCATCCAGCGCGTCGCGGGCATTGGAGATGGCCTCGCTTGCGTCCACCAATGCCAGCGTGGCGATTCCCTTGCGAGCGAGCATCGCGCGCAGCGCCGCGGCGTGGTGCGCCTCCACCGACATCATACCGCCGACCGCCTCGACAAAGGAGGCGGTGGTGAGGGAGTCCATGATGCCAGTGTAGGCCGTGACGGCCACATCCTTCACCATGAACGCCGCCAATAGGAAATTGTCGTCGTTGGCATAAGGATCGAACGCCTGGCCGTTGCCCACCAGGCCGGCCGCGCGCGCCAGCGTGCTGAACGCGCCCGTCGGCGAGGCGCCCAGATCGATCGCCGGCTGTGCGACCACGAGATTGGACGTCAGTGACGAGCGCAGGAAGCGCACATGCGCCAGCGCATCCGCGGCCATCTCCCGTGCGACGGCGGCGAGGATCGGATCGCTGAACGAAACCGCCCGCGCGCCCGACGCCGCCCCGGCCGTGCCGCTGCCCGAGATATCCGCGGCGGCGAGCACCGTGCCGCCCGTCGCCACCGCGAACAGATTGGCCTGCAGATATTCGACGTTGAGGATGAGATTGAGCACATCCACTTCGCTGACAACCGCCTGCGCGGCAGCGGGCGCCGCCGTCAGCGCCAGCGCGCCTGCCCCGATCGTCGCGGCGCCGATGGTGGTGGCGAAGAAGGCGCGGCGATCGACGCGCTGTGGGCCACGCCCCTCTGGCGTTTCGATCAACGTTTCCGTCTGGGACATCGCGGCTTCCTTCTTTCTCTAACGCCTACCGGGGGCACTGGCCGGCCCCGTGCGTAATCCGTTTCGCTGTCGGGTTCCTGAACGGATCGACAGGAACGCGCTAGCGGGAAAGTGCGCGCAAGGAAATCCGCGGGCTGGAGTGCAGGCCGCCGGAAGTTAAATCCCGCCCGCCTCAGGCGTCCGCCCAGCGGCGCAGCAGATTATGGTATACGCCCGTCAGCTGGATAACGGCCGGATCATCCTGCCCGCGATCCGCGGCGACGGACTGGATGCTGCGATCGAGCTCGAAGAGGATGCGGCGATCGGCATCGGCTCGCACCATGGATTGCAGCCAGAAGAACGAGGCGACACGCGTGCCGCGCGTCACCGGCGTCACGCGATGGAGACTGGAGGAGGGATAAACGACGGCATGCCCGGCGGGCAGCTTCACGCGCTGTTCCCCGAACAAATCCTCGATCACCAGTTCGCCGCCGTCATAGCTCGCCGGATCGGCGAGAAAGAGCGTGCAGGAGATGTCCGAGCGGATGCGAAAGTCGCTGCCGCGCTGGATACGGATCGCATTGTCCACATGCGTGCCGAACGTCTGCCCCTCGCCGTAACGATTGAACAGCGGGGGGAAGACCTTGAGCGGCAGGGCCGCGGCAAAGAACAGCGGCGATCGGCCAAGCGCATCCAGCACCATCCGCCCGGCCTCCCGCGCGGCGGCGCCTTCCTCGGGCAGTTGCTCGTTCCGCTTGGCCAGTGCGGACTGGTGACCCGACGTGACATTGCCGTCGACCCATTCGGCAGCGTCGATGATCCGCCGCAGGCGGGCGAGTTCTTCCGCATCGAGGACATCCGGAACGGCGATCAGCATGAGCAGGCTTCCCACGGGCAAATGACGCGCCGACGCTGCCCCGGCGTGCCGCCATCAGCGACCCCGGGGAGCGCCCGGAACGGTCGATTGTCGCCGCCGCCCCCTTTCAAGCGCGAGAGCCCGTTGCGCTGCCGCCCCTCCCCGTGTCAACCTTGTTGCGAGCGATTATCATCTTTCGCATGCATGATGTCGTTCAGCAGCCACGTCCGCAGCGCGCTGGCGAGGTTGGGAGGATCGGGCGCTCCGATGCGGACAGCGTCGATTTCCGCAACAAGCGCGGAGAGCGGCAAATGGCGTGCGGCCGCCGCCTGTTCCAGCGCCTGCCAGAACAAAGGCTCCAGGCTGATCGAGGTGGGATGGCCGGCGATGGTGATTGATCGCTTCACCGGCCCGGCGAAGCCGCCGTGCGGCCGACGGATGCCGCCAGTCACCACCGTTCAGCCCCGCCAGCCCGCACGCACCGGCGAGCCCGGGCGCCGAATGCGTGGTGAACCCGCCGCTTCATGAACCAGCCTGCACGGCAGCGTTTGATCACGCAACGTGCGAGCGCTGCTATTCCAGATCCGACTCGCTTACGACGATCGGGTTCGCGTCCGAATTGCGGCTGAGCGCGGACAATGCCGCCTCGGTCACCTGATCGATGAAGCGGTTGAACATATCCGCGGCGTCGCCGTCCGGCCGATCGCCGCTCAGCGCCTCCAGCAGATCATATTGCACGGCGAACTCGTAATCGTCGCCGTCCACCTCGCCGGTGAATTCCACGAGTTCGGCCTCGATATTGTCGAGGACGGAACTGGTATCGATCTCCAACTGGCTGTTCGCCATCACTACTTCCTTTTGCTCTGATGTTCCACGCCGCTCAGGCCGGCAGGTGTCGCGCGAGATCGCCGATAGCGTCGCCGACGAACCTGTCGAGAGGCATGCCGCCGTCCAGATGAACCGGCCGCTCCAGCGTCAGCACGGCGGCGCCCTTCATGTCGCCTTCCAGCTCCTGCCATGCGCGTACGGCTGCTTCCAGATTGGTGACTTCGGGCACGGCTTCGCTTCCGCGCGTCACATCCTCCAGCGACGCGCTCATCTTCCAATCGATCGAAGGGTCGAGTGCATCGCCCCAGGTGGCTTCCGCCATGCTACGTCTCCCGCGCCGTTTTCCAATACTGCCCCCAATCGCCGGAACCCACAGGAGGGTTCCCGCCGGCAATCAATGCATTGTGCAGGGAGCCGCGCTGGCGGCCGGCCGTGCCATGCACTACGGGGCGGTGCATCAAGGCGACGCGCGAAGGGGATTGGTGATGACGCGGCATCTTCCATGGATTGCGCTGGCGCTCGTCGGGGCCGCGAGCCTTGGCGTGATCGCGACCGTTCGCGGGGAGCCGGTCAACGCCCTGTGGATCGTGGCGGCGGCGGTCTCCGTCTATCTCGTCGCGTACCGATATTACGCCTTGTTCATCGCGCGCGCCGTGGTTGGCATCGATCCTTCCCGGCCGACGCCGGCGGTTCGCCGCGGCGACGGGCTGGACTATGTTCCCACCGACCGGCGTGTCCTGTTCGGACACCATTTCGCGGCGATCGCAGGCGCGGGCCCGCTCGTGGGGCCGGTGCTCGCCGCGCAAATGGGTTACCTGCCCGGGACCCTGTGGATCCTGGCCGGCGTGGTACTGGCGGGGGCGGTGCAGGATTTCATGATCCTGTTCATTTCCATGCGGCGCGACGGCAAGTCGCTGGGCGAACTGGTCCGCATGGAAATGGGCGCGATTCCCGGCACGATCGCGCTGGTCGGGGCCTTCATGATCATGGTGATCATCCTCGCCGTGCTGGCGCTGATCGTCGTCCGCGCGCTGGCGGAAAGCCCCTGGGGGCTGTTTACCGTGATCGCCACCGTGCCGCTCGCCATGGTGATGGGCGCCTATACCCGCTGGCTCCGCCCCGGCGCGATCGGCGAGGTATCGATCATCGGCTTCATCGGGCTGATCGCGGCGATCATATTCGGGCAGAGCGTCGCGGAGAGCGCTTATTGGGGCCCGATCTTTACGCTGACGCCGGTGCAGCTGTGTTTCGGCCTGATCGCTTATGGCGCCATCGCTTCGCTGCTGCCGGTATGGCTGCTGCTCGCACCGCGCGATTACCTGTCGACCTTTCTCAAGATCGGCGCGATCGCTGCGCTCGCCATTGGCATCGCGGTCCTTGCCCCGCCGCTGCGGATGCCCGCGCTGACCGAGTTCGCGTTCACTGGCGCTGGCCCGGTCTGGGCGGGTCCGCTGTTCCCGTTCCTGTTCATCACCATCGCCTGCGGCGCCGTGTCGGGCTTCCACGCGCTCATCTCCAGCGGCACCACGCCCAAGCTGATCGCCAGCGAAGGCGACGCGCCGTTCATCGGCTATGGCGCCATGCTGATGGAAAGCGCGGTGGCGATGATGGCGCTGATCGCGGCGTCGATCCTCGACCCCGGCATCTATTTCGCGATGAACGCGCCGGCCGCGATCACCGGCGGCGATCCCGTGACCGCGGCGGCGGCGATCACGGCCATGGGCTTTCCCATATCGGCCGAAACACTCGCCAACACTGCGCGCGATGTCGGCGAAGCGACGATCGTCAGCCGCACCGGCGGCGCACCAACGCTGGCGGTCGCGATGGCGGAGATCTTCAGCACCATACTTGGCGGGCCCGGGATGAAGGCCTTCTGGTACCATTTCGCGATCCTCTTCGAGGCGCTGTTCATCCTGACCGCGGTGGACGCGGGCACCCGTGCCGGCCGCTTCATGCTGCAGGATCTGCTCGGGCTTGCCTCGCCCCGCTTCAAGGAGACGAAAAGCTTTCTTCCCGGCCTGATCGCGACGATGCTGTGCGTCGGCGCCTGGGGCTTTTTCCTCTACCAGGGCGTCACCGATCCGCTCGGCGGGGTGAACACGCTCTGGCCGCTGTTCGGCATCTCCAACCAGATGCTCGCCGCAGTCGCGCTGATGCTGGCGACGGTGGTGCTGTTCCGCATGAAGCGCGAACGGTTCGCCTGGGTGACGATCGTCCCGGCCGCCTGGCTGGTGCTGTGCACCGGCACTGCGGGGCTGATGAAGCTCTTCCACCCCGATCCGAAGATCGGCTTTCTCGCCCATGCGCAGGTGTTTTCAGACGCCATTGCGCGCGGTGAGGTGCTGAAGCCTGCCGCCACGATGGCGGAAATGGGCCGGATCGTCTTCAACGACCGGATCGACGCGGCGCTTTGCGCGCTGTTCCTGGGCGTGGTGGCCGCGATCCTCTTCTATACGGTGCGTACCTGCCTCGCCGCCCGCCGCATCGCGCAGCCGAGCGTGCAGGAGATCCCGCCGATGCTGGGGGCGGCGCGGTGAGCCTCTTTGCCCGCCTTGCGGAAACCGCCCGGCTGATGGTCGGCCTGCCCGATTATGACACCTACTGCCGGCACGTTGCCGACCACCATCCGGAGCGGACGCCGATGACCCGCGCCGAGTTCTTCAGGGAGCGCCAACAGGCGCATTATGGCAGTGGTGGCGGGCGGTGTTGCTGATGCGCCGTTCGTCCGCGGGCGGCGTCACCGGTCACACGTCGGGATAGCGCTCCAGGATCGCGCTGGTCACCCGTTGGTCCAGCCGAAGGCGTCCTGTGTCGGATATTCCCCGCGCAGCCTGGCTTGCGCTCCTCCGCGTCATATTTCTCCAGCATCTTGCCTTTGCCCGCACAAGCTGCCTCCACCGGGCCGAGCTACCAGTGCAAGCAATCGTCTTGCGGAAGATCATCGCTGCCGGAGGCGTTGCTAAGAAGACCAGGATCGACTTCATCTCCGACGGGCGGCCCACCGGAAAATGCTATTTCCAAACGCACGTCCGGCTTGCGTCAGCACACGATCTGACGGTGCAAGGCGTACGGCCCATTCCCCTAACCGGCGGAGCGGCCGGTGTTACCCTAGAGACAGTATCTCACGAAGCCCCGTCATGCCGAACTCGTTTTGACACCCAGCGAGCCAAGACTGCTTCTGTGGACGATGGACCCTGAAGCAAAGTTCGGGGTGACGGATGAGAGATGGCGCCGGCTACGACAACCGCACCCCCTCTTAACTCAGGTTCGGCCGCAGCCAGCGCTCCACCTCGTCCTTTGGTCGGCCACGGCGGGTTGCGTAATCCGCCACTTGGTCCTGGCCGATCTGCGCCACGCCGAAATAGGCCGCGTCAGGGTGACCGAAGTAGAAGCCGGACACCGCTGCTGTCGGCAGCATCGCCATGCTTTCGGTGAGCGTGATCCCGGCAACGTCGCCGGTCCCGTCGGCGAGCATTTCGAACAACTCCGGCTTCAGCGTGTGATCCGGGCATGCCGGATAGCCGGGTGCCGGGCGGATGCCGCGATATTGCTCGCGGATCAGCGCCTCGTTGGTCAGCTGCTCGTCGGGCGCATAGCCCCAAAGCGTGGTGCGGACGTGGCTGTGCAGTCGCTCGGCAAAAGCCTCGGCGAAGCGATCGGCCAGCGCCTTCAGCAGGATGTCGTTGTAATCGTCCGTGTCGGCCTTGAAGCGCGCGAGATGCGGGTCGATCCCGTGGATCGCGACGGCGAAGCCGCCGAGCCAATCGCCGCGCGAATCGATGAAGTCGGCCAGGCACATGTTCGGCCGGCCCTCGCGCTTTGCCACCTGCTGACGCAGAAAGCACAGGCGCCGGCTGCCCTCGTTGCTGCGGTCGAGATCGGGCACACGGATATGCTCGGGCACGCTGCCGCCGTCGGGCGTGCGGTGATCGTCCGAATGGCGGTGCTGGACGAACACGTCGTCGCCATGGCGGTGGCAGGGCCATAGCCCGACGACGCCGCGTGCGGTAAGCCACTTTTCGGCAACGATCGTGTCGAGCATCGCCTGGGCGTCCGCAAACAGCGACCGCGCGCTTTCGCCGACGATCTCGTCGTCGAGAATGGCAGGGTAATTGCCGGCAAGCTCCCATGAGCGGAAGAACGGCGTCCAGTCGATCAGCTCGCGCAGATCCTCCAGGCTCCAACTGTCGAAACGGTGAATGCCGGGCCGAAGCGGCGCGGCCGGCTTTTGCGCCATGTCCGCGACGAACGCGTTCGCGCGCGCCGTCTCCAGCGGCACCAGGTTCGATCCGCTGGCATTGGCGCGCTTGACGCGTACCTCGTCGTATTCGGCCTTGGTTTTCGCCACGAAGTCGATCGATTGGGTGTCCGACACCAATTGCGTGCACACGCCCACCGCGCGACTGGCGTCGAGCACATGGACCACCGCGCCCGTGTAGGCCGGATCGATCTTCAGCGCGGTATGCACGCGGCTCGTCGTCGCGCCGCCGATCAGCAGCGGCATGGTCATGCCGGCGCGCTGCATTTCCTCCGCAACGGTCACCATCTCGTCGAGCGAAGGGGTGATGAGGCCCGACAGGCCGATCATGTCGGCGTCATGCTCCACCGCCGCCTCGAGGATCTTGGGCCACGGCACCATCACGCCAAGGTCGATGATCTCGAAGCCATTGCACTGGAGCACCACGCCGACAATGTTCTTGCCGATATCGTGGACGTCGCCCTTCACCGTGGCGAGCACGATCTTGCCCTTGCCCTTGGCGCCCGGCTCCTTCGCCGCCTCGATATAGGGCAAAAGGTGGGCGACCGCCTTCTTCATCACGCGGGCGGACTTCACCACCTGCGGCAGGAACATCTTGCCCGATCCGAAGAGGTCGCCGACGACGTTCATGCCGTCCATCAGCGGGCCCTCGATCACCTCGATCGGCTTCGCCGCCTGCTGCCGCGCTTCCTCGGTGTCCTCGACCACGAAGGCGTCGATGCCGCGCACCAGTGCATGTTCCAGCCGCTTGGCGACCGGCCAGCCGCGCCATTCCATCGCCGCCTTGTCGTCGACGACGGCACCCTTCTGCCCGCGGAACCGCTCGGCAAGGGTGGTCAGCCGCTCGGTCGGCGTCTCGTCAGGCGACCGCGCGGGGCGGTTGAGGATCACATCCTCGCATGCCTCGCGCAATTCAGGGTCGATCTGGTCGTAGACGTCGAGCTGACCGGCGTTGACGATCGCCATGTCGAGGCCCGCAGGAATCGCATGGTAGAGGAATACCGAATGCATCGCGCGGCGCACCGGCTCGTTACCGCGGAAGCTGAACGACAGGTTGGACAAGCCGCCGGAGAAATGGACGTGCGGGCAGCTCGCCTTGATGCGCTTCACCGCATTGATGAAGTCGACGCCGTAATTGTTGTGCTCCTCGATCCCGGTCGCCACTGCGAAGACGTTGGCGTCGAAGATGATGTCCTCGGGCGGAAAGCCAATGCCGGTCAGCAGCTTGTACGCGCGCTGGCAGATCTCGACCTTGCGATCCTCGGTGTCCGCCTGCCCGACTTCGTCGAACGCCATGACGACGACGGCGGCGCCGTATGCCATGCACTTGCGCGCCTCGGCGAGAAACTTCTCCTCGCCCTCCTTCATGCTGATCGAATTGACGATCGGTTTGCCCGAAACGCACTTCAGCCCCGCCTCGATCACCTCCCATTTGGAGCTGTCGATCATCACCGGCACGCGCGCGATGTCGGGCTCGGCGGCGATCCGCTTCAGGAACGTGGTCATTGCCTCGACCGCGTCGAGCAGACCTTCGTCCATGTTGACGTCGATGATCTGCGCGCCGTTTTCGACCTGGTTCAGCGCGACAGTGACGGCGGCGTCATAGTCGCCCGCCATGATCAGCTTCTTGAATGCCGCTGATCCGGTGACGTTGGTACGCTCGCCGATGTTGACGAACTGGGTGGAGGAGGTCGCTTGAGAAGCCATGATACTTGCAAAATCCGTTCGTGCTGCGCGTGTCGAAGCACGTGCCCGGAACTCGCCCTTCGACTAGCGCGGGGCGAGCGGGCGTGGGTGAGGTCGTGGTCTAGGCAGCCATCGTGAACGGCTCGAGCCCCGCAAGGCGCGTGCGAACCGGCGGCACCGGAATGCGGCGCGGGGCGAGGCCGCGCATCGTATCGGCGATCGCCTTGATATGCGCCGGCGTCGATCCGCAGCAGCCGCCGAGCACGTTGACCTGACCTGCGTCGGCCCATTCCTTGACCAGCGACGCCGTCGTCTCGGGCGCCTCGTCATAGGCGCCAAGCTCATTCGGGAGCCCGGCGTTGGGATAGACCATGATCAGCGTGTCGCAAATCTCGCTCAGCGTCTTCACATGCGGGCGAAGCTGCTGCGCGCCGAACGAGCAGTTGAGCCCGATCGTCACTGGCTTGGCATGGCGAACGGCGTGCCAGAACGCCTCCACCGTATGCCCCGACAGGTTGCGCCCGGACAGATCCGTCAGCGTCATCGACAGCATGATCGGCACGTCACGGCCAAACGCCGCCGCGGCCTCCTGCGCTGCCATCACGCCAGCCTTGGCGTTCAGCGTATCGAACACCGTTTCAATCAGGATGAAATCCGCCCCGCCCTCGATCAGTGCGTCGGTCTGCTCCCGATACACCTGCTTCAGGTAATCGAAGTCGATCTCGCGATAGCCGGGGTCGTTGACGTCGGGCGACAGCGACAGCGTCTTGTTGGTCGGGCCGATCGCGCCGGCGACGAAGCGGCGGCGGCCATCACGGGCGGCGAATTCGTCGGCGATGCGGCGCGCCATGGCGGCGCTTTCCATGTTGATCTCGCGCACGAGGTTCTCGGCACCATAATCGGCCTGGCTGATGCGGTTGGCGGAGAAGGTGTTGGTCTCGGCGATGTCCGCGCCCGCCTCGAAATAGGCGCGGTGGATCGATTCGGGCACCTCCGGCTTCGTCAGCGCGAGGATGTCGTTATTGCCCTTTTGATCGTGAGAGAGCCCGAGCGAACCGGCGTAATCCGCCTCGCCGAGCTTCCAGTTCTGGATCTCGGTGCCGAATGCGCCGTCGGTGACGAGAATACGCTCGCTCGCGGCAGCGAGCAGGGCATCGCGGGCGCCCTCGGGCGCAAGTTTGGCGTGGCTGGGCATGACGCGCATGCATATAAAGATATCTTTATATGTTCAAGCCAGCCGCTCAGACGGGTCCGAGCGGGAGAATGATCCTCCTTCCGTCACTACGCACGACCATGTCGACCCGCACGCCATACGCTGCGGCAAGATGGTCCGGCGTCATCACTGCCTCAGCGGGGCCTTGCGCCAGCACCTGCCCGTCCTTCAGCAGCAGGACATCGTCTGCGATGGCCGCCGCGAGCGTCAGGTCGTGCAGCACGATGACCACGCCCATGCCCGCCATCGCGGCGTTGCGCAGCAGTTCCAGTGTTTCGAGCTGGTGCTGCGGGTCGAGGCTGGCAAGCGGTTCGTCTGCGAGCAGCCAGCGCGGCTCACCCGCCAGGACGCGCGCGAGCAGCACCCGCGCGCGCTCGCCGCCCGACAGGTTGCGCGCCGAACGGTCAGCAAGGTCCAGCGTGCGCGTGGCGGCTAGCGCCTGCTCGATGGCGTCCGCGCCTGCATCCCCGTGCGGCAGGCGGCCCAGCGCCACCAGATCGCGGACCTGCATGTTCCAATGCACCACGGCATCCTGCGGAAGGTAGCCGATCGTGCCGGCGCGTTCGCGTGGGGGCAATCGCGCGACATCGCCGCCGTCGATCGTCACGGCTCCGGCCTGGATCGGCACCAGCGCAGCGGCGGCGCGCAGCAGCGTGCTCTTGCCCGCGCCATTGGCGCCGAGCACGACCGTGACACGCCCCGGCTCGAAGGCGGCAGAGACGTCGCGCAGCACCGTTCGGCGACCAAGCTTGACGGTCACGCCGCTGGCGATCAGCCCCATGATCGCCCCCGTTCACCCAGCAGCAGCGCCAGAAAGAAGGGCGCGCCGATCAGCGCCATGGCGACCCCCAACCGCACCTCGCCGGGACCGGGCGCCAGCCGGCATAGCGTATCCGCGCCGAGCACCAGCGCGGCGCCGCCAAGCGCGCTGGGCACCAGCAAGGCGGAAGGCCGCGCACCGACCAGTGGACGCAATAGGTGCGGTACCACCAGCCCGACGAAGCCGATCACCCCCGTCACCGCCACGCCCGCACCAACCGCCAGTCCCGTTCCCGCAATCACCAGCGCCTGCAATCGGCGAAGGTCGATCCCGAGCGAGCGCGCGGCGTCGCTCCCGAGCGTCAGCGCATCGAGCCCGCGCCCCGTCAGCAACAGCAACGCCGCCCCCGCGAGCATAAAGGGGGCGGCATAGCCGAGATCGGCGAAGCTCCGGTCGGTCAGCGCACCCATCAGCCAGTCGAGCACCTCGGCGACGACATAAGGATTGGGCGCGATCGAGATGAGAAACGCGGTGAGCGCCGCGGCGAGGCTGGCCAGCACCGATCCGGCGAGGACGAACGCCGCTGCGCTTTCCGCGCGCCACGTCAGCGCCGCGAGCAGCGCCATCGCGCCGATCGCCGCGCCCATGGCCGCTGCGAACACGCCCCATTGGCTCGCCACGCCAAGCACCAGCGCAGCGACGGCGCCGAGCGCGGCGGCGGAAGAGACGCCCAGCACGCCGGGATCGGCGAGCGGGTTGCGCAGCCAGCCCTGCAGCACCGCACCGGACAGGCCCAGCACGCCGCCCAGCACCGCCGCCAGTAAGGCGCGCGGCAGCCGCAGCTCGGCAATGATCATCCAGCGCGGATCGCCCGACCACCATGCGTCAACCGGCACCCACGCCTTGCCCGCCATCAGCGATCCGACGAATAGCAGCACGGCCAGCATCAGGAGCGCGAGCTTCAGGCGCGAGCGGCTCATGCGCCGAGGCTCCGGCGAATGGCCGCGAGGCGCGCCAGCGCGGCTGGAATGGTCGGCCCGCCACAGTTAACCAGGTTGCGGGGAAACACCGCCTCGCGCGTGGGTGCCCCACTCGCGGCGAGCAGGCTCCGCCGCGTGGCGGCCGTACGCCCACCCTGATCGGGGGAAAGGATCACCGCAGGCGGATCAGCCACGATTGTCTCCACCGGCAAGCGGCCCGTCATCGCCAGCCCGTAATCGGCCGCCGCATCGCGCAGCCCGGCATGAGCCATCATCTCGTGCAGCAACGTGCCATCGCCGTTCGCCAGATCGCCGCCAATGAACAACAACGCGGATGGGCGCCGCCCGCGCCGCTCTGTGGTTTGCAGCGCCTGGGCGATGCGGGCGTCGAGCGCACGGCCGCGATCCGCGGCGCCGACCGCCGCCGCGACCTGCGCGATCTGCGCGCGGCTGGCCGCGATCGTGACGGGTGAATCGAGGTACAAGGTGTTGAGGCCCGCGCGTTCAAAGGCGGCGCGCGTGGCCGGCGGCGTGAAGCTGGTGGCGACGACGAGGTCGGGCGCCAGGGCGATGACCTCCTCCGCCGTGCCGGCGGTGGTGCGGAAGCGTTCCGCGACCTCCAGCGGGATCGAGGAAGCGCGCGGGTTCTGCGAATAATGGCTGATTGCCGCGATCCGCTCGGGCGGGACCAGCGCCAGCAGCAACTGATCCGCGCACGGGTTGAGCGAGACGATCCCGCCTTGGCGCACCGGCTCGCCGGCCGAACAGCCGGCGAGTAGCAGGGCGAGGAGCAGGATCGCGCGCATCGGTTTTGTTCAACTACCTCAACCCAAACCACCACCGTCATGCCGGGTGTGTCCCGAGATCCGCCGCGCCGCGTATTCTCACACCCGCGAGTGTGCGGCTCGGTGGACCCCGGCACAAGGACGGGCTGACGGCATGTTCCCGATGGCGTCAGTCCAGCTTCACCCGGAGCCCGCCAAAGGCGGCGCGGCCGATCGTGCCGTAATTGGCGACGACGCGGTAATCCGCGTCGAACACATTCTCGACACGCCCATAGAGCGACAGCCGATCGTTCAGCGGCAGCTCGGCGCGCAGGTTCGTCAGCGTATAGCCATCCAGCCGCACGGTGTTTGCCGCATTGTCGAAGCTGTCACCTACGGCGAGCACCGTTGCGCCGAGCGCAAGGCCGAAGGGGAAGCGATAATCGGCCGACACGCTGACGCTGTCTTCCGGCCGGCGCGCCAGATCGTTGCCGACGAAGCCGGCGCTGCGGTTCTCGCTGTCGATGTGACTGTACGAGGCGCTGACGGTGAAGCGCTCGACCGGACGCATCGCCAGCCCGATCTCGACACCTTCGGCCTTCGCTCGGCCGATATTGCTGTAGGTGAAGGTGCGCGCATCGAAATCGATCTGGTTGCGCGTGCGCCGGTTGAAGTAGGTTGCGCTCGCGACAAGCTGATCCCCGATCAGTCGCTGCTCGATGCCGGCATCCCAGCTCTTCGCCGTTTCCGGATCAAGGGTCAGCGTGCCGTAGAAGGGGGCATATAGCTGGTACAAGGTCGGCGCCTTGAAGCCCTCGGCATAGCTTGCGCGAAGCGTGGTCCCCGTCGGCAGCGTGTAAGCGGCGTTGGCGGCAAAGGTGGTGCGACCGCCAAATGCATCGTCGTCGTCATGGCGGACACCGCCGGTGACGGCGAGGTCAGCGATCGGCGTCAGGATTACTTCACCCCAAGCGCTGCTCACCCCGCGGCTGAAGCGATCGGTGCCATCGAAAAAGCGCGTGTTTTCGTGCTCCGCGCCAACGACCAAGCGGATCTGGTCGGTCGCCTGAAGGTCGCCCTTGTACGTGTAACGCTCGCTGCGCCCGCGTGACAGGAACTGCGTGTCCGGGCCCCCATCGCGATCATAATTGTCGCGATCGATGTCGGCGATCTGGAACGCCAACACGTTGCGGAAGCGGCCGTCGAGGAAGTCGGCGTTCAGCCCGGCATAGCCGTACAATTCCTGCGCGGTCGAATATTCGCGGGTGTCCGCAAAGGCGAAGTTCGGCGGCGGGAAGCCATCGAGATCGGTGCGGCTGTCGGCCCAGTAGCCGCGCAAGTCGAGGCGGACGTTGGGCGCGAACGCGACTTCCACGCGGCCGCTGGCGCCATATTGGCGATAGCCGTCGCGCTCAGTGCCGCGATCAAAAGCGGAAATGCCGTCGGTGCGCAGATAGCCGCCGGTCAGCGAGCCGGAGACGATCCCGCTGCTGCCCGAAATGCCGCCGCTCGCGAACAGCGTGTCCATGTCGCCATATTCGACATTGCCGCGTGCGCGCAGTTGCTCGGTCGGCCGTTGCGTGATGACGTTGACGACGCCGCCGATCGCCTGGCTGCCCCAGGGCACCGAGTTCGGCCCGCGCAGCACCTCGACGCGCTCGATCGAGGCGGTGAGCAGATTGGCGAAATCGAAGCCGCCGCCCGGCGACGAGGGATCGTTGACGCGCACGCCATCGATCAGCGTCAGCGTCTGATCCCCCTCCGCGCCGCGGATGCGAACGGCGGTGACGGTGCCGAGCCCGCCGTTGCGTGTGACCGTCACACCCGGGGTGGTCTGTAACAGGTCGCTGAGCGCAACCGTCTGCCGCTGCTCGATGGTCTCGCGGTCAATGATCGTTACTGCTTGACCTGTCGTGTCGACGTCCTGCGGCACGCCGCTTGCGGTGACCACGATGTCGCTGCGGCGGTCCAGATCCTGCGCGTGCACTGGTGCAGCGATCACAGCGGCCGGCACAGCCAACCAATAAAAGGTCTTCATTATTCTTGCCCCAACAAAAGGGCTGCGGCCGGCGCACGCATGCACCGCCCGTCAGCCGATCCCTCTTGTCGTTCGCTCGAGGGTTTCGGCCTCGTCCGCCCGGCACACCCCGTCCGCGCGATGGATCGACGTGCGACCGGCAGGTCTCCTGGCTCTCGGGTCAACGTGCCGCCCGGCCTTCCCGGAGCGAACTCCAGTGGCACGAGTGGACGGCACTCACCGATCACAGTTGCGGGGGCAGCGCGGGGCTAGGCTATTCGCCCTTCCCGACTTCCCTTTTCATCCCGTCTCCGGGAACCGTTCGCGGCCGGCCCCTAGGCCCCGGCGGCACCCGTCGTCAATATTCGACGCCCTTTTGCGCATTGAAGCCCGCATTGAAAGGATGTTTCACCTCGCCGAATTCGGTGACGAGATCGGCGATCTCGGTGAGTTCAGGCCGCGCACCGCGCCCCGTGATGCAGATATGCTTGGTGAGCGGCCGGTCCTTGAGGAACGCCAGCGCCTCGGCCGACGGCAGGGTATCGTCGGCCAGCACGATGTTGAGCTCGTCCAGGATCACGAAGTCGATCTCGGGATCGAGGATCAGCTCCTTGGCCCGATCCCACCCGCGCCGCGCCGCCGCAATGTCGCGCGCCCGGTCCTGCGTGTCCCACGTGAACCCCTCGCCCATGCTCTCGAAGCTGACAAGATCCGATGGGTGGTCGGCGAAAAAGTTGCGCTCGCCCGTCTCCCACGTGCCCTTCACGAACTGAAGGATCGCGACGCGCATTCCCCAGCCGATCGAGCGGATCGCCATGCCAAAGGCGGAGGAGGACTTGCCCTTGCCGTTGCCGGTATGGACGATCAGCAAGCCGCGCTCGAGCGTGCGGCGCGCCTGCATCCGGTCGCGCGCCACCTTCATGCGGCGCATCTTCTCGTTGTGACGGGCGTGGTCGTTGGGCTGGTCGGTCATGCCCCGCGCTATCGCCGTGTCGCGCTTGCCGCGCAACAGCGTGACGACTGCCCTCATGGGCTCTCCGCCGCTGGCCAAGCGCAACCGCGCCTCTTAGTGATGGCGCAGGGGGAAATATCATGATCCGCATCACCATGCTGCTCGGCCTTGCGCTTGCCGCCACGCCGCTTCCGGCGAGCGCGCAATCCGCCGCCGCCGCGCTAACTGGAACCGAGCGGCTCGACGGCTTGCTCCCCGTCCATCTCGATCGCGCCGGCGGCCGCATTCTCCTGTCGCTGCCCGCACCGGCCCGCGACGGCCTATCCACCCGCCTGCTTTATTCCACTGCGCTGCGCACCGGCCTCGGCTCCGCTCCCATCGGCCTCGATCGCGCGGCGCCCGGCCCTGCGCAGATGCTGGTCGTGCGCCGCCTGGGCAAGAAGGTCGCGTTCGAGCTCGAGAACCCTCGCTTCCGCGCAACCGGCGGATCGCCCGCCGAACAGGCCGCGGCGACCGACGCCTTTGCCACCTCCACGCTTTGGCTCGGCGATGTCATCCCGTCCGCCGACGGGCGCCTGCTGGTGGACATCGCCCCGTTCCTGGCGCGCGATACCAAGGGAATTGCCGATCAGTTGCGCGACGCCGGCGAGAAGGGCTGGAAGCTCGTCGCCGATCTCAGCGCAGCCGACGTCAACATGGTGAAAGCGTTCCCGCGCAACCTCGTGTTCGAAGCGCGCCAGACCTTTGCCAGCGACACGCCGGGTGCCGAGGTGCGCAACATCGCCCCCGACGCGCGTCAGTTCACGCTTGTCGTCCGCCACATCTTCGCGGCGCTGCCCGAGGCCGGCTACACCAGCCGCAGCTTCGATCCGCGTGGTGGCAGCTTCGCCACCCAGATCCTCGATTTCGGCGCGCCGCTCGGGCGGCAGATCGTGCGCAATCTAGCCAACCGCTTTCGCCTGGAACGCATCGACCCGGATGCGCCCCGATCACGGGTGAAGAAGCCGATCGTCTCCATATCGACAATGCCGCGCCCGAGCCGATCCGAACCGCCCTCCTTGAAGGCGCGTCCTGGTGGAAGCAGGCGTTCGAAGCGGCCGGTTACATCGACGCTTATCGCGTGGAGATCCTGCCTGAGGGCGCCGACCCGCTCGACCTCAACTACAATGTGGTGAACTGGGTGAACCGCGCGACGCGCGGCTGGTCCTATGGCTATGCCGTCACCGATCCGCGCACGGGGGAAATCCTGAAGGGATCGGTGCTGCTCGGCTCGTTGCGGGTGCGGCAGGACATGCTGATCTATGAAGGGCTGGTCGGTGCCGCCGCCACTGGCAAGGGCGGCCCGAACGACCCGCGCGCGGTGGCGTTGGCCCGTATTCGGCAACTCGCGGCGCATGAAGTGGGCCACGCACTCGGCCTGCTCCACAATTTTGCCGGCAGCACGCAGGATCGCGCCTCGGTGATGGACTATCCCGCGCCGCGCATCGGGCTGGTCAATGGCGCGCCTGACCTGTCGGACGCTTATGGTGTCGGGCTTGGCGCGTGGGATATGTATGCGATCGACTGGTTGTACGGGGATCGGCCTGGGAGCGATCCCGATGCAGCGGCGCGTGACAAGGCGGCGGCCGCGCAGCGCCGGGGCCTGCGCTTCGTGGCCGACGAGAACGCCCGGGTCGCTTCCGCCTCGCAGCCCTGGGGCAGCCTGTGGGATGATGGCGCCGATCCGGTCGCCGAACTATCGCGCATGATGACGGTGCGCGAGGCGGCGGTGGCGCGGTTCGGGCCGGAGGCGCTGGCCGCCGACGAACCCGCGTCCAACCTGCGGCGCAAGTTTGTGCCGATCTGGCTGCTCCACCGCTATCAGGTGGAGGCTGCGGCCAAGCTGCTGGGCGGGATCGAATCCGAATATGCCATGGCGGGTGATGGCCATGGCGCAGCCCGGCAGGTCGCCGGATCGGCGCAGGGGGACGCGCTCCGAGTGTTGCTGACTACCCTCGATCCCGCGGCGCTGGATGTGCCCGAGCGGCTGATCCCCTTTCTTTCCGCCGGCTGGTCGGGTGATAGCGACCGGCAGTTCGATATCGAGGTGATGCGCACCGCCGGCAGCACTGCCTTTGACCCGCTGACCGCGGCGCAAGTGTCGGCGCAGATCACGCTGGATGCGCTGCTCGCCCCCGAGCGCCTCGCCCGGTTGGCCGACCAGCACCGGCGCGATCCGGCGGTACCGGGCCCCGGCATGCTCGCGGAACGCCTGCTTGGCCTTGCCAGCGCGCCCGCGGACGGCCCGCGCCTCGCGGCGGTGCGCCGCACGGTGGGTACCCGCATCGTGCTCAGCCTAGCGCGCGCCGCCCGCGCCCCTGCCAGCGGCAGCGCGGCGGTGAGCCAGGTGGATCAGGCGCTCACCGATTGGGTCGCGGCGCAGGCGGGACGCCGCTTCGCCGACGCCGACGACCGCGCCTGGACACTCAGCACGGCGCGCCTGCTGCAGGATCGCGAGGCGTTGGCCGAAGCGCTCAAGGATGAAGCCGCCGCGCCGCGGATTCCGCCGGGCATGCCGATCGGCAGCGACGGTGATGCCGGCTGACGCTCAGCCCCGCGCGATCCGTTCCAGCGCCGCGCGGTCGACCAGCGTGATCGCGCGATAGCCGCGCGTGATCACGCCCGTCTGTTCCAGTGCCGCGAGATGCGCGTTGACCGTCTTGCGCGACAGTCCCGTCATTTCCGCCAGATCGGCCTGGCTCACCGGCGCGCCATCGCCCTCGGCGAACTGAAGGAGGCGCATCGCCACGCGCCCGCGCGGCGTCTGGATCAGCAGATGCGCGGCAAGCCGGGTCATTTGCTCCAACTGCGCGTACACAAGCTCGTTGATCGCGCGCCACACCGCCGGCTCGTGGGCGGCGGCGCGGTCCAGCGCATCGTCCGGGATCATCAGCACACGCGAGGCGGTATTTGCCCGCACCGTCAGGATGCGCGGGCCGCCGCCGACCCGCCGTGCCTGCCCCAGGATTGCTGGCGCCGGCGCCAGGCCGATCAGCACGTCGCGCTCGGTGCCGAGCGCCACCTCCAGCCTGAGCGCGCCCTCGATGACGGCACATAGGCCGGTGCCTTCATCACCCTGGCTGTAGACCCATTGGCCACGCCGCAGCGTGACCATTCGCCCCGCGGCGGCCAGCCTCTCCTGCAAGGCGGCAGGCTGACGCGCGAACCAGCCGTTCCGCGCAAGAACTGCGATCTCATCGGCGCCAATTGTCACCTTGGTGACAATATCGACCGAACGACTCCGGTAAAGCTGCGAACAGACAAAAACAGGAGTGGATCATGGCAACGCAGCTGAAGGATCGCGTCACCACGCACCCGATCGGGGCTCACATCGGCGTGGAGTTTCACGGTGTCGACCTGAACCACATGGACGAGGACACCTTCGCCGCCATGCGCGCCGCGCTTGCCGACCACGGCGTCGTCTTCGTTCGCGACCAGCAACTGACCCCCGAACAGCATATCGCCTTCGCGCGCCGCTGGGGGGATATCGACATCAACAATTATTTCCCCGCAAACGGCGGCCATCCCGAGATCGCGGAGGTCCGCAAGGCGGAGAACCAGCAGACCAATATCGGGGGCGGCTGGCACACCGATCACAGCTATGATCAGGTCCCAGCAATGGGATCGATCCTGCTGGCGCGCGAGACGCCCCCGAGCGGCGGCGACACGCTCTTCGCCAGCATGTCGACGGCATTCGACTCGCTGTCGGAAGGGCTCAAGGCAACGCTGCGCACCATGCGCGCGGTGCATTCGGCGGACCATATCTACAGCACGGACGGCATCTATGCGAAGACCGATCAGGCGGCGGACCTGAAGGGGCACGACGTGCGGACCCGGGCCGTGCACCCCGTCATCATCAAGCATCCGCGCACCGGGCGCGAAATCCTGTACGTGAACCCTGCCTTCACGCTCCATTTCGAAGGCTGGACGCGCGAGGAAAGCATGCCGCTGCTCACCTATCTCTATCAGGTGGGCATGCGCGAGGAGTTCCAGTGCCGCGTGCAATGGGCGCCGGGATCGATCGCCATCTGGGACAATCGCTCAACCTGGCACCACGCGATGAACGATTACCACGGCCATCGCCGGCTGATGCACCGCATCACCATCTCAGGCGAGCCGCTCAGCTGAGCGCGCTCGCCGCTCCGTCAGCTCGCCTTCGCCTTCGCCTTGGCATAAGGCACGAAGTCACCGAGGATGACGGAGCTGCGGATGAAGCGCGATCCGGGATCGATTAGATGCACCATGTCGGCACCGCACAATTGCGTACCGATGTTGCGCGTCAGCAGGATGTCGCGGTCGTCCAGCCGATCGGCGCCTGAACGCGGCTGGTTGACGTACATCCTGCTGCCGACGCGATAGACGATCGCCTTTCCGTCGATGATCTGGCTGGACGTGATACCGCTGAGGCTGATGCAGCGCACGGGCGCACCCGGCACACGATCGCCGATTGCCTTTTCGAACGCCACGTCGGGGGTGTCGCGCGCGGCGACGCTGATGGGCGCGGCCAGCGCGGCGGCCGCAGCAAGCAGGGATAGGATGCGTGTCATGCCACACGCACTATCACCCGCCCGCTGAACCGTCGCTGACTGCCCCTGATGCTGCGCTGGCGATTGCAGGACAGGCAAAGCGGGTTACACGGGGCTTGTGCCGCTTACCCCATCCTTCGTGCGAGCAGCTTTCCGCCGCGCCGCGCTCGCCTGCCTGATCCTCGTCGCCCCTGCCGCCTCGGTGTTGCGCGCGGAAAACAATGCCTTTGATCTTGCCGGCCCGTCGCTGCGCGTGTCGGTCACGCATGGCGATACCACGCTGCCGCTGTCGCAGGTGCCGAACCTGTCGCCCGGGGACAGGATTCGGATCGTCGCCGACCTGCCCGCCGAGCAGAGCGCCCAGTATCGCATGGTGCTCGTCTTCTTGCGCGGTGCCACCAATCCCCCGCCCAAGAACTGGCTGGCCGATGCGCGCACCTGGAAGCCGAAGGAAGCCGCCATCGATGTGCGCGTGCCGGAGGGCGCGCAGCAGGCGCTGGTTTTCCTGGTGCCCGACACTGGCGGCGCGCTGGATGGCGTGGCAAAGGCCGTGCGCGAGCAGCCCGGCGCGTTCGTGCGTGCCTCGCAGGAACTGAACCAGGCGATGCTGGACCGTACCCGGCTCGAAACCTTTCTGGAGCAGGTGCGTCGCCGCGAACCGGCCGATGTTGCGCGCATCTCGCCGCAGCTCGCCGACAGCCTCGCGATCAAGCTCGATTCCGCCTGCCTCTTGCGCCAGCCCGATCCGCGCGCGGCTTGCCTCGCGCAAAGCGGCAACGCGGCGGTGCTGGCCGACAGCCAGACCAGCTCCATCGCGCAGACCCTCGCTGGCGCGCCCGCCAATATCGCGCTTCAGCTCAGCGCCACGCCGCAGGGCGGCTTTGGCTATTACAGCGGCTACATCGGGGTCGTGCGCGATCTCGCCCGGATGCTCGGCGCCTTTCAATCCGCGCAACTGCGTTTCATCCCGGCGTTGAGCGTTCCGCGCGAAGGCCGGATCGAGCTGCTGCTCAACACCGTTCCGTCCTTCCGAAAGCCGCAATCGGTGCTCGTTGCGGCGCTGCCCACGGTGGCGCCACCGACGCTCCCGACGCTCAGCGTGAAGACGGCCGGCCCACTCTGCCTCACCAAGCCCGGATTGATCCTGCCGGTCGGCGGCGCCCCGCTCGTCTTCTCCACCGATTATCCGCGAGCAATGACGCTTCGCGTGCCGACCGCCACGGGAACCATGCTGGACTTGCCGGCCGCTGCAGATCCCGCCGCCGGCGGCTTCGTTGTCGGCGATGTCGGCACGCCCGCGGTGGCGCTTGCGGAGCGAGCCGAGGGACGGCTGCAGGGCTTTTGGGGGTTCCAGCCGTTTGACGGGCCGCGCTTCCGCTTGGTCAGCCCGGCGCGGGACGCGTGGCGGGCGGATGGGGCAACGCTGGTGGTTGGGCGCGAGACGCCGCTCAACCTCGCGGGCGGGGCTGCCGCCTGTGTCGCCGACGTGTGGCTAGAGCGCGGTAGCAAGAAGCGGCCGGTCAGCTGGAGCGCGGAGGCGGATGGCACGCTTGCGCTCAAGGTTCCGCTCGCCGGTATCGAACCGGGACCGGTGGCGCTGCTGGTGCGCAGCCACGGGGTGGATCAGCCACGCCGGCTGGACCTTCGCGCTTATGCCGAGGCGGCTGCCATCACCGGCTTCATGCTGCATGCCGGTGACAGCGTGGGCGCGCTGGCCGGCTCCCGGCTGGACCAGGTCAGCGCGCTCGAGATCGGAGGAATCGCGTTTCGTCCCGGCAAGCTTGCCCGGAACGGCACCGCGGATCGGCTCGAGATGTCGGCGGAAGGCACGGCGGCAGAGCAGCTGAAGCCGGGCGAAGCGTCAGGACAGGCGACGCTGGCCGATGGCCGCACGCTTCGCGTGCCGGTGCGGATCATGCCCGCCCGCCCCGAAGCGACGCTGATCGCCACATCGCTGGAACGCATCGGGCCTGCGCCTGCGATACCGCTGACGCTCGGCGGCGCCGCTTTCGTGCCACACGACACGCAGCTCACCTTCTCCTTGCGCGCCATTGGCGCCTCGCGGTTTGCGTCAAGCGACCGGATCGACGTGGAAGCGGCCGAGACCGCCGCCACTGCGAGCCTTCCGCTGCGGCTGCAGGACGATCGCGTCGCCATCGCCACGCTTCATCCTGCTTCCGCCCTTGGCGATTCCGCCCGTGGGCCGCTGCGCTTCAGGTTGGTGAAGCGAGACGCCGCTGGGGATCGGGCGGGTGACTGGCACCCGCTTGCGACGCTGGTGCGGCTGCCGCAGCTTTCCGCGGTGACATGCGCGCCCGGCAGCGCCACCTGCACCTTCACCGGCAACGGATTGTTCCTGATCAGCAAGGTCAGCGGCAAGGCGGAGACAAGAGTGCCCGATGGTTTCACCGGGCCGTCGCTGCAGGTGTCCCCACCGGCGGACGGTGTTTGGCGGCTGCACTTGCGCGATGCGGCGGACGCCAGCGCGACGGTGGCGGCACCGTAGCGCCGCGAGCGGCGATCAGTGCACCGTTCCGCCCTGGGGCGGCGTCGGCGGCGGGGGCACGCCCTTGCCGTCCAAGGTGATCAGCGCCGCATTGAGATGAAGGCTGGTTTCCGACAAGCCGAGCCCATCCGCCACCTCGAGCGCGTGCCGCACCGCATCAACAAGATGTAGACTCATTTTCCTGCGCATGGCGCGGATTCTGCCGCGGGCGGCCCCGGCCGAAAAGGCGCGAAATTGGTTAATGCGCCATCACGGCTCCTTTCTGCGCCAAGTGGCGGCCAAGGTGCGCGATGCAAGCGTGCGCTGCGCATCCGCGCCGCATTGCACTCCTTCGGCGCCTGCCCCACATAGTCGGGTAATACACCAACTGGGGCAACAATGGCGGATCCATATTCGACGCTCGGCGTGGCGCGGAGCGCCACCGAGGCTGACATCAAAAAGGCGTATCGCAAGCTCGCGAAAGAGCTGCACCCCGACCGCAATCAGGACAATCCGAAAGCGGCCGAGAAATTCAGCCAGGTGACCGCCGCCTATGATCTGCTGAGCGACAAGGACAAGCGCGCACGCTTCGACCGCGGCGAGATCGATGCGGACGGCAACCCCGCGTCGCCGTTCGGCGCCGGCTTTGGCGGTGCGCGACCTGGCGGGGGCGGCTTTCGGAGCCAGGACTTCGGCGGCGCCGAGGGCGTCGACGTGTCGGACATCTTTGAAGGGTTGTTCGGAGGGCGCGCGGGCGGGCCCGGCGGCGGTTTTGCCGGCGGGTTCGGCCGACGCCAGCCACCGCCCAAGGGCGCCAACACGGCCTATCGCCTGCGCGTACCGTTCGTCGATGCCGCCGCCTGCGCCCCCCAGCGCATCACCCTCGCGGATGGCAAGACGATCGATCTGAAGCTGCCGGCCGGCGTCGAAACGGGCACGCAGATGCGGCTACCCGGCAAGGGCGAGCAGGGCCCGGGCGGGCCGGGCGACGCGATCGTGACGATCGACATACAGCCGCACCGCTTCTTTACGCGGGACGGGGATGACGTGCGCCTGAACCTGCCCATTACGCTGACCGAAGCGGTCAAGGGCGGCCCGGTAAAGGTGCCCACCGTTGAAAAGCCGGTGATGCTGACGGTGCCCACGGGCTCCTCCTCGGGCCGCACCTTGCGGCTGAAGGGCAAGGGCTTTCACCGCAAGGACGGGACGCGCGGCGACCAGCTCGTCACGCTGATGGTCGATCTGCCCGCCGGTGACACGGCGCTCGCCAGCTTTGTGGAGGGGTGGTCCGGCGGGGGGAACCCGCGCGCTGACATGGGCGTCTGATCTTTCCACGGTATCAGGGTTGAGCGAAGGGGCAGGGATCTTGAGCGACGAGACGGTCACGCTGACTCCCGAAGGTCGCCGCCATCACGGACACGCGCGGGTGCGCCTCAATCGCCAGCTGGCCAAGGTGAAGCCGGGCAGCTTTGCTTATGAGGTGCTCAAGCGCGCCAGCTTGGGCGTGTACAGCGACGGCTTCATCCACGCCGGCAACCTGGCGTATCTGGCGCTGATGACGGTGTTTCCGTTCTTCATCGTTGCCGCGGCTGTACTGGCAGTCCTCGGGCAGAATGACGAAACACGGCAGGCCGTTGAATCCTTCCTGCACGTCCTCCCCCCGGATGTCGGGAATATCCTGCGCAAGCCGATCGCGGACGTGCTGACAGCACGGACCGGATCGCTGCTGTGGCTGGGCGCGCTCATCGGGCTGTGGACGGTGGGCAGCTTTGTGGAAACGATCCGGGAGATTTTTCGACGCGCCTACGGCACCACGAGTTCGCAATCACTGTGGCGTGCGCGTTTAGGGCTCAGCCTGGGGATCGTGGCGTCGGTGATCGTCGCGCTGCTGTCCTTCCTGGTCCAGGGCATTCTCGTGGCGGTGGAGCAGTTCATTTACCAGCTGCTGCCCTGGGCACGCGACGTTGCAGGCTGGATCGGGATCAGCCGCGCCATCCCCGGCCTTGTCATGTTCGGTGCGCTGTACATGCTGTTCTACTGCGTCACTCCGTCCAAGTATCGCTCCTCATCGGAAACCCGGATCTGGCCAGGTGCGCTGTTCACCGCGGTCTGGTGGGTCGGCATGACGGCCGGGCTCCCGCTGGTCTTGTCCAATCTCGGCGGCTATGACCTCACCTACGGCAGCCTTGCAGGTGTGGTGGTGATGCTGCTGTTCTTTTACCTCATCGGCCTTGGGCTGGTCTTTGGCGCCCATCTCAACGCGGCACTGGCGGAACCCCCGGAGACAGGTCTAGAGGGGGCGCCCGCAAGAATGGAAGCAAAGGCGACGTCGTGAACGCATTGATGGCAGGCAAACGCGGGCTCATCATGGGCCTTGCCAACGACAAGTCGCTCGCCTGGGGCATCGCCAAGAAGCTGTCGGAGGCGGGCGCAGAGCTCGCGTTCAGCTATCAGGGCGAAGCGATGGAGAAGCGCGTGCGCCCGCTCGCCGAGCAACTCGGCACGCCGCATCTGTTCGACTGCGACGTCAGCGACATGGCGGCGCTGGATGCCACTTTCGCGAAGCTGGCCGAAACCTGGCCGACGATCGACTTCGTGGTCCACGCGATCGGCTTTTCCGACAAGACCGAGCTGCGCGGCCGGTTCGTCGACACCAGCCTCGACAATTTCCTTCTGACGATGAACATCAGCGTTTATTCGTTCGTGGCAGTGGCGCAGCGCGCGGCAAAGATGATGCCGAACGGCGGCAGCTTGCTGACGCTGAGCTATTACGGCGCCGAAAAGGTGATCCCGCATTACAATGTGATGGGCCTCGCCAAGGCCGCGCTGGAAACCAGCGTCCAGTATCTCGCCGTCGACCTCGGCCGCGACAATATCCGCGTGAACGCCATCTCGGCGGGCCCGATCAAGACGCTCGCAGCCAGCGGCATCGGCGACTTCCGCCTCATTCTGAAGTGGAACGAGCTGAACGCGCCCTTGAAGCGTAACGTCACCATCGAGGATGTCGGCGGCGCCGGCCTCTACATGCTGAGCGATCTGGCGAGCGGCGTGACCGGCGAGGTTCACCATGTCGACGCTGGCTATAACGTGATCGGCATGAAGGCGGAGGACGCGCCGGACATCGCGCTGGCCTGATCGCGATGGCGATCGCGATCCGCCCGGCAAGCGCGGCCGACGTCGCCGCCATCGACGGCCTGCTGCGTACCAGCTTCGCCCAGCCCGCCGAGGCGGATCTCGTTCGCGAGCTCTGCATCGCTGGCGACATGGTGCTGACGCTCGTCGCCGATGACGAGGATACCGCCACGCTCGCCGGCGCGGTCGTCTTCAGCCGCATGGACGTGACGGTCGGCGGGCAGGCCGTGCCCGCGGTGGCGCTGGCCCCCATCGCCGTCGCTGAGCCCTATCGGCGGCAGGGCGTTGCCGATGCACTGATCCATGCGGCGCACGAGCGATTGGAAGCGGCCGGCGTGGTGCTCAGCTTTGTCCTTGGCGACCCCGAATTCTATACGCGCTTCGGCTACGATCCCGCCGTCGCCCGGAACTTCGATTCTCCCTATGCCGGCGACTATTTCATGGCGCTGCCGCTCCAGGGCGGGCTGGTGCCGTGCGGCGTGCGCGAGGCCGCCCGGCATGCGCCGGCTTTTTCGGTTCTGGGGGCAGCATGAGCTTCAACACCTTTGGCCGCGTGTTCCGCTTCACCACTTGGGGCGAATCGCACGGGCCCGCGCTTGGCGCGGTGGTGGACGGTTGCCCCCCCGGCCTCACGCTGGCGGAAACGGAAATTCAGCCCTGGCTCGACAAACGACGTCCCGGCACCTCGCGCTTCACGACCCAACGTCGCGAGCCGGATCAGGTCCGAATTCTGTCGGGCGTGTTCGAGGGCCGTACCACCGGCACGCCGATCAGCCTGATGATCGAGAATGTCGATCAGCGCTCGAAGGACTATTCGGAAGTCGCGCAAGCCTATCGTCCGGGCCATGCCGACTATGCTTATGACGCCAAATACGGCCTTCGCGATTACCGGGGCGGCGGGCGATCATCGGCGCGCGAGACGGCGGCACGGGTGGCCGCGGGTGCCGTGGCCCGCGCGGTGATCCCGGGCGTCCGCATCCGCGCCTGGGTAGAGGCGATCGGCGGCGACGCGATCGACCCCGCGGCCTTTGACGATGCGCAGATCGACGCCAACCCGTTCTTCTGCCCCGACGCGGCGGCTGCCGCGCGGTGGGAAGAGAAGGTCGATGCCGCGCGCAAGGCCGGGTCTTCGCTCGGCGCGGTGATTGCCTGCGAGGCAACGGGCGTGCCGGCGGGCTGGGGCGCGCCACTCTATGCCAAGCTCGACAGCGAGCTGGCCGCCGCGATCATGTCGATCAACGCCGTGAAGGGTGTGGAGATCGGCGATGGCTTCGCCGCCGCCGCGCTGAGCGGCGAGACGAATGCCGATCCGATGCGCCCGGGCATCGCGGGCCCTGAATTCCTCGCCAACCATGCCGGCGGCATCGCTGGCGGGATTGCGACGGGCCAGCCGATCCGCGTGCGCGCGGCGTTCAAGCCGACCAGCTCGATCCTGACGCCGGTACAGACGATCTCGCGAACGGGAGAGGCAACGGAAATCGCCACCCGCGGCCGTCATGATCCCTGCGTCGGTATTCGCGGTGTTCCGGTGGTGGAAGCAATGGTGGCGCTAGTTCTTGCCGATCAGTTCCTGTTGCATCGCGCACAGCGCGGGTGAACATCCGTTGCCATGCACGTTCTCGCTGAGTGTTTGAGGCAAGACGAGCCTGAACAGGGACGGGCTGGAGAACCTTTCGTTTTACCATGCATTTTACTCTCACTAGTTTCTTGATGTCCTACAGGAGAGTGAAATGAAGACCTTTGGTCTTATCGCTGCCGCAGCATTGGTGATCCCGAGCGCGGCACTTGCCCAGACGACGACCACCCCGTCGCAATCGTCAACGACCGCACCGGCCGGCACTGCGACTGACTCAACATCGTCGACGCAGGACCCGACCACTGGCACGTCCTCCACGACGTCGCGCACCTCCGCACCATCATCGACGCAGCCGCACACCGGCATGAGCCATTCTGGCGCGGACAGCACAACCAGCCCCACGTCGCCATCCACCACGATGCCCACCATTCCGCCCCAGGGCTGATCCCCCCCTCACTACGGAGCGAAGCCCGGCAGCAAAGCTGTCGGGCTTTTGCCGTATCCGAGTGCTTGAGGAGGTTCGCCAGAAAGGAGACTGAAGCCATGCGCTTCGCCATTCTGATCGCGTCGGTCGCCTTTGTCAGCGCGAATGCCACGGCACAGGTCGCCGACCGCCTGTCCCGCGGGACGGAGCGCAATGCGATTGACCGCGCGCTCAACGCCGACAGCCCGCTCACTTCAGCCCGCACGGCGCCGACATATCGGCAGTCTTCAGACGCGGAGGCGGATCGGCTCCGCGCCGAGCAGGCTGCGCGTGATGCAACCGCGCGCCGGGCGCCTCCCGCGACATCGACGCTGATCGACGGTCCTGGTGGTGTTCAGCGACTGGGGTCCGGCGCCACCCCGGCCACGGCACCGCAAACGCCGACCGCGCCGCCTCTTCCCCAGCCCTGAAAGGAAACCAAAGATGCGCCTGGCCACCGCCGTCAGCGCCGCGCTGATCGCCCTTTCCACGGCCGCACTCGCGCAGGTCGCCGACCCATCGGCATCGCAGGAGGGCAATGTTGCGGAGAATGGCAGCAGCAATGCCTCCATGCCCGCGCAAGGCGCCGACATTTCCGACCCCAGCCGCAACATGCTCAGCAATTCGGCCTCACCGCCGCCGACCGAGCCCAAATAAGGGGATCGGCATTAACTCTGTTTTGTCCGATCTTCGGACAGGCCGAAATCTTTCGGCGAAATGGCCGGCCCGATCGATTAGATAGGATCGTGCGCGGCAATCCCGCCGCTCGAGGGGAACGGTTCGGCCATGACGATCGCGCTACATCCCAGCGAGCGTGCAGCGCTTCGCCGGATGAGTCGGCCGGCGCGGCGGCGCGCCTGGCGGCAAGCTGCGGTCATCGCGGCGCCGATCGTCTGCGTCATCGCCGCCCTGGTGCTTGGCGCGCTTGTCCTCTTCAATTGGGGCGCAGCCGCGGCCTCGCGGTCGCCCGGCGCATCGGCAAGCGTCTCGCTATCCGCCGCTCACCCCGATCGATCCGCCTTTGCCTCGCCCGGCGATGGCACAACGGGAACCGCGCCGCTGCCCGCCCTGCCCGCCGCCTTGCGTGGTCTTTCGGGCGCCAGCGCGGCCGGCATCGTTCCCGCCCAGCCGTTCACCACCCGCGGTGCATCCCCCCTGGACCGCGTCCGCGCGCTCGAATGCCTCGCCGCGGCGATCTATTACGAAGCCGCCTCGGAGCCGGACGAGGGCCAGCGGGCCGTGGCGCAGGTCGTGCTGAACCGGGTGCGCCACCCCGCGTTCCCGGCAACCGTCTGCGGCGTCGTGTACCAGGGCGCCGAGCGGGCAAGCGGTTGCCAGTTCAGCTTCGCCTGCGACGGCGCGATGGCGCGCGTGCCGTCCGCCAAGGGCTGGGCACGGGCTGCGCGCACCGCTGCATCGGCGCTCGCCGGCTATGTCTTCGCGCCGGTCGGGCTTGCCACGCATTATCATACCTACGCGGTCACGCCGTCCTGGAACCGGTCGCTGGTGATGACGGACGTGGTGGGCGCGCATTTCTTCCATCGCTGGAAGGGTGTGTGGGGCACCGCCGCTGCCTTTCATCAGCCCTATTCCGGGCGCGAACCGCTTCCCGGACCGCCCGTGCGGCCCGCCGAACCGCTGATCGCGCTGGAACGCGCCGTGGCCGTTGCGCCGCCGATCGCCGCCAACAGCGGGATGCAACCGCGGCTTCTGGAGAGCGGCGCCCCGCTGCCGTCGGCTCCAGCGGCAGACCCCGCGCCGGACTCGCAGATCCTTGATCGCTGGAAGGACAGCGGCAAGCCCCTGCGCTGATCCGCCCGGCGCAGCGGCTATTCCATGCCGATGCGGATCGCCGCTGCACTGACGAATGGCGCACCGGCCAATAACAGCAGGCTGACCGCGCCCAGCAGCTTCAGCCCACCCATGCCGCCCTCGATCGCACCGGCGCCGAAGATCAGCAGCGGGATCGCCAGCGGTAGCAGCACCAGTCCCGCAATCGCCCCCGCCCCGCGCAGCCCGGCTGTCAGCGCGCCGGTCGCAACCGCCAGCGCCGCCAGCCCCGGCGTGCCGATCGCCAGTCCGGCCAGCACCGCCACGATTGTCTTCCCAGGCAGGCCGAGCAGCGCCGCCGACAGCAGCGCCGCCCCCATCACCGGCGGGGCAAAGGCCAGCCAATGGCCGGCGATCTTCGCCGCGGCCACGATCGGCAATGGGTGGCCGCGCACTGCCAGCTGATCGAACACGCCCGTCTCTAGGTCGGGCCCGATGAGCCGCTCCACCGGGAGCAGCGCCGCCAGCAGCGCCGCCGCCCAGATCACGCCGCCGCCCACCCGCGCCAGCAGCTTCGCATCCGGCCCGATCGCGAAGGGGAACAGGATCGCCACCAGCAGGAAAAAGCCGAGCGTCAGCGTCGCTCCCCCGCCGGTATAGCCGCGGCGAAGATCACGCAGGATCAGCGCGATCATGCCGCCTCGGCCCGAAACGCAGCAAGGTCGATCGTGGCAGCGCCGGGCAGGTCGAGCGGCTGATGCGTCGCCACCACCGCGATCCCGCCGCGCGCACGATGCCGCGCCAGCACTTGTTCGAGCAGCACGACCGAGGCACCGTCCAGGCCGGTCGCCGGCTCATCGAGCAGCCACAGGTCAGCGCGGCTCGCGATCACGCGCGCCAGCGCTGCGCGCCTGCGCTGCCCCGTCGACAACAATCGCACCGGCACATCGGCAAGGTCCTGCAATGCCACATCGGCCAGCGCGCCCGCTACCCGCGCATCCGGATCCGCCAGCCCGTCGAGCTTTGCCCAGAAAGCCAGCGCCGCGCTCAGCACGCGTTCGCCGTCAAGCGCACTCGCCTCGCCCAGCAGCGCGATCCGCCCCTCCACCTGCACGTCGCCAGCGAACGGCGGCAGCAGGCCGGCGATCATGCGCAACAGGCTCGATTTGCCGCAGCCGTTCGCGCCCGTCACCACGAGCGCCCCGCGTGCCGTCACCGCCAGCGTCACGCCTGCGAACAACAGCCTCCCGCCGCGCCGGCACGCCACGTCGCTCAGCGTCAGCGACGCGCTCAATCGGCCACTGCGTCCTCTAGCGCGTGCATATCATCGTCGCTCAGGCCGAAATGGTGGCCGATCTCGTGAATGGTGACATGCGCGACGAGATCGTCGAGCCGCACGCCCGTTTCGCACCATTCGGCCAGGATCGCCTGACGATACAGATGGATGCGATCGGGCACAGCACCCGAGTCGAACGCCGATTTGTCGCCGATCGGCCGGCCATGATAGACGCCGGTCAGCTCCAGCGGATGCTCCAGCCCGACACTGGCGAGCGTTTCGGCATCCGCCTCCTCCTCGACCAGCAGCACCACATTGCCGAGGTGCGCGCGGAACGCGTCGGGCAAGCGCTGGATCACCTGCCGCGCATGGCGCTCGATTGCCGCCAGCGAGGGCGGTTCGCCGGGAAGGTCTTGTCCGCTCATCGCTACCGCCATAGGCGTTGCGCCTCCCACGCGACAAGCATGTCGGAAGGATACGGATTGTGGTCGATCAACTGAGCGAAGCCGAACGCGCCGATGCGCTCGATAGCCTGCCCGATTGGGATTACAACGAAGGGCGCGATGCGATCACCCGCACGGTCGTGTTCACCGATTTCGCCGAAGCGTTCGGCTTCATGACGCAGGTCGCGCTGATCGCCGAGCGCGCTGATCATCATCCCGAATGGACCAATGTCTGGAACCGGGTGGAAATCACGCTGACCACCCATGACGCCGGCGGCCTGTCCGAACGCGATGTGGAGCTTGCCGCCGCGATCGACGCGATTCTCGACGGCTGACGCGCACCCGTCGCCGGGCGAACCCCGGCGATGGAGCGGGGCTTCCCCTCCCAACTCAGCTGCGGCTGCGCACCCCGATCATCGCCAGCCCGCCGGCCAGGGTCAGGAAGGCGAGCACCATCATCACCGCCCCGAAATCCTCGGGCGTGGCGAGCGCCCAGGTCAGCAGCGGCCCAAGCAGCGCCGGCAGGGTGTTGGCGAGATTGAGGAGGCCCAGATCGCGTCCCCGGTTCGCCGGGCTGGGAAGCAACTGCATCGCAAAGGCCGCGTGCAGGGCGAGGAACACGGCCGAGCCGATGGCGTACACGGCAAAGCAAATCGCCGCCCAGCGCCAGTCGTTGGCGAGCGCCATGCCGAGCAGCCCGGCGGCGGCGAACAGCGCGCCAGCCAGAAGCACCGGCTTGCGCCGCCCGAGCCGATCCGATGCTCGCCCCGCGAGCAAGGCGACCGGCAGCGACAATATGTACGCGATCGTCAGCAGGTTGCCGACCCGCGGCGCGAGTTCGCCCGCTCCCGTCGTCGGCACGATGCTCTGAAAGTAATACAGCAGGTACAGCGACAAAGCGTTGCCCGCGACCTGCACCAGCAATCGTGCGCCCCACGCCGTGACCAGGTCGCGCCGCGGCATCGCTGCCCCTTGCGCAGGCAGAGGAGCAGCGGGCGCCATGCGCGCCGGGGTGAGCAGCAACGGCAGGCAAGCGGCGATCACGACGGCCGCCAGGATCGTCAGGCGCAAGCCTTCGCCCGCCCAAACCAGCCCGACCAGCACCGCAGAAACCGCCGACGCGATCGGCACGGCCGCAGACAGCAGCCCGCCTGCGACGCCCTTCTGCGTATCCGGCACCTCATCCGCCATGATCGCCATCAATGGCCCCAGCAGCGCATTCACCGATATCTGGAACAGCACGATGGCCGCCATGATCGTCGCCGCAGAACTCGCCAGCGCCACGGCCAGGAACGAACAACATGTTCCCGCCAGTCCGATCACCATCCATCGGCGCCGCCCGCCGCCACGCCGGACGGAACGATCGCTCAGCCAGCCGAACAGGACATTGGATATGCTCGCCGCCAGCGCGCCGCCGATCACGATGGCGCTGAACAGGCCGATGCGCTCCGGCCCGGCAAGTTGCGCGACCTTCAGTGGCAACAGCAATGTCAGCAGCGGCAGATAGGCGATGACCCCGCCGGCATAGGCCAGAGCATAGGCCAGCAGGAACAGCCAGGATCGTCGGCCAGCACCTTGTGGCTCCGTGGAGGTAGCGGTGGCTTGTGTCATGGCAAGGGCACCGCTTGTGCGCCGGCCCATGCCCGCGTGCAATGCGCGCCGGTCTGTGGTACAGCGGCGGCGCTTCTTCTGATGCAAGCGGGCAACGGTCGGCTTACCTTCAACCATTAGCAGGGTTGCAGTGCGCGCCAGATGAGCCATCTAAGGGCCGATAATGACATTTGATACTTTACCCGCGCCGCTTGCCGGTGCGCTCGCCGAGCGTGGTTACGAGGCGCCTACGCCTGTTCAGGCCGCCGTTATAGAACCAGCCGCTGCGGGCCGCGACCTCATCGTTTCGGCCCGGACTGGCTCGGGCAAGACCGTCGCGTTCGGCATGGCCATGGCCGCCGAGCTGCTGGGCGAGGACGATCGCATCCTCCCTTCGCGTGAACCGCATGCGCTGGTGATCGCGCCGACGCGCGAACTTGCGCTGCAGGTCAGCCGCGAGCTCATCTGGCTGTATGGCCCCACGGGCGCGCGGATCGTCACCTGCGTCGGCGGCATGGATGCCAGCAAGGAGCGGCGCAACCTCAACCACGGCGCGCATATCGTCGTCGGCACGCCGGGCCGCCTGCGCGATCACCTGGAGCGTGGCGCTCTTGAGCTGTCGGCGCTGAAGGTCGCCGTGCTCGACGAAGCGGACGAGATGCTCGACATGGGCTTCCGCGAGGATCTCGAGGAAATCCTCGACGGTACGCCTGACACCCGCCGCACGCTTCTGTTCTCGGCCACCATGCCAAAGCCGATCGTCCAGCTTGCCAAGCGCTACCAGAAGGACGCGCTGCGCATCTCCACGGTGGAGGAAGATCGGGGCCATGGCGACATCAGCTATCAGGCGGTCGCGGTCAGCCCGTCGGACATCGAACATGCGGTGATCAACCTGCTCCGCCTGCATGAAGCGGAAACGGCGATCCTGTTCTGCGCCACCCGCGACAACGTGCGCCACCTTCACGCCAGCCTGGTCGAGCGTGGCTTTGCCGCTGTGGCGCTGTCGGGCGAGCACAGCCAGAATGAGCGCAACGCGGCGCTTCAGGCGCTGCGCGATCGCCGCGCCCGCGTGTGCGTCGCGACCGACGTCGCGGCGCGCGGCATCGACTTGCCAAGCCTCAGCCTCGTTGTTCACGTCGAACTGCCGCGTGACGGCGAGACGCTTCAGCACCGCTCGGGCCGCACCGGCCGCGCGGGTAAGAAGGGCACCGCCGTCCTGATCGTCCCCTATCAGCGCCGCCGCTGGGCCGAATCGATGCTGCGCAACGCCAAAATCCCGGTCGAATGGATGTCGGCGCCGACGCCGGAAGACGTGCGCGCCAAGGATCGTGACCGCTTGCTTTCGCAGCTGCTCGCCCCCGTCGAAGTGGACGAGGAAGACCGCGCGCTCGCCGAAAAGGTGATTGCCGAAAAGAGCCCGGAGGAGATCGCGGCTGCCCTTGTTCGCGCCTATCGCGCGGCCATGCCCGAGCCCGAAGAGATCATCGCGGCGACGCCCGAAGCGCACCGCGCCGCCCAGCGAGAAAAGCACCGCCCCGGCTTTGATGACGTGCTGTGGTTCCGCATGAACCTCGGCCGGCGCCAGAATGCCGATCCGCGCTGGATCCTGCCGCTGATCTGCCGCCGCGGCAATCTGACCAAGAACGACGTCGGCGCGATCCGCATCGGGCCGAACGAAACCGCCTTCCAGGTTCCGCGCGCGCTGGCGAACAAGTTCATGGCGGCGGTGGCGAAGTCCGCGACGGCGGACGACGACGTGCTGATCGAGCCGTCCGACCAGCCGTCGGGCACTGTTCCCCCGCCCCCCGGCACGCGCCAATATTCGCCCCGCGCGAGTGGTCCGCGCACCGATGGCCCGCGCGCAAACGGGCCCCGTCCTGCCGGCCCGCGCACTGCTGGCGCTCGTCCGCGCGGCGATGGCCCGGCACGGGGCGGCCCGCGCCGCGGCAACACCGATCGCCACTGATCGGCCGGCGCACTAGCTTGTCTCTATCTCACGCCACCCTGCCTGTCGCTGCCGGCCGGGTGGCGGGGAAAGCCCTGCTTTAATCCGTTCGACTTAATTGTCGTTGCGCCGCCCGCGCGTGCCATCTACGCCTCTCCTCAACGGCCATTAGCGCCTTGGGAGAGTTTCGATGCGCACCATTCAATTGCAGAAGCCCGGCGGGCTTGACCGGCTCCAGGTAACCGACACCGAACGCCGCGCGCCCCGTCGCGGCGAGATCGTCGTGCGCGTCGGCGCCAGCTCGCTGAACTTCCACGATTATGCCGTCGTCATGGGCATGATCCCGACGCCGGACGGCCGCGTTCCCATGTCGGACGGCGCGGGCGAGGTGATCGAGGTCGGCGAGGACGTCACCGAGTTCGCGGTCGGCGACAAGGTCGTCTCCACCTTCTTCCCGCATTGGATGGATGGCGAGCCCGAGCGCGAAGTGATGGGCGACGTCCCCGGCGACATGGCGGACGGCTTCGCGCGCGAATATGTCACCAACGCCGCCACCGCCTTTACCCGCGCGCCCACCGGCTTTTCCGACGCGGAGGCAGCGACGCTCACCTGCGCCGGCCTCACCGCATGGCGCGCGCTTGTCGTCAACGGCCAGGTCAGGGCGGGCGATACCGTGCTGGTCCAGGGCACCGGCGGCGTCTCGATCTTCGCGCTTCAGTTCGCCAAGGCCGCGGGTGCCACGGTTATCGCCACCTCCTCGTCGGACGAGAAGCTGGAGCGACTGCGCGCCATGGGCGCCGATCACCTCATCAACTACAAGACGCAGGAAAATTGGGGCGAGGTCGCGCGCGGCATGACAGGCGGGCGCGGCGTCGACCACGTGGTCGAGATCGGCGGCTCGGGCACCATGCCCCAGTCGATCGTCGCCACGCGCACCGGCGGCCATATCGCGCTGATCGGCGTGCTCGCCGGCATCGGCGGCCATGTGCCCACCGTCATGGTGATGCACAACAACCAGCGCATCATCGGCCTGACCGTCGGCGCGCGCCGGCACCAGCAGGACATGATCCGCGCGATCGAGGCGAACGGCATCCGCCCTGTGATCGACCGCCACTTCCCGCTCGAGCAGATCGCCGACGCTTTCCGCCATCAGGAATCGGGCAAGCATTTCGGCAAGATCGTCTTAGACATTTAGGACCCGCGCTCAGCCGGGTGGCAGAATGATCCGTCGCTCGGCCAGCCGCGCTAGCCATTTGGCGAACATCTCCTCCGTATCGATGCACCCGCCAAAGCCCGCCTGCCGCAGCTTGATCGTGCTCACCAGCACGGGTGCGCGCGCCGCCTCGGCCGGAGCATGCACGCCAAACAGCAGGTCGGCATAATGATGCGACTCGCCCAGCAAGGCCGGCAGCGCGGTTGCGCGCAGATCATGCCGGCGGACCAGATCGTCCCACACGGCCTCATGTTCGTGCAGGTACGCGACCAGCGAGAACGGCTCGCCGAACGCCGGCTCCATCTGCATCGCGCGGGCGATCGCTGGCCACGTATCGGCCCAGGTGAAGACATCGCCATTGGTGATGTTGAACGTCTCGTCCCGCGCCGCTTCGGCCCCGTTCGCCCAAAGCAAAGCGTCCGCGATCAGGTCCGCGTCCACCGCCTCGGACACGCCGCCGCGCCGCCCCGGGTAGGTCAGCGGCCGCCCCAGTTCGCGCTGGATCGCGGCATAGGCGCCCAGCACCGGCACGATGTTCATCGCCACGCCCGTCGAGCCGCCGAACACCACCTGCGGCCGCCAGATCGTCAGCGCCCAATCAGCGCCCGCCCGCCGCGCCCGCAGCCAATCCTCCTGCAACCAGTAGAAATTGGCATGGGGGTCGCGTGGCGAACGCTCGCGCGCCGGCACCGCGATCTGGTGAAGATGGGCGCCATAAGCCTTGGTGCCCTGAAACACGCTGACGTGGCGCAGCCCCGTCGCAACCTCGAGCAACGGCTCCATCAGGTTGCGCATCATGGCCAGATTGGTGTCCATCTGGTCCTGTTCGAACCAGCCGGCATAGAGCCCCGGCTTTTCGTACAGCGCGGCATAAACGACATGCGTCACGCCGGCGAAGGCATCCGCCGCCGCCCGGCAAGCATCCGCGTCCAACAGGTCCAAAGGCAGATGCTGAAAGCGCGTCCCGGCCGCCACATCGGGCGCGCGGCGCGAGACGGCGATCACGTGCCAGCCATCCGCGGCGAAGCGCGCCACCGCCGATTGGCCGATCACCCCGCTCGCCCCCGCGATCAGAACGGTCCGCTCGCGCATCGCACCCCCTCCTCGTCCCGCCGCCCCGCGCCCGTCTTCGGTTACGTCGGCGTTCATTCACCGTACGGCATTGCCAGTTCGCCGTGCAGCCGGATAGTAGGGCAATCATCTTGTCTTTTCCGGGGGATTTCATGAAGTTTTACGCGGCGTCGCTCGTCTCCTTGGCCGCGCTTGTTGCGCACGGCGCTTCCGCGCAGACCACCGGCGGCACCCCGGCCGCCAAGCCGAAGTGGGACGTGAACGCCCCCCCTGGCGCGACCATTCGCCAGGTGCCGATCCGCGTCAACGAAGGCAGCTGGATGGACGTGGACGTCAGCCCGGACGGCCGCACGCTCGCCTTCACCCTGCTCGGCGACATCTACACCATGCCGATCAGCGGCGGCACGCCGACGCGCATTGCCGAGGGCCTCGCTTATGAAGTGCAGCCGCGCTTCTCGCCCGATGGCCGACGCATCGCCTTCACCTCCGATCGCGGCGGCGGTGACAATATCTGGGTGATGAACACCGACGGCAGCGACAAGCGCCAGGTGACCAAGGAGGACTTCCGCCTCCTGAACCAGCCGAGCTGGAGCAAGGACGGCCGCTTCATCGTCGCCAAGAAGCATTTCACCACGGGGCGTTCATTGGGCACCGGCGAGGTGTGGATGTACCATGTTTCGGGCGGCGCCGGCGTGCCGCTGGTGAAGCGCCCGAACGAGGCGCACCAGAAGGAACTGGGCGAGCCGATCTACGCCGCCGATGGCAAGTCGGTGTTCTATACGAAGAATGTCACCCCCGGCCCGATCTTCGAATATGCGCAGGATTCGAACACCGGCCTGTTCGACATCGAGCGTTACGATCTCGCCAGCGGTGAGGTGACCAAGGCCGTCACCGGCGCGGGCGGCTCGGTCCGCCCCACGCCCTCCCCCGATGGCAAGAAGATCGCCTTCGTCCGCCGCGAGGCGACCCGGTCGAAGCTGTACGTCAAGGATCTCGCCTCCGGCGAAGAGCGCAAGATCTACGACGATCTCGATCAGGACGTGCAGGAAACCTGGGCGGTCACTGGCGTGTACCCGAACATGGCGTGGCTGCCGGACAACAGCGGCCTCGTCTTCTGGGCCAAGGGCAAGATCCGCCGCGTCAACGCTGACGGCAGCAATGCGCGCGAAATCCCCTTCACCATCGACGACACGCGCGGGCTGATCGACGGCCCGCACCCGCAGATCGCGGTCGCGCCCGATCGCTTCACCACCGCCATGCCGCGCTTCGCCAGCGTCTCGCCCGATGGCCGCCAGGTGGTGTTCGAAACGCTCGGCAAATTGTGGGTGAAGCCCGTCGTCGGCGGCGCGGCCCGCCGCCTGACGCGCGGCGATGACGGGTTCGAGCTGTTCCCCAGCTGGTCGCGTGACAGCAAGAACCTTGTGTTCGTCAGCTGGACCGATGATGGCCTCGGCCGCCTGCGCGTCATCGGCGCAAACTGCGGCGCCGCGCGCGACGTGATCGGCCAGCCCGGCCATTACGCCCGCCCACGCTTCTCGCCCGACGGCAAGACGATCGTGTTTGAGCGCACGGGCGCCGGCGGCCTCACCAGCCCGAAATGGGCAGAAGACGCCGGTGTCTATCGTGTCGCCACCACCGGCGGTGCGGCCTCGCTGGTAGCGCGCGGCGCCGCCTCCCCGCAGTTCGGCACCGCCAACGACCGCCTGTTCATGCTCGAAGACGAGCGCAAGGACGGCAAATCGACGCGCCAACTCGTCAGCACCGATCTGTCCGGGCAGGACAAGCGCGTCCACGCCAATGGCGAACTGGCGACCGACTATGTCGTCTCGCCCACCGGCGAATATGTCGCCTTCCGCCAGAATTACGCAGCCTATGTCGTGCCGCTGATGCCGGGCAGCCAGACGATCGCGCTGTCACCGGATACCAAGGCGCTTCCCGTGACGCGGGTCAGCGCCGGCGGCGCGGACTATATGAACTGGTCCACCGACGGCACGCGCCTGCACTGGAGCCTCGGGCCGACGCTCTACACCGTCGAGACGGCCAATCTGTTCGCCGCCGCGCCGCGCGCGGATGGCACGCCGTCCTTCGTGCCGCCGACCACCGGCGTCAGCCTCGCGATGGAGCAGGCTGCGGCAAAGCCGACCGGCACCGTCGCGATCACCGGCGCACGCCTCGTCACCATGGCAGGCACGGACGGTGGCATCATCGACGATGGCGTGGTGGTGATCCGCGGCGACCGCATCGTCGCGGTCGGCCCGCGTGCCTCCACCGCGATCCCCGCCGGCGCCACCACCGTCGACGCCGCCGGCAAGACGATCATCCCCGGCCTGATCGATGCGCACGCCCATGGTCCTGCCGGCAGCGACGAGCTGGTGCCGCAGCGCAATTGGTCGATGATGCAGAACCTCGCGCTCGGCACCACGACGATCCACGATCCGTCGAACCGCGCGAGCGAGATCTTCACCGCGTCCGAATATCAGCGCGCCGGCATGATCCTCGCGCCCCGCATCTTCTCCACCGGCGAGGTCGTGTACGGCGCCAAGGCGGCGGACGTGTACGCGCAGATCGACACGCTGGACGATGCGCTGGCGCATGTGCGCCGCTTGAAGGCGCAAGGCGGCCGCAGCGTGAAGAACTACAACCAGCCGCGCCGCGAGCAGCGCCAGCAGGTGACGGAAGCCTCCCGGCGCGAGAACATGCAGGTCGTTGCTGAGGGCGGCTCGCTCTACGGGCTGGACGTGACGCATATCGCGGACGGCAATTCCACCGTCGAACACAACATCCCGCTGGAAACGTTCTACGAGGATATCCAGCAATTCTTCGCCGCCTCGAAAACCAATTACACGCCGACGCTGGTCGTCACCTTCGGTGGCCTCGCCGGCGATCCCTATTGGCGCCAGCACACCGACGTCTTCGCCAATCCGCTGCTCCAGGCGCACACGCCGCCGACCAAGCTGCGTGCGGACAATGCTCGCCGCCTGATGGCGCCGGAAGGTGACTATATGGACGACGACAGCGCGCGTGAGGCGCACAAGCTCGCCAAGCGCGGCGTGCTCGTCTCGATCGGCGCGCATGGCCAGCAGGCCGGCATCGGCGCGCATTGGGAATTGTGGTCGTTCGTGCGCGGCGGGATGACCCCGCTGGAGGCGCTGCGTGCCGGCACGATCGTCCCGGCGCAGTCGCTCGGCATGGCGCAGGACATCGGCTCGCTCGAGGTCGGAAAGCTGGCCGATCTGGTGGTGCTCGATGCCGATCCCACGGCCGACATCCGCAACAGCGACAAGGTCGCGCAGGTGATGCTCGGCGGTCGGCTGTATGATGCAAAGACGCTGAACGAAGTGGCGACCGGCAGTGCCAAGCGCGGCGCCTATTTTTGGGAAACCAGCGCCACCAACGCGAAGTGATTTCAGCCACTCTCACATGAACCCCTTCCCCGTTCGTCTCGACCAACGTCGTGACGAACGGGCTGTCCCCAGGAGTAAATACCCATGGATCGTCGCACCTTCCTCGGCAGCACGGGCGCTGCTGCCATGGCGACCGCGGTTCCGGCCGCCGCACAAAAGGTGGCCGCCGCCCGCGCCAATCCGAACGATGCGAAGCTGCGCACGCTGCTTGATCGCTTCTTCTACGATCGCATCGGCGAGAACCCCGAAGGCGCCACCGCGCTTGGCCTCGACAATGGCGAGCGCGCGCACCTCAAGTCGAAGCTGAACGACGGCTCGGCCGCCGGCGCGCAACAGGATCTCGCCCGCTCGAAGCGCGAGCTGGCCGAGCTGCGGCGGATCAATCCCGCCTCGCTCTCCCCCGCCGCCCGTATCGACTATGAAGTCGTCTCCTATCAGCTCCAGCGCAGCGTCGCCGGCGGCGAGCAGTTCACCTATGGCGCCAGCATGGGTCGCTTTGCGCCGTATATCCTGACGCAGCTGACCGGCGCCTATCGCGAAGTGCCCGACTTCCTCGATGCCCAGCATCGCATCACCAATGCCGCTGACGCCGATGCGTATGTCGCGCGCGTCGCCGCCTTCGCCACCGCGATCGACCAGGACACCGAGCGGCAGCGCGCCGATGCCGCGCGCGGCGTTTTCGCGCCCGATTACATCCTCGATACGACGCTTAAGCTGATGGGCGGCCTGCGTGATCAGCCCGCCGCTTCGACCGTCCCCGTCACGGCGCTGGCGACCAAGCTGAAAGCCGCGAACCTGCCCGACGCCCGCGTCGCCCAGGCGACCAAGATCATGAACGATCAGGTCTTCCCCGCGCTCGATAGCCAGCGCGCGCTGATCACCGAGCTGCGCGGCCGTGCCTCGCACGACGCGGGCGCCTGGCGCCTGCCCGATGGCGAGGCTTATTATGCCGCCGCCGTCGAGGCCGCGACCACCGTCGCCATGCCGGGCGAGGAGGTCCATCGCCTCGGCCTCGCGCAGGTGGCGGAGATCAGCGCCCGGATCGATGCCATCCTGAAGGCGCAGGGCATGACGAAGGGCACCGTCGGCGAGCGCCTCGTCGCGCTGAACCAGCGCCCCGATCAGGTCTATCCGAACACCGACGCCGGCAAGGAAGAGCTGATCGCCGCGCTGAACGCGCAGGTCATCGCCATGCAGAAGCGCCTGCCCGAGCAGTTCGCCTTCATCCCCAAGGCCCCGGTCGAGGTCCGCCGCGTGCCCAAGTCGATCGAGGCCGGCGCGCCCGGCGGCTATTACCAGAACGCCTCACTCGATGGCTCGCGCCCCGGCATCTACTACATCAACCTGCGCGACAGCTTTGATCGCCCGAAGTTCGGCCTCGCGACCCTGTCCTATCACGAAGCGGTGCCGGGCCATCACCTTCAGGTGATGACCGCATTGGAATCGCAGGACATCCCGCTCATCCGCCGCCGCGGCGGGTTCAGCGGCTATACCGAGGGTTGGGCACTCTACACCGAGCAGCTGGCGGACGAAATGGGCATGTACGAGGGCAATCCGCTCGGCCAGGTCGGCTATCTCCAGTCGCTGCTGTTCCGCGCGACCCGCCTCGTCGTCGACTCCGGCCTCCATCACAAGCGCTGGAGCCGCGAGCAGGCGACCGATTACTTCATCGCCACCACCGGCATCGCGCGCGGCCGCAGCCAGAACGAGATCGATCGCTACACCGTCTGGCCGGGCCAGGCGACGAGCTACAAGATCGGCCACACCGTCTGGGTGCGCCTGCGCGATGCGGTGAAGAAGAAGCAGGGCGCCGCCTTCGACCCGCGCAAATTCCACGCGGTGCTGCTCGATGGCGCGATGCCGCTCACCATCCTTGAGCGCATGGTGACCGAGCGCATGCTGAAGGCATAACCGCCCGATCCGTCATCCCCACGCAGGCGGGGATCCATACACGCTGTCGTCACGGCTCCGTCGCCAGGCCAGCATCAATGGATCCCCGCCTTCGCGGGGATGACGGTTTCAGCTAAAAGGACGGCAACGGGAGAGGCACGCATGCAGACCTATGACGACATCGTGAACGGCCGCCGCAGCATCCGCGGGTTCAAGCCCGATCCCGTTCCCCGCGCGGTGATCGAGGAAATTCTCGCGCTCGCCATGCGCACGCCGTCCTCGCTCAACACTCAGCCGTGGAACTTCACCGTCCTCACCGGCGAACCGCTCGACCGCATCCGCCAGGGCAATACCGAGCGCAACCTCGCCGGCGTGCCCCACTCACGCGAATTCCGCCTCGGCGATGACTATGGCGGCGTTCACCGCGAGCGGCAGATCGAGATCGCCAAGCAACTCTTCGGCGCAATGGACATCGCGCGCGAGGACAAGGCGAAGCGCCACGATTGGGTGCTGCGCGGCTTTCGCCAATTCGACGCCCCCGTCTCGATCGTCGTCACCTATGATCGCGTGCTGCTGGGCAGCGACATCGCGCCGTTCGACTGCGGCGCCGTCACCACCGCGCTCGTCAACGCCGCCTGGTCGCGCGGCCTCGGCTGCGTCATCAACAGCCAGGGCATCATGCAATCGCCCGTCGTGCGCGAACACGCCGGCATCCCTGACGATCAGGTCATCCAGACCTGCGTCGCCATGGGCTGGCCCGACGAAAGCTTCCCCGCCAACGCGGTGGTGTCACGCCGCAAACCGGTGAGCGAAGCAGCGCGTTTCGTGGGGTTTGCGGAATAGGCAAAGCGCCGCCGAAAGCCGGGTTCAAGCGCGAGCGGGAATGGCAGCTCTTGGGAGGAAAGCGGACGTTGCAGCATGCTGTCCATGCTTGCAGAACAGATCGCGATTAGACGGGAGAGGCGGGGTGCAGCCGACACTTAGGATGGAGCAGTCCGGGCATGAGTCGGATACTCTCTTTCGGCCTGCAGCAGCCAGCGGCTTTCATGCCTCTGCCGAGGATTAGACGTTGACGAAACAAGTCGGAGCCACGTTGCGACCTTCGAGCCGGGCGCGAATGATGCGGCGCTTGGCAGGCTGCATCCTGTTAACACTGCTCATCACCTCCTGTGGAGACACGGACGCCGAACTCGCTGGGGTATGCGAGCGCCGGGCACGCGTCGAGATTCATCTGCCCGGCGCGTGGCGCGCGTACCTAGCGCAAGTTACTGCCGAGCGACGGGCAGCGGGCGGCGATCCGGGTCAACGGGCCTTCTGGCCGACCGCAGACTTTCGCTTGAGATCACAATGGGCGGAGGGAAATACCCCGGAGCCGCAAATCGGTCGTATTTTCGACAACGATTATTTGGTGAGGCAGCGCGCCACCGGCACACTGGTTGCTACAGTGCGAAACGTTTCGCTGCATTCGCCCGGCTTCGGCGCGGTCCGGTCACTTTCGTGCCTGTACAATCACACTGCCCTCTATGCCGAGGCGTGGAGAAATCCTTCGAAGGACTGACGCATAATGGGTTACCAACCAACCCGCCTGCACGCGCGCGATTATGTAACAGCCGCATAAATGGGACGTCCGTAATAGGGCGTTTGCAGACTACCCGCTATCCATCCCTGCGCCGTCCAAAAAAGGCACGGCCCGCATCGACAGCCATCCATCTGCCGATACGAGCCATACCCGCACACTCGCCGAAACGAGCCGAACCCGCCGGAAACTACCGCGTGGAGTGCCGCGGCTTTGCTCCGGCAGCTTCATCCGAACCAGTGGAGTTCCGCTCCTCCCCCGGCTCAGTCCAGGAAACGCGACATACTCAGCCCGTCACTTTGGGCCCCAAGAACACAACCCGCTGCGGCTCAGCGCGGGAACCTCTTGTTCAACCAGCCAAGCAGCGCCCGGTTCACCTCATCGGGAAATTCCTGCTGCGTCCAATGGCCGGATTTTTCCACCAGCACCCGCTCCAGATCGGGGACATGACGCTCCATCCCCTCCGTCATCGCGGGGCTCAGCACCACGTCATTCTCCGCCATCACCATCAGCGACGGCACCTCGACCCGCTCGACCAGATCGGCCGATGCCTGCCAGTTACGGGTGAAGTTGCGATACCAGTTGATCCCGCCGGTGAAGCCCGTCGCCGCGAACGTCTCCGCAAAGGCGGCGATCTCGTCGTCGGAGAGGAACTGCTGCGGATCGTTCGCCGGATCATAGAGCTTCAGCCCCTCGCCCAGCGCCAGCGTGCGCATCTCGGCCGGCAATTGCTCATATTCCTTCAGCGTCATCTGCGGCTTGCGCATGAAATAGCGCATGGAGCGTTCGGGATCGTCCGCCAGCGCCGCATCGGCCTCGCCCGGTTTCTGGAACCAGACGATGTACATGTCGTCGCCATAGACATGGCGCATCGCGGCGATCGGTTCATTTTCGCCGCGCGGCAGGAACGGCGTGTTGACCCCGATGACGCCCGCGCACCGCTCGGGGTAGCGCAGCGCGAACTGCCACACGACCATCCCGCCCCAATCGTGCCCGCAGGGGATCGCCCGCTCGATGCCGAGCGCATCCATCATCCCGGCGATGTCCGCGGTCAGATGCTCCAGGTCATAATCCTCGACCCGCTCGGGCCGGCTGGTCAGACCATAGCCGCGCTGGTCGGGTGCGATCGCCCAGCGCCCCGCCCGCTCGAAGGCATCGAGCTGGTGCCGCCAGGAAAAAGCCAGCTCGGGAAAGCCGTGGCAGAAGATCACGGGCACGCCCTCGCCCTTCGGCCCGACTTCGTAATAGGCCATGCGAATGCCGTTCGTTTCCACGAACTGCACCGGCGGCATCGCCGCGGCCAGCGCGCGCGGCGCTTCCGTCACCAGGCTCACGCCTTCAGCTCCGGACGGACGACGACCTTGCACTGCTGTTCGGGATCGGCGAGCGCGGCAAAGGCGGCGGGCACCCCGTCGAGCCCGACCTCGTCGGTGATCGCCGGCAGCACGTCGATCTTGCCGTTCGCGATATTGCCCAATGTCGCGGCAAATTCCTCGGCGGTGTAGCCAAGCACGAATCGGAAATCGATCTGCTTGTTGATGCACAGGAACGGCTCGATTTTGTCCGTTTCCATGCACACGCCCGCCACGATCACCTGCGTGCTCACCGGCACCGATTCGATGATGTTCTGCAGCACGCCCGGCACGCCGACGCATTCAAATACGATCGCGCGCTTGCCCTTCTGACCCGTCATCATTGCCGCCATCCGTTCGGACGAGGTGCGCGGCACGCCCAATTCGCTCCATTTGGTATGCGGCGACTCCTTGGCCGGATCGACGATGACGTCGGCGCCCATCTTTTCCGCCACGGCGCGGCGCGCCGGCGAGAAATCCGCCGCCACCACCGGCCCCAGCCCGCGCGATTTCAGCCCCGCGATCACCGCGAGGCCCACCGGGCCGCAGCCAATGACGAGGTTCACCGTATCCGGCCCCGCCGCGGACATCGCGACGGCATGTTCGCCCACCGCAAACGGCTCGGTCATCGCCGCCTGCACGTCACTGAGCCCGTTAGGCACTTCGAGCAGCATCGCCTCGCTCAGCACCATCTGTTCGCTGTAGCCGCCCGGGTAATTGTTCGAATACCCGATCGCTTCATAGCCTTCGGGCTTCATGGCGATCGGCATGGAAACGACGCGCGTCCCCGCCTTCAGCCGCTTGGCCGATCCGGGCCCGTGATCCAGGATCTCGGCGGAAAATTCATGGCCGAAGATCATGTCCTTGGATGGATCGGTGCGCGGCGTCTCACCGGTGCGCGCGCCAAGCTCCAACATGTTCTCGAACGAATGAACCGCGTGCAGGTCCGATCCGCAGATCCCGCAAGCCAGCGTCTTCACCAGCACTTCGCCGTGGCCGGGCACCGGATCGGGCACCTCGTCGCAGATCAATTGCTTGTTGCGTCTCACCACGGCTCGCATCGCAGCCCCTCCCATGTCGATCGTCCAGCGTGGTCGCCGGATCATGGCCGCATGGTGCCGCGCGCCGACGCTGCGCGCAAGCGGCATATTCATAACGTGTTCGGATTTCTTGCGGGCGATCGCTTTTCGGATTATGTGTGGCGCAAACGTCGGAGATAGCAATGTCAGGCAGCAATGTTTCAGGCACGTCGGGCGAACAGGTGATCGTCGTCGGCGCCGGCATCGCGGGCCTGTGCACCGCGCTTCGCCTCGGCGGCGGATCGCGCCAGGTCACGCTTCTGGAGCGGGACGATCCGCCGCCGGAGGGCGGGCCGGACGTCGCTTTCGATCAATGGCAGCGCCGCGGCGTTGGCCAGCTGCGCCAGAGCCACGCCTTTCTCGCCCGCCTCCGCAACATCATCCGCGACGAGCATCCCGGGCTGCTGCAGGATCTCTACGCCGCAGGCTGCCGCGACATCACCTTTCAGGACATGCTGCCGCCCAAGCTCCAGGGGCGCTACGTGCCGGCGCCCGGGGATGCCGATCTCACCATCCTAACCAGCCGGCGTACGACGCTGGAGCTGGTGATCCGCCGCTATGTCGAGCAGTTGCCCGGCGTCACCATCCGCAGCGGCGTGAAAGTGCGCAGCCCCATCACGCACCGGGATGGCGCCGGCACGACCGTGGTGACAGGCGTCGTGGCAGACACGGCAGCCGGGCGGGAGGAGATCACCGCCGACGTGGTGGTCGATGCCGGTGGCAAGGCCGCAAGCCTTATCGAGCAGCTGATCAAGGCCGGCGCCCCGATCGTGGAAACAGCGGAAACGGCGGGTGTGCTGTATTTCACCCGCCACTATCGCCTGCGCGATGGCCGGGAGGAGCCGCCGCGCGGCGACGTGCCGCCCTCGGGCGATCTCGGCTATCTCAAATTCGGCGTCTTCCCGGCGGACAACCGCCGTTTCTCGATCACGCTGTGCGTGCCGGAAATCGAGCATGAGCTGCGCAAGGCGGTGATGGACGGCGATACGTTTCAGCGGATCTGCATGGCCATGCCCGGCATGGCGCCCTGGGTCGATCCTGCCACGTCGGAGCCGGTTGGCAAGGTGATCGGCATGGGCGATCTGCACAGCCGCTGGCGCAGCCTGATGGCGCAGGGCAAGCCAGCGGTGCTCGGCTTCTTCGCGATCGGCGACGCCTTGGTGCGCACCAACCCGCTTTATGGTCGCGGCTGCTCGCTCGCCGCCGTCAGCGCCGGGGTGCTCCGCCGCGCGCTCGACAGCACGCGCGATCCAGCCGCGCGGCTCGGCATCTACGATCGCGGCATCCTGGCGGAGGTAAAGCCTTTTTACGATCTCATGCTGAAGCAGGATCGCTCCGCCATCCGCCGCGCGCGCGCCACGCTGACGCCCGATCACCGCCCGCGCCTGAAAGCCCGGCTCGCCAAGAGCTTCATCGACGACGGGATCACCATCGCCGCACGTTCGGACATCCAGCTGATGCGCGCGATGATGCGCGGCTTCCACATGCTCGAACATCCCGAGGCATGGCTGAAGCGGCCGCAGAATCTCAGCAAGGTGCTCGGCTATTGGGCGCGCGGACGCCGCCTCAACGCCCATGCCTATGCGCCGCAGCCCGGACCGGACCGCCCGGAGCTGATGGCAACCATCGGCCTCGATGCACGGGCCGATCTGCTGCAGGCGGCGTGAGCCGGCGGTGGAGCAGTGTTGGCGAGCGGCGCGCTGCCTTGACCTAAGGGACACAAGGCGAGGCGAACTTCATCGTCTGCGCTACCCGTGGGCGGTCCAGGTCGAGCCCTCACCGCTAGAAATCGGGTCGTGATAGGAAGTGTGGCCGGCCAGCTACTGGCCGAGGCCGAACCAAGCCGGTTCTTACCGGAACAGACCCGGCAAGGCTCCGTCATCATCTCCGGGAAGGCCGTCCAATGTCTCACGCGCGCGGCTCAGCCAGGCTTCCAGCGCGTGCAGCGCCTTGGCCGTCAGGGTCAGCGGAGCGCTCAGATTTCCATCGCCATCGCCGATGATCAGCTGCTCACGCGTCAGATATTCGATCCAACGCCGCCCCGTCGCGCTCGACCCGCCAATCTGCTCCAGCGCGGCAAGCCCGGTCAGCCGTTCGCCCAGCGAGTCCGCGATGAACAGGGCGAGCAGAAGCTCATAGGCGATCTCACCGCCAAACAGTTCCGCCGGCAACGCACGCCGACGATCCCGCCGCACCACCAGGATCGCTCGCGCAAGCTCGGCAAGTGTGTCATCCGCCACGGCTTTCCTTCCTGAAAAAGCTTGAAGAAAAGCCGATTGAACGCCCTCGCCTGTTTGACCCGATTGTGATTTGTGGCGACATCAACAAACAACGTTCGGCAGAGCCGCCGAGCCCCGCAAAATATCGGTCAGCGCGCGATAATTGTTTTCACCGTCTTTCCAAGGCGAGAATCAAGGCGATTGCTGAAGAACAAGCCGGCATCACTTGCCCGGTGTCACTCCGTTTCACCAAAACTTGCCTTCTCCAAACCTCCTCTTTTTCCAAAGCCAGGCATGCAAACCGGGCGGCACGGGCCAAAGCGGGCTCACCAGGCGGCAGGTCAGAAAAGCTGCGCGGTCATGACGAGCCGCCGCACACATGCGGCCGCCCGTCCTGCTCAGCCCGCCGTAGCGCCGACCGGAAGCGGCGTAGCCGCGGCGACCTGCGCGTCGATGGTCGCGAACAGTCGGCCTTGCGCCATTTCGTCGCGGGTCTGCTCGGGATGAAGCGTCGCCATATGATCCAGCGCAACCAGTTCGCGCGGCACAAACCAGTGGAGGCGATCGGAGTGGTAGGCTTCCCAAACCGTCTCCGCCACGTCGCGCGGTGGAATTGCGCGGAAAACGCCGCTTTTCGGCGCTGCCGCTGCCACACCTTCGGGCAGGATCGGCGTATCAATCAGCGCCGGCAATACATCGGACACCCGAACACCATAAGGCTTCAGCTCGATCGCCAGCGCCTCCGTCAGCCCCTTCACCGCATGTTTGGTCGCCGAATAGACGGCGATCATCGGCATGCCATAGGTCGCCGACGACGATGACGTGGTGAAGCACATCGATCCGGGCGTCGCCTTCAGCAGCGGGATGGCCAGGTGAATGCCGGTTAACACGCCGATGAAGTTCACGTTCACCACGGCAAGCACGTCCGCCCATGGCTGATCTTCGAACGGGCCGCCGCGGCCGATTCCGGCGTTGTTGTACAGGATATCGAGCCGGCCGCCGCTTGCCGCTGCGAACCGGTCCAAGGCCGCCCCATAGGCGTCGCGGTCGGTCACATCCAGTCGCTGAACCAAGCAGTTCCCGCTGCCCAGTTCCTGCTCCAGCTCGGCTAGCCCGGCCTCGTTGACGTCGGCCCCGCCGATAAACCAGCCCTGCCCCGCAAAGAGCCGAGCGGTTTCCAGCCCCATACCGGAGGCCGCGCCGGTGATGAAGATCGCCTTGCGGCCGTTTGCGGCGGCGCTCACTCGGCTGCCTCCGCCTTCTTGTCGATGCCCATCGCGGCAAGGATCTCGGGACGGATGTTCTCCGTCCCTTTCTTCTGGATATGCTCCGCGAGCCGCGCGCCGACCGCCGCTTGCGCCTCACCGATGAAGCGCGGCCGGTTGGTGGCAGCCCATTCGATCGACGACTGGCGATTGGCATTCATGCCGTTCACTTCCGGCATCACATAGCGGGCGATCATCTCATAGGACTTCTTCTTGTTCTCCCACTCGGCCCAATTGGTATCCAGAAGGAGGAAAGCGCCGAAGCCGCCGGACTGCTCCCGCAGCCGCTCGATCTGCTTTACTGCGTCTTCCGGCGTCCCCACCACTGCCATGCCGGAATCGACGATCGCGTCCACCGGATCGGAGCCATCGGTCGGCGCGAGCGGCAGCGCGGCGACTTCGCGGAAATAATACAGCCACTTGTCCAGGCCCTCGCGCACCTGCGCACGCGCTTCCTCGCGCGTTGCTGCGACGTGCATCGGGCCGACGAGCCGCCACTGGCTGCGGTCGACCTTGGTCCCGCTCTCGGCCGCTTGCTGCTCGGCGATCGCCCAGTTCGAGGTGAGCGCGTTGAACCCGCCGGTCTGGGTCGCGCCGATCGATAGCAACCCCAGGCCGTGACGCCCAGCGGCGGTGGCGCCCGATGGCGACACCTGGCTAGCCACACTGATCTCGACCGAGGGCCGGCTGTACGGCAGCATCTGCAATCGCGCCTTGTTCAGTTCGAACCAGTCGGTCTTCTTCGTGACCTGCTCGCCGCGCAGCAGCGGCACCAGCACGTCCAAAGCCTCGTCCATGCGATCACGCTGACGCGATACCGGGATTCCCATCATGAAGGCGTCGGATGGCAGCGCGCCCGGCCCGACCCCGAACATCACCCGCCCGCGCGTGATATGGTCGAGTTGGTTGATGCGGTCCGCCAGCATCAGGGGATGATGGTAGGGAAGCGAGGAGACGCCCGTGCCAAGGCGAATATGGCGCGTCCGCTCAGCAACGGTGGCGATGAACAGCTCCGGGCTGGCGATCAGTTCATAACCGGCGGAGTGATGCTCACCGATCCAGGCTTCATCGAAGCCCAGCTTGTCCATATGCACCACCAGATCGAGATCCCGCTCCAGCGCCAGCGTCGGATTCTCGTTGAGCGGATGAAAGGGTGCGATGAAGGCGCCGAAACGGATTTTGTCCTCGGCCATGCTATCTCTCCTCGGTTCATCTTTGTGACCGATGCTACGCCGCCCATGTCCACCTGACCAGCCACTTTCAGAACACGTTATGGTATTTTAAGGCGCGCCGGCGTTGCAGCTTGCGGTTGCGCCGCCTACTGCGGGGCGATGCGAAGGATATTGGCATGAGCCGGCGTGAGGACGCCAAGGCAGAACGTCGTCGTCGGATCATCGCCGCCGCCCGCGACCTGATCAAGGAAACGGGCGACACCGGGCTCTCGATGCGCGCCATTGCGGCCCGGGCCGGCGTGTCACTGACGACGCCTTACAATCTGTTCGGATCGAAACGCGCCATCGTGATCGCCCTGCTGGAGGACGTCCGCGAATTCCACGAGCGATTCTCGCAACTTCACCGTGTCGGCGCCACTGATCGAATCTTCCAGGCCGTATCGATCTCGCTCGCGTATCTTGCTGAAGATCCTGAGTTTTACCGCACCTTGTGGACCGAAGCCTTGCGCTTCGACAGCAAGGAACTCCGGGGCGAATTGCAGACGCCGCAGCGCTACGGTTTCTGGTGGGCGCTGCTGAACGAGGCGAAAAGCGAAGGCGCGCTGCTAGCCGAGCTGGAGATCGATCCCCTCCTGCGCGCGCTCGACTCCGTCTATGTCGCGGCGATGCTGGCTTGGGTATTGGGCGGCATCGAGGTTCAGGAACTCGAGGCGCATGTCGGCTATGGCTATGCCGTCACGTTGCGCGGCGCAGCGAGCGATGCGGCAGCGGGAAAATTGGAACGCCGCCTAGTCAGCTATCAGAAGGAATTGCTGCGGCACCGGGCAAACGCCGTCGCCGCAGCATGACCTGTATGCCGCCGCGCCGACATTGCCCGGCGCGACGGCATCATGCGCTTGGCCTAGCCGCCGATTGCATCAAGCGCCTGGCTGAAGTCGGCGATCAGATCGTCTGCATCTTCCACGCCGATGGAGATGCGCACCAGATTGTCGGTGATGCCCAGCGCCGCCTTGCGCGCGTCCGGCACGGACAGGTGGGTCATGGCGGCCGGATGGCTCGCCAGCGTCTCGGTGCCGCCGAGGCTCACCGCCAGTTTGGCGATCTTCAGCGCGTCGAGGAAGGCAAAGGCCTCCGCCTCTCCACCCTTGAGGTACAGAGAGAAGGTGGAACCGGCGCCGTTGCAGTGGCGACGGTAGATATCCGCCTGCCGCGCGTCCTGGCCACCCTCAAGGAAGCCGAGGTAGCCGACCTTCTCCACCGCTGAATGATCGCGCAGGAAGGCGCAGACCTTGGCCGCATTCTCCCCCGCGCGACTCATGCGCAGCTCCAGCGTCTCCAGGCTCCGCAGGAGCATCCACGCCGTGTTCGGGTCGCAGATCGTGCCGATCGTGTTCCGCATCAGCCGGATCGTGTCCATGTGCGCTTTCGACCCCAGCACGCCGCCAGCGACTAGATCACTGTGTCCGCCGGCGTATTTCGTCAGGCTGTACACGACCAGGTCTGCCCCATGGCGCAGCGGCTTGTGCCACAGCGGGCCGAGGAAGGTATTGTCGATCGCAATCGGTGGCTTGTTCGCACCAGTAAAGATCGCGTCGCGGCTTGCCGACACCGCCTCCACATCGACCAGCGCGTTGGTCGGATTGGCCGGGCTTTCGAGATAGATCAGCGCGACATTGCCCGACGCCGCCTTTGACAGCACCGCATCGATCTCCTCGCGCGTCGCGCCCGCTGGGAAGTCGAGCCAGTGCACGCCGAAGCGGCCGAGAATACGCGCGATCAGCGTTTCGGTGGCGGCATAAAGCGGGCCGGAGTGGACGATCGTGTCACCCGGCTTGACCATCGACAGGAACAAGGTCGCGATCGCCGACATACCGCTCGAGAAGGCAAGCGCGTCTTCCGCATCCTCCCAGATGGACAGGCGATCTTCCAATATCTCCTGGTTCGGCCCGTTGAAACGGGAATAAACCAGCCCCTCCGCGCCGCCCGGCCGCTTACCGGTCACCCCTTCGAAATGCCGCTTGCCGGCCGCGGCATTGGGAAACACGAAGGTGGAGGTTAGGAAGATCGGCGGCTTCAGCGCCCCCTCGGAGAGAGCGGGGTCATAGCCATGACCCATCATCAGCGTGGCTGGCTTCAGCTTACGCCCGCCGATCTCGTCCACCGCTGGCTTTGGCGATACGCGGGCCTCAACGCCGGTGAGATCGGCCTCAGTTTCCTTGGTCATGTTCTGGCTCCGCTGGGATTTGGGGCGCGCTCGGCGCTATCCCCCTCACCTAACAGCAACTGCCCGATCTGGCGATCAGCCCGCCGTGTAGGGCGTGAACGGACCAATGGCGCAGCTACCCGTTTCAAAACGCGCCGCACGGTCTACCGTTGTCGCGATGTCACCGCGACAAAGCCGCGGGCCGAACTGACGCGTCACCAAGGCATCGCCCCGCGCGACATTTTCGCACCCGCCCGCCGTTTCGCTGACGAAGATGCGGTTGCGGCTCTCGCGATAGACCAGCTTGTTGCCGACGGCACGTAGCGAGACGTTGCGGAAACGCGTGTCGATGCAATCAACCGCTGCCTGAGGTTTCAGGCGCGACAGCTCCTTTTCGATCTGCATCTGCTCGCGCGCATAGGGCCCGGGCTTGCGATCACCAGCCGCATTGGCGGTGGACATGGCGGCAGCTCCCGCGGCGGCAGCGAGCGCAAAGGAAATCAATATCGTACCCATCATCGTCACTCCTGCCCGCCGCCTAGGCGCATAACGCTCCTAGCCGCGGAAACTATCCTTGGCCGCGCGCCGTTCGCCCAATTGCTCGGCACTTGCCGCGCGCAAGAACGGGTTGGTGGCAAGTTCCTCGCCGATGGAGGTGGGGATCGTCGCCTCGCCAGCGGCGCGTGCGGCATCAACGCGCGCCATTCGCTCCCGGATGGCTTGGTTCTCGGGCTCGGCAACCAAGGCGTACCGGCCGTTCGACTGCGTATATTCGTGCCCGCAGAAGACCCGCGTTTCCTCGGGCAGTTCCGCGTACCGGCGCATGTTGCCGAACATATCGGCGGGTGTGCCTTCGAAGAGCCGGCCACAGCCCATGGCGAACAGCGTGTCGCCCGTGAAAATCACGGCATCATCGGCAAAGTGATACGCGACATGCCCCTGCGTATGGCCGGGCACCGTCATCACGGCGGCACGATGCTGGCCAAGCGACACGCTGTCGCCCTCCGCCACGCCCTGGTCGATCGCGCCGATCTTGGCCCTTTCCGCTTCCGGCCCAAGCACTTTCGCTCCAGTCGCGGCGACGATTGCGGCGTTGCCGCCGACATGGTCCGGGTGCCAGTGCGTGTTCCAGATCTCGTTGATGGTCCAGCCACGCGCAGCGGCGGCATCAAGCAACGGCTGCGCCTCGCCCGGGTCGATCACCATGGTCGCGCCGCTGTCCGGATCATGGACCAGCCAGCTGTAATTGTCGCTAAGCACGGGCACGCGAACGATCTCAAGTGCCGATGGCATCATAGCCCCTTTCATTGAACTCGATCAGGCAAAAGCCGTGACCAAAGGGATCCGCAAAGGTGGCGATCCGCCCGTAAGGTGCATCGCGTACACCGGTTTCGTCCACCGCTCCGGCAGCGATGGCCACCGAACGGGCAAAATCAAGATCGTCGACCGCTACGTCCAGGTGCACCGGCGTCCAGTGGCGGCGATAGTCGCGAACGCCGATCGATCCGGCGCCTGCCGGACTGCCGCCGTCCGCTTGGAGCAGATAGAGCGGCGCTTCCAAACCGAGCAACTCGACGGCATGATCACCAATCCGGCGGCCGACCGTCAGCCCAAAAACCGCGCAGTAGAAATGCTCGGCCCGCGCGAGATCGGGAACATCAAGGTTCACGATCAATCGCGCGGGCGCGGGCATTACCAGCTACCGGTGTTCGGCATCGAGGCCCAGGGCTCCTGAGGGGGCTTGGGGCCGTTGAGCTGAAGGAGCTCGATGGAGATGCCGTCCGGCGTCTTCACGAATGCCATGTAACCGTCCCTCGGCGGACGATGGACAGTATAGCCCGCGTCGAGCACCGCCTGGCACGTCGCATAGATATCGTCGCAATCATAAGCGAGATGCCCGAAGTTGCGACCGCCGGTATATTCCTCCGGCGCGCTGCCGTCCTCGGGCGGCCAATTATAGGTCAGTTCAACCTCGGCATGGGCGCGCTCGCCCGGGCCGCGCATATCCTCAGGCGTGGCGAGGAAGATCAGCGTGAAGCGGCCTGCCTCGCTATCCATGCGGCGGACTTCCTTCAGCCCAAGCACTTCAAAAAAGGCAATTGTCTTTTCCGGATCGGTGACCCGGATCATGGTATGGAGATAGCGCATCGATCCTCCGGTTTTACTTCTGTTCGCCAGCAGCGAACTGGCTCAACGCACGAGCCGCGGATTGGCCCGCAGGTCGATCGGGCGCTAGTCGGGCAGCCTCCGTCCAGCCAGCCTTGGCGCCGGCTTCGTCGCCGCTCGCGGCCGCAATGTTGCCAGCTTCCAATTGCACCTGCGCATCGTCAGCTGACCGGCGCAGCGCCTGAGCTATGTCCGCCTTCGCGCGTGCCAGATCGCCGGTGCGCCGCGCCAACGTTGCCGAAAGCAGCCACGCCAGCGGATCGTCCGCCGCATCTTTGAGCCCCAGATCGAGATCGCCCCGCGCCGGCTTGGTCTCGCCCAGCGCCACCAGCGCACGGGCTCGATCAAGCGCCGCTTCGCCGCGATCCAGGCCCTTCAGCGTTCCGGCAGCCAGCGCTGCGTCGAGCGCCGCACGCGCCTTGGCCGGCTCCTGCCCTGCCAGCCACGCATTGCCCGCCTGCGCCCAATAGCGCGCGGAGAGGCCATCCCGCGCCAACTCAGACGCACGCGCCGCCTCTTCAAAGGCCGGCGCTGCCTCGACAAACCTGTCCTGCCCCGCCAGCGCGATCCCCAAGCACACACGCCCACCAACGCTGCGATCGGCAATGGCGCGCCGTTCCGCCGCGACGGGGTCACTCGCAGCCAACGTGGTGCAGCTTTCCGCCGGCGGCGGAGCAGCCGCCTGTAACGCCAGACCCAGCAGGATCATCGCAGCACATCCTCCACGCTGCGGATCAGCAAGGCGACGTCCTCGTCGCGCGACAAGCGGTGGTAGCCATTCTTCACCAGCGTCACCTGTACATCGTCCGAGCGGATGAGCTCTGCGAGGCGCACCGATTGCGCCCATGGAACGTCCGGATCACGCTGTCCGTGGATCAGCCGCACCGGGCAGTCGAGCGCAACGGGCCCGTGCATCAGGCGGCTGGCTTCGCCCGCCTGCCAGAAGCGGCGCGTGTAAACCGTCGGCTGCGGCCCATAGGGGTTCGGGCGCTCAAGCCGCCCGTGCTGCAGGATGTAGAGCTTCTCTTCCTGGCTGAAGCCCCAGTCGGTGAAATCGGGCGCCGCCGCGATCCCCACCAAGGCCGCGACGCGGTCGGGCCGGGCAAGTGCCGCGAGGAGCATGATCCAGCCGCCCATGGAAGAGCCGACCAGCACCACCGGCCCCTCTACGGCATGGTCGATCATGGCCAGCGCATCGTCGCGCCAGTCGGTGAGGGATTGCTCCTCGAACGCTCCCTCGCTGGCGCCGCAGCCGGCATAATCGAACCGAAGGAAAGCGCGACCAGCTTCTCTCGCCCACTTCTCCAGCGCCAGCGCCTTGGTGCCGGTCATGTCCGAAGCATAGCCTGGGAGAAAGACGATTGTCGGGCCGCTGCCCTGGGTGAGATGATAAGCGAGACGCGGGCGCTGCGGGGAAGTCATGTGCCGCGATGTAGCGACGGGCAGGCGCGAGCGAAAGGCAGCGTTCTCCGCCCCGCGCGCCGTCAGATCACATATTCGACCGTCTTCTGCTGCGTTTCCGCGTCGCGCTTCGCCGTGCGCTTGGCGACCATCTCCGCGTGGAGCTCCGCGATGGTGCGGCTGCCGGTGGTCTTGCAGGCAAAGGGCAGTACAGCGTGAACCAGCGCGCCCATGCCACCGATCATCATCCGGGTACCGAACCGCCCAGCGACACCGAAATGCTCGACGTAGCTCTCACCAACGGACGCGGGATGGTCGAGAAACAGGCGACGCAGCATCGATTCTTCCTGATGAATTCGTTGTTGTCGATCAGGCGACACTATCACGTGCGCCGAGTTGTGCCACCATGTCAGCGGCGAGCAGCGGCAGGGTGTCGTCGCGTGCGCCCATCACCACGATACGGTCACCGGGCCGGGCGTTGGCCACCAGATGCGCGGCCGCCGCGGCGCGCTCCGGAATGTGCCGGGCATTGCCGCCGCCGATCAGGAAGTCGTTGACGATATCGCCGCTCGTCACCTCGCGGTTTACGGTGCCGCCCTGGTACACCGGGTCTGGAAGGACGAGCAGATCGTCCGCCCTTAGCCCTTGGGCAAAGGTATCAACCAGTTCTTTTCGCATGCTTTTCAGCGGGCCGTAGCCATGCGGCTGGAACAGCACGAGGAGCCGGCCGGCGAAGGCGTGGAGCGTGGCAAGGGTGGCGGCGATCTTGTCCGGGTTGTGCCCGAAATCATCGATCACTGCGACGCCGCCCGCCTCCCCGATCAGGTCGAAGCGGCGCTTCAGGCCAGTGTAGCGGGCGATCGCAGCCCCTGCCGCGTCGAACGGCACGCCTGCGGCAAGCGCCGCGCCGATCGCCGCCAGCGCGTTCGCGACATTGTGTTTCCCGGGGACGTTCAGCCTCATCCGTGCGTCACGCAGGGTGAAAGAAACGGCAAACGGCTCTTCCACAATATCTGTTGGGGTTAGATCGGCCTCGCCGTTCAGCGCAAAGGTGGTGACCCGATCGCGCGGCAGGCGCATCGCCAGCGCGGCGGCGTCAGGGTTGCCCGCATTGACGATCGCGTGGCCCGCCTTGGCGATAAAGTCGCCGAACAGCACGTTCAGCTCTTCCAGCGTTTTGTGATCGAGGCTGACGTTGTTCAGCACCGCGACCCGCGGTGCATAAAGCGCAATCGAGCCATCGCTTTCGTCGACTTCGCTGACGTAAGGATCGCCGGCACCGACCAGCGCGCTGGCGAAGGGACGGTCGGCGCCGGCGAAGTCCTTCATGACAGCACCGTTCATGACAGTGGGGTCGAGCCCGGCATCGTGGAGGATGCGCGCGATCATGCCGGTGACGGTGGACTTGCCGCTGGTGCCCGCCACGCCGATCGGCAGGCCGCTGGCGTTGAAGAGCGCCGCGTTCAGTTCAGCACGACTCATGCGCCGGCAACCCAGCCGGTTGGCCGCGACGATATCCGCCACTGTCGCCTCGACCGCGGCGGAGGCGACGACGATCTGGTCCGGCGACACGATGCCGCTGCCGTCCTGCGGAAAGAGGCGGACGCCCTTGGCTTCAAGGTCGGCGAACTTGGCCGGCACCCGCCCCTGATCAAGCCCGCGATCGGAGCCGGCGACGCTGGCCCCGCGCCCCGCGAGGATCATCGCGAGCGGCATCATGCCGGAGCCGCCGACGCCCACGAAAAAGAAGGATTGTCCTGCGATGTTGCCGTCCTGCATGGCCGCGCGCTATCGCCGCGCGCAGCAACGGGCAAGGCGAAGGCGGCGACACGGATGAAGATCGGGCCCTCATGAAGATCGGAATCGTCGCGCCGGCGAACACGGCCAATCCGCAGATGGTGGCGCCGCTGACCGCTTATGCCGCGCTCGCCTATCCCGAGGTCGATCTGATCTTCCACCCGCAATGCTGGGAAAGCGACGGCCATTTCGCTGGGCCGGACGCTCGACGCGCGGCGGCTTTCCTGGAGTTCGCCAACGATCCCGCGTTTGACGCGATCTGGTTCGCGCGCGGCGGCTATGGCTCGAACCGCATTCTCGCGCAGGTCATGCCGCAGCTGAACGATGCGGCGCGGCGCAAGAAATATGTCGGCTATTCCGACATGGGCTTCATGCTGGGTGCGCTCTATGCTCGGCGCATCGGGCGCGTGGCGCATGGCCCGATGCCGACCGACATCCTGCGCAGCTCGGGCGGCGGCGACGCCACGGTGGCGCGCGCGCTCGGCTGGATTGCGCGCGGTGAGCGCCAGGGGCTGGAGCCGGGCCTTGGCAAGCGCCCGGCGGCGGCGTTCAACCTCGCCATTCTCGGATCGCTGATCGGCACGCCGTGGTTGCCCGACCTCACCGATCACGAAGTGCTGATCGAGGAAGTGTCCGAGCCGATGTACAATATCGACCGACTGCTCTTCACCATGGCGAACGCCACGCAGCTGCGCGGGATCGCCGGCGTGCGGCTTGGGGCAGTGACGGGGGTGAAGGACAACACGCCGCCGTGGGGCGAGACGCTGTCTGCCATGATGCAGCGCTGGTGCCGCGACATGGGGGTGCCGTTTCTGGGGCAAGCGGAGATCGGGCACACGCAGACCAACCGGGTGGTGCCGTTCGGGATGGCGTGAGGCGCTTTCCCGACCCTGTTCGTGCTGAGCCTGTCGAGGCAAATGTTCGCCCCGGGTGGCTCGCGTGGGGCACGCCCTGGACAGGCCCAGGGCGAAAGGTGAATAGGGTTCTCAGTCTTCGTCATTCCCGCGAAGGCGGGAATCCATAACCTCTGACGTCAGTTGCTCTCGCGAGACCTGCGCGTATGGATCCCCGCCTCCGCGAGGATGACGTCAGAGTCGCGGGAGTGACGGGGCTTTTACCCCGCCAGCGCCTCTGCCAGCCATGTCGGCGTCAGCGCATTGCCCAGATCCTCGACGCGGCGATGCTCCACCATCAGGCCAAGCTCGGGATAGGTCGCGCGGGTGCGGTTCCCCGGCTCGCCGAGCGGGGCCACGACCAGCCGCCGGTTCACCTTGGAGCGGTAATTCATCCGCGCCGTATTCTCCTGGCCGACATAGCAGCCCTTGGTGAAGCTGACGCCGTTCAGCTCGCGCGCATTGCATTCCAGCCACAAAGTCTCGGCGTTGCCGAGCTCCGCCATTCCTTCCGTCACCCCCAGTGATAGGCGGTGCGCCACCCACCCCTCCGCGGTCGCATTCGCGGGCGCGAACCAGCGCCGCCCCAGCGCGGCGAGTCGCGGATCGGGCACGCCCGCGTCGCCATCGCGCGACCAGTGCACCGCCAGCGTATCGTCCCGCGCGATCGTGATCGCGCGGCGCAGGCGGTAGAGCGTCAGCCGCTTGGCCAGCGCGTCCGCCTGTTCGGCCTCGCAATCGAGCAACAGATCATCGCCATCCGCCCATATGATGAAGTCGAACAGCGCCTTGCCTTGCGGCGACAGCAGCGCCGCCCACACCGGCAGCCGGCCGGCAACGTCGTTCGTCACCAGCCCTTGCAGGAAGCCGCGCACGTCCTCCCCCGAAAGGCGGATAAGGGCGCGGTCTGCTAGAGTGGTAGCGTCGGTCATGCCGACAAGCTAGGGCGTCGCGCGCGCATTCCAAGCATCGCAGGACCCGCATGACTGACCGCATCACCATCCGCCGCCCCGACGACTGGCACGTCCACCTGCGCGACGGCGCGATGCTGGAACTGGTCGCGCGCCACACCGCGCGCCAGTTCGCCCGCGCGATCATCATGCCGAACCTGACACCGCCCGTGACGACCGCGGAGGCTGCGCGCGCCTATCGCGACCGTATCCTCGCCGCATTGCCAGCGGACGCAGGCTTCACGCCGCTGATGACCTGCTACCTGACCGATCAGGCGGATGCCGACGCGATCGCCGGGGCGCATGCCGAGGGCGTGTTCACCGCGTGCAAGCTCTATCCCGCGCACGCCACCACCAATTCCGCGCATGGCGTGACCGACATCTTCGCGCTCGCCCCCGTGCTGGAGCGGATGCAGGCGATCGGCATGCCCTTGCTGATCCACGGCGAGGTGACCGACAAGTCAATCGACATCTTCGATCGCGAAGCGGTGTTCATCGATCGCATCCTGCGCCGACTGGTCAGCGACTTCCCCGCGCTGAAGATCGTGCTGGAGCACATCACCACCGCCGAGGCGGCGCAATATGTCGCGGAAGCACCGGCCAATGTCGCGGCGACGATCACGCCGCAGCATTTGCTGATCAACCGCAACGCGATCTTCGATGGCGGCATCCGCCCGCACGCTTATTGCCTGCCGGTCGCCAAGCGCGAGACGCATCGGCTGGCGGTGCGCAAGGCGGCGGTGTCGGGCTCGCCGAAGTTCTTCCTGGGCACCGACAGCGCGCCGCATGTGGTGGAGGCGAAGGAATCCTCCTGCGGCTGTGCCGGCATCTTCAATGCGCCGTTCGCGCTGGAGAGCTATCTCCGCGTGTTCGACGAGGATGGCGCGCTGGCGCATTTCGAGGCGTTCACCAGCGAGAATGGCGCGCGCTTCTACGGCCTGCCGCTGAACGACGGCACGGTGACGCTGGAGCGCGTCGAGACGCGCGTGCCGGATCGGATCGGCGACGATGCGCTCTCGGTGGTGCCGTTCCATGCCGGCGAGACGCTCGGTTGGCGGATGGTAGGCTGAGCGGCGAAACGCCCGCCAACAAGCAACCGTCATCCCGGACGTGATCCGGGATCCAACCATCCGCGGGTGCTGCCGCTAGAGCCCCTAGCCCCCGCCCTCGCGGCACCATGGATCCCGGAGCAAGTTCAGGGGCCACGGAGTATCGGGTGTGTCGCCGCGCCTCAGCGCAGGCGATGAACCAACGCGATCACATATTCGTAGGCGGAACGGTCCTCGGCGGCGAAGCGCGCGGTCAGCGCCGCCGCATCGCCCTCCACCGTGCGCGAGCGGAACAGCGCGAGTTGGAACGCCTTGCGCTCCGCGGCACAGGCCTGTTCCGTCTGGAGCGCGACCGTGGCCGGGGTGCCGCTACTCGCCATGGCGACCTGCGTGAAATCCTCGAGGCAGGCATACCAGGCGTCGCGCTCCGGCAGGGCAGGCGCCGCTACGGCAAGCGATAGCGCAATCGCGATCATAGCGGCCGCCAAACGGCGTTCAGGCCTTTTCGAGCGTGCATTGCAGGGGATGCTGGTTGGCGCGGGCGAAGTCCATCACTTGCCCGACCTTCGTTTCTGCCACTTCGTAGCTGAACACGCCGCACACGCCGACACCCTTTTGGTGAACGTGCAGCATGACCCGAGTCGCTTCCTCCGCGTTCATGCGAAAGAAGCGCTGCAGGCACAGCACCACGAACTCCATCGGCGTATAATCGTCGTTGAGCATCAGCACGCGATAGGGGGTCGGCTCCTTCACCTTGGCGCGGGTGCGAGTTGCCACGCCAACGCCGGTGCCGCCGCCGTCCTCGCGGCCGCCATCGTCCCGTCGTTCCGCCATGTCGATCTGAAAGCTGATCATTGTCACCGCCTGAAATATGGCATGCCGTGTTTCGAGGGCAAGGCCCGAGCGCCGCCCGCGCATAGTCTGTTGGGGCGTTCAGGCGAAGGCCGGCGCCTGCCGCAATTGTTGATACGCGGCAATCACCTTCTGCAACATGCCCTCATAGCTGCGATCCCCGCCGTTGCGATCGGGGTGATATTTGCGCACCAATTCGCTGTAGCGCTTGCGCAGCGCGGAGCGATCCGCGTCGGGCGCCAGGCCCAGGACCTTGAGGCTCGCACGGTCCTGCCCCGACAAGGGCTTGCCGTCGGTCCGTTCGGGCGCGACCTCGCGGCGGAACCGCGCGCCGATCGCGTCGAGCGGATCGGAGAAGTCGGCCCAGCGCGGACCCTGGTCGCCGCCGCCGGCGCGCGCAAAGGCACGCGTCTCGCGCTCCCAGCCGGCCATCGGCCGCTGCGCGCGGTTGATCTCCTCCGCCGTCATCCCGTCAAAGAAATTGTAGCGTGAATTGAACGCGCGCACGTGATCGAGGCAGAACCACCGGTAGCGGCCCGGCCCGTCACCGCCGGGGCCCTCCAGTGGCGGCGCGCGAAACTCGCCCGCCGCATCGCAACCGGGTGCCTCGCACGGCCGGTCGCCCTCGATCCTCCCGTGAAAACGCGCGTTCGGCCGGTCCTTCGCCAAAATCAGAACATCCCTGGAAAAACGGACTATATAGGCGCGATGACCACGCCTTCCACCGGCCCCGTAGAGCAGGCCATTACCGCCCGCCTCACCGCAGCGCTCGACCCGACGCACCTCGAGGTGATCAACGAAAGCGCGCTGCACCGCGGCCATGCCGGCGACGATGGATCGGGCGAATCGCACTTTCGCGTCGTGGTGGAAAGTGCAGCCTTTACAGGGCTTAACCGTGTCGCGCGACAGCGATTGGTGAATGGGGCGCTGGCCGAGCTGCTGCGCGATCACGTCCATGCGCTGGCGATGAAGACGCTGGCGCCGGGCGAGCCGCGATGACCGGTGCGCCGGCCGGCCGGATCGCCCGCGCGGCGCGGCCGGCGGCACGCATCCTGCTGGTCGATCGGGCGGGCCAGGTTCTCCTGTTCCGCTTCACCCCCGGCGATGATCGCCCGCCCTTCTGGTGCACACCCGGCGGGGCAGTCGATCCTGGCGAAAGCTATGCCGAGGCGGCCCGCCGCGAGCTGTTCGAGGAAACCGGCATCCGAGCCGATCCCGGCCCCGAAGTGGCGCAGCGGCATGTCGAGTTCCTCACCATCGAACGGGTCGAGGTGACGGCGGACGAGCGCTGGTTCCGCGTCGATGTGGAGGCGAACGAGGTAGACCCCGCTGGCCATACCGAGCTGGAGCGGCGGGTGATGACTGAGTGGCGCTGGTTTCGCCGGGACGAGATCGCGCAATGGCCCGAAACCATCTATCCCGACGATCTACTCGCGATGCTGGAGGCGACCGACCATGACGCGTGACGACCTGATCGAACAAACGCTGCTGCCGGCGACGCATGACATCGGCGGCTTCAAGGTACACCGCACCCTGCCGCACCGCGAACGCACATTGGTGGGGCCATTTCTGTTCTTTGACCAGATGGGGCCGGCGCACCTGCCGCCCGGCGAAGGGATCGACGTGCGCCCGCATCCGCACATCAATCTTTCCACGGTCACTTACCTCTTCGACGGCGCGCTGGGGCATCGCGATTCGCTGGGCACCGAGATCGTCATTCGCCCCGGCGCGGTGAACCTGATGACGGCAGGCCACGGCATCGTTCATTCGGAGCGCTCGCCCGCAGAAGTCCGCCCGGAAGGGCCGCCGTTATCGGGCATCCAGACCTGGCTTGCGCTGCCCGACGGGCGCGAGGAGATCGACCCGGCGTTCGAGCATGTCGCCGCCGGCGACCTGCCGGTGATCAGCGATGGCGGCATCACCGCGCGCGTGATCATGGGCAGCCTGTGGGGCCGCACTGCGCCCACCACGACGCATGCCGGTACGATCTATGCCGACATCGTGCTGGCGCCGAGCACCAGCGTGCCGATCGACGCAGAGGCGGACGAGCGGGCCGTCTACCTGGTCGAGGGCGACGCGACGCTTGAGGGCGTGCCGTTGGAGCCGCAACGGCTGTACGTGCTTCGGCCCGGCATCGCTGCAACGCTGCGGTCGAGCGGCGGTGCGCGGGCGATGCTGGCCGGCGGTGATGCGTTCACGACGCCGCGGCACGTCTGGTGGAATTTCGTCAGCTCCTCGCGCGAGCGCATCCAGGAAGCGAAGCGGGCGTGGATGGCCCGCGAGTTCCCGGTCGTGCCCGGCGACGAGATCGAATGGATCCCCATCCCCGGTCAGCCCAAGACGGTCAGCTATCCCTGAAACGCGCGGCTCAATCCCGCTCGTACGGGCCGCGCCGCATCACATAGTCGCGCGTTTCATAGGGTGGCGGCAGCGCCTCCACCCATGCGCCATGCGCGTGGGTGAGCGCCACCAGCTCCATCGGCCGCTCGCCCGGCCAGCTCTGCACGCGGACCTCGTGGCGGTGAAGATCGCGGTTGGGCTCCATCATCACCCAGGCGAGCCGCCGTTCGGGCGTGGCGCGCGCGCCTGCCGCGTCCACTGCCTCGCGGATGCGCGCTTGCGAGGCGGGCGGCAGATATTGCCACACCACCGAGTGCATGAGCACGCGCGTGGTGCCGGCGTCCTGCGGCTCCGCCAGTTTGGCTTCCACCCAATCGGCCGCGTCGCCCTGCACCAGTGACACGCCACGATCGCGGATAATGGCGATCCCGCGCTCGATTCGCTCGAGGCGCTCGGCGGCGTCCACCCAGACATAAGCGGCCAGCCGCTCCGCTTCGACGGGATCAGCCACGTCGACCGGCGCGATGTCGACACCCTGAACGGAGCGGATCGCGACGGCGGCATCGGGCGGCGGCGGACCGCGCCACTCGGGCGCGATGAGGACGGGCGAGTCGAACGGCCCGCGACGCAATCCACCGAGATCGAATGCGTAGCGGTCGATCAGCAGGTTGAGCCCGGCGCTCGAACCGATCTCCAGCAGATCCATCGCCGGGCCGAACCGCTCGGCCACCTGGAGCAGCCCGGTCATCAGCCCCGCCGATCGCCCCGCCTCATTCGTCTGCGGCGGCCCGTCGAGCCACGGCAGCAGCGCGGCGTCATGCAAGCGCACCACCGATCGCAGGCTATCGATCACATCAGCGGGGTCGCTCACCGTGCCGGTGAACACCCGATCCAGCGCCCGATCGACGCCGCGCCGATGGACCGCATGCAGCCCGCCGACCAGCCGAAGCACTACGGCGTCCGCCACCGGTTCACCGCGCCAGTCGAGCACCCGCCGTCCCGTGGCGCTCTCCAGATCCAGCGCGTCGGCAAGCGCGGTGCAGACCCGCGCGGTGATCGGTGCGGCCATCGCGGCGCAATAGCCCGCCTGGATGCGGAACGACTCGCGATTCTCTGCTTCGCTGCCCATGAGCACGTGTTGCGCCTGTTCGGAGCGGTGCGTAAAGCCCGCCGCCATGGCCGAACCGCTCGTCATTGCCGTACCCAAGGGGCGGATCCTCGCCGAAGTGCAGCCGCTGCTCGCCGCCGCTGGCGTCGTGCCCGAAGCCGCGTTCTTCGATGAGGACAGCCGCGCGCTCCGCTTTGCCACGCAGGACCCCGCAATTGCGCTGATCCGCGTGCGCGCCTTCGATGTCGCGACCTTCGTGGCGCATGGCGCGGCGCAGCTCGGGATCGTCGGCTCCGACGTGCTCGGCGAGTTCGCTTACCCCGAGCTTTATGCCCCGGTGGACCTCAACATCGGCCATTGCCGCCTCTCCGTAGCCGAGCCGAAAGAACTGGCGGAGCACGACGATCCGCGCGGCTGGAGCCATGTGCGCGTCGCCACCAAATACCCGCATCTCACCGCGCAGCATTTTGCGAGCCGCGGCGTGCAGGCGGAGTGCATCAAGCTGAACGGCGCGATGGAACTGGCACCCATGCTTGGCCTGGCGCCGCGCATCGTGGACCTGGTGTCCTCTGGCCGCACCCTCAAGGAGAATGGCCTGGTCGAGGTCGAGACAATCGTCGAAGTCTCTTCGCGGCTGATCGTCAATCGCGCGGCGATGAAGATGCGCGCCGGGCTGGTGGTGCCCTTGGTGGAGGCATTCCGCCGCGCCTTGAATGAGGCGCAGGCGGCATGATCCGGCTTTCCACCGCCGACGCCTCGTTCGCGCGCGACTTCGCCGCCCTGGTCGATGCGCGCCGCGAATCGGACGCTGATGTGACCCGCGATGTGTCGAACATCCTGCGCAGCGTGCGCGATGAGGGCGATGCGGCGCTCAAGGCCTTTACCCAGAAGCTCGACGGCCACGATCTGGACGAGAGCGGTTGGCACGTCCCGCTGGCAGACTGCGCGGCTGCATTCGACGCACTCGACCGGTTTCTGCGCGAGGCGCTGGAGCTCGCGGCAACGCGCATCCGCGCCTATCACGAGAAACAGCGGCCGGCGGACACCGCGTTCACCGATGAGGCCGGCGTGCGGCTCGGCGCGCGGTGGCGGCCGGTGGATGCGGCGGGCATCTATGTGCCCGGCGGCCGTGCGGCCTACCCGTCCACGCTGCTGATGAACGCCATCCCTGCGAAGGTCGCAGGGGTGGAGCGGCTGGTGGTCGTCACGCCGACGCCAAAAGGGGACATCAACCCGCTCGTCCTCGCAGCCGCGCATCTTGCCGGCGCGGACGAGGTTTGGCGCGTCGGCGGTGCGCAGGCGATCGGTGCGCTCGCGTGGGGCACCGATCGGATCGCGCGCGTCGATGTTGTCACCGGGCCCGGCAATGCCTGGGTCGCGGAGGCCAAGCGCCAAGTTTATGGCGTCGTCGGCATCGACATGGTCGCCGGGCCGAGCGAGATCGTGGTGGTCGCCGATGGGCAGAACGATCCCGACTGGATCGCCGCCGACCTGCTCAGCCAGGCCGAGCATGACGTGACGACCCAGTCGATCCTGTTCACCGATTCCCCCGACTTCGCCGATGCCGTGGTGGCGGCAGTCGAGCGGCAGCTGGTCGACCTGCCAACCGGCGAGACCGCGCGGATCGCGTGGGAGCGCAGCGGCGCGATCGTGATCGTGCGCGATCTGGCGGAGGCGATGCCGCTGGTCGACGCGCTGGCGCCCGAGCATGTCGAGATCGCCGTTGATGATCCGCAGCCGCTCTTCGACATGCTGCGCCATGCCGGATCCGCCTTCCTCGGCCGGCACACGCCAGAAGCGATCGGGGACTATGTCGCCGGCCCGAATCACGTGCTCCCCACAGGCCGCCGCGCGCGATTCGCCAGCGGACTGGGCGTTACCGACTTCATGAAGCGCACCAGCTTCCTGCAGCTCGACGCCGACTCGCTGGCCAAGTTGGGCCCGGCAACGGTAGCGCTGGCCGAGGCGGAGGGTTTGCCGGCCCACGCGCAATCGGTGGCGCTGCGGCTGCGGTAGAGTTCGCGCTCGTACGAGCCGTTGCCCCATCCTCATCGTCATCCTGGCCTTGCGCCGGATCCACGAGGCCGCAGACGCTGAGGTCCGAAGGGCGAGCGACAGCGCCCGCAGATGGTTGGATCGCGGCGCAAGGCCGGAATGACGCGGCTCTCTTAAGTCGAGCTAGGCACACGCGCGTGTCGAAGGACTGGCCGATTCGCGCCCATCGGCGTAAGGGCCGCCGCCATGTCCCGTACCGCTGCCCGTACCAAGGCCCGCGCCGCCGCGCGCCTCGCCGCCACCCAGGCGCTTTACCAGCATGAGATGGAGGGCACCGCGATGCCCGCGCTCCTGCACGAATTCCACCACCACCGGATCGGCGCCACCATCGAGGGCGCCGAATATGCCGAGGCGGACGTCGCCTTCTTCGACGATATCGTCACCGGCGCGCACGCGCGGATCGGCGAGATCGACAAGCTGATCCAGGGCAAGCTCGCGGCCGGCTGGACGCTGGAGCGCCTCGACAAGCCGATGAAGGCCATCCTGCGCGCTGGCACCTACGAACTGCTGTCGCGCGTGGACGTGCCGAAGGGCGCGGTGATCAGCGAATATGTCGACGTCGCCCACGCCTTTTACGAGCGGCGCGAGGCCGGCTTCGTCAATGGCCTGCTTGACGGGATCGCGCGCGAGGTCCGCCCCTGACGTGGGCGAGGTGATCAACCTCCGCCGAGCGCGCAAGGCGCGCGTCCGCGCTGACGCTCAGGAAAAAGCGGCGGCGAATCGGATCACGTTCGGCCGCACCAAGGCCGAACGTGAAGCTGCCGCGGCCGACACCGCACGGCAGGAACGCCTTCTGGACGGGGCGAAGCGCGAGGACTGACCCGCGGCGCGCTGCGGCGTGCCACAATGACGCCCTCCGCAGCCGCCCCCCCACAAAACTTGCTCAGCCGCGAGGCGTCTCCACGTGCGCGAGCGTGATCGTGCCGCCCCCATCCATTCCCACCACGATCGCCAGCGCCCAGCCCGCCAGGATCAGCGTCACGATCCAGGTCGCCACCGCCCCGCCAGCGCGAAACGCATTGGGCGCCGCCCGACCCATGCCGAGCGGATGGGCGATTCGCGCCACGACGAACACCGCGCCGATGATCCACAGCGCCACGAGCGGACCACGGGCGAGCTCGATCAGCGCCATCAGAATCAGCACGATGGGGGCATATTCGATGAAATTGGCGTGCGCGCGCATACCAGCCGCCAGCGCAGGGTCGCCGCCATCCCCCACCATCACTTTGCCCTGCACGCGCCTACGCACCAGCCGGACAGCGAGCCAGATGTTGATCACGGCACAGGCCGCAGCGATCACGAGTGTGACAGGCAGCACCATCATTTCCTCCCCATTTCGTTGAATTGAAGCGTGCCAGCCCGCCGCGCGGCTTGCAACGCCCGCGCGATCCGCTATAGGCGCGGGTCTTCGCGATGCGCCCGGCTGCCCGGCGCGACCGGTGATATGCCGGTCTGCGCCGATCGTCGTCGGGCCAATCGTATTTGTTTAGAACAATATTGATCAAGGTGCCGCGATGGCCGTCCCCAAGCGAAAGACTTCCCCCTCCCGCCGTGGCATGCGCCGCGCACATGACGCATTGTCGGTTGAGGCGTTCCAGGAATGCCCGAACTGCGGCGAGCTGCGTCGTCCCCACAACCTGTGCACGTCCTGCGGCCACTATAACGGCCGTGAGGTCATCTCGGTCGAGGGCTGATGCCGTCTGCGGTGGGCCGCACATGCGCGCCCGCTGCTGATTCGGTTATGCTGATCTAGAGTACGGAGATCGTTCCGCCATGGCCGACAGTTCCTGGATCGCCGTCGATGCGATGGGCGGTGACGAGGGGCTGGCGGTCATGCTCGCGGGCGTTGCGCGTGCGCGCCATCAGTTCGAGGGGATGAAATTCCTTCTCGTCGGTGATGAAGCGGCGATTCGTGACGGGCTGAAACGCCATCCCAATCTCAGCCAGAACGCCGAGATCGTCCACGCGCCCGATGTTATCTCGGGCGACGAAAAGGCGGGCCAGGCGCTGCGCCGCGCCAAGACGACTTCGATGGGCGTCGCGATCGATTTCGTGAAGCAGGGCCGCGCTGCCGCCGCCGTTTCCGCGGGCAATACCGGCGCGCTGATGGCGATGGCGAAGCTTGCGCTGCGCACCATGCCTGGCATCGATCGGCCGGCACTGGCCGCGCTTCTTCCGACGCTGGGCGAAAACGATCTCGTGATGCTCGATCTTGGTGCCAACACCGAGGTGGAGACCAAGAACCTTGTTCAGTTCGCGGTCATGGGCGCGGCTTATGCTCGTGTCACCATGGATCTCGACAGCCCGCGTGTGGCGCTGCTCAACATCGGCAGCGAGGATCAGAAGGGCACGGAGGAAATCCGTGACGCCGCTGCCGCGCTGCGCAATGCTCCGCACCTGCCGATGACCTTTACCGGCTTCGTCGAAGGTGATCGGCTGTCGCGCGGCGAGCATGACGTGATCGTGTGCGACGGATTCTCGGGCAACATTGCGCTGAAGACCGCAGAGGGCACCGCGCGCTTTGTGGCGGATCTGCTGAAGCGCGCCTTCAAGAGCTCTGTCCGCTCCAAGATCGGTTTCCTGATCTCGCGCCCGGCAACCCAGTTGCTGCGCGATCGGCTGGACCCCAACAATCACAATGGCGCCGTCTTCCTGGGCCTCAACGGCCTGGTGCTGAAGAGCCATGGCGGTGCGAACGAACTCGGCGTGGCCAATGCGATCAACGTTGCGGCAAAGATGGTGCGGGCCGATCTGACCCGCCGCATCGCCGAGGACCTCCGGCATTTCGAGGGACAAGCGGCATGATTCGCAGCGTCATCACCGGCACGGGATCGGCGCTGCCGGCGCGCCGCGTGTCGAACGCCGAAATGACCGAAATGGTCGACACCACCGACGAGTGGATCGTCGAGCGTACCGGCATCCGCTTCCGCCATATCGCGGGGCCGGAAGAGACCACCGCGACGCTCGCGCGCGATGCCGCAACCTCTGCCCTGGCGAGCGCCGGCGTCGATGCGCAGGGGGTCGACCTCATCGTCCTGGCCACTGCGACGCCGGACCAGACCTTCCCATCGAGCGCCACCAAGGTGCAGGCGATGCTGGGCATCGACGATTGCGTCGCTTTCGACATCGCCGCCGTCTGCTCGGGCTTCCTTTATGCCGTGCAGGTCGCCGACAGCATGCTGCGCGCCGGCGCGCATCGCCGCGCGTTGGTGATCGGCGCCGAAACATTCAGCCGCATCCTCGACTGGGAAGACCGCACCACCTGCGTCCTGTTCGGGGATGGCGCCGGCGCGATCGTGCTCGAAGCGCAGGAGAGCGAAGAGGCGGACGGCCGCGGCATCCTCGCCAGCCGCCTCCATGCCGATGGCCGGCACAACGACCTACTCTATGTCGATGGTGGTCCCTCCACCACCGGCACCGTGGGCAAGCTGCGCATGAAGGGCCGCGAGGTGTTCCGTCACGCCGTGGTCAATCTCGCCGCGGTGATGGAGGAGTCGCTCGTGGTTGCGGGGCTTACCGCCGATCAGGTCGACTGGGTCGTGCCGCACCAGGCGAACGCCCGCATCCTCGATGCCACCGCGCGCAAGCTTGGCCTGCCGGCGGAGAAGGTGGTGATCACCGTTGATCAGCACGCCAACACATCAGCCGCCTCCGTGCCGCTCGCGCTGGATGCGGCGGTACGCGATGGGCGTATCCAGGCGGGTCAGATCGTTGTCCTGGAAGCAATGGGCGGCGGTTTCACCTGGGGCGCCGCCGTCGTCCGGTTCTGAGACGCGGCGAGCCCCCACATCCATCTTCCGATTTGCGCACTTTGATGATAACCTCACGCAATAAGCGGCGGGGAGTTTTAAACACATGAGTGATGCTGGCACGTTGACCAGGGCCGATCTGGCGGAATCTTTGCATCGCCAGGTGGGGCTGTCGCGCGCTGATTCCGCTCGGCTGGTCGAGCAGATCCTGGAATCGCTCTGTGGCGCGTTGGCGCGCGGCGAGAATGTGAAGATCTCTGGCTTCGGCACCTTTGTCCTGCGCGACAAGGGCGAGCGGGTCGGCCGCAATCCGAAGACCGGGGTGGAAGTGCCGATCGCGCCGCGGCGCGTGCTTACATTCCGGGCCAGCCAGATGATGCGCGATCGCATCGTCAACGCGAGCGCGTGAGCGTCAACGAAAAGTCTGAGGGTGCCTTTCGCACCATTGGGGAGGTGGCGACCGCGACCGGCGTCGCCCCCCATGTGCTGCGCTATTGGGAAACCCGCTTTCCGGAGCTGCGCCCGGTCACGCGCGCAGGAAACCGGCGCTATTATCGCCCGTCCGACATTGCGCTGATCGAGCGGATCCAGCGCCTGCTGGGGACCGAAGGCTATACGGTAAAGGGTGTTCAGAAGCTGCTGGCCGCGGAAGCGCGCGGCGGCAAAGCCCCGCCCCCGCCTCCCGCGGCGCCCGCCGTGCCCCAAGCGGAGGCAGCGGAGACCCCGGTGGCACCCGCCGGCACGGATAACGCCTCGACAGAAACGCTTCGCGCCATCCGCGATCGGCTGCAGCGGGCGCTGGACTCGGGCTGATCCCGCCGCGCTCGGCGGTTTCAGCTAATCCGCCACGGCGGGAAGCGTCGGTTCTCTCCTGCAACATACAGGCATAGCGTGTTGCCTGCAGGATCGGTCAGCCGCGCCTCGTGCCAGCCCCACGGCTGAAGCTGCGGATCGGCGACAGCGATCCCGTGCGCACGCGCTGAAGCGACTGCCGCATCGAGATCAGTCACCTCGAGGAAAATGATCGGCTGCCCCCGTATCTCCGCTGCCGCTTCGACAGACAGGGTCGTCCCGCCCGCACTTTCGAAGCGGGCATAGCGGCCCGCGCTCTCCACGATCATGGTTAGGCCGAGCGCATTGTAGAAGGCGACGCTCGCCACATGATCGGTGGCCGGCAAGGTCACCTGGTTGATCATCGCGCCGCCCAGGTCACAATCCAGCCGCACCCGCTGATGCCCCATCGGGCCATGCCCGGCGCCAAGTCCCGGCGCCTCGCGCAGTGCAATCCGGACGAACCGCCGCGCCCGTGCGATCGCATCGGGTAGCGGCAGGTCACGCCCTAGCCCCTCGGCCACGGCGCTGGCCAAGGTGCAGCCGGTGCCGTGCGTGTGCGGCGAGTCGATGCGCGGATCGGTCCACACCATATCGGTGCCGTCGGGCAGGACCAGATTGTCCGCTAGGAGATCGCCAGCCTCTCCTTGGGGTAGCAGGACCTGTCCGGTCGCCTCAGGCAACAGGTGTCCGCCCTTCGCCAACACCGCCGCGCCAGTGGACTGGGTGAGATCATGACCGGCAAGCAGCGCCTCGCGTTCCGTTTCAACCGGCCTGCCAGTCAGCACGGCCAGTTCCGGCGCATTCGGGGTGATGAGCATCGCGACGCGCATCAGCCGACCGAATGCCTCGATGGTCGCCGGATCGGCCAGCACCGATCCGGAGGTTGCGATCATCACCGGATCGAACACGATCGGCATGCCCACGCGGCCGAGCGGCTCCAGCACGTCGGCTACCGCATGCGCAGTTTCCGCCGAGCCGATCATGCCGATCTTCACCGCGTCGACGCCGAGATCGTCGATGCACGATCGCATCTGCTGGACGACGATGTCGGTCGGGACCGGGTGGACGGCCTGCACGCCCAGCGTGTTCTGCGCGGTGATCGCCGTCACCGCGGTCATGGCGTGGCCACCGAGCATGGTGACGGTCTTGATATCGGCCTGGATGCCGGCGCCGCCGCCAGAATCCGAGCCTGCGATGATCAGGATGCGCGGTGTCATGGGCGATTGCAAAAAACGAATGTTGAGGAAGTTGAGGCTGTCGCAGGTTTTTCTCCAACAGCCTCAACATTCGTCGGACTGGCGGGCGCGCGGGTGGAAAGACGGCAAGCAAGCATCGGGCGATTACATCATGATCGGGCGGCGTAGGACAGGGATCATTGCGTGAACCGGCGCGCGAGGGTGCCGACAAGCCCCCGCCCCCCGTGTGGAATGGCGCTGAGACGATCAGGCGGTGAAGTGGCGCTTCGTCGAGGCGGGGTTCTTCTTCAGCGCCGCGCCCGTTCGCGCCGGTCGATCGAGTAGCTCGCCGCCGCAATTGGGGCAGCGCTCGTCCAAGGCATCGGCGCAATCCGCGCAAAAGGTGCATTCAAACGAACAGATGAACGCGCCGCCCTCGTCGGCCGGCAAGTCTGCGCCGCAGCGTTCGCAATCAGGGCGCATCTCAAGCATGGCGGCGCCTTTACGCCACGCGGTCCGGCTGCGCCACCATCAGCGCCTCCAGGAATGCGCGCACTTCGCCCTCTATCGGCACCGGGCGGCCGGTGGGCAGATGGACGTTCACGCTCACCATCTCGATCACGTTGCACAATTCGCCATGCTGGTTGGCGATCTCGAACCGCTTGGTGATGCTGGACGAGCCGATGCGCTCGATCCGCACCGACGTGTCCACCGTATCGCCGAGCATGAGCGGCTTCAGATAATCCACATTCGCCCGGCGAACGTGAAATTCCATCTCGCGCCAGGTATCACCCAGCGCATCGGCAATGCCCGTCCAGTCCCAGAATTCCGTCACCGCCACATCGGCATATTCGAGATAGCGCGAATTGAAGACGACGCGCTGGCCGTCGATCTCCGCGTAACGCACCTTGAACGCGGTGGAAAAGGCAAAGCCGGGGCGGGGCATGGGATCAGTCCTGAACAATGATGGCCGCCGGAAACCGGCGTAGGCGGCAAGCCCCTAGAGGATCAGCTTGAAGCCGACCACCGCCAGCGTCGCCGCCAGGATCGGCGTCAGCACCCGATCAGTCACGCGCGAGGCGATGAGGCTGCCGATCACGATACCCGGGATCGATCCCGCCAGGAGCGACAGGAGCAGCATCACGTCAACCGAGCCGAGCCACCAATGGCCCATGCCGGCGATCAGCGTCAGCGGCACGGCATGCGCAATGTCCGATCCCACCAGGCGGCTGACCGGCGCGGTCGGATACAGCAGCAGCAGCGCCGTCATTCCCAGCGCGCCCGCACCGACCGACGTCAGCGAGACCAGCACGCCCAGCACCACGCCGAGCGCCACCGTCAGCAGCCGAAGCGTGCGCGGCGCCATGCCGCGAAACCGTGGCCCGATCGCTGCGACGATCCGTGCGCGAAAGAACGTCGCTGCCGCCGTCGCGACCAGCGCCAAACCCAGCACGAAGGCGATGGTGGCGCCGCTGTCCTTGCCCCGCTCCACACTTTGGCTGAGCAGCAACAGCGTCAGTGCCGCCGCCGGCAGGCTGCCCGCGGCGAGGCGGCGGACGATCTGCCAATCCACGGTACCGCGCAGGCCATGCACCGCGCTGCCCACCGTCTTGGTGGCGGAGGCGTAGATCAGGTCGGTGCCCACCGCCGTCGCCGGGTGAAAGCCGAACGCCAACACCAGCAGCGGCGTCATCAGCGATCCGCCACCAACGCCGGTCAATCCAACGAGCACGCCCACCAGCAGGCCGGCGAGCGAGTAGAGCGGATCATAGCCGATCATGCGCGCTCCGGCAGCGGTGACGCAGGGGTCAACCGGCGTTCCGAGCCGGCACGTTCACGCCCATGCTGGCGAGATATTTCTTCACGTTGCGCGCGGCCTGGCGCAGCCGCTGCTCGTTTTCGACCATGGCGATGCGCACAAAGCCCTCGCCATTCTCGCCGTAACCCACGCCCGGCGCCACCGCGACCTTGGCATGGGTGAGCAATTGCTTGGAGAATTCCAGGCTGCCCATATGCGCGAGAGCCGGGGGTAGCGGCGCCCAGGCGAACATCGACGCGCGCGGGCTCGGGATGTCCCAGCCGGCGCGCGCGAAGCTTTCCACCATCACGTCGCGTCGCTTGTGATAGAGCTTGCGGTTCTGCTCCACGATGTCCTGCGGGCCATTCAACGCGGCGCAGGCCGCGGCCTGGATCGGGGTAAAGGCGCCGTAATCGAGATACGATTTCACCCGTGTCATGGCGGCAATCAGCGTCTTGTTGCCCACCGCGAAGCCGATCCGCCAGCCGGCCATGGAATAGGTCTTGCTCAGCGAGGTGAACTCGACCGCCACATCCTTGGCGCCCTTCACCTGCATGATCGAAGGGGTCGGACTGCCGTCGTAATATAGCTCCGAATAAGCGAGGTCGGAGATGATCCAAACCTTGTTCTCGCGTGCCCAGGCGACCAGCCGCTCGTAAAAGGCGAGATCGACCGCCTCGGCTGTCGGATTCGACGGGTAATTGACGACCAGGATGCTCGGCCGCGGCACGGTGAAGTTCATCGCCCGCTCGAGGCTTTCGAAATAATGCTCGTCCGGCGTCGTCGGCACCGCGCGGATCGTCGCGCCGGCGATGATGAAGCCAAAGGTGTGGATCGGGTAGCTGGGGTTCGGCGCCAGGATCACGTCACCCGGTGCGGTGATCGCGGTGGCAAGGCTGGCCAGCCCCTCCTTGGAACCCATCGTGACAACGACTTCGGTTTCGGGATCGACGTCCACGCCGAAGCGGCGGCCGTAATAATTTGCCTGCGCGCGACGCAGGCCGGGGATGCCCTTTGACGCCGAATAACCGTGAGCGTCCGGCTTTTGCGCCACCTCCACCAGCTTCGCGATCACATGCGGCGGCGGCGGCAGATCGGGATTTCCCATGCCGAGGTCGATGATATCCTCACCCGCCGCGCGCGCCTGAGCCCGCATCGCATTCACTTCAGCGATCACATAGGGCGGCAGACGCTTGATGCGGTAGAATTCGTCGGACATGCGAACCTCGGTTGCGGAAGGCCTGGCATAGACCCTGCGCCGCCGCAGCGAAAGCAGTCGAGGACTATCGCCGGCGTATAGCAACGCTATGGTGATGCGCGGAGAGGATCAGATGACCGACCAGCCCCCGCCGCCGAGCCTCGCCGACCTCCAGCATTGGACATGGGTGATCGGGCGTGCACAGCAGATGATGCTGGAGCAAGGGCTGGCGATGATCGAGTCGCCGCCGTCGGGCGAGTCGGCGGCCAAGGATGGGCCGGCGAATAAGACCGGTGATTTCTGGTCGGAAAGCCTGTCGCTCTGGCAGCAGTTCCTCGGCACCGGCACCGCGCCTGCGCCGCAAGCTGGCGGCGGGCGGATCGACAAGCGCTTCGCCGCCGCCGCCTGGCACCAGAACCCGCTGTTCGCGTGGATGAGGCGATCCTACGAACTGCTTGCCGATCACCTGCTGCGCAGCGTCGACACGATGGAGGGCCTGGGCGAGGAGCAGCGGGCACAGCTTCGGTTCGCCATGCGCGGCTTCGTTGATGCGATCAGCCCCGCCAACTTCCCGTTCACCAATCCCGAAGTGATCCAGCGCACGCTGGAAACGCGCGGCGAAAATCTGCTGAAGGGGCTGCAGCACATGCTGGCCGACATCAGCCGCGGCCAAATGACGCACACGCCGTCGGGCGCGTTCGAGATCGGCCGCAACCTTGCCACCACGCCGGGCAAGGTGATCCACCGCACGGACCTGTTCGAACTGATCCATTACGCGCCGACCACGCCCGAGGTGCTGGCCACCCCGCTGGTGATCTTTCCGCCCTGGATCAACCGTTTCTACATCCTGGATCTGACGCCGGAGAAAAGCTTCATCCGCTGGTGCCTGGATCAGGGGATCAGCGTGTTCATGGTTTCCTGGAAGTCGGCCGACGCGAGCATGAAGGATGTGGTCTGGGCCGATTACATCACGGCACAGATCGAGGCGGTGGACCTGATCCGCGGCCTGCTGGACGTGCCCTCGGTTCACGCCATCGGCTATTGCGTTGCGGGCACCACGCTGGCGGCGACGCTGGCGCTGCTCGCCGCGCGCGGGGAGGCCGACAAGGTGGCGAGCGCCACCTTCTTCACCGCCCAGGTCGATTTCCGCAGCGCCGGCGACCTGAAGAGCTTCATCAGCGACGAACAATTGCAGCTGCTCGCCGCGATCTCGCCCGAGGGGTACCTCGACGGGCGCTACATGGCCGCGACGTTCAATCTGTTGCGCGGGCGCGACTTGATCTGGAACTATGTCACCAACAATTACCTGCTCGGCAGTGACTATGTCCCGTTCGACCTGCTGCACTGGAACGGCGACACCACCAACCTGCCGGCGCGGTGGCACCAGAGCTATTTGAGCGACCTGTACCGCGACAATCTGCTCGTTTCCCCCGGCGCGCTTTCGATCGGGGGCACGCCGCTGGATCTGGGCAAGGTCGCTACTCCCAGCTTCGTTCAGGCCGGCCGCGAGGATCATATCGCGCCCGCCGAGAGCGTTTGGGAAATTACCCGCCACTTCCGCGGGCCGGTGGAATTCGTGCTCGCAGGCTCGGGCCATATCGCTGGCGTCGTAAACCCGCCTTCGGCCGGAAAATACCAATACTGGACCAACGATGCCCCCGTCGCGTCTCTGGACGAATTCATCGCCGGGGCGCGCGAAACCAAGGGCAGCTGGTGGCCGCACTGGCTCGGCTGGCTGCGGGGCCACGGAGACACCACCGTCGCCGCGCAGGGCGCGCGTATTCCGGGACAAGGCACACGCCCTGCGCTGGAGGACGCGCCGGGCAGCTACGTGCGGGGACGCTAAGCGTTCATGTTGCACCGCACAATGTTATTGAACAATGACTTGGACTGTATTATTTTGCGGCGCAGCATAACGTAACAAGGCGGCCGGCATCTTCCTGCACGAGACCGCCAATTGTGAGTGTCCCGCCCTCGGGGCGCTCCGCCGCGCGAAGGAACGGACGATGGTTGAAGCTTTCCACACGATGACCGAACAGACGAAGACGATGTTCGCGCAGGCGAACGAGCGCGCCAAGGCGCAGATGGAGCAGGGCGCCAAGGCGTTCGAGGACATGAACGCGTTCCAGAAGGCCAACCTCGAAGCCGTGGTCGAATCCTCCAAGATCGCCGCCAAGGGCTTCGAGCAGATCGGCCAGAACGCCACCAGCTACCTCAAGACCTCCTATGAAAGCGCAACCGGCGCGTTCCGCTCGCTGAGCAGCGTCACCTCGCCCGCCGAGCTGTTCCAGCTCCAGAGCAACTTCGTGCGCGCTTCGTTCGATGCGTTCGTTGCGGAGGCCTCGCGCTCGACCCAGACGGCGCTGAAGCTGGCCGGCGAGATCGCCCAGCCGATCTCCAACCGCGTCGCCGTCACGGTGGAAAAGGCGAAAACCGCCGCCTGAGACGTCCTCGTCTTTGAGTGACCCGTCACCCCGGACTTGATCCGGGGTCTCGCTTCTGTCCGCGACGGCGGAGAGGACGCTGGACCCCGGCTCAGGGCCGGGGTTTCGTGCATTTGGGGGCACGCCGCCTCCCCTCCCGCTCGCGCCGAGCCTCGAAGGGGTGGCGTCGTGCAGCACGGTGAACGGAGATCGTGCACCCGAATGCCGCTCGTCCCGCGCATCGTCGAGGGAGAAGCCCCGGGCGCCTCCGCCTGAGGCCCGTGCATCGGCTACACGCGACACGAATGAGCCTAGTCGTCTCCCTAAACGAAGAAGGGCCCCGGCATCGCTGCCAGGGCCCTTCTCATGTCACCCGAAGGCGAGCGCGCGCTTAGTCGCGGTCGCGGTCGTTGGTCAGGAACGCCGGGGCGAACTCGGGCGCAGGGCCGTCATCATTGCCGCCGCCGTTGCCGCCTTCCGAACGCTCGCGGCGCGGGCCGCGATCACGGCGCGGGCCGCTGCGATCACCACCACGGTCGCCGCCGCGATCACCGCCACGGCCACCACGATCACCGCCGCCTTCGCGACGCGGACCACGGTCGCCACGGTCACCACGCGGCTCGCGCGGTTCGCGTGCCGGACGGGTGTCCTCCAGCTCGGCGCCGGTTTCCTGGTCGACGACGCGCATCGACAGGCGAACCTTGCCGCGCGGATCGATCTCGAGGACCTTGACCTTCACTTCCTGGCCTTCGGACACGACGTCACCGGGCTTCTCGACGCGCTCGTTCTTCATCTCGGAGACGTGGACGAGACCGTCCTTGCCACCCATGAAGTTCACGAATGCACCGAAGTCAACGATGTTGACGACCTTGCCGGTGTAGATCTTGCCGACCTCGGCCTCTTCCACGATGCCCTTGATCCAGGCGATCGCCGCCTCGATCTGGCTGTGGTCGGAAGAGCTGATCTTCACCACGCCCTCGTCGTCGATGTCGACCTTGGCGCCGGTGGTGGCGACGATCTCCCGGATCACCTTGCCGCCCGTGCCGATGATGTCGCGGATCTTGGACTTGTCGACCTGCAGCGTTTCGATGCGGGGCGCATGCGCCGACAGCTCGCCGCGGGTCTCGCCCAGCGCCTTGTTCATCTCGCCCAGGATGTGCGCACGGCCTTCCTTGGCCTGGTGCAGCGCGGCTTCGAAGATCTCCTTGGTGATGCCGGCGATCTTGATGTCCATCTGCATCGTGGTGATGCCTTCGGACGTGCCCGCCACCTTGAAGTCCATGTCGCCCAGATGATCCTCGTCACCCAGGATGTCGGACAGGATCGCGAAATCCTTGCCTTCCAGGATCAGGCCCATGGCGATGCCCGACACCGGGCGCGTGATCGGCACGCCCGCGTCCATCAGCGCCAGCGACCCACCGCACACCGACGCCATCGACGACGAGCCGTTGGACTCGGTGATGTCGCTGGTCAGACGGATGGTGTAGGGGAAGTCTTCCTTGCTGGGCAGCACCGGGTGCAGCGCACGCCATGCCAGCTTGCCATGGCCGACTTCGCGGCGGCCCGGCGCACCGAAGCGGCCCACTTCACCGACCGAATAGGGCGGGAAGTTATAGTGCAGCATGAAATGCTGGTACGACAGACCGTTCAGGCCGTCGATCATCTGCTCCGCATCGCGGGTACCAAGCGTCGCGGTTGCGATCGTCTGGGTCTCGCCGCGCGTGAACAGCGCCGAGCCGTGGGCGCGCGGCAGGAAGTGCGTTTCCGCTTCGATCGGGCGGATCTGCGTGGTGGAGCGGCCGTCGATGCGCTTGCCGTCCTTCAGGATCGCCTGACGGACGATGTTCGCCTCGAGCTTCTTCACCAGCTTCAGCGTGCCGAGATACTGGGCGGGATCGCTTTCCTTCAGGTCCGCGAATGCCTCGCGGGCCTTGGCGCGGGCCTCGTTCAGCGCGTTCTGGCGCTGCTGCTTGTCGGTCAGCTTGTAGGCGGCGGCGATGTCCTTGCCGATCGCCTTGTCGAGCTTCTTGAGCGTGGCCGACTTGTCGTCGACCGGCGCCAGATCCCACGGATCCTTGGCGGCCTGCTCGGCGAGCTTCACGATCGCCTTCACGATGTCACGGCAGGCATCGTGCGCGAACAGCACGGCGCCCAGCATGATCTCTTCCGACAGCTCCTTGGCTTCGGATTCGACCATCATGACCGCGTCGTAGGTCGCGGCCACGACCAGATCGAGCTCACCCTCTTCGACCTGCTTGTCGGTCGGGTTCAGGATATACTCGCCGTCGATATAGCCGACGCGTGCGGCGCCGATCGGGCCCATGAACGGCACGCCCGAGATGGTGAGCGCGGCGGACGCGGCGATCATCGAGAGGATGTCCGGCTCGTTCTCGCCGTCATAGCTCAGCACCTGAGCGATGGCGTTGATCTCGTTGTAGAAGCCTTCGGGGAACAGCGGGCGGATCGGGCGATCGATGAGACGCGAAACCAGCGTCTCCTTTTCGGTCGCGCCACGCTCACGCTTGAAGAAGCCACCCGGGATACGACCGGCGGCGGAGAACTTTTCCTGATAGTGGACGGTGAGCGGGAAGAAATCCTGCCCTTCCTTGACCGTCTTGGCAGCGGTGACGGCGCACAGCACCACCGTTTCGCCGAGCGTCGCGATAACCGCGCCGTCAGCCTGGCGGGCGACCTTGCCCGTTTCGAGCGTCAGGGTCTTTCCGCCCCACTCGATGCTTACCGTTTTCTTGTCGAACATGTCGTTTCCTTCACTCCGGCCGCCCTATGCAGCCGGGGCCTGCTTGAGCCAGTCTTGGCTCGTGCCGGTCGGGCCTTATTGCCCCTGCGGCGTTGCACGCTCGCGTCACGCGCGAGGCGTATATGCAAGAAGGGCGCCGCAAGGGCGCCCTTCCCGTGATTACTTGCGAAGACCGAGCTTCGCGATGAGGGCGAGGTAGCGATCCCCGTCCTTCTTGCGGAGATAGTCGAGAAGCGAGCGACGCTTGTTGACCATCATCAGCAGGCCGCGACGCGAATGGTTGTCCTTGGCGTGGCCCTTGAAGTGCTCGGTCAGGTTGCGGATCCGCTCGGTCAGGATCGCGACCTGGACTTCCGGCGAACCGGTGTCGCCTTCGGCGCGGGCGTGATCCTTGATGACTTCCTGGCGGCGTTCTGCGGTGATCGTCACGTGTTTTCCTTCGACATCGTCATAAGTTGAAGCCGCGGACGACACGACCCTCGCGGGCCTGGACCTCGATCAGCGCCACCGGCACATCGTGCAGGCAGGCGAAATACTGGCCATCGTCGGCAACAATCCCGGCCAGAACGCGCCCCTGGCGGAGCGCCCCTGCCTGGTCGGGCGTGAGGGATAGAGCCGGGATGTCGTCCAGCCCCGCCCTCAACGGCAGGAGTAAGTGTTCAAGGGTGCGCGCCATAGCGGCTTCGCCCAAATTGTCCAGCGATATCGCGTGGTGAAGGCCGAACGGACCTGCCTTCGTCCTCCTGAGATAGGTGACATGGCCGACGGTTCCAAGGGCGGCGGCGATGTCGCGGGCGAGCGAGCGGATATAGGTACCCTTGGAGACATGGGCGGTGAGCGCGATGTCCGCGACCGCATCCTCTCCCGCGCCCGCCTCATCCGCCATTGTGAGCGAAAACACCGTCACGTTGCGGGTCTTGAGCACCACCTCTTCGCCCGCGCGCGCCAGATCATAGGCACGCTGCCCGTCCACCTTCAGCGCGGAGAAGGCGGGGGGCATCTGCTCGATCGGCCCGGTGAAATCCGCCAGCACCGCCGCCACGTCGGCGCGCGTCGGGCGCACCTCGCTGGTCGCGATCACCTTGCCCTCTGCATCCAGCGTATCGGTCTGCTCGCCGAAGCGAACCGTGAAATCATACACCTTGTCGCTGTCGAGCATCCGCCCGGCGAGCTTCGTCGCCTCGCCGAGCGCGATCGGCAGCACGCCCGACGCCAGCGGATCGAGCGTGCCGCCATGACCCACCTTCGCCTTGCCATACCCGCCCTGGCGCAGCGCCCGCTTCACCGCGCTCACGCCCTGCGTCGATCCAAGCCCGAGCGGCTTGTCGAGGATCAACCATCCATGCATTGCGTGGTCCTCAGGCAAACAGCTGCGCAAAGGCGAGATACTGGCGGATCAGCCAGTTCGCGGGCGGGCCGACGACCTTCGCGACGATGCTGGCGCTCGGCCAGATCATCGGCACCACCACCAGCAGCACGATGATCAGCGGGAAACCGAAGCGCGCCAGCTTCGCCCATTGCGCCGCCAGCGGGCGCGGCAGCACCCCTTCGACCACATGCCCGCCATCGAACGGCGGCAGCGGGAGGAGGTTGAAGACGGCCAGGAAGATGTTGATCAGCAGGAAGTTGACGAGGTTCGCCAGCACGAAGCCGGCCACACCCTCCGGCGGCGCCTCTATCTGACCGAACGTGACGCCGATCGCCACTGCTGCCACTGCCGCCAGCGCGAAGTTCATCCCCGGCCCGGCCAGCGCCACCGCCACCATGCCCCAGCGCGGATTGCGCAGCCGCCGGTGATCGACCGGCACCGGCTTCGCCCAGCCGAACACCGGCGCCTTGGCGAGCGCGAGGCCCAGCGGCAGGATGACGGTGCCGACCGGATCGACATGCCGCAGCGGGTTGAACGACAGCCGGTTGAGCTGCGCCGCGGTCGGATCGCCCAGCGCACGCGCCATCAGGCCGTGCGCCACCTCGTGAAACACGATCGCGATGATCAGCGGGATGATCCACACCGCCGCGGCGTAGATGGGATTGTCGGGTGTCATGATGCTCGCGAGATAGGGGGGCGGAGGGAGGAGCGCCAGCGGCCGTGATTGGCACGCCTCATCCGTTGGCCGCCCCGAGCTTGTAGAACGACGTGCCCCACACGACGGCAATGCTTGCCAGGTGCTTCAACCGGCTCAGCACATACGAGGAGTGCGGTGCCGACCTCCAAGCCACCCACCACCGTCATGCAGGACTTGTCCCGGCATCCAGCGTGCCGCGCCCTTTCACGCCGCTGAGTGCGCGAGCCAGTGGACCCCGGCACAAGGCCGGGATGACGAGGTGCGTGCAACCCTACCCCTGTTCGTCCCGAGGCACTCGAGGGACACGCGTGCGGCAACGGCGGACGGGATGCACCTTCCCCACCCGTCATCCCGGACTTGGTCCGGGATCCATCCCACCGCCCACGCTGTCGCACGCTGCTATAAGTGCATCCTGTGCGGCATCATGGTGTCCGGAACAACGAAGCGCATGGCAAGACGCCACGCCCGACCCTTAACCCCCGCGCAGCCGACCGCTGGCTCCGCGATCAGGCCGCCCCACCTCCCGAAAGCGCTGCCGCGAAATGCCGCCGGCAGAGCGCAACGTAGCGATCGTTGCCGCCGATCTCCGTCTGCGCGCCGGCCGCCACTGGCCGCCCATCGGCATCGACGCGCAGGTTCATCGTCGCCTTGCGCCCACATTCGCACACCGACTTTATCTCGATCAGCGCGTCCGCCAGCGCCAGCAGCCGCGCTGATCCATCGAACAAAGCGCCCTGGAAATCGGTGCGCAAGCCATAGGCCAGCACCGGGATCCCGTCCTCGTCCGCCAACCGCGCCAGCTGATCGACCTGCGCGGCGGTGAGGAACTGCGCCTCGTCCACCAGCACGCACGCCACCGTCTCCTCGACGTGGCGATCGAGCACGCAGGCGGCGATGTTGGTGCTGGCGTCGAACATCGTCGCGGCCGCGGAAAGGCCGATGCGCGAGGTGATCGTGCCCGCGGCAAAGCGATCGTCGATCGCGGCGGTGAACAGCATCGTCGTCATGCCGCGCTCGCGGTAATTGAAATCGGCCTGCAACAGGTTGGTCGATTTCCCCGCGTTCATGCTGGCATAATAGAAATAAAGCTTGGCCATCCGCTCTTATCGGCGAACTGCGAAGCCTGCGCCAGCGCCGGATGGCCCCTTGACGGCTCCCTGCCCTCTCCGTTTACCATAAACGAGACCTTGGGGGACATCACTGATGCGAATTGCGTTTCTGGCGGCCACGGCTGCCATGCTTGCGGCGCCCGCCGCTACGGCCGAACCGCTGGCCCTCTCCCTCACTTGCCCCGGCAATGGCGACGGGCGCGAGATGGTGCGCAACATCGGCAAGAAAGAAAAGAACGATCCCACTTATGTGTCGCGGCGCATCCCCGTCGCAGGAACGGCGCAGGTAAAGATCAATGGCGCCGAAGGACAGATCCTGTTGCCGCGCGCCTATGTCATCGATGGCGACTGGCGCAACATCCGCAAGATGATGGTCACTGACACCGCCATCGAGGGCCGGGTGCAGATCGCGCTGATCACCAGCGCCGCGCTCAGCATCGATCGCACATCGGGCACGCTGACTCTCACCAGCGATAGCGGCACGTTCGTGGCGCGGTGCACCGCTGCCGACGTGGCGAACCGGGCGTTCTGACGGGCAGCCTCGCCCAGCACAGGGATACGAAGCGTCGGCCGACCATTGTTCGCGTGAACTTCGGGAGACTAACGATGCTGCGTTCCTATCTGATCGGACTGGCGGCCGGGCAGCGCGGCATCGTGCCGCTGGCGGCGCTGGCGGCGGCCGGCCGACGCGGTGCGCTGCCCGACGACATGCCGCTCGCGAGATTGTTCGGGAACCCGCTGATCGCCTGGGGCGCCGTAGCCCTGAGCGCAGCGGAAATGGCGGGCGACAAGCAAAAGACCGCGCCCGATCGGATTGTGCCGATCGGCCTCGCGGTGCGCAGCGTCACCTCGGCCTATGCCGGCGCCGCGCTCGCGTCCAAGGGGCAGCGGGTCACCGGCGCCGCCGTCGCGCTGGGCACCGCGCTTGCAACGTCATGGGTCGGCTGGAAGCTGCGTTGTGCGTCGATGGAGCGCTACGGGCAGACGGCGACAGGCTTCGTCGAGGACGCAATGGTGCTGGCAACCGGCCTCGCGGCCGTCGACCCGCGCCTCACAGAGCGCACTGCCTAAGGAGCCCGGCGCACCGCCTGACCAGCAACCGTCGTGCCGGCATCAACGGTGCCGCGTGCCGCCACATCGGCATGACACGCAATAGTGGAGCCGGCACGCAAGCCGGCACCACATGGCGATTACGCCTCGCCGTCGCCCAGATCGCGCGCCACCGTCGGCGAGCGCAGCAATTGATCAATATGGCTGCCCTCGTCGAAGCTCTCGTCACCCAGGAACTTGAGCTTGGCGGCATATTTCATCTTCACCCGCCGCGCGACCTCGCGCTGGAGGAAAGCGGTGTTGGTGCGCAGCGCCTTCAGCACCTTTTCCTCGTCCTTGCCCAGCAGCGGCTTCACGAAGACGGTGGCGTGGCGCAGGTCCGGCGACATACGCACTTCGGTGATGCTCACCAGGTGCGTCGTCAGCACGTCATCATGCACGTCGCCGCGTTGCAGGATCTCGGACAGAATATGGCGCACCTGTTCGCCAACGCGCAGGGTGCGGACGGATTTTTCGGGTGCGTCGCCAGTCATCTTGAACCAATATCCGCGGTGAAGTATATCGAACAGGTCACGATTGTTGATGGGCTGATGCAATCAGCTTCCTGAGCCCGAGCGCTGGAACGCTCGGGCTCAAATCGTTTTTGGAGCCCGGCGCTGGAACACCGGGCCCCTCACTGGCCTTAGCGGCGACCCAGCTCGATAAGCTTGATCACCAATCCGACGAACGCGACGACAAGCATCGCGACGCCGATAACCAGAGTCACAATTGTTTCAGTTGCTATGCAAATCACCTCCCATCAGGCCGCGAGATGCGACCTGATGGGTAGCGTAGCGCATCATTCGAGCGCCCGGTAGCGCAGCCTTACAGCGTACGTTCGCGCAGCTCGACCTCGAACGTTTCGAGGAAGTCGCCGGCACGGATGTCGGTGAAGTTCTGCGTGAACGTCACACCGCATTCGAGACCCGCGCGAACCTCGGGAACGTCGTCCTTGAAGCGCCGCAGCGAGGCGATTTCGCCCTGGTAGATAATGACGTCGTTGCGCGTGATGCGCGCCTTGAGCGCCTTGCGAATGACACCCTCGACCACCAGCAGACCAGCGGCCTTGCCGTGCTTGCCGGCCGAGAAGACGTCGCGGATTTCCGCACGGCCGACCACCGTCTCGAACGCTTCCGGACCAAGCTCGCCCGCCATACCGGCGCGGATCTCGTCGATCAGGTCATAGATGACGTCGTAATATTTGAACGCCACCCGATGACGATCGGCGATCTCGCGTGCCTTGGCATTCGGACGCACGTGGAAGCCGATGATCGGCGCGCCCGAAGCCGCTGCCGCATTCACGTCGCTTTCCGTGATGCCGCCCACGCCCGAGTGCAGGATGCGTGCGCGGATATCGTCGGTCGAGATCTTGTTGATCGCGGCGACGATCGCCTCAACGGTGCCCTGCGTATCGGCCTTGACCACCAGCGGATATTCGATCGCCTTGTTCGCCGCCAATGCGGAGAACATGCTCTCGAGGCTCGCCGGCGCCGAGGTCGTGCGCTTCTGCGTCAGCACGCCCTGGCGATATTCCGCCACTTCGCGGGCGCGCGCTTCGCTCTCGACCACCTGCAGCTGGTCACCAGCCGACGGCGTGCCCGAAATGCCGAGCACCTCGACCGGCATCGACGGCCCGGCTTCCTTGAGCTGGCGTCCCTTGTCGTCGACCAGCGCGCGCACCTTGCCGCTTTCCGCGCCGACAACGAACACGTCGCCGACCTTCAGCGTGCCGCGCGTGACGAGCACCGTCGCAACCGGGCCACGGCCCTTGTCCAGCTTCGCCTCGATCACCGTGCCTTCGGCATCGCGATCGGGGTTCGCCTTCAGGTCCATCAGCTCGGCCTGCAGCTGGATCTTCTCGATCAGCTCCTCAAGGCCGGTCTTCTTCAGCGCGGAGACTTCGACGTCCTGCGTCTCGCCGCCCATCGCCTCGACCTGGATGTCATGCTCCAGCAAGCGCTCGCGCACCTTCTGGGCATTGGCATCGTGCTTGTCGATCTTGTTGATCGCCACGATCATCGGCTTGCCAGCGGCCTTGGTGTGATTGATCGCCTCGATCGTCTGCGGCATCAGCCCGTCGTCCGCGGCAACCACCAGCACCACGATGTCGGTGACATCGGCGCCGCGCGCACGCATGGCGGTGAACGCCTCGTGGCCCGGCGTGTCAAGGAAGGTGATCTTCGACTTGTCCTTCAGCGTCACCTGATAGGCGCCGATATGCTGCGTGATGCCACCGGCCTCGCCGCGCACCACGTCGGTGCCGCGCAGCGCGTCGAGCAGGCTGGTCTTGCCGTGATCGACGTGGCCCATGATCGTCACCACCGGCGGACGGGGGCGCAGATCGGCATCGGCATCGGGCGCGGTGTCGAGCACCAGATCGATGTCGCTGTCGCTGACGCGCACCACATTGTGGCCGAATTCGGTGACGAGCAGCTCTGCGGTATCCTGGTCGATCGTCTGCGTCATGGTGACGGGCGAGCCCATCTTGAACAGCGCCTTCACGAGGTCAGCGCCGCGCTCCGCCATGCGGTTCGCCAGCTCCTGAACGGTGATCGCTTCCGGCACCTGCACGTCGCGGACCTGCTTGGCCTGCGGCTCGCGCGGGCCGGTCCAGCCACGCTTTTCCTTTTCGCGCGCACGCTTCAGCGCGGCGAGCGAGCGGGCACGGGCACCGTCCTCGTTCAGCGCGCGCGTCACGGTCAGCTTGCCGCCGCGACGCTCGTCGCCCTTGCGATCGCGCTGCTGCGGACGCGCCGGTGCGGCGGCGTTGCGCGGCGTGGCCTGGCCAGACGGCAGGCTGCGCTGCTGCGGCGAGCCGGAGGAGGCAGCCGCTGTGGGCGCCGGTGCTGCGGCAGGAGCGGGCTTCGGCTCCGGCTTGGGCTGCGGCTTGGGAATCTCCGGCCGGGCAACCGGCGAGAAGCGGCGCGGCGCCGGCAGCGACGGGTCGCGCGCCAGCTCAACGGCCGGGCGCACCGGCGGCACAGCGCGCGGCGCCGGCGTGGGAGCGGGCGGCGGCGGGGCAGCAACTGGAGCAGCAGGCTCAGCGGCTGCCGGCGCAGGCTCGGCCGCGGCAGGCGCTGCTGCCGCCGGTGCCTCGGGCGCGGGCTCCGGCGCAGGCGCAGGCGCCGACACAACCGGACGGAACATGATCGGCGCGCCGGTGCGCACCGTCAGCGGCTCTTCAACCGGTGTCGGATCCGCAACCGGGGCGGCGGGCGCTGCCACGGGCTCGGGCGCCGGGGCGGGTTCGGGGGCGACGGGCTCGGCAGCCGCAGCCACCGCGCGCTCCTCGGCACGGCGCTTCTCGTCCTCGGCGGCACGGGCGCGCTCGGCCTCCTCGCGGCGACGCAGATCCTCCAGCGCCTGCATGCGCTGTTCCTCGGCTTCGCGGGCCAGGCGGGCGACGCGCTCCTGCGGCGTCTCGTTCGACGGCGCGCGCGCGGGCGCCGGCGGCGGCGCCTGGTGCTGCACCGGTGCGGCTGGTGCGGGCGCCTCGGCGGCCGCCGGTGCGGCAGCCTGCTCGGGCGCGTCGCCAGGCTTGCGGAACGTGCGCGCCTTCTTTGTTTCCACGATCACCGTATTGGAGCGGCCGTGGCTGAAGCTCTGCTTCACCTTGCCGGTCTCGACCGTGCGCCTGACACCCAATGGTGCGCGCATGCCAAGTTTCGGCTTATCGTTGTCGGTCTCGCTCACTCAAATTCCTCGTGTGTCGTCACGGCCGGTTCGTGCCCGGAAAGATCGGGCGCCGATGCGCCTTGCGCGGCCGTTGCGCAAGGTGCGGCAATCAGGTCGTCCATCAAAGCTTGGCCTTGAGGGGCTCCTACAGGGTCGGGGCCGATAAAGCGCCGCCAGCGGTCGAGTGCTTCGCCCAACCTGCCGGCCGCCATGCGGTCGGTGACGCCGATATGTACCACGTTTTCGCGGCCCAGCGCCATCGACAATATGGGGCGTGGTATTGGCAGAACCAAGCCCCCCAGATCAGAACCTTCACGGTCGGATCCGACACGCCACGCCTGGGCCAGCTTGCGCCGCCCATCTTCGGCCGCATCGGCCGCATGATAGAGCGCGTGCAGCTTGCCCGAGCGCGCCGCGTCCGCGATCCGGTCCGATCCGGTGAGCAGCATTCCGCTGCGCGATTCCAGCCCCAGCCGGTCAAGCGCATGGCGCTCCAGCGCGGACGCGATCAGCTGCGGCAGATCGTCGGGGATGGTGAAATCCCCGGTCTTGAAGGCCCGCGCCAGCCCGCCGCGCAGCTTGCCCTTGGCCTGCGCCTTGGCCAGCTCGGCCGCATCAACGCCGATCCACGCCCCGCGCCCAGGCGCCTTGGCGCGCACATCGGGCAGCACACGCCCGTCAGGCGCCAGCACAAGTCGCACAAGGCCGTCCCGCGGCGCTTCTTCGCGCGAAAGGATGCAGGTGCGGGTCGGATCGCTCATGCGCGCGCCTCCAGTTCACCGTCACATCGGCGGCCAGTCTCCACGTCACCCCGGCCTTGCGCCGGGGTCCAACGCTCCGCACAAACTGCCGCATGGGGGACAGGCAGCCGTGCCTCTTCGTCATGCCGGCCTTGTGCCGGCATCCAGCCAGCGGCAGTCTCAACAGCATGAGGGAGCGCCAACCGTGCGTCTACATCCTGGCGAGCGGTAGGTACGGCACCTTGTATGTCGGCGTGACCTCGAACCTCGCCAGCCGGCTGATGCAGCATCGTGACGGCACCGTCGCCGGCTTCACGAGCCGTTACGGCGTTCTTCGACTCGTCTGGTATGATGTTGCTGACACAATGGAGTCCGCGATCACCGTCGAGAAACGCATCAAAAAGTGGCCCCGCGACTACAAGTTCAACCTGATCGAACGCGAGAACCCCTTCTGGGAAGATCTGGCGACCAGCCTCGGCCTGCCGCCGCTCTAGGCCGCCCCCCGTCATGCCGGCCAGGTGCCGGCATCCCGGTATCCGCATCTTCAGCGGCCGGTGAGTCCGCGGACGGCTGGATGCCGGCACAAGGCCGGCATGACGACGGAGACGTGACTCACCAACCCCTGACACACAGTCGGAGCGACCAACGTCAAGCTGCCTGGGCGAACCTAGCGAATCATTGCGAGGAACCCGCATGCGCGTCTCCCTCGCTTGCCGGCACCTTCGGTGCGTCCCGATCAACGATCAGCACGCCGCCGGCGCCGTAATTCTCTGTTGAAACCTCTTCGATCACGATTTGCACCGCGGCCGGGTTCTTGCCCAGCCGCGTGACGAGCGAGGCCGTGACATCGGCCACGATCCCCGCCTTCTGCTCCTTGGTCGCGGAGCCCGCCATCCTGATCGATACGAACGGCATCAGGCTTCCGATTCCTCCTCGGCAGCGGCAGGTGCCGCTTCCTCGTCGGCGAACCAATGCGCGCGCGCCGCCATGATGATCTCGTTGCCCTGCTCCTCGGTCAGGCCATATTGGCCCAGCACGCCACCCTTGTGCTCGGGGCGCTTGGGCGCGTCCTCGTTGCGGCGGCGCGGCTCGGCACGCTTCTTCTCGATCAGTTCGTCCGTGGCGAGGTCCGCGATGTCGTCCAGCGTCTTGAGACCGGCCTTGCCCAGCGTCACCAGCATCTCTTCCGTCAGGTGCGGCAGCTCGGCCACCGCATCCTCGACGCCCAGCGCCTGGCGCGCTTCGCGATTGGCCTGTTCGCGGCGCTCGATCGCCTCGGCGGCGCGGCTCTGCAGTTCCTGCGCGAGATCCTCGTCGAAGCCTTCGATCGCGGCGAGTTCGTCGAGCTCGACATAGGCCACTTCCTCCAGCTCGGTGAAGCCTTCGGCGACCAGCAGCTGCGCGAGCGTCTCGTCGACGTCGAGCTCGTTCTGGAACGTCTCGGTGCGGGTGACGAATTCCTGCTGACGCTTCTCCGACGAGTCGGTCTCCGTCATGATGTCGATCGCCTTGGCGGTCAGCTGCGAGGCAAGACGCACGTTCTGCCCGCGGCGGCCGATAGCAAGCGACAGCATGTCGTCCGGCACGACGACTTCGATCCGCTCCTCTTCCTCGTCGATGATCACGCGGCTGACGTTGGCCGGCTGCAGCGCGTTGACGACGAAGGTCGCGATATCCGGCGACCAGGGAATGATGTCGATCTTCTCGCCCTGCATCTCCTGCACGACGGCCTGCACGCGGCTGCCCTTCATGCCGACGCACGCGCCAACGGGGTCGATCGAGGAATCGTGCGAAATAACGCCGATCTTCGCGCGGCTGCCCGGGTCGCGGGCGGCGGCCTTGATCTCGATGATGCCGTCGTAAATCTCGGGCACTTCCTGCGCGAACAGCTTCTTCATGAAGTCGGGGTGCGCACGGGAAAGGAAGATCTGCGGCCCGCGGTTCTCGCGCACCACCTTGAGGATCAGGCTGCGGATACGGTCGTTCACGCGCACCACTTCGCGCGGGATCTGCGCGTCGCGGCGGATCACGCCCTCGGCACGGCCGAGGTCGACGACGATGTGGCCGAATTCGACGCGCTTGACGACGCCGGTGATGATCTCACCCGCGCGGTCCTTGAACTCCTCATACTGGCGCTCGCGCTCGGCATCGCGGACCTTCTGGAAGATCGTCTGCTTGGCGGCCTGCGCCTGGATGCGGCCGAATTCGATCGGCGGCAGCGGATCGACCAGGAAGTCGCCAACGCTGGCGCCCGCCTGAAGCTTCTGCGCGCCCTTCACGTCGACCTGCTTGTAGATGTCGTCGACCTGCTCGACAACTTCCACCACACGCCACAGGCGAAGGTCGCCGTTGTTCGGGTCCAGCTTCGCGCGGATGTCCATTTCCTGGCCATAGCGCGTGCGCGCCGCACGCTGGATCGCGTCTTCCATCGCCTCGATGACGATCGCCTTGTCGATCATCTTCTCGCTGGCGACGCTGTTGGCGATCGCGATCAGTTCCGCGCGGTTCGCGGTGACGCCGGTAGCCATTACTCGGTTTCCTCTGCTTCGATTTCTTCTTCTTCCGCACCCTCGACCGAGAGCGGGACGGTTGCAGCGATCAATTTGTCGGTCAGCACCAGCTTGGCGTCGACGATGCGTCCAAAGGGCACATTGGCGACCGTGCCGGTGCGGTTGCGGATGGCGATTTCCTCGCCTTCCACGCCGGCGATCTCGCCACGGAACTGCTTCTGCCCGTCGAGCGGCGCGTCCAGCGTCAGCTTCGCCTCATGCCCGGTCCAGTCGGTGTAGTCGGAGAGGCGCGTCAGCGGACGGTCGATCCCGGGGCTCGACACCTCGAGTCGGTACGCGCCCTCGATCGGGTCACGCCCCTCTTCCTCCAGCTTGTCGAGCACGTCCGAAATGCGGCGCGACAGGTCGGCGCAATCGTCGATCGTCAGCTGCCGCGTATCCGGCCGCTCGGCCATCACCTGCAGCGTGCGCTCGTCACCCTTGCCGAACAGCGCGACACGCACGAGGTCGAAGCCGAGCGCCTCGGCCTCGGTATCGATCAACTGGGTCAGCGCGGTAATATCCGCCATCGGGGCTCCACATACACACAGGTTTTTGCCGCCGCGGAGCCCTGCCCCGCGACCCCTTGCATCTGGCGATGTAAGAGAAAGCACGGTTGATATAGAACGAAGCCCGGCGAGACACAATCCCCGCCGCGGCGCCCGCGGATCGAAAGCAGCCGCCCCACCGCCAAGGCGCGCGTCGCAGCCAAAATCCCGTAAAGATTGTCACGCGTCGGAACGGCGCGTCCCCGGTCTCGTTCTCTTCACGTAACAGAAAGGGACAAGACGATGTTGTGGACGATTGCAGTTATCCTGGTGATTCTCTGGTTGCTGGGGTTCAGCCTCAACGTCGCGGGCGGCCTGATCCACATCCTGCTGGTGATCGCGCTGATCGTCGGGCTGGTGCAGCTGTTCACCGGCCGCCGGGTCTAGCAGGAGCGTAGCCGGCGCGGCTGCTCGGTCAGCCGCGCTCGGCCAGCGCCTTCAGCGTCGCCAGGTCCTTGCGGACCCAGCGGCGATCGCGCGCAAACATCTCGTCATCCATGTCCGGCTGGCGAAACAGCGTCAGCTGCACCTCCGCGCCTTCGCCGTTGGCGATGATGCGCAGCGGCACGTGCACCGGCGCGCCGCCGTCCGGGATCACGCGATGATCCATCACGCCAAGATCGTTATGGCCTGTGAAAAAGACGCGGATTGCGCCATCCGGCCCCTCGCCTACCCACGAGTCGCCATCCGGCCGAAGCGCCATGTCGCTCAGCCCCGAGGCCCAGCGCGGGAAGGCCTCCGGGCGCCAGAACGCCTCGTAGACTTCCCGCCACGGCCGCGCGATCGTGACCGACAGGACGATCGCCGGAAGCATCACCCCCCCCACATCAATCAGCGAACAGCAGCACAGGCGTCTCCAGCAGCTTCTTCACCGCCTGGACGTAGCTTGCCGCATCCCAGCCATCGACCACGCGGTGGTCGCAGCTGATCGACAGATTCATCAGCTTCGCGCGCACGATGTCGTCGCCCCGGAAAACGGGCCGCTCGACGATCTTGTTCGGCCCGATGATCGCCACTTCGGGCCGGTTGATCACCGGCGTCGTTGCGATCCCGCCGAGCGGCCCCAGCGAGGTGACGGTGATCGTGCCGCCGCCCAGCTCCTCCGGCTTCAGCTTCTGCGTCCGCGCGGCTTCCGCCAGCCGCCCGATCTCGGCCGCGAGCTGCCAGACATTCTTGTCCTGCGCGTCGCGGATCACCGGCACGGTCAGGCCAGCGTCGGTCTGCGCCGCCATGCCCAGATGCACCCGGCCCGACCGCGTCACCACGCCCGCCTCATCGTCATAGCGCGCGTTGAGCATCGGGAAGTCAGGAAGCGTGCGGCAGATCGCGACGATCAGGAACGGCAGCATGGTCAGCTTCGGCCGCCCGCCGCGGTTCTCGTTCAAATCGCCGCGCATCTCTTCCAGCGCCGTCACGTCGATCTCGTCGACATAGGTGAAATGCGGGATGTTGCGCTTCGATGCGGCCATGTTCTCGGCAATACGGCGACGCATCCCGATCACCTTCACCTGCTCGTCCGGCCGCGCCCGGCTTGCATGCGGCGCGTGATAGCCCTGCCCACCGGCATAGCGCAGATACGCATCGAGGTCGGCGTGGCGGATACGATCGCCCTCCGACACCTTCACCTGCGAAAGGTCGACCCCCAGGTCCTTCGCCCGCGCGCGCACCGCAGGGGAGGCAAGGACGGGAGCCGCGGCCGAAGCGCCCTCATCGGCAGCCGGGGTAGCGGCCGGGGCAGGCGCGGGTGCAACCGGCGCAGGTGCGGGCGCGGCAGGCGCCGGCGCTTCCACCACCTCCTCGACACCCGGATTCTCCGCCTCGAACGCCTCGACCTCGTCCGCGCCGCCCAGCTTCTGCGCGACATCCGCGGCCGCGCCGACTTGCGGCTCCGCCGCAGCCTCGTCGCCGTCGGTCTCGATCACCACCAGCATCGCGCCGATCGCGATCTGGTCGCCAACCTCACCCGCCAGCTCGACCACGGTGCCGGAAACCGGCGATTCCATTTCCACCGTCGCCTTGTCGGTCATCATGTCGGCGATATTCTGGTCTTCCTCGACCCGGTCGCCGACCTGGACGTGCCAGCCGACGATCTCCGCCTCGGCAATGCCTTCGCCGATGTCCGGCAGCTTGAAGGTAAAACGCGCCATAGCCTGATCCAAATCCGTTCGTGTCGAGCGAAGTCGAGACACCGTCTCGAGAAACCCCGCCCCTCGACTTCGCTCGGGACGGACGGGGCGGGCGGGACTGGGTGTCAGTCCTTCATGATCTTCTTCAGCGCCATGCTGATCCGCACGGGGCCGGGGAAATAGGCCCATTCCAGGCTGTGCGGATAGGGCGTGTCAAAGCCGGTCACGCGCTCCACCGGCGCCTCCAGGTGATAGAAGCACCGCTCCTGCACCAATGCCGAAAGCTCCGCGCCAAAGCCGCCGGTGCGCGTCGCCTCATGCACGATCAGGCAGCGCCCGGTCTTCTTCACGCTCTCCTCGATGGTCTCGATGTCGAGCGGCACCAGGCTGCGCAGATCGATGATCTCGGCGTCGATGCCAGTATCCTCGACCACTTGCGCGCACACATGCACCATCGTGCCATAAGCGAGCATCGTCACCGCCTGGCCCTCACGCACCACCGCGGCCTTGCCGAGCGGGATCTTGTAATAGCCGGTCGGCACCTCGCCGCCGGGATGCTTCGACCAGTTCGCCGCCGGGCGATCCCAATGGCCGTTGAACGGGCCGTTGTAGATGCGCTTGGGCTCGAAGAAGATCGTCGGATCATTGTCCTCGATCGCCGAGATGAGCAGCCCCTTGGCGTCGTACGGCGTCGACGGGATCACCGTCTTCAGGCCCGAGACATGGGTGAAGATGCCCTCGGGGCTTTGCGAGTGCGTCTGCCCGCCAAAGATGCCGCCGCCAAAGGGCGAGCGCACGGTGATCGGCGCGGTGAACTCCCCGCCCGAGCGATAGCGCAGCCGCGCCGCTTCGCTGACGAGCTGGTCGAGCGCGGGATAGATGTAATCGGCGAACTGGATCTCGGGCACCGGACGCAGGCCATAGGCGCCCATGCCGATCGACACGCCGATGATCCCGATCTCGGTGATCGGCGTGTCAAACACGCGCGTCTTGCCGTATTTCGCCTGCAGGCCGGCCGTGGCGCGGAACACGCCGCCGAAATAGCCCACGTCCTCGCCCATCACCACGACGCCAGCGTCGCGTTCCATCATCACGTCCATGGCGGAATTGATCGCCTGGATCATGTTCATGCGCGCGGTGGTGTCGGTGGTGGTCTCCGCCTCGGCCGGCATCACCGTTGCATCGTCTGTTCCGGTCACGTCGCTCACCAAACCCACTCCGTCATCCCCGCGAAGGCGGGAATCCATTGCCGCTTAGGCTGCGGCTCCATCGATGCGTTGCGTATCTGGATCCCCCCGGAGGGAATAGCGATGCTGGCAAAACCGCTTCGGCTTCGGTCCACACGCATCACTTCCGATCCCACGGCCGGCCGCTCTCGGTTTCCTCCGCCACCATCTGCGCCTGCTGCTCGCGCAAATGCCACGGCATCTCCTCGAACACCCCGTCGAACAGGGTATCGAGCGGCTGGTGCAGGCCATGGCCCAGAATGCCGTTCTTCTCGGCTTCCTTTTGCGCGGCCTTCACCTCGTCGGCGACTTCCTTGTCCATCGCCGCCTGCCGCTCCTCGTCCCATTCGCCGATGGTGATGAGGTGGTCCTTCAGCCGGCGGATCGGATCACCCAGCGGCCACGCCGTCGGCTCGCCCGCGCTGCGATATTGCGACGGATCGTCCGACGTGGAGTGCCCTTCGGCACGATAGGTGAAATGCTCGATCAGCGTCGGCCCGGCATTGGTCCGCGCACGCTCCGCCGCCCATTGCGTGGCGGCATAGACGGCCAGCGCGTCATTGCCGTCGACGCGAAGGCCCGCGATGCCATAGCCCACGGCGCGCGCGGCAAAGGTCGTCGCCTCGGCGCCGGCAAAGCCCGAGAAGCTCGAAATCGCCCACTGATTGTTCACGACGTTGAAGATCACCGGCGCGCGATAAACGGTGGCAAAGGTCAAGGCGGAGTGGAAGTCGCCTTCCGCCGTCGATCCCTCGCCGCACCAGGTGGCGGCGATGCGCGTGTCGCCCTTCGATGCCGATGCCATCGCCCAGCCTACGGCCTGCGGATATTGCGTCGTCAGGTTGCCCGAGATCGAGAAGAAGCTGAAGCGCTTTTCCGAATACATGATCGGCAGCTGCTTGCCCTGCAGCTTGTCGCCCCGGTTCGAATAGATCTGGTTCATCATGTCGACCAGCGGGCAACCGCGCGCGATCAGCAGGCCCTGCTGGCGATATGACGGGAAGCACATGTCGTCGGCGTCCAGCGCATAGGCCTGCGGCACGGCCACCGCCTCCTCGCCCAGCGACTTCATGTAGAAGCTCGTCTTGCCCTGCCGCTGCGCGCGGAACATGCGCTCGTCGAATGCGCGCACCATTGCCATGTGGCGCAGCATGCGGCGCAGCGTGTCGGGCGACAGCTTGGGATCCCACGGGCCGACCGCGCGATTGTCCTCATCGAGCACGCGCACCATGGTATAAACAAGGTCGGTGAAACCGCGCGCGTCATCGGCCGTGTCGGGTCGGCGCGCTGCGCCGGCGGCGGGGATTTCAACGTCCGCGAAATCGACGGTGTCGCCGGGGCGGAACTTGGGCTCGGGCACATGCAGCGCGAGCGGGGGCAAATTGCTGCGGGCGGCGTCCGCCATGATCTCTCCGGTTTACAAACGCGTCAGCAAAACGCTGGGACGCGTCTTCCCCACCTTGTTATAAAATTTCAAGCGGCCGCGCTAGTGATGGTTGCACATGAGACGATCTGGGGGTGCTGGCCGGCGCGGTCTTGAACGCGGCCGATTGTCGCCGCCAGTGATCTGTTCACCTCCGGAGAGCGGCCAACGCTCATTGCGAGTCGGCCAGTTGACTCCATCGTTAATCGGAACAAAAAGGGAACGACTGTTTTAATCGAGTCGTGCCTGTGTCCTCTCCTGCCATCATTGCCGAGCTTCGCGAAACGCTCCGCGCCATTGAAGGCGATGGCTATCGGCGGCGTGAAACCCTGCCGTTCGGCATTGCGCAAGTCGATTCGCGGCTGGCCGATGGCGGGCTGCGGCTGGACGGGCTGCATGAGGTGGCGGCCGGCGGCGCGGACATGAGCAACGACGCTGCCGCCACCCTCTTCATGGCCGGGATCGCCGCCCGCGCCTGGGGCCCGATCCTATGGGTCGTGCGTCGGCGCGATCTGTTCGCCCCCGGCCTCTACCAGGCGGGCCTCTCCCCCGAACGCGTCCTGTATGCCGAGGCGCGCGACGATGCCGAACTACTCGCGCTGATGGAAGAAGGGCTGCGCCATCGCGGCCTTGGCGCCGTGATCGGCGAGGTGAAACGCGCCGGCATGGCCGCCACCCGCCGCTTGCAACTCGCCGCCGAAGGGGGCCGCACGATCGCGCTCCTGATGCGCCGCCATGCCCGCGAGGGCGCCGATCCGCTGGGCGCGCCCTCGGCGGCGCTTACCCGCTGGCGCGTTGCTGCGGCACCGTCCGTTCCCTTGCGCAGCGGCGGCATGGGCCGTCCGCGCTGGTCCGTCTCGCTGGTGCGGCAACGCAGCGGCGAACCTTTCGACACCTTGCTGGAGGCCTGCGATGACACGGGTCGTCTCGCTCTACCTGCCGCACTGGGCGATCGATCGCGTGCGCCGGGCAGAGCGTCGCCGCGCACCGCCGCGGCCTGAAGCCGGCACCCCGCTCGATCTCGCGCCGCTCGCCGCGGCGGTGGCCGAGGAGCAGGTGCTGCAATGCGACGCGCCGAAGAACACCGGCTGGCGCCCCGGCGCCCGCTGGGCGCGCTCGGACGCGGCTGCGCCTGCCGATACGTCTCCGCTCAACAAGCCCTCCCTCGACAAGCCCTGGTCGCAATCGACGCGCGCTGACGTGGCGCGCCGGATCGAGGCCATGCCCGCGCACCAGCGCCCGCCGATGCGCGAAATGGGCCGCCGCAGCGAGGCTGCCGACCATCCCTTTCGCGCGATGCCGCCAGATGAAGGCGCGCCCCCCGTGCCCACGACATTACCCGTACGCCCCGATCCGGAGGACGTGCCCAACACCCGCTGGCGCGGCTTCGACGGCCTTGATCCCGATGCCGACGATCGCGCCGCCGCCGCGCTGGCGCGGTGGAACGCCCCCGCGGCAGCGCGTCAGCGGCAGGCGCTCAGCACCGGCATTCCGGCGGTTCGCTACCCCGGCGAAGGGCCGCGTCCGGACAAGCATGCCCGCTGCGGCTCCAACGATGCCGGGGCGCAAGTGCCGGGCGTCGCCGCCTTTTTCGACACCGGTCGCACGCTTGGCGGCATGGTGGCACGGGTATGCGAACCAGCCACCCCCGCCTCCGTCCGCCCTGAGCCTGCCGAGGGACGTGTCCCGAGAACAGCGCTCGCGTCACGCACTTCGACACGCTCGGCGCGAACGGAACAAGGAAGCATTCCCTCCCCGTTCGTATCTAGCGAAGTCGGACCACAGGGCGCACGCTCTGCACGTCGCCACCCATCCCTCACCTGTGCTCATGACGAAGAGATGGCGAAGGCCCCGCCTCTCATCACCGTCCACAAGGTCGGCAGCCGCATCGAGATCGCCGCCGCTTCGCCCGAAGCACGGGCGCTGGGCCTCACGCCTGGCATGGCGCTGACTCAGGCGCGCGCCGCCGTCCCCGATTGCGACGTGCGTGATGCTGATGCAGCGGGCGATCTCGCTGACCTGCAACGCCTCGCCACCGCGCTCGCCCGGCGCTGGTGCCCGGTGGTCGCGCTGTCCGGCAATGACGGCCTGTTCCTCGAGATCAGCGGCACCGCGCACCTCCACGGCGGCGAAGCAGCGATGGCACACCGCCTCCTCCGCCTGCTCGCCCGGCTCGGCATCACGGCGCAGCTGGCGATCGCCGACACCACCGGCGCCGCCTGGGCATTTGCGCGCCAGGCCGCGCCCGCCGCGATCATCCCGCCCGGCGCGCATGGCGCCGCACTCCAGCCCTTGTCAGTCGCCGCGTTGCGCCTCGACGAGGCCGCACGCGAATTGCTCGCCCGGCTTGGCGTCGATACGATTGGCGAACTCATGGCGATGCCCCGCGCGCCGCTCGTCCGCCGCTTCGGCAAGGTAATCGCGCAGCGCCTCGACCAGGCGACCGGCGCCCTGCCCGAACCGCTCGATCCGATCATCCCGATGCAGCCGATCGCCGTCACCCGCCGCTTCGCCGAGCCGATCGCCACCGCCGATGCGATCGGGCATTGGCTCGCCGGCCTCGTCGACGATCTGGCGGATGCGCTGGCCAAGGCAGGGGTCGGCGCCCGCGCGCTCGCCTTTGTCGCCGCGCGTGTCGATTCCACCGATCAGGTGATCCGGATCGGCCTTGCCCGCGCCAGCCGCGAGCCTTCGCATCTGCTGCGCCTCATCACTCGCCGGATTGAGGAGATCGACGTCGGCTATGGCCTCGACGCGCTGACGCTGCATCTCGTCCGCGCCGATCCGCTCGGCCCCGAGACGCTGGGCGCCGCGCTTGCGGAACAGCAGGCGCCCGATCTCGCGCCGCTGGTCGATACGCTCGCCAATCGCATCGGGCCTGCGCGATTGTGGCGCCAGCAGCCGATCGAAAGCGACGTCCCCGAACGCTCGGTCGCCCCCCTGCCCCCGCTCGATCCTCCCGCGACGGCGGCCGCGCGCCTGAAACGCGATGACGTGCGCCAACTCGATACCCGCGCACCCGACCATCCCTGGCACCCGCGCTGGCCGCGCCCCACCCGGCTGCTGCGCCGCCCCGAACCGATCGACCACGTCATAGCCGAGATGCCGGACCATGCGCCGAAGCGCTTCAGCTGGCGCGGCCAGCGGCATGTCGTGCTTCACGCCGATGGCCCAGAGCGGATCACCGGCGAATGGTGGCGCCGCCGGGGCGAGCGCGACGCGGTGCGCGATTATTTCCGGGTCGAGGACGAACAGGGCCACCGTTTCTGGCTTTTCCGCCGCGGGGACGGCCTGCGCGCCGAAACGGGCGATCTCAGCTGGTACATCCATGGCACCTTTGCGTGATCCGCACGGTGCCGCGTGACATACAGCGAGCTTCAGGTGACCACGCATTTCTCGTTCCTGCGCGGCGCCTCCTCGTGCGAGGAATTGTTCTCCACCGCCGCGCTGATGGGAATGCCGGCGCTCGGCATCACCGATCGCAACTCGGTCGCCGGCGTGGTCCGCGCGCTCTACGCTACCGAACAGGTGCGCAAGGATCAGGGGCTGGAGATCCGCGCCATCCCCGGCTGCCGGCTCGATCTCGTCACGGGAGAATCTTTGCTCGTCTGGCCGGAGGATCGCGCCGCTTGGAGCCGGCTCACCCGTCTCCTCACGCTCGGCAAATCGCGTGCGGACGCGCAGCGCGGTGAAAAGGGCCAATGCTTCCTTTATTGGGAGGACGTCGCCGCTTACGCCGAGGGTCTGGTCGCCGCACTAGTGCCGGGGCGCAGCGGCACGGCGGCGACTGCGCTTGCCGCCACCGCCGACATCTTCGGCACCCGCGGCCATATATGCCTCACACCGTGGCGCCGACCGGGCGAGCGCCGCCGCTGGCACGAGACTGCGCAGGCTGCCGAGGCGCATGGCCTCACCCCGCTCGCCACCGGCGACGTGCTCTATCACACGCCCGATCGCCGGATGCTGCAGGACGTCGTCACTGCGATTCGCGAGAAATGCACGATCGACGAGCTCGGTTTCCGGCGCGAACGCCACGCTGATCGCCATCTCCAGCCCCCAGAAGAGATGACGCGCCGCTTCGCCGAGCACCCACAGGCGCTCGCAGCAGTCGAGGCGATCGTCCAACGCTGCACCTTCTCGCTGCGCGATCTCGATTACCAATATCCCGATGAGATCATCATGTCCGGCCGCAGCGCGCAGGAGGCGCTGGAACGCCTGTCCCGCAACGCATTGGCCAATCGCTTCGATGGCCCCCCGCCTGAGGCCTATACCAAGCAGCTCGAGCACGAACTCTCGCTCGTCGCGAAGATGGGCTATGCGCCGTACTTCCTCACGGTGAATTCGATCGTCAGCTATGCGCGCTCGATCGACATCCTGTGCCAGGGCCGTGGCAGCGCCGCCAACTCGGTGATCTGCTTCGTGCTGGGCATCACCTCGATCGATCCGATCAAGCACCAATTGCTCTTCGAGCGCTTCGTCTCGGAGGAACGCCGCGAGCCGCCCGATATCGACATCGATTTCGAGCATGAGCGGCGTGAGGAAGTGATCCAGTGGATCTACGAAACTTATGGCCGCGATCATGCCGCGCTGACCGCGGTGGTCAGCCGCTTCCGCACCCGCGGCGCGATCCGCGAAGTGGGCAAGGTGCTCGGCCTGCCTGAGGACATGACATCTGCATTGGCCGGCCAGGTGTGGGGCTGGTCGAACGAAGGCGTGCCCGACAGCCATGTGGAAGCGCTCAATCTCGACGCGGGCGAACCGCGCCTTGCCCTTGCGCTGGAACTCGCGCGCGATCTGATCGGCACGCCGCGGCACCTGTCGCAGCACCCCGGCGGCTTCGTGCTGACGCGCGATCCCCTCCACGATCTCGTGCCGATCGAACCCGCCGCCATGGTCGACCGCCATGTCATCGAATGGGAAAAGGAGGATATCGAACATCTCGGCTTCATGAAGGTCGACATCCTCGGGCTCGGCATGCTCGGCTGCATGCGCCGCGCGTTCGATCTCCTCGCCGAGCACAAAGGTCTGTCGCTGACGATGGCAAGCGATGCGCTGCAGGACGACGACAAGCCGACATTTAAGATGATTCAGCAGGCGGACACACTGGGCGTGTTCCAGATCGAAAGCCGCGCGCAGATGAGCATGCTGCCGCGCATGAGGCCGACCGAATTCTACGATCTCGCCATTCAGGTCGCGATCGTGCGCCCCGGCCCGATCCAGGGCGACATGGTGCATCCATACCTCAAGCGCCGCGCGCTATCCAAGGCGGACCAGGCGAAGATCGAATACCCCAGCCCCAAGCTGAAGCATGTGCTCGAAAAGACACTCGGCGTGCCGCTCTTCCAGGAACAGGCGATGCAGGTCGCGATCCTCGGCGCCGGCTTCACCCCGGGCGAGGCGGACCTGCTGCGCCGCGCGATGGCAACGTTCAAGATGACCGGCGGCGTCGGCGAGTTCCGCGACAAGCTGATCTCCGGCATGCGCGCCAACGGCATCGCACTCGATTTCGCCGAACGATTGGTGAAGCAGATCGAGGGGTTCGGCAGCTATGGCTTTCCCGAAAGCCATGCGGCCAGCTTCGCCAAGATCGCCTATGCCTCATCCTGGATGAAATGCCATCATCCCGACGTATTCTGCGCGGCCTTGCTCAACGCCCAGCCGATGGGCTTTTACGCCCCGGCGCAGATCGTCCGGGACGCTCGCGCGCATGGCGTCGAGATCCTGCCGGTGTGTGTGCTGACGAGCGAGTGGGACACGACGCTGCTTAAGCCACAGCCTTCTTCTCCTTCTTCCCTCCGGGGGCACGGGCATTCAGAAGTCCCAAACACCGGCACCGCCGCTTCGCCCGACACTGCCCCGCTTCCCACCAGCGAGGCGAGGGAGACCCGTCACCCCCTTCGCCTCGGCTTGCGCATCGTGCATGGTCTATCCGCCGCTGACGCCGGCAAGATCCTCGCTGCCCGCGCCCTCCGCCCCTTTACCTCGGTTGAGGACGTGTGGCGCCGCTCGGGCGTGCCGCTCGCTGCGCTGGAGAAACTCGCCAAGGCCGATGCTTTTGCCGGCATGGGGCTCGACCGGCGGCAAGCATTATGGGCGATCCGCGGCCTGGGCGACACGCCGCTCCCGCTGCTCGCCGCAATCGAAACAAAGGAAGATCCGGTCCACCTGCGCGCGCTCACCGCCGGGCGCGAAGTGGTGGAGGATTATCGCGCCACTCAGCTCACGCTGCGCCAGCACCCGCTCACCTTTCTGCGCGATCGCTTGTACCAGCGTCGCTGCGTGCGCTGTGAAGAGCTCAAGACCATCAAGGAAGGCACGCTGGTCGATGTCGCCGGCATCATCCTCGTTCGCCAGCGGCCCGGCAGCGCGAAGGGCGTCCTGTTCATCACCATCGAGGACGAAACCGGCGTCGCCAACGGCATCCTGTGGCCCGACCGTTTCGAGGCGCAGCGCCGCACGGTGATGTCCTCCGCGATGGTCAGCATCCGCGGCCGCGTGCAGAAGGAAGGCATCGTGATCCACGTCGTTGCGGATCTCGTCACGGACCTCACCTGGATGCTGCGCGAGGTGGGCGAGATCGACCTGCCTTCCCTTGTGGCGCGCGGCGACGGCGCGACCCACCCCGGTGCACCCGATCGCGGCGACGCCGGCTGGAAGAACAAAGGGCGCACCGACTATCATTATCGGGACAGGCCGGAAGATGTGATTCCCATCCGCAGCCACGACTTCCATTGATCTTGCTGAAACACTCGGCTTAGGTTTCGCGTGAGCCGGCGCTGACCGGCAGCATGGAGAGGAAACACCGCATGGCCACCGCCGCCCTTAGCAAAGAGCCCCAGATCGGCCTGACCCCGCACGTCCCTTCACCAAGCGACAAGGCCGCTTTCGATGCCGCCATCGTCGATCCCGACAGCTATGCGCATGAGGAACGCTACCACGCGATCTTCAAATACCTGCGCGCGGAAGCGCCCGTCTATTGGTGCGAGCCGGAGGGCTATCGCCCGTTCTGGACCGTTTCGCGCCACGCCGACATCCGCCGTGTCGAGTTCGACAACGAAACCTTCCTCAACGATCCGCGCCTGACGCTTGCCACCATTGCCGACGAGGAGCGCATCATGGCGCTGACGGGCGGCAACAAGCTGACGCGCAACCTCGTCAGCATGGACAATCCCGATCACAAGCACTTCCGTGGGATGACGCAGAATTACTTCTCGCCCAAGCACATGAAGCAGCTAGAGGAGGACATTCACACCCTCGCCCGCGACAGCGTCGACCATATGGCGGCGCTCGGCGACAGGTGCGATTTCGCCGCCGAAGTCGCGATCTGGTTCCCCTTGCGCGTCATCATGCTCACGCTCGGCGTGCCGCGCGAGGACGAGCAGTTCCTGATGAAGATCACTCAGGAAGTGTTCGGCGCGCAGGATTTCGATCACATGCGACCCGAGGAAATGGGCGGGCTGTTCGCAACCATCGCCGAGTTCAACGCCTGGTGCGATCGCATTACTGCCGACCGCAAGGCGAACCCGCGCGAGGACGTTTCCACCATCATCGCCAATGCCACGCTCACCGATGGCTCGCCAATGGGGAACATGGAGGCGATGAGCTATTACCTCATCATCGCTGCTGCCGGGCATGACACCACCAGTTCTTCCTCTTCCGCCGGTCTGCTTGAGCTGATCCGCAACCCCGCCGAAATGCAGAAGCTGCGCAACGATCCCTCGCTGTTGCCGAATGCCGTGGAGGAAATGATCCGCTGGGCCAGCCCGGTGAAGCACTTCTTCCGCACCGCCGCGGTGGATACGGAGGTTGCCGGCGTGCCGATCAAGGCGGGTGATGGCCTTGTCATGGCTTACCCTTCCGCCAATCGCGACGCGGCCGTATTCGACGATCCCTTCGCCTTCCGGGTTGACCGCGCCAATGTGCGGCAGCACCTGGCATTCGATATGGCCCGCATCTGTGCCTGGGCCAGCACCTCGCCAAATTGGAGATGCGTATCCTGTTTGAAGAACTGCTCGCCCGCTTCGACGATTTCGAGCTCGCCGGTGACCCCTCCTGGACCCGCGCCAGCTTCGTCAGCGGCATGAAACACCTGCCGATCCGGTACCGCGCCAAGTGAGCCGACACGATCCGGAAAAACTCTATCCCGGCTTCCCGGGCACCGAGCCGAGCGAACATATCCGCACCATTCCGGCGTGCGCGGCGCTTGGCATGCGGCAGCGCGCCACGATCGGTGAACCGGTCTCGACCTCGCTCGATGCCGCCCTGCCTGCGGCATGCGATGCGGAAGGACGGGTCTCGCGCGGAGCGGCTCTGGTGCTGGCGGACCAAGCCACCGCCGGCGGCGTGTTCACCACGCTAATGCGGCCGACGCCGATGATGACGCTGGACCTGCGCGTCGACTGGTTCGGCCCGCTGCCCGCTTCGCCGATCAGTTGCACGATCGACGAGGTAACGCGTGAGGGCGATCTGGCGCTGGCCCGCGGGCGGATCGTTTCAGAGGGAAAATCGGTCGGTGCGGCGGTGGCGCGTTACCTCATCGGATCGATGCCAGGCGGCACGCCAGGCCGCATGGACGGCCGGGACGAAATACTGCCGCCCTCCCCGGCCGCAAGCTTCGCTGATTACCTGAGCGCCGACGCGACGGCGGACGGTATGACGATGCAGCCTCGGCCGGAGCATGTCGGCGCACCGCTCCCCGCCTATCACGGCGGCGTCATCGCCGGGCTGCTCGAACAGGCCGGCGTTGCAGCAATCGATCCCGCCTTTCGCCCGCTCGATATCGAGATCCGCTTCCTGGCGCCCGCGCTCGCCACGTTGCCGCTCGTCGCCCGCGTGGTGCCGCGACGCACTGGCCGCCGCGCCATCACGCTCGATATCGACGCGCACCAGGGGGATCCGAACCGTCCCGTCGCGATCGCTCGCATGCTCGCCATCACCGACCCCGCTGGCGATCCCGTCCGATACGATCTGCCACGCGGATAGGAACACCGGCGGGTCCTCACCGCCCGGCGTCCGACTATTCAGCCGCCGACGGTCTGCTCGATCACCCCGAAGATCGGGTGGTGGCGATCATCCTCGGCCCAGATGCGTACGGTGTCGCCCTTCTTCAGGAACGGCGTCACCGGCTTGCCGCCCGCGATCGTCTCGATCGTGCGGACTTCGGCGATGCAGGAGTAGCCGACACCGCCCTCGGCGATCGGCTTGCCCGGTCCGCCATCGGCGTCGCGGTTTGATACCGTGCCCGAACCGACGATCGTGCCCGCACCCAGCGCGCGCGTCCTCGCTGCATGCGCCACCAGCGTGCCGAAGTCGAAGGTCATGTCCTCGCCCGCGTCGGCGCGGCCGAACGGCTGGCCGTTAAGGTCGACCATCAGCTTGCGATGCAGCTTGCCGTCCTGCCACCAGTCGCCCAGCGCATCGGGCGTTACGAACACCGGCGAGAACGCCGATGCCGGCTTTGACTGGAAGAAGCCAAAGCCCTTGGCGAGTTCGCCCGGGATCAGGTTGCGCAGCGACACGTCGTTGGTGAGGCCGACCAGCCGGATGGCCGCCATCGCCTCCTCACGGCTCGCACCCATCGGCACGTCGCCGGTTACGACCACCACCTCGGCCTCAAGGTCGCACCCCCAGCTTTCGTCGGCGAGCGGGATGGGATCGCGCGGCGCCAGGAAGCCGTCCGATCCGCCCTGGTACATCAGCGGATCGTGCCAGAACGTCTCTGGCATCTCCGCGCCGCGCGCCTGCCGCACCAACGCGACGTGGTTCACATAGGCCGAGCCATCCGCCCACTGATAGGCACGCGGCAAGGGAGAGGCAGCGTCGCGCTCGTGGAAGCGCTCACGCGGGATCACCTCATGATCAAGATCGGTGGCGAGGTTCTGCAGGTCCGGCTGAAGCCGGTCCCAATCATCCAGCGCCGCCTGCAGCGTCGGCGCGATATGCGACGCATCGGCGCACCACGCGAGATCGGTCGATACCACGACAAGCTTGCCGTCACGGCCATGCTTCAGGCTCGCAAGTTTCATCCGTTACCTCTCTTTCCCCACCGGCATAGGCCCGCGCGGCGGCTGAAGTCGAGGGCCTCGATCAGGGCATGCTGAATACGATCGCGCGTTGCTGCCCTGAACATGCGAGCGCGCCTTCCGGGCGATAGCTGCTGGTGAAACGCGCGCCGCGCACCACCCCCATTGCGGCATCGTTGAAGATAAAGGGCGGATAGGCTGCAACGGCACGCTGCGTCGCCGTGCGTCCATCGGCGGTGACATCGAACTCTGCCCGCACCCAGCCTTCGAAGCCGAACTGAAACGCCGCATCGGGATAGTCCGAACTGCCGCCCCCCGCCCGGGTCAATGCGGGCGTGAGCCCGAACAAGGAGCATTGCTCCGCCGTCAGCCCGGTTTGCTGAAACGCCGCCTGCGCCCCTGCATAATCCCGCGCCTGCGCCAGGACGTCGGCTTTGCTCAGCAGCGCGGCGATCTTCAACGGGTGGTTTGCAGGGAATGGCGCGGCAATCACCGGTTCAAGCAACGCGAGTGCGTCTGCCGGCGGCTTGGCCTTGTAGCGCGGAGCGGCAATGGCCAGCCGCAGCGTCGCGGCGGAGATCGGATCGGCCGCGACGCGCGGGTCGGCCAACGTCTGGCGCAACGCCGCGCGATATTTGGCGCCATCATAGTTCTTCATGTCGTAACCGCTCAGCAGCACTTGGGCCGCTGGTGGTGCACCGACTTCTGCGGCGCGCGCCAATGCGCGTGCGCTCATGGCCTCGCGCTCCTTCCGTTCTGCTAGCGGGCTCAGCGCGACTGCCATCATGCCGCGCAGCCCGGCAATACCTGCTTCATCCGCAGCAGTGCGTTGCAACGGCAAAGCGCGCGCTTCGGGCATGTCCGCCCAAGCGGGCCGACCAAGGCCGCGGCTGTCGAACCACGTGTTCATCACCTCCTGTGACGGAGTGAATATCGACGGCGCCTCCGGCGCGCGGAGGCAGCGCAGTTCGATTCGCGTTGAAGCGCGGAAGATCAGCGGGATCGCCTTCGCATCCTCCGGCTTCCACGACCAATCGCGCACCGCCTCTGTGAAGGCGATTGCGCTGGCCCGGCCGCCAGTGGTGAAGATGGGGGTGACGTCCGACACGTGGCCATCGGTGTCGAGCGTGAACTCGACGATTGCGACATCCTCGGGCTTCACACCGGCGGCAGGATTGCAGGCGGGCGGCTCCATGTCGACCGCGCGCGAGAAGGGCTGGTCCTTCATTCGACCCGCACCGGTGTAGACGAGATATCGGCGGGCCGCTTCGACATCCTTGTTGCGCAGCGCGGCAATGGCGAGATCGGAGCGTGTGGCAATGTCATCCAGCGACACCTTCAGGCCCAGCCCGCCTTGTTTGGCCAGGCTGTCACGCAGCACGGCATACGCTTCCTTGTCTCGCCCCTCGTTCAGCAGGACGCGCGCGTAGATCGTCTGCACGCGCGCGACATCACGCTTGCTGAGCCCCGGTGTGGTGGTAACGATCGTCCGCGCCTCTTCGGCATGGCGCAGCGCGCGGCCGTCGTGATCGAACATCAGCGTTTGCGCCATCAGGAGCAGCGGCAGGATGCGCTGCGTGCCTTCCGAGCCATCGAGCGCGCGCTGATACTCGGCGACGGCAGCGTCGTAATCCGATCGCCGGACGGCGGCCTGCCCAAGCATAATGTTGGCTTCGCGCACATCGTCGGCGAAGCTGGCACCGCGCGCCTGCAATTGCGGCAAGCCCCGCTTGATCGCAGTTTCGCCCTCCGCATCGCGCCCGACCGTCACAAGGCAGCGCCCCTTGCGAACGTCGATCGCGGCGGCAACGAGCGCATTGCGCCGGGCGGCGCCGGATCGCTCGATCGCTTCAAAGCCGGCGATCGCTTCCTCGCATCGTCCTGGACGCGCCGCCGCCTGGCTCGCCGCATCGAAGCGTTGTTGCAGGCTGGCCGCCCCGGGCGGCGCTGGTGCGGCGGCTTGACCGGCCGCCAGCAACGCAAGCAGATACAGCATCTTATAATCCCCCTGTTGCGGCAGAAAAACCATGATTTCCATTTCGAGTCGAGACGTGAGGTGAGACGCTGGCTCGCGACCATCGCAGCCGTGATGGCGTGCGGGTTTTCACCGGCTGCAGCCCAAGCAGGACCAGCAGGGCCGTATCCACCAAATACGGTGCTGCTGCTGGTGGCGAGCTGGTGTGCGCCCTGTCACGCAGAGCTGGCGCAGCTCGAAGCGATCTCTAAGGCGGCCTCGCCCTTCGCTGTTCGCGTCATGCTGGTCGACGATAGCCGGCACAGTCGCCGCATGGTCGCCGCTATACCACCGCAACGCCAGTGGGCGCCCGATCCCAGCGCTATGACGGCAGCGCGCAAAGACCTCCTCGCCCGCACACCGGGCCTGCCCTATGCCGTTGCCATTGGCGCTGGCGGGCAGCCGTGCGCAGATCACCGGGGCGGGATCGATCCGCAGCGGGTCAAATCACTGGTCGCGCAATGCCATCGATAAGGATGGTCACCCGGCCATAACAAAAGTTACTTGACCCTTTCCGCCTCCGTCGCGACAATCGCGCATCAGTTCTCCGGAGAGGTTTCTTTTCATGTCGCTCGACCAGATCGCGGGCCGTTTCGCTTACAACGAAGATCACGAGGCGTTTCGTCAGACCGTCCGCAGCTTCCTGGCAAAGGAAGGCGTGCCATATGCCGATCAGTGGGAGAAGGATCGCCTTGTTCCCAAGAGCTTCTGGCAGAAGGCCGGCGAAGTCGGCATGCTTTGCCCGACGGTGCCGGAGGAATATGGCGGCCTTGGGCTCGATTTCGGGTACAACGCGATCGTCGACGAGGAAATGGCCTATTCGGGCGTGCCCGCCGGCTTTTCGCTCCAGTCGGATATCGTCGCCGGCTACATGGAGCATTACGGCTCCGAAGAGCAGAAGAAGGAATGGCTGCCCAAGATGGTCTCGGGCGACGTGATCACCGCGATCGCGATGACCGAACCAGGCACGGGCAGCGACCTTCAATCGATCCGCACCACCGCGAAGAAGGACGGCAATCACTACGTCATCAACGGGTCGAAGACGTATATCACCAACGGCCAGAACACCGATCTGACGCTGGTCGTCGCGAAGACCGATCCCGATGCCCAGCCCGCCTACAAGGGCATGTCGATCATCCTGGTGGAAAGCGATCGCGAGGGCTTCAGCAAGGGCCGCAAGCTCGACAAGATCGGCCAGGACGCCGCCGACACCTCCGAGCTGTTTTTTGAAGACGTGCGCGTGCCGATCACCAACTGCCTTGGTGAAGAAGGCATGGGCTTCATCTACCTGATGAGCCAGCTACCGCAGGAGCGCCTGTCGATCGCCGTCTCAACCCACGCCTCGGCACAAAAGGCGTTCGACGACACCGTTGCGTTCGTGAAGGAGCGCAAGGCGTTCAAGGGCACGGTGTTCGACTTCCAGAACACCAAGTTTGTCCTCGCCGACCTTAAAGCGAAGCTGCAGATCGGCTGGGCGCACCTGGACTGGGCGATCGCGCGCCATCTGAAGGGCGAACTGACCAATGAGGAAGGCGCTGCGGCCAAGCTGTGGCATACCGACCTTCAGTGGGAAGTCATGGACAAATGCCTCCAGCTGCACGGCGGCGCCGGCTACATGAACGAATATCCGATCGCCAAGATGTGGCGCGGCGCACGGGTCAGCCGGATCTACGGCGGCACGAACGAGATCATGAAGGAAGTGATCAGCCGCAAGCTGTAAACACGTGGGTGCGCCAGCGCCCGCACCCGTCAATCAGCAGAAGGCGGATGCGACCCATCCGCCTTCTTCGCATTCAAGGCGCTTCCGCCACCAGGGGCGTGCACCTTATGTTCGTCAGGCAGCCTTGCTGCCGCCGCGCAGCTGATCCACGAAGCCATCGGTGCTGCGCCGCAGGCTGCGGGCATGGTCGGACAGCGTTCCTGCGGCAGCGCGCACTTGGCTCGCCAGCGTATTCGTCTCGTTCGCTACCGTCGCCACGCGCGCAATCCGCTGCTCGATCATGTCGACCCCGCGTGCGGCCTCATGCGCCGTGCGCTCGATGTCGGCCGCAACCTCGCGTTGCCCCGCCACGGCGCCCTTGATGTCGGACGCAGCGTGCGCGACGCGCGAGGCCGCGTCCGCGGCACCGACGATGTTCGCCTCCGTCGCGCGCACCGCATCGCGGACGCTTTCGATCAGCGCCACGATCTTGTCGCTGGCCCGCGCGGTCCCGCCTGCAAGCTGCTTCACCTCTCCCGCGACCACCGCAAAGCCGCGCCCGGCATCGCCGGCCCGTGCCGCCTCGATCGAGGCGTTGAGCGCGAGCAGGTTCGTACGGGTCGAGATCTCGTGAATCTCTCCGACGAGCCCGCCGATATCCCCCGCGCGTTCCGCCAAGTCCTGCACCTTGCCTTTGCCGGCGTCGGCATCGCGCTGCACGGTGCCGGTAAGCGTCGCCTGTGCGCTGGCGCTTTCCGCAATGTCGCCGATCGAATCGGTCAGCCGCCGAACCGCTTCGGCGACGCCCTGCGTTGCCCCCGCTGCCTGAGCGGCGCCCGCAGCGACCTCGCTGGACTGCCGCCCGGCGTCGGACGCGATCCGGGTCAGCGTTGCTGCCGATCCCTCCAGCGCCGATGCAGCGCTTTCAATCGCGATCGCGACGCTCGAAACGGAAGCCTCAAAATCGTCGGCCAGCGCCATCAAGGCCTCGCGCTGTTCGCTCGCTAGGCGCGCTTCCGCCCGCACCCGACGCTCCCGCTCGTCCGCCGATCGCTGCTCTGCCTCTTTCACCGCAGCCAGCGACACCAACGCGTTTTCGCGCTCCGCCTGCGCAATCGCCGCCAGCCGCTCACTATCGGCGCGCGCTTCGTCCTGCGCCACGATCAGGCGCCGGAGCCGCACGCTAAGGTAGGTCAAGGCAGCGCATTGCGCGGCCACCGCGAGCCCGTGGAACAGGACGCGCGAGATCGCACCGCCGTTTTCGAACACCCAGGCGGGTAACACACAGGATAGCAACAGATGGTGTAAGAGGATCAGCAGCGATGCCAGCAGCAGCGGGCGCCAATCGCACATCACCGCAAGCGTCGAGAGCGCGACGAAGAAGTACATGTGCGCGTCCATCTGCCACGCGTTGTCGGCGAGCAGGTAGACGTAGATCGCAGGTAGCACCGCGGCGAGGATCGCGAAGCTCATTCGCGTGGCGAGCGAATGCGGCGCACGCAGCGCCAGGAACAACGGAACGATATTGGCGAAGGCCGCTGCCGTGACGGCGGGCACCGTGTTGGCCAGCTCGAACATGATGCCGCATACGAACATGGTCGGGACGCACAGGCACCCAGCGATCGCCAGTACCCGAACCGCGCGCTCATGCAAGACGTCAAGTGACGACATCAGCGCTGGCCCCAACATAACGATTTGGGTGATGCGATTGTCAGCACACCCACCCGGAGAAGGGGCCAGAACAATGCGGCGCGATCTCCCCGCACGATCAGCGCGTCGCCGGGGCCACGAGCGAGCAGCAACGCGTCGCTGCGGCGAACAAGGCGTGCAACCGGCGCCCCGCTGACGAGCGGCATCAGCAGCATCTCGCCGCGCGCCGGTGGTGCGAACGCTAGAAGGCCTAGGCTCGCCGCCCCAACGGTAAACTGGGCAGCAAGCAACAATGTCGTTTTAAAGGGAAAGCGGGTCACCGGCGTATCGATAGGCGGTAACAGTTGAGGCACGGTAAAGGGCAGGAAGGGGCTGCTCGCGGCGCAGCGACGGCCGCGCAACTTGACTTTCTCGACCGTTGATAGCATTTAGAACGGCATCGAGACGTTGGCAGCGTGATCGGGCCTTTGGCCCCGGCTCCGTCTCGGTCGATTAACCGGCTTCCCAGATCACGCGGGGGTGTCAATTTCCCCGCTTCTCGCGTGCCTTCAGGTGCGCGGGCCGCTACCATATAGGTATTTTCATGTCTTTCTCTGACCTTGGCCTTGCCGAGCCGCTCGTCCGCGCGCTTGAGACAAAAGGCTATTCCACGCCCACGCCGATCCAGCGTGACGCGATCCCGACGGTGCTGACAGGCCGCGACCTGCTCGGCATTGCGCAGACCGGCACCGGCAAGACGGCCGCATTCGTGCTTCCCTCGATCCAGCGCCTGCTGGGCAGCGAGAAGCGCGTACTGCCGACCCATGCCCGCATGCTCGTGCTGGCCCCGACGCGCGAACTGGCGAACCAGATCGCCGACAATGCGCGGCTCTACGCCAAGAATTCGCGGCTGACCGTCGCTACCGTGTTCGGCGGCACCAGCATCAACAAGAATCGGCAGGATCTGTCGCGCGGCGTCGACATCCTGGTCGCTACCCCCGGTCGCCTGCTCGACCTGGTCGAACAGGGTTTCTGCAACCTGACGATGCTCGAGATCCTGGTGCTCGACGAGGCCGACCAGATGATGGACCTCGGCTTCATTCACGCGCTGAAGAAGATCGTTCGCATGGTGCCGCGCCGCCGTCAGACGCTTTTCTTCTCGGCGACCATGCCGACCTCCATTCGCGAACTGGCAAACCAGTTTCTCACCGATCCGCAAACCGTGTCGGTTGTGCCGGCATCGACCACTGCCGAGCGGGTCGAGCAGCAGGTGGTGCTGGTGAACCAGGCCGAGAAGCAGGCGCTGCTGACGATCCTGATTCAGGAGGAAGGCATTGATCGTGCGCTCGTGTTCACCCGCACCAAGCACGGCGCCGATCGCGTTGTGAAGCTGCTGGCAGGCAACGGCATTGCGGCGAACGCAATTCACGGAAACAAGAGCCAGCCGCAGCGCGAGCGTGCACTCGCCGCGTTCAAGAGCGGCGAAGTGCCGATCCTGGTCGCAACCGACATCGCCGCCCGCGGGATCGACATTTCGGGCGTGAGCCACGTGTTCAACTTCGAGCTGCCGAACGTGCCGGAGCAGTATGTTCACCGCATCGGCCGCACGGCCCGCGCGGGGGCAAGCGGCATCGCCATCTCCTTCTGCGCCGATGACGAGCGGCCGTACCTGAAGGATATCGAGAAGCTGACCCGTCAGAAGCTGCCACAGCGCGCGCTGCCGGGTGATTTCATGAAGCGTGGCGAGGCGCTGAAGGCTGCACGGGTAAAGCTGATCGGCAACGATCCGGCCCCGCGCGAGGATCGCCCACGTCAGCAGCGCGGACCGGCGCGGCCGAAGGCGACCCACGCACCCACTGCGACACGCGACTATGCCAACGCCAGCCGTCGTAGCAGCACCAGTGCTGGTGGGGGCGGTCGACCGGCCGGCGGTGGGCGTGGCCGCGGCGGGCGTGGCCGTGGCGGCAGCGGCGGTGCGCGCACGGCAATGCAGGGCTGACCGGCAATCACGCCGCGCCGTGCAACCCGGCGCGACGTGATCGGTTGCTTCTCCACACAAAGGGAGAAGCGATCATGGATATTGCGAATGGCGCGCTGGTGGAACGCATCGCCCGCGTGCTCGCTGGCGAGCGGCTGAGCGCGAACGGCCAGGGGGATCAAGAGTCCGCAGGGCGGGCGGTGAATGCTTCGTGGCAGGATTATCGCCCCGAGGCGCTCGCGGTACTGCACACGCTGCGGGCGCCAAGCGCAGCCATGGCTGCGGCAGGCGATCCGGCGGTGTGGGAGCGCATGGTGCTTGCCGCCATCGCCGAGGCGCAGCCCGACGCCTCTTGAGCACTTTCGCGAGGCCGTTATCCCGCTACGGTGGGATCACGGCCTCGCGGTGAGATCAGGCAAACACCGTTAGCCATTCCTCCTCGGGCGCCCGCGGGCTACGCGTGCGGTTCGCCGGCTCCTCGGGATCCTCATAGCCGATCGCGACGCCGCAGAAGAGCATCCGCTCGGGAGGGGTGCCGAGGAAGGATTCAACGGTGTTGGGATAAACTGCCCAGCATTCCTGCGGGCAGGTGGCCAGCCCCTTTTCGACCGCAAGCAGCATCAGGTTCTGGAGGTACATCCCCAGATCGGACCATTGCGGCGGCCCCATGCGGCGGTCAACGGTGACGAAATAAGCCGAGGGCGCGCCGAAAAACTGGAAGTTGCGCGCAAACCACTGCGCCCGCGCCGCCTTGTCCTCGCGCGGAATACCAAGGTGGCCGTACATGATCTCACCGATCTGGAAGGTGCGCTTCTTCGTCGCCTCGGTCATTTCGCGCGGGTAGATGTCGTAGCCCGGCGTCTCCTTCTCGCGCCGTTCAAGCTTGCCGCGCATGATCGCCTTCAGCTCGTCCATCTTCGCACCGGTGACGATGTCGATGTGCCAGGGCTGAATGTTGCCGCCCGTCGCCGCGCGTGCGGAGCGGAGCGCCAGTTCCTTCAGCACCTCCAGCGGCACCTCCTTGTCGAGGAACCCACGTACCGAGCGCCGCTCGATCACTGCATCAGATACGTTCATTCACCTCTCCACCTCTTGCCGAGCGCGTCAAACCGCGCCACATGACGCACCGGGATAACATCTGTTATGGAGAGTCGGAAGATGGCCGAGGCGTATATCGTCGACGCAGTTCGGACGGCTGGTGGTCGTCGCGGGGGTAAGCTCGCGGGTGTCCATCCAGTTGATCTGGCAGCGAAGGTTCTGGATGCGGTGATCGAGCGCTCGGGAATTCCCGGCGACGCCGTCGACGACGTGGTGATGGGCTGCGTCAGCCAGGGCGGCGAGCAGGCTGGCCAGGTCGGCCGCAACGCGGTGCTCGCGTCGAAGAAGCTCGCTCAGTCGACCCCGGCGGTCACGATCGATCGTCAGTGCGGCTCGTCGCAGCAGGCGATCCAGTTTGCGGCCCAGGCGATCATGTCGGGCACGCAGGACGTGGTGATCGCGGCCGGCGTCGAAAGCATGACGCGCGTGCCGATGGGCTCGACCTATAAGCTGTTCTACGATGCCGGCCTCGGCAAGAACAAATCGCCGGGCCTCGAGGAGAAGTTCCCGGGCATCAACTTCAACCAGTTCGCTGGTGCGGAGATGATCGCCAAGAAGTACGGCTTCACCCGCGAGCAGCTCGACGAGTTCTCGTTGAACTCGCATCGCAAGGCAGTGGCCGCGACGCAGGGTGGCAAGTTCAAGGGCGAGATCGTTCCGGTCGAGATCGAGACGCCCGAGGGCAAGGATCTGCACACCTCCGACGAAGGCATCCGCTACGACGCTTCGGCTGAGGGGATGGCGGGCGTGAAGAAGCTGTCCGAGGAAGGCGTGCTCACCGCCGCTTCGTCCAGCCAGATCTGCGACGGCGCCAGCGCGGTGCTGATCGTCAGCAAGGAAGCGCTGAAGAAGTACAACCTCAAGCCGCTGGCGAAGATCGTCAACCTCACCGTTACTGCCGGCGATCCGGTCGTGATGCTCGAAGAGCCGCTGTTCGCGACCGACAAGGCGCTAAAGAAGGCCGGGCTCTCGATCGACGACATCGACCTTTATGAAGTGAACGAAGCGTTTGCTTCTGTACCGGTCGCATGGCTGGAGCATACCAAGGCCGATCCGAACAAGCTCAACGTCAATGGCGGCGCCATCTCGCTCGGCCACCCGCTGGGCGCGTCGGGCACGAAGCTGATGGCGACGCTGGTGCACGAACTGCGTCGCCGTGGCGGCCGCTACGGTCTGCAGACGATGTGCGAAGGCGGCGGTGTCGCCAACGTGACCATCATCGAGAATTGCGACTGGCAGGGCGACGTCGCGCAAGCGGCAGAGTAATCACAGCCGAGTAGCCACACCCCGCCGTGGACGCCGGCCTCCGTGCCCGGGTCCGCGGTGGGGCTTGGCCTGTCGTTACCGGTAAAGTCGCTGCATAGCGTCAGGATCATGTGTAGATGCCGGAACCAGCCTGGCATGACGAATTGGGGAGGGATTTCCTATGAAGCTCGACAATAATGTTTCCGCGGTCATCACCGGCGGCGCGTCCGGCCTTGGTGCCGCAACTGCCCGCATGCTCGCCGCAAAAGGCGTGAAGGTCGCGATTTTCGACCTTCAGGAAGAAAAGGGCGAGGCGCTTGCCCAGGAACTCGGCGGCGTTTTCTGCAAGGTCAACGTGACGGACGAGGCGTCGGTCGACGCCGGCTTCGCCAAGGCTCGCGAGGCAATCGGCCAGGAGCGGATCCTCGTGAACTGCGCCGGCACCGGCAACGCGATCAAGACCGCCAGCCGCAGCAAGGAAGACGGCTCGATCAAGCACTTCCCGCTCGATGCGTTCAACTGGATCATCCAGATCAACCTCGTCGGCACCTTCCGTTGCATCGCCAAGTCGGCCGCTGGCATGATGACGCTCGATCCGCTGCCGGATGGCGATCGCGGCGCGATCGTCAACACCGCGTCGGTTGCAGCTGAGGATGGCCAGATCGGCCAGGCCGCCTATTCGGCGTCAAAGGGCGGCGTCGTCGGCATGACCCTGCCGATCGCGCGCGACCTCATGAGCGAAGGCATTCGCGTCAACACCATCCTGCCGGGCATCTTCAACACGCCGCTGCTGCAGGGTGCGCCGCAGAACGTGAAGGATGCGCTTTCCGCTTCCGTCCCGTTCCCGAAGCGCCTCGGCAATCCGGAGGAATATGCCGCACTCGCCACGCTGATGATCGAGAACGGCTATTTCAACGGCGAGGACGTCCGCCTCGACGGCGCCATCCGCATGGCACCGCGCTGAGCCGAAGCGCAGCCGCGTGCATGCTGCACGCGGCTGCGCCCGACGCCGGACAGCGCGGCAACGGCGCCGCGTCTGACGTCACGGGACCGCTCTCGTGACGGCCATCACGACCGATTGCTCCCCGGCGCAGGCCCTGGCTCAGTAGCGGTCAATCCGTCGCTGGGCCGGGTCTCTGCCGGGGAACGTCATTTCAGAACGACGGAACCTGTTATGTCCCGCCCCGCCCCCTGGCGCCTCGACCCTGCGTCCTATCCCAAGCTCGAGGTGAAGCAGACCCGCTTCCAAGATCTGGATACCATGGGCCACCTCAACAATGTCGCTTACGCATCGTTGTTTGAAGATGCTCGGGTCCGCATGAACCAGCAGCTTGGCCGCGTGAATGGCGGCAAAATGGCGGAAGGCGCGTTTCGTGCCGTGGTCGCGCGCAACGTTATCAACTACCTTGCCGAAGGCAGCTTTCCCGAGGATGTCGAGATCGCCTTGGGGATCGGCCGGGTCGGCAACCGAAGCTTCGAGATGCTTGCGGCGATGTTCCAGTCGGGGAAATGCATCGCGACGTGTGACACGACCATTGTCATGACTGACCCGAAGGGCGTTGGCCTGCCTGCGGAGTTCGTCGCTCGGCTTGAGGCCGTTCGGGTAAAAAGCGACGAGCTTTAGGGAAGCTTCAGCACGCCGGCTGGAGAGCGGTGCAATAGCCGCTCTAGCGAGGTGATCGCCGCGCGACAGCATAGCTCGACATGTCGGTCGAGCCGCTGCTTGATACCGCCTCGATCTAACGCCACGACCGCGAAGCAGCGTCATTGAGAAGCGGCGCGTGCGAGCGCTGGAAAGCTCGCACGCGCCATTGTTCTGTGAGCGGTTACTTCCCGCGCAGCGTCCCAAGCGTTGCCAGGCCGAGCACGCCGACCAGTGCAGCCGTTGCCCACGGACGCTCCTTGGCAAATGCCTTTGCCTGGCCCATCATCTGAGGCTGTCCGTCAGCGCCAGGTGCCATCGCCTTCTGCACTGCGCCCTTCACCTGATCGACCATGCCGCCAGCCTGCATCGAACGGTCACCCGTCGCGGCGCCCGCGGTTTCCTTCACCTTGCCAGTGACACTATTCGCGGTGCCCGTCAGTGCGTCAGCCATGTTCAATCTCCCATCATCATTGGATCGGGGGACTCAACCGACGACGATGGCTTTTGTGCCACGCAACGTAAATGGCGCCCATGAAACATCCATGAGCGCCATCCGGCCCACGCAGGCAAGCGCCGGCCGGAAGCTTGCCCAACCGAAGCCTCAGTCGGCAAAGACGGGCGCGCGCTTTTCCATGTTCGCCCGCACGGCCTCGATCTGATTTGGTGAGCGCATCAGCTTGATCTGTTCGTCGCTCTCCGCCTGGAGCATGGTTGCCGTGTCACCGTCAGCCATCAGGTTGATGAGGCGCTTGGATGCCTTCACCGCATCGGGATTACGCCCGGCAATCTCACGCGCCAGCTCGAATGCGGCGGCGCGGGGATCATCCGACAGCCGGGTGATGAAGCCATAACGCTCCCCCTGCTCGGCAGTGAACTCACGCGCGCTATAGGTGAGATCGCGGAGCACATCGTCGCGGGCTATCGTCCGCCACAATGCAAGTCCGGCCATGTCCGGCACCAGCCCCCAGTAGGTTTCGCGGATCGACAGCCGCACGTCCGGGCGCGCAATGCGCACGCAGGCACCCGACATGATCTGGAAACCGCCGCCCAGCGCCACGCCGTGCACTGCGGCGATCACCGGCATCGGCAACGCACGCCACCCCCACGCAACGTTCTGAGCCGTATTCGCCATGCCGTGGCTACGCGCGCCAAGATCGTTGCCCGATCCACCTGCTGCCATGGACCCCATGTCGAGCCCGGCACAGAACGCACGCCCCTCGCCCGACAGAACGGCCACGCGGACGTCCTTCATGGCGGAGAGCTTCTCGATCGCCGCGTTCAGGCCAGCGAACATGGCGGGGTCGAGCGCATTCATCTTGTCCGGCCGGTTGAGCCGCACGTCGGCAATGCCGGCATCCACCGTGATCGTTACGCGCTCTTCCATGTCACTCTCCCGCAGATTGATACGATCGACTTAGATGACCGGGCGGCATGCATCAATGCCGCGGATGTTGCACCACCGTCAGGCCGGTGTAACACCGCGACCATGAAGATCGACGAGGCTTTAAGCGATATTCCCGGCATGGAGGACGTGCGTTTCGGCGGGCACGGCGGCCGGCTCGGTATCGCCTATCACGCGCATGGGGAGGATTGGTGCGAGCTGGCGCTGCCCTATCAGGAAGACATGATCGGCGACGAGGAATCAGGCGTGATTGCCTCCGGGCCCATCTTTGCCCTGATGGACATCGCCACCAGCCTCGCCACGATGCGCAAGCTCGGCCGCTTCGTTCCGCATGCCACGCTCGACTTGCGCGTTGATTATCTCCGCCCGGCCAAGCCGGGCCACACGGTCATCGGGCATGGCGAATGCTATGCGATCAAGCGCTCGATCAGCTTCGTGCGTGGCCAGGCGCACGATGGCGATCCGAACGATCCGGTCGCGCATGTCTCCGGCACGTTCATGTTCCTGGGAGACGGCGCGTGAAGCTGCCTCCTTATGCGGATCTGCTGGGTGCCACGTTGCAGTGGGAGGAAGGCCTGCCGGTGCTCGCCATGCCGTTCGGCCCCGATGTGCTCGGCCGCCCGGGCTTCGTCCAGGGCGGCGCGATCACCGGCCTGATCGAAGTGGCCGCCCTTGCGGCGCTTCGCCACCAGCTGGCGGGTGAGGGCGGCGGCCGAGTGAAGCCGATCAACGTCACCATCGATTTCATGCGTGGCGGGCGCCAGCGGGTCACTTATGCCGCTGGCACCGTCACCCGGCTCGGCAACCGCATCGCCAACGTCGAGGCGATCGCCTGGCAGGAAAGCCGGGACAAGCCGATCGCCTCGGCGCGCATGAACTATCTCATCGCGCGGGGGTAAGGCGGATCATCCTGCCCTGGGAGCCCTGCGCGCCGTCCTCCAGCACATAGATCGAGCCATCGGGCGCCTGCTCCACTTCACGGATGCGGGCGCCCATGTCCCATTGATCGCCCTTGCGCGCGTTCGTGCCGTCCAGATCGACGCGGACCAGCGCCTTTGACGAAAGGCCGCCGATAAACGCGTCGCCCTTCCATTGCGGAAACAGGTCCCCGGAATAAATCATCAGCCCGCCCGGCGAGATCACCGGTGTCCACCAGACCTTGGGCGCCTCAAACCCATCGCCTGGGGCATGGTCAGGGATCGGCTTGCCATCATAATGATCGCCGTTCGACACCTTGGGATAGCCGTAGTTGCGGCCGGGAAGCACGAGGTTCAGCTCATCGCCGCCCTTCGGCCCCATCTCCTGTTCCCACAGGTTGCCGGCCGCATCAAAGGCGATGCCCAGCAGGTTGCGATGGCCATAGCTCCACACAGCCGGATGGAAGCCTTTGGCGGCGAGCGGGTTGCCGGGCGCGGGCCTGCCGTCTGGCGTCAGGCGCAGCACCTTGCCAAGCGTCGCCTTCGGATCTTGCGCGGGATCAAACTTCTGTCGCTCGCCATTGGTGAAGAAGAGGTAGCGGCCATCGGGCGAGAACGCGATCCGACCGGAATAATGGCCGGCGCCTGACACGAAGGGCGTGGCGCGGAACAGCACTTCGATCTGGCGCAGCTTTTCCCCACCCGCCGTTGCATCGTCGAGCACGCCGCGCGCGAGCACCACACCCTTGCCGCCCGCTTCTGCTGCGGACCAGCTGAGATAGACGCGCTTCGATCGCGTAAAGTCGGGCGCCAGCACGACGTCCATCAACCCACCCTGCCCTTCGGCATCCACCGGCAGTGTGGCAAGCTGCACGCGGCTCTTCCCATCGGCAGCGACAAGCAGGAGCGCGCCCTGCTTCTCTGTTACCAGCATTCGGCCGTCCGGTAGGAACGTCATGGCCCACGGCTGGTCAAAGTCGGCAATCACCGTCTCGACAAACGGCTTACCCGTTGACGCGGTGGCAGCGCCGTTCTGTGCCTCCGCCGCGGGGTCGGCGGGCTGCGGCTCGGCAGAGCAGGCGGTGGCGGCCAGCAGACCGGCAACGAAAAGGCTGCGTGAGATCACGGTAACTCCTTGGGTCGGCATGGCGTCAAAATCCTCCGGAAGCCGCAGCAGTTCCCCATCCCCTATCTGCGCTCACGCGCAGACGTCATGCAGCTGACGGGCGGTCCGCATCATTCTTCCAAAGCCCGGGGGTGGCGAGTTCCAAGACATGGCCGTCGGGATCGTTGAAGTAGAGGCTCCGCCCGCCCGCCGGCCACGAGACTTCCTGCGTGATCGCAACACCATGCGTCGCCAACTGCGCGCGCCACGGTTCGTAATCGGCAGCAATGATGGCAAACGCCATGTGCAAAGGGCCAAGTCCGTCATGGCCCGGGATCGTCCCGCGCGGCGTCACCACATCCTCAATGGATTTTCCTCGGGCGAACACGAGCAACACGCCGCCATGCCCCGCATCAAAAGCAGTAAGACGGTCGCTCTCGAACATCGGGGAAAGCCCCAGCACATCGCGGAAGAACGCTGCCGACCGCGCCATGTCGTCGACATAGAGCGCCGTTTCCAGAACCCCCGCGATGCCCGGCCGGGTCACCGGCCGATAGCCGTATAGCTGAAGCCGGCACGCTCTGCATCCTGACGCTCGTAGATGTTGCGCAGGTCGACAAGCACGGGTGCCTTCATCGTCCGCTTGAGCCGCGCCAGATCGAGCGCACGAAACGCGTCCCATTCGGTAACGATCGCCACCGCATCAGCGCCGTCTGCCGCCTCGTACGGATCCCCACAATAGACCAGCGATGCCGGCATCACGCCCTTGGCGGCATCCATCCCCTCCGGATCATAAGCCTTCACGGTCACGCCGGCATCGATCAGGCTCTGCACAATCGCGATCGAGGGCGCGTCGCGCATGTCGTCGGTGTTGGGCTTGAAGGTAAGGCCGAGGACCGCAACGGTCCTGCCGCGGGGATCTGCGCCAAGCGCGGCGACGACCTTGCGGCCCATTGCGCGCTTTCGGACGTCATTCACCTTCACGACGGCTTCGACGACGTGCACCGGCGTGTCGAAATCCTCCGCCGTCTTCAGCAACGCCAGCGTGTCCTTCGGGAAGCACGAGCCGCCATAGCCCGGCCCGGCGTGGAGGAACTTGCGCCCGATCCGATTGTCGAGCCCGATGCCGCGGGCCACGTCCTTCACGTCGGCGCCTACCGCTTCGCAAAGGTTCGCTATTTCGTTGATGAAGGTGATCTTGGTCGCCAGAAAGGCATTGGCGGCATATTTGGTGAGCTCGGACGTGCGGCGTCCCGTGAACAGGATCGGGCTCTCGCCAAGATAGAGCGGCCGATAGATTTCGCGCATCACCTCGCGCGCACGCTCGTCATCCGTACCGATGACGATGCGATCCGGCCGCTTGAAGTCTCCGATCGCGGCGCCCTCGCGCAGGAACTCCGGATTGGACACGACCGCGAACTCAATATCCGGGCGGGTATCGCGCAGGATCTGCTCCACCCGGTCACCCGTGCCAACCGGAACGGTCGATTTGGTGACGACCACGAGCGGACCCGTTGCGGCCCGTGCGATCTCCTCGGTGGCGGCATAGACGTACGACAGGTCGGCATGGCCATCGCCGCGGCGCGACGGCGTGCCGACGGCAATGAACACGGCATCCGCGCCCGCCACGCCAGACGCCAGATCGGTGGTGAAAGTCAGCCGGCCCGCCGCGACATTGCTGGCGACCAGCTGGTCTAGACCCGGCTCATAGATCGGCATGCGTCCGGCGTGCAGCGCGTCAATCTTGCCCGCATCCTTGTCGACGCAGCATACGGCGTGGCCGAAATCAGCGAAGCACGCCCCCGACACGAGCCCGACGTACCCCGAGCCGATCATCGTAATGCGCATATGCTGATGCCCCCTTCGATAGCCTGCCTCGGCGCTGCCCGGCCTTGCTCTACGTAGTGCACCGGATTTCATCAACCGGTGGCGTCTGTATCTCCGAAGCGGATCAGACCAGCCAACCCTCAGCGAAGCACTGCGGCGGCCCCGGCCGCGTCTTGCTGCAGGTTCAGGCACTGGCAGTCAGCCAGCGATCAGCCCAAATGATGCGGTATATTGACGGATACCGTCTTCGAGCGGCCGATTCTGGTGGAGCCCCATTTGGCGTAGTCGCTCCACATTAAGGACTAGTCGGGGCACGTCCGCCGGACGTGCAGGAAGGAAATTTAGGGGCATGCCGCGGCCAGTCACCTGCTCAACGATGCGCACGACATCCAATAACGAATGCCCCTCGCCACTACCGATGTTCAACGTCATGCCAACCGCATCCTGCGCGATCAGCGCGCCGACCATCGCAACAAGATCGTCGATATGGATATAGTCGCGCGTACTGGAGCCATCCCCCCAGACATCAAGCGCACGCCTGTCGCGGATGCGCCCCAGCAGCACGGAAACAAGACCCTGTCCCCCGTCGAGCGGCTGCCCTGGCCCGTAGGGGTTGGATGGCCGGAGGATCAGCGTCCGCAGCCCGCATGAGCGCTCCAGAAATCGAAGGTGAAGCTCCGTCTCCAGCTTGGACTGGCCATAGAAGCTGATCGGCGCGCAGGGGTCGTCTTCCGAGGCAAGCCCTTCGACCCCCGCGCCGTAGACCGTGCCGCCCGAGGAAAAGTAGATCAGGCGCGCACCCGCATCGGCGAGCGCACGCCCCAACCGGATCGTTGGCGTCAGTACCGCTTCCCGTTCCGCGAGATAATCGGACAGGCCGCTCGACGGCTTCAATCCCGAAACCAGGTGAACAACCGTGTCGACCGCCTCGCGCCGGACAAGCGCGGCAAGGTCCTCAACCGCCTTCAGCGCGAACGGCATAGGCAGTACCGCTGCCGATCGCGGGACGTGATCCGTTGTGCGCGCCGCCACAAAAACCTTGTGACCAGCCGCAACGAGCGAACGGCCAAGATTGGTGCCGATGAATCCCGTGCCACCCAGCAATAGGATCGTTCGCTGCCGGGTGGTCACGCGGCTCTCATCAGGTGACGCAACCGTGCCCCAGGCCTGTGCCACACGGCCAAGTGGATCGCCCGCTTGACCTTGGCGGCGGGATCAAGGTCGCCCATCGCCGCCTCGCCAGATACAGCCAGTCGCCAGTGATAGCGCCACGAACACAAGCAAGCCCTCTGCCTCCTTCACGCCCGTTCCCATCACCACTCGGCCGGATTCGTAAGGGCGAACCAGTGCGATTGTAAGGCGGTTGTTCGGCGCAGCCGATCGAACGCGCCGAAGAGTCAGCCGGCGGGTGATTGCCTGCCCGAGCCGTCACTCAGGCGCAGGAGGCTATGATGTTGTTTTCGCACCCTTCGGCGCTCATCACTCGGTAGCTGCGCTCGATCACTTCCGTCCGGCCTTATCACATGTGCGGTGATCGTGCGTGGCAGGCCGCATACCCAAAGCAGCGACCTGCGCGTCCTGGACACGCATTCTGGCGAACCAAACGCCCCGCCTTGAGCCCCTATTCCGCGTCGAACAGCGCGGCGAGTTGCTCGATGATCGTGCCGCCCAATTGCTCCGCATCCATGATCGTCACCGCGCGGCTGTAATAGCGCGTCACGTCATGCCCGATCCCGATCGCGATGAGCTCCACGGGAGACTTGCGCTCGATCCAGTCGATCACTTGGCGCAGGTGCCGCTCCAGATAGGAGCCGCTGTTCACCGACAGCGTTGAATCATCCACCGGCGCACCGTCGGAGATCACCATGAGGATCCGCCGCTCCTCCGGTCGCGCGATCAGGCGGGTGTGCGCCCACAGCAGCGCCTCGCCGTCGATATTCTCCTTCAGCAGCCCTTCGCGCATCATCAGGCCGAGCGAATTGCGCGCCCGCCGCCATGGTTCGTCCGCCATTTTGTAAACGATATGGCGCACGTCGTTCAGCCGGCCCGGCTGCGGCGGTCGTCCGGCAGCAAGCCATGTTTCCCGGCTCTGCCCACCCTTCCAGGCGCGGGTCGTGAAGCCCAGGATCTCCGTCTTCACGCCGCACCGTTCCAGCGTGCGGGCGAGGATGTCCGCGCTGATCGCCGCAATCGAGATTGGCCGCCCGCGCATCGATCCCGAATTGTCGATCAGCAGCGTGACCACCGTGTCCTTGAACTCGGTGTCCTTTTCCACCTTGTACGACAGCGACTGCATCGGGTTGATGACGACCCGTGCCAAACGGGCCGCGTCCAGCAGGCCCTCCTCCTGGTCGAAATTCCATGACCGGTTCTGCTGCGCCATCAGTCGGCGTTGCAGGCGGTTGGCGAGACGCGACACGACCGCCTGCAAGGGCACGAGCTGCTGATCGAGATAGCCGCGCAGTCGTGCCAGCTCGTCATTGTCGCACAATTCGGAGGCTGCGATCACCTCATCGAATTGCGTGGTCCACGCCTTGTATTCGAACTGCGGCGACCAATCCGCCGGCGGGCGGTTCGGGCGCACGGGCTGCATGCCCTCCTCACCATCGTCGCCCGGCTCGCCGTCGAGATCGTCGTAGCTTTCCTCGCCCTGCTCCTGGCCTTCGCCGTCGCTGTCATCCGACTCGCGCTGCTCGCCGCGCTGCTCCGATTCGGCCTGCCCCTCGCCGTCCTGGCTCTCGCCTTCCTCGCCCTCGTCCTGCTGCTCGCTGTCGGTGCCTTCGTCCTCGTTGCCGCCGTCGTCGCTTTCCTCGGGCGCCTGATCACCCTCAACGAGTTCGAGATCCTCCAGCAGCTTCATCGCGAGCGACTGAAAGGCGCGCTGATCGTCCAGCGCAAAGGCGAGGTTTGACAGATCGGCGCGCTGCTCGATCCACTCGCGGACCAGGGCAAGTCCCGGCTGGGCAGCGTCGGGCGATTGCTCGCCGGTCAGCGCCTCGCGCACCAGCAGCCCAAGCGCGGTCGACAGCGGCACCTCGTCGCGCGTCCGGGCGCGGGTGATCGGATCCGCCCGCAGCCGCACGTCCAGCGCCCGCGCCAGGTTATCGGTGATCCCCTGATAGCCACGGCTGCCAAGCGCCTCGACACGCGCGCCTTCCACCGCGTCGAACACCGCCCGCGCCAGTGCCTCCTGCGGCGCGCCGCGCTGGTGGAGCGCAATATCGTGATGCTTCAGCCGCAGCGCGAAACCATCGGCGAATCCACGCGCCTCCGCCACCTGATCGGCAGGCAGACTGCGGGCCGGCATCGGCACCTTGAGATGCTTGCCGGACTGGGTCGGCGCGTCGGCGGTGAAGGCAAGCTCCACCTCCTGCTCCTCGGACAGCGCACGCGACGCGCCGCCAAGAACGTTCTTGAACCGGTCGAGAGGCGTTTCGGTGGCCATGGCTTTATCCTAATCTCATCGTGGCTGCACACAAGCGGCGCTCTATTTAGGATCGAGTTGGTCGCGGAGCGCGAGAAGGTGCGCATTGTCGGGCACCTCACGAAGCCCGGCCGCGACCGCTTCACGCGCGTCTTCGGTCCGCCCGGCGCCGTGAAGAATGTCGGCCAGGACATTCCAATAGGCGGCAGACTGCGGCCGCAGCAGCACCGCTTCGCGGATCTCCGCCTCGGCAAGGTCGATACGGTTCCCGCGGCGATGATGGAGGGCACGATAGTAACGGGTCTCGGCGCGGGATTGGGCCTCTCTATCGATAACGCTGAGAAGTGCGTCGATCAGCGCGACCGAAGCGTCACGCCACGTCCGCACCGCCGGCTCGGGCCGCTCCGGATAATCGTCGAACCGATCGTCGAACAATGTTTGACGATCGGGAAACCAGCGACGACATATCTCGGCTTCGTCCTGCGCGTAGCCTTGAACAAAGCTCATCGCCTGATCGCGCGCGACAGGCAAGGCGCTGGCGCGATCAGGCCGCAACGTCTCCGCAACCGCTTCGCGCACGGCCAGTTGCTGTGCCTTCGGCAGGTCGGCCGAAGCCTTGTCGATCACGCGAAGCACGGCCTGGCCGCTCGGATCGAGCGAAACGTTCTGATCGTCGACGGGTGTCAGCGCCGGAAGCTCGAAGCGTGTCGTGAAGTCGTCGAGAATTGAACCGTTGATGAGATCGGGTCGATGGAAAATGCCGACGTGAACGTGCTCCTCGCCGAAAACTCGCGCCCAGCGATCGAGCAACACCGGGTAATCGAGCAGCGTCGACCCCGCGAAACGCGCAAAGGAAAAGGACGGTCCCGGTCCGTTGCGCATCGCCGTTGCATGAAAGCTCATCGCCATCCGGTCCCACCGTCGGAGATAAACGGCAACTTCAACCGTGTCGAAATACCGTGCGAGCAGTGCCTGAAGTTGCTGCAGAGATGCCGCGCTGATGAGCCGAGACTGCGCATGTTCGGTGGAAAAGACAAAGCGCGCGCCACTATGCGCGGCGATTTCGGCGGCGAGGCGCTCTTCCAAACGCCTGACAAAAGCGGCGTGCGATTCGCCTGACATCAGGCCGATATGCGGCGCTAGGTCAGCGACCTGTGTGTCGGCGTCCGCCGCCGCGTAGACCAGCGCCGCATGGCCCGCTCCGCCAAGATCGGGGTAGCGAACCCCAAGATCGGCCAGCCGTGCAGCATCCCTACAAAACGCCGTCTGCAGCGTGGTGGTACCGGTCTTCTCCGCGCCGATGTGCAGGATGGCGCGGCGCGTCATCGCTCGCGCATCAGCCCTTTCCGACCACGCTCTCCGGCAGGTCCTTCCCGAACACGCGCTGGTAATATTCCGCCACCAGCGGCCGCTCGGCCTCATCGCACTTGTTGAGGAACGACAGGCGGAATGCGAAGCCGACGTCCTTGAAGATCAGCGTGTTCTGCGCCCAGGTGATCACCGTGCGCGGGCTCATCACGGTGGAGATGTCGCCGTTGATGAAGCCCTTGCGCGTCAGGTCGGCCACGCGGACCATGTCTTCGACCTGCTTCTTGCCGTCGGGCTTGTCATATTCGCCCGACTTCGCGAGCACGATGTTCGCCTCGGTCGCGGCCGGCAGATAGTTCAGCGTGACGACGATGTTCCAGCGGTCCATCTGGCCCTGATTGATCTGCTGCGTGCCATGATACAGCCCGCTCGTATCGCCCAGGCCGACCGTGTTGGCGGTGGCGAACAGGCGAAAATAGGGGTTCGGCCGGATCACGCGATTCTGGTCGAGCAACGTCAGCTTGCCCTCTGTTTCCAGCACGCGCTGGATCACGAACATCACATCCGGGCGCCCGGCGTCATATTCGTCGAAGACGAGCGCGGTCGGCGTCTGCAGCGCCCAGGGCAGCAGGCCTTCGCGGAATTCGGTGATCTGCTGGCCGTCCTTCAGCACGATCGCGTCGCGGCCAATGAGGTCGATACGGCTGATGTGCGCATCGAGGTTGATGCGGATGCACGGCCATTTCAGCCGCGCCGCGACCTGCTCGATGTGCGTCGACTTGCCGGTGCCGTGATAGCCCTGCACCATCACGCGGCGGTTGTGCGCAAAGCCGGCCAGCACCGCCATGGTCGTGTCCGGATCGAACACATAGGCGGGGTCGAGATCCGGCACCCGCTCGTCCGCCTCGCTGAAGGCGGGGCATTGCATGTCGCTGTCGATGCCGAACATCTCGCGCACGCTCACCATCTTGTCGGGCGCGTCGAGGATCGTGGTCTCGCGGCTGTCGGGAAGCGTATTCGGAATGTCGGTCATGCGCGCCTCGAAAGTAACACGAATGCCTTAGGCGGTGTTTCGCGGGTTATTCAACCTCTGCTTTCGTCGGTAGCCTGAAGAGATCGATGAAGCGTGCCGCCAGTTCCCGGTCCCCGGTGAACACCAATTCGCCCGCGGCTTCGGCTTCGGTGATCGGCCATTTGCCATAGGTCAGGTTCGCCATGATCCGCGGCGTGGTGGCGAAATGCACGTCCACCGCCGCACTCCCGCGCACGATCGGCAAGTCGCCACACTCCAGCCGCGCAACGAACGATTCCGGCCCGAAGGTGAACCCCACCGCCATATCCGGCATCGCCCGCGCCGCCGCCACATCGATCATCGTGCGCAGCGACAGCATCATCGACGCTGCCGACAACGGCAGCATCGGATCATGATCCGGAGAGCGCGCCGCCCAGGCGCCAAGCGCCTTGATCGGCTCCTCCGCTTGGTATCCCCAGGCGGTCAGCCCATAAACCTGCACATTGGCAGGCGGCGGCAGCCGTTCGCGCTTCACGATATGCGCGCGCTCCAGCCCCTCGAGCCGCTGCGTCAGCACATTGGCGCTGATCCCGCCGAGTGACGCCTTCAACTCGCCAAAGCGGCGCGGCCCGAACATCAGCTCGCGCACGATCAGCAAGGACCAGCGCTCCCCCACCAACTCCATCGCCAGCGCGGTGCCGCATGCATCGTCATACCACCGTTTTACCGCCCCACTTTCGCCGTTCGTCATTTTTTCTAACTTCATGGTTGTTTTAGATAACTAAATGCTCCAGAAATCTCAAGCATCGAGTCGCAAACGGAGCGTTTCGCATGACCAAGATGATCTTCGTGAACCTGCCAGTCGCCAATGTCGCTGCCGCCACTGCCTTCTACGAGGCGCTGGGCTTCACCAAGAACCCGATGTTCTCCAATGAACAAGCGTCGTCGATGGTCTGGTCAGACGCGATCAGCGTGATGCTGCTCGACACCGCTTTCTACGCCACCTTCACCAACAAGACGCTGATCGACGCGCACACCACCAGCGGCGTGCTGCTCGCCCTTTCGTTCGACAGCCGGGCCGCCGTGGACGCGATCACCGAGGCGGCGATTGCCGCCGGCGGCCGCGAGACGCGCGACCGGCAGGATCTCGGCTTCATGTACGGCCGCGCCTTCGAGGATCTCGACGGCCACACCTGGGAGCCGGCGTTCATGGACATGGAAGCGGCCGCGGCAACCATGGATCCCACCGCAGCAACCAGCGCCTGAGGAGACGGATCATGTCGTTCCAGGCGTATCTCGACACGATCGAGAAGAAGACCGGCAAGACCCCGGCGGACCTGCGCGCGATGGGCGCGGAAAAGGGTTGGACGCAGGGCGGGACGCTGGCCGCCGGCATTCGCCCGATGGCCATTGTCGAGGCGCTGAAGACCGATCTGGGGCTGGGCCACGGCCATGCCATGGCCGTGGTGGCGCTGCTCAAAGGCCAGAAGAAAGAGGGCGACGCCTGACGATCCGGATGCTGGTCAGCCGCCGAAGGGAGACGATCATGCCCCTTGATCATCGCGCCGTGCTTGGCGGCCTTTGCGCCTTTGCCGTGACCGCTCTGGCGATCCTGCTGATTGCAGCGGCGCAGGGTGCAGGGCCGTTCGCCTGAAATGGAGAGGAAGATAGGATGAACAAGCCGATCATCACCGCCTTCGATTGGGTGCCGCCGTTTGCCCGCGGACAGGTCCGGGACCTGCGCGTGCGCTGGGCGCTGGAAGAAGTCGGTCAGCCCTATGACGTGCTATACTTGGCTCAGGGGAGCCAGAGGCACCCGCCGCATCGCGCGCGCCAGCCGTTCGGCCAAGTGCCGACCTACCAGGAAGGCGACCTTACCCTGTTTGAGTCGGGTGCCATCGTGCTTCACATCGCAGATCGGCACGGCAAGCTGCTGCCGACCGACCCGGCGGCCCGCTCCCGCGCGATCGAATGGATGTTCGCCGCGCTGAACACGGTGGAGCCGCCGATAATGGATCACGCAATCGCCACCTTGTTCGAAGCAGACGCGCCATGGTCAAAGCCGCGCCTCCCCTCCGTAAACGCGCGCATCGACGGGCGTTTGGGCGAGTTGTCCGATCGCCTTGGTGACGACACGTGGCTGGAAGGGGACACCTTCACCGCCGGCGACCTCCTGATGGTATCGGTGCTGCGCATCGTCGCTGGCGACGGCCACCTCGACGCTTACCCGAACCTTCAGGCCTATGTTGAGCGCGGCACCGCCCGCCCGGCCTTTGAACGTGCGCTGGCGGATCAGCTCGCGGGCTTCACGGGTCAGCCACCTGCCGAACTGCGCGCCTGGCTCGAAAAGATGGGGGAAGCGGCATGACCTACGTGGACGGGTTCGTGGTCGCGGTGCCGACCGCCAACAAGCAGAAATATGTCGATCATGCGGAGGGTGCGCTTGATCTGTTCAAGGAGTTCGGCGCCGCTCGCATGGTCGAAGGCTGGGGTGACGACGTGCCGCGCGGCGAGGTGAACGACCTCTACCGCGCCGTGCAGGCCAAGGATGACGAGACCGTCCTGTTCAGCTGGGTGGAATATCCGAACAAGGCCACCCGCGACTCCGCCGGCCAGAAGATGATGAGCGATCCGCGCATGGAGAAGATGGGCGACATGCCGTTCGACGGGAAGCGCATGATCTACGGCGGGTTCGAGCTGCTGCACGAAGCCGGCGCAGGCGGCGATTGCGGCTATATCGACGGCGTGATCCTGCCTGTGCCGCAGGACAGGAAAGAGGCTTATCGCGCCTTTTCACAAACCTCCGCCGCCGCATTCCTCGATCACGGCGCGACCCGTGTGGTCGATACCTGGGGCAATGACGTGCCCGACGGCAAGGTCACGGACTTCCGTCGCGCGGCAAAGGCCGAGGATGGCGACACAGTCGCGCTTGGCTGGATCGAGTGGCCGTCGAAGCAGGTCCGCGACGCCGCTTGGGAGCAGCTGATGAGCGACACGCGATTGTCGGGTGGAGGCGATCGCCCCTTCGACGGCAAGCGCATGATGTTCGGCGGGTTCGCGCCCGTGGTCGATCGCTGAGCAAGGGAGAGCGACGATGCGCAACACCCATGGCACGCCGATCTGGTACGAACTCCTGTCCACCGACCCCGACGCGTCCAAGACTTTTTACGAGGCCGTGATCGGCTGGACGGTAGGGCCGAAGCCTGAAGGCGAGATGGACTACCGGATGATCGAAGCGGCGTCTGGCGACGCGGTAGGCGGCCTGATGCGCCTCTCGCCGGAGATGGTGCAGGGCGGCGGCAGGCCGATGTGGTTGTTCTACGTCGGCGTCGATGATGTCGATGCAACGGTCGCCCGGATCAATCAAGCCGGTGGCAGCGTCCAACTACCCGCCTTTGACATGCCGGGCGTTGGCCGAATGGCAATGGTCGCCGACCCTCAGGGCAATCCGCTCTACGTCATGCGGGGTGAAAGCGACGAGCCAAGCCATTCGTGGGAGCGCACCGGCATGGGCAAGTGCAATTGGCACGAGCTTTCCACCACCGATCAGGCCGGCAGCAATGGCTTTTATGCCGACGTGTTCGGCTGGACCTATCCCGACCGGATGACGATGCCCGGTGACATGGGCGACTATGTCTTTGCTGCCGTGAACGCAGAGGTCATTGGCGCCACGATGAAGGCCGGCAGCCAGCCGCCCGGCTGGCTCTTCTACTTCCGCGTCCCGAATATTGAAGAAGCCGCGGCGAAGGTGAAGGCCGGCGGTGGCATGGTCCACGCGGGCCCGATGGAGGTGCCCGGCGGCGATCGGGTGATCGTCGCCAGCGATCCTCACGGTGCCGCCTTCGGTGTCGTCGCGCCGGGAGCGCCAGCCTGACACCGTCTTGGTGGGAGAGAGATGATGACTGAGGACAAGCTCGTGACCTGCGTCTGGTTTGATCGGGGGCAAGCACGCGAAGCCGCCAGCTTCTACGCCAGCGTATTCCCGGACAGCCATGTCGGCGCGGCACAGAATTCGCCGGCAGACAATCCATCCATGGCCGCCGGCGGGGAGCTGACCGTTATGTTCAGCGTGCTTGGCCGTCCTTTCCTCGGCCTCAATGGCGGACCCAACTTCACCCCCAATGAGGCGGTCAGCTTCATGGTGCTGACCGATGATCAGGAGGAAACCGATCGTTACTGGAATGCGGTCGTCGGCAACGGCGGCGTGGAGAGCGACTGCGGCTGGTGCAAGGACCGGTGGGGCTTCTCCTGGCAGATCACACCCCGCGCGCTGATGGCGGCGCTGGCCGATCCGGACCCTGCCGCCGCCAGGCGTGCAATGGAGGCCATGATGACGATGAAGAAGATCGACATCGCCGCGATCGAACGCGCTCGTGCCGGGGATTCGGCGGGTGCGTAAGGTCATCGGTGGGCTTTTCATGTCGGTCGACGGTGTGGTGCAGGCACCCGGTGGGCCGGACGAGGATCGGAGCGGCGGCTTCGCTTATGGCGGATGGGCGGCGGGATATTCGGACCAAACGACCGACGCCTTTATTGCCGAGCATATCGAGGGCGCTGAATATGACCTGCTGCTCGGCCGGCGCACGTACGATATCTTTGCCGATTACTGGCCGCGCCACCTCGTCAACCCGATCGGGGAACGCTTTGACCGCATCACCAAATATGTCGTCACCTCTCGCCCCGACACGCTCGGCTGGCGCAGATCGCAGCCGCTGGTCGGCAATCCCGTGCGAACGGCGGCCGCCTTGCGCAACAGCGAAGGCCCGGACCTGCTGATCCAGGGCAGTAGCCAGCTTTACCCCGCGCTGTTCGGCGCAGGGCTGATCGACCGATTGTTCCTCACGGTCATGCCCATCATCCTGGGCGCGGGCAAACGCGTGCTCACTGGTGATGCCGCGTCCGCCACTGGTCTGCGCCTCGTGGATCACCGCGTCAGCGACACGGGGGTGGTGATGAGCGTCTATGATCGCAGCGGCCCGGTGCGCACTGGCGATTTCACGAACTAAGGAACAGAGGATGCACGAGCTGAAGATCGAACGCCTGATCGACGCGCCGATCGCAACCGTCTGGAGGGCGTGGACCGAGCATTTCGCCGAATGGTTCGTCCCGCGTCCATGGTCGGTCGAGGTGATCGAACAGGATCTGCGCGCCGGTGGCCGCAGCGCGATGGTGATGCGCGGGCCGAACGGCGAGGAACAACCCTCCGAGGGTGTTTATCTGGAGGTGGTGCCCGAGCGCCTGATCGTCAGTACGGACGCCTTTCTGCCGGGTTGGATGCCCGCGGGGCCGTTCATGGTCCGTATCGACAGTTTCGCGGACCAGGGTGGCAAGACGCGGTACACCGCGATTGCCCGTCATTGGACAAAGGACGCCCGCGACCAGCATGAAGCCATGGGCTTCGAGGCCGGCTGGAACGCAGCAACCGACCAGCTCGAAGAGGTCGTCGCGCGTATCAAGTGATCAACCGATGCCGGGCGGCGCCGCAAACTACATCCATTGCCCCGGCCAGTTGCCGGGGCAATGCTCATTTCTCGATCAGCCGACCCGCGTGCCGGTCAGCGGGAAACTGCCGAACGCACCAGCGCCGACGTTGCCGGTCACCGTGTCGCCGTCGATGGTGACATTCATGTCCAGCGTCATCGGCATCGGCACGGTCATCTGCTGCTTCCACGTCAGCGTGTTGCCGTTCACTTCGCCCGATACGTCGGACGCGCCCATGGCGCCGGAATTGGTGCCGGTGAACGTGTTGCCGTCGCTCTTCACTGTCAGCGTCGACTTCTGGTCGCCCAGCGGGGACTTCACAGTGACGTCGTAGGTACCGTCCACTCCAGCCATCATTCACTCTCCTTGGGGTACGTCCGTGACGGACGCGGCACGCATTACCTCGACGGGCAGTCCCAACGAGTCAAGCTGCGGCCGAACCGTCTTGGCGTCGCCGATCACGATCCAGACGAAGCGGTTCGGATCAATGACGCTACGGATCGCGCCATTGAGCTGGTCGCGGGTCATGGCGCGATACCGCTGGGTGATGGTGCCATAATAATCGTCCGGCCGACGATACAGATCGTTCGCCTGCATCGCGCTCAGCACCGCCCTCGACGTCTCGAAGTTCCCAGCGAGCGACCGAGTCGCGCCGGTAATCGTGCGCTGAAACTCCGCCTGGGTCATCGGGCGGTCACCGACGAACGCGGCCATCTCGGTCCGCATGGCCGCGATGGACGCACCCGTCTTGTCCGCCTGAACAGGCGCACGAAGCTGGTAGGATGCCTCTTCGGCGTGGCGGCCGAAGCCCCCGTACGCGCCGTAGGACCAATGCTTCGTTTCGCGCAGGTCCATGTTGATGCGGCCAAGGAAATCGCCGCCCAGCGCATCATTGGCGGTGATGACGGGCAGGAGATCGTCCGTGCCGCGCATACCGGTACGAAGCAGGCCGGAGATCCGCGACTGCGGCGAATTCGGCCGATCCGCGAGCACGATGCGCGGCGTCGGCGCCGGGCGATCCTTGAGGAATAGCTTGGTGCCCGCCGTGCCCTCGCCCTTCCAGCCGGCCAGCACGCGGTTCAACCCGGCCTGCACTTCGGCGAGCGGGCGGTCGGACACCACGAACACCTTCGCCTTTTCCGGGCGCAGCCAAGCACGATGAAAGGCGACAAGATCGGCGCGCGTCAACGCCGCCACGGCCTTTGCATCGCCGCTGCCCTGGTTCTTCGCATACGGGTGCGACGGGCCGTAGAGGATCGGCGGCGCGATGCGCTGCTCGATCCCTTCGGGGTCGGTCTGCTCCTGCGCGATCTGGGTCAGCATCTGCGCACGAACGCGCGCCAGCTCGCTGTCGGGGAATGACGGCGCGCGCAGCAGATCGGCCCAAAGGTCCAGCGCTGGCGCCAGATTGGCGCTTGGCGCGCGGAAACTGACGGTGGTGCGGTCGGCGGAAGAGCCGGTGAAGATGTCGAGGCCGAGCCGCTCCTTTGCCTCGGCTAGCTGGATCGAATTGAGCCGCGCGGTCCCCTCATCGATCATGGCGAGCGTCATGCTCTGCGTCCCCAGCTTGTCCGCCACGTCGGCGGCAGCACCAGCGTCGAAGCTCGCCACCATCTGCGTGACCGGCACGGTGGTGCGCTGCGCATAGACAAGCTCGACGCCGTTCGAGAGCCGCGCGCGTTCCACCTTCGGGAAGGCAAGCGCGCCCACGTCGCCCACCGCCGGCATCGGCTCACGCGTGCCTTTGGCTGCGACGTCGGGCGCCGGCGCCTGCTCCGCTGGCGGCGGCACCTGCGCTTCCTCGTACGCATCGCGATCGCCGGGCACCACGGTCAGGCTGTAGCTCGGGCGCTTCAGCCAGTGCTGCACGGCCGCCTTCACGCTGGCCGGTGTCTGCAGGGCCAGCGCGGCGAGCTGCTTTTTGTAAAAGCCCGGATCGTTCGAATAAAGCGCACCTTCCGCCAGCGCGACTGCCTTGCCGCCGCTGCCGCCGACCGCCTCCAGCCCACCAAGCCGGCGCGAGATCGTGCTGGTTAGCGTGCGCTGCACCTCATCCGCCGTCGGTCCGTTGCGGATGAACTCGGCGACGAGCTCGTCCAGACGCCGCGAGACGATCGCGGGGTCGACGTCGGGGCGAACCAGCGCCTGGATGGTGAACGTGCCGACCTGCGCGAAATCGGAATAGCTCGCGCTCACCTGAACGGCCGTCTTGTCCCCCTTCACCAGCGCATTGTCGAAGCGCGAGCTGGCGAGGCCGCCCAGCACCGCTGCCGCAACCTCAAGCGCCGGCGCTGCCGCATCGTTCAGGCCGGGCACGGGCCAGCTCTTCACCACCAGCGGCGCGGCAACCCGGTCCTTCATCACCTCGTTGCGCGGCTGCGCCAGCGCCGGCACCGCCGCTTGCGGCGCGACGCTCTTTGGCCCCGGCTTGATCGCTCCGAAGTATTTTTCGGTCAGCCGCCGCGCGGTCGGTACATCGATGTCGCCGGCCAGCACCAGCACGGCATTGTTGGGGCCATAGTGATCGCGGAACCAGTCCTTTACATCCTGAACGCTGGCGCGATCGAGATCCGCCATCGAGCCGATCGTGCTGTGGCCATAAGGATGACCTTTCGGGAACACGCCTTCGATCAATTTGTAGCTGACCAGGCCATAAGGCTCGTTATCACCCTGGCGCTTCTCGTTCTGGACAACCCCGCGCTGCTCATCGAGCACCGCCTGCGATATGGCGCCGGTGAGCCAGCCCATGCGGTCGCTTTCCAGGTACAGCGCCTGCTCCAGCGCGGCGGCAGGCACGGTCTCGAAATAATTGGTGCGGTCGAAATAGGTGGTCCCGTTCAGGTCGGTCGCGCCCACCTGCTTCAGCGGTTCGAAGAAGTCGCCCGGCGCATTCTCGCTGCCGTTGAACATGAGATGTTCGAACAAGTGCGCGAAGCCGGTCTTCCCCGCCGGCTCATGCTTGGAGCCGACGTCATACCAGACGGACACCGCGACCACCGGCGCCTTGCGGTCGGTATGCACCACAACGCGAAGGCCGTTCGTCAGCGTGAACTGCTCAAAGGGGATATCGATCGCCTTCACCAGGTCGGCGACTGGCGCTGGCTTGGCGGGGGAGGCTGCCGCGCCCGCGTGCGGCTGCGTCGTCGACTGGGCAACGGCGGGAGAAACAAGGGCGAGCGCCGCGACGCTGGCAGTCAGGGAAATCGACAAACGCAATTCGAAACTCCTCGAGGACGCGGGCAGCCTAGTGGCCGACCCGCGCGCTGGAAAGACGGCAACATTTCGTCACAAAGGATTGACTGCCGCGGCAACCATTGCCTAAGCAACCAATGTGTTGTTCACCGACTCGTCTTTCTCGCCGGAAACGTCGCCTGGTTATCTGGTGCGCATGATCCACCAGATGAACGTCGCTGCAGTTGATCGGGCGCTCGCAGAGGATGGCCTCACCGCGATGCAATGGACCACGCTGGTCTCGCTCTTCTTTCGGCACGCCGACACGTGCGGGGGCCTCGCGCGCAAGCTGGGGCACGACAAGGGCGCGATGACCCGGCTGATCGACCAGATGGAAGCGAAGGGTTGGGTCTCGCGGCAGCGCGACGATGAGGATCGCCGGCTGATCCGCCTCACGCTGACGCCGGCCGGTACCGAAACGGCACTTGCCGCCAAGCGCAAGGTGATCGCGTGTTGGAACGGCTTCCTCGCGGACTGGAGCGATGCCGACGTGGCCGAGATGATCGCGATGCTGCAGCGGCTGCGCCATACCATGGAGGAAAAGATGGCGGAGGAGAGCGACGCATGCGCCGCATGAATGTCATGCCGCGCCGCCGCGGCGCTGGCCGTGCAATCGGCACCGCCGCCTTGGTCGCGCTGCTCGCCGCCTGCACGCCGCCCGATACTGCGCCGCAGCTCAGCCAAAAAGCACCGCTGGACCTTGGCCTCACCGGCGCCCCGATGCCGGCGATCGATCCAAGCTGGTGGACGGCGTTCGGCGATCCGCAGCTCGACCGTATTGTCGCGGACGCGCTCAGCGGCAGCCCCGATCTCGATGCCGCGCTCGCGCGCGTCCGCCAGGCGCAGGCCGTGATAGCTCGCCGCGAGGCCGAAACAGGGCCGGAAATCACCGCGGACGCCAATGCGCAGGCCGCGCGTCTCTCCGGCCGCTACACCATTCCACCCCCCTTCGGCGGCAGCGTCCGCTTCCTCGGCACGGCGCAGGCAAACCTGTCGTGGAACCTCGACCTGTTCGGTCGCCAGCGCGCCGCCATCGAGGGCGCCCGCGCCTCGCTCACCGCCGCCACCTATGACGCTGATGCCGCACGGCTGATGCTCGCTGGCTCAATCGTCACGACCTATGCCGAAGTCGCCCGTGCCGAGCGCATCGCCGCGCTCGCCCGCCAGACGATCGCCACCCGCGAGCGTGCCGTGCGCCTCGTTAACACGCGGGCGCGCAACCAGCTCGCCAGCCAACTTGACGTTCAAGCCGCCACCACCCTGCTCGCCCAGGCACGCGTTGCGCTGACCCGAGCGGAGGCGGCACGCGTCATTGCCGTTGATGCGCTGGCGGCGCTCGCCGGACGGGGCGCCGATTATGCCTCCGGTATCGGCGCCACCCGGCTCGCCGAGCCAACCAGCCTGGCCTTGCCGACCACCATTCCCGCCGATCTCCTCGCGCGCCGCGCCGATATTGCTGCCGCCGCGGCACGCGTCGACGCCGCCGCCGCGGGCCGGCAGGTCGCCCGCCGCGCCTTCTATCCCAACGTGAACCTGATCGCGCTCGCCGGGCTTCAGTCCGTCGGCATCGGCAACCTCTTCAACGCCGACGCCGGCACGGCAGGCGCCGGCGGCGCCTTCCACCTTCCGATCTTCGACTCCGGTCGCCTCAAAGCCGATCTTGCCGGCGCAACCGCCCAAGTCGACCTCGCCATCGCGGACTATAACCGCACCGTCGTCAACGCTGTACGCGAAGCCGCCGATGCGCTTGCCGCCATCCGCGCCACGGAAGCGGAGGCCGCCGCGCAAGGCGCGGTCGTCCGCGGCTTTGCCGAGACCAACCGCCTGAACGCGGTCCGCATCAACGCCGGGCTCGAGTCGCGCCTCACCGGCATCGACACTGACATCCGCCTCCTCGACGCCCAGCTTGCTTCCACCACCCTCGCCGTGGACGCGCTCGCCGCCCGCGCGCGGCTGGCCCAGGCGCTGGGCGGCGGCTTCGATCCCTCCCGGAACCCTGCATCATGAGCGATACCGCCGTTCCCGCCCCTCCGCCTGCCGGCCGTCCGGCGCTTCGCCGCCGGCTTTTGCTGGGACTGGCGATCATCGTCGTGGTCGGCATCGCGATCTGGGCCGTGTTCCACTTCCTGCTGGCCGCGCCGGAGGAGGAAACGGACGACGCCTATGTCGCGGGCGACGTGGTGGCGATCACTGCGCGCGATCCCGGCACGATCCTCGCCATTCATGCGGACAACACCCAGGCGGTGAAGGCCGGCCAGCCGCTGATCGATCTCGATCCGCTCACCGCAGATGTGAACCTTGCCGCGGCTGAAGCCGAGCTGGCGCGCGCCGTTCGCGGCACGCGGGCCGATTTCTCGCGCGTCACTGAATCGAGCGCCGCGGTCGTGCAGGCGGAAGCGCAGCTTGCCGCGGCCCAGGCCGATTACACCCGCCGCCGCGGTGCAGCGGCCGAGGGCGCCGTCTCGGGCGAGGAACTGAGCCACGCCGCCGATCAGGTAAAGGTCGCCCGCGCCGCGCTGAACCTCGCGCGCAGCCGCCGGACCCAGGCGCAGAGCACCGTCGCCGGCACGGCGGTCAACACCAATCCCGCCGTGCTCTCGGCGATCGCTGCCTACCGCCGCGCCGCCATCATGCGCAGCCACATGCATATCGTCGCGCCGATCGACGGCGTGGTGGCGCAGCGCAACGCGCAAGTCGGCCAGCAGATCGCCGCCGGCACGCCGCTGATGGCGGTTGTTCCGCTCAGCCGCTTGTGGGTTGACGCCAACTTCCGTGAAACGCAGCTGAAGGATCTGCGCATCGGCCAGCCCGCGACGGTGGTGGCAGATGCCTATGGCGACGAAGTGGTCTATCACGGGCGCGTGGCCGGGCTATCGGCCGGCAGCGGCAACGCCTTCGCGCTGCTGCCGCCGCAGAATGCCAGCGGCAATTGGATCAAGATCGTCCAGCGCGTACCGGTGCGGATCATGCTCGATCCCAGGGAGCTCCGCGCGAACCCGCTACGCGTCGGCCTGTCGGTGCTCGCCAAAGTCGACACCGCGAACACCAGCGCGCCACGCCTCGCCGCCCCTGCCGCTCAGCCGTATCGCGGCAATGTCACCGAAGCCGATCCCGCCGTCGAAGCGAAGATCGCCCAGATCATCGCCGCGAACCGCTGATCCGATGATCCGCGCTCCCATTGCTCCTGCCACGCCAGCCGATCAGCCGCATGGCTAGCGTCGCAGCCCCCGCCGGATCGCGTGCAGGCGGGCCGCCCGCACAGCTGGCGCCGCTATCGGGCGCGCGGCTCGGCCTCGTCGCCTTTGCGCTGGCGCTGGGCACCTTCATGATGGTGCTCGACACCACCATCGCCAACGTCTCGCTGCCCACGATCGCCGGCAACCTCGGCGTCAGCTCGGATAATTCGACCTGGATCGTCACGGCGTTTGCCGTCGCCAATGGCATCTCGGTGCCGCTCACCGGCTGGCTGATGCGCCGCTTCGGCGTGGTGCGCACCTTCTGCGTCTCGCTGGCGCTGTTCACCGTTGCGTCGTTCCTTTGCGGCATCGCGTGGAGCCTGCCGTCGCTCATCATCTTCCGCGTGCTGCAAGGCGCCGTGTCGGGTCCGATGATGCCCGGCAGCCAGGCGCTGCTAATCTCGGTCTTCCCGCCGGAAAAGCGCGCCACCGCGCTCGGCATCTGGTCGATGACGACGCTCGTCGCGCCGATCATGGGGCCGATCCTGGGCGGCTACATCTCCGATAATTACCATTGGAGCTGGATCTTCCTGATCAACGTGCCCTTCGGCATCTTCACCATCGCGATCTGCTGGTCGAACCTGAAGGACCGTGAGACGCCGACCGCCAAGGTGCCGATCGACACGGTGGGGCTAGCGCTGCTGATCCTCTGGGTCGGCTCGCTCCAGGTGATGCTCGATCTCGGCAAGAATGCCGATTGGTTCAACGATCCGATGATCGTCATCCTGACCGTGATCGCCGGCGTCGGCTTTGTCGCCTGGCTGATCTGGGAACTGACCGACGCCAACCCGATCGTCGACCTGTCGCTGTTCACCAACCGCAATTTCGCGATCGGCAACATTGCCTTCTGCCTTGGCTATGCGGTGTTCTTCGCCAACATCCTGCTGCTGCCGCTGTGGCTACAGACGCAGCTTGGCTACACCGCCACCTGGGCGGGCCTCGTCGCGGCGCCCAGCGGCATCGTCGCCGTGCTGCTCACGCCCTTGAGTGCGCGCTTGTCGGGCAAGATTGACGCGCGGATCCTCGCCAGCGTCGCGTTCGTCGCCTTCGCGATCAGCTATTGGATGCGCTCGGGCTACACCACCTATGCGGGTTTCTGGGATTTCGTGATGCCGCTGCTGGTGCAGGGCGTCGCCATGTCGACCTTCTTTTTGGCGATGCTGACGATCTCGCTCGACCGCATCCCGCCGGAGCGGATCCCCTCGGCGACCGGCCTGTCCAACTTCACCCGTATCGTTGCGGGCGCCTTTGCCGCCTCGATGATCACCACCGCCTGGGATCGGCGCGAGGCGCTACACCAGGGGCGCCTGTCCGAAGCAATCGGCAATGGCGTGCCGTATCAGATGGCGAGCGATGCACTGACCAATATGGGCATGAACGCCACGCAAGCCGCCGCCGTGGTCACGCGGCAGATGGTGGGTCAGGCGTATCTCCTCGCGTCCACCGATCTGTTCCGCCTGTCGGCCTATCTCAGTGCCGGACTGCTGATCATCGTGTGGCTGTGCCGCCGTCCTGCGGCGAACGGCGCAGGGCCCGTCGCCGCCGACTGACCTTGCGCCCGCTCCCGCGCCAATTCATAGCGCGTTCCAAGAACAGAACGGGAGAGGGCCATGGATCTTTCGCTCAGCGACGAGCAGGTGATGCTGCGCGACACGCTCACGCGGTATCTGGCGCAGAGTTTCGCTTTCGACCCACACCGCCAGCGTGATGCGGGCGCGCTGTGGCAGGCGCTCGGCGGTGGTCTAGGGGTGCTGGGCGCCGCGCTGCCGGTGGAAGTCGGTGGCCTCGGCGGCGGCGCGGTCGAGGTGATGGTGGTAGCCGATGCGCTGGGCGAGGCGCTGGCACCAATTCCCTATATCGAGACCGCAGTGATCGCCGCGGGCCTGCTGAAGCGTGCGGGCGGAGAACGCGCGGACGCGCTGCTCCCGCAGCTGTCCGACGGCAGCGTTCGCGCCGTGCTCGCCGCCGGCGAGGCAGACAGCCGCCAAGCGCTGGAATCGGTGGCCACGACGGCGCGGCAAAGCGGCAACGGCTGGACGCTCGATGGCGAGAAGGTGGTCGTGGCGGGGGCACCGGGCGCCGACTGGCTGCTGGTCACTGCGCGGACCTCGGGCAGTCCCCGCGATGTGCGCGGCGTGTCGCTGTTTCTCGTGCCTGCCGAGGCCGCCGGCCTGTCGCGCCACGATTATGCGCTGATCGACGGGCTTCCCGCATCGGACCTGACGCTCGCCGGCGTATCGCTGCCGGCCGACGGGCTGCTCGGGGAGGAAGGCAGCGCGCTGCCGCTGCTGGAACATGCGCGTGACGAGGGGATCGCGGCCTTGTGTGCCGAGGCTGCCGGCCTCACCCGCAAGCTGCTGGGCGACACGGTCGCTTATGCCAAGGAACGCAAGCAGTTCGGGCAGCCGCTCGCCAGCTTCCAGGCGCTGCAGCACCGCATGGTCGATATGTACATCGCCGTCGAGCAGGCGACCTCCGCCGCCTATCTCGCCGCGCTTCATGTCGACGGCCCAGCGGAGCGACGCGCCCGCGCCGTGGCCGCAGCCAAGGCGACGGTGGCGGATGCGGTGCGCTTCGTCGGGCAGAATGCCGTGCAGCTGCACGGCGGCATGGGCATGACGGACGAATTGGCAGTCGGCCATTACTTCCGCCGCGCCACCGCCATCGAGCAGCAATTCGGCGCCGCCGACCATCACGCGAAGCGCTACGCCGCGCTCATGCGGGAAGAACTGGCGATCTAAAGCCCGCTTCGTTGAGGGCCGCACGCGGCGGATCGCCTTTCGCCACACCGCAAGCTGCTCATGTGCAAGAATTTTCGACGACCCGACAAGCTTCGTCACCCCGGCCTTGTGCCGGGGTCCAGGGTTCCGCGAGCTCGAACGCTCAAGGTACGCGGCATACTGGATGCCGGGACAAGCCCGGCATGACGAAGAAGTTTTCGAAAACGATCCGCCAAACGGCTGGCGACGTCAGATCACAGCACGAAACGGCTGAGATCAGTATTGCGCGCCACGCCGGCGAGATGCTGTTCGACATAAGCCGCATCCACCGTCACCGAGCTGCCCGCGCGATCCTCGGCGTCGAAGCTCACCTCCTCCAGCAGCTTCTCCATCACCGTCTGCAGCCGGCGGGCACCGATATTCTCGATCTCGCCGTTCACTTCGGCCGCGATCCGGGCGACGGCGCGAATGCCATCCTCGGTGAAGTCGACGGTGACACCTTCGGTGCCGATCAGCGCCTTGTACTGCGCCGGCAATGACGCCTTGGTATCGGACAGGATGGCGACGAAATCATCCTCGGTCAGGCCCTTCAACTCGACGCGGATCGGCAGGCGGCCCTGAAGCTCGGGCAACAGATCACTCGGCTTCGCGACATGGAACGCGCCCGACGCGATGAACAGGATATGGTCCGTCTTCATCGGGCCATACTTCGTCGAGACGGTCGTGCCCTCAATCAACGGCAGCAGGTCGCGCTGCACGCCTTCACGGCTCACCGAACCGCCGCGCACGTCACTCACCGCGATCTTGTCGATCTCGTCGAGGAAGACGATCCCGTTCGCCTCGGCATCGGCCAGCGCGACGCGGCTCACCTCGTCCTGATCGAGCCGCTTGTCGGCCTCTTCCTCGACCAGCTTTTCCCACGCCGCCGGCACCAGCAGCTTGCGCCGCTTGGTCTGCCCGCCGCCCAGCTTGCCGAACATTTCGCCAAGGTTGATCATGCCCATCTGGCCGCCGCCCGGCATTTCGAACGGCATCTGCGGCGCGACCTGAAGCTCAAGCTCGATCTCGGTCTGATCGAGGTGGCCGTCGCGGAAGCGCTGGCGGAAGCTCTCGCGCGTTGCCTGGCTTGAATCCTTGCCGACCAGCGCATCGAGCAGCCGGTCCATCGCCGCTTCCTCGGCCTTGTCCTTCACCGCGTTGCGGCGGCGTTCCTTTTCCAGCCGCACCGCTTCCTCGACCAGGTCGCGCGCGATCTGCTCCACGTCGCGGCCGACATAGCCGACCTCGGTGAACTTGGTCGCTTCCACCTTCACGAACGGCGCATCGGCCAGCTTCGCCAGGCGGCGGCTGATCTCGGTCTTGCCGCAGCCGGTCGGGCCGATCATCAGGATGTTCTTGGGCGTCACCTCGTCGCGCAGCTCGGGCGCCAGCTTCTGCCGGCGCCAGCGGTTGCGCAGCGCCACCGCCACGGCACGCTTCGCGTCCTTCTGTCCGATGATATGTGCGTCGAGGGCGGCGACGATCGCCTTGGGGGTAAGTGTGTCCTTCATCGCGCCCGCATATCGGGGTGCCGGTGCGGGGGATCAAGCCGGGGTTGGCGCCTTCACCCCTCCCGCACGATCCCCTTCAACCGATACAGCTGGTCCAGCGCCTCGCGCGGCGACAGCGCATCGACATCCATTTCCTCGACCGCCGCACGCAGTGGGTCGACCCGCTCCTCCGGCACCGCGGCCGCCGCGGCGAATAGCGGCAGGTCGTCCAGCCCCGCGGCGAGCCCGCCGGTCTTGGCGCGCCCCGCCTCCAGCTTCGCCAGCACCGCCTTCGCCCGCGCCACCGTCGCCGGCGGCATGCCCGCGAGCCGCGCGACGGCAAGGCCATAGCTGCGATCCGCCGGCCCCTCGGCCAGTTCGTGCAGCAGCACCAGCTCGCCCTTCCACTCGCGCGCCCGCACATGGTGCAGCGACAGCGCGTCGCACCGCTCCGCCAGCCGCGTCAGCTCATGATAGTGCGTCGCGAACAGGCAGCGGCAGCGATTGTCCTCATGGATCGCCTCCACCACGGCCCAGGCGATCGCGAGCCCGTCATAGGTCGACGTGCCGCGCCCCACCTCGTCGAGGATCACGAAGCTCTGCGGCGTTGCCTGAGCCAGGATCGCCGCGGTCTCGACCATCTCGACCATGAAGGTCGATCGCCCGCGCGCCAGATTGTCCGACGCGCCGACGCGGCTGAACAACCGGTCGACCAGCCCCAGCGTCGCACTGGTCGCCGGCACATAGCTTCCCGCCTGCGCCAGCACCGCGATCAGCGCATTCTGCCTGAGGAAGGTCGACTTGCCGCCCATGTTCGGGCCGGTGACGAGCCACAGCCGCGAGCTTTGCGACAGCGTGCAATCATTGGCGACGAACCGCTCGCCCGCCTTGGCCACCGCCGCTTCCACTACCGGATGCCGCCCGCCGATGATCTCGAAGCACGGATGCTCGACCAGGGCGGGCCGCGCCCAGCCGCCCTCCGCGGCGCGCTCCGCCAGCCCGGCCGCCACATCCAGCCGGGCGAGCGCATCCGCCGTCGCCGCAATCGGCTCCGCCCGCCCCAGCGCGGCAGCGATCAGATCCTCGAGATGCGCCGCTTCCGCCGCTACCGCATGCGCGCCCGCCTGGGTCACCCGGCTCGCCACCTCGTGCAGCTCGGGCGCGTTGAAGCGCACCGCGCCCGCCATCGTCTGGCGGTGCGTGAAGCCGCTGTCGGGCTTCATCAGCGCCTCGGCATTCTTCGCCGGCACCTCGACATGATAGCCAAGCACATTGTTGTGCCGGATCTTCAGCGCGCTGATTCCGGTCTCGGTACGATAGCGCGCCTCGAGCGCCGCGATCGCCTTTCGCCCGCCCGATCCCGCATCGCGCAGATCGTCGAGCGCGGCGTCATACCCTTCCGCGATGAAGCCGCCGTTCGCCGCATCGATCGGCGGCATCGGCACCAGCGCGCGCTTGAGGAGGTCGATCAGCTCGCCATGTCCGCGCAGCCGCGGCGTCAACTGCGCCAGCAGGTCGCCGCCCGCGCCGTCCACCAGCTGCGCCTCGATCGACTGCAGCGTCTCCGCCAGCAGCCACGCCCCGTCGAGCCCATCCCGCAACTGCCCCAGATCGCGCGGGCTTCCCCGCCCCGCCACCAGCCGCCCGATCGCACGGCCGATATCGGGCAGCGCGCGCAACCGCTCGCGCAGCCGGGCGCGCAGGTCGCCATCGTCGTGGAACAGCGTGACCAACGCCAGCCGGGCCTCGATCGCTACCCTGTCCATCAGCGGCGCGCCGATGTCGGCCGCGAGCAACCTCGCCCCCGCCCCGGTCACCGTACGATCCACCGCATCGAGCAGACTGCCCTTGCGCGTGCCGCCTGCCGTGCAGGTCAGCTCCAGGCTCTCGCGCGTCGCCGCATCGATCGCCATCGTCTCGGCGCTGCGGCGGATCACCGGCGCGCGCAGGAACGGCAGCGTCCCCTTCCCATTATGATCGAAGTACGCGATCAGCCCGCTGGCCGCGGCCAGCATCGCGCGATCGAACTGGCCGAAGCCGTCGAGCGTCGCCACGCCGTGCAGGCGCTTCAGCCGCTCCTCACCGCGCGCGCTGTCGAATTCACCGCGCGGCCGCCACACCGTCGCGGGCGCGTCGCTCCCCTCGGCCGCCACCACTTCCGCCGCCGCCAGCCGCGCCAGCTCCGCGCCAAGCGCCTGCGGCGAACAAGCGATCACCTCGAACCGGCCGGTCGATACGTCCGCCGCCGCGATCCCGACGCCGCCCGCCGCCTCGCCCACCGCGACGCACCAGTTCGCCGCCCGCGCATCCAGCAGCGCTTCCTCGGTCAGCGTCCCCGCGGTGACGAAGCGGATGATCGCGCGATTGACCAGCGCCTTCGATCCGCGCGCCTTGCGTGCTTCCTCCGGGCTTTCGGTCTGCTCCGCGATCGCGACGCGGTGCCCCGCCTTGATCAGCCGCTGGAGATATGCCGTCGCCGCATGCACCGGCACGCCGCACATCGGAATCTTCTCGCCCGCATGCTCGCCCCGCGCCGTCAGCGCGATATCAAGCACACCGCTCGCGATCCGCGCATCCTCGAAGAACAATTCGAAGAAGTCGCCCATGCGATAGAACAGCAGGCAATCGCCCGCTTCTTCCTTGAGCGCCAGATATTGCGCCATCATCGGCGTCGGAGCGGTGGGTTCGGCCATGGTTTCCGGGTGTTGAAACGGATGAGGTGCGGATCGGGCGGGGTAGGCGGACGCAGCGCCGCCCGGCGATCACCCCCGTCTAGCCAGACATGCCGCCGCTGACGAGTGGCGCTTTGGCCGCAAGCATCGGGACGCACGCTCGCCCGGCCGCTATTAGGGGCCAGCCGAAGGAGCCGCGCCATGACCTTTGCGACCGCCACCATCCCCTCACCGACCGGCGACCTCACGCTCATTGCCAGCAACGCCGGCCTCGCCGCGATCCTGTGGGATGACGATGCGGCGATGCAGGCGCGCTACGCTCCGCGGCGCGCGGATCCGGACCACCCCGTGATCGCCGCCACCATCCGCCAGCTGGAGGAATATTTCGTCGGCACGCGCACCACCTTCGATCTGCCGCTCGATCCGGTCGGCACCGCGTTCCAGCGCGACGTATGGCGCGCGCTCCTCACCATCCCTTATGGCGAGACGCGCAGCTATGCCGACATCGCCCGCGTGATCGGCCGCCCGACAGCGACCCGCGCGGTCGGCGCAGCGAACGGGCGCAACCCGATCCCCATCGTCACGCCGTGTCACCGCGTGATCGGCAGCAACGGCACGCTCACCGGCTTCGGCGGCGGCCTGCCGAACAAGCAGTTGCTGCTCGCGCTCGAACGCGGCGAGGCCGCGCTGCTTTGAGCCAAAATCCTGCGGTTTTCATCCTCACGCCTTCCCCCTAAAGGTCTGGCTCGAAACCTTCGGCCGGGGGCGCAATGACCGACACAACCAGCAACACCATCCAGTTCTCGGAGCGCGAGGCGCTGCTGTTCCATTCCGAGGGGCGCCCGGGCAAGATCGAGATCATCGCGTCCAAGCCGATGGCGACGCAGCGCGATCTGTCGCTGGCCTATTCGCCAGGTGTTGCGGTGCCGGTGCAGGCGATCGCCGACGACCCCGAAACCGCTTATGACTATACGGCTAAGGGCAATCTGGTCGCGGTGATCTCCAACGGGACCGCGATCCTGGGCATGGGCAATCTCGGCGCGCTCGCCTCCAAGCCGGTGATGGAAGGCAAGGCGGTGCTGTTCAAGCGCTTCGCCGACGTCGATTCGATCGATCTCGAGGTGAAGACCGAAGATGTCGACGCCTTTATCAACTGCGTCGAGCTGCTCGAGCCGTCGTTCGGCGGCATCAACCTTGAGGACATCAAGGCGCCCGAATGTTTCATCATCGAGCAGACGCTGCGCGAGCGGATGAACATTCCGGTCTTCCATGACGACCAGCATGGCACGGCGATCATCACCGCCGCGGGCCTCATCAATGCCTGCCTGCTGACGGGGCGCTCGCTGCGTGACGTCAAGATTGTCGTGAACGGGGCTGGCGCGGCCGCCATCGCCTGCACCGAGCTGATGAAGGCGATGGGCGTTCGCCACGACAATGTGATTATGTGCGACCGTACCGGCGTGATTTATCAAGGCCGCGACGACGTGAACCAGTGGCAGTCGGCGCATGCCGCCGTCACCGAAGCGCGCACGCTGACCGATGCGCTGCACGGCGCCGACGTGTTCCTGGGCCTATCGGCCGCCGGCGCGCTGAAGCCCGAAATGGTGAAGGACATGGCCCCGGCCCCGATCATCTTCGCCATGGCGAATCCTGAGCCGGAGATCCGCCCCGAGCTGGCCAAGCAAGCCCGCCCGGACGCGATCATCGCCACCGGGCGTTCGGATTATCCCAATCAGGTCAACAACGTCCTCGGCTTCCCCTTCATCTTTCGCGGCGCGCTTGACGTCCGCGCCTCCGCCATCAACGACGCGATGAAGATCGCCGCGGCGCAGGCGATTGCGGAGCTGGCGCGCGAGCGCGTGCCGGAGGAAGTCGCTGCGGCCTATGGCGTCCAGCACTTCTTTGGCCCCGATTACATCATCCCCGCGCCTTTCGATCCGCGCCTGATGGAGATCGTGCCGGCCGCCGTTGCCAAGGCGGCGATGGATTCGGGTGTCGCACGCCGCCCGATCCTCGACATGGAAGGCTATCGCCAGAGCCTGCGCGCCCGGCTCAACCCGACCACGTCGGTGCTCAGCCTCGCTTATGAGGGCGCACGCGCGCATCCCAAGCGTGTGCTGTTCGCCGAGGGCGAGGAGGAGGTCGTCCTTCGCGCCGCGGTGAACTTCAAGGAAGGCGGCTATGGCACGCCGGTGCTGGTCGGGCGTGACGACGTGCCCGATCGCCTGCGCGCGCTGGGCGTGGCAAACCCCGAAGAATATGAACTGCACAACAGCCGCATTTCGCCGCTGGTGCCGCAGATGGTCGACTTCCTCTACAAGCGGCTCCAGCGCCGCGGCTATCTGCGCCGCGATTGCGAGCGCATGATCAATCAGGATCGCAACGTCTTCGGCGCGGTCCTGCTGCAGCTTGGCTATGCCGATGCGATGATCACCGGCATCACGCGCACCTGGGCGCAATCGATGCGCGAAGTGCGCCGCGTGATCGATCCGGAGGCTGGCCGCACCCCGTTCGGCATTCACGTCATGGTCGGGCAGAGCCACACCGTCTTCATCGCCGATACGACGGTGAACGAGCGCCCCACGGCCGAGCAGATGGCCGACATCGCCGAGCAGACCGCCGCCGTTGCGCGCCGCATGGGCCACGAGCCGCGCGTGGCGTTCCTCAGCTATTCCAGCTTTGGCAACCCGAAGGGCACGTTCCTGGAGCGGGTCCGCGATGCCGTGACGGAACTCGACAAGCGCAAGGTCAGCTTCGAATATGAGGGCGAGATGACGCCCGACGTCGCGCTCAATCCCAAGCAGATGGCGAACTACCCGTTCGCGCGGCTGTCGGGCCCCGCCAACGTCCTGATCATGCCCGGCCTGCAATCGGCCCATATCTCCGCCAAGTTGCTGCGTGAGCTGGGCGGCGACAGCGTGATCGGCCCCATGCTGATCGGCATGGAAAAGCCGGTGCAGATCGCGCCCATGACCTCGACCGCGAGCGATCTGATGACGCTCGCCGTGCTTGCCGCGGGCGGCATCGCACGCTGACGTCGCGCCGGTCGCCCGCGGTGATCATCACCGCAGGCGCCGTGACAAGATAAACGAACCGCGCCGCGCGGCGACGCGCCGTTACACTATGGGCGCGACCACGACACAGGCGCGCGACACCCCGCCCTACCTCTGTTCTCGTCGCCAGCAAGCGACGAAAGAAGAGGGGCAAGATCATGAACAGCCCGTTCCGGCATGTCGCCCTTGTCTTGGCCGGCCTGGGCGTCGCGACCGCCGCAGTGCCCGCCTCGGCGCAGGCCTGGCAATCGATCAACCAGCGCCAGCGTGTGATTGATCAGCGTATCGACCAGGGCCTGCGCAACGGCGCGCTGACGCGGGCGGAAGCCGGCCGGCTGCGGATCGAGTTCCGCGATCTCACCAGGCTGGAAAACCGCTATCGCCGCAGCGGCAACGGCCTTCCGTGGCAGAGCGCCGCGATCTCAACGCCGGCTATGACCGGCTGAGCACCCGCGTCCGCTTCGAAATGCGCGATCGTCAGCATCGTCGCTGATCCCCCCCGCCGCATCGCTTCGTTTCGGCGCAACCTTTCACGGCGCCCAGCCATTGGCAATCCGAGTGAGGCTAGAAGGAGGAAGCGATGCGTAAAGTTGCGTTGGCGGTCGTTGGTGCTGCAACCATGGTGAGTGGCTGCATGGGCACCGGCATCGGCGGTGGTGGGTTCGGCGGCGACCGCTATGCCGCCTATGACTATAACCGGCCAGACCCTCGCTACGGCGGCTACGAAGCGGATCGCTATTATCGTGACAACCGTCGCTATCAGGAGCGCCAGCTCGGCGACAACGACCGCGTCTATGCCGGCCGCGATGGGCGTTATTACTGCCGCCGCGACGACGGCACCACGGGCCTGATTGTCGGCGGCATCGCTGGCGGCGTGCTGGGCACCGCGCTGCGCCCGGGCGGATCGGGCCTGCTCGGCGCGCTGCTCGGCGGCGCTGGCGGCGCGGTTGCTGGCCAGGCGATCGACCGCAACAACGTGCGCTGCCGCTAAGCCGCGCGTCGGCTGTGCGTTCGCCGCGTCACCAGCACGGTGGCGCGGCGGACGAGCAACCCCGCTGAACTAACGCGAGTGACTTAAAACCCCTTCCCTCCAGGCGCCAGACGAGGCATCGTCAGCAGCGAGCGGCCCCAGACCGCAAGTGGAGAGAAGGATGAGCAAGCGAATCGCGGTGGTCGGTGCGGGGATGGGCGGGCTGTGCGCCGCCATCAAGTCGCGCGAAGCCGGCCATGACGTCACCGTCTTTGAACATGCCGATTCGGTCGGCGGCACCTGGCGCGCCAATCGTTATCCCGGCGTCGCCTGCGACGTGCCGGCAATCCTGTACCAGTTCAGCTTCGCCCCCAATCCCAACTGGAGCCACCATTATGCGCGTGGCGGCGAGATCCATGATTACACCAAGAGCCTGGTTGATCAGTTCGGCCTCGCTGACGCGCTGCGCCTGAACGAAGGCGTCACCCAGGCGAAGTGGGATTCGGGCTCGGGCACCTGGACGATCACCACGGAAAAGGGCGCGACCGAAACCTTCGACGCCATCGTCCCCGCGCTCGGCCAGCTCAGCCGGCCGTGCTTCCCGGAAATCGCCGGCGTCCATGATTTCGCCGGGCCGAAATGGCACGCTGCCGAATGGGACGACAGCGTCGATCTCACCGGCAAGCGCGTCGGCGTGATCGGCTGCGCGGCCAGCGCGGTCCAGCTAATCCCCGAAGTCGCCAAGGTCGCCGGCCACCTGACGGTGTTCCAGCGCACGCCGAACTGGGTGATCCCGCGCAACGACCATCATGTCACGCCCGAAACCAAATCGCTGATGGCCACCAATCTCGAAATGGCGATGAAGCTCGGCGCATCGCAGCGCGCGATGATCTTCGACAATGCCGACAGCTTCTTCTGGCAGGCGTTCAAATGGACGCCCGAGGGCCGCGCCGCTTTCACCCGCACCGCGCTGGACCACTTGGAAGAACAGGTGCCCGATCCCGCGCTGCGGGCCAAGCTCACCCCCGATTACCCCATCGGCTGCAAGCGCATCCTCATCACGGACGATTTCTACCCCGCCCTGATGCGCGACAATGTGACGCTGGAGACCAACGGCATCGCGCGGATCGAGACCAATGGCGTGCGCACGGCCGACGGCTTCCACGAGCTCGACGTCCTTATTTTCGCCACCGGCTTCGAGACGACGCAATGGGATTGGTCGATGGACGTGATCGGCGAGGAAGGCCGCACGCTCAAGGAAACGTGGAAGGAAGGCCCCGAAGCCTATCTCGGCATCATGGTGTCCGGCTTCCCCAACATGTTCATGCTCTACGGCCCGAACACCAATCTCGGCCACAATTCGATCAGCTTCATGATCGAGCAGCAGGTCGGCTACATGCTGCAGACGCTGTCGGCGCTGGAGGTCGAAAAGGCCAAGGCCGCCAACGTCACCCCCGACGGCCAGCGCCGCTTCAACGAGCGGATCACGCAACTTCTCTCCAGCACCGTCTGGGCGGACCCGCACTGCCGCAGCTGGTACAAAGCCGCCAACGGCCGCGTGTACCAGAATTGGGCGGGCGACTGCGCCAGCTATGCGGAGGAGACCGCGGTGCTGGATCGCGAGGCCGTGGCGCTGCGGTGAAGCAGCAGCGCCCCTCGGCGGATGGGGGAGGGGCGCCGTTGCGAAAAGCGCTACGTCAAACCTTTCGAGACGAATGGCCGAAACTGGGAGGAAAGCGGACGTCAGCTTTCGCTTTATAAATCCGTTAAGTTGGGATGGTCTTTAATGATCTCATCAAGGCTCGGCTCGTAAATACCGAGGATATGTGTCTCGCGGTCATCCAGCGTTGGAAAGTCTAGAATCGACACTCTCTCACTCCTGATCGCAAATCCATCCGGCGTTTCGATCTGTAGAATATCACCTCTATCGCCAACAAACTCTGCATCTATCACGCTAGCATGGCGGCTTTGATGATATGCATCGGTTGGAAAAAGTTTTGCCATTACAACCCCCATCGGCGGGTCAACAGCAAAGACGTCTGCCTCAGCGATAAGAGTCCCGGCTTCGAAGACTTTCAATCTCATTTATCAGGTATGTGGCAAGCAGATAGAGTCGGCAATTGGGGCGTAAGCGGAAGGGCCGCTTCCAGCGTTCGCTTCGCCGTTGAGTAACAACCAGGATTGGGGGGTTAGCGAACATCCCTGCCCGACTGAATTCGAGAGGGTTCTTGATTAGTCGATCCTTTCCCGCGTTAATCGGTCGCCAAGTTCGTAAACGTAATCTGTGAAGCATGAGCAAGGTGTCATTCTTCGCCGGGATGTTCGGGCTGCCGCTGCTCGCGCCTCTGATGCTCGCCGGCTATCTGACCCCGCGCTATGTGCCCAGCGACTCGCTGGCGAGCGCGGCTGCCTCGACGCCGTCGCCCGACATCGCGCGAGAGCGGATGATAGCGAGCTTCGTTGGGCGATGCCGCGGGAACTGGAACTTCGACCGGTTTAGACTTGATGGCGAGGCGACGCTGCATTCCTGGGAAAACGACGCAGGGCTTATCGCTCGAACCCGGATGAGCTGCTTGCCAGGCCAGCGATGCTCGGTGGCAGCGCAGGCGCTTATAGGCTGGCCATTCCCGCCGCAGCTCGGTGGCAAGCCCGTACCAACCCGCATCTGGGGCTGTCGGATCGGCGCCCCCGACTGGACGCGACCAAATCGTCTTAACTAGCTGCGGGTATTTGCAGCCCAAACGGCATGTTCGCTTGTCGGCGTCAGCGGCCGTCACCTTAGTCGAAACGGACGACCACTTTAGGCGACACCAGCGTCAACCTGAACGACTGACTCTGGGCGTAAGCGGAACGGCTGCTTTCGGATCCTATTCCGAACGCGGGAATCGGTCGCGATGATTAATCATCAGCAAGGCCCTTTCCGTCATCCCCGCGAAGGCGGGGATCCATTTACGCCGGAGGGTGCGAGGCGGGCGAGCACCAGGTTTATGGTTTGCCCGCCTTTTGGAAATGACGAAGGTCGATTGTGAGCGGCCGTTGTACCGAGCCATTCACAACCAGCCTACCGAAGTCCCGGCGCGACTCACCCGTCGCTGACGCGCTCGATATCCGCCCCCACGGCAGACAGTTTCTCCTCCAGCCGCTCATAACCGCGATCGAGGTGGTAGACGCGGCTCACCGCCGTCTCGCCATCCGCCGCCAGCCCCGCGAGGATCAGGCTCATCGATGCACGCAGGTCCGTCGCCATCACCGGCGCGCCGACCATCCGCTCGACGCCGCGCACCACCGCCGTGCGCCCGGTCACCGTGATATCCGCACCCATGCGCGCCAGTTCGGGCACGTGCATGTAGCGGTTCTCGAAGATCGTCTCGGTCAGCACGCTGGCGCCAGCCGCCTTGCATAGCATCGCCATGAACTGCGCTTGCATGTCGGTGGCAAAGCCGGGGAAGGGCGCTGTCGTCAGCGTCAGCGGCTGGAGCGGCCCTTGGGCCGTCACGCACACCGAATTCTTCTTCAGCTCGATCAGCACGCCGGCATCGGCCAGCGCCGACAGCGTCGCCCCCATGCTCTCCGCGTCGATCCCCACCAGCTCCAGGCTGCCGCCGGTGATCGCCGCCGCGCAGGCATAGCTGCCCGCCTCGATCCGGTCAGGCATCACGGCGTAAGTCGCCCCGTGCAGCCGATCGACGCCCTCGATCTCCAGCGTCTCGGTGCCGATTCCCTCGATCTGCGCGCCCATCGCGACGAGGCAGCGGCACAGGTCGACGATCTCGGGCTCGCGCGCGGCATTCTCGATCCGCGACGATCCCTTTGCCGTCACCGCCGCCATCACGACATTCTCCGTCGCGCCGACGGACACCACCGGGAAGCGATAGCGTCCGCCGGCCAGGCGTCGCCCGCCACCCGCCGCCATCGGTGCGCGCGCGGTGACATAGCCCGCGCTCATTTCCAGCTCCGCGCCGATCGCTTCCAGCGCCTTCAGGTGCAGGTCGATCGGGCGGTTGCCGATCGCGCAGCCGCCTGGCAGCGACACGCGCGCCTCGCCCGCCCGCGCCAGGATCGGGCCAAGCACCAGGATCGACGCGCGCATCTTGCGCACGATGTCATACGGCGCCTCGGTGGAGGTCAGCTGGCCTGCGCGGATCGTCATGACGCGGCCGAATTCGTCCGGCCGCGTGCCCTCGATTGCCGTGGATGCGCCAAGCTGGTTCAGGAGGTGGCCAAAGCCGTCCACGTCCGCCAGCCGCGGCAGGTTGCGCAGCGTCAGGGGCTGGTCGGTCAAGAGCCCGCACGGCATCAGCGTCAGGGCGGCGTTCTTGGCGCCCGAGATCGGCAGCTTGCCCGACAAACGGTTGCCGCCACGAATAAGGATACGGTCCATCACGGCGCATTACCGAACCACCGCCTCGCCGCCAAGCGATTGAGGTGCAACGATGTTGATCGACTTTAATGCGCCCCGGTCGTGACCGCGACTAGCGGTAGCTGCTTGATCCGAGGGGCAATCACGCGTGACCGTTAGTCGTTTTGCCGAACGTCTCGGCGAATTCGTCTCTTTGTGCGACAAGGAACGGGCCGCACTTCTGCAGCTGGAAGAACGGCAGCGCACGTTGCGCCGCGGCGTGACGCTGGTGCGCGAGAATGATTCGTCGACCGAGCTGTTCATCCTGAAAAGCGGGATGATGATGAGCTTCGTCATTCTCGATGACGGCAGTCGTCAAATCCTGCGCTTCATGTTTCCAGGCGACATGGTGGCGCTTCCCTCGCTGGTTTATCCAAACGCGCCTGAGGCGATGGCCGCCTTGTCGGACGCTGTTGTCTGCCCGTTCGATCGCGCGATGCTGGCGCAGATCGCGCTTGAGCAGCCGCGACTGTTCCTGGCGATCGTTGCGCTTGATCAGGCGGAGCGCGTCATGCTCACCGATCGGCTGGCGGGGCTCGGCCGCACTTCGGCAAAGGCGCGGGTCGCCTCCGTTTTGCTCCATGTGCGCAATCGCATGCGCCGGCTCGATCTCACGATGGGCAACAGCTTCGTCCCGGGCCTCACGCAAGAGGAGATCGGCGACGCGACCGGGCTGACGGCAGTGCACGTCAACCGCATGCTTCGGCAGCTGGAGGAGGAGCAGCTGATCGCGCGCGATTCGGGGCGAGTCACGCTTTTGGACGAAGCGAAGCTTACCCGCGCGGCGAATTACGTCGATCGCCTGGCTGCGCTGGACCTGTCCTGGCTGCCGCCGTCCAGCTGATCAGGCGACCAGGCTCACGCGCCCGCCGGCATGGCGCTCCAGCCGGCCGGCAAGCTCCAGTTCCAGCAGCACCATCTGCACCACGGCGGGCGGCGCGGCCGACTGGCGGATCACTTCGTCGACCGGAACGGGCACCGGGCCGAGCAGCGCCGTCACCACGCGCCGCGCCGCATCGTCGGCGTCAGCGGGGGGCTGCGGTTCGTACGGCGACACCGGCGCGCGGACGAGCCGCGCATCGAACGGGCGCACCTGCTCCAGCACGTCCGCGGCGGTCTGGATGAGCGTGGCGCCCTCGCGGATCAGCAGGTTGCACCCTTGCGCACGCGGATCGAGCGGGCTGCCCGGCACCGCCATCACTTCGCGTCCCGCCTCGTTCGCGAGCCGCGCAGTGATCAGCGAGCCCGACTTGGGCGCCGCCTCCACCACGACCGTGCCTTGCGCCAGGCCCGCGATGATCCGGTTGCGATAGGGAAAGTGGCGCGCGCGCGGCTCCGTCCCGGGCGGCATTTCCGCGATCAGCAGCGCCTCTTGCGCGATCCGCTCCTGCAACGCTGCATTCTCAGGCGGATAGGCGACATCGATCCCGCCGGCGATCACCGCCACCGTCGCCGCGCCCGCGCCCATATGCGCCGCCGTGTCGATCCCGCGCGCCAGCCCGGAGATGACGGTCGCGCCCTCCGCGGCCAGATCATGCGCCAGCCCACGCGCGAAGCGACACGCCGCTGCCGACGCATTGCGCGCGCCGACCATCGCCACGGCGGGACGGACGGCGTCCGGCAGCGCGCCGCGCACGGTCAGCACGGCCGGAGCGTCGTCCAGCTGCGCCAGGAGCGCGGGATAGGCCGGATCGTCAAGAAACAGGTGCCGCGCCCCCAAACTCGCGACCGTCTCGATCTCGCGCGCGATCACCTTCGGATCCGCAGGGGCCGCGGCGCGCCCCCCGCCGCGCTTTGCAAGGTCGGGCAGCGCCTCCAGCGCAGCACGCGCGCTGCCGAACCGGCGCAGCAGCTGGCGGTAGGTCACCGGCCCGACGCCGGTGGTGCGGATCAGGCGGAGCCGGTCGAATGCGTCGGCCGGCGGATCCGCATCAGCCACGCTTGCTGCCGATCCGTGGCTCTGACCCTTCGATCAACCGGCCGATATTCTCGCGATGCTTCCAGATCACGATCAGCGCCAGCGCCAGCAGCAGCGGCACCAGATCGAACCGGCCGAGCACCGCCGCCGCCACCGGCGCGCTCGCCGCCGCGGCCATGCCCGCCACCGACGAAATCCGCAGCGCCCCCAGCAGCCCGAGCCAAACCGCGGCATAGACCAGCCCCAAGGCCGGTTGCAGCGCCAGCACGATGCCCATCAGCGTCGCCACGCCCTTGCCGCCGCGAAACTTCAGCCACACGGGATAGCAATGGCCAACAAAGGCGCCCGCCGCGGCGAGTTGCTCATTGTCCGGCAGCAGCGCGGTCGCGATCACCACCGCGCACCAGCCTTTGGCGAGATCCAGCAGCAGCGTGGCCGCCGCCAGTCCCTTGCGCCCAGTGCGCAGCACGTTGGTGGCACCGATGTTGCCGGAGCCGATCTGGCGTAGGTCGCCCGCCCCGGCAGCGCGCGTCAGCAGCACGCCAAATGGAATGGAGCCCAGCAGATAGCCAAGCATCAGCGCTGCCAGTGGCGGCATCCAGACGATCTGCGTTTCCAGGACATTCCCTCCGTTGATCATGACGATAGCTCAATGACCGGGCGTTTTCCAACATACAAATCAAGAACATCGCGATTCGCGGGAGCGAACGCGCGCCATGCTTCCAAGCCGCTAACGCTTTCCCTAGATCGCGGGCGATGAGTGACCCGCGTCCCATCCTGTTTTTCGATTCGGGCGTCGGCGGCCTCTCCATCGCCGCGCCCACCCGCGCTGCCGTTCCTCAGGCGCGCTTCGTCTATGTCGCGGATTCCGCCGGCTTCCCCTACGGGATCAAGGACGAGGCGGAGATCGCCGCCCGCGTGCCGGCACTGCTCGGCCGTGTTGCCGAACGCTACAATCCGCGGCTGATCGTCATCGCCTGCAACACGGCGTCCACCATTGCGCTGGCGGCGGTGCGCAACGCGCTCGATATTCCGATCGTCGGCACCGTCCCCGCGATCAAGCCGGCTGCCGAGCGCAGCCGCACCCGCACGATCGGCGTGCTGGGCACCGCCGCCACCGTGCGCCAGGCCTATGTCGACGATCTCGCCGCCCGATTCGCTGGCGACTGCCGGGTGATCCGGCACGGCTCAGCGGAACTGGTCACGCTGGCCGAGGCCAAGCTGCGCGGCGAGTCGGTCTCGGTTCAGGCGGTAAAGACGGCCATTGCCCCGATGCTCGCGGCGCCCGATGCTGGATCGCTCGATACGGTCGCGCTCGCCTGCACCCACTTCCCCTTGCTGGCCGATGAGCTTGCCGCGGCATTCGGCCCCGCGGTCTCCTTTGTCGATGGTGGCCCGGGCATCGCCCGCCGGGTCGCGAGTTTGACGCACGGACAGTCCTTCGCCCGCACAGCGCCCGACGTTGCTGTCTTCACCGGCCCCATCGGCACCGGCCTTGAACAAACAATGGCGCGCTATGAGTTCGCGCGCTGCACCCGCCTATAAAATGATAAAACGCGCCGCATAACGCACGAGTGGCGGAAACGATCACGCAAAACGCCTGAATCCACTGGCAATGCCACTGACACAAAGGTAAGCGACGGGGCCATGTCCATCGACACTCTTTCGGCCAAGCCGGTCGATTACACCCGCGCCTTTTCGCAGGCGATCGACCGTCTTCAAGCCGAAGGCCGTTACCGCGTGTTCATCGATATCCTGCGCAACAAGGGTCATTATCCCAGCGCGCGGTGCTTCGCCGGCCACAATGGCCCGAAGCCGATCACCGTCTGGTGCTCGAACGATTATCTCGCGATGGGCCAGCACCCCAAGGTAATCGCGGCGATGGAAGAAGCGCTGCATGACGTCGGCGCCGGCTCGGGCGGCACGCGCAACATCGGCGGCAACACGCATTACCATGTCGATCTCGAGGGCGAGCTTGCTGACCTCCACGGCAAGGAAGGCGCCCTGCTCTTCACGTCAGGCTATGTCTCGAACGAGGCGACACTCGCGACGCTGGCCAAGGTGCTGCCGGGGTGCATCATCTATTCGGACGAACTCAATCACGCCTCGATGATCGCGGGCATCCGCAACGCGGGCTGCGAGAAGCGCGTGTTCCGCCACAATGATCTGGCGCATCTCGAGGAACTGCTCGCCGCCGACGATCCTGCGACGCCCAAGCTGATCGCGTTCGAGAGCGTCTATTCGATGGAGGGCGATGTCGCCCCGATCGCGGCGATCTGTGATCTGGCCGACAAGTATAACGCGCTGACCTATCTCGACGAAGTGCACGCTGTTGGCATGTACGGCGCGCGCGGCGGCGGCATCTCGGAGCGCGACAATGTCGCGCACCGCCTGACCATCATCGAAGGTACGCTAGGCAAGGCGTTCGGCGTCATGGGCGGCTATATCGCCGCGGACCGCACGATCATCGACGTGATCCGCAGCTACGCGCCCGGCTTCATCTTCACCACCTCGCTCTCGCCCGTGCTCGTGGCAGGTGTGCTGGCAAGCGTGCGCCACCTCAAGAGCTCGTCGGTCGAGCGCGAAGGTCAGCAGGCTGCCGCCGCACGGCTGAAGGCGATGATGGCAGAGGCCGGCCTGCCGGTGATGGTGGGCGACACGCACATCGTGCCTGTCATGGTCGGCGACCCGGTGAAGGCAAAGAGGATCAGCGACGTGCTGCTCGCCGAATACGGCATCTACGTTCAGCCGATCAATTATCCCACCGTGCCGCGCGGCACCGAGCGCCTGCGCTTCACGCCCGGGCCGGCGCACAGCGAAGCCATGATGCAGGAACTGACCGACGCTCTGGTCGAGATCTGGGACCGCCTGGAACTGCGCAAGGCCGCGTAATCAGATCGTCACCCCGGTCTTGTGCCGGGGTCCAGCGTTCCGCACCCCTTAGCGGCGGCGGATCAAGCTCAACGCCGGATGCCGGGACCAGCCCGGCGTGACGAACGGGACTAGTTCGCCTTTCGCTCATCGCGCGTCGCCCCCAACCACCCGTCATGCTGAACTCGTTTCAGCATCCATCGTGCCGCATACGCCAGGCGCCGCGGATCAAGCCCAACCGTGGATGCCGAAACAAGTTCAGCATGACGGGAGGGCGTCATTCCCGCTTCGACAAGCCGCACCCGAACCGGCTAGAGGACGCCGCTCGCACCACGAATAGGGAAAACAATCATGCAAGCAGTCGGCGTCATTGGCGCAGGGCAGATGGGCGCAGGGATCGCGCAGGTTTCCGCCCAGGCCGGCTATCGCGTGCTCCTGACCGACGTCGACAAGGCACGCGCCGAGGCTGGCAAGGCCGGCATCGCCAAGCAGCTCGACCGCGCGGTCGAAAAGGGCAAGCTCGATCCGCAGGCGCGCGAACAGGCGCTGGCCCGCATCGAGCCGATCCAAGGCGTCGAAGGTATGTCATCCTGCGGCCTCGTCATTGAAGCGGCGACCGAGCGCGAGGAGGTGAAGCGCGCGATCTTCGCGCAGGTCGGCACCGTGCTCGGCCATCAGGCAATCCTCGCCTCCAACACCTCCTCCATTCCGATCACGCGGCTGGCGCAGGCCTCGCCCGATCCCGCGCGCTTCATCGGCGTGCATTTCTTCAATCCCGTCCCCGTGATGGGCCTGATCGAGGTGATCCGCGGCCTCGCCACCTCGACGGAGACGGTGAAGACCGTCGTGACCTATGCAACCGCGGTCGGCAAACAGGTCGTCCATGCCAATGATGCGCCCGGCTTCATCGTCAATCGCATCCTGATGCCGATGCTGAACGAGGCGTGCTTCGCGCTCGGCGAAGGCGTCGCGACGATCCGCGACATTGATCTAGCCTGCCAGCTCGGGCTCAATCATCCGATGGGCCCACTGACGCTCGCCGACTTCATTGGGCTGGACACCTGCCTCGAAATCACCCGCGTGCTGTTCGAGACGACCGGCGATCCCAAGTTCCGCCCGGCGCCGTTGCTGGTGAAATACGTCGAGGCCGGCTGGTATGGGAAGAAAACCAAGCGCGGTTTCTACGATTACACGGGCGACACGCCGGTCCCGACGCGATAAGCCTTGCCGGCGCCGGTCGATGAAAAGGCCGGCGCGCAACGGCACAATGCTATTGAGCCGTTGAATTATCTCCCTTCCAGCCACATTTTGGCTGCGTTGCTGCCTGCGCTTTTGCGGCGCGCCTTTCCTTTTGGCGCTGCTTCAGCTAAGCGCCCGCGCGCCCTCATCCGCAGAAAGATTGATTTTTTGGCGAAAGAAGAACTCCTCGAAATGCGCGGCCAGGTGGTCGAGCTCCTGCCCAACGCCATGTTCCGCGTCCGGCTGGAGAATGATCACGAGATCCTCGGCCACACCGCAGGCAAGATGCGCAAGAACCGCATTCGCGTGCTGGTGGGTGACGAAGTGCTCGTCGAACTGACGCCGTATGATCTGACCAAGGGGCGGATCACCTACCGCTTCATGCCAGGCCGCGGCGGCCCCGGCCCGCAATAAGCTCCGGTCCGCAGTACGTGGTGGGTAGGCTCATGCCCGCCGATCTGATCCTCGGCTCTGCTTCACCCCGCCGGTTGGCGCTGCTCGCGCAGATCGGCGTTGCGCCGGCGCGCGTGGTCGCCCCGGATGTCGACGAGACGCCGCTGAAGGCGGAGCGCCCGCGCGATTACGTCCTGCGCGTGGCGCAGGCCAAGGCAATCGCGGTGCCGCGCGCTGATGGCGAGGTCGTCCTTGCCGCCGATACCAGCATCGCCGTTGGCTCGCGCATTCTGGGCAAACCGGCCGACGAAGCCGATCTGGCAAAGATGCTTCGGCTCCTTTCCGGTCGTCGCCACCACTGCCTCTCCGCGGTGGTCGTCGTCGACGGTGCGGGTACGGTGCGCACACGGCTTTCGGATACGATGGTTGCCTTCAAGCCGCTGACGGCGGCGGAGATCGCTGGCTATGTCGCCAGCGGCGAGGGCATGGGCAAGGCCGGCGGCTATGCCATCCAGGGCCGCGCCGAGGCGTTCGTGCGCCGTATCGACGGCTCATACTCGGGTGTGGTCGGTCTTCCCTTGTTCGAAACTCGCGCGCTTCTGGTGACGGCGGGCGTTATCCTTGGCTGAGTGGCTGTTTGAAGCGGGCATCGGTGAGCAGCGCGCTGCCCTGATCGATGACGACGGCCACATCATCCGCGCCCGAATCGCAGTGGACGGCGGCGGCCCGCAGCCCGGCCTCATCGCCTCTGCCCGCCTGATCGAGCGCGACCTCGCCCGGCTCGACACCGGCGAGGATATCACCCTCGTTCGCCCACCCGCCGGCATTACGCTCGGCGCTGCCATCCGGGTGGAGATCACCCGCGCCGCAATCCCCGAGCCGGGCCGGCCCAAGCCGCCGCGCGGCCGCATCACCGATGCCCCGGCCCGCCCGGCCCACACGCTGCGCGAAAGCCTCATTGACGCACCTGTGCGTGAACTGCGCACCCACGAGCCCGACGCGCTCGAGGCAGCCGGCTGGTCCGAGGTGCTGGAGGAGGCTTTGACGGGCGACATCGCCTTCCCCGGCGGCATGCTGCGCTTTTGGCCGACCCCGGCGATGGCGCTCTTTGACGTCGACGGCGATCCGCCGCTCGACGCGCTCGCCGTGCGCGCCGCGACCGCAGTTGCGGCCGCGATCGAGCGCCACAACATCGGCGGCTCGATCGGCATCGACTTTCCCACGCTCGCCGGGCGCGATGCGCGGCAAGCGGTCGCCGCCGCGCTCGACTCGCGGCTCCCGCAACCGTTCGAACGCACTGCCGTGAACGGCTTCGGCTTTATGCAAATCGTGCGGGCCAGGGCCTATCCGTCCACGGCCGAACTTCTCCGGTCCGACCCCGTTGGCGCCGCAGCGCGGGCCGCCTTGCGCCAGATCGAGCGCACGCCTGCCTCCGCCCCCAACTGCTTCCGCGTGCCCCCGAAGGTCCGCGCACGCATCCTGGCGCATCCCGATTGGATGGCAGCAATCGTGCAACGCACGGGCCGCACGCCCATATTCGACGCATGAACGACACCTGCCCGCTGTGCGCTCAGCCGAGCGACCCCATCAACGCCCCCTTCTGCTCACGCCGGTGCAAGGACCGCGATCTCTTGCAATGGCTAGGCGAAGGATATCGCCTCCCAGGCGCACAGATCGATCCAGATGGGCTGGACAGCGGCCACACACCCGATTAGGGGGACCGCTCTCCGGCGTTCCGTCGGCGTGCCCAGGTAGCTCAGTTGGTAGAGCATGCGACTGAAAATCGCAGTGTCGGCGGTTCGATCCCGTCCCTGGGCACCACATTCTCCCTGCTGAATGCCGCGATCAATTGGTAGCCATTCCGCCGTCGGCGCGTCGATCCACGTCGGTTCCCATGCCGCTGCACAGGTCACCACCGAACCGACGTGGCCACTCCGGAGCAGCCAGTTAAACTTATGCTCTCCCAGCGCGTTCTTGGGGCAGGTGCAGGAGTGAGCGAATGAAACCGTCCCATATACCCGGAAACGAGCCCGATCCTGGCGACATGTCCGTCGAACCGGGCATGCCCGTGCTCACTGGCGACACAGAGGAGCACAGCTTGCTCGAAGACGAGGCCGATACGCCCGGCGATTTCGCCTGAACTGCAGGAGAGCAAAGATGACCGATCCTGACCAGAACGAGCCGAGCGAAGCCGAGAAAGCTGACGAGATGGAAAAGGCACAGGAGGACGCCGCCGAGGAACGTGAAAACAACGGCGGCTATCAGTAATCTCGGGTAAGAGGCGAGCCGCCGAACGCACCCTAAACAGGGCTCTTACCGACGGTTCGCCTAATCCACCGCGCGCAGAGACAAGGCTTCGTGCTGTGGCGGTGTGGGGGGTGGCAGTTGATCCAGGAATGCCGCGGTTCCGCGATTGCCGCTTCCTGGGGAGCCACAGGCACTCACTGTTTACCCGCACCGGCACGCAAGGCGCGCGGCTCCACTTGCAAGTCAACGTCAATTACGAGAGGCGCAGCTTGAGTGGGGCTGACACGAGGCTAGGTGCAGACGCTCTGCGGAAGGATGCGTTCCGCCCAATCTCGCGCAATAGGCGTGTACCGGTGCGCTGATCTATCGCCGCGCTGACACAACAGTGACCGCAGGAGACCGGCAGTATTGCAGGTACGATCGCGTACGTCCGCCGGCCGCCTCTTTCATCTGCAGGCTAATCCGCTCGAAGCGATCGCGTTCCTCCCGTGCGACGATATGAGCGAAGTGACCTCCCTCGAAGTAGGTTTGTTCCGAATAGCTCGCGATGATCAACCCCCTTTTGTGTCGCTCCGGGAACCCGCTCAGACAGAATCTGTTCCCCCGCGTTGTCGGCAAACCGTTGAAAACGAGAACTCTTGTAGGCAGAGTAGCATCCTGCTGCTTCGGGTCGACGCTATCCGACATCAATCGCGGGTTGTCGTCACCGGCGCCGTACTCACCCTTGCCGAACCATGGTTTCCTGTCACCGATGCCTCTCGCGCGCTCGGACTGACCGCCTTAGGCCTGCGATGGTGAGGCGTATCCCAACTAGCCACGCCGTTCCCGACACGTCGCGTTAGCGCTGGGACGGCCGCTATTCACAACACCCCGCTGCACCGAACGATTTGAGCAACAAATAGTGGGCTGCGACAGCATCAGAAACAATCGATGGCGGATCGGTCGCGAGTGCCGGTCATTATTTCAAGATATCAAGGCGGCGACCCCGCGAAATTCAGACCCGGGTGGCGCGCGCCAGCAGCGGCAACAGCGCGGGGGAAAGATGTGCCAGGCGGACGGCTAGGGCAGCCAGCCAGGGTCGTTCGCCGGCACGCCAGGCAGCGGCAGCGATCCCGATCGGGCGCTGCAACCGTGCGGCAAATTGCCGCTGGAACGACGGCGCAGCCTGAGGCCCGCCAACGTGATACGCATCGGCCGCGGCAAGGGCGCTCGCTACGGCAATCGCCATCCCTTCGCCTGCCAGCGACGGGATGACACCTGCCTGATCACCAAGCCGGAAGACACCGGCCGTGCTCGACATGGCGCGCCAGCCGTAGGGCACGTTCGCCACCGCATCGATCGGGGCGCCGGACACGCGCAGCGCAAGCCGATCGCCGAGCGCCGGCAGTTCCCCCGCCAGCGCGGTGAGCAGCCGTTCCGGTGTCCCGGCCTCCTGCAGGCGCGACCGGCGCACGGCCATGCAGAGGTTGCCGCTGCCGTCCTCCTGCCGCACCAGCCCGGCATAACCGGCGCGTGTCAGATGCAGCTCGATCGCATCCCCGACCAAACGGTCCAGCACCCTGCCGGGCGCAAGACGGACCCGCAGCCCAAGCGTCGGATCGTCGCCGCGGGCCCCGGTCGGGCGTGCCAGACCGCGTGTGTCGTGCTTGCCGCTCGCCAGGAACAGTGCCTCGGCCGCGATGCATGCGCCATCGTCAAGCCGGGCCACGCCATTCGCGACTGCGCGCACGCCAATGCCGCGCTCGATCACCGCGCCGGCGTTGCCAGCGGCGGCCAGCAATATGGTATCGAGCCGACGCCGGGACACCCCGCGGGCAGGCGACGGCAGCGGCGCTTCCGCCACACCGTCACGGGTCACCAGCCGGACGCGTGTCACAGCCGCCGCGTTGAGGGTCTCGCCAGGAATACCGAGCCGTTCCAGCATCGCCAGCATATGCCAGCTCAGAAAGCCGCCACATAGCGCGTCGGGCGTTTCGCGCGATCGCTCGATCAGCAGGTGCGGCATGCCCATGCGCGCGAGGCGGATCGCAAGCGTAGCCCCCGCCGGGCCGCCGCCCACGATCAGCGCCGGCGTTCGACGCATAACCGAAACGGAAAGACGCGCGATACGCGTGCATCGACGATCCCGGCCTGCGCTAGCAGTTCCCCCCACTCTGCCGGGCGAAACGAGCGGGCAATCGATACCGTCCCGTCGTGTCGAACAATGTGATGCCACCGCGCGATCCATGCCAGCAGCGGGAAGCCGCGATGGGCCATCGCGTGACGCATCAAGTCGTTGACGAACCAACCCGCCGCAGCATTCGCCTCCATGAAACGGAGAAATGCGATCAGTTCGTTCTGCGTCATGTGATGCGCGACGAGGCTGGAGATGATCACATCCCACTTCTGATCGGCCAACTCTGCATAATCGCCCGTGATCCAGCGGATCGACGATCCTGCCGGCGTGTGTTCGCGCGCCGCCGCCTCGCTGCGCGGATTGAGATCCACCCCGACCAGCTCGACGCGAACGCCGCGCCGCGCCGACCAGCGTTCGATCCGGCGCAGCATGTCGCCATCGCCGAATCCGACGTCGAGGATGCGCAGCCGGGATCGCCCGCGGGCCAACCGGCCCAAGAACGCGAGCGTCGGCCGCGCCGCGAGCGTCACCGTATTCACGCGCGCCAGGTCCGCGACAACCGCGGCATAGACTGCCGGGTCGAGATCGTCGGCGTCCATCAGTTCGCTGGCGTCGCGTCGGGTAGCGAGACTCACGCGGCGCTCGCGAAGCGAAAGCCCTCGGCAGCCAGGCCGGGACCGAAGGCAAGTGCGACGCCCTGGTCGATGCGCGGACCGTCAAGCAGGCGCGCCAGCACGAACATCAGCGTGGACGACGACATGTTGCCATTGTCGGACAGCACGGCTCGCGAAGCGGACAAGGAGTCGTCGGGCAGATCGAGCGACCGTTCCACGGCCTCAAGGATTGAGCGCCCCCCGGCATGGACGGCCCATCCGTCCACTGCAGCGGGTGACATCCCGCCCGTTGCCGCTAGAGCGAAGGCAGGATCGGCGAGCGCGGCCGCGATCCGGCCTGGTACTTCACCCGAGAGATGCATCGCGAACCCATGATCGGTAACAGTCCAGCGGATCAACTCGGCGCTTTCGGGCAGCGTCGTCGCAAAGGGCTGTCCCAGATCGAACCCGCCTGACGCGCCCGTGACAAGCGCGGCGGCTGCGCCATCGCCGAACTGCAGCATGGCGAGCAGCGCCTCCAGATCGCCCGTCGCTTGCAGGTGCAGCGTCGAGAGTTCTACCGTGATAACAAGCACGCGGGCGGCAGGCTCGGAGCGCACGATATGCCGTGCGGTTCGCAGCGCGGCAACGGCGGCATAGCATCCCATGAAGCCGATCAGGACCCGTTCGGTCGACGGCAGTAGATCGAGCCGGGCGGCGATGATCTGATCGATGCCCGGCGCGACGAAGCCGGTGCAGCTCGCCACCACCAGATGCGTGATGCCGTTAAGCGGCACCTTGCCGGCGAGATCGTCGACGGCGCGGATCGCGAGCGCCGGGGCGGCCTGTGCGTAAATGTCCATGCGCGCCGCGGTGCCCGGCCACCGATCCGCGGCGTAGAAGCCGTCGGGGCCCGTGGGATCAGACGTTTGCGGCAGCACGGACCAGCGGTGAGCGATGCCTGCGCGCCCCGCCATGCGATCAAACAATGCCGCCTCGCGCGCGCCCGTCAGCTGCTGACGCGCCCAGCCGATGAAGGCCTGATGGACGTCGTGGTGAGGAACTGCGGTCCCGATCGCGTGGAGAAAAGCAGACAAGCGCCCTCACAAGCCAAGTAATCACCCGAGAACGCGCCTGCCGTATTCATGGGGCCGCCCCGGTCACTCGTAGCCCAAATAAATACACCCGTTTTCGTCCCGCGCCCACAGGCGGGCGTTGCTCGCTTGCTGACAAAGCGTGCTGTGCTCGTTTACCTTGTTCTGAACGGGGCAGGGAGGGCGGCCGGGTGAAGCATCGTCGTGAGATCGACGGGCTGCGAACGGTCGCGGTCCTGCCGGTGCTCCTGAGCCATGCAGGCGTGTCGCTCTTCGCCGGCGGGTTCGTCGGTGTGGACGTGTTCTTTGTAATCAGTGGCTACCTGATCACCGGGATCATTCTGTCGGAAATGGACGAGCAGCGCTTCTCCATTATGCGCTTCTACGAACGGCGCACGCGCCGGCTGCTGCCTGCGCTGTTCGTCATGATGGCTGCCTGCCTGATCGCCGGCTGGTTCCTGATGAGTGCCGACGCCTATCAGAACCTCGGGCAAAGCGTTGTCGCCACCACCGTGTTCTCGAACAACATCCTGTTGACGATGACCAGCGGCTATTGGGACATGGAGTCGCAGTTCAAGCCGCTGCTGCACACCTGGAGCCTCGGCGTCGAGGAGCAATATTACATCGCGGTGCCGCTCATCCTGGTGCTGGTGCATCGCTACCTCCGCCGGCACGTGCCGCTCGCCCTGGCGACAATCGGGGTGATCAGCTTTGCGCTTTGCCTGTGGAGCATGCGCGCGCATCCGGTCGGCAACTTCTATCTCCTGCACACCCGCGCCTGGGAACTGGCGGCTGGCGGCTGGGCCGCGACCGTCCGGTCACCGGACGATCATCGCGGGTCTGACGCGCTCTCGATCCTCGGGCTGCTCATGATTGCGGCCACGGTGCTTGCCCTCCCGGAAGGATCGCCCTCGCCTTCCCCGGCGATTGCGCTCCCCGTCGCAGGCACGGCCCTGATCCTCCTGTACTGCCGTGCGGGCCTTGCCCACCGGGTGCTTGGTTCGCGGCTCATGGTCGGCATCGGCATGATCAGCTACAGCGCGTACCTCTGGCATCAGCCGTTATTCGCCTTCTTGCGGGTGGCGAGCAGCAGCAGCCCGCCGGTGTGGCAGTTCGTCGCCCTGATACCGGTGGCACTGTGCTTGGCCTGGGCCAGCTGGCGTTTCGTGGAGCGCCCTTTCCGCAGCCGATCGATGCGCTTTCGCACCGTGGCTGCCGTTCTGGCGCCGGCCGCATTGGCGTTGCTGCTGATCGGAGCGCTCCTGCACCTGCGCGGCGGGTTGCCACAAAGGTTCGATGTCGCGCCCGGCGCCGACCCACCGGCCAGCTTCAAGGCGTACAATATGCGCGTGTTCGAGCTGAAGCAGGATCGCTTCCCGCCTGGAGCCCGGCAGCGCGCTTTAATCCTTGGCAACAGCACCGCGCGTGATGTCGTGAACATGGCGGGCGAAGCGGGTGCTCTGCCGGGCTATGCGATCGTCTATCGCGATGACCTAAGTCTATGCGACGGCGATCGCCTCAGTGCCAGCAAGCGCGCGCTGGTCGCGGCGGCGACGCTCGTGGTGCTGGCGTACGATCACCAGCCACAGAGGACCTGCAGCGGATGGCAGTTGGCGCAAAGGCTCGACCTACACGGCAAAATTGTTTTCATTGGTCCCAAGGGATTCGGCGTTAACCTGAACCCGTACGCACGCCTGCCGCTGGCCCAGCGTCGGTGCGCGCGCGTCCCGTTGTCGGCTACCGCACGCGAAGCGAGCCGCCTGTACCGCGCCATCACCCCGCCACAGCTCTACGTCGATGTCATCGCCGCCTTGTCTCCCGACGGCCGGCATGTGCCGGTGTTCGACACACAAGGACGGAGCCTCAGCGAGGATCGCGTTCATGTGACGCGGGCCGGCGCGCGTTTCGTTGGCGAGCGGGTCTTCCGGCACCCTGCCTGGCAGCGGATCGTCCGACGCGTGGCAAACGAGCGGCACTGAGCGGATCGCCCGCGCACCGCGTTGATTAAGCAGACCGTTTCGCCTTCGCGCCCGCCAGCGCCGACAGAACGCCGCGAAGCGTCCGTACTTCCTGGCTGCTCCAGCCCGGCTTGGTCAGCAGCGTGCGCAGCGTGCGAAGCGTTGCCGGGGTGCGATCAGGCGGGAAAAAGAAGTTCGCTTGCTCGAGCATTGCGTTCAACTGCCCGATCATGCCTTCCAACTCCTCGTGCGGCGCCGGCGGATCAAGCGCGACCTCGGGCGGAGAGGCAAGCGCTTCCCCCTTGGACCATTCATACGCAACGAGGATCACTGCCTGCGCCAGGTTCAGGCTGCCGAACTCGGGGTTGATCGGTACGGTCAGGATCGTTCGCGCCAGGGCCACGTCATCGGTTTCCAACCCGGAACGCTCCGGGCCGAACAGGATCGCGCTGCGCCCGTGCGCACCGCGCATCTGCACCGCCGCTTCCTCCGGCGTGACCACCGGCTTGGTAACGCCGCGCTTGCGCACGGTGGTGGCATAGACATGCGGGCAATCCGCCACGGCCTCCGCCACCGTTTCGAACACGCGTGCATTGGCGAGCACGACGTCCGCGCCCGATGCCGCGGGGCCGGCGGCGGGGTTCGGCCACCCATCACGGGGAGACACGAGCCGCATCTCAGTCAGCCCAAAGTTGAGCATGGCGCGCGCTGCCTTGCCGATATTCTCGCCAAGCTGCGGCCGGACGAGGACGATCACGGGCGGGGTGGAAGCATCAGCAGTCATGATGTGCGCCTATCCGGCGACCGGGTGGGGAGACAAGCGCCCGATCTCCGCCGCGTGCTCAGCTGCGTCCGGCTTCCTCGACGGTGCCGGCAAATTCCTCGAAGTCGCGTGCTTCGCTGAAGTCGCGATACACGCTGGCGAACCGGATATAGGCCACCGAATCAAGGCCCTTCAGCCCGTCCATCACCATCTCACCGATCCGTTTGGACGTTACCTCGGCCTCGCCGCTCGTCTCCAACTGGCGCTGGATCCCGCTGACCAGGCGCTCGATCGCCGGCGTGTCGAGCGGTCGCTTGCGCGCGGCGATACCAATGGAGCGGAGCAGCTTGTCGCGATCGAATGCCTCGCGCCGGTCTTCCGACTTCACGACGGTCAACTCGCGAAGCTGAATGCGCTCAAACGTGGTGAAGCGCGCGGCGCAGCCCTCACACTGGCGGCGGCGGCGGATCGCCGCGCCATCGTCGGTCGGTCGGCTGTCCTTCACCTGGCTCGCATCGTGGCCGCAGAAGGGACAGCGCATCGGTCAGTTCAATCCATCAATTCAGCCGTCGCTCGCCGCGGCCAGCCAATCCATTCTCAAACGTCACGATACAAAGCGCAACGTTTGAACGTGACAATAGCCGCCGCGAGCCTGACGGTTCACGCGTCGGTCAGATCTTGTCCCGCCGCGCATAGGCAACACCGGCTCCAACCGCCGCGCCAATTACCGGACCGATGAACGGGATCGGGATCGCGACAATGGCACCGACCGCACCATATTTGGCCATCTTCTTGCCAAGACCAGGCGTGTTCTGGACGGTATTCTGAACTTCTTCGATCTTAGACACGGTCACCTCACTTGTAGATAGGGAAACGAGCGCATAGCGCGCGAACTCGTTCCCGAACCGCGCCTTCAATTTCCGCATCGCCCTGCTCGCCCTTCTTGGCGAGGCCGTCGAGCACGTCAGCGACCATGTTGCCGATCTCGCGGAATTCCGCCGTGCCGAAGCCGCGCGTGGTGCCAGCGGGCGTCCCCACCCGAATGCCGCTGGTCTTCACCGGCGGCAGCGGATCGTTGGGGATGCCGTTCTTGTTGCAGGTGATGCCGGCCCGCTCCAGCGCCTCGTCGGCGTCACGGCCCGTCACGCCCAGGGGGGTGAGGTCAACCAGCGCCAGATGCGTGTCGGTCCCGCCAGATACGATTGCCGCGCCGCGCTCCTTCAGCGTCGCGGCCAGAACCTTGGCGTTCTCCACCACCGCAGCGGCGTAGCTCTTGAACTCGGGCTGCAACGCCTCGCCGAACGCCACCGCCTTGGCAGCGATGACGTGCATCAGCGGGCCACCCTGAAGCCCGGGGAAGACCGCCGAGTTGATCTTCTTCGCGATCGCCTCGTCATTGGTCATGATCATGCCCCCCCGCGGGCCGCGCAGCGTCTTGTGCGTCGTGGTGGTCACGACATGGGCGTGGCCGAAGGGCGTCGGGTGCACCCCGCCCGCGACCAAGCCGGCGAAATGCGCCATGTCGACCATGAAGAACGCGCCGACCTTGTCCGCAATCGCACGGAAGCGCGCAAAGTCGATCTGGCGCGGATAGGCCGAACCACCGGCGATGATCAGCTTGGGCTGCGTCTCTACCGCCTGCTGCTCGACCGCATCATAGTCGATCAGGTGCGTATCGGCCGTGACGCCGTACTGCACGGCGTTGAACCACTTGCCGCTCATCGCCGCGCGCGCGCCGTGCGTCAGGTGGCCGCCCGAATCGAGGCTGAGCCCCATGATCGTGTCGCCGGGCTTCACCAGCGCCAGCATGACCGCGCCATTCGCCTGCGCGCCCGAGTGCGGCTGGACGTTGGCAAAGCCGCAGCCGAACAGCTGCTTGGCGCGATCAATTGCGAGCTGCTCCACCTCGTCCGACGGGTGGCAGCCCTGGTAATAACGCTTGCCGGGATATCCCTCGGCGTATTTGTTGGTGAAGACGGACCCTTGCGCCTCCAGCACTGCCTTGGAGACGATGTTCTCCGAAGCGATCAGTTCGATCTGCGTCTGCTCGCGGTCCAGCTCATGCGCGACACCGGCGAACACCGCGGAATCGGCATCGGCCAGGCCGCGGGTGAAGAAGCCACCTTCAACAGCATAAGGCGTCTGAACCTCGTTCAGCGTCGTCGGATTGGTGCTCATGCTGGCTCCTTTTCGAAAGCAGGCGCGCCGAGCTTGTCGACGCGGGGGGCGTGGCGGCCGCCGGCAAAGGCGGTGTCGAGGAAAGCGGAAACGCAGGCCTTGGCCATGTCCTCGCCGACCAGGCGGGCGCCCAGGGCGATGGCGTTGGCGTCGTTATGCTCGCGCGACAAAGCGGCGGCGAGCGGGTCGGAGACGAGCGCGCAGCGCACGGCGGGGTTGCGATTGACAGCGATCGAGATGCCGATCCCCGATCCGCACAGCGCAATGCCGCGCTCGGCTTCTCCGGCGGCAATCGCCTCAGCCAGCTTGAAGCCGTAATCGGGATAATCGACCCGCGCAGCGGTGGCGGGTCCGAGATCCAGGACTTCGTGCCCGGCCTCGCGCAGCCAGGCGACAAGCGTCGCCTTCAGCGACACGGCGGCGTGATCGGAAGCGATGGCGACTCGCATGAGGCTCAGCGATGCTCTCGGCAGTGACGGATGCGCGGGCCTTTAGCCGCGGTGTCACGATAATGCCACCGTTGCGAACGGATGCAGAGAATGATCGCTGTTTACGCCCCATTTCTCACCGACCGAGCCGACCGCAGTCGAGGCGCGCGCAGCGTGCGCCCGTCCGTCCACTACGCTCGGCACGAACCGCGCAGGTCAGGCCGCCTTGGCCTCCTGCCGGAAGCGGTGAAGCAACGGCTCGGTATAGCCAGACGGCTGCGTCACCCCCTCGAACACCAGCGCGCGCGCCGCCTGGAACGCAAACCCCTCACGCGTCAGCGGCCGGTACAGCGGATCGCTCGCATTCTGCGCGTCGACCTTCTTCGCCATGCGGTCGAGCGCCGCGTCCACCTCAGCTTCGGTGCACACGCCGTGAAGCAGCCAGTTGGCGAGATGCTGCGAGGAAATGCGCAGCGTCGCGCGGTCCTCCATCAGCCCTACGTCATGAATGTCGGGCACCTTGGAGCAGCCGACGCCCTGGTCGATCCAGCGCACGACATAGCCAAGAATGCCCTGGCAATTGTTGTCGAGCTCCTCGCGGATCTCCTCCGGCGTCCAGTTGCGCCCCCCGGCGAACGGCACTGTCAGCAGCCGGTCGAGCGCGGGCGGCGCCTCGCCCGCAATCTCCTTCTGCCGCGCGAACACGTCGACTGCGTGATAGTGCAGCGCATGGAGCGTCGCCGCCGTCGGCGATGGCACCCAGGCGGTGTTAGCGCCGCTCTTGGGATGCGCAATCTTCTGCTCCAGCATGTCGGCCATCATGTCGGGCGCCGCCCACATGCCCTTGCCGATCTGCGCCTTGCCGCTGAGACCACACGCAAGGCCAATGCGCACGTTGCGATCCTCATACGCCTTGATCCAATCGCTGCCCTTCATCTCCGCCTTGCGGATGACAGGCCCGCCGCGCATCGCGGTGTGAATCTCATCGCCGGTGCGATCGAGGAAGCCGGTGTTGATGAAGACGATCCGGTCGCGCACCGCATGGATGCACGCCGCGAGATTGGCGGAGGTCCGCCGCTCCTCGTCCATCACGCCGACCTTGATCGTGTGGCGCGCGAGGCCCAGCAGATCCTCCACCGCGTCGAACAGCCGGTTGGTAAAGGCCGCTTCGTCCGGCCCATGCATCTTGGGCTTCACGATATAGATCGATCCGGCGCGGCTGTTCTGCAGCGTACCGAGCCGCTTCAGATCATGCAGCCCGATCAGCGACGTCATGATCGCGTCGAGGATGCCCTCGGGGGCCTCGCTACCATCGGCCAGCCGGATCGCCGGCGTTGTCATCAGATGACCGACGTTGCGCACGAACAGCAGCGAACGGCCCGGCAGCGTGAAGCTGGAGCCGCTCGGCGATTGATAGGTGCGATCGCCCGCGAGCCGGCGAGTCAAGGTCTCGCCGTTCTTCTCGAAGCTCTCGACGAGATCGCCGCGCATCAGGCCCAGCCAGTTGCGATAAGCGGCAACCTTGTCCTCCGCGTCGACCGCGGCAACGGAGTCCTCAAGGTCGACGATCGTCGTCAGCGCCGATTCGAGGATCACGTCGGCAATACCGAGCGGGTCGGTCTTGCCGATCGGATGATCACGATCGACCACGATCTCGATGTGCAGCCCGTTGTGGGCGAACATCACGCCCTTATCGAACGTCGCGAAGCGATGCGGGCAGTCGCCGCCGGTCAGCGCCGCTTCCCAGCCCGACAACGTCTCGTCCAGGAACGCCCGCGCCCGCGCGATCACCTGTGCCCCGCGTTCCGCATCATAGCCGCCCGGCTTCGCCTTCCCCGGCAGTGCATCGGTGCCATAGAATGCGTCGTACAGGCTGCCCCACCGCGCGTTCGCAGCATTTAGCACGAAGCGCGCGTTGAGGCTCGGCACCACCAGCTGCGGCCCAGCCATGGTGGCGATCTCGGCATCAACATTCTCGGTGCCGATGGTGAACGGCGCCGGCTCGGGCACGAGATAACCGATCTCGGTCAGGAACGCCGCGTCGACCGTCTCGCCAGCGGCATAGCGTGCGTCGATCGCCGCCTGCAGCTCCTCGCGCCGGGCGAGCAGTGCCTTGTTGTCGGGCGTGAAGCGCGCAAAGATCTCCGCCGCACCCTGCCAGAAGGCGTCTGCCGAAATGCCGGTGCCGGAAAGCGCCTCGCTTTCGACAAAGGTGGCGAGACGATCATCGACCGAAAGGCCAGCGCGGGTCTGCATGCGGAATCCTCCAAACGTTACCAACAGCGCCTGGGGAGGGCACCGACGCGATTAGGCGATAGGTACTAGCAAGCGCAACGCCCTAAATCCTCCGCAAGCTCCGCCTGGGGAGGGGGACCAGCGAAGCTGGTGAAGGGGAAGATGCGGAGCTGCGCGGTATCCTCCCACCACCCGGCTGCGCCGGGCGGTACCTGCTCCCCGAGCAAGCTTGGGGAGGATTGCTCACCCACGCTTCCACACCATCATCTCGCCCTCGGCGACCACCTCGCCGGCCGTCCCCACCGGCTCCGCGCTCCCGTCGCTCAGGAAAGCGATCGTCGCCGCGTCACCTGCCGGCACCTGCGCCAGTGTGCGCTTGCCACCCGGCAGCTTCGCCACCACCACGCCGGCCTTGGCCGAGCCATCGCGGTTGTAGAAGACGGTGTAGGTCTCGACCTCGGCGGGCCCGGTGTAATCCTTCACCAGCTCCGGCACTGGCCCGCGCGCAGCATCCGCCTCGTCCTGAAGGTCGAACGCATGCGCCTCGCCAGCGCCCGGCAGCGGCTGGGTGCCCAGCACGATCGCATGATTGTGCGTGGCAAATCCGCCGTTGGCGAACAGCAGCCCCTTCTCGCCCGCACCGGCGCGCAAGGCATCGACCATCTCAGCCACGGCATGCGCCATATAATTGCCGATGGGCCCGCCGCCGAAGGTCAAACCACCGAACACCGTTGCCGGCCTCTCGACCGGCCAGCCGATCACGCGCCGCGCCATCTTGGGCACGCACGGGAAGCAGGAATACAGCTCGACCAGATCGAGATCGCCCGCCGTCATCTCGTTGAACTCAAGCGTGCGCTTGAGGCACACCTCCATGCTCGGGGACTTGTCGTAGCGATCGCGGGCGAGGAAATCGTCCGCTTCATGCGCGCTGGCACCGCGCCCGACGTAGACGATCCGCTCCTCGGGCACGCCGCGCCGCCGCGCCTCGGCCAGGCTCGTGACGATAAAGCCCGCACCCTGATTGACGCTCGAATTGGCCACCATCAGCTTGGTATAAGGGAATGCGATCGGGCGATTGTCCGCGGTCGGCTCGATGATCTCTTGCGGAGACTTGGGCGCGTGGATCCAAGCGGCCGGCGTCTGTGCCGCCACTTCGGAGAAGCGCGACCAGATCTCGCCCGACTCGCGCTGCCCCTCGGCCAGCGTCTGGCCATAAGCCGCGCGCCCGGCATTCTCGTATAGCGGGTAGACGTCGACCGGGGTCGCCAGGCCATAGATCTGCCGATAGCCCGGTGCCGCGCCCTTGCTGAGATTGCGCAGCGGGTTCTGGTCCGCAACGCTCGTCTTTGCCGCGATCGCCGCGCGCTGGCTGGCGGTGCGCAGCGCCTCGCCGCCCGTCACCGCCGCGATCCGGATCTCGCCGCGCGCAATGCGATTGGCGGCCTCGTTCAGCAGCAGGATCGGGCTGTCGCCATTGGGGCCGACCGATTGATAGACGAGTGCCGCCTTCGATCCGATTCCGTCCGCCACCTTCCGCGCCAGCGGATTGTCTTTGCGAAAGCTGATCTGCTGGACGACCGCGACCGAATCCACATCGCTCAGCCAGCCGCCGCCGGCATCCTTGTCGGCCTCCTCAAGCGCGGCGATCATCAGGCCGAGCGCATCTTTCCCCGCCATCGGATCGGCCGGGCGGTCGTTGACCTGCCCAACGCCGACAATGACCGCGACCTTCTCTGCGTCCAATCCCATCACTTCGCCTTCCACACCGGCGCGCGCTTCTCGGCAAACGCCTTGGGCCCTTCGCGCGAATCCTCGCTGGTGAAGACGACCTTGGTTTCGGCGCGGTTCTGCGCCCAGGCGCTCTCCTCGCGTGCGACCTTGCCGTCGGAAATGCCCTGCGCCATCCGCTTCGACGCCTGCACCGACAACGGCGCATTGACGGCGATCCGCTCCGCGAGCGCAAACGCCGCGTCGAGCAGCTGCTCGCGCGGCGCGACGGCGTTGATCAGCCCCAGCTCCAGCGCGCGATTGGCGTCGATCGGATCGCCAGTCAGGATCATTTCCATCGCGATTTTCTTGGGCAATTGCTCGGGGAGCCGAAATACCCCGCCAGCGGCCGCAAACAGGCCGCGCTTGGGCTCCGGCAGGCCGAACTTGGCCTCGTCCACCGCCACCGCAAGGTCGCAGGCGAGCGTGATTTCCAACCCGCCGCCCAGCGCCATGCCGTTCACCGCGGCGATCACCGGCTTGGAAATGGCGTGGCTGACGATCCCGGCAAAGCCCCAGGCCGCCTTGGTCTTGTCGTCCGGCGCGAGGCTTTCGCCGCGCGACAGTGCGACGAGATCCGCCCCCGCGCAGAAGGATTTGTCGCCGGCACCTGTCACGATCACGACGCGGACCTCCGGATCCTTGTCCGCCGCCTCCAGCGCATCGCCCACGCCCTCATGGACGAAGCGATTAACCGCGTTGCGCGCCTCCGGACGGTTGATCGTGATAAGCATCACGTTGCCGCGCGTCTCAACGGTCACGGCTTCGTTGCCCAGTTCAGCCCCACGCTCAGTCATGTCTTCGATTCCCTTCTAGGCAGCCTGTTCGATGATCTTGTCGGCGAGGAGTGGCGCGATCGCGTCATCGCTCAGCCCCAGCCAGTCGCGGAGCACTTCCGCGCTATTCTCGCCGATGCGCGGGGCGGGCCGCTGATCGGGCGCGGGCACCCGCTCGAAATGCGCGATCGGCCCTTCCACCTGAAAGGCTGAAGGCACCAACGGGTGCGTCGCCGCGCGGAACGTGCCAAGCGCGCGATAACCCGGCGAGTCCGGCAGCTCCACCACCCGCACCATCATGCCCGCGGGCACGCCAGCGGCCTGCAAGGCGGCGGCTGCGGCATCCGGCGCGATCGCCTGCGCCCAGCGCTCTGCGCCCGCCCGATCGCTGCCGCCGGTCACCGCCGCGATCGCCGCCCGGTCGGCATCGTCGCGCACGGTGACGACGCACCATTCATCGTCACCGGCGCACGGCAACAGCCAGTTCTCGATCGCCTCCCCGCCATCCACGGCCATCCCGGCAGCCTCCGCCGCGCGGCGCGCAATGTCGGCTGCCATATGGCCCAGCATCACCTCCGCCTGGCTCACGCTGGCGGCACCGCCCTCGCCCGTTCGCATCCGCCGGATCAGCAGTGCGAGGGCACCGGCCGCGCCGATCCGCGCCGCGACATGGTCGGGATAGACCGTCACCGTGTCGCAGAAGCCATCGGGCTCGTCCGGATAAACCCACTGCCGCGACAGCCCCGCCGAGGCACGCACCAACGGGCCGTAACCCAGTCGGCGCGACCAGGGCCCGGTCGGCCCGAACGCCGAACTATCAACGGTGACGAGGCACGGATTGGCCGCAAACAGCGTCTCTTGGTCAAAGCCGAGGCTGGCGAGCGTACCCGGCTTGAAGTTCGACAGCAGCACGTCCGCTTCGCGCACCAGATCGAGGAACAGCGCCTTTCCCCGCCCGGAACGCAGATCAATGGAAAGCCCCCGCTTGTTGCGGTGCCCCGCCGCAAAGGTCAGGCTGACGGGAGCATCGTTTAGCGACTGCCGCTGCCCATCAGGAAAAGCGCCATTCTCCACCTTCACCACATCGGCGCCGAGATCCGCGAACAGACGCCCGGTTTCCCCGCCTACCACGATCACGCCCATGTCGAGCACGCGCACGCCGGCGAGCGGATAATCTGCCCTCGCTGGCGCTTGAAAGGAGGGCCGCTCACCCCCGAACTGCGCGTCACCTTTCAACCCCGGTGCCGGCCCCCGTACGCCCGCCCGGGCGCCGTCGATCTCGATCGTGCCGTTCGGAAAAGGCAGGCTGCATCCTGCCGCGATCTCTACCGGCACAAAGGCGTGCCGCGCTGCCATCTGCGGCGTGCGCACCGCCTCCCCGGCATTGAGCACCGCCGCCGCCGGTACGCCCCTGCGTGCCGCTTCTTCTTCGATCTCGGCGCGCCCTTTGTCGGCAAAGAACCGAGTAATGGCTGGCAGCAGCTCGGGCGAGGTCAGCCGCGTGATCAGCCGGTCCCAATCCGGGCCGGCGAATTCGGCTGGCTCCCCCATCCACGCATGCATCGCGCGCCATTGCCGCGGCGCCAGGATGCAGAGGCGAACGAAGCCGTCCGCGCACGGCAGGATCGGATAACGGTGTCGCTCATCGGTTCGGCTGCGCGGCATCTGCCACAGCGGCACGCCCGATTGCGCGCTACCGGAAAGCCCAAACCCGGGATCGAGCGCCTGCATGCCCGCTTCCAGCAGCGATATGTTTACCCGGTCGCTCTCGCCGGTGCGCAGGCGGCGGATAAAGGCGCCAAGCGCGGCCACCGCGATCTGCGGCCCCGCCGTCTCCAAGGCCAGCTGCCCGGGTGGCAACAACGGCGGTCGCCCCGGCAAGCCGGAGCGCGACAGGCCCCCCGTCAGTGCATGAAGCACCGCATCGCTCGCCTGCCAGTCACGCCAGGGGCCAGTCTGGCCGAAGTCGCTGATCGACACATGGATCAGTGCCGGCGCCGCCGCCCGCAGTGCCGCGTGATCGAGCCCCTCCAATCCTGCTTCCAGGAAGATGTCCGCCTCGCGCGCCAGTGCCAGCAGCCGCTCCTGATCGCTCGGCAAGTCGATCGCCACCGCCTTCTTGCCGAGGTTCGCGGCAACGAACGACAGACTGACGCCTTCGACCGTGGCGCCCGCCAGCCGATCCGCCCCGCCGCCACTCGGCTCGATCCGGATCACCTCGGCGCCCAGCTCCCCCAGCAACCGCCCCACTGCGCCGAGCCGGCCCGGCACCGCATCGATCACGCGAACCCCGGAAAGCGGCAGGTCGGTCATAACGGCCAGGCCAGCTCCCGCCGCGCCGCGCTCTCGCGATAGAAGTCGAAGAACGGCGCTTCGTCTCCGCTCGTCTCCGCCACCTCGTCATGCTGCGCGATCAGTGCCGTCGCCAGCGTGCCCCAGATCCCGTCAAGCGCGTCCAGCATCTCGCCCTCGTGCGTGACAGGCGCATCGTCGCCGAGCAGCCGGCGCATGTCAGCGATATCCGCCCGCCGCCACGCCGCCGCTTTCTCCGCTTCCTGCGCACCGAGCAGCGCCAGCAGCGCCGCCACCGTCAACGTCGCGCCGGTAAAGGCGTCGGCCGCGCCCACCTTTTCGCCCGCGCCGGCCGCCGCGATCCCCGCGCCGATCAGCACTTGCGCCAGGTCGCTCGACGGCATCACCGGCACGGGATCATAATGCTTTCCGCCCAGCTGCGCCGCGATGATCGCGTCCTGCCGCCGCGCGGTGTACCAGCCGGACACCGCGAGCACGGGATCCTGCCGCCCGCCATCGACGAATTCGCGGAAGGCGGAAATCCAGATCGCGATCCCCTTCACCGAAGCGAACAGCGACCACCAGCGCATCGCCGCGGGATCCACCGTCAGCCCGCTCGCCCGTTCCCAGGCCGCGATCGCCTCGTCGCGCGGCAGCATCCCGCACGAAACGCCGGGTGAGAAATGATCCCAAATCGGGTCCAGCGCCCAGCCGAGATCCTCCAGCGGATCGCCGAGGTGCGCCATTTCCCAGTCGAACATCGCGAGCATCTTGCCAGCGCCATCGTGCATCACATTGCCCGATCGGTAATCGCCATGGACGATCGACACGCGCTGCGCTGGCGGCGGCGGATTGGCGCGCAGCCAGCGGATCGCGGCCTTGGCGATCGGCTGCGGCGCTAGCGCATCCTCGTCGATCACCCCTTCCCAATAATCGAGCGCCACGCGCCAGCATTGGTCGGCCGCCGGTGCCGGCACATGCTGCGCCAGCGGCGATCCCACCGGATCATGCGCCGCAAGCCGCCCCAGCGCGCCAAAGAAATCCTCGCCCAGGGTTCGGCAATGCGCGCCGAACGGATCGCGCGCGAAGCTGCCGGCAACTTCACCGCCTTCGATCCGCTCCATGATGAAGAAGGGTCGGCCCAGCTCCGCGCCATCCCGCTCCAGCACGACAGCATGCGGCACCGGCACGATGCCCGCCGCGCTCTGATAGGCGCGGAACTCCGTCTCGCTCTCCGTATCGATCAGCCCCTTGGCCGGCTCACGGCGCAGGATCAGCCGGTGGATTTGCTCGCCGTCGTGCGCGTCGAACCGGTACGTCTCGCGGCTCGCCCCGCCCGGGATGCGGGCCAGTGCTTCCACGCGCACTGCCCGGCCCCACAGGCGGGTAAGATAGGTCGCAATTTCGGCTTCGCTCAGCATTGTCCCGCTCATGCCGGGTCCAGCATCCCCTTGAAGCCTGACGGCGCGTGCGGGCCGATGACCAATTGCTCGAGTACGCCCTTGCCCCGGCGCACCTTGCCGTCCGGCCCGGTCATGGTGACGTTGGCGATCGCCTGGATATGCAAATGGTGCGGTTGCATCACGTCGAGCTCGGCCGGTACGAACTCCTCGCGCTCCACCACCACGCTTTCGCCCTGGTGGCGGCCATGTCCCCATTTGGGATGCGTGTAGCCAAGCCCCAGCATCATGAACGGCTCGCCGATGTCGAACTCGACCTTGGTCTCCGCGCCCTTGTCGTCCTTCAGCGTCACGCTGGCGCCCTGCGCATGGCGCGATCCCTGCTTCCACTGGATCTCGTAGTCGGATTCAAAATGCGTTTCGTCCGCGATCCCGCCGCCCAGCGGCTTCCAGGCGGCGCGCCGGTTCCAGAAGCGGCCATGCTCGTCGTCGTTGGTGTGGAAATAGAAGTCGCCGTCCTCCATCGCGGTCGGGCTCCACAGCCAGAAGAATTGCGGCATGATCGGCGGGCTCGCCGGCTGCGCATCCGGCGCGCCGATCGGCCGCACGCCCCAGGAGCGGTCACGCGTGCCGAGCCAGCTCGACACCTCGGTGCGCACGCCATCCACCTCGATCCAGCCCTGATAGGTGCCGTTCTGCGTCATGCGCGTCACGTCCATCAGCACGCGCGGGCCATTGCGCCGGGTGAACCGCGGCTCTTCCAGCGGAAAGGCGCGGCCGGTATAGGTCAGCTCCGCGCGGATCTTGTGCTCGGGCGCATCCACCGTTAGCTTCACCGACTTTAGCGGCTCCAGCACCTCGACGGCAATGCCGCCGACCTGCGTATCCATCCGCTCCATGCCGAGGTCCCGGCTGGCGTGGAGGTTGATCTGCTTGCCGTCCTTCAGCCAGCAGAAGCTCGCGTCGATGATGTTGATGTGCGGATAGACGCCCATCGCGGCGGCGAAGAACCCGTCCTCGTCCGCACCCGGCGCATAGCCGTTGAAGAAAAAGCGATCGTAGAAATTGCGGTCCGTCCCCGCATAGGCGACCGGCTCGGCCGTCTGATGGATCGGATATTCATCGCCCTTGGTCAGCACCATGCCCGCTCTCCGCAAATTGGCGCCGGTCTGTGCCGGCTTGCAGGTGCGAGGTGGACCAGCGGCAGCAGCGCTGTCAACGGCAAGATAACAGAAGTTACGCCCGCGCGGGCGCCGCTGCGATCAGCCGGCCTTTACCAGCGGCGCAAAGCGCGCCACCTGCTGCCCGATCAGCCGCAACTGCTCCACGACGGCGGGATCGCTGGCGCCGCCTTCATCGTCGAATTTCGTGACCGCGCTGTTGATCGCGGCGGCAAAGGGCGTTGGCCAGCCGCGCAACGCGTGGACGATTGAGCGCAACGCCGCGATGGTCGAGCCGGTCGCTTGCCAGCCATAAGCGGTCGCGATCAGGCCCACGGGCATATCCGCCAGATAGGCCCGGTCGGGATCGCGCGCGGTTTCCTCCAGCAGATCTAGGGCGTTCTTCACCACGCCGGAAATGCTGCCATGATAGCCTGGCGAAGCGATGATCAGCGCCGACGCGCCGCGCACCGCATCGACGAACTCCCGTTCTTCGGCAGTGCGCTCGCTGGCTTTGGGATCGTAAAGCGGCAGCTTCGCCATGTCCGCGCCGCCGAACAGCCGGGTCCTGAACCCCTGCTCCCCCGCCGCATCCAGCGCGATTCGCAGCGCCCGTTCCGTGGAGGAGATGGCACCAATGGTGCCGCCGATGCCGACGACCAACGGGCGCTGGTCCGATTGAAGTGCTTCCGCTTGGCCGCTCATGGCTCTATTCCCTCGCACGATGCGCATCCTTGCGGCAACTGTCTTAGTAAAGTAATACGCGATGGCTGACCGCCGGAACGATGATATGCGCCCCGATCCTTTTGACAGCGGTCGCATCCGCTACCATCATTCGCCGGCGGAGCCGCGTGCTGCCATGCCCGATTTCGAGGCGTGGCAGGATGAAGCTGCTCCACCTCCTGAGCTCGCCCCCGCGCGCCGGCTACCGCGCATCTCCATGCGCTGGATCATGCGCGGGCTGGGCGCCATCGTCATCATGCTCGTTCTGGCGATCGCATGGCTGGCCATCACCGCGCCGCTGTCGCAATCGCTCAAGCCGCCGACGCCGCCCTCGATCACGCTGACGGCGGCGGACGGCACCCCGATTGCGCGGCGCGGTGCGATCATCGCCGAGCCTGTCCACGCCGCCAAGCTGCCCCCGCATGTGCGCGAGGCGTTCCTCGCCATCGAGGACCGCCGCTTCTATTCGCACTGGGGCATCGATCCGCGCGGCATCGCGCGTGCCGCCTGGGCCAATGTCGGATCGGGCGGCGTTCGTCAGGGCGGCAGCACCATCACGCAGCAGCTCGCGAAAAACGCTTTTCTGGATTCGGATCGCACCGCCGCGCGCAAGATCCGCGAAGTGATGATCGCCTTCTGGCTGGAGGCGTGGCTGACCAAGGACGAGATCCTCTCCCGCTACCTGTCGAACGTCTATTTCGGGGACAACGTCTACGGCCTGCGCGCCGCGTCGAAACATTATTTCGGCCGCTCGCCGGAGAAGATGAACATCGGCCAGGCCGCCATGCTGGCCGGTCTGGTGAAGGCACCGTCCCGGCTCGCGCCCACCAGCAATCTGAAGGGCGCCCGCGCGCGCCAGGCAGTGGTGGTCGGCGCCATGGTCGATGGCGGCTTCCTTACACCGGCCCAGGCGGAGGACGTCCAGCCGCAGCGGGTTCTCGCCAGCCGACCGCGGCAGCTGCCCGCCGGCACCTATTTCGCAGACTGGGTGCTGGCGGAGGCGCGCGATCAGGCCGGCGAGGTGCAAACCGAGGCCACCGTTCGCACCACGCTGGATCGGGATCTGCAGCGCGCGGCCGAGCGGGTCATCCGACAGGCCGGATTGCGCCAGGCACAGGCCGCGCTTGTTGCGATGAAGCGCAATGGCGAGGTCGTCGCGATGGTCGGCGGCCGCGATTACAAGAAGAGCGCGTTCAACCGCGCAACCCAGGCACGCCGCCAGCCGGGATCGACGTTCAAGCTCTTCGTCTATCTCGCCGCGCTGCGCGCCGGCATGTCGCCCGAAACGATGGTGGACGATTCACCGGTCGAGATCGCCGGTTGGAAGCCGAAGAACGACGACAATCGCTATCTCGGGCAAATTACCCTGCAACGCGCTTTTCAGCGCTCGTCCAACGTCGTGGCTGCCCGGCTGACCCAGGAAGTCGGAGTGCGCAACGTGATACGCGCCGCGCGTGATCTGGGCATCTCCACCCCGATCGCCAATGAGGCGACGATTGGCCTTGGCACGTCGGAAGTGTCCCTGCTGGAGCTTACCTCGGCCTTCGCCGGTGTGGCGGAGGGGCGCTATCCCGTGCAGCCGCACGGCCTGCCCGATGTCAGGGGCAAAAGCTGGTACAGCTCGCTGACCGGCGGTCAGAAGACCATGCCCGATCGCATTCACGATGACATGCTGACCCTGCTTGCCGCCTCGGTGCGCGGCACCGGCCGGGCAGCGGCGCTCTCGGTGGACGCTTACGGCAAGACGGGCACCTCGCAATCGGGCCGTGATGCGTGGTTCATCGGCTTTGCCGGCGATCTCGTGGTCGGCGTATGGGTCGGCAACGACGATAATACGCCCAATCCGGGGCTCCACGGCGGCGGTATCCCTGCGCAGATCTGGCGCAATTTCATGACGGACGCGCTTGATCTCGCGCCGGTGGTAAAGGCGCCAGTGGTCGAGGATGTCGATCCCGACGCCGGGCTGATCGGCGTGGTGGAAAGCGAAATCGCACCGATTGCCGGCCGACTAGAGGGCCTTGGCGTGGATCTGCAAATCGACCCGGACGGGTCGGTGACGGTCAACCGTCCAGGTCCACCACCACCCCCGGCCCCGCCGCGTGGGCGTCGCCGTGAAGAGCTTCAACTGGAGCTCGAGGACGATCCGCCGCCGGGCTTCTGAGCGGGGCGCGGCGCGCTCGTCCACTGAGCCGGGAAGCCGTTTTCCCGCGTGCGCCGAAATCTAAGCCCCCCCCGCCAGGCGCGGCGGATAGCGAAGGCGGCGTTCGGCGAGAGCGTGGAGCCTGAGCCACGCCCCCGACGATCAAAGCCCGCTCACCTCATCGGCTACGCGCTATTCCGCTGCCTCCATCGCGGGCGCGTCATCAAGCGGATAGGTCAGCCGCTGCAACATCTCGCGTGGCACGACCTGCCAGAAGCGCGCGGACGACCGTTCCCAATCATCCAGGATGCCCCGCGCCCACTTCGAATCGGTCGCCTCGACATGCCTTTCGATCAGGCCGCGCACGACGCCCGCCCAATGCCGCGAGGCAAGCCGCTGCCAAGTGATGTTCTCGGGATTGGCCCGGCGCGCGAAGCTATCGTCATGATCGTAAACGAAGGCCATGCCGCCGGTCATGCCGGCGCCGAAGTTCTGCCCAACGGCACCCAGCACCACCGCCGTTCCGCCGGTCATATATTCGCAGCCGTTCGCGCCGCAGCCCTCGACCACCACGGTGGCACCCGAATTGCGCACCGCGAACCGTTCGCCCGCCTGCCCCGCCGCAAACAGCGCACCCGATGTCGCGCCGTACAGCACGGTATTGCCGACGATCGTATTCTCCTGGCTGCGCAACGGTGAGGAGACCGCCGGGCGCACCACGATCATGCCGCCGGACAGGCCCTTGCCGACATAATCATTAGCGTCGCCAAACACCTCGAGCGTGATGCCCTTGCACAGGAAGGCGCCAAGGCTTTGCCCGGCCGAACCGCGCAGGCGGATGGTGACGTGATCGTCGTTAAGCGCGCTCATCCCGAACGCGCGCGTGATCTCGCTCGATAGCCGCGTGCCGACCGCGCGGTGCGTGTTGCGCACCGAATAGGTCAACTGCATCTTTTCACGGCGCGAGAACACCGCGGCGGCATCCTTGATGATCTGCGCATCCAGGCTGTCCGGCACTTCATTGCGGAAGGTGGCGAGCGAGAACCTCCGCTCCGCATCGGTCGCGTCGACCTTGGCAAGGATCGGGTTCAGATCGAGGTCGTCGAGATGCTCCGCCCCGCGGCTCACCTGGCGCAGCAGCTCGGTGCGGCCGATCACTTCGTCCAGGCTGCGCACGCCCAGCCGCGCCAGGATATCGCGCACTTCCTCGGCGATGAAGGTCATCAGGTTGATGACCTTTTCCGGCGTGCCGACGAACTTTTCGCGCAGTTTCGGATCCTGCGTGCACACGCCCACCGGGCAGGTATTCGAATGGCACTGGCGCACCATGATGCAGCCCATCGCGACCAGGCTCAGCGTACCGATGCCGAACTCCTCCGCCCCGAGAATGGCGGCGATCACGATGTCGCGCCCGACGCGCAGGCCGCCGTCGGTGCGCAGCTTGATCCGCCCGCGCAGGCCGTTCAGCGTCAGTACCTGGTTGACCTCGGACAGGCCCATTTCCCACGGCGTACCGGCGTATTTGATGCTGGTCTGCGGGGACGCGCCAGTACCGCCGACGTTGCCCGAAACCAGGATCACATCGGCATGCGCCTTGGCGACGCCCGCCGCGACCGTGCCGATACCGGCCGACGAGACGAGCTTCACGCAGACGCGCGCGCGCGGATTGATCTGCTTCAGGTCGTAGATCAGCTGCGCCAGATCCTCGATCGAATAGATGTCGTGGTGCGGCGGCGGAGAGATCAGCGTCACGCCCGGCGTCGCATGGCGCAGCTTGGCGATGAACTCGGTCACCTTGAAGCCGGGCAGCTGCCCGCCCTCGCCGGGCTTCGCGCCCTGCGCGACCTTGATCTCGATCTCCTCGCAGGCGTTGAGATATTCCGCCGTCACGCCGAAGCGGCCGCTGGCGATCTGCTTGATCACCGAATTGGCGTTGTCGCCATTTTTATATGGCTGGTAGCGGCTCTTGTCCTCGCCGCCCTCGCCCGACACCGCCTTGGCGCCGATCCGGTTCATCGCGATCGTCAGCGTTTCGTGCGCTTCGGGCGACAGCGCACCCAGGCTCATGCCCGGCGTCACGAAGCGCTTGCGGATCTCGGTGATCGGCTCGACTTGGTCGACCGGCACGCCCTCCGCGGGGAAGTTGAATTGCAGGAGGTCGCGCAGATAGATGGGCGGCAGATCGCCCACCCCGCGCGAGAATTGCAGATAGGTCGAATAGCTGTCGGTCGAAACGGACGTCTGCAGCAGGTGCATCAGCTGCGCCGAATAGGCATGCGCCTCGCCGGTGTGCCGCTGGCGATAGAAGCCGCCGATAGGCAGGTTCACCACCGTCTCGTCGAACGCCGCGTCGTGGCGATCTTTCGCGTTGATGTGCAACGAGGCGTAGCCTTCGCCCGAGATCTTTGCCGGCATGCCGGGGAAGAAATCGTTCACCAGCGCACGGGAAAGCCCCACCGCCTCGAAGTTATAGCCGCCGCGATAGCTGGAGATCACCGCGATCCCCATCTTCGACATGATCTTGAGGAGCCCCTCCTCGATCGCCTTGCGATGCCGCTTCAGACATTCCTCGAGTGGCAAGTCACCGAAGAGCCCGCGCGCCTGGCGATCCGCAATCGCGGCCTCGGCGAGGTAAGCGTTCACCGTCGTCGCGCCGACCCCGATCAGCACCGCATAATAATGCGTGTCGAGGCACTCGGCGGTGCGCACGTTGATCGAGGCATAGGAGCGAAGCCCACGCCGCACGAGGTGCGTGTGGACCGCCGCTGCCGCCAGCACGCCGGGGATCGCGATCCGCTCCGGCCCGACATATTCGTCGGTCAGGAAGATCTCGCTCTTGCCCTGCCGCACCGCCTGTTCGGCCTCGTTGCGGATGCGCTGGATCGCCGCGCGCAGCTTCTCCGCCCCGCCACTTGCTTCGAACGTGCAGTCGATCTCCGCCGCCGCACTGGCGAAATAGGTCTTCAGCCGCGCCCAGTCGGTGGACGTCAGCACCGGCGAATCAAGCACCAGCACACGCTCGCGCCGATCCTCGGTGTCGAGAATGTTGGCGAGGTTCCCGAACCGCGTCTTGAGGCTCATCACATAGCGTTCGCGCAGCGGATCGATCGGCGGGTTCGTCACCTGGCTGAAGTTCTGCCGGAAGAACTGGCTGATCAGCCGCGGCTTGTCGGAAATGACGGCGAGCGGCGTATCGTCACCCATCGATCCGATCGCTTCCTTGGCGGTCTCCACCATCGGCGCGAGGATCAGCTCCATGTCCTCCAGCGTCTGACCGGCGGCCACTTGGCGGCGCGCCAGCTCCGCACGGTCAAAGCGCGGCACGCCCGCGGCGGGCGCCGGCGGCAGATCGTCAATGGTCGCGAAATTGCCGATCATGCCGGCGTAATCGGCCTCGGCGGCGATCCGGTCCTTGACCTCGCGATCGTGATACAGCCGCCCCTCCGTCAGATCGACCGCGATCATCTGCCCCGGCCCCAACCGGCCCTTGGCGATGATCGTCGATTCCGGCACCACCACCATGCCGCTTTCCGATCCGACGATCAGCAGCCCGTCGACGGTCTGGGTGTAGCGCAGCGGGCGAAGCGCGTTGCGGTCCATGCCTGCTACGGCCCAGCGCCCGTCGGTCATCGCCAGCGCCGCCGGGCCGTCCCACGGCTCCATGACGGACGCGAGATATTGGTACATTGCGGCATGCGCTGGCGGCATGTCGTCCGCCACATCGCTCTGCCACGCCTCCGGCACGAGCATCAGCTTGGCGGTCGGCGCATCGCGCCCCGAACGACAGATCGCCTCGAATGTCGCGTCGAGCGCCGCCGTGTCCGACGCCCCCGCCGGGATCACCGGCTTGATGTCCTCCGAATGCTCGCCGAACGCGATCGACGCCATCCGGATCTCGTGAGAGAGCATCCAGTTCTTGTTGCCGCGGATCGTGTTGATCTCGCCGTTATGCGCCAGGCACCGGAACGGCTGCGCCAGCCACCATTGCGGAAAGGTGTTGGTCGAATAGCGCTGGTGGAAGATAGCGACGCGGCTCTCGAACCGCTTGTCGGTCAGGTCCGGGTAAAAGACCGACAGGCTCTCGGCGAGGAACAGCCCCTTGTAGATGATCGAGCGGCAGCTCAACGAACAGATGTAGAAACCCTGGATCTGCGCCGCGATCACGCGCTTCTCGATCCGCCGACGGACAAGATAGAGGTTCTTCTCGAATTCCGCAGCGTCCACCGCGTCCGGCATCGGCCCGGCGATCATGATCTGCTCGATCTCCGGCCGCGTCGCCTGCGCCTTCAGCCCGATGACGCTGACGTCCACGGGCACCTGCCGCCAGCCATAGATGGTATAGCCCGCCTCGATGATCGCACTCTCGACGATGGTGCGGCAGGTTTCCTGCGCGGCGAGATCGGTGCGCGGCAGGAACACCATGCCAACCGCCAGCCGGTTCGGCCGCACCTTGTGCCCACTCAGCGCAATCGCATCGTCGAAGAAGCGCAGCGGCAGATCAACATGCAGCCCGGCGCCGTCGCCCGTCTTGCCATCGGCGTCCACCGCGCCGCGGTGCCACACCGCCTTCAGCGCATCGATCGCTGATTGCACGACGCGGCGCGACGGCTTGCCATCGGTCGCCGCCACGAGCCCGACGCCGCAGGCATCGCCCTCGAACTCGGGGCGGTACATGCCCTCACGGGCGAGGCGTTCACGTTCGTGCTCGTGCTCGTGCGTCACTTCGTCTCTCCGCTATTCTCGGGCCGGGCCTTCTTGGGCACGGGCGGCAGATGCGCGGTCGCTGCCTCGACCTTTTTCATGATCCCCGGCATCTCGCGCATCAGTTCGGGCACGAAGCTCTGCATACCCTTGACGATCTCGGGATCCATGAAGCTGATCATCCACTCGCGGGCATAAGCCTGGCCCGCCGGCGTCGCGAAAAAGCCGTTCATCGCGGTCAGCTCATCCGTCGTGAACTTGCGCGCGTAGATCGCCGCCATGCTGGTCCGCACATCAGGCTCTATCTTGTCCATCAGCGGCATCATCGCGTCGAACATGGCCTTGGTAGTCAATCTTGATCGTTCGCGAAAATGGGGATCGGCGGCAGCGATCTCGGCTCCCATCGTCTTCTCTTCCGCCCCACCGAGCTTGCCCTTGGCCGCGGGCAGAACCTCGCTGGGCTTCATCGCGAGCATCTGGTCCATGACGGTGTCGACCATCGTCGCCATGGTGCCTTCCATCAGCCGGCGATAGGTGCCGATCGGCCATAGACGGTCAACCACCGCCTTAGCGGCGGCGGCACGCGCCGGATCGGCCGCTGCCGGAGCGGCACGGGTCGGCGCTTGCTGCGCGAGTGCTGGGAGCGGCGCCATCAGCACCGCTGCCAAAGATAGGCGGATCACGCCGCCACCTTCGTATCTGCCGCCGCCTTCGCCTTCAGATATTTGTGCATCGATGCGGCCACATCGCGGCCGTCCCGGATCGCCCACACCACCAGGCTCGCGCCGCGCACGATGTCACCCGCGGCGAACACGCCGTCGAGGCTGGTCATCAGCGTCTTGTTGTCGACCAGCACCGTGCCCCAGCGCGTCACCCCCAGTTCCGGCGCATCCCACAGGTGCGGCAGCTCTTCGGCATCGAAGCCCAGCGCCTTGATCACCATGTCGGCCGGCATGTCGATCGGGCCGCCCGGGTCCACTTCCGGCGCGCGACGGCCGCTCGCGTCGGGCGCGCCCAGCCGCATGCGATTAGCGCGCACGCTCGACACCGCCTCCTCGCCAACAAAGGAATGCGGCGCGGAAAGCCACACGAACTCTGCGCCCTCTTCCTCGGCATGCGCCACTTCGCGCTGTGATCCCGGCATGTTGGCGCGGTCGCGTCGGTACAGGCAGCGCACGCTCTTTGCGCCCTGGCGAATGGCGGTGCGCACGCAGTCCATGGCCGTATCGCCGCCGCCGATCACCACGACATTCTTGCCGTCCGCGTCGAGGCTCCCGCTGTCGAAATCCGGCACCGCATCGCCGAAGCTCTTGCGGTTGGACGCGGTGAGGTAATCAAGCGCGGCGATGACGCCGGATGCTTCATTGCCCCGCACGTCGATCTCGCGCGCCTTGTAGACGCCGGTCGCGATCAGCACGGCGTCGTGCCGCTGGCGAAGCTCGGCGAAGCGCGTGTCCTCGCCGACGGCAAAGCCTTCGTGGAAGACGATGCCGCCTTCCTTCAGCCGGTCGACCCGGCGCGTGACGACATGCTTTTCCAGCTTGAAGCCGGGAATGCCATAGGTCAGCAGCCCGCCGGCCCGGTCGTGCCGGTCATAGACGTGCACCTCATAGCCATATTTGCGCAGATACTCCGCCGCGGTCAGCCCGGCTGGCCCGGCACCGATCACGCCGATCGACTGCCCGCGCGCCGGCCCTGGCACCAGCGGCTCGATCCAGCCCTTTTCCCACGCGGTGTCGGTGATGAACTTCTCGACCGATCCGATCGTCACCGCGCCATGGCCGGAGAATTCGATTACGCAATTGCCCTCGCACAGGCGATCCTGTGGGCAGATGCGCCCGCAGATCTCCGGCATGGAGGACGTGGCGTTGCTTAGCTCATAGGCCTCGCGCAGCCGCCCTTCGGCGGTCAGCCGCAGCCAGTCGGGGATGTGATTATGCAGCGGGCAATGCACGGTGCAGTAGGGCACACCGCACTGCGAGCAACGTCCCGCCTGCTCCTCCGCGCTTGGGATCGCATAGCGATCAGCGATCTCGCGAAAGTCCTCCGCCCGAAGTTCTGCCGGCCGCTTGTCCGGATAGGACTGCGGGGTCGCGACGAATCGAAGCATGGTATCAGCAGCCATAAGCCCTCCGCCGACGTGGTTCTCACATCGACGAATGGCCATCAAGTCAGCAATACTGACCTATTTATCCGCTTCGCTCGGGTTTGCGCTGCTTAGGCGCTACAAACACGTTTAAAGAAGGTATCGGACCGGCCCTACCTTGTTGAAAGCAGCAGCAGGGCAGAAGCGCCGGCAATGATCCGATACCAGGCAAAGGGCGCAAACCCGTGTCTGGTTACGACCGCCATGAACGCTTTCACCACCGCCAGCGCCACGATGAAGGAGACGAATGCGCCAACGCCGATCAGCTGCAAGTCGTTGGCGGTGATCGCATCGCGATGCTTCACGAGCTGCAGCACGGTTGCGCCGGTCAGCGTCGGCAGCGCCAGGAAGAAGGAGAATTCGGCCGCGGTCCGCCGGTCGATGCCAAACGCCATCGCGCCCATGATGGTCGCGCCCGACCGACTGACGCCCGGGATCATCGCCAGGCATTGGACGAGGCCGATTTTCGCCGATTGCGCCGCGGACACGCCGGAAATGCCGCCTACGGCATGGGTCTTAGCCAGCTTCTCCACGATCAGGATCGCCACACCACCGATGATGAGCGCCCAGGCGACCACCACCGCATTCTCAAGCAGCGCCTCGATCTGGTCGTTGAACGCCAGCCCCAGCGCCACCGCGGGGACAAAGGCGATCAGCAGATTGCGCACAAAGGCGATCGAATTGCGCTCGCCACGCATCAACCCGCCCAGCACGGCCATGAAGGTCCGCCAATAGAGCACCACGATCGCCAGGATCGCGCCCGGCTGGATCGCGATGTTGAACACCGCCCAGCGCTGCGGATCATAGCCGAGCAATTCGGTAGCGAGCACCAGATGCCCGGTGGAGGATACGGGCAGGAATTCGGTTACGCCCTCGACGATGCCGAGGATGGTCGCAATCAGCAGATCGGACATGACAGCCTTTCAGGTCGCCCGCCGCCGCGGGCCGATGCGCAGAACGGAAGCGTGATCAGGCCGCGGTCGGGCGCGCAAAGCGCCCAGCGCGCTGGTACTTCACCAGCCAGCCTGGTGCGACCGCTGCCAGCGGTGTGGGCGTGATGCCCAGCGCCTCGAGCCCTTCGGCGCCTGGCGTCACGACCGAATCCTTTTGCAGCAGCTTCCACTGATCCCGCGAGATCGGGGGACCAGGAATCGCCGCCAGCAGGCCGCCGAGCGCATCGGGGAGGCCGATGAACGACGGGTTGCGGCCAATCTGGCGCGCGATCCACTGCTGCAACTTCAACATCGTCAACACGTCCGGCCCGCCCAGCTCGAACGTGCGGCCGGCAAAGCTCGCCGGATCGCGCAGCACGTTCGCGACCGCTTCGCCGACATCCGCCGCGAACACCGGCTGGAAGCGCGTGTTCGGCTTCAGCACCGGCACCACTGGAAACCGTGCCACCATCCCGGCGAACATGTTGATAAACTTGTCTTCTCGCCCAAAGACGGTGGACGGCCGCAGGATCGTCGCGGCGGGAAACGCCTCGCGCACCGCCGCTTCGCCGGCGCCCTTGGTGCGGGCGTAATCAGCCTCGGCCTCGGCATCAGCGCCGATCGCGGACACATGGACCAGCGCCTCTACGCCGCTGTTGCGCGCGGCCTGTGCCAAGGCCCGTGGGCCAGCGACATGGATGCGGTTCAGGTCGCCGGTGAAGCTGCCGACCAGGTTCACCACGCCATCCGCGCCGGCGATCGCCCGTTCGATCGTATCCGGCCGCGTGATGTCGGCGGCCACGAACTGCGTCTGTCCCAATGCGCCGAGCGGCTTCAGATACCATGCGCCGCGCGGATCGCGCTGCGCCACGCGAACGCGCGCACCGGTTGCGAGCAGCGCTTGTGCGACATAACGGCCAAGAAAACCGCCACCGCCGATCAGCGTGAACAGCTTGTTTCTCATGTAACGCTCCGCCGGGGAAAAAATCTCGCCCTGCCCCTAGCCGCGCAAAGTGCCTGTTGACAAGGCTGCCGCCCCGGCCGTAGAGGCGCCGGCCTACCCCGTGCCCAGATGGCGGAATTGGTAGACGCACCAGCTTCAGGTGCTGGCGCTCGCAAGGGCGTGGAGGTTCGAGTCCTCTTCTGGGCACCATTTGTTCTCATCCCGTTGAGAACACTGGATTATCGTCAGGGAGACGGTCTCCAGAGAGCGTTTGGTACGACAAACTGCTACGGGAACATGGCGCAACATCGGGCAGAAAGTCCCGGAAAACCGTCAGTCTTGAGGGCCGTGGCTGCTACGGTAAGCTGCTACGGGATTTGCCTCATGGCCTGCTTCGACGGGGCCACAAACTCTACTATCGCGACACTGTCCCGGTTGACGCTCAGTGTCTGCTGAATCGGCTCGAAATCTGGCGCTCGCTGCGCACCGACAGTCTGGCTGTGGCCATGCGGCGATTGCCCGGAATCGTTGCCCGGATCGAAATGGAGATCGAACATGCTCGCGCGATGGCAGGCTTGCCTGTCGATGCGACGCTCATCGCACCGTTGAACGACGATCCCGCTGAGCATCCGGTCCCCGTCCCGATCGCTCCGTCCCCCAGTGAGCGCAGCCCGCTCACGCTGGCTGAGGCGTATCGCAACTATATCGACGACCCTACGCGGGCATGGACCGCCAACACGCGGGAAGCATATGAGACGAGCCGTAGGCTCGCCGTCGCGGTGATCGGTAAGGCGGTCCCCGTCGCTTCGATCTCGCGGACGCACTGCCGAGACATGCTCGATGTGCTGCGCTTCCTCCCCGCCAACGCGGGCAAGCTCTTCCCGAAGCTCTCACCGCGCGAGGCGGCTGATCATGCGCGCCTGCGCGGCGACATCAAGATCATCAGCGCGGCGAACGCCAACTCCCTGATGTCGAATATGAGCAGCTTCCTGAACTGGGCCGTCAATGAGGAACTGCTCGCCCGCAAACCCGCACGCGGGCTGCCGCCTATTTCAGCAAGCAGGCGGACAGTATCGGCCGCAGTCTGCCCGGCTATCTCGAACTGAAGCGAGAGCTGTTCCACGCCAGTGGGCGCGACGCGGGGTGGCTTGAGTTCCGCTTCGAGAAGGAAGGCCGCACGATGCAGCTGCGCCAGATTTTCTTCGACAACGGTTTTGTCGCAGTGATCTGCACGCTGACGGCGCTGACGGGCGACATCGGCTATCACGACGGTGACTGGCGGCAGCTGATGGCGAGCCTGACCTTCGACCCGCCAGCCGCGGCCGCGGCTTACCCATGAACCCGGCAATCGGAACGCGCTGAACGCCATGGCGATGGAGCCAGCCGCCCGCGTCGAGGACGAGATCGCCCACGGCTACGGCATGCTGGCGATGGTGGGCGGTGCGCTGGTCGGCGTGGCGGCCGGGGTCGCCGTGGTGGGCGCGATCGGGCTGACCGGCGGGCTCGCGGCGGTGGCGATCGCCGGCGCGGTCGCGGGCGGCGGGCTGGCGGGGGACCAGATCGCTTCGGGGCTGGAGACGATCTTCAATCTGCCCGAACCCACCACCGGGGTGCTGACGATCGGTTCGCCGAACGTCTTCGTGAACGGCCGAGCTGCGATCCGCGCCGAACTGTCCAGCGCGGGCGGCTGCTCCGGCGCGCCATTCAATCACTTTACGATGTCCGGCGCGGTGATCGTGCGCGAAGGGTCGGCGAGCGTCTTCATTAACGGTCAGCCGGCCTCGCGGCTGAAGTCGAAGCTGATGTGCGGCGCGCATATCAAGAGCGCCTCGCCGGACGTCCTGATCGGCGGCGAGACGGTGCAGACCGGCTTCGTCTTCGACCTGGAGGCGTGGACGCGCTCCGGGCTGCAGATTCTGGGGATCGGCGCGCTGGTGGGCGCCGGGGTGTTCGCGGCGATGGCCGGCGCGGCGGCGTTCGGCGCGTTCGCCGGCATCGGCGCGCTGGGCTATGCCGGCATGGAGGGCGTCGGCATGATCGGCGACGCGATCGGCCCGGGCTATCGCGACCTGCTGCAGGGCCTGGTCGGCATGGGGATGGTTGTGTCCGGGCCAAAGCTGGCGCGCGAGGGCAGCATCGCCAGCGAGCGGGCGAAAATCACGGAGTTGTCGAACCAGGGCAAGATCGCCGACGCTCGAGCGATCCTGCAACGTCACGTCGATGCGGGGGATGTCGATGGCATCGTTCGCCGGCTTGACGTGTCGTCGCCCCGGGATGGCGGCCATTTAAGGTCCGGCAACGGCGCCGCCGCCAAGGCGGAGGCGACCAGAACCGGCGGCGTGACATTGGAAGGCACGCCTGGTGGGCGAGTGATCGACGACTGGCCTGATCTCGGCAAGAAACTGCCTTGGGATCAGGGGGGCAAGCAATTGTGGGGCGGCGCCTCGCGCAACTACACGAAAGGCTTGTCGGGCGATGTGCGGGTGCTTCAAACACCCAAGAAGGCGGCGCTGGGCGGCGGCGACATCTTCAAGGAGTATGAGTTGCCGGAACTGGACAAGGGATTGAGGAGCGGACGGATCACCGGCATCACTTATGATCCGACCCTGCCCGAACCGCCGCCGCGCCCCTGACGACAACCATGGACGAGGATACACGATGACGTGGGGTGAATTTCAGCGTCAATACGACGCGGAGGGCCGCGAGAAGGCGGACGGTTACTCGCCGGGCGATTTCGACGGGATGAGCGACGAGGAGCGCGCGCGCGCCAGATCGATGATGCTGAACCGGGCACTGAATGGCGATTCGATCGACCTCAGCGGGTTGCGTTACATCGGGGACGCCACTACCGCCGCCACCCTGGAGGCAGCCGACGACGTGGCCAGGAGGTTGGGCTGGCGCGATGATGTCATTCGCCACGAGGTGCTGTTCGAACTGACAGGCGAATATCGATATCTATTCGATCTCGCGGGCTATCTCGACGGTCGTGATCCCGAGAGGCAGGAGCGAGCGGCATATGCGCTCACCTGGTACGTGCTTCCTGCCGAGACCGAACCGTTCCTTGTGGACCGAATCGTCGATGGTCGGCACGAGCCCGCGATCCTGCCGCTGCTCAAGGCCTGGATCGCACTGCACCAGCGCGCTGTCTGCGACCTCATGTGCTTCCAGCGTCATCTCGACCTGGTCCGGCGGGTATCCGACTCCTCGCCCGCTCGCCGCCGCACGTTGCTGTCGGACGCTGTCGCGGGGCTTTCAAGCTAGCCGCTTCGCGATAGTCGGGATCGCCAGTGGCAAGCTTGGAAGGTTGCGATCATGGCCGGATCAGAGGCGGCCCGCCTGACTATCCGAATTTCGAGCCGCTTGTGACGAGACCGTGAGATGCTACGCTTCGATCGCGCGCGTTCCTGCTTTCTTCTCGAAGGTATTCCGATCGGCCCGGGGATGTCATCCTTGCAACTGGCGAGCTCGTTTGCTGCGCCGATCCAGCCCATGCCGCATGATCCCGCCTGGGGCTTCGTTCAGATCAATACCCGACCGATCAGCGCATTCGTCACCTTCCTGGAAGGTAAGGTGCATAGCGGCTATTTCTGGGCGTACGTGCCGAGCGGCGGCTGGGACGATTACGAGCGTGCCGAGCAGCAGCGCCGTGCCGAGCACGAACGGGTGATGGACGAGCTGTTCGGAGCGGCCCGGTTCGAGGATCAGGCGATACACGTCGAATCAATGCGTGACCCTCGCTCGGGCCTCGAGCAGATCAACTTCGAAGTAAAGTAAGCCGCGGTAGAATGCCCACTGCGTAGAACGACCAACGAGCTGCCGGGAAGATACCCGGCAGCGTGTCGGGACTCATCATCAACGTGTCCGCGCTTGAAGTTGGCGATTTGGCGACGATGCTGAGGAAAAGTCCATAGAGTTCTGGATTAGAGGTGTCGCGCGACAGACACTTCTCTGCCGGCATCGGCTGCACAAACGCACCATATGCGGCATAGAGTGCTTTCAGCGTAAGCTCGACCTGATCCTGCGGGTGTCCGATGCGTCGCCTGCCCTTCGTCGATGGCACAATGAAGACCGGATCCGGTCTCACCGGCAAGATCCAGGTGAATTCACCCGAGATGATCTATGCCAAGGAAAGTCCGGCCAGTGCGCGCGCGATCCTGGGCGATGAGGCCTATAACGATATCGCGAACCGCGTCGGCGTTCCCGGCGGGCGAGGGCATGCCCTGTACGAGGATTACCGCTCGCTACCAAAATCCGATCCCGCCCGCGAGCAGATCGCACGCGAGAGTATGGAGTATTACGATCATGTCCGAGGACGATGAGCGTGGCGTCCCGTCCGAGGCGTTCCGCGAAGGTCACGACGTATATGTGATCTACAGCTTCGAGGACGTGGCATCCCATTGGGAACACGCGTCCGAGAGGGTGTTCCGCCGTTTCAAGGGCACCGGCCGTGAAAGCGAGACCGTCCATTCGAACCGGCTGTTCGCCGATGCCCAAATCGGTGGACGGCTCGCTACGCGGGAGGAGTATGAACACTACTGATCCGGCTCGCAGCCTGCTCGACGCGGCGATCGTGCTGGCGACCGACGCGCATCGTGGGCAGGTCGACAAGGCCGGCGCGCCCTATATCCTTCACCCGCTGCGAGTGATGCTGGCGCAGGCGGACGATGCGCGCCGGATCGCTGCGGTGCTGCATGACGTGGTCGAGGATTGCGCCGTCGCTCCCGACACGATCCGCGCCCGCTTTGGTGATGCGGTGGCCGATGCGGTTGTGGCGCTGACCCGGCGCCACGACGAGGATTATGACGCGTTCGTGACGCGCTGCGCCGCCGACCCGATCGCCCGCGACGTGAGCGCGCCGACATCGCCGATAACATGGACCTGTCGCGCCTTCCCGCCGTCACCGACCGGGATCGCGACCGTGTCGCCAAGTACCGTCGGGCGCTCGCCCGTCTCGACGCGGGCGCGTGATCCTTGCCGCCACCGCTTCGATGTCGCAGACGAGTCCGGCGTCCTGACGGCCTAGGAACCGAGCGCATGATCTCCCATGGCGGTGGCGCGCGTCAGCTTCGGCAGCCTTGGCATCAACGCGATCTGGAATCGTACGCCAGACGGCCACCTTCAGCGCGAGGCATCGAAATTTGCCAATAATTTGAGTGCCCAACCCCTGTGGGGCACCATTTTTCGGCATGGCAATGTGCTAGAGAACCGTCGCAGAGACGGCCTCCTCAGCCTGCCTGCTCTACAGGGCGGCCGAGCAATCATCGCTCCCCCTGCCCCATGCCCCGTTCGCGTCATGCGAGCCACCAGATCGTGCCGGTCAGGGCGAGCGTCGTCACCATCAGAGCGCCGGTAAGCAGGCGAATGCGGACCGGCTTCAGCGTGACTACGGTGTGCGATTCCAGCCGCGCGAGGATGCCGCACGCGCGGCGCTCGGCGGACCAGAAAATGAAAACGGCGATAAGCAGGAACGCCGTTGCGATCGCCTTGGGCACCCACACGGGCTCCAGCGCTTGGAACAGCGCGGTAAAGCCGAGCGCGATGCCGACGCAGGCCATGCCGGTGCGCACCCAGCCAGCGAAGCTGCGTTCATGCGCCAGCACCGTGCGATCCTCCGCGAAATCGGTGCGTTCCTTGGCGAGATCGTGAGAGTCGTCGCTCATCGGGCTGCGCCGGGCGCGTTTGGCAAGGCCGATCGGTTCCCCGCGCGGTCCCGACCAATGACGCTGAACGTCCCGTCCGTCTCCAGCACCACGGCCGCCACCGCACTAAGATCGCCAATGCCCGACGATCGGACGGCGGACAGCACCTCCTCGCGCGTCACACGCTCACGCCGTAGCGCCGCCTCGTCGATAGCGCCGTCGATCAGCAGCGCCGCCGGCTCGGACTTGGCGATTGCCTCGACGACGCCGAAGCGCACCGACAGGGCAGCAACGGCATATTGCAGCACGATCAGGACGAGAAAGCCGGCAATGCCTTCGAGCAGCGCCACATCCTTGCTCAGCAGCACGGTCGCCAGCGTTGAGCCGAGCGCGACGGTGACGACCAGGTCAAAGGCGTTCATCTTCGCCAGCGTGCGCTTTCCGCTGATCCGCAGCGCCGCGACAAGCGCGACATAGGCGCACGCACCCAAAGCGAGGACGCGAATGATCCCGCCCCAGCTATCGAAGATCATGCGCCTGCCGCCGTTCGCTGATGTTGCCGCTCCGTTTGATCCGGTTCTCCGTCAACGGGCGGCCTGGGGCGCCGTTCCCGGTCGCGCCGGCTTCAGCCAGCCGGCAGGAGAAAGCGCAGCGCGACACCCGCCGCGGCGCAGGCGCCAAGCGTCGGGATCACGCCCAGCTTGAAGCGGAACATCGCCACGATCGCCGCCACGGTCAGCACCAGCGCCGCGGGATCGATCGTCCGCAGCACTGGCACGTCCAGCGTGCCGCCAGCGAACGGCACCGCGCGCACCTGGCGAAACAACGTGTGCAGCGCAAACCACACGGCAAGGTTCAGCACCACGCCCACCACGGCGGCGGTGATCGCCGCCAGCGCCGCCGACAGCGCCTGATTGCCCCGCAGCTTCTCGATGAACGGCGCGCCCAGGAAGATCCACAGGAAGCAGGGCACGAACGTGACCCACGTCGTCAGCAGCCCTCCTAGGGTGCCCGCAAGGAGCGGCGGGAGACCCGTCGACTGGCGCAGCGCGCCGAGGAAGCCGACGAACTGCGTCACCATGATCAGCGGCCCCGGCGTGGTTTCCGCCATGCCAAGCCCGTCCAGCATCTCGCCCGGCGCCAGCCAGCCGTAATGGTCCACCGCCTGCTGCGCGACATAAGCGAGCACGGCATAAGCGCCGCCGAACGTCACCACCGCCATGCGGGCGAAGAACAGCGCGATCTGGGTGAACACATTGTCCGGCCCGAGCAGCACAAGCAGCGCCGCCACCGGCGCGAGCCACAGGAACAGCAATGCCCCGCTGATCCGCAGGGACCAGCCGAGGCCCGGCCGCGCATGATCGGGCACATGCTCGCCAAGCGCGGTTTCCGCATCGGGCACGATTCGTCCCCCCGATGCACCATGGCCACCGCCGCCTTTGAACGCCGGGTGCCCGGCCCTCCCACCCAAAAATCCGAGCATCCCGGCGGCGAGGATGATGAGCGGGAACGACAGCGAGAAAAAGAAGATCGCCACGAACGAAGCGGCGGCGATGCCGCGCATCACCGTGTTGCGCAGCGCCCGCGATCCGATCCGCACCACCGCTTGCAAGACAATGGCGAGCACCGCCGCTTTCAGCCCGAAGAACAGCGCCTCCACCAGCGGCACGTTGCCGAACAGGGCATAGATCCAGCTGAGCGCCATGATCGCGAGCAGGCCGGGCAAGACGAACAGCGTGCCGGCGACCAGCCCACCCTTTGTCTTGTGCAGCAGCCAGCCGATATAAATCGCCAGTTGCTGCGCCTCCGGGCCGGGCAACAGCATGCAGTAATTGAGGGCGTGGAGGAACCGCTGCTCACCGATCCAGCGCTTCTCCTCCACCAGCACACGGTGCATCATCGCGATCTGCCCGGCCGGCCCGCCGAAGCTGAGCGCCGCGATCTTCGCCCACACCTTCACGGCCTCGCCAAATGGGATGCCGTGGTCGTGGGGCGCTGCGGTCGGCAAGGGTGCAATCGTCGCCATGATCAGTCTCCCCGTTTCTTGGTGAAATGGGCGTAGAGCCCGTCCAGCGCGGCCGATCCTTGCGCCAGCCGCTGGGTGTCGTCGTCGCTCGCCGCGCAGATGCCGTTGATCAGCGCCTCCACCCCCGCCGCCTCCGGGCGGTTGAAGCGGGCGTCCGCAATGTCGAGGTCGTGGATGATCTCGCCCAGCGCGCGCAGCGCCGCGTCCTCGCCGAGCCCGCAGCGCAGCAGCAGCGTTTCAAAGGTGCACCGGTCCGCCTCGTGGGTGAATTCGGCGCCCGCCATGTCGAAGCGAAGCTCACCGGACGCGGGTTGATAATCCTGACCTTCCACGAACCGGAACGTGGCTGCCGGATCGATGAACCGCCGGATCAGCCAGGCCGAGGCGATGCGATCGACATGGATGTGCCGCCGCGTCACCCAGGTGCGCGCCTGCAGCGCGTCGGGAGCGAGCGCGGGCGCCCCCGGGCCGCTCACGTCCGGATGGCGGCGCGCGCGATCCTCCGCCTGTGCGATCGCCGCCTCCGCGCCCTGCCGACCGTGAGCGCCGAAGAAGTCGATCGCGGCGATCTCGACCAGCCGCCGGCGCAGGCGCGCAATGTCCGCCGAGGCGACATAGTCGGCCTCGGCGAGACCCGCAGCCTCGCCGGTCAGCTCTTCATAATCGGCATCGCGCGCCGTATCGAACTGCACCCGCAGGTCGGCATCGCTCATGCCCTCAACGATCCGCGCCTCCAGGATCAAGGCCTCGCCGCCGTTAGCGGTGATCTCCCGGTGCAGCGCGGCAAAGAGCGCCAGAGTTTCCGCCCGTCGCGGTAGCGCGTGGACGGCATTCTTGAGCGGCGCAGCGCCGATCGCCTGCAAGCGCCGCCACACCTTGACGCGCAGATACGCGGGCTTGGCCGGCAGCTGCGGGATCAGCAATAGCCACGGAAAAGGCGACTCAGGCACACTTATATCCTCTGATGATATAGGTGTATCATCTAAGACGACGAAGCCAAGCGGAGAAATGGCACGCGAGTGCGCGGGCGCTGTCCCGCCCAGGGGAATTCAGCTAGTGATCTTCCTTATGGAAGAACATGTTGTCCCCACGCCCGAACAGATTGGCCTGATCGGCGGGGGAGACATGGGCGAGCTGATCCGCGGCAAGGATTGGAGCGCCACGCCGCTCGGGCCTATCCAAACCTGGCCGGCCGCGCTCAAGGCCAATGTGCAGACGGTGCTTTCTTCACCCGTCGCGATGGCGGTGCTCTGGGGGCTGGAGGGCATCCTCATCTACAACGATGGCTATGCCGCGATGTGTGGCCGGCGGCATCCGGCGGCGCTTGGGGCCGCCATTCTGGACGTCTGGCCGGAGGTGCGCGCCTTCAACGAACGCGTCATTCGCGCCGGCATGGCGGGCGAATCGCTGAGCTTCCACGCGCAGGAGCTGGAGCTGCGGCGTGACGACCGGCCCGAACGGGTCTGGATGGATCTCGAATTCCTGCCGATCCGCGATCAGGAAGGCCGGCCGATCGGCAGCCTTGCCATCGTGATGGACATCACCGCGCGGGTGGTGGCGGAACGGCGGCTGGAACGCAGCAAGGAATTGTACCGCTTCCTGGACGAGCTCGGCCAGGCGGTCGCGAGCCTGCACGATGCCGATGACGTGCTGCGTGTCACCACCTGCATGGTGGGCGCTCACCTTGGCCTGTCCAACTGCGCTTACGCCGATATGGACGCCGACGAGGACGGGTTCACCATCCGCGGCGATTGGCACGCGCCCGGCTCTCCCTCGATCGTCGGCCGGTATCGCCTCGCCGATTTCGGCAAACTTGCGGTGGAGCGGCTCAGCGCTGGGGAGCCGCTGATTATCAACGATAATCTAGCCGAACTGGCGCCGGAGGAAGCCAAGTCATTCCAGGATATCGGCATCGCCGCCACCATTTGCATGCCGCTGAAGAAGAACGGCCGGCTGCACGCGCTGATGGCGATCCACCATGCCGCGCCGCGCGTCTGGACCGAGGACGAGCTGTCGCTGATCCGTCAGGTCACGGAACGGTCCTGGGCGCATATCGAGCGCGTCGGGGCAGAGGCGAACCTGCGCGCGAGCGAGGAGCAATTGCGTCTCGCCATCGACGCGGCCGAAATCGGGATGTGGGACGTCGACGAGGTGAACAACACCTTGTTCTGGCAAGCGCGCGTCAGGGCCATGTTCGGGATATCGTCCGGCGTGCCGAACACCATGGACGATTTCTATGGCGGCATTCACCCGGAAGATCTGGCGGCGACGGCGGCTGCTTATGCCGCGGCGGCCGATCCCGAGCGCCGCGCCGTGTACGACGTGGAATATCGCACGATCGGCAAGGAGGACGGGATTGTTCGCTGGATCGCGGCCAAGGGCCGCGGCGTGTTCAGCGACGGTCGCTGCCTGCGGGTGATCGGCACGGCCATCGACATCACCGAGCGCAAGAAGACCGAGCAAGCACTGCGCGACCTGAACCGGACGCTGGAGCGCCGAGTCGCCGACGGGTTAGCCGAGCGCAAGCTGCTCGCTGACGTGGTGGAGAATACCACCGCGATCATCTTCGTCGCCGATCGCGAGTATCGCTGGCTGGCGATCAACAAGGCGGCGGCTGAGGCGTTTCACACCGTCTATGGCATCACGCCCAAGGTAGGCGATTCGATGCTTGAGGTGATCGATCACTTGCCGGAAGAGCGCGAGCACATGCGGCGCGTATGGGCGCGCGCGCTGGCTGGCGAAGAATTCACCACCCAGGAGGAATTCGGCGATCCTGCTCTTAAGCGCCACTGCTTTCAGCTCAACTTCAACGTCCTGCGTGATCCTGCCGGGCGGCAGGTCGGCGCCTGCCAAATTTCGCATGACGTCACCGAACGGATCGCCGAGCAGCGACGGCTGGCGGAGGCCGAGGAACAGCTGCGCCAGGCGCAGAAAGTGGAGGCACTTGGCCAGCTGACCGGGGGCGTGGCGCATGATTTCAACAATCTGCTCACCCCGATCATCGGCTCGCTCGATCTGCTGGTCCGCCGCGGGATCGGGAATGAGCGCGAGCGCCAGTTGGTGGCGGGCGCGCTGCAATCGGCGGAGCGCGCCCGCACGTTGGTGCAGCGCCTGCTCGCCTTTGCGCGGCGCCAGCCGCTCCAGCCCACTGCCATCGACGTGCGCGCGCTGGTCACGGGTATGGGCGATCTGGTGGCCAGCACGACCGGGCCACAAGTGAAGGTCGTGATCGAGGCCGCGGAGGATCTGCCGGCAGCACGGGCTGATTATAACCAGGTCGAAATGGCGCTTCTGAACCTTGCCGTGAACGCGCGCGACGCGATGCCCGAAGGCGGCACGATCCGCATCACCGCCGCGCCGCGCACGGTGGCCGATGATGTGGAATCGCCCGCCGAGCTGAAGCCGGGCCGTTATGTGATGGTGTCGGTCGCCGATACCGGCGTCGGCATGGACGCCGATACGCTGGCGCGCGCGATCGAGCCGTTCTTTTCCACCAAGGGTGTGGGCAAGGGCACTGGCCTTGGCCTCTCCATGGTGCATGGCCTTGCCCGCCAGTTGGGCGGCGGCATCCGCATCTTCAGCCAGCCCGGCGTTGGCACCAACGTCGAACTGTGGCTGCCCACCGCGGCAGAAGCGGCGCATCCCCATCTGCCCGGCGCCGAAGAGCCGGCGCCGCATGGCGGCCGGCGCGGCAAGGCGCTGCTGGTCGATGACGAGGAAGCCGTCCGCACCGCAACCGCGCACATGCTGGAGGAAGCGGGCTTTACCGTGATCGAGGCCGCCTCAGGCGACGCCGCGCTGCAGATGCTGGGCGAGCAGCCCGATCTGGCCGCGCTCGTCACCGATCACTTGATGCCCGGCATGGACGGCACGCAGCTCGCGCGCCGCGCCCGCCTGATCCGCCCGGGCCTGCCGTGTCTGATCATCTCGGGCTATGCCGATGTCGAAGGCGTCGCCCCCGACCTGCCCCGCCTCGCCAAGCCCTTCCGCGCCAAGGAACTGATCGACGCGCTGGACGCCGTTCTAGGCGCCGGCGCCGAACCCGCGCCCGCCGGCCTGACGATCGCTGCTAGCAGCAGCTAACGCCCGCCACGACCAGTGCCGCGGCGAGGCAAAGAGTGCGCCGAGTCCTTATCAAGCCGCTCTGTGCCGTGATGGGCTCTGTATAGAACGTGAGCGCTGGAGGTGTTTTGGCGGAGGCGTGGGCAGGCCGCTCCTCGCTGAGGCAATCTCCGCTTTCCACCAACCTCGAACGTTTCTGCTGTATGCTCCGGCCCTCGCCCCTTACGTGCCGCAGAAGGTCGCGGCGATCCGCTCGTGCGGTTGCGGCGGATCGGCGAGGTCGGCGGCGTCGGGCTGATCCTCATAGGGTCGGGAGAGGACGTCGAGCATCCGGTGGAACGGCGCGAAATCGTCGCGCTCCACCGCGGCGGCGATCATCGCCTCCACCTGATGGTTGCGCGGGATGAATGCGGGGTTCACCCGATCCATCGCCTGCCGCCGGCTCGTCGCGTCCTGCCCGTCTCGCGCCAGCCGTGCGCGCCAGTCGCGGGCCCAGCCGTCAAAGGCGGTCGGATCGACGAACAATGATCGCACCGGCTCGTCCCCGCTGCCATCTTCCGCCGCCGCTGCCTGGCCGAGCTGGCGGAAGAACAGGGTAAAATCGACCTGGTTCTCCGTCATCAGCTTCAGGATCGCCTCGATCAGCGGGCGATCCTCGGGTTCGTGGCCGATCAGGCCGATCTTCGTTGAAAGGCGGCCGAAATAGGCCAGCTCAAAGGCCGGCGCGAAGCCGGCCAAGGCCGATTGCGCCTGCTCCACGGCCGCATCCTGGTTGGCATCGAGCAACGGCAGCAGCGTTTCGGCGAAGCGGGCGAGGTTCCACGCGGCGATGCGCGGCTGGTTGGCATAGGCATAGCGCCCCGCCCGATCGATCGAGCTGAACACGGTGGCAGGATCGTACTGATCCATGAAGGCGCACGGCCCGTAATCGATCGTTTCGCCCGCGACCGACACATTGTCCGTGTTCATCACGCCATGGATGAAGCCGATGGTGAGCCACCGCCCGACCAGCGCCGCCTGCGCCGCGATCACTGCCTCCAGCAGCGCGCGGTAGCGATTTTCCGCCGCCTTTGCAGCGGGATAGTGCCGCTCGATGACATGGTCGGCCAGCAGCCGCAGCGCCTCCTCGTCACCGCGTGCGGCAAAGAACTGAAAGGTGCCGACCCTAATGTGGCTGGACGCGACCCGGGCAATGATCGCGCCGGGCAGCATGATCTCGCGCATGATCGTCTCGCCCGTCGTCACCGCCGCCAGCGCGCGCGTCGTGGGCACGCCCAGCGCGGCCATATATTCGCTCACCAGATATTCGCGCAGCACCGGGCCAAGCGCCGCGCGCCCATCGCCCGAGCGTGAAAAAGGCGTGTGCCCACCGCCCTTTAGCTGAATGTCACGGCGCTTGCCGTCGCGGTCGATCACTTCCCCCAGCAGCACCGCGCGCCCATCGCCAAGCTGCGGCTGAAAATTGCCGAACTGATGCCCGGCATAAGCCTGCGCAATCGGCTCCGACCCATCGGCAATCGCGCGGCCGGAAAGCATGTCCAGCCCCGCCGGGCTCATCAGCCAGTCGGCATCGATCCCCAGCTCCGCCGCGAGCGGCTCGTTCACCTGGATCAGCGCAGGCGCGGGGCTTTCGAGCGGCCGTACTGGGGCGAAGAAGCGCGCCGGCAGGCGGGCGTAGCTGTTGTCGAATGCAATGGCCATGACACTGGGAACCGCCCGCCTCCCGCGAAGTTGCGTGTCGCTGTCGGCGTATCTGATTTCCGATCAGCGGCCCAGCGCCCGGAGCGCGCGATCCACATCCAGCCTGCCGCGCCCCGTTGCCCGATCGGCACCGCGCGCGCCCAGATCATCGGCATGGTCAAGCAGCAACGTCGCCGCTTCGCCGGCCGGGAGATCCGGCGCACGGCTAAGTAATAGAGCCAGCGCCCCGGCGGCATAAGCGACGGAATAGGACGTGCCGGAGGTCAGGTGACAAGTGCGCGTCGTACAGCCGACGATCACTTGGTGACCGGGCGCAACGAGGTAGCGCGTTGCCGTCCCGCCCGCCTTGTTGGTCCAGGCGGCGGCGCGGCCGCGCAGGGTGCTGGCGCCGGCAACGATCATTGCGTCGCCAAAGCGGGGGTCGGCGGCATAGCGCGCTGGCCAGACCGGCTGGTCACCGCCGTCATTGCCAGCGGCCGCCACGATCACCGCGCCGCTCGCCACCGCGCGCTCCAGCGCCGGCTCGATCGCGCGGATCGGGCGCTGTGCCGCCACGGGCAGTCCGATGACGCGCGCGCCGCGATCCACGGCATAATCGATCGCCTCGGCCAACACCTCGGGATCGAAGGCGCAGACGCGCAGGCACGACCCATCCCGATCGGCGCGGATCGGCAGCAGGGTGGCGCCATAAGCAATACCGAACGTCCCAGCGCCGTCGACCCGCGCCGCCAGCAGCGAGGCAACCTGCTCGCCATGCGCGCTGTCGCCGCCCTCCGCACGCCGGTCCGCGACCAGATCAGTCGAATATGGCGAGAGGTGGCTGAACATGTCGAGCTTGGCCGCGGACACGCCAGTATCGATCATCGCCACCACCACGCCCTGACCGGTCGCACCCTTGCGATACGCGCGCGCCGCGCCGGCCGCCGTCACACCCCAGCTCAGCCGCGCTTCCAGGCTGTTGCGGCGCGGAGGCGTTTCTGCAGTGGTGCCGCGCTCGGCGACTCCCAAGGGGGAACCAGGACCGGCGACGGCGGGAAGCGGGCAGATCACCAGGGAAAGAACCGCCGGCAGCAAGGCACCGGCGCGGCGCCACGAACGGAAGTGAGGCACGTCAAAGCTCCAGAGGGATCAGGCGGGAACCTGTCGCGGCAGATGTAAGAAGCCCGCAACTCATTGAAAGAGTGCCGTCTTTCATTCTCTTGCGAGCGGCAAAATGTTACGTTTATGGCTGGCGATCAGCCGGCTTGATCTTTGCGGCGCGCCCATAAATTCAGCCTTGCGAGCTTAGCTCGATGTAGGCTTGGCCGCGCGCAACTTCGTTCGGAGCGACATTGCGAACGGCAGCCGTCCTGGCTGGCGCGGCGCAAACCGCAGCGTGATCGCGCGGGATATCGCGCTGCGCCTTCGCCAACGATAGCCAGCATCTCGCTCGGGCAGCCGAAGCCGATCGTGCGGTACTGCTTGCCGACCTTGGTCGTCTCTCGCCTGCCGGGGGTCGGCAATGGATCGCTGACAGATGACCCTCTCACGCCTGAAGGCAAAGATCCCGCTGCGGCGCGCGCCGCGCCGCCCCGACACGCTGCAGCACGAAGGGCCCTCCGACCCTGCACACCTCCGCCAATAACGCCGCTCCTTCTAGCGGCGCCGGGAGGGAAACGACGGGGACGGAGATGGCCTGCCTGGCGGAACCCTACATGGCAGAACAAGGCGGTGTTCTGGCTCGCTCCGCCGAGCTGTCGCACAGCCGAAGCTTCCCGCCCCTGTGAACTGGCCAGAGGCCCTCGCCGCCATCTGATCCTCGTCGCCCGTACCCGCGCGGGCGTGCCACACCGCGACATCTCCAAAGGTCACGCCGCTGGATCGCAGGCAATCGGCGGCTGCGGCCGCCTGGCGGGAAACCACCCTATAATAAGGCTTTGCAGCCGGGCAGGATTGCCCCCGGTTTGGAGCGTCGCATGTCTGACTCCCTCGTCTCGCGTCTGGAATTCATGGAATTCGATGCCGCCCAGCGCGCCGCGCTGCGGGGCACGCAGCCCGTCATCCGAGCCACCATCAGCAAGGCGCTGGACCGTTTCTATTCCCGTGCCCAGCGCACGCCCGACACCGCCAATTTCTTCAGCAGCTCAGCCCATATGGCCAAGGCGAAGGCGGCGCAGGAAAAGCATTGGACCCATCTCGCCGCCGCCCAGTTCGACAACGACTACTTCCAGAGCACCCGTCGCATCGGCGCCAGCCATGCGCGGATCGGCCTAGAGCCGCGCTGGTATGTTGGCAGCTATGCGCTGGTGATTGAGGAGCTGGTCGCCGGCGTGGCGCGACGCACGCCGTGGTGGCGTCGCTTGATCTCCGTCTGGCGGCCTGCCGCCACCTATGCGGCCACCAACGCGCTGGTAAAGGCGGCGCTGCTCGACATGGAATTATCCCTGTCGGTCTATTTCGAAGAAGCGCAGTCCTCCCGCGAGGCCGCGGTGGCGCAGCTCGATACCGCCCTCGCGGCGCTCGCCGCAGGCGACCTCACCCGCCAGCTTCATGGCATGCCGTCGAGCTTCACGACGCTCGAAGACAGCTACAATGATGCCCTCGGCAAGATCCGCCAAATGATCGTCGCGGTGACGGACGGCGCCGGGCGGATCGACGCCGGTGTGCATGAAATCGCCCAAGCGTCTGAGGATCTCGCCCGCCGCACGGAGGGTAACGCCGCCAGCCTGGAGCAGACCTCGGCGGCGATGATGCAAATGGACGATCGCCTGAAGAACGGCTCACAGGCGTCGCGCGCCACCGTGGTGCGCGCCGACAAGGCGATCGCCACCGTATCCAGCGGCCGCAGCATCGCCGATGATGCGATGCAGGCGATGACGCGGGTGGCGCACTCGGCCAAGGGCATCGACAGCGTCATCGAGGGGCTCGATAAGATCGCCTTCCAAACGCGGGTGCTGGCGATGAACGCCGCGGTCGAGGCGGGGCGTGCCGGTGAGGCAGGCCGTGGGTTTGCGGTCGTGGCCGACCTCGTTTCCGCGCTGGCGATGCGTGCTGAGGAAGAGGCTGGGCGCGCGCGTGACCAGCTCACCTCCACCCAGACCGACATCGGCGCCGCTGTGGAGATGGTTCAGCGCGTGGACGGCGCGCTGGCCAACATTTCCGAAGACGTCAGCGAGGTGCACGTGCTGCTTGGCGCGATGAACAGCGACAACACCGCTCAGTCGGCGGCAATCGGGGAAATCTCCGCCGCTGTCGGCACCATGGATCGCTCTACGCAGCAGAATGCCGCGATGGTGGAGGAAACCTCCGCCGCAGCGCGCAACCTTGCGCAGGAGGTGGTGCAGCTCTCCGATCTCGCGCGCGCATTCCGGACCGAAGCCGGCGGCACGGGCGGGCAGAAGGCGGCGCCTCCCGCTAGCGGCCACCGTTTCGCGCTGGTCGCACCGGCTGAAGCGGATGCGCTCGCCGCCTGACGCGGTCGCTCCCCACGCTTCGGCACAGGGGCGGCAGACAAGCGAAGGATGGCCGGCGGACGTGCTCCCTCCGCTGGACGTCAGTGTTGCACCGCGTCGGCGTCTGGCAGCGCAGCGAGCTGTTCGGCCGTCAGGGTGGTGGACAGATCAGTCTCCCCGCCCGGTTTCACCGGCTGCAGGTTGGCGACCGGCACCTGAACGACGCGCGAGGGATTGCTGTTCTCCAGCCGGACCTTCAGGTGATTGACCTGCCCGTCGTCGCCGCGGGTAACGCCTTCCACCTCGCCAAGCTCGCGACCGTTCGCGTCCACCACATCGGCGTCGAGTAGCTGGGCTTCGCTGAGCCCCAGGGCCGCGACGGCCGCGCCAGCGGCTGCCGCACTTGCCTCTGCAGCCTCCTCGCGCTGGTCCTCCGCGCGCTCCTCGGCGGTGTTGCAGCCCACGAGCAGGGCCACCGAGCCGAGCACCGCGAAAAGAGTCTTGGCCATGGAAACGCCTCCTTCTTCCTTGCGCGCAAGCGCCTATTCTTCGGTCAACGACCTGTTGCGGCGGACCGTTCCGCCCCGCGCAGCGGCTCGACCCGCAGCGTTCCTGCCACCTTCGTCAATTGACGCGTCGCGAAAAAGCCGGAACCCAGCAGCGCACGGCGCAACCGCCGGCGATAACAAAGAGGGAGAAGGACCATGACTGACGAAGTTCTCACGCGGGATCAGGACGGCATCCTGATCGTCACTATCAACCGTCCCGAAGCGAAGAACGCGATGACGAAGGCCGCAGCGGAGGGAATCGCCGCGGCGATGGACCGGCTCGACTCGGAGGACGGGTTGCGCGTCGCGATCATCACCGGCGCGGGCGGGACCTTCTGTTCGGGCATGGACCTGAAAGGCTTCCTGCGCGGTGAAACGCCCTCGGTCCCCGGTCGCGGATTTGGCGGGCTGACAGAAGCGCCGCCAAAGAAGCCGCTGATCGCCGCGGTCGATGGGTATGCGCTCGCCGGCGGGCTGGAGCTGATGATCGCCTGCGACATGGTGGTGGCGAACAGCAAGGCGAAGTTCGGCATCCCCGAGGCGAAGCGCGGGCTGGTGGCGGGCGCCGGCGGGCTCATCCGCCTGCCCGAGCAGATCCCGCAACGCATCGCCCTGGAGCTCGCCGTCACGGGTGATTTCATCGATGCCGATCGTGCCTATCAGCTTGGCCTCATCAACCGTGTTACCGAAGGCGCGGCGCTGGATGGCGCGCTCGAACTAGCCGCGACGATCAGCGCCAATGGCCCGCTCGCGGTGCAGGTGTCCAAGCAGATCATCAGCGAATATCGCACCTGGCCGATCGACCAGCGCTGGGCCAAGCAGGGCGCGCTGATGGGCCCGGTCTTCACCAGCGCGGACGCACGCGAGGGTGCCGCCGCCTTTGCCCAAAAGCGCAAGCCCAACTGGACCGGCAGGTAAGCACTCCGGTGCCCGCGCTATCCCGCGCGATCGCTGATCCGGCCCTGCGCTGACTGGCGCTCAGCGGGGCGGGCACCACCCGCTTCCTTCTCCGATTGCGGCATCGCCGCAGGGTGGCTTGTGGCGGGCAAAACGACGGCCGCGATAGTGTCGCCGGCCCGCTCCGGTGACGACGTCGCAGACAGCTCTGCGTGGCGACGCGGCGCTCGCCGGCGATGGCTTAGCCCGCGCGGCAAGACGCCGCGCCTGAACGGCCCCAGCTTCAACAGCAAGTTTCCTGGAGAGGGCCACTACCTGGGTAGCTGGAGCGTGGCGGTCTTCGGTCATGCTGGCACTCGCCGCACTTAGCTGCGATGGGCGGTGGCACCCTTACGCCGCGCGGATGTGCGCACAAGTCTCGCCGAGACTAGTTCAAGGTAGCAGATTGCGAGGGCGCAAGGCCCGCGCATCGCTCGCCCGCTTTACCTCGCGTGCGCGAGTAGAGGGCGCCGGCGAAGCAACCGCATCGCCCAATTGCGCAAAGATGATTGATTGCACGGCCGACGATCCGCCCGCCGATCGGCAGGCTCTGTCGGTAGAACAGAAGAATTCTGTCCGGCCGGTCAGTGTTTGCACAGGGGCAGCAAGTCACCGCTTGTTAACATGATCAGCCCTACCTCCTGTGATCGTGCCTGCGGAATCGCCCTGATGTTTCTTCGCCCCTTCAAGCAGGTAGTTAATAGCTCCGACGCCTTGTTGCGGCAGCAGTTCGCGCGCCTTCGCACGCAGATTCCGCTCATGTACGCGCTGTTGATCATCAACGCGACTTTCCTAGGGCTGGCGACATACGGCGATGTGCCTGTGGCCCACAGCCTAGGGATGCCGGCAGCGCTTTTGTTGGGCGTGATGGCGCGCGGTGGCCTGTGGCTGTTCCGCAACTTCAAGACGCCCAGCCCCGATCAGATCCGCCGCTACCTGACCGGTACGATCATCGCTTCCGCCATCCTGAGTGTGGCGTTTGGCCTATGGGGGTTCACGCTGCTCGGGGAGGCGCCGCCCAACCGCACCACGGCGATCGCGCTGTTCGTCTTCGTGGGCTCGATCAGCTGCTGTTACTGCCTACAGGCACTGCCGGTCGCCGGACTTTCCGTGCTGGTGTTCGGCGCCATGCCGATCACCGTGCGGTTGCTGGCCTCCGGTGATGGTTATCTGATCGGGGTCGGGCTGACGTTCGTCATGGTTTCGGTGGTGGTGCTGCGAGCGATGGTGGCCAGCCACAATGCCTTCACCACCGCACTTGATGCCCGGTCGGAGATGGCGGAACTGGTCGCTGCGCTACGGGACAGCGACGAACGCTATCGTCTCGCCTCGCAGGCCACGAGCGACGTAATCTGGGACGTGCCGCTCCATGGCGACCAGATCGGATGGAGCAGCGCCGTGGGCTTCACGCTCGGCTATCCCGAGGCGCTGGCAGGCACCAACCGCCAATGGTGGTATGATCGCATCCATCCCGAAGACCTCCCGCGCATCGGCGTGGACGCCGCCTCGCTCAAGGACCGCAACTTTACGCATTGGACGCAGGAATTCCGCGTGCTCGCCGGCTCGGGCGACTATCTCACCATGCGCAGCCGCGGCTTCGTGGTGCGCGATCCGGACGGCCGGGCCACACGCCTCGTCGGCTCGCTACAGGACGTGACCGCGCAGAAACGGTACGAGCACGAATTGCGGCAGGCGGCGCATTACGATTCGCTCACGCGCCTGCCGAACCGCCTGCTGTTCGCCGAACGGCTTGATGCGGCGCTGGCCGACGCGCGGCAGAACGGCGGCAGCGTCGGCCTGATCGTGTTCGACGTGGACCGGTTCAAGACCATCAACGACAGTCTGGGTCATGACGCCGGCGACGCCCTGCTGCGCGAAGTGGCCGCGCGGCTGGAGCGGGTCGCGCCGCCGGGCGCCACGGCGGCACGGCTCGCGGGCGACGAATTCGCGATCATCATCCCCAGCCTGGGCGACAGCGGCATGGGCATGGCCCAGATCGCCGATCTCTTGGCACAGATCTCCAGTCCGATGATGCACGCGGGCAGGCATATCGACGTGAGCCTCAGTGCCGGTTTCGCTGCGGCCTTCCAGGATGGCAGCACCGCCGATGAAATCCACAAAAGCGCCGACCTGGCGCTCTACGCTGCGAAGCGCGATTCGCGCGGCGGCCTGCGCGAATTCAAACGCGACTTGCGTGACGCCGCCGAGCGCGAAAAGCACATGCTGTCCGATGCGCGCGCCGGGCTGCAGGCCGATTGGATCGTCCCTTTCTATCAGCCCAAGATCTGCTTGAAGTCCGGCGCGGTGCTTGGCTTCGAGGCGCTGCTGCGCTGGCACCACCCGCAGCAAGGCTTGCGCTCACCCGCTTCCATCAGCGCCGCCTTCGAGGATCCGGGCACGTCCGTCCAGATCACGGACCGGATGCTGGAGCGCACGATCACCAATATGGCGCGCTGGGCCGATCGCGGCGTGCCCTTCGGCCGCGTCGCCATCAATGGCTCGCCAGAGGATTTCCGACGTGGCGATGTCGCGGACCGTATTCTCACGCGGCTGGCGGACGTCGATCTGCCGCCGTCGATGTTCGAACTGGAGGTCACCGAAACGGTCTTCCTCGGCCAGCTCGCGGAAAAGGTGAGCATCGCGCTGAAGACGCTGTCGGCCGCCGGCATCAAGATCGCGCTGGACGATTTCGGCACCGGCTATGCCTCCCTCACTCATCTGAAACAGTTCCCCGTCGACACGATCAAGATCGATCGCTCCTTCGTGTCCCGCCTCACCATGGTGGACAGCGACGATTCCGCGATTGTCGGCGCGGTGATCGAGCTGGCCCGCAGCCTCGGCATCACCACCGTGGCCGAAGGGGTGGAGACCGCGACCCAGGCCGCGCACCTCATCGTGAAGGGCTGCGACAGCGGCCAGGGTTATCTCTTTGGCCGGCCGATGGCGGCCGAACAGGTTGCCGCCTTCCTCGCGGATTGGGACAGCGAGGCTGTCGCCCGGCTGTGCGGATCGGCCGATTGGGGCGGCGCCGCGATGCAAAGCTATCGCAACCGCTTTTTCTAAGACCCCCTCGGCTGCGGCGCGCGTAACGCGCAAAAACCGCCACTCGCGGTGCGACCGAAGCGGCCTCGCCTGCGTTTGATCGGAATGGCCAGACCATCCAACTCACGCCTCGCTCGGGCAGCGATCATCATCGGGGTGCTTGCAGCCCTGCTCTGGCTCGTCTCATTTATCGGCATCAGCCTAAGCAGCAAGCAGACCAAGGAGAAAACGCCCGAGCCAATCGGCGCGCCGGCTCCTGCCCCACGTTGAAGCCTCGAAGAAGGCAGTGAGTGACGCCCTTCTCGCTTTCTAACAATGCCGTGCATCGCGGCAAGTCTGGTCCGCTCCGGCATCCCCGCATCCTGATCCGGTGCGGCCCGCTCCTGCATCTGACCAAGCCAAGGGCCCTTGGCTCTGCGGCGCGGTTAAACGCAGAGTCTTCACCAACCAGGGAGTGACCTCACCCGATCAGGCGCTCGCGATTGCTCCCGCTACGCGCTCGATCCTGCGTTTGCCGCCTCCCCCGATGGCGCCTTGCCCGTGGAGCCGCGTACCAGCAGGCGATGCGGCAGCCCGACGGCGCGGTCGAGCGGCTGGCGTTCGATCAGGGCAAGCAGCGCGTCGGTCGCGACGTGCGCCATGTCATAGGTCGGCTGGTGAATGGTCGTCAGCTGCGGCCACGTGACGCGCGAGATCAGGCTGTCGTCAAAGCCGGCGATCGACACATGGGCCGGAATGTCTAGGCCATATTCCTTTGCCGCCACCGCAATGCCGGCCGCCATGTCGTCATTGGCGGCAAAGACGGCGGTGGGGCGCATCCGGTCGGCAAACAGGCGGCGACCGGCGGCAAGGCCGGATTCGAACGTGTACATCCCCTCTTCCAGCAAGCGCTCGTCGAACGACACCCCCGCCTCGGTCAACGCCGCGCGAAAACCGGACAGGCGCTGGCCGGTCGAGGGGTGGCCGGGATCGCCTTGCACAAAGGCGATGCGGCGATGGCCGAGATCCAGCAGATGCTGCGTCATCGCCCGTGCGGCTTCAACGTCATCGATGCCCACCATCGGCGAGGCGTCAAGCGCGGTGGTCGGCGCGATCCGCACGAACGGCATTCGTCCTTCGCGCAGCTCCTTCACCGTGCGTGGATCATCGCCCAAGGGCGGGGCGAGCACGATCCCTTCAAGCCCGGATGTGCGCGCAACCTGCAGCAGCTTGCCGGACATCGCCCGCGCGCTCTGGCAGGGAAACAGCAGCAGGCGGAACCGCTCGTCCCGCAGCCGGTCAAGCGCGCCGGTCTGCAGATCCACGACATAGTTCGGGCTGGGATTTTCGTAGAACAGGCCGATCAGGAAGGATCGCCCGCGGACCAGACTGCGCGCGGCGATATTGGGATGGTAATCCAGCGCTGCCGCCGCCTCCAGCACGCGCTTCTTGGTTTCGGCGCGCACGAACGGCTCGTCGTTGAACACCCGCGACACCGTCTTGATCGAGGTGCCGGATCGTTTCGCCACGTCCGTAATGGTTGCCCGTCCGCCCTGATTCGCTGTCGCTTCCATCCTGTCCTTTGTATTCTTCCGACGGGCCGGCGAACGATGCCCCGTCGCACCGCGCCACACGAGTCGCCCGGAGGCGACGCGCGCTAGGCATGTTGCGGTAAATTGACAACGTTGCCAATTCCGAATTAGACAACGCTGTCAGAATGAGAATGAATCAGGGAGTGGGTGTGTGACGAGGCTGATCACTGGACTGACTTGCGTGAGTTATGCCGTTCTTGCGGTAGCCGCGGCGGTCCCGGCCTCCATGGCCCAGGCGCAGACGCAAAATAGCCAGGCGTCGATTACCGCTCAGCCTGCGGATTGGGCCAAGCCCGCCCTCCCCGCCACTGGTAACGCCGCGGTGGAAAAGACGGTGGAGGATCTGGTCCGCCGCATGTCGCTGGAGCAGAAGGTCGGCCAGATCGTGCAGGCGGATATCGCCAGCGTCACGCCCGAGGATGTGTATCGCTATCATCTCGGCTCGGTGCTGAACGGTGGCAATTCAAAGCCGGGGCAAGGGCATCACGTCACCGCGCCCGCCTGGGTCGCTGCCGCGGATGCCTTCTACGCTGCGTCGATGCGCCGTAACGGCAAGCTGCCGCGCATCCCGGTGATCTGGGGTTCGGACGCGGTCCACGGGCACAACAATGTTGTTGGCGCGACGCTCTTCCCCCACAACATCGGTCTTGGTGCGGCGCGCAACCCGGAGCTGATGCGCCGGATCGGCAAAGTCACCGCCACCGAAATGCGCGTGACTGGCCTCGACTGGACCTTTGCGCCGACGCTCGCCGTGGTGCGCGACGATCGCTGGGGCCGCACCTATGAGGGCTTTGGCGAGCATCCGGAAATCGCCACCTCTTATGCCCGGCCGCTGATCGAGGGACTCCAGGGCAAAGTGGGCGATGCCGACTGGCTGCGCGGCGGGCACATCATCGCCACCGCCAAGCATTTCCTGGGCGACGGCGGCACCGCCGGCGGCAAGGACCAGGGCGACACACGCACCGACGAGGCAACGCTGCGCCGCCTGTTCGCCGCGCCATACGTCCCGGCGATCGAGGCCGGCGTGCAGTCGATCATGGTCAGCTTTTCCAGCTGGAACGGCGCCAAGATGCACGGCAACCGTTCGCTGCTGCGCGGGGTGATCAAGGATCACTGGGGCTTCGACGGCTTCCTCGTCGGCGACTGGAACGGCCACGGCCAGGTTGACGAGTGCAAGCCCGACAATTGCTACCAGACGTTCACCGCCGGGCTCGACATGGCAATGGCGCCCGATAGCTGGAAGGGCTTGTGGCAGAACACGCTGGCGCAGGCCAAGGACGGCCGCCTGCCGATGCCGGTGCTCGACGATGCGGTGCGCCGCATCCTGCGCGTGAAGGTACGCGCCGGGCTGATGGAGGCGGGCAAGCCCTCCTCGCGCCCGCTCGCCGGCAAGTACGACCTCCTTGGCAGCGCCGAACACCGCGCGGTCGCGCGCGAGGCCGTGCGCCAGTCGCTCGTTCTCCTCAAGAACGCCGGCAGCGTCCTGCCGCTGAAGCCGGGCGCGCGCATCCTGCTGGCCGGTGATGGCGCGGACAATCTGACCAAGCAGACCGGCGGGTGGACGCTCACCTGGCAGGGCACCGGCACCAGCCGGACCGACTTCCCCAACGCCCACACGATCGCGGAAGGAATGCGCGAAGTGGCCAAGGGCGTCGGTGCCACGGTTGATGTCGCCGCGGATGGGCGCTTCACGCAGAAGCCCGATGTTGCGGTCGTGGTGTTCGGCGAAGATCCCTACGCCGAGTTCCAGGGCGATCGCGCCGATGTCGGCTTTGACGATGCGCAGGACAATCTGGCGCTGCTGAAGAAGCTGAAGGCGGCCGGCGTACCCACCGTGTCGGTGTTCCTGTCGGGGCGCGCGATGTGGGTGAACCCCTATCTCAACGCGTCCGACGCCTTTGTCGCGGCATGGTTGCCCGGCAGCGAGGGCGGCGGCGTGGCCGACGTCCTGTTCGGCAAGGCCGATTTCCGCGGCAAGCTGCCTTATAGCTGGCCGCGTACGTCGGATCAGACAGCGGTGAACGTCGGCGATGCGAACTACAACCCGCTGTTCCCTTATGGTTTCGGCCTGACGCTGAAGGACCGCGGCGATCTGGCGCGCCTGCCAGAGCAGCGCGCATCGCAGGCGAGCGGCGATCCCACGATCCTGTTCAACGCCGGGCGCCCGGGCGGCGGCCGCCGTCTGTTGATCGGCGCGCCGGGCGAGCTGTCGCCCAATCCCGGCCCCGATCTCATCACCGCGCGCGGCGCGGACCGGCGCGCGCAGGAAGACAGCGTGCGGCTGGTGTGGACCGGGCGCGGCAAGGCAGTAGCGGCGATCACCGATACGGCGCCGGTCGACCTGATGCGCGAAACCAATGGCGCGCTTGCCGTGGAGATCGACCTCAAGGTGGATGGCGCGCCGAGCCGCCCCGTCAGCGCAGGCGTCGCGTGCGGCCAGGGCTGCGCCGGCGAGGTGCCGATCACCGCCGCCCTGCGCGCCGCGCTCAAGGGCGAGTGGACCACCGTCGCGGTCCCGCTCTCCTGCTTTGCCAAGGCCGGCGCGGACATGCGCCAGATCACGGCACCACTTTCACTGACAACCGATGGCACGCTCGACATCACCATGTCGCGCGCGCGACTGGTTCAGGCGAACGGCGCGGGCACCGCTTGCCCGAACAACGACTAACAAAAAACAAAAAAGTCCCAGGGGGTTATCATGACCAGAACCACATATCTTCCACTAGCCGCACTGCTTCTCTCCGGCACCGCGCTCCCTGCGTTCGCGCAGGTGATCGAAACACCGCAGCAGGACCAGACCACGCCTGAGGCAGGCGCCGCGACCACGGACGGGGCGAACGACATCGTCGTCACCGCTAACCGCCGCGAACAGAATCTGCAGGACGTCTCGGGTGTCGTTCAGGCGTTCACGTCGGAGGATCTACGCCGCAGCGGCATCACCGAACTGCGCAATCTCTCGGTTGCCGTGCCGGGCCTCAACATTGCCAACCAGGAAGGCAATGTGGAGATCTTCATTCGCGGCGTCGGCTCGTCGAACAACACCGAGCTTGGCGATCCGGGCGCCGCGCCGCACCTCAACGGCTCCTACATCCCGCGTCCGCGCGGCCTTGGCCTCATGTTCTACGATCTGGAGCGGGTCGAGGTGAACAAGGGCCCGCAGGGCACGCTGTACGGCCGCAACGCGCTCGCCGGCACGCTCAACATCATCACTGCCAAGCCGACGTTCGACCGCGTTGCCGGCTATGCGCAGGCCGAATATGGCAATCGTGACAGCTATGCCGCCGAAGGCGCGCTGAACGTGCCGCTCGGCAGCAATTTCGCTGCTCGCGTCGCCGGTTTCTATGTGAACAAGGACTATGGCTTCAAGAACGCGTCGCCCGACGCGCAGGCCAGCCGCCTGAAGCCCGCCGGCCTTGAAGAAAATTACGCCGGCCGCTTGTCGCTTCGCTGGGAGCCGACCGACCGCCTCTCCTTCTCGGTGATCGGTGATTACGGCAGGGAAACCGGCACCGGCTATCCCGGCGCGAACATCTTCGCCGCCGTTCAGGCAACCGGTCTTCGCCCCGAGCAGCTTGATCTGCGCCAGGTCGTCTATCGCGGCCAGCAGGGCGATATGGAGAACGAGCTCTGGGGCGTACAGGGCAAGATCGGCTACCGCTTCGATACCTTCGCGGTCGAGGCGACCGGCAGCTATCGCTCGGTTGACTTCATGCAGTCCAACGCGAGCAGCGAAAGCATCGCATGGAACGGCCGTGACTATTCAACGGTGCAGTTCGATAACTTCTCGAACAACTTCTGGCAGACCAAGTCGCAGAGCCAGGTCTACGAGCTGCGCGCCAGCGCTGACTCCGATCAGTCTCTGCGCTGGAACGTGGGCGGCTTCTACTTCAAGGAAAAGCAGCAGGTCGGCTACATGGCCGTCGCTGACCGCGGCTATTGCTGCTACTCGGGTACCGAATTCACCATGCCGGACGTTGATGGCGAGAGCTTCGCCTTCTTCGCCGATGGCACCTATGACTTTACTGATCGCCTGCGCGTGATCGGCGGGATCCGCTACACCGAAGAAAAGAAGTCGCGCTACGGCATCGGCGGCAACTGGGCGCTGACGCTGGGTGGTGCGGATGGCGCCTGCTGCGTCAGTACGCGCCTGGGCACGGAGGGCTTCCGCCCCGCGCTGCTCGACCGCCCGAACTTCAACGTCTCCGGCCTCACCACGCCGCAGCAATATGCCCAGTTCCTGATCGAGGGCATCAAGACGCCGGGCGCGCGCGACACGCTGATCCGCCAGGTTGGCTCGATCGCCAACGGCAGCAACCCGAACGGCACGTGCTTCACCCGTCCGGACATCGACAACGGCTTTGTCACTTGCCCGGCGAACGGCAGCTTCAGCTTTGCCAATCTGACCATTCCGGGGCAGCAGTTCGGTTCGGCAAAGTTCGACTTCATCGACTATCGCGTCGGCCTGGAATTCGACGTGACGTCGAACAACATGCTTTATGCCAAGGTATCGACCGGGCATAAGTCGGGCGGGTTCAACGACACGTTCGAGACCTCGCCGATTCCGGAGGCGTTCAGCCCCGAAAGCCTGACGGTGTTCGAGGCGGGCTCACGCAACAGCTTCAATGCGTTCGGCCGCCGCGCGTATCTGAACCTCACCGGCTTCTATTATGATTACCAGGACCAGGTGTTCCAGGACCTGACCTGCATCAACTTCGATCAGACGCGGGGCGAGTGCAGCGGCTATTCGCTGGTGAACCGTAATATCGGTGCGTCGCGTATCTTCGGCTTGGAAGCCGAAGCGCGCTTCCACTTCCCGGGCAATTTCTCGCTCGATACCAACTTCGCGTTCCTGGACACGAAGATCACGCGCGGCACGGTCGCTGACGCGCGCGGGCAGGATTTTGATCAAGGCGGCGCTTCGCCCCTCATCGACCTGACGGGCAACCGCCTGCCGCTCGCATCCAAGTACAATGTCAGCGTGAAGCTGGCGCAGTGGTTCGACGTTGGTCCCGGTCGTCTCGATTGGCAGGCGCTGCTGAACTATCGCTCATCCTACTTCCTCTCGCAGTTCAACGAGAAGGACATCGTCTTCCTCGACGGCGAGCGGCAGAACGCGCTGCAGGCGGGCTTCCCCGATCGTCAGGTCGGCTACACCACGCTGAACCTCGGCATTGGCTACACGGTCGGCAATTACCGGCTGGAGGCTTGGGCATCGAACTTCACCGATCAGCAGGCGTCCACCAAGGCGCTGGTCGGCTCGGCGCTCAACATCCGCTTCCTGAACGATGCGCAGAGCTACGGCGTCCGCGCGCGCGTGAACTTCTAAGGCTCTGGCGGGTCACGGCGCCAGCGCATCCGCGCCCGGCGCCGTGATCCTCCGGATCGCGGCCGCCACCCCCTCTGGTCTCCCCTCTCCCCTGATCAGCCCCGGGTGGCGGCTCGCGTATTATCTGACATACCTATCGCGCGGCCCGCTTCGCGCTTCTCGCGGCCTTGGCGCTCTCGCCTCCGGCCTCCGAGCCAACTCCCTCGACAACAGGCCCCCACCGCCGCAATCTCCGCCGCGTATGGCCGCAGGCCATGCTGTTGATGGGGGAATTAGCGTGTCCGCGAAGCTTGCCGCGTTGCTCCTGGTCTCAATCGCCGCCACGCCGATCCGTGCCGACGCGCAAAGCCGCCAGAACTACGACGCAGCGCTCACCAACTTTCGCCAGATCCATCGCAGCGAGATGGCGCGCGGGAAGATCGTCGGCAGCAGTTTCTATTTCCTGCGCGATGGCAGCACCATCGTCGCTGACCATGCCGGCTACCAGGAAGCCGAAGCCCGCATGCCGGTGGACGCGCGCACCATTTATCATTGGGCATCGATCACTAAGACGATGACGGGCATCGCCATCATGCAGTTGCGCGACCGCGGCCTGCTCTCGCTGGACGATCCGATCACCAAATACGTCCCCGAGCTTTCGGCCGTTCACAACCCCTTCCCGGACGCCGGCCCGATCACCCTTGGTCACCTCATGAGCCACAGTGCCGGCTATGGCGGCCCGACCTGGCCCTGGCGCGACGCGGCGTGGCAGCCGTTCGAGCCCGCGCGCTGGTCGCAGCTCGTCGCCATGCTCCCCTATACCCGCCTTCAGTTCCGCCCCGGCACGCGCTTCAGCTATTCCAATCCCGGCATCGTCTATCTCGGCCAGGTGATCCAGCGGCTCTCCGGCGAAGATTACGAAGTCTATATCGACAAGAACATCCTGAAGCCGCTGGGCATGCACGACAGCTATTTCGATCGCACCCCGCCGCACCTGCTGCCGCACCGTGCGCACAGCTATACCATCCGCGATGGCAAGCGCGTGGCGGCGCCGTTCGATGTCGATACAGGCGTCACCGTGTCCAACGGCGGCCTCAACGCCCCAATGCCGGATATGGCGCGCTATGCCGCCTTTCTGCTCGGCGATCCAGCGCAGGCTGCGGTGCATGATCTGGTGCTGAAGCGCGCCTCGCTTCAAGAAATGTGGACTCCGCAGATCGCCGCCGGCGAGGATTTCACCCAAGGCCGCATGGCCGAGACCACGAAGAGCGGCCTCTCCTTCTTCCTTGACGAAGGTGGCGGCGGAGATGCGCCCTTCACCTTCGTCGGCCACAACGGCGACCAGAACGGCTTCCGCGCCTATCTCAGCCTCTGCCCGTCAAAGAGGGCGGGCAGCATCCTCGCCTTCAACACCGAGACCCGCGGCGTCCAGAACAATCCGACGAACCGCGACGCGCCGGAATCGCGCATCGCCCTCGCTACCGGTGCCTTGTGCGAGGCGCTGCCGGAAGCGACCGACGCACCGGCGCGCTGAAGCCTCAGGCGCCAACCACGTTTTCTTTTGTTCTGGCGAGCGATCGTCAGCCTACTTTCGCAAGCGTTCGCTTTGCCGACCTGCTGCAACGCTCGAACCCAGCAGCCATTCCTGAAGCCCGCAGCCTAAAGCTCTTCCAGCTCGACAACCTCGAATTCATAGCGGTGCCATCCGCGCTGTTGCGCAGCTTCCGCCGCCGCTGCTTGCTTGCCGGTCGCCTCGCGCAGCGATTTGGTGTGTCCCCAGAAGACTTCGGTGCGACCGCCCGTCAGCTGCGCGACGATGCGCCAATAATGGGTGAACGCGCTCGCTGTCGGGCCGATCGTCTTGACATAGCCGTCGGCCATCGTTGCCCGGAGCATCCGCTTGCGTTTCGCCATTGCCCTTCTTGCACCTTATCGTTTCCCGCAAACGAGCGGCCAAGTTGCACTAAACGCGCCTGCCGAGGCGAGCGCGCCTAGAAATGCGCGACATAGCCGCCGTCCACGGCCAGCACCTGTCCCGTGACATAGGAAGCGGCGGGCGAGGCGAAGAACAGCACCGCGCCGGCGATTTCCGCGGGTTGCCCCCAGCGGCCAAGCGACGTGCGCCGCGCGAGATGGTCGGCGATCGCCGGATCGGCCACCATCGCGGCATTGGCGTCCGTTGCGAAAAAGCCGGGCGCCACCGCATTCACCGTGATGTCGCGCGGCCCCAGTTCCGCGGCCAGCGCGCGGGTCAGCGCCTCCAGCCCGCCTTTGCTCATCGTGTAAGCGGCATCGCCCGACCGGGCGATCGGGCCGGCGATCGAGGTGATGTTGATGATCCGCCCCCCCGCCGGCATCCGGGCGGAGAGCTGCCGCGCCAGGTCGAACGGCGCAACAAGATTGATCTCCAGCAGCCGCCGTACCGCGCCGCGATCAAGCTCGGCGAGCGGGCGCCGGTCGCGTCCGCCGGCGTTGTTGACGAGGATGTCGATCGGCTCCGCCCGCGCCGCAAAGGCCGCCGCCGCGTCGTCGCGCGTCAGATCGGCCGCGACGACCGCACAAGTGCCGCCCGCCCGGTCGATCTCCGCCGCTAGCGCCTCCGGCGGCGCCGCCTGGCGTCCGTGCAGCAACACATGCGCACCCGCCTGCGCCAGCGACCGCGCAATCTCGCGCCCCAGCCCGCCACCAGCGCCAGTCACAAGCGCGGTCTTGCCGGCCAGCTGCGTCTCGCTCACGCCCGTCTCCTGCAGCACCCGCCGACCATGGCCGGTACCGCGGATGCCATGGCGCGATCCACCGCCGCCCTCAAGGCTTGCGGTTGCTGCGCATCGCAAAGCTGGAGGTAATCCGCGACACGCCGGGCAGCCGCGACAGCACGTCGCGGTGAAAGCGCGCGTAATGATCCATGTCGGTGATCTGCAGCCGCAGCAGATAATCGCCGTCGCCCGTCAGCAGATACCATTCGCGGATCTCGGCATGTTTGCGCATCGCCGCTTCGAAGCGGGTGAGGTATTCCTCCGTCTGCCGCTCTAGCTCCACTTGCACCAGCGCCACCGTGCCTTCGTCGGGATCGCTGCCGGCGATGACGGCGGTATAGCCGCGGATCACGCCGCTTTTCTCCAGCAGCTTCAGCCGCCGCAGGCATGCCGATTCCGACAAGCCGACCTCACGCGCCAGCGCGCTGTTGGTGATCCGTGCGTTGAGCCGCAGCTGGTTGAGGATACGCCGGTCGACCGCGTCGGGCATCTCGCTAGATTCCTGTTGGGCGTTCGCAGGAACTGCGAAGATTGCGCGCATGTAGCAGCTTCCTGTCGCAGATTCGGTCACAAATCCGCAACCACTTCATTCATGATGCGGGCGGGAGAAACGTGGCAATGATCGATCGTGCAATGCGGCGACAAGTGACGGGCGGCGGGCGACCCGCGGATGTGGCGGCGGCACGATGAGGGTCGTAATCCTCGGCGCGGGCGTGATCGGCGTCACCGCGGCTTATTACCTCCAGCGCGCCGGCCATGAAGTGGTCGTCGTCGATCGCCAGCCCGGCGCGGCACTGGAGACGAGCTTCGCCAACGCCGGCGAGGTTTCGCCTGGCTATGCCTCCCCCTGGGCGGCGCCCGGCATTCCGGCAAAGGCGATCCGCTGGCTGCTGATGCACCACGCGCCGCTGATCCTGCGGCCCAAGCCGAACATGGCGATGCTCCGCTGGCTCACCGCGATGCTGCGCAACTGCACCGCGCCGCGCTACGCGCTGAACAAGAGCCGCATGGTTGGCCTCGCCGAGTTCAGCCGGGACGAGCTGGGGGCGCTGCGCCGGGATCTCGGCATCGCTTATGACGAGCGCACGCAAGGCACGCTGCAATTGTTCCGCACGGCCAAGCAGCTGGCGGGCAGCGCAAAGGACGTCGACGTGCTGCGCTCCTATGGCGTGCCGTTCGAGCTGCTGGACCGCGAAGGGTGCGTGCGCGCCGAGCCAGGGCTGGCCGCCGCTAGCGATCGCTTCGTCGGCGGTTTGCGCCTGCCCGGCGACGAGACCGGCGATTGCCACCTGTTCACCACCCGCCTTGCCGATCATCTGGCGCGCACCGGCGTCGAGTTCCGCTTTTCCACGGCGATCGCCGGGATCGACAGCAATGGAGCGGCCATCACCGGCGTTCGCACCGATGCGGGCGTGATCCAGGGCGACGCCTATCTGGTCGCGCTGGGCAGCCATTCGCCGCAGCTCGTCCGCCCGCTCGGCATCCACCTGCCCGTTTATCCCGTGAAGGGCTATTCGGTCACCGTGCCGATCGCGGATCCGGCGGCGGCGCCCGTCTCCACACTGCTCGATGAAAGCTACAAGATCGCGATCACCCGCCTGGGCGACCGCATCCGCGTCGGCGGCATGGCGGAGATTTCCGGCTACGACAATTCGCTGCCCGCCCGGCGCGAGGCCACCTTGCTCCATTCGCTCAACGATCTGTTCCCGGGCGCCGCCCAGCCTGGGCCGACCAGCTTCTGGAGCGGTCTGCGCCCGATGACGCCCGATGGCCCGCCGATCATCGGCGGCACTGCGCTGCCCAATCTGTTCCTCAGCACCGGCCACGGCACCTTGGGCTGGACCATGGCATGCGGCTCGGCGGCGGTGATCGCGGCGATCATTGGGGGCGAAACGCCGCCCATCCCGGTCGCCGGGCTGGGGCTCGATCGTTACCGCGGATAAGGAACGGCAAGCACTTTGCGCCGGTTATCAAGACAAACCGCACGCGTACAACAATGAAACGCGGCGGAAAGGCCGTGCCGAAACTTACTTTTATTAAAGGACTAGTGAGCACTCCCCGTACGCGGCTATAGCGCGTCGCATTCAGGCCGGCTTGCCGTGATGGACGCAGCAACGGGCCCGACGGGGGGAATAATCATGGCTGATGAGGTACAAGCAGCGCCGCAGGTAGTGTCGCTGACGTTCGACTATGACAATCGTTACGCGCCAACGGTGCGCAACTATAGCCACATCGGCCTGGTGCTCGCGGACCGGCTGGAGTCGGGCCAGTCGGTAAGCCTCACCCTGGGCAACCAAGTCCTTGAGATCACCAGCGTGGACACGCAGAGCGACGGCACCCGCACCATGGTCGCCACCGCAGGCGATTACGCCATCGTGCTTGAGGTCACCATCAGCGGCGGCGGCCGGGAAATCGGCTTCTTTGTACCCCACTACCTGCTGAGCAACACGCCGGTGCTTACCGCCACCGCATCGGTCGGCGGCGATACGGCGCCGATCGTCACCACGACGCCTGTTGAAACGGTGGACCGCGCCGATTTCCAGTTCTCGCAAGGCCGGATCGACAATTTCGTCGTGCATAATTCGAGCGGGCGCAGCGAAATGCTGCTCGACACCCGCTCCACCCAGCTCGCGATCGTCGATTTCGGCGCGCTCTGGTGCGGGCCGACGCAGCTGTTCCAGCGAACGCTGACGCGGGTGCAGGAGCAGATCGGCGATGCCTTTGACATGAAGAGCGTGCTCTTCGAGGCGGCGCGCGGGGTTTATGCAACAACCGCGGAAGCCGCGGTGCAGGAACATGCCTACCGCCTGCGCGGCGACATCTTCACTGTCTCCGCCGATGATGCGGTGCAGGCGACATTGCGCAAGGACCTGGGCGTCGAGGGCTTTTCGCCGCAGCTGGTGATCGATCAGGCAACGGGCGAGCTGCTGGGGCAGGTCGGCGGCAGCGTGAGCCTGCCGGTCGACATGTATATCGACCAGATCCGCAGTAATCTCGCCGGCGTTATGAGCTATGTCGAATCGCTGGCCGACACGCCCGGCATCGTGCGCGCCGGAACGCGCGGATCGGACGTGATGGCTGGTAGCGTGCGCGCCGACCGGCTGAGCGGCGGCGATGGGCGCGATTTCATTGACGGCGGCTATGGCAATGACGTGCTGATCGGCGGCGGCGGCGACGACGTGCTGATCGGCGGCGAAGGCGACGACATTCTGCGCGGCGGCGCGGGCAATGACCGGCTCGTCGCAGGCAATGGCTTCAACACCCTGGATGGCGGCGAAGGCAATGCCGACGTTGCGGATTACCAGCAGAGCGACGTGGCGATCGAGGTTCGCCTCAACGAGAACGGTCGCGGCGTGGTGCGCGTCGGCGACGAAGTGCGCGACCGGCTGATCGGCATCGAGCAGGTGTGGGGCGGCGTCCACGACGACCGGCTGACCGGCTCCGCGCGTGGCGAGGTGATGTATGGCGGGGGCGGCAATGACGTGATCCGCACTGGCGGCGCGCGTGCAGGTGAGGTTGATATTGTCGCGGGTGACAATGGTGACGACGTCATCATTTTCGAAGGCGGAAGAATTGAGGCCGATGGCGGCTGGGGTGAAGATATTTTCATTATCAAGAGCGGTACGATCTACATCCAAGACAATGACACTAACATCGACACCCTGGATTTTTCTCAGGTGAAGTACGGCGTAGAACTCAGCCAAATTATGGGCGGCAATTTCTTTAGCTCGGCCGAGCCGCGCGTCATTGACGAAACCTCGTTCAATGGCTTCATTTCCGCAATTGATCGGGTAATCGGCACGCGCTTTGCCGACATCATGTCGGCCGATGAAGACGGCGCGATCTTCTTTGGCGGTGGTGGCGCGGACACGCTGTCCGGCGCCGAGGGAGACGACGAGCTATATGGTGAGGCAGGCAACGACATACTGTTTGGTGGTGGCGGCGACGACATCCTGCTTGGCGGCGACGGACGGGACACGATCGACGGCGGCGACGGTGACGATCTGATCGCTGGCGGCGCGGGCGCGGATATCCTGACCGGCGGCGCGGGTCATGACGTTTTTGTCTGGGATGCCGACCATTTGTCCGGCCGCGACACGATCACCGATTTCACCCGCGGTGAGGACGTGATCGACCTGTTCAACCTTGGCGCGCTGACGTTCCAGGGCCGCAAGGGCTTCACCGGCGCGGGCAACGGCGAAGTTCGCTTCCGCTCACTGGGCGAGGACACGCTGATCCAGGTGGATATCGACGGCGACGCCTCGGTGGACATGTCGATCCTGCTGAACGGCCAGCACATGCTCGCCGCAGGTGACTTCATCCTGGCGCAGCCTGATCTGATCGGCTGATCGGCTACACGCGGGTCAGCGGATGAAATATCCGCTGACCTGCCAGCCGTCCGCCTCTCGTGACAGCACAATCGTCTCGATCGCGTGCGCGCGCTTGGTGAAGCGCGCCTGATAGGCGAGGACGCGATAATTGCCGTCGGGCACGCCGGGCAGCGTTGCTGTCTTGGCCGTGCTTCGCAGGCGGCGGGACACCGGCGCCCCGAACGGTTTGCGGGCTGCCTGCACCATTTCGCGCCATTGCGCCGCAGTGAGCTTGGTCCTGAATATCGGTGCTGCCGCACGCCAGCTCTCCTCAAGCCGGCCGGTATCGATCAATTCGATCCATCGCCCGGCCGCGGATACGGCCTCGCTCTCGCCCGCGTCGGCGGCCGCCCCAACGTCAGCAGGCACCCGTGCCGCGCTTGGGGCAGGCGGCGCCGCCTGATGCAGCCCAGGCGCCGCGAGCGCCAGCGCTGTCATGAAAAACGACATGATCGGAACCTCTCCACTCGGCCGGGGCGCCCGCGATGTGCGCACGTTGCGAATATATCGGGCGGCCCGCTCGTCAGCAACGCACGGCGCTCGGTCGATCGAACAGCCCCTTCATCACTCACGCCCGCGCCAGCAGCAGAACTTCGTCGCACGCTGCGGAGCATGCAGCGTTCCGGTGCGTTCCATGATCGTTCATGGGAGTAGCATGTGAGTAAATATTGGGTGGGAACGGCGTCGGCACTTGCGCTGCTGGCAGGGTGCAACGTTCAGGATCAGCCGGCACAGAATGCCGCCACATCCAACGCTGAGGCCAGCCAGAATGCAAGCTGGGATGGAAAAACCACGGACCAGCTGCGCAAGGCGATCGCCAACCGCGCCGCGCACGGCCTTGATGGCAAGCAATTCGCGATCGCGGGCGATGGCCAGGAGGCACTGACCCAGGCGGCGCTCGCTTATGCCGCCGCGCTCGCACGCGGCGCGACCGACCCGACCAAGCTGTACGACGTGTACACGGTGCCGCGCCCCGAGGGCGATCTGCGCGCCGGGCTGCAACAAGCGCTCGCCAACAAAGACGTGGCCGGATGGCTCAACAGCCTCGCCCCGCAGGACGCCAATTATCGTCGTCTCTCGCAAGTCTATCTGGAATTGCGCAAGCAGCCGGCGCAGGCGCAGCCTGCCGTTGCCGACACCGGCGACGCCATCAAGCCGGGCAGCACCGATCCGCGGGTGCCGCACATCGCGCGCCAGCTCGCCGCGCTCGACTATCTCGATGCCGGCGCGGCGCAAGGTGATCGCTACACCCCGGCGATGGTTGCCGCGGTGAAGAAGATGCAATCCGATTACGGGATGGAATCGGATGGCGTGATCGGCGCGGAGGCGCTGGCGATCCTCAACCAGTCCGATGACATGCGCGCCCGCGCCATCGCGGTGAACATGGAGCGGCTGCGCTGGCTCGAACGCAGCCCGCCGCAGACCCGCATCGACGTGAACGTCGCCGCCGCGCGGCTCAGCTATTGGCGCGATGGCAAGCTGGTCAACAGCCGCCGCGTGGTGGTGGGCGAGCCGGACACGGAAACGCCGCAGCTTGGCTCCCCTATGTTCCGCCTGGTCGCCAACCCGACCTGGACGGTGCCGCGCTCGATCCAGGAAAAGGAGATCGCGAACAAGGGTCCGGGCTATCTCAAGGCCAACAACATGGTCTGGAAGGACGGCTGGATCGTGCAGGAGCCAGGCCCCAAGAACTCGCTCGGGCTGGTGAAGTTCGACATGCAGAACGAACACGCCATCTATCTGCACGATACCCCGGCCAAGCCGCTGTTCGCCATGGTGCAGCGCGCACGCAGCCACGGCTGCGTTCGTGTCGAGGACGCGCTCGGCTTCGCGCAAATGCTGGCCGAGCAGGAAGGCGTGGTCGACGAATGGAACAAGGCGCGCGCCACCGGCAAGGAGACCTTTGTGAAGCTCCCGCGCCAGATCCCGGTACGCATGCTGTACCAGACGGTATTGTTCGACGATTCCGGTGCGCCGATCGTCCGCAACGATCCCTATGGCTGGAACGACCGCGTGTCGGAAGCACTGGGCTTCAAGGGGCCGGCATCGATGCGGGTGAAGACCGGCGCCGCGGATGTCGGGCCCTAACTTCGGCTCTACACCCGATCGTGCATGATCTCACCGGCACGCGGCTGCGCAAGTCGGGGATCATGTTCAGGCGGCGTGCACGTCCGGTAACCCGTTGCCCCGGTCGGTTTCGAGCCAGCTGTCGAACTGCCCGGCTTCCAGCGGCCGGGCGAACAGGAACCCCTGAGCCTCCTCGCACCCCGCACTGGCGAGGATCGCAGCGGCCTCCGGGGTTTCCACCCCTTCCGCAACCACGCGGTACCCCAGCTTGTGCCCGAGATCGATCATGGTTTCGACCAGCACGAAGTCCGGCCCCTGGCTCTCCATGAGATCACTCACGAACGCCCGATCGATCTTGACCACATTTGCTGGCAGCTTCTGCAGATAGGCAAGGCTGCTCTGGCCGGTGCCGAAATCGTCGATGGCGATACAGGTGCCGGTTTTCGCCAGTTCGCGCAGCATGCCCAGCGCCTGATCCGGCTGATCCATGATCGCGCTTTCGGTAAGCTCGATCTCCAGCTGGTCCGGCCGCAGATGACGCTTGAGCAAAGCAAGCTGAATGCGCTGGACCAGATCCGCTTCGGCAAGGTTGGCAGCCGAAATGTTGATCGAAAGCTTCAGGTCGAGGCCCTGCGTTGTCCAGCATGCCAACTGATCGAGCGCGGCATCAAGCACCCACTGCGTGACGGTGCGCGCCAGCGATGTCTGCTCGATAATCGGAATGAACTCGGCCGGCGAGATTTCGCCCAGGGTGGGATGCCGCCACCGCAGCAGCGCCTCGGCCCCGACGCAGCGCCCGGTGCCCAGATCGAGCCGCGGCTGAAAGACGAGCCGCAGTTGGTCCGTAGCTTCCAGTGCCACGCCGAAATCGGTGAGCAGGCCATACTGGCGGCGATGTGTGCTGTCTCGTGATGGGGAGAACAGGCCCACGCCCCCGTCGGTCGATCGCGCGTCCTGGGCCGCGCTCATGGCACCGCGCAGGACGTCCTCCGGCGATTCCACGCCCAGTGTGAAGGGCCGTACGCCGATGGCCACGCTGGTGACAAAGCGGACGGACGAGGTGCCGCGGAACTGTGTGCATGCGGTTCGCAGCATCTGCAGATAGGCTTCCTGTCCGACGCCAGATCCGGACAGGAACGCGAATTGTGTCGCCCCGACGTGATAGATCATCCGATCCGGCCCCAGCGCCGTACGAAGCATCAGCGCAGCTTCGCGGACCATCTCGTCAACGCGCCCGCTGCCCAGAACGCGTGCCATCTTGCCGATCTGATCGTCGCTGGCGCGATCCACGATAACGGCAAAGCGTTCTTCCCCGGGGTGATCACGCGCCAGATCGATCAGGTCGTCGCGGAACTGAATGCGGCTGGGCAGGCCGCTGACCGAATCGATTCGGCCGAACGCATGCTGAAGCTCGATCTGCGCCATGACGATGGCGGCAAGATCGGTGAGTGCCCGCAGCTCATGGGGCGACGCCTGCCGCGGCTCGGTGCCCAGAACGCATAGCGATCCCAGGCCATAGCCATCACTGGTGACCAGCGGGGCACCGGCATAAAAACGCGTTCCGTTGCGCGCCAGCAGGCTGTCGGCATAAACGGGATCGGCGAGAAAATCGTTGATTACCAGCGGCTTGGTTGTCTCGGCCACTTCCGCGCACGGTGCCTTGTCTCGCGGAATGCTGCAGTGATCGACGCCGACGCGCGACTTGAACCATTGCCGGTCACGATCGGTGAGCGAGACGGCAGCAATGGGCAGGCCGAAGATCTGGCTTGCCATGCGCGTGATCCGATCGAAGCTTTCGCTCGCCGGCGTATCCAGCAAGTTGAGTTGCCGGAGAACGTCGAGTCGCGCATCCTCCTGGTAATCGTGCATCGGTAACTCCTCGGAGCAAGCGTAACCGATCACGATTAACGGTTTACTGCTGTTCGGCGCATCCGAACCGCTGCTGCTGCATGCGGACCCCAGGATTCATTTTAGCAGGGTGAGCCTCCATCGGGTCTCCGGCCGCTTTTATTCGGCCAGCCCACTGGACGAAACAACGTCCCCCGTACGGAAGCAATGAAGCCGTGACACGTTCGCCGCGCGCCTGAACGAGCGCGAACGCAAAGACTGGCCGTTCCCCCTGCACCCGCACGCCCTGACCGCCAGAGCACCGATCATTTCGGCGGGCCCGGGGGTGGAGCGCAGGCTCCCGCCCCTCCCGGCACGCGCGCGCCTCAGCTCTCCGGCGTTTCCAGCAGCTTGTCGATGGTGATCGGCAACTCCCGCACGCGCTTGCCAGTGGCATGGTAGATCGCGTTGGCGATCGCCGCCGCCGTGCCGACAATCCCGATCTCGCCCAGTCCCTTGACGCCCAGCGGCGACACTTCGGGATCGGGCTCATGCACGAAGATCACGTCGATATCGTGCACATCGGCATGCGCGGGCACATGATATTCGGCGTAATTGTGGTTCATCCACCGGCCCAGCGTCCGGTCGGCGAACGTCTCCTCGTGCAGCGCCATGCCCATGCCCATCACCACGCCGCCCAGGATCTGGCTGCGCGCGGTTTTCGGGTTGATGATCCGCCCCGCCGCGACGGCATTCACGACGCGGGTGACGCGCACCTGGTTCAGTTCCTCGTCCACGCGCACCTCGCAGAAGATCGCGCTGTGCGTATTGCGTGACTTGCGCGCCATGGACACCATGTCGTGGACGCCGGGCTTGGCGGTTTCCTCCACCTCGATCCGGTCCAGCCCGGCCGCCGCCATCACCTCGGTCAGGCTCACGCGAATGTCCGGATTATCACGCCGGATCATCGCGCCATCGGCGAATTCCAGCCCCTCGATCCCGTTGACACCGCGAAACGGCGTGCCTTCCAGCTTGTCCGCCGCCGACAGCAGCTTCTTCGCCACCGACTGGCAGGCGAGCTGCACCGCCGCGCCGGTGGACGCCGCGCCCCAGGAGCCGCCCTCGACGGGCGCTTCGGGCAGGTCGCTGTCGCCCAGCTTCGCGGTGATCTGTTCGGGCGGCAGGCCCAGCGTATCGGCGGCGACCTGCACCATCACCGTATAGGTGCCCGTTCCGATATCGGAGCTCGCGGAGGCGACCTCCAGCTTGCCGTCGGCGGTCAGCACCGCGCGCGCCGCCGTCTTGCTGAACTGCGCGTCCCACATGCCGGTGGCGACGCCCCAGCCGATCAGCTCGCGGCCTTCCTTCATCGATCGCGGCTCGGGCGATCTCTTAGCCCAGCCAAAGCGCGCCGCGCCTTCCTGGTACGCCTCGCGCAGCGCCTTGGAGGTATAAGGCGTGCCGTTCATCGCATCCACCTCCGAATAATTGAGGAGGCGGAAGTCCAGCGGATCGACACCGGCCGCATAGGCCATTTCGTCCATCGCGATCTCGAACAGCGTCATGCCCGTCGCCGCGCCCGGCGCGCGCATGTCGGCGGAGGTGTAGGTGTCGCGCGGCGCGATCGCATATTCGCCGCTGGCATTCGGGCAGTCGTAACCCATCATGCCCCAGACGACGATGTCCTCCATGTTGCTCTCGAAGCGCGAGGTGGAGGTGGTCGCGTCGTTGATCATCGTGGTGAGCTTGCCGTTCGGCTCGGCGCCCAGGCTGATCGAATAGGTGCATTCCGGCCGATGCGCATGGGTGAACATCTGCTGGCGCGTCATCACCACGCGCACCGAACGCTCCAGATGGATCGCGCCCATCACGGCGAGCTGTACCTGCCATTGCGGTCGCAGCCCCGATCCGAAGCCGCCGCCGACATAGGCGTTGACGACGCGCACGTTCTTTTTGCCGAGGCCGAACGCGCTGGCGAGATAGGCCTGCGTCCCCTGCGATCCCTGCACCTTGTCATAAACGGTGATCGTGCCGTCGCCGTGCCACTCCACCGTGGAAGCATGCATCTCCATCGGATTATGGTGCTCGGTGGCGAGGTGATACTCGCCGTGCATCTTTACCGGCGCCGCCGCAAAGGCCGCTTCCGCATCGCCGCGGTTCTTGGGCGGGTGATAATTGTTGCGCCGCTTCAGGTACGATGGCGTGAACTTCTCCGCGAGCGACGCTTCGAAATCGACATTATGCGCTTCTTCCTCGTAGCGCACCTCGATCAGGCTGGCAGCGAAGCGCGCCGCCTCGAATGTCTCGGCCACCACCAGCGCCACCGGCTGGCCGGCGAACAGGACCGTGTCGTCGTGAAGCGCCTTGAACGGTTCGCCGGGGATCGACAGCTCGTCCTTCCAGCTGCGGTCGAGCCACGCCTGCTTCGGCCGGTTGAGGTGGCTGATCACGTCGACCACACCCGGCACCGCGCGTGCCGCTGCCTCGTCGATCGACAGGATCTTGCCCTTGGTGATCCGCGAATTGACGGCCATGCCGTGCAGCAGGCCCGAAACATTGTATTCGGCGGCATATTTCGCGCGCCCGGTCACCTTTTCCACGCCGTCCACGCGGGACAGGGATGAGCCGATGCCGATCTTGGCTGAAGCGTTCATGGCAGGCTCCTCAGGCGATACGCTTGTCGGTTTGCGATTGCGGCGTGCCCGCGGCGGCTTGCGCCAGCGCGCGCACGATCGCGCGGCGGGCAAGGCCGATCTTGAAATCATTCTCGCCCTGGCCCTGCGCGCCCTTCAGCAGCGCCTCGGCAACGGTGCGGAACGCTTCCTCGCCCGGCCGCTCGCCGCGTAGCAGCCGCTCCGCCTCGGGCACGCGCCACGGCTTGTGCGCCACGCCGCCCAGCGCCACGCGCGCCTCCGCAATCTCGCCATCCTCCATCTTCAGTCCGACCGCGACCGAGACGAGCGCAAAGGCATAAGACAACCGATCGCGCAGCTTCAGATACGTGTAGTTGCTGGCGAACCCTTCCGCCGGCAAGTCGATGGCGGTGACGAGTTCGCCGAGGCGGAGCGTGTTGTCGCGCCACGGCTCGTCGCCGGGCAGGCGGTGATAATCGGCAAAGGGGATGGTGCGCTCGCCGTCCGGCCCGCTCACCTGCACCTCCGCCTCCAGTGCGGCGAGTGCGATGCACATGTCGGACGGATGGGTTGCGATGCATTGGTCGCTCGTGCCCAGGATGGCATGGATGCGGTTCACCCCGCCGATCGCGCCGCAGCCCTCGCCGGGGCTGCGCTTGTTGCACGGCGTGTCGACGTCGTAGAAATAATAACAGCGCGTGCGCTGGTTGAGGTTCCCGCCATTGGTCGCCGCATTGCGCAACTGCGGCGAGGCGCCAGCGAGGATTGCGGAGGCGAGCAGCGGATAGCGCGCCTGCACCTCCGGATGATAGGCAGTGTCGGCATTGCTGGCGAGCGCCCCCAGCCGCAGCCCGCGGCCCTCGCGCGGCTCGATCGCCTTCAGCGGCAGCCGGTTGATGTCGATGACCTGCAGCGGCCGCGCGACATTCTCCTTCATCAAGTCGACGAGGTTGGTCCCCCCGGCGAGATAGGCGGCGTGCTCGGCCCGCCCCGCCGCAATCGCCTCGTTCGTCGCATCGGGGCGCTGATAGTCGAAGCGAATCATGCGCCCTTCTCCGTTTGGAGCACCTCGATCACCGCGTCGGCGATGTTGGTATAAGCGCCGCAGCGGCACAGATTGCCGCTCATCTGCTCACGCACCTCGTCGCGGGTTTTCGCATGCCCCTCGTTGATCAGGCCCTGCGCCGAACAAATCTGCCCGGGTGTGCAATAGCCGCACTGGAACGCGTCATGCTCGATGAAGGCGGCTTGCAGCGGGTGGAGCGCGCCAGGCTCACCCAGCCCCTCGATCGTCGTCACCTCGCATCCGTCCAGCGTCACCGCCAGCTTCAGGCAACTGTTCATCCTTTTGCCGTCGATCAGCACGGTGCACGCCCCGCACTGGCCATGGTCGCAGCCCTTTTTCGATCCGGTGAGGTCGAGCTTGTCGCGCAGCAGGTCGAGCAAGCTCGTCCACGGCTCCACCTGAAGCGTGCGCGCTTCGCCGTTGATGGTCAGGTTCAGCGGCAGCGTGCCGATCGGGTCGGCGGCCACCCGCTGCCCGGCGGCGCGATCCAGCGTGACGGCTTCGTTCATGGACGAGACTCCTTCAGGCCATGTCCGCCGATAAGGCGGCCGTTCTTCTCCAGATCCTGTCCGCTCACCGGCCGGAACCGGGCTCGGAAAGGCCGCGGTGGATCTGCGCTGCGGCCTTGTCCGGCAAGACATCGGCGATCGCGCCCACCACCTTGTTCTTCAGCGTGGGGATCACCTTGTCCTTGCCCGCCATCAGCGCATCGACACCCGCCTTGGCGACCACCGCCGGATCATCCTTGTTCGCCTGCCCGGCGCGCGTGTCGTCCATGTCGGCGCGGTGGAAGAAATCGGTCTCGGTCACGCTCGGCATCAGTACGGTCACCGTGATCCCGGTATCCTTCAGCTCGTTGCGCAGCGCCTCGCCGAACCAGCGCAGAAACACCTTGGTGGCACCATAAACCGCCTCGAACGGGTCCGGCATGGTGGCCGCAATGGATGACGTGAACAGGATCCGCCCGCTGTCCCGCGCCGTCATGTCGCGCAGCACCAGCTTGGTCAGGTGCACCGCGCCGCGCACGTTCAGGTCGATCATCTGCAACTCGGTGGCGAGGTCCGTTTCCGCGAACGGCCCGCCCAGCCCGATCCCGGCGTTCACGCACAGCACGTCCACCGGGCGCCCGCCAATCGCGCGATGCAGTCCCTCGACCGCTTCTGCCGTGCCGAGATCGCCGGCATAGGTTTCGACCCGCGCGCCGCCGGACGCAAGCTGCGCCGCGGCATCCCGCAGATGCTGCTCATCTTCTGCCGCTATCAGCAGGTCATGCCCCCGCTCGCCCAGCTCGCGCGCCAGCTCCAGTCCGATGCCGTTCGAGCCGCCGGTGACGACCGCAAAGGGGCGTGCGGCGGGGTTGCCGGTGGTATCGCTCATTGCAGGGTCTTTCGCTTGAATGTTGTCCGACCCGAACGGGCGAGCGGGCTAAAGGCTGCGCAAGACCTGCGGTTGTTCAATCCCTTCCCGCCGCTCTTCCCCAAGCCACATCCCCGGCCAGCGCGATGGCTCGGAGCTCAGGCGGGCGGCTTGGATTGCGCGTCCGGGTCGAGCCCGGTGGCCGGCACGTCTGTGTTGTCACCGTCCTCCATGCCGAAACGCGTGGTGCCGCCTTCCCCGCCCTGTTGCGGCCGGGTTTCGCCGGCATGGTTTTCCGCCTGCTGCTTGTCGTCTGCGTTGTTGTTGTCCTGCATCACGTCCTCCATTCCGGATCATCAACTCCCCGGGCGGTCGCCGGGTCCGAGATCGAGCCGTCCACAAGTTTTCCACAGCGTCACGCACAGCTTTCCCACAAGATCGTCACCGCTTGTTCACAGCGGCCCCCACAGCTTGTTCGCCCCTTTCTCCACAGGTTATGCACAGCCATGCCGCCGACCGATCCCGCCGTTTCCATCCGCTCGCTCGGCCCCGCGGATCTTCCCGCCGCGCTTGCGATCCAGGCGGCAAGCTATCCGGCGTTTCTGTGCGAGGATGAGGCAGCGTTTCTGAGCCGGCTGAAGATTGCCGCGTCGTGCTGTCTTGCCGCCGTGCGCGGGGAAACGCTGATCGCTTATCTCCTGGCGCACGGCTGGCCAGGCGAGGCGCCGCCCCCGGTCGGAACGGTCCTGCCGCGCCGGGCGGCGAGCGAGGTGCTGTTCATTCACGATCTCGCCGTTGCGTCAGTTGGACGCGGCACGGGGATAGGCAGCCGGCTGGTACGGGAGGCGTTTGCGCTGGCGAGCGACCTCAACCTTTCTCGCGCCGAGCTGATCGCGGTCGAAGGCGCCGCCGATTATTGGCGCATGCTGGGCTTTGCCGAGGCGCCATGCACCCCAGCGCTTGCCGCAAAGGTAGCGTCCTACGGTCCGGCTGCGCGCTGGATGACACGGGCGATCGGCTGAACGGCCCTGCGCCCAGTCCGCGCCCTGGCGATCAGCGCCACCATGGCCTCCGCCGAACCAAGCCGCCCACCTCGACGTGTAGAGGCGCTCAGGACGCGGCGCCGAACAGCGGGAGCGCCGGTGCCGCTTCCGGGGCTGGCACATCGAAATTAGAGACGGTGACGCCGACCAGCCGGATCCCCGTATCGGGCGGGTAGATCGAGCGGACGAGGTCGAGGCTGGCCTGGCGCAGCAGCGCCTGGTCGGCGATCGCGCCCGCATGACTGCGGCTGCGGGTGATCAGGCGAAAATCCTGGAACTTGATCTTCACCGTCACCGTGCGGCCGAAGGCTTGCGCCTTTTCGCACCATTCCCAGACATCGTCTGCCATGAGCAGCACGCCGGCCTCGATCTCGGCCGGCTCGGTCAGATCGCGGTTGAACGTGGTTTCGGAGCCGGAGGATTTGCGCACGCGGTTGGGGTTCACCGGGCGATGATCCTCGGCGCGCGCAATGGCGTGGTACCAGCCGGCCGAACTGCCGAAATGCTGCTCCAGAAATGCTAGCGACTTGGCGCGCAGATCAGCGCCGGTTTCGATGCCCAGCCGCTTCATCTTTGCCGCGGTTACCGGCCCGACGCCGTGGAAGCGCGCGACCGGGAGGGTCTCGACCCAGGCCGGCCCCATGTCCGGCGTCACGGCGAACTGGCCGTTCGGCTTGCGGTGATCGGAGGCGAGCTTGGCGAGAAACTTGTTGTAGCTGATGCCGGCGGACGCAGTGAGGCCGGTTTCCGCCAGGATGCGCGCGCGGATCGCCTTTGCGGTGGCCCAGGCGGTGGGGAGGCCGGCGCGGTTCGCCGTCACGTCCAGATAGGCCTCGTCAAGCGACAGCGGCTGGATGAGATCGGTGTACTCGGCGAAGATCGCTTGGATCTGACGCGACACGGCCTTGTACACGTCAAAACGGGGCCGCACGAAAACAAGGTCCGGGCAGCGGCGCAGTGCAGTGACCGAGGGAAGCGCCGAGCGGACGCCAAAGGCGCGCGCCTCATAGCTCGCTGCCGCCACCACCCCGCGCGCCGCGGCATGGCCGACCGCCACGGGCCGCCCGCGCAGCGCCGGATCGTCGCGCTGCTCCACCGACGCGAAAAAGGCGTCCATGTCGACATGGATGATCTTTCGTATCGATCCAGCTTCCATGCCGTCCGCGTCCATGGCGCCTCATGTAGCAGCGGGAGAACACAAACGGAACAGCGGATCACCCCGGCAGGGCGCCGGGCTGACGCATTGCCGCAGCATTCCGACACTATATCGTGGAACGACGCCGCTCGTGCCGCGCTGTGACCATGACGGACGCCGCATCGGCCGCATCGTCACACCAAGGGCCGGACGCATGGATCCGGCAAGATGGAGTATTCATGCCCGACAAGAACGCGATCCTGTACCGCATGGTCCTGCCCGATCACACGTGCCCCTTTGGCGTGCGCGCCAAGCAGATGCTGGAAGGCGCCGGCTACCACGTCGACGACCGCCTGCTTTCAACGCGTGAGGAGGTGGACGCGTTCAAGAACGAACATGGCGTGGCAACGACGCCGCAGGTGTTCATCGGCGGCGAGCGGATCGGCGGGAGCGACGATCTGGAACGGTATCTGGCCGCATGAGCGCGGCTGTCACCTCCAAGGCCGGCCTCCCCCGACCGGCTGCCGCCGCGATCGTCGCTGGCGTGCTGGGCGCAAGCGCACTGCTGGGGAGGCGCAACGCGCCCGACCGGTCTCACCCTCGCACCCGTGCCTGGTACAAGCGGCTCGACAAACCCGGCTTCACCCCGCCCGATGCCGCCTTTGGCGCGGTCTGGCCGACGCTGGAAACCGGCCTGGCTGTGGGCGGCTATCGCCTGCTGCGCCAGCCGCCGGGCGCGCAGCGTAACCTGGCCATCGGGTTGTGGCTCCTCAACACCGGCATGATCGGCGGCTGGACGGAGCTTTTCTTTCGCAAGCGCGCGCTTGGCGCGAGCGCGATTGCGTCGGGCGCGATGGTGGCGAGCGGCGCGGGCTATGTCGCCTCCGCAGCAAAGCTCGATCGCCCGGCGGCGCTGCTGGGCGTGCCGTTCGTCGCGTGGGTCGGCTTTGCCACTATCCTGGCCGAGCAGGTGTGGCAGTGGAACGGCGGCGTGCGCCAAGACGCCGATCCGGCGCAATCGGCCGGCGCCTGATCGCGACGGCAGGCGAGCACTAACCCGCTGCCCTAAAGAACGATCGCTGACTCTGGGGCCAAGGCGAGTAGCGGCTCCCCGCGACACCCAACAGCACCGGAACGGCGGGGGCACCCCCGCCGCCGGGGTTACTTCTCGGGTGTCGCCATGCCGGCCATGTCGTGACCGGCGTGCCCGCCATGACTCGCCGCGCCCGCCATGTCGTGGCCGGCGTGCTCGCCGCCCTGTTCCATGCCCGACATGTTGTGCCCGGCGTGATCGCCGTCCTTCTTCATGTCAGCGCAGCCTTGCGTCTTGCCCTGCTTGCAGCAGTCGGCTCCGTCCTTGCAGCATGCCTTGCCAGCGGCGCAATCAGGCGCCGCGAACGCGGTAGCGGGGGCGAGCGCCAGCACCGCGGCCACGCCGATGAACTTGATCATCTTCATGTATGTATTCCTTGAGCTTGCGTGATCATGGTCTTTATCCGGTGATCACGCTGTTCGGGGAGGCGGCGGCACAGGCCGGTCGGTCCGGCCCTGGAGCGCGGGATGCTCCGCGGCCGCGGGTATGACGAGCGTCGGCACTGCAGCGGCGGCGACAAACAGACGATCCGTCTCCGTCGCCACGCAGGCACCGGCACAAGCGCCAAGCCCGACCTCACGCTGCGTGCCACGGGCAGGTGCGGACCGCTCACAGTCCGCTATCGACACGTGGCTGGCCACTGGCGGCGCAGCGATGGCCATGGTCTCGCAGAGCGGCCCCGTGCGCACGAACATCATCATGCCCAAAGTAAGGAGCGCCAATGCGCGGATGATGCTGCGAAGCCGCATGTGCCCGATGTATGATACTCTTTCCAAACCCACCATCATGATCAGAAAAGACCCGATCGGCCGGTTCGATCAATGCAGCATACCCTGATCGACTCAGTCGATGATTGTGACATATTATTTCTGCGGAAAATACGTATGTGCCGAAATCGTTGAAAAACCGCGGTATTCACCTGTGTGCCGTGGAGAGCAGCAGCCGCTCGCGAACCGTTCACGTCAATTAACCAGCCAATCCTCCTACTATGGCTTTGCAAGGGAACGACACTGCCGCCTCCGATGCGGCCCGGGGAATAACACATGCGTTGGTTTGAAGCTGAAGCACCCATCAGGAAGAAGACGCTGATCGCGTTCGGGTCGCTTCTCGCGCTTCCTGGCAGCCTGACCGTCATCGCGTTGCTGCGGGGGGACTGGTGGATAGCAGCGGTGGGGTTGATCGCGACCCTGATGGGCGCGTTGCTGGCGCATCAGTTCCGCAAGGCAATCTGCGATCCTTACGTAAATACCGTAGTTCGCATGGAGGCGCTGGCCGCCGGCGATCTGAACAGCCCAATCGCTTATACCGAATACAAGGATTGCGTGGGCCGGATGACGCGCGCGATGTTCACCTTTCGCGACACCGCGCAGGAACAGATCCGCTCTGCCAAGGAACAGGACGAAGTGGTCGCCATGCTGCGCACTGCTCTTGGCCGACTGACGCACGGCGATCTGTCGGGTGACATCACCGGCGACTTCCCCGGCAGCTATGCCGAGCTGAAGACGAACTTCAACGCGGCGCTGGAATCGCTGCGTGGGCTGATCGGCGCAGTGGGCGAGACGACCGATGCCATCCGTACCGGTTCGGGCGAGATTGCCCATGCCTCTGAAGACCTTGCGCGCCGCACCGAAGCGAATGCCGCCAGCCTGGAGGAAACCTCGGCAGCGGTGACGCAGATGGACGGCCGGCTGAAGGCCACCGCCGCCGCCGCTGGCCGCACCGTCGAGCGTGCGGATGGCGCGATCGCCACCGTGCAGGGTGGGCGGACCATCGCCGACGAAGCGATGCAGGCAATGGCGCGCGTCAACGACAGCGCGAAAGGCATCGACAGCGTGATCGAGGGGCTCGACAAGATCGCGTTCCAGACCCGCGTCCTCGCGATGAACGCGGCGGTCGAGGCCGGCCGCGCCGGCGAGGCGGGCCGCGGCTTTGCGGTGGTCGCCGACCTCGTCAGCGCGCTGGCGATGCGCGCGGAGGAAGAGGCCGGCCGCGCCCGCGACCAGTTGACCGCCACGCAGACCGACATCGTTTCGGCGGTGGGCATGGTGCAGAAGGTCGACCTGGCGCTTGCCGAAATCTCCGGCGACGTGGGCGAAGTCCATGCGCTGCTCGGCCAGATCGCCACCGACAATCACGCGCAATCTGCCGCCATCACCGAGGTGTCGACCGCAATCCAGGCGATGGACCAGGCGACGCAGCAGAATGCCGCGATGGTTGAAGAAACCTCGGCGGCGGCGCGTACGCTCGCTGGCGAGGTGGAGATGCTGGCTGAGCAGGCGTCCAAGTTCGAAACCGGCCGCGGCCGGCCGGCGAGCCGCACTGCCCCCACGCGCCACGCCAGCGCACCCGTCAGCTTCGTGCCGCGCAGCAAGGTCTCCGGCGCCGCTGGCCGCGCCGCGGACCGCGAATTGGCGCATGATGACTGGGCGACCTTCTAGGCGCGGGTATCACCGGGAGCAGGCGGGCGTAGCCGGACGCCCGCTGCTTCACGGGCCTCCAGCGTTCTAACGGCGGCCACAGAGCACGATATTTTCCCGAACACCTCGGCACCTGAGATGTTGCGGCACTGAGACGGATGACCTAGCGTCAGCCCGTTCTCGGGAGTTTTTGAAATGATCCAGCGTCACCGCTAACGGCGGCAAAGCATCGGCTAGCGGAGCGATCCGCGGAACTGGACTTCATTTTCGAGAACATCATGCAAAGACTGAAGAACAAGACGTGCGTCGTTACCGGCGCTGCGCGTGGGATCGGACGCGCCATTGCAGCGCGCTTCCATGACGAAGGCGCGGCGGTGATCGTGACCGACATCGACGAAGAGGCCGGAGCGGCGACGGCGGCCGACATCGGGTGCCGGTTCGTGGCGCTCGATGTGCGCGAGGAAGCCGATTGGTTGCGATTGGCCGGCATCGTTCCTGTCGCCGATGTTGTCGTCAACAACGCCGGCGTGACCGGGTTCGAAGCGGGGATGGTGGCGCATGATCCGGAACACGCGAGCCTTGCGGACTGGCGGGCCGTTCACCAGGTGAACCTTGACGGGACGTTCCTTGGCTGTCGCTATGCAATCGGCGCGATGAAGGCGGCAGGAACGGGCTCGATCATCAACATTTCGTCGCGCTCGGGCCTCGTCGGCATCCCCGGGGCGGCGGCTTATGCGTCGTCCAAGGCCGCGATCCGCAACCACAGCAAGACGGTGGCGCTTTACTGTGCGCAACAAGGCTGGAAAATCCGCTGCAACTCGGTCCATCCGGCGGCGATCCTAACGCCCATCTGGGAGCCGATGCTGGGCGACGGCCCGGATCGAGACGCAAAGATGCAAACGCTGGTTGCCGATACGCCGTTGCGGCGCTTCGGGATGCCGGATGAAGTGGCGGCGATCGCGGTGCTGCTGGCCTCGGACGAGGCGACCTACGTCACCGGCACCGAAGTGAATATCGACGGCGGGCTGCTAGCCGGCGCCGCGGCATCGCCCGGCTGATGGTGAGGGCGGCCCGATGCGCCACGCCCGACATTCGGGCGCGATGATGGCGAGCCCGCGGGGATCGGCGGAGTGGCCGAAAGTTTCCAGCGGGTCCGGTTCCGGAATCAGCCTCGGCGCTCGTGAACGACCGTAAGTGGGTGAAAGGCAGACGTCAGCTTCAACTGGCCAAGACTTGGCTCGGCACGACGGCGATAAGCGTCAATGATCGCCTGCCAGCCGTCAGGCTGCATATCGGGTGCGTTGACGGGCCGCTCCCCTGCGGTGGCCAGAAAGGGGCGGATACGCGCGTGAAGCAAGATGAAGCCAATGCTCGATACTCGCTTGATACTCGCAAGTTGCGCATAGGTCACATCTTAATGTCTCGAAACGTCATTGTTTGTTTGGCGGGTCACCGTTACTGGCCGCAAACCCAATCCGGGTCATGCAAAGGGGTAACATGAAGTATATCGTTGCGAGCGCGCTTGCGCTTGCCATTGCCGCGCCTGCCGTCGCTCAGACCGCCGCTCCCGTAACCTCAGGCGCCCGCGTCGAGGCTCGCGTTGGTTGGGACCGTCCGGTGCTCGAGCAGACCTTCGGCGACCAAGATGGCTCGCTGACAGAGAAAGAGGGCAAGAGTGGCGTCGCCTACGGGATCGAGGCGGGTTACGACCTCGTTACGGCAGGTCCGACCCTGATCGGTTTGTACGGCGGGATCGAGGATTCGAGCGTCAAGGACTGCCAGGTCGTCACCGTGGGTGATCGCGCGTGCATCAAGGCTGGCCGCAACATCACGGCCGGCGCCCGTGTCGGCTTCGTCATGACCCGCGGCATGGTGTACCTCAAAGGTGGTTACTCCAATGGGCGAATGATCGCATCCTATGAGGACCCCGCATATCCGGAAGACAACTTCCGCCTGAAGGGTGACTTCGACGGTTTTCATCTGGGCGCCGGCGGCGAGGTGATGATGAGCCGCAACGTCTACGGCAAGCTCGAGTACGTTTACACGAACTACGCGGATGAGCGCGTGGGCGACGGCGAAGCGTTCGGCAGCTTTGACCTGGAGCGCCACCAAATCGTAGCGGGCGTGGGTTTCCGCTTCTGATATGATGGCAGCGCGCCAATACGGGCGCGCTGCCTTTCTCTCGGCAGCTAGACCCGCGCGCGGCGGACATATTCTTCGCCATGATCACGGTTTTTGATGGCTCAGCGTAGCTGTTACACCCGTCAACCAGGCTGATCCTCGCGGTCTGATGAGGGATTGTAGAAGTCTCCTGGCGGTCCGCTCTTGCACATGTCGTAATCGCTTGCGACCACCGGGAGCGGGTGGATAGCGGACCAACCGCTTGTTCAAACTCGGCTGAACCGCAGACCGTGAGTCAACGAATTAAAGCGCGCAGCTCACCGCGGCTGAACCCGTAGTCCGCCGGGGCTGTAACAGCGGGCTGCGCAATCGCTGCGGCCGCCTTCCTGGCAAATCGTCCCTCCTTCCACGCCAGCCAGAGCGCGACCGCACCGACGGTACCGCAGACCAGCAGCGCCGGCAGCGAGCCCTCAGGCCCAAAGGCGCCGCCCGTCAGCCATTCCGGCACGCCCGGCCGCGCCGTGCTGCGCGCGATCGCGGGCCCGAGATCGCCGCCCGACACGGCGGCCCCGAACAGATATCCTTGCGCAAAATTCCAGGCGATGTGCACGCCGATCGGCATCCAGAGCCTGCCGGTCAGCGCGTATAGCGCGCCAAGCATCACCCCAGCCTCGACCGCGATGCACAGTGCGGCGAAGATCGACGAAGCCGAATTCGGCAGGTGTCCGGCGCCGAACAGTGCGGCTGAAACGAGGAAGGCGGGCGCTGGACCGAACGCCCGCCATAGCAGGCGTAGCACGATCCCGCGGATCATGAGCTCCTCGATGACCCCCGCCTCAATCGCGAGCCCCGCGGCGCGCCATGCGGACGCAGGCCCGACAAATGCGACGTCGTAAAGGCCGAACGCTATCATCACCGCCATGACGAGGGCGAACATCGCCAGTCCCAACACAATTCCGACGAGCAGTTGCCCAGGCGCCGGCCTTAGCGCGATCTCACGAGGCCAGCGCCCTTCGCCGAACCGCACCAGCAAGGCGTAAGCGCCAAGCGCCACAGCAGCGCCGGCGCAACGGGCAAGGAACTGAAGGGGGGCAGCGTCCGTCGGCAATAGCCCGCGGACAGCCGACATGACCGGGCCGAACGACATGACCACGGCGAAGAAAAGCGCCACCATCCATGCGATGGCACGCAGCCAGAGCAGGCGATCTTCGTGAAGAAACCGCTGATCGCCAAGCTCGATCGGCAATCCCCAGCGTGATTGGCTTGTCATCAGTTGTCCTGCCCCCGGTTGTGTCTGGCGGAACCGAAGCAGCCAAGGCCGCTGCCCGCATTCCGTATGGGGACACCTTCTGCAAAGACTGCGCCAAGCGGCTCGATGCTGCACGAACGCTGGGTGAGATCAGTTCTGGAGCCAGGCGCAGCGGCTTACATTAGCGATCGGCTGGTGCGATCTGCTAAGTCTTGGCAGGAATCTCACCGCGGAACGCAGGCCGGGTCGGGATGTCCGCTCACGCAGAAACCGACGAGGCCTTGTGGCGGAAGCCTTTTGTGCAGCCGTATCGGTTCAGGGCTGCGCGTTTACGTCGCTGCATTCGCCCCCACTGGAGAGGCCTTATGGAGCCGCTACACTGGCCTCGCGCAATGCTTCCACCCGCAAGCGAGGAAATACCTCCTCGATCGGCTTGGTATCGGGCAGCACATAGACATAGCCGCCCTTCTTCTGGAACTGCGGGCGAAGCAGCTGCGCGTAAAAGGCCTTGGGCACGTTGATGCAGCCAAAGGTGATGCGGTTGTCCTCCGGCGTCGGGGACAGCATCCGCTCGCGGCGGCGCTCCTTCTTGCTGCTGTCCGCCGGAATCGTGTGAATCGCGACGGAGGTGGCGTAATCCACCCACAATACCCGCTCTCGCCCGAAAGCGAGGCCGAACTTTGCCAGGTAGCGTCCGGCAGGGGTGGTCTTTTCGGCCGGCCCGATCTCCGACAGCTTCTTGGTGCCAACGCCGGCGGTCGCCTCGTCGCCGCGTGCGATGCCGATCAGCACCGGCACCTTGCCGAGCAGCTTGCCCGTGGCATTGTAGAGCGAGAGCGACGCATCGTTCTTGTCGATGATCGCATAGGGCAGCTTCTGATTATCACCGGACGTGCCGACCCAGCGCGCCACGCGGCTCGTATCAGGCGTCTGGACGATCACGTGTTCCGGGGCGCCTTCCGATGTGGTTGCGGGAGTGCTCGTCGGAAGCGCGTTTTTGGCGCGGGCCTTCTTTGCACTCGCTTTCCCGGCGGCGGGCTTCCTGGCCGCAGCCGTTCCCGGCGCCGTGGCGGCCTTCGCCTTGGCCGGCGACACTTGCAGCGGGCGGGCGGCCGTGGCGACCGGAATCATCAGCGCAAGCCCAGCCAGCGCCCGCAAAAGAGCAATCATCTATTCGTTACGCTCACAGTTTCGGCCGCCCGCCCCCGATGGAGCAGGCGGCCGTTTCTTGTCGATGGTTTTGGATCAGTTGCGCGGGCGCTTGCCGCGCGATTCCTGCGCCTGCAGCCGCTGCTCGACACTGTCGACACGGCCGTTGAGCTGATCCAGGCGCTGGCCGCTGGTCTGCAGCTGGCCCGAAGCGGCCTGCGCTTCTGCCAGTGCCGCCTTGGCGGTGCCGTCGGTCTCCTGCAGCCGGGTCTCCAGCGTGTCGACGCGCTGGCTCACGGGCGCGATCTGCTCACGCACATAGGATTTGGTGGCGCAGCCGCCGAGGCTGACCGCCCCCGCCAGGATAAGCACTGCAGGGGCAACTTTTGACGCATACAGGTACATCGCGTGTCTTTCGATCGTTAATCAGCCGGAACAAGGAAGCTGAGGGCCGAGATTCCAACAATCCTCATTCTGTTGACCTGTGCATCTTCCACGATCAATTGAAGAAGGTCAGTGCACACTCTTGAAACTCAAAAAAGTTTCCTGATCCGGCCAGGTTTTCTTGTTCGCACCTTATCTCTTGCCCTTGCGCTCCGGTTTCACTGCGAAGGGATCCTTGGGGATTCCATCCTCCAGTGAACCGTCTGCGGCTGCACTAGAGGCTCCGGATTTTTGCGCACTCACGCATTGGCGCAGTTCGGCAACGGCGGCGCCGCTGCCTTGCAGATCCAGCCGCGCGACCGGCACGTCCCCGCGCGCGATGTGCAGCGCCTTGGACGCCGCGAAATAGGCGGGGAATTTGGGCTCGAACGTGGAAACGAAGCCCTGCTTCCCCTCGGACTGGATCCCGACCGCGAAGTGGCCGGGATAGTCGCCGCGCGACAGGCGGTAGGTCAGCTTCAGCTGTTCCTTGGGCTTGATCGACCAATTGGGGTTCAGCACCGACAGGTGATTGGATCCATCCACATCCAGCCCGAGCAGCAGCGTAGTGCCACCATTCCGGTCGAACTCGCGTGTAAGGAAACAGCCCTTTGCGTCCTTGCTCACGGCCACCGTCCAGCCTTCGATCGTGCGTGAGGCGTATTCCGCCGCAGCCGGGGCGCCGGCGAGAAGCCCGACGGCAAGCACGCTCACGGCGAGCGCGGCGCGGCGTCTTGCCGATCCGCGCCCTGCGCGCCGCAGCGCGGATTGTTGCAGCATCCCCATCAGCATCTTTTCTCCCACGGCGGCTGTAGCGCCCGGCCTAACGGCGGAACGCGTCCTTGGCCATCGCAACGCGGGACCCGAGGCGTGCCGCTGCGCTCCGAGCTGGCGCATCATCCGACCCGATCGCACCAGTGCGGCCCACTGCGCACCAGCTAGGCCGAGGGCGCTAGATCGTGATCGCGACGAAGACCGCCCCGGTTTCCCCCTTCCGGTCCGCCACGTCGAAGGCTTCGTTGATCCTGTCCAGCGGGAAGCGGTGCGTGATCATCTTTTTCACGTCGATCCGCCCCTTGGCGATCAGGTCCAGCACCATGGCCTGTTCGCGATAGATGTCGTGCATCGCGAAGCTCGCGCTGGGGATCAGCTGGATCTCGCTCATCTGGATGCGTTGCCATTCCAGCGGAATGGACGTTTCGCCCGCATCGAAACCGCCGACGAGCACGACCTTACCGACACGTCGCGCCATCTTCGTCGCCTGCGGGAGCGTTTGCGGCATGGATTCCCCGCCGACGCACTCAAAGACGATGTCGGCGCCCCGCCCGCCGGTGAACGCCATCACCTGTTCCACGGGGTCCTGCGTCGCGACATTCACCACGGCATCCGCGCCGAGTTCCTTCGCCAGATCCAGGGCGCTTTGCACGAGATCGCAGATAATGACGTCGGCACCGCTGGCTTTCGCCAACATCATCTGGCCCAGCCCGATCGGCCCCGCCCCGATCACCGCCACCTTGTCGTTGATGCCCAGCCCCGACAGGTGCTGCGCGTGCAGGCAGACGGAGAAGGTGTCGATCAGCGACGCTTCCTCGAAGCTGACGTGATCGGGCAGCTTGTAGAACTTTTCCGCCGGCCCGGCGACATATTCGGCATAGGCGCGCGAGACATATTGGGTCCGCACGTCGTATAGATGCTCACAGATATTGTAGCGCTGGACGCGGCAATATTCGCACACGCCGTCGCCCATCACCGTTTCGATCACGACGCGGTCGCCCGGCTTCACATTGACGACGTCGGCGCCCACCTCCACCACTTCGCCGGCCAGCTCATGCCCCACGATGTGGCATTCCAGCTCGGGTTCGTGCTTTTTCCAGTGGCGGAGGTCCGTGCCGCAAATCCCGGCCACCCGCACGCGGGCAAGGACGAAATGCGACGCTGGGATGATCGGCCGTTCGGCCTCCGTCACCTCGAACGTGCCGTCGGCGGTTTTCAGTGCAGCCTTCATACGTGGTGCGATCCCTGATCTGAAAGGAGGGCGGCTCAGCTCGTCTTCTGGATCCGCGGCTCGATGCGCAGGTTCACCACGTCGCAGGCGGCCGAACGGGTGAGAATGAAGAGGATCGCTTCGGCAACCTCTCCGGCGTGCAGCATCTCGTGGTTGGCCACGGCCTCCCGCTTTTCCTCCGGGCTGCATTCCTGCATGTCGGTGTCGACGGAGCCGGGCTGAACCACGCTCACCTTGATGTTCTTGTCGGCGATTTCCTTGCGCAGCGTTTCGGCAAATGCCTGGATGCCGGCCTTGGTGGCGGCATAGACGCTCTCACCCTCCGCCTTGATCTCGGTGCTGATCGACCCGACGAACAGCAAGTGCCCGCCGCCTTGCTGCTCCATGCGCTTGATCGCGGCGCGGGCGCAGGCGAGATAGCCGACGAGGTTGGTTTCGATCACGTAGCGCCAGTCATCGTCCGCCATTTCATGGATCGGCTGCGCGCCCAGCGCCGCGCAGGCGACCAGCATGTCGATCCCGCCCAGCTTTTCGTCGACCGCCGCGAAGACCTGCTCGATCCCATCCTCGGTGGCGGAATCGGCGATTACGCCGAACAGCTCACTGTCGCCGCCGCCCTCGCGCGCGCCGCTCAACGCCTCGTCCAGCGCTTCCTGATGCCGGCCAAAGGTCAGCACGCGCGCGCCCTCCGCTGCCAGTCGTTCCAGCGTGGCGCGCCCGATCCCGGTGGTGCCGCCGGTCAGCAGAATGCGTTTGCCGGCCAATTTGGTATGCTCGATCGCCATGATTACTCCCAAGTGATCACCAGCCGGCCGTTGGCCGGCACGTTATAGTCGATGCGGCCGTCGGAGCTTGCATAGGGGCGGAGCGCATCGCCGTCGGAGGTCGTCACCACTGCCTTCGGCAGCTTGTGCCGCTTCACCCGCACCAGCCGCAGATTGGCGGTGCACGGCTCGCTGCCGTCGAGCGTCAGGGTGAGCGCCCGGTCACCGGTGCGCTCGATCCCGCGGACCAGATAATCGCTGTACAGCCGGAAAGGCGCACCCTCCACGTTATGAAACGCGCGCGTCGCAAAGATGAAGGCTGCGCCCGCACCATAGACCTCCTGCCCGACCTGCCCCGCCTGCTGCCCGTCGGGATAAAGGTCTTCGAGCGGAAACGAGAGTTTGGGATCGACATGCCCGTTCGGCTCGCGCTGCTTGTCGGCAATCGCTTCGGGCGGCAGCGCGTCCGGATAATAATACCAGGCGCGCGACAGCACGTATTTGCAATATTCGTTGACCAGCATGCGCGCTTCGGGCTCGAGATCGGGGCCGCCGTCCCGCAGGTAGCGATCAAACGCGACAAAGCTGTCGAAGCATTCGTACATCGCCATATACGGCGCGTCCTGGAGACAGGTGACTGCCAGGAACGTCTCGTAGGCCGCGGCATGGCCGACCTGGCTGTCCCAGATCACCGAATTGTGCAGGAAGCTCGCCAGATAGACGTAGCTTTGCTCCAGATAGAGGTCGTTGTTCGTGATCCGCCACAGCCGCATGCACGCCGCCGCGCCCCATGCGGTCAGGTTCGCCTGGTAGTTGACGTTGAAGCGCAGTCCGATCGCCGCATCGATCGCGCTGCGCGCCTCGTCCAGGTACAGCTTGTCGTCGGTCAGCTCGAACGCTTGCAGCATTACCCAGGCGTAGATGCCGCCCACGTCGGTCTGCCCGCGCCCGTCCGCCGGCGCACTCTGCGTGATCACCGCGAAGTCGGTGACGTTGTACTGGATCGGCCAACGATAGTCGAAATGCCGCGCCGCCTTCACGGCATAGTCCAGCGATTGCAGGAACAGCGCGCGCGCATCGTCGTCGCCGTCCAGCGCCAGGATGCCAAGGTTCAGCAGCGGGTGGTAAAGATACCAGCTGTCGACCGCATCGGCGTCCTTGTCCTTGCCGACATTCGGCAGATACCGCCGCAGCGTCTTGAGCTTGGGATCGTAGAATTTCGTCAGGCCCTTTTTCAGCTCGGTTTCGAGCGGCAGCGGGTCGCCGCGCCACTTGCCCCAGCCGTGCAGCGCCGCGATCACCGACATCTGCACCATGATGTCGGGATATTCCGCGCCGGTGTATGGGTGGACATACAGGTGGCCATAATGGCGGATGGTCGCTTCCGGTGCCTCGGCCAGGTCGCGCGCCGCCCGCTCCGCCCGATCGATCCAGTCGCGATATTGGACGGCGGGCAGCTCCAGCATCCGATATGCCGCGCCCAGCATCTGCACGAACTGGCGCGCGGACTCCCGCTCGTGCGGCGGCGCCTGGTGACGAAAGACCAGGATCGCGTCGGAGATGATGACCGGCTTGCCGGCGGGCAGCGCTGCCTTCGCCGGCTCGGTGTCGCGCGAAGGGCATGGCATCAGATAGCCAAGCTCGGGCCACTCACCGCCGACCACGCCGTCGGGCGTGGTGCCCGTGGCACAGTAATAATCGTTCAGCGCCGTCAGGTTCTGGAAGTAGAGCACGTTGCCAAAGCCCGGCTCATCGATGCGGAAATAGATCAGCCCGCCATTATGCCCGCGCTGCGCCGCCTCGACATTGCCGCTCGCAGCCAGGGGATCGTCTCCTTCACCCAGCGGGTAAAGATCGCGCGGTGCGAAGGGCAAGGTCATGTCACTAGCGGGCGTCAGCTCCACCGTGATGCGAAGCCGCTCCAGCGCGTCCTTGCTCCGTTGCAAGGCGATGATGTGCGTGCCCGTAGCACTGGTGATCTCGATGCGTGCCGCTTCGCCAGGTGCGCAACGCAGGGACTTGCAGGTGAACGGCCCGGCAAGGAAAGCGGCGCGGACGGCAAGCCCGCCCTGCCCCGGCCGCCGAACAATGGCGAACACGGAATCATGCGCCGCGCGTACCTCTACCGCCAGTTCACCGATATCAAACTTCGTCAGCTCCTTGCCGCCGCTGTGAAGCGTTTCGCGCAGCGCCAGCAGATAGGGGCTAACTGGTGGTGGCAGGGTTTTCACCTTTGTTGCCATCATGCCCTTCTCCGTTCAGGTGCCACCACTAAGCTGTCACCGCCCGGGTTGTTCCGCCTCCTTCGCGAAGAAAGGTAACGGGGCTAATCTCTGTTAAGTAAAAGAAAAAGATCGCGAACAATTGAAGCGCTGCGCGGTGCAGGTGCCGACAGCGCGTCCGCACGCAAGACTTGAGGACCGATCAACAGGGAGGCGAGTTACAAGGGTCAGATGGGCAGGAGATTGCATGTTTTTCCTATTCTCACGGCGGCTGGGCTGCGCAGGGTCGCTGATCGTATCGCTCGGCATCACCCTTCTGCTCCTGTATCTGCTCGGCTGGCTGTGATGCGGCGGCTCGCGCGTATCGTCGCGCTTCCCCTCGCCTGCGCGCTGGGAAGCTGTGGCTCCGGCGCCTCCACCGATCCTGCAACGGCGATCTCACCGGAGGATCGGGCGCTCGGCGCGGAGCAGCACGCTGCGCTGCTGAATGAGTTCGGCGGCGAATATGGCGGCGGCACCGCGCGCTACGTTCGCGACACCGGCGAACGCATCGCCGCCGCTGCGGGGCTCCAGGGGCAATGCACCTTTACTCTCGTCAACAGCGCGGTGGTGAACGCCTTTGCGGTGCCCGGCTGCTACATCTATGTCACCCGCGGCCTCGTGGCGGTGGTGACGAGTGAGGCGGAGCTGGCGTCCGTCCTGGGGCATGAGCTTGGTCATATCGTTGGCCGCCATGCCCAGCGGCAGCAAAGCAGCTCGATCTGGCGGCAGCTCGGCGTCATCGCGGTCGCGGTGACGGGATCGGAGCGGCTCACGCGGCTTGCCAATCAGGCCGCGCAATATTTCGGCCTGCGTTATTCCCGCACTCAGGAATATGCGGCCGACGACCTCGCCGTCCGCTACCTCCAGAGCGCGGGCTATGATGTTTTTGCCGCGGCGGACATGCTGACGGCCCTGCAGCGCCAGGAAAGCTTCATGGCGCGGCTTCAGCGCGCAGACGGCGCCCGCAGCCTGCCCGAATGGGCGCTCAGCCATCCGTTGACCGAACGGCGGATCGCGCGCGCGCGCGAAACGGCCGTCGAAACCGGACTGGCCGATGACGCCCTGCCGGAAAACGAGGCGCCCTATTTCGCCGCGGTCGACGGCCTGCTCTTCGGCGACGATCCCGAACAGGGCTTTGTTATCGGCAGCCGCTTTGCGCATCCGGTGATGCGCATCTCGTTCGAGGCGCCGGCTGGCTTTTCGCTCGCCAACAGCCCGCGTGCGATCCGCCTGACCGGGCCGAACGGCATTTCGGGCGAATTCGGCGGCAGCCCGTTGCCCCCGGGCGGGCTCGGCCGATACGCCGAGGCGCTCGCCGCGCACGTGGTCGGCGATGCGCCGGCCGACATTACCGATCTATCGGAAGTGCTGGTCAACGGGCTTCCCGCCATCATCCTGCAGGTGCGTATCGCGGTTCGCGACGGCGCGGTGCCGCTGGCCATGGCGGTGTACGATGGCGGGGACGGTCAAGCCTATCACTTCATCATCGCCTCGCCGCCAGCGGATGGCAGCGCGCAGGCGATCGCGCGCCTGTTCGCCTCGTTTCGCCGCTTGTCGCCAGACGAAGCGGCGGCGTTGCGCCCGCGCGTGATCCGCACCGTGCGCGTCGGGCCTGGCGACACGCCGGCCACCCTCGCCGCTCGCACCATAGACCCTGCCCCCGGCCCGCTCGTCGCGCTGCTCAATGGACTTGATCAGCGACCGCTTCGCGCGGGCAGCCCGGCAAAGATCGTCACGTTTGCCGACCGTCCGAACGCCGCTGCGCCCTGAAGCAATAACTCGGCCGGTCGCAAAGACAACGAGCTCACTGGCCCAGCCGCCATCCGCACTTTGAGCAAGTACATCAAAATGACGGGAAAATACCGGCGCCGCTCGGCGACATGTCCCGATCGTTTCGCTTACTGCTCCAGCCCCATGCGCCGACGCATCTCGCGGTCACGCCGATCGCGTCTCGCCTCACGTTCTTTCTGCATCCGCCGCACCTTGAGGATTTTCATGGTCGACAGCGCAACAACCGGCGTTGCGATCCCCGCCGCAAGTAACAGTGACATCTGTTTTCCCCCGAAAACTATGCCCGGGAAATAACCGATTCGGATGTTTCATGAAATACATGATTCAAGAAGGTGGTGATCCGCTCATGGACAGTCGCTTGAAATATAGGCGATTGACTTCCTGGCAGATGATACCGCCCATTTTTCCGCTTCTTGCGTAAAGTACCTCAGAAACCCGCCGCCTGGCGGCGCGTCAGGTGATATCCCGTGGCGAACGCCAGACCGGTAAGTAGAGGCGCCAGCCAAAGACGCGCGCGCGCAGCCCGGTGGCGAGTTCAATCAGCAATGCGCTCCTTTGGCGACTGGTGACGCCCCGAGTCGTTCGCCCACCAGGGTTATCCGGCGATGAGGATCGGCAGAGTCGCGCCAACCGCCACATTACGCGTGACGCTGCCTGGGCTGATCTGCCGCACGCGAAAACGGGCGAAGCCCCCAACAGAAAAGACGTCAGCGCCGGCTGCCTGCGCATAGCCCGCCTTGGCAATAGCTGGCGATCCGCTTGCCCGGGCGTTCAATCCATTTAGCGTGCAGTGACGTACTACGTCGTCATGGCTGTCCCGCTCGCTCTCGACCGCGCCGGACGCCGGCTCAACGGTAACCACGTCGATGGCGGCGCCTGAGTCGGTGAGTCGCACAAGCGCGTGAACAGCCCGGCGGGCGTCTGCCGTCGGTTTTCAGCCAAGTACGGCCGTTGAGTGCGCGCCACCGCCTATCCCGCCAACAGGATCAGGTCAGCGATCTGTCAATTGCGTCCCAGGTGATCGAGAAGCCAGTCTCCGGACCCGCGATCACTGTGTCAATCAGCCCATTTGGACTGCCAGAAATCGCATGCGGCCCCGCCCTTTGTGGGGACGGGGCCGCGTCGCGATCAGCCGATCAGGCTGCCTGGATCGCCGACAGGCGCCATTGCCCCTGCGGCTCGCGCTTGAAGGTCCACAGCTCGGTTGTGTCGGTGGCGCGCGACGGATCGCCCTCCACGACTTCACCGGTGCTGCGGTCGAGCATCACGTCCACGCCTTCGTAACGCATGGCGATGGTTGCATAATCCACCGGTCCTTCACGCCACGCTTCGGCCACTTCCGCGTCGAGCAGGCGCGTGCCCGTCACGCTGTTGCGCCGTCCGGAGGTTGCGTTCTGGCTCAGCTCCTCGGCGAAATAGGACATCACTTCCGGCGTCGTGCGCTCACGCAGCCGGGCGAAGTCCTCGTTCGAGAACGCGTCCTGCACCTCGGTCAGCAGGCGCTCGAAATCCTGCCGGTCCGCGTCATTGATCGCGATGTCTTCGCTGGCCTGCTGCGGCGCGAGCGCCGAAGGGAAGCCGCGCGTCGGTGCCGCGGCAGCCGACGACTGCGGCTGGGATCCGGTAAACGGAAATACCGTCGCTCCGCCCCCCGTGCCGCCAGCCACCGCGCCATTGCCGGAGAAGCCGTGGCGGGCACCAGCCATCGCCGGCGCCGGTCCAGCACCGGAGCGGCGGCGGAACATGCGGAACAGGAAGAACACGAGGCCGCCGATCAACACGATCTGGAGCAGCGCCATCACGGCGCCCGCGCCGCCCAAGGCCCCGAGCCCACCGCCCAGCAGCGCGCCAATCAGGCCGCCAGCCAGCAATCCGCCGAGCAGCCCGCGACCCATGCCGCCGCGCCCCGCCGTCGCCGCCGCGCCGGCCGCACCCGGCTGCGCCGCCTGGGTGCCGGCCGCCGGCCGGTCGGTCATGGAGCGCTGCATGGGCGCGGTCTGGCGCGGCGCGACATTCGTCGCGGCCGGCGCATTATAGGTGCGCGCGCCGCGGCTGCCGAAGCTGCCGCCACGCCGCGCATCGGCTTCGATCGGAAGGGTAAGCATCACGGTAGCCGCAAGGCCCAGGCCCACAGCCCCGAGGGTACCTTTCTTCAACCGGATCATCATATCTCCTTCCACGAACATTGTTTTGCCTTTGAACCCGAACGCACCGATGCGACGCTGGCCGCATGGAATTGGCCGGACCGCCACACTTGCGTCGCGACATCGCCCGCAACCGCCGTCTGCCCACGACCGAAACGGCGGCGCAGCGCAGGACGGATCGAGGGTAGCACCGCATCAGCGGCCGTCATCGCACACTCCACATCTGAGGGCTCGGCCGGTGAGATCACGATGATGCCGGGCCCGATACCATGCGGTCCGACATCACACCCAAGTCATAGGGTGTCAGAGGGGCCCGGCCCGCCCAGACAATCTGGGGGAAATAGGCCGCCAAATCAAGGTGCGCGGCCGTACCCGCGCCGAAAACGGCCAGTGCGGTACCCTTTGAGGCCGCCTCCGTCCGGTTACCCGCTTTGCATGGCCGGTGCATCGTCCCCATGTTGGGTCCATGGCCTCTCCCGTTCCTTTCCCGCTCGACGAAGATCTGACGCGTCTCGGCCTTGTCGACGATGAGGAGATCGTCCTCGACGAGGCGGCGCTCGCGCTGGCGCTGCTCGATCATCCCGCAGTCGATCTTGCCCCTTATTACCAGACGCTCGACGAGATCACTGCAGGGCTCCGCCGCATCGGCACGGATGCCGACACCGCCGCCGACCAGGCAGAGGTGCTGTCCGCCGTGCTGGCCGAGGAGTTTGGTTTCCTCGGCGATGACGTGACCTATGACGATCCCGACAATGCCGATCTGATCCGGGTGCTCGATCGCCGGCGCGGCCTCCCGATCAGCCTGTCGATCCTTTACGTCGCCGCCGCGCGCCGGCTGGGCTGGCATGCGCAGGTGCTGGATGTGCCAGGCCATGTGCTCGTGCTGGTCGGCATGGATGAAGCGCCGGTGATCATTGATCCGTTCGCCGCCGGCGCCCGCGTCGGCGCCGAGCGTTTCGCCGCACTGCTCCAGACGTTCTCGGCGCCCGCAGAGCCGGTGACCCAGGTCAGCGCCATGCCGAACCGCGCCGTGCTGATCCGCCTGCTGCAAAATCAGGCGAGCCGCGCCGAGCAGGCGGGGCAAGGCCGCCGCGCGTTGATCCTCTACACCCGCATGACGGTGATGGCGCCCGAATATGCCCATGCCTGGTGGCAGCGCGCCCGGCTCGAGCTGGTCGACGGCGATGTCGCGAGCGCGCGCAGCAGCCTTGGCACCATTCTGGAAATCACGCGCGAACCGGAACTGCGCGGTCGCGTGTCCGAGATGCTGGGGATGCTTACCTCGCCCTGAACCGGCGCTGCCGGCTGGGCGCGCCGCGGCAAGGCGGACCAGGGCAGCACCGCTCAGTCCAGCATGTCGCCGAGCCCCATCACGGCGGTAAGAGGCACTAGGTTACAACTCCGGTGCCCCTCAGCCGCCATCGGGCGCCCGACCAAGCCGAAGCGCGGCTTACATGCGCTTCGTGGCGCCGATCCGATCGGTGTCGAGCATCTCTGTCAGCTCCACCCCCGCGATCCCGTCCCGCGACCAGGACAGGATGCCCGGCCGCTCGACGCCCGGTGCCAGTTGCAGCTTCACCGTCATGCCGGGCGTGAAGCGGCCGTCATGCACGATCTTCGCCCCGTTGCGCGACACCTCGCGCAGCCGCACGATCTGCAAGCCCAGTTCGCTGCGAACCACCACCGCCTTTTCCGGCCACCAGCGCCGCCGGCGCCGGTGCGTCGCGCGCTCCTCGGTCAGCCGCTGCATCAGCGCCGCGCTGTCGATCGCGGCGGCGAGCTTCAGCCCGCACTGGCCCGGCTGCACCCAGATCACCTCGCCGGTCAGCGAACAACTGTCCGACACATCTACCGTCAATCGTTCGCCCAGGAGCGGCTGCAACCGGGTGGAAAGCACCATGCCATCATCGGAAAGGCTCAGCACACGCGCCAGTCCCGGTTTCTCTCCGGCCGATGCGCGTCCAGCGCCCGATACAGGGAATAGCCGCACGGCCCGCGCCCGCCCCGGTACCCGGCCTGCCGCCCCGCCACGCGGTCCGGTGATCCCTAGGCTCGGCCCAGCAAACTGGTGTTCTTCGTATCCCACCGGAAAACTCCCGTGGCCGCTCACACGCAGCCATGCACTCCGGTCATTATAGGCGGGATTCAGCCGGCCCGTGCGGACGTGCGGTGGGAGCGGCGACGAAGCTGATCCGCCGCCGGCCGCTCGGCGACGCCCGGCAACCGCCATGTCCGTTCCTCGTGCTCTCCGGGGCGATGGGCTCGCAGACGATGTGCCGTGTACGCAGATCCCGGCGAGACTTGCTTAAGCTGCGCGAATACACCTTGCGCCCGCCCGATCGCCCGCCTGTTCGGCGCTGGCGCGGCGCTCCTCCACATTGCGCTGCATGCAGCGATGATCATGCGGAGGAATCGTGCGCGGGTTCTGGGTATCGCCCTCTGATACGTGACCCGCCAAAGCGGCGTGCACGACCGCGGAGAGGCGGCGGCGAGCGCATCGGCCCGACCGCTTCCCCAACGGATCGGGGAGCGATCGGCGCCGATGCGGGCGGCTCAGACGTTCGCCACCACCACCGCACGGGTGTTGAGATAAGCGTCCAGCGCCTCCGGCCCGCCTTCGGTGCCATAGCCCGAATCCTTGATCCCGCCGAACGGCAGCTCCGCGCTGCCCGCCGCGGGCGTGTTGACCCACAACATGCCCACTTCCACCCGGCGGGCGAGCAGATCGGCATTCGCCAGCGACTTGGTGAAGGCATAGCCGGCAAGGCCGTAGGACAGCCGGTTCGCCTCCGCGATTGCCTCGTTCAGATCGTCATAGCCGCGGATGCCCGCGACCGGCCCGAACGGCTCCTCGTTGAACAGCTTCGCCTCCAGCGGCACGTCGGCAAGGATCGTCGGCGCCCAGAAGTTGCCGGTGTCGCCGATCCGCGCGCCGCCCGTGAGGACCGTCGCGCCCTTAGCCACGGCATCCTCCTGGAACTCGGCCATCGCGGCGAGCCGGCGCGGGTTGGCGAGCGGGCCCATCTCGGTCCCCTCGTCCAGCCCGTTGCCCACCTTGATCCCCTCGGCGAGCGACGCCAGCGCCTGGGCGAAATCCGCCTTCACGCTGTTGTGGACGAGGAAGCGCGTGGGCGAGATGCACACCTGGCCCGCATTGCGGAACTTGGCGCGCCCGACGCTCTTCACCGCCAGGTCGAGATCCGCGTCCTCGCAGATGATCACCGGCGCATGCCCGCCCAGCTCCATCGACACGCGCTTCATCTGCTTGCCGGCGAGCCCCGCCAGCAGCTTGCCGACCGGGGTCGAGCCGGTGAAGGTGATCTTGCGGATGATCGGGCTGGCGATGAGATATTCGGAGATCTGCGCCGGCTCGCCGAAGACGAGACCCAGCACGCCATCGGGCAGCCCCGCGTCCTGGAACGCGCGGATCAGCGCGGCAGGGCTGGCGGGGGTTTCCTCCGGCGCCTTGACGATCATCGAGCAGCCCGCGGCCAGCCCGGCGCCGATCTTGCGCACGATCTGGTTGATCGGGAAGTTCCACGGCGTGAAGGCGGCGACCGGCCCGACCGGGTCCTTCACCACCATCTGGCGGATCGCAAGGTTCGTGCGGTGCGGCACCAGCCGGCCGTAGACGCGGAAGCCTTCCTCGGCGAACCATTCGATGATGTCCGCCGCCGCCATCGCCTCGCCCTTGGCCTCGACCAGCGGCTTGCCCTGTTCCTGCGTCAGCAGCGCGGCGATGTCTCCGGCGCGCTCGCGCATGAGGCCGGCGGCCTTGCGCAGGATCTTGCTGCGCGCGGCGGGCGTATAATCGCGCCAAACCTGGAAGCCGCGATCCGCCGCCGCCAGCGCGGCGTCCAGATCCGCAACGCCGGCATGCGCGACCCGTCCGATCTCCGCGCCGTTCGCCGGATTCTGCACCGCCAGCGATCGGCCGTCCGCCGCATCCTGCCAGCGGCCGTCAATGAAAAGCTGCGTGTCGGGATAGGTCATGCATTCTCCGTCGGATGGGCGCCGGATGGCGGCGCCGTGACCTAGAGATAGCGATCGATCCGCGCGGATGTACCCCCCTCCCGCCAGACCGGTTGCGCGCCGGGCTGTGCCGGGACAAGATGCCGCGGACGGCAGCAGCGCCCACGAAGGCAGCGCGCGCCCGCAGGAGGGGATGGCCATGACCGAAGACGTAATCGAGCCCGATCTGCCGATCATCGATCCGCACCATCACCTCTGGGATTTCACCCCCGCGCTGCCGCGCATGCCGGAGATCGCGCACCCCTTCGGCCGGATCACCCGCCAGAGCCCGCGCTACCTGTTCGACGAACTGCTCGCCGATTGCCGCGACGCGGGCCACAACGTCATCGGCACCGTCTTCCTGCAATGCGGCGCCTTCTACCGCGCGGACGGCCCCGACGAATTGAAGCCGGTCGGCGAGGTGGAATTCGTGAACGGCGTCGCGGCGCAGTCAGCCAGCGGCATCTACGGCCCTTTCCGTGCCTGCGCCGGGATCGTCGGTCAGGCGGACCTGACGCTGGGCACGGGCGTCGGCGCCGTGCTCGACGCCGAGATCGCGGCGGGCAACGGGCGCTTTCGCGGCATCCGCCACATCGGCGCGCATGATCCCGATCCCGAGGTGCTCGGCCCGCTCGGCCATGCGCCCGCGAACCTGTATGCCGACCCGCGTTTCCGCGAGGGCTTTGCCGAACTGGGCAAGCGCGGCCTCACCTTTGACGCCTGGGTGCTGGAGCCACAGATCGGCGAGGTCACCGCGCTCGCCCGCGCCTTTCCCGAGCAGCCGATCGTGCTCGATCACGTCGGGACGCCGCTTGGCCTCGGCAGCTACGCCGGCCGCCATGACGAACGCTTCGCCACGTGGAAGGCGGCCATCGGCGAACTCGCCACCTGTCCCAATGTCATGGTGAAGCTGGGCGGGCTTGCCATGCCGTTCTGCGCCTTGGGCGATCTCGGCCCCGACACGCGCCCCACCGCGGCCGCGCTGGCCGACTTGTTCCGCCCCTATGTCGAGACCTGCGTGGCCGCCTTCGGCCCGGCGCGCGCGATGTTCGAAAGCAACTTCCCGGTCGATCGCTGGGGTGCCGATTACGGCACCTTGTGGAACGCGTTCAAGCTGGTGGCGAAGGGCGCCAGCGCGGACGAGAACCGGGAGCTGTTCGCCGGCGCCGCCGCCCGCTTCTACAAGGTGGAGCACCTCCTCGCCTGACCAGCGACGTCGCGACCGTTGCCAGATCCACTCCATGCTGGGCCGGGTGCGGCATGGTCAGCAATCCACATCGCCTCGTGGAGCCAAAGAGGTGCTCTAGCTCACGCGCCGGCCCACCCGCCGCCGCCAATGCAGCAGCCCGGTGACGAACAAGGCCAGCGGCACCAGCCCCATTAGCACGGCAAGAACCCGGGTCGCCATCCCGCCGACCGTGCCGTCATGCAGCGTGCGGACCCACAGGTTGATCGTGGTCCCGGCATCGCCGCGCCGCACGTCATGCACCGCCAGCACCGCACCGCTGAAGCGATCGACGAACACGAAGCTGGCGGGAAAGCGCGCATGCGGATCGCCGGGCACCTGAAAGCGTGCGCGGATCGGCGCATCGCCTCCGGTCGGCACGTCGACGAACACCAGCCTCCCATCAGGTAGCGCGCGCTGCGCCACCTCCAGCGCGCGCGCAATCGTCAGCGGCGCTGCGCCACGCACTGACGACACCGGCGCCGGCACGCGCGCGGGCGACAGCAGCGCCTGCGTCACGCTGGGCAGCGCCAGCAGCACCCCGGTCGCCACCAGTACAAACAACAGCACCAAGCTCCACACGCCCGCCAGCTTGTGCCAATCGCGTAGCCGGCGGATCGGCGCGGCGTCGCGCTTGAACGCCAGCGCCTTGCGCCAGCTGCCGCGTGGCCACCAGGCGATGAGGCCCGACAGCAGCAGCACCAGCATCGCCAGCCCAGACCAGCCGACGATCTGAAGGCCGATCTCGCCGGCCAGCAGCTGCATGTGCAGCTGATAGATCCAGCTCATCAGATAGCCGCCCCACGGCTCGGCGCGCACGATGCGGCCGCCATCGGGCGAAAACCACACCATCTGCCGATCGGCATGATGGCCGGGCATCGGCCGGGGATAATAACGCGCCGGGATCGCGCCGCTTTCGCCCGTTACCTCAAAGGTCCACTTGCCCCCGGGGTGATGAAAGCGTGCGTTGCCCGCGGAGAGCGCCCGATCGAGCGTCTGCCCCAACCTCCCCGCTCCGCCTTTCGAGCTTTCGCCCCCGAGGTGCTGAACGCTGGGCAGCACGCGCGCTTCGCTTGCCTGCACCACCGGATGCAGCGCGGCGTCGATCGCGGTGTAGAACACCAGCGCCGACCCGGTCAGCCCGAGCAGCGCGAAAAGCAGCCCCAGCGTCAGCCCCAGCCACAGATGCACCCGGCGCACCAGCACGCGCACGCGCCCGGCGCCCCCGGGGAGAGTCGCCGCGCCCGGCCCGACCGGCGGATAAAGCGTCGCCATCAGAACCGCGCTGCCAGCGACAGCTCGAACGATCGCGGCGCGCCGATATAGATGTTGGTGGCGGGGTAGCCCGAATACTCCCCGTAGAAAGCGTCCGTCAGGTTGCGCCCGCGCAGGCTGAGCGTCGCATTGGCCGCAACCGGCAGCGAGATGCTCGCGTCCAGCACCTCATGCCCCGCCACGCGGATCGTGTTCGCGGTATCGGTGTAGAAGGCACCGGCATGGCGCAGGAAGCCGCCCAGCGTCACCTCGCCCGCAATCGTGTACAGCGCCGACGCAGTCAGCGTCGTGTCGGGCACGTTGATCGGGCGATTGCCCGCGCGGTCCACGCGCACCCCGCCGATCAGCTCGGAAAGCTCGTCATATTGCGCGTCGGTATAGGACGCGCCGGCCGACAGGCGCAGCGCCTTCACCGGGCTCACGACGGCGGACAATTCCGCGCCTTGCGACGATTGCCGCCCGCCCTGCACGCTCAAGGTAGGATTGGTGGGATCGCGCGTCAGAATGTCGCGCTGTTCGATGCGATAGGCGGCGCCGGTCACGCTGGCGCGCCCGCCCCAGCCGCTCGCCTTGAATCCCGCCTCATACGCGCGGCCCTTGGTCAGCCGAAAGCGGCTGTTGGCTACCGAGGCGAGCAGGATCGAGGACACCGGGGAGACGGCGGTAGTATATTGCGCATAAAGCGTGAGGCCGGGCGCCGCATCCCAGCTCGTCCCCGCGCGCCAGGACACGGGATCGAACGTCGGGTTGTTGCGATCCACCGCGCCCGACACGTTCTGGATCGTTTCACGGGTCAGCGCCATGTGATCCCAGCGCAATCCACCGACCAGCAGCCACTTTGGCGTGATGTTGATCGCATCCTCCGCAAAGACCGATATCTGCCGCAGGCGGGAGTCGAACGTCACATTGCTGCTGGTGAAGATCGCGGTGCCGGTCGGCAGCGCGATGGCCGCCGGATCGCGCACGTCCGCCGCGGGCAGGGCGGTGATCGGCGCCTGTTGGCGCAGGCTGACGAAATCGGTGCTGTTATGCTCGGCGCCCAAGGTGAAGCGGTTGCGCATGCCCGCAATCACGCTGTCGTTCGCGATCGCGCCGCGCGCGTTCCAGAATTGATGGTCGTGGCGGAAGTCCTGATAGCTTTGCCGGAAACTGCCGTTCGGAAACGCCGCGCTCGGCGCAACGAAGCTTTGGCTGTCCGCCAGCAGAAAGGCGCGATCGGCGGTGTAGGCAGTCAGGTCCAGCGCCAGCGACCAGCCGCTGCCTACCGCCCAATCGAGCCGCGACCGGATCGTCGTCTCGTCCGCACCCGAATAAGCGCCGCGCGGATTGTAGTTGCGCCGCCGCAGCGCACGATCGGCGACCAGCCCGTTGGCGCTCTCCACTGCGTCGCTCGGCCGCAGCGCAAAGGCTTCCGGGATCAGCGGCAGGCCCTGGTAGGTCGCGCCGTAGCGATCCTCGAAATGATCCACCGCGACCAGCAGCGACACCGCATTACTCGGCCGCCACAAGGCGCTGGCGGTCAGCGCGGCGGAGAACGTGTCGTTATTTTCCACGTCATACAGGCTGTCGGACCGTTGGTAGCTCGCGTCCGCCCGCACCGCGAGCGTATCGGACATGGGCAGGTTCACGCCGCCCGCCGCCATCACCGTATCGAAGCTGCCGACCGACAGCAGCGTATCGAGCCGCCGCTCGCCCAGCACCGGCTTTCGCGTTACCTTGTTGATCACGCCGGCCAGCGCGCCTTCGCCGTAGAGTACGGAGGCCGGGCCTTTCAGCACCTCGATCCGGTCGTAATGCCAATTGTTGCTGTCGCGCTGCACCACGGTCGAGGTGGAGACGCGCACGCCGTCCTGGAGGATCGACACGGTGTTGCCGGCAAAGCCGCGCAGGGAGACGACCGCCGGATTGCCCGGGACGTTGCCGGCCACGGCGCCCACCACTTGGTTGAACGTCTCGCGCGCGGTGCGCAGGCCCTGCACTTGCAGATCGTCCTGCGTCAGCACCTCGACGCTGGCGGGCGTCTCGCGAACGGTCAGGCCAAGCCGGCTCGCAGTCTGCGGTTGCTCCTCCAGACGCAGCGGGTCGCGCTGCCCGGTGACGATGATCGCAGGGTCGGCTTGCTCGCCCTCCCCCGGCGTTGCGGCAAGGGAAACGGCAGGTAGCAGGCACGACGCAGCGGCGCCCGCCAGCAGATGGAAACGGAACATGAAAAAACACCTTTGACCGGCCCGCCGCGTCAGCGTCGCGAGCCGCAGTTCACGGACGCACCACAACGGCGCGCGAACGGTGAAGCCTGACCTGATCTGGGGAGACGCCATCCGGCGAAGCCCGGGACCGAGTCGGGAAAGCGGCAGCAACTGCCACGCCGCTCGCCCAAACCTGCCGTCACCCCGGCCCTGTGCCGGGGTCCAGCCATCCGCAAACTCAACGGCGTGAGGTTCGCGGCACCCTGGATGCCGGGACAGGCCCGGCATGACGAATGGAATTCGGACTAGGCACGCCCAACAGTCCGGCCAGATCAGACCTCAGAAGTCAAAGGCGGGCCGGCGGACCCCGCAACGGCGGCCGCAGGTAAACCGGCCGCACCGGCGTTGGTAGCACCACCGCCGCAACACCCATCGCCAGCACAAAGGCGATGAGCGCGGCAAGCTGGATCGGATCGAGCGGGCCGAGCGCCGCCGCGGACAGCCCGGCAAAGGCGCACGGCATCTCCACCTGCCCATGTTCGCCCGAGCCGTCGTGATGCGTCGGCGCGCCGTGATCCGCCATTGCCTGATGATGCCCGCCCATCGCGCCGAGCATGGCAGCAGGCTCCGCTGGGTGCGGGACGACGCCGGGACAGACAATCACCGATAACTGCCCGCCGCTCGCATCGATCATATAGCCGGTCGGCACCAGCAGCTTCAGCAGCAGCGCCGCCCCAAAGATCAGCAAGGCAAGGCGGCGTTGCGCCAGAAGGTGCCGGAAGGCGTGCACGGCCCTGCGGTATCGCCAACAAGCCGCTGTGTCACTGAGACAATCTGTCCCACCCGCTCAGCAGCCGAGCTGATCCGCCAGCTCGACGAGGCTGTCGGCCGACCATTCCCAGTCCTGCTCGAGCTTCGCGTCAGGCGCAGGCCGCCCGCCATATTCCATTGGCCGCGCGACAAACGCGGTCTTGAGCCCGCACTTGCGGGCCGCGGCCAGATCGCTGTGGTGCGCCGCCACCAGGCAGACGTCCCCGGGCGCCAGGCCCAGGACTTCGGCGGTCCCAAGATAAGCGCGCGGATCCGGCTTATAGGCGCGCGTCACCTCCGCCCCCATGATCGTGTCCCACGGCAAGCCGCCGCGCCGCGCCATCTCCAGCATCAGTGCGATATTGCCGTTCGACAGCGTGACGATCGGAAAGCGCCGCTTCAGCCGCGTCAGCCCCTCGACCGAACCCGGCCAGGGTGCCAGCCGGCGCCAGGCAAAGGTCCAGTCCTGGAGCAGCGCCGGATCGAGCGTCGCCGGATCGATGCCGTGATCGCGCAGCGTCTCCTCCAGCATCTCGCGGTGGAGCACGTCGAGGATCGTGAACTCGCGGCCTGATTTCGCGTAGGACGCCATGCCGGTGAGGTACTTCTTGCGCCAATCGTCGGTGAACTGGCCAGAGTCGATGTGCTGCTGGCCGATCTTCTCCAGAAACAGGCCGCTCTCCGCGCAGATGGGGCCGCGCCAGTCCACCACCGTGCCAAACACGTCGAAGGCGAGCACCTTGAGCATTGGGGTTTGCGTCATCCATCCTCTCCCGCGCTTGTCGCCGGGTGCTAGGCCCCGCGCCCCCCCGTGGACAAGCCGCGCGGTTCCGGCCACTCCTGTAACGGTCAAGACAAAGGCGGGTGCAAACATGGCGTTCACGGCGACGATCCTTCTGCTCGGCTCGGGCGAGCTCGGCCGCGAATTCGTGATCTCCGCCAAGAGGTTAGGCTGCTACGTCATCGCCTGCGACAGCTATAACAACGCCCCCGCGATGCAGCTGGCCGACGCGCGCGAAGTCTTCTCGATGCTTGATCCCGATCTGCTCCGCGCCGCGGTGGAGAAGCATCGCCCGGATTTCGTCGTTCCCGAAGTGGAAGCGATCCGTACCGAGGTGCTGGCCGAGCTTGAAACTGCCGGCACCACCATCGTGCCCTCCGCACGCGCCACGATGATGACGATGAACCGCGACGGCATCCGCGAGGTCGCGGCGGTCGAGCTTGGCCTGCGCACCTCGCGTTATCGTTATGCCGAGACGCTGGAAGAGGTACGCGAAGGCGCCGCCCACACCGGGCTCCCGTGCGTGATCAAGCCGGTCATGTCCTCCTCGGGCAAGGGGCAGAGCACGGTGCGCGACGCGGCCGATCTGCAGGCGGCATGGGAATATGCCGTCGCCAACATGCGCGGGGACCGGGCGCGCGTGATCGTCGAGGAATTCGTCGATTTCGATTATGAGATCACGCTGCTGACGGTGCGCACGCGCGAGGGCGTCCTCTTCTGTCCGCCGATCGGCCACCGGCAGGAACGCGGCGATTATCAGGAAAGCTGGCAGCCCGCCGCCATGTCGGACGCGGCGATCGCCGCGGCGCAGGACATGGCGCGCAAGGTGGTGGACGACCTCGGCGGCTATGGCCTGTTCGGGGTCGAATTCTTCGTCAAGAATGACGAAGTGATCTTCTCCGAGCTGTCACCGCGCCCGCATGACACCGGGATGGTGACGCTTATCTCGCAATCGCTGAGCGAGTTCGACCTTCACGCCCGCGCCATCCTTGGCCTCCCGATCCCGACGCTGACCAGTTACGGCCCGTCCGCCTCGGCGGTGATCCTGGCCGATCGCGCGTCGGACACGGTGCGCTATGACGGCATTGCCGATGCGCTGGGGACGCCGGGCGGCGAGGTGGACGTGCGGATCTTCGCCAAGCCGACAACGCGGCCGTATCGCCGGATGGGCGTGGCACTGGCACGCGCAGAAACGACCGACGACGCGCGGCGCATTGCAGCGGAGGCGGCGGGCAAGGTGCGGCTGCACTATGATTGCGCCTGATAAGCGTCCCCGGGGGAGAAGAAGCATGCGTCTGAGCCGAACCATCGCCGCCGCACTGATCACCACGTTGACCGCGCCGCCGGCGCTCGCGCTTGCGGGTGAGCAGACCGGCACGCCTGCGCCTGAGGCTGCTGCGACCCCGCCCGAGGATCCCGCCAGGGCCCGGCTGAAGGCGGAGGCCATCGCCGGCGTCGAGCGTCAGGGGAAGCTGGTTCAGGAGATGGTGGACTCGGTCTACAGCTTCGCCGAGCCGGGCTTTCAGGAATTCCAGACCATGGAATATCTGACCGGCATCCTGGCGAAGAACGGCTTCAAGATCGAGCGCGGCGTCGCCGGCATGCCAACTGCCTGGATAGCGACCTGGGGCAATGGTGGCCCGCTGATCGCGCTGGGCAGCGACGTGGATGGCCTCCTCGGGCTCAGCCAAATGCCCGGCTCGCCCGAGCTGAAGCCGCAGGTGGCGGGCGCGCCTGGGCATGGCGAGGGCCATAATTCGGGCATGCCGCTGGTGATTGCCGCCGCCATCGCGGCCAAGCAGGTGATGGAGAAAAACAAGATTCCTGGCCGCCTACTGCTGTGGCCCGGCGTGGCGGAGGAGCTGATCGGCGCTAAGGCCTATTATGTCCGCGCCGGGCTGTTCAACGGAGTGGACGCTTGCATCTTCACCCATGTGGCGAGCGAGTTCAGCACTGCCTGGGGTGATACGGGCAACAATGCCGCCGTCTCGGTGGAATATACCTTTCACGGCAAGACCGCGCATGCCGCCGGCATGCCATGGGAGGGGCGCAGCGCGCTCGACGCGGTGGAGCTGATGAATGCCGGCTGGAACATGCGGCGCGAGCATCTGCCGCTCAGCCAGCGCTCGCATTACGTCATCACTGATGGCGGCAAGCAGCCCAACATCGTGCCCGACACGGCCAGCGTCTGGTATTATTTCCGCGACACCGCCTTTGCCAGCGTGCGCCACCTGTTCGAGACCGGCAACACCATCGCCAAGGCTGCCGCCTCCGGCACCGGCACTACCGTGACGCAGCGTACACTCGGCTATGCCGCGCCCAATTTCGGCAACAAGCCGCTCGCCGAGGCGGCCTGGGCGAACATCAAGGCGGTCGGCATGCCGCAATGGAGCGCGGGTGATCAGGCCTTCGCCAAATCGGTGCAGCAGGCGAACGCGCGCGAGCTGAAGCCGCTGGCGAGCGAGATATCGCCGCTTTCCACGCCCGACACGCGCGAGAAATCGACCGGCGGCGGATCGGACGATATCGGCGACGTGATGTGGACGGTGCCGACGATCACCGTGCGCTACCCTTCCAACATCCCCAACATGATCGGCCACAACGTGCTGTCTGCGATCGCCATGGCGACGCCGATCGCGCACAAGGGCGCGGTGCAGGGCGCCAAGGCGGTGAGCGCTACGGTGATCGACCTGATGACCACGCCCGCGCTGATCGCCGCGGCCAAGACCTTTCAGCAAACCGTGCAGTTCAAGGATCAGAGATATGATCCGCTGCTCACCGCAGAGGACAAGCCGGCGACCCACCTGAATGCCGAGGTGATGGAGCGAATGCGCCCCAAACAGAAGCCCTTCTATTACGATCCGGCCAAGCACCGCAGCTACCTGGAGCAGCTCAAAGTCGCCTATCCCGCGCAATAACCTGCGAGTGGCGCCCCAGAGCGACCGGCCATGCGATCGGCAGGCCGGGCAGAGTAGCAATGGGGGTGACGAAAATCGACGGCAAAGTCATAGCCGGGGCATGCTGATCCGCCCCTTCCACCATGATGACGCGGCGGCGCTCGCCGCGCTGTTCCATGCCTCCGTGCATGGCGCAGGCAGCCGCTTCTACGCGCCCGAGCAGGTCGCCGCCTGGAGCCCCGCACCGCCACCACCGGAACGCTTTGTAGGCCAAGCGGAGGGTCGCACGTTTCTGGTCGCGGTTGACGAGCACGCCGTGGTGATCGGCTATGGCGATCTGGAGCCGAACGGCCACATCGACCATCTCTATTGCCGTCCCGACAGGATCGGCACGGGCGTGGGATCGTCCATTCTCGCTGCACTGGAGGCTGCCGCGCGGCGGGACGGCATCGCGCGGCTGTTTGTCGAGGCGAGCGAGAACGCCCGTCCGCTCTTCGAACGTCGCGGCTTCACGCTAGACGCGCGCAACGACTTCGTGCGGGCCGGCGTGGCGATCCATAACTATCGCATGTCCAAGGACTTGGCGTAACGTTCCGGCACCCTTCGGCGGGGTGCGGGTCAGATGGCTGCGCCCGCAGTCGCCAGCCGACCGTCAAGCCACTTCCGCGCCGGGCGGAGATATGCTCGTTGTCCGTGAGATCAGTCACCGGCGCCGGTTACGGCACTGCTGGTTCTGATCCATTCCATGACCCGATCGCGCCGGTCCGAGAGCTTCTGGCCCCCGCCGCGCCGGCAATCAGCGGCCTACTCGCGCAGCGGCGGCGCAGCGACGACAGCCGGCATCGCCTCGATCGCCCGTTCCACTGCTTCGGCGCCATCACGCGATGCGGTGGCAAGTTCGAGCGGCCGGCCACCGAGCGCATCATTGGGTGTGTTCAGAAACAGCCGCGCCGCCTCCGTGCCAAGCCGGGCAAAGGCGATCCGCACGATCCGCCCTTCACGCGCCACTTCGTCACCTGACAAGCGCGATGCGGTTCGGGCAGCGCGGAATATCCGCCGCGGCCGTGCCGCAGGCGCGGCACTAAGCTCGGCGTCGGGCGCAGTCACCGGCGCCGGTGTGGCGTTTTCGATAACCGCGCTCATGCGTATATGCCCGCGCCGGCGATCTCGCGCGTACCCGCCTGCGCCTGCGCAATTCGGCGCGCATAGCCGTTGGCGAGCTCGCGGTGAGCGTAGCGGGCCTCGACGCCGGCAGCGGCAGACGCACGTACGAGGGAGATCTGATGGCGGAAAAATAGTTCGTTAAGGTCCATCGGATGTCCTCCACACGTAAGCGGGAGCACGATGGTCTCTCAGTCGTCGGCGCCTACGAATCGAACTGCCGCCGATGGTTCCCATGTGGGTAGGCGCCACTCGGTTAGCAAGGCGGCGGTGATTTCGGACCAAAATCCACAAGATCGCGATTCACGCGGGACCATATTCGGAATCAAGCGTTCAGGTGCAATGACAGAAAACCGGATCGTAGCGGTGGGGCTCTTGACTCGACGGGACTTGGAAGTCCTCGGGACAGGCTTCACGCGCGCATTTCCGGTCAAGGATCTGTCCGGCTTCGAAGACGTGCTTGCTGAATTGGACCGGATCGAAGCGGTGCCACCCTGCGCCAAGCAAACGCCATTATTCTAGCAAGCGGCGCTGCGATCCATCGGGGAAACAAGGCGATGAGCATCGAGGTAACGGCGATCGACGGGATGGTTCGGCTGGATGTCGACCAGCCGGTATCGCTGACGCCGGCGGAAGCGCATGTGCTGACCACGCAATTGGTGGCGGCGCTTGTCCATCTCGCAGAGCCAAGCCCGCCGCCACGCCGGCCGCATCTTGTGCTGGTTAACCGGCCGGGAGCTGCCAGCCCCGCCTGAAGGCTGTCCGCTGTCGCGGCTTCGGGTTCGCGATCCGCCAGGCATTCCGGTACACGACCCACCGTGTTCCCCCGTCCCGCGCACGCCGGCTATGCATGATGCGCGCGGTGTACCCATAGTGCCACATTGAGCATGGACGATCCGAAAGGCGCGGTGGGTTGCTCCCGCGGCGCGCTCGGTCCAAGGCATGGCGCCATTGCACATCGTCCTTCCCCTGATGCGTCGACGTGAGCGGTGACCCGCCGCTGTCATACGCCGGTGGGATCCATCGCCCACATGCGCGCGTGGCCGGAGTGGCGGCGGGCAAGGGACGGAATTCATGGCTGAAACTTTGATCGAAATCTGCGTGGACAGCCCGGAGGGGCTGGCGGCGGCCGTCGAAGGCGGCGCCGATCGCATCAAGCTGGCGTCGTCGCTGGCACTTAGCGGGCTCAGCCCGTCCGCCGGGCTGATGGCACTCGCGCGCGATTGCCCACTACCGGTCAGCGCGCTGATCCGCCCGCGCGAGGGCGGCATGGTCTATGGCGATCGCAAGCGCACGGCCATGTTCCGCGATATCGACGCGGCGCGCGCGGCGGGGCTGGAGGGCGTTGCCATCGGCGCCCTCACACCCGATGGCAAATTGGATATCGCCATGATCGAAGCGCTGGTCGCCCATGCCGCCGGCCTGTCCGTATCCCTGCACCGCGCCGTTGACCTGCTGCCCGATCCAGTGGCCGCGGTGTCGATCGCCGCCGATCTTGGCATCACGGCCATTCTCACCTCCGGCGGCGCGCGCTCGGCGAGCGATGGCATTGCCACGATCAAGGCGATGCAATGGTCGGCCGGAGACCGGGTGACGATCACGGCCAGCGGCGGGCTCCACCCGCGCAATGTCGCCGAGTTAGTTGCGGCCACAGGCGTGCGGGCCGTTCAGGCGTTCTGTTCGCGGCCGATCGGCAATCCGTCGCCCCGCGCCGTCGAGCTGGGGTTTGAGTCCGAGCTTTCCCGCGTCACCGATCGTGCAGAAGTGGCGGCGATGCGGGCGGCGCTGGGTCGGCCAGCCCCCACCCGCGTCTCCGCTACGCCGCCCGCCAAGCAGCCCCGGCGCGATCCCGCCACCACGCTGATGCACGCCGAGGCTGCGGAGGCGCCGGACGTCGTCGCCCGCCTGATCGATCGCAACAGCAGCGCAATGGAGCGGATCGCCACCCGGCTGCGCGATCGCCCGCCGCCCTTCATCATCACCTGCGCGCGCGGCTCCTCCGATCACGCCGCCACTTATGGCAAATATCTGTTCGAGACGATGACGGGCATTCCCGTCGCCTCAGGGGCGTTGTCGGTGGCGTCGATCTTCGGCGCGCCGCTGCGGGCGGAGGGCGCATTGTGCCTCGCCATTTCGCAGTCGGGCCGTAGCCCCGATCTCCTCGCCAGCGTCGCGGCGTACAAGGCGGGCGGCGCCTTTGTGGTGGCGCTGGTCAATGATGAGGCGTCGCCGCTGGCTGAAGCCGTCCACGAGGTTCTGCCGCTGTGCGCAGGACCCGAGCGATCGGTGGCGGCGACCAAATCCTTCATCGCCGCGCTCGCGACCCAGGCGGCGCTGGCAGCGGCGTGGGCGCGGGATGATCGCCTGCTACCGCAGATCGCGGCCCTCCCCGCCGCCATGTCGCGCGCCTTTGCACTCGACTGGCAGGCGGCACATCTGCCGTTATTGGGCGCGCGCAACATGTTCGTGCTCGGCCGCGGCCATGGCCTTGGCATTGCGCAGGAGGCGGCGCTGAAGTTCAAGGAAACCTGCGGCCTCCATGCCGAGGCATTTTCGGCGGCGGAGGTTCGCCACGGGCCGATGGCAATCGTCGGCCGCGGTTTTCCGATACTCGCCTTTGCCACCTCCGACGCGTCGGGCGACGACGTGCGCAGCACGGTCGCCCAATTCGGCGCCAGAGGCGCGCGGATCATGCTGGCCGATGGCCGCGGCGGCGGGAACCTGCCCGCGATCGCCACCGCGCCGACGCTAGAGCCGATCCTGATGATCCAAAGCTTCTACCGGATGGTCAATCAGCTCGCCGTTGCGCGCGGCATCGATCCGGATGCACCGCCGCACCTGAAGAAAGTGACGGAAACGCGATGAGCGGCTTTATCTTCGAAAACGGTACGATCGTGACCGGAGATGGCGGCACGGCCGAGAAGTTGTACGTTCAAGAAGGGCGGATTGCGGCCGATTGCCCGCCAGACGCCGCGCGCGTCGATCTTGGCGGCGGGTGGCTGCTGCCTGGCTTCATCGATACGCAGGTGAACGGCGGCGGCGGCGTCCTGTTCAACGATGATCCCAGCGTGGATACGATCCGCCGCATCGGCGCCGCCCATGCCCGGTTCGGCACGACCGCGTTCCTGCCAACGCTCATCTCGGACACGCTGGACCGGGTGGACATGGCGATGCGCGCCACCGAGTGGGCGATTGCGCAGGGGGTGCCGGGCGTCGTTGGCATCCATATCGAAGGCCCGTTCCTCAACCCCGCGCGCAAGGGCACGCATGACGCTGCCCGCTTCCTGAGGCTTGATGCGGACTCGATCGCCTTGCTTGGTAGCCTCGGCCGCGGCCGCACCTTGGTGACGCTGGCGCCCGAGATGTGCACGCCGGACGATATCGCCGCGCTCGTCGCCGCTGGCGTCATTGTCGCGGCGGGGCATAGCGACGCCGATTATGCCACCGCGACCCGCGCGTTTGACGCAGGTATCACCGGCGTCACTCACCTGTTCAACGCCATGTCGCCGCTCCACCACCGCGAACCTGGCCTCGTCGGTGCTGCAGTCGAGAACCAGCGGATCTATGCCGGCCTGATCGTGGACGGCCAGCATGTCGCCCCGGCCGCGTTGCGCATCGCATTGGCCGCCCGGCCGCGTGATCGCTTCATGCTCGTCACCGATGCCATGTCGCCGGTCGGCACCGACGCAACCAGCTTCGAATTGCAGGGCAAGACGATCCGGATCGCGAACGGCGTTTGCATGGAGGAGAATGGCACGCTGGCGGGCTCGGCGCTCGACATGGCGACGGCCGTGCGCAACGCAGTGGTGATGCTGGGGCGTGGCGTGGCGGAGGCTGCGGCCATGGCTGCCACTTCCCCCGCGGCATTTCTGGGGCTGGAGGACCGCGGCACACTGCGGCCCGGCGCACGCGCCGATCTGGTCTGGCTTGACGCGGACCTGAGGCCCCGCGGCACCTGGATCGGCGGCGTTTGCGTCCATGCTGGCTGACGGGCCGTCCCGCTACGGTCACGCGCCGCATCCCGGCTTAACGGCGTTGGCCGGGGTGACGCGTCGACGTTGCCCCCTAGGCCGATAGCTGGGCGAGGCTCGCCGCCAGTTCGTCCTTGCGGAACGGCTTGGTCAGCCGCGGCAGATCCGGCCCGACATCCTCGCGCTCGGCATAGCCCGATACCAGCAGGACGGGCATGCCGGGCCGTCGTTGCCGCACCGCGCGCGCCAGTTCGGCGCCGGTAAGTCCGGGCATCAGGTGATCGGTGATCAACAGATCAAAGGGGTCGCCGCGCTCGATCAGCCGCATCGCTTCCTCCGCAGACGCCACTTCCGTCACGCGATAACCCAGGTCGAGCAGCATGTCGGCGGTGGTCATGCGCACGACGTCCTCGTCATCGACAAGCAAGACCTGCCCGCCCGCCCCGTGCGCCGCCGTATCGGCCGGCGCCGCCGCGACCGCGTCGGGCTGGGCCGCGCTGCGCGGTAGCCACAGCTCCACGTTGGTGCCCAGCCCCAGGCGGCTCTGGATCGTCAGCGCCCCGCCCAGCTGGGAGGCGAGCCCATGGGCCATCGACAGGCCAAGGCCAGTCCCCTTGCCCACCCCCTTGGTGGAAAAGAACGGCTCGATCGCGCGTCGCAAGGTCGCCTGATCCATGCCGGTGCCGGTATCCGCCACCGAGAGGCGCACATATTGGCCGGGACGCAGCTTGGCCCGGTGGCCGGACCGCACGTCCTCCGCCGTCGCCGAGATGCGCAGCCTGCCACCGTCCGGCATCGCGTCCCGCGCATTCACGGCAAGGTTCAACAGCGCCATTTCCAACTGGTTCGGGTCGCAGTGGGCGGGCGGCAGGTCAGGCTCGGCATCCACCACCACCTTGATCTGCGGCCCGGTGGTGCTCGCCACCAGATCCGCCATGCCGGCGACGAGCTCCACGATGTTGACGGACACGGCCTGCAGCGGCTGGCGGCGTGCAAAGGCGAGCAATCGCTGCACCAGCGTCTTTGCGCGTTCGGCGGACTGGACGGCGCCCGCAATCAGCCGCTGCTCGCGCTCCGTGCCGACGCCGCGGCGCTGCAGCAGATCGAGCGAGCCGACGATCGGGGCGAGCAGATTGTTGAAGTCATGCGCCACCCCACCGGTCAGCTGGCCCATCGCCTCCATCTTCTGCGCCTGTCGCAGCGCCTCCTGTGCGGTCTCCAGCTCGGCCTCGCGCTCCTTGTCGGCCGTCACGTCGCGCGTGATAGAATATAGCTTACCGCTCTCCGGCACGGCGACCCACGAGAGCCAGCGCCAGCCGCCGGCCTTTGTCCGGTAGCGATTCTCGAAATGAATAACGACTTCGCCGCGCTTCAAGCCGGAAAAGGCGCTGGCACTGGCGGCGCTGTCGTCGGGATGGACGAAATCGGTATAAGGCCGCCCCTCGATTTCGCCGACTGACCAGCCCAGCGCCGTAGCCCACGCCGGGTTCACCGCGTCAAAGCACGCCGTGGTCAGATCGATGACCGACAACAGGTCAATGCTGTGCTGCCAGATCAGGCCGCGTTCGCGCGACCGCTCGATTACTTGGCGCTCCAAGTCGGCGTTGAGCGCGGTCAGCGCATCCTCCGCCGCCTTACGGTCGGTGATGTCGATCGACACGCAGGCGATGCTGGACACCGTGCCACTCGGCCCACGCAGCGCGGTAACGCTGTTGTGCACCCAGACCTGTGACCCGTCAGGACGGAGGGAGCGTTTAACGATGTCGAATGAACCGGCATGTGCCGTCACCCTCTGGAACAAGGCCAGGTTGCCGCCCAGGTCATCAGGGTGGGTGAGATCCTGCATGCACAAATGCATCAGGCCCTCGCGCGTTCGCCCGACGATCTCGCAATAACGATCGTTGACGCGCACGAACCGCCCGCTCGCATCCGTTTCCGCGAGGCCCGCGGCGGATTGGTTGAAGATCGCGGACAGGTGCATCTCGCTGTTGCGCAGCGCTTCTTCAGCCACCTTGCGATCATTGATGTCAACGGAGGCGCCGAACCAGCGCACGATCTCGCCCGACCGCGGATCGCGATACGGCTCGCCGCGGACCAGGAACCACCGGTATTCGCCTGATGCCGAGCGGATGCGATGCTCGGTCTGGAACGTGGTGCCCGTCCGCTGCGCCTCCTCGAACGCGGCCATCGTGCCTGCGCCATCATCGGGATGCAAATGGGTCGCGGACACCTCTGCTGCGGTCGTCGGCTCCGGGGACGCACCGGTATAATCCCACCAATATCGGTTGAAGAATTCGGTCCGCCCTTGTGCGTCGGTGATCCAGGTGATCTGCGGCACGGCATCGGCCATCAGGCGAAAGCGGTCCTCGCTGTCACGCAGGCGCCGCTCGCCCAGCTTCCGCTCCGTGGTTTCCGCAAGGATGCAAAGCACGCCGGCCGGGCGGCCGCTTTCGTCCGGCACCGGCGAATAATCGAGGTCCATCCAGACCGGTTCGGGAACGCCGTTGCGAAACAGCGTGAGGTGCTGATCGCGATAGCGCAGCGTACCCCCGGCGAGCCCCACCTTCATCACATGATCGTTGAAATCGGCGACCTCCGCCCAGCCGTCACGTACCGGGCAGCCGAGAAGCCCAGGGTGCTGGTTCCCGGCAAACAGGGAGTAGCTGTCGTTGTACAGCATGATGCCGTCCTCGCCCCACAACAGGACCATCGGCACCTGGGAGCGCAGCATGATGAGGACGGTGGTGCGAAGGCTGGCAGGCCAGTGATCGACGGGGCCGAGCGGCGTGGCAGACCAGTCCCGCGCTGCGATCAGCCCCCCGCAGTCGCCGCCCGCCATCAGGCTCTTCCGAAACACGTCGCTGTCGGCTTCTGCCAAGTTCGCCACTTTCCTGCAAAGCTGGGTCCCTGAACGCAGCAACCATCCGAATGGTGGCGCTTCCATTTACCACGGCGGGTCCGAAAACCGAGAGCGGCAGCGCGCCGCCCTGCCGGCAGGGCTAGCGCGCGTCAGGCCGGGCCTGTTGATCGCCGACGATCGATAGGCTCACGTGATGGCCGCCAATCGGCGGTCGGATTTGCAATAACGGGCGACGCGCCCGGCATGATGGCACCGCACCCATGCGCGGGGCGTGGGGACAGATTGCCGCCGATCAGCAACACCGCCGCAGGGTCTGGTATCCTGCGGCTACCCTGATATCAGGCGCGCCGCAGCCGCCTCTTTCGGGTTTCCGGCCGCTGCCTCCCCCATCCGAGCCCGCGCAAGGAGAACGCCGTTGGCGTGGGTTATCCTCGGCTGTGCCGTTGTTACCGAGATCATCTGGGCCTTGAGCCTGAAATGGGCAGCGATCCGTGGCGGGTGGCAGACCGCCATCGTGCCGGTGGTGCTGAGCTTCGTGAACATGGGGCTGCTGGCACTGGCCATGCGCGGGCTTTCCGCCGGCACGGCTTATGCGGTCTGGACGGGGCTCGGCGCGGTGGGCGTCACCATCTTTGGCGTGATGCTGTTCGGCGAGCGGCTGAGCCCCGTGCAGATCGGCTTTCTCGCCTTGATCATCATCGGCGTGGTCGGCACCAAGCTGTTCGCACAGCAATAAGCCGGTTGTCGCACTAGGCGAGCAGCATCGGCGTCACGCGATGCTGCTCCAATGGCCCAGCGCCATGGCATTATACCGCTTCATCGCGGTCACCATCGCGCGGCGCAGGGCCACATCGACAAGTTCGGCGGGAAGCAGCGGGTCCGAGTTGATCGCGCGCAGCACCGACTGGCCAAGAAGATAGGTCTCGCGCGCCGCATCGATGGTGGACATGCCCGCCACCCGCGCCTCGCTGGCCGCCATCTCGCCCAGCCAATGACGATAGCCCTCCTCCAGCGCCGCGGCTGGCCATAGAGCGCGAAAACTGCCGTCCTGCGCCTGTTCCGCGACACAGCCAGCCAGCACGGCGGCTTCCGGCTCCAGCCCCAGCCCGCCGATCGCCGCCCGCAGCTCGGCCATGCTCTGGCGCAGATTGTCGGCGCGCACCCAGGTGCCGGCGCCGGCATGGGCGAAGCCGGACAGGCGCAATGCCCGCTCGCGGCGCTGGAGGCGGGAGCGATCGCTGCGCCCGAGTTGATGGGTAAGGACGACGATCCACGCACCGGCCCAGGGGCGCACGGTTTCTTCGACCCGCATCCAGCTGCGCGCCTTTGCATGGAGCGCGACTGCCGCCGGCCCGAGCGCATAAACGCCGCGCTCGGGCTGCTCCGCCATCCCTTCACGCACCAGTCTCCCGAGTGCGACGCGCACCGCCGCCGGCTCGATCCCGAAGATCGCCGCGCGCCCGATCAGGCTGCTGGCGGGCAGCGATGCCGGTGCAGCGGTCGACAGCAGCCAAAGGGCGAGCGAGCGCGGCGACACCGGATCGCGCCAATTATGTAACATGGTTTGACTCATAGTGTTGTTTGGCGTTATATCTCAGTCACAGAGGAGAGCCAGCGTGAAGGTATCCGATTATCTCTCGTCCGACGAACTCCAGGCGCTGACGCGTCGGTCCGACGCACGCGCCTGGTTCACCTTCGCGATGAACTGGGGCTTGATCGCCGGTGCCTTTGCGCTCGCGATCGCCTGGCCCAACCAGCTGACGATCGTGCTGGCGGTGCTGATCCTCGCCGCGCGGCAGCTGGGGCTCGGCATCCTTGTGCATGATTGCGCGCACCATGCGCTGTTTCGCGACCGACGCACCAACGAGCGGGTCGGCCAGTGGCTTGCCGGCACGCCGATCAACCTCTCGCTGGCGAACTACCGCACCTATCACCTGGCGCATCATCGCTATGCCGGAACGCCGCAGGATCCGGACCTCGGCTTCGTCGCCAATTATCCGATCGCGCGCGATTCCCTGCGGCGCAAGTTCCTGCGCGACATCACCGGGCGTACCGGCGTGCGGGATCTGCGCCGATCGCTGGCGCGCTTTCGTCTGGCGAGCAACTGGCCATGGCTGGCGTTCCACGCCGCGCTGTTCGCGACCCTGGCGCTGGCCGGCGGCTGGTGGGCCTACGGCCTCTGGTGGGTGGCGGAGCTGTTCGTTTATCCCGTGATCGTGCGGCTGCGGCAGATCGGTGAACATGGCGTGGTGCCCGATCGCGGCTCGGCCGATCCGCGGATGAACACCTCCACCACCATCGCGCGCTGGTGGGAGCGGCTGTTCATCGCCCCCAATCACGTCAATTATCATGTCGAGCATCACCTGGCGGCCGGCGTGCCGCCGTACCGGCTGCCGCGCATGCACCGGCTGCTGAGCGCGCGCGGCTTCTACGATGGGCACGACGCCATCTCGCGCGGTTATGTCGACGTCTTGCGCCGCGCGACCCGCCAGCCCGCCTGAGGCACCGGCACTCCCTCGGAACGCAGCACACCTGCGGATCATCGGGGATGATCTGGAGTGACCGTGAGCCGATGCCGGTTGGCTAGCCGGCGCCGCCGATCGCGAACGGCGTCAGCGCAAGAGCGATGATGATTGCCGCCAGGCCGATCCAGCGCCAGATGCCCATTCCGCGCCACGCGATCCGAACGCCGCCGCCTGTTTCACTGCGTGACAGGCGCAGGGCGTAGATCATCGTCCCGGTCACCGACAAAGCGGTCATCAATGCGCCAAAGATGAACCAGAGGATCTTCGTCGGCAGCCCACCGAAAGTGCCGAAGTGCAGCGGATCAGCCATTTCGGAAATCCGCTGATGGATGGAAAGATCGGCGCCGTCCATGATCATGGTCGTCCGCCCGTTCGCCGGATCGATCACCACGCCGTTCACCCGGTCGCGCACGAGCCAGGCGCTGTCCTGGCCAAGAAACGCCACGCCCTGATCCTCCAGGAAGCGGATCTCGCGGATATCGAGACCGGGTTTCTCGCGCTGCGCGATTGCGACCAACCGGTCCAGCGCGCGGCCGGTTGGCGGCGATCGCACGCCGATCTCGGGCGGCTGCTCGACCGGCGCGTTGCCGCCCAGTGTCTCCACCAGATACCAGATGCCGGTCAGCGAGATGAGCGCAACGAACCAGAGGCACCACAGCCCGGCGAGGCGGTGCAGGTCGCCCGTCAGCCGGCGGGTGTTGCCCGTGTGCGGCCAGCGAAAGAAACCGCGCCACCATTTCTTGTAGGTGACCACGCCGGTCACCAACGATGCGGCAAGCAGGAGCGCGAGCGAGCAGACGATCGGAATGCCGATCTTCGTCGGAAGCATCAGATGGCGATGCACCTGCCGGAGGAAGCGATGGACGTTGGCCCAGCCATGCTGCCCGGTGACCTCGCCCGTCCAGGGATCCACATAGATGCGGCGCGGCGCGCCCTTTTCCGGGCTCACCCAGGCCTCGACGGCGAACCAGGGATCGATCGGCGCGAAGATCGTCGTCAACGCTCCGTCCGGCGCGGCACGCTGCGCCGCGTCGGCGATCGATCCCCATGACGCGTGCGGCGCATCGCGCGGTGCCACCCGCATCGCGGGCGTGATCAGCCAGTCGATCTCATGCGCGAAAACGGCAAGCGTGCCGGTCGCGAGGATGAACGTCAGGAAGATCGAGAGCTTGAAGCCCGCCCAGCTATGGACGACCCACCAAAGGGATCGCCGCTTCGCCGGCCGCGCGGTCGCCACCATCGTCAGAACCGCGTCCGAAGCTCGGCCAGGAAGGTGCGCGGCTCGCCCGGGAAGTGGCCGCTCTGCGCCGTAAAGCCCGATGCCGCATAGACGCGGTCGAAGATGTTATCCACGCGGAGCAACAGTTCGGCAAAGCCAAGCCGCTTGGTGATCGAGGCATCGAAGATCGTGTACGGCCGCACCCGCTGACCCGACAGGCTGGTGCGGCTCGACACATGCTCGCCGCCAAAGGCGAAGGCTGAGTCGATCGCCGCCACCTGATACCGCGTCCAGAAGCCGACCTTGTGCCGAGGCGCGTTGGCGAAGCGATCACCGACGGCGTTGGTGATGGATTGCCCGGCCACGGTGCCGGTGATCCGCGCGTCATTATAGCCGTAATTGACCAGCAACACCCAGTCGGGCGTCACGTCGGTCGCCAGATCGAACTCGAACCCCTTGCTGGTCACTTTGCCGATCGGGCGCAATTGATCCTGGCCGTTCACGGGCGGCAAGGCCGGATCGGCCTGCAGGATGTTGCTACGGACGATGCGATACACCGCAGCATTGGCCTGCACCCGTCCGTTGAACAGGTCGGATTTCACACCGCCTTCGATCTGGTTGCCCGTCACCGGCGCGAAAGGCCCGCCAGCATCGGTAGATTGGCTGGCGGCCGCTTGCGGCTCGAAGCTTTGCGACCAACTGGCATACAGCGAAACGTTCTGGCGCGGCTTGAAGACTGCGCCGCCGCGCAGCGTGGCGTCACCATCGCGGTAGTTGGAGAGCGCGGTGACGCGCCCGGCGGTGCTCGTCGTCACGCCATCCTCAAACCGGTCGTATCGGACGCCGCCGACCAGCAGCAACGCGTCGGTCACGCTGATCTGGTCCTGCAGATAGACGCCGTAGCGCTTCGTGCGTGTGTCCGTCGTGGTGTACGGCAGCGCAGCGGCCCGCGCCGCGTCTGTGTCCGACCGGCCGTAGGCGGGATTGCTGAGGCTCAGCGGCAACACGCCCGCACGCAGGATGCGCGACTGGAGGACGCTTGTCTCGTCATACCAATCGGCCCCCGTCTGGAACTTATGCTCCATGCCAAGGACATCGACGCGCGCGGTCGCATTTGCCATGAAGGACAAGCCGTCCACCGGGCGGATCTGATCGCGGAATTCGCGCTGCACGAGATCCGGGTTGGTCGGGCTCAGCCCACGGGGCTCGTGGTATTTCTGGCGTTCGGTCGCCTTGAAGTAGCGCGCACCGGCATCGAACGTCACCTGCTCGCCGATGCTGGTCGCATAGCGCGCCTGGTAAGCGGTGGAGGTCAGGTCGAGGAAGTCACTGCGCTCGTTGGCGTTCCAGCGGATCGACGTCAGGAAATTGCCCGCATCGTCCACCAGGACACCGCGCAAGCGATTGGCTTGCAACTGGCTGTCGTAGGTGGTGGCCTGCAAGGTGAGCTTGCCACCGGGGTTGGTACGGATCGACAGGCCCACATCGCCGATCAGCGACTTGTTCTGCGTGTTGCGGCGATAAGGGTCCATTGACTCGTAGAAGCCGCCGATCCGATACGTCACGACGCCGTCGCGATCGATCCGGCCGGTCGCTTCTGACGAGATGCCGATGCGATCGTAATTGCCGCCAGTCACGACCGTGCGCAGCGCCGCTTGGTCCGAAGGTGTCTTCGACACATAGTTGATGATGCCGCCCGGCGATCCGGGGCCGAAGAACAGACCTGCCGGGCCTTTCAGCACCTCGACCCGCTCGATGTTGAACAATTGCGGCACGGAGAAGCCAATGAACGGATTGCCGCGCTGGCCATCGTAAAAGGACTGATCCTGCCGAAAGCCGCGAAACGTGACGCCGGCATAGCTGAAGAAGCTGACGCCCGAAATGTTGCGATAAATGTCGGTCGCATCGCGTGCGCCCTGATCAACGAACAGGTCCGAATTGATCACCTGCAACGCCTGCGGGATGTTGAGCGGATCCTCCGCCGCCTTGCCGACCGTGGTTTCCTCGGCGCGGTAAAGGCGTTGCGCGCGCCCGGTTACGATGATGTCGTCAGCCGCAAGCACCTCAGCATCGCTGGTCCGCGCTGGCTCCTGCGCGGAAGCAACCGAACAGGCGAACGAAGCAACGCCGATGCCAGCGACAAAAACCGATCTCACGAAAGCCCCCTTTGATGCGATTGGCTCGCATTAGCGGGAGAGTAGAAGGATGGCAACCAGGAGGGATGGAGCAGGATCACCGCGGTGGCGGATGCGCTCTTCGACGCGCGGAGCGGCTCGCGAACCCCGGCGTGCGCCTCGTCAATGGCCGATCGACTGGCCCAGTGCGGCTTGAACAGCGTGAGTGGCGATCTCGGCCGAGCACCGACCCTGAACTCGCGGACCCCGCTGAGTTCCCAAACGTGCAACAGCGGTTTTGCCGATATCGCTTTCGGCGCGTAGTCCGCGACCTCAGGTCTTCAGGATACGCGACGGCTTGCCGCGCTCGCGCATCGGCACTTCGTGAACGATGTCAGTGGCCGGCGGGACGTTAGCCGACTACAGTCCTGACCTTAGCGGGTTGGCGCGCAGCCCATCCCCGGCGTCCAACCGCGCCAAGACGGCCCGCAGCCGCTCCTGATCGCGGAGAGCGTCGTATCGGCGCCCTCGTTGATCTGGAACGGCTGCATCGCGCTGGATCCCGTCAGAACCGCGCGCGGAGCCGCACGCCATAGGTACGCGGCGGCGCCAGATAGGCATTCTGATCGCCCGTCTGCAGCGGCGTATTGAACAGCTGCGTCGGGTAGATCTTGTTGGTCAGGTTCTGGCCCCACACTTCAACGCTGAGGCCATCGGCCGTCTTGAAGCCCAGATTGGCATCGATCAGCCCAACCGCCTTGCGCTCGGCGAGCGAGGCCGTGTTGACCAGCTGGCGGCCCGCATATTGATATTGCACGCGCCCCGTCAGGTTGATGTCGTCCGTGATCGGCTGATCGAGGTTGAGCGTCGCATTGCCCTGGAACTTGGGGGCAAAGCGGAAGCGCGAACCCGACAGAACCGGATCGATGCCAGCATCGACGCCGTACCTGGCGCGCGGAAGCCACGTGCCATCAAGCCCGAGCGTCAGCGCCGGCGTGATCTGGAAAAGGTTCTCCACCTCGACGCCATAGTCGGTCGCCGACTTGGCATTCAGCACCGCGAATTGCAGCCCGACGAACTGCGCAATCTGCACGTCCTCGATGTCGTAATAGAAGAACGCGATGTTGGTACGCGCGCGGCGATCGAGGTATCGGATTTTCGCGCCAGCTTCATAGGCGTTGACCGTTTCCGGCCGATAGCGCGGATCAAGCGGCGTGCCGCCGACTGCCGGATTGTTCCTGACCGTGCCCGCACCGTTCGCGTCGATGTTCACGCCGCCTGCCTTGAAGCCGCGATTGTACGTGGCATAGAGCATGACGTCGTCGACCGGCCGGTATTGCAGGCCGAAAGTGCCGCTCAGCGCACGGTTGCGGGTGCTGCTATCGTAGCTCGGGCCGGGCGACACGCCGAGCACGCGGAACACGGCATTGGGCCGGGGATCATAGAAGAGGTAGCGGAAGGCCCCTTCCTTCTCCTCGACCGAATAACGAAGCCCGGCGATGACGTTGAACTTGTCGCCGATCGCGAAGTCCACATGGCCAAAGGCGGCGTATGACTTCGCCCGTCCGTTCATCGCCTCGGTGGCGACGCGGCCCGGCACGGCGGCCGCCGTGCCGGGCGGAAGCCCTTGAGCCGCAAGCAACGTGTTCCAGTAAGGCTGCGCCTGCGATCCCCAGAACAGATCGCGATCCATCCGCAGCTTTTCGTCGGAGAAGAAGCCGCCAAGCACGAGATCGGCATTCGCCGCCTCGATCTTGCCGTTGTAGGTCAGCTCCTGCGAGAAGAAGCGGCTCGAAAAGCCCTCGTCGAGGCTGAGGATGGCGGCGCCGGAGAAATCGGCATCGGCATCGCGCTGCGCCACGCTGAAGCGGCGCAGCGCCGTGACCGAGCGCAGCTCACCGCTGCCGAGCGCCAGCGTCATCAGCGCGGTGCCGCCGTAATCCTTGATCCGCTGCGTGCTGGTGGAGTTCAGCGAGCTTTCGAAATCAGCAAGCCGCGACGATGGCACCTGAAAACCGTTGGCGACGGTCAGCGCGTTGATCAGCGGCTGCGTCGGGCCGTTGATGAAGTCGGCGGTGGCGTAACAGCAATTGCCGCTGGACAGCGAATAGTCGCCAATCAGCCGCAGCGAGAAGTTCGCGCTCGGCTCCCAGCGGATCTGCCCCTTCAGCGCCTGGCTGGAATCGCCGTTAAGCGGCCTGCCCGTCCCTGGGTTCGTGAAGAACCCGTCCCGCGTCGAGGCGAGGCCGGCAACGCGGACCGAAAGCGTGTCACTGACCGGCACGGACACCGCCGCGCGCGTGAGCACCGTGTCGAAGTTGGAAACGCTGACATCGACCAGCCCCTCCATCGCGGTCAGGCTCGGTGATGCCGAGGTGAGCAGCAGGGCACCAGCGCTGGTGTTCTTGCCGAACAACGTCCCCTGCGGGCCACGCAGCACTTGCAGATTTTCAATATCGAGGAAGTTCTGAAGCGCCGACGCGGCGCGGCTGCGATAGACCCCGTCGATAAACACACCAACCGAGCCTTCAAAGGAGCGGCTGTTGCCCGTGGTGCCAAGCCCCCGGATGATCAGGTTGGCCGAGGAGGAGGCGATGTTCGTGACGCGGAAGCTGATGCTCGGGCTGATCGCCTGGATGTTGGAGACGTTTTCGACGCGTGCGCTCGCCAATGCATCGGAATCGGCGGCAGTGATCGAGATCGGAACGTTCTGGAGGCTCTCGCTACGGCGCTGTGCGGTAACGACGATATCCTGGAGCCCGGTGGCTTGAGCGTCCTGGGATTGCGTGTTCTGGCCTTGCGCCTCCGCGGTCGTGCCGCTCGTCGCGGTATCGACAACCTGCGCGGCGGCGGCGGTTGCTCCGGCCAGCCCCCACGCGGCCGATGCCAGAAGGACGTACGTCTTTCTCATGATCCTCTCCTTTGCCCACGCGCTGACGACACGTTGGCCGATCGCGTGTTTTTATCCGGAGCATGTCTGGCACCACCGCGCGTACGAAACAAGTGTATCTTACGTGTCGGTTGTAACATAAAGGTCGTGGTGGGTGTGTTGGAGCTAAGAAAGTGCCGGTCGCCAGGGATGAAAACGGCATGACCCCGCCGGAAAGCGGCACGCTTGATCAGCGCCAGCGTCGCACCCGCGCCGCCCTTCACGCTGCACTGGAGCGGATCATCGAGCGCTTGCCTTATGCGCAGATCACCATCAGCCACCTGGCCGAAGAGGCGGGGATCGGCCGCCCCACCTTTTACCGACACTATCCGACGGTGGACGCGTTGCTGATCGATCGGGTGGCAAAGGACCATACCGAGCAGCGCCAACTGGCGAAGCGGCTGGCCGATGCCGGCGGCGATGTCACGGCGGCGCTCGTTACGGTGACGCAATTCGCCCTTGAGCGGATCAGCGCACGCCCGAAATTGTATCGCGCGCTGTTTGACGGATCCGCCGGCACCAACGCCGTGACGCTATTTCGCGAGCAATTGACCGATCTTCTGAGCCATTTGCCCTTTCCCCCGAACGATCTGCGCAACGACAATCTGGATCTGTCGGTCGGCATGATGTCGGGCGCGGTCAGTGGTTTCCTGCTCGTCTGGATGGAAACCGGGTTCAAGCCGCCAGCGGGCGATGCCGCTCGACTGCTTGTGCGCATGCTCAACCTCGGCCGCGTGGAGACCGCCCGATGAACCCTGCAGTGGCGAGCCGCTGAGCATCGCCTGCGCGCGGTACGGTCAGACCCCAGCCGAAGCCGCCGGACGCGCGCGCATCGCGTCCGCCCAGCGCCGCACGTTTGCGCAATCCTCCGGCACGGCGAACTTGATCATCCGCGCGAAATCGAGCGCGGTGAAGCCGACGATATCCGCCATCGTCACCCGCTCTCCGGCAATAAACGCCGCCTCGCCCAGCCGCCGGTCGAAGAAGCGCAGCGCACGGCCCGCCGATGCGATGTTGGCCTCGGCGATCGCTGGCACCTGCGTATCGAGCGCCGCCAAAGCCGGGTGCGTGTGGCGCACCGCCATCATCAGCGGGTTCGCGAGCAGCAGCTCGGTCCGCCGCGTCCACATCTCGATCACCGCGATCTCGCGCGCATCGCGGCCGAACATGTTGGGCTCGGGATAGACGCTCTCGAGAAAGCGGCAGATCGCCACGGACTCAGTGATCGTCGTGCCGTCGTCGAGCTCCAGCGCCGGCACGTTGGCGAGGCCGGCGCGCGCGACATAATCGGGCGTCTTGTGCTCGCCCTTGAACACGTCGACCGACACGATCTCGATATCCTCGGCCTGCTTCTCGGCCAGAAACCAGCGGACGCGCCGCGGGTTGGGCGCGCGAAGGCTGTCGAACAGCTTCACGCGGCGGCTCCGATCTTATCCTGCGTCTTTGTGTCGAAATCGCTGGCGTCATGCCGCTCGTGCAATTGGCTCGCGGGATCGCCCATCACGCGGTTGACCATCCGGCCGCGCTTCACCGCCGGCCGCTCCGCGATCTGATCGGTCCAGCGCTGCACGTTCTTGTAATCGGCAACCTGCAGGAAGGTACCCGCCTCATAAACGAGCCCTTTCGCCAGCGCGCCGTACCATGGCCAAACCGCGATATCGGCGATCGTGTATTCCGCGCCGCCGAGATATTCGCTCTCGGCCAGCCGGCGATCGAGCACGTCGAGCTGGCGCTTCGCCTCCATCGCAAAGCGATCGATCGCATATTCGATCTTCACCGGCGCATAAGCATAGAAGTGCCCAAAGCCGCCGCCGAGATACGGCGCGCTGCCCATCTGCCAGAACAGCCAGGACAGGCATTCCGCACGCTTGGCGGGATCCGTGGGAACGAACGCGCCGAACTTCTCCGCCAGGTATAGAAGGATCGCGCCGGATTCGAACACGCGCACCGGCGTCTCCCCGCTGCGATCGAGCAGGGCCGGGATCTTCGAGTTCGGATTGACGTCGACAAACCCGCTCGAGAATTGATCGCCCTCGTTGATGCGGATCAGCCACGCGTCATATTCCGCCCCGCTGTGCCCGGCCGCGAGCAGCTCCTCGAGCATGACGGTGACCTTCACGCCGTTGGGCGTTGCCAGCGAATAGAGCTGAAGCGGATGCTTGCCGACCGGCAGATCCTTGTCGTGCGTCGGGCCGGCGATCGGCCGATTGATGTTTGCGAAGCGCCCCCCGCTTTCCTTGTTCCAGGTCCAAACCTCGGGCGGGGTATAGGTCGGCTCTGCCATGTCGGTTTCTCCTCGCCGCAATGTTAGCCGGTCGGCCGCACGGGACCAACCCCGCTTGGCGCTTCCCACAGGCCCGATCGCCTATTGCCTGCCACCGCGCCGCTTGGCAGTCTCCTGCGCACTTGGGGGGAGATCATCATGCGCTGTTTTCTGTTCGCGTCCTTGCTCGGGGCTGCCGCGCCGCTCATGCCGGTCATCGCGCACGACGCCCCGCCTCAAGCGGCCCCAGCGCCCGCCGCGCCAGCGACCAAGGAACAGTTGATGACACCGCCTGCGGGCGCGCGGCATTTCACCATCAGCTCGGTTGCCGGCAAGCATGGCGACGTCTGGTCCTGGCCATTGGCCGATGATCGGCGCGCCTATCGCATGTCGATGTCGCTGCGCGGCTGGGTGACCGAGACCGACGAGATCGTCACCTTCGGCCCTGACAAGCGCCCGATCGGCATGGCGATCCGCGGCTTCACCGATTCGGGCGACGCAACCGAGAGCTTCCGTGTCGACAATGCCGGGATCGCGCATTGGAAGACCGCGGTGGACGAAGGCTCCGCCCCGTTCGCGGGCAAGCGCTACAACAGTTATGGCGGCCCGTGGCTCGCCGGCGAGGCGGATATCGAGGCGCTGGTCGCCGCGGGGGCAAAGGGCTTGGACCTCCTGCCGCGCGGCCATGCGACGCTGACCATCGCCAAGTCGGTGCCGATCGAGGGGCCGGCGGGGCCAAAGACGGTGAAGCTCGCCTTCATCGAAGGCTATGGCTTCTCCCCGTCCCCCATCTGGCTGGACGAGCAGAACCGCTTCTTTGGCAATGCTGGCGTCATTTCGCTGCTGCCCGCCGGCTATGAAGCGGTCGGCCCCAAGCTGAAGGACATTCAGGAAGCAGAGACGGCTCGCCTGGCGCGCGAGGTCGCCGGCCGCTTCCTCAGCCCGGCGAACCGCACCGCCACTTTGGTCGATCACGTGCTGCTGTTCGATTCGGTCGCCGGCAAGTACGTTCCGGATCAGGCAGTGCTGATCGCCGACGGCAAGGTCGCCGCGGTCGCCGCTGGCGGAGCGATCAAGGCACCGGCCGGCGCGACGGTGATCGACGGCCGCGGCAAGACGCTGACGCCCGGCCTGTGGGATGCGCACCGCCACATTGGCGGCGACGATTGGAACCTGCTCCAGAACGTCGCCACCGGCATGACCAATTATCGCAGCCCCGGCTCGATGATCGAAGAAACGCTCAGCATTCAGAAGCGCCGCGCCGCCGGCGAGCTGCTCGCGCCAAGCGGCGTCACCTCGGTGATCATCGATCGCAAGGATCCGCTCGCCGCGCAGGGCGCGCTCACCGTCTCCTCGGCCGAGGAAGCGATCGCGGCGGTGCGCAAGGTGAAGGACGCAGGGCTCTGGGGCGTCAAATTCTACACTTCGATGAACCCCGCTTGGATCGCGCCCGCCGCTACCGAGGCGCACAAGCTCGGCCTCCATGTCCACGGCCACGTCCCCGCCGGCATGCGCCCGCTGGAGGCGGTGCGCGCCGGCTATGACGAAGTGACGCACATCAACTTCATCATCATGCAGGCGATGCCCAAGGACGTGGTCGACAAGGCCAACACCGCCGCCCGCCTGGAAGGCCCCGCCAAATACGGCAAGAACGTCGATCTTGATTCGCCCGAGATGACCGCTTTTTATGCCGAGCTTGCCAAGCGCGGCACCTATATCGATCCGACGCTGACGGTGTGGGAGCCGATGCTGACCTCTGACGGCACCAGCGTCTCGCCCGAATATTCGCCGTTCGTGGACATCGCCCCGCCAGCCGTCGCGCGCGGCTGGAAGATCGCCGGCTATCCCTTGTTCGACGGGCTGACCCGCGCCGACTTCCGCCAGAGCTTCGCCAAGATGGTCGGCGTCGTCGGCCGGCTGCACAAGGTCGGCGTGCCGATCGTCGCGGGCACCGACGGCTGGGGGCTGGAGCTGGTGCGCGAACTGGAGCTGTACGAGGAGGCCGGCCTTTCCAATGCCGAGGCGCTGCAGACCGCGACGATCGTGCCCGCGCGCATGACCGGCATGGCCGGCCGCACCGGCTCGATTGCGAAGGGCAAGAACGCTGACATCATCCTGGTCGAGGGCGACGTGTCGAGGAACCTCGGCGCGCTCCGCCACGTCCACACCGTCTTCCTCGACGGCTATCGACTCGACGGTGCGGCGCTGCGCAAGGCAAGCGGGCTCGGCGGCATGCCGAAATAACGCGCCGCCAACCGTCGCGGGGCAAAGCCGCTGGACTTGCACGCCGCCGGCAGTAGCGTCCCCGCGCAGAGGGTGGGAGCACGCAACATGAAGCCGATGGTTGGTCTTGCGCTGGCAGTGCTGCTGCTCGCACCCACGTCGGTCGCGAGTGACAGCAGCCCGCAGGTGGTGCTCGCCACGCCGGGCGGCGCAGGTGGCGCGATCGAGCGGTTCACCATCCGCTTCAACCAGGCGATGGTGCCGCTCGGCGATCCGCGCGCCGCCGCGCCGATCACCGTCACGTGCAGCGTCAATGGCGAAGGCCGCTGGGTCGACCAGCAGACCTATGTGTGGGAATTCGCAAACGCGCTGCCCGGCGGCACCACCTGTGAGGCAAAGACCCGCGACGGCTTGAAGAGCGCCAGCGGCTATGCGCTCCAGGACAGCCGCAGCTTCACGCTCGACGCCGGCGGGCCAACGGCGCGCGCGGTGCTCCCCGGCACCCGCGAGGAGATCGAGGAGGACCAGGTCTTCCTCGTCGCCGCCAACATGCCGGCAACGCCGCAGTCGATCGCCGCCAACGCCTATTGCGCCGTCGATGGCATCGGCGAGAAGATCGCGGTGGACGTGCTCCCCGCCGACACGCCCGGCAAGCTGCTCGGCGAGATGGGCAGCGATCGCTGGGAAGCGCGCAACTTCCTCGAGAACGCCGGCCTGCCGACCACGGTCCCCGCCGCAGCCGCCGACCAGCAGAAGGCGCTCGCCAGCGTCACCGCGTTGAAATGCCGCCGCGCGCTGCCGCCAGGACGCGACATGGCGCTCGTCTGGGGCGCTGGCATCACCGGCGCGGGCGGCAAGCGCGCCGGCGCCGACCAGCGCTTCGATTATACCGTCCGCAAGCCCTTCACCGCGCGCTTCGAATGCGGCCGCGTCGGCCCGCAGGCCGGGTGCAGCCCGGTCGAGAAAGCACGCGTCCGCTTCAGCGCGCCCGTGCCGATGAGCGAAGCGGCCAAGATCCGCATCGAAACCGCCGATGGCACGTCGATCGCGCCCAAGTTCGAGGACAGCGAGCGTCGCAACGCCACCATTTCCGACATCACCTTCGCCGCGCCTTTGCCCGTCGCCACCACCGCGAAACTCACCATCCCCGCCGGCATCAAGGACGAAAGCGGCCGCGCCCTCGCCAACGCCGAGCGTTTCCCACTGGAGGTGCGCTTCGATCAGGCGCCGCCGCTGGTGAAGTTCGCCGCCGGCTTCGGCATCCTCGAGGCCAAGCAGGGCGGCATCCTCCCCGTCACCGTCCGCAACGTCGAGCCCGAGTTGCAAGGCCGCAACCTCGGCGTCAGCGGCCAGCGCGTGCGCGTCGCACCCGATGACCGCGAGATTGCCGGCTGGCTGCGCACCGTTGCCGCCGCCGACCGCACCGAGATCGAGGAGGTCGAGCGCGGCGGCGAGACGATCCGCATCAACCACACCGGCGAAAAGCCGATCCTCACTGCCGGCCAAGGCGCCCCGATGAAGGTCGCGCTGCCCGGCAAGGGCAAGGATTTCGAGGTCGTCGGCATCCCGCTCGGCAAGCCCGGCTTCTACGTCGTCGAACTCGCCAGCCCGATCCTCGGACGCGCATTATTGGGTCGCGACACGCCGCGCTACGTCGCGAGCGCCGCTTTGGTCACCGACATGGCGGTGCATTTCAAATGGGGCCGCGAGCGCAGCCTCGCTTGGGTAACCCAACTCTCGGACGGCAAGCCCGCCGCCAATGCCGAAGTGCGCATTACCGACAGCTGCACCGGAAAGCTGCTCGCGCGCGGTGTCACCGATCGCACCGGCGGCCTGTTCGTCCCCGCCGGCCTCCCCGAGCCGGAAACCTACGGCAGCTGCGAGTTCGAAGGCAGCCCGCACCCGCTGATGGTCTCCGCGCGCCGCGGCGACGATTACAGCTTCACGCTCACGCAATGGGGCGAGGGCATCCGCCCGTACGATTTCGATCTCCCCTACGGCTATTCCGCTCGCGGCGAGACCGTCCACACCGTGTTCGACCGCGCGCTGGTCCGCCAGGGCGAAACGATCAACATGAAGCACATCCTGCGTCGCCCGGTCGGCACCGGCTTCGCGCTGGCGCCCGGCGTGCGCGGCACGCTCAAGCTCTCGCACCGCGGCTCGGACACGCAGTTCGATCTCCCGCTCGCGATCGACGCCAACGGTATCGGTGAGACCAGCTGGACGGCCCCGCAGGGCGCGCCGATGGGCGATTACGACCTGTCGATCGTCGCCGAAGGCCGCACGATCGAAACCAGCCAGTCGTTCAAGCTTGACGAATATCGCCTGCCCACCATGCGCGCGACCGTCACCGGGCCGAAGGCGGCGGCGGTCCGCCCCAGCAACGTCCCGCTCGATCTCTACGTCGGCTATCTCTCCGGCGGCGGCGCTTCCGCCCTGCCGGTCGACCTGCGCGTCGGCTGGTTCGCCCGCACCGCCACGCCCGAAGGATATGAGAACTTCACCTTCGGCGGCCGCGCCGTGACCGAAGGCGTGCGCCCCTTGAACGGCGACGGCGAGGAGGAGCGTACCGAACTCCCGCCCACGCAGATGCTCCCCGCCCGCCTCGGCGGCGACGGCACCGCGCGCCAGACGATCGAGGTGCCGCAGACGCTCGACGGCTCGGCCGACATGCAGGTCGAGATGGATTATCAGGATGCCAATGGCGAGACGCTGACCGCGGCGCGCACCATCCCCATCTTCGCCTCGGGCGTGCAGCTCGGCATCCGCACCGACGGCTGGCTGATGAAAGATGACGATCTGCGCCTGCGCTTCGTCGCGCTCGACACGTCGGGCAAGCCCATCAAAGGCCAGAAGATTTCCGTCGCGCTCTACAGCCGTGAGATCCTGACGGCGCGGCGCCGGCTGATCGGCGGCTTCTACGCGTACGACAACCAAATGCGCACCACCAAGCTCGGCGCATCCTGCACGGCGACCACCGATGCGCAAGGTCTCGCGCAATGCGGCGTCAACCCCGGCGTCGCGGGCGAGGTCTATGCCGTCGCCACTACCACCGACGCCGACGGCCATGTCGCCCGTGCGGTGCGCAGCGTGTGGCTGGCGGGCGACGAGGATTGGTGGTTTGGCGGCGACAATGGCGATCGCATGGACGTCGTCCCCGAACAGCTCGCCTACAAATCGGGCGAGACCGCACGCTTCCAGGTCCGCATGCCGTTCCGTGAGGCGACCGCGCTGGTAACGGTCGAGCGCGAGGGCGTGCTGTCCAGCTTCGTCACGCAGCTGTCGGGCAGCGACCCTGTCGTCTCGGTCCCGCTCGACGGCGCCTATGCGCCCGATGTGTTCGTCTCGGTGATGGTGGTCCGCGGCCGCGTCGAAAGCGGCTTCTGGACCTGGGTGAACCGCATCGCGCATACGCTCGGCCTGTCGAGTACCCCCGACGAGGCACAGGAGCCGACCGCCTTGGTCGATCTGGCCAAGCCCGCCTATCGCATGGGCGTCGCCAAGATAAAGGTCGGCTGGGAAGCGCATCAGCTCGCCGTCGCCGTAAAAGCCGATCGCGAGCGTTACGCCCCGCGCGACACAGCCCAAGTCGCGGTGCAGGTGCGCAAGCCCGATGGCAGCCCCGCGCGCTCCGCCGACGTCGCCTTCGCCGCGGTCGACCAGGCATTGCTGCAACTCGCCCCCAATGAAAGCTGGGATGTCCTATCGGCGATGATGGGCGAGCGTCCGCTCTCGGTGCTCACCGCCACCGCGCAGACGCAGGTCGTCGGCAAGCGCCATTACGGCCGCAAGGCGGTCGAGGCGGGCGGCGGCGGCGGCGACGCCTCGGGCCTCAACCGCGAGAACTTCCAACCGGTGCTGCTGTGGCGCGGCCGTGTCGCGCTCGACGGGCAGGGCCGCGCGCGCGTGTCCGTCCCGCTGTCGGATGCGCTCTCCTCGTTCAAGCTCGTCGCGATCGCCACCGATGGCGCGAATTTGTTCGGCACCGGCACCGCCGACATCCGCACCGCGCAGGATCTGTCGCTCTACGCCGGCCTGCCGCCGATGGTCCGCACCGGCGACACCTTTGCCGCCGCCTTCACCCTGCGCAACGGCTCGGCCAAGCCGATGACGGTGACGGCAAACGTAGACGTCTTCCCGCGCGTCGCTGCGGGCAAGCCGCTGACCGTCACCATACCCGCCGGCGGCGCCAAGGCGGTGGCGTGGAACCTCACCGCCCCCGAAGGCCATGATCGCCTGCGCTGGCAGGTCAGCGCGCGCGCCTCGGACGGCCGCGCCGCCGATCGCCTGACGGTGACGCAGGACGTGATCCCCGCGATCCCGGTCGAGATCTGGGCCGCGACGCTGGCCCGTATCGGCACGGGTTCGCAAATCCCCATCGTCGCCCCCGCCGGTGCCTTGCCCGGTCGCGGCAGCGTCTCGATCCGCCTCGACGACAGCCTCGCCCCGCCGCTCCAGGGCGTGCGCGACTATATGGCCGCTTACCCCTACCAGTGTTTCGAGCAGCGCCTGTCGCGTATCGTCGTCCACGGCGACGCTGCCGGCTGGGCGACGCTCGCCGGCGAACTCCCGACCTATCAGGCGCCCGACGGCCTGTTGCGCTACTTCCCCGGCGAAAGCCTGAACGGCTCCGAAGCGCTCACCGCTTATGTCCTCTCGATCACCGGCGAGGCCGGCCTGTCGATCCCCGACACCGCCCGCACCCGCATGATCGAGGCGCTGAAAGCGGTCCTCGACGGCCGCCTGCGCCGCGAGGATTATGGCGACGTCCGCCTCCAGCGCGTCGCGGCCTTGTCCGCGCTCGCCCGCGCTGGCGCCGCAACGCCAGCGATGCTCGGCCAGATCGGCCTGCCGCTCGCCGACATGCCCACCGCAACGCTCGCCGATTATCTCGCTGCGCTCGATCGCATTCCCGGCCTCGCCAACGCGCCCGCGTTGCGCGCGGAGGGCGAGTCCATCCTGCGCACCCGCCTCGTCTATGAAGGCACCCGCCTCGACCTCTCCGATCAGGGCAACCAATCCTGGTGGCTGATGTCCTCGGGCGACGAAGCCGCGATCAAGGCCACGCTCGTCACGCTCGGCCGCCCCGGCTGGCAGGACGACGCCCCGCGCATGATGGTCGGCACGTCCTTGCGCCAGTCGCGCGGCCACTGGGATACGACCACCGCCAACGCCTGGGGCACGATCGCCGCCCGCAAGTTCGCCGCCATGTATCCGGCGGAGGCGATCGCCGGCACGACCACGCTCGCCTATGGCCCGCGCCAGATCGCGCGCGGCTGGCCGCTCGCCCCCGACCAGCGCACCGCCAGCTTCCCGCTCCTTGCCGCCCCCGCCCCGCTGCGCCTCGCGCAATCGGGCGGCGCCGGCCCCTGGGCCACCGTCTCGGTTTCCGCCGCCGTTCCGCTGACAAAGCCGCTCGCCGCCGGCTACCGCATGACCCGCCAGGTCTCAGTGGTGCAGGCGCGCACCCCCGGCCGCCTCACCCGCGGCGACGTGCTGAAGGTGACGATCGCGGTCGAGGCCTCGGCCGAGCGCAACTGGGTCGTCGTCAACGATCCGATCCCCGCCGGCGCGACGATCATCGGCGATCTCGGCGGGCAATCCGCGATGCTCCAGGCCGGAAATGACGGCGAAGGCGTCCAGCCGGCGTATGTCGAGCGCGGCCGCGACGCCTGGCGCGGCTATTTCGCCTGGGTCCCGCGCGGCAAGTTCACCGTCTCCTACACGCTGCGGCTCAACGGCGCCGGCCGCTTCAACCTGCCGCCGAGCCGCGTCGAGGCACTATACTCCCCCGCCATCCGCGCCGCCGTCCCCAACGCCCCCGTGGTGGTCGCGCCGCAGTGACCAGAGGCCGTGCGTCGCACCGGACTAACCCTCAACCGTTCGTCACCCCGGCCTTGTGCCGGGGTCCAGGCTTCCGCAAACCCCGAAGCCTGAGGTGCGCGGCACCCTGGATGCCGGGACAAGCCCGGCATGACGGGATGAGCTGTGCACGCCCCGGAAGCTTCATCCGCAAACCACGTTCGATGGTTGCCGGCGACGACGCCAGAAGCCCGGATCGGATCAGACACCACCAAGGCCTCGCCAAAGACCCCGCCGCTACAAGCCGTAACATCGGTGACCCGAGCGATCACGCAGGCCATGAGCCGCCCCGGTCCAACCCCCAACCGGTCGTCACCCCGGCCCTGTGCCGGGGTCCAGCGTTCCGCGAACTCCCAAGCCTGAGGTGCGAGGCAGCCCGGCATGACGAAGCGGACCCTGCAAAGGTCGCGCCCCTGATCCGCAACCCGTCTTCCGGGCGACGTAGGCCGCAGCCCGCCGGACCAAGCCCAGCATGACCAGCGCGTCGGCAAAGGCCCCGAACGTACGCGCCGTCATCGCAGCGATCCTCGCGATCGCGGCGGCGTTCGTCGCGCTCGATTACGCCACCTATCCCCCGCCGCTGCCCGATTACGCCGCCACCCGCGCGGCGTACAAACCCTCCGAAGCCTGGCTCTACGATCGCCACGGCGCGCTGATCGACAGCGCCCGCGTCGATTTCGAGCAGCGTCGCCTCGCCTGGACCCCGCTCGACAAAATTGCGGCAATCGTCCCGCAAACCATCGTCGCCGCCGAGGACCATCGCTTCGATCACCACGCCGGCATCGACTGGCTCGCGCTCGCCGGATCGCTCCGTACGCGCCTGTCGGGGCAACCGGCCCGCGGCGCCAGCACCATCTCGATGCAGCTCGCCGGCTTCCTGGATCCGAACCTCGCCCGGCCCGGCGCGCGCAGTTGGCGCGACAAGCTGCGCCAACTGCGCGCCGCCCGCCGCCTCGAGGCACGCTGGACCAAGCCGCAGATCCTCGAGGCCTACCTCAATCTCGCCCCCTTCTTCGGCGAAGCGCAGGGCATCGGCGCCGCCGCGCTCGGGCTGTTCGGCAAAACCCCAGCCGCGCTCTCCCCCGATGACGCGACCCTCCTCGCCGCGCTGCTCCCCGATCCGCAAGCCCCCGCCGCGCGCCTCGCCGCACGCGCCTGCCGCCGCGCTCGCGCCGCCGATTGCACCCGCTTCGAGGCGCAGGCGGCCTCCATGCTCGGCCCCGCGCGCAGCCTCGCGCTCGATCCCGGCCTCGCCCCGCACCTGTCCGATCGCCTGCTCCGCACCCCCGGCCTCCGTGTCACCACCACGCTCGACGCCGCCACCCAGCGCCTCGCCGCGGCAGCGCTCCGCCGCCAGCTTCAGGGCCTGGGCGGCAGTCGCGCGCGCGACGGCGCGGCGTTGGTGGTCGACAACGCCACCGGCGACGTGCTGGCGTATGTCGGCGGCATCGGCGGCGCCTCCACGGCTCCGGCGGTTGATGGCGCCAACAGCTATCGCCAGGCCGGCTCGACGCTGAAACCGTTCCTCTACGCCCAGGCGATCGAGCGCGGCTATCTCACCCCCGCCTCGATCCTGGACGATTCCCCCGTACAGCTCGACACCGCCTCGGGCCTCTACGTGCCGCAGAATTACGATCGCGGCTTCAAGGGCCCGGTGTCGGCGCGGACCGCGCTCGCCGGCTCGCTCAACATCCCCGCGATCCGCACGTTGCTGCTCGTCGGCACCGATCCGTTCCGCGACCGCTTGTGGGACACCGGCTATCGCGGCCTCACCGAAGACGGCCAATATTACGGCTTCTCGCTCGCGCTCGGCTCGGCGGAGGTCACCTTGCTCGAACAGGCCGCCGCGTACCGCAGCCTCGCCCGCGGCGGCCGCTGGTCCCCCTTGCGCCTCCTCAAGAACGCTCCAGCCGCCCACGAACGCTCCGTCACCACCCCCGCCGCCGCCTGGCTCGTCGCCGACATGATGGCCGATCCCAACGCCCGCGCAGCCACCTTCGGGCTCGATTCCGCCCTCCGTCTGCCCTTCTGGGCCGCGGTGAAGACCGGCACATCCAAGGCGATGCGCGATAATTGGTGCATCGGTTTCTCCGACCGCTTCACCGTCGCCGTCTGGGTCGGCAATCTCGAGGGCGATCCGATGCGCGCCGTTTCGGGCACCAGCGGCGCCGCGCCGGTGTGGCGCGACCTGATGCTCGCGCTCCACGCCCGCGCGCCCGACCGCGCGCCCCCGCCCCCGCCCGGCATCGAGGCGCGCCGCATTGCCTTTGCCGATCACCTCGAACAGCCGCGCCGCGAATATTTCCTCCGCGGCACTGGCCAGCCGCTGATCGCCGCCGCGCCCGAGGTCGCGCGCCGCCCGCGCATCGTCAGCCCCGTCGCCGGCACCGTCTTCGCCATCGATCCCGACATCCCGCCCGCGCGCCAGCGCTTCGCCGTTTCGGTCGCCGGTGATCTCACCGCCAAGCGCCTGCGCCTCGACGATCGTGACCTCGGCCCCGCCGATGCCCGCCCGATGATCGCCGCCCCGCCGGGCGTCCACCGCCTGCGCCTGCTCGATGCGGCGGGCACGATCGTCGACGACGTTCGCTTCACCATTCGCTGATGGCCGCCACCGCGCATGCCGAGGCCAAACCACGCCGCCAACAGGCCGATCTGTGCCAGAGAGCGGCCACCAGCGATGTAACGGCGGCCGGCGCTGAACCGGGGCAAGCGCCAATCGTTTGCCGTGAGTGACCGCCCGCCCCGCCCTCGACGATCGACCGCTGCCCACCTGGCGCCCCCGCCGCATTCTCATCACCCGATCCGCGCGCGGCTTCGCGCACGGCCGTGCGATCATGGAGCGCGCCGGTGCCCTAGGCTTCGATGTGGTCGAGCTCCCGGGTGACCGGCTGACGCTCGACCTGCCCGGCGACCCGCGCCAGGCCTATGCCGCCGCGAAATCCACCCTGGCGATCGTCGTTGCCCCGCCCTCCAAGCGCAAGCTTCAGCCGATCGCGCCGAGCGCGGATTGGCGCGTCGATCTGGCGGAGGGATGCCCCGCGCATTGCAGCTATTGCTACCTCGCCGGATCGCTCAAGGGCCCGCCGATCACCCGTGCCTATGCCAATCTGGACGAGATCCTGGGCGCCCTGCCCGCCTATCTCGGCCAAGGGACGATCACCTCGCGCAGCCAGGCACGCGCGCACGAGGGCACCACGTTTGAAGCGTCCTGTTACACCGATCCGCTCGCACTGGAGCCGATCACCGGCTCGCTATCGGCCGCCATCGCCTGGTTCGGCGGGTGGCAGGCGGACGCGCAACTGCGGTTCACCAGCAAGTTCGCCGACGTTTCCGCTCTGTTGCCGCTCGACCATGCGGGGCGAACGCGGATGCGCGCCTCGATCAATCCGCCCGCCTTCGCCCGCTTCGAAGGCGGCACCGCGCGCGCGTCGCAGCGGTTGGCGGCGCTGCGGCAAATGGTACTTGCCGGCTATCCCGTGGGGCTCACCATCGCGCCGATCATTGCTGCATCTGGATGGGAGGAGGCTTATGGCGCGCTGATCGACGACGCGGCCGCGCACCTCGCCGGGCTGCCGGCACTGGACCTCACGGTCGAGCTCATCACCCATCGCTTCACCCCCGGATCCAAGGCAGTGCTCGACAGCTGGTATCCCGGGTCGGCGCTCGACATGACGGGCCTGAACCGGACCACCAAGCGGACGAAGTTCGGCAGCGAGAAGCAGGTCTATGATGCGGCGACCATGCGGGCGCTGCGGGCATTTTTCGAGCGGCGGATCGCCGACGCACTGCCTGCCGCCCGAATTCTGTATTGGACGTGACCGCGCTCTGCTTGGGCCAGCATCATCAGCGACGGCCTCACATTCAGAAGAGAAGGCGCCTGTGCGCCTCGCGCGGCTTTGGACTGGCGACAAACAACAGACCTGCGTCAGCCGCGCGACCGCCTGGGCTGGACGTCAGTACGCGCCCCGCGCAATCAAAGGCACGGTCTCAAGCCGCTTCCGATCGGGCAAAATCTCTGGCCGAACACGGTGCTACGCCATTCCCGCGCGATGCACCGCCGCGACGGTTACCCACCGACCTCATGGCTGAGCGTGCGCCGCACGGCATCCCGCCATCCCGCGACAAGCGGCGCGCGCGCCTCGGCCTGCATTGTTGGTTCAAAACAATGTTCGCGTGACCACAAGGCCGATAGGGTACCAAGATCAGGCCAGATCCCGGCCGCAAGCCCGGCGTGGAAGGCCGCACCACGCGCGGTTGTCTCCAAATCTGCCGGCCGTTCCACGGCCATGTTCGTGAGATCGGCGAGAAACCGGCACAGCCAGTCGTTCGCCGCCATGCCCCCGTCGACCCGCAGAACCTGCGGGCGGCTACCGCCGTCGGCGACCATCGCTTCTGCCAAATCGAGCGTCTGATAAGCAACGGCCTCCAGCGCGGCACGGGCGAGATGCGCCGCACTCGTATCCAGCGTCAGCCCGTGGATCGAGCCGCGCGCGTCAGGGTCCCAATGCGGCGCCCCCAAGCCGACGAATGCCGGCACCATGTACACGCCATGGCTATTCTCCACCTCGGTGGCCATGTCATTGGTCTGGCTAGCATGCGTGATGATGCCCAGCCCATCGCGGAGCCATTTCACCGCGGCGCCCGCGACGAAGATCGACCCTTCCAGCGCATAAGTGGTCTTGCCGTTCAGCCGGTAGGCAGGCGTTGTGAGCAGGCGGTGCTTGGACTCGACCGCCTGTTCGCCGGTGTTGAGCAGCATGAAGCAGCCCGTGCCATAGGTCGATTTTGCGGCGCCCCGGTCGAAACACGCCTGTCCGAACAACGCGGCTTGCTGATCGCCGGCCATGCCCGCGATCGGGATCGCGGCGCCGAACAACGCTGGGTCCGTGGTGCCATAAACATAAGCATTATCATGGACATCCGGCAGCATCGCGGTGGGAACACCGATCAGCTGGCAGAGCTCCTCGTCCCAGACCCCGCGATGGATGTCGAACAGCATCGTCCGGCTGGCATTGGTCACATCGGTGGCGTGAACCTGTCCCCCCGTCAGCCGCCACAGCAGGAAGCTGTCGATCGTCCCGAACGCCAGTTCGCCACGCTCGGCACGCGCGCGCGCGCCAGCGACATTGTCAAGGATCCACGCGATCTTGGTGGCGGAGAAATAGGGGTCGATCAGGAGCCCGGTGCGTGCGCGGATGAGTTCCTCCACGCCATCTTCGCGAAGCCGCGCACATTGTGGCGCGCCGCGCCGGTCCTGCCAAACGATCGCGCGGTATATCGGCTCGCCCGTTGCGCGGTCCCATACGACGGCCGTTTCACGCTGGTTCGTGATCCCGATCGCCGCGATGTCGCGGGCAGCGACGCCGCTCTTCGCGATCGCGTCGCGCGCCGTCGCCACGGTGTCGCGCCAGATATCCTCCGGATCATGCTCGACCCAGCCATGCGCTGGATAATGCTGCGGAAACTCGACCTGCGCGATCGCCACGCGGCGGGCCTGATCGTCGAACAATACGCTGCGCGTCGACGTCGTTCCTTGATCGATCACCAGGATATGCGCCGCCACGTCTCTCTCCACTCGAACTTTCAAACGAACCTTGCCAGCTTTCGATCGAACGTCAACTCTCTTTCGCTTGGCTGCAATTCGGCCTATATGGGTCTCTTCGCGGAGGTTTTTACGATGGGTGCGGATACAGCGTCGGGCAGAGTTGACCTGCTGATCGTCGGGGGCGGGATCAATGGCGCGGGGATTGCGCGCGATGCGGCGGGGCGGGGCTTGAGCGTGCTGCTCGTGGAGCAGGACGATCTGGCGAGCCACACGTCGTCGGCGTCGACCAAGCTGATCCACGGTGGTTTGCGCTACCTCGAATATGGCGAGTTCCGGCTGGTGCGCGAAGCGCTGATCGAGCGCGAGCGGCTGCTGAACATGGCGCCGCACATCATCTGGCCGCTCGAATTCGTCCTGCCGCAGAACCAATCGCCGCGCCCGGCCTGGATGGTTCGGCTGGGGCTGTTCCTCTACGATCACCTTGGCGGGCGCGAAAAACTGCCCGGAACGCGCACGGTGAACCTCGCGCAATCCGCTGTCGGCGCCGGGCTAAACCCCCGGGAAGGCAAGGCTTTTATCTATTCGGATTGCTGGGTGGAGGACAGCCGGCTGGTCGTGCTCAACGCCATGGATGCCGCGGCGCGCGGGGCGACGATCGAGACCCGCACGCGGCTGGTGGATGCCAAGCGCTCCGGTGGCGGCTGGGAAGCGATCGTCGAGGGGCCGGAGGGGCGTCGCACCGTTCGCGCAAAGGCCCTCGTCAACGCAGCAGGACCATGGGTTGCCGATGTGCTCGGCCGGGTGCCCGATGCACGCACCGATCGCGGCGTGAAGCTGGTCAAGGGCAGCCATATCGTCGTGCCGAAGCTCTATCCCGGCGACCATGCCTTTATGCTGCAGAACCCGGATCGGCGCATCGTTTTCGCCATTCCCTACGAGCGCGACTACACATTGGTCGGAACCACCGACGAGGTGTGGGATGCCAAACCGGGTAAGGCTGGGATCAGTTCGGCCGAGACACGGTATCTCCTGGAGACAATCGGCCGCTATTTCGACACGCCGGTCAGCGAAAACGAAATTCGGTGGACCTACGCAGGGATCCGGCCGCTGTATGACGACAAATCGGCCAACGCCTCGGCAGTCACGCGCGACTATGTGCTCGACCTGGACGCCGGCGAAGGCCGCGCGCCGATGCTGAGCATCTTTGGCGGCAAGATCACCACATATCGCAAGCTCGCCGAGCACGCGATGAAGGAACTGGCGCAATTCTTCCCCGGAGCGAGCGGCGCCTGGACCGCGGGCGCCGTGCTGCCCGGCGGGGATATGCCCGACGCTGGTTTTGATGCCTTTCTGAGCGGGCTTCTCGCACGGCGCGCCGACCTTCCCGCCGCGCTGCTGCGCCGGCTCGCGCGCGCTTACGGCACGCGGACCGATCACTTGCTTGGCACGGCGCGAACGGTGGCGGATCTGGGCCGGTGCTTTGGCGGCGATCTGTACCAGACCGAGGTGGATTATCTCGTCCGGCACGAATGGGCGCGGACGAGCGAGGACATTCTGTATCGGCGCAGCAAGCTGGGGCTGCACACGCCCGCCGGGACTGCCGAGGCGCTGGACGGGTACCTCGCCGCGCCGCAGGTAGTTTCGGCTGTTCTGGTTGGCTGATGCAACCGGGCGCTGATGTGGTGGCCATGCGCCACCGGCAGATCCTGGAGACGGCGCGGAACACCGGCAGCGTGTCGGTCGAGGCGCTTGCCGAAGCGCTGGGGGTGACGCCGCAGACGATCCGCAAGGATTTGAACCTGCTCGCCAAACGCTCGATGCTGTCGCGCGTCCATGGCGGCGCGGTGGTGACATCGGGGGTCGGCAACCTCCAATATGCCGAGCGCCGGCTCGTCGCGGCGGAAACCAAGGACGCAATCGGCGCTGCCGCCGCCGCGCTGGTGCCCGATGGTTCGAGCCTGTTCATCAACATCGGATCGACCACCGAGGCGATCGCCCGTCACCTGACGGACCGCCGCGAACTGATGGTGATCACCAACAACCTCAACGTCGTCGAGATCCTGGCCGATTGCCCGGGCATCGAAGTGATCGCCGCGGGCGGGCGGGTGCGGCCGGGTGACCGCGCGATCATCGGCGCCCTCGCCATGGACTTCATTCGCAGCTTCCGCGTCGACTATGCACTGATCGGTGCCTCGGCGATCGAGCCGGACGGCACCTTCCTCGACTTCGACGTGGACGAGGTGCGCGTGTCGCAGACGATCATCGCGCAGGCCCGCAAGGTGATCCTGACGCTCGATTCTTCCAAGCTCGGCCGTCCGGCCCCCGTGCGGATCGGCGGCTTGGCCGATATCGACTATCTGGTAACCGACGACATCGACGATGCGCTAGGCAAGGCGTGCGATGCGGCGGACGTGACGGTTGTCGAGGTGCGATAGCAGGACGGCGCGAACGCCGAGGTGGGGTGCGGCGGGCCATTGCCCGCTCACCGCAAAAAAGCCGTACGAGAACGGGAGCAAGAAAGCGGTGGTTGATGGATCGGCTTGATTTCGACGCGGCGCGCGCGGTCACGCGGCGTCGGCTGCTGGCGGCGGGGATCGCAGGCGGCGGCGCGGTGCTGGCGGGGCGTGCGCTGGGCGCGGATGTCGATCTGCGGCTGCCCGGTGGCCCGTCCACGCGCGCGATGACGAGCGACTTTCCGCAGAAGGGCGCGATGATCCTGCAACGCGCCCGACCGGCGCTGCTCGAAACGCCGATGGAGGTGTTTCAGCAATCGCTTTACACGCCCAACGATCGCTTCTTCGTCCGTTGGCATTGGGGCGATCTGCCGACCAGCATCGATGTGGAGACCTATCGCATCCGCGTCGGCGGGCATGTCGAGCGGCCGCTGTCGATCTCGCTCGCGCAACTGCTGCGGATGCCGCGGATCGAGCTTGCCGCGGTGAACCAATGTTCGGGCAATTCGCGCGGGCTGTTCGAGCCGCGTGTGCCGGGCGCGCAATGGGGCCATGGCGCGATGGGCAATGCCAAGTGGATGGGCGTGCCGCTGCGCCACGTTCTCGATCTTGCCGGCGTGCGCGGCGGCGCCGTGGCGGTGCGCGTGGGCGCGATGGACAAGCCGCTGGTGGCCGGTGCGCCCGATTTTGAAAAATCGCTGGCGCTCGACCATGCGCGCGACGGCGAGGTGATGCTGGCCTTCGCGATGAACGGCGAGCAATTGCCGCTGCTCAACGGCTTTCCCGTCCGGCTGGTGGTGCCGGGCTGGTTCTCGACCTATTGGATGAAGACGGTTGACGCGATCGAGGTGCTCGCCAGCCCGGACGAAAACTACTGGATGGCGAAAGCGTACAAGATCCCGACCGCGCCGCGCGCCAGCGTGGTGCCGGGATCAAAGGATTTCCCGACCACGCCGATCAATCGCATGATCCCGCGATCGTGGATCACGAGCGTCGCCGATGGCGCCACCTACGGCTACGATCCCGTGCTGCCGATCGAAGGAATTGCGATGGGCGGCGACGTGGGCGTCGCGCGGGTCGAGATTTCGGCCACGGGCGGGCGGACGTGGGAGCCGGCAGCGCTTGGCCGCGAGGACGACCGATATGGCTTCCGCCGCTTCACCGCGCGCGTCAACGTGCCGCGGCCGGGGCGTGTGAAGGTGATGGCGCGGTGCACCAACACGCGCGGAGAAACGCAGCCGATGGAAGCGAACTGGAACCCGGGCGGCTATATGCGCAACTGCGTTGAACCTGTGATCGTGAGGCTCACCTGATGCGCGCCCCCTCGCTCGCGGCCATTGTCCTTGTCCTGATCGCTGGCAGCCTGTTCGTGCTGGTCGCGATCGGCGGCGGGAGCCGGGATGCGCCCAAGCCGGTTGCGGCCGGTGCGCCGCCCGCGCGATCGGTGTCCGTCAATGGCTTCGCCTTGACGTCAACGGCGGTCGATCTGCCCGACGATGCAGCGACCTACCCGCCCGGCCCCCACGCGGATCTGGTCAACCAGCGCTGCCTGTCGTGCCATTCGGCAAGCATGGGGCTGACGCAGCCACGCCTGACGGCGGCGCAATGGGCCGCCACGGTGGAGAAGATGCGCGACACGTATCACGCGCCGATCGCGCCCGGCGACGTGCCCGCGATCGTCAGCTATTTCACCACTCTCCAGGCCAGCAAGCCGCAGCCCGCCGGCTGAACCGATTGTTTGGGGTGACAATGCGCGCGTCTGTCCTATGGGACAGACGATGAGCATCGCTTCCCCCGACAATGCGCGCCCGACGATCCGCGACGTCGCGCGGATCGCGGGCGTTTCGATCAAGACCGTTTCGCGCGTCATCAACGACCAGCAATATGTCAGCGCCGACAAGCGCGAGCGCATCCGCGAGGTGATGCGCGAGATCGGCTTTCAACCCAGCCATGCCGCCCGCGCCCTGGCGGGCCACCGATCGCACCAGATCGCGCTGATCTGCGATAATCCCAATCCCTGGTACGTCTACGAAATCCAGCTCGGCGTGCGCGAACGGTGCGCGCGCGACAAGATCCGCATGATCGCGCAGCCCTATGATCGCGCTTCCCCGACGTTGCTCGAAGACATCGTGGCGCTGCTCGATCAGGCGAACCCCGATGGGCTGGTGCTGGCGCCGCCGGCCTGTGACGACGCGCGGGTGCTGGCCGAACTGAACCGGCGCGACATCCCGTTCGTGAGGCTGCAGCCGGGCGTGCGGATCGACGATGGACCTGCGGTGCTGATCGACAATGAGCGCGCTGCTTTCGACATGACGAGCCATCTGCTGGACTTGGGGCATCGGCGGATCGGCTTCATCGTCGGCGATCGCAGCTATGCCGCGTCCGGCCAGCGCCTCGCCGGCTATATCGGGGCGTTGGGCGAGCAGGCGGTGGAGATCGATCTCGACCTGATCCGCCAGGGACAGTTCGACGTTGCCTCGGGGGAAGCTGCGGCGGACGCGCTGCTATCACTCCCGAACCCGCCGACCGCGATCTTCGCGTCGAGTGACGACATGGCGGCTGGCGTGCTCGCCGCCGCGCACCGCCGCGGCGTGCGCGTGCCCGACGCATTGTCGGTCGCCGGGTTCGACGATGGGCCGACGGCGACGATCGTCTGGCCGTCGTTGACGACGGTGCGCCAGCCGGTGCGCGCACTGGCGGATGCGGCGACCGATATGCTCCTTTCCCTTTCGGAAAGCGGCAAACCACGGCAACGCCGGCTGAAGCACGAAGTAATCCCGCGCGCCTCCTCTGCGTCACCAGCCGGTTGATTAATCAAGCGACTTGGGTGACACCGTTGTCCTACGGTTGATGGAGAGGGTGATAGTGGAAGGCATCGGCAATACGCGCCGGCTGTTGATCGTGGGGCTGGCCTTCACGGCAATCATGCTCAACTACGTTGACCGGCAGATCATCGCGCTGTTGAAGCCGATGCTGCAGACCGAGTTCGGCTGGAGCGATCGGGATTACAGCCACATGGCGTCGGCGTTCCAATTCTCCGCGGCAGTGGCGTTCCTTGGCACCGGCTGGTTCATCGACCGCATCGGCCTCAGGCGCGGGTTTGCGATCGGCGTGGGGGCGTGGAGCCTTGCCGGCATGGCGCATGCGTTTGTCTCGAGCGTGGGCGGGTTCGTCGGCGTGCGCGCGGCGCTTGGCGCGGCCGAATCGATCGGAACGCCGGCACAGGTGAAGACCGCCGCGACCTATTTCCCGCCCGAGCAGCGCTCGCTGATGCTCGGCGTGGGCAACATGGCGTCGAACTTCGGCGCCGTGATCGCGCCGCTGACGATCCCGGCGCTGGCGCTGGCGCTTGGCTGGCGTGCGGCGTTTCTTATCGCTGGCGGGCTAGGGCTCGTCTGGGTCGTGGTCTGGCTCGCGGTGGCGCCGCGCACGCCGGCTACGTCGGGCAATGGCGCAGGCGGCGATCGGGGCGCCTCGGTGCCGTGGTCGTCGCTGCTGCGCGACCGGCGGCAATGGGCGGTGATCGCGGCCAAGGCGCTGAGCGATCAGGTTTGGTGGTTCCTCCTGTTCTTCATGCCCGACCTGTTTCACCGGATGTTCGGCCTGAGCCAGGGAAGCCTGGGCGTGCCGATCGCGACCATCTACTTCCTCGCGGCGCTGGGCTCCCTGAGCGGCGGTATCCTGCCGACGTACCTGCTGCGCCGCGGCGTTGACGTGAACCGCGCGCGCAAAGGATCGATGTTGCTCTATGCCTGCCTGATCCTGCCGGTGCCGCTGGTGCTGCTAACGGGCGATCCATGGGTGGCGGCGGGGCTGCTGGGGCTCGGGCTCTTCGCGCACCAGGGCTTTTCCACCAACGTCTTCGCGATGACGGCGGATATCTTCCCGTCGCGGATGATCGGCACGGCGATCGGGATCGGCGCGTTTGCCGGCAATCTCAGCGGCATGGGAATGATCGAGCTGGCCGGCTGGTCGCTCGATAACGGGCATGGCTACACACCGCTGCTGCTGATCTGCGGCGGATCGTATCTGGTGGCGCTGCTGCTGATCCACTTGCTGGTGCCCAAGCTGGTGGTGGCGGAGCCTGGCATCGCAAAGGTGGCGCCAACTGGCCATTGAGCGACGGCTCCCGAGGCGCCGAAGCAATCGGATCAGGCTCGTCGGTCACGAAGGCAGAGGCATGGCGCGCGGATTTACGGAACTTGCTTAACCTGGAGCAGTTTTGGATGCAGCACATGTCGTGCCACGTCAGCATCAGGAGTATGATTTATGGGTGAGTTCACCGACAAGCTGAACGCTGCGGGCAACAAAATCTCTGGCAAGGCCAAAGAGCTTTATGGCGATGCAACCGACAATCCCGAGCTCGAAGCCGAGGGCGACGCGCAGCAGCTGAAGGGTACCGGTCAGGACGTCAAGGGTAGCGTGAAAGGCGCGCTTGGCGACAAGATCTAAGGTTGCTGTCCGACAGTATGGAGGCCGTTCCGCTTTGCGGAGCGGCCTTTTCGGTGTTTGAGGATGCCAGGGCTTGACTGGCTGATATGTCCAAAGTGGCTTAGCTTGTGCCAGAATCCCGGGCCGCCGGCGTCCTTATCCCCCTTTTGAGGGATGTGTGACTGCCGAGCTTTCGTCCAAGTCGGCATTCCACTTGGGGGGAGGTAACGGTGAGAGGCATCATTGTTCACGCAGCCGTATTGCTTGCGGCTGGCTTGATAGCGGCGCCTGCGGTTGCTCAGGACAACAATCGCGGCGCCTACGCCGAGCTGAGCGTCGGGCTCGCGCGTGTGCACGATAACGACATCGGATATTTCGACGAGGGCGGCACCTTTGGCGGCTCGGGCGCGCGCGACACCGCATGGTTCGAGGCTGATCTACAGAATAGCGCGACCTTCGGCGGCGCACTGGGCTATGATTTCGGCATCGTGCGTGCGGACCTGCGCGTTGATTATGCGCGCAGCAAGATCAGGAGCCTGACGGTCAAGAGCGTCAATGGCTCCCCGCTCACGCTGACGCCGGCCGATGGCGCGGACATCTGCGCCTATCTCGAGGTCGACGACTGCAGTGTCTCGGGCAACACGATTTCCGCCGATGGCAGCCGGGCGCGACAGCTAAGTGCCCTGGCGAACCTCTGGGTCGATATCCCGACCGGCTCCGCCATCACCCCATATGTCGGCGGAGGTGCGGGTATCGGTGGCTATGAAGTCGACGGCGAAGGCAAGGCACGGTTCGCGTGGCAACTCGGCGCAGGCGTGTCCTTCGACCTATCGCCAAGCGTCGCCCTATTCGGCGACTATCGCTTTCGCCAGATCCAAGGCGCCACGATCGCGTATGACGACTTTCCAGACGCGGGTGTCATCGTCGGCAAGGTGAAGACCAGCACCTTCAACCTGGGCGTGCGCTTTCGCTTCTGAGTGAAGCCGGGAGGCTGTTTTCATACTGGCTGATTTGAGCGTGTTAGCCGGCGTATGTGGCTGCCCCCCTTGGGCTAAAACGGTTGCGGTGAACGCTGCGCTGCCGGCGCTGCCTCGCACAAAAAAAGACCCCCGGATTGCTCCGGGGGTCCAAGGCTTCTGACTTGGGGAGGGGGCGTCAGAAGTTGATGCGGCCGGTGACGCCGTAATAGCGGTCAGCGTCACGCGGGATCTGGTAACGATAGGCGTTCGCCGGGCCGCCGTTCTGGATGGCGGCCGCGAAGCTCTGATCGAACAGGTTGCGCACCTGGAAGGTCAGGCGGAAGCGATCGTCCTGGTCGCCAACGCCGGCGGACAGGTTGACCAGGCCATAGCCGTCGATCGTGCCCAGGCGGCGCTGCACCGCGTCAGGCGAGAACAGCGCGAGCTGCTTCGACTGGTAATTGCCCTGCGCGCCGAGGAACACGTCCACCGCACTGCCCGTGCGCCAGCGGTAATCCATGCCGAGCGAGCCCTTCCACTTCGGTGCGAACGGCAAGGACGTGCCCGCCGGGATCACAGCCGTCACCGGGGCGCCAGGCGCCTGGAAGAACTGATCGACGCGCGCATCGGTGTAGGCGATGCCGCCCGAGATCGACAGATCATCGACAGGGCGCAGCACGATGTCGGCCTCGACGCCGCGGGTGGAGACTTCACCGGCATTGGTGAAGCGCGTCACCACCACGCCCGCGACCAGATCCGGGTTGTTCGCCTGGAAATTGTCGTACTTGGCGTAGAAGCCGGCGAGGTTGAGCGTCAGCATGCCGTTGAACAGCGTGTTCTTGAGGCCGATCTCGTAGCTGTCCGACGTTTCCGGCGCGATCACGTTCGTGCCGTTTGCGTTCAGATTGTAGAACACGTTGAACGCCGGACCCTTGTAGCCACGCGTCCAGCCGCCATAGGCGACCACGTCACGGCTGACGTCGAACTGCAGCGCCGCCTTGCCCGACCAATTGTCGTTGGTCGTCTTGCCACGCCACGGGATGCCGTTCGACGCGGCCACTGCCTGCGTCTGCGCGGGACCTGGCAGCACCCCGGCTGCGAGCAGGGCGTTGTAACGGTCGAACACGCCCTGGTCGAAGTTCGCGTTGACGCCAGGGCCAGCCAGCGTCGTCGTGCGGCGATGCGAGACGTTGAGCTGATCGGTGGTGTAGCGCGCGCCGCCGATGAAGCGGAAACGATCGGTGAAGTTGACCGTGAACTGGCTGAACGCCGCGATGTTCTGGAACACCGAGCCGAAGGTCGCGCTGCCGAACGGATTGGTGGTCGCGGGCGCCCCAGCGCTGCCGCACGGGATCAGCGTGGCCGGCACCGCGCTGGCATTGCAGTTCACCACCGAGCGCGAGAACGTCCGCTCCGATGCGGCGCGCGAGTAATAGAGTCCGACCACATAGGAGATGAACTGCCGCGACGGCGACGTCAGGCGGAGCTCCTGGCTGAAGGTATCGCCCGTCTGCGGCCCCAAGTCATGCAGCTGGGTGAAGCCGACGTACGGCGTCGCCAGGAAGTCACCATCGCGGATCTCGGTGTTGGAGAATTCGCGATAGGCGGTGATGCTGGTGACGGTCTGGGTGCCGAGCTCGGTATCGATCTGCAGCGACGCGCCGTAGCTTTCTTCCTCGGTGCGCGTGATCAGATTCTGGTTGATGCGGCGCGTTTCGTTGCCGCGCGGCGTCGGCAGGACCGAGAATATCGCAGGAAACGTGAATGCCGTGCCGGTCGCGTTCGGCGAGCCGGTGCCGATGACCTCGGCGCAGCAATCGTCGTTGTTCTTGCGGTAATCGGCGATGAACGCGACCGTGGTGAGATCGCTCGGCATCCACTTCAGCTGGACGCGCCCGCCGACATGCTCATAGCCGTTGACCCGGCGACCGCCGAAGGCGTCGTTGCGAATGTTGCCATCGAAGCGGCTGTAGAAACCGGTGAAGCGCGACAGCAGGTTCTCGGTAATCGGGATGTTCAGCGCACCGCGAACGCGCGCTTCGTTGCCGCCGGTGAAATAGCTGCCCTCGAGAAAGCCGCCCAGGCCGCGCGTCGGCTGCTTGGTGACGATGTTGATCACGCCGGCCGACGCGTTCTTGCCGAACAGCGTGCCCTGCGGCCCACGCAAAACTTCCATCCGCTCCACGTCGACGAGATCGCCGAACGCTTCGCCGGTCCGCGCCAGCACGACACCATCGACCACGGCGGAAACCGAGGGCTCGCCAGCGATGGAGAAGGTGGTGGTGCCGACGCCGCGCAGGAAGATCGACTGATTGAGCGTGGTGCCCGACTTCTGAACGTTCAGCGACGGGACGAGGGTGGTCGCGCCTTCGAGACCGGGCGCACCCGTGTTCGCCAGCGCTTCGCCACCGATCACCGAAACGGCGAGTGGCACGTCCTGAAGACGCTCGCTGCGCTTCTGCGCCGTGACAACGATGTCGCCATTCGCGGCGTCAGCTACGTCGGTCGATTCGGCCGCTACGCCCGGCGCAGGTGCCGTCTGCTGCGCCGTTGCCGGTTCAGCCGCCTGACCCTCGGGCGACATCGCCTGTGCCGAAGCACCCTGCGCCGCCACGGCGAAGGCCGCGCTCGCGGCGAGCAAAAGCGCCTTGTTAGAGAAACTTACCATTACCCTCTCCTACCCCAAACCAGTCAATCGCCGCGGATCCCGGCGCCACCCTCTTTAATCCCCTTAGTAGATGGGATTTTGCGTGGCGAGCCCGAATTCGGCGACGTTCCATTTGACCGCTTCCCTGTAAGCCGGTTCGGCCATATAAGACAACGGTGTCTTATTTGCCCTCCCCCGCTCGCTCTGTCGCTCTGGGCGACACTGGTCTAACCATCAGCACCATTGCCTGGGGCATGTGGCGCTTCCGCGGGACAGATGTTGCGGCGGCGCGCGCGCTGGTCGAGGCGGCTTTCGACGCCGACGTGACGCTGTTCGACACCGCCGACATCTACGGCCCTGACAATGACGAGGAGTTCGGTGCCGCCGAGGCGCTGCTTGGGCGCGTCTTCGCGGAAGCGCCGGGCTTGCGCGAGAAAATGGTGCTGGCGTCCAAGGGCGGCATCCGCATGGGCGTGCCGTATGATTCGAGCGCTGCTTATCTAGCGGAGGCGATCGACGCTTCGCTGACGCGCCTGCGCTGCGAGAAGATCGACCTGTACCAGATCCACCGGCCGGACATGCTGACGCACCCGCAGGAAGTGGCGCGCGCGCTCGACGATGCGCGTACGGCGGGCAAGATCACCGCGATCGGCGTGTCGAATCACACGCCCGCCCAGACCGCGGCGCTGGCCGAATTCATCACCGTGCCGGTCGTCAGTCACCAGCCCGAATTCTCCGCCCTGACCACGACGCCACTGTTCGATGGATTGTTCGATCAGGCGATGCAGCGCGGCATGGCGGTGCTGGCCTGGTCACCACTTGGTGGTGGCCGCCTCGCTGATCCGACTGACGAGCGCTCGCGCGCTGTCGTTGCGCTGCTCGACGAAAAGGCTGAGGAAGCCGGGGTCGACCGCACCGCCGCCGCCTATAGCTGGATCATGGCGCACCCCGCGCGCCCGATCCCGATCGTCGGCACGCAGAATGTGTCGCGGATCGCGACGATCCCCGACGCCTACAAACCGCAGTGGACGCGCGAGCAATGGTACGCCGTCCTTCAAGCCAGCATGGGAGAGCGTTTGCCGTGACCGGTTCGACCAACCAACAACAGTGCGAAGTTAGCTGGTTTTCGGCGCTGTGCGATGACGATTACGAGTTCCTCGGCGTTCCCGATCCCAAGCTAAAGTCGAGCTGGGAGCATTGCCGCGACATCGTGCTGCAGGCCGAAAGCGGCGGGTTCGACAATATCCTGCTGCCGTCGGGCTATGCGCTGGGCATCGACACCACCGCCTTTGCCGCGGCGATTGCGACGATGGTGAAGCGTATGCGTCTGCTGATGGCGGTGCGCATCGGTGAAAGCTGGCCGCCGCAGCTGGCGCGCCAGATCGCGACGATCGACCGCATCCTTGGCGGGCGGCTGACGGTGAACATCATTTCCTCCGACCTGCCGGGTGAGACGCTGGCCAGCGCGCCGCGCTATGCGCGCACGCTGGAGGCGATGCAGATCCTCAAAGTCATGCTGAACGGCGAGGCGCTGGATCACCAGGGCGAGTTCTGGAACCTGAAGCTTGATCCGCCGGCTGTTATCACTGTGTCCGGCAAGTGCCCGCCGCTGTATTTCGGTGGCTTGTCGCCGGACGCGCGCGACGTCGCGGCGCAGGGTGCCGACGTGTACCTGATGTGGCCGGACAAGAAGGAAGCGGTGCAGGCGATTATCGACGACATGACTGCGCGCGCCGCCAAGCACGGCCGCACGCTGAAGTTCGGCTATCGCGCGCATGTGATCGTGCGCGATACCGAGGCGGAGGCACGCGCTGCCGCCGACCGGCTGCTGTCCAAGCTGGACGCGGCGCAGGGTGCGGCGATCCGCAACAAGTCGCTCGACACCACCTCGACCGGCGTCGCCGCGCAGGCCGCGCTGCGCGAGGGCGCGACCGATGATGGCTATGCCGAGGAGAACCTTTGGACCGGCGTCGGTCGCGCCCGTTCGGGCTGCGGCGCGGCGATCGTCGGTGATCCCGACCAGGTGCTGGCCAAGTTGAAGATGTACCAGGACATGGGGATCGAGGCCTTCGTCCTTTCGGGCTACCCGCACGCTGCCGAAGCCGATCTGTTCGCGCGCCACGTATTGCCGAAGCTCGAGCACGGACCGCTGGTACTCTAACTGGGCGATCGGGGGAGCGGCGTGGCCGCTTCCCCGACCTTCCTCATCGGTCAGGATTACTCCTCCCCCGCTCGTGCTAGGCTTGTCGAAGCACGTGGCTTGGGCGGTATCGGATCAAAACGCGCCCCTCGACAGGTTCAGGGCGAGTGGGGAAGGGTGACTGGTCACTTCCCCAATCAAGTGGGAGAGGAAGATGCACACCGACAAGCCGCTGATCGTCGGCATCGGCGGGACAACCGTCGCCGGCTCATCGACCGAGCGCGCGTTGCAGATCGCGCTGGCCGCGGCGGCAGACGCTGGCGCGGACGTTCGGCTGTTCGGTGGCGAGACGCTCGCCGCTTTGCCGCTCTACACCCCCGGGATCGCGCGCGCCGAGAATGAGCGCGCGCTGGTCGAGGCAGTACGCGCCGCATCGGGCGTCATCATCGCCTCGCCCGGCTATCACGGCAGCGTTTCCGGGCTGGTGAAGAATGCGATCGACCTATTGGAAGAGACGGCACGTGATCCGCGGCCCTATCTCGCCGACGTGCCGGTCGGCCTGATTGCCACGGCATACGGCTGGCAGGCGACGGGATCGACGGTGGCGGCGCTGCGCTCGATCGCGCACGCGCTCCGCGGTTGGCCGACGCCGTTTGCGGCCACGGTGAACAGTGCACAGGCGAAGCTCGACGCCGAGGGTGGGTGCAGCGATCCAGCCGTGGTCGACCAGCTTCGCCTCGTCGGGCGCCAGGTCGCGGCGGCAGCGCTGCGCGACCATGCGATGCGGGCGGCGGCATGAGCGTTCGTCTGCAATCCGCTGACGGCGGGTTCGACGTTTTCGCTGGCGAGGTGCTGATTATCCGCCATCGCGCGGATGCCCCGGCGCTGTTCGTTGGCGCAGGGACGCCGCGCGTCGACATGTATCGCGGCAATTACTTCCTTGAGGACAAGGTCGCCGAGCGGATTGCCCTGCGTGAGGCGACTGTCGACGGCCAGCGAGTGACGCTGTCCACCAACGGGCAGCCGCTGCTGGCACTGACCGTGCAGGACGGGGCGCTGGCGGTCGAGGCGCTGAACCCGGCGCTCAATCGCCTGTGGCTGACGGCCGTCGGTCAGGCGGGCGAGCGCTTCTGGGGCGGCGGCGAGCAGATGTCCTATGTCGACATGGCGGGGCGGCGCTTTCCGATGTGGACGTCCGAACCGGGCGTCGGGCGCGACAAGTCGACGCTGATGACGTTTCAGTGCGATCGCGATCATCGCTCGGGCGGCGATTACTGGAACACCAATTATCCGCAGCCGACGTATCTCTCGTCGCGCCGCTACGCGCTGCATGTGGATACGACGGCATATAGCTGCTTCGACTTTCGAGACGCCGCCGCACCGGAGATCGAGGTGTGGGAGATCCCGGCGCGAATCGAGCTCTTCGCGGCGCATCGCTTCGCCGGGATCGTGGGCCAGCTCTCCTCACGTTTCGGGCGCCAACCACAGCTGCCGGCATGGGCCTATTCGGGCGCGATCCTTGGCCTGAAGGACGGCACGCGCAGCTTCGAGCGGATGGAAGCGATCCTCGCTGCCGGTGCCGCCGTGACCGGCTTGTGGTGCGAGGATTGGGTCGGGTTGCGGGTCACCAGCTTCGGCAAGCGGCTGTTCTGGGACTGGAAGGCGAACGACGCGCGCTATCCCAATCTGCGCGAGAAGATCGCCGAGCTGGGCGAGCGTGGCATTCGCTTCATGGGCTACGTGAATCCGTATCTTGCGGTCGACGGCACGCAATATGTGGAAGCCGAGGAGGCAGGGTATCTGGCGCTGAAGCTCGCTGCCGACGAGCCATATATCGTCGATTTCGGCGAGTTCGATTGCGGCATCGTCGATTTCACCAATCCTGCCGCGGCGGAATGGTTCGCTGATCGCGTGATCGGCCGCGAGATGCTCGACCTCGGGCTGTCGGGCTGGATGGCGGATTTCGGGGAATATCTCCCCACCGACGTGCGCTTGCACGACGGCAGCGACGGGATGCTGGCGCACAATGCCTGGCCGACATTGTGGGCCGAGGTGAACGCACGCGCCGTTGCCAGCCGCGGCAAGACGGGCGATGCGGTGTTCTTCATGCGCGCTGGCTTCACCGGCGTGGGCGCGCATTGCCCGCTTCTGTGGGCAGGCGACCAGTGCGTCGACTTCTCGCGCCACGATGGGATCGGCACGGTCATTCGCGCGGCCTTGTCCTCGGGCCTGGTCGGCAACGCCTATCACCATAGCGATCTTGGCGGATACACCAGCCTCTACGACAATGTGCGCACGCCCGAATTGCTGATGCGCTGGAGCGAATTGTCGGCCTTCTCGCCCGTCATGCGCAGCCACGAGGGAAATCGGCCCGACAGCAACCTGCAGCTAGACGGCGACGCGGCGGTGCTGGCGCATTTCGTGGCGATGACCAAGGTTCATGCCGCGCTGGCGCCTTATGTCGCGAGCTTGTGCGAAGAAGCCGCGGCAACGGGGCTTCCGGTGCAGCGCGCGATGTTCCTCGATTACGAGGACGATGCAGCATGCTGGGGTGTGGAGACGCAATTCGCTTATGGCCGCGACTTGATCGTCGCGCCGGTGATCGAAGCGGGCGCCGATCGATGGTCCGCCTATCTGCCCGCAGGGCCGGAATGGCGGCACCTGTGGTCCGACGCGGTATTCACGGGCGGCCAGAACGTTGAAGTTGCCGCGCCGATCGGCCAGCCGCCGGTGTTCTATCGCAGTGACAGCGCGTTTACGGCGCTGTTCGCCTCGATCGGCACAGCTTAGGTCATGCGCGGGTTTCGGTGCGCTAAATTGGCGTCGGGTTTGGAGCAGGGGGAACAGCGGCCGTGACGCGATATCCGACGCTGCCGCTCGCGGCGGATCTTTACAACGATCTCGAGCCTTCTCCCGAATCCAGCTGGCGCGATCTTGTGCCGGGGCTGATGGTGGCCGGGCTCGCCACCATGGCGGCGGCCTTCGTCGCCGATCATTATGGCGCACCGCTGACGCTGATGGCGCTGTTGATCGGGTTGGCGCTCAATTTCCTTGGTGCCGATCGGCGCATGGGGCCGGGTCTCGGCTTTGCCTCCAAGACGCTGCTGCGGTGGGGCATCGTGCTTGTCGGCGCGCGCATCACGCTTGGGCAGATCGTCGGGCTTGGCCCGATGACGCTGCTCGCCGTCGTAGTGATCCTGCTGGTGACGCTGGGCAGCGGGGTGATCATTGCGCGCGCGCTTGGCCTTGGCAGCGCGTTTGGTACGTTGGCAGGCGGTGCGGTGGCGATCTGCGGCGCATCGGCAGCGATGGCGCTGGCGACGACCTTGGGCGAGAGGCGCGCCAATCAGGCACAGCTGGCCTTGGTGCTCGTCGGCATTTCCGCCGCGAGCGCCACCGCGATGTTCCTCTACCCCACCCTGGCTCACCAACTGGGGCTCACCGATCGGCAGGCCGGCTTCATGCTCGGCGCGTCGGTCCATGACGTGGCGCAGGCACTCGGCGCCGGCTACAGCTATTCGGACAGTGCGGGCCAGATCGCAGCGATCGTGAAGCTGACGCGTGTCGCCCTGCTCGCGCCCGTGCTCGCGCTGGTCGCGGCGTTCTTTCGGCCAGAGGACGGCAAGAAGACCGGGATCACGCTGCCGTGGTTCGTCGTCGGATTCTTTGCCTTTGCTGGCATCAACTCACTCGGCATCATCCCGGCGATCGCGAGCCGCGGCGTACAGGATGTCGCCACGGCTTGTCTTGCCTGTGCTGTCGCCGCGACGGGGATACGCGCGCCGATGAGCTCGTTGCTGGAAACGGGGATGAAGCCGATCCTGGTGATCGTGATTGCGTCGCTGGTGGCGCTGGCGCTGTCGCTCGCCGGGGCGCTGATCCTGCTCTAAGCCAAAGATGAGCAGCCGGCGTGATCACGCCGGCCGCCAGTGGATCCACTCGCCATAGGGGTGGCAGGTCGCGAGATGGCGGCGGACGCCGTCTGGCCAGCACGTCAGCATCAGTCGTACCTCACTGCGACATTCAGTCCATTCGAAGCTGATCCACGCCAGAGGCCGCGCCTGGTCGGCACCCGCGCCGGCGCGGTGAATATGGTCCGTTATCGCGGCGCGTTGCTGCGCGTTGAGATATTGCAGCACCATGGAATGGAAGACGACGCGGCACAGCCCGGCTGGCTGGGGCGTTGCGAGCTGTCGCGGCAGCCAGCGGGTCAGATCGTCGCGATCGATGGCGGGCGGATGCGCCTGCGCCAGCGCGATCGCCTGCGTCAGCAGGGCGGCGCGGAACGGATCGTCGGTCCACGCGAACGAGGACAATCGCTCGCGTGCGGCCGCATCGGAGACGTCGAGCGGCCGGAGGTCGACACCGCGTGCTGCCGCGATCCTGACACTGCCGACGGGGGCCGCCGCACCGCGCCATGCGGGCGCCACAAGCACGGGCGATCCGGCCGATCCCGCTTCCTGCCCGCCCAGATCGTAGCGGTAATGGGCAAGGTTCAGGTTGAGCCCGGCGCTCGAGCCAAGTTCAAGCAACGTGAACGGCATGTCGACCATGCTGGCGACAACCATCAATGCCGCGACAATCGCACCGGCGCGAGCAACCTCGTTGGTTTGCGGCGGATCGCGCATCCATGCGGCGATGAACTCGTCCCGCTCGGCCATCACTGCCCCAACCGCCCCGTCGAAATCGTCATGGTCGTGGCGGAGCAACGTGGCGAGACGCCCATCCTCGTCTGCTCGGGCCAACGCGTGAAGCGCGCCATTGAAGCGCATGGCCAAGCCCGCCGCGGCCGCATCGCCCGGCCAGTTGCGGATCAGGGCGGCGGTACGCGGCGCACGGTGAAGTTGACGCTGGCCGGCTTCCAGCAGGGCAGCGACGAACGGCTGATCAAGCGATCGCAGGACGATCGCCTGGCGCGCCAGCACCGCGACTTCGGCGCCGGCAGCCGTTTCGAATGGTGAAAGGAAGATGGTTAGAACTCCTTCCACGTGTCATCCGCGCGTACCAGCGCGGAAACGGCGGCCGCGGGCAAAGCGCGGGTCGGGCCGGCGAAGCGCGAAGGCTCCATGGGCCGGGAAGCGGCACGCTTCGGCCCGCGTCCGGCGGTGATGAAGCGGCCGGCCTGATCGGCCAGCCCGCTGACCTCGCCAACCAGACTGCGCGCTGCGGCCGAGGTTTGCTCGACCATCGCGGCGTTCTGCTGCGTGGACTGGTCCATCGTCCCGATCGCCGCTGAAATCTGCGTGATCGCGGCCGACTGCGCCTGATTGTCCACCGCCATCGATGCCAGCAGTTCGTGGACCTGCGCCACGTCGCCAGAGATGTTTGCCAGCGCGCCATCCACCTTGGTGACGGCCTCGACCGCGGTGACGATGTCGGTCTGCGTGACGGTCAGCTGACTGCGCGCGCGCTTCGCTTCTTCCTCGGCGCGCATCGCCAGCGCCGAGACGAGGTCTGCCACCACCGCGAAGCCGCGGCCGGCATCACCAGCACGCCCCGCCTCGACGGCGGCGTTCATCGCCAGAACCCGCGTCTGGAACGCGATCTTGTCGAGCCCCTCGATTACGCTGTCGATGCCCTTGGCACTGTCGCTGACACGCCCCATCGCCTGCACCGCCTCGTCCGCCACCGCACGGCCGCCACCGACCGTAGCGATTGCCTGATCGGCGCGCTCCACCGTCCGCGTTGCCGCAACAGCCGAGGCGCGCAGGCGGCCGTCCATTTGCGCGACCGATGCCGCCGTCTCCTCCAGCGAAGCGGCGTTGCTTTCCGTGCGCCGTGCGAGGTCTTCGGAGGCTTGGGCGATCTCGCCCGAACCGGTGCGGATTGCAGCGGCACTTTCCGACACCGATCCGATCAGGTCGTGCAGCCGGACAAGCGCCTCGTTGAAATTCGTCTTGAGCGCCGCATAATGAGCGGGGAACTCCGCCGTGATCTGCGCCGTCAGGTCGCCCTCGGACAGCCGGGCAAGCTGCGTCGACACCGCATCAACCACCAGCTTCTGCGCGACATCGGCATCCGCCTTGGCAGCATCGGCGGCCTGTTTGGCGATGGCGGCATCCTGGAACACCGATACCGCACGCGCCATTGCGCCCAATTCGTCACCCCTGCTGGTGGCGGGAACGGTGACGTCGTTGCGGCCCGCGGCCAGTTCGCCCATCGTCTGCGTCAATGCCGTCACCGGGCGCGAGATCGCGCGGGTCAGCAGCACCGCCAGCACCACCGCCAATCCGATCAGCAGGATGCCGCCGATCGCCATGGCAGTGAAGCCCATCGCGATGGCGCCTTCCTGCCGAGCAGCGTTGCGCTCGATCGCGCTGGTCTCGGCATCGCGGATCGCGCGCAGCGGCAGCACCGCGGCGCTGACCAGCACCGCCTTACCGGCGCCGCGTACCTCCTCCTCCGCCGCAAGCCGCTCGCCTCGCTTGACGCGCGCGATCAACCGGTCGCCCCAGTTACGCCGCCACGCCAGCGTCTCGCGCTGGGAGGTCAGCAACGCTTCGCGCTCCTGCCCGGTCAGCACTGCCGCCAGTTCGGCCGCGGTTGCGTCATATTCGACGCGCGCTTCCTCGTAGGACTTGAGGTAGGTCGAGTCCGCCGTGACGAGAAAGCCGCGTAGCTGGCTGTTCTGGCGCAGCAGCGACGTTTCCAGCGTCTGCGCGCGGGCATAGAGCGACTGGCTGGCATTGCTCAGCCGGGTCGACTCCCGGATCGATGCGAAGTTGGTGTACAACATCACCATCATCGCCAGCGCTGCCGTACAGATCAGCAAGAACGACAGGCTCAGTTTGCGCGATATGCTCATCGCCGTCAGCATCGGCATTGCCTTCAATTCTAAGAAGGAACAGGAGGAGAAAGGGAGGCGCAAGCGCCCCCCTCTGTCCCTCAGAAGTCCAGACGCGCGGTCAGCGACGTGTTGCGGCCGTTCAGCGGACGCCCACGGACAATGCCGGTCGCAGGAATGGAGGCATCGTCAAAGGCATTGAACGCCTTCACGTTGAACAGATTGCTCGCGTTCAGCGTCAGCTCCAGGCGTGGCACCGGCCGGAACTGCAGAAAGGCGTTGGTCGTAACGAAGCCGGGCATGCGCAGCACATTGTCATCCTGTGCGAAGCTGCCGGTTGTCCCGATTAGCACCGCACCCACCGCAAAGCGTTCCGTGACGATCTGCGGCGTCGTCTGGAAGATGAACTTCGCCTGGTGCCGGGGAATGTTTCCGGCCACCGCAGGGTTGATGCGATCGCGGACGATCTCGGCATCGGTATAGGTTCCGCCGGCGGTGAGGCTGAATACCCCGCGCCGATAGCCGCCCTCGAATTCCAAGCCGAATGCCTCATAGTCGCGCGCGATCAGGCCCGACGTGACCGGGTCGACATTGGTATCCTGCGCCTTGGCCCAGAACCCGGTGAGGTTCAGGGTCAGGTCGGCGCGGCGATACTTCACACCGGCTTCGGCCTGCTTCACCGGATCGAACGCGGCACTGGGGATCAGCAGGCTGCCGTCAGTGGTGCTGACGATGTTGCTGAACAGGATGCGATCGGCATTGGCGCGGGCACCGCGGCTGTAGCGCGCGAAGACCGCCAGCGGATCGGCAATGCGGAAGTTGATCCCGGCCGAATAGGACAGGTAATCATATTTGTAGTCGACCGGCGCCGGGGCGCTGAGCGGGGTCACACCGACCTTTTGTTCAGCGATCGAGATGACGCTATCGCCGTTCATGTCACGTGCCACCGTGCCGACGCGCCCACCGCCGAGGTCGGAACCGAAGATACGGCCCTCTGCGTTGCCATAGTCGTAGCGGATGCTGCCGCCGATCGCGACGCGGCCGATATGGTAGTTCACCGACGCAAACGGCGCATTCACCGCATAGTCGACACGAAGCGACCGCCGCCGCGTGCCGCGTGCCAGCGCGAGGTTATATGCATAGGCGCCGTCCTGGGTCACCGCGCGCCCGGCGCGATCGGTGATGTTGAGCAACGCCGCCTCGCCATCCCCGCGCAGCTCGGAGACAAAGGTGGTCCACAGCGCGTCGCGATCAATCGTCTGCCGCGCGGCATAGAAGCCTGCTGTCGTCGTCAGGTCGCCGCCGCCCAGCTGCCATACCCGGCTGGCTCGGAGATCGTTGGTGACGTTGTCATAGCTGTTAAGCCGCAAATCGAGCATGTTGAGCGCGACGAGCAGCCCGTTGCCGTTGAGGGTGGAGGGATCGGCGATCACCTGCCCGGCGCGCGGGCCATTCGCATAGCTGAGCGTCGCGCCCGCGCCACCCAGCGACTGCGCACCAACCGCTGCGGGCAGATAGGCGCTGGTAAACGGCGAGACGAGCGTTCCCGAGAGGTCCGAGAAGCGGAACCGCTCGGTCACCGTCCAGCCATTGAGATCGATCTGCGCCTCCAGGCCCAACGATGCAGCCTTGACGCTCTGGCCCTCCGCGACGTCGTTGACGGTGACATTGTTGTTGCCGTCCAGCACCAGATTGCTGCGGATGTTGCGCGACAACAGCGTATCCTTGACGCCATCGAAGCCCGGCAGCGTGGTCACCTTGGGATCGGCATTGGTGCCCGTCGCGCGGAACGGCACCGCCTCGTAGAAGGGCGTACGATCGTCGAGATATTTGCCGTACAGCCGGATATAGCCGCCGGTGAGCTCCTTGGTGACGTTGGCCTTGATCTGGCCGCCCTTCTGCGCGTCATAACCCGTACGGCGGGGGCCTTCGCCCTGCCGATAGAAACCGCCCACGTGGAAGCGTACGCTATCGGTCAGCCGTGCACCGTAATCGAAGTCCGTGCGGTACTGATTGAAATCTAGACCGGCGGTCACCGCAACCGCACCACCCTCGACCTCGCCCGTCTTGGAAACAAAATTGATGATGCCACCCGGTGAGTTCGACGCAAAGGTGGAGGCCGAGCCGCCGCGGATCACGCTGACCTGCGACAGATTGAGATCGACCCGCAGGAAATTGTCAGCGCCGGCACCTTGAATGTCGCCGAATTCGAGCACCGGCAGCCCGTCTTCCTGCAGCTGCACGAACTTCGCACCCGACGATGCGATCGGCAGACCGCGGATCGAGAGGCTCACCGAGCCCTCCCCCGTCGAAGCTTCCGAGCGGATGCCGGGAATATCGCGCAGGAGGTCACCAACCGAGCTCGGTGCCAGCTTACGGATTTCGGACTCGCGCAGCGAGCTGGTCGACGTGGCACTATCCAGGCGGTCACGGCCCTTAGCGACACCGGTCGTGACGATGTCAGCCCCTTGCGGCGCCTGGGCTGCGATCACCGGCCCAGCGGGCGATTTCGGAGCCGCGCTTGCGGCCACAGGCGCCAACAGAGCGATTGGTGCCGCGGCCACCAACAGATAGTTCTTCATCTAATTTTTGCCCCTGATACTGTTGCAAACAGTTATAGGAGGCGCGTCCATGGGCAGGGTCGCCCACCGGAATTTATGTAGCCGTCAACGGTTACAGCGCGCTGCTCACAAGCAGAGGATCACGGTCGCGGCGAGAGCAAGGGCAGAAGGCCTGTGGGCATCGCCGGCGCGGCGCGGGCCGTTCAAACACCGCTCTAAATTGTTTAGCCGTGTCAGCCGATGCGCCAGCAAAGCTGTCGTCCAGCCAAGAGCGTTTGCCGATCGGTGCTGCCAAGGCTCATCGTTGGCGTTCCTTGGTGACGGGCGAATGGGCGAACGCTAAGCCCAAGCATGGATCGTAAACTTGCCGTGACCGACGCCCACTTCGGAGACGTTGAGGCCATCAGCCGCATCAACGTCATACCCACGATGCTGAATACGGTCTGTCAGCTCACGGGCATGGGCTTCGCCGCGATAGCGCGCGTGACAGATGCGCGTTGGATCGCGTGTAGCGTTCAAGACAGCATCAACTTTGGCCTGACGCCCGGCGACGAGCTGAAGCTTGAAACCACGATCTGCCATGAGATCCGGCAAAGCAAGCAACCGGTTGTTATCTCCGACGTCGCTGCTGACCCCGTTTATGCGAACCATCACACGCCCCAGATCTACGGACTGAGAAGCTATATCTCCGTGCCCATCGTTATGACGGACGGTGAGTTCTTCGGCACGCTTTGCGCGATCGATGTCGCAGCGCGCGACCTCGATCGACCAAATGTCCTTCCGACGTTTGAGTTGTTCGCCAGGCTTATCGCTCTTCAACTCGAACAAGCCGAGAAGATCAACACGACGCTCGCCGAAAGTGAAGCGTCACGTGAGAGTGAGGACCGTCATCGGCAGATCCTCGACAGTGCAACGGACTTCGCCATCATCGCGATGGATCTCGCCGGGAAGGTGACACGCTGGAACCGCGGCGCCGAGTTCATACTGGGTTGGCGCGAGCGCGAGATGCTGGGCGAGCCAAGCGATCGCATCTTCACGCAAGAGGATCGAGCGGCGGGGCGGTGCGAGCGGGAGAGGCAGCTCGCGCTTGATCAGGGGCGCGCAGTCGATGAACGCTGGCACGTGCGAGCGAGCGGCGAGCGGTTTTGGGCGAGCGGCGAGCTTTCGCCGCTGCGAGACTCTGCCGGTCGTCACACCGGGTTCGTCAAGATCCTGCGCGATCGCACGAAGGAGCATTTGGCGGGCGCTGCCCTGAAGAAAGCGCAGGAGCGGTTCGAGACGATCTTCGACACGGTTGATGCGGCTTTCGCCATCGTTGAAGTCAGATTCGACGAGAACGACAAACCGATCAATTACCGGTTCCTCGAAGCCAATCCCGCCTTCGAGCGTCAATCAGGCGTGGATTTACGAGGCAAGTGGGTCACGGAGCACGCTCCGAACCTCGAGCCGTTCTGGTTCGAAACGTACGGCCGAGTTGCGAAGACGGGCGAACCGGTCAATTTCGAGAATTACGCCGAGGCTTTCCAGCGTTGGTTCGACGTGCGTGCCGTACGGGTTGGTGATCCCACCGACCGCCAGATCGCAATCATCTTCAACGATGTGACGGCGCGACGCGAGGCCGAAGAGCGGCTGCGGATCAGCGAGGCCATGGCGCGCGAGAATGCCGAACGTGTGCAGCTCGCCTTGGAGGCCGGCGCTATCATCGGCACCTGGCATTGGGACCTGCCCAGCGACCAATTCACCGTCGACGAAGCATTCGCCCGCACCTTCGGCCTGGATCCGGCGCTCGGCCGAAAGGGCATCCCGCTCGTGCAAATCACGGCCACGGTGCACCCGGACGATCGAGAAGGGCTTTCGGACGCGATCAACAGTGCGATCGCGCGCGGCGGCCCCTACGCCCATCAATATCGCGTCCGGCGCGCCGATGGTCAATATTATTGGATTGAGGCGAACGGGCGGGTCGTCCATGCGCCTGATGGCACCCCGCTGAGCTTCCCTGGCGTGCTTATCGACGTGCAGGAGCGGCGGACCATCGAAGCGGAGCGTGACCGCGCCGTTGCCGATCTGCGCGCGCTCAACGAAACGCTCGAGCAGCGCGTCGCGCAGCGCACCGCCGACTTGATGCAGGCGGAGGACGCGTTGCGACAATCACAGAAAGTCGAGGCGATCGGCCAGCTCACCGGGGGTGTGGCGCACGACTTCAACAATTTGCTGACCGTGATCCGCGGGTCGGTAGACCTCCTGCGCCGCCCGGGGCTCTCCGAGGAGCGCCGGCAGCGCTACATTGACGCAATCGCCGACACCGCTGACCGCGCAACCAAGCTCACCAACCAGTTGCTCGCCTTTGCGCGTCGACAGTCCTTAAAGCCTGAAGTCTTCGACGTCACGGAAAGCGTGCGCAAGATCAACGACATGGTGCAGACGCTGACCGGTGCGCGGGTCAACACATCACTCCGCCTTGCTGCCGAGCCCTGCTACATCGACGCAGATCGCAGCCAGTTCGACACCGCCATCGTCAACATGGCTGTGAACGCCCGCGACGCCATGAAGGGCCAAGGTGAGTTGACGATCACCGTCGCGGCGACCTCCGAAATGCCGGCAATACGCAATCACTCGGCCGTGCCCGGTGAATTCGTGACGGTCTCGCTGACGGACAACGGCCCGGGCATATCGGCCGAGGACCTCGAACGGATCTTTGAACCCTTTTTCACCACCAAAGGGGTTGGCGAAGGAACCGGGCTCGGGCTCAGCCAGGTATTTGGCTTCACCAAGCAGTCCGGCGGTGATGTCACCGTCACGAGCGATCCCGGTGAAGGCGCGACCTTCACCATGTATCTGCCGCGTGTCGAGGGTTCGCTGGATGCTCCTGTAGAAGCGGCCGACAGCGCGTTACCGCTGGGCGAAGGTGCCTGCGTGCTGGTTGTTGAGGATAACGCCGAGGTCGGCAGGTTTGCGACTCAAGCGTTAGCGGAGCTGGGTTATCGAACCGTTTGGGCGATGGACGCCCAGAAGGCGCTTGAAGAATTGGCCGCCAAGGAGGGCGAGTTCGATGCCGTATTTTCCGACGTCATGATGCCGGGCATGTCAGGTATCGAGCTTGGACAGGAGATTGCCCGCCGCTATCCCGGACTGCCGGTGGTGCTGACAAGCGGATACAGTGAGGTTCTCGCTCAGAGCGGGACGCACGGTTTCGCGCTGGTGCATAAACCCTATTCGATCGACACGCTGTCGCGGGCTTTGCGAAAAGTTTCGCGGCGACGGTGAGGCGCCGGTTGTCGGCCGCGCGGTCCGGCCTGGACTTTCGCTCACCTCGCGGCAGGTGCGTTTCGGAATACGCGGCCGTTCCGTCATGCCAACGTTTTCGGGACGGCGGAGCACGCAAGGGTCACGCACGTTTCATTCCGGATGGCCGCGGCACTCGTGCCTTTAGGAGCACGCCCAGCAGTTCCGGCGCTTCGAGCGGCTCGACGGTGTGCGGCGTACTTCCGGTGCGAGGAAGGCGGGCCTACGCGAGTGGAATTCCCTCATCGCTCTTCCCGCGACTTCCCGCCCCGCGACGCGCTACAGCAACTTATCGAGCGTGATCGGCAGGTCGCGCACGCGCTTGCCCGTGGCGTTGAACACCGCATTGGCCACCGCCGCCGCGACGCCGGTGATGCCGATCTCGCCAATGCCGCGCGCGCCCAGCGGCGATCGCGGATCGGGGATGCCGGTCCACATCACTTCGATATCGGGCACGTCGAGGTGCGCGGGGATGTGATAATCGGCGAGCGTCGGGTTCATGATCCGCCCGCTCCGCTCGTCGAGCCACGTCTCCTCGGTGAGCGCGAGGCCGAGGCCCATGATCATGCCGCCGCGGAACTGGCTGGCCGCGGTGCGCGGGTTGAGGATCGTGCCGCAATCGAACGAGCCGAGCAGCCGATCGACCCTGATCTCCCCCGTCACGTCGCTTACGCGCAACTCACAGAACATCGCCGCGGTGCTGTGCATCGCGAACTTCATCATCTCCAGCGGCGGCGTGCCGGTCGCGCTAACGCTCACCTCGTCGCGATTGGCGCGGGCGAGGATCGACCGGAAGGTTTCGTGCCGGCTCGGGTCGGCCGCGCTCGCCATCCCCTCCTGCCCCAACCGGATCTCGCCCGCCCTCAGCCCAGCGAGCGGGCTGTCGTTGCCGGCGAGGCGCAGCAGTTCGGCGGGCAGCTTCTCCGACGCGGCCAGCAAAGCGCCGGCGATCGACACGCTCTGCCCCGAACCGCCTGCCATCGGAGCCGCCGGCAGATCGGAATCGCCCGTCTCGATGACCACCGCGTCGAGCGGCACGCCGAGCCGGTCGGCGACCTGCTGCGCGAGCACGGTGGAGGTGCCCATCCCCATCTCCTGCGCGGAGCACGCAAGCGTCGCGGTACCGTCGCGCCGAATGGTCAGGCGAACGGCGGCGCCGGGCATGCGGACATACGGGAAGCTGCCGCTGCCGCAGCCCATGCCGATCCGCCATTCCCCCTTGCGCCGCGCGCCGGGGGTGGCGGAGCGCCGCTCCCAGCCGAAGTGCGCCGCCCCGTCGGCCCATGACTTGGCGGCCGCATGTTGGGAGAATGGCGCGCCGGTGATCGGGTGCTTCTCCGGCAGATTGCGGAGGCGAAGCTCGATCGGATCCATCGCCAGCTCATGGGCCAGTTCGTCGACGGCGCTTTCCAGCGCGAAGGTGCCGATCGCCTCGCCCGGCGCGCGCATGAAGGTGTTGGGCACGACCGCCATGTCGATGTGCCGCTGCAGGATCTCGAAGCTCTTGGCGCGATAGGCCGATCGCGTGCCGAGCGTATAGGCTTCCGGGCAGGCACCATAGGGCGGCATCACCGAATAGCCGTTGTGGATCAGCGCGGTGAAGCGCCCCTCGTTGTCGGCCCCAAGCGCCACGCGCTGCTCGGTCGCGCTTCGCCCGCCGACGATGCGATAGACGCCCTCTCGGGTGAGCTGCAGCCGCAGCGGGCGGCCGACCATCCGCGCCGCGGCGACCGCGACCACCTGATGATCCCAGAAGCCCTTGCCGCCGAAGCCGCCGCCGACGAACGGCGAGAGCACGCGCACATCCTCGCGCTTCAGCCCGAACATCTTGGCGAGCGTCGCGGCTTCCGACGCGATCATCTGCGTCGTGTCGTGCACGGTGAGCGTCTCGCCCCCCCACGCGACGGTCAGCGCATGAAGCTCGATCGCATTATGGTTCTGCCATTGCGTGCGATAGAGATTGTCGACCTTGTGCGGTGCGCGGGTGAGTTCCCGCTCCGCCTTGCCGAGCGACAGGTGATTGCGCTCGATCAGCAGCGAGGGGATGATCCGCGCGCCGGACTTCGCTTCCTCGAAGCGAGTCTCGGCCGGCTCGGCCGCATAGTCGATCTCGATCAGCGACGCGGCATGATCGGCCTGCTCCTGTGTCTCCGCGACGACGGCGGCGACGACCTGGCCGTTGTAATGCACCTTGTCGTCCTGGAGGATCGGCAGGCTGCTGTTGCCCACCGCCGTCGGATCGGTGATCGCGATCAGCGAGGGGCCGGACACGCGCGGCATGTTGCGATGGGTGACAACGAGCAGCACGCCCTCCGCAGCTTCCGCCTTCGCCGTATCGAGCCGCGTGATCCGCCCGCGCGTGATCGTGCCGTGGACAAGCGCGGCGTAGCAGAGGTTCTCCAGCGGCACTTCGGCGGAGAAGCGCGCCTGCCCCTGCACCTTCACGTCACCGTCCAACCGCGCGGCCTGGCGCCCCACTTCGCCGCGGCGGCCGATCAGCGGGTCTGGCGTGCCACCGGGCAGCCATTGCGCCGGAACCCAGCCGAGCGCGCTGCGCACCGTGCCGACGAGGACATTCTGTACCCTGCTCATGCCTGATCCTCGCAAAGCCCGGAAAGAACCGCGGCGAGCGTCCGCTTCGCCAGCGTCACCTTGAACATATTGCCCGGCCGCGGCTCGGCGCCGGCAAGCTCCGCCTCGGCCGCCGCGACGAACGCCGCCTCGTTCGGCGCCTCGCCTTGCAACGCCGCCTCCGCGCGCCACGCCCGCCACGGCTTGTGCGCCACGCCGCCCAACGCGATCCGCGCTTCCGAAATCCGTCCGTCCTCGATCACCAGCCCGGCAGCGACGGAGACGAGCGCGAAGGCGTAGGAGGCGCGATCGCGCACCTTGCGATAGTCGGAGCGCGGCGCGAGGCGCGAGGGCGGCAGCTCGATCGCGACGATCACTTCGCCCGGTGCCAGTTCCGTCTCCAAGTCTGGCCGATCACCCGGCAGGCGATGGAAGTCCGTCAGCGGCAGCGCGCGCGCGCCATCCGCGCCGGCAACATGCACCCGCGCGTCGAGCGCGGCGAGCGCCACCGCCATGTCCGACGGATGAGTCGCGATGCATGCGGGCGACGCACCCAGGATTGCGTGATAGCGGGTGAAGCCGCCGATCGCGTCGCACCCGCTGCCCGGCGCGCGCTTGTTGCAGCGCGAACCCGCCGCATCGGCGAAATAGACGCAGCGCGTCCGCTGCAAGAGGTTGCCGCCCGCGGTCGCCATGTTGCGGATCTGCGCCGAAGCGCCAGCGAGGATCGCACGCGACAGCATCGGATAGCGGCTGCGGATCAGCGGGTGGGCTGCAATCGCGCTGTTGCGGGCGCCGGCGCCGATCACGATGCTGCCGTCGGCCGCTTCCTCGATCGCGCCGGGGAGGCCGGTCACGTCGACCAGTGTATCCGGCCGCTCGACGCCCTTGCGCATCAGGTCGACGAGGTTGGTGCCGCCCCCCAGCAGCCGATGCCCCGCGGTGCCCGCCAACCGGATCGCGTCGCTTGCGCTGTCGGCGCGCCGATACTGAACCGGGGTCATGCCGCCTGCTCCTCGGCCACCGCCATGATCGCGTCGATGATGCCGTTATGCGCGCCGCAACGGCACAGGTTGCCGCTCATCCGCTCGCGCACTTCCTCGCGCGTCAGCCGCGCGGGCGCGGCGAGGTCGCGCGTCACATAGCTCGGCATGCCGGCGGCGACTTCCTCGAGCATCGCGCTCGCCGCGCAGATCTGGCCCGGCGTGCAATAGCCGCACTGGAAGCCGTCATGCTCGAGGAACGCCTGCTGCAGCGGGTGAAGCCCGTCCGCGCCGAGCCCCTCGATCGTGGTGACGGTGCGGCCTTCCGCCTGCACTGCCAACGTCAGGCATGAGAGCACCCGCTGCCCATCGATCAGCACGGTGCAGGCGCCGCACGCGCCCTGGTTGCAGCCCACCTTGGTGCCGGTGAGATGCAGCCGATCGCGCATCAGATCGAGCAGGGAGACGCGCGGATCCGCCGGCGGATCGACCGGGGTGCCGTTGATCGTAATTGCCATGAACCTCTCCTGGCGACGCGGGTGGCGCGCCGTCAGGAAGGTATCACGAACTTCGTACTATTCAAGCGTCGTCGTTTGCGACCTTGGCCATCATCGCAATCATCTGCCGCCGCTCCTCGGCGTCGAGTGGCGCGAGCATGCGGCGATGAAGCTCGCCGTACATCGCCTGCAGCGCGGCGACCCTGCCCTCCCCGGCGGGGGTCAGGTGAAGCGCCACCGCGCGTCGGTCCGCCTCCGGCCGCTGCCGGCGCAGCAGCTCGCGCTTCACCAGCCGGTCGGTAGCGGAGGAGACGGTGGTGTTGGCCACCCCCAGGTAACGCGCGATGTCAGTCGGCCCGCAGCCGTCGTTCTTCGCGACGTAGGACAGGATCTGCTTGTCGAGTTCGTTCAGCGGCTTTTCCGGCCCGAGCGCTTCCGCCAGCTTGTAGCGGCGCGCGAACAGGTCGAACGCAGCGCCAAGCGCGGCTAGTTCCTCGTCGGTCGGCATCGTCATGGCGACCGCTTAAACGCACCAGATGCGATTTTGCGAGTCGCATCGCAGCAGATCGCATCATGCCGCGCCGATCCGCTGCATTCGGCTCAGCCGGCGGGCGCCGCCGTCCCCCCGGTCTGCCATCCGCCGCCCAATGCACGGAACACATCGATCTGGGCACGCGCGATCTGCGCGTCCGCCAGCGCGAGCGCCGCTTCCGCATCGGCAAAGGTGCGTTCGGTATCGAGCTGCGACAGGCTGTCGATCTGCCCCTCGCGGCGCTGCGCGCGGGTGATCCGCGCCGCCCGCTCCGCCGCCTCGCGCGCCTGGCCCAGCGCCGCGCGCCGCTCGATTGCCTGCTTGTAATTGGAGAGCGCCGTCTCCGTTTCTTCCAGCGCGGTCAGCACCGTTCCGTCGAAGGTGGCGAGCGCGGCCTGCGTATCCGCTTCCGCCTCGGCGATGCGGGCGCGGGCGCGGCCCTGATTGAGGTTCCAATTCAACAGCGGCCCGATCAGCCAGTTGAGCGGCCCGCCGCCGAACAGATTGCCAAGCCCCGTGCTGGTCTGGCCGATCGATCCGCCCAGCGTGATGCGGGGATAGAGATCCGCCGCCGCCACACCGATGCGCGCGGTGGCCGCGGCGAGCCGCCGCTCTGCCGCGCGCACATCCGGCCGGCGCGCTAGCAGCCCGGCCCCGTCGCCGACCGGGATCGGCCGGTCGAGCCGAAGCATCCGGTCGCGCTGCGCCGCGATCGGCGGCAGTTCCTGCGGGGCGCGCCCCGTCAGCGTCGCCAGCCGGAACAGCGCCGCCTGCCGCTCGGCGGCGATCGTCGGCACGTCGGCGCGCCGCTGGTCGCGCAGCGCCGCGATCCGCGTCGCGTCGAGCGGCGTCGTCATGCCTACCGCCACGCGCCGCTCGGTCACGCGCAGCGACTGGTCGAGCAAGGCGACGATCCGTTCCGCCACTGCCAGCCGCTCGGCCGCCGATGCCGCATCGGCATAGGCACGCGTCGTCTCGGCGACGACCGACACCCGCACCGCATCGGCATCTGCCTCCGCCGCGCCGACGTCGCCGCGCGCCGCCTCCACGTTGCGGCTGACGCGGCCGAACAGGTCGACCTCATAAGAGACGTCCAGCCCGCCATCGATCAGCCAGCTTTCGCTGTCGATCCCAGGTGCGCGCTGCACCTGGGAAAAGCGGTTGTAGGTCGCACTGGCGCCGACATTCGCCTGCGGCAGGCGATCGTTGCGCACCTCGCGCAGCGCCGCGCGTGCCCGGGCGAGCCGCGCGACTGCGACACGCACGTCGGTGTTCGCCGCGAGCGCGTCGGTGATCAGGCCGTCGAGCACCGGATCCTGATACAGTCGCCACCAATCCTCCGCTGGCGCGGCGGTCGAGACGGCCGGGCTGGTCGACACGAACGGCGCGGCGGCCGTGGTCGGCGTGGCGGGTCCGGCATAATCCGGCCCGGTCGCGCAGGCCGCCAGCGTCAGCGCGGACGCAGCTACCATCAACTTGGTGAAGTGCATGAGCATCGTTTCGCTCCTCATTCGGCCGGCTGCAGCGCGGGGTCGGCGTCGGCCGCGGGGCGGCGACGGCCGCGCCCGATCCGCTCCGCCAGCCCGCGGCAGACGACGTAGAAAGTGGGGGTGAAGATCAGGCCGAAGCCGGTGACGCCGATCATCCCGAAGAACACCGCCGTGCCCAGCGCCTGGCGAAGCTCCGCGCCAGCGCCGGTGGCGATCAGCAGCGGCACTGCGCCCAGAATGAAGGCGAAGCTCGTCATCAGGATCGGGCGAAGCCGGTCCTGCGCCGCGCGCACCGCCGCCTCGATCGGCGACAGGCCCTCCTGCTCCTCGGCCTGCTTGGCGAACTCGACCACCAGGATCGCGTTCTTGGCGGCAAGCGCGATCAGCACCACCAGCCCGATCTGCGTCAGCACATTATTGTCCATGCCGCGCAGGTTCACGCCGATCATCGCCGCAAGCAGGCACATCGGCACGATCAGGATGATCGACAGCGGCAGGAACAGGCTCTCATATTGCGCCGCCAGCACCAGGAAGACGAACACCACCGCCAGAGCGAAGACGATCCCCGCCGTGCTGCCCGCCGCCTTTTCCTGGAAGGCGATGCCGGTCCATTCGGTGCCATAGCCCTTGGGCAGAGTTTCGGCGGCGAGCTTCTCCATCGCTACCAGCGACGCGCCGGAGGAATAGCCGGGGGCGGTGTCGCCATCCACCTCGACCGCCGGGAAGAGGTTGTAGCGCGTGACGCGATATGGCCCGGTCTTGTCCTCGAAATTGGCGACCGATCCGATCGGCACCATGCTGCCGGCGTTCGATCGCGTCTTGAGGTTGGCGATATCGGCCGGGGTCGAGCGGAACGGTGCGTCGGCCTGCGCGGTCACGCGGTAGGTGCGGCCGAGCAGGTTGAAGTCGTTCACGAACGCGCTGCCGAGATAGACCTGCAGCGCCTCGAACACGCGTTCCGGCGGAACGCCCAGCATGTCGGCCTTGGCACGATCGATATCGGCAAAGATGCGCGGCGTGGCGGTGTCGAAGAAGGTGAAGACCTGCGCCAGGCCTTCCGTCTCGTTCGCCTTCGCGATCAGCTTCTGGGTCTCCTCGCCCAGCTTCTGATACCCCGCGCCCTCGCGATCCTGCACGATCAGGCGATAGCCGCCGGCCGAGCCGATGCCCTGGATCAGCGGCGGCGGGATGACGAGGATCCGCGCCTCGTCGATATCCGCGGTCGCCTTGCGCGCCTCGTCCATCAGCCCGGCAAAGGTGACGCCGAGCTCGGCGCGCTCCTCGAAGGACTTCAAGGGCACGTAGGCCGCGGCGGTGTTGGGCGCGAGCGTCTGCGACGGGCCGTCGAAGCCCGCGAGCATGACGACGCCCTTCACTCCGGCGAGCGGCAGGATGCGCTTCGCCACCTTCTGCACCACCGCATCGGTCCGCTCGACCGAGGCGCCGGCGGGCAGCTGCACGACGGTGAGGAAATAGCCTTGGTCCTGCGCCGGGATGAACCCGGTCGGGGTCGCCCAGAACACCGCGCCGGTGGCGGCGATGAGGCCTGCATAGGTCAGCATCATCCGCTTGGGCCGGCGCACCAGCCGGTCGGTGAGCCGCGCGTAGCGATCGCTCATCCGCTCGAACCCGCGGTTGAACCAGCCGCCGGCGCGGGCGAGCGCACGGGTCACGCGGTTGCCGTGGCCTTCCGCCTCATGCCCCTTGAGCAGGATCGCAGCGAGCGCCGGCGAGAGCGTCAGCGACACGATCAGCGAGATGATCGTCGCGGTCGCGATGGTGACGGCGAACTGCTGATAGAAGGCGCCCGACATGCCGGTGAGGAACAGCGTCGGCACGAACACCGCGCACAGGACCAGCACGATCGCGACCAGCGCGCCCGATACTTCGTCCATCGACGTGCGCGCCGCCTCCAGCGGCGTCAGCCCATTGGCAAGGTTGCGCTCGACATTCTCGACCACCACGATCGCGTCATCGACGACGATGCCGATCGCGAGCACCAGGCCGAACAGCGACAGCGTGTTGAGCGAATAGCCGAACGCCGCCAGCACCGCGAACGTGCCGACCAGCGACACCGGGATCGCCACGATCGGGATGATCGCCGCGCGCCATTTCTGCAGGAACACCAGGATGACGAGGACGACGAGGATCATCGCCTCGAACAAGGTATCGATCACCGCGTCCACCGATTGCGCGATGAATTCGGTCGGGTTGTAGATCACGCGATATTCCAGGCCCTTGGGGAAGGACTTGGCCATCGCCTCCATCTCGGCTTCCACCTTTTCGGCGGCGGCGAGCGCGTTGGTGCCCGGGCGCTGGAACACCGCCGCGATGACGGTCGGCTGGCCCGAGAGGTAGGTGTTCGAATTATAGTCCTGCGCGCCAAGCTCGACGCGGGCGACATCGCGCACGCGCACCTGATGGCCATCGGCATCGGTGCGCACGATCACGTCGGCGAATTGCGCCGGATCGACGAGCCGCCCTTGCGTCTCGACGCTGAGCTGGAAGGCGTTGCCCTGCGCATAAGGTGGCTGGCCGAGCGTACCCGCGGCGACCTGAACGTTCTGGGCCCGGAGTGCCGAGACGATGTCGCCGGCGGTCAGGTTCAGCGCAGCGGCACGGCCCGGATCGATCCACACCCGCATGGCGTAATCGCGGCTGCCGAACAGGCGCACATCGCCGACGCCGTCGATGCGCGCCAGCCGGTCGCGCACCTGCGTCAGCGCGTAATTGGAGATGTAGCCGCGATCGAGCGACCCGTCCGGGGAGATGAGGTTCACCACCATCAGGAAGTCGGGCGAGGTCTTGCGCGTGACGACGCCCAGCCGCTGCACCTCCTCCGGCAGCCGCGGCACGGCGACCGCGACGCGGTTCTGCACCAGCACCTGCGCGGCATCGAGGTCAGTGCCGATCTTGAAGGTGACGGTGATGGTAACCACGCCGTCGCCGGTCGACTGGCTCGACTGGTACAGCATGTTGTCGACGCCGTTGATTTCCTGCTCGATCGGCGCGGCGACCGTCTCAGCGACGGTCTCGGCGGACGCGCCGGGATAGGTCGCCGTCACCGTCACGGTCGGCGGCACGATGTCGGGATATTGCGCGACTGGCAGTTGCCAATAAGCGATCGCGCCGATGATGGTGATGATCACCGCGATGACGCCCGCGAAGATCGGGCGGGTGATGAAGAAGCGCGACATGCGCATGGCAGGCTCCCCGGAAACGAGGATGGAAGGGATCGGCCCGCGACGGGGCCGAGCTAGATCATTGCTCCGTTCGTCCCAAGCCTCGTCGAGGGACGTCCCTCATGCGGCACGCCGGGTGTCTCGACGTTGCTCGATACGAACGGTCGGGTTCGGCTCTACCGCGCCGCAAACGTCGCCTGGCCGGCCAGTGCATTCGCTCCGATGCTGCCGGCGGAGGCCGCCTCGCGCGTCGGTGCGATCCGGCCGGCGCGCACCTGAACCTTGGTGCCCGGAATCGCCATCTGCGTGCCGCTGATGACGACTCGGTCAGTGGCGGCGATGCCGCTGCGCACCACGCGCAGGCCATCCACCACCGGCCCCAGCTGCACCGCCTTGGCGGCGACCATGCCGTCACGGCTGACGGTCAGCAGCGTCTTGCGTGCCTGGTCGGTCTGCATCGCGGCGTCCGGCACCAGCAGCGCCGGGGTGGCACCGCCGCTCGCCAGCCGCATGTTGCCGAACATGCCCGGCGTCAGGAAGAAGTCTGGGTTGTTCAGCACGGCGCGTCCGCGGATCGTCCCCGATCGCGGATCGAGCCCATTGTCAGTGAAGTCGAGCCGTCCGCTCCAGCGGAAATCGCCTTCGTCCTGCAGCTTGATCTCCACGTCGGACGGCGGGGTACCCGCGGCCTGCGCGCGCTTGGTCTTGAGGAACAGCGCTTCCGAGCCATCGAAGGTGAAGTAGATCGGGTCGAGCGCGTTGATCGTCGTCAGCAGCGTGCCGTTGGTATCTCCCCCGGCAACGAGATTACCCGGATCGATCTTGCGGTCCGACACGCGGCCGCTGATCGGCGCGCGCACCTGCGTGAACTCGACGTCCAGAGCGCGGGCCCGGACGCGCGCCTCCGCGCCGGCAAGCGCGGCATTGGCGGCGCGGAGGCGCGCGGTCAGCTGATCGATGTCGCTCTTCGACACCGCCTCGTCCGCCACCAGCCGCTGCGCACGATCGAGGTTGGCGCGCGCCAGCTCCACATCGCTGCGCGCGCTGATCAGCCCGGCGCGCGCCTCGGCCAGCGCGGCGGTGAACGGCCGCTGATCGAGCGTGAAGAGCAATTGCCCCTTTCGCACGATCGCGCCGTCGGTGAAGTGGACCGCGGTGATCGCGCCGGAAACACGCGGGCGCACCTCCACCGACTTGCTGGCCTCGAACCGGCCGACATAGCTGTCCCATTCAGTAACCGGGCGCACAAGTGGCGCGGCCACCGTCACCATCGGCGGCGGCGGGGCGGCGATCGCCGGCTGCTCACGGTTCAGCGCCGCCGTACCTGCCAGCGCGAGCAGCACGGGCCCGCCAACAAGCGCGACCGTGCGCCAATTTCGCTTCTTCGGTTCGGCCATGGCCGGCTCCGGCGCGACCTCGATCTTGCTATGCATGTTCATGCCCGCTGCGCCTTGTTTGATGTGATCGCACGGCCGCTGGCGAGGATGATCACCGGCCATACGAGTGGCGACGGCCGACTGTTGGTGACTTGATCGGTCGACGCCGTCTGACGAACGGCACTGGGCTCGCCGAAAGCGAAATAGCGCATAAGAACCCCTATTTCCTGGTACGGCGCGCGCCACCACCCCGTCAGCAACCCGGATGAGCAGCTGGAGCGCGCACGAGCGATCACCACCGCGCGGCCGCGCGATCGACGATCAAAGAATGGAAAGATATGGAAACCGCCTCGGATTAGGTCCCGGGGGTTCCTCCAACAGAACAAGGAAGCATCGCAGCAACCTTTCCCATGAGCACCAAAGCGGCGCCCTTTCGATACCACATGGTATAGAAGTCGTGCTGCGCCGCGTCAACCTCATTTTCTATACCAAATGGTATTTTATTCAGGCGGCGACATCAAGACACTGGTTTTGAGGCGCTCAAGCGGTGCGAGCTGGGCCCGATCGAGCTTCGTCCCTACGTCCTCAAGAATGCCATAGCGGCTCAAGGTGCCAGGCGCCTTCGGTACGGCGACGCGATCGTCCCCGCTCCCCAGCCGGATAGGGACGTCGATCAGCGCGGCAAGCCCGCTCATACAGAGCAATTCTGGAAAACATCATCACGAGGAGCAACCGCGTGGCCTTGCGCGCCTGTACGGATGGCCCGTGAACATGACTGCTGAGGCACTTCCCGTAAGGTTCGGCAGTAAACTGTGGCTACGAGCCACTCAGAGCGCGTTTGGCGTCGAAGATCGCATCAGCCGCTTTGCCACTGACCCGCTGAGTATCCTTGTCGAACTGGGCGGCAATAGCAGGCGTCGTCAAGCCATCCAGTCCTTCGCGGAACATCTGCTGAAACTCAGCGCGGTTATCAGCCTTGGCAAAGGTTCGTGCGCGGTACTCCGCGATCGCTGCTTCCACCTTTAACCGATCGCGTGGTCCCACATCCCCCTTTGCATCGCTGAAAGTGCGTTCGAACGCTTCTTGGCTGCTGCCGTCGATCACGGTGGGACCGTCTTGGCTGGAGCAGGCGGCCAGCATCAAGGCAGGAAGGACGAGCGAAATGCGGATCATCTTACACCCGTGCGAAAGATGTCGAGCGGCGTGGGTCCGCCAACACGAGAAAGTGCCACGGCGGCTTACAATCGGCTTGGCCGATTGGGAAAAGCCGGGAGCATTGCTGCTCCCGGCCGTTCATTACAGTGCGCTTGTCCGCGCACGGGACGCAGAGTGGCCACCCAGGCGGTACATCGTCTCGCGAATACGCTCGGCGTCTGCCCCGGTCGTCTGCGCCGTAATCAGCACACCACCATCCTTGAGGTGACCACCGTAATAGGATGCATCTTCGTCATCGATGCCGTGCTTCTTCAACGCCTCGTTGAAAGTGCCGGCAGCCGCACCGGCAACAGCGCCGATCGCCATCGCCTCAGGAACTGCTGAAGCAGCGATTGCGCCCAACGCGGCAAGCGGCCCCACTCCTGGGATGGCCAGCGCCAGTACGCCGAGACCAGCGCCAGCAGCGCCGCCGCCGAGAATACCGCGAAGAAGGTTGGTGTGCTCTTCGTCCGTGACTTCGCCATCACCGCCGCGCGTCGTCATCGTGCCTTTACTCTGCGCGATGACGGAGAGAGCGCTATCGCTCACGCCTTCGCGGCGCAGCTCGGATACGGCACGCTCGGCATCCGCCTGGCTGTCGAACATCGCCGAGACGGTTCTTGTCTCGCCATGGTCAGAATGGCCCGTCGAAGCCGCGCCCACGGCAGCTGCCGCACCGCCACCATGACCAGTCACGGCGTTTGCTGCGCGGTCAAGCGGCCCGCGGTTCGGATCGTCGTGGCCGGTAAGGGCGTCGGAAGCGCGGCCCATGGCGGCGTTCACGCCCCCGCTGCTGCCAGTCACTGTATTTGCTGCGCGATCAAGTGGTCCGCGGTTGGGATCGTCATGCCCATCCAATGCGTCCACGGGTCGGTCCAACGGTCCGCGGCCGGCTCCGCCTTGGCCAAAGCTGCCTCTGTCTCGATCGGTCATTCAAAATACTCCTGAACGCGTGATCGCCGTTGGAACAGAGCGTCGGTCGCGGCGCGACGTCGGACTATGCCACCAAGGCCCCCATCAAACCCGCGGCAGCGGACAACGTTCAATTCATCGAGCGGAAAACCTCCACATGCAGTTCCGTCGGACAAACCCCCTGCTTATCTGATTGCGGACACACCGCACTGAAGTGGCCCGCCGTTGATGCAAACGCCTTGTCGACGCGAGGGGTAAGCGTTTCATCGCCTGAACTGCCGGTTCGGACGAGCACACGAACCTAATCACCTTGCGGAGCGCGCTGATGGGTGCAGGTGCGGTGACAAAGAGACAGGAGAGCGGCGGACGCGGGCGGGGTCGAGGATCATTCGACGACGATCCCGTAGCGGGTCAGGCCGCTGCTCGTCCGCCTTTCCCCAACACGCGTGCTTCTTCCGCCCAGCGCCGAGAGCGCTCCTTGTAATAAGCCCGTAGCACAGCCGCTTTAGCTGTCCGGAGACGGAAGCCACATCATGCTTCCCTATCAGCCAGGGAGAACATCATCGTGCTGAATGCCCGGTCGCGCCTGTGCGCGAGCGCTTCGTTTGCCATGCTCATCGTCAGCGCTGGCATTAACCCCGCCAGCGCAGAGATTGCGGCAGACGAAGCCCTGCTCGCGACATCGAACCGCAGCACGATCACCGGTATGGTGCGTGACGAAACTGGCGCCGCCCTGCCGGGCGCCCGCATCAGCGTGGAAGGTACCAACACCGACACGACATCCAGTTTGCAAGGTGATTTCACCTTGAACGTGCCAGCCGAAGGTTCGGTCACGCTGGTCATCGATTATCTGGGACGGTCAATCGTTACGCGCGTCGTCGAGGCGGCAGAACGCAACGGGCGGATCGACATCGTGCTGCCGGCAGCAGGCGCCTCAGACACCGCGATCGTGGTGGTCGGCGCTTCTCTTCTGGACAATACCGCCCGCGCTCTGAACCAGCAGCGGCAGGCCGATAACAATATCGACGTGCTTTCGGCTGATGCGATCGGCCGCTTCCCGGATCCGAACATAGCGGAAGCGCTGCAGCGCGTTCCAGGCGTCGCCATCGAGCGCGATCAGGGCGAAGGGCGCTACATTAACGTGCGCGGCGCACCGGCGGAATTCAGTGCGGTCACCATCGACGGCGTGACCGTCTCCTCGGTTGATCCTTCTACCCGTGCCGTCGATCTTGATACGATCCCGTCGGACATCGTATCCAACATCGCCGTCAGCAAGACGCTGTTACCGTCACAAGAAGCGGATTCGATCGCTGGCGCGATCGATATCTCGACCCGCTCGCCGTTCGACCGGAGCGGGTTCGCGCTGACCGGTATGGCGGGCGCTGGTTATAATCAGTTCGGCGACACCAGCGATTATCGCGCGTCTATGTCGGTCGGCAATCGGTTTGGCGCGAACAACAACTTCGGCGCTCTTGTATCGGGCAGCTATTCTCGCACGCACCGCCAACCAGACAATGTGGAGAACGTCTGGGCGCTTGTCGGCCCGGCGGGTGCCCAGCGTTATGGCGTGACCGAAACGCTGTTCAAGGATTACGATACCAAGCGCGAGCGCATCGCTGGCACCGGAACGCTGGAGTGGCGGCCAACCGATACGGACCGTGTGTATCTGCGCGGCTCATACGCGCGGTTCGAGGATGACGAATATCGCAACCGGCTGGGCATTCTGTGGACAGACGGCACGCTCCAGCCCGGCTTCACCGACAGCAGCGCGACGTACACCAACACCCGCATCGAGAAGCAGATCCGGCACCGCGTGCAACGCAATGAGATCTGGACAGTGGTGGGCGGCGGCGAACACACGCTGAACGGCGGCGTGCTCAGCTACAATGCCGCATATTCCAAGTCCGATCAGACGTATCCGCAGCGAGACGAGCTCCTCTTCCGCTCCTCGCTCCGGCCGCGGCAAAGCTACGATTTCAGCGGCGGCGGACTTCCGCGTTACTCTCTTTTCGAAACGGGCGAACACCTTCAGATCGACCGCTATGCGTTTCGCGAAAATGTATTCCGCTCCAATACCACTCTAAACGACGAATTCAGCGCGCAGGTGCGTATGGACGTGCCGACCGAGGTCTTCGGTCATGAAGCCACGATCAGCTTCGGCGGAAAGTATCGCGATCGCAACATCGATGCCGACGAGGAGCGTTTCCGCGATCGCCGCGCATCTGCAGCGCCGTCCCAGCCGCTTTCCGGCTTTCTGACGGACGAGCCGTCACGCAACTTCGATTATGAGCTCGGCAACATCATCAACGGCAGCCTTGCGGACGCTTACTTCAACCAGTTCCGCAGCACGTCCGAACGCCGGTTGCCGCAGTCATTGTCGGCAGATTATCGCGCCAACGAAAAGATACTCGGGATCTTCGGCATGGCGCGCGCCGAGTTCAACGGCACAACCGTGATCGCCGGTTTGCGCGTCGAGGATACTTTGTTTCGGGCGACAACGCCGCTTCTCGCCACTCCATCCAAGACGAAATATTTCGAGGTGTTCCCAAACCTCACCTTCCGGCACGAATTTTCGTCCAATCTGATTGGACGCTTCGCGCTTACGCGCGGGATCAACCGGCCCAACTTCCGTCAGATCGTACCGCGTCGGCTTGACTCGACCGAGGGCAACACAGTGTTCATTGAGGAAGGCAATCCAAACCTCCGACCCACATTGTCGAACAACGCTGACATCGGACTCGAATATTACATTCGCCCGCTCGGCGTGATTTCGGTGAGCGGCTTCTACAAGGACCTGAAGGATTATCGTTATACGGTGACCCGAGCGGGCACATTTGTGGATCAGGACGGCCCTCGAGCAGCCCTTTTCACCCGACCGGAGAATGCACCGAACGGCAAGCTTTACGGCTTCGAGGTGAACTGGCAGCAGCAATTCGGTTTCCTGCCCGGTTTCCTCGGTGGCTTTGGCGTGTTCGCCAACTACACCTACACGGAGGCTAATTCCTCGTTGTCGCAGCCTTACGCCGGCCGTCAGCGCTTTCCTCTGCCGGGCCAGTCGAAGCACATGTGGAATGCTTCTCTGTTCTACGAAAAGGGACCGGTGAACCTCCGTGTCGCGTACACCAAGCGCTCCGATTATTTGAACGAGATCAATGCCGATCAACCGGATCTCGATCTGTACTGGCGAGGCCGTGGGCAGCTTGACGTGACCGGTAGCGTCCAATTGACGCCGTCGATCAACCTGTTCGCCGAGGGTAAGAACCTGACCAACAGCGCCGGCGAGCGTTATTATGGCATCCGCGAGCGCACGTACGAATATGAGAAGTTCGGCTACACATTGTTCGGCGGGGTGCGAGTGAAGCTGTGAGGAAGGCATTTCTACTTGGGGCGGCGCTGGTCGCCGCCCCTGCGATCGGTCAGACGCGAGCCGGCAATCAACTGGCGCCGAAATCGCAGGCCGCGATGCCACGCACGCCCGGCATCCCCTACCGGCCGACCGGGATACCCGATCGCATTGTACTGACACCGGCAGCCGACGCTTCGCGCGGAGCAGCGGTCGCGTGGCGGACCGACCCCCGCCAGACGCAAGCAGTTGCGGAGATCGGGGTTGCGCTCGACAGCCCTGGGACAGCGCGCGACAAGCGTCAGGTGAGCGGAACCTCGTTCCCGCTCGACGCAGTGAACGGTCCGTCGATATACCATCAAGTGCGCTTCGCCGGGCTGCAGCCCGGCACCGCCTATGTGTACCGGGTGAAGGGCGCCGACGGCTGGAGCGAATGGCTGCCGTTCCATACGCCGGCGGCCTCTCCTGCGCCGTTCACGTTTCTGTATTTCGGAGACACGCAGAACCGTATCCTGGAGGTCGCCAGCCGTGTGATCCGGCAGGCGTTCCGCAGCACGGCTGATCCCGCTCTGGTTGTCCATGCCGGGGACTTGGTGGCGCAGCGGGAGGAAAAGGCCCACGACGATGAATGGGGTGAGTGGGCGGCGGCCGGCGGTTACAATTACGCCACGATCCAGCAGCTACCCGCCACCGGAAACCATGAATATGTCGACGTTCCGGGGCCGGCAGGTCAGGAAAACAGGCTCATCGGGCCCCATTGGCAGCCCAGTTTTACGTTGCCACGCAATGGTGCGCCAGGAGCCGAAGCCACGAGCTACTTCGTGGACTGGCAAGGGGTTCGCTTCATCGTTCTTGATGGAACGTCAGCCCTGGATCTTGGCACGCTCGCCAGCCAGACACGCTGGCTCGATGCCACACTTGCAGCCTCAAAGGCCCGGTGGAACGTCGTGTTGTTCCATCAGCCGATATTCACCTGCGCGCGGCCCAACGACACCGAGGAGCTAAAGGCGGCGTGGAAGCCGATCTTCGAGGCGCGCGGCGTCGATCTCGTGCTGCAAGGACATGATCATTGTTATAGCCGGCTCACCAGCGAACAGGGGCGTGATGCCTCCAATCGCGCGCGTGCCGCCGGGCGCGTACAAGGTCCGGTCTACTTGGTCTCGGTCGTTGGCTCCAAAATGTACGCGCTCAACGATCGCGCGGCGACGCAGCCCGATCGCGTGGCCGAGGATACCGAATTATATCAGCGCATCGACGTTGACGGCGACCGGCTGACCCTTCGTAGCTTCACCGCCACCGGCAGGCTGTACGACGGTTTTCGTCTGAACAAGCGGCGTGACGGCAGGAACCGGCTGGAGGTGTTGAGCGATCGGCCGATTGATACCCGCCGCTGCGCCGGAAACGTTGGACCCGATGGCTTCCCGTGCACGGCCCGAGGCCGCTAGCGATACCGCTCCCAGCAGGAGAAAGCCGCTAGCATTCGGCACAGTGCACCGGGTGTGCGGCCAAGCCCAGTTTCATCGAGGACAGTATACTTGCCTATATGAAGCCCGAAGACTGAGGCGCGCCACTGCGCCGAAGCTCGGCCTGCTGTTGAGGGATGCCGCCTTCGACTCATAACTCGGCCGTATGCCGCAGTCCGGCGATCTCAAGCTAAACTCCGGTCCGAGTTCAGGGAGTGCAGTACCTCTTCCGTATGCTGTCCCAGCCGCGGCGGCTCGCGGGTAATCGCCATCGGCGTGGCGGAGAATTCTATGCCGGGCGCCATTGCAAGATAACTGCCTACCTCATCGTCGATCGGCCTTGCGGAGAAGAAGCTGACGTCAGTGAGGTGTGGGTCTTCAAGCACGCTTTCCAGGCTGTTGACGCGCATGATCGGGATGCTGTGCTTCGTCCCGAGATCCATCCAGTCCGTTGTGGTTCGGGTCGCCGCGGCTTCCGCTAGCATGCGGTGATAGGCAGCCACGCGTCCGCGACCGTCTGGCTCCGCGGCGTAGCGACGCTGGACCTCTGCCGCATCGATCCCGCCCAGCGCGAGATAGCGGTCGGAGGCATCCACATCCTGCGCCAATATCATGATGTAGCCATCGCTCGTCTGGAGAGCCTTGCGGAAAGGCGTGAGTGCGCCCGGGTGGCCGAGCTTACCGCGCGGGGGGCTGTAGCTGTGTCCGTGAAGATGCTCGACAAGGAGGAACCCCGCAAACGACTCGAGCATTGGCACCTTTACTTCCTGCCCCTCACCAGTGCGTTCGCGGTGAAGCAAGGCGGATTGGACACCGATCACTAGCATGAGGCCGCACACCTTGTCGGCCATGTAGGTGGGGATCGGCCGGGGATCAGGATTGCCGTCGTACATCGGGAGCAAGGCTGTCGCCCCCGCCGCGCCCTGAATCAGATCGTCAAAGGCCTGTCGACCAGCATAGGCCCCGCCCTTGCCGAACCCACAAGCCCAGCCGTAAACGATGTCCGGGCGGATCGCCTGCACCTCGCGATAGCCGAAGCCAAGCCGTTCGACCGCTTCTGGACGCATGTTGTGGACGAACACGTCGGCCGTGCGGATTAGCGTGCGAAGGTGCTCGCGACCCGCGTCAGATTTCAGGTCGAGCACCACCGATCGCTTGTTCCGGTTCAACTGGAGGAAGGTGGCGGATACGTCCTCCGCCGGTGCGATCCGGCCCATCTCCCGCCGCTGGCGATCGCCCGAAGGTGTTTCGACCTTGATTACCTCCGCTCCGAGATCGCCGAGGATCTGAGTAGCGTATGGGCCAAGCACAAATTGCGTTATGTCGATCACTCGAATGCCCGCGAGCGGCCCAGAACGATCAGCCAAGATCCTGTCTCCTTGAGGTAGCCGAGTATGGCTGCGCGCTTCTACGCGCTTAAGCCGACCATCGCCTTTGATCTTCTCCGGATCAACCCGCCGAAAGTGTGCGGCTCAACAAGGATGTGGAGCCGATACCAACATCCAGCAGTCCGTCGATGGACTCAGCATGGCCGTGACGTGTCCGTTCACAAGAGCGCGCTGCCGGAACCGCCACGTTGACCGGAATGGTTGTGGTTATGCCCTATGCTGCTCATGAGCGGGCGCCGCGATGCCGAGTCCCTGGCGGCTGTCGGCGGCGAAGCCTGCGGCGCGACGCCGCTTCACGCCGTGGCGGCAGGTGTAAGCTTCGGCAGCACTGCTGCCTCGTAATCGCTCTCGGCAAGCCGGATGAGCGCGCGATCATCATGTTTCCACGGATGAAAACCCGGCAGGAAATAGGACAGCCAGACCCGAGCAACTTTGCGGGCCATGCCTGGATTGCCAAACGCATACCAGCCGAGTCTCGCCCAAACACGCGGCCCAGTGAGCCCGTCCTGTCTCAAAAGACCCAGCATCCCACGGGCTCGACCAACGAAAAACTGCCAAGTCGTGATGATCATCACGAAGGATTTCACAAACCAGCGCTTCCGTCTGGTCCAGTCCTGCGTCGCATGTTGCCATGTGTCGTATGCGACACCTTTGTGTTCAATCTCCTCCGCCGCGTGCCAAAGCCAAAGTGCGCGTGCTTGCTCATCCGCACCTTCCAGGTGCTTCGGATTTGCAATCAGCTCATGCGCGAGCATGGCGGTAAAATGTTCAAGCGCCGTGGTCACGGCAAGCGCGGCAATCGGATCACGGTTGTTGGTCAATGCCAATGCTTTGTCCACATCACGGTCGAGCAACTTGGTATCATATCCCTGCTCCGCTACGTGGCGGTTGAACGCAACGTGCTCCCGGGTGTGCATCACTTCCTGTTTGACGAAGGCCTGAATCTCCGCCGCCAGCTTCGGCGACGCGCCCTCTCGAAACTCGCGAACGCTGTCGACGAAATACCCTTCGCCTTTGGGGAAAGTCACGGACAGCGCGTTGTAAAAGGCCGTGGCGATCGGATCGTTGTTGAGCCACCAGCGCTGCATCACCCGTCCCCTAGCGAAACGGCGGTCTCGCGGCGTGATTGTAAGATCCTTTGGCGTTGCTGTGTTCACGGCCAACCTCCGGAAATGAGACAAAACTTTCCTTGAGACGAGATATGGCGTCGCAACCGATCGGCAAGTGCATGGGTGTCATCTTGTCGCGCCGACATGCCTTGGGAGAAGGCCGCCAGTTTTCTGTAGAGGCGCTGAGGCGAGCGGCCGACGTTCGGAGCGCTTGCTGACCGCCGCTCCGCAGCTGCAAGGACCGACAGCGGAACGTCCAAATCTCGCTCCGCTACTTGAAACGGCCGCCCTTTCGTATTCCGCTGCGCTTAACGGCGCGTCAGGCCCAGGAAAAGGTGATCCTATTGCCGACCCGAACGACTTTCCGCAGGAGCAACGCGGCGTCGTGCTCGGGATGGCGGCGGCACTGTGCATCACTGTCCTGGTCTCGGCAACGTGTCTGTACCGAGGTGTGGCAGACCCAACCACATTGGCCGAACGCCTGATTGTCACAGGGGGGCAGATGTGTTCGTGTTGTGCTGGCTTGCCGTGACGATCGGCAATGTCGGGCGACTGTGTTTTGGTCGCGCCAGTGGACGGCTATTCGGACGCTTGAGCTCAGTCTAATCGCTCATCTTCGTAGAGTGAGGCCTGAGTCGAACAGCAATCGCGCGCGGTAAGTGAACGGCTCAAAAATTCGGCTGTCGAAAAAGAACCCGTGGCCCGCAGGATACCTTAACCTCGCAGCAACAAAGAAAGGTACCGCTCAGGTCCCAACCGCAGTCTTTGTGCACATCGCGGCGAGTTCGCCCACGCCGATTGGCCGGGAGAGCAGGTATCCTTGAAGCGAGTTGCACCCAGCTTCAGTCAGAAACGTACTCTGCTCGGCCGTCTCTACGCCCTCTGCGGTCACTTGCATGCCGCTCGCCTTCGCCAGGTCGACGATCGCTTGAATGATCGCGCTCCCCCCCGCTTCGGCATCGATGCCGTTGACAAAGCTCTGATCGATCTTGATCCGATCGACGTCGAAGTAGCGCAGGTGGGTGAACGAGGAATAGCCGGTTCCAAAATCATCAAGGGCGATCTTCACGCCTCGAGCGCGAAGCGCGGCGAGGTTAGGTTGGCAGTTCGCCACGCTCTCGATGAAGCTTGTTTCAGTGATTTCCAGTTCAAGCCGCGACGGCTTGAGGCCGGTGCGCTCAAGGACAGCAATCACGCGTTCGGCGAACTTTTCATTGCGAAGTTGAACCGCCGACACGTTCACCGAAATCGAGTTGAGCGGCAGCGCTACTGCGGCACGGCAGGCCTCTTCTAGCACCCACTCACCAAGCGGTTCGATCAGGCCGGTCGATTCCGCCACGGGGATGAAGGTCGAAGGCGACATCAGGCCCTTGTGGGGATGCTGCCAACGCACGAGTGCTTCGGCGCCAGTAATCCTGCCGCTCTGCGCCGAATAAAGCGGCTGATAGACCACGTGCATCTCGTCGCCGGCTGCAATCGCGGCGCGAAGGTCACGCTCGATCTCGCGTCGGTGACGAATGCTGGCGTCCATCTGCTCGGCAAAGAAGACATAACGCCCACGCCCGGCCGCCTTTGCCTCGTAGAGAGCAATATCCGCCTTGCGCGCCAGTTCGGTCCGATCGCGAGCATCGGTTGGCGCCATCGCGACCCCGATGCTGACGCCGACGTTGAGCTTGGTTCCGGCCAGAAGATACGGCTCGCTGACCGCCTCGACGATCCGCATGCACAGCACTTCCGCTTCGGCGACCGAGGCGACGCCGGTCTGGATGATCGCGAATTCGTCACCGCCGATTCGCGCAACAACATCGCTCGAGCGGGTAGCGGCGACCAGACGCTTCGCCATGGCGCAGATCAGCTGATCCCCGGCCGGGTGGCCCAAAGTGTCGTTGACATGCTTGAAGCGGTCCAAGTCGAAATAAAGCAAGGCAACGGAGCGCGAGCTTTGATGCGCTTCGGCCAGCGCACGGGTGAGCCGCTCATCGAACAGCGCGCGATTCGCCAGCCCGGTAAGCGCATCGTGAAACGCCAGATGCTGTGCTTGCGCTTGGCTGGCCTCAAGTTGGAGCGTGCTGTGCCTGATACGCCGCAACAATAGCAAGATCGTCACGAGCATGATCAGCAGCGCGCCAACGGAATAAGGCACGATCTGCTTGATCATCAGCGCGCCAGGACCGAATGGCCGCCACGTAAAATATCCGAGAAGCGCGCCAGAGTCCGAGCGTAGCGGCACGGAACGGTAACCATCGTCCGATCGCGCAGACGGGGCAAAGCTCGCCTGATCAAGCTGATATTCTCTGCTCATCCCGGCGGCGAAATCGGCGTCCAGGTAGCGCACGCTGACATGAACATATACGCGATCGGGCACTTGGCGCGGCGCGCCGTGTTCGAAGATGATCGGCTTGACGCTGACAATTGCCGGATGGTTGCGGATCATCGCGAGGTCAACAACACCGGGGCTTTGCTCAGCCTCGTTTAACTGCGTTTTCGCGGGCAGGCGCAATTTGGCGTGCAGCTTGGCAATCAGCGGCGCAACGACCGGTCGGGTAGGCTGATAATCAGACGGCGATCCGCGCTTGCCGCCGCGCATGGTGTAGATCGGGTGATCAGAGCAATCGACAATATATGCCTCGTCGTGACTATAATAGGTGTGCAACCAAACCCCGAGATTGGCGTCAAGCCACGGCCAATCAGGCTGGGAGCTGCGCACCTTTTCAACTGCTTCGTCCCAAACGGTAACGGCTTCCTGGTCATGCGCCACTTGCGCCATGCTTTGCTTGAGTACGGTCGTCGCCAAAGCTTGCTGCCGATCGGCAGCCAGTTGGTTCGCCTGTCGAGCTGCCAGCAGCATGACGGCGGCGAGCACGCCGGCAAGCACGAACACCGCCGCGATGGCCGGCAGGGCGACGCGCGTGAAGAAGCGCCACTGACGGTCGACAGCCGGATGACTCGAAGGGGTGCCGAACATCAGCGGCGCGTAACAACAAAGCACTTAAAGACGACTTAAGGGCGTCACGAGAGAGAGCTGAATGTCGCTCGCTTAACGCGATCTTCAGTAGCTTAGCTCAGAGGAGCTACGTGCCTAGCTTCTCTGCGCAAATGCTCACATCGTCATCGATTGTTCCGGGTCCGCGCGGCGGGCCGGGCAGATCGCGCGCTATCTCTTTTTACTTGGGTGCAGCGTCCCGCTGCGATGCCACTTTGCGCTGCACACTCGGGGCGATTGTCGCAGCAACCCTCGCACCAGCGCCAGCGGCTGGACAATCAGCCGATGAGCGTCCGTCCTCGGCCGAGGCGCCGGGAGATATCCAAGTCACCGCGCAGCGGCGACCCGAGCTGAGCCGCAAGACGCCGCTCGCGCTTGCCGCATTCGACGGCGGCTTCATCGCCCGTACCCGTATCGACGACGTCAAAGACCTTGCCATCTATGCTCCTGGATTGAGCGGCAATTCCGAAGACAGCTATATCGACAGTCTCGCCATTCGCGGCATCGTTTCGAACGATTACGGCATCGGCGGTGATCCGGCGATTGGACTGTTCAAGGATGGGGTTCACCAGGGCCGCAGCGGATCCGCGGTCACCTCCTTCTTCGACATCGCACGCGCCGAGGTGCTGCGCGGTCCGCAAGGCTTCCTGTTCGGGCGCAACGCCATCTCGGGCGCGATCAGCGTCATTACCGCGAAACCGGAGCTCGATCGCACCGCCGGCTATGTCGATGTGGCGATCGGTCAGCCGAGCCGGTTCGAGGCGGAAGGCGCGATCAACCTGCTACTAGGACGCTCATCGGCCCTCAGGATCGCGGGTTATGGCGTTCGCGCCGATGGGTGGATCGACAATGCGTTCACGCCGGGCAACGATCGGCTGCTGGGGCAGAACAAGACGGCTGGGCGCATCTCACTGGCGCACGAACGGGGCGCGGTACGCCTGCTGTTGACCGCCGAACATGAACGCCGGCGGCTCGACGGCACCGTCTATCGCGGTTCGAACGACGATCGTGAGGTCCTCGACTATCTCGACCAGACGCTCGGCACCGCCGTGGTGATCCGCGGCGATGCGCGCTCGATCGACAGCGACCTTGTCGAACCGCGCGACCGGGGATCGATCACCAGCATCACCGCGCAGGCTGATTTGGAGCTCGGCTTCGCCACCCTCACATCGCTTACCGGTTATCGTGGGCACAATTTCTCGTACTTCGAGGATTACGATGGGACGGCGCTCCCGCTCGGGACCTATCGACAGTGGCAATCGGGGACCTACGCCAGCCACGAATTCCGGTTGGTCTCCCCGGGCGGGGGGTTGCTGAGCTGGTCGGCCGGCGTGTCCGGTTATCGTGAGCGCGTGCGCGCGCATTATGACGACGAGGCCGCCGAAAATCTCGTCTGCGTCGCCGGCTATGGCTATTCAGACTGCGAGGAGCTGACGCAGGATCTGTACGGGACGTCGTTCACGCCAAGCCCGGACGGCATGATCGTGCAGAGCAACGCGGCCCGCAATGTCGCTACCGGGCTGTCGGCGTTCGCCGACGTGAACGTCAGGCCGATGCCACGGCTGCAGCTGGGGGCCGGGCTACGCTACACCTGGGATCGCAAGGACTTCTCGCTCAACATCCCGCCGACGGAGAGCAGCCTCGGCAACATCTGGACCTTCAGCTATTATACGCTGGGCGCCGTCAGCGACGCGCGCTCGTGGCATGGGCTGACGCCGCGCTTGTTCGCGCGCTACGAACCGAGCGATCAGATCAACCTCTACGCAAGCGTCACGAGGGGTTACAAGGCGGGCGGGTTCGGCACCTTCACGGTGGATGCACCCGCGCCGATCCCCGAGTTCGGCGAGACACCGGCGGGCACCCGTCCCGATGCGTTCGACCCTGAGACGGTGTGGAGCAAGGAGCTCGGCGTCAAAGCCAATGTGTGGAGCCGCCGCCTGCAATTTGATGTGGCCGCTTTTCACTACGTCTACCGCGACCTGCAGACCAATCACTGGGACACCGCGACGAGGACGCAGCAGGTGATCAACGTGGGCAAGGTCAGTGGCTACGGCGTGGAAGCCGCGGCGACCCTCCGGCCCACCCGGTTCTTCGACGTCTACGGCAACGTGACCTGGACGCGGACGGTGACCAGCGGCGATCGAGGCTGCACATCAAACGATTGCGGCGGGCTCGCCAATCCGACCTGGGCGTCGAACGGGGTGGCAACGGCACATTACCCGCTTGTGTCCGGCGAGCTCTTCCTGTCGGGAGAGTGGAGTTATCAAGGCCGCCGCCGCGAGGCGTTCGACTGGCGCGGCGTTACTCGGCGTGACGCTTATGTTGCCGTCAACCTTCGCGCGGGATTTCGGCTCGGAAGCCGGCTGGAAGTTGGCGCCTATGTTCAGAACCTCTTCGACGCTTCTTATTATCAGGGAGCGTCAAACGGTGGCGATCTCACCCCCGCGAACTGGTGGGGCGCATCACAGCCGCGCAACATCGGCATCAACCTTCGTCGCAGCTTCGGCGGCTGATCGCACCCGAGCCGGAGCGTGAACAGATGGTCCTTCGGGGGCCTTCGCACGCCCGCTAATCCGGTGCGGTCACGCGAAAGCGAGGAGGCCAACCGAGCCGTCGACAGCGGGCGCCCACGCCGCTGCCTCCCGGCATCACCATCCGCACCCTGGTGGCGGCGGCGCGGTTGGAGCGCACTCTAACAGGCTGGTCATATTCGGCCGAAGGCGCCCTGGTCGCGGGCACTAACCGCTAAGTAAGGCTTTCCGGCCAAAGGCTCGCTCGAAGGAGGAGCCCGTGCGACTTACGATCTCAACACGCGTGTCAATCGCTTGCGCCGCTGTGATCGTATTGGCCTTGGTCCTCCTGGCGATCGGTCTCACCGTTAGCGACAAGATCCACGATGCGGACGCAAGCATCGCTTCAATGAGCGAAGCTTTACGCATCGAAGATCAGCATGATCAGGCGCAGCGTCGGTTGCGTCTCGATGTCGGTGATGCCACGCGAGAGGCGGAACGCGGGATCGCTATCTCTGTTGCCCGGTGGGAACAGCTTTCGAAACAGGCGGATGCTTTTGAACGCTTAGCGTCCAGACCTCTAAAGCTGATGAGAACCGACCGCAGCTTTCGGTGGGACCAGATCAAGGAGGCCCGGCGAGCAAGCATCGATTTCGCTCGCATTTCAAAGGCACTAATCCGAGTCGCTCGGCAGGAGCCCGGCCTGATCAAGAGGACGATGCCGCGCTTCGTCTTATCCTTGAAGCACCTTGAAGCCAGCCGTAGCGAGGCTCGCGAGACGCTGGTGCTCGGTATTTGGCGAGCCGCCGAAAAGAACAGGCTGGAGAGCCGTAGAAGCATCGTGGAAGTGCTTATTGGCGGCCTGATTACGGTCGCCATCATCTTTGGCATGGCGATTTGGCTTCGACGCAATCTCTTGTTGCCTATTACCGGCCTGGCCGCCCGCCTGGGTGAGTTCAGGATGGGACTCGGCGACGGGCAGATTGATGGTCTCGATCGCAAGGACGAGCTGGGCGATTTGGCCCGGGGATTATTTGAATACCGTGGTGCGGTCGAAAGCCGCCGCACGGCAGAGCGCCGCGTCGAGTTCCTGGCGCATCATGATATGCTCACCGGACTGGCAAATCGCCTGTTGTTCGAAAGTCGCCTCGCACACGAACTATCGCGCAGTGAGCGAACCGGCGACGTGGTGGCGGTGCTGGCCATCGACCTTGATGATTTCAAGGCGATCAATGATCGACATGGTCACGCCGGCGGTGACCAGGCCCTGAAGCGCGCCGCCCATCTTCTGTCCTCCTGCGTTCGTCAGGACGATCTTGTTGCCCGGATCGGCGGGGATGAGTTCGCCATCATCCAGGTCGCTCATGCGCAGCCGAACGCGGCGGAAATGCTAATTTCCCGGATCTTCAAGGAAGTGCGGGAACTCGCGAGCGAAGACATTCCGATCAGGATGAGCATCGGTGCGGCGCTTTCAGAGCCGGGGCAGGCAGGCGAATCTCTGCATGAGCTCGCCGACTTGGCGCTTTATCGGGCAAAGGCAGATGGCAGGAACACTGCCCGCTTTTTCAACAAACACCTAAAGGAAGAGGAAAGCCTTCGCTTGATGCTGGCCCGGGATCTCGAACAAGCTATCTCGGGTGACCAACTCCGCCTTGTTTTTCAGCCAATCGCCGACGCGGGGTCCTTGCGGATTGTCGGATATGAGGCTCTGTTGCGGTGGAAACACCCGACCTTGGGCGACATCGCGCCCGACCTCTTCATTCCGGTAGCAGAGTCGACCGGGATAATAACGTCAGTTGGAAGTTGGGTTATCAGCCGCGCACTCGCCGCGGCTTCATCATGGCCACCGCACATGGTGGTGGCTATCAATTTGTCGCCGCTTCAGTTCCGATCCGGTGATCTGGCTGACGAAATCATCGAGGCAGCGCGCCGCTGGAATGTCGCACCGTGTCGACTTGAGCTGGAGGTGACAGAAAGCGCCACCTTGTTAGGCTTCCAACGTGACAACGTGCTTGTTGCCTTGGAGTCGCTGAAGAATCACGGCGCGAAGGCGGTGATGGATGACTTTGGCACCGGACACTCGTCACTCAGCAACCTTAAGGACTTTGCCTTCGACAAGATCAAGATCGACCGGAGCTTTGTCGCCTCCATGCTGACGCATGCACCGTCGGTTTCGATCGTGAAAGCAATCATCGGTCTCGGGAAAAGCTTGGGCCTTACCATCTTGGCGGAGGGGGTCGAAACTGAGGAGCAGCTTGCAGACCTACGTGCTTGGGGCTGCAATCAGGTGCAAGGGTACCTGATCGGCAAGCCCGCGGAGACGATTATAGGTTCGAGTTTAGCGATGCCGGTCAGCTCAAACATAAATAGCTTTACAGACACCCTTTAGTTGAGTAATTTTCCAGGTGCAAATCATCCTGAGCTCTTGCCGACTCATGTTTGTGCCAATTACTTGCACAGGAACGATATCGACCCAGTTCTTGACGCGATCTTAAAAGTTTTCCAATAATAAGTTATATCCGAATATATCGCCTCAATTGCGGGCAAGACTGTGCAACGGGCCCGGCAGCATCGCCGGCGTCAGCGAGCCTACTTCGCCATCCGGCCGCGTTTGCTTGTAATTGTCGCGCCAGTTGCCCAGCATCGAGCGGGCTGACTCGGCGACGCGAATAGCGTGCTGATCGGGCATTTGCCGCACGACTGACCATTGAAGCTCTGTTCGACGCTTATCCCGACGAAAACATCGCCTCGACTGTGGCCAGAGTTCCGTTCCGGCACTGTCGAAGCAATCGTGCGCCCGCAGATCGCGAAGCCGACTGTCGCCGAGCTACTCCGCTCGATCCGCTGACAAGCGCGTCTCCGCGGCCTGACGCGTCCGAGCAAACGAGACATCCGCTAAGACCCCGACGGTCATTAAGCTTCTGCCTTTTGGTGTCAGCCTCTTGGAAATGAAGAGGTCGTTCTGAGGCGAGACGGCGAAAGCGTTCGGACCGCGAGGTGACGCAGGCGTCCGTCTGGCTTTGGTAAAAACAAGGAAAGCGACAGTCGCTCGTTCGTTGAGCGACCGACAGTGTCAAGCGCCGGCGCTCCCTCCACTATCATCAAGGACGGTAACATGCCTCACTTCCCTCCTCCCGGTCCGCTTGGCTTTGGCGGCGCGCCGCTCGGCAACATGTTCGAGCGCGTTGACGACGTGACAGCTGAGGCCGCGCTGGTCGCCGCTTGGGACAGCGGCGTACGCTACTTCGACACTGCGCCGCATTACGGCAGCGGCTTGTCCGAACACCGCTTCGGCAACGTGCTGCGGCAATACCCGCGCGAGGACTTTACCCTCTCGACCAAGGTCGGCCGCCTGCTCCGTCCCGATGCGGGCCGACCGGACAATGCGCCTTTCGTCGATGGTCTGCCATTTCGCGTACAGCCCGACTATTCATACGACGCGACGATGCGCTCGATCGAGGACAGCTATCAGCGGCTCGGCCTTGCCCAGATCGACATCGCCTTCGTCCACGATCTCGCCGCCGACCATCTCGGTGACGCATGGGAGGAACAATTCGAAATCGCGCGAACCGGCGCGTTTCGCGCGCTTACGCAACTACGCGAAGTGGGGGCCCTCAAGGCCTGGGGCCTTGGGGTTAACCTAACCGAGCCGTGTATTCGCGCGCTGGAGCAGGCAGACCCCGACGTTTTCCTGCTCGCCGGCCGCTACAGCCTGCTCAACCAGCCCGCGGTGGAGCGCTTGTTCCCGATGTGCGGTGAGCGCGGCGTACATGTCGTGATCGGCGGCCCATATAATTCGGGTCTGCTCGCGGGCGGACGAACCTTCGATTATAAAGACGCGCCACCCGAGATGATCGCGGGACGCGACCGGATCGCCACGATATGCGATCGCCACGGTGCCGACATCCGCTCTGTGGCGCTGCAGTTCTGCGCCGCGCACCCGGTCGTCGCAGCGATCATCCCCGGCGCGAAGCGCGCGGAAAAGGTGACGGAGAACGCGCGGTTGATGGAAGCCGTCGTTCCGGCCGCGGTTTGGCAGGAGCTGAAGCATGAGCAACTCATTCCCGCCGACGTGCCGACGCCGAATTGAGTCACGGTACGACTATGGAGAAACGACTGATCGGACTGTCGCCCGGCCCGCGATTGTTCGATCAGTCTGTATGTCTGGCGTATCAACTTTGTCCGTGCGCTTGAGGCCTCGCCAACAGTCCGGACCTGTGGGCTTGACCGTCGCGTTACGCCGACTATTCGCAGCCTCTTAACCGGGGGCGCCAGCGTGAAGACCCGTGGCGCTTTCCCAGAGACCGAACTTGTTTCCTGCCTAGGCGCTACCTCGATTTTCACAGGAGCATCAGTGCCGACCTGGCGCTACCGGTGTTTCCCGATCCGGACCTTAGATCAGGCCGCGTCGTCCAGGCCGCGGGGCCGTCCCTCGTTTGTCATGGCAACGTAGGTGAACACGCCTTCGGTAACTTTCTCTGCTTCTTTGGTGCCCCGCACTCGGGTCCACGTCTCGACCTTGACCTTGATGGACGTCGATCCCTCGTCTTCCCATGAGCAGAAGCAGCTTACCTCATCGCCGACAGATATCGGCCGTAGGAACCGCATGGCGTCGATTGCGACTGTGGCGACCGGCCCTGTCGCTCGTTCAACAGCGAATGTCGCCCCGGCGAGGTCCATCTGCGATAGGGTCCAACCGCCGAAAATATGGCCGCTGGGGTTCGCGTCCCTAGGCATCGCGATGGTTCGCAGGTGAGCGCCGCCCGGAGGGTTTGGAAGTGTGTGCATACTGCGGCAACGACTTCAGGTGAAAAGGTGTCCGAAGCTTGGCACCTATCTTGCGCGAGCCTCCACATCGCCGATCGCCGCAACGACCTGCTCAGGCACTGCATAGTGCAGCATGTGCCCTTGGTCCGGCACGATCCGCAACTCCGCTTCTTTGATGTCACCAACGAGGCGCTCGGCGTGCTTGTCGATATGGACGATGAGGTCCCCTCGCCCGGCCATGATGATCACCGGCAAAGTCAATTCGCCATAGCGGCGGCTCACCGCCAACGCACTGGGCACCATCAGGGCTGCGTCAGCGGAGCTTGCATGGATCTGCGACGGGCGCAGGGCCAGTGCCTTTGGAAAGTCAGCAAACTTGGGGGATACGGGCGCAGGCGCAAAGCTTGCTCTAACCCCGATGGAACCGCTGAGAACACCCAGCAATGGACCTACCGTGTAGGTAAGCAAGTCGCCGACGAGCGGTATGGCAGGCACCGACCCCGAAATAACGTCGGGGCGAGCAGTGCCGTAATAGTAACCCGACAGCAGCACCAAAGCTGAGACGACGCCCGGATGGTCAAGCGCCATCGAAAGCGCCACCAGCGTCCCCCAGCTGTGCCCCACCACCACGGCGCGATCTACGCCAATTGCAATCAAGGCCTTTGCGATCAGCTCTGCCTGCGCGGCTGGCGTCCAAACAGTTGAGCGCGGGCGCTCGCTATAACCGTATCCTGGACGATCAAAGGCGATGACCCGATGCTGCTCGGCCGCGAGCGACAGGACGCCGCTGACCTCAAAGTCCTGCAGCATGACCCCGTCACCGTGGAGCAGCACAACTACGGCACCCTCACCCCGGTCGAGATAGTGCAGCCGGACACCGTCGACCTCAACAAATTTGCCGGCGGGCGGCGTTTGTCTCTCGGCACGTTGGGCGCTTGCCCGGTTGTATAATGCGGTTCCGACGATCGCCGCAGTGCCTGCTCCCGTGGCGAGCCATCCCCTGTTCTGAACGATCCACTCCCTCCAGGCAGACTCGCGGCGGGGAGCGGCGGTGGAGGCCACACGCGACTTACGATTGGGCTTCTGTGTCATAGCGATGTAAGCGCTTCGCAGCATCCGAAGTTGCTGCCATCTCGCGGAGGTGCCAGGATTGGTCAGCGAGCGGATCTACCCGCCGGCGCCGCCTCTCGATCAGCTTTCCGGCAGGGAATGCGCCTGGGTTGTCCATGAGGCGGTTCGGAGGCGCTTCCGAACATCGGTAATTCGTTCAGGTGCCACTTGGCCGTTGAAGTGATCCAATAGCGGAATCAAGCTCGCGGCTTAGGCTGAAGGTGTTGCGGAGCGTTCTTCGCGTAAGTGTCCCGACACGGCGTCCGATTAGCGCATCTCAGATGGCGGCATGGAAACGGAACGCGACGAACTCACCCGCGCCGTTCTATCTGTTGACGCGGATACGCGCGGAGTACGCCTCGTTTACACCGCAATATCGCTCGAACGTAGAGGCTCGATCATCTTCAATCTCGTCTTCGCCGTGCCAGCGCTGGTCGTCTTGGTTCGTTGGTTGTGGCCACTTCCGCTTCCGTTCTGGGCCAAGATACCCGTCGCGCTCATGACGCTTGGCGCGTCGCAGTTTCACCTGTGGAGCCGGCTCTCGTCGGGGTCGGTGTTCGCCCCCGAGTTCCCGCGCTCGTTCGTGATCCTGTTCAACTGGGCGTTTGGCGCGCTGCTCCTCCTTGCTGTCCTTCAGCTTCTCTTGGACGTCGGCGCCCTGCTGACGATGCTCGTCCGGCGCGAAATGATCCGAGAGCCTGACTGGCTCCGCTATGCCGCAGCACTGCTGGCGGCGCTCCTCGCGGTGATCGGCGTCGGCAACGCTCTTCGCATACCGCCGGTCAAGGACGTGGCGGTCGTGATCCGCAACCTTCCGGCCCCTTTGGACGGGTACCGCATCGTCCAGCTCACGGATCTTCATATCAGCCGCCTGTTTACGGCGAAGTGGGCAAGGGCCGTCGTCACTCGCTCCAATGCGGCTGGCGCCGACCTGATCGTCGTGACGGGCGACTTCATCGATGGCTCGGTGCAGATGCGCAGGATGGACGTGGAGCCGCTCAGGGACTTGCATGCACCCGACGGGGTGTACGCGATCCCAGGCAATCACGAGTATTTCTTCGACTACCATGCGTGGATGCGTCACCTCTCGAGCATGGGCATTCGTATGCTACCAAACGCCCATGCCGTGATTCAGCGCGGCGATGCTCGACTAACCCTCGCCGGTGTTACGGACTTGTCGGCGCCGAGCGTCGGCGAGGCTGCCCCTGACCTCGGCCTTGCCCTCAGAGGCGCTCCTGCCGAAGCGCCGATTGTTCTTCTGGACCACCAGCCGCGAGACGCTCGAGCGGCTGCGGGGCGCGGCGTCACGCTCCAGCTGTCGGGACACACGCATGGTGGCATGATCAAGGGCCTGGACCGGCTTGTCGCGCGCGGCAACGCCGGGTTCGTATCGGGTCGCTATGAGTTAGGCGGCATGACGCTTTATGTGAGCAATGGCACTGGGCTGTGGCCGGGTTTCGCGCTCAGGCTCGGCGTGCCTTCTGAGATCACGCGGATCACACTGCGACGCATGTAGAGTTTGACGTTGGCAACCGCGTCAGATCACCCCATGCCGGAACAAACATCGGCATGAATGTTCAATAATCGCTTATTCAGCGCGGCTTGCCGTTTCTCTACACCGAATGCTCGCTCACGTTGCTCAGCCGCGCCTTTCAACGGTTTAGACGGCTAGACGGAACGGCAACTGGTGCGACTATCACCCGATCGGCATGCGTCGTCGCAAACGTTCTAAGTCTTGAACGCAAACACCTGGAGGCGTTTTCAAGATAAAACGGCCGGGGCCAGGGGGGGAGATGCGGGAGTACGCGCCGCCCCCGATGCGGTTCGGTCAAAGCGACGGTCGCCAATCAATGCAAGTGAAGCGCGTCGTTGATGATGTAGTGAAGGTCGGTCTGGTCGAGCAGGCCGCTGACGTTTACGCCGCGCGGGCCATAAGCGGCGATGCGCAGCTGCGTGCCGGTATGCCCCTGCGAACCTTCTTCCGCCGTGCCGTAGTTGACCGTCATTAGCCCGCCCTCACGCGTTCTCAGCGTAGCGGTCAGGCCAGGCGCGCGCGTGCCGTTTCCGATGATCTGGCTGGTGTGGGCATGGTCGGACGTGACGATCACCAGCGTGTGGCGGTCCGCCTTGGCAAACGCCATCGCGACCTGAACGGCTTCGTCTAGATCAACCGTTTCGCCGATCTGCCCGCAAGGATTGGCGGCATGGTCCTGCTTGTCGATCGACGCGCCTTCGACCTGGAGGAAGAAGCCCTTCCGATTGCCCTTTAGCAGAGCGATCGCCTTCTGCGTCATCGCGGCGAGCGTCGGGATATTGGCGTTGCGCGCGGGATTTGCAGCGCAGGTAATGGCAGGCTTGTCGATATTGCCGTGGTAGCTCGCCTTCGGTCCCGTCCAGCGGACAGGCATGTGCCCTTCCGAGAAGATACCGATCACCGGCGCCCCGTCATCGGCGCGCGTCACCGTTTCCAGCTCGGACGCGTTCCGGACGAACCGATAGCCGCGCGCCAACGCTTGCTGGGAGAGCGTCATGCCCTTCCACTTGCCCGCGGTCGCGACCGCAGCGAAACTGGCCGCGCCGCCGCCCAAGACCAGGTCTGCGCGCGTGTCGAGCAGCTGTTCGGTGATCGAGCCTGCGCCGCCATTCTCCAGCGCGTTTTGTGGGCAGGTCTTGAGCGTGGTGGCCGGCGTGTAGCAACTGCGGTGCGTTACATGCGCGAGCAACGCGCCGGGCGTGGCGTCCTGGATTTCGGCCGTCGACACGTCGCCGGTGGCGAGGCCCCTCGCCTTGGCGCGTTCCAGCAGCGTCCGGTGGGGTCGACCCGCGATATCGACGCCGATCGCGCCGTTATAGGTCTTCACACCCGATGCCCAGGCGGTGGCCGAGGCCGCGCTGTCGGTCACATAGTCTGGCTTCCCGGTTTCCCGATCGAGCGCATAATGCGTGTACTGGCCGGTGAAGGGCAGCGCGTCGATCCCCTTGAAATAGCCTCCCGCGCCTTCTGAATAATTTCGCGCGATCGTGATCTCGGAATCCCCCATGCCGTCTCCGATCAACAGGATGACGTTGCGCACATCGCCCCGGACACTCAAACGGGCATATTGGTCGCGCATGTCGCCTTTCAGGCGACGTGCCCCGCCAGGTTCGCGCAGGTCGCCGCGCGCCGCCCGCGAGAGGTCAGGGCCGCCTTCCTGCGCGAGTGCCGAATGGCACGTGCAGGCAAGCACGGCGACGAGGGCAAGGCGAGCGAACATGGCGGAACTCCGGGGTTGGGAAGAGCGCCATACCGGCGGCCCCTTCCGCGCAATAATAGATTTCGACTCTTGTTCGTCGTTGCGGCGCCTGCGCTGGCGCCGCGATCAGGATGCTGACCAGCGCCTCTACGGAAGCGCCGGCCAGCGAACGACCTCAAAACTGGGCGCGCACGCCCAGGCTGATGCGGCTGCCCGACGCTTCATAAAGGACAGGGAACAAAGGATCCATGGTATAGCCCTTGGTCTTCGCGTTGCCGATGTTGATGCCCTGAAGCTCGACGCGAAAATTGGGGGTCAACTGGTAGCTCGCGGCGAAATCGAACTGCCCATAGGCGTCGCGATAGACTGGGTACATATTGCGCTCGACCCGCTCCACATAAGCGCCCTTGCGATTGTAGGACACCCGCAATGACACCGGCCCGCGGTCATAAAAGACCGTGGCGTTGTAGACCGTATCAGCCAGGCCGACCGGTGAGGTGTCGATGCCAAGATCCGACTGGCCGGTAAGCGAGCTGTCAAGGAACGTCGCATTGGCGTTGATGCCGAAACCATCGGCCCAGTCGGCGAACATCCCGAACGGAACCACCGCGTTCAGCTCGATTCCGTTGATGTCGTACGATCCCTCGACGTTCACCGGCTGGTAGACGTCGAAATCGTAGACACCATCGACCGTCCCGTTGGCATTGTACTTAGTGACGCCGGGCACGGTTCCGGTCAGGCGGTTCTGGACGACACCCTTGATCTTCTTCCAGAAATAGGATGCAGCCACGATGCCGCCGCGCCCGAAATACTTCTCCGCGCCGACCTCCCACTGGTCGGCAAAGGTTGGCTTCAGGTTCGGGTTGCCGTCGGTGAAGCGGAAATCGTTGAAGCTGGCAGTGCGCTTGTAGGCAAGATCGGTCAGCGCCGGGCGGATCAACGTCTGCGATGCCGCTGCACGCAGGAACAGGCTGTCGGTCAGCTCGGCATGTGCGTTGAACGAGGGCAGGAACTTGTCATAGCGCCCGGTGCTCGAGACCGGAGCGTCGGTGTACCCCGTGCTGCCGTCCGGATTCTGGATCTGGAAGAACCCTTCCGACCGGATGGTGGTGCGAAGATAGCGTCCGCCCACATTGACGAACACCGGTACCGCGACGTCGAATTGGAAGTCCGCCATCGCATAGGCCGCGACCGTCTCCTCGCGCACCTTGTAGTAATTGCCATCGGAAAACGGCGTAACGAAGCCGTCAGGACGGAAGAAATCGCGCGCATAGTCGTTGGAAACCTGCGACCAGTTCAGATCCCGCACCTGATATGCCTTGCCGCCGGCAATGTCGGTGACGGGCGTGAGCGGGCTATCGGCCAGCGTGCGTTTGTTGACGTAAGCCGTGCTGCCGCGTGTCGGCCCCTGGATCCTTTCTTCGCCATATGCGCGCTCGTTGGTCTTGTTCGTGTAGCGCGCGCCCACATGGATCTGGCGCAGGAAGCGTTCGCCGAAATCATATCCGACATCGGCCTGCGCGGCATATTTGTCGTCCTGGATACGCTCGCGCTGCGTTTCATACGCCTCGAAGAGGTAGGAGGCAGGTGCGTTGTACATGTCGATCGTGCGCGGATTGTCGCTCGGAACCGTTTCGCCGCCAGTTTTGGTATAGCGGGTGCGTGACGGCGCGTAGGCGACGTGCTTCAGATTGGCACTGTCGAGCGTCTTCTCGGCGCCGGAATAGCCGCCCAGCACGTTGATCTTCCAGCTTCCAGGAGTCCAGTTCATCTCGGTGCCGAACTGGCGGTAGTCGGTTTCGCGAATGAACTCCTTGCTTAGGAACTCATGCTGCGTGTTGGTGTACGAAACGTCACGCAGGACCACGATCCCGTCCTTCGACAAAGTCTTCGCGTCGAACTCGTGGATGGTCGCAAGCGTCGAGTTGCTCGATGCCGAATAGCCAGCGGCATCATATTCGTCTTCGGTAACGTCGTAGGACCCGAGGAATGCATCGACCGACAGGCTGAACTCATTGCTGGGCTTGTACTGGACCGAACCGGACAGGCCAAGGCGATCCTGGTCATTCTGGTAGACGCGGTCGCCAACCTTGTCGAGGAAGACGATACGGTTCTTGTCCGCGTTAGTGAAGGTGATGCCGGCGTCGCGCTGAAGCACCGCGAGCGCCTGGTTGCGATTGGCACCGGTGCGATCGGTCCAGCGCGCGATCGGACGAAAGTTGATGCCTGAGTTGCTGTCGGTGCGGTTGGTGCGTTGCTGCTTGGCCGCCGACACTAGCACGCCAAAATCGCCCAAGGTGTGGCTGGCGAGGAGGGAGAAGTTCGGATCGACCTTCTCCGAGATCGAGTTGTACGCGCCTTCGACACTGCCGACGAGACGCAGGCCCGGGTTGTCGAACGGCCGCGCGGTCCGGATGTAAACCGACCCTGCGATACCGCCTTCCTCATCTGCGGCGGTCGGCGACTTCTGAACGGTGACCGACTGGATCAGTTCGGAGGCGAAAATATCGAACTCAACGTCGCGTCCACCCGACCCCGACGCGGTGGCCAGCTTGTTGATGGATACGAATGTAAACTCAGACGGCAGTCCACGAACGTTCACGCGCGTACCCAGCCCGCGATTCCGCTCGATCGCCACGCCCGGCACGCGCTGCAACGCTTCGGACAGGTTCTGTTCAGGAAAATCGGCGATATCCGTAGCGACGATCGAGTCCGAAAAGCCGATCGTATTGCGCTTCAATTCGATCGCTTCGTCGAGGCTGCGGCGATAGCCAGAGACTAGAATATCGGCCCCGTCCGAATTTTCGCTCACCGGATCTTCGTTGGCGATCGCAACGGGCGCGACCTGCGCAGCGACAGGCATGATGGTGAGGGCCGCAAGGGCGGTGCCCAGAAGAAGATGTGCGGAACGCGCGCGGTTGAAACTGAACGGCATGAATTGAACCCCCCGTGACGATTGGATGTCCATCGCTAAAGGCCTGAGACAGGCGCCTGCCGCTCCCGAACCGTACTGGTTCGGAATCGCGGCGCTGCCGACGAGCATGCAGCAATGATCTTGACCCGTGACCCGTGGGCCCGGTGCTTACCCCCCTAACCCAACTCGCAGCGTCGCTGTCGGTCGGTTGACGACGCCCGTGGCGAAGGGATGTGACGTGCTCGTTACGGGAACGCGGTACTCGACGTGTCGGCGCGATACTGCATCGCTTTGAAGGCTAGGCACGGCGGACGCCGTCGATGATCCAGCAGATCTAACATTGAATATGCGCGAAGTGATCCAACTTGCAGAGCATGTGAACCTGGTTGACGCCCACTTGGCGATTCGGCTTCATCACTTCCACTGCGATCAGCACGCGAGGAAGTTTTCTGCATTCGATGCGGGCAGCTATGGAGGTCAATGACCGGCATGGGGGCGAGCTGCCATTCTCGGAGTGGATGGTGAACTTCGCATCTGCCGTAGAGATCAGAACAGTATTGATCCTCCCAGTGCAAATCGAAGGTCTGGCGTCGCCTTGGTGAGCCCAGCTGCAAAGATAAGATCAAGCTGCGTTCGCCTGGTCATTTGCAATGACGCCGAATGTGCCGCCAGAACGTGAGTCTCGCTCCCCATCGGATCATTGTCTTCCTCCACCGATACTTCGCTGGCCAATGTTATCGCATCTGAAACGTTGTAGCTGAGGCCGACCACGCCACTGTAGTTACGATGGCGACCTTGGCCATCCTCGTCTGTAAGCGCCGCAACTCGGCCGGTGAAAGCGAGGTTAACTGATTCAGACAGGTCGTAGGTAATTGGCACCTCCACCCCTGCGCCCCAATCGCCACTGCCAATTGGCTGACGCCCCAGCGGGAGGATAGCGAATGGTTCGACACCGAACGACAGACCATCACCATCAGGATTACGGAGATTCCGTCGTACCGCTAATCGGACATCCCCGATGGCGTTGATCTGGCTGACCCTGCCTGAACCTTTGCGCCGCTCTCGATCCGTGCCGAAGGCTGTCCAGCCGATCTGCACCTCTGTTTGCTTACCTATACCTATTCTCGCCAGCAGGTCCGCGATGATGAGCTGGTCCTCGCGTTCTAACGCGTTGCTCTCACGCTGCCAGTCAACAAGGGAATATTCGAATTGCACATGCCCGGGGTTGGTTGTGCAGGCAGAGGATCCAAGGCTGGGCCGATTGGGACAGAAGCGCAGGTCCGGGCTATCTGATGCTCCACCCATGCTTCGAGCGCTATCCTCAGCCAGCGCAGGCGAGGCCGCCAGAACACCAGCGGTAGTCAAGTTTATCAAGAATGCGAGCGTCTTCATCGCCTGCCCCCCTAGACACCCGGTACTCAGCTGCCTGAAGCTCAGGCTTACACAGGCAGGAAAATGATCGCTGATAATTTTTGCAGGTGAAAGTGGCCCCAAGCCTTTCATCCTGCGGCGAACAAGCTTCCCATGACGTTCTGGCCCATATCCCCCCCCTTCCGCTCCGGAGCTACCGCTTGAAACAAAGTGCAGCACGAAACCTCACCGTGCGGGCTGTTCAAATGAGCGACAGCTGCACAAGCAGTGCGTCGAGCTCGGTGTCGTAAGGCAGAGCCTCCGCAATACGCTCGTCGAGAGCGGCAGCCGATTTACCCAGATCATGAAGGCACAAGGTGCCCGCCATGCCTGCAATCCGGTGAGCGATTTTCTGCACTTCCACGGGCGGCAAGGTGCCGCTGCGCAACGCTGCTGCGTCCTCTCGGCAGCGCGCCAGGAAGCGCGCCTTGAAACCCTGCAAACGATCCTGGATATCTTGGGTCACAGGAACTGTCTCGCTTCGGCTGCGAGGCCCATCGGATCGAATGGCTTCGCCAGAACACCTGCGGCACCCAGCGCCAGCAATCGCTGGACATCGCGCTCGGAGGTTCGGGCGGTGATGAAGACGATCGGCGTGTCGCCGCTCTCGGGCTGGGCTCGCAAAGCGTGCAGGGTAGCAGGGCCGTCCATCACCGGCATCATGAAGTCCAGCAGGATCAGCTCCGGCTGCCAGGTCCGCGCAACGGCGACCGCTTCTTCGCCAGAGGCGCACAGCCGCACCTCCAGCTCCGGATCCAATCCGAGCGCGATATCCGCAATCTCTCGAATGTCTGGCTCGTCATCGACGTAAAGTACGCGTATCATGGCGCTGTCCTCGCGGCATCCTGCTGCCACAGATGGTGAACGGTGGCGACCAGCCGGTCGATCGGCGTCCGCGACTTGGTAAGATATGCCTGCACCGACGCGGCCACTTCGGGATCGGCATCCTGCGCCGAGAATATGATCACTGGCACGGGCAAATTATCCACACGGCGCAGATCGGGTAGTAGATCCAGCCCTGATCCATCCGCCAGACCAAGATCAAGGATTGTGAGATCATAGGTGCGCGTGCTCAGCAGCCGCCGCGCCTCCTTCACCCCGCCCACTGACTCCACTTCCGCCTGACCCTCAAGCGCGGTTGCCACCAGCCGCAGGACGTCGGGGTCGTCGTCCACGTGGAGAATGCGCGGCCTGCCGCTACGCTGCCGCCCGTCCAGCGCCGCGCGGACGGCCGTGATCAGCCGATCGAGCGGCAGCGGCTTTTGCAGCCAGTCGACGATGTGTAGCGCCTCCGCCTCGATTCCGTCCTGCCGGCTATCTACCGAAATCATGAATATCGGGACTGCCTGCACGGCGTCGATCTGACGCAGCCCGCGCACGAGGGCGATGCCGCCGCCACTGGGCAGATTGGTATCGACCAGGATGACGCGATATTGGCGCTCCTGTGCGGCCATCATCGCCTGGGCGCTGCTGTGCACGATATCGCAGGCAAGCCCGGTTGCGGTGAGTGCCTGAGCCATTTGCTTCGCGAGTTCGGCGTCTCGCTCGCAAATCAGCAGGCGGTCGACCAGACCCTCCGCCTCCTCTGGCGTCGCGGCGGCGAGATCGACCCGAAAGCACGTCCCTTCTCCAGGCTCGGACACGAAGTCGATCGATCCCCCCAGACGTGTGACAATATCTTTGACGATGCTGAGCCCCAGCCCGGTGCCGCCCTTTTCCCGCGCGTCCGAAGAGTCGGATTGGGAAAACCGTTGAAAGATGCGCTTCCGAAAGGCTTCATCGATGCCGCGCCCACGATCAATGATGCTGATCCGGTGTTGTCCACGTCCGGTCTCCACGGCGATGCGAACTGTCTCGCCCCTAAACGAGAATTTGATCGCATTGGATATGAGGTTCGCGAATACCTGCATCAATCGATCTGGATCGGCCCATACGAACGTGCCCGCGGGGATGGACTCGAGGTGCAGCGTCACTTGGTATTTTTCGGCATAGCCTTGGTGCAGATCCACGGCTTGCTGCAGCAAAGGGGCGAGATCCAGGTAGCGATTGGAAAAAGTCATGCGGCCTGAATCGACTTTCTCGATGTCGAGAATGTCGTTGATCAGCCGGATCAGCCGATCGGCATTGTCCCGCGCGATATGGATGAGGCGCTGCGCCTTGTCGGGCAGCGCCCCGCCGGCGCCGCCGACCAACAAGCCAAGTGACCCGGAGATCGAGGTCAGCGGCGTGCGCAGTTCATGGCTGACGGTGGCGACGAATTCGCCCTTCACGCGCTCCGCGCGCTTGCGCTCCGTGATGTCGCGCGCCACCGCGACATAATGCACACCGTCCGACAGGGCGACGGCCGAAACGGCCACGTCGCAGGCGAATATCTCACCATTGTTATGCCGGCTCTGGACTTCGTGGATCATTCCCGGCTCCCCGCTGACCAGTCGCATGCTGCGCAGATAGGCGGCCACCTGCCCGGGCGGGGGCTGCGTTTCGAACAGCATGCCGATGTCACGTCGCAGCAGCTCGTCCGGCGTATAGCCGAACATGCGGGCCGCGGCTCGGTTCATCGACTCGATACTGCCGCTGGGATTGAGGATGAAAATTCCGTCCATGGCACTGTCCAGAATCGCTTGGCGCCGGCGGGACAGATCATCGAGGCGCTCGAATGCGCGCCGCCGCGAGGAAAGCGCGCGCAAAACCACGAGCCCGCACACACACAGAATGGCGGCCAATGCGGCAAGCAGTAGAAAGCTGTTGCGGCGCATGGCGACCTGCGCCTGCTTCGACTGGGCGGAAACGGCAGCGAGCCGTGATACTTCGGCGCGGGTTTCTCGGCTGATCTGTGCCCGAATGCCGTCCATCAGCTGCTTGCCGCGGCCGGATCGTACCATCGCAAGGGCTCCGGCCGGATCGCCCTCCTGGAAGCGCGCCAGCGTCTGGGCGGCGAACACCGCCTTTTGTTCAGACAAGCGTTTCAGCAGCTGCATGTTTGCATGCGCTTCTGCCGAGGCGGGCATGGCCGCGAGGGCGTCGAGGCCCCGTTCCGTGCGGCGCAATGCTTCTTCATAAGGACGTAGGAAGGAGCGTTGCCCCGTCAGCAAATAACCGCGCTGCCCGGTTTCCATGTCCTGGTGATCGGACAAGACGGTTTGCAGCAACGTGCGTCGGTGGTGCGAGCGTTGAACCTGTTCATAAAGGCGGGATTCCTCGAGACCCTGTGCTTGCAGCATCACGGCCACGCCGACCAGCAAGGCCACCAGCAGCGTCGCAATGCCACTCGCCCATAAGCGCCCGTTGCGGCTGCCGGTCATTCCGGATCCTTCTGATAAACGCGGACGTAATCGACCTCGAGCCGGGCAGGCAGCGCTGCCGCGTCAATACCCTGCGCACCGCCCCAATGCCCGCCAATGGCCAGGTTCAGGATTAAATACATCGGTGTGGCGAACCGTATGCCGAGATCTGAAACACGCACCGACAAGCCGATGCGATCGTCAACACCGATGCGAACCCACTCCTCGGTCCAGTGAAGCTGGTAGCGATGGAACGTGTCGCAGGCGTCCGGCAACTGGGTCACGCCATTCGGGTGATTGGCGGCACGGAAGTTACGATCCGGCGTCTGCACGGAATGATGAACGGCACCTGGTTCGGACCCGACATGTTCGGCGATGTCAATCTCCCCGCCGTGCCAGCGCCCGGTTTCGCGCTCGGGAAGCAGCCATATTGCCGGCCAGGTACCGCGCCCGCATGGCAAGCGCGCGCGCAGTTCGAAGAAGCCCGTGCGCCAGCTTTGGCGACCACGGGTGACCAGCCGGCCAGAGGTAAACTCCTGTCCGCCCCAATCGGGATAATCCGTCCGGTTCAACCGCTCGGCATGTGCCTCGATGATCAGGCGGCCGCCTTCGAGCCGGATGTTTCGGGAGCGGTTGCGGGAGTAATATTGCGCTTCGCCATTATACCAGCCTTGGCGATTGCGATGGGTTTCGTAGGTCCAGCGCTGCGGATCCGGCTGATCACCCGTGTCGAACTCGTCCGACCAGACCAGGCGATAATCGGCCGGGCGCGTCAGCATGGGAGAAAGCGGCTCTGCGGCTATCGGCAGCGGAGGAACAGCGGCGGGAATGCAGCCAAGCAAGAGCAGCGGCCCCAAGGCCGCATAGCTGCGCATTCCCGGTCGCCCGGCCATGGCGCCCGCCGCCTAGAAGAGCCGGCTGATGCCAAGCGCCGCATACGGCCGAGCCTTGCGACCTGCCTGTTCGCTGGCACCGGCCGAAAACTGGCCTAGCCATCCCCCCCCAAGCGCGGTTGCGACATGCCCGCCCAGGCTGCCGCGGGTATAGGTCGGATCGCCCTGCACAATCCCTTCCAATCCGACGCGCGTCTGGCTTCCTTCGTTCAACAATCGGGTCAGCCGGAGCTGGCCGATATAGGATTCGTTCCGGATACCCCAGGTGCCGAACCAGCTGGTCTGCCATCGATTGCCGAGCGCGCCGTCGGTCTGCACCCCCGCGTCAAAGCGGGTGCCACGCAGCTTGTTGCTGGGATCGTCGGGATCAAGGCTGATGTCGGTGACGCGCGGCCCGGCGGCCACATTGGCCCATCCCCAATTGCCGGAGAATTGGTATACCAATGCCACTTCGGCGCTGATGTAGGTCGCCTCGATCCGTTCGTTAGTGCGATAGCGATAGGTGCCGCCATTCACCCCGCCGCGTACGGCCAGCCCATCGCCCAGCGAATTGCCGGGCAGCGCGACCAGCCCGCCGATGAAGCCGCCCTCGCCGTCACCCGCCGCGGCGCCAGCATAAACGACACCCTTGTTCTGCGCCTGCGCAACGCCGGGCGCCGCTATCAAGACCAGAAGTTGAACCAGAGACCTGATTTTCACGAACAACTCCGCAAACGACGCCACGAGCGGCGGGCTTGATCCCGTGCGTCGCAATCTCGACCGGACAGCTAAATTTTATATTAACTGCCTTGCGACCATTCTCGAAGATCAAGGGGTTAGCGCCGGATCGGACCAGCTCTTACGCAAGGCCAGCGGGAAAAAGAGGCGGATGAAATGGATCATGTAGCATCGCTCGCCGCGCCGCGGCCCGCCGATGCCACCCGGCCGCTCATGGTCCTCGCGGTGGACGACGATGAGCTGTTTCTCGATTATCTGACTCTGGAACTCGAAACGCTGAACTGCATGGTGATGGCCGCGGCTAACGCGGAGCAGGCGATCCGCTTCCTTGATCATCATGCGTTCGATATGTGCATCACCGATTGGCAGATGCCGGGCATGGACGGGCTGGCGCTGGTTCAGCAACTGCGCTCAAGTCACGGCCCCGATCAGTTTCTCCATGTCGTGATGACAACGGCGCGCGGCGATGCGCGTACCGTTCGGGCGGCGCTCGATGCTGGCGTGGATGGTTTCCTGTTCAAGCCGCTTGATCGCCTGCAACTTGAACTCGCGATGGCGTCGGCGCGCCGCAACGTTCTTCTGCACCAGCGACTGCGCCGGCGAAATCATCATTTGGCGGTGGCGCATGGGCGCACCCGCGAAGCCTACCGTCGAATGGAAGCGGATCTGAAGGCGGCGGCCGCGCTGCACCGGCAATTGCTGCCGGCCCCGCATAGTGCCGGCGATCGGCTTCGCCTCGCTTGGACATATCGGCCGGCACAGCACATCAGCGGCGACACCATTGGCGTGATCCCCTTGCGCGACGGCAAGCGGTTGTTCTTTCTTGCCGATGCGCAAGGCCATGGCGTGCCGGCGGCGCTGACGTCGTTTCATATTCATCACCGTCTGGCGCAATTGGCGCCTGATACGCCTACGGCGCTGGAGGTCGCGCTTGCCGAGCTCAACCGCGAAATCAACGCGCAGGCGCTGGAGAGCTATGTGACTCTGATCTGCGGCGTATTGGCGCCGGGATCGGGCGATGGCTGCATCGTGCGCGCGGGCCATCCTTCACCGCTGCTGATCGGCCCCAATGGCATCGAGCCCATGAAACTGGAGGGCGCCTTTCCGATTGGCTGGTTTGAACACGCGACCTTCGAGGCGGAGCCGCTGCGTCTCGCGCCCGGTACCCAGCTTTTTCTATATTCCGATGGGGTCACCGAGGCGCGCGACAAGGATGGCGTGGAGCTCGAGTTGGATGGCCTGCGTGCTATGTTAACGGCAGCGCCCGAGGCGTCAGTTGATGTCCTCGTGAGCCATGTCGATGCCGCGCTGCGGGCCAGGCGAGGCAATGCCGGGCTGGAGGATGACATTTCGATTCTGGCGCTTGAGATCAAGGGAGACAGGGAATGACGGCGAGCGGTCCTGATGACGATATCGCGTTGATCGACGTGGACGTCGACCGTCTAGATGCGGCCGCCGCACCGGCATTGAAGGCCAGGCTGCAGGCGCGGCTCGACGGCAGCGCACGCAAGATCCTGCTCAACCTGGAACGCGTGTCGTTCATGGACAGCACGGGACTGGGCGTGCTGGTATCGCTCATCAAGATGCTGGGCAAGGATGGCGCGATCGCCGTCACAGGCGTTCAGCCCCCCGTGCGCCGCCTGTTTGAGCTGACGCGGCTGGACACGGTGTTCCGCATGGCGAGCGGCATCGAAGAAGGCAAGGCGGCGCTTCGTGGCTGAACCTGCCGTCTTCAGCTGTGCGGCACGGCTGGAGGAGGTGGAACGGCTGGCGGCGCATCTGCGTCGCTGTGGCGCGGCGCTGCACGTCGACAACGTCGCCATGATCGATCTGGAGCTGGCGCTGGTGGAAGCGGCCAACAACATCGTCCTGCATGGTTACGCCGGGCGGGGGGACGGCACGATCGGGTTGACCGTGGACCGCCTGGGTGATGTGCTGATCATGGAATTGCGCGACGGCGGTGTGCCGATCCCCAGCAGCGTCCTATCGGCACACCTGCCTCCCTCGCTCGACGCCGAAAGCGGCCGCGGCATTGCAATCATCCGATCCTGTATCGACGAAGTCGGCTATTCGCAGGAAGGCGGCGTCAACGTGCTGCGCCTGGCCAAGCACCTGCCCAAGCCGCCAGCCGCTTAGCGTGCAATGACCCAGCAGGCGCGCCCACGCGTCGAGAGCCGGTCGCACATCGCGCGCGCGGCGGTACGATCTGCCGCCGTGAAGCGCACGCGATAGAAACCGCGGTACCGCTCGATCTTCAGCGCGACGTCGCCGATCCCCGTCAGTTCCTTCAGCATCATCTCGCCTGCATGCTGTGCGTCCGTGTGGGTATCGTAGGCACCTGCCTGCACCATCGCCATTGGGGCGGTCCGCTCCGCCGAAGGTACTACTCGGTCGTGTTCCGGCGGGCGATCTGCGGTTGCCGGGGTACGGGCCGGCGGAGCCAGGGCCGTTGACCGTGCGAGCGCCACCGCCGGCACATCCGATCGCGCCGCTGGCCGCTTGCCGGTTTCCGCCTCTAGCGTGTTGTCCTCAATCTGAACCACGGTCGCGCCCCCGACCGCCAGGACGATCACGAAGATCACATGGCTTCGCCCCCGCCGCAGGCCCTCGCGCCAGTTCATGCCGTCGCCTCCGGTTTCCAAAGCGCGGCGCGCACCATCACCGACATGGCCAGCACATTGTTGAGCCCCCACAGTCCGTTCGCGATCAGCCCGCCCGGCGTATAAGCGCCGATGCCTTGCGACAGCGCAAAGGCGGCCCAGCAGAACGCCGCCACGGTTGTCACCATCAACGCAACCTGCGGCCACACCAGGTGCAGGAAATTGCCGTCCTGCCGCTCCTTGGGCGTCACGGGAAACTTGATCTTCTGCTTGCGTAGCACCGCCCACAGCGCCCGCAGCGAAATGGGGAAGGACGCCAGGTAGCTCACTTTGCCCTTGTACCCCGACAAGCCCCAGGTGCCGGCGAGGAACGCGATCTCATTGGCGATGAGGAAAGGCAGCGCGTGGCCGAAGAAATCGCCGGTGTAGGCGCTGACGGGGGCCACCCCGAAGAAGAAGAAGACTAGAGGCGCGAGCAGGAAACACAGGTTCCAGACGGCGCCTAGATAGGACCAGAAGGTCGTCAGGTACATCAGCCGCTGGCCGATCGACATGCCCGGCGCGGTGACGGGATTGTCGTGAAAGAAGATGTCGAGGCTGCCGCCAGCATATTTGAACCGCTGGATGGTCCAGGTGAGCAGGTCTTGCGGCGAGAGCATCTTGGATTCGACATAAGGGTGCAGCACGGATTTCCAGCGCCGATGCCGGTCCTGGTGGAGCACGATGGAGGTGTAGATGTCCTCCGACACATGGAATTTATAGGGCGTCAGTTCCTCTTCCTGCGCTGCCTGCCACCGGGCGAGCGCCTGCGCCTCCGGATCAGATTTCCGCCGGGTCAGCCGCGTCAGCCGCGAGCGCCCCTCGTCGCCAGCTTTCGCGATCGCATCGCCAAAGGCTTGCAGCGCAACGAACATCACCGCCTCGCGACGGTGCAGCGAAGCCGCGCCACAGCAGAACGCGGCATTATAGGCGTTCCGCCGGCGCTGAATGATGTCGTAGAACATGGCGGGATCGTTCGCGAACGGATCTTCGCCGATCCGAATCTCGCCCGCCACCGCTTCCACTGCGCCGCCGAACCAGCGGCCCACTCGCCCCAGTCGCTGCCACAGCCAATCGCGCAGCCGGTCGCCTTCGGGGAGGTCGTAAAACCACTGTGGCGTTTGTACGAAGGCGACGTCCGGATCGCGAAAATAGCCAAGCGTCCGTTCCAGCAGCGTGGGGAAAGGCCGGGTGTCGGCATCGCAGATCAGAATGAAATCGCCGCTGGTCTGCTCCATCGCGTTGCGCAAGTTGCCAGCCTTGAAGCCAACATTGTTGTCGCGGCTGATGTAATTGACGCCTTCCTCATCGGCGACGGCGCGCATCGACGCGCGCCGTCCGTCGTCCAGCACATGGATGTTGAGTTCGATCGGATGAGGGTAGCTCATCGCTTTGGCATCGCGGATGCTCAGGCGAACCAGTTCCTCTTCCTCATTGTACGTCGCGATGAACACATCAACAGCGATCGGCCGCGCGTCCGGGATCTCGCCAGCCAGGCATTCGTCGATCCGCGCAGGGGCGGGCCGCATGGGATAATCCTGCGTCTTCCAGAGGTTCAGTGTGAAAAGGATCAGGCCGAAATAAGCGCAGCTTTCTGCGATGACCAACGGCACGGCGAACCACCACGCATCCCAGTTCAGCGAGCCGGTCCAGCGCCACACGATATAGCGCGCGCCCAGCAGCAGGCTAACTACCGCCAGAATTTGCCAGATCCGCTCGCCCGTTCGTGAGCGCTTCAGCGGTTCGGGTGGGCGGCGGTGTTCATATCGCGAGAAGTAGAAGCTTGTCTCTTGATGCCGTTCCGCGGGTGCATAACGGGGCAACGAAAGCGTCTCTTCCTGCATGCTCGCTCGCCAAGCCCTTGTCTCACCTTGCCGCTGCGGCGGCGTTTGGACGGGCGCGGGCGCGAAGCGCGCCTATTTGCCCAGGCTGGAGCTAACGCGCGGCCGCGTTACAAAGTGGTTAACACGCGAAACATTCTAGTCTGATTGATGATTATGCTTCAGCAAGCTCCCGAGAGGTTCGGATGAATGGCCCGCCTTATCGGTTATTCGCGGGCCGGTGAGTGAAGTGACGGTGCTTAAGTGTGTCCACACTATCTGGCATGACCTGTGCGCTGCTGGTGCCGAGTTGGGCAAGATATTCGACAGCAAGCGGTTGCTCGCCCTGTTTGCTGTTGATGATTGACGCCGTCATGTCGATGCTGCGCACGCGGCGCACAGCGAAGTCGACTGACGAACGGCTGTCACGCGACAGCGCCGCAACGCTGCTCGATTTGCGCCTCGCATACAGCGCTGTACGGCATCAATTTCGTTCGTGGGAGCACCGTACCACTTGCTAAGGCGGTGTGGTTGCCCGCGTTGGCCGCCTAATGGCGGTTGCGATTGGTTGCCCTCACGATCATCTTCTTGGTCGCTCGCAATACCGTCGATGCACGCTGCGAAGCCTTGACCATGAGACGTCGCCGATGGGCCAATAGACAAAGCCCGCCTCCCGCCGTGACACGGGGGAATACGTCCCCGCCGCGAGCGTCCGCTGCCCTTGCGGGGGCTCCGATCAGCAGTGGGATTATGTCGGCATCCAAGGGACGGCTGCCGCCCGCCGTCAACGCCTCACCGCAGTCGATGGCATAGCTTGGTAGCCCGTTCGGAACGGAAGCGCGTGGGTGTCACGTGGCGCCTTGTGAGTCGGCTGTTCGCGATGAGCCGAGCAATTCGACATCCGGCGACCGGTCAGCGCCAGTCCGCACCTGAAGCTTCCAGACCTCGCGTCAGTCGCAGGTTAACGAACGGGGATGATGTGCCTAGACCTTTCGCAGACAAGATCTGGCGGATTGACCCGTCAGCAGCCGATTGGGATGTCTAGTCGGCCTCCGATGCGCAGCGAAAGCCGATGTGTACCGACGCGGTGTCGATCATCTGCGCCTGTCGTGCCGCAGGCCGGTACCGCGCGCAGTAATTGGGGGCGCACAGGAAGGACCCGCCTTTAAGAACCCGTCTCGGGATTCGGATCAGGGGCTGAGCGGGATCGTAGCTGTCCGTCGGCGGCGAGCAGCAGGAAGATGCCGCATCGGCTTTTGGGCCAGCGCTATACCAGTCGCCGGTCCATTCCCAGACGTTGCCGATCATGTCGACAAGGCCGAAGCCATTCGGGGGAAAGCTGCCGACGCGCGTGGTGCGATGCCCTTTGAGCCGCAGGTCGCGTCGAGGAAAATCTCCCATCCAGATGTTCGCCATCCGCTTGCCACCTGGAGTCAATTCGGCGCCCCAGGCATAGGTCGCACCCTCAATGCCGCCACGCGCGGCGCGTTCCCATTCCGCTTCGGTGGGCAAACGCTTGCCCGCCCAAGTAGCGTAGGCCGCGGCATCCTCGTACGCGACGCAGACCACAGGATGGTCGAGACGACCAGCGAACACTGTGGCCGCGGCTTCCGGCCGCCGCCAGTGCGCACCCGGTACATACGCCCACCAGTCGCCGACATCCTTGGCGGGCGTGCCCCGCTTGGGTGCGCGGAAAACCAGCGCACCCGGCATCAGGCGGTCGGGCTCGATCCCAGGGTAGGTCGCCGGATCCAGCGGGCGTTCGGCGACGGTTTCATATCCGGTGTCCGTCACGAACCGCGCAAATTGGCGGTTCGTGACGGGATGACGGTCGATGCGGAAAGCTGCGACATCAACACTGCGCACCGGAGCTTCTTCCGGATAATGATCGCTCGCGCCCATCAGGAATGTACCGGACGGCACAGTCACCATGGGTACCAAATCGAGCGTTTCCGTCATCGCGCCTCAGCTTCCACCTTCTCCCGCGCGTCAGAACTTGCCGCGCACACCGATCGCATAGCGCCGATCGGCGATCCGTTCCTGCCCGATCGGACCGTCGATGAAGATCGCGCGCTCACGGTTGGGTTGATTGGTCAGGTTGACGCCTGAGAAGGTGATCGCGAACTGCGGATTGATGTCGACCGAGACGGACGCATTCAGCTGGCTGCGTTCGTCCTGGTACAAGGGCAGATTGTTGGTCAGATCGACCGCTTCCACGCGCAGGAAGGGATCGCGGAAGGTGTAGCGGACGCGCGCATTCACTCCGTACTTTTCATAGAATAAAGTGAGATTGTAGTTGTTCTTCGACAGGTCGCGCAGCGGCAAGGCGAACTGTTCCTCCACGCCGCCCGTTGCGAAGCCCGGTACGGTGAACGTGGTTTCGCGCTCTCCGTCCTGATAGGTATAGTTCGCGATGACACCGAGCCCGTCGAGGGCGCCGGGGAGATAGGTGAAGCTGTGCTGGAAGTTCACTTCCAGTCCCTTCAGCGTCGCGCTGCCCGCGTTGACCGGGCGATTGATGCCCACGCATTCGCCGACCGCGCCGGACTGGTCAATCGACACAGGGTTGAAGATGCCGGTCGCACAATTGTTCGGATCGAACGGGCCGCGCGCCGGGTCGATCAGCGTAGGGGCGACTGCAACCGTCGTCACCAGGTTCTGGTACTTCTTGTAGAAGCCGCCGACCGACAACAGGCTGTTGCGATCGAAGTACCATTCCACCGCAGCGTCGTACTGATCGACCGTTTGAGGCCGCAGATTGGGGTTGCCGGCGCTGACATAGACGTCGAGCAGCGGGAACTGCACCGTTGGCGACAATTGCCCGAAATCCGGGCGGCGCAACGAACGACCGTAGGATGCGCGCAGTAACAAGGACTCAACAGGTTCGGCAGTCAGGATCGCGTTAGGCAGCCAATAGGTATAGCTCTGGCGGACATCGACGTCGCTCGCGACGCCATTCGCAAGCGTCACGCCCGAGGCGGTCTGGCTGGTACGTACGACACGAACACCCGCATTGCCACGAAGACCAACGCCGCCAACTTCCGTTTCCAAATTGACGCGCAGGTAGCCGGCATAGCTTTCCTCCTTCACCCGGAAGCGCGCACCCAAATCTTCAGGTGGCACCGCAGCCAGGCCCAGCGCTTGGCGGACACCCGCCGGATTGCGCGTCAGCGACCCCGATGGGACGATGAACCCGCCGAGATACTGGTCGCCTGTGAACGCAAAGAAGTCAGTCGGCGCGATCGAGTACAGGTCCGGCCGGTTCGCGGCAGTGATGCCGGGAAATTGGCGGGATGCCTGGGTCGTGCGCCGGCGGCGCGAATCCGTCTGGTTCAACCGTGCACCGAGCTGGATTGAACGGATCGGGCCAATGTCGGCACTCCATTCCAAGTCGAGCCGCTGGGCGTTTTCCACGTTGCGGAAACGATTGGCATTATCGCGACCGATGAAGGTCTGGAAATAAGCCCGATTTCCGAGGTTCGCGAACAAAGGACTGGACGGGTCCGGCGCGAAAAACAGGTCGTCACCAGTAATGTCGAACAGGAATGGCGGACTGATCCGGCCGCCAGCATTGCCGAAGTTTGCACTGGCCGGATCGTTAAACTGGCTGACCAGCTGGAAATTCGCGTCGTGCGAGGTGGAACCGGCGCGGCTTGCCTCCACCTTGATCGAGACTTGACCCGACTCCCATTCCGCCCCGCCTGCGGCCAGGTAGGACTGTGTCTTGCGCAGTGGGCTACTGTTCTGCGGCCGGAACTGCGTGCCGCCGATCCGACCGCTCACCAATTGGTTGTAGCTGAAGCCGCTGGCGTCGCGGCTCTGGATCACGCGGTCAGCGGGGAACGCCAGTTCGGCGACGTCCGCGGCCTGTTGAATGAACACGCCAGCTTCATCGCCGACAATCCGCTGATTTACATAGGTGCCGTCGACGAACAGCTTCAGATTGCTGTCGGCCTGCCATTCGGCCGAACCGCTAACCGACGCGTTGCGGCGATCCCGAGTCGAGAAGAATTGTTGGGCGTAGTTTGGCCGAAGATATGGATCGGCAACACCGTCGCCGTTCAGGTCGACGCCGGTGCGTGCGGCATAACGCACGTTGAGCACGTCTTCGCGCACCGTCTGCTCACCATAGGCACCCGACAGGACAACACCGATGTCGCCGATGCCGGTTGCGAACTCCCGCCCGAACACTGCCGAAACGCGCGGATTGAAGGAGTCGGCGTTCTCGGCATATTCCATGTCGGCCCGGACTGAGGCGATCGGCTCGCGCAAGCCAAGTCCGCGATAGGTTCGCAGGTCGACGATGCCGCCGACCGATCCTTCGATCTGGTCGGCGGTGGCCACCTTGGTCACACTGACCGATGCGATCAACTCCGCGGGCAAGTCGTCGAAGCTGATTCCGCCGCGTGCATCGCCGGCCGGGGTCGTCGCGCGGCCGTTGATCAGGACAAGGTTCTGGTTTGATCCGCGGATCGATACATTGCTGCCGACGCCCTGTGCACGATCGATCTGCACTCCGCTGACATTCTCCAGGACCTCAGCGAGGTTCTGATCGGGCAGCTTGCCCACGTCCTGGGCGTTGATGACGTCGACGATCGTGTCGGATGCCCGCTTTTCGTTGATGGCGCTGGCGAGGCTGGCACGGATGCCGGTCACCACGATATCCGTTTCGGCGTCCTCCGCCTGCGCTGGTAGCGTCGGGTCCACCTGTGCGAAGGCTGGGCTCGTCACGAGTGCGGCCGCAGCGACCCCCGTCATCATTGCGAAGTTAAAACGTCGCTTCAACACCCAGCCAGTCATACCGAACCTCCCCCTGTTCACCGGCTCTTTGCCGAGTGAGGGGGATGTCCATAACGAAGCAAAGCGCGTCCGACAATATTGTCAGTGTGTACGCCGGCCGCCTTCGTTTTTTGTTGCCTCGTTAAGGTCGGCTTCTTCGCCACTGCGTAACCAGCGGTCCGGGAACTGAGCGGCAGTTGAGCCGCTGCGGCGCCGAAAGGTGGACCCTTCGCCAAGTCGCTCGGTGAAATTCACGTTGTGCCCGCCATTGCGCTTCTTGAGTTGCTCGAACAGCTGGCGGCGCATTGCGCTCAGGACAGGCTGTAGCGCGGGAGTCGCGATGAGATTATTGGTTTCCTTCGGATCGGCCTGAAGGTCGTACAGTTCCTCCGTGTCCCAAACGCCGTGATACTGGATGAGCTTGTACCGGTCGCCGCGCAGCGCGAATGTCGTCGGGGTCTGCGGGTAGTTATATTCCCAATAATATTCGTAGATGAGCGATGTACGCCATGGTTGCGCGGGCGCATGCCCTTCAAGCTGGGGCATGAAGCTGGCGCCGGAGAATTGCGGCGGGCGTGCGACACCGGCAAGGTCAAGGATCGTCGGCGCGATGTCCAGGTTGGCGACCATGTCGGTCACCGCCTTCCCCCGCTGAATCACGCCAGGCCCATAAGCGATCAGCGGGACGCGCATCGATTCCTCATACGCATTGCGCTTATCGATCAGGCCATGCTCGCCGAACATGAAGCCGTTGTCGGCCATGAACAGCACGACCGTGTTGTCGAGCAGCCGCTTTTTGCGAAGGTGATCGAGAAGCTTGCCCGTTGATTCGTCCACGGCGGCCAGCGTCTGGTGATAGCGACGCTTGTACTCCTTCAGGTCGAGCGTGGAATGATAGGGAAATTCCACACCGTGCCAGCTATTGCGCTGGTCATGAACCCAGCGCGGCTTGCGATCGCTGTCGGGCGCTTTGGTCTCGTCGTAAGTGGCCGGCATTTCGATGGCCGTGTCCGTGTACAGGTCCTTGTGCCGGGTTGCCGGTTGGAAATCGGCGTGAAGCGCCTTGTGCGACAGGTACAGGAAGAACGGCTTGTCCGCGTCGCGCTGCTTCAGCCAGTCGAGCGCATAATCGGTCAGCTCGTCGGTGATATATCCCTGTTGCGGGACGTGACGCCCATCGACGTTCAGCTGTGCAATGCTTCCATCAGGCAGCTTGGGCCAGTAGACGCCCTGCCCCTCGAAACTGACCCAGCGGTCGAAGCCAGGGCGGGGGTCATCGTTAACCGCCCCCATGTGCCATTTGCCGAAAAATGCCGTCTGATATCCGGCCTTCTTCAGATATTGCGGGAAGTAGATCTGGCCGCGTTCATCGCCGGCGTTATTGTCGACAATACCGTGGTCATGCATGTACTGGCCGGTCAGGATGGTCGCACGGCTCGGTGAACACAGCGACGTCGTGACGAACGCATTCTTCATGTGCACACCGTCGCGTGCCATGCGGTCTAGGACCGGCGTGCGGATCTCGCGGTTCATAAACCCGAGTTCGTCATACCTTTGATCGTCGGTCAGGATGAAGATGATGTTTGGGCGGCGCGTAGCCGGTGCCTCATTCGCGGCGCGGACCAATGCCGGTCCGTTCGGGCGCGCATGCGCAGGCACCTGCACCATCGCCAGCGTCAGGACACCTGCTGAGAGCAAGTTGCGCCAACTCCGCGACCTTAGTTTCATCCGCATATCCCTCGCACCAGCATTGACCCAAGCTATCGTCCCTCGCATGCCTAACAGCGGAGAGCGGGAACGACAATATTGTCAGTTTGATGCGGGGAGTAGGTAGCGTGGTTCAGTCCAGTCGGCCTAGACGGTCCACTCTGGCCGACATTGCAGCGATTGCAGGTGTGTCGATCAAGACCGCGTCACGCGTCATACGCCGCGAACCCGTGGCGAATACCACCCGGGAGCGAGTCGAGCGCGCGGTAAAGGAACTCGGATACAGGCCCATCACTGCACCGCGTAGCGCCGCAAGCGATCGGTCATACCTGATCGGCCTGCTGCATTTCCCTCCTGTCGCCACGTTCGTATCCGGCCTTATCATGGGTGCCAGCGAACGGGCGCGGCAGGAGGGCTACCATCTTGTTGTTGAGGCTTGCTCGGTCGGAACGCCGGAAGAGCGCGCCCGGTCGCTGCGCCAATTGGTCATCCAGTCAAATCTCGATGCGATGATCCTAGCCCCGCCCTTAGGAGACGATCCGATCGTACTGGCCACGCTGGCAGACCTTCAGTTGCCAACGTGCAGTATAGCGCCGGGCGACACAGATCCGGATCGCCCATCCGTTGCAATTGACGATCGCGGCGCCGCCCGCGAAGTGACGAAGCGGTTGCTAGACTGGGGGCATCGCCACATCGCATTCCTGACCGGAGCGGGCGGACGCAGCACGACCGCCCGCCGCCTTGCCGGTTTCCAAGATGCCGTTTCCGAAATGCCCGAGGCACGTGCCACCGTAGTTGAGGGTGATTATAGCTTCCGGTCAGGATTTGAAGCAGGGCAGAAGTTGCTGTGGGGCAAAGAGGCGCCCACTGCTGTGTTTGCGAGCAACGACGAAATGGCAGCTGGCATTCTGGTCGCCGCGCACAAACTGGGTTTGGCGATGCCTGGCCAACTCTCAGTATTCGGGTTCGACGACGATGTGATCGCCAATGCGGTATGGCCGCCGCTCTCCACAGTGCGTCAGCCCGTTTATGAGATGGGCGGCGCGGCGGTCACATTGTTGGTCGATAGTTCGCTTCGGCCCTCGGCAAAGTCCAGCGACGTTCCCCTGCGCCAGCAGATCCCCTATGAGATCATCGAGCGGGAGACGAGCGGCCGGGCACCGCGTTCGTGACGAAGGAATGGCGACACGATCGCACGCCTCGCCCTTATGGGCGTAGCTACCTTGGCTGGTACGGCCTAGCATGGGCGGGTGCGACGATTGCGTACCAACCATTCCTCTCATTCCTCTTGCCGCTCAGAATTGTTGAGATCGGCGGGCGTCCCGATCCGGTTCTGCTTAGCGCAGCCGTCCTGCTGGGGGGATTGACAGCGGGACTGGCCAACCTGGGCTGGGGGATACTCGGCGATCACGTCGTTGAGCGTGGGGGCGCGCGGCGGCCGTTGATTCTGGTCGGGCTTGCAGGAACGCTGTTCAGCTACGGCATGCTCGCGCTAGCCGACTCGCCGGCCGAACTGCTCATCGCCTTGTTCTGCTTCCAAATCGCGCTCAACCTTCTTCTGTCCGCGTTAGTCGCCGCCGCGGCGGACGAAGTTCCGGCCCGTGACAAGGGGCTGCTCGGCGGCGTGCTGTGTGTGGGTGCCCCCGCCGGCGCGGCAGCCAGCGTGCTCGCTACGCTACCGGAGATCTCAGTCGAACGCAGCCTATTTTGCACCGCGTTGATCGTCCCCATATTCGTGTTGCCCTATGCTCTCCAGCGGCATGCGCCATACGAACGGCTTCTGGTGCAGGAGCCTTCCGCCGATCGAGCACCCGAGCAGTTACATGCTTTCGTCCTGCTGTGGTTCGTTCGACTGCTGCTGCAGATAGCGAGCAAAGCGATGTTCTTCTTTCTCGTATACTATTTTGCCGAGACGGTCAGGCAGGTCCGGCCGACCGTCCTAGCGCAGCTTACATTGATTGCCGCCGTCGGCGCCGCACCTTCCGCGTTGTTTCTGGGGCGCTTGTCCGACCGGTATCGCGGCCACCGAACCATTTTGTTGGTCATGATTGCCGCGATGGCAGGCGGGCTGATCGTCATGGCGGTGCAGACGAATTGGATTTTGGCGCTCTTTGGATATCTGATATTCGCCTGCTCAGCCGCGGTCTGCCTCGCGCTCCACGCCGGGTTCGCGATGCTTCGGCTACCGACCGGGCTTGCGAGCGGTAAGGGGCTGGGCCTGCTGAACCTGACGAATACTCTGCCAGCCGTTGCCGTTGCAGGACTGGGGATGGCGATTGTCCCGCAATACGGATACCGTGTGCTCTGCTGGGTTCTCGCCGCTGCGGTTATCGTAGCGGGCGGTGCCCTGACGTACCGCCGGCTCTAAACAGACCGTAGTCTGTCACGTAGGATACCTGCATTCGCGAGAGCCCGAGCGATCGACCCGCGTCGCGATGAATTGTGGGTCTGCCCTGCCAGAGACCGGCCAGTCGGCTCCCGCTTAAACGCGGAGTTGTTGAAGAGCTTTAGACATCCGAAGGACCTTGGGCGAACCCGACTGTTCCTGCAGGCGCTGTAAGGGCGCTCCTACTCTCACGCGGGCCATCCCAATCTACGCAGGTACGCAGCCCGAGCGAGGACCGGTCGACGCCTGAGTTTCGACGCGCTTGGCCAGCAAGCGGCTGGTGGCCTCCGCACCTGGAGCCCCCATGCTCCTAGAATGCCGATGCTCATGATAGCTGGCGTCCTTTGTGGCTTAGTGTGATCGGAGCAGTGAAGCGCTCCTTTAGTTGCACTTGGAGGCGATGCTCGCGTTCGTTCAGACTGTCGCGCCCGACGTGCGAGGCGGCCGCAACTCGGGCTCGTCTTGCCTTCGAAGCATACGCGGCAAGAGCACCTCTAGGAGCGGCGCAAGGAGCAACGCAAAAGCAACTGGTATGATGAAGGCTCCTACGATTTCGACTGAAGCTGGCATGCCGCCAACGCACGATTTCAGCAGCACCAGCAGCGGCCAATGGGTGAGATACAGTGTGAACGACATGCCCGCGAACCGTCGTGCTACCGGCTTGAGGCGGGTCGGATCGATTGCCAGCTGGCGAAGTGCGACGAGCGCCCATCCGACGCACACAGCTCCGGGGAAGTCGGTGATGAAAAATGTTGAAAAGCGTAGCTCCGTCAGGTTGATCCCCAGTTGGCTCGCCACCCAAACCACATCATGCGGCAATCCACTCCATTGGGACACGGCAAAGCCGAGCAGCGCTAGTACAAACATCGATCCAGGATGGGTAAACCTAATCCTTTCCCAATAGAGCGCCGTTGCAACACCAACTAACCAAGTCGGCATGAGCAGCAATATATGTGCGTCGGCGAACATCGAAGCCGATGCGACTAACAGAACGCGCACCCGGCCCTGTGTGAAGACGCACAGGCCAAAGATCAGGTAGAACCAAACCTCGTAACACAACGACCAGAACGGAGGGTTAAGAGGCGGCCCCACGCCGTTCAACCGCTCGCTTAGAAACAGAAGCGGCATTATTATAGTGGAGACAGATACGCCATAGCGCCCGCCGCTCTCGAGCACCGTTAATCCAGCCCAGGTCATCAGGATGAGAATGGCCGTCGAGAAGATGATCGAGAACACGGCGGCAGGCAGAATGCGCGCCACCCGTGCTCTAACAAACCGGGGCAGCGTCATATCGGGATGAGAAGCGGATTGCTGGATCAGAAGTCCCGACAAGACAAAGAAGACCACGACTGCCGAATGCTGGAACAGGTCGTTCAGCGGCCACGCATCTCCGAGCAAGCCGATCTGTCCTGCGTGTCCGGTCAGCACCATTAGTGCAGCGGCGCCGCGGGCTAAATCGAGGTGTATCGACATGCGATCATTCAAGAATTGATGTTCACGCATGGAAGGTTTGTCATGCCATGCATTCGTATTTGTCGTGTTAACAGAGTGAAGAAGCACCGCCTTTCAGTCGCCGGATATAAACATAGTGGTCAAGCGATCGCCACATATGAGCCCATGGGCCTCCACCGCACCTGGCGTTTGCCACGGTACGGGCAAGGCAGAGCATACTCGCTGATCCACCTGGTCCATCAATGCTGAGCGGGTAGCGGCTTTCTACCCACTTTCAGCCGTTCTGATTGGCCAAGCGGGCTGAAGGGCGCGCGCCCGCTGCCCCCCAGTAAACCTTCAGTCATCCCGATAGCAGCCGCTAGTCAGGGCATTTTCCGCCGCGCTCGACAGCGTTCCGAACTCCGCTGCAGTGGTAATCTCCCAACGAAGGCACCAACCACCCCGCTCGCTGAAACTGTCGTGTTCTCTCCGCTCCAGACGCGAGCGGACCATCGACCGGTGAATATGGATGGAACGCTAGTGATGGCGAGTTTAGCTTGATTGCGGTCGTTTTCCGGCGTTTTTTCTGACCCTCGGTTTCGGTCAGTTCCACCTCAACGCTCCACCAGGGCCAATCTCGACGAGACCGGTTCGAGGTGTCACGAGCGATGCTGGCCCCGAACACTCCTTCACCTTTACACGACACTACGAGAGCATCGAGGTCAGCGATGAGGATTTATGAACCGGTCACTGCGAGATACGGATCACGTCACCCGGTAGCAGTCCCGACTTCTCGCAACGTTTGCTAACCACCAGCACCGGCCATTCACATTCGGTGCAGCGCTTGAGACCGGAAGTACCGCTGACGCCCGGTGCGGCCATCCAGGCGAGCTTCGTGGCTCCCAAAAGCGGACATCCGTTCATTTCCGATTGGTGAGCCGCAAGGCTGTTTCGTAGCGGCGACGCACCGCCGCGCCGTAAAAGCCAAGAAGTGTCACGCGGGGGCCGTAAAACCGTTGCGTGAAAAAGAACGTGCCCTCAATCCTGCGGTGGGCTTTATGGGTAGATGGTGTCTCACGGTCGCTTTCGCTCTGTCCGGAATGTCGGCTACCGCTAAAGCGCAAGTAGATTGGGGTCCAATCATTCAATCGGAGCCCATGGGCAGCGCGGTAGAGGAAGCCGGACGCGGGAAGAGGACCAAACCGCAACAGCGGCCTCCGCGCGATGCGAACGACCCGCTCCGACATCAGTGCAAGGCAGCTCGAGCCGCGGCGAAGGGCAAGACGCCACCGAACTGGTACTCGATACTTAGCAAATGCCTCGCTGCTGGATACTGATGAGGTCGTGATCCCTCAGCAAGTGAACGGGTCTGAAAAGGCTCAAAAGCAGATCATGCTGGGTTTCGGCAATGCCGTGAAAAGCGGGCACTGTTACCCGCACCGATCTCAAGGTGGGATGGAGTTTGAACCATCTGGCTATGGCAAGCGCTGGCAGGAGAGGATCGGCGGCGTGGTATTCAAGCGCAAAAGAGCTCGCTTTCTCTCTGTTGGCCTCACTTCGCGGCTGAGACGGTACTCGAGGTCGGTGCTGGCTGGTTGGCTTGCTCGCCGAGCGGCTTTACATGTCGGGTATGGAAAGCATCGGCGATGATCTCAATACGATGGCGCCGCGGCCTTTCGCCGACGGGCAGCTGGCAGCAATCCGAGGTATCTCCACTTCACGCCGCTACCGGCCCGGCGAGGTAGTGCTCGCAGCTGGAGACGCTCTGGACCGCTTCGTACTGGTAGAGGAAGGAGAGATTGAAGTCACCGATCCCGCCACGGGTGAGCGCCTGCTGCCTTCGACATTGAAGTCGGGACAATTCATGGGTGAGCTTGCCTTCTTAACCGGTGGGCCGATGACGCTGACCATGCGCGCAAGCGTCCCAACCCGCACGCTTGAGGCACCTCGCGCGGCGATGCTCCGCTTGATGAGCGATGTGCCAGAAATCGGGGATCACGTGCTGACCGTCTTTGCGGCTCGGCGGCGACGCATCTTTGAGGCAGGGGACAGTAGCTTGATTGTGCGCGGTGCAGATCGCGATCCAGCGGTCGCCCGAGTCGCAGGCTTTCTTAATCGCAACCGCATACCCTTTCATGAGGAGACCGAGGGTCAACCTGAGGTCATCTGGTCGGGCCGGGCGCTGGTAGATCCGACCCCTCGTGCTGTTGCTCGTCATCTCGGGCTCGATCTTAAAGCGACTCCCGCCGAAACGCTCGACCTGATCATCGTGGGAGCAGGGCCGGCTGGCGTCGCTGCGGCAGTCTACGCCGGTTCGGAAGGACTAAGGGCGCTGGTGATCGAGGACATTGCGATCGGTGGGCAGGCTGGAACGAGCTCCAGGATCGAAAACTACATGGGCTTTCCCACGGGGATTTCAGGCGCCGACCTAACCTTCCGAGGCCAAGTTCAAGCAATGAAGTTCGGGACACGTTTCGCGATGCCGCGCAAGGTCGAGGCGTTGTCGAAGCGAGAGGACGGCTTCTGTGTCACGCTGGACGGACGTGAGGAGTTGTGCGCCCGAGCGGTGCTGGTCGCAACAGGCGTTCAATATCGCCGCTTGCCGCTAGACCGGCTTGAGGAGTTCGAAGGCGCAGGCGTCTATTATGCTGCGACCGAGATGGAGGCACGCCTCTGTTCGCAGACCGAGGTGGTGGTAGTCGGAGGTGGCAACAGCGCGGGTCAGGCCGCTATGTACCTCTCGAGGGTCGCAGATCGAGTGCATGTGCTGGTACGTGGTGCGAGCCTCGCGGAGACGATGAGCGCCTACCTGCGCGAGCGCCTCGAGGCCGATCCGCGCATCACCATACACACAGGCAGCCAGCTAGAGCGGCTCGACGGTGGGGCGCACCTCGAGCAGGTTACAGTGGCGACGCCATCGGGCAGCATGTCAGTCGACTGCCGCGCTCTCTTCATAATGATCGGCGCAGCGCCCAATACCGACTGGCTATCAGGCCTCGTGAAGCTCGATAGTCACGGGTTTGTGCGCACCGGTGCGGAAGTGGGCGCCCTGTCGAGCTTTGCCACATCCTGCCCCGGAATATTCGCAGTAGGCGACGTTCGCTCCGGTTCGGTCAAAAGGGTGGCGAGCAGCGTCGGCGAAGGTTCGGTTGTTGTCAGCGCAATCTGGAGCCACGTCAACGCGCCGCCGCCTCAAACAGTTGGGATAGGCGGCTGACGAGCGCCTGCGCCACTTCTGCGGCCTGTTCCATAAAACAAGTGTGTTCATCCGTATTGTTCATCGCCTTGTTTACCTGAGCAGACGCGGCGCTTAGGACTTATTCACGTCGCCGAAAGAGCTCGGACGACTGTGAGCCAGATGACAGAATCTCAGCGTAGCATCATCTTTGAAGCGTGTTTACTACGCCATGCGCCGTCAGTTACTCTGGTTTTTGCGGCAAGCATGCGCCCCGCGCGAAGGCCCGCAGCTCACAATGCGCATGCATCATCCGCAAGCTGAATCGTAGTCGTTGGCGGCTCCAGCAGTGCCGCGATCGTGACGGTGAGTCCCCTGCCTGCCGCGCATCATCGATCAGGGTGGTGAGTAACGCCGCTCGACGTGCGGCTGGCGATCGCCAGTTCAGGTACTGGATATGGAAGAGCGACTTGCACCGTGAACTCTGCGCGGCTGAGCTTGTCCGCGATGGTCGCCAGAACAGGCGCAGTTCGACACTCAGCGTCTCGCTGGACTAGTGAAGGTCCGCTCGAACGAGTTCCATCAATCGGCGCACCAGCCGTGACAATCGCTCGGCATCCACCGTCGCGCAGGAACTGACTGCGGCTGTAGGGAGGCGCATTTGGCGGCTGATCCTGCAGCGGGTCTATTACGCGCACTTGGTGCAATAAACGCGGGAAAGATCTATGATCTGGCGGCCTCAAAGCCCATGGGTCTTTGATGGCCGATCACATCCTCTACAGTTTCCGTCGGTGCCCATATGCAATGCGAGCACGATTGGCCCTAGCAGTAAGCGGGACACGCTACGAACTTCGTGAGGTTCGGCTTTCTGATAAACCCCTGGGCTTGTTGCGCGCTTCGCCGAAGGGAACGGTGCCCGTACTTCAAACGGCAAGTGGAGCGATCATCGAGGAAAGTCTTGCGATCATGCGCTGGGCCTTGGAAGCGCAGGATCCGGAAGGCTGGCTTACACGCGTTGATCCCGAGTTGATCTCCGCAAACGACGGCATGTTCAAGCACCACCTTGATCGGTACAAATATCCCGACCGATACGGTTCAAAGCCCGATAAGCACCGCGCTGATGGCCTCCACTTTCTGCAGGAACTTGACTCACGAATAGCGCGTGCTGGCCAACTTTGCGGAACGAAACAGGGATTCACCGATACCGCGATCATGCCTTTTGTTCGACAATTCGCCGCAGTGGACCGTGACTGGTTCGACGCTCAGCGGCTGCCTTCCCTGCAGGGGTGGCTTGCGAGCCATCTTGCTTCCGATCGCTTCGCCAGCGTTATGTATAGGGCTGCCCCTTGGTCTGAGGGCGACCAGCCGATCATCGTGGACGGCTTCAAACATATCCACCAGTCGCACGAACTGGTTTGATTGGCGTTAGCGCCCGGTTGGCAGAACGGACGTCTAGTCTGGAGAGGCAGCTCAGATCGCCTGAACAGCGGGATTAAGTCATTGTTGCGGTGGTATGGGGATACTAGCGGGCCACAAGCCCGGCACTTTGTGAGTGGAACTTGCGGGCTAGGCACATGATCGGGCGATCGATTTTCCCTTCTCGCGCATGTGATGAGATGAAGCGGCAGGAGCGTTTCGACGGCCGATCTGCGGCTGCAATACCGCGTACGCTGATCGTTTTGCGATGACCCACGGCTAATTGGTTGGGTGGTGCCGCAAGCGAAAAACGGCATCAAATGGATCGCCCTGCACAGGTTCTTGGACAAGGTAAGCAACGGTCCCCGGTTGGCGCGCAGGTTGACCGAGGATGCCAGAGGGCGGACAAGGGTGACGCCGAAACGATGAACCAATTGATTGTTAAGGAGCTTCGCGACTGTATCGCGACCGTGCCGACAGAGCGTGTCGCGCGCGAGGTGTTGGAGCTTAGGCTGCGGCACGCGACCGTGTGGGGCAAGGTGCTCGTCGCGCACCTCGCCAACGAAGTCATGCGCCGGCCGAAGAGCTCCACAGCGATACCGTGGTGATGCAGCTGATGGGGCGGATGCACGGTGCGGGCACCTATCTGTACAAAACAGACATCTTCAACATGACGCGCACGGCGCTCGACCCTTTGCGCGTGAAACCTGGAGACGCCCGATGAGGCCGATCAACCGCATCGACCTGAACCTGCTCGGCACCTTCGAGGCGATCTACACGCAAGGCGGAGTGTCGGCGGCGGGGCGGCATCTGCATTTGTCGCAGTCGGCGATCAGCCATGCGCTCGCCCGACTGCGCATTGCGTTCGACGACGAACTGTTCGTCCGGGTCGGCAACGCAATCGTGCCCACCGCCCTGGCGCGCTCAGTGATTGATCCGGTTCGTGATGCGTTGCAGGGAGTGGAGCAGGCGCTCGCCGCAGCGGCGCGCTTCGATCCCGCAACTTCCACGCGCGCCTTCCGTATCGGGCTGCGCCAGGCGAACGAGGCGCGGGTGTTTGCCGATATTGTAGCCCATGTCGTACGCGCTGCACCGGGCGTGACGCTCGCCAGCGTCAACTTTCGCCGCAGCGACGTGGCGGAGGAGTTGGCTCGCGGCGATCTCGACCTTGCGATCGACGTGGCGAGCGATGTCACCGTTGGTCTGCACGCCATCCCGCTGCAGACGGATACAATGGTTGTCGCGGCGCGCCGCGGCCATCCGAGGATCGCGGGTGCGATCGACCTGATCACCTATTTGGCCGCCGATCATGTGCAGGCCTCGCCGCGCCGCTCAGGACCGGGCCTGGAGGACGAGGGACTAGCTGCGCTGGATGAGACACGGCGAGTGGCGATCCGCTGCCAGAACATCTGGTCCGCGTGGCAGGTGGTCGCCGAATCGGACTTGATCCTAACGTTGCTCGGCACCCACGCCGCGACACTGCTGCCCGTGGCTGACAACCAAATCGTGCCGCTGCCATTCGAGATCGCGCCGCGGCCGCTGCAGTTGCTGTGGCATCCCGCGGCAGAACGCGATCCCGGTAACATTTGGCTGCGCCGCTTGGTTCAGGAACACGCTTCCAACGATGAGGTCATGCCTGATGCTCATGGCGGCGATGGTGGATGATCATTACCGCTGATGATCCTCCCGGTTTAGGATTGAATTCAACCAAAAACACGGTGGGGCCCAATGTCGAACATCTTCACGATTCCGGAACTAGACGATCTGCGCATGTCCGAGGGCGTGCGCCCGCTTTTCGAGGCGGTGAAAGCATTCATTCGCGACCATGTCGATCCCATCTATCCCGAGTTCGAGCGCCTTGGTGAAGGGCGCGAGGATCGCTGGAGCTTCGCGCCGGGGCAGCTGGAGCTGCTGCAGGGTGCCAAGGACAAGGCCAAGGCGGCAGGGCTGTGGAACTTCTTCCTTCCCAATGCGGAGACGGGCGAGGGGCTGTCGAACCTTGATTATGCCTACATCGCCGCCGAACTCGGCAAGTCGCCGCTCGCCTCCGAAGCGCTAAACTGCTCGGCACCCGACACCGGCAACATGGAAGTGCTGGAGCGTGTCGGTACGCCTGAGCAGAAGAAGCAATGGCTCGAGCCGCTACTCGCCGGTGAGATCCGCTCCGCCTATGCGATGACCGAGCCTGATGTTGCTTCTTCCGACGCGAAGAACGTCCGCTGCGCCGCCCGGCTGGAAGGCGACGAATGGGTCATCAACGGCGAGAAGCACTACATTTCGGGCGCTGGCGATCCGCGCTGCAAGGTGATGATCACGATGGTGCGCACCAATCCCGACGCGCCGTCGTCGCAGCAGCAGTCGCAGATCCTCGTGCCGATGGACGCGCCGGGCGTCGAGATCATCGGCGCGATGGAGGTGTTCGGCAAGGATCACGCACCGCGCGGTCATATGCACCTTCGCTTCAACAACGTGCGCGTGCCGCGCGAGAACATCCTGTTGGGCGAAGGTCGCGGGTTCGAGATTTCGCAGGTCCGCCTTGGCCCGGGCCGTATCCATCATTGCATGCGCACGATCGGCAAGGCGGAAATCGCGCTCGACCTGATGGTCAAGCGCGGCAGTTCGCGTGAGGCGTTCGGCCGCTCGCTGATCATGCTGGGCAAGAACATTGAGCTCGTCAGCCGCGCGCGGATCGAAATAGAAGCGATGCGCCTGATGGTGCTGAAGGCCGCAAAAGCGATGGACGTGCTCGGCAATCGCGAGGCGCGCGTCTGGGTTAGCATGGTGAAGGCGATGGTGCCCGAAAAGACGTGCCAGATCATCGACCAGGCGATCCAGATCCACGGCGCCTATGGCATGAGCCAGTTCACCCCGCTTGCCGAGCTCTACGCGGACGTGCGCCACTTGCGCTTCGCCGATGGACCCGATGAGGTGCACCACATGGTGGTGGGCCGCAATGAACTGGCGCTGCACTGAGGGCACAAGCCTGATCAACCTGAGAGACGGCAGAGGAGGCGTCGGGAACAAGGCTGTTCCCCGACGCTATGCCTTGCTGGACGGGAGCCAAAGCCTTCGTGAGCCCGCCACCCGGCGAGTTGTTAAAGTAACTGCGTCGAACTCGGGACGGTTCGCGTCCCGGAAGTCCCAAGGCGGTCTGGTGCCTGAAACTGATCCGAACGGAAGGCTCAGCCGAACTCGGCGAGATAGGTATCAAACGCGTCCAGGAAGAGGCGGAGCTTGGCTGGTTGGTGGCGCCGGCTCGCTAGAACGGCCCAGATGCCCTGATCGGCTAGCTTTCCGTCGGCCAGAACGACGGGCGTGAGCCGGCCGTCCGCCACTTCTTCGCGCACGTTCCATTCGGACAGCCGAGCGATCCCTAGCCCCGATACGCTCGCCTGGTGAAGGGCTTCGACGCTGTCGGCCATGAAGCGGCCCCTGATAGCCTGCCGTACCGAGCGCCCGTTGCTGTCAAATGTCCAATGCGTAGTGGTTGGCGTCGACAAGCACTCGTGATGTTGCAGATCCTCCAGCGACGCCGGGGTGCCGTGCGCAGCAAGATAGGCAGGTGCGGCGTAAAGCCCCCTTGGATTATCCGCCAGCCGCCGTGCCACCAGCCCGTTCTCCCGCAACTCTCCCAGCCGCAGCGCGATATCGATGCCTTGCCCGGCGATGTCGACCAGGGCGTCGCTTAGCCGCAACTCGACTCGCAGGCGCGGGTGCATGCCAAGGAACGGTGCCAGCATCGGCGTCACCACCTTGCGGCCGAACGGCACGGAGGTGGCGATCCGAAGCATGCCGGACGCCCCGGCGCCGTCGGGCGTTGCCGCCGCGCGCCCTTCCTCCGCATGGTCGAGCATGGCTTCCGCGTGCGGCAGAAAGGCCTCGCCCTCGGGCGTAAGCGACAGCGACCGGGTGGTACGATTGACCAGGCGAACGCCCAATTCCTGCTCGAGCGCGGCGAGCCTGCGTGACGCGACAACCGGGGTTAGGCCCAACCATCGCCCGGCAGCGGAAAGGCTGCCTTGCCGGATCGTGTGGACGAATACCGTGATGTCGGCGATTTCGATCATATCACCTGATGATAAGCCGGCTTTACAGCTGGCGCTACTTATCCGCTGAACGAAAAGCTCCACTTTGGAACGACACGAGATTGAAGCAGGAGATTTCCGTGGAACACAGGGCAGAACGCGCTGGTGCATCGCCGCATGCCTGGATGGGGCAAGGGCTCACCCTTGCGATGGCCGGTGCCGCCGGTGTCGGTGTGGCCAATATCTACTACAACCAGCCGATGCTCGGCATGATGCAAGCCGATCTGCCGGGGCCCCTCACCACGCTGGTGCCCACTGCCACTCAGCTGGGCTATGCGGCGGGACTGTTCCTGCTGGTGCCGCTCGGCGACCTGGTGGAGCGCCGACGCCTCATTCTGATCCAGTTCCTGGCGCTCGCCGCTACTCTTGCGCTCGCCGCAGTGGCACCCGGCCCGGCACTGGTGCTCGCCGCCTCGCTGCTGGTCGGCGTGCTGTCCACCGTGGCGCAGCAGATCGTGCCGTTCGCAGCGCATCTCGCATCGCCCGAGCGGCGCGGTGCCATGGTTGGCGCGGTCATGGCCGGGCTGTTGTGCGGCATCCTGCTCAGCCGCACGCTGGCCGGCTTCGTCGGAGCGCATGCCGGCTGGCGTGCAATGTTTTGGCTTGGCGTGCCGATGGCGCTTGGTGCGGGCGCGGTAATGGCGGCGCGGCTGCCCCACAGTCGGCCCGACAGCAGCATGAGCTACGGCGCGCTGATCCGGTCGCTGGCCGCGCTCTGGGGGGAGTTCGCACCGCTGCGCATGGCGGCTATCACGCAGGCGTTGTTGTTCGGCGCCTTTAGCGTCTTCTGGACGATCCTGGCATTGCGCTTGCAGCAGCCGAGGTTCGGAATGGGGGCGGAGGCGGCCGGCCTGTTCGGGATCATCGGGGCGGTGGGCGTTCTCGCCGCGCCGATTGCCGGGCGCGTTGCCGATCGCCACGGTCCGCATCTCGTGATCATGCTCGGCGCGGTGCTGACGCTTGCCGGCTGGGCGATCTTTGGCCTGTGGGGGTCGCTCGCCGGGCTCATCATTGGGGTGATCCTGCTCGACTTCGGCGTCCAGAGCGCGCTCGTCTCCAACCAGCACATCGTTTACGCGCTGCGGCCCGAGGCACGGGCGCGGCTCAACACGATCTTCATGGGCGCCATGTTCCTAGGCGGGGCAGCAGGGTCCGCCGCGGCGACCTGGGCGTGGAGCACAAGCGGCTGGACGGCGGTGTCCATCCTTGGCGCAGCCTTGTCGGCGGCGGCGGTGGCGGTGCAGCTTGCCGGCGCCAGCCGCTTAACGTGATCGGCCGTCTCGGCACGATGCTATTGCGCCTGTCCGCAGCGCGGCTAGGCAGCGGCGCGACGCAGCGCTGAGAGTATTGGGACACATCAATGGCAGGGACGCGGTATCGGTTCGGCCCCTTCGTGCTCGAGCTCCCTCACCTCACCCTTGCGCGCAATGGTGTGCCGGTGAAGCTCGGCACCCGCGCGCTCAACCTGCTTGCGGTGCTGGCGGAGGCCGCGGGGGAGCTGGTCCCGCGCGACGAGCTGACCGAGCGTGTCTGGCCCCGGCAAGCGATCGACGACAGCGCCATTCGCGTGCATCTCTCCGCCGCGCGCAAGGCGCTGGGACAGGACGGGGGCGAGCCGCTGATCGTCGCGGAGGCGGGGCGCGGCTATCGCCTAACTGTGCCGGTTCTGCGTGAAGACCTTGCTCCGACGCCCGACGCAGACGCGTCTCGTGCGAAGTTACCCTCGCGGGTCGGTGCCATTCTCGGGCGCGAGCCGGTGATCGCAGCACTTGTCTACGAAGTGACCGCGCGCCGGTTCCTTTCACTGGTGGGGCCGGGCGGGATCGGCAAGACGACGGCGGCGCTGGCGATCGGGCAGCGGGTCGCCGACCAGAACGCAATGGACGCCTGGTTCGTCGATCTGGCACCGGTCAGCGAGGGTTCCACCGTCGGGACGACGCTGGCGACCGCGCTGGGGCTGCCGGGCGCCGGCTCCGATCTGGCCGGGCGTGTCGCCGCCCGCTTTTGCGACCGACCGGGGCTGATCCTGCTCGACAATTGCGAGCATGTCGTGGACGCGGCGGCCGCGCTTGCCGAGACGTTGCTTCAGGCCGCGCCCAGCCTGCTCCTGCTCGCCACCAGCCGCGAGCCGCTGCGCGCCGAGGGCGAATGGGTGCACCGGTTGGCCGCGCTGGAGGTGCCGAACGACGCGGATCGCAACAGCGTTGAGCAAGCGGAATCCTGCGCCGCCACCGCCCTGTTCACGGATCGCGCCCGCGCCGTGAACGCCGATTTCCGGCTCGATGAAGATAATCTGTCCGCCGTGGTCGAGATCTGCCAGCGGCTCGACGGCATTCCGCTCGCCATCGAGCTCGCCGCCGCGCGTGGCGATATCATGACCCCGCAGGCGATCGCGGCAGGGCTGGACGACCGCTTCGCCCTGCTGAACCGTGGCCGGCGAACCGCGGTACCGCGCCAACGTACGCTGCGCGGTGCATTGGACTGGAGCTACGACCTGCTCGATCCGCCAGTGCGCGCGCTACTCGATCGCCTGTCGCTGTTCCGCAGCAGCTTCGCGGCGGACGCGGCCGCAGCGCTGGCCACCGGCCTCCCGCCATCCGATTACGGGGCGCAGGACCTACTCGACGAACTCGTTGCCAAGTCGATGGTGGTGGCAACACCCGCCGCCGACGGCGCGCGCTTTCGGCTTTTGGACACTACTCGCCATTATGGTCTCGCGCGGCTCGACGCCGCCGGCTTCGACGAAGGCGCGCGGCGGGATCACGCCCGCTATTTGCTCGGCCGGCTGGCGGGCAGCGCGGCCGCCTGGGAGGGCAAGGCGCAGCGCGAGTGGCTGGCGGGCTATAGCGCGCAGATCGACGATGTTCGCAGCGCCATCCTGTGGGCGAGCGGTGCCGCCGGGGGCAGTGGCGATCCGCGCCTCGCCACCGAGCTGGTGATCGCCGCCGCGCCCTTGTGGTTTCACCTGTCGCTGCCCGGCGAATTCCTTCGTCACGCCGAGGCTGCGATCCCCGGCATGGAGGCCGGCGGCGTCGCCCCCTCCCGGCAGGTCGAGCTGTTGTCCGCGTATGGCCACGCGCTTTGGCACATCCAGGGGCCAGTGCCCGCCATGGCTGATTCGTTCGCGCGGGCGCTGGATCTCGCCCGAAGCGTCGGGTCCGCGCCGCTGGCGCTGCGCGCGCTCTGGGGCGTTTGGGCGCAGCGCATCCTGGCCGGTGAGTATGCCGAAAGCCTTGCGCTCGCCCGGCAATTCGATGCGCAAGTCGGACCACAGGGCATGGCGGCGGACCGGCTGACCGGCGCGCACAACCTCGCGCTGTCGCATCATTTTTCCGGAGATCACAATGCCGCCACCGCGATGTTGAAGCTGGTGATGGCCGGCGACGCCGCGCCCGAGCGCGCCAACCACGCCAATCACGCCCAGGTTGATGGCAAGATCGCGGCCATGAGCCTGTTGATGCGGCTGCACTGGGCGCGCGGCGATCTCGGGGGCGCGCTCGCGATCGCTCGGGACTGCGCGGCGGATGCGGTGCGCATCGATCACGCTTTGTCGCTCTGCTACGGCCTCGCCATCGGCTGCATCCCGGTCGCCATTGCCGCCGGTGAGCCGGCGCTGGCGGAGGTGTGGATCGCCGCCTTGCGGGCGCGCACGGAGCGGCACGGCCTCGATCACTGGCACCGTTTCGTGCTCGGCTACTCCCGCGCACTGGTGGGGGACGACACACCGGTGGAGGGCATGAGCGCCATGCAAGCCGAGATGTTCGCCGTCGCGCGCGATGCCCATGCTCAGGTGCCCTGGCGGCGCGAAGCCGCTTAACGTCTCTTCACGACGCTTCACTCGCGAGCCGATCAGAGGGCGGGCATAACTCTCCTTGCCAAGCCGGCATACGCCCGGCGCCAAGGTCAAGGAAGACGCCGTGCCCCAATTCACTCTCTGCCCGATCGCCGCGCGCCGCGCCGCCGCGCTGGTGGAGCCAGCGTCGGCCCTCGCGGTGCTCGATCCCGTTGTCCGTTCCTTTCTCGATCGCTGGGATGAGCGGCCGGCCGAGCTCCTGGGTGCCGAACCGACCACGGCTGGGGTTGCGCGGCTGGCACCGGATTGCGTGCTGGTAAGACCAGCCGACGCATCCGGGCCGCTACCCCTCTTCCTCTATCTGCCCGGAACCTCGGAGCATGCCGGCCTGCGAACCTCGGCGCTGCAGACGCTGGCGGCGCAAGCTGGGATTGCCGTCCTGGAGATCGCCGTGCCGTTCGACGTGACGCCAGCCGACTTGCAGGCCACGATCGATGACCGGGTCGCAGCGGTCTCCGACCTTACCGATCGTCCCGATCGCATCGCAATCGGCGGCGATGGGCTTGGTGCGGCGCGGGCGCTCAACCTTGCACTCCATGGCGGCGAATACCGGCTGTTGGTGATGGCCACGCCTGTACTGGGCTCCCCGGTTGAAAGCAGGGCCGACGCATGGATGCCCTGCCGCCGAGCGGCCGGGCTGGCAGCAGCGTCGGAGGTAATCGATCCCACGCACCTTGCAGCAGGATCGGCGAACCTCCCGCCGGTGCTGATGCTGACGGCGGAGGCCGATCCGTTCCGCGAGAGCGCGGAGGCAACGGCGCACACGTTGCTCCGCCAGGATGTCGAGGTCTCCGCCGTCCGGTTCCTTGGCACCATTCACGACTTCACCTGGCTTCCGCCGCTCAGCGACGCGTCCGCGTCGATGGAGGCATGCCAGCTGATCGCGGGGGCGCTGCGCCAGCGCCTCCACGCACCCACCTGGCAACAGGCGGGCTAACACCGCGCCGCGTCTGACGCGGCAGCACTGTTCAACTCTCTCGAACGATCAAGCCGATTATATCCGGATAACCCGGGTGAACGGACGTGCCTATCGTCCGCTCAGACCGCTGCCCACGACCACCACCAAGAAAGGGAAAACGACCATGACCAATGCCACCGCAACGCCCGGCAAAACCCTCCTCAAGCCGAACGATCACACCCTTATTCTGATCGACTTCCAATCGCAGATGGCCTTCGCCACCAAGTCGATCGCCCCCGAACTGCTGCGCAACAACGCCGCCCTGGTGTCGCAGGCCGCCGCCGGCTTCGGCGTCTCTACCATCCTCACCACCGTCGCCGAGAAGAGCTTCTCCGGCCCGATGTTTGACGAGATCACCACGCCGTTCCCCGGCCAGAAGCTGCTCGACCGCACCAGCATGAACACCTGGGAAGACGAAGCCGTGATCGAGGAGGTCAACCGCATCGGCAAAGGCCGCATCGTTTTCGCGGGTCTCTGGACCAGCGTCTGCATCGTCGGCCCCGCGCTTTCCGCGCTCGACCAGGGCTTTGAAGTCTATGTCATCACCGACGCTAGCGGCGACATCTCCCCGGAAGCGCATGAGCGCGCCGTCGAGCGGATGGTGCAGGCCGGCGCCCGTCCGATCACGTCGCTCCAGTATCTGCTCGAGCTGCAGCGCGATTGGGCGCGCGGCGAAACGTACAACATGACCACCGGCATCGCCCGCAAATGGGGCGGCGCCTACGGCCTGGGCATCACCTACGCCAAGACGATGTTCAACGCCTCCGAAGGCGCACACTGATCGTTGCGCGGTCGAACCAATCGTGGTTCGGCCGCGCTCCTTCTCACCCGATCGAAACGGACCTCATGATGAGCACGATCACCACCCAGGACGGCACCGAAATTTTCTTCAAGGACTGGGGGCCGAAAGACGCCCAGCCGATCATGTTCCACCACGGCTGGCCGCTGTCGTCGGACGATTGGGACGCGCAGATGCTGTTCTTCCTGGAACAGGGCTTCCGCGTCGTCGCGCATGATCGCCGCGGCCACGGCCGCTCGGCACAGGTCGACCACGGCCATGACATGGCGACCTATGCCGCCGACGCCGCTGCGGTCGCCGCGCATCTCGATCTGCGCAATGCCGTCCACATCGGCCATTCGACGGGCGGCGGCGAAGTCGCGGCCTATGTCGCGCGTCACGGCATTCCCGAGGGCCGCGTCGCCAAGGCGGTGCTGGTCAGCGCGGTGCCGCCGATCATGGCGAAGACCGATCGTTACCCGGGCGGCCTGCCGATCGACGTGTTCGACGGTCTGCGCAGCGCACTCGCGGCGAACCGCGCACAATTCTTCCACGATCTCCCCGCCGGGCCGTTCTACGGCTTCAACCGCGAGGGCGCCGACGTGAAGCCGGCGGTGATCGACAATTGGTGGCGCCAGGGCATGATGGGCAGCGCGCTCGCCCATTATCACGGCATCAAGGCCTTCTCGGAAACCGACCAGACCGACGATCTAAAGGCGATCACCGTGCCGACGCTGATCCTGCACGGCGATGACGATCAGATCGTGCCCTACCAGAACGCCGGTGTCCTCTCGGCCGACATCGCGCCCAACGCGACGCTGAAGATCTACCCGGGCTTCTCGCACGGCATGCTGACGGTGAACGCTGACGTGCTCAACGCCGACCTGCTCGCTTTCATCCGCGGCTGACGAACAGGGGAACGGCGCCATGAAGCCTTACATTCTCTCACTCGGCGCCGGGCTGCTGATCGGCGTGATCTATAGCCTCATCGACGTCCGTTCCCCCGCCCCGCCGATCGTCGCACTGATCGGGCTCGCCGGCATCCTCGCCGGCGAGCAGATCGTGCCGCTCGCCAAGCGGCTCATCGACACCCCCGCGATCACCCGATCGGAGCCAAGACCATGACCGATCTCACCCGCCGCGGCCTGCTCGCCGGTGCCGCCGGCACCGTCCTCGTTACTGCCACTGAAAGCCTCGCCATGCAGACGCAGCCCGACCTCATCATCACCAATGCCAAGGTCACCACGCTCGATCGGTCCAACCCGGTCGCCCAGGCGGTCGCGATCCGCGACGGCAAGTTCCTCAGCGTCGGTAGCGAGGCCGAGGTTCGCGCCGCCACGCGTGGCAATCCGCAGGTGATCGACGCGCGCGGACGCCGCCTCATCCCCGGCCTGATCGACAGCCACATCCACGTCATCCGCGGCGGGCTGAACTATAACATGGAGCTGCGCTGGGAGGGCGTGCCGAGCCTCGCCGACGCGATGGCGATGCTGAAGAAGCAGGCTGAAAACACCCCGCCCCCGCAATGGGTGCGCGTCGTCGGCGGCTTCACCGAGCATCAGTTCGCCGAGAAGCGCCTGCCGACGCTGGACGAGATCAACGCCGCCGCGCCCGACACGCCGGTGTTCATCCTCCACCTCTACGATCGCGCCCTGCTCAACGCCGCCGCGCTGCGTGCGGTGGGCTATACGAAGGACACGCCCAACCCGCCGGGCGGCGAGATCGTCCGCGATGCCGCCGGCAACCCGACCGGGCTGCTGCTCGCGCAACCCAACGCCACCATCCTCTATGCCACGCTCGCCAAGGGCCCGAAGCTGCCCGGGGATTACCAGCTCAACTCCACCCGCCACTTCATGCGCGAGCTGAACGGGCTGGGCGTCACCAGCGTGATCGACGCAGGCGGCGGCTACCAGAACTATCCCGACGATTATCAGATCATCGAGAAGCTGCATCAGGACGATCAGCTAACCGTGCGCATTGCCTACAACCTCTTCACGCAAAAGCCGAAGGAGGAGCTGAAGGACTTCGCCACCTGGTCGACCAAGGTGAAGCCGGGCGACGGCGACGACACCTATCGTCACAATGGCGCTGGCGAGATGCTGGTCTATTCGGCCGCCGACTTCGAGGATTTCCGCGTCGAGCGGCCCGACATGCCGCCGTCGATGGAAGGTGACCTCGAACCCGTCATCCGCCTGCTCGCCGAACGCCGCTGGCCCTGGCGCCTCCACGCCACCTACGACCAGACGATCGGCCGCGCGCTCGACGTGTTCGAGAAGGTCAACCGGGACATCCCGCTCCAGGGCCTCAACTGGTTCTTCGACCACGCCGAGACGATCAGCCACCGCAATATCGATCGCATCGCCGCGCTCGGCGGCGGCATCGCCGTGCAGCACCGCATGGCGTTCCAGGGCGAATATTTTGTCGAGCGCTACGGCGCCCGAGCGGCCGAGGCGACCCCGCCGATCCGCCGCATGATGGAGGCGGGCGTTCCCGTCGGCGCCGGCACCGATGCGACCCGCGTGGCGAGCTACAACCCCTGGGTATCGCTGTCGTGGCTCGTCACCGGCAAGACGGTCGGCGGCCTGTCGCTCTATCCGGTGCGCAACCGCATCGATCGCGAGACCGCGCTGCGTCTGTGGACCGAACGCAACACTTGGTTCTCCAACGAGGTAGGCAAGAAGGGCCAGATCAAGGCGGGCCAACTCGCCGATCTGGCGCTGCTGTCCGAGGACTATTTCTCGGTTTCCGAAAGCGAAATCGCGCACCTGCGTTCGGTTTTGACGCTGCTCGGCGGCAAGGTGGTGCACGGGGAGGGCGATTACAGCGCGATCGCGCCCGAATTACCCCGTGCCATGCCCGACTGGTCCCCGGTTGCTACATTCGGCGGCCACTATAGGACAGAAACTGCCCAGAAGCTCGCCGCCGCCTGCGGCTGCGCCTCGGCCTGCAACGTCCACGGCCACGACCATGCCGGCGCACTGGGCGCCAACGTGCCCGCGGCGGACGTCCAGAGCTTCTGGGGTGCGTTCGGCTGCGGCTGCTGGGCGGTCTGAGCGATGGCACCTGCAACCTTTGCGAGCTTGCTCGCCAACCGCCGCGTGACCATCGCTGCGACGATCCTGCTCACCTTGCCCTATTGGGCCAGCGGCATCGCCAAGCTTGCCGACCGGAACGGCGCGATGGCGGAGGCCGAGTATTTCGGCCTCCATCCTGCCAGCGCGATTGCTGCACTCACCATCCTCGTCCAACTCGGCGGATCGCTGCTGGTGATCATGGGGCGCCAAGCCTGGCTGGGCGCCGGCGCGCTCGGGGTCTTCACTGCCGCTGCTACGCTGATCGCGCACCCCTTCTGGACCGTCGCCGATCCGATCGCGCGCTTCCACGAACGCAACACCTTTCTTGAACATGCCGGGCTGGTCGGGGGGCTGATGCTCGCTGCGATCGTGCGGGAGAAGACACGATGACCGACGTTACGGAAAAGCCGCTCTCCAGCCCCGTCTTCCGCGCGCTCTGGATCGCCACCATCGTCTCCAACATCGGCACCTGGATGCACGATGTCGGCGCTGGTTGGCTGATGACCTCGCTCTCCGCCAACCCGCTGATGGTGGCGCTGGTGCAGGCGGCGACCACCCTGCCGATGTTCCTTCTCGCGCTCCCCGCCGGCGCACTGGCCGACATCGTCGATCGCCGTAAGCTGCTGATCGGCGCGCAATTGTTCAGCCTTATCGCCACCGCCCTGCTCGCGCTCGCTACCTTCGGCGGGATCACCACCGCGCCGCTGCTGCTCGCGCTCACCGCCGCGATCGCGGTCGGCGCTGCCCTGTCCGCGCCTACCTTCCAGGCGATCGTTCCCGAACTGGTGCCCGGCAAGGCGCTGCAACAGGCGGTCGCGCTCAACAGCCTGGGTGTCAACATCGCCCGCGCGATCGGCCCGGCTTTGGGCGGCGTTATCATCGCCGCCGCCGGCACCGGCGCGGTCTTCGCCTTGAACGCCGTCTCGGTGCTCGGTGTCGTCGCCGTGATCGCCCGCTGGCGCCGGGACGTGCAGCAGCGCCACCTGCCCGCCGAGCATTTCGTCGGCGCGATGCGCGCCGGGATGCGCTACGCCCTCAGCGCGCCCGAGCTGAAGACGGTGCTGATCCGCTCGGTTGGCTTCTTCCTGTTCGCCAGCGCCTTGTGGGCGCTGCTGCCGATCGTCGCGCGGCGCGATCTCGGCCTCGGCCCGGCGGGTTATGGCGGCCTGCTCACCTTCATGGGCCTCGGCGCGATTGCTGGCGCGATGCTGATGCCGAGGCTGCGCGGCAAGCTCGGCGCGAACCGCACCACAATCGCCGCCTCCCTACTACTTGCAGCGGCGATGATCGGCCTGTCGCTGTCGCACAGCTTCGTCGCCGCCGCCGCTTCGCTCGGCGCGGGCGGCTTCGCCTGGATTACAATGATGGCGATGCTCAACGGTGGGGCGCAGGCCAGTTCGCCCGGCTGGGTCAAGGCGCGCGCGCTCGCCATCTACCTACTCGTCTTTCAGGGGTCGATGACCGCCGGCTCCACCCTGTGGGGCGCGATCGCCGGGCGGATCGGGGTACCCTCGACGCTGCTCCTCGCCGCGCTGCTGCTGTCCGCCGTCACGCTGCTGCTCGCCTGGCGCCGCCCGCTCGACGGCATGGCGAAGCTCGATCTCGCCCCCTCGCTCCATTGGCCCGCGCCGATGATCGACAACGAGGTGGAGCATGATCGCGGCCCGGTGCTGGTGACGATCGAATATCGCGTCGACCCCGCCCGCGTCCCCGCGTTCTTCGCCGCGATGCAGGACATGCGCCGCATCCGCCGCCGGGACGGCGCGATCCACTGGGGGCTGTACGAGGATGTCGCCGCGCCGGGCCTCGTCATTGAGACGTTCACCGTGGAAAGCTGGCTCGAACACCTGCGCCAGCACGACCGCGTCACCAACGCCGATCGGGTGCAGCAGGATGCGTTGCGTGCCTTCCAACGCGATGGCACGCCTCCCCTTGTCCGCCATCTGATCGCTCAATGATCCGCGCGCTGATCCTCGCCGCACTGCTCGGCCTGCCGCTCCCCGCGGCCGGGCAGATCGAGCGAACCAACCTTCGCTATGACGAGGATTGGTCCCACTTCGCGGCGCGCCCAATCGCGACGCGCAATGGTGGGCTCGACTGAAAAACAAGCCGGTCGACCCTGATGGCATCGTTAGCGTCACCTTGGGGGCCGAAGCCCGCGCTCGTTATGAAGGGTTTGACAGCAACAATTGGGGTCAGGCGCCGGCCCCAGACGACGGCTATCTCTGGCTCCGCTTTCTTCCGCTCGTCGACGTTCACGCCGGCCCGGTCCGCGCCTTTGTTCAGGGGATCGCCGGCTATGCAAGCGGCGTCGGCGCAGGCGCGGGACCGGCCGATGAGACCGGGATTGATCTGCTCCAAGGTTTCGCCGACCTCCAGCTGCCGCTCGGCGATCGCGGCAACGTCACACTGCGCGGTGGTCGGGAGCTGATCGCGCTCGGCTCGGAGCGGCTGGTGGGGTCACGCTATGGCCCCAACATTCCCCAGCCATTCGACGGAGCGCGGTTGATGGTCACACACGGCGGTGCGCAGGTTCAGGGGTTCCTCATGCGGCCGGTCGCGACCGGGCCGGGCAATCTCGACGATCGCAGCTCGCGAACACGCCGGCTCGGCGGCCTATATGCCACATTGTCGCTCGGGACAGGGAACAGCGTCGATATTTACTGGCTGCGCTATAGCGATGATGCCGCGCACTACCGGGACGCACAGGTCGGGGAGCGACGCGACACCTATGGCGTGCGGCTGTTCGGAACACGCACTGGCCTCAGATGGAATTGGGAAGCGATGCTCCAGCGCGGCCGGTTCGGTACGGCGGATATCCACGCCTGGTCGATCGCAACCGAAACCAGCTATTCCTTCGCCAAGGCCCCGCTCGCACCTCGTCTGCGACTGCGCGCTAATATCGCGAGCGGCGACCGCGATCCGAACGACCGCAGACTTGGCACGTTCAACGCACTGTTCCCCAAGGGCAAGTATTTCGGCGAGCTCTCCCCAATCGGGCCGCGCAACATCGCAAACCTGCATCCCAGCATCGATGTCGATCTGGGCCGCGGCGTGACGGCCGAGCTTGCCGGTGTGGCCTATTGGCGAGCGAGCCAAGGAGACGGCATCTATGACGTGCCCGGCCAGCAGATCCGCCCGACCGGCGATAGCGACGCTCGCCACATCGGCAATCAGGTGGAAGTCTTGGTCGGCTGGCAGGCTAACACGATCCTGTCTTTTTCTGTGTCGGCCTCTTTGTTTGCGCCGGGCGAGTTCGTGCGCGAAACCGGGCCGGCGCGCCCGATCCACATGCTAGGCGCAGAGGCGATGCTGCGCTTTTAACAATCAAGAAGCGAAGATTGTCCGGCCGTAAGCTCCCTTTGAATGCGGCAGAATAAGCGTCCGCTCTGGGCGAAAGCAGATGTCCGCCGTTCTCAGTTCGTGTCGCGAGCGTGGCTTAGGTCATAATCGTGTTCAGGGCGGCAGCGGGACGATCTAGGTCCAGCCCAGGACTTCCGTCGACAATTCTTTGTATTCGTAGACAAAGGCATCCCTCGGTCTTCTTCGACGTGCGCGAGGTCAGCCCAGCGGTAATTGCGAAGCTTGCGGCCGATGGAAAGCCGGTGCCGGTCGATCGCTCGCTCGCTACCATTCTCGCTTGAGGCGACTTGCTGCGCAACGCACCAGCGCGCACTGGAATGGCAACAATCGTTTCGGCTCCGTCGAAGTCACCTACAGCTTCCGAGCGACCTACCCCCCGTCTGCTGGCTCGCGCTCGCGCCGACCAGCCGCGCACTTCGCGTTCTATAATGATGGAGATCTTCACGCACCGCATGGCTGCTCCGTCAAAGGCAAGTTCACCGTGGCCCACATTCTCGCCCGCACAAAGATTTCAACCAAGGTCATCGGACTTCTTTTGTCACTTGGAGCCGTCGTGCTCGGGGTCGCTCTGCTTGGGTCTCGATCGCTCGACAGCGTCAACCAACAATATTCCGTGCTGGTTGAGTCCAAGCTTCCGGCGACGACGAAGTTCGCGCGCATCAACCGGCGTACGACGCAGATGGTCTACGAGGGCTATCAAGCTATGGTTTACCCGGCCGGCTCGGTTGAGGGCAAGAAAAGCGTTGAAGCTGAGCAAGAAGCGTTCGAAAGTGCGGAGGAACTGCTTCGCGCGATCAAAAAGATCGACCCTGCTTCTATCGAGACCGTTGGCCATATCGAGGAGCAGGTCGCAACGATCCACGCAGGAGCGGCACGTGCTATTCAACTCGGCAACGCCGGCCAGAACGAGGCTGCTCGCGCACTACTCGCGGATCTCGATGTGAAGCTAGAGGAGATCTCGTCAACGCTGTCGAAGGCGAACGATCTGCGCATCAAGGAGGGCGAGGAACTATCCGTCGAACTGACCGCACGAACCAGCTCGGCCTCGACGATGATGCTGGTGGTGAGCGCGATCGGCATCGCCCTTGGCATTGGTGCCGGGCTCATCGTTTCGCGTGTCGGCATAACTGGACCCTTGGCCCGCTTGCAGGACGCGATGGGCACGCTTGCCGCCGGGAACAATGATCTTGAGATCCCCGGCGCCGATCGAGGCGACGAGGTTGGAACGATGGCCAAGGCCGTTCTGGTCTTCCGTGACGCAGCGAAGGCGCAGGAACTTGCTCAGGCTGACAAGGCTCGCGCAGACGCGGAGCAGAGGTTCGTCGTCGACGCCCTGGAGCATGGCTTGGGCAAACTGGCGCAAGGTGACCTGACGGCTGATATCCGAGACGAATTCTCGCCGTCCTATGTTTCCGTGAAGTCTAACTTCAACGACGCGCTGGCTTCGCTTCGCGAGTTGATCGGATCAGTCGCGGAGAGCACTGCCACCATTCGTACCGGATCAGGCGAGATCGCCCAGGCGTCTGAGGACTTGGCGCGCCGCACCGAGGCTAATGCCGCCAGCTTGGAGCAAACCTCCGCTGCCGTGACCCAGATGGACGATCGCCTGAAGACGACCGCCCATGCCGCCGGCCGTACCGTAGAGCGTGCGGATGGAGCGATTGCGAGCGTCAATGGCGGCCGCGCGATCGCCGATGAAGCAATGCAGGCCATGTCTCGAGTGAGCGAGAGTGCGAAGGGCATTGATGGCGTTATCGAAGGCCTCGACAAGATCGCTTTCCAGACGCGGGTGCTGGCCATGAATGCTGCAGTGGAAGCCGGACGTGCCGGAGAGGCGGGTCGTGGCTTCGCGGTGGTTGCTGACCTTGTTTCTGCCCTTGCAATGCGGGCAGAAGAGGAGGCGGGCCGCGCCCGTGATCAGCTGACGGCTACTCAGACCGACATCGTTGCAGCGGTTGACATGGTGCAGAAGGTCGACTCGGCGCTAAGTGATATCTCGGGCGACGTTACTGAGGTGCACACGCTCTTGGCCCAGATGGCACATGACAATCAGGTGCAGTCAACTGCTATATCAGAGATCTCCGTAGCAATCGGGACGATGGATCAATCAACGCAGCAGAACGCTGCGATGGTGGAAGAGACGTCGGCTGCAGCGCGCAACCTCTCGGGCGAAGTTGCCACTCTGAGCGAGCAGGCGTCCAAGTTCAATGTCGGCCCCGGCGGCAGGGCTGCTCCCGTACGGTCGACGCTAGCTCCTTTCCAGATTGCGGAACCGAGCAGCTATCTTTCGCCGGTGAAGGCGCTAGCCATCGGCGCGCCGACAAAGGGTGAGGCTTCGGACGATTGGGCCTCGTCCTAACCGCGAATGCTACTTTAGGGAGGCGCCGAGGCTTATCGTCGCGGCGCCTCAGCCATTGCGCAATCCAGATTTGATCCGTCTTTTGAAGCCGCTAAACAGGACACAGCTGCAGTTGCGGAACACGTCTAAGGCAACTTGGTCGCTAACCTCTGACGAACATCAAAGACATAGCTGTTTTAGCGCGCAGCGAGAGGGAGTTCGTTGTGCCGATCGCTGCAACCAATCTTCTCGATACGGGGACGGACACGCGATCGCCTTGGCTCCCGGGCAGCATATAACAAGCCGCTTTCTCCTTCCCCGAAATAGAACCTTAGGTGCCCGCTCGCCGGCGCTTGAACACGAGCAGGCACAAGGCCCGGACTCCGCCCAGATGTTCTGATCCGTGTGGCCAAACCTTCGCCCGCACAGCGATCGGAAGCGCGTGAGAACGTCCTCCGCCACGCAAGTCACGGCGATTCACCGCGTCCGCGGCACACTGCCGCGTTGTAGGCCAGCCCAGTACCTTCGTCCCGGCTTTCTTCGCCCAGTCCACGAGGGGCGGTCGTTGGCCGCTCCCGGTGCTTCATGCCTGCGGAGTTTCGCCCCCGGGGCAAGCAGGCACGCCGGTTCAAATTCGATGATCGTTCTACTTTGTGTCCGTCAGCGCGACAGGGAGAGTGGCTGAGCGACCATTTCCTCATGCTTTCAGGCCGTCCGGTTCGCCGCAACGGCGGAGAGCGTCGCTCAAGGCACACTCTTCTTACGAGGCTTCCTCTACGGGCGGACACGCCCCTCGCTACCGCTGAAGCCACAAAGCATTTTTTGCGCGTCTATGTCTCCGGATAGAACAGCCTCCCTCAAAAGGGGGATGATCGATTGTACATAATGGTTTACACAACCTTAATGAGAGAGTGGGACTCGGGGCGGGGCAATGTCGACTTTGATAACGCTGATGATTGCTGCAGCTTGCGCCTGCTTCCTCACAGTTAGGTTGATCAACGCGCAGCGAGCACGGGCGCGGCGCCTTGCAAGGCGCGATCGGTGGGCGGCAGAAGCTCGCGAAAACATGCTGCGAGCCGGTATCTTTACCTCGCACACTATTCAGTAGCGGCCGCACAGCAATCGACTGAGTGGAATTCTGGTGCCCAGGGCGGGACGTTGTTCGGCGTTTCGCCACCGCTACGGGCCTTTTTTCTGAAATACGGATAATGACGGGGGAAATGATGAGAACGAGTTCGCAGATCAGTGGTGATGCTCCTTGGCTTCAAAGCGCACATCCCTGGCTTGTTGCTGTGTTTGTCCTGCTGAGCGGAGCTGCGAGCCTCCTCTCCTGACAATATCGTTGGTGAGCAGGACGTGGCGAGATCAGATCTTCGTCATTGAGTCACGTCGATTACAATCAGCTCCGGCGAAACCTGGGCGTGCAGGTTGAATTGATCGTTATATGCCCCTCGCCAGCCGACGGCAGCGCATGACGGGTGTTGTGACAGGCAACTGACGTCTCGACGCTCCGGCGCTGGCGAAAGCTGCGCAACACAGAGCTAGGGCGACTAGTTGAGGCTTGTGGAGCGGCGCCATCGGGCAAGCGCAGCGCCTATTTCGCAGGCCTGCCGTTCACCTCGTTGCCAAAGCCGCTTTTCGCTTGATGGGCCGACTAATGCGGTACCCGGCTTTAGGGCGCCCTGTTTGAGGGCTGCTGTGCTTCGATCATCGCTCGGATGCGGGTTGCAAGCGCGTCGATAGCGAATGGCTTCGTGATCATTTCCATTCCGGGCTCCAGGAAGCCATTGGCGATGGTGGCGTTTTCGGCATAGCCGGTCATGAAAAGAACGTTGAGGCCTGGGCGCCGCTCGCGTGCGGCTTCGGCAAGCTGGCGGCCGTTCAGGCCGGGCAAGCCGATGTCGGTAATGAGCAGGTCAACCCGCAAGTTCGAATGTAGCAGCTTCAAGCCCGATGGCCCGTCGACCGCTTCGATCGCGCGATATCCCAGTTCTTCCAGCACATCGACAACAAGCGCGCGAACGGCCGTTTCGTCCTCGACGACCAATACCATCTCGCCGTGTTCGGTGCGGTGCTCGTCTCCGAGTCCGGCAACCTGCGCTTCGGCTTCCTCGCCCTCACCGTAATAGCGGGGTAGATAAAGTTTGAACGTCGTGCCCTTGCCCACCTCCGAGTAGATTTTGGCATAACCCTCGGACTGGCGGGCAAAGCCGTAGATCATCGACAGGCCCAGACCCGTGCCCTGGCCGATGGGCTTGGTAGTAAAGAACGGCTCGAACGCCTTCTTGATCGTGTCGGCGGTCATGCCGACCCCGGTGTCGGTGACGCAGATGCAGATATATTGCCCGGGCTTCACCTCTCGCTGCAGCGCGGAATAAGCGTCGTCGAGGTGAGCGTTGCACGTCTCGATAGTGAGCGTGCCGCCCTCCGGCATAGCGTCACGAGCATTGATCGCAAGATTGAGGATCCCGCTTTCGAGCTGGTGTGGATCGCACAGGGTCTGCCACAAGCCGCCAGCGGTCACGATTTCGAGCCGCACGGCTTCACCAATCGTGCGGCGGAGCAACTCCTCCATGCCGGTCACGAGCCTGTTTGCGTTGGTCGGCTTGGGATCGAGCGGCTGACGGCGTGAGAAGGCGAGCAGACGGTGAGTCAGGGCTGCTGCGCGGTTGGCAGAGGTCACGGCGGCGTTCGCATAGCGCTCGACCTTGTCGGTAACCCCTTTCGCCATCTGGCGCTGCATCATGTCGAGCGAGCCGATGACTCCGGTGAGCAGATTGTTGAAATCGTGAGCGATACCGCCGGTAAGCTGGCCCACCGCCTCCATCTTCTGCGCCTGACGAAGTTGCTCCTGCGCCTGCTCAAGCTCAGCCTCCGCCTTCTTTTCGGCATCCACGTCACGAGCAACCGCGTGGATGAAACTTTCGTCAGGAACCGCAGTCCAGGAGAGGAATCGGTACGAGCCGTCCTTGCGCTGGTAACGATTCTCAAAGCGCAGCGTGGTGAGCCCGTCCGCAAGTCTCGCCGCTTCCATCAGCGTACGCTGGCGGTCTTCGGGATGCACGAGGTCGATGAACGGTCTCCCGATCAGCTCGCCCTCACTCCATCCCAACAGTGTCGTCCACGCTGGGTTCACTGCCGTGATCGTCGCATCAAACCGGGCGACGAGCATCAGATCAGTCGACAGCCGCCACATCCGGTCGCGATCAGCTGTCCGCTCTGCTACTTGCGCCTCTAAAGACTCATTTAGCCGCTCTAGAGCCTCCTGCGCGCGCTTCTGCTCGGTGATGTCGATCAAGACAATGATGGCTGCCGCGAGCTGCCCGCCAGCGCCGGACAGCGGCACACCACTCACCCGAACCCACGAGTCGCCATCGGCTGCCCGGCAAAGGAACTCGGTGCCGGCGGTCGCCTCACCGCGCAGCGCGCGTGCGCCGGGATATTCCTCGCGAGATAAAGGCTCGCCGCGCTCGTTCCACCCAGCCCATTGCTGGTCCGTGTCGGGGAGATCAGAGGGAAGAATGCCATGAGGCACGAATCGTCGGTAGGCTGGGTTAGACAGCAGGACATCACCCGCTGGCGTGAGGAAACACACGCCCACGGGCAGGCTCTCGATGAGCGTTGCCAATCGAGTACGCTCCTCGAGAAGGCGCGCCTCGCTCTCGCGTAGGCGCTCCTCGGTGTCCTTACGCTCGGTGATGTCGATCGACGATCCAACCAGACCAATCACCGCTCCTCCTGCGTCACGGAACGGCGCCTTCGTAGAGAGCCAGGTCGCGCGACTGCCGTCGGGGCGGCTGACCGCCTCTTCCAAAACCTCGGTCCGGTTTTCCGCCATGATGCGGGCATCATTCGCCATAACGGCTTCCGCCTGGGCAGCGTCGTCAAGGAACTCGACATCCGTCCGGCCGATTATCTCGATTAGCGGCTTACCAACCAGTTCCACCGTCCCGCGATTGGCGGCGAGCATGCGCCCTGCGTGATCCTTGGCGTAAACGACGCCCGGGACGGCCTCCATTACCGCCTCCAGCAGCGTGTTGACCCGGCGCAGGGCATCCTCTGCCTCCCGCCGCTCGTCGATGTCGATCACCGAGCCGACATGGCCCAGGAACCGACCATCTTCGCCGAATCGCGGGGCGGCGGCGTCGATCGCCCAGCGATAGACACCATCAGCACGGCGCAGGCGGAATTCGATGCGATATGGGCCCTGCGCAGCGGCTGCGGCCATGAATGCCTCTTCCGCCATCCTCTGGTCGTCGGGGTGGGTGGCATTGGTCCACCCGATGCCGAGCGCCTCCTGCTCATCCTGGCCGGTGAACTCGTACCAGCGTTGATTGAGGTAGGTGCAGTAACCGGTCTCATCGGTCACCCACATCATCATGGGTGCGTGGTCGGCCATGTTGCGGAAGCGCGCTTCGCTATCGACGAGTTCGGCACGGGTACGTGCAAGTTCCTCCGCCTGCTCCCACCGGTCCGTCTCATTGCGGGCGATCTTGAGAAAGCCTGCCGGTCGTTCACCGTCCACGATGATCGGGTGCGTCGAGCCATTCATGAACACGCGCGATCCATCTGCGCGGATGTGCCAGCGCACGTCGGGGGCGCAGCCGTCGATCAGAGCCTTTTGCGCCTCTAGAGCTGGAGCACCAGCCGCACGATCCTCGGGCGTGAAGATGTCGTCGATCAGTCGGCCTATCGCCTCCTGTTTCAACCATTCAAATATTGCCTGCGCGCCGGCCGACCAGCTCGTGATCCGCCGCTCCTCATCGGTGGTGATGATCGCGTAATCGCGTGCACTGTCGAGAATAAGACGGAGTCGCTGTTCGCCGGCTGAAGCCGTCTCAAGTTCTCGGGTCCGTTCAGCCGCTGCGCGTCTTAGCTCCAGCTGCGTCATGACCTGCCTGGCCAGCACACACAACGTTTCCTGCTGCAGCTCGGTTAACTGCCGTGGGCGGTAATCCAGCGTGCACAAGGTGCCGATGGGAAAGCCTTCCTCCGTCTTGAGGAGCGCGCCGGCGTAAAAGCGGATATGAGGCTCACCGACCACCAGCGGGTTGCATGCGAACCGCGGGTCCTGCGTTGCGTCGGGAACGAGGAGGAAATCTTCCTCAAGGATCGCCTGGGTGCAAAACGAGTTCTCGATTGGCGTCTCGCGCATTCCCAAGCCCACCTCGGCTTTGAAGAACTGCCGGCCCTCGCCGATCAGGTTGACGACAGCGATCGGAACGTCGCAAAGCTTGGCTGCCAACGCGGCGATCTCGTCAAAGGAGCGTTCGCCCGGCGTATCCAATACGCCGTAGCGTGCCAATGCAGCCAGCCGCTGCTCTTCGCGGTCGTTCATCTCGTTCATGTCTTTGGGAAATCCCTTTGCGATCATCTAGCGGACTGCAGGGTTTTTCACCAGCACTGTGGTAACCCATCACGGCGCGCGCGGATGCGTCCGAGCGCGTTATCCGAATAGCCAATTCGGCCCCTTTTGAAGGTGCTTACGTCGGCTTCGAGGCGATTGCCAAACCGGCGGCGCCACCGGCGAATAACATCATGGCCGGCGCTGCGCTGTGATCGCCCTGTGGCCAGCGCGCGCGACAGGGCAGCGGCGTATTCGACCACGGCTGATAACCAATAGCTACGAGCGGCAGGAAAAGAGCTCGCCCGCTTCTTCCAGCGCGCATCAATTAACGCTTCAACGATTGGCATTTCCCCGTGATGTACTGACGGTAGTTGAGGACCGACGCGCGCGCCTCAGACAACCTCAGTAACCGCTGAGACCGCGAGCCATCTTTAGCTACAGGCTTAGTCCGACCCGAACAAATCCCGCGTAAACACCTTCATCCGCACGCCCTCGAGCTCGTCAGTCATACGGTTCGCGATTATGACATCGGCTGCGCCTTTGAATGCCTCCAGATCGTGCACCACGGCGGACCCGAAGAATTCATCCTGATCCATTGCCGGCTCGAAGATCACGACTTCGATGCCCTTGGCCTTGATCCTCTTCATGATCCCTTGAACCGATGACTGGCGGAAATTGTCCGAGCCCGCCTTCATCACAAGCCGGAACACGCCCACCGTTTTCGGTCGAAGTGCGATGATCTGGTCGGCGAGGAAATCCTTGCGGGTGCGATTGGCGTCAACAATCGCTCTGATCAAGTTCTGTGGTACTTCAGAATAGTTTGCCAGTAGCTGTTTAGTATCTTTTGGCAGGCAATAGCCACCGTAGCCGAAGCTCGGATTGTTGTAATGCTTGCCGATGCGCGGATCGAGTCCAACGCCGTCGATGATCTGCCGCGTGTCCATGCCGCCGGCAATCGCGTAGCTGTCGAGTTCGTTGAAGAAGGCGACGCGCATCGCGAGATAGGTGTTGGCGAATAGCTTGATCGCTTCTGCTTCGCGCGCATCGGTGAATAGGATCTCGACGTCCTTCTTCACCGCGCCCTGCAGAAGTAGATCTGCGAAGATGCGCGCCCGCTCCGAGCGCTCGCCAACGATGATGCGCGAAGGATAGAGATTATCGTGAAGCGCGCGGCCTTCGCGAAGGAACTCGGGGCTAAAGATCACCTGATCGGTGCCCAGCCGCTCACTCACGTCGTCGACGAAGCCAACTGGGATCGTCGATTTGACCACGATGGTCGCCGTACGGTTCACCGCGAGGGTCGTCGCGATCACTGCCTCGACCGAGGAGGTGTCGAACTTGTTGGTATCGACGTCATAGTTCGTGGGGGTCGCAACAATGACATAGTCGGCGCCCGTCAGCGCTTCTTTCGGGTCGAGGGTCGCGGTGAGGTTCAGCGGGACATCCACGAGAAACCGCTGAAGCTCCTCGTCCACGATCGGCGAGCGGCACGCGTTGAGCATGTCGACCCGTTCCGCGGTAATATCCACTGCCACGACCTGGTTATGCTGCGCGAGCAGCACCGCATTGGAGAGACCTACATAGCCCAGGCCGAATACCGCGATCTTCATCTCGTTCTTTACCGCTTTCTTTTGGGTCGAAACGAGGTGTGAGATGACAGACAGCGTGCAGCGATGTTGTCCCGTCCGCTCCCCCCGAGCGCGCTATTCCGCAGCGGATACCAGCTGGTCAATCGATTCTACACCTTAGCTCCCGATAGATGTGCTCGCTGCGTCCTTGACGGGTTGCGCTGCCGGCAGCAGCGAGACGAGCTTTGCCTGCCTTAGTAGTTCGTTGAGACGCAGGCTTACACGTCGGGAAGCCACCGAGTGTCTACCCAAGTCGTCGTTTCCCATGCCTCCTGAAGAAGGCTGCTGCGTCTGGAATTTGACGAGACTACTTTACAGAAATAGAATGGTCCCATTCGGAATGGAGGAGGTGACTTTGTGCGCGTGACCGCAACCGAATTGCTGGAGGCCATTGGGCACCTCAACGTGCGCCTTGCGGCTAAGGTCGCGCGGCAGGTTCCGGCAGGTGGGCTGACCACCGCCCGCTACCGCACGCTCCGTTTCATTCAGGCCCGGGCGCCCGCGACGGCCGGGCAGGTCCGCTCTTTCTTCGGCCTGTCGCCCCGGACCGTCACCGAAGCGGTGGACTCGCTCGAGCGCGACGGACTGATCCGGCGCGAGCGCGACGAGCGGGATCGGCGCGTCACCAACCTCATCGTGCTTCCTGCGGGAGCAAAAGCACTGGAAGCGGCGCAGCCGCTCCTCAACGATACCGCGGAGGCTGCCTTCGCCGAACTGGACGAAGGCGAACGTGAGCAGCTGTTGAAGCTTCTCAACCGCGTGCTGGAGAATGTGGGATGATGAGAGCCAGCGCAGCGCTGGGCGCACTGGCATGCATGCTTATGATAGGTGGATGCGCAACGAAGTCACAGCCCCAACTGGCGCTCGGCTTCGGCCTGCCGGCAGCCTTTGGTGGAGCTGCGACAACGGCTGCACCGGTGGATGGATGGTGGCGACAGTTCGGCGATGCGCGGTTGTCCGCCTTTGTCGATCAGGCGGTGTCGACCAACCCGCGGGTCGGCCAAGCGATCGGCCAGTTCCGGCAGGCCAATGCGCAGGCGCGGATCGCGCGCGCCGACCGGTTGCCGGAGGTGAACGGCAATTTCACGGCCTCGCGCCAACGTTTCAATCTGGCCGGCGCAGCGCCGGTGGACGATCTGCAAAGCGAAGGCCTGGAGCTGCCGAGCGGCTTCGTCTTCAACTCTTTCCAGCTGACCGCCGACGTCAGCTGGGAGTTGGATCTGTGGGGCCGCATCTCCAGCCAGACGGCTGCGGCGCGTGCGGAATATCTCGCTTCGGCCGAGAACCTGCGCGCCGTGCGCCAGTCGATCGCGGCGGAAGCGACGCGCCTATACTTTACCGTAGCTGAGGCGCGCAGCCAGGTGGCGCTGGGCGAACAGACGGTCGAGTCAGTGGGGGAAGTGACGCGCCAGTTGCGCAACCGCGCGGACGCAGGGATCGCCTCGCCCAGTGACCGGCAGCTGGCGGATGCGAACCTCGCCTCCGCCGTCGCCAATCTAGCGCAGCGGCGTGAGACGCTCGACCGCACGACGCGGCAGCTGGAGGTGCTGTTGCGCGAATACCCCGGCGGCACGCTCGAGACGGCCAGCTTCCTACCCAAACTGCCGCCACTCCCTGGTGCGGGTTTGCCTGCCGACCTGCTCGCCCGTCGCCCGGATGTGGCTGCGGCCGAGCTCGCCCTGCATGCCGCTGGATTCCGGCTAAACGCGGCGCAGCGCTCCTTTTTTCCCGGGCTCTCGCTGAACGCAAATGTCGGCACCACGGGCAATTCTATCGAACGCCTGTTCGGCGCCAACAGCCTTCTCTGGTCGATCGCGGGCAGCATCGTCCAGCCGATCTTCCAGGGTGGGCGGCTGCGCGCGCAGGTCGCGGCGGCCGAAGGCGTGAAGGCCGAGGCGATTGAGTCCTATGCTGAAGTTGCGCTGAACGCGCTGACGGAGGTGGAGGGTGCGCTTGCCGCCGATCGCTTCCTCGCCGCGCGCGAACAGGCGCTGCTGGAGGCGGCGACTGCGGCTGAGGGTGCCTCACGGGTGGCGTTTAACCGCTACCGCGAGGGCATCGACCCATTCATCGCCGTGCTGGAAAGCCAGCAACAGGCACTCGACAGCCGCGCAGCCGCACTCACCGCGAGGCGTACCCGGCTGGAAAACCGTGTCGCGCTACATCTGGCACTCGGAGGCGGCTTCGATGAGGCGCCCGAGACTACGCTTGCGCGGGCCAGGGAGAATTGATCATCATGCATCGTCTGATTGCCGCCACGTTGTCGGTGTCGCTGGTCGCTTGCTCGGGCTCCAAGGAAGAGGAGCAGGCGCCGCAGCAGGATGTGGTAAGCGTCCAGGCGGCGCAGGTGGGCAGTGATCAAGTGCAATCCTGGGTCTATGGTCAGGGCACCGCGCGGGCGGTGCGGCGCGAGTTCCTGACCTTCACCGCCGAAGGTCGCGTCACCTATATCGCGCCGGGCATGGAAGTGGGCCGGCCGGTCCGCAGAGGGCAGCTGATCGCCAGCCTTCAGCCCGAACGGGTGCAGGCGGACCTTACCGTGTCCCAGTCGGAACTCACGTCCGCGCGCGCCGCGCAGCGCGAGGCGGCGGCGACGCTGGAACTCGCGCGGGTGACGCTGGAGCGATATCGCAAGCTGATCGCTCAGCGCTCGGCTTCCGCGCAGGAGTTCGATCAGGCGCAGGCCGAATATACCCAGGCGCTGGCCGCCAAGCGCCGCGCCGATGCGCAGGCGACCGCCGGTGCGGCGCAGGTGGCGCAGCAGCAGGTGATCTTCTCCGAAACGCGGCTGGTTTCGCCGATCAACGGCGTGCTTGGCCGTTTGAACCTTGAACGCGGCCGGCTGTTCGCGCCCAGCACGGTGCAGTCGACCAGCGAGCAGTCCGCGTTGCGCACCGTGCCGGCATTGGTCATCGATCCGTCGTCGTTCGAAATTCGCGCCGACCTGCCGGCGACCGCCTTCCGGGATGTCGTTGTCGGCAGCGAGGTTCTAATCGGCGCGGGGCCGGCGCAGATTCAGGCCCAGAACCAAAAAGGCGGCAACGACGAACGCTTTGGCCGCGAAGCCGGGCCAAGCCAGCCTGTTTCCTCCTTCCAGCTGCGCGGACGCGTCTATGCGATCAGCCCGTCGCTTGATCCCGACACGCGCACGTTCGAAGCGGTAATCCGCACCACCACGCCGCGCCCGCCGCTGCAGGACGGCGAGTTCGTTGCGCTGTGGATGGCGCGGCCACTTGGCGGGCGGACGCCGGTCGTCCCGCTCGGCGCCATTCGCTATCGCAACGACCGACCGTTCGTGTTCGTGGTCGATGCCCAGGCTGGCGTCGCGCGCGAACGGCCGGTGCAGCTGGGCGTGCAGGGTGATGGCAGGCAGGCGATCCTGCGCGGCGTTCGCGCCGGCGAACGGGTGGTGACGGCGGGTCGTGCTCAGCTGTCGGACGGACAGCGCATTCGCATCGTACAGCCGCAACGCGCATCTCAGCCTAAGGCGCAGGGTGCCGCCCGATGAGCGATCGCTCACCGGAGGACGGCAGCGTCCACGAAGCCGAGCAGCAGCACGAGCAGGAAAGCGAGGAGGTCCGTGCCGCCTCGCGGCTGAAGCGCTTCTTCTTCCTCAAAACGACCTTCGGCCTGCTGATGACCGCAATCCTGCTGATCGGTGGGCTGCTGTCCTATGGGCTGCTGGTGAAGGAGGCGCTGCCCGACCTCGATATTCCCGCCGCCACGATCACCACCGCCTGGCCCGGTGCCGACGCTCGCTCGATCGAGGAGCAGGTCACAGAACCCATCGAGGAGGAACTGACCAGTCTGAGCGGGGTCAAGGCGCTCAACAGTGCGTCCTACGACAGCTTTTCGGTCATCTCGGTCGAGTTCGACGCGACTGTGAACACCGATGCGGCGATGAACGAGCTGCGCGCCGCCGTCTCAACCGCCGAGAGCGAACTGCCCGAGGCGGCAGAGCAGCCTAGTGTCACCCAGATCAGCGTCGACGACCGTCCGATTTTGACGCTGGCGCTGCACGGCAGCAAGAACGGGCGCGTGCTGAGCCAGGTCGGCCGCGACATCCAAGATCGGCTCGAGCGCATCACCGGTGTCGACGAAGTCACGCTGGGCGGCGAGCGCGAGGACATCGTGCAGATTCTACTGCAGCCGGATCGCCTGCTGGCGCTCGGCATCTCTCCGTCCGCGATCCGCACGGCGGTGCAGCAGGCCAACATTCAACAGCCGTTCGGACAGATCGAAAGCAACGCGATCGGCGCAACCGTGCGACTGGAAGGCCGGTTCGACAATCTCGACGACCTGCGCGCTCTGCCCATACTGCGACCGACGCAGGACGGTGTGAACCGCCCCGCCGTGCGGCTGGACGAGGTGGCAAGCGTGCGCCGCATGCCGGAGCGCGAGACACAGCGCGCCTTCTTCACGAGTGGCGGCGCGGCCTTCGCGCAGTCGCTCGAACTCTCGATCACCAAGACGCCCGGCGCCGACACCGTCGACGTGGTCGACGAGATCGTTGCCAGCATGGACGAGATGGAGCGCAGCGGCGTCTGGCCGCAGGGCATCCACTATTCGGTGGTGCAGAACGGCGCGCAGGAGATCTGGAACTCGCTGGGAGACGTGTTCTCCAGCGGCATGCAATCGATGCTGATCGTCTTCGTGATCCTGTTCGTGACGATCGCTTGGCGTGAGGCACTGCTGGCGGGGCTCTCGATCCCGATCACCTTTGCCGGCGTGCTGCTGTTCCTGATGCTCACCGGCCAGACGCTGAACGAGCTGGTGATCATCGGCATGGTGATCGCACTCGTCCTCATCATCGACGTGTTCATCATCCTGCTCGAAGGTTTGCACGACGAAATCTACGTGCAAAAGGCGACGTTCGGGCAGGCGGTGCTGCGCACGGTAAAGCGCTATGCGGTACCGACTTTCGCGGCGCAGCTCACTACCATTCTTGCGCTGGTGCCGCTGATGGCGATTGGCGGCACGGCGGGCGCGTTCATCCGCATCCTTCCTGTCACCACCGTGCTGTGCCTGGTGGTTGGCTTCGTGCTGGCGATGTTCGGTACGCTGCCGCTGTCGCGCTACCTGCTCGGCAAGCAGGCAAATTCCGGTGCGGAGTTAAAGGAAGGGCGGTCTGACCGGGTGACTGCTCGCGCGATGGACTGGCTGGAGAACTGGAACAGCCGGCACGTGCTCGCCACCCGCAAGCGGGCGGGACTATGGGTGATCGGCGCGTTCGTGATGTTCGGCCTGTCGATCGCCGCCTTCACCATGACGAAGATCGAACTCTATCCGATGGTCGATGCCGAGCAGCTGGGCATCAACATCGAACTGCCGCCGACCACGCCACTGGCGGAGACGCAGCAGATCGCCGAGCGGGCCGGCGAAATCCTGCGTAACAAGACCTATCTGGCGAACAGCGTGATGCTGGTCGGCCGCAAGAGCCCGTTCGCCGCAGGCTCGGTCGCGGGACAACTTCAGCCGGACGAAGCGGAGAACTTCATTGGCTTCTCTAGCATCTTCACCGACCAGTCCGAACGCGACGGGCTGTCGTTCGAAGTGGCAGAGGAGCTGCGCGGGGAACTGCGCGCCTATCTGGACAGCCAGGTCCCGGGCGCGGTGTTGCAGGTCGTGCCGCAGCAGCGGTCCCCCACTCCGGGCGATCCGGTGGTGATCGAGGTATCCGGGCCGGAGATCGATACGTTGCTCGACCTGTCGGCGCAGGTGCGGACGGCGCTGCGCCGGGGGGGCAGCGTAGTCGACGTGCGCGACAATGTCGGCGCACTCAATCCGGAGATCGGCTTGCGGCCTAACCGCGAGGCGGCCAACTTCTTCGGCATCACCGAAACCGATCTAGCGGGGCAATTGCGCGCGGCGTTCAGCTCGGACGAGATCGGTACCTTCGCCACAGGCGCAGCGGAGGACGATCTGGAGATCCGCCTGGGCACCGAATGGCCGAGCCGCCCGGGCGTGGCGGGGCCACCCCGCGATCTCAGCGAACTGGCGATGATCCGCGCATATACGCAGCAGGGCCGTTCGGTATCGCTGGCGCAGCTCGTTACGGAGAAGCGCGGCGAAGGGCCGATCGCCATTTCACGCGCCAGCGGCGAACGCGCGGTGTCGGTGCTCGCCCGCAACCAGGGGCGCACCGTTACCGAGATCATCGACGACATCACCCCCACACTGGATCAGATGAAGGCGCAATGGCCGGCGGGCTACAGCTACACGGTTCGCGGCGAGGCGGAGGAGACCGGCGATACCTTCGGTTCGGCGGGCATCGCGCTGGCCGTGGCGATCATGCTGGTCGTAGGCGTGCTGGTCATCATGTTTGACAGCTACCGGCAGGCGCTGATCATCGTCGCGACGATGCCGCTGGCGATCATTGGTGCGTTCCTCGGCTTCTTCCTGTTCGGCCTGTCCTTCTCGTTCTTTGCAATGATCGGGGTGGTGTCGCTGATCGGCATCGTCGTGAACACAGGGATCATCATGGTCGACACGATGAACGACTTTCTGCGGGGAGGCGCCACCGTGGCGGAAGCGGCGGCTGCGGGGGCAGCACGCCGGTTGCGCCCAGTGCTCACCACGGCGGCGACCACCATCATCGGCCTGATCCCGCTTGCAATCGGCAGCAATTCCTATCGACCCCTGACGCTGGTCATCATTTTCGGACTGATAACTGCAACGATCCTGTCGCTCTTCGTCGTGCCCGCACTTTACCTGCTGCTGACGAAGCAGGCGCAGGCAGGCGAGGCCGCGCTGGACTGACGGGAACACGACCGCCCGCAGTGCAGGCGTGAACACGCCAGAAAGTCGGGGTCCAAACGACCGGTTTCTATCACGCGTCGGCTCCACCTAGCTTTGTACGATGCCAATCCCGGCGGGGGTCGAGGCGGTGATTGCAAGGTACACGCCCGGTGGCAGGTGCTGCTTCGCTACGCTGAACGCAGCGAGAACGAGGTGTGTCGCCACGTCCGTCTCGCCATATCAACGACGGTGGTTCCGACGTTCGCCCGTTCTTCCCCTAGACGCTGCCGAAGCGGACGAGGACGACAGCATCCGGTTCATGATCCTTCCGAACAAGAAGGGCATCTTCATTTGCGCTTTCGTTATGGAATGCACTGAAAGCATCAACCGTTGCGACAAGCCCGCTTTGCTACCGGTCACCGAAGCGGCACCCACCCGGCTGTCGCAAAAGGCAGGACTTTCGAGACATCCGAACGTCAGCCCTGTCGCGTCACGGCTGCGGGTGCGGGCCGCAGCTTTCACGAGCCGGACACTGTTACTCTGGTGTGGCGGGCCGCTTGCTCGCTCGCCCTTTATGGAGCCTCCACTTCATCGAGCCGGGGTGCATCCCAGACGATTACGGAGCGCTTTCAATCGTGTGGCTGCCGTTCCATGGCTCTCCCGCCGTTCCCCAAAGTCAGAAGCTGGTCCACTCGTCTGCGCCTACGCCTGGCGAAATCGAGGCCGGCAATGGCTTCACAGGCGCGGTATATCCGGTTCTCGGCATGTGCGTGGTTGGGGCTAAAGGCCGGAGCGACTTACGCTCGCTGCCGACGTTGAACTTGGCTGCCTGCTCAACCATCGTCAGAACCTCGCTCGAGAGGTTGCGAGCAGCAGCCGAGGTCTGCTCCACCATCGCGGCATTCTGCTGGGTCGACTGGTCCATCGTGCCAATCGCGATGCTGATCTCAGTGATCGCCGTCGACTGGGCCTGATTGTCACTCGCCATCTGCCCGAGGAGCGTATGCACCTCAGCCACATTGCCGGATATATCAGCCAGGGCGCCATCGACCTTCTGCACCATTTCCACAGCGGCCACGATGTCGGTCTGGGTCGCGGTCAGCTGACCGCGAGCGCGAGCAGCCTCCTCTTCGGAGCGCATTGCGAGTGCGGAAACGAGGTCAGCAACGACAGCAAACCCGCGACCCGCCTCGCCAGCGCGCCCTGCCTCAACCGCCGCGTTCATGGCGAGCACGCGCGTCTGGAAGGCGATCTTGTCGAGACCTTCGATGACGCTGTCGATGCCCTTGGCGCCATCTGCAACGCGCGACATGGCCTGCACGGCGTGATCGGTTATAGAACGGCCCTGCACCACCGTTGCTATGGCACCGTCAGCACTTGTCACAGTTCGAGTTGCAGCAAGAGCAGTTGCCTTCAATCGGCCATCCATCTGCGTGACAGCCGCAGAGGTTTGTTCCAGGCTTGCAGCGTTCGCTTCAGTGCGACGGGCGAGATCCTCAGAAGCCTGCGCGATCTCAGTGGAGCCGGTGCGAATGCCCGCAGCGCTTTCACTGACCGTGCTTATAAGGGCGCGTAGGCTGGTCAGAGCTTCGTTGAAGTTGGTTTTGACCGCTTCGTAGCTCGGCGAGAACTCGGCGGTAATCTGGGCGGTAAGATCGCCCTTCGACAATTGTGACAGGCCACGCTCCAAGGAGTCCACGACCTTCTTCTGCTCCGCATCGGCGAGCTTCTGCGCCGCTTCGATCTTCTGCTTTTCAATTGCGGCATCGCGAAAGACCAGGACGGCCTTGGCGATCTTGCCGATCTCGTCCCCCCGCTCGGTGTTCTCGACCTTGATGTCGTTCTGGCCGCGCGCAAGGCTGCCCATGCGGTCGACCATGTCGCCAAGGGGGCCGGTGACGGTCCGACGAATGCCGATCACCGCCATTGCCGCGACGAGAACAAGGCTGACGAGCGACGCGACTACGAGCCACCAGATCGTCTCATCCGCGGACTGCTTTGCAGCTACCGCTCCGGCGTCCAGATCCCTGTCCTGGCGTGCGACCAGCGTGTCGAACGCATCATCGATCTTCGCGTACAGGTCGCCGCCTGTGTCCTGACCGATCTGCTCAGCACCCCGAACGTTACCGGCGTTCAACAAATCTTCGATTGGAGCCATAAGCCGGTGATACTCGGCCAACTCGCGTTCAATTGCGATGAAGCTAGCTTTGTCTTCCCCTTCCATGAACGGCTTTAATTCGCTGAGCAGGCTCGCCAGACGGGTCCGCTCCTCGTTGATCTCACCCCGAAGAGAAGAGAGCTTCTCCGTGTCGGTCTCGATCAGGCGCTCCAGCCAAACCTGATGAAGCCGGGCCAGCTTCGTGCTTGCCGCAGAAGCGATCTTCACGCTTTCGGCTTCGTCGCCGATCAAATCGCTGGTGGCAGAGGAGAGCTTCGAGAGCTGCATGGAGGCTCCCGCAACTACTGAAAGTGTCAGCAACGCTAAAACGCCAATCACAAGCAGTATCTTGGTCGCGATACCTACGTTCGACAAAAATCGCATTCTAAACTTCCTAATCACCCGCCGGCGCGCACGACCAGGTGTCGGCCACCTCTATTTATAGCAGCCAAGAACACTAAGACGCCTGGGTAAGTGAAATTACCTATCCGTGTTTCGCGGTACTTCCGTCCTATAACTAAACTGGACGAAAACCTGCGCTAGGTTATAGTAAATGAAATTTAAGCTTCTTAATTGCGTTGTGGCCGCAGGATCTTTGATGTGCTGGGCAACAAATCCGGCCTTGGCACAGGCTGACGGGAACACGTCCGAAGCGTTGGCGATCAATGCGCACTATATCGCTGACGCTATCTACGTAGCTCAGGGAGAGCGGAGCCCGAAGCTGTTCATGGTCCACGACGCAGAGGTTTCCGCAGAGGTGAAGCTTGATCGTTGGATCGGCACCTCAGGCACGACACTTGGCCTGCATGCGCTGGCAACCGCAGGTGGCCGACCAAATGATGCGGCGGGAACGCTGCAGGGGGTCGACAATGTTGAAGTCAGTTCGCACCGTCTAAAGCTATACCAAGCCTGGCTGGAACAAGCGTTTGCCGGGGGGCGAGGTAGCTTTCGGCTTGGCCTGACGGACCTCAACGCTGACTTCTACCAGAACGATTCCGCAGGCGTTCTGCTCGCTCCCGCCTTCGGCATAGGCTCTGAGTTGGCGGCCACAGGTCCTAACGGCCCCTCGATCTTCCCTTCGACCGCACTGACGGCCAGAGTCTCTGTCGCAATTGGGAAGTCAGGATACGCGCGTGCAGCCGTCGTTGACGCCAAAGCTGGAGTGCTGGGCGACCCAGACGGCGTGGACTTCTCGATGCGTCACGGCGCGTTGGTGATCGGCGAGGCTGGCTTGATCGAGAATGGGAAGATTGGCTTTGGTGTCTGGCGCTATACGCAACGTCAGAACGACATCAGAACGCTTACCCCCGATGGCTCCCCGGCCAAGCGCATTGCGGGCGGTGCGTATATCATCGCCGACCAAAAGATCGGCGGCACACAAGAGCGGCCAACTAATGCCTTCGTTCGTATCGGCGTATCGGAGGGGAAGACCACTCCTTTCCGCGGGGGGTTCCAGGCTGGCATCCTGATGTCTGGCCCTTTCAAAAGCAGGCCGGACGGGCAGCTCAGCTTCGGTGTTCAACAAGGCATACTTTCCCGCGGCTTTCGACGAACCCTACTCGACGATGGCTTCCGCACAGCACGGATGGAGTGGGGGATTGAGGTGACGTACGCGGACAAGGTTCATCGGAATGTGACCTTACAGCCCGACGTCCAGTATGTACGGCGCGCCTACAGCCCGTCAGGTGGTCGCGACACCGTCGTGCTTGGAATTCGAATGATTCTGAGCAACGCCGAGTAGCCTCAGCCGACCGCTCAGCAGTGCGGCTATCAATCCGAAGTCGCAAAAGCGGCGACATACGCAACGCTCAAAAATCAGAATTTTTGCGGCAGGGCTAGGTCGGCTTCCGCCCATTTCCGGCCGTTCGGCAGGTCAGCGCAGCTTCTCGAAACCAGCCCTTCTGGCAATCGCCAGCAGCCCCTTTCTCCATGTTCAACGAACCATCCGGGGAACGCAATCGCGAACAGGTATCGGGGACGCTGTTCGACCCCACCCTCGGAGGAGCCGAGCCTGCCTTCGCCTTCCTGCTAGGCCTTCCTTTTTCGGGAGAGCCGGCGTTCCTAGGCTCGAAGGGCGGCGGCGATCATTCGAGCTAGGCGCTCGACATGTGCTCGGTCCGAGCGTCCGCCTAGAACCGCCAAACGCCAGTAAAGCGGCGCTGCGACAAGGTCGGCTGCCGTTTCACGATCGATCAATGGCTCTACGTCGCCCCGCTCGATCGCGCGATCGATCAACGCGTCGATCCGTTTCCGGCGGGCGCGCTGGAATGGCCGTATCGCCCGTTCGAGTGCTGGGGTTCGTTCTATCTCCGCATGAAGGTCCATGAGGATGCGCTTCACCAGCGGGTGGCGAAGCACCCGGCGTATGGCGAACAGCAACGCTTTCAGGTCGCGTTCCAAGGATCCTTGCTCACCGACATCAGTGATCGTCAGGCCTACGCGGGAGAGGAGATCACTAGCCATGACGGCCTTTTCGGGCCACCTCCTGTAAAGCGCGGCTTTCCCAACACCTGCCGAACGCGCGACATGCTCTAGGCTTAGACCCGAATAGCCGGTGCGCGCCCACTCTTGAAAGAAGGCCCGCGTCAGGGCTTCGGTCACCTCGCCGCGCATGACTGCCGCGCCGCTGGGAGGGCGGGATGTATCTTTTTTTACGTCGGAACGGTTGCGTTCCATCCTCAAGCACCTATCTTTCGACGGAACGGTAACGTTCCATCGAGTCGGAGATAGTCCATGACCGAAAACATTCAAAGCTTCTCGTCCATGCTCCGTCAGGCGCTTGGCCATAGAATTGACGCCGACGCCGGCACCTTCGTGGAAATGATGGCTGAGGACGGGGTGATGGAATTCCCCTATGCACCAGCCGGTCTACCAACCCGCTTGGAAGGCCGGGCTGCAATTGTCACTCACTTGGAAGAGCTGGGCGAGATGATTGCCTTTGACCGCATGGGAGAGGCAGTCGTTCATCCATCAACCGATCCCAATATCGTCATCATCGAGTTCGAGGGGTTTGGACGCGGAGTGACGACGGGAGACCCGTACGACCAACGCTATGTCTCGGTGATCCACACAGCGGGGGGGCGCATCGTCCATTACCGTGATTACTGGAATCCGCTTGTCGTGCTGCGCGCAACCAAAGGTGCTGCGCTGGTTGACGCACTCACGACCAGGGAGGCCGGTCATGCGTGATCGGATATTGGTAACTGGGGGCACCGGCAAGACGGGGCGATTGGTCGCGGACGGGCTTACCGACCGCGGGATCGAAGCGCGGACCGCGACCCGTCGACCATCTTCAGCCGATCAGGTTCGGTTCGACTGGACCGATACGACGACCTATGACGCAGCGCTGGATGGCGTGGCTTCCATTTATCTCGTCGCACCGACGGATCGGGCCGACCACCTTTCCGTTATGCGGCCCTTCCTCGAAAAGGCGCTGGCGCGAGTGCCGGGGCGACTTGTGCTGCTGAGCGCGTCGTCGCTTAACGAAGGTGACCCCATGATGGGTGAGGTACACGCTTGGCTTCACGCCCATGCCCCGCGCTGGACAGTTCTGCGCCCGAGCTGGTTCATGCAGAACCTCACGACCCAGCATCTGTCATCGATCCGGGGCGATGGATGCATCTACTCCGCAACGGCGGACGGGCGCGTACCGTTTATTGATGCCGTCGACATCGCTGCCGTCGCGGTTGAGGCGCTGTGCAATCCGGCGCTGGCGTCGGGCGACCAAGTGCTAACTGGACCCGAGGCTCTCACCTATGACGAGGTGGCGCGCGCAATAAGTCAGGTAATCGATCGCCCTGTGCGACATTGCCGCCTGTCCACGCAGGAACTGGTGGCTCGCTACGAAGCCTCCGGCCTTCCTCATGACTATGCGGTGATGCTTGCCGGCATGGACGAAGCGATTGCGGGTGGCGCTGAGGATCGCATAACCATGGACGTTCAGGAAATAACCGGTCGACCCGCGACATCGCTCGCGAGCTTCCTCGCCTCGCAGCGCGCTACGTTTGAAGGCGTGTAGGTTTTGGGCGCGTTAGATCGCCGCTTTGATCTACGCGACATTTGGCGTTTCGGCATGGCGTCAATGAGCGAACCCCGCTGGTCAAGAGAGGGGCAACTGGCAAAATCCCATGTTGATGCGGATCTCGTTACAGGCCGGAGCGATCTCCATTCTCACGATTAACTGCCCCGGTTCTGTAGCCCGCCACGGCGAAACTCACCTACCTCGGAATAGCATCGTCTTCGGAACAGCTGGCGACGTAGCAAACCGCAGCTATTCGCTGCGGGTTCCTGATAGCTGCCGGGCGGGAGAGTCCCCAGTCTCGGTCGCTCAAGCCGTCGTCCAAGCAAGATCGATGAACAGCGGCTTGCGGGAGCAGGCAGGCCGCGGCTGAACGGCTGAGTTGGGGCGCATAGCTGCCGCGCCGAAGCCGGCCAATTAACGTCTGCTTACCTCGGTTCAGCGCTCCAAAGCGGCCATTCCGGGTCCCACCAAATTCGGCCGCTCACGACCGTGATGGAGGCACCCGAAAGCGGGCAGGCCGCAAACGCCTATATGCCGCCTTTGGTCGTCCAACTATGATCGAAGCATGAGGGCGCAATCCTGAAGACAAAAGGGTATAATATGCCGACGGTGGTAAACGATGTAAAGAGCTTCGCAGCGGAACGTGCATGGGGCGCTCGGGACATTGCTGAAATCGAAGGGGCAACCGTTCGCCTGCATTGGACGAATGAGCCATATCGATGGCACATCAATGACGGTCCGGAAGTCTTCGTCGTGCTCGATGGTGCAGTCCGGATGCATTATCGTGAAGGCGGGCAAGAGAACGACGTTCTTCTGCGCGCAGGGGAGATATTTGTTGCCGATGTTGGTGACGAACACATAGCTCATCCCGTAGGCGAGGCTCGTATTTTGGTCATAGAGAAGAAGGGTTCCGTCTAGCTCCCCGCACTACGGCTGACCCCAGCGGTCGACCAAAGCCGCAAGCGTAGAGCACAGCTTTCTTGATCCTATCCTCGAAAGCGGACCTTCCGCTTACGCCCAGTTCTCGACGTTCGGCTTGACCCGACTCGTCCCCGAATTCCTCCGTTTGTTCATCTTGCTCCCAGCGGGCACTTAAACTCCATTGGTCCTGCCGACGATTGGCGGGTCCGCTGTGCCGTCGAGATGTTCTCGTCATTATTTTCGCTCAAGCAGGATTGATGGTAGGTGGAGATCATGTTGCTGCCTCAGCCTCATCTCGGTCCTGCGCTGAGACGCTGGCGCGTTCTTCATCGCGTTAAGCAGGCGCATGCCGCTGAGTTGATCGGCGTGGCGCAGTCGACCATCTCGCGTTGGGAATCAGGTTTACAGCAGATGGATCCTGATCAGCAAACACGCGTGGAAGCGCTGGTCGGGGCGCGGCTGACTTCGGCAGCGGACCGGGCGCTTGCGCGGCTTGTCGAGCGCAGTCCAGGCGGCGCTCACCTGATCTGCGATCATAGTCATAGGCTGCTCGCGCTCTCGCCCACTCGGCGCAACGAATTTGGTTGTGTCGCCGACGCGATGATTGGTCAGTCGCTATGGCGCTTCGCGACCGACGAGCTGGTACGCAACGAAGCCACTCTCCCTTCACTCGGATGGCATGACTTGGCCGCGCCTCCGGAGATTGTGGCCGAGACCGGCGCCAACGGATCGAACCTCATTCCCATCAAAGCGGGCCGCTGTCGCTGGACAAGGCTCCTGCTGTCCGATGGCGCGGCCGTTCGGCTAGTGGAGACGCTTAGCTGACCTACGGCGCGCATATGTTATGCGTTGCCCAGTGCTTCCTCCCGCCGCATGTCCGCCAGGTATCGCGCACGAAGCGGAGGAGAGCATGGGTCGTGCCTGGGTGACGCTGGCGTTAGTCGTGGCCAGCACCGTTGTTGGCTTGATGGGAACGGACCTGGTCCTGCCGGCGGTTCCCCTCCTCCCGGATGCGCTTGGCGGCGACGCATCTGGCGCACAGCTGGTTGTTGCGGCTTATGTCGGTGGCAGCTGCGCGGGGCTACTCGGCTTCGGTGCACTAAGCCAGCGGTTCACGACGCGGGCGCTTTTCATCGGCTCGCTGATCTCGACAGCGGCGCTGTCTTGGACATGCAGCATCTCCCCGTCGCTCAACGCTCTTGTAGCTCTGCGCGCGGTTCAAGGTGCAGCTGCCGCTGGCCCTGCCGTGTTTGCCCCGGCCGTCGTGAAGGTGATGTTTGACGAGGCAAGAGCGATGCGAGCTTTGGGGCTGCTCGGCAGCATCGAGTCGCTCGCGCCAGCACTCGCACCGATCGCAGGCGCGGTCCTCCTGTCGATTGGCGGGTGGAAGCTCTCGTTTAAGGTGCTTGCAATATCGGCGGGGGTGCTGGCGGTACTGCTGCTAGCGACTAACCGGCTGCCGCAAGTAGATCGCCGGGTCGGCGGCAGCTACCTCGGACTACTGCGTGACCTGATCTTCCTGCGCTATGCGCTCAGCCAGGCTCTGGTTCTTGGTGGCCTGCTCACCTTCGTATTCGGGATGCCGGCAGTATTCGTGCGGGTACTCGGCGGCTCAATCGTCGATTTCATCGTTATGCAGGTGTCCGCCATCGTGACCTTCATGGTGGCCGCGAACTTCGCCGGACGGGCAGCGGAGCGCTTCGGCGCCGAGCGAATGATCACCCTTGGGACCATGCTGGCGGCCGTTGGTTCGGCCGGACAGCTCGCCTATGCGCTCGCGGGTGGCGCGGAGACGCTGGTGATCACGTCCCTATTCGTCCCGGTGAACATCGGTCTAGGGCTGCGCGGTCCTCCCGGTTTCTACCGGGCGGTTCTCGCCTCGCGCGGAGACGATGCGCGCGGCAGCGCTCTCGTAGTGTTGGGTATACTCGGAGCTGCTGCGATCGGGACAGCTCTTGTTGCGCCTTGGATCGAGGAGGGAACCATCCCCCTCGCAGGTGTATCGCTCGTCATGCATGCCGCGGCGGCAGCAAGCCTGGCGCTCTTGCCGAGGCTGAACGTCAGGCCGGCAGGGGCATAACACCGGGGGCGGTAAGATCTGGAGGTGGTGAACTATACAGGGTAGCGCTCCCGTACGGCTGACAAAGAGCAGGTGGCATCATGGTTGTGATCCGGAGATCGAACATCGGAGACGGCGACCGGATCGTTCAGATATGGCGCGACGCCGTCAACGCTACACACGACTTCCTGATGCCGGAAGATCGCGCCGCTCTCGACGAGCTGGTAAGCGGATTTCTGCCGGGCGCCTCGTCCTGGTTGGCCGTGGATGGCAACGATCGTCCGATGGCATTCATGCTGATTGAGGCCAGCCACATGGAGGCTCTCTTCGTGGACCCCGCTGTCCGGGGAACCGGCATTGGCGCTGCGCTCGTTCGGCACGGCCTCGCTCTGCATCCACGCATGACGACGGATGTGAACGAGCAAAACGGGCAGGCGATCGGCTTCTACGAACGGATGGGCTTCCATCGCACCGGTCGGTCACCTCTCGACGGTCAGGGCCGACCCTATCCTCTGATCCATCTCGCATACGACGGATAGCGGGCGTTCGGCTCGCCAGAGCAAGCGGCGGGCGGTTTGAACCGGAAATCGCATCTGCACCTTTTGGAGGCCGCTATACGCCGTGACGAGTTTCTGCTGCCGCCCATACCCGCTCGTTCCAGCCACCATCAGCGCTTCCTGAGTACAGACATTGCCGGCAGTTCAAATCGGAAGCTAAACTGCCCCGCCAGCGCAGAAGCGGTAGACGTATCGCCACAGCGATCCCGGGGGCGGGTGCGGGTTCCACCCTGCCGCTGGCAACTCCCGCCCATCGGCCAATCTAACCTAAGTTGCTCAGAATACTCGGAACTGACCTTTCGTGAGCGGAGTTCGAAAATCACCAAACATGGAGGCAGATCGTGGCACAGAAAGGCGCAGGCGGTAATCCGGGCGCGATTACGACTAAGGGCGGCGATGGCGCACGTGGCAGTCTCGGCACCGGGCGCGGCGGCGGATCGGAGAACGGCGCCAAAAAGACATCCACGAAGAAGTCACCGAAAGACGGTGATAACGCAGGCCAGAAGATCAGCGGCGCCTAGCCCGCGCCGCCTACGCTGCTAATTCGCTCCCAACCGGCCGCGAGCTCGCGAGCGGGTCCCAGCTGCAGCCGCCCGAAAGCGGAGCGGCAGAGAACGCCGATCAGCGGACATACGGTCAGCTCCCGAGCTGATCGAAGGAAGTCAATATGGGGCACGGCCCAGCCGAGCCGCTACCACACTCATGAGCGAGCCGGCTTAGCGCAGCGCGGGCTCGTTCCAATTCCGCGATCTTGGCATCAAGCGCCGCGATCCGCTCCCCGGCAAGCGCGCGCACGCGCGTCCGGTCGTCCGTGGCATCGAGCGCCAGTAGCTCGTCAATCTGCGCCAGCGTGAACCCTGCCGCCTGCGCCGACCGGATGAAGCCGAGGCGGCGCACGTCTTCATCCCCGTAGCGCCGCACCCTCCCGCCGCTTCCCGTGCTTCCCGGCCGCTCGGGAGTCTTCAGCAGTCCTCGACGCTGATAGTAGCGCACCGTCTCGACACCGACGCCCGCCCCGTTGGCAAGTCCGGCGATGGTCAGTCCAGGCACCTCTTGACTCCGTACTGTGGTACGGACCCTATATGGGTAGCAGCCCGACGGACACCAGCTCGAAAGCCGCTGCCATGACCACAACCGCCGAACCTCCTCGCGCGACCCTCTACCGGATGGTGATGGACAAGCATGTCTGCCCCTTCGGCCTGAAAGCGAAGGACCTGCTGCAACGTCAGGGCTACACGGTTGACGACCATTGGCTGACCACGCGCGAGGAAACTAACGCCTTCAAGGCAAAGCATGGCGTGAAAACGACGCCGCAGACCTTCATCGGGGGCGAGCGGGTCGGCGGTTATGACGACGTGCGCCGCCATTTCGGCAAGAGTGTCGCCGACCCCAAGGCGACCACCTACAAGCCGGTTGCGGCGCTATTCGCGATGACGGCTCTGATAGCGCTGGCGGCCAGCCACGCCGCCTACGGCACCCCGTTGACGCTGCGGGCGGGCGAGTGGTTCATTGGGTTCAGCATGACAGTGTTGGCGCTGCTCAAGCTCCAGAACGTCGAGAGCTTCGCCACCATGTTCCTCAACTACGACCTGCTGGCGAGGCGCTGGGTCCCCTACTCCTACGCCTACCCCTTCGCTGAAGGGCTGGCCGGCGTGCTGATGATTGCGGGCGTGCTGACCTGGCTATCGGTGCCGGTCGCGCTGTTCATCGGCACGATCGGGGCGGTGTCGGTGTTCAAGGCAGTCTATCTCGACAAACGCGAACTGAAGTGCGCGTGTGTAGGCGGGTCCAGCAACGTGCCCCTCGGCTTCCTTTCGCTGGTCGAGAACCTGATGATGATCGCGATGGCGGCCTGGATGGGAATGGCGGCGCTGGTTCTATAATAGTTGACAATTCAATTTAACGAACAGCGCTAGAGATAACCTTGTTCGGTTGATACTGCGCATTACCAATCAGTTCACTTAAGTTCGTCAAGCATCTCAAACTGGGATTTATTGGTAAATAGTATCATTTACTATAATATGATCGGAGAATGATCGTTTTAATCTCTTTATGTTTCATCGTCTGACACAAAGACGAAAAATATACTTCGTATAGCGCCCTTGGCTTGAGAGCATCTCGCCCAAAGGGGTTTTCTGGTAATGCGAAAGAAAGTGTGTCTGCGCCTCTGGCTGCTGTGCGGTGTTGTGGTTCCCGTGACGCCGACGATTGCTCAGGCGGAAAGTACAGCGCCAGCGGTTGATCCATCACCGGCGGGCGAAGGGTTGGATGATATCGTGGTTACCGCGACCAAGCGGGAAACCAGTCTTCAGAAAACGCCCATTTCAATCAGTGTCGTCGATGCCGAGATGATCCGGGACCGCCGCGTTCAGAGCCTGCTGGACCTCGCCGATGGCAGCGTGCCGTCGCTGCGCGTCACGACCTTCGAAGCGCGCCAGTCCGCGCTCACCATCGGCATCCGTGGCATCGTGCCGCTCGACGCCAACCAGCCCGCCCGCGAACAGGGCGTCGGCGTCTATATCGATGGCGTGTACCTGGGGCGCCAGCATGGCCTCAACGCCGCCCTGTTCGATACCGAGCGGGTGGAAGTTCTGCGCGGCCCGCAGGGCACGCTGTTCGGCCGCAACACCGAAGGCGGCGCGCTGTCGATCGTCACCAGGGCGCCTACGGGTGTGTTCGGGGGCCGGGTCGAGGGCGGCTTCGGCAACCTGGGCGCCTACACCGGCACCGCGCACATCGACCTGCCAGAATACAACAACCTGTCAGTCAAGATCGACGCGGTGAAGCAATATCAGGGACCGACGACCGAAAATCCGCTGTCGGGACAGACCGGCTGGGGTTATTTCGATCGCGTCGGCGGCCGGGTCGCCGCGCGCTGGCGCCCGATGAGCGACATCACCAACGATTTCAGCTACGATGTCGCCCAGGACAAGAATTCGCCGTTCTACAGCCAGTTGCTGCGCTACAATCCGTATGGCTGCGTTGCCGGTCCGCAGGCCAACGCGCCCGATTGCGTCCTACCCGGCACCGATTACACCAACCTGACCGGGGTCGTGCGGCCGATCGGCCCGGGGGTCGAGATCAATGGCGACACGTTGATGCGCAAGGCGGACATCGGCGTGCCGCAACAGCCCAGCGTCGACAAGACCTTTGGCTTCACCAACAACTTCCGTTGGAATTTTGGACGGGGCCTCGAGATCCGCTCCATCACCGCATGGCGCGGCGTGGATGTGGAACAATGGGACAATGCCGGCGGTGCGCACCGCCCACCCGTTCTGGCGATCGACCGCAATGCGACCACGGGGCTGTTTCCGACCAGCGTTCCGTTCAGCCGCTACAGCCTCGCGAACCTGCGCCAGCGCCAATTCAGCCAGGAATTCCAGGCGGTCGGCGCAATCGACCGGCTCGATTATGTGGCCGGACTGTTTTACTTCAACGAACGGGTGAGCGACGACGCCGCGACGCCGAACTCGAACAGCTGGACGGTTGATCCGAACTCGGGGCAGGTCACCGGCGTCACGATCAACCCTGCGGTGTTCACGAACCCATTCGCCCGAATCGATCGTGCGTCGGACGTGCGCTCGCGCAGCTATGCCGCCTATGGGCAGGCCACCTGGCACGCCACCGACATGCTGCATCTCACCCTCGGCGGCCGCTACACGCGCGACGTGAAGCACGGCGACCTGCGCATCGCCAGCGGCGTTGATTACGGCACTAATCCGGAGCAGGCGGCACTCCGCGGCTATCAGCCGCTCGACCGCAGCTGGAACCGCTTCGATCCGATGGTGACATTAGCCTATGACGTGAACCGCGACGTCCACGTCTATGCCAAATATGCGACCGGCTATCGCGCGGGTGGTGCCAGCTCACGGACGATCAACTACCAGCCGTTCGATCCGGAGGACGTGAAGTCCTACGAACTCGGCATCAAAACCGACTTCTGGGATCGACGCGCGCGCTTCAATCTGACCGGCTACATCATGGACCGGAACAACAGCCAGGTCGACATCAACAGCTTTCTATATCTCGGCTCAAGCACCTACAATAACCTGGAAACGATCAACCTGCCCGGCACCGCCAAGATCCGCGGCATCGAGGCGGATCTGACGGTGCGCCCGGTTGATGGCCTGACGCTCAACGCGGCGTACGCCTACACCTATACTCGCCTGCCGCTCACCCCGATCACCTACACCGCTCGCAACGCGGCGGGCGTTGTCACCGACCAGACCACGGTGCTGCAGCAATTCTATGTCGTGTTTACACCCCGCAACGCGGCGAGCGGCGCGATCGATTATGTTTTGCCCGTCGGCAACGGCGATACTGAGTTCCGCTTCCACCTGGACGGCAATTACGCCCAGTCAACGCAGACCTTCGACGCTTATGCCACGCGCAACGACCCATCGCTGATCTTCAATGGGCGGCTTTCCCTAGCGAACATCGCGATGGATGATCGCGATCATCGGCTGACCATCGCGCTGTGGAGCCGCAACATGTTCAACAGGCAATATGTTTATCGCCGCGACCCGACCCAGGCGCTGCCCGGCGCGCCCAGCGCAACCAACGTCCGCACGGGCAGCATCGCCAATGTCATGGGTGAATACGGCAATTTTGCCATGCCGCGCACCTATGGCCTGGACGCCTCGATCCGGTTCTGATCGATTTACCGGAATGAGCAAAGGGGGCGGCGCCGCGGCGTCGCCCTTCGTGTCTCGCACCGGCGGCGTTCTCGCGCCGGCAAAGCAGCACCAGAGGCGACCGGGCACGCTTTTGCCGCGCCCGTTCAGCGACAGCCCGGCGACTATAGAGCGGGCAGACGGAAAATGGACGGGCGGACGCCGCGCACCAGCACTTCGGGCATGTCGTGCCGGAGCCAAGCAGCTATGGAACGGCCATGAACATATTGATTGTGGAAGACGATGCCGAGCTTGCGGCATCGCTGGCCGCCGATCTGACGACCATGAACTACACCGTCACCACCGTCGTCACGGGGCGAGAAGCCTTGGCGGAAACGGCACGCCAGGTGTTTGACGCCCTCCTGCTCGATTGCATGCTGCCGGAAATGGACGGGGTATCGGTCGTAAAGGCACTGCGTGATCGCGGGCAGATGCTACCCGTGCTCATGCTTTCGGCTTTGGGCCGATCGGTGGAAAAGGTCGAAGGGCTTGAAGCGGGAGCAGACGATTATGTCGTCAAACCAGCGCCCGCGTCGGAGATAGCCGCGCGGCTGAAGGCGTTGGTGCGGGCGCGAAACTGGACCGCGGGCGAGGGAGATACCCTTACTGCAGGGCTCATCGTGGTCAGCCCGGTGCAGCACCGCGCCTGGTACGACGGCCAAAGTGTCGATCTGACCCAGTTTGAATTTAAGTTGCTTCTTGAGCTCGTTCGTCACCGTGGCGGATATGTCGGTCGCCAGATGCTGCTCGAGCGTGTCTGGGGTTATGACTTCGAGCCCGCCACCAACATCGTCGAGGGGCTTGTCCGCTCCCTGCGGCGCAAGCTGGTGGGAAACGGGCGCGCCGACCCCATCATCACCAAACGTGGCGTCGGTTATAGTCTTCGTTGCTGATCGTGGCGCTGCGCACGCTCACCATCCTGTTTCTTCTCGTATTCGGTGCGGCGACGCTGATTACGGGCCTCGCGACCTATTCTGCGTCGTCGCAGGCGCTTGAGCGCTTGGTCGATCGCCGTATTGCAGACGTCAGCAGCGCGGTCTTGTCCCAAGCGTCTCCTGGCGACAAGGCGTCGATCCTGGCCCTGATCGACACGTTCTCGCGCCAGCGTGCCAGCGGGGATGTCGGCTTTGAACTGGAGGATGCAGCAGGTCGCAGGCTCGGGGGCAATGTTACGCTCGCACGCCCCGTTCCGATGGGTTTCTCAACGCTGCATCCTGGTGATCGAATTGCGGGCTTGTCGAGCGGGCGCGCGGAGATGCGCGACGCCGGCGGAGGCCTGCGCCTCATCACCATTATCGAAACAGAGCCGATCGACGGCTTCACGCGGGTACAATGGCGAAACTACCTGCTTGGCTTCGGGTCGATTGCTGCGATTGTTTTAGCGGGCACTGCCATCTTCGGCATTTTGGTGCGCCACCGCATCACTGACGTGCGTAGAACAGCGGAGGCGATCATCGACGGCGACATGAAGCGCCGAGTGCCGCGTTCCGGCGACGGCGGGGTGTTCGATGCTCAAGCCGCGGCATTCAACCGCATGCTTGATCGGATAGAGAGCCTGCTAGAAAGCGTGCGCAACGTCAGCAGCGACGTCGCCCATGATCTTCGGACGCCGCTGGCGCGCCTGCGTGGCCGGTTGCAGCGGATCGCCGGTGCGCCCTTGGCTGACGACGCGGCCATAGAACTCGACGCTGCGGTGGAGCAATGCGACGAAATCCTCGCGATCTTCGCAGCTATTCTGCGCATCGCCGAGTTAGAGGGTAATGAGCGACGAAAGGCCTTCGCGCGCGTCGACCTTGCCGAGATCGCGGCCGGTGTCATCGCGGCGCTGTCGCCTGCCGCATCGGAAAGCGGCCATGTCTTGATACACGATGGTTTGTCGTCGGTGATTGTCGACGGCGATGGCGCCTCAATCACGCAAGCGGTGTTCAACCTGGTGGAAAATGCGCTGCGCCACACGCCCGCGGGCACCGCCATCATAGTCTCCGCCGGGCAAGCGACAGGCACGGCCACTCTAGCCGTGCGCGATCACGGGCCGGGAATCACCCATGCGGACATGGCCACGGCGCTTCGGCGGTTTGGGCGGATCAACCCGAGCCGTAGCGCGCCGGGGCATGGGCTTGGGCTACCGCTCGTTGAAGCGGTTGCGCGGCTACACCGCGGCGCTCTGACACTTGCCAATGCGAATCCGGGCTTGCTGGCGATGCTAAACCTTCCTCTGCGAGCCGAAGGCGGGCCAGCCACCTGATAGATCGGCCGGGCTCGTGGAACGAACCCCGCCCACTTCAACTCCGGCTACAACTTTGCTCCCCAGCTCAAAACGAGCTGCGGCCTCACGGCAATGTCGTAATCTGTCAGGTGAACAACGTACGCTCGGCTCGTACAGCGGCGCTCATTCGGTCGATCTCCGCTTCCGTGTTGAACAACGCAGGGGTCACGCGCAGCACCGGTCCGGACGCGAGCCCCTGCTTGGCAACCACGAGCACGCGATGCTTCTCCAGCAGCACCTTTTGTGCCCGCTGGGCATCTGGCCAGCTACTCTGCTTCGGCAGACGAAAAGCGCCGATTACCGCGTGGCGATCGGGTTCCTGCGGATGAACGATCTGGAGGCCCGCGACGCCACTGACCCCCGCCACCCACCGGGCTTGCAATTCGCTGAGGTGCGCGAGCTTGCGTTCGGGCCCGCTCGCCAGATGCTCGGCGATGGCATGGGGGACAGTCAGCCTGGCCGCGAAATCGACGGTGCCGGTCGGCACGCGCGCGCGCACGTCATCATCCGCCCGGATGTGGTTGCCAAGCCAGGGCGCGATGTCGGCGAGCCGGTTACGCCGAATGTAGATGCCGCCCGTGCCGAGCGGCGCTGCCACCCACTTGTGCAGGCTGAAGCCCATGAAGTCGACGCCGAGCGCATCGACATCGACCGGCAAAAGGCCAACCGCCTGTGCGCTGTCGAGGATCACGTCGGCACCCCGTCGACGCGCCATGTCAACGATCTCGCGGACCGGCATGACAAGGCCGTTGCGGTTTGACACATGGGTGAGGAGGACCAGCCTGATCCGCGGGTTGCGGAGAAGCGCTTCGTCATAAGCGGCAAGGATGTTGGCGGCCGTGGCAGGCTCGGGCACGGTCATCCGCTCGACACGAATATCGCGTGAGCTTTCCAGATACGCCATGGCGTGCTGCATCTCGTCATAGTCGACGTCCGCCATCAGCACCGCGTCACCGGACTTGAGCAGCCTATAGTTGACGATCAGCCCGTACAGCGCCTCGGTCCCGCCGGCGCAGAGCGCGACCTCGTCCGGCTTCGCTCCGATCAACGACGCCGTGGCATCGGTGGCGGGCTGCAACCGCGCGTCCCGCGTTGGCCCGGGCAAGGCGCTGCGCAGGAACAATGCGTTGTGCCGGTTCACCCACTCGCCATGCCGGCGATACGCGGCCGCAGTCGTCCGGGTCATCGCGCCATAATAAGCTGCATCCAGGTTCACGATGCTGCGATCGACGTCATACCGTGCCGCGAACGAGGCTCCGCTTGCGCGCGCCCCGTTCGCGTTGGCAGCGCCTGACATTGCCGCCATCGCTGCCGCCGCCCCTCCGATGAAGCCTCGACGATTGTGCATTGTACCTACCTTGATCCGGACCTACCACTTGCCTACGGACAATACGTAATAACATCACAACACCAAAGGGATTCCGATGAGATCGTTCGCGGTCGTACTCTGCGCTGCCTGCGCGCTACCGCTATCGGCTCTGGCCCAGGAGACGAGCCGGGAGGCCGATCCGAGCAGCCAAAGCCCCGATGGAGAGATCATCGTCACGGGAAGCCGTTTCGGTGGCCGCACCGCCACGCAATCTTCGACGCCGGTCGACTCGATCTCGCGCGAGGAGTTGCAGCAGAGCGGGCGCGTCGATCTGATCCAGATGCTCAAGGTTCAGGTGCCGAGCTTCAGCGCACCGCGCCCGCTCGCATCGGGCGTAGGCGACTTCATCCAGCCACCATCTCTGCGCGGTCTTGGCGCCGGCGAGCTGCTCGTGCTGGTCAATGGCAAGCGCCGCCACACAACAGCCGATCTCAACTCCAGCAACGGCATCGGGCGTGGCGACGTGGCTGTCGACTTTAACGCAATACCAACTCTCGCGCTGTCGCGGATCGAAGTGCTTCGCGACGGCGCTGCGGCCCAGTACGGCTCCGACGCGATCTCGGGCGTCATCAACATGATCCTCGACCGGTCGGTGGGCACCCGCGCGCAGGCGAGCTACGTTCAGACGACCAAGGGCGATGGCGACACCTACGAGGTTTCCGCTTCGACTGGCGTGTCGCTTGGCAATGAAGGCGTGTTTCGTCTCACCGCCGCCTATCTGGACCGCGGCGGCACGAACCGCGCTCGTCCGGACACGCGGCAGCAGTATTTCGGCATGAACGCCGCTGGCCGGCCGGTTGCACCTTCAGCAAATTACGGCTCGGGCGTTGGCCTCACGCCCTCCAACGGTACGCTCGATCCCCGCGAAGCAGGGTTCAACCGTGACGTGTTCCAGCAAGGCGATCAGCCGAGCCGCAACTATCAGCTGTTCTACAATCTCGTGGCGCCAACGGTAGACGGCACCGAAGTGTACAGCTTCGGCGGGTACAATCGCCTCGACGGCGATATCCGGTATCTCTTCCGCCGGCCTGGTCAGGACGAGACCGTTCGCGCGCTCTACCCCATTGGCTACAGCCCTGGTCTCGATACTCGATTCGAGAACGTCTCCACCGCGCTTGGTCTGCGCGGCGATCTCGCCGGCTTCGGCTGGGACCTGTCGACCGTATATGGCGTCAGCACGGTCCGCACCAGCTACGTCAACAGCGTCAACGTGTCGCTGGGCGCCGCGTCGCCCGCGCGCTTCTATCGCGGGGGCAGCGACTTCTATCAATGGACCAGCAATCTCGATCTCACCCGCGAGATCCCGCTTGGTGACGATCAGCCGTTGCGCCTCGCATTTGGCACCGAGTACCGGGAGGAGACCTATCGGCTGTTCTCCGGTGCGCCCGACGGTTATCGCAACGGCGGCGTGCTGATCCCCGATGGTCCGAATGCCGGCCGCCCAGGGCCGATCGGCTCGCAGCCCGGGCCCAGCAACGGTCCCGACGACCGCGCTTCCATCGACCGCAACAGCGTTGCCGCTTATGCCGAGCTTGAGAAGCAGTTCTTCGACCGACTGCTTCTCTCTGGCGCCGTTCGGCACGAGCATTATTCGGACTTTGGCGACACCACCAACTTTAAAGTCGCTAGTCGTCTAGGCTTGTTCGGCGGCTTTGCACTGCGCGGATCCTATAACACCGGCTTTCGCGCGCCCGCGCTGGCGCAGTCCGGCTACAACGCTTCGAACACGCTCATCCTCAACGGGACACAGGCAATCGTCCGGGTCGCGGCGGTGGACAACCCCGCAGCACGGCTGGCTGGCGCATCGGACCTCAAGCCGGAAAAGTCTCGGAATGTGTCGGTAGGCGCTGTGTTCGAGGCCAGCGGCTTCACAGCGACACTCGACGCCTACCGCATCAAGGTGCGCGACCGTATCGCAATCTCGTCGACGTTTCAGGACGCCCGGCTAACCAACTTTCTCGCCGCCAACGGCCAGTCCGGATTTGCCGCGCTGTCGTTCCTCACCAATGCCGTCGACACCAGTACTCAAGGCATCGACCTCGTGATGAACTACCGCCACCGCTTCGGCGACGGCAGCCAGTTCAGCGGCACATTGGCGGGCAATTATAACAAAACTGAGTTCGACCGGATCTCCGGCACTCCGACACCTATCGCTGCTCTCGGCATTGCAACGCCGCTGTTCGACCTCACCCAACAGCTGCGCTTTTCCGACAGCCTTCCCCGCGACAAGATCACGCTCGATCTCAATTATGCGCGCGGACCCTTCACGCTTTCGGTCACCAACACGCGTTACGGTAGGGTCTCTACCGTCGCATTGCTCAACCGGACACCTGCGCAGGTCGCCGCACTGGTGCCCGGCTACGATGTGCAATTGTCGCCGGCATCAAGCAACGCGACGAACTCCGACATCATCCAGAGGTTCGGGGCCAAGGTGCTGACCGATGTTGAACTTGGCTGGCAGGTGACACCCGCCCTGCGGCTGAGTGCGGGCGCTCAGAATTTGTTCGACCTCTATCCCGACGAGAACATCGCCTCGACCGTGGCAAGCGTCGAGGCCGGGACCAATGGGGCGGACAATGCCGGAACCCAGCCTTACAACGCGATTTCGCCTTTCGGCTTCAACGGCCGGTCGGTCTTCGTGCGAGCTGGCCTGAGCTTCTGAGGCCAGTGTGGTGCCGACAGCAAGTCCGCACCACACTGGCCAACGTCGGACTGGCGAAAGCATCATGAGCCTGTCCACTAGCCATGCATGTGTTGAAAGAGTGGCGACATTTGAGACGCCAGGAACTTAACACATCAGCGAAAACCAGCATCGAGCGTAATGTGACGATCGCTGGCGGTGCCATACCAGCCTGCCGCTCGAACAAACGACGATAATGTCTATCGTCCGCTTGAAGAAGCGCACCATGCGTGCCGTCCTTGGCGATCCGTCCGCCCGCGAAAACGCGAATGCGATTGAGCGCCCGAACCGTCGATAGCCGGTGCGCGATGATGATGGCGGTGCGGTTCACCATCAATCGCTCCATGGCCTGCTGGATCGCTGCCTCACTCGCGGAACCGAGGCTGGAGGTCGCCTCGTTTAGGATCAGGAACGACGCATTCGCGAGGATAGCTCGCGCGACCAGTGCTTATGAGTGGAGCCGAGTTTTTGATGCGTTGCGATCACAACAACAGCGGCGACGTCAAACCTGCTGCCTTTCCGCTGCGGCCGGCCGACGCGATGGCGATCAGTGCGATCTCGGGCCATTCAGACACCGGCGACAGTACCGCTGACACGCACTGTGGTCCGCGCGACCGTCGCCGACGGCCTTGACGGTGATCGCGCGCGGATCGTCCGGCTGGGTCAGATAGACTGAAGTGGGCTTCGCCGAAGCAAGCGCAGGGATCAGCACCGCCGCAGCGTTGCCGCCCAGAACACCTTCATGTTTCAACCTCCGCTGCCATGTGGCTCGACGTGTAGCGGGACAATGCGCCGCCACCACCCACTACCAAGGTCTTGCTAGCCACGCCCGGTCGCCCGCGGAATGATGGCGTGGTGACTCGCGTGGCCGGGTCGAGGGCTGAAGCGGGACGAGGAGCAGGATCAATGCCGCACCGCATCACCGCGGCACTTCTGCTGCTCGCGAGTTCGCTCGCCAGCGGATGTGCTTGGGCGCAGGTGGCAGAAGTGGCCGCGCCGACGATTCCGCTCTGGCCAGAACGCGCGCCATGTTCGGAGAGCCGGCGCGACGAGGCCGAGCGGGTCGAGAACAGCTACATCAGCAACGTCCATGCTCCGTCGCTGACCGTGCTGCGCGCGGACCCGAGCCATACCAACGGTGCCGCGTTGATCGTGGTGCCCGGCGGCGGCCACCGCATGCTGGTGTGGAACAACGAAGGGCTGGGCCCTGCGCGGGCGCTCAACCGCTACGGTGTGACCACCTTCGTCCTGAAGTACCGGCTCGCCGGCGATCCGGGCTCGGGTTACTCTATCAAGCGTGACGCCGCAGCCAACCTTGCCCGCGCCGTCCGCCGGGCCCGGGCGCATGCGCGGGACTATGGCGTTGACCCGGCGCGGACCGGCGTCATTGGGTTTTCCGCGGCCGGCAAACTGGTGTCGCTGGTCGCCAACAATCCCCTGCCCGACCGGCCCAACCGTGACGCGGTGGACCGCGTGAGCGCCCGTCCCGATTTCCAGGTCCTGATCTATCCCGGCCAGCTGGGCACGCCCGCCAAAGCACCGAGCAAGGCGCCACCGGCGTTCATCGCGGCAGGCACGCTGGATGAATGTTGCGCGCTGCCAGCCATGGCGCTGTACTCGCAACTGCGTGCGGCGGGCGTTCCGGCCGAGTTGCACATGTACGCGGACTCCGGGCACGCCTTCAACAACGGCGCGCGATCGGAACGCATCTCCATCCTGCACTGGCCCGATCGCCTGGCCGACTGGCTAAGCGATGGCGGCTGGGTCCGTCCTCGCGTGCCGAGCCGGGAATCATGAGGGCAGTGTCATGAACCTGGTGCGGCCCGGTTTCCCGATGACCACGCCTGCGCACGCCCGTGCGGCGGCCTGCCGGCTCGATACCAACCTTCATCGCATAACAAAGGCACGAGATCATGAGCACTAAGGTTGCGCGCCTGTTCGTGGGCTTGCCGCTGCTGGCACTGTTGGTGGGCGCTGCCTCCGACGATCCGAAGCTCAAGCTTAGTCCCAAAGGATATCTGACGGAACCGGGGCTGGACGTCATCGTGTTCGACGACATCTACCCGGACGGACACCAGACCGGCGTTACAATCATTCAGCACGGCACCCGCGTCGCGGCAAACGGCGACCTCAGGCTGGAACCGGAGCCGGGCCAATGGTCCCCCATGCCGGCCTCGGCAGGCAAGCGCGTGATCGACCCGACAACGGGAACCATCACCCAGGCGCTGACCTATCCGGATGCCGCGAAGAACCGGAAGGGGTTCAATCCGATCTTCTACCCGGACCTGAAGCTCGACTACCGCGTGCGCGTGACTCCGGCGGGCGGCAACAGCTTCCGCATTTCGGTCGACCTCGACCAGCCGATCCCGCGCGACCGGGTTGGACGGATCGGCTTCAACCTGGAGCTGTTCCCGACCCTGTTGTTCGGCAAGGGCTGGACGCTCGACCACCAGACCGGCATCTTCCCGCGCCAGCCCGACGGCCCGGTTGACCGGTCCAGCGACGCCGGATTCGAGGTACCGCGCACCGCGCAGCCCAACGGTCCGGTGCAGTCGCCCAACGGTCAGGCGCTGGCCCGCCCGCTGGCCCGCGGCCGCACCCTTATCGTGGCGCCGGAGGAGGACCGCCAACGCATCCGGATCGAAAGCCGCAACGGCGAGCTCGAACTGCTCGACGGTCGCTCGGCGCACAACAATGGCTGGTACATCGTGCGGCAGGCTGTGGCGGCCGGGGCGACCCGCGGCGCGGTGGAATGGATCGTCACGCCCAACGTGGTGCCGAACTGGCGCTATCAACCCGCCATCCAGGTTTCGCAGATCGGCTATGCCCCGGCTCAGCCCAAGCTTGCCGTGATCGAGCTCGATCCTGCCGACCCGACCGACGCCCCGGCCCAGCTGTTCCGCGTCACCGCGGACGGACGGCGCGAGGTGATGCGTGCCGCGCCCCAGCGCTGGGGCGACTTCCTGCGTTATCGCTACCTGCAATTCGATTTCAGCCGCGTGACCGAACCGGGCATGTACCAGGTCGGCTATCGAGGTCAGATCTCGCATCCCTTCCGCATCGATGCGCAAGTCTATGCCCGGCACGCCTGGCAGCCGACGCTGGAATATTTCCTGCCCATCCAGATGTGCCACATGCTGGTGCGCGAGAAGTACCGTGTCTGGCACGGCCGCGATCATCTGGACGATGCGCGAATGGCGCCGATCAACCTCAACCACTTCGATGGCTATGCGCAAGGTCCCTTGACGCTGACTAAGTTCCAGCCGGGACAGTCGGTGCCGGGGCTCGACGCGGGTGGCTGGCACGATGCCGGCGACGATGATCTGCGCGTCGAATCGCAGATCGGCGAGGTGTGGATCTTGTCCAAGATGGTCGAGGAGTTCGGGCTGGACTACGACGCCACCCGCATCGATCAGCAGAGGAAACTGGTCGAGATCCGGGATCCCGACGGCAAGAACGACGCGATCCAGCAGATCGAGCACGGCCTTCTTAGCGTGCTCGGCGGCTATCGCGCGATGGGACGCCTGTATCGCGGCATCATCACTCCCACGCTGCGGCAATATGCGATGCTCGGCGATACGGTGAACGTGACCGACAACCAGCCCGGTCACGGCGGCGAGGAGCTGGGCATGGATGCCAATGGCACGCCCGTCACCGCGGACGATCGCTGGGTGTTCACCGAAGATAACCCCGACCGCGAGCTCGATACCGCCGCGGGCTTGGCGGCCTCGGCGCGTGTGCTGCGGGCGAGCAACCCTACCCTTTCCGCCGAGGCGCTCGCGGCCGCCCGCGCGCTGACCGCAAAGGGTGCCACGAGGGCCAAGCTCGTGCCCCACGTCTTTGCGCTCGCCGAGCTGCTCCAGACAACGGGCGAGCGTGGCTATGCCGATCAACTGGCGGTGCTGGAGCCCGAGATCCTGAAGGATGTCGAGCACACGGCGTGGATGCTCCATTCGGTGCAATCCCGTCTTCCCCGCGGCTTTCGCGAACGGCTGGCAAAGGCAGTCGCAGCCTATCAGGCGACAGTCGCCGCTGACGCACGCACCGACTCCCCTTACGGCGTACCGTACAAGCCGGAGATCTGGGGAGCAGGCTGGCAGATCCAGGAGCGCGGCGTCCGCCAGTATTTCTTCCACAAGGGCTGGCCAGGGTTCACGAGCACCGACAGCTACGTCAACGCGCTGAACTTCGTGCTGGGCGTCCACCCGGGCGAGAACACCTCAAGCTTCGTGTCGGGCGTGGGCTCGCGATCGGCGACCACCGCTTACGGCCTCAATCGCGCGGACTGGAGCTACATCCCCGGCGGCGTGATCTCGGGCACCAACCTGATCCGCCCCGACCTGCCCGAGCTTAAGGTCTGGCCCTATTTCTGGCAGCAGACCGAATATGTGTTGGGCGGCGGCGCGACCAACTACATGTTCCTCGCCCTCGCGGCCGACCGGCTCTATCGCGGTCCAGCCAAGTGAGGACTGCCATTGCGCTGGCCGTGTTAATGGGGTCCGCCGGCTCGGCGCAGCTGCCCGCGGACGAAGCGGCGATCCAGGGATACTCGTTGCGCAATGCGGCAGGCATGACCGTCCGCTTCCTCGATTACGGAGCCACGATCACCGCGATCAACGTGCCCGACCGCGCGGGAAGGACGGCGAACGTGGTGCTCGGATACGGCTCCGCCGCCGAATACCGTGCGAAGAACGTCAAGAACCGCTTCGGGGCGACGATCGGGCGGTATGCCGGGCGGATCGCCAATGCCCGCTTCTCGCTGGACGGGCAGACCTATCGGCTGACGCCGAACTCCGGCGTTCACGCGCTTCATGGCGGCGCGGCGCCGGGGTTGGACACACGCCGCTGGCACGTGCGCCGCTTCCGCGAAGGAGCGATCGATGCCGCCACGCTGACCCTGCTCAGCCCCGATGCCGACCAGGGCTTTCCCGGTGAGCTGACCGTGACGATCACCTATCGCCTGCTGCCCGACAACGCGCTGCGGATCGACTATGCGGCGCGCACGACCAGGCCGACGGTGCTCAACCTCACCAATCACAGCTATTTCAATCTGGCGGGCCATGGCTCCGTCACCGCGCAGCGTTTGCGGATCGCCGCCACCCGCTGGGTGGAGACGGACAGCGACGGAATCCCCACCGGGCGCCTTGCTCCCGTCGCGCACACTCCGCTGGACTTCCGCACGGAGCACGCCATCGGTGAACGGATCAACCACAAGGGTCCGCCGATGAGCGGACCGGGCGGCTACAACCATGCATGGGCGGTCGCGCCCGCCATGCGCGCATCGCCTCGCCCGGTCTTGTGGATGCGCGATCCCGCTTCCGGCCGCACACTCCGCGTCGACACGACCGAACCTTCGGTGCAGCTGTACACGGGCGATTATATCGACGGCCTCGATGTCGATGCGAAAGGTCGGCCGATACGGCCACGCGACGGGATCGCCATCGAACCGCAAGGGCTCGCAGACGCCCCCAACCGCCCCAGCTTCCCCTCCACTCGCCTGAACCCGGGGCAGGAGTTCAGGTCGACGACGATCTATCGTTTCGGCGCAGATGGCCGCAGTTGAGCCTTGACCCGGCGGATCGTCGGGCGAGTACGGTGTATGGGTTTGAACGGAAGATGACATGCGCGCTCTGACGATCCTTGCCATCATGATTTCGGCCACATCGGCCTTCGCTCAATCCCCTGGCGATAGGTCCCGTGCCACGACCGACACGGGCATCGTCGCGGGTAGCAGTGCCGACGGCGTGACATCGTTCAAGGGCATCCCCTTCGCCTCGCCTCCGGTCGGCCCGTTGCGCTGGCGTGCTCCACAGCCCGCCGCCAGGTGGACGGGGGAGCGTGACGGGACCCGCTACGGCCATGATTGCATGCAGCTGCCGTTCCCGAGCGACGCCGCCCCCCTGGGAACGGCCCCCGCCGAGGACTGCCTCTACATGAACGTATGGGCGCCCGCCGGCGCCAAGGGGAAGGCGAAGCTGCCGGTGATGGTGTGGATCTATGGCGGCGGGTTCGTCAATGGCGGCTCTTCACCCCCCACCTATTCGGGTGCCGAGCTCGCCAAGCAGGGCATCATGGTCGTCAGCTTCAACTATCGGCTAGGCCGGTTCGGCACGTTCGCCCATCCGCAGCTGACCAAGTCCGATCCGGACGCCGGGTTGCTGGCGAACTACGGCTATATGGACCAGCTGGCCGCCTTGCGCTGGGTACGGCGCAACATTGCGGCGTTCGGCGGCGATCCGGCCAACTTGACGATCATCGGCGAAAGCGCCGGCGGGATGTCGGTTCATGCCCTCCTCACCTCTCCTCACGCAACCGGCCTGTTCCACAAGGCGGTGATCCTGTCCGGCGGGCCTGCCACCAACCCTCCTCCAACCCTCCAGAACGCGGAAGACATCGGCGTCGCGTTTGCGCGCTCGAAAGGGATCGAACCCAATGATCCGCATGCCTTGGCACGGCTTCGTGCGCTGCCCGCCGACCAGGTGGTCGGCGGGCTGAATCTCGCCGCCATGGGCACGCCGCCGGGGCAGCCCAAGACCTTCAGCGGCCCGATCGCCGATGGAACGATCGCGGTAGATCCGCTCGCCGCTTACCGAAGTGGTCGGTTCAGCAAGGTGCCGGTGATGCTCGGCGCGACCAGCGCCGATATCGGCGGCCCAACGGGCTATATGATCACCGGCGCACGCACCATGGCAGCGCTGCTCGCGGCAAAGGGCGTGCCGGCCTATCACTACATGTTCTCATACGTCGCCACGTCCGCCCGCGCCCAGGGCAAGGTCGGAGCGGGTCATGCCACCGATATCCCGTTCTTTTTCAACACCGCCCACATCAAGTACGGCGCGGAAACCACCGCAGCCGACCGTGCCGCGGCCCGCACGGCGAGCCGCTATCTGGTCAACTTCGTGAAGCATGGCGATCCCGCCGGCGCTGGACTGCCGGCATGGCCGAGATCCTCCACAGCTCGGCCTACGATGCTGGACCTCGACGCAAATGGTGGCGCTCAACTTCTGCCGCATTGAAGGAGCGCGTGCCGTGGTGCAGGTCGATCTCGCAACCCGCAAGCGCACCGTGCTGACCGATCGTTTCGAGGGCAAGCGCTTGAACAGCGTCAACGATCTGGTCGTCGCGACCGACGGCGCGATCTACTTCACCGATCCGCCTAATGGGCTGGAAGGGGGGCCATGCCTCTCCGTTGCGCAAGCAAGCGGTGAACGGGGTGTACCGGCGGGCGCCCGACGGACGTATCAAGCTGCTCGACGGCAGTCACAAGCGGCCGAACAGCATCGGCCTGTCTCCCGACGGGCGCACGCTGTACCTGTTGCTGTCGGACGAGGCTCAGCCGAAAGTGCTTGCCTATGCACTCGACGCCGGCGGCATGCCGACCGCAAGCCGGGTGTTCTGCGACATGCGGCCGCAATTCGCGCGAGGTTGGCCGGGCCTGCCGGACGGAATGGAGGTGGCTGCGTCAGGCCTGGTCTTTGCGAGCGGGCCGGGCGGGATACACGTGCTTGCGCCCGGTGGACGGCTGCTGGGCATCGCCTCGACCGGTAAGGCGATCGCCAACGGCTGTATCGGTGAAGGCGGAAGAAGCCTGTTCCTAACGTCCTCCGACACGCTCTGCCGCATCAGCCTGCGCGGCTAGCGAGGAAGGAGCAGGCAGGCAGCGCTGCACCGCCTACGGCTTGCTCGATCCGAGGGGTTCTACCTGAACTAACGTCCGCTGATGCCGGTTGCCGCTCGGAAGCTGCCATTCCGCTTTCCACCCGCCTTCGGCCATGCCGCTGTTGCACAAGCCGCGACATACGCGACTTCGAAGTCACCACATTCGCGACACGGCTATGTCGGCTTCGCCCATTTGCAGACGCTCAGCGCCTCATCTGCAGGTCACTGGATCTTATGGAGACTAACCCGATTGATCTTCCTCCGGCTCATCTCCTCGACGACCAGTCGATAGCCCTTTCGCTCCAGCGTTGCTCCCTTATCCGGGATCATTCCGTTTGCAGCAAGGAACAGGCCCGCGACGGTCACAACGCCAGGCTGCTCCAGATCAATTGCGAAATCCTCCCGCAGCTCGGCCAGTGTCACCTCGCCGTCAAGCTGGAAGCTGCCGTCCGACAGCTTGCGGATCCAGTCGGACGCGGGGTTCTCGTCCTCGTCGATCAGGTCCTCAACCAAGTCATCCATCGTCACCATGCCCAGTGTACCGCCGAACTCATCGACGACCAGCGCGGCATGGACACGCTGCTTCTTGAACAACGCCATCAACATCGTCGCTGATGTAGTTGCCGCAACGCGCGCCAAGGGGCGGGCAATCACGCGAACATCGAAATCACCGCCGCGCAGATGAGCGCGAATGAAATCCTTGACGTGCAGCACGCCGATAACGTCATCGAGCGACCCGCCATAGACCGGATAGCGGGTCTGAGTATTGGCACCGATCTTAGCTGCGATCGTCGCAGCATCGGAGCCCAGCTCGACGGCGACAATCCGCGCGCGTGACGTCATCAACTCCTCAGCAGTTCGATCTTCCATTTCGAAGATATTGCCGATTAGCATCCGTTGCGCCCTGTCGAACTGGCCGCTAGCGGCGACTTCTTCGGTTGCGATCGCCAGTTCCTGTGCGGTGTAGAGCGTTGATGACCTACCGGGATCCTTGATGCCCAGAATTCTCATGAGGGCGAAAGCGATCTGGTTCAGCACGTATACCATTGGCCGGAAAACGAAGCCGAAGGCCCGCATGGCCGGATTAACCGAGATAATAACCGATTCCGGCACCTGCAGCGCCAGCGCCTTCGGGATCATCTCACCCAAAACGACGTGAAGGTAAGTTATACCCCCCAACGCGATGACGAATGCGACGCCATGCGATTGGTCCTCAATGAGACCCCAGCCTTCGAGCGTCGGGTATAACCACGCCGCCACCGCCGGTTCGCCGTACATGCCCAGCCCAATGCTGGCGAGCGTGATGCCAAGCTGTGCGACCGCGATATAGGCATCTTTGCCTGCTTCACGATCGAACACGCCGACCAGCCAGCGCGCCGCGCCGCTCCCGCCCTGCGCAAACGTTTCCAATCGACTACGGCGCGCGCCCACCAACGCGAATTCGGCTGCCACGAACACCCCGTTCACAAGAACGAGGACTAAGATCGCTGCAATCGGGATCAGGTATTCGCTCATACCTCTTCGTCCGGAGCGGTTGCGATTACCAACACGCGCTGAACGGCGTGGCGGTCCATTGCCTCCACCTTCAGCCGGTATGGAGTACCCTGCACCACCACCTCGTCACCGGCCGCTGGCAGGCGCCCGAGCTCATGCCACACCAACCCACCGATTGTGTCGGCCCGGTCATCAGGCAGGGAAAGTCGATGACGGTCAGCCAACGTGGATAGCGACATGTCGCCGCGCACGCTGAGCGCGTCGCCGCGGTCAATCACCGGGTCCTCCTCCTCGTCGAACTCGTCCTGCAACTCGCCGAACACTTCCTCGAGCGCGTCCTCCAGCGTCACCAACCCGGCAACGCTGCCATATTCGTTGATGACGATCGCGCTACGTCGTTTTGCGGTACGTAGGGTTTCCCATAACCGCGGCACGGTCATCAGTTCCGCAACGACCAACGGATCGCGCCGGATCGTGTCGACGCTGGCACTGGCATTGCTCTGGGCAGCGGTAAACAGCTGGCGCAGATGGACGATACCGGTGATATCATCCGCATCTTCACCGGTTACGGGAAAGCGCGAATACGGCAACTCAGCGACACGGGCGAGTGCGGCACCAACCGTTTCGCTCGCAGCGACCGTCGCCATGCGTGTGCGGGGCGTCATGATCTCCCGCACGAGCTTGTCGTCGATGCTCAGCGCTCCGGCCAGCATATCCCGCTCTTCGGCATCGATCAGGCCGCCCGCTGCGCTTTCGCGGTACAGCCCTTCCAACTCATCCGGCGAGTGGATGTGCATGTGGCTGTGGTCGGAATGTAGCCGAAACAGCCGCATCAGTGCGAAGGCAGTGCCGTTAAAAACGAAGATCAACGGACGGAACAGCAGCAGGCTGATCCGCATGGGCACCATCGTCGCCATTGACAGTCTTTCGGGATAACGAAGCGCGACGGTCTTCGGCAGCAGTTCGCCCAGGACGACCTGCAGCACCGTGACCAGCAACAGCACAACGACGACCGCCGCCGCCTGCCCACCCACCGCACCCAGATAGGGCACGAGAATGGGCGTCAGCGCTGCCTGTCCATAGGCACCTGCAATTAGGCTGCTCAGCGTGATGCCTACCTGGCATCCGGCGACATAGTAATCGAGGCGCTTGGGATCACGTAGAATGGCCAACAAGTCGCCGGCCGTCTTATTTCCCGCTTCCGCCGACTCTTGCACTCGAGACTTGCGCGCGCCCACGGTCGCGAATTCGGCAGCAACATATAGGGCGTTAATGGCGACCATCAGCATGATGATGCCCAGTGGAACGACCACAGTGGTAATTGGCGTGCCGATCAAAATAGCGGTGGATAGAGCGGAATTATCTAGCACTCAGGCGACAGCCTAACAACAAGAACGAGATCGCGAAACGCCTATCGCAGAGGATCGTGTGAGCAGAGCTTTACGCCCACGTAACGACTGACCGCCCGATCGATCAGTGCGGGAAGCCGTCCGTTCGTCCAAGCCCCTGTGCTAAGGCGGACCGGCTGCTTCACCAGATTGTGCCATCATTCGAGCGCCTCAACGCCTCAGCACGGGATCCGAGGCCTTCTGCCGGATATGACGCTGTCACTCCAGGACGTGCCTATGGCGCGACCACCATTGTTTGGCATCACAGTGTCGCAGAATTGCGGACTTACGCGGCACCAGAAAATCAGCACTATTGCGACAACGCCGCTCAATTCCTGGCCTGACGCATCCTGCCGATGCGCTGAGAGTGGATGCGATCTGGTTGATCGCACGAGGCCGCCTGGATCGCTGGTCAGTGCGCAGTATCAGACTTGCGATCTGAGAAACCGCAGCAGCGCTGCATTAAAGGCATTAGGCGCTTCGAGTTGCGGCCAATGTCCTACGCCCTTCATCGCGAGGAAGCCTCGGAGTCCCGGCAAGGTTTGACGGAGCGACGCCTCGGTCGGGTTGCGCACGGCATTTAGGCCGTCGGCCTCGCCGGTGAGAAAGAAGCTCGGCTGCTTAATCACGCAGCCCGCGAATGCGCGGTTGGCGACGGCAAAGAAGGTGTCGATCGCCCGATAGTAGTTCAGCGGCGCATGGAAGCCCGTTCGGCCGAATGCCTCCACCATTTCGTCGACATAGGCGGGGTCGATGGTCGTGGGAGCTCCCGGGGCGGGACGGAGCATGTGCCGGGCCGGATCGAACGGATCCCACCGCGCATCCTTCGGTGCCTCCCCCGACAGCCAATATAGGCTGGCGGGGATGCTGTGTGCCGCGTCCGCCCACTTCGCGTCGGCTTCAGTGGTCATCTGGTCGAACATGTAGAAACCGTCGGCACCTGCGGCGCGAAGCTGGTCGAGGAAGCTCGGGCCGCCGGGCTGGAGAAAGGGGACGCTGACGCCGAACACGGCTGCGATCCGATCGGCACGCATCATTGCCGCGTTCCACGCGACATTGGCGCCGAAATCATGCCCTACAAGGATCGCGCTGCCGACCTGAAAATGATCAAGTACGGCGATCACGTCGCCGACCGTGTGGAAAGGCGTATACAGGTTGGCATCACTCGGAGCGTCGCTGTCGCCATAGCCGCGCATGTCGAACGCGATGGCATGGAAGCCGGCGTCCGCGGTCGCCTGCATGGTCCGGCGCCAGCTCGCCCATGTCGTCGGAAAGCCGTGACAGAAGACGACTGCGGGGCCGCTTCCCTGCTCGACGACGTGGAGACGGATGCCGCCGGCATCGACAGAATGGTGATTGGGATCGATCATGATCAACGTCATCCCACGGCCGAAGCTGGTGGTCAATACGATCGTATTACGATACGAAGGGGGTATGTCACAGCCTCTAGTGCCTACCCAGCGCGATCTTCTGGTCGAAACCGGCGCCCGCATCTTCCACGAGCGCGGCTATACGGCGACCGGGGTGCGCCAAGTTGCCGCGGCCGCAGACGTGCCTCTGGGCTCTTTCACCAACCACTTCCGATCCAAGGAACGGTTCGCTCTCGTCGTGCTGGAGCATTATGTCGCCCGCCTGGACGGGATCATGGACGCGACGCTGCACGATGCTTCGCAGCCGCCAGCAGGCCGCATTCAAGCCTATTTCGATGCCATCGGATATGCGCTCGGCGAACATAACTGGGGCGTCGGCTGCCTGATTCCGGACTTGGCGACAGAGACGCCGGCGCATAGCGAGTTGCTTCGTGGCGCTCTGGTTCAGGTACTGGAGCGGCAAACTACTGCCTTCGCCGGGGTCTTGCACGAAATGGCACAACCCGGCGACGCTGACGATCTCGCAGCCGTGCTGCTCGCGGCATGGCATGGGACCTTGCTACGCATGAAGGTGGAACGTTCCAGCGTGCCTCTCGCGCGGTTCAGGCGAACGCTCCACCGCCTTCTCTTGGCGTAGCAATCACCGCTTTCCGTCTATGGCCGCTCTCACCGTCCCGTGTCGCGAAAGCCGGGACATACGCGATGTCCGAAACTCAGCAATTTCGCGACAGGTCATTGGTCTGAGGCCCGGTCGTTCAACCAGTGCGCGGCCTCTGCGTCTGTCACAGATGATGGGCGACGCCAGCAGCTTTGCGACGTCAGGCAGCCTCGGTGATCCGAGGGGATTGGCCGTCCAGCAGCATGTACGCTGCATTGAAATTGCCGATTTTAGCCAGTTGATCCCAGTCGTGGATTGTGACCGTGCCCGAGCGCAATTCCACTGCGGATCGCATCCTCAGCTCTTTCAGGGTGCGGTTGACATGAACGCCGGTCATGCCGGTCGCGTCCGCGAGATCGGTTTGGGTGATCGGCAGTGAAAAGGAGAGCCGGTGGCCTTGGCCCGCCTGCTCGCACCTGATCGCCATTTCGCAGAACAAATGTGCCACGCGAGACATAGCATCTCTGCGACCGACGTTGACCACCCACTCCGAGAACATCGATCCATCCGCCACGCAATCGCGCCACAATGCTTCAGCGACGCCGGGGTGCTTGGCGGCCGCACGACGAAGGTCAGCGTGCCGTATATGCAGGATTGTCGTGCCGCTTAGCGCAGCGAGCGCCACCCCGACTTCGGGCTTACCACCGAAGGCAGATCGGCCATGTCACCAGGAACGTGAAGACAGGTGATCTGTCGAGCCCCGTCGCTATTCTGTCCGAAACGGCCAACGAGGCCTTTGACCACCAGGGAGGAGTGATCGACCCGCTCGCCGAGCCGGACGAAATCGGTGTGCGCGGCAACCCTTTTGATTTGGCCTTTCAGGGCGAGCAACGCACCCACTTCGTCGTCGGTGAGGATCGACCGCGATGCGAGGCGCTTCACAAAGAGCTGAAGGGCGGAGGTTTGTAAGTCGTTCATGCATCTACTCCGCCAAGAGGCGAGAGCGCACAAGTCTCACAGCCACAGACGCCAAAAAGGGTCCTTGGCCTAGGAACCGGCGGAGGGCGAGGGCTTTGCTGGCCCTGCGGCTTCGCCTGCGATTCTCGTCAGTGTCCCGCGCACGTTGTTCGAAAAGGCCATGGCATTCTCGAAGGCTGCCTTCGCGAACTGGCTCTGAACCCGGAGCAAGTCAGCGGGGGACCTAACCTCGGCGAAGCTCCTGGCCATCGCAAATGCATCTTCAAAGTTTTTCCGTTGGTATTCCGTGACCTCCCGCGTCAGGCTCTCGGCGGCCCTTCCAGCGACCTTCGCAGAAGCGACAAAAGCCTCCATATTGTGGGCGCCAAGCTCGGCCACCGCCTTGGCCATTTCCGCTCCGCGCTCGAGGAATTCGGCGGTCCGGGCGCTGGCGGCTTCCGAGGGAGCGCGCCCAGCATCATTGAGGCTCGCCGCGTTTGCACCGGGGCTTTGCTTTGGGTCCTGTTCTGACATCAGTCTCTCCTTTAGTGTTCCATTCGGAAGGGAGGGTGACCTTCCACGCTCCTACGGCACCCGCCGTCCCGAGATTGCGGCGCTGCTGTCCAAACTCGCAGCCATCACTCCAACCTTACGCGTTCCAGTACGGCCCGAACGGCACTAACGAGCGCGTCGGGACGGCTATGGTGGAGCATGTGCCCGACCCCTTCGAGCCGCGTCAGCACGGCGTCGGGCAGCCGATCAGCCACAACCAGGCCTTGACGCAGATCCTCGATGATCAGATCTCCCGTGCCGGTGAGCACCTGGACCGGGGTCCGGACAGCATCCAGATCCACATAGCTGTCGAGCCGCCACGGATGCACTGCGGAAAAGTCCTCGGCATTGGCGATGATGGCAGCCGGATCGAGGATTTGATCCCAGGGATAGTTCGCCTTCCAGGTGTCCGGGGGCTCGTCGGGCGAGAACATAATCCGGTGGTGCGCCTCGAGCATCGGGCGGTCGAAAGCCGGCGCGATGTTCGCCCAGAACGGGCCAACAAACGGCAGTGCGCGTGGCGCGAAAAACGAATGCTCAAGAGGCCGGAACTCAGGAAAGGCGAGCGGCGCGATGAGGACGAGCCCTGCCACTTCGGCCGAGAATTGCTCGGCAAAGGATAGGGCGGAAAGCGCACCAAAGCTGTGCGCGACGAAAACCGGACGGACAACGCCAAGAGCTGTGAGGCCCTCGCGCATGTGCGCCGCCTGGGCGCGTGGCCCACCCTCAAAACGCGGCCTTCGACTCAGACCATGACCAGCGCGGTCGATTGCCGTAACGCGGCCCAGTTCCGCCAAGGCCGCGAATGGCCCATCCAGCCAATCGCGGTGGGTTGCGAATGCTCCGTGCACGAGGACAATGTCCGGACCTGTCCCAGCAGTGAGGGCGTGGAAGGAGCGATCAGGTCCAAGATCGACCGTTCGCGCCTCTTCAACGCTGTGCTTGTTCGACGAAGTGGCCTTGGCGACGACAGCGGCTGCAACAGCTGCAACGCCGAGAACCGACGCTGCCCCCTTCCAGCCAGACGATGCTGTTTCTGGCTTCGCGATCGCGTTGGCCGCTTCGGAACGAGCGGCTGCCGACGCGTGCTCAGCACGGTCTTCAAAGTCGGAACGCTCGTCGGGATCCATGGAGCACCTTCGCGGCAGCAGGACGCCTGTTACGAACGCACAGGACTAACAAAAGGCCCACAGCCACCGTGCTATCTTGCTGCACAAAGCCTTAGCGCGCGCCCGGCGACACCGCGCCGACGACGATCTGCTCGATGCCAGCATTGCGGATCAGGCCGAGGGTGTTGCGCTAGCTCCGCCCGCTTTTGTCGCCGATAGCTGCGGAGTGCAATCCAATCGCAAAAGCGACGATATTCGCGACGTTCGCAAATCAGCACTTTCGCGACAATCTTGGGTGCCACTACCTGCCCAAGTGTGTGGTCCTGTCGGGATTGCGATCAGACGTGCGATCCCAGACTGTCATGTCGATACCCACAAGTGAGGCAGCTGGAACCGAGAGCCGGCAACACCCACTACTCTGCTTCGTTAAGCTAATCCGAACACGAGGACCTGCATGATGAAGCTGCATGAGGATGCATCCTTGCATGGCGACGCGCCGGTGGCCGCCCAGGCGGGAATGATGAATGACCGGCGCGAGCTTGCACTTGTGGCCGTTGAACGCACCCGAATGCCTATGGTCGTCACTGACCCCCGACAACCAGATGCTCCGATCGTGCTGGCCAATCAGGCCTTCCTCGATCTCACGGGTTACTCATCAGAGGAGGTGCTGGGTCGCAACTGCCGCTTCCTTCAAGGGCCGGGAACATCTGCGGATGACGTGGATAAGATCCGCCACGGCCTGGCAGAGGGCAATGACGTTGAGGTCGAGCTGCTGAATTACCGAAAGGACGGATCATCCTTCGTCAACCAGCTTGCGATCAGCCCGGTTTTGGCCGACGATGGTACCCTCCTCTACTATTTCGGTTCACAAAAGGATGTGACAGAGCGGCGCCGAGCGCAGCTTCTCGAAGACACCGAGCGCCGGCTCCTCATGGAAGTCGATCATCGTGCCATGAACGCGATGGCACTCGTGCAGAGCATTGTTCGACTGAGCCGCGGCGACACCCCCGAAGCTTATGCTGCCTCGATCCAAGGCCGCGTCGATGCGCTCGCGTGCGCTCATCGGCTACTTGCCAAGCGAAGCTGGACTGGCGCGCAGCTTGGCGAACTTGTTTCCGTGCTGGTAGCCAGCCGCGGCGATACAGCACGCGTCCGACATGATGGACCGGATGTGCTCCTCGGGCCCCGCTTGGCACAGCCGATTGCGCTCGTCCTTAACGAACTCATGGAAAACGCCCTCACTCACGGTGCCTTGTCGGATACAGAGGGCACGGTTTCGTTACAGTGGCGATGCGACAATGGACGGGCGTCTCTGGAGTGGCGTGAGTGGACCAGCAAAGCGCTCAGCGCGCCCAAACGCCCCGGCTTTGGTATTGGCACTATCAAGGGGGTCATATCACGTCAGCTTGACGGGTCAGTGAAGCTGGATTGGACAGACCGGGGCCTTCATGTTGATCTGGCATTCGACACCGAAGGGTCTGCAACGCAGGTTCTCGATTAAAATGTGCAACTCAGAACATTTGCGAAACGACTCGTCAGCGGCCGGTCCGCTGTCGCCCGAATGACAGTCGTTAGGCTCGAATCGACAACATAGTGGATCGCTGGGCAGGATTTCAGGTTCTACCTGAATCACAACGCCAGGGCCGCTTCGATGAACCTCAACCGAATCATGTTCGCCACGATCTTCGCCTTCGCCTTATCGGACGCTGCCATGGCGCAGGACTACAACTATGTTCCTGGCTGGGCGGATACCTATAACCATAGATATAAAGGCGATAAATCTGGTGAGTGGCCTGCCAAGACGGAGCTATTCGAAAAGCTAGCGTCTGCCGGTCCCGAGGCGCGTTGCACGCTTAGAAACCTGTCCGAGCCAGACGGCAACGTCATCGTAAACCGCTATCGCAGCCTCGGGCGAAAAACGAATGAAGGCGCTGCATTGCGCTGGGCGCACGGACAACTGGCTGCGCACCATCGTCAAATGAAGAGCACTGGAAGGTGCTGAACGCGACTGACCGCGTGTCAACGGTCCCTCAGCAAACAACCCACTGCTGACCATGCGGGCGCGCAGCAGCAAACTAAAAACCGGATCGGCGCGTCCCACTCGCGTCGTCGCTTAACGAAGGTGACCGCATGATGGGTGAGGTACACGCTTGGCTTTACGCCCATGCCCCGCGCTGGACAGTTCTGCGCCCGAGCTGGTTCATGCAGAACCTCACGACCCAGCATCTGTCATCGATCCGGGGCGATGGATGCATCTACTCCGCAACGGCGGACGGGCGCGTACCGTTTATTGATGCCGTCGACATCGCTGCCGTCGCGGTTGAGGCGCTGTGCAATCCGGCGCTGGCGTCGGGCGACCAAGTGCTAACTGGACCCGAGGCTCTCACCTATGACGAGGTGGCGCGCGCAATAAGTCAGGTAATCGATCGCCCTGTGCGACATTGCCGCCTGTCCACGCAGGAACTGGTGGCTCGCTACGAAGCCTCCGGCCTTCCTCATGACTATGCGGTGATGCTTGCCGGCATGGACGAAGCGATTGCGGGTGGCGCTGAGGATCGCATAACCATGGACGTTCAGGAAATAACCGGTCGACCCGCGACATCGCTCGCGAGCTTCCTCGCCTCGCAGCGCGCTACGTTTGAAGGCGTGTAGGTTTTGGGCGCGTTAGATCGCCGCTTTGATCTACGCGACATTTGGCGTTTCGGCATGGCGTCAATGAGCGAACCCCGCTGGTCAAGAGAGGGGCAACTGGCAAAATCCCATGTTGATGCGGATCTCGTTACAGGCCGGAGCGATCTCCATTCTCACGATTAACTGCCCCGGTTCTGTAGCCCGCCACGGCGAAACTCACCTACCTCGGAATAGCATCGTCTTCGGAACAGCTGGCGACGTAGCAAACCGCAGCTATTCGCTGCGGGTTCCTGATAGCTGCCGGGCGGGAGAGTCCCCAGTCTCGGTCGCTCAAGCCGTCGTCCAAGCAAGATCGATGAACAGCGGCTTGCGGGAGCAGGCAGGCCGCGGCTGAACGGCTGAGTTGGGGCGCATAGCTGCCGCGCCGAAGCCGGCCAATTAACGTCTGCTTACCTCGGTTCAGCGCTCCAAAGCGGCCATTCCGGGTCCCACC
>NZ_NBBJ01000004.1 GCF_002197665.1 Sphingomonas mucosissima
CCCGCGGTTCGCGCCACCGCCCACCAGGCTGCCGATCCCCGCCTGCAACGCGCTCGCCGCAATCTCCCCCATCGCCGCCAGCGCCACGCTCTTCAGGTCCTCAAACCCCAGCTTGCCGCTGCGCACCGCGCGCGCCAGCGTCGTCTCGATCGCCCGCCCCGCGCGGTCCGCCCCCGCCGTCAGCGGCCCCTCCAGCGCCCCGCGCATGTCTGCCACGTCGCGCGCAAAGCCGGCGGCATCGGCACGCACGCCGATCACCATCCGCTCCCAATCCTCATCCATCCGGAAATGCCCTTTTCAGCTTGGCGATGGTCGCTGCATCGGGCGGGGCGCCGCCGCCCGCGCTGCCGTCGCCCGTCAGCACCCGCACCAGCGCCGCCAGTTCCGCCGGTGTCGCTTGCCAGAAGACCTCGGGCGCCCAGCCGAACGCCACGCCCGCCAGCCCCGCCAGCCGCCCGGCCGCCTCGACGAAGCTCACCGCCCCGCCACGATCTGCCCGATCAACACCTTGAGCGCTGGCACCACCGCGGTCAGCCCCTGCGCCGCCACCGCCTCGCCCAGCGCCTCGCGCGTCAGCCCGGCCGGACGATCGCGCAGGCAGTGCCAGAACAGCGCCACCATCTCGACCAGCGCCAGCCGCCCCTCCGCGGCGCGCTCCACCAGCGCGAACAGCGGCCCCAGTTCGCCCTCCGCCGCCACCAGCGCCGCAAAGCTCGGGCGCAGCACCAGCATCTCGCCCGAAACGCGCACCGCCGCCTCGCCCCTCACGGGATTGGCCACCCCGCTCATGCCGCCACCACCGCGCCGGAGCTTTCGAGGCTGACGGTGTAGCTGCGCTCGCCATTGAAATCCCCGGCATAGTCCAGCCGCGTCACCAGGAAGCGCCCGGTCAGCGTATCGCCGCTTTCGAAGCTCAGCCGGTAATCGTCGATCACCCCCGCCAGCGCATTGGTCTTCACCCGCGTCTCCGCCGCCGATCCGGTGAACACCCCCGCCGCCGACACGCTGACGCTGCGCACGCCGGCGCCGGACAGCAACTCGCGCCACCCGCCCGATCCCTTGTGCGTCACCACCACCGCCTCGCCGTTGATGCTCAGCTGCGTCGTGCGCATCCCTGCCACCGTCGCGAACGCCGGCACCGCCGCGCCATCGCCGACCTTCAGCAGAAACGCCGATCCCTTCTCCACCGCCATCTCACCTCTCCCGATAGATTGTCACCGCGAACTCGCTCGTCGCGGTCCAGCGATCCCCGCCGCCGCTTTTCACGATGCGCGCGCGCACCAGCCGCAGCGCCACCACGCGCCATCCCGCACCGATCTCGCCCGACAGCGCCGCCACCGCTTCCTCGGCCTGCGCCGCGAGCACGCGCAGCCGCACCGGCCGCTCGCCCGCATCGTGCAGCACGATCCGCACCCGCCCCTCGCGCCCGTCGATCCCCACCCCGCCCCACCGTGCGAGCACCGCATCCTCGACCACCGCATAAGGCAGCGCCGCGCGCACCGGCGGCGCATCGAACGTCGTCAGCACGTCGCGGACCGCCGCCACCAGCGCCGCCTGCAACGCTCCTCCTGGATCAGCGCCGCTCATCGCCTCCTCGATCATCGCCGCGCCTCCGCCATCAGCCGCATGCGCCGATACGGCCGCCACAGCGCCGCCACCGCTGCCGGCGGCGCGCGCCCGACATCACGATCGTTGAACAGATGCGCGATCAGCATCGCCACGCCCTGCGCGATCGGCGGCGGCAGCCCATCCCAGTCCGCCGCCAGCCCGGCGGTGTAGCTCACCGCCACGCGCCCCGCCGCGCCCGGCGCGATCACGCGCACCCAGCCGCGCGCATCGCCGTCGACATCCACCGCATAGGCATCCGCCGGCAGCACGAACGGCGCGCCCTCTGCCGGCAGCCCCGTCACCCCGTTGATCGCCGCAACCGGCACGGCCGCCAGCAGCTGCCACGCGCCGCCTGCGGTGGCGGGCAGCACATCCTCCACCGTTCGCGCCACCAGCAACGTGCCGGTAAACGCCTCCGCCAGCGCGATCGCGGTGGCGGCGAGCCGCGCCAGCAGCGCCTGCTCCGCCTCCCCCTCCAGCCGCAGATACGCGCGCGCCTCCCCCACCGCCGCGGCAACCGCGGCGGGCGACACCCCCGAAACCGTCATGATCCTCTCCCCTCAGCGCAACCGATGCCCCTCCCGCGCGAACGGGAGGGGCGGAGAAGGATCACGACACGGCGAACTTCATCACCTTGATCGCCTCGCTGTTGGAAACGCAGCCGCCGATCCGCTTGGTGGCGTAGAAGCTGACAAACGGCTTGTTGGTGTAGGGATCGCGCAAAATCGCCGTCTCATTGCGCTCCGCAATCAGGTACCCTGCCTTAAAGTTGCCGAACGCCACCGCCAGCGTGTTGGCCGCGATATCGGGCATGTCCTCCGCCTCGATCACGGGATAGCCGAGCAAGGTCGCCGGCTGCCCCGCCGCGAGGCTCGGCTGCCACACGAACGCGCCATCGCTGGTCTTGAACTTGCGGATGCGTGCCAGCGTGCTCGCGTTCATCACGAACACCGCGCCCTGCCGGTATGGCGCGCGCAGCGACTGGACCAGGTCGATCAGCCGCTCCTGCGGATTGCTGCCGAACTCACCCGCCGCACCCGACAGGATGTGCTGCAACGTGCCGAACGGCCGCGCGGCATCGCCGGTGGCGGCCGTCGGCTGCTGCAGAAAGCCCTTGGGCCGGTTGATGCCATTGCCGTTCACGAACGCCGCGCCTTCCGCCTTGGCGAACTCCGCCGCGATCTCGCCCGCCAGCCATTCCTCGACGTCGAAATTGGCATCATCCAGCATCGCCTGCGTGGCGGACGGATTGGCGAAGAGTTCGCCCATCGGCGGCGCGATCTCCACCAGGGTCGGCGTGCCCGTCTCGGCCCGCCCGCCCGTTTCCGCGGCCCAGCCCGATGGCGTGCCGTTCGTCGTCACCAGCTTGCGATAGCCCGCGCTCCCCACCTTCACGACATTGGCGACGCTGCGGATCGGCGACGCCGCCTTCAGCGTCGCATCGATCACCGCGTCGATTTCCCTCGGCATGGCATAGCCGCCCGCATCCCCCGTGACCCCGGAAAACGCCTTCATCTCGAGCACCGCGCCGCTGCGCACGAAGGCGCCGAACGCCGCGTCACCCACCGTTGCCGCGCCCTCGAGCACCGGCCGTGCCACCATCATATCGCCCATGTTCTTCTCCCACGCAAAAACCGTCCCCGGCCGCCTCGGCCGGAGAGCTGCACCCACCACGGGCGCACTTGTTCAAATCTCGATCACGGTCTCCACCCGCGCCGCCGCCTGCATCGGCACCGTGACCAGGCTCACTTCGGCAAGGCTGGCACGCAGCACCTCGCGCCACGCCCCCTGCCGCGCGGCAATCGCGCGATAGCCGACCGACAGCCCCCGGAGCGCCCCGCTTCGCACCAGCTGCGCCGCCGCCGGATCACTGACGCACGCCTCGATCCACAGCCCGCGCGCATCCTCGCCGATCGCCCAGATCTCCCCCACCGCTTCCCCACGATGCTGCATCAGCAGCGGCACCGGCACGGCATCGGCAAAGACACCGGCGCGAATCACGTCGCCCGCCCGGTCCACCCGGTCGAACACCGCGGCATAGCCTTGAATACGCAGGCTCATTTCACCCATTCCCCAAACCCCAGCTTCACCGCCAGCACCGCGAGGAACAGCGCCGCCACCCAGCCCGAAAACGCCTTCCACGCGCTACGCTTCGCATCGCGCCACGCGGTCAGCAGCTCGCGCAGTTCGGCAAGGTCGCGCCCCGCCGCATCATCGGCCAGCCCCAACCGCGTCATCGCGCGCGTCGCGCCCAGCTCGCCCGCCTCCTCGGCGATCGCGCGCAGCGTCGCCATGTCCGCACCGCCCGCGCTCCCCTGCGCGAGCAGCTGCGCCAAAACTCTTCCCGTCCCAGAAGAACTGGTCATTGCGCCCACCCCACCATCTGCCGCTTCTCGTCGGCGGAAATGAAATCGGCTGCGGACACCATCGCCCACAGCCGCTCGCGATCCTCGACCAATGCGGGCACGCGATCGGGATCGATCTCGATCCGCGCGCCGGGAAACTGGTCGCGCAGCCCCGCCGCCAGCGCGCCGAACACCGCATCGGCCAGCGGCAGCACGGTCAGCCGCCACAGCGCGCGGTTCGCCTCGCGATAATTGGCGTAGGTCGCGTCCCCCGGCAGCCCGAGCAGCATCGGCGGCACGCCAAAGGCCAGCGCGATCTCGCGCGCCGCCGCCGATTTCAGCCCAACGAAATCCATGTCAGCCGGCGACAGGCTCAGCGCCTGCCATTTGAGCCCGCCCTCCAGCAGCATCGGCCGCCCGGCATTGCCCGCGCCGGCGAACCCCGCCTCCATCTCCTCGCGCAACCGCCCGAACTGTTCCGCTGACAGCGCGGAGCCATCTCCCGGATCATAGACGAGCGCGCCAGACGGCCGCGCCGCATTGTCCAGCAGCGCCTTGTTCCACTTGCCCGCCGCATTGTGCACCGCGATCGCCGCCGACGCTGCCCCCAGGCACCCCAGCCCGTAATGATCGTCGAGTGGGTGAAAGCCGCGCACATGGATCACCGCATCGGGCGCGATCTCGCTCGATCGCGCACCCACGGTGTAGCGATACCCCGCCGGCCACCCCCCGGCATCCAGCACCACGCCGACCCGCTCGGGCCGCAGCGGATACAGCTCCGCCACCTTGCCATGCTCATCGCGCAGCACCTGGATGAAAGCGTTGCCGTGCAGCAGCACCTGCGCCGCGACCACCTCCGCCAGCCGCCCGCCCCCGGCCCGCGCCGTCACCAACGCCAGCAGCGCGGGATCGCTCGCATCGAGCGGCGCCGACCCTACCGCCTCCGCCACCAGCCGCACCGCCCGCTGCGCCACCGCATTGCCGAGATAGCCGGCGCGCACCTGCGCGTCATAGCCCGCCGGCCACTCGCCCTGCGCCACCCCCGGCCCCCACCGCGCCCCCGATTGCGAAAGCGCCGGACGCGACCCCTCGCGCCCGGCCTTCAAGCCGAACCATTTCATGATCACCTCTCCCGAAAAAGCGCGCCGTCGCCGAGCAAAGCCGCCAAACGCCTCACCCTCATCGTCACCCCGGCCCCGTGCGGGGTCCAGCGTCCCGCAAACTCTTAGACCGGCAAATGCGCGGCCAAGTGGATGCCGGGACAAGCCCGGCATGACGAAGCCGCCAACCAGCCAGCCCCACCCACCACCGTCACCCCGGCCCTGTGCCGGGGTCCACCGTGCTGCGAACTCTCAGGCCGGCGAGCAGGCGGCATCCTGGGTGCCCGAGCCAGCCCGGCCGGACGAAAAGCAAGCCGCCAAACACCGCCACAACAGTCATCCCGGCCTCGCGCCCGAATCCGACCCACCGCGAGCGCTGCCGCTAACCGATCAAGCGCACCATCCGCCGCACACCAGCGGCAAACGCCACCGCCCCGATTCACAAAGCCCGCACCGCCGCCACCGTGCGCCGCCCCAGCATCAGTTCGCTAAGTGCCCACACCAGCGCATCCGCGCGGTCCGGCGAACGCCCCGGTCCCTCATAACCGCCTCCGACCACCAACCCGCACAGCTCGTCCTCCAGCATCGGAAACACGCCCGCATGCCGCACGCGCCCCGCCTCATAGAGCGCCGCCACCGGCTCCGCCCGCGCCACCTTGCCGCGGCTGGCATGCACCAGCCGCACCGGCAGCCCCGTGTCGGCGGCATGCAGCACCGATCGCACCATCTCCCCGCCCTGGTTCGCCTCCGCGACCACCCGGTCGGCGCCATGCCGCGCGGCGCACCCCGCCACCGCGCGTGCCCAGCCCTCCGGCGTCGCGCCGGTCACGCTGGCATCCTCGATCACATGCCCGCTGCCCGCCGCATCCAGCCCCGCCGCGACGATCCCGCACGCGTCGCCGCCCACGCCCGTCGGCGGATCGACCCCCACGACGACGCGCACCAGCACCGGCGCCGCCGCGATCCGGCACGCCTCGATCGCCGCGCGCGTCCACAAGGCGCCCGCAACCGTCTCGATCAGCTCGCCGTCGAGCTCCTGCCGGCCGAGCGCCGTCCCGCCATAGCTCTCGTTCATCGTCTCAACGAACGCCGCCGGCAGGTGAACATTGTCCCCCGTCCGCCCGGTCGTCTGCGCCAGCCCCGGCAGCGCCATCACCCGCCGCATCAGCGCAGTGGATCGCGGCGTCGTGGTCACCATCACCTGCGGCTGCTTTCCTAGCCGCATCGTCATCATCAGATTGTCCCACGCCGCCTCGCCGCGCCGCCATTTGGCCAGTTCGTCGCACCACGCCGCATGATGTTCCGGCCCACGCAGCCCCTCGGGCGAATCAGCCGAATAAACGGTCGCGATCGCCCCGCCGGGCCAGCGCACCTCCCCCTTGCTCGCCGCCCAGGCCGGCCGCGCATCGAGCCGCGCCGTCGCGAGGACGCCGCTCGGCCCCTCCACCATCACCCGCCGCGCCTCGTCCGCCGTCGCCCCGACCAGCGCGATCCGCGCCTCGGGCACCCGCCGCGCGACACCATTGACCCACTCCGCCCCCGCCCGCGTCTTGCCAAAGCCGCGCCCCGCACGGACCAGCCACACGCCCCAATCCGCCTCCGGCCAATATTGCCCCGTATGTGCAAGGGCATGCCACCGCCCCGCCATCTCCACCTTCATCGGCACCGACAGCTTGGCGATCGCCCGATCGCGCTCGTCAGGCGGCAGCAGCGCCAGCTCCAGCAAGAGATCGCGGCTCACGACCGCTTGTCCCGCCGCGCCAGCCCATCCAGCGCGCGCTTCAGCGCCGCGTCGGTCTCCGCCTCGGTCGGCATCTTGATCGGCAGCGCGTCTCCCCTGCGCCCGCCACTGGACGCGCGATGCCGCTGCAACATGCCCACCGCCAGTTGCAGGTCGCCATTGCTGATGCTGCCGCCTGCCGCCCCGCCCGCAACACCGTCGACCTTGCCCAGCGCATAGACCAGCAGCGCATTCTCCAGCCGGTCGTATCCGATCGCGAGCGCCTCATCCCAGGCCGCGGCAAAGGCAGCGTCCACGCTACGCCAGCGATGCACCGTCGCCACCGTCCGCCCGGCCGACGCCGCCGCCAGCGCCACGTTGCACGTTTCCGCCAGCACCTTGGCAAAGCGCAGCTGGCGCAGCCGCGTGCTGTGCCCCGCAATAAGCTCGACTCCCCGAACGCCATGGCGCGGCGCCGCAGACTTTGCGTCATCCAGCGCCCGGTCGGCGTCGCCGTCACCCCCCGTCACAACCCGCCCGGCCGCACCCGGCCCATGTTTGTCACGCTGCCCCGCCGTCACCCGGGTAGAGCGGCGGGGCTGCCGCATGGCAGCACCCGTGGCGCACGCGCGCCCAACCGTCCCGGCGCGCAGCGGCGGAGCCGCACCCACCAGCGCACCAAGCTCGCTCTCCTGGCTCGGCACCGATCTAGCGCCATCCAACGCCCGCTCCGCCTTGCGCTTGCCCGCCGCCGTGTCGATCATCGCCGTCCGCTCAGCGGCGGATGCCGCCGCATGCGCGTCGCATGGTTCCGCCTGCACCTTGGCAGAGCGACGGCGATGCCGCGCGGCATCACCCATGCCGCTCAATGTTCCGCGCACCCAAGCCGGGCGATGCGTCCAAGCCCACAGCGCCTGGCTCGCGACCTTCAACCGGCACACGTCCGCCGTCCGCAACCGCAAGCGCCGCGCCGCCCCCATCCGCCGCCCTATTAAGCGCGCCGGCGCGACCTGCCGGCTTGCGTGTCCGCCGCGCCGCCATCACCCTCTCGCCCCGCGCGTCCGCACCGCCGCCTTCGGCCCTGCCGCCGCCATCCCGCGAGGTCCGCCCCGCGCGCGCCCGGGCGCCCCGCACCTCCGCCAGCGCACCCGTCCCGCCAAGGCGAACGATCCCCTCCGCTGCGCCCTTGTTCATCGCGCCTCTCCCCCCGGCTCTCGTGAAAGGGCCAGCCATCCGCCGAGCCCCAAACGCCGACGGGCCGGGAACAACGGGGTCGCCCCCGTGCTCACCGGCCCGTCGCCGCATCGAGTTTGGCGGCGCTGCCCAACCGCGCCTGCACTTTCTCGATGTTCCTGTTTTGTACACAAACAGCGTCGCGCTGTCAAGCGCGTTTCGCTTGCCCTGGCGCGTCCACCCGCGCAGGAACGCGCGCAAACCACTGCCGGGGGAGGATCGATGAGCAGCTATGACGTGGTGATCGTCGGCGCGGGCCATGGCGGCGCGCAGGCCGCGATCGCGCTGCGCCAGGCGAAGTTCGACGGCACGATCGCGGTGATCGGTGCCGAGCCCGAGCTGCCTTACGAACGCCCGCCGCTCTCCAAGGAATATCTCGCCGGCGACAAGACGTTCGATCGCCTCCTGATCCGCCCCGCGGCTTTCTGGCAGGAGCGCAACGTCGACATGCTGCTCGGCCGCGAGGTCACCGCCGTCGATCCCGCCGCCCACACCGTCTCCACCGCCGATGGCGCCACGATCGGCTACCGCCACCTCATCTGGGCCACCGGCGGCAGCCCGCGCCGCCTCGGCTGCGCCGGCAACGATCTTTCCGGCGTCCACACCGTGCGCACCCGCGCCGACGCCGATCGCATGATGGCCGAGCTCCCCGGCGTGACGCAGGCCGTCGTCATCGGCGGCGGCTATATCGGGCTGGAGGCTGCCGCCGTCCTCGCCAAGTTCGGCAAGCACGTGGTGCTGCTCGAAGCGCTCGACCGGGTCCTCGCCCGCGTCGCCGGCCCGGATCTCTCGCGCTTCTACGAGGCGGAGCACCGCGCGCACGGCGTCGACGTCCGCCTCGGTGTCGCGGTGGATTGCATCCTGGGAGAGGGTGGCACGGCCAGCGGCGTCCGCCTCGCCGACGGCAGCGTCATCCCCGCGCAGCTCGTCATCGTCGGCATCGGCATCATCCCCGCGGTTGAGCCGCTGATCGCGGCCGGCGCGGCGGGCGGCAACGGCGTCCAGGTCGACGCGCAATGCCGCACCAGCCTCCTCGACATTTTCGCGATCGGCGATTGCGCGCTCCACGCCAACGCCTTTGCCGATGGCGCCGAGATCCGGCTGGAATCAGTGCAAAACGCCAACGACCAGGCAAACGTCGTGGCAAAAACGATCACCGGCCAGGACGCCGCCTATCACGCCGTCCCCTGGTTCTGGTCCAACCAATACGATCTGAAGCTTCAGACCGTCGGCCTCTCGATCGGCCACGACGCCACCGTCCTGCGCGGCGACCCCGCCACGCGTAGCTTCTCGATCATCTACCTGAAAGCCGGCCGCGTGATCGCGCTCGACTGCGTCAACGCCGTCAAGGATTACGTCGGGGGCCGCAAGCTGGTCGAAACTCGCGCCACGCCGGATGCCTCGCGGCTCGCCGACACCGCTACGCCACTGAAGGAACTCGCCGGCTGACAGGGGAGGCTTGAGCTTGGCTCGCTGCCGCTCCCATCACCCCGTCGCCCAGGCCGCGATGCGTGATCGTGCGGCATCGCGGCTCAACGCCGGTGCCTTGCCAGCCACAAGCCTAGCTCCTACCATGTGATAATGTCACATGACCAGCCCACGCCGGCCAATCCGGCCAACGGCCCCAGCGCCCGCTTCTTTCCCCATATCGGCCTTGCGCCGGATATGCGGGTGCTCGACGTGGGATGCGGCAATGGTGATCTTAGCCGGGCTGTGGCCGCATTGGTCGGGCCTGGGGGTGAGGTCGTCGGCATCGACAGGAGCGAAGGCGCGTTGGCATCGGCACGCGCCGTTCAGCCGCAACCGGGAACGGCCCCGATATGCTATCAGGTTGCCGATCTGAGTGGAGGGCTGCCCGACCTTGGCCAGTTCGATGCGATCGTCGGCCGGCGTGTGCTGATGTACCTCCCAGATGCCGCAGCAACGCTGAACAGGCTTGCACGTTTTGCAAAGCCAGGCACGATCCTGGCTTTCCAGGAGCATGCGCGCGCCGATCTGCCTTCCGGCCTTGGCGACCTTCCCATGCATCAACAATGTTATCGAATGATGTGGGACACCGTTGCTGCTGAAAGGGGTGACGTCACGCTCGGCTATCGTTTGGCGGATCTGATGCGCGAAGCCGGCTTTGCGATCGAGCACGCCCGCAGCGAAGGCGTGATCATCCAGTCATGGGAAGAATCCTTCCCGCCGACGCTGGCCCGCGCCATGCTGGCGCGCATGATCGAGCACGGGGTTGTTCGTGACGAGGAGATTGATCTGAACGTCCTTGCGGATCGCATCGATGAGGAACGCCGGGCAGTAGGTGGTGCGATCTTCTGGGATCTCGCCTTTCTCGTCTCAGGGCGCGTCGAACGTATCGGATAGCTGGAAGGTGAAGCGAGATTGAAGTTGCGGGAACGAGCGGATCGTTCTCGAGGCTGTCGCATCAATCTTCGATCTGCAGTTTCGGCGCGCTGCTCTGTTGGCCTGGTCAGCAAGAGCTCTGGTCATCGACTGCGCGTCTGCCATGCTGATCGGCAGTCGCCGCACATCGTTTACGATGCCAGGAGCACGCCACGTCTCAACGGCCGACAGGCAATCCTCACGTGCTACGCTCAGCATCAGAGGACGGCCGACCATCGCCAACACAGTGAAGCGAAAAGGCGGGCTTCGATAGAAGGCCCCGCAAAACAACCGATCGCAATCTGCGAACATTAAGTTGCGGCCTGCGTTCGTGTCGATCTGAAAATGCCACTGATAGGCGGGCCTTGATTGGTACAGTCGTTCCCGTGCTCTACGTTTCTGTATCAGCCCCGCTACATCATCAACCGGAGCGAACGTCTGAGCGACTGTCTTGACCGGCATTCCGGCGACGGAGAGTGCCGCAACGGCAGTGACGCACCTCTGTCGTAATGAACCGATCAGACGGCCATATCCGCGCTGCCCCAAAGTTTCACAGCGGGCTTTACGGCATATCGTTGTGGCGCCGAACCCCGGCTCTGTGCGCCTCAAGCGTCTCAAGCGTCTCAAGCGTCTCCGCGGTATCCCGCACAGGTGCCTGCCTCGGCAATCCCCACAAAAAGGGGGGCGCCGGCGATACCGCCCGCGCGCCCCATCATGTTTGCCAGTGTCAGCCGATCACATATGGATCGGCTTGCCCTGCACCGCCATCGCGGCTTCCTTCACCGCTTCCGAATGCGTCGGGTGCGCGTGGCAGGTGTAGGCGATGTCCTCGCTGGTCGCGCCGAACTCCATCGCCTGCGCCGCCTGCGCGATCATCGTGCCCGCGACGCTCGCGATGCACCACACGCCCAGCACGCGGTCGGTCTTCGCGTCCGCGATCACCTTCACGAAGCCGTCGGGCTCGTGATTGGTCTTGGCGCGGCTGTTCGCCATCATCGGGAACTTGCCGACCTTGATCTCGCCCTTCTCCTTGGCCGCTTCCTCGGTCAGCCCGACGCCCGCCACTTCGGGCCAGGTGTAGACCACCGACGGGATCACATCATGGTTCACGATGCCGTGCTGCCCGGCGATGTTCTCCGCAACGGCAATGCCCTCGTCCTCGGCCTTGTGCGCCAGCATCGGGCCCGGGATCACGTCGCCGATCGCCCAAACGCCCGAAACGGAGGTGCGGAAATCGTGATCGGTCTCGATCTGGCCGCGGTTGTTCGGGATGAGGCCGATCTTCTCCAGCCCCAGGCCGTCCACGTTCGGACGGCGGCCGATCGACACCAGCACGCAATCCGCTTCGATCGTCGTCGCCTCGCCGCCCGCCGCAGGCTCGACCGTCAGCGTGGCCTTTTCGCCGTTGACCGCAACGTCCGTCACCTTGGTCGACAGCTTGAACTCGATCCCCTGCTTCTTGAAGATCTTGTTCGATTCCTTGCGGATATCGCCATCAAAGCCCGGCAGGATCTGATCGAGGAACTCGACGCAGGTCACCTTCGCGCCCAGCCGGCGCCAGACCGAACCAAGCTCCAGCCCGATCACGCCGCCGCCGATCACGACCATATGCTCGGGCACCTTGGGCAGCTCCAGCGCGCCCGTCGAATCGACCACCACCTTCTGGTCGATGGTCACGCCCGGCAGCGGCGTCACGCTCGAACCCGTTGCAATCACGACGTTCTTCGCCGTTACCTTCTGGTCGCCGACGCTGACAGTATGCGCATCCTCGAAGCTGGCGCGGCCCTTCAGCCACGTCACCTTGTTCTTCTTGAACAGGAATTCGATGCCGCCCGTCAGGCCTTTCACCGAGTCGCGGCGCTGCGCATGCATCGCCTCCAGATCGAGCTCCGGCGTCACCTTGATGCCCATCTTGGCCATCGTGCCGTTCGCCGCCGCATCGAAATATTCGCTCGCGTGCAGCATCGCCTTGGACGGGATGCAGCCGACGTTGAGGCAGGTGCCGCCCAGCGTCTCGCGGCTCTCCGCGCACGCCACCTTCAGCCCCAGCTGGGCCGCCCGGATCGCCGCGACATAACCACCCGGACCGGCGCCGATCACGAGAACGTCATAGTCGAATTCATCAGCCATCGGGTGCACTCGCCTTGCGGATATATCAAACGGCTGCGACATAGACCCTCATGACGGGGGTGCAACCCCGCGACGCAAAGAGGAGAGCGGGAATGGACCTGAACTGGAGCCCGGAGGAGCAGGCGTTCGAGGCGGAGGTCCGCGATTTTCTCGCCACCTCGCTCACCCCCGATCTGCAGCGCGCAGGCCGTCTCTCCACCAGCGTCTATGCCGATCACCACGCCAGCATGAAGTGGCAGGAAACCCTCGTCGCCAAGGGCTGGGCCGCCCCCCACTGGGCGCCCGAACACGGCGGCACCGACTGGACGGTGGCGCAGCATTACATCTGGAATCGCGAGCGCATCGCCGCCGGCGCCCCAGGCCTGTCGCCGATGGGCATCTCGATGGTAGCCTATGTCATCATGAAATACGGCACGCCCGAACAGCAGCAGTTCTTCTTGCCGCGCATCCTCTCTGGCGAGATTTTCTTCTGCCAGGGTTATTCCGAGCCGGGCGCCGGCAGCGATCTTGCCTCCTTGCAGACCAGCGCCGTCGAGGAGGGCGATGATCTCATCATCAACGGTCAAAAGGTGTGGACCACCCACGCCAACGAAGCGAACTGGATCTTCGCGCTGGTGCGCACTTCCAAGGAGGGCCGCCCGCAACAGGGCATCACCTTCCTCCTCATCGACATGACGACGCCCGGCGTCGAGGTCCGCCCCTTCACCATGTCGTCGGGCGAGCAGATCCAGAACGCCGTGTTCTTCACCGACGTGCGCGTGCCCAAGGCAAACGTGATGGGCGAGATCGACCGCGGCTGGAGCGTCGCCAAATATCTTCTGGAATTCGAACGCGGCGGCAATGCCTACGCCCCCGCGCTGAAGGCTCGCGCCGACGCCATCGCCCGCCACGCCGCCGAAACCACCGGCAGCGACGGCGCGCCGCTCCTCGAGGATCCCGTCTTCGCCGCCAAGCTCGCCCGCGCCCGCATCCGCGCCGACGTGCTGGAGATCATGGAGCTTCGCCTGCTCTCCGCCGCCAACGGCGACGGCAGCGTTGGCGCGCTATCGTCGATGATGAAGATCATGGGCACGGAACTCGCCGGCACGCTGACGGAACTCGCGATGGAAGCCGCAGGCGACCGCGGCCTTGTCTATCAGCCGCACGCAACAATGCCTGGCGGCCCTGTCCCCCGTCACACTCCCCCCGCGGATGGCTATGTCAGCGGCGAGGAATGGCACGCCCTCGCGCCCCTGCGCTACATGAACGAGCGCGCCGGACCGATCTACGCCGGCTCCAACGAAATCCAGCGCAACATCATCGCGAAACAGGTGCTGGGGCTTTAGAGCACCGGTTCGTGCTGAGCGTGGCGCTGGCGAACAAGCCGCATCTTTTTTTGCACGCATGAGCTGCGCAACCGTGAAAGGCGAACCGATGCGATTGGCCCTACTGCTGACCGCCCTGATCGCAACGCCCGGCAGCGCGCAAGCGCCGCCGGTGTCGAAGCACATCCAGAAGATCATGGCTAAGGCGGACGGCGCGGCGCCCGAGACGGCGTTCAAGGTCGCCAGCGTCAGGGACGAATATCAGATCATCGCCGCACTTGGCTTTACGCCACAATCACAATCTCTGGTCATTCAGAAAAGACCCTATGATGTGCTGACGGTCACAAACGATCGGGGCGAAACGCGTCAACTCTGGCTCGATATAAGCCGCTTCTACGCGACCTATTGACGCGCGAAAAAGGGGCCCCGGCGATAGCCGGAGCCCCTTTCCTTTCACCGGTCGCAGGGCTCAGAAGTGCCCAATGATACCGATCATCGGCCGCACCGACTCAAACTCGCCCTGGGTAGCGATTTCGGCGCGGAAGCGGATGCCTTCCTTCTTGACCAAGCCGTCCAGGCCGATCGCAGAAGGGCCGAACTCGCCGCCGATGCCGTAGGAGATGTCGCCATAGTCACGGCTGTTTGGGCCGTAGCGGTCGAAGTTCGTCCACATGTAGCCGGCCTTGACGTAGATCAGGCCCGTCTCGCCAGCGCGCGCGCCGACGCGGCCGTGCACGCCATATTGCCAGTCGATGTCGCCGGTGAAGCCCTTGGCTGCATTGCCTTCCACGCCGACGAAGAAGCCGCCGAGCGGCACGTTCACGCCGGCCACGCCTTCAACCAGCCCGCCCTTCAGGCGGTTGCCCGGCTGCGACACTGGGATGCCGCCACCCGGCGCGCTCTCAAACCCTTCATAACCGCCCATCACGCCGACATAAGGGTCGATCCCGAACGCACGCGATCCGTCGGTGGTGGTCTCCTGGGCCGATGCCATCGCAGGAAACACGAACGCGGCGGCAGCGGCCGCCAAAAGCAACTTCTTCATTACAATACCTTTTACGAGGCCGCCTGTCCTATGCGCGGTCGTTAACTGAACCCGCGGGCGCCCCGCTTGTTGCTCGCGCAGCCAAGTAAAGTGATTGTGTTGCGTTGCAGCAACAGTGCACAGCAACGCCGCCACGCTCGCCTACTAGAACAGTCGCCCACCGTCCGGCACCGGCAGCATCGGCCCCGCCAGCACGACCTTGCCCGCCGCATCCGGAAAGCCCAGCGTCAGCACTTCGCTCATCACCGGCCCGATCTGCCGCGGAGGGAAGTTGACCACCGCCATCACCTGTCGCCCAACCAGATCCTCGGCTGCATGGTTCTCCGTGATCTGCGCAGACGATTTCTTGCGGCCGATGACCGGCCCGAAATCGATCAGCAGCTTCAACGCAGGCTTCCGCGCTTCGGGGAAAGGCTCCGCGGAAACGATCGTGCCGACCCGTATGTCGACCTTCAGGAAATCGTCGAACGCTATTGTCTCGGCCGCCGCGGCGCTTGCATCATGGCTCACGTGCATCGCTCAGAAATCCGGGTTCTCGTAATAGCTCGGCGGCTCAATGCCGCTCATCCGCTCGGCGAGTAGCGGGCGGAAGCTGCGGCGGCTCTTGAACGCCGAATACCATGCCTTGGCATGGGTATGCCCGGACCAGTCGATCCCGCCGAGATAATCCGCCACCGAAATATGCGCCGCGGCAGCCAAATCCGCGAGGCTGATCGTCGCGCCCGCCATCCACTTCCGGTGATCAAGCAGATAGTCGATATAATCGAGGTGGCCGATCGCGGATTTCATCGCTTCGCGCAGCCGGGCGGCATTAGGCGATTGGCGCAGCACCAGCCGCTTCACCATCCGCTCTTCCACTAGCGGCTGGCTGACGTCGCGGAAGAATTGCGTGTCGAACCAGGCGACCAGCCGGCGGATCTCGGCCCGGTTGGCGGCCGATCCGTTGATCATCGCCGCGCGATCCACCGTTTCCTCGAAATATTCGCAGATCGCCGCCGAATCGATCAGCACGGTGCCGCGCTCGCCATCGACCATGACAGGGGTCTGGCCGGCCGGGTTCATGTCGAGGAACTCGTCGCGCCGAGTCCACGGGATCTCCCGGACCAATTCGTAGCCGACGTCCTTCTCACCCAAGAGGATGCGGACCTTGCGGGTGAAGGGGCACAGGGGAAATTGGTACAGCTGCCACATCCCCCCTCGTTAAGCTGCGCGAGCGGCAGGGGAAAGCCGCTTTGGCGATCCGAGTGCACCGCATGGCGCAAGGCTGCGGGAAAGGTTATGCGCGTCACCAAGCGGACGACCATGATCCGCAAGGCAAGGAGAGGCCGATGACCTTTGAACAGATCCGTTACACGATTGACGGGCCAGTCGCGACGATCATGCTCGCCCGCCCCGACAAGTTGAACGCCTACACGGCGGTGATGGGCGCCGAACTTGCCGAGGCGGTGCGCAGGGCGGGCGCCGAAGAAAAGGTGCGCGCCATCATCCTGACCGGCGAGGGGCGCGGATTCTGCGCGGGCGCAGACATTTCGGGCGGCGCGGAAAGTTTCGGCAGCGGCGGACCGAACTTCGCTGCGGAGGGCAAGCCGCGCCAGGACGGCGGCGGCTTCGTTGGCGCGATCTTTGACAGTCCCAAGCCCGTGATCGCGGCCATCAACGGCGCCGCCGTCGGCGTGGGCGCAACCCTCACCTTGCCGTGCGATATCCGCATTGCGTCCGATACGGCTCGCTTCGGCTTCGTGTTCGCCCGCCGCGGCCTGGTGCCCGAGGCCGGCAGCGCCTGGTTCCTGCCGCAGATCGTCGGGCTTCCCCAATCATTGCGCTGGTGCCTTTCAGGCAAGCTCTTCGGTGCGGCGGAAGCGCTTTCGGGCGGCCTGGTCAACGAGGTCGTGCCCGGCGAGACGCTCCTCGATCGCGCTCAGGAAATCGCGCGCGAGATCGCCGAGAACACCGCGCCCGTATCTGTTGCCCTGACCCGCCAGATGCTGTGGCGCTTCGCCGGAGAAGCGTCGCCCGCAGGCGCGCTCAAAGTGGACGGCGGGTTCGCGATGACACTGGGTGCCGGCCCGGATGTGCGCGAAGGCGTGGCGGCATTCCTTGAGAAGCGGGCGCCCACCTTTCGCGGCCGGATCGCGCATGACATGCCACCCGGCTATCCCTGGTGGAGCGCCTGATCTCAATCGCTTCCGACGGATCGGAAAGACAGCAACACGAGCCTCGACCTGAGCGCGTCGGCTCATTACCATCAGCAACGGTGGATCAGGCCACCTTTGCTCCAGGGGTCTTTTCTGCCGCTCGATCGCTTTCCGCTTGCCGTTCGCCCCTTTGTGGCCTGGGCAGCAACATTCGTGGCGGTCGCAATCGCACTCTGGATCCGGCATGCCGCGGATGGCGCGCTGCCGCCCGGTTTTCCGTTTCTAAGCTTCTTTCCTGCCGTGATCCTGGTGTCGATGCTGTTCGGCGCCCGCTACGGCGCGGTCACGGCGGCAGCAGGCGGCGTGCTCGCGTGGTATTTCTTCATCCCGCCGCGCCACACCTTCAATCTGGACGTCGGCTCGCTCACGGCCATGGGCTTCTACACGCTCGTGGTGGTCACCGATGTGCTGATCATCCACTGGCTACAGCGTGCCAACGGGCATCTCGCCGCTGAGCGCGAGCGTAGCACCGCCCTTGCTCGCACCAGTGCCTTGTTGTTCGACGAATTGCAGCACCGGGTGTCCAACAACCTGCAGGCGGTCGCCGGTCTCCTCGTCCTGCAACGCCGCCGGCTGGCCGATCCGCAGGCGGCCGCCGCGCTCGCTGAAGCCTCGCAGCGCGTCGCCTTGATCGGGCGGATCAGCCGCCGCCTCTACGATGCCGATGAAAACGGGAAGGGCCTCGCCGCCTTTCTCACCGCCCTGCTGGACGATGTGGTGGAAGCGAACGGCCGCAGCGACATCGCGCGCAGGGTGGATTGCCCCCCCGATCTGCGCCTTTCCACCGAACAGGCGCTGCCCGTCGCGCTGGTTGTCGCCGAGTCGATCGCCAATGCCATCGAGCACGGCCTTCCCGATCATCTCGCACCAACCATCGCGATCGAGGTGCTGGCCGTCGATGGGCAATTGCGCATCAGCGTGATCGACAATGGCGGCACGCTCCCTGCCGATTTCTCGGCCGAGGCGACCAACAGCCTGGGCCTTTCGATCGCGACCATGCTCGCCCACCAGACGGGCGGCAGCTACACGGTTACCGGCGGCCCCGAAACCCGCGCCTGCCTCGTTCTGCCGCAGGCCCAAGGTGCCCAGGATGGCGGCAAACACGCCGGCTAGCCGGGCCGTCTGCCCGCACAGCCCCGCGTCGGGGCTGAACGGGAGCGCCGCGCACTTCTAGTTGCGGAAGCTGGGATCGATCCGGTCGAGCTTGCGCAGCAGCGCCGGCCACGCGAGCTTCTCGGCGAGCTTGCCCATGCCCGTCGGCGCGCTCTGCCCGGCAACCTTCTCCTCCACGCCCTGCGGCGGGTTGTTGAGGTTCTCACGGCCCGCCGACAGCATCAGCACCTGCGCCTCGCATGCGCGCTCGAGGAAATAGAGCCGCAGGAAGCACGACGCGACGCTGTCACCCACCGCCAGCGTGCCATGGTTGCGCAAGATCATCGCATGCTTGTCGCCGATGTCCGCGACCAGCCGCGCGCGCTCGTCGAGGTCAGTCGCGATGCCCTCATAGTCGTGGTAGGCGACATTGTGCTGCGCGATCATCGCCGTCTGGGTGTGCGGCAACAGCCCGAACTCCATCGCACTGACCGCCTGGCCATGCGGCGTGTGGAGATGCATCACCGCGGCGGCATCTTCGCGCGCCATGTGGATCGCCGAGTGGATGGTGAAGCCGGCCGGGTTCACGGGATGATCGGTATGGCCAACCGGATTGCCCTCGACGTCGATCTTGACCAGGCTGGAGGCGGTGATCTCCTCGAACATCATGTCGTACGGGTTGATCAGGAAATGATGCTCCGGCCCCGGCACGCGCGCCGACAGGTGCGTGAAGATCAGATCGTCCCAACCGTACAGCGCGACGAGGCGGTACGCCGCCGCGAGATCGACTCGCGCCTCCCACTCGCCGGGGGCATATTGGATGGTGTTATCGACCGATGCCAGCGTGGCCATGGCGTGCTCTCCTGATTGCTATTTGCGCCGATCATAACGGCGTGGCGGGACAGGAGCAATCGAGCCGCACCCCACGCGGAGCCGTGCGAAAACGCACCGACGATCGACAAGTGCAGAAAACGAATGTTGAGGAAGTTGAGGCGATAGCGCGTTTTTCTCCAACACCCTCAACATTGGCGGCGATCGGCAACAGGGCGGGAGATGGGTGCGTCATCATCGCCGCTTAGAACATGATCCGTGCCATGTAGGACAGACGCCGGCGGATCACTCCGGCGTCATCACCACCTTCAGCGCCTCGCGCCTGTCGAGGATCGCATAGGCCTCGGCACCCTGCGACAGCGGCAGTCGGTGCGAGATGTAGCGTTCGGGCTTCAACTGCCCCTTCTGCACCATCGGGATAAGTTCCTGCCACCAATGCGGCACGGAACAGGTGCCGGTGCGGAACGTCAGCCCGCTCGCAAAGGCGCGCTCCATCGGGAAGGGGAAGCGCCGCGTCTGGTTGACGCCGAGGCAGGAGACGGTGCCCCATTTCCCCACCAGCCGAAGCGACAGGTCGATCGTCGCGTCAGCGCCCACCGCCTCAACGACGCTGCTGCACATCCGGCCCTTGGTGTCTTCGCGGATGAACGGCACGGCTTCTGCCGGATCGACGCCGACCGCGCCCAGCCCTTCCGCGATCGCGCGCCGCTCGGGCACCAGATCGATCGCATAGACCCGCCCCGCGCCCACCGCGAGACAACCTTCCACCGCCATCAGCCCGATCGGGCCGAGCCCCACCACCGCGACGCTCGCGCCCGGCTTGATGTCGGCATTGCGCACCGCCATCCAGCTGGTCGGCAGCGCATCGGTCAGCATCAGCGCTTGTTCGTCGGTGATCCCTTCCGGGATGCGCCGGGCGTTTACGTCGCCTGCGGGCACGCGCACCGCTTCCGCCTGGCTCCCCTGCAGCGCCGCCGACAGTCCGTAGCAGCCCAAGGCATTGTTCTCGCACTCATGCACCCGGCCCATCAGGCAGCCGGGGCAGGCGCCGCAGCCGACCGCGGCGGAGATCATCACGCGATCCCCTGATTTCAGGGTGCGCACCGCGCGCCCCGTCTCGACCACTTCGCCCACCGCCTCATGGCCGACGCAAAAGCCCGTATCCTCGGAAAAGCCGTGGCCGTGATAGATGTGCAGATCGCTGCCGCAGATCGCGCAATGCTTCACGCGGACCAGCACGTCGCGATCGTCCTGCAACGCTGCGTCCTCAGTCGATCCGTACTGGATGTCGCGCGCGCCGAAATACCGCAAAGCCTTCATGATCCGCTCCCCACTGGTTTTGCTTAGCGGAGCGGAACAGCGCGCCCACGTCAACCACGCGTCGAACCTGGGGCATTCCCGGATACCCGCCCTCCCCGCGACGCGGAAAAAGGCCGGCGAGCTTTTGGACGGGACAGACAACATCGCTCTGGACGCGCTTCACCCGCATCACCATTCTTTCTCTAACGTCACATCTTGTGTTGCATAACAGCAACACAACATGATGCTCGAAGGATACAGGCACTCCCATGAACCTCGAGAAATTTACCGAGCGCGCCAAGGGCTTCCTCCAATCGGCGCAAACTGTCGCGATCCGCATGAGCCATCAGCAGATCGGCCCCGAGCATCTGCTGAAGGCGCTGCTTGAGGACGAGCAGGGCATGACCGCGGGTCTCATCCAGGCCGCCGGCGGCGATGCACGTCGCGCGGTGACGGAGACCGACGCTGCGCTCGCCAGGATCCCCGCGGTCAGCGGCTCGGGCGCGCAGTCGACGCCGGGCCTCAACAATGATGCCGTGCGCTTGCTCGACCAGGCCGAGCAGATCGCGCAAAAGGCCGGCGACAGCTATGTCACCGTCGAGCGCCTGCTGGTCGCGCTCGCGCTGTCGCTCAACACCCCCGCGGGCAAGGCGCTGCAGGCCGCGGGCGTGCGTGCGGACGCGCTCAACACCGCGATCAACGACCTGCGCGGCGGGCGCACCGCCGACACCGCGACAGCGGAGGATCGCTATGACGCGCTGAAGAAGTTCGCCCGCGACCTCACCGAGGCGGCGCGCGACGGCAAGCTCGATCCGGTGATCGGCCGCGACGAGGAAATCCGCCGCACCATCCAGGTGCTGGCCCGCCGCACCAAGAACAATCCCGTGCTGATCGGCGAGCCCGGCGTCGGCAAGACCGCCATCGCCGAGGGCCTCGCGCTGCGCATCGCCAATGGCGACGTGCCCGATACGCTCAAGAACAAGACGCTGATGGCGCTCGACATGGGCGCGCTGATCGCGGGCGCGAAATATCGCGGCGAGTTCGAGGAGCGGCTGAAGGGCGTGATCGACGAGGTGAAGGCCGCCGAAGGCGACGTGATCCTATTCATCGACGAGATGCACCAGCTGATCGGCGCCGGCAGATCCGAAGGCGCGATGGATGCGGGCAACCTCCTGAAGCCGGCGCTTGCACGCGGCGAGCTGCACTGCGTCGGTGCGACCACGCTCGATGAGTACCGCAAGTACGTCGAGAAGGACCCCGCGCTCCAGCGGCGCTTCCAGCCGGTGTTCGTCGGCGAGCCGACGGTGGAGGACACCATCTCGATCCTGCGCGGGCTGAAGGAGAAGTACGAGCTTCACCACGGCGTGCGCATCACCGATGGCGCGCTCGTTTCCGCCGCGACGCTCTCGAACCGCTACATCACCGATCGCTTCCTGCCCGACAAGGCGATCGACCTGATGGACGAGGCTGCGAGCCGCATCCGCATGGAAGTGGAATCGAAGCCAGAGGAGATCGAGACGCTCGACCGCCGCATCCTTCGCCTCAAGATCGAGCGCGAGGGCCTGCGCCGCGAGACCGACGAGGCCTCGCAGGACCGGCTCGAGAAGATCGAGGACGAACTCGCCAATCTCGAGCAGCAGTCGGCCGAGCTTACCCAGCGCTGGCAGTCCGAGAAGGACAAGCTGGCCGGCGAGGCGAAGCTCAAGGAACAGCTCGACGCCGCCCGGCTGGAGCTGGAACAGGCGCAGCGCCAGGGCGATCTCGCCAAGGCGGGCGAGCTTTCCTACGGCCGCATCCCCGCGCTCGAAAAGCAGCTTGCCGAGGCTGAGGGCGCCGCGGCCAACGCCATGCTGCGCGAGGAAGTGACGTCGGAGGACATTGCCGGCGTCGTCGCCCGCTGGACCGGCATCCCGGTCGAGCGGATGATGGAGGGCGAGCGTGACAAGCTCCTCAAGATGGAGGAAGTGATCGGCAAGCGCGTGATCGGCCAGGCCGATGCGGTGCGCGCCGTCTCCACCGCCGTTCGCCGCGCCCGCGCCGGGCTGCAGGATCCGAACCGGCCGCTCGGCTCGTTCCTGTTCCTCGGGCCGACGGGCGTCGGCAAGACCGAGCTGACCAAGGCGCTCGCCGAATTTCTGTTCGACGATTCCAATGCGATGGTCCGCATCGACATGAGCGAGTTCATGGAGAAGCATTCCGTCGCGCGGCTGATCGGCGCCCCTCCCGGCTATGTCGGCTATGAGGAAGGCGGCGTGCTGACCGAAGCGGTGCGACGCCGGCCCTATCAGGTCGTGCTGTTCGACGAAGTGGAGAAGGCGCATGGCGACGTGTTCAACGTGCTCCTCCAGGTGCTCGACGACGGTCGCCTCACCGATGGCCAGGGCCGCACGGTCGACTTCTCGAACACGCTCATCATCCTGACGTCGAACCTCGGCAGCCAGTATCTCGCCAATCTCGGCGAGGGCGAGGATGTCGAGACGGTCGAGCCGCAGGTGATGGAGATCGTCCGCGCGCACTTCCGCCCGGAATTCCTCAACCGGCTGGACGAGATCATCCTCTTCCATCGCCTGGGCCAGGCGCACATGGGGCCGATCGTCGACATCCAGGTGGCGCGTGTCGGCAAGCTGCTCGCCGATCGCAAGGTGTCGCTCGACCTCACCGACGCGGCGCGCGCGTGGCTCGGCCGGGTCGGCTACGATCCCGTGTACGGCGCCCGCCCGCTGAAGCGCGCGGTGCAGCGCTATCTGCAGGATCCGCTGGCGGACATGATCCTGCGCGGCGAAGTGAAGGACGGCAGCACGATCAAGGTCGACGAAGGCGACGGCAAGCTGGCGCTCGCGGTCGCCTGAACAAACCCACCCCGTCATGCCGGGCTCGTCCCGGCATCCAGCCGTCCGCGCGCGCCAACAAGCGAAGGTACGTGGAGGCCTGGATGCCGGGACGAGCCCGGCATGACGACAACGCCCCCTCTCCTCCGCTCGTCCCGAGCCTGTCGAAGGACGTTAGCAGCACCACCGCGCACGGCATGCGCTTCGACAGCGCAGCACGAATGGCGCAGTAAACGCGTCAATGATCGTGGTGGTCGTGCCCGCCCGCTACCGCGTGCAGCGCCTCCAGCACCTCGTCCATCCGCGCCGGATCACCGATCGCCAGCACCTGGCCGGTGCTAGCCTCCGTCAGGGGATCGCCGTTCCAGTCGCACATCCGCCCGCCCGCGCCCTCGACGATCGGCGCCAGCGCGGCGAAATCGTGCAGCGCCAACCCGCCCTCGCACACGATGTCGAGATGCCCGCTCGCCAGCAGCCCGTAATTGTAGCAATCGCCGCCATAGACCGGCCCCTGCCGCGCATGCCCGCCCGAAACCGCCGCGACCAGCGCTAGGAAAAACGGCACTTCGTCATCGTTGAAGGCATGTGGGCTCGTCGTCGCGAGGATCGCACCCTCCACCGCGCGGCAGGCACGCGTGCGCACCGGCGCGCCGTTGAACAGGGTCGGCCGCCCTGCCGCACCGATCCAGCGCTCGCGCTGCACCGGCTGATCGATCACGCCCATCACCGGCCAGCCATCCTCGACCAGCGCCACCAGCGTGCCGAAGATCGCCCGCCCCACGGTGAAGCTGCGCGTCCCATCGATCGGGTCGAGTACCCAGCGGCGCCCCGTCACGCCCTCCTTGACGCCATATTCCTCGCCATGCACCGCGTCGCCGGGCGCTTCGGCGTCTAGGATGCGCCGCATCGCCGCCTCCGCCGCGCGATCGGCGAGCGTCACGGGCGAATGATCGTCCTTCATCTCGGTGCCCAGCTCCCCACGAAAATAGGGGCGGATCGCTTCGCCCGCGGCATCGGCGAGACGGTGGGCGAGATCGAGGTCAGCTTGGCGGATCGGCATTCGCCAGCCCTATCGCCCCGCAACGCGCAGCGCTAGAACGGCTGCAACTTTCGGGAGTTGCTCCATGCGCCGCTATCTCGCCACCGCTGCCGTTCTTGCCTCGCTCGCCATCGCCGCGCCGGCGAGCGCCGTCCTCCCGGTTGGGGCCAAAGCACCCGATTTCACCACCCGCGGTGCCGTCGCCGGCAAGGTCGTGAACGTCAATCTCGCACGCCAGCTGAAGAAGGGGCCGGTGGTGCTGTACTTCTTCCCGGCAGCCTTCACCGCCGGCTGCAATGCCGAGGCCCGCGCCTTTGCCGAGAACATCCCCGCCTTCCAGGCCGCCGGCGCCACCGTCATCGGCATGTCGGCCGACAGCGTGGAGGACCTGACGAAATTCTCCGCCGCCGAATGCGCGGGCAAGTTCCCCGTGGCCAGCGCCGGTCCGCGAGTCGTCGCTGGCTATGACGTCGCGCTCGGCCGGCAGATCAAGGGGCGCGATGCCACGCGCCGCACCAGCTACGTCATCGATCGCACCGGGCGAATCGCCTATGTTCACGACGATTTGTCGGCCGACCGCCACGTCGCGCTGACGCTGGAAGCGGTGAAGCGTCTCTCGCGTTCCTGATTGAAGTGCAGCCAGAGCAACGATATTTTAGTTTCTGCGGCGGATAGGGAGATGCCGAAACGCACGACGCGGGTGAACGCCAGGGTGGGGCGGGGGACGGAGAGCATGGCTGAGTTCCCCAGACAGAAAGACGACGAGCTGTACAAAGCGGTCGGTCAATTTTTGTCTGACCAGAAGCTGAGCGTCGAACCTGCCAATTACGCCTTCGCCTACCGGGTGCTGAGCGACCCGGCCGGCCCGTTGGCACGTTCCGTCGCCGCGCTTACCGACGGCGGCGTGAGGCTGACCGCGCACGACATAGCGGAGCTCGGTGGCCCGGAAGCGGCAAGCGGCGCGCCTCAGCCATGCCTCGACGAAGGACTGGCCGAGCCGCACACCGCGCGCGTCGCCGCAGAGGCTGAGGCGATGATCGCGCGCGCGGAGATGCAGGTCGCGGATTTCTCCCGTGCGGTTCGCTCCATTCACGAGGAAACCAGCGGCTTTGGGCGTGATCTCGCCGCCAGCGCGGCCGCCATGCGAATGGCGGCGCCGGTTGCCGGTCTCGATGAGGTGGTTCGGCTGACCGCCGCGATGATCGATCGCGCTCATGCCGCCGAACGCCGCATGGCGGCGGCCGAACAGGAGGCCGAAGCGCTGCGTAGCGCTTTGGACGAGGCGCACGGCACCGCTCGCCGCGATCCCTTGACCGAACTGGCGAACCGTCGCGCGTTTGACGAGGCCTATGCCGGTCTGCCGCCGGGAACGCCGATCGCCCTGGCGCTGTGCGATATCGACCACTTCAAGCGCGTGAACGACGAATTCGGACACGCCGTCGGTGATCGCGTGTTGCGCGCGGTTGGCGCGACGATCGCCGGCGAATGCGCCAGCGCGGTGGTTGCTCGCTACGGCGGGGAAGAATTCGCCTTGCTGTTCGTCGGGGTAGATAGCGACGCCGCAATCGCGCTGGTCGATCGCGCCCGCAGCGCCGTCGCCGCACGGCGCTTCCGCTCACGCGCGACCGATGCGCCAATCGGCGTTGTCACCATCTCCGGCGGCGTTGCAGCCGGCACCAGCGACGAACCACGCGAGGCGCTTTATGCCCGCGCAGACGCCGCCTTGTATCGTGCGAAGGCAGCCGGGCGGAACTGCGCATTTTGCGCCGCATGATGGCATGAGCCGCCAACGCTATCTGGCACCATACGCTAATCGGCGCGCAGCCTGATCCTAAGTCCTTGAAGTTCCACAATCGGTTGAAGTTGGCACGCCCCCTGCAAAGCGGATGGCATAGGCGCCGGATCGTCCGGCCCCAACGTCAAGGAGATCGAACATGGCCAATCGTCTGAACCAGCTTCACCTGCAGGTCGCCAGCTTCGTGGGCGCCGTTGCTTTCGCGGCGCTGATGATCGGCGCTGCCGTTCCGGTCGTTCCGGTCGCCTGACCGGAACACCCCTTTCACGATATCGGGATGATGATCATGATCCGCTCCGCAATCCTCGCGCTGGCCGCCCTGGTGAGCGCTTCCTCGCTTCTCGCCTATGTCGATGCCGCCGCAAGCGTCGTCTGAGCGCCGCTGACCGTCGCTTCCTCGCCGCGCGAATAGGTGCCGATCAGCAGTCCCGCCGCCAGTACGTGCCCCGCCATCGCGCGGATCAGGGCGGAGCGACCGGGCGATTGGCCTGGATCCTCCACCCCGCCGTCCAGCGCGAACAGCTGAAACACATAGCGATGCTCGCCATGGCCGGTCGGCGGATCGGGCGGCAGCCAGCCTTCGCCGAGGTACGAATTACGCCCCACATCGCCCGTGTCGGCATCGCCCGGCCCGTCAGCGACAATCGCGCCCTCGGCCAGGCGACCGGCATCCGCCGCCATGCCCCAGACGATGGCGTGAACCAGCGGCTGCGGGGTGGGTGCATCGGCATCTTCGACCAGCAAGGCGAGCGACGCCGTTCCTTCGGGCAGCGGCCCCCAGACGAGCGGCGGCGACACGCCTTCTCCGTCGGCGGTGAAGCGCGGCGGCAAACGCGCGTCCTGCGCAAATGCCGGGCTCGAAAGATCGATCGCATCGAAGCGTCCGCCGAGTTCAGGCTGCACGATCGCCAATTTGCTGGCGCCGGCGCGGACATTGCCCAGGGTGCGGCCCAACCAGGCGGGGATAAATTCGAGCATGGCGACCTCCTTTGCCCAACCAACGCACAAGCGGCATCCGCGATGCGTCCCGCGCGTTTCAGAGCGATGACCGATCCGTTCCATCTCGGCCGCTTCGTCGCGGCGCAGGAAACCAGCCAGGCCGCCGCGCTGGCGGAGCTTCGCCGAGGGCGAAAGACCACGCACTGGATGTGGTTCATCTTCCCGCAGCTGCGCGGCCTCGGCCGGAGCGACACGGCAACTTATTACGGCATCGCCTCGCTGGATGAGGCGCGCGCCTATCTGCGCCATCCGCTGCTCGGCTCCCGCCTGATCGAGGCATGCGCCGCGCTCCTATTGGCGTCCGGATCCGCCGACGCGATCCTTGGCCCCGTCGACGCAATGAAGCTGCACTCGTCGATGACGTTGTTTGCCGCCGCCGCTGACGATCCCGCCCCATTCGACGCCGTCCTTGCCCGCTTTTACGGCGGCACGCGCGATGCCGCGACGATGGCCTTGCTCGGCTGATCATTCCTCTCGGGCCGGCTGGCAAGATCACCCGGACCTGCTAACCAGCCATAAACAAGGGTTTGCGGGTTGGGGATCGCGATGACGAATCGATGGGCAGCAGCCGTGTGCCTGATGAGCCTCCTCGCAGGGTGCGGCGGCGATGGCGGCGGAAGCGGCAATCCGATCGCAAGCGGCCCCTCGCCCGCTCCGTCTCCCGCTCCCACCACCAGCACCTGTTCGCTGCAAAGCCGGCAGACATGGGCCGCGGCGGAACTGCGCGAATGGTATCTTTTTCCGGATACGCTCCCCCCGTCGCTCGACGGCAGCCGCTACGCGAGCGTGGACGCATATGTCGACGCCCTGACCGCCACCGCACGCGCGCAGAACAAGGATCGCTATTTCACCTACATTACCTCGATCGCCGAGGAGAATGCCTATTACGCCTCGGGGTCGAGCGCCGGATATGGCTTCCGGCTCGGCATCGATGCGGGCGCGGCGCGCATGTTCGTGATCGAGGCCTTCGAAGGCGCGCCCGCGCTCGAGGCCGGGATCGATCGCGGCACGGAAATCCTCGCCATCGGTCGCCCCGGCACGGCGCCACGCACCGTCAGCGCGCTTTTCGCGAGCGGCGGCGCGCAGGCGGTGAGCGACGCACTGGGCGGTGAGCAGGCCGGCGACGCCCGCCTGCTGCGCGTGCGCGCGCCCAACGGTGTGGAGCGCGAGGTGACGCTGTCGCCGCGTGATTTCGAACTCAACCCGGTGTCGCCGCGCTACGGCGTGACCGTTATCGAGGATGAGGGACGGCGCGTGGGGTACATCAACCTGCGCACCTTTATTTCCACAGCCGATCAACCGCTGCGGGACGGCTTTGCCCGGATGCGCGCCGCCGGCATCACCGATTTCATTATCGACTTCCGCTACAATGGCGGCGGGCTGGTCTCCACCGCAAACCTGATCGGCGACCTCCTTGGCGCCAATCGCCAGCGGAGCGAAGTGTTCAACTACACCACCTACCGGCGGGAAAAGTCATCGGAGAACCGCGTCGACTATTTCACGCCGCAGCCGCAATCGGTCGCGCCGACGCGCATCGCCTTTATCGGCACCGGCGGCACCGCATCGGCCAGCGAGTTGGTGATCAACGGAATGATCCCGTACCTGCGCGCGAACGTCGCGCTGATCGGCACCAACACCTATGGCAAGCCGGTCGGCCAGATCGCGCGCGATCGCGCCGCGTGTGACGATCGCCTGCGCGTCGTGGCGTTTGCCGGCCAGAATGCGGACCGGCAGGGCGACTATTACAACGGCCTCGCGCCCGTCATGCCGGCCACGTGCCGGGCCGATGATGATCTGTCCTATCCCCTGGGCGACCCGCGGGAGGCGTCGGTCCGCCAAGCGCTGGCGTTCATTGCCGGGCGCAGCTGCACGCCGATCGGCGGCGCCAGCGCGACCGCTTCTGCGGCCCGCACCCGCGACGTGGCCGTGCCGCGAGACCTCCTGGCGCCGGCGCGCCCCTCCACGTTCCAGCGCGAAACGCCCGGCGCTTTCTGAACCGGCCGCCTCGCCCGCATCGGCGGGCGAGGCGCGCGTGTGGTGTCACCCCTGCAGGCTCTTGGACGCCTGCTCGAACAGGTCCTTCGACAGCCCCGGCGTCGCCACGATCCGCTCCAGCTCGGCGCGCATCAAGGCGCCGCGCGCCGGATCGAACCGCCGCCAGCGGCCCAGCGGCGGCAGCAGCTTGGCCGCCGTCTGCGGGTTCAGCCGGTCGAGCGCGATCAGCTGATCGGCGAGGAAGCGATATCCCGCCCCATCCGCCCGGTTGAACGCCCGCTGGTTCACCGCAAACGCCCCGATCAGGCTGCGCGCACGGTTCGGATTGGCGAGCGTGAAGCTCGGATGCTCGGCCAGTGCCGCCACCGCCTCCAGCGTGTCGTCGCGCGTCGACAGCGCCTGCGTCTGGAACCATTTGTCCAGCACCAGGCCGTTGCCCGAATAGCGGTTGTAGAAAATGTCGAGCGCCGCTTCGCGCAGATCGCTGTCGCCGTTCACCAGCGTGCTGAGCGCGCCCTGCCGGTCGGTCATGTTGTCGGCCTGCTCGAACTGACGGAACGCCAGCGCCGCCGCATCGCTCGCGCCCGATGCTGCGATATAGCCCAGCGCCACGTTGCGGATCCGGCGCGCGCCCTTGCCGGCCGGCGTATAGGCATAAGCCGCCCCGCTGGTGTTCGCCTCGTAGATGTTGCGCCACCGCTCCGCCAGCGCCCGGCCGAGATCGCCGCGCAATGCCTCGCGCGCGCGATAGATCGCCTCGGGATCAACCGTGCTGAGCTGATCACCGATGAAGCTTTCGGACGGCAGCAGCACCGCTTCGGCCACAAAGGCAGGATCAAGCGCCGGGTCGTCCAGCGTATCCGCCACCGCATCGATCACCGCGCGGTGATCGGCCTGGCCCTCCACCGCGCCCGCGATCAGCGTATCGAGCATCAATTGCTGCATCGCCTCGTAGCGCGCGAACGGATCATCGTCGTGCCGCGCGAGGAAGGCGAGGTCCGCCGCCGTGCGATCGCTCTCGATCGTCACCGGCGCCGAAAAGCCGCGATTGATCGACAGCACCGGCCGTTCCGCCACGCCGTCGAACACGATCGATTCATTCGCTTCTTCCAGCAGCACGAGCTGCTCCGGCCCGAGCGGCTGGCCGGTCTCTGCGCCGAACAGCCGGATGCGCAGCGGCAGCACCATCGGCTCCTTGGCGGACTGCCCCGGCGTGGGCGGCACCTGCTGCGCCAGCCGCAGCGTCGCGCGCCCGCCGTCATGCTCCAGGCTCGCCGACACGCGCGGCGTCCCGGCCTGGCTGTACCACAAGCGGAACCGCGACAGGTCCACCCCGCCGCCCTCTTCCATGCAGGTGACGAAATCCTCGCACGTCGCCGCCGTGCCGTCGAAGCGATCGAAATACAGGTCGCACGCCGTCCGGAACCGCGCCGGCCCCAGGATGGTCGCCATCATGCGGATCAGCTCGGCGCCCTTGTTGTAGATCGTCGAGGTGTAGAAGTTGGAGATCTCGAGGTAGCTCTCCGGGCGCACCGGATGCGCCAGCGGCCCGGCATCCTCGGGGAACTGGCTCGCGCGAAGCCCGCGCACGTCCTCGATCCGCTTCACCGCCGCCGAGCCCTGGTCGGCCGAGAACCCCTGGTCGCGAAAGACGGTGAACCCTTCCTTCAGCGACAGCTGGAACCAGTCGCGGCAAGTGATGCGATTGCCCGACCAGTTGTGGAAATACTCATGCGCCACCACCGCGGCGATGGCGTCGTAATCGTAATCGGTCGCGGTATCGGGATCGGCCAGGATGTAGCGGCTGTTGAAGATGTTTAGCCCCTTGTTCTCCATCGCGCCGAAATTGAAATCGTCCACCGCGACGATGTTGAACACGTCCAGATCATATTCGCGGCCATAGACGCGCTCGTCCCAGGCCATGGACGTCTTGAGCGCATGAAGCGCATGGTCGGTCTTGGCGAGATCCGCCGCACGCACCCAGATGCCAAGCTGCACTTCACGCCCCGATCGCGTGGTGAACGTGCCCGCGTTGCAGGCCAGATCCCCCGCTACCAGCGCGAAGAGGTAGGAGGGCTTGGGAAACGGATCGTGCCACTCGGCCCAATGCGTCCCGTCATCATTGTCGCCGCTCGCGATCGGATCGCCATTGGCGAGCAGCACGGGATAGCGCGCCTTGTCCGCCGTCATCCGCACGCGATAGGTCGCCAGCACGTCGGGCCGATCCGGGAAGTAGGTGATCCGGCGAAACCCTTCCGCCTCGCATTGCGTGCACAGGTTCCCGCCCGACGAATACAGCCCCATCAGCTGCGTATTCTGGTCGGGCGCGATCTCCACCTCGGTCTCGATCACGTGCGATGCGCCGGTCAGCGGGATGACGAGCTGGTCGTCCTCCAGCCGCCAGTCGTTCACCGCCACCCCGTCGACGATCACCGCCAGCGGCGTCAGCCCGTCGCCGTCCAGCCGCAGCGGCTCGCCCGCGCCCCCGTTGCGCGTCACTTCCAGACGGGCACGCACCCGCGTCGCCCCAGGATCGAGCGCAAAGTCCAGGTCGACGTTCGGCACCAGCCAGGCAGGCGGGCGATAATCCTGACGGCGCTTGATCGCAGGAGCGGCTGGGGCGGTGAGAACATCGAGCATGAGGAGAGATATAGACGGGGCGGCTTGTGGTTCCATCGCTAAAGCTTGCGGCGAAACGCTTGGCTGCTACGTCTGGCGATCAGGTCCACTCCCCTTCGTTCGTGTCGCGTGCGGTGGAGTTGTGTTGCAAGCAATTGGCCTGCAGCACTTCTTCGAACGATTGCTGCCGTAATCCTGTGGTTCGGCACGCCATCGGCGCCCCGGCAGGCAAGGCTTTCTGGAAGCACGAATGCGTCGTTTGATCCTCGCCCTCTGCCTTACGTCCCTTCCCGTCGCCGCCATCGCGCAAGCCACTGCCGCCAAGGGCACTGATACCCAGCATAGCGCCACTCCGGGCACTGTCGCGCCCGCCGTGCCCCCCGCTGCTGCACCGCTGTCCGCCGGGGCCGCCGCCATCAAGTCGCACGTGATGTTCCTCGCGGCGGACGCGATGCGCGGCCGTGAGGCCGGCAGCCCGGAATATGACATCGCCGCCGAATATGTCGCCGCGCAATTCTTCGCCGCCGGATTGAAGCCGGGCGGGGACAAGGGCGGCTATGCCCAGAACGTACCACTCGTGTCCTACAAGCCCGATGGCCAGGGCACGCTCGCCATCACTGGCGCCGCGGGCCAGAGCGCGCTCACCTTTGGCACCGATTACATTCCCTCGTCGAACCCGCGCACCGCTGAAACCAGCGTGTCCGCCCCCGTCGTGTTCGTCGGCTATGGCATCGTCGCCCCGCAATATGGCCGCGACGATTATCGTGGGGTCGACGTGAAAGGAAAGATCGTTGCCTTTGTCAGCGGCTCGCCGTCAAAGATGACGGGTGAGGAGCGCGCCTGGCTCGGCGCGGCCACCACCAAGGCGCGCTTCGCTGCCGAGCGCGGCGCCGTCGGCACGATCGCGCTCGTCACCCCGCGCTCGGACAAGCAGCGCCCGTTCGCGCGGCTGGTGGAAGCGAACGATCACAGCCGCATGACCTGGGCCAATGCCGACGGCACCGGCCATGTCGAGGAAGGCGGCATCCCCGCACTCGCCACGCTCAGCCTCTCGGGCGCGCAAAAGCTCTTCGCCGGCGCCCGCACCAGCTGGGCCAAGATCGCGCGTGCCGCCGAAAAGGCGGATGCCACCTTCACGCCGGAGGCGCTGCCCGTCACAGTTTCGGCGACAACCAAGACCAAGTTTGAGCAGGTGCGCTCCTCCAATGTCGTCGGCGTCCTGCCCGGCAGCGATCCCGCTCTGTCGCGTGAGGTCGTCGTCCTCTCCGCGCACCTCGATCACGTCGGCGTCAGCGGCAAGGCAGAGGACAAGATCCACAATGGCGCGCTCGACAATGCCATCGGCATCGCCAGCCTGATCGAGGAAGCCAAACGCTTCCAGAAGGAAGGCCCGGCAAAGCGCACGATCCTTTTCCTGGCCGTGACGGCGGAGGAAAAGGGGCTGGTGGGCAGCGACTATTTCGCCAACCACCCAACGGTGCCGGCGGAGTCGATCATTGCCAACGTGAACCTCGACATGCCGATCCTCACCTACAAGTTCGAAGACATGGTGGCCTTCGGCGGCGATCGCTCCACGCTTGGCCCGATCATCCGCGGGGCGGTGGAGGGCGCCGGCGTCGCCCTGTCGCCCGATCCGATCCCGGATGAAGGCATCTTCGTGCGCTCCGACCACTTCCGCTTTGTGCAAAAGGGCGTGCCGTCGGTGTTCCTGTGGCCCGGCCAGAAGGGCCCCGGCAAGGCCGCGGTCGAGCACTTCCTCTCCACCAACTATCACAAGCCGACGGACGATCTGTCGCAGCCGATCGAGTGGGAAGAAGGCGTGCGCTTCGTCGACGTGAACTATCGCATCGCGCGCAACATCGGCGACGCGGCGACGCGCCCGGTGTGGAACAAGGGCGATTATTTCGGCACGTTGTTCAAGGGGCCGATGGCGCCATAACAAGGGGAAACGGGGGATGAGGAAGGTGATGGGGGCAGCGCTGCTGGCGGCGGCGCTGGTGCCCGCGATCGCACAGGCCCAGGGATCAAACCCCGGGTTCGATGTCGATGCGGCAACGCGCGCCTACCTCGATCTGCTGCAGGGGCCGGCACGCGCAAAGTCGGACGCCTATTTCGAAGGCGGCTATTGGCTGACCCTGTGGGGGGCTGTCGTCGCCGTGCTGGTCTATGGCGCGCTGCTCGTCAGCGGCTGGTCGGCGCGGCTGCGCGATCTGGCGGCGCGGCGTATCAAGCGCACCCGGCTGGTGCCCGCTTCTTACGGCGTGCTCTTCACCCTCGTCACCTTCGTGCTTTTCCTGCCGTGGTCGATCTACACCGGCTTCGTGCGCGAGGCGCAATACGGCCTGATGAGCCAGACGTTCGGCGCGTGGCTGATCGATCAGCTCAAGATGCTGGGCATATCGCTGGTGGTGAATGCGCTGCTGTTCACCGCCATCTACGCCGTCATCCGCCGCTTCCGGCGCGGCTGGTGGGCGATCGGGACGGGGGTGGTGATCGGCTTCCTAACCATCGGCCTGCTGCTCGGGCCGGTCTTCATCGAGCCCATGTTCAACGAATACACCGAAATGCCCGCCGGGCCGCTGCGCGACCGCATCGTGGCGATGGCTGAGGCGCAGCAGATCCCGGCCGACCATATCTATGTCGCCGATGAATCGCGCCAGTCGAAGCGCATCTCTGCCAATGTCGCGGGTCTCGGGCCGACGATCCGCATCGCGCTCAACGACAATCTGTTGAACCGCACCTCGCCTGACGAAGTCGCCGCCGTGATGGGTCATGAAATGGGCCATTATGTGCTCAATCATATCGGGTGGCTGCTCTTCTGGTTCGGGCTGGGCGTGCTCGTCATCTTCCTGGCCCTGTCGCGCATCGCGCCGCGGCTGATCGCGCGCTACCCGCGCTCGGGCGTGCGCGACGTGAGCGATCCGGCCGGTGCCCCGCTGCTGCTGGCGATCGCGAGCTTGCTCGCCGCGCTGGCGACGCCCTACATCAGCACGGTGATTCGCTGGAATGAAAGCGAGGCCGACCGCTTCGGCTTGGACGCCGCGCGCGCGCCGGACGGGTTCGCCAAGGTGGCGATCCGCCTCTCCGAATATCGCAAGCTCGAACCGGGGCCGATCGAGGAGTTCCTGTTCTTCGATCACCCTTCGGGCGCGACGCGCATCCGAATGGCGATGCAGTGGAAGAAGGATAATATGCCCGGCGCCACCATGGCCAAACCGACGCTCGCGCAATGAGCCGCCTGTTCATCTTCGGGCTGGGCTACACCGCGAGTGCGATCGCCGACGCGAGCGGCTCGCCAGTCCTCGCCACCACGCGCGATGGCCGCGCCGGCACGATCCGGTTCGACGACGAGCAGGCGGTGCGCGCCGGCCTCGCCGCGGCGACGCACGTGCTCTCCTCAGTGCCCCCCGATGGCGACGACCCGGTCCTCGCCCGCTACGCCGACGCGCTGGACGGCCGCTGGCTCGGCTATCTCTCCTCCACCGGCGTCTATGGCGATGCCGGCGGCGCCTGGGTGGATGAAACTGCCCCGATCCGCGGACGGCGCTTACCGCGCAACGCGGCGGATGCGGCTTGGCTCGCGCTGGGCGCCCGCGTCTTCCGCCTGCCCGGCATCTATGGCCCCGGCCGCTCCCCGCTGGACCGCGTCGCCGCGGGCACCGCCCATCTCACCGGCCTTTCCAATCAGGTGTTCAGCCGCGTCCATGTGGCGGACATCGCCAGCGGGGTCGTCGCCGGCTTCACCGCGCCCCCCGGCGCGTACAACCTCGCCGATGATCTGCCGACCAGCCAGGATCGCGTGATCGCGCATGCCGCCGCCATGCTCGGCGTGCCGCCGCCCCCGGTTGTCGCGCTGGACAGCCTGTCCCCCGCCGCCCGCGCCTTTTATGCGGAAAACCGGCGCGTCGCGAACGGCAAGGCGAAGCGCGTGCTCGGCTGGCGCCCGCTCTATCCCGACTACCGATTGGGCCTGCGCGCGGTTAAGGCCACGACCAGGCCAAAAGCGGCCAATGCTGCACCGGACCCGGCCAAAAGCGACCAGCGGTAACCTTCGAAGGTCGTCGACAAGGCCATGGCGATCACCGGCACGATCACGCTCGAATAGGCCGCCTTGGCCGGCCCGATGATCCGGATCACCCCGAAATAGAGCGGAAAGGCGAGCGCCGACGCGAAGATCCCAAGGTACAGGATCCCCGCCACATAACCGAGCCGCCATTCCATCACCGGCGGCCCCACCGTGAACCACGCCCAGCCTGCATCAAACGCCCCGCCCATCAGCATGGCGATCCCGGTCGTTCGCAGCATCGGATAAGATCGTGCGATTTGCGTGCCTTGCATCACATTGGCGCTGGACGCCGACAGGATCGCGCAGAGCGTCAGGCCGATGCCGACGAGCGACGCGGCCGGCCCATTGGGATCGCTGCGCACCTCGTGAAGGAAGAGCAGCGCCACCCCCGCCATGGCGATCGCGGAGCCGATCACCAGCTGCCGCCCGAGCCGCTGCCCCAGGAAAATGCGGCCGAACAACGAGTTGGGGATCAGCAGCAGCGCAAAGGTCACCGCCACCAGCCCCGAGGTGATGAACTGTTCCGCTCGATACACGAAGTTGAAGTTGAGCACGAACTGCGCCAGTCCCAGTGCCGCCGCAAAGGCATAGCCGCGCGCGTCGATCCTGCCCGGCTCGCGCCGGATCGCTGCCCAGATGAACAGCGCCACCCCGGCAACAAGGAAGCGGTAGCTGACCGACCAGGACGGCGGCACCACGCCCAACTGGTCGCGAATGACCAGCCAGGTCGATCCCCAGATCAGCGTCACGATCCCGAACGGGATCAGCACGTGGGCACGGGTGGATTGCGGCGGCGGCGCGTCGGTCATGCTCGGCGCGCGTAATGCGGATCGAAGCGCAGCGCTACGGCACCTCGCCCCGAAAAAACGTCATGCCGGCCTAGTGCCGGCCTCCAGCCCTCTGCGTACTCAGCAGCCGCGGGTCAAGCCAAACCCTACCGGGACAAGACCGGCATGGCGGGGAAAATGATCTTCGGCGGGCGATCACCCCAGCGCTGCGATCGCCTCTGCCAGCGGTCGGATGTCCTCGGCTTGCTGGTTCCACGATACCACCAGCCGCGCCTCGCCCGGCCCCCAATCGTAGAAGTCGAAACCCTTGCCGCGCAGCGCCGCGGCTTCTTCCGATGTCACCCGCAGGAACACCTCGTTCGCCTCCACGGGATGCACCAGCCGATCGCCCGCGGCCGCCGCGAGCAGCGCCGCGCCCTCGTTCGCGTTGCGCGCATTCGCCAGCCAGCGATCCTCCTCCAGCAACGCCAGGATCTGCGCCGCGAGATAGCGGCCCTTGGAAAAGAGCAGCCCCGCCCGCTTGCGGCGATAGCGGCTCGCCTCGATCATCCCGCGCTTGAAGAACACCAGCGCCTCCGCGCCCATCCCGCCGTTCTTCACGAACCCGAAGCTGAGCGCCGTCACGCCGGCGCGCCACGTCATGTCGGCCGGCGAGCACCCCGCATGCACCAGCGCGTTGGCGAACCGCGCGCCATCCATGTGCAGCGCCAGGCCACGTTCCGCCGCCAACGCGCCGATCGCCGCCACCTCGTCCGGCTGATAGACCAGCCCATATTCGGTCGCGTTGGTGATCGAGATGGCGTGCGGCGGCACCTGATGCACGGCCGTGCGGATCGTCGCCAGCAGCGCGCCCAGGCTCTCCGGCGTCAGCTTCGCGCCCTCGCCGCCTGCCAGCAGCAGCTTGGCGCCATGCGTGTAGAATTCCGGTGCGCCGCACTCGTCGTTCTGGATGTGCGCATCCCGGTGACACAGCACCGCGCCATGCGGCGGACACAGTGCGGCGAGCGCGAGGGAATTGGCCGCCGTGCCCGTCGGCACCCACAAGACTTCCACCTCCGTCTCGAACAGCGCCGACAGCCGCGCGTCCAGCATGCCGGACCAGCGATCGCCATCGTAAGCGGTATCGAGCACGTCCGCCTCGGCAAGTGCGGCGAGAACGGCGGGGTGAACGGGGGCGGCATTGTCCGAAAAGAAGCGCATGTTGCGTGCCTTGCGGCGGGCGTCCCGCGCCGTCAATCGATGCCGATCAGCTTTCCGGCGCGTCCGCGTCGTTGGACGCGATGGTCGGCCCGCGATAGCCAGTGACCGTCGCCGCCACGGCCTGGATCAGCTGCTGCCGATCGCGCATCGGTCGCTGCGTGTCGCCGATCATGACTGCAACCGAATAGCGCCGTCCGTCCGGCGCGGTGAGCAGCCCAACGTCGTTGAACCCGGCATTGCGACGGCCCAGTTCCTGCCCAGTCCCGGTCTTGTGCGCCAGCGTCCAGCCCGGCGCCGCGCCGGCCTTCAGCCGCGCGCGCCCGGTCTTGCTGGACTCCAGCGTCGAGATCAGGAGCCGCGTCGAGGTTTCGGACAGCAATTCTCCCCGCGCGAGCCGCGCCAGCGCATCGGCGATCGCCAAGGGGGCAGCGCCATCGGGCGGATTGTCGATATAGGCCTGCATCGCCGCCGCGCGAACGGCGGGATCGAGCCGCGCGCGCATGAGCGAAAACGTGTTGCCGACACTCATCGACTGGTCCCAGGTCAGCCCCGCCGTCTTTGCCTGCAGTAGCCGCTCGCCGGGCCCGAAGCGAATATCGCCCAGTTGCTTGCGCTCGATGAACGACCGCACGGCAGAGGGCCCGCCAGCCAGCGTCAGCAGCCGGTCATTCGCAGTATTGTCGCTTTGCGTCAGCGCGCGGAACAGCAGGTCGCCCACCGTCGTGTTCCAAATGCCGCCCTTTACGAGATAAGCGGTCGGCTGATGAAACACCGTGAGATCAGCGGGGGTGAGCGACACTTCATCATCAAGCCGCAACCGGCCGGAATCACGCTGGTCGAGGATCGTCATGGCGACCCACAGCTTGCTGACGCTCTGCTGGGGCAGCAGGCGGCGCCCGCTGGCCTCCACCGTCCATCCGTCATCCACGGCGCGAACCGCAACGCCGGCGACGCCCGAAAATTCCCGAACCAGTTGCCCGATCGAGGCTTCAAGCGCACGCGGCGCGCGATTGGCGGGAAGCGGGGTCGGCTTGGGCACGGGGATGGCGACGACATAGGCCGGCTCAGGCGCTACCGCCCGTGCCGTCTGCGCCGGCCGCTCATCAACGCCGCAGCCGGCCAAGGACAGCAGCGCTACGCCCGCGATCAACCGCTCGATCATCATCTGCCATGCCCCCGAACAGTCGCCACCAAACAGGCTATCCCAAAAGTCACCATTGAAAACCGGGACTTACTCCGCCTGCGATGAACCGGCGCTGACGTGCGACCAATGCAAGCGCCTGCTAGGGAACCAGGACGGTATCTACCGCCACGTCCAGCGTCTGCGGGCAGTCCAGCGTGTAGTGAAGCCCACGGCTTTCCTGGCGGTGGAGCGCGGAGCGGACGATCAGATCGGCCGTCTGCAACAGGTTGCGCAGTTCGATCAGGTCCGGCGTCACGCGGAAGTGGCCGTAATAATCCTCCACCTCGGCCGTCAGCATCTCGATGCGATGCTGCGCCCGTTGCAGCCGCTTGGTGGTCCGGACGATGCCGACATAATTCCACATAAAGCGGCGGATCTCGGTCCAGTTCTGCTTGATCACGACTTCCTCGTCGGAATCCGCAACACGGCTTTCGTCCCACGGCCGGATCGGCGGCACCGGGCGCAAATCGTCCCAGCATGCGGCGATGTGATTTGCCGCCGCCTCGCCGAAGACGAAACATTCCAGCAGCGAATTGCTGGCCAGACGATTGGCGCCATGCAGCCCGCTTTCGGTACATTCGCCCGCGGCATAAAGGTTTGGCAGATCGGTGCGCCCGTCACGATCCACGATGATCCCGCCGCAGGTATAATGCTGCGCCGGCACCACCGGGATCGGTTGCACCGTCATGTCGATGCCCAGCCCCATCAGCTTTTCGTAGATGTTCGGGAAGTGCCCCCGCACGAAATCGGCGGACTGATGGCTGATGTCTAGGTGGACGTAATCGAGGCCATAGCGCTTGATCTCGGCGTCGATCGCCCGCGCCACCACGTCGCGCGGCGCCAGTTCCAGCCGCTCGGCATCATAATCCACCATGAAGCGGTGGCCCGTCTGCGGGTTGATCAGCCGCCCGCCCTCGCCGCGCACCGCCTCGGTGATGAGGAAATTCTTGACGTCGAGGTTGTAGAGGCAGGTCGGGTGGAACTGCATCATCTCCATGTTGGAGACACGGCATCCCGCGCGCCACGCCATTGCGATACCGTCCCCGGTCGCCCCGCGCGGCGCGGTGGAGAACAGATAAGTGCGCCCCGCGCCCCCCGTCGCCAGGATCGTCGCACGCGCCGTATACAGGTTCACGCGCCCGGTCCTGCGATCCACCGCATAGACGCCCCAGACATTGCCAGCCCCGGAATAGCGCTCCTCATGCCGGCTGGTAGCGAGGTCAATCGCCACCTGATCGGGCACCAACGTGATGTTGGGATGCGCCTCCGCCGCGCGCTGCAGCGCCTCCTGCACCGCCCATCCGGTCGCGTCATCGACATGGACGATGCGGCGGTGCGAATGCCCGCCCTCGCGCGTCAGGTGCAGGGCGTTCCCGTCCTGCGCGAAGGGTACGCCGAGCTTCTGCAAACGCTCGATCGCAGCCGGCGCATTCTCGACCACGAACTCCACGATCTCGCGATCGTTCAGCCCCGCGCCGGCGACCATCGTGTCCTCGACATGGTTTTCGAACGTGTCGCCAGGCTCCAGCACCGCCGCGATCCCGCCCTGCGCCCAGGCGGTGGAGCCCTCGTTGAGGGCGCCCTTGGCAAGCACGGTGACTTGGAAACGATCGGCAAGGTTCAGGGCTGCGGTGAGCCCGGCTGCGCCCGATCCGACAATGAGAACGTCCGCGCTCGTCATGCGCGGCTCTGGGGAGAGAAGACCATCGCGGCTGCATGGCACGAAGCGCACGCATCTGCCATATCTGCTCGAAACCTCTTCACCGTTCGGCCGGAGCGCGCACTGTGAGCGACACCGCCCGTTGCAGGTGCGGCGACAAGCGTGGCACGAACGGTGGAGAGGATTGCGCGGAACAAGAAGTCCAAGGGAGTCCCATGTCCACCTACACCGCCCGCCTCGCCGCCCTGCGCGATCAGCTTTCGCGCCAGCAGCTCGACGGCTTCGTCGTGCCGCTGACGGATGAGCATATGAGCGAATATGTCGGCGCTTACGCCCAGCGGCTGGCCTGGCTCACCGGCTTTCAGGGGTCCGCCGGCACCGCCGTGGTCCTTCCTGCCGAAGCCGCGATCTTCACCGACGGCCGCTATACGCTCCAGGTCCGCGAACAGGTGTCGGCCGACGATTGGCAGTTCGTCGGGGTGCCGGACACCAGCGTTTCGGCCTGGCTTGCGGGGCACGCGAAGCAGGGCGGGCGGATCGGCTATGATCCGTGGCTGCACACCCGCGCCTGGGTGGATGAAGCCAGCAAAGCGCTCGAGGTCGTCGACGCTACCCTGGTGCCGGTGGATACCAACCCGGTAGACGCCATCTGGCCCGATCAGCCGGCCCGTTCCGATGCGCGGCTCAGCGTTCACGAGGATGCCAATGCGGGCCGCTCCTCCGCCGACAAGCGCGCCGTCGTCGCGGACTGGCTCACCGAGCAAGAGGCCGATGCGGTGGTGCTGGCCTCGCTGGAATCAATCGCCTGGCTGCTGAACGTGCGTGGCGGAGACGTGTCCCGCACGCCGGTCGCGCTGGCCTATGCGGTGGTGAACGCTGACGGCACCGCCGATCTGTACGTCGCGCCTGAGAAGATGACGGAAGAAGTAGCGCAGCATCTCGGCAATGCCGTGCGCGTCCACGATCACCGCGAATTCGCGCCCGCCCTGGGCACGTTCGCCGGCAAGCGCGTAGCGGTCGATCCGACGCTCTCGGTCGCCGCCATTCCGCTCGCGATTGAGGCTGGCGGCGGCGAGGTCGTGGCCTTGCGCGATCCCACTGTCGTTCCGCGCGCCACCAAGAACAGCGTGGAGCAGGCCGGCCACCGCTCCGCCAGCATCCGCGACGGCGCCGCACTCTCCCGCTTCCTGCGCTGGATCTCGATCGAAGCGCCCAAGGGCGGGCAGACCGAACTGTCCGCGGCGGCAAAGCTGGAGGAATTCCGGCGCGAAACGGGCGTGCTGAAGGATCTGTCCTTTGACGCGATCTCCGCCACTGGCCCGCACGGCGCGATCCCGCATTATCATGTCACGGATGAATCAAGCCTGCCGATCGAGCCGGGCCAGCTCTACCTGATCGACTCCGGCGGCCAATATGTCGACGGCACCACGGACGTGACGCGCGTCGTCCCGATCGGCGCGCCAACGGCCGAAATGCGCGATCGCTTCACTCGCGTGCTGAAGGGTCATATCGCGCTAGCAACGGCCGTGTTTCCCCGCGGCACCACGGGCGCGCAGCTCGACGCACTGGCCCGGCTTCCCCTGTGGCAGGCAGGCCTCGATTTCGCCCATGGCACCGGCCACGGCGTCGGCAGCTACCTGTCGGTCCACGAAGGCCCGGCGCGGATCGCCAAGCCCAGCTATCCCGGCAGCGGGCCGTCAGAATCTTTGCTGCCTGGCATGATCCTTTCCAACGAGCCCGGATATTACAAGGCAGGCGAATACGGCATCCGCATCGAAAACCTGCTGCTCGTCGTCGAGCGCACGTTTGAAGGCGGCGAGGACGTGATGCTCGCCTTTGAAACACTTACGCTCGCCCCGATCGACCGCGACCTGATCGATTCCGCGCTGCTCACGCCCGGCGAGCTATCGTGGCTCAACGATTATCACGCGCGCGTCGCCGGCACGCTTGCGCCCGAACTGGAGGGCGAGGACCGCGCGTGGCTGATCGAACGCTGCGCCCCGCTCAGGTAAGGACCCGATCACCCCTCCCCGGCGCGCGCCCGGGGGGGGATACGAGAACCCGCAACTGGTCGCGGGGGCGCGTTCGCCGCCGCCGTCGCAAGCCGAGCGATTGACGGGTTCAGCCGTCAGGCTGCGATGCCTTGTCCGCGTCACCCTCAAGCGTCGGCTGCTCCGCGACGGCCCCGTCCTCCGCCACGCTGCGCGCCTGCGCCTTGCGCCGGCGCAGATTGGCCCGCAGCGCAGCGGCCCGGCGCGCGTCCCGTTCGTCCTTGCTGTCCATGAAAGCTGCTATCGCTTCGTCATGACGCCTTGACAATCCGCCGCCGCTCGTCTCTAGCGCCCCCTCGCCTGCGAACAGCGGGCCGAGTGCTGCCGTAGCTCAGTGGTAGAGCGCATCCTTGGTAAGGCTGAGGTCGTGAGTTCAATCCTCACCGGCAGCACCATCTTTTCAACGACTTAGCGGTCGTTGGATATAAAACGTAGATCGCTGGGTAGCACCGGGGTAGCACCATCGCGAGCGCTGCTTGCATGGAGATTCGCGTTCCGCCACAACCCGACTTGGTGGAGGGAAAGTGACGCGGCCTTATTCAGACCTCGACCCCCGCACTGAGCTTGAACAGCGCGTTTCGGCTGACATGGCGAGTGCGCTTACGAAGCGGGGGGCAACCGTCACCCATCACGGCACGAACGCGAGCCACGCTCCGTCGATAGCCGACGCCGACATCACCGTTGAATGGACCGTCGCATCGAAGCGGCACCGGCTCCTTGTCGAAGTCGCAAAGCGAAGCGACGAAAGCGAATTCACATCGATCGTCGAACACCTCAATCGCGCGATTGCGGTCGCGCCCGGCATGACCACAAACGTCCTGTACTCGGGTCTAAGCACTTCCGTTCGCATGGCTCGGTTTCTACGAAACGAGAACCAACAGCGCGAACGTGACGGCAGGGCCGGGAGAATTGTGTTTCTACCGCTAAATCGGCTGCAAACGCATCTGTCTCACTGGGCAGCAGCCCCCGCCAAGGCATACCCACTTACCGGCCTGACATCGGCTGTGGCACGTTGGCCCGAGTTTGCAACGGACCTCGCGGCGGCGCAGGTTTTTCAAGAGGAAGTATTTCCAGATTGGACCGAAGAAGAACAGGAGCTTGACCTTGCCCGCTTGCGCGAGTTGGCCGTTCGACAGGAGCGTCTTCGCAGGGACATCGTAGGCCTAGAAAACAAGCTGCGTGAGCGCGGAGTTACCGGGCAGCGTGCTCACAAGTTCTTAATTTATTTGTTCTTCGTCGCTCTTTATGAAGACAAGCGGGGCATTGAAAGCCGCGCTACCTTATCGGGGTTTGCTGATTACAGAACTAAGATGAGCCCGGCGGATCGCGCCGATAAGGAGTTCAAGGACTGGACGGTGCACCATCTTATAAAGAAGGATATCGTCTTCGACCCCGACATTGTTACCTCCGGCATGTTCGACCGGTATGAGCGTCTTGAGTTGCCGGACGAGTTCATCGTATCAACTGTCCTACCTATCTTCGAGCGTTATCCATTATCAGCTGGCGGCATTGACTTCATTGGGGCAGTGTTTGAAGCGCTCGCGCGGAGGGCGGAGAAAGATAATCGGATTGGGCAGTTTTTCACGCCAGAGACTGCGGTAATATCCACGGTACGGCTTGTTTCGCCGCGCCCGAGTGATGTTGTATTAGACCCGGCGTGTGGAACGGGACGATTTCTAATCCATGCAATGGACGCGATGCTCGCTAACGCGGTAGCCACCGCAACTGAAACAAAGGAAGAAGTTGAGCAGAAGGTTCGACGTGAGCGCTTACTAGGGACAGATATTGACCCGTGGGTCGCAACCATTGCTAAGATGAATATGTATCTGCACGGTGATGGAAAGTCGAATGTGCGCCCAGCGAACGGACTCGCGCTGTCCGCGTATGATGTGTTCGCACCACGAACACCCGCCCGCGCTCACGAGGCGATCGACGTTGCGTTGACCAATCCTCCGCTTGGAGACGTTAACTTCAGAGAGGTTGCCGCTGAACTCGCGCGTTCAGGCTCGCTCGGCAAGGTAAAGGCCGCACCGGGATCGGAAGCATACGAGAGCGAGATTGCGGCAAAGGCAAACCGTTGGACGAAGGAGCGCTTGCGCGTTGTCCCACACACGTGCGTTGAACAAACGCGCGCTGACACGCTGTCGAAACGTGTGACAGATTGGCGAGACAAATTGCTGCTCGCCATGAAAACTCGAGACGAACGGAAGGAGCGCCACGCTCGCCGCCACCTCGACGCAGCCGAAGCTGGGTTGGCGGAGGTTAAGGGCGCTATAGCGGCTGGCAAGCTGACGTACGTGACGGCGGGTAATAACGCCAAGGGCGGCGCTCTTTTTCTGAGTGCAATCTTAGACTACCTCAAACCGATTAGAGATGCGGGCGCGCCGGAAGAGTGGAAAGGCGGTATTGTCGGCATTGTCGTCGATGAAGCGGTCCTGAACACGTCGGCCTATGGCGATGCGAGATCGTTTATTCGAGATAACTACTTCATCAAGGCTGTCGTCTCACTTCCTCGGAATGCTTTTGAGTTCCTAGCTAGGACGACTGCGAAGACCTCGATATTGCTTCTTATAAAGAAGCCAGACCCTGCGATCGTTCAGCGGGAGCCGGTGTTCTTCGCTAAGGCACACACGATCGGCTACACTTCGACAGGAGTAGATGACCGGAATGATTTCCCGGCCATCAACGAAGCGTTTAACATCTGGCGACAGGCGGCGCCGAGCTCTTATGCGGGAGGCGTCGTTAGCCCCGCGCGACTAGCTAAGGCAACTGCAAAGGTGCCGCTCTGCGACGGCCTTGTGTCTCTTTATCAACTATCGGATGAGTCACCAACGGAGCGCTTGGACTTCGCGTATAATCGAATGAAAGAGCTTGTCGCTACGATGGGCGAGCGCATTCTGCTGTCTTCAGTAATTGAGCCAGTCACACGCATTCCGAACACGGAACTTGTTGATGAAGAGGCGCTTGTACATAGCTACGCTTGGGTCCGAAGTACGGATGGGAGAGTTCGTCCAAAGGGTATCCAAGATTTGCAGTATGACACTAAAGACCTTCGAGAGATTAAGTCGGGCGACATTCTCGTTTCCGGCATTGATGCAGTGAGAGGCGCAATAGGTGTTGTTGAAGACGATTGCGACGGGCTGATCGTTTCGAAAGAGTTCTTTACGTTCAGAGTGCGAGAGTCGTCTGAAGGAAAGGTCGACGCTCAGTACGTCGCTCGTCTGCTACGCTCTGAGAAGATGCGAGCCATACTTGAGGGTGCAATAACAGGTGTTTCGAACCGGACGCGACTGGAGAGCCCCGCACAATTGATTGCGCTGCCTATCCCTCCGCTACCATCGATTAAGGTGCAGCAATCGCTTGCTGAACAGGTTCGTGCAGCGTTCCGGGCACAGGATGAGGCGGCGAAGGTTTTTGCAGCGATAGATAAGAGCCTATCGGCGTAGCGGTGCTACCCCTGTGATGCCCACATTGTGTCGCGTGCAAGCTGGGGCCGCAAAGCCGTTGCTGTAACGACACGAAGTTCGCCGTTCGATGTTCGATCATTCCCAAGTTCACGCAAGACTGCCTCGTATACAGGCGCGTTCCGCCAGTACAGCAGTGAGGATATCGCGCCTGTTGTAGGAGGCGGGAAGTGCCGCGGAGACTGGCCTTACCGCGTGTTCGAAGCTTCGCATGGCTAATTGCGCCAGTATAGGAGATACCTAAAGACTTTCGTTAAGGACGATGCATGGCGCTGTACGAAGAACTTAAGGACTGGCAGGCTTTGCTAGGCGCTTGCTTTGGGTTGTTTGCCCTCATTCTAGGCGCCTTGCTGAACTCATGGCTGGCTCGGCGAAATGAACGACTCCGTCACGCGGACGAGGCTCATGCGGTCGCGGCAGCCCTTTATGCAGAGATGGTTGCCATGCGCGACGACCTTGCTCGATTGGCGAAGCATACGTCAAAATTAGAAGTCGGCGGAGGGCTAGGACATGGCCCCGAGAACCCCTTCGACAAGCACTACCTTGAGCAGAACCGCATGCCTGCGCCACTTGTCTATCCTGCGCTAGTCGGTAAGATTGGTGTTCTGCCCGAGACCACCACTGCAGACGTAGTTACCTTCTATAACCTTTATGCGCAAGCAAAACACTGGATGCCTTATCTTGGGAACGATAAAACCCGCACATTCGAATACTCCGTTGCTTGGGTTCTACGTCCGTCGTTCGATGCATTAACGCTGAGTGATGAGGTTCTACATCGCCTGCGCACCTTTGCCGCGATCGACGACACACCGGGCGGTCTTGATCTCGGCGACACGGCTTTCCTACTCGAGCTTGAGTCAGAACGAGCCGGATCTCACTAAGAGTCACTAAGGTAGGTTAGAGTCTACGGCCTAAAGAATGTTCCAGCTGTTCGGTCGACCCGCTGCATCTTGCTTCACTAGAACCGCAACCGTTCCGGGTGCCGCCCGAGGTACTAGAGCCTGCACCGCAGTTGCATCGTTTGTGAGCCGGAGGGCACGCGCTCGCCCATGCTGCAGCAATCGATACCGAGTGCCGTGCGGCTGAACTGCGTATAAATGAACCGCATCGCGCCACGCGGTCTCTCCTCCCGCCCATTGGTCTGAAACTGCCAGCGCCTGTTCCATCGACGATGAAACTGATACATCGAAACACATCGCGATACAAAGCAAGTCCGAGCGAAGCTCTGTGATCTCCGTAGCAGTTGGTGAATATCCAGGTGAGTGCGCGCTACGATGGCGCTTCCTAACGGTGCTTTTAACAAGTTCATGCACTGACGGAACACCGATCCCTGCATCTGCCGCAAACTGGCGAAACGTACTCCAACAGTCGTGCACTTGAAGGCTTGAAAGCAGATCTTTCATCCCTTGGTCTGAGACATTACCGGTATAGTCACCTGCCACGAACTTCGTGAATCTCAGAGTTGCGGCGGAACCGGAGCTCATCTTTTCTATTTCGGCTTGTAGCTCACCTTCATAGTCGTCGCCTTGCCGCTTAAGCATCTTCGCATACTGCTGTAGATACTGCAGAGCGTTTAGCCGAGATGCCAGTCTTAGTTTCTCTGGCAGCTGGTCAAAAGACTTTGGCCAACGCTCAAGCGTTCGGAGTGCTTCGCTAGTGCGATCTCGCACAAATGCTTCTAGCGCTATCAAGCCGGCAATAAGGATGCCCCTTCTGAGCACCAGCAGGCCGGGGCTGATTGTGTTTCCAAGCGAACCTTGCGCGAGCGACTCAAGCGCAATCGCCTCACCGATGCCCGACAGGCTTCGCATAAACTCACTGCGCGCCACACTCACCAGGTTATGCCAAGCTCAGGAGCATGCCGTACGTTTGCTCGATTCGTGAGCGAATCCGCGAAGGAGTGTTGGTGCCGAGTCTTACGGCTTCCTCGAACTCTGATTGGGCGAATAGCGCCTTGGTAGCCTCGAGAACATCGGGCCGGCGGGCGGACACCGTTGCAACCTGTACGTCCGTTAACAAGGCCGCAGCAATCATTTCAGCGTCGTAGAGTCCCGCTAGTGCTTGCCTACGCCACTTCTGGCCGTCCCATCGCTGAAACGCGGTGTCACCCCACAGTCGCGCCGTCCGTGCCATGGAGCGTTCAAACGGCAAGATAAGGTCTTCCAAATCCTTTCCTCGCGCGTTGCTGTGCTCAAGCATGAACGCGTCCATCGATTTCGACAGGCTGCCGGAGAACTTTTCCCAAGTTCCGTTGAGGGTTAAAAATCGGAGTACGTATTCGGCGTCTTGCATCTGCTGATACGCCGCCGATTTTGGGCCATCAATCTTAAGGGCGGACTTAAGGAGTTTATTGTCTGCAGCATCGTAGATCGCGTCGTTCAGAGGGCCGCGGAACGCGACGTTGCGGATCTCTTGATTGTTGAGCTGGATGCCGCCCCTGTTCAGTCTGATGAATACCTCATACTTTAGGCGCGGGTGAGACTGCTTAAGCAGTGTGATTACTCGCAAATACGGACGAACTCGAAGTGCGTTCTGCAGGGTGCGTGGAAGCTCGCGGAACCTCGCGCCATTTAGCTCAGGAAATTCCTCAAGTCCTTTGAGCGAGAATACATTATTTAAGTAATCGGAAACTGCGGTGATACGCTGTTTTCCATCAATAATCGAATAGACTCCGTACTCCTCCTCCGCTAGGTATATTGGCGGGACTGGAACATTCAACAAAAATGACTCTATAAGTTCTGATTGACGCTCTACTTCCCAACGTTCGCGCCTTTGATATTTTGGCGCCAAGTCAATAATCTGGTTGTCAACCATGTCTTTTAGGCCCTGTAGTGAAAAGTCTGACGTTTGAAGGACCAAATCATTTTGCGACTGGTCAAAACGACGTTCGATCTCAGCTACATTCCCGATCGCCACAGCGTTTCCTCATTGACCCAGTTTCAGGGAACCTGACTATTACCTAGTGCTATGCTGAGCAAGGCGGTTCGAAAGCGGCGGTATGGATGTTACGGGCGAGGATGCAACGAGCGGGATTCTTCGACGTGATCAGCAGCAATGCGACGCCATTCTTCAATGGTTAGTCGGTCACTTCGAGCGTTCGGGCCATGCTGGCGGCAGAAGGCGAGCGCTTCTTCAACCGTCTCGCGGCCGTGAATTACGAGCGTACGCGCTATCTGTCGTCGTGGGGGCTTCGGTTCGAGCCGAACGATACGAGCGGCAAACCGGTTCATCGCGCCGCTTCGATTGCAGCCAACCGAACTTCAAGGTTCGAAGTCTCGAGGATGCGAGCAATAATAGATAGAATGTTCGCGTACTTCGAAGCATGTTCGACTGAAATCATGCCGCTTCGCGCTTCCCGATAAACGCGGGACAGTTCACGGCTGACATTGCCCACGGTATCGATCTTGGCCCGATAGCGACGGGGGGCGGGGGTGGCGTCTAACTCCCTCAGCGTTCCTTGCGTATCTGACACCCAAGCCATCAAGAACCTGCCATTAACAGACTAAAAATCGTCTTCTAGAATACTTTCTCCTACTACACGTATGCGTGTCAAGCACCGATAAAGTTTGAAGAAACGGCCTCGCTTATCACGCGGCTGTATAAAGTCGATATACTCGATGGTCCGATATACAGTCGTTCTAACTCGCTCGGTCATTTCGTTCTTCGACATTCCCGCATCTTCAATCATACTTGGATTTATGAAACCGGAGTTATTTGCCGTTACTACAAAGACGTTGGGATCGTTCAGCGTCAAAGATGTATCATTAAAGACATTGTCTCTTTCTTCGCGAAGCACACGACCGACCATCCTTTTAACGGTTGGACAGTTCGGAAGGGTCTCGACGATTTCGCGGTGCACGCCAGTAATCGCGCTATCGTGTTCGTCGAGACGGAAGCCGTATTTCGACGCGAACTCGCCTAGTGGTGCGCTACACGCAAGAATGACTGTATGCGCTGCATCTTCAATGAATTTGGTGGGACTATCCGTTAGCGGGCGGGCGTAAGCAGCCCACAGCAGGGAACGGGCGAACACACCACGCGGACCGAAGTTCACCCCCATCTCGCGCATTGCGATCCGATACGCGTTCACTGAGGGCCGGAGTTCGAAGTCGAACACACCAAGTTCGCGCTGCAACGGTGTTCGGGTATCCGGCTTCGTATATATTAGCTTCCCGTTAAACCAGAGCGGCTGATATCCGCTGGCTAACAACCGATCGGCCACGGTGTGATTGGGCATATTCCACTTTTCGGAGTTCACGGGTTGCTCCTTGCATTGCGACCGTTGCCCCAAAAGAGCATGGGAAGTGGGTGGCGAAGTTTGGTTTTCGTTAGTCTTTGCAGCAGGTTGGAAAGTCGGCTTGCGAACATCGGAAGCGAGGGTAGCACGGGGGCAGTACCGGGGTTCGACTGCCCACATTGGCGGCGCCGGCTGGGCTGCTCGCGCCAAGATGATAAGAGCTTCCCTAGGAGATGGTGCTTCATCGCAAGTACCCGAATTTGAAAGAGAATATGTAGAATTATGAATTATGAAGAATAAGAAGGAGGAGAGCACCAGAAGCTCAATCTGGGGCGGCGGACCAACCACCTCTTACGTTTCATAACCTCTTAAGCTTGCTTTTACAGATACTTGCGCTTCATAGCTGTGGGCAACTTCTTAACTGTCGAAGAATTTTGGCTTCCCATCCGCGAACAACGCCTTCGGATTTCGTTGCGCGAAACGGTATGTCTTGGGTTTAACTCCAAACGTTTCCCAGACGTAGTGACGCGGGACTTCCTCTATCTCGCCGTTATCGACCAATGTTTTAATCGTGCGCTGAAGTGCCGCGGTCGCTTCGCCCTTTGATCCCTTTGGGAATACCTGAAGGTTCAGGCACCGAACCGATATGTATGCATGTGGGCAAAGCGAGCCCTTATGCATTTCGGCCGTTGCCCCGTACTTCGACACCTCGCCGAATGGCTTTTGAATGAACTCGCGCATGACGCGACACACTTCGGATTGCTGCTTCGCTTCGTTCGCCGTCGCCTCGCCAACGTCGCCGCTTTCGAACTTGCGAACCAAAGCCCACGTTTGGTCGTGAACAAGGTCCGCTGCCCATTTAGCCTCGCCGTATTCGAGGCGCGGGTTCATCGGATCGCGTCCAACAGCGCTTAAAGCGGCGAGTTTCAGCGCCTTTAGATGCGCCCGGCTCCACAAATGACGCGTCGCTTCGATGCCGGCGCCGTTCACCTGTTCGCCTGTCCAACCTTCGTAATCGTCAAACATTGTGGCGGCTTCGGGCGACAGCGAGACACGCCGCACGGTGTTCAGGTGCGCGAGTGACGCCGCTTCGTTCGCCAGCCGTGCGATAGCTTCGACAAGCGCTTCAGGAGGTTCAATTGCTCGGTTGCGGTTAAGCCTAGGGCGCGGTGCGTCGGTCTCGAATATTAGGAAGCGCGGCAGCAGGCCGCTTCGGATCATCGCTTCGTCTAGTGCGGCGTAGAACGTCTCTGGCACCCCTTCGCCGATGATTGTTAGACTTGGGCTTCGAATTACGTCGGTGACGTTATCACGGTCACTGTACGCCGCCCCGTCGAAGCCGGCGCCGTGTTCGCTCTTGCCATAGAGTTCGAGCAACACCTTTTGCAGCAGTGCCATGTTCGCGTTGGCGTTCGGAGCCGCCAACGCCTTCAGCATCAATCCGAACTCGCCGATGATGCTGAACACCGTGGGGTTCGTGAGCCGCGCAAGCCACTTGTACAGCCCCGATCCCGACACAAGCTGTCCGGGACCGCGAACCTTCGTAATTTCGGGGCACTTTGCCCAAGCGGCATTTAGCAGCTTCGAAGTTCCGGCCGATATGGCTTCCTTGCCGGTGCCGGTAGGCGCTAGCGTAAGAAGGTATTGGTTCAGGCCAGCGTTTTCGACGTTGTACGCCCTTCCTGCGATGCCCGCGACGAAGCCTAGCGCGCCAGTGAGAGCGATTGTTTCGTTAGGATAGGGGGCAGCTTCGAAAATGTAGCGCGCTACGTCGCCGACTAGTCCTTCCGGGAATTGCGGGAGCTGCAATAGCGGATTGCCGTTATTCTGACTGTGCATCGTTTGCTCGACACGAATGGTCCGTTGTCGAGTGTTCGACAGCGGCTTTGTTTTCTGCGGCTAGGCGGCGGTTCGTGCGCGGCTTGATCCGGCTTCGGCTGTCGATGACGCGGGCGCCGACAAGCGTGATGCTGCCCACGCATCCAGGTCGTCGCGGGTATAGACTGGGAACCGGCCTAGTAGGCGGAACTTCGGCCCGCCCCCGACGACTGCCAGCTTGGCGAGCGTCTCTTTGGTATAGGCGCCGTAGCGCTCCTGAAGGTAAGCCGCCGCGTCCGCGCGGCGAATAAAGTCGGCCATGTCGTCATCTCCAAGAAAGCGCCAATGGCGCGAGATGACCGGCTATAGATCGACGTTGTCGGCGGCATGCAACGTCACAACTCATTTCGGATTAGCTCTTCAATTCTACAGATATCAGCCGTGCCATTCGTTCGACACTGGGCAAGGGCGCTGCCATTTGCTCCTTGGTAATCCGAGCAGCTTCTAATAGCGAGATATTCGAAGTTCGAACCAACTCAGCGCCCATCTTCGAGGCGGCGTTTTTCCCTTTGAAAGTCGAATGCTTTATTCCGGTACGCTTCGCCATTCGCTCGCGTTCTTCCGCCCAAAAGGCGGCTTGTTCGGCTGTGAACTTTCCAATTTCGTACTTCGGCATCATGCGGCCCCTTTGAGCGGAATGACCGTGGCAGTGGGCGCCACGCCAAGGGCCGCTGCGATCGTTCCGGCGATGCTGTCCGACGCTCGACGAAGCGGATCGTCCGCAAGGTGGGCATAGCGGGCTGTGGTTGCACTAGAGGCGTGTCCTAGCAGCTTGCCGACGATCGGGAGTCCCATGCCGCTGGCGGCGCCGACGGACGCGAAGGAATGCCGCAGATCGTGCAGCCGCAGCCCTTCGAGGCCGGCATGGGCAATGATGCGCGCCCAAGGCCGCTTCAGGTCGCTACGCGGCTTCTTTGGATCGGCGCCGGGCACCACGTAGCGACCGACGCGGGGCAGGTTCGACAGCACTTCGAGCGCAGGCGCACCTAGCATCACCTTCTTAGCGCCAGTCTTCGAATCTGGCAGGTTCAAAAACCCGCGTTCGAAATCCACATGCTGCCATTCGAGGTTCAGGATTTCGCCCGCGCGACAGCCGGTAAGAAGCAATAGCCGGATTGCAGCGACGGCGGACGGCGAGATTTGCTCGCGCGCATCGTCGCCCTTCTTCGGCCGGTGCTTGGCGTTCGGGCCGTCACTGACACGCCACGGCAAACCGACAGTTTCAGCCTCGCGTAGCGCTTCGCCCAGAGTGCGAAGCTCGCCGCTCGACAGGAAGCGTTCGCCCTTCCCATCTTTGTACAGCTTCACGCCATGACGCGGATTGGTTTCAATGTACCCACGTTCGATTGCATAGCTGAAAATGCCGCCTAGCAGCCGCACCGTTCGGGTTGCGGCGCCCTTGCCGCCCGTCACGCGCGCCCGGCCGTGCTTTACCGTCTTCTCGTCCGTTGCGGTTTTGCCGTTCGCCACGTCGCGCAAGAATTGATCGATGTGCGCTCGCGTGACTTCGCCGACTCGCTTGCGACCTAGCAGCGGCTTGATGTGGCGTTCGATCCGGCCTTTGTCGGTCGCGAGCGTCGAAGCCTTCTTCGTGTCGCAGCCGTTCAACACGTATTCGTCGCATAGCTGCGCCATCGTCATTCCGGCCCGCTGTTTCGCGCGGGCGCCGGCAACGTCTTCGCCAAGTTCGGCCTTCGCCAGCACCTTTGATGCAGCGTCGCGCGCCTGTTCGACGGTCAGCTTGCCGTGCGACCCGATCGTGACTTTTCGAACGGGGCTGGTGCGACCGCCAACCCGATATTGGACGATGAACGTCTTTGAACCGCTACGGCGGACGCGACAGCCGAAGCCCTTCAGCACTCCGCACCATTCGACGTAATCACTAGTGCGGTTTTCGAGCGTATCAACGATCGTCTTTGTTAGCTTTCGAACTGCCATCGGGGCATCCTCTTGGGTAGCACCGGGGTAGCACGGCGCCGGTCAAGTGATGCCATCGCAATCAACCGTGGGCAAGGGAAGTAAGTGGTAAACGACGGATTTCTTGGGGTTACGGTAAGATGAAGTAAGTGTGGGCAGCACCAGTCCACCCGGGTCGCCTGCCTTGGTAAGGCTGAGGTCGTGAGTTCAATCCTCACCGGCAGCACCATTTTTCTCCCGGTCAGGTGATCGTGCCGCCAATGCGGTCCTTGTTGATCTTCTTGATCACGCCGGAAAAGCTCATCACCGCGTCGCCTTCGTCATCAATGGTGCCGCGCACGAAGATGAGGCTGCGGCCCGCCTTCACCACGTCGCCGCGCGCTGTGAGCAAGCGGCCCGGCCGTGCGGCGCCGACGAATTCGGCATTGAGCGTCGCCGTCACACCGTGAAACTCGGGCAACACCGCCGATGCGATCATGAACAGCGCGAAATCGGCAAAGGTCAGCAGCGCGCCGCCATGCACATTGCCGCCGCCGTTGCGGTTCTTGGCCTCGGGCCGAAAGCCGCATTCGATCGTGCCCCCTGCATCGTATCGGACGTAGAACGGACCGGCGTGATCCTCGAACGGATCGGTGCCCGGCCAGCGCAGCCAGCCATTCCATTCGCCGTCGGTCACTGGCGCCAGCTTCACGCCGGCTGTCGTTGTCGTGTCCAGGATGCCCTCCACTGCTGCTCCCGACAGGCGCCGGTGTCATTATCGCGGCAGAAGAGGAAATTGGCCGCCGGGGTCAAGCCCGCCGTTCGCCGCCGGCGGTCAGCGCGCCGGTGCGCCGACGTTCGGCAAGCTCGCCTCCTCGGCGGAAGGCATTTTGCCGAACAGCGCGCGATCCGCCGGGCCGAACGCCCATCGCCACAGGATGAAGAGGTAGACGCCCGCAATCGCCGGAATGCCCACGACGATCTCCACCCATTCCAGCCGCGCGGGAAGCGAGGTGAAGGCTGCCCCGACAATGATCGCGGCGAGCGTCGCCCATACCAGCGGCCAGCGCAGCGGCGACACGGGCGCGGACAGGATGCGCCCGAGCAGCCAAGCCTTGATCACGGATGTCAGCGCCAGGCTCACCATCAGCGCGATCGCCGGCCCCGCCGCCTGATAGGTCGCCGGCCAGCCAAGGGCGCGCATCCAGAAGATGAGCGCAAAGCTCAGCCCGATCTGAAACGCCAGCATGACAGCGGAAATCAGCAGGTTGCGATGCCGCGCGGTGTACACCAGCGCGGTTTCGCAAACCGCGCCGGGCGAGGCGAGCACCTCGGCGGTGAGCAGGAACGCCAGCGCCGCGGTGCCGGCCACGAATTGCGGCCCCACGATCCCCATCACCGCTTCGCCCGGGATGGAGCCCATCAGCGTCAGGCAGCCCTGCGCCGCAATGATCCAGAACGCCACCTGCCGCACTTGCCGCGCGATTGCCGGCAGGTCGTTTGCGGCCAGGCTTTGCGTGATAACGGGGCCAAGGATCGGATCGAACGAGGTCTTCAGCTTCTGCGGCAGGCTCGCGACCTGCTGCGCCATGTAATAGATGCCGACGATCTTGGGCTCGAACATCACGCCCAGGATGAAGCGGTCGACATTGCGCGACCCCCATTCGAAGGCATCCGCCCCGGCGAGCGGCACATTGTCGCGGACCATGACGATCAGCTCGGCGAAGCGCGGCGTCCATCCCCGCGGCAGGCCATAGCTGCGCACCAGCGGCACGATAGATGCGATCAGCGCCGCCGTCATCGACGCGACATAGCTCAGCACCAGCCCGTCTTTGACCGTGAAGAAGGAGAAGACCCACGCCGCGATCGAGATCGTCCACGGCTCCACCACCGCGCGCGCTGTCACTGCCGCCTTCACGTTCAGGCGATAGGCGAGCGCCGCCAGGCTGACATCCGACCAGGCGATCGCCAGCACGATCAGCCCCAGCCATCGGTCAAGCCCGACGATCGGCGTATTGGGGTACATGATCTCCGGCACGGTCCACAGCACCGCGCTGGCGACGAGCGACATGACGGCGGCCACGACCAGCCCGTCCGCCACCACATGAACATGCGGCCGATCCGTCCGGCTCAGCGCCTGCGCCAGCCCGCGCTTCAGCCCCAGCGTCGCCACCAGCGCGGCCAGCTCGACCACCACCACCGCAATGGCGAAGCGCCCGACGAGGTCCGGCCCGTACAGCCGCCCGGCGATGAACAGAAACGGGATGCGCGCCGCCAGCCGCAGGATAAAGCCTGCGACATTAGTGCGTCCGCCCTTGGCCAGCTGCGCAATGTCCTGCGTGGTTTCAGCCACGCAGTGTCACCACGCCACGACCGCCATGCCGGCCTCGTGCCGGCATCCAGCACGCCGCAAACCCCTCAGTCGTTGAACGCGGCACCCTGGATGCCGGGGCAAGCCCGGCATGACGGCGAAGTGCGTCCAGACCGCGCGACGCAAAACAAACCGTCGCCCACGGGTGACGCACCAAATAGGTCAAACAACCACCCACTAGTGCGCCGCCCCCCAGCTCGCACCGACGCCGATCTCTACCGCGAGCGGCACGTCGAGCTTCACCGCCGGTTCCGCCGCCGTCGCCATCACCCGCTCGATCACCGGCTTTGCCGCCTCGACCTCACCTTCGGGCACCTCGAACACCAGTTCGTCGTGCACCTGCAGCAGCATGCGCGTGCCGGTCAGCCCGGCCTCGGCCAGCGCCGGCTCCATACGCACCATCGCACGCTTGATGATATCGGCCGATGTCCCCTGAATCGGCGCATTGATCGCCGCGCGCTCGGCACCCTGCCGCTCGTGCTGCACCTTGCTCTTGATGCGCGAGAAATGCGTCTTGCGGCCGAACAGCGTCTCGGTGAACCCCTGCTCGCGCACCGCCTGCAGCGTCTCGGCGATATAGCGGTTGATGCCCGGGAAGCGCTCGAAATAGCGGTCGATCATCGCCTGCGCCTCATCCGCACTCACATCGAGGCGCCCGGCGAGCCCCCAGCGGCTGATGCCGTAGAGGATCGCGAAGTTGATCGTCTTGGCCCGCCCGCGTGTATCGCGATCGACCGTCCCGAACAGCTCCTGCGCGGTCAGCGAGTGAATGTCATCGCCGCGCGCAAACGCTTCCTTCAGCGCCGGCACGTCGGCCATGTGCGCCGCCAGCCGAAGCTCGATCTGCGAATAGTCCGCCGCCAGGATCACATTGCCCGGCTCGGCCACGAACGCATCGCGGATTTGCCGCCCCGTCTCGGTGCGGATCGGAATGTTCTGCAGGTTCGGGTCGGTCGAGGACAGGCGCCCGGTCTGCGCGCCGGTCAGCGAATAGCTGGTGTGGACGCGGCCCGTCGCCGGATTGATCTGCTCCTGCAGCGCATCGGTATAGGTCGATTTCAGCTTGGACAGCTGGCGCCAGTCGAGCACGCGCGCAGCGATCTCCTTGCCCGGCGAATCCTTGTCGGCGGCGATCCGCTCCAGTTCGTTCACGTCGGTCGAATAGACGCCGCTCTTGCCCTTGCGCCCGCCCTTGATCCCCATCTTCTCGAAGAGGACATCGCCCAGCTGCTTGGGGCTGCCGATGGTGAAGGGCTGGCCGGCGATGCCGTGGATCACCCCTTCCAGCTCGGCCATCTGCGTCGCGAACTCGGTGGAAAGCCCCGCCAGCCGCTCGCGATCGACCTTGATCCCGTGCCGCTCCATCCGCGCGATGACGGACACGAGCGGCCGGTCGACCATCTCATACACCCGCGTCGCCCGCTCGATCGGCAGCCGCGCGCGAAAGCGCCGCCACAGCCTGAGCGTCACGTCGGCATCCTCGGCGGCGTAGCGCGTCGCGGCCTTCAGATCGACTTCGTGGAAGCCGATCGCCTTCTTCCCCGTGCCGGTCACGTCCTTGTAGGCGATGCAGCTGTGCGACAGATGCGTCGCCGCAAGCTCATCCATGCCATGCCCGTGCAGCCCGGCATCAAGGTCGAAGCTCATCACGATCGTGTCGTCATAGGGCGCAAGCATGAGCCCCAGCCGCCCCAGCACGACCATGTCATATTTCAGATTGTGCCCGATCTTCAGGACCGACGCATCCTCCAGCAGCGGCTTGAGCTTCGCCAGGGCCACATCGCGATCGAGCTGCGCCGGCTTTTCCGCAAACATGTCGCTGCCACCATGCCCGAGCGGCACGTAGCAGGCGCGATTGGGCGCGAGCGCCAGCGACACGCCGACCAGCTCGGCGAGCATCGGATCCTTGGCGGTCGTCTCGGTATCGATCGCCACCCACCCCTGGTGTCGCGCCGCCGCGATCCACGCGTCGAGCGCCGCTTCGTCGACCACGGTTTCATAGCCGTCGTGGTTGCACGGCGGATCTTCCTCCTGCGGCACGCCCGCGGGCTCGGGCGGCGTGGGATCAACCCCGGCATTCTGCTCCGCCGCCAGCTTCGTCAGCAGCGATTTGAAGCCATGATGCTCGAGGAATGCGCGCAGCGGCGCTTCCGGAATGCCGTCCAGCGCCATTTCCTCCAGCGGATGCGGCAGCGGCACGTCGCAGGCGAGCTCGACCAGCTTGCGGCTTAATCGCGCCTGTTCAGCAAACTCGATCAGATTGTCGCGCAGCTTGCCCTTCTTCATGTCGGGCGCGGCGGCCAGCACGCCCTCCACGCTGCCATGCTCCAGGACCAGCTTGGCCGCCGTCTTGGGGCCGACACCCGGCACGCCCGGCACATTGTCGACGCTGTCGCCCATCAGCGCCAGCACCTCGCCCAATTTGTCCGGCCCCACGCCGAACTTCTCGACCACCTCGGGCGGGCCGAAGCGCTTGTCCTTCATCGTGTCGAGCATGTCGATGCCCGGCTCGGTCAACAGCTGCATCAGATCCTTGTCGGAGCTGACGATCGTCACTTGCCAGCCCTGCGCCAGCGCCGCCTTGCTGTATGACGCGATCAGATCGTCCGCTTCCCAGCCCTGCTCCTCGATGCACGGCAGCGAAAAGGCGCGCGTCGCATCGCGGATCATCGGGAACTGCGGCTTCAGATCCTCCGGCGCGGGCGGGCGATGCGCCTTGTACTGATCGTACAATTCGTTCCGAAACGTGCTCTCGGACTTGTCGAGGATCACCGCGAGGTGGCTCGGCCCGTCCGCCTTGTGGAGGTCGTTGGCCAGCTTCCACAACATGGTGGTGTAGCCATAAACGGCACCGGCCGGCTCGCCGTGCTTGTTCGTGAGCTTCGGCAGCACGTGATACGCGCGGAAGATGAAGCTCGAGCCATCGACGAGGTAAAGATGCGGCATGATGGGCCGCTTAGCGGATCGGCGCGCCCGGAACAAACCGTGCGCGGCCCTCCACCGTTAAAGACTGATCGCGCGCCGTCAAAGACGCGTAATCAGAGCTTCCCGAACCGCTGTTCGAAGCCCTTGATGTCGCCGGCAGCGAGCAGCTTCGCCTGTTCCAGCCACCGATCGCGTCCCATGCGTCCGGTGAACGGCCCGAGCCGTGCGTCCAGGTCCTCCGCCCCGCGCTGATCGAGCGCCGCAAGCTGACCCACGTTGGTGATGCCCAGCTCGGCCAGCATGGCAGCCACTTTCGGGCCCAGCCCCTTGATCTGCGTGACCGATCGCTCGCCCGGCGGCGGCCCGGCAACAGCGTCCGGGGCCGGCGGCGCCGGCTCGGCAGGCGGCGCCTCTTCCGCTGGAACATCGTTTGCGCTTGCCGTTGTCGGCTCCGCCTCGGTTGCCAGTGACGCCTGCTGCGGCGCAGCTGCCGCGATCGGCTCGTCCGCGAGCGGCGCGGGCTCGGCAGCGCTGGGCTCCACCGGCGCCACGTCCGGCATTTCGACGAGCGGCGGGGGTGGCGGCGCGACCGGGACCGGCGCTGGCGTCACCGTTGCTGGCGCGACGCGCGTCTCCGGCTGCCGCTCCGGTTGCACCTGGGGCTGCGGCTCAGGCTGCGGCTCAGGCTGGGGTCGGGGCTGCGGCGGCACCGAGGCAAGCGGGGCCGCGCTCGGCTTCTTCTCCGACAGCGGCGGTTTGGCCGCCGGGCGCTGCGCCATCCGCGCCTGCTCGGCGAGGTCCGCTTCCCTGCGCGCCTGCCGTTTGCGAGCGCCGACCATGATGGCGACGATCGTCAGCACCGCGACGATCGCGATGATCACCAGCACGATGCTGGTCATGGTATTGTCCACCGTGGTGGGCTGCATGGAACACTCCGCTACGCCTGGCGCCAAGCCTTAGGCGCGGTGCATGGTTCCCGCAACGGGCCTGCAACAATGCGAATTGTTATGCCGCGCGCGGCCGCGGGCGCCCGAGCCGTGGCGTGCGCCGTGCCTATGCGCCCGGCTCAGGGCCGGGATGAAACGGTAAACCGATCCATTCTGCTCACCCGTCATGCCGGCCTTGTGCCGGCATCCAGGGTCCCGCGTAATGAAGGCTGGCTGGATGTGCGGAGGGCTGGATGCCGGCACAAGGCCGGCATGACGTTGGAAGGCAACGTCAGCCGATCGCCCGCCAGCCGATGTCGCGCCGGCAGAACCCGGTCGGAAAATCGATCGCATCCACCGCGGCATAGGCGCGGCGTTGCGCCGCCGCGACGTCGCCGCCCGTCGCCGTCACCGCCAGCACGCGCCCACCCGCCGCGACGAGCGCGTCGCCCGCCATGCGCGTGCCCGCCTGAAACACCAATGCGCCGCCGGCTTCCGCCGCGTCGATCCCTCCGATTGCCCCGCCGACCTGCGGCGTGCCGGGATAGCCCTGCGCCGCCATCACCACCGTCAGCGCCACATTGTCCGAAAACGCCGGCGCGGGCAGGTCCGCCAGCCGGCCTTCCGCCACCGCCAGCAGCGTCTCGAGCAGATCGCCGTCGAACCGCGCCATCAGCACCTGGCATTCGGGATCGCCGAAACGGACGTTGTATTCGATCAGCTTGGGGCCATCCGCGGTCAGCATCAGCCCAGCGTACAGCACGCCGACATAGGGCGTGCCCGCCGCCGTCAGCGCATCGATCGTCGGGCGCACGATCTCGCCCAGCGCCCGCTCCTCCAGTTCCGGGGTCAGCACGGCAGCGGGCGAATAGGCGCCCATCCCGCCGGTATTCGGCCCGGTGTCACCATCGCCGACGCGCTTGTGGTCCTGCGCGCTGCCAAAGCTGGCGGTGCTGGTGCCATCGGACAGGACGAAAAGGCTCGCCTCCTCGCCTTCCAGGAACTCCTCGATCACCGCTTCCGCCGGGCCACCGTTGAACAGCGCCGCCACGGCATCCTCCGCCTCGGCGCGCGTCATCGCCACGACGACGCCCTTGCCCGCCGCCAGGCCGTCCGCCTTGATCACGCAGCGAAGCTGATCGCCCTCGGCAAAATCTTCGAGGCACGCCAGCGCGCCATCCTTCGACGTGACGCGAAAATACCGTGCCGTCGGGATGCCGACCCGCGCGCAAAGATCCTTGGTGAAACCCTTCGAGCCTTCCAGCTTCGCCGCCTCGCGCCCCGGCCCGAATACCGGTACGCCAATCGTGCGGATATTGTCCGCCAGCCCCTCGACCAGCGGCTGCTCTGGCCCCACCACGACCAGCCCGATCTGCTGGCGCCGGATAAAATCGATGACCGCCCGGTGATCCGACACGTTCAGGTCAGCAACCGTCGCATGCGCCGCGATGCCGGGGTTGCCGGGCGCGGCATAGAGCGTATTGATGCGTGGAGATTGCGCGAGTTTCCAAGCCAGAGCGTGCTCGCGCCCGCCCGATCCGATCAGCAGGACGTTCATGCCCGACCCCTTTTTTGACGTTTCCGCGCGGCTGGTAGCGGACCCGACCCCAGGGGACAACGCCGCCGCCATGTCGGTGGGCGAGCTTTCGTCCCGGCTCAAGCGCGTGGTGGAAGGCGAGTTCAGCCACGTCCGGCTGCGCGGCGAGATCAGCGGCTACAAGCGCGTTGCATCGGGCCATTGCTATCTGTGCCTGAAGGATGACGCCGCGGTGATCGACGGCGTGATCTGGAAGGGACAGGCCGCTGGCCTCGCCTTCCGCCCCGAAGACGGCATCGAAGTGATCGCCACTGGCCGCCTCACCACTTATCCCGGCCGCTCCAAATATCAGATCATTATCGATCGAATGGAGCTTGCCGGCGCCGGCGCGCTGATGGCGTTGCTCGAACGCAACAAGGCGCGCTTCGATGCCGAAGGCCTGTTCGCCAAGTCCAAGGCGCGTGCCCCGCTCCCGTTCCTGCCGCGCCGCATCGGCGTGGTGACCTCGCCCACTGGCGCGGTGATCCGCGACATCATTCACCGGCTGGAGGATCGCTGCCCCTCCCATCTCCTCGTCTGGCCGGTGAAGGTGCAGGGCGACGGCGCGGCGAATGAAGTCGCCGCCGCCATCCGCGGCTTTGATTCGCTCCCGGAGGACCTTCGCCCCGATCTCGTCATCGTCGCGCGCGGCGGTGGCTCGATCGAGGATTTGTGGGCCTTCAACGAGGAAGCGGTGGTACGCGCGGTCGCGGCCTGCACCATCCCGATCATCTCGGCGGTGGGCCATGAAACCGATACGACGCTCTGCGATCACGCCGCCGACCTGCGCGCGCCCACGCCGACGGCGGCGGCGGAACTGGCCGTGCCCGTGCTCGCCGATCTGCGCCTGACGATCGCCGCGCACGGCCAGCGCACCGAACGCTGCGCGCGCCGCTATGTCGAGCGCGGTCGCGAGCGGCTCGACGCGATGGCGCGCCTGCTCCCCGCCCGCGATCGCCTGCTCGGCCCCCAGCGCCAGCGCGTGGACGATCTCGGCGCCCGGCTCGATCGCGGTCTTGAGCGCCGCGTGGTGCGCGCCCGCGGCGAGCTCGACCGGACCGGCGCAGTCCTTCGCCCGGCGCTGCTCGACCGCCGGCTGGAAGGCGCGCGTCAGCGGCTTGCCGACCTTGGCCGCCTGCTCGCCTCGGTCGATCCCGACGCCCCGCTCGCGCGCGGCTATGCCCGCATCACCGACCGCACCGGCGCGACGCTCACCAGCGCCGCCGCAGCCAAGGCGACCGGCGCGCTGACGCTTCGGTTCGCCGATGGGGTAGTGGACGCAGCGGTTGAGGGCAGCGCCGAGCGCTCCTATCCCGCAGCGAAGCTCGAAAAAGCGCCGAAGCCGGCAAAACCCGCAAAGCCCGACCAGCCAACGCTGCTCTAGAAAGGTTCGAGAATGTTGATGTCCAAAACCGATCGCGCCGCGCGCATTCACTACATGGCCAATGGCTTTCGCGTCCTGACGCCCGGCGACCATGTGGTCTGCGGCGTCAGCGGCGCACGGATCGCGATCGAGGATCTGCGCTATTGGGATGTCGCCTCGCAGCGCGCCTTCGCCAGCGCATCGCTGGCAGCGGAGGCGATGGCGCCGCAATGAAGCGCGCCGCGCCGGCCGCGCTGGTCCTGCTGCTCGCCGGGTGTGTTTCAGCGCCGCAAGACGCGCCCGCGCCGCGCGCTGCTCCGCGCGCCCCGCCCACCGTCACCGCGCCTGCTCCCACGCCTCCGCCGCCCGCGCCGCTGCCGCCTCCGCGCTTTGAGGTGAGCGGCACCGCCAGCCAAGGCGGCCTGATGCTCGGCACGGCGCCAGAGGGCACGGTGGAATTGCTAAAGGACGGAACCCCGGTTGCCCTCGCCGCCGATCGCCGCTTCGTGATCGCGTTCGATCGCGACGCCGGCCCCGCGTCCGTGCTGACGGCGCGACTGAGCGACGGCCGCACCGCGACTCACCAGATCTCCGTCGCCCCGCGCGCCTGGCGGATCGAGCGGCTCGACCGTGTCGCCAAGGTGCCGGTGCCCAGCGCCGACTTCCAGCGTCGCCGTCCGGCCGAGCTGGTGCAGATCGAGGCCGCACGCGGCCGGAACCAGGCCGCGGAAGGCTGGCGTCAGCGTATTATATGGCCAGTCACAGGCCGCGTTTCCGGCCTGTTCGGCGCCCAGCGCATCTATCGCGGTGAGCCCGGCTCCTACCATTCCGGCGTCGATGTCGCGCGCCCCACCGGCACCCCGGTGGTCGCCCCGGCCGACGGCGTGGTCGTGCTCGCCGCCGATACGCCCTTCACACTGGAGGGAAATCTCCTCATCATCGACCACGGCATGGGCCTGAACAGCGCCTTCCTCCACCTCTCCCGCATCGACGTCCCCGTCGGCTCCCGCGTGCGTCAGGGCCAAATGGTCGGCGCCATCGGCGCCACCGGCCGCGCCTCCGGCCCCCATCTCCACTGGGCAATGAAGTGGCAGGACGCCCGCATCGATCCGTTGCTGATCGCCGGTCCGATGCCGGGCCCAGGGGCGGACTGATCAGGCCAGGGAAGCCTGCGCCTCCATGCAGGCGCAGCCGTCCTGGTCGGTCGTCCACAGCGACACGTCTCGCTCTCCGGCAAGGTTAAGCGCCGCCGCCCGGTCCACGAACAACGGACGCGCGCCGCGAAACGAGAATCGCGTCAGCCGCGCGCCCGGCCGGCTGCGCAGCAAGTGATCCGCCAGCAGCATCGCCTGGTAGGGGCCGTGCACCACCAGATCGGGATACAGCTCCTCCGCCAACGCATAGGGCCGATCATAATGGATGCGATGCGCGTTGAAGGTCAGCGCGGAGAAGCGGAACAGCGCCGTCGCATCAAAGGTCACCTCCCGCCGCACCTCGGCCGTGCGCGGGTCGGCAGGCGCGGCGAGCGGCGTGCCATTGCCTGCGCCGCGAAACACCAGGTCCTGCTCCTCCACCACCGCGATCGTGCCGTCCACCACGATGTCATGCCGCACCGTCACAAAGGTCAGCCGACCCGAGCGCCCGTCCTTCACCGTCACGTCAGTCACCATGCTGCGCCGGGTCGCGACGGCGCCGATCGGAAGCGGCGTATGAAAGGTAAGCCGTCCCCCGGCCCACATGCGCCGCGGCGCTTCCACCGGCGGCAGCGCAGCGCCGCGCGCGGGGTGGCCATCGACGCCAATCGTCGACTGCGGCGCCTCGGGAAGGAAGAACAGCCAATGCGCGAGCGGCGGAAGCTCGCCGGCTGGCCAATGCGATCCGTCGTGATCGAACAAGGCGGCAAGGCGGCGCAGCGGGGCGGCGATGAGATCGTCCTGCTGCTCGGTTGCGATCGGCGACCACCCCTCGAATTGCTCCATGACGCGCTCCCGTTGCTTTGCCCGCCGTCCGTAGCGCGGGCCGGAGGCAGCGTCACCCTGCCCGCCTCGCCAGTAACCAGCGTCTGCGGCACGCGCTTAGGCCGGTCATTGAACCCTCGCGCACGCCGCCGCGTTACCCCCGACATGGCCGGTGATCTGATCCCCCTCCCCCACTCGCGCGGCCCCCAGGCACCCGCGCATCACCACGCGCGCGCGCGCATACGGCTGGGCAAGCGCACGCGGTTTGACGCGCGCATCGACGTAACAAGCGGCGGATTGCTGGCGATCGGCGGCCTTGTCTCCTCGATCCTGCTCTCCACGGCCGTTCTGGTGCATGTGGCGGTGCGAGAGGGCGGCAAGGCGAAGGCGATTCAGCGCTAGGCGAAGCTAATACGTCTGGCTTATATCGGGCAAAATATAGGAGAGACCCCGATGGCAACCGCTGCCGCCATGCCCACCCAACCTCCGTTCAAGCGCCTCCCGCAGAAGGGGCCGGACATCACGGTCGAGCGGCGGGCGGATGGCACGATCCTCATCAGTTCGAACCATGCGATGGCCGAGCCCGCCCGTTCGATCCCGCACATCATGGCCGAGCAAGCCGCGCTTCACCCCGATCGCCCCTGGCTGATGCAGCGTGCGCCGAACCACGGGCCTTGGCAGGGCGTGGCTTATGGTGAGGGCAAACAGGCTGCGGATAGCGTTGCGCAATGGCTGCTCGATCGCGGGCTCGGCGCCAATGATGCCGTTATGTGCATCAGCGGCAATTCGGTCGCGCATGGCATCCTGATGCTGGGCTGCTTCACGGCGGGCGTGCCGATCGCGCCGCTCAGCCCGGCCTACAGCCTGATCTCAAGCGACCATGCAAAGCTGAAGCATTGCTTCAACACCGTTCGCCCGCGCATCGTCTTCGCCGAAAGCGCGGAGACCTTCGCCCGCGCATTCGCCACGCTGCGGGAGCTCGATCCCTCACTCACCTTCGTCACCATGGATGGCAGCGCGGGCACCATCCCCTTCTCTGATCTGACCAATACCGTAGCCACCGCGGCGGTGGACGAAGCGCGCGAGGCGCTGACCCACGACACCGTTGGCAAATATCTCTTCACCTCGGGCTCCACCGGCATGCCTAAGGGCGTGCCGCAGCATCAGGGCATGTTCGTGAACCTCATCGCCGCCTCCGAAGGGCTGCGCGATGATCCCGATCCCGTCGATCACCCGATCATGCTTGATTGGATGCCGTGGAATCACATCTCGGCCGGCACGATCCACTTCAACGCCAATATCGCCGCCGGCGGCACGCTCTACATCGACGAGGGCAAGCCGGTACCGGGCCTGTTCGAAACGACGATCAAGAATTTGCGCGAAATCTCGCCCATGAGCTTCGGCTCCGCCCCCGTCGCGTTCGCCATGCTGGCCGATGCGATGGAGCGCGACTCCACGCTCAGGCAGGCGTTCTTCAAGAATCTGCGCGGCATGGGTTATGGCGGCGCCACGCTCTCGGACGATCTCTACGATCGCATGCAGGCGTTGGCCGTCGCCGAAACGGGCGAGCGCATGCCCTTCACCACCATGTACGGCGCGACCGAGACTTTAGGCGTCACCGTCGTTCACTGGGCATCGGAGCGCGTCGGCCTGATCGGCCTGCCGCTGCCCGGATCGACGCTGAAGCTGGTGCCCAACGGCACCAAGCTGGAGGTGCGCGTGAAGGGCCCCACCGTCACCACTGGCTATCACAACGACCCCGAGAAGACCGCCGCCGCGTTCGACCAGGAAGGCTATTACATGCTCGGCGACGCGGCGAAATTCATCGATCCGGAGCGGCCCGAGCTCGGCCTTGTCTTCGACGGACGCGTAACGGAGGACTTCAAGCTTTCCACCGGCACCTGGGTTTCGGTCGGCACGCTGCGCCCGGACATCTGCGCGGCGTGCTCGCCATACATTCAGGACGTGGTGGTCGCAGGGCAGGACAAGCCCTTCATCGCCATTCTCGCCTGGCCCTCCCAGGCAGCACTCCAGACGCTGGCCGAGGCATCGCCGGGCGCCGATCCGATCCCGACGCTGGAAGGCCTCGTCAAGGAGAAGCTGGAAGCGTTCAACGCCACCGCTGGCGGCTCATCCCGCCGCGTCCGCCGCTTCGCCATCCTGCGCACGCCGCCGTCGATCGATGGCGGCGAGATCACCGACAAAGGCTATGTGAACCAGCGCGCCACGCTCACGGCGCGCGACGACGTGGTAAGGGCGCTGTTCGCCGACGATCTCAGCGAAGGCGTGATCGAAGTCGAAGCGTAAGCCCACAACGACCCGTCATTCCCGCCTCCGCGGGGATGACGGGCTTGTTCGCCCTTCCCCGCTCAGAACAAGCCGAGCGCCGCGACCTCTTCCTTGGACAGGTCGATGCCGAACATCATGCTCAGCCGCATGCGATAGACCCGCGGATCTTCGATCAATCCCGCATTCTCCTCCTCGCCAGCACGCCGGCGGTATTGCCGATCCGTCAGCGTGGCGAAGCCATGCGGCAGGACGATGCTCACCACCTTCAATGTGGTGAAGCGCGTGTCCGGTGCCGTCGAGGTCCAGCGGTTCGACACCTCCAGATCCGCTGGCCACACCAGGTCGGTGGTGAAGCTGTACTGCGGCTGGAACCCCTCGCCCCCGCCACGCCCATCGGTGGTCGCGCCATGCCCGTCGCGCAGCAGCATCCAGCCATGTTCCGCATCGCGCGTCAGGCGGAACTTCGCGCCATCCGGCGCCTCGGCCTCCGCCCCCTCCACCAGCGGCATCGGCGGCGTGTAGCTGCCGCCAAAGCCAGGGTCGGCGATCCATTCCTGCCCGCCGAAGCTAACGAGGCTGAGCGTGTGCGTCTTGGGCGGCACGCCGCCGCCGTTCAGCCACACCCGCGCGAGCAGCGGCCGCGCCTCGAAGCCCAGCGCCTCCAGCGCATCAAGGAACAGCCTGTTTTGCTCGAAGCAATAGCCCCCGCGCCCGCCGACGACGAGCTTGCCGAACACCGCGTCGGACGAAATGTCGATCCCGCGCCCCAGCGGCACGTCGAGATTCTCGAATGGGATCGCTAGCCGATGCGCGCGCTGCACTGCAGCCAGCCCGTGATGGTCAACGGTGGCGCGCGCCGGGAGGCGGATGCGCTCCATGTACGCGGGCAGGTTGAAGGCCGAGCTCATGCGGCAAACGCCTCTGCCTCAAGCGCATACAGCGGCGCGGCCGGCGCCTCCGCTGCGGCCCGCAGGCCCATGGCCTCGGGCACGATCTGGTCGAGGTAGAAAGCGACAACCGCCTTCTTCGCACGCCCGAACGCATCGTCGCCCGCTTCCGCTGCCTCGCGCTCGAGCAGCCAGCCGCAGGTCGCGACCGAGAGCATCGTCAGGAGCGGATAGCTCGCTGCCAGCCGATCGTCGGCGTCCGCCGTCTGCAAGCGACGGCCCACCGCATCGCACGCCGCCACCAACTCGCGCAGCGCCGGATGGGTGCCGCCCCGCATGTCCTCGATCAGGGCCGCGAAGGCCGCGCCATTGGATAGCGACAGCTTGCGCCCAACGAGGTCCGCCGCCTGGATGCCGTTTGTCCCCTCATAGATCGGGGTGATTCGCGCATCGCGGAAGAACTGCGCCGCGCCCGTCTCCTCGATATAGCCCATCCCGCCGTGCACCTGGACGCCAAGGCTCGCGACTTCGTTGCCGATGTCGGTGCCGTGCGCCTTGGCGAGCGGCGTCGCGATCTCCAGCCGGTCGCGCGCCGCGGCATCGCCAAGGTTCGCGCGGTCGACCTGCCCGGCGGCATAATACACCAACGCGCGGGCTGCCTGCGTCTGCGCCTTCATCCGCATCAGCATGCGGCGCACGTCGGGATGCTCGATGATCGCCGCGGCTTGGCCCGCACGCGCGCCCTGGATGCGCTCGCGGGCATATTCGACCGCCTTCTGCGTCGCCGCTTCCGCCACCTGTACGCCTTGCAGGCCGACGTTGAGGCGGGCGTTGTTCATCATCGTGAACATCGCCCGCATCCCGCCGAACTCCGGCCCGATCAGCTCCCCGACGCAATCGTCGCCGTCACCGAACGACAGCACGCAGGTGGGCGAGGCATGAAGCCCCATCTTGTGCTCGATCGACACCACACGAACGTCATTGAACGTCCCCTCGCTGCGCACCTTGGGCACCAGGAACAAAGAGATCCCGCGCGTGCCCGCCGGCGCATCAGGTGTGCGCGCCAGCACCAGGTGGACGATATTCTCGGCGAGATCATGATCGCCGAACGAAATGTAGATTTTGGTGCCCTTGATCGCGAAGGTGCCGTCGCCGCGCGGCGTGGCCGTCGCACGCAGCGCGCCGACATCGCTGCCTGCCTGCGGCTCGGTCAGGTTCATCGTGCCGGTCCACTCGCCGGTGGCAAGCTTGGGCAGCCAGGTCGCTTGCTGCTCGGGTGTGCCATGGTGCTGCAGCGCCTCGATCGCGCCCACCGACAGGATCGGCGCCAGCGCAAAGCCCATGTTGGCGCTGCCCAGCGTCTCCAGCACCGCGCATTGCACCGCGAACGGCAGGCCCTGTCCGCCGAATTCCTCCGGTACGCCGATGGTGCCCCAGCCGCCCTCGACATAGGCCTTGTAGGCTTCCTTGTACCCTGCCGGCATCACCACGCCGTCCGGCGTCCATTTCGCGCCAACCGTGTCGCCGGCCCGCGCCAGCGGCGCCCATTCGCCCTCGGCCAGCTGCCCGATTCCTTCCAGCACCGCGTCGATCACGTCCGGGCTGGCGGCAGCGTAGCGTTCCGTAGCGGCAAGATCCGCGATGCGCACGATATGCTCGAGCACGAAACGCTGCTCGGTGATCGGGGCGGTGTAAGGCATGTTCTTCTCCAGTGTCGCGCCGCTATACCGTCCGGCGATGACGGCTCAAATCCCTCGAATCCTGCCTCTTGGTGAAGCGGCGATCGCCGAAGCGACGGCGCTGATCCATGCCGGCGGAATCGTCGCCGTGCCGACGGAAACGGTATATGGGCTCGCCGCCGACGCAACCAATGCCGAAGCGGTGGCGTGCATCTATGCCGCCAAGGACCGACCCAGCTTCAACCCGCTGATCGTCCACCTGCCCGATCGCGAGTCCGCCGAGCGGATCGCGGTGTTCGACGATGCCGCGCTGGCGCTGGCGGAGCGCTGGTGGCCCGGCCCGCTCACCCTTGTCCTGCCGCTGCGCCCCAACACCGGCATCGCCGGTCTCGTCACCGCCGGGCTCGACACGATCGCGCTCCGAGTGCCCGCGCACCGCGCGATGCAGGCGCTGCTGCGCGTGTCGGGCCGCCCGCTCGCCGCCCCGTCCGCCAACGCCAGCAACGCGATCAGCCCCACCCGCGCCGCACATGTCGCCGCCAGCCTCGGCAACCGCGTGCCCCTGATCCTCGATGACGGCCCGACCACCGCCGGCCTCGAATCGACCATTGTGGGCAACGGCGCGATCCTGCGTCCCGGCCCGATCACCGCGGAACAACTCGGCCTGTCCGCGGCCTCTTTTGGCCTTAAAGTCACTGCTCCCGGCCAGCTTGCCACGCACTATGCCCCCGCCAAGCCGCTGCGCCTTGATGCCACCGAACGGCAGGACGACGAATGGCTGATCGGCTTTGGTGAGATCGCCGGCGACGACACGCTGTCGGCGACCGGCAACTTGGTCGAAGCCGCCGCCCGCCTCTTCGACGCGCTCCACCGCGCCGACGCCGCCGCGCCCCCGCGCATCGCCATCGCCCCCATGCCAGACAGCGGCATCGGCGCGGCGATCAACGATCGCCTGCGCCGCGCCGCGCACCGGTAATCGCTCCTGTCAGGCGGAGACGGTCGCCGCCTTGGAGCGCGCCGCGAAGCTCTTGCGCAGCTTCTGCAGCTTGGGCGGGATCACCGCCAGGCAATACGGATTACGCTGGCCTTCGCCGTCCCAATAATCCTGGTGATAATCCTCGGCCGGATAATATTCGTCGGCCTGCTCGATCGTGGTAACGATCGGCTTGTCGTGATCGGCCTGCGCCCGCGCGATCGCCTGGTTCGCCTGCTCCTCCTGCATCACCGTCTCAGGGAAAATGGCGGAGCGATATTGCGTACCCACGTCATTGCCCTGACGGTTCAGCTGCGTCGGATCATGCGTCGCGAAGAAGATGTCGAGCAGCTCGCCATAGCTGATCTGCTGCGGATCGAAGCCCACGCGGATCGCCTCGGCATGGCCCGTATCGCCGCCGCACACCTGCTTGTACGTCGGATTAGGCACGGTGCCGCCGATATAGATGCTCTCGACGCTTTCAACGCCGATCACGTCTTGGAACACGGCCTCGGTGCACCAGAAGCAGCCACCGGCAAGCGTCGCATATTCGGTCATGAGATGCAGTCTCCTTTGCGGCCAATGTAGGAAGCCGCTAGGTCGCGCGCAAAGAGGGAGATCAGCATGGCATTCGATGGCAAGGTGATGGTGACGGGCGGGGCGGGCTATATCGGCAGCCATGCAGTGCTGGCGCTGCTCGATGCCGGCCATGACGTGGTGGTGATCGACAATCTCGTCACCGGTTTCGACTGGGCGGTCGATCCGCGCGCCGCTTTCGTCAGCATCGCCGTCGAGGATCCCGGCGTGCGCGACGTGATCCGCCAGCACAATGTCCGCGCGATCATGCATTTCGCCGGCTCCGTGGTGGTGCCCGAATCGGTCGAGAATCCGCTCAAATATTATCGCAACAACACCGGCGCGACGCGCAGCCTGATCGAAAGCGCGGTGGCGGAGGGCGTGCCGCACTTCATCTTCTCCTCGACCGCCGCGACCTACGGCAACCCGACCAAGGTGCCGATCACCGAGGATGATCCGCAGCTCCCGATCAATCCATACGGCATGTCGAAGCTGATGACCGAGGCGATGCTGCGCGATGTCGCGGCGGCGCATCCGATGAACTATGGCGCGCTGCGCTACTTCAACGTCGCCGGCGCCGATCCGGAAGGGCGCAGCGGCCAGTCAACGGTCGGCGCGACCCACCTCATCAAGATCGCCGTGGAAGCGGCAACCGGCAAGCGCGCCGCCGTCGGCGTGTTCGGTACCGATTTCGCCACCCGCGACGGCACCGGCGTGCGCGATTACATCCACGTCTCCGATCTCGCCGAGGCGCATGTCGCCGCGCTGAAGCAGCTGATCGCCGCCCCCGCCGAAAGCTTCACCTTCAACTGCGGCTATGGTCGCGGCTTCTCCGTCCTGGAGGTGCTCGACGCGGTCGACCGCGTGACCAACATGACGATCGAGCGCCGCGTCGAGGGCCGTCGTGCCGGCGATCCCGCGGAGCTGGTGGCCGATAACAGCGCGATCCTCGCCGCGCTCGACTGGCAGCCCAAGCGCGCCGATCTCGACGGCATCGTGCGCGATGCGCTCGCCTGGGAACGCAAGCTCGCCGAGATGGGCAAGTGAAGCTTCGATCGCTCCTGTTCGTCCCCGGCGATCGGCCGGAGCGCTTTCCCAAGGCCGTCGCGACCGGCGCCGACGCGCTGATCCTCGATCTGGAGGACGCGGTCGCCCCTGATCGCAAGCCCGAGGCGCGCGCCGCCGTCCGCGCCTGGATCGAGGCGCCGCGCGAGGATGGCCCGGCGGTCTTCGTGCGCATCAACCCGATCGACAGCGATGAGGCCGCCGCCGACCTGGAGGCGATCGCCGGTCTGTCCCTCGACGGCATCGTCCTCCCCAAGGCGGAAGGCGCGTCTTCCGTCGCTACGCTTACCGATCGCCTGCCCGGCGACTACGCGATCCTGCCCGTCGCCAGCGAGACGGCCGCGGCGGTGTTCCAGCTCGGCACCTTCGGCAGCGTCGCTGGCCGCCTCGCCGGCCTCACCTGGGGCGCGGAGGATTTACCCGCTGCGATCGGCGCAACCAGCGCGCGCGAGGAGGACGGGAGCTACACCGATCCGTATCGCGTTGTCCGCGCGCTCACCCTGTTCGGCGCGCACGCCGCCGGCGTCCCCGCGATCGAGACGGTGTTCCCCGACTTCCGCAACCTCGACGGCCTAGCGGCCTATGCCGCGCGCGGCCGCCGCGACGGCTTCACCGGCATGCTCGCGATCCATCCGACGCAAGTGGCGGTGATCAATGACGCCTTCACCCCCAGCGAAGCCGACCTCGCCCATGCCCGCGCGGTCGTCGCCGCATTCGAGGCAAACCCCGGCGCCGGCGCGCTGCAACTCGACGGCAAGATGATCGACGCCCCGCACCTGAAAAGCGCGCGGCGGCTGCTGGCGCTGGTGGCATAAGCAACGCCCAGCTGCGGCAAGGCAGGGAGTTAGCAACGTGACGCAGCCATGGTGGCATAACCCGGGCGATAGCCGCTGGGCGATCTTCGTTCGGCTCAGCCTGGCGTTCGTGTTCGTGCTGGAGGGCTATCAGAAGCTCATCCTCCCGGACGTCTTGGGGGCAGGGCGGTTCGCCAAGATCGGCATCCCTCTGCCCGAATTGATGGGGCCGTTGGTCGGGGTCGTCGAGCTTGCCTGCGGCCTTCTGATCCTCGCCGGGCTCTTTGCGCGCGTCGCTGCCCTTCCGCTGATCGTCATCATGCTTGTCGCGATCATCAGCACCAAGGTGCCGATCCTGCTGGGGCACGACTTCCTCCTGTTCCGCGTCAGGAATCTGGACCGCTACGGCTTCCTCAGCATGACGCATGAGACGCGCACGGACTTTGCGATGCTGATGGAGTCGATCTTCATCCTGCTTGCCGGGCCGGGCCGCTGGTCGCTCGATGCACGGCGCTGGCGACCGTAGCCGACGTCTTTAGGCTGGCGACACGAAACGAAACACGACATGAGCACCCTGATCTGACAACAATAATGCGGGTATGGGGATGACGAGAGGCCAGGAGATCGCCGCGAAGGTCGAGACGTTCGTGCGCGGACGGATCGTTCCCTACGAGCGCGATCCGCGCTGCGGCACGCATGGGCCGTCCGACGAACTGGTGCAGGAAATGCGCGGCCTGGCGCGGGAGGCCGGCGTGCTGACCCCGCACATCCTCCCCGATGGCGGCCACTTGACGCACCGCGAGACGGCGGACGTGCTGCGTGCCTCCGGCCTGTCGCCGCTGGGGCCCCTCGCCGTGAACGTCATGGCGCCGGACGAGGGCAACATGTACCTCCTTGGCCAGAAGGCGAGCCCGGAGCTCAAGGAGCGCTTCCTGAAGCCGCTGGTCAGCGGCGAGGCCCGTAGCGCCTTTTTCATGACTGAGCCCGCCACCGATAACGGCGCCGGCTCCGACCCGTCGATGATGCTGACCACCGCGGTGCGCGACGGCAATCATTGGGTGATCAACGGCCGCAAGACCTTCATCACCGGCGCAGACGGCGCAAAGGTCGGCATCGTCATGGCCAAGGCGGACGAAGGCGCGTCGATGTTCCTCGTCGACCTGCCGGACCCTGCGATCCGCATCGAGCGCGTGCTCGACACGATCGACAGCTCGATGCCCGGCGGCCATTCGGTGGTCACGATCGACAATCTGCGCGTGCCGGCAGACCAGATGCTTGGCGAGCCCGGCGATGGCTTCAAGCTCGCACAGGTCCGCTTGGCGCCCGCACGCCTCACGCACTGCATGCGCTGGCATGGCTCCTGTGTGCGCGCGCATGAAATCGCGACCGATTATGCCAACCGCCGCCACGCCTTCGGCAAGCCGCTCGTCGACCATGAGGGCGTCGGCTTCATGCTGGCGGAAAACCTTATCGATCTGAAGCAGTCGGAACTGATGATCGATTGGTGCGCCGACGTGCTCGACACCGGCGTGCTGGGCACGGTGGAAAGCTCAATGGCAAAGGTCGCCGTGTCGGAGGCGTTGATGCGTATCGCCGACCGCTGCGTCCAGGTGATGGGCGCCACCGGCGTCAGCGGCGACACGATCGTGGAGCAGGTGTTCCGTGAGATCCGCGCCTTCCGCATCTATGACGGCCCCACCGAAGTCCACAAATGGAGCCTTGCGAAGAAGGTGAAGCGTGACTGGAAGGCCGCGCAGGGCTGACCGATTGGCGCTCCGTCCTGCCGGGCTTGTCCCGGCATTGAGGGTGCCGCAAACCTAAGAGCCGCTGAGTACGCGGATAAGTGGATGCCGGGACAAGCCCGGCATGACGGAAGACGGAGAGAGAGTAATGCTGGGCCTGATGCAGTCGGGGCAACTGACCGTCGATACCTTCCTCGATCACGCCGCGACCTGGCAACCCAATCGCGAGGTGATCTCCCGCGACGCCGCCGGCCATGTCACGCGCAGCAATTACGCCGACATCCGCGACATGGCGAAGCAGGTGTCGGCCGCGCTCGCCCGCGCCGGCATCAAGCAGGGCGATCGCGTCGCTACCATGGGCTGGAACAGCCACCGCCACCTCGCCGCCTGGTATGGCGCGACGAACATGGGCGCGGTGCTCCACACGCTGAACCCGCGGCTCTTCCTCGAACAGATCGCTTATATTGCCAATCACGCCGGCGATCGCATCCTGCTCGCCGATCCGAACTGCGCCGAGATCGTCGCGCAACTGCTGCCGCAGGCGCCGGGGATCGAGCGGGTGATCTTCCTGTGCGATGCCGCCTCCATGCCGCAGACCGACTATGCCGCGACCGCCTTCGATGATTGGATCGCGGGCGAGCCGGCGGAATACGCCTGGGGCGGGTTCGACGAGAATCTCGCCTGTGGTCTCTGCTACACCAGCGGCACGACGGGCAATCCCAAGGGCGTGCTCTATTCGCACCGTTCGAATTACCTCCACACCATGCTGACGCTTCAGGCCGATGCGCTGGCGCTGTCCGCGCGCGACACGGTGCTGCTGGTCGTCCCGATGTATCACGCCAATGCCTGGGGCGTGGTCTATTCCGCCCCCGCGGTCGGCGCGAAGCTGGTGCTGCCAGGGCCGCGGATGGACGGCGAATCGATCTGCGATTTGATCGAGGCCGAAGGGGTCACTTATTCGGCCGCCGTGCCCACGGTGTGGCAGGGTTTGCTCCAATATCTGCGCAGTTCCGGCCGAAAAATGGACACGCTGCAACGCGTGACGATCGGCGGCTCCGCGGTTCCCGAAATGCTCGTGCGCGCCTTCCGCGACGAATATGGCGTCGAGGTCACGCAAGGCTGGGGCATGACAGAGACCTCCCCGCTCGCCACGCTCTCCACCCCCTCGGCCGAGGTCGCGGCATTGGATGACGATGCGCAGGTCGCGCACAAGATCAAGCAGGGCCGCCTGATGTGCGGGCTGAAGTTCAAGCTGACCGATGACGCTGGCGCGCCACTGCCGCACGACGGCGAGACCTTTGGCCACCTCAAGATCAAGGGTCCGACGATCGTCTCCTCCTATTTCGGCGGCGACGGCGGCGAGATCCTCGACGAGGACGGCTATTTCGATACTGGCGACGTCGCGACGATCGACCAGCGCGGCTATATGCAGATAACCGATCGCGCCAAGGACGTGGTGAAGTCCGGCGGCGAGTGGATCAGCTCGATCGAGATCGAGAATATTGCCACCGGCCACCCCTCGGTCGCGCTCGCCGCGGTCATCGGCGTCGCGCATCCCAAGTGGGACGAGCGCCCGATCCTGCTCTGCCAGCTGAAGGCCGGCGAGGTCGCCAGCGGCGACGATCTGCTCGCTTTCCTCGAAGGCAGGATCGCCAAATGGTGGATGCCCGACGATGTCGTGTTCGTCGAGGAGATCCCGCTCGGCGCAACGGGCAAGATCGACAAGAAGCTGCTTCGTCAGCGGATGGCAGATTATACGCTGCCAGGAGCAACAACCTGAGTAGAAGCTTTGTGGAACAAGGGCCTCGGCAATCCGCTTTTGCAGCCATGGGCGCAGAGCTGAAAACCGTTACCGCGAGCGAATGTGCAGCGATGCTGCGCCTGGTGCTCGGCTGCCTTGATCGCACAACGCCCGAAGGGCGCGGGCCTGATGCACAAGCGCTGTCGCTAGCCGCCATGCATGTGCAGCAGGCGCTCGATTTAGTTGACCAGCCGCACGCGTTCGATGCCTAACTTGCGGTTGCTCTCCATTGCGTCGTCAAGCGTGCGCTCCACCCGCTCGATCGCTTCGGAGGTCAAGCGCGCATAGCTCTTGCGCCTGTCGAACGGATCGGCCTCGCGCACCACCAGCCCGCGCTTTTCCAGCAGCGCGACCCAGCGCAGGCCCGTGCTTGGCGGAATCTTGGCGGCGACGCACAGTGACGTGATGGAGGTCGCAGTTTGCTGGCGATGATGGATGTAGAGCTCCAGCATGATGCTCCACGCCGGATCAAAGAAAAGATCGTCGCCAAATGCCTGATCTCGGCACGCGCGCGCGCGCACCCATGCGATGGCAGTATTCAGTCGCCCCGCTGCTCCGAACGATGTCGCTCCGACTGGATCTGGCACTTCGATCGCGCTCGTGTCGGCTTCCTCGCCGTTCGCCGATGAGCCGATTGATCTGGAGAGCTCCGCCAATACTTTCTCGATTCGCTCGAGAATAGGCTCCTCGTCGGATCGCGTGACCATCTCCGCACCTTCCCCCAATGCCGGCGTGTTCCCGCCGGTCGCACCTATCGGTACGCTTGAACATGATATCCGTTCCAGCAGCAACAGGGTTTGCTGCCTTTTTCAAGCGTTATCATATGATTAACCGCTTCTTTCACGCGGCCTCATGACGCGGGCACCGGCGCGCGCTAAGCGGGCTCGATGATTTCGCGACGTTCCGTGCTGGTCACTGGCGGGGCAGGGCTCGGCCTGGCCGTTGCTTGGGCCGTCTGGCCGCGAAGCTATGCCGTCGATCTTGCGCCGCAGGAGGGCGAGACGGCGCTCGGGGCCTGGCTGAAGATCGCGGAAAACGGCCGGATCACCGTTGCCGTCCCGCAAGCGGAGCATGGCCAGGGCGTGTACACCACCCTGCCGCAGATCCTCGCGGACGAGCTGGGCGCGGATTGGCGGACGATCGGCGTCGAAGCAGCCTTGCCGAGCCCGCTTTATTCCAACCCGCTGGCGGCGGCGGCCTTGTTCGACGGCGGTCTCGCACGAGTTCCCGAGCCGGTCCGGCGCGAACATTGGGTTCGCTCCGCCCTGCTGCTGACCGCCGGCTCCACCTCCGTGCGGATGTTCGAAGCGCCGCTTCGCGAGGCCGGCGCTGCGGCCCGCGTGCTGCTGGCCAAGGCGGCGGCGGCGCGCTGGGGGGTCGATTGGGCGCAGTGCGAAACCAGCGAGGGCATGGTGGTCAACGGCGATCGCCGCCTGCGCTTCGGCGAACTGGCGGCGGAGGCCGCGAGCTTCGACCTGCCATCGGAATTGCCGCTCCGGATCGGCGATGAAGGGCGGCTCACCGGCCAGGCGCTGGCCCGTCTGGACGCGCCCGCCAAGGTCGATGGGTCGGCGAACTTCACCGCCGATGTCCGGCTGCCCGACATGGTCTTCGCCAGCATCGCGCAAGGGCCGGCCGGCGGCGAAAGCCGGCTGACGCGCGTCGACAAGGCGGCGGCAGATCGCGTCAGCGGCGTCGTTTCCGTGATCGAGAATGAGCGCTGGGTCGCCGCCATCGCGAACAACAGCTGGGCCGCGATCCAGGGGTTGGCGGCCCTGCGTCCCCGCTTCGAAACGCGCGGGGCATTGGCCGACAGCGGCGCTATCGCCCGAGCGCTCGATGCTGCGCTTGACGCCGAGGGCGCGCGCTTTGCCGAGGTCGGCGACATTGCCGATGTGCTGCGCGGCGATGTCGCGCGCGCTGAATATTCGATCGGCCTCGGCGCCCATTCCGCGCTGGAGACCCCCACCGCAACCGCTTGGTGGCATGCCGATCGGCTGGAGCTGTGGCTCCCGACACAGGCACCGACCATGGCCCGCGGCGCCGCTGCCCGTGCTATCGGCGTGCCGGAAAGCGCCATCACCGTGCATCCCATGCTGATCGGCGGCTCGTTCGGCCAGGCGCTGGACCACGATGCCGCCGCCCAGGCGTCCATCATCGCGATCACCCTGCGGCGGCCGGTCCAGCTCACCTGGTCGCGCCGCGAAGCCATTCTCCATGATCGCTTCGGCGCACCGGCCAAGGCACGCATGGCGGCGCGCCTGTCCGGCGATGGCCGCCTGCTCGGCTGGCAGGCGCAGATCGCCGCCCCGGCAACCGGCGCTGCGCTCGCGCGGCGGCTGCTCGGCGCCGATCCGCTTGCTCGCGCGGCCCGGGCGCTGCCGGCAGGTGCGGATGGTTACGCCATGTCGGGCGCGGTGCCGCCGTATCGCGTCCCGGCCCTCGCCATCGATCAGCATCGCGCGGACATCACCCTTCCGGTCGGACACCTGCGCGGCGGAGCGGACCGGGCGAATGGGTTCTTCACCGAATGTTTCATCGATGAAGTCGCGCATCGCGCCGGAGCCGAGCCGATGTCCTTTCGCATCGGCATGCTCGGGCATGACGCACGCCTCGCCCGATGCCTGACCACCGCAGCGTCGCTTGGCGGCTGGGACGGCGGGCGTGCTGGCAGCGGTCAGGGGCTCGCCTGCCATGCGGTGGCCGGCAGCATGATCGCCGTGCTCGCAGAGGCGCAATATGATGCCGGCGGCCGCGCCAAGGTCAGCCGCATCGTCGCCGCCGTCGATTGTGGCCGCGCAATCAATCCCGACATCGTGCGCCAGCAGGTGGAAGGCGGCATCGTGTTCGGCATCGCGCTCGCGACCGCGCGCGTGCCGGCCTTTGCGGCGGGCATCGCCGACCTGCACACGCTTGGCGATCTCCGGCTGCCGCGCCTGTCAGACACGCCGGAGATCACGGTCGAACTGATCCCCAGCGCGGCCGATCCGGGCGGCGTCAGCGATCTGGGCGTTCCTGCCGTCGCCCCCGCCATTGCCAATGCCCTTGCCGCCGCTACCGGCAAGCGGCCCCGCCAACTCCCGTTTGGATCCCCATGAACAAGCCAGCCGATCACCCGCCGATCCCGCCACGCCGCGTCGGCGTGCTCCTGATCAACCTGGGCACCCCCGATGCCCCCGATGCGCCGTCGGTACGGCGCTACCTCGCGGAGTTCCTGTCCGACCCGCGCGTGGTGGAGCTGCCCAAATTGCTGTGGCAGCCGATCCTGCGCGGCGCGGTGCTCACGACGCGGCCGAAGAAATCGGCCCATGCCTATCAGCAGGTGTGGCGCGAGGACGGCTCGCCGCTCGCCGCGGTCACCCGCGCGCAAGCCAAGGCGCTGGACGGTGCGTTCGGGCCCGGCGTCACCGTTGATTACGCCATGCGCTATGGCCGTCCCGCGATCGGCGATCGGATCCAGGCGCTGAAGGATGCCGGCTGCGAGCGCATCCTGCTCGCACCGCTTTATCCGCAATATTCCGGCGCGACGACGGCGACCGCCAATGACAAGGCATTTGCACAGCTGGCTGCGATGCGCTGGCAGCCGGCGGTGCGCACGCTTCCGCCTTATTATGACGATCCGGCCTATATCGAAGCGCTGAAAACATCGATCGAGGACGGGCTCGCCGCGCTCGATTTCCAGCCCGACGCGATACTGACCAGCTTCCACGGCATGCCACAGCGCACCCTGTTGCTCGGCGACCCTTATTATTGCCACTGCCACAAGACGGCGCGGCTGGTGCAGGCGGCGCTCGGCCGCGAGGTGACGTTGACCTTTCAGTCCCGGTTCGGGCGCGCAAAATGGCTGGAACCGGCAACCGACGTGGTGTTGGAGGTGCTCCCGGCAAAGGGCATCCGCAAGGTCGCCATCGTGGCACCCGGCTTTTCCGCCGATTGCCTCGAAACGCTGGAGGAGCTGGCGATCCGCGGCCGTGAGGCTTTCAAGGCAGCGGGCGGAACGCATTTTGCTTATCTGCCGTGTCTCAACGACAGCGCCGTGGGCATTGAAATGTTGCGTAATCTGATCGTTCGGGAGCTTGAAGGCTGGGTGTCGCTTTCGTAGCGTCCTGTCGGCTGGAGCGAGGGAGAGCGGAGCATGAAACGGGTAGCGATCGTTACCGGCGGCACACGCGGCATCGGCGAAGCGATCAGCCTCGCCCTGGAAGACATGGGCCTGACCGTTGCCGCCAATTACGCCGGCAATGACGAGCGCGCCGCCGCTTTCACCGAACGCACTGGGATCCGCACGTACAAATGGGACGTCAGCGACCATGACGCGTGCCAGGCGGGTGCCGCGCGGATCGCGGAAGAACTCGGGCCGGTCGACGTCCTCGTCAACAACGCCGGCATCACGCGCGACGGCACGATCCTGAAGATGACCTATCAGATGTGGAAGGAGGTCATCGATACGAACCTGGGCGGCTGTTTCAACATGGCCAAGGCCGTATTCCCCGGCATGCGCGAGCGGGGCTGGGGGCGGATCGTCAACATCGGCTCGATCAACGGCCAGGCCGGGCAATATGGGCAAGTGAACTACGCCGCCGCGAAAAGCGGCATCCACGGCTTCACCAAGGCGCTGGCGCAGGAAGGCGCGCGTGCCGGCGTCACCGTCAACGCGATCGCACCCGGCTATATCGACACCGACATGGTGGCTGCCGTGCCCGAAGACGTGCTCGACAAAATCGTCGCCAAGATCCCGGTCGGCCGCTTGGGCCAGGCGCACGAAATCGCCCGCGGCGTCGCATTCCTTTGTTCGGAAGAGGGCGGGTTCGTGACCGGATCGACGCTCTCCATCAATGGTGGCCAGCACATGTACTGACGATCGGGGGTGGCGCCTGGGCGAGGCGCCGCCGAGTTCCGGCCACTCATCAACGGCCAATACCGGAACCGCTTCGCCCGAGCGCCATCCCACCATGCCGCAACGCACAAAGCGCCGCGCTCCCGTCCGCCAGAACCGCCCTGCACTGATCGACCGCTTGCATTGAGCTGCCACAGCCATCTTCGTGGATGCTCGCCGTTGATCGATAAAATCGATCGTCCCCAGTGATTATAACCGGTTCAATCACTTGCTGCGGCGCACTATCTGGGCGTCACGTTCACGCAAGGAGATACGCATGTCGCTTATCGGCACGACCATCAAGCCGTTCGAGACCCAGGCCTATAAGGAAGGCAAGTTCATCACCGTCACCGACGCGGACACGCGCGGCAAGTGGGCGGTGTTCTTCTTCTATCCGGCCGACTTCACCTTCGTGTGCCCGACCGAGCTGGAGGACCTCGCCGATCATTACGAGACGTTCCAGAAGATGGGCGTCGAGATCTATTCGGTGTCGACCGATACGCATTTCAGCCACAAGGCATGGCACGATACCTCGCCGGCGATCGGCAAGATCAAGTTCACCATGCTGGGCGACCAGAACCACACCATCTCGAACAACTTCGACATCCTGCGCGCCGGCCAGGGCCTGGCCGATCGCGGCACGTTCGTGGTTGATCCCGACGGCGTGATCCAGCTGATGGAAGTGACCAGCGAGGGCGTCGGCCGCAACGCGGTTGAGCTGCTGCGCAAGATCAAGGCGGCGCAGTACATCGCGGCGCACCCGGGCGAGGTTTGCCCGGCGAAGTGGGAAGAGGGTGAAACCACGCTCGCCCCGTCGCTCGACCTCGTCGGCAAGATCTAAGCCTAACCGTTCAGTATCGCGGACGGGGCTGCGTATCCGCCCCGTCCACCGCACGTCCGTCATGCCGGGCTAACCCCCGGCGTGACGCGATTGAGTGGCGGAACCGCCCGCCACCCCAGACCTTATCTGCCCTCACGCCAGCGGTGCGGCGCCACTCCCCCCGCGTCCCCTCCCCCCCTTGTGCGCGGGGCCGCACCGCTGACGTGAAGGCAGCCACCAACTCCCAGGAGGGCTCGATGCTCGACAATAATCTCAAGACCCAGCTCAAGGGCTATCTCGCCAACATCCGCCAGCCGATCGAGCTGGTCGCCTCCGCTGACGATCGCGCCAAGTCGCGCGAGATGCTGGAGCTGCTGGACGAGATCGCCGCCCTGTCCGATCAGGTCAGCGTCATCCGCGCCGACGACGATCAGCGCCGCCCCTCGTTCCTGATCCGCCGTGTCGGCACCGATGTCGCCGTGCGCTTCGCCGGCGTGCCGCTGGGGCACGAGTTCACCTCGCTCGTCCTCGCCTTGCTCCAGGTCGGCGGTCACCCGCCCAAGCTGTCGCAGGAAGTGATCGACCAGGTCCAGGCGCTCGACGGCGACTATCAGTTCGAAAGCTATTTCTCGCTCACCTGCCAGAACTGCCCCGATGTGGTGCAGGCGCTGAACCTGATGAGCGTGCTCAACCCGCGCATTCGTCACGTCGCCATCGAAGGCGGCGCGTTCCAGCAGGAGGTCGAGGCGCGGCAGATCATGTCGGTGCCGGCGATCTTCCTCAATGGCGAGCCGTTCGCGCAGGGCCGCATGGACGTCGAGCAGATCGTCGCGAAGCTCGATACCGGCGCCTCAGCACGTGCCGCCGAGAAGATCGCAGCCAAGGAGCCGTTCGAAGTGCTGGTGGTCGGCGGCGGCCCCGCCGGCGCAGCCGCTGCGATCTATTCGGCACGCAAGGGCATCCGCACCGGCATCGCCACCGAGCGGTTCGGCGGCCAGGTGCTCGACACCATGGCGATCGAGAATTTCATCTCGGTGAGCCACACCGAAGGGCCCAAGCTCGTCGCGCAGCTCGAGCAGCATGTCGGCGATTATGACGTCGACGTGATGAACCTGCAGAAGGCGGCCAAGCTCGTCCCTGCTGCCCGCGAGGGCGGTCTCCACGAAGTGACGCTCGAAAGCGGCGCGACGCTGAAGGCACGTACCGTGATCCTGTCGACCGGCGCGCGCTGGCGCCAGATGAACGTGCCGGGCGAGGACCAGTATCGCAACAAGGGCGTGACCTATTGCCCGCACTGCGACGGTCCGCTGTTCAAGGGCAAGCGCGTGGCGGTGATCGGCGGCGGCAATTCGGGCGTCGAGGCAGCGATCGATCTTGCCGGCATCGTCGCGCATGTCACGCTGATCGAATACGACCGCGATCTGCGCGCCGACGCGGTGCTTCAGCGCAAGCTCGCCAGCCTGCCCAACGTGAAGGTCATCACCTCCGCGCTCACCACCGAGGTAAAGGGCGACGGCAGCAAGGTCGTGGCGCTCACCTATAAGGATCGCAACCACGATACGCTGCACGAGATTGAGCTGGAGGGCATCTTCGTCCAGATCGGCCTCGTTCCCAACACCGAATGGCTGAGGGACGCAGTGGCACTGTCGACCCGCGGCGAGATCGAGATCGATCACCGCGGCGAAACCTCGCAGCCCGGCATCTTTGCCGCCGGCGATTGCACAACCGTTCCGTACAAGCAGATCGTGATCGCCATGGGTGAAGGCTCCAAGGCCTCGCTCTCGGCCTTCGATTACCTCATCCGCCTGCCCGCGGATCTCGCCGAAGCGGCCTGATCCAACCCCCCGTCACCCCGGCCTTGTGCCGGGGTCCAGTCCGGCATGACGGATCGCCCTTGTCTTAAGCGCGCGGCAATGCTCCTGCGCTACCGCGCGCGTCGGACAAGGGAGCGACAACATGGCCTATCTCGTCACCGGCGCGGCCGGCTTCATCGGCGCGGCCGTTGCACAGCGGTTGCTCGATCGTGGCGAGCAGGTGGTCGGGATCGACAACCTCAACGATTATTATTCCGTCCAGCTGAAGCGTGATCGCCTCGCGCTGCTGACGCCGCACCCTGGCTTCACCTTCGCCGAGGTCGATATCGCGGACAACGCGGCGCTCACCGCCGCGCTCGCCCCGCACCCGATCACCCACATCGTCCACCTCGCCGCCCAGGCGGGCGTTCGCTACTCGCTCACCAACCCGCATGCCTATGTGCAGTCGAACTTGGTCGGGCAGGTCAACATGCTGGAATACGCCCGCAGCCGCGATGGTCTGATGTCGATGAGCTACGCTTCGTCCAGCTCGGTCTACGGCGGCAACACCAAGATGCCGTTCGCCGAGGACGACCGCGTCGATGCCCCGATCTCGCTCTACGCCGCCACCAAGAAGGCCGACGAGCTGATGGGCAACGTCTATGCCCATCTCTATCGGCTGCCGCTGACAGGTCTGAGGTTCTTCACCGTCTATGGCCCATGGGGCCGCCCGGACATGGCATTGTGGCTGTTCACCGACGCGATCCTGAAGGGCGAGCCGATCCGCGTCTTCAACCACGGCGACATGCGCCGCGACTTTACCTTCATCGACGACATCGTCGCGGGCGTGATCGCGGTGACGGACAACCCGCCCGCCGATGCCGGCACCAACCCGCCCCACCGCCTCTACAACATCGGCAACAACAAGCCCGAACAGCTCCTGCGCATGATCGACGTGCTCGAGGACGCGATCGGCATCAAGGCGGTCCGCAGCCTCGAGCCGATGCAGCCCGGCGACGTCCCCGCCACCTACGCCGACATCACGGCGATCAGCCGTGACCACGGCTTCGCGCCCACCACCCCGATCGAGATCGGCATTCCGCGCTTCGTGGATTGGTTCAAGGGCTATCACGGCCTGAGCTGAGCGGCTCGCTCAACACGCAACCTCAGCCCTGGACAATACGTCACCCCGGCCCTGTGCGGGGGTCCAGCCTTCCGCAAACCCGTTCGGCCTTAGAGCCCGCGGAACCCTGGATGCCGGGACAGGCCCGGCATGACGGAGGCTGTTGTCCAGACGCCCAACCCACCCCGCGCGTCATCCCGGACTTGATCCGGGATCCATGGTTCCGCAAACGCCCATCCAGAGAGCTCGCGGCACGTTGGAGCCCGGCGCAAGGCTGGGATGACTTTTACGGCGCCAACGCCGCCACTGTCCTACACGCCGCCCGCCAATGTATGTTCCCTATACGTTCTCATAGCGGAGGGAAACATGATCGACGACCTGATCGACACAGTGATCGACCGCGAAGGCGGCTACACCAACCATCCCGCAGACCGCGGCGGCGCGACTCGCTGGGGCGTCACCGAAGCGGTCGCGCGCGCGAACGGCTATGCCGGCGACATGCGCCACTTTACCCGAGAAGCCGCCGCCGCCATCTACCGCCGTATATACTGGCAGCGCCCGCGCTTCGATCAGGTCGCGACCCGCGCGCCGCTGATCGCTGCCGAATTGTTCGACACGGGCGTCATCATGGGCCCGGCGGTTGCGACCGGCTTTCTCCAGCGCGCGCTCAACGCGCTGAACCGCGGCGCGCGCGACTATCCTGACGTGCTGCTCGACGGGCGCATCGGCCCGCAAACCCTCGCAGCGCTCGACGGTTTCCTCCGGACGCGCGGCGTCACCGGCGAAACGGTGCTGCTCAAGGCGATCGAGGCGCTGCAGGGCGAACGCTATCTCTCGCTCGCCGAACAGCGCCCCGCGAACGAAGCGTTCCTGTACGGCTGGCTCGCCGACCGGATCGGCTGAGGGGAGGACGAACATGACATTGCTCGACACGCTCATTGGCCCGCTCGCAGCGCTGATCGACAAGATCGTGCCCGATCCGAAGGCACGCGAAGCGGCAAAGCTGGAGCTGCTGCGGCTCGAAGGATCGCAGGAACTCGAACGGCTGACGGCGCAGATGGCGGCCGTGGTGACGGAGGCCGGCTCGCCCGATCCCTGGACCAGCCGCGCGCGCCCCAGCTTCCTCTACGTCATGTACGTGCTGCTGCTCTGGTCGATCCCGATGGGCATCATCGCCGCGATCCGCCCCGCCACGGCAGAGGCGATCGCGCGCGGCATGAACGCGTACCTCACCGGCATCCCCGAACCGCTCTATGCGCTCTTCGGCACGGGATACCTCGGCTACACCGTGGCGCGCGAATGGGGGAAGGCGAAGGCGCGGTAAGCGGTCGGCGTGAATGTTGAGGCGCCCGGCTGGAAACGCGCCAGCGCCTCAACATTCTCAACATTCGCGCCAACAAACCCGTCCCTAACCGTCGTGCGATCGGCACAGGGGATCAAGCGGCGAGGCCCCTGTTGCATGCCCGCAGGACACCCTACATGCCGCCCCATGAGTGAACAAAGCAGCATGCCCGTGTGGCACGGCACGACGATCCTGTCGGTGCGTCGGGGCGGGAAAGTGGTCGTCGCCGGCGACGGCCAGGTATCGATGGGCCAGACGGTGATGAAGCCGAACGCGCGCAAGGTCCGCACGCTCGGCCCCGAGGGCAAGGTGATCGCCGGTTTCGCCGGCGCGACGGCCGACGCCTTTACCCTGTTCGAGCGGCTCGAGGCGAAGCTGGAGCGCCACCAGGGCCATCTGATGCGGGCCGCGGTGGAACTGGCCAAGGATTGGCGGACGGACAAATATCTCCGCAACCTCGAGGCGATGATGATCGTCGCCGACAGAGACGTGACGCTGATCCTCACCGGCAATGGCGACGTGCTGGAGCCAGAAGCGGGCGTTGCCGCGATCGGCTCGGGCGGCAATTTCGCGCTCGCCGCTGCGCGCGCTTTGGTCGACTATGAAAAGGACGCCGAAGTGATCTGCCGCAAGGCAATGGGCATCGCCGCGGAGGTCTGCGTTTACACCAACGATCGGCTGGTGGTGGAAACGCTCGACAGCGCGACCTGAGCCACCGCGTCTGGTTGCGACGGATTGCGCTGGAGCAGCGGCTAAGCGCTTGTCTTCCGGCGCGGGTCCGTCCAATCACGGCGGCCATGATCCTTCGCACTCTCACCGCCGGGCGCGTGCTGGCAACCGGTGTCGCCGCGCTGTCGCTTGTTGCCTGCTCGCAAGGCGACGCCCGCCCGAAGACGGCATCGTCGAAGGCCGCGCCCAAGCCCTATGCGCGCGATCCCTACCCCTCGACGTACCGCGCCTATCCCGGTGTGCCCACGGTGGTGCGCAACGTCACCGTCTTCGACGGCGAGGGCGGCCGGATCGACAACGGCCAAGTGCTGTTCGCCGACGGCAAGATCGTCGCGGTCGGCACAAGCGTGAATGCGCCAGCCGATGCGCAAGTGATCGACGGCACCGGCAAGTGGGTGACGCCCGGCGTCATCGACATCCACAGCCACCTTGGCGATTATCCCACCCCCAGCGTCCAGGCGCACAGCGACGGGAACGAGGCGACCGGCCCGATCACCGCGGATGTCTGGGCCGAACACAGCGTCTGGCCGCAGGACCCGGGCTTCAGCCGCGCGCTGGCGAACGGCGGCGTCACCACGCTGCAGATCCTGCCCGGCTCGGCAAACCTCATGGGCGGCCGCTCCGTGGTGCTGAAGAACGTCTATTCGCGCACCATGCAGGGGATGAAATTTCCCGGCGCGCCCTACGGCCTGAAGATGGCGTGCGGCGAGAACCCCAAGCGCGTCTATGGCTCCAAGGGCCGCCAGCCTTCCACCCGCATGGGCAATGTCGCGGTTGATCGCGCAACCTGGGCAAAGGCGCAAAGCTATCGTCGCAAGTGGGATCGCTACGAGGCGGACGGCGGCGACATGCCCGATCGCGATATTGCGATGGACACGCTGCGCGGCGTGCTGGCCGGCGAGATCCTGATCCAGAACCACTGCTACCGCGCCGACGAAATGGCGATCGTCGAGGATATGGCAAAGGAGTTCGGCTACAAGGTCACCGCCTTCCACCACGCCGTCGAAGCCTACAAGATCGCCGACGTGCTGAAGGCGAACGGCACCTGCGCCGCGGTCTGGGCCGATTGGTATGGCTTCAAGATGGAAAGCTATGACGGCATCGGCGAGAACCTCGCCATTCTTGAGCGTGCCGGCACCTGCGCGATGATCCACTCGGATGACGAAAACGGCATCCAGCGTCTGAATCAGGAAGTTGCCAAGGTGCTCGCCTCGGGCCGCCGCGCCGGCATCAATATTGCGCCGGAAGTCGCGTGGAAGTGGCTGTCGCTGGGCCCCGCCAAGGCGACGGGCATTGCCGACAAGACCGGCAGCCTCGTGCCCGGCAAGATGGCCGACGTCGTTCTGTGGAACGGCAATCCGTTCAGCGTCTACACCCGCCCCGACAAGGTCTGGATCGACGGCGCGCTGCTGTACGATGCCAATGATCCCAAGCGTCGCCCGGTGAGCGACTTCGAGCTTGGCCAGCCCGGCTCGGGAGATGTCAAGTGAAGCGCGCTTTGCTCCTCCTCGCCACGATGCTGGCGAGCCCGGTTGCGGCACAGACTGTGGCGATCACCAACGCGACCATCGCGGTTGGGGACGGCAGCGCCCCGGTCGAGAATGGCACCATCGTGTTCCAGAACGGCCGCATCGTTGCGAGCGGCGCGGGCGTCGCTGTGCCTGCGGGCGCGCAGGTGATCGACGGCAGCGGCAAGTGGGTCGCGCCCGGCTTTGTTGCCGGGTTCAGCGATCTTGGCATCGCAGATGCCGGCGGCGTCTCGGAAAGCAATGACACGGGCGCCCGTACCGCGCCGTTCAACGCCGCCATCGACATCTCGGTCGCGATCAACCCGGCCGAAGTGAAGATCGCCAATGAGCGCCTCGGCGGCGTGACACGCGCGTTCGTCGCACCGGAGGCAGCCGGATCGATCTTTGCTGGCCAGGGCGCCGTGATTGACCTCGGCGACGATGCCCAACCGGTCACGCGCGCCCGCGCGTTCCAGTTCGTGGAGCTTGGCGAAAGCGGCGGGCGCATCGCCGGCGGCAGCCGACCGGCCGCTTATGCCATGCTACACGACGCCTTGACACAGGCGCAGGATTTCCGCCGCAACCCGGCTGCATTCGGCGGCCGCGAGAAGGACTCGCTCGTCAAGCGCGGCGATGCCGATGCACTGCTGCGCGTGCTGGACGGCGCCATGCCGCTCGTCGTCCATGTCGAGCGCGCCAGCGACATCCTGACGGTGCTGGCGCTGCCGCGTGACTATCCCAAGCTCAAGCTGGTGCTGACCGGTGTGTCCGAAGGCTGGATGGTCGCGCGCGAAATCGCGGCTGCTCGCGTTCCCGTCATCGCTGCCGCGCTCGCCGATCTGCCCGCGCAGTTTGAATCGCTCGGTGCAACGGAGTCGAACGTCGGCCGGATGCGCGCCGCGGGCGTTCAGGTGGCGCTCGCTTCCACCGGCAACAACGGCGGTGAGCACAACCTTCGGCAATATGCCGGCAACCTTGTCGCCATCACCCGCGTCCCCGGCCATACCGGGCTAACTTGGGGAGAGGCGCTGGCCTCGATCACCTCCGCCCCGGCCGCCGCGCTCGGCATGGAGGGAGAGATCGGCTCGCTGCGCGCGGGCCGCCGTGCAGACGTCGTGCTGTGGGATGGCGATCCGCTTGAGCTTTCCTCCTCGCCCACGGCGGTATGGATCGATGGCCGGGCGCAGCCGATGCGTTCGCGCCAGCTGCAATTGCGTGATCGGTATCTTGTGCCGACCGAGGGCGCGCTGCCGAAGGCTTACGAGCGCTAAGGGCCAGTGGATTTGGCATTGATCGTCACGCCGGCCGGGGGCCGGCATCCGGGGCTTCGGTCATGCGCCGACGTCGCGGATGCCGCCGGGTGCTTACAGGGACGAGTCCGGCATGACGATGTGATAGAGGCCGGTCCGACGCTCCGTAGCCGTGACTTCGAGCTCGCATCCGATGCGGCGGGGATGAGCCTGCCTCAAATGCTCCCCGCCGGCGCCCGCCAGTGATTGCCGAGGCCGGTCTCGTCGCATTGTGGCTCGCCGCATCGCTTGCAGCGATGCAGCTTGCGCTTGCCGCACTCGCGGTGCGGCGCAGTGACGACATCCTCGCCGCGGCCGTCCGTCCTGTGGCCATCGTGCAGGGTGGCTTGGCGCTGCTAGCAATGGCCGCGCTGATCCGCGTGTTTCTGACCTCCGATATGTCCGTCGCGCTGGTTGTCGCAAACAGCCATTCGGCGAAACCGTGGCTGTACAAATTCGCCGGCGCATGGGGAAACCATGAAGGGTCGATGCTGCTGTGGGTCACGATCCTCGGCGTCGCCGGCGGAGCCGTGGCGTTTCTTGAACGCCGCATCGCCGAACGCACGCTCACCGCGACTCTCGGCGCGCAAGCCGCGATCGCACTCGGCTTTTACGCCTTCCTGCTCTTTGCATCGAACCCGTTCGCGCGCCTCACCAACTCGCCTGCGGACGGGCAAGGCCTCAATCCGCTGCTGCAGGACCCCGGCCTCGCGTTCCATCCCCCGACTCTTTACGCCGGCTATGTCGGCCTCTCGGTCGCTTTCTCCTTTGCTGTGGGCGCGCTGGTCACGCGCGACGTGGGCCCTGCCTTTGCGCGCGCCATGCGGCCGTGGGTCCTCGCCGCCTGGGTGTTCCTCACCATCGGCATCACCGCCGGCAGCTACTGGGCCTATTATGAGCTTGGCTGGGGCGGCTGGTGGTTCTGGGATCCGGTCGAGAACGCCTCGCTCATGCCGTGGCTCGCGGCAACGGCCTTGCTCCATTCGGTCAGCGTGCTCGCCACGCGCGATGGCCTTCGCGCCTGGACGGTGATGCTGGCGGTGGTCGCCTTCTCCATGTCGATGCTCGGCACCTTCCTGGTGCGCTCCGGCATCCTCACCAGCGTTCATGCCTTTGCCGTTGATCCCGAGCGCGGAACCTTCATTCTGATCCTGCTGGCCATCTACATCGGCGGTGCACTAGCGCTGTTCGCCACCCGAATTGGCCTGGTGCGGGCGGGCAACACGTTCGAGCTTGTGAGCCGCGAGGGGAGCCTCGTTGCCAACAACCTGCTACTCTCCGTCATTCTCGGGATCGTATTGATCGGGACGTTTTACCCGATCCTGGCGGCCGCGATGGGCACGCAATTGTCGGTCGGCCCGCCCTTTTTCGAAAAGGCCGCCGGCCCGATTGCGCTGGTTCTCGTCGCGGTCATGGCCGCCGGCCCACTGCTCCGCTGGCGGCGGGACTCGGCAAGGGCACTGGTCAAACGAATGACCTGGCCGATTGCCGCCACGGGCATCAGCGCGGTCTTATCGATCGTGCTTGCGGGCTGGTTCGGGCTGCTGCCGATGCTCGGCCTGGCACTCGCGGCTGGTCTGGCGGTTGCGAGCATCGTGCCGCTGTTCGGGCGCAATCTCCTGCGCACGCCGATGTTCGTCTACGGCATGGTGGTTGCCCATCTCGGTATCGCGGTGAGCCTGGCGGGCATGGCCGCCTCGTCCGCTTTCACCAAGGAAACGCTGGTGGCGAAGCGCATTGGCGAGTCCGCCAGCGTCGGCCCTTACCTCGTCACCCTTCGCGGTATCCGCCCGGTGATCGGCGACAACTGGTCTGCGCTGGAGGCCCGCCTCGACGTGCAGCGCGGAAACGGCACGGGCCCGCTACTGGCGCCGCAATCGCGCTTCTTCTCCAACCCGCCGACCACCACCAGCGAGAGCGCCATTCTCACCGCGCTCGACGGGCAGCTCTACACCGTGCTCGGCCAATCCGATGGGCAGGGCCGCTGGCAGCTTCGTCTCTGGTGGAAGCCGTGGGTCACGCTGATCTGGTTCGGCGGGTTGTTGATCGCGCTCGGCGGCGCGCTGTCCATCCTTGGCCACTGGTTGCGTGATCGGCGGCAGAAGCGCCGCGCACACGAGGCGGTCGAGGCCGCCGCCCATCGCGAGGCATGGGGCGCGTGAGGCGTTGGCTGCTTTGGTTGCCGCTCGCCATCTTTACGGTGGTGGTCGTGTTCGCCGTGCGGGAGCTGCGCAAGCCAAGCGACCGCACCGTTTATTCGGCAATGGTCGGCAAGGCCGTGCCCGCATTCGATCTCCCGCCCATCCTGTCCGGCAAGCCCGGCCTGTCGGCTGGCGACCTGAGGGCCGGCCAGCCGCGATTGCTCAATATCTTCGCCAGCTGGTGCGTGCCGTGCATTGCCGAGGCACCGCAGCTCATGAAGCTGAAAGCGATGGGCATCCCGATCGACGCGGTCGCGATCCGCGATAGCGACACCGCGATCGCGCAGTTCCTGAAGCGCCACGGCGATCCCTATGCACGCGTCGGCGACGACAAGAACAGCCAGGTTCAGCTGTCGCTCGGCTCCTCGGGCGTACCCGAAACCTTTGTGGTCGATGGTCGCGGGATCATCGTGAAGCAGCACGTCGGGGACATCCGCGACGAGGATGTCGCCGCGTTGGCAGAAGCATGGCGGAAGGCCCGATGATCGCTCGGCGGCGCGATGCGGCGCTGATGCCCCTGCTGCGCCAGATCGGCTGCGCGACGATGGCAGCCACGCTGGCACTGGCACCCCCCACAACGGCCCAGGGCCGCCCCCCCGCAGATTATGCCAACGTCCAATTGCCTGATCCCGCCAAAGAGGCGGAAGCGACGGCGCTGATGGCAACCCTGCGCTGCCTCGTGTGCCAGGGGCAGGCGATCATCGACAGCGATGCCGACATGGCCGGCGACATGCGCAGCCTGGTACGTCAGCGCATCGCCGCGGGCGAAAGCGCGAACGAGGTCCGCGACTGGCTGATCGCCCGCTACGGCGATTACGTCACCTACGATCCGCCGGTCAGCCCCGTCACCCTGCCCTTGTGGCTCGCGCCCATCGTCCTTCTCGCCTTCGGCGTGTGGATCGCCCGGGCAAGTTTCCGCCGCCGAAACAGGTAGCGAAATAGAACTGGATTCTCCGCGCGCGACGGCATAGCGTCTCCAGAACAAAAGTTATGGGGAGGTGCGGCATGACCGTGACAGTATGGGATCACCCGCTGTCGCCTTATGCGCAGAAGGTGAAGATCGCGCTGCGCGAAAAGAACGTGGCCTTTGACACGGCGGTCCCCGGCGGGATCGGCGTTGGCGGCGCGGCTGGCGAGTTCGTCGCCACCAATCCGCGCGCCGAAGTGCCCGCGCTCGTCCACAATGGCTTCGGCATCTTCGATTCCACCATCATCCTGGAATATATCGAGGATGCCTGGCCGGAGCCCCCGCTGCTCCCAGCCACCCCCGCCGATCGCGCTCGCGTGCGCATGATCGAGGAAGTGGTCGACACCCATCTGGAGGCCGTGAACTGGGGCCTCTCCGAACTGCGCTGGTTCCGCCGTGCGGAAGGCCCGCTGGGTGACGCCCTGAGCACCCGCGCCGGCGAACAGGTGCGCGGCTATTTCAACTGGCTGGAGCGCGAGCTTGGCCATCGCGAATGGTTCAACGGAGAAACGTTCGGCTGGGGCGACCTGTCGGTGGTGCCCTATGTCAACGGATCGGTCGGCCACGGCATCGCCCCCGAGCCCGGCTCGAAGCTCGCCGCTTGGCTGGCCCGCGCCAATGCGCGGCGGTCGGTGCGCGATACTGTCGCCGAAGCTGCCGCCGCTGCTTCCGCCGGGGGGATGGGCGATGTCGCCAAGCTCTTGGAACAGGGCCTCTTCAAGCGCGAATACCGCGATCACCGCCTGGAATGGATGGTGAAGTCGGGCGGGCTGGAGGTCGTGACGCAAGGCATGGCCCGCGGCAACATCCGCTTCACCCCTGATCTTGTTTGAATTCGGAGCGTAACATGCATCTCGTCAGCGATCACATCATCGAAGGGCGCGCAGGCCCCACCTTTGACCCGAATTACCCGACCCTCCCGGGCGTCGACCTCATCGATATCCGCCGCTTCACGCAGGGCCAGCCATGGGACGACTTCGCTCGCATGCGCGCAGAGGCGCCGGTGATGTGGCACCCCATGCCACGCGACGGCGTGGGTTTCTGGGCCGTCACCAGCTTCGACGGCGTGAAGCGGGTCAATGGCGACCCGCAGACCTTCAGCAGCGAAAAGGGCGGCATCCTGATGGCGTTGGGGCCGCAGGAAACGCGCCACCCGATCCTGTTCTCGGCCTCGACCAATTCGATGATCAATCTCGACGCGCGCCCGCATCGCGAGCTGCGGCGCGAGCATATGCCCTATTTCACCGCCACCTATATCAAGGGCCTGCGCGATCGCGTCTCGGCGGAAGTGACCCGTCTGCTCGATACCATGGCGCCGCTGGGCAAGTGCGACCTCGTGGAGAAATTTTCGCAGCGGTTGCCGATCTTTACCCTGTGCGAGATGCTGGGCGTGCCCGAAGCTGATCGTGAGAAGTTCATCGGCTGGATCCACTTCCTCGAAATGGCGCAGCAGATCGCCACCGAGCAGGCAGAGCAGATGGCCAGCGGGGGCGAACTCAGCCCACAGATCGCCGCCTTCATTGAGATGTTCAACAAGAACGTCGGCGAGATGTTCGAATACGGCCGCCACATGCTCGCCAAGCGCCGCGCCGATCCGCAGCCGGACCTCATGAGCGCCATTGCCAATGCCGTGGTGGAGGGCGATCCGCTGCCCGACCCCTATCTCGACGGCGCCTGGCTGCTGATCGTGTTCGCCGGCAACGACACCACCCGGAATTCGATCTCGGGCGCCATGAAGCTGTTCACCGAGAACCCGGATCAGAAGCAGAAGCTGCAGGCGGACGGCAGCCTCCTCACCAATGCCGTGCATGAAATCACCCGCATGGTTTCCCCCGTCATCTACATGCGGCGTACCGCCACCAAGGACACCGAGCTGGAGGGCCAGCAGATCGCCGAGGGTGAAAAGGTGATCATGTATTACGGCGCGGCGAACCGCGATCCCGCCATGTTCCCCGGTCCCGACCGGTTCGACATCACGCGGGCGAATGCCGAGAAGAACATCGCCTTTGGCCACGGCCCGCACATCTGCATCGGCCGCATGACGGCTCAGCTTCAGCTGGAAGAAGCCTATCGCCAGATGTTCGCCCGCTTCCCCGACATTCGCTGGACGGGCGAGATGGACATCGCCCCCAACAACTTCGTCCATGCCGTTCGTCGGCTTGAGGTGGAGTTCACGCCCGAACGCGCTGCCAAGGCCGCGTGATCGGCGCGGCGGGCGCGCCACGCTGGGTATCGCTGTGGTTTCGCGGCGCGGCGATCTTCGGCCTGCTCGCGCTGCTGCCGCAATATCTGCTTCCCCAGCCGGCGGGAGCGGAGCTGGTCGCCTATGGCTTTATCGGCACCGCCAGTGCCTTCCAGCTCGTCTTCTGGGTGATCGGTGGCGATCCTCTCCGCTACCGCGCGCTGATGCTGCCGTCCGTCGCGGAGAAACTCGCGTTCGGCATACCGGCCGTGTTGCTGTTCGCCGCCGGCAAGGTGCCCGCCCTGGTGCTGCTGTTCGGCGCGTTCGACCTGCTGCTTGGGCTCGGCTTCCTCCTCGCTTGGCGAGCGACGCCAGTACGCACCGTCTGACATTCGGCAGCCGAAAAGGGAGAACGCTGGCTTGACGGCAGGGGCCGGCGCTCTCCACCCTCGCGCATACGTGTGAGGATCACTAGTTAGGCGCCAATGCAGCTTGTAATTGTCGAATCGCCCGCAAAGGCGAAGACCATCGAAAAGTATCTCGGCTCGGATTATCGCGTTCTCGCGAGCTACGGCCATGTTCGCGATCTGCCGGCGAAGGACGGCTCGGTCGATCCGGACGCCGGCTTCGCGATGGAATGGGAAAATTACGCCGACAAGGCCAAGCAGCTGAAGGCGATTGCCGATCTGGCAAAGGGTGCCGACCGGCTGATCCTCGCCACCGACCCTGATCGCGAGGGAGAGGCGATCAGCTGGCACGTCCAGGAAGTGCTGGCGAAGCGCAAGGCGCTGCCCAAGGACGTTCAACGCGTCACTTTCAACGCCATCACCAAGGCGGCTGTGACGACCGCGATGGCGAACCCGCGCGAACTCGATACCGATCTGATCGACGCATACCGCGCCCGCCGCGCGCTCGACTATCTCGTCGGCTTCACGCTCTCGCCGGTGCTGTGGCGCAAGCTGCCAGGCGCCAAATCCGCTGGCCGCGTACAGTCGGTCGCGCTCCGCCTGATCGTCGATCGCGAGCGTGAGATTGAGGCGTTCCGCGCGCAGGAATATTGGTCCGTCACTGCCGGACTTGAGCAGGACGGCACGCCCTTCACCGCGCGGCTGGTGCAATGGGAGGGCAAGAAGCTCGATCGCCTGTCGATCGGCAATGAAGGCGATGCGCTGAAGGCGAAGGCCGCGGTCGAGGCCGGTCGCTTCACCGTCGAGCGGGTCGAGACCAAGCCCGCGACGCGCAACCCACCTCCGCCCTTCACCACCTCGACGTTGCAGCAGGAGGCAGCGCGCAAGCTCGGTTTCTCCGCCGATCACACGATGCGGATCGCGCAGCAGCTCTACGAGGACGGCGCGATCACCTATATGCGGACGGACGGCGTGCAGATGGACGGCAGCGCCATCGACGCCGCGCGCGGCGCGATCGCCAACCGCTATGACGCTAGCTACGTGCCCGACAAGCCGCGGCAGTATCAGACCAAGGCCAAGAACGCGCAGGAAGCGCACGAGGCGATCCGCCCGACCGACTTCTCGCGCGACAAGGTCGGCTCGGGCGATCATGCCCGGCTGTACGAACTGGTGTGGAAGCGCGCGCTTGCCAGCCAGATGGCGTCCGCCCGCATGGAGCGCACCACCGTCGACATGGCCGACGGCACTGGCCGCAACATCCTGCGTGCCACTGGTCAGGTCGTGCTCTTCCCCGGCTATCTCGCGCTCTATGAAGAGGGGCAGGACGACAGCACCGATGAGGACGCCAAGCGCCTCCCGCGGATGCGCGACGGCGATTCCCCGGCCAAGAAGAGCGTCGACGCCGAACAGCATTTCACCCAGCCACCGCCGCGCTTTTCCGAAGCCTCGCTGGTCAAGCGGATGGAGGAGCTCGGCATCGGCCGCCCCTCGACCTACGCCTCGATCATCAAGACGCTGAAGGACCGCGCCTATGTGCGAGTCGAAAAGAACCGCTTCTTCGCCGAGGAGAGCGGACGGCTGGTGACGGCGTTCCTCGAACGCTTCTTCGAACGCTATGTCGGCTATGATTACACCGCCGAGCTGGAAGAGGAACTGGACGACGTCTCAGGCGGCCGCGCGCAATGGCAGGCGGTGCTCGAAAGCTTCTGGCGCGATTTCAAGCCGCGCACGACTGAAGTGATGGAGTTCAAGCCAAGCGAAGTCACCGAGCAGCTCGACACTTTCCTCGCGCCCTATCTCTTCCCCGACCGGGCGGACGGCAGCGACGCGCGCCTGTGCCCCAATTGCACCACCGGCAAGCTCGCCTTGCGCGGCGGAAAGTTCGGCGCGTTCATCGCCTGCTCCAATTATCCGGAATGCAAATACACCCGCCGCTTCGCGCAGGCGGGCGGTGAGGCCGGCGACAGCGGCGAGCCGGAACAGCTTGGCCAGGATCCGGAAACCGGCCTCTCGGTGGAGCGCAAGTCGGGACGGTTTGGCCCCTATATCCAGCTGGGCGAAGGCAAGGACGCGAAGCGCGCCTCGATCCCCAAGGATGTGGGCGAGCTCGACCTGGAAATGGCGCTGAAGCTCCTCAGCCTCCCGCGCACGATCGGCCAGCACCCTGAAACCGGCAAGGACATCGTCGCCTCGATCGGCCGCTACGGCCCCTATCTGCAGCATGACGGCAAATACGCCCGATTGCAGAGCACCGCCGACGTGTTCGAAACTGGCATGAACGCCGCCGTGGTGAAGCTCGCCGAGGCAGCTGCCGGCGGTGGCCGCCCGCAGCGCGGCTCGCGTGAGCCGCTCAAGGTGCTTGGGCCGCATCCGCGCACCGAGGCGGAGATCAAGCTGATGGAGGGGCGCTACGGCCCCTATGTCACCGACGGTGAAACCAACGCCACCCTGCCCAAGACGATCGCGCCCGACGCCCTGACGCTGGAAGAAGCCGCCGAGCTGATCGACGCGCGCGCCGCCATGCCGAGCAAGGGCAAGACGGCCAAGAAGAAAGCGCCGGCGAAGAGGGCGCCGGCCAAGACAGCAGCCAAGGTTACAGAAAAGAAGACCCCGGCGAAAAAATCCGCGCCGAAGAAGGCTGCGGCAAACACGTAATCGCCTGGTGCGCAGAGGCGGCAACCACCTGCCGCCTCGCAACACCGGGCAATGGCCGATCGCGCCGGTGAACGAGTGCGGGTCACACCGCGGTCAGCACGCTCCATTCGAGATCACCATCTCTGCGGTCAACAACGGCGCACAGCTCGCGTTCGAACTGCTCCAGTATGGCCTGCTTGCTCCACCGCTCGGCGGCGCGCTGCTGCCCGTTGCGGCCGAGTTCGTCGCACAGCCCCTCATCGTCGAGCAAGCGGGCGATCGCATCGGCAAGGGCTTGCGCATCATGCGGCGGCACGATCAGCCCGCATTGGCTCAGCTCGCGTCCCAAATCCGTATTCTGGTCCACCGTCGCCACGACGGGACGGCCGGATGCCAGCATGTTGGGAAGCTTTGACGGCAGCACCAGATCCGCCGCACCCGCCATTTGCGGGAGCAGGTGCACGCTGGCGAGCCCGAGCAGATCAGCAAGCCGGTCTGCAGGCTGAAGGTCGAACAAGCGCACATTGTCGCAATCGGCGATGCTTTCCGCCAACGCGGGCTTGTGCGGTCCGTCGCCGCAGATGACGAATAGAAGGTCGCGTCGATGGGCCAGCAGACGCGCTGCCTGCGCGATGATCTCGACCCCCTGTTTCGCCGCGATGTTGCCGGAGTAAAGCGCCACGAAGCGGTGCTCCACCTCCCATTCCGCACGGTAGGGCGAAGGCCGGTCGATCGGCGCCACATCCGGCCGCGCCCAATTTCGGAATTCGACGATTTCGTGCCGCGACACCTGCTTCTCCGCCAGATGCGCGCACATTGCTGGCGAAATGCTGCTCACCCGATCGCCGCGAAGCGCCAGTCGCTGCACCGCGCGCGCGGCGGCGATGGTCAAGGGGGATCTGCCGATCTGGCCTGTGGCAATCGCCATTTCCGCCTCAAGATCCTGGACATGCACCCAGAAGGGCAGGCGGAACAGCTTGGCGCACCAACGCGCGACGATCGCGGCCATGGTGGACGGCACGATCGCCACTACTGCATTGGGTCGGCGCCGAACCATCAGGACACCCAGCACGAGCAGCGCTAAAAGGGCGAAGCTCGCCAAGTGGATCAGGCGGCGAATGCCATTGGGAACGGCCGGCACATAATGGGGCAATCGAATAACCTTGACCCCGTTCTCGATCGCGCGGGCCAGGCGAAATCGTCCGTAGCCAGGAAGAACTTTCCAATGGGGATAGGAAGGCGTGCTACATATGACGCGAACCTGATGGCCGGCCGCGGCAAGCATTTCCGCCATGCCCGTTGTACACGGACCAATGCCGACCGGCTCCGGCGCGTAATTGGGACCGACGATCAATATCCGCAGCGCGCGCCTCACGACATGCTGACCAGATACATACCGGCAACGCCGCGCATCTGCGCGCGCAATGTTCCACTCAGCATGCGACTCCCCCCGGCTTTAAGGCAGATTCTCTGCTCTCGCTCTTGTTGTGTGTCCGATTCCGACCATTTGTCTATCCTCTATTAACCACGTCCCGTAAGTTTTTGCTTTTGTGTGCCCGGATCGAAGCGCCGGGGGTCGGCAGCGTGTATCTCCTGCCTTGACCGGCGCCCCTGATCTCCATAGCGCGCTGCCGCTTTGCGGACGGGGCTTATCGGGAATGAATGGGGTGCGAGCGCTGGCGGTCGTGGCATGTGTCGCCAGTCTTCCTGCCGTTGCGGAAGAGCCGGTCGTTGGCAAAGAAACCGTGGACGACATCCTCGTTACTGCCGAACGCCGCGAGGAGCGCGCGCAGACCGTGCCGATCGCGCTCACCGTCGTTCCCGCCGCCAGGCTCGAGAACGAGGCGATGGCCAATCTCGATCGCATCGGTGCAGCCGTGCCGAACCTCTACCTCTCGCGCAATTTCGGCACGAGCTCCGGAGCGCTCGTGTTCTTGCGCGGCGTTGGCGAGGGCGATTCGATCTTCACCAACGACCCGCCGGTCGGGATCTACGTCGACGATGTGATCCTGCCGCGCTCCACCGGCTCCTTGCTCGACCTGATCGACGTGGACCGTGTGGAGGTACTGCGCGGTCCGCAAGGCACGCTGTATGGGCGCAACACCAGCGGCGGCGCGATCAAGCTCGTCATGAAACGCCCGTCACCGGATCGAGCGTCGGCCGCGATAGATCTCGCGATCGGCAGCTACGGCCGCATCGATGCCCGCTCCACCGCGAACGTTCCGCTGGCGGGCAACCTCGCGATGCGCGTCTCGGCCCTCTCCCGCAACCAGCGCGGCTGGGGCCGCAACCTGACCAACGGCGCGCGCGTGAACGGCCAGGACCTGCAAGGCGCGCGCGCGTCGCTGCTGTGGGAGCCTTCCGCGGAAGCGACCTTGTACGCGACGATCGACACGACGCGGGATCGCTCCGGCCCGCGCTTCCCGCAGCGGTTCCGGCCCGATCCGGCGCGGCCCGGCCGCTTCACCAATATCTTTATCGCGCCGGGCGGCGACATCGATGCATTCGAATCCGCCGACACCGATCCGCTCAATCGCACGGACACCAGCGGCTTCTCGTTGCGCGCGGATTATCGCTTCACAGGCGCAACGCTCACTGCGATCACCGGCTATCGCGCGCTCCGCTCGCGGATTGGCTTTGACCAGACCGCAAACCCGGCCGGCGTCGGCGCCAACGTGATCCTTCTCCAGGATCAGGACCAGCATAACGTCAGCCAGGAGCTGCAGCTTGCCGGCAACGCCTTTGCGCAGCGCGTCCAATGGCTGATCGGCGCCTATCATTTCCGCGAGCACAATGATCAGCTGACCGCCGTCAGCTTCGCCACACCCGCCGGCACGAATGCGCGGTTCCGCAACCGCGATTTCTTCAACGCTCCCTCACGTGGGCTCGGCACCATCGGCAATTGGTCCCCCTACGCACCCGAACTCGATACGCGCAGCTCCTCGCTGTTCGGCTCCGCCACCTTATCCTTCGGCGACTCCCGCCTGACCGGCGGACTCCGCTACACCGATGAGCGCAAGCGCTACGAAGTGTCGTTCCTCACGGCGCCCGACACGATCCTGACGCTGCCCGATGGCCGGCTGGCGCAGCGCCGCATCTCCGAACGCTGGACGGACGTGTCCCCCCGGCTCGAACTCGATCACACGCTGACGACACGGGCCGGCGAGACGATGATCTATGCCTTCGCTGCCAAGGGATTTCGCAGCGGCAGTTTCGACGGGCGCGCGCGGAACATCGATTTCGCGCTGAACCGCCAAGGCGCGATCGCCCCGGAAATCGTATGGAATTACGAGGTCGGCCTAAAATCGGACTGGCTGGATCGCAGGCTGCGCATCAACGCGACGTACTTCGTCAACGACTACACCAACATCGCCTTTTCGGCGTCCAGAGTGACGGCCGGCCCGCCCGAGATCTTCCGTCAGAATGTCGGCAACGCCCGCATCCAGGGTCTCGAACTGGAATGGACCGCGCGCCCGCTGATGGGCGTGGAGGTCGGCGGCTGGGTAGCGACCCTGGCGGATCGCTTCACCCGCCTCGCCTCCAGCCCCGGCTGCACCGCTTTCGTGCCCGACGAGCGCGATCTCGACCTGCGCTTCACCCCTGCGCTGCGCTATCAAGTGCGGGCGAGCTACACCCAGGAGGTCGGCGAAGCGCGCGTGCGGCTCGGCGGCGATTACAGCGCGTCCAGCCCGTACTCGATCGCCTTGTGCAACGAGCCGCAGCACCGCGTCACCGACGCCGCGCAGATTAACATACAGGCGGGCGTGGACTGGCGCGACTGGGGCCTGCTCCTCGCCGCCACCAACCTCGCCGACCGCCGCTACAACACCGGCAGCGTCGGCGCGATCGGCTATCCCGTCGCGCCGCGCGAGTGGACGCTCCGGCTCAGCCGAAGCTTCTAGAATGTGAACGCGTAAGGGAGATCTTCTTTCGGCCATTAGCGAACCTCCGTCCGCGTGTTAGCCTCCCCGCGAGGAGCTCTACATGATCAAACACGTGGCCCTGTTGCGAGGGATCAATGTTGGCGGGCATCGACGTGTCCCCATGCAGGACCTTCGCAGCATAGTGGCCGAGGTCGGTTACCGCGATGCTCGGACCTATGTGGCGAGTGGTAATGTCGTGTTCGCCAGTGACCAGGCAGCTGAACTCATCGAGACCACACTCGAGAACGCCATCCAAGATCGGTTTGGGTTTCCCGTCGATGTCATCGCCCGGTCCGCAGCCCAATGGCTGGCTTACGTGAACAGCAATCCCTTCTGTGCGCAAGGCGACCGGGAGCCCAACCTAGTCATGCTATGTGTCGGCAAGCAGCCGGCGACAGAAGAACATGCCCTCGCTCTGCGGCATCGTGCCGGCGCCAATGAACGCGTTGAGCTCAGAGGCGACACCCTTTGGCTCTACTTCGGCGACGGCTCCGGCCGGTCGAAGATGGGAGTGGGACCAACATCGGGTATTTGGACCACCCGTAATCTGCGTTCTGTCTGCAACATCGCGAGCATGCTGGACTAGGGCAGCCAACCTGTCGTTTCACGCAGCCTGAAGCAGTCGCTTACGACTTCACGCAGCCCTATTCCACGCGCGCGCTCGCGAACGGTGGCTCCTGCGGGATGATCGGCGGCGACACGGGCGTCGGCACCACCTGCTTCTCGCGCGCCACCATCGCCTGCACGTCCGCCAGCAGCCGCCGCGCATCGTACACGATACCGTCCTTGATCGTGTAGCGCACGCCGCCGATCCGCTCCTGCCGGTTCGTCTGCGGGTTCAGCCGCACATGGCCGGTGCCGTATAAAGTCTTCAGGTTCGCCAGCGGGTTCTCGGGCACGATCACCAAGTCGGCGAGCATCCCGCGCCGCACCGCACCGAACTCGGGCTCTTGCCCCTTTGGCGCCATCAGCGTCTTGGCGCCATTGGACGTCGCGGCGCGGAAGATCTCAAGCGGGGTCAGCCCCGCCTCCTGGAGCAGCTCCAGCTCCTCGACATAGGCAAAGCCGTACACCTTGTAGATGAAGCCGGAATCGGTGCCCACCGTCACCCGGCCGCCGATCTGGTTGTAATCATGAATCAGCTGAAAGAAGTTGCGGTAGAAACCCTTCCAGTTGGTTTCGATCTGGCTGGTCCAGTCGAAGAAGTATGATCCATGATTATCACGGGTGGACTGGAAATAATTCCACAGCTGCGGTGTTGTATACTGGCCCTGCCAATCGGCATTGCGCGCCCGCATCAGGTCGCGTGAGGCGGCATAGATGTTGAACGTCGGGTCGAACGTCACGCCGTTTGCCTTCTGCTCCTGGAGGTAATCCCACCATTCCGGCGATCCCGGCGCGTGGATCTCGTCCTTGATATCGGCCACCTGTGCGAAGCGCTGAAGCTCGTTGTAGAAATTATAGTCAGGCGAGAATTTCTGGATCGTATGATCCTTCAGCAGCGATTCCATATGCCCGTAGAAGTGCGTGATCGTGTCCAGCCCGGCACGTCCGGCGATGATGCCGTTGAAGTCCGACACGCCCGTCTGGCTGAGGTGCGCGACGGTGCCCATCTTGTTTTTGTGCGCTTCGTCGATGGCAGCGCTCATCACCGCCGGCGTCTCGTCATCACGCCCGAAGAACTTGATCCCGTCGATGTCGTTCTTCGCAGCCCAGCGCACCCATTCGCGCGCCTTCTCGGGGCTGGAGATGCGCCCGCCGGACCAGCCTGCGCCCATTGTCTGGTAGTTGAAGATGCGCGGCGCAGCGATCTCGTTGCGCGCCGATCGCGCCTTCTCGCGGCTGGTAAAGGAGGGCGCTGCGAGTGACACGCCGCGTACCGTCGTCACGCCATGCGCCAGCCACAGCTTATAGGCATAAGACGCATCCGGCGCCTTGTCCTTGCCCGGCAGATGCGTGTGCATGTCGACGAAGCCGGGCAGCACATACATGCCGGTCGCGTCGATCTCCTGGTCGGAGTCCTGCGGCGCGCGATTGGGAGCGAGCGCCATGCCGGGCCAGCCGGCCTGGCGGATGTCGGCGATCCGGTTGCCCTCGATCACGATGTCGACTGGCCCGCGCGGAACGGAGCCGGTGCCGTCGATCAACGTGGCGCCGCGAATGACCAGCCGGCGGAACGGGCCGGCGCCTTCGCCCGCCGCACGCGCCGGAGCCGCGCCCGGATCATTGCCAGCAGGGGCGGGAGCCGCAGCAGCGCGCGGCGCCTGTTCCTCATGCGCCAGCACCGGGCCGGCAAGCGCAGCGCTCGCCAGCAACAGCAGGCGAGCACCCAATCGGCGAGACAAAGCCATGATCGATCCTTCAGAGATGCAGGAGAAAAGCGCAGCGGCAGCGACTGCCGTGCGCGAGATTGAGGTTTGCGTTCAGCCGACGCGCCACCCCTTAGCGCTTCGGCCGTGCGGGCCGCCGGCCGTCCGCACGATCATCGCGCGGCAGCGCGCGCCACATCGCCAGCACCTTGTCCACCGGCAGCCGCTCGACCGTGCCGCGATGCCCCGTCACCGTCCGGCCAGCGAACAGCGAATTGACGACGGCTTCCTCCGTCGCCTCGCTCGCTGCCTGGAAAAGCGGCGTCATCTGATCGTTGCCGACGTCGCGATAGGCGCTCGCCGTGGCGCGACGCTGCGCGCTGCGGCGCACATCCGGGTGGGTGGAAAAGGCGATGGCATAATCGCCCGAGCCATTGGTCATCGGCGAGCCCGTGCGTGCAATCCCCATGAAGGCGCGCGCGGCGAGCCGCTTCAGGTTGCGATCGGACAGCGGCGCATCGGTCGCGATCACGATGATGACAGATCCGTCACCCTGCTTGCGGTCCACCTCCCGCTCAAAGAGATAGCCGCCGAGCCGCTCGCCCACCGGCATGCCGGCGATCGTTAGCACGCCGCCGTAATTGCTCTGCACCAGCACGCCGACCTTGTGCCCGCCGAGCGACGTCGGCAGCACGCGCGAGCTGGTGCCGATCCCGCCCTTGTACCCAAAGGCGACCGTTCCGGTGCCCGCGCCCACGGCGCCCTCGGCAACAGGCCCCGTCTTCGCCGCGGCGATCGCCGCGCGCGCCTTCGCAGAGGTTACAGTCCGCGCACGTATGTCGTTCAGGAAGGAATCGTTGGTTTCGCCAACCACGGCGTTCACCGATTGCACCTGTTCGTTGCCGGACTGTTCCAGCGTCCATTCGATGCTGGCCGCCATGGCCTCGGCCACCGACAGCGTATTGGTGAGTAGGATCGGCGTCTCCACTTCGCCCAGTTCCTCCACCTGCGTGCTGCCGGCGAACTTGCCGAAGCCATTGCCGACGCTGAACCCCGCCGGCACCTTGTTCTGGAACAGATTGTCGCCGTGCGGCAGGATCGCCGTCACGCCGGTATGCACGCGCGTCCCATCGATCAGCGTCATATGGCCGACCCGCACGCCGTCCACGTCGGTGATTGCGTTGAGCGGTCCGGGGGTGAGGATACCGATGCGGATGCCGGCGTCACGCGCGCGCGGCGCGGCTGGTTCGGCCTGATCAGCGCGCAATCCCGTGCTCACCATCAGCAATCCCCCGCCAAGCAGCGCACATCCGACCAGCCGGCCGATCCGCCCCCGCATCACCATCCCTGCCCCCTTCCGGCCACGCCGTGCCCGTTGCGCCCGCGACAGACGCGTCATCGCACATCACCCGCCACTGTCCAGCGCGCCAGCCCGGGATCAGCGGTTTTGCCCGCCGTCCACCGGCACGATTGCGCCCGTGACGAAGCTCGCCAGCGGGCTCAGCAGAAACGCCGCCACGCTGCCGATCTCCTCCGGTTTGCCGAAGCGCTGCAGCGGCACCTCGCGCCGGATCCACCGCCACCAGCTTTCCGCCCGCGGCCCCGCCGAGCGCTCCTCCCAGTCGCCGCCGGGAAAGATGATGTTGCCCGGCGCAATGGAGTTGACCCGAACGCCCTTCGGCCCTGCCATCACTGCCAGCTCCTTGCCCAGATGGCCCAGCGCCGCCTTGGCCGTGCCATAGGTCAAGGGCGTGCCGAGCGCCGCGAGGCCGGCGATCGAGCCGATCAACAGCACCGAGCCCTCGCCCCGCGCGGTCATCCGGCGCAGCGCCGATCGCGCGAGGTAAAAGGCGGAGTCCAGGTTCTGCGCCATGCCGCCGCGCCACGTGTCATCGTCCACCTCGAACCCCGGCGGACACGGGTGCAGCCCGACATTCGCCACCGCACCCCAAAGCGGTCCCAAGGCGGCATCGGCATCGGCCATGATCGCCTCGACCTGCGCCGGATCGGTCATGTCGCCGGCCGCGCTCCAGATCGCATCCGCGCCATAACGATCGGCGAGCGCCGCGTGCGTTTCGGCCAGCGCCGCTGCGCCGCGCGCCGCCATCGCCACCCGCGCGCCCTCCGCCAGGCACGCCTCGACGATGCCCAGCCCGATCCCGCGACTGCCCCCCGCCACGAAGATCACCTTTCCGCCGAGCTGCAGGTCCATGGCTCACTCTCCCTGTTCGTCCCGCTCTTTTACCAGCCTAGAAGGACGGCGGCGGTACGCCTTGCATCGCAATCTTGGGGCGCTGCTGGCAAGCCATGTCGGCGCGCAGCACGAAACTTGACGCTGCCGGAACGAACCGCCCGATCCGGCGGTTTGCCCGGCCGAGAGGATATTCCCGGATGAACGCCAGCGCACGGCTCACCACACTTACCCGGCTGGGCTTTGCCACGCGCGGATTGCTGTACATCGTCATCGCCTTCCTGATCCTGCGCACCGGCCGGGCGGAAGATCCGGCCGGCGCCTTGCGCTATCTCGGCGAAAGCGGCGGCCAGCTCCTGCTGGGCGTGATGGCGGCGGGGCTGATCGGCTACGGCATCTGGCGATTGTCCGATGCCGCCTTCGACATCGAGCGGCATGGCAGCGATCGCCACGGCACATTGCAGCGCGTCGGCGCGCTCGCGAGCGGCGTGACCCATCTCTTTCTCGCCTGGCAGGCGATCCGGCTGATGCAGGGCGCGGCTTCGTCGGGCGATTCCACGCGCGAAGGCACGCAAACCGCGCTCTCGCTGCCGGGCGGCAGCTTCCTCGTCATGCTCGGCGGCGTGGTGCTCGTCGGCGTCGGCATCCTGCAATTGGCAAAGGCGGTGAAGGCGTCGTTCCTCGATTATCTCGATCCCGCGATCGCGCGGCAGGCCTGGGCGCAATGGAGCGGCCGGCTGGGCTATGGCGCGCGCGGCTTCGTGTTCATGATAACCGGCTACTTTCTGCTGCGCGCGGGCTTTCAGGAACAGGGCGCGGAGGCCGGCGGCATGGACAAGGCGCTCGCCTGGCTGACCAATCCGTGGGACATCGTGATCGCCCTTGGCCTGCTTGGCTTTGGGATCTTCGGCCTTATCGAGGCGCGCTATCGCCGGCTGCACGATGCACCGATCGACGGCATGGTGCGCCGCGCCACCGGGCGCGCGTAACATCGTGGCAGCCTTATCGCCGGCGGCTTTCGTGCCATAAGGCACCCATGAACGTGCCCAAGATCCTCGTCGATGCCGATGCCTGCCCCGTGAAGGAGGAGATCTACCGCGTCGCCTATCGCCTGGAAGTCCCTGTTACGGTCGTCAGCAACGCCCATCTGCGCGTGCCCCAGCATCCGCTGATCAGCCGCATCGTGGTGGACGACGGCTTTGACGCTGCCGACGATTGGATCGCGGAGCACGTCGACGCCGCTGCCGTTGTGGTGACGGCCGACATCCTGCTTGCCGATCGCTGCCTGAAGGGCGGCGCTGGCGCGGTGATCGGGCCGAACGGCCGCCCCTTTACCGCAAGCTCGATCGGGAGCGCCGTCGCCGTCCGGGCGATCATGAGCGACCTGCGCGCCGGCGGCGACCGCATCGGCGGCCCCGCACCGTTCGCCAAGGAGGACCGCTCGCGCTTTCTCTCCGCGCTCGACGCGGCGCTCACGCGTTTGAAGCGCCTGCAAGGCCGCTAAAACAGCACAGTCTGATCAGATACGGCCCCATGCACGCACATGCCCTTAGGGGCAGGTCACCGGCAAGCGGACCCACTTTTGTCGGCAAATAGAGTTACTTGCTTGAGATTTGCTGCCTCTGCGCCCCCATCGGGCGGCGCAACAACTCAAGCCCAAATGCATTCAACCGGCCAGAACAACCAGCACCCTAAGAGGAACGCTTCATGTCGGCCCTTCGCACCCTTATCGTTCTGGCCGCCGGCGGCATGGTCCTGACCGCCCCTGTCCAGGCCAAGCCCCAGTCTGCAACCCCTGCTGCATCCCGCACGATTGTCGAAAATGCCGCAGCGCTGCCCGATCTCAGCACGCTCGTGGCCGCGGTAAAGGCTGCCGGGCTCGTGAACACTTTGAACGGCGCCGGCCCGTTCACCGTCTTTGCCCCGACCAACGCGGCGTTCGACGCGCTGCCCGCCGGCACCGTCGACACGCTGCTGAAGCCCGCAAACAAGCAGCAGCTCACCTCCGTGCTGACCTATCACGTGGTTGCTGGCCGGGTGACTGCCGCCGATCTTGCGCGGCAGATCACCGCCGGCGGCGGCACCGCGACGCTCACCACTGTTCAGGGTGCGCAGCTGAAGGCCAGCCTGTCGGGCAGCAACGTGATCCTCACCGATGCGGCCGGCGGCACCGCCACCGTGACGACCGCGGACGTGCCGCAGTCGAACGGCGTCGTCCACGTGATCAACAAGGTGCTGATGCCCGCCGCCTGAGCACGTCCCCTAACCTCATCCGGATCCCGGCCTTGGTTCTGCCCCACTCCAGGGCTGGGCATGGGGAGGCGCCCCGCCGGCGCCTCCCCATCGTTTTTTAGAGGCCCGCCTCAACGGCGGCGCGGATGGCCTCGGCCGCGGTGCGGCAGCCCAGCGCCTTCAGCAACGCGGCGCGGTGCATCTTCACCGTCCGCTCGCTGATGTTGAGTTCATAGGCGATCTGCTTGTTCATCAGGCCGGCGGTCATTCGCACCAGCACGGCGCGCTGACGCTCGGAAAGGTTCGCGATCGCCGCGCTCGCGGGCGATGCGCCGGCAGCGGTCGACACCGGATATTGCGACCCCAGGATGTACCGGAGCGCGCCCTCTTCATCGAAGATCGGCGCCAGCATCACGGCGTTCCGAAACGGCGTACCGTCCTTGCGATAGTTCAGGATCTCGACCAGCGTCGTGCGCTTCTCCCGCACTGCCTGGCGCAATTCCTCCGTCAGTTCGGGCTCGGTATCGGGGCCGCGCAGAAAGCGGCAATTGCGGCCCACCACTTCATCGGGCGTATAGCCGGTCAGGAGCACGAAAGCGTCGTTGCACGCGATGATCGGCGTATCGGGCAGGGTGGGATCGCTGATAACCGCAGCGATGGAGCTGTCCCTGATCATGGCATGGGGCGACATGGTGCGATGTTAGCCCCACGCCGGCCCGGCTGGCAATTCGCCGAGCCGAGCGCCCAAAGGGCGGACACCGGCGGGATGATGACGGGCCATACTGTCTGCGACGGCGGGTCGATGCTGGAATTATGGATTTCCGAGCGCTAGGCCTCGAGCCGCGCATCCGGAGTCATCGTATTGGAGATCCCAATTACCGGGCAGGAGCCTTATGCCGATGTCTTCGTCGGCGACAGCGAGATGGCGCGCCTCATGCGCGCGCACGATTGGGCCGGAACCGCGCTGGGATCGCCGGAATGCTGGCCAAATGCGCTCAAGGTCGCGCTGCGGCTGCTGCTCACCTCGCGTTTCGAAATGTGGCTCGGATGGGGCCCGGACATCAACTTCTTCTACAACGACGCCTATCGCCCGACGCTCGGCATCAAGCACCCGCAATCGCTGGCAATGCCCACCCAGGCGCTTTGGGCCGAGATCTGGGACGACATCAAGGATCGGCTCGCCACCGTTTACCAGACGGGTCAGTCGACCTGGGATCGCGCGCTGCTCCTCGTGCTGGAGCGCAACGGCTATCCCGAAGAAACCTATCACACCTTTTCCTACAGCCCGCTGATCGGCGACACCGGCCAGGTCGAAGGGGTGTTCTGCGCCGTCTCCGAAGAAACCGATCGGGTGATCAGCGAGCGGCGGCTCGCGTCGCTGCGGGAGCTCGCCTCCGGGCTTGCTGCGGCGCAGGAGAATGCGGAGGTGATCGGCGCCATGCAGGCCGCCTTGTCACACAACGCGCAGGACCTGCCGTTCAGTCTGGTCTATACCCTTCGCGAAGATACGCCGCCGGTGCTCGTGACGGCGGCCGGCATGGCCGCGGATCACCCGCTGGCCGCGCCCGACCACTGGGATCTGTCCCGCGTGCTCCGCGGCACGGGCGTCATCGTCGAGGATGCGCCCGCCGGTGATCTGCCGTGCGGCGCCTGGAACAAGCCGCCCCGCCAGGTAGCCATCGTCCCGCTCGCCGGCCAGCGCAGCCACCGCCCGCGCGGCGCGGTCGTTGTCGGCCTCAATCCCTATCGGCCAGTCAGCGCCGACTATCTGAGCTTCCTGGAGCTCCTCGCCGGGCAGATCGCCTCCCGCCTCGCCAGCGCCGAGCTGATGGAACGCCGCACCCGCGAGCGTGACCGCGTGCGCGAGCTGTTCCAGCAGGCACCAAGCTTCATGTGCATCCTGGCCGGGCCGGAGCACCGCTTCGAATTGGTCAACGATGCTTACATGAAGCTCGTCGGCCGCCGCGATCTGTTGGGACGGCCGGTACGCGAGGCGCTGCCGGAAATCGCGGAGCAGGGGTTTTTCGAACTGCTCGATACCGTCTACGGCCAGGGAGGTCCCTTTGTCGGCCGAAACATGCCGGTTCTTCTCCAGCGAACGGCCGATGCAACGCCCGAAGAACGCTTCGTGCACCTGGTATTTCAACCCATCAACGATACCACCGGTGCCGTGTCCGGCATCTTCGTCGACGGCTATGACGTCACCGATCAGAAGCGCGCCGAGGATCAGCTCCATCAGCTCAATGAAACGCTGGAGCAGCGCGTCAGCGCGCGAACCGAAGAGCTGCGTTTGGCGCTGGAGCAGCTTCACCATGAAGCGCGGGAGCGCGAAACGGTTGAACAGGCGCTGCGGCAATCGCAAAAGCTGGAGGCGCTGGGCAAGCTAACCGGCGGGGTTGCCCATGATTTCAACAACTTGCTTCAGGTGATCAGCGGCAATCTCCAGCTGCTGGGCCGTGATGTGGCGGGCAATCCGCGCGCCGAAAAGCGGGTGGAGAATGCCATGGCGGGGGTAACGCGCGGCGCCAAGCTCGCCTCCCAGCTCCTCGCCTTCGGTCGCCGCCAGCCGCTCCAACCCAAGGTGCTCCATCTTGGCCGTCTCATCGCCAGCATGGACGATCTGCTGCGCCGCTCGCTCGGCGAAGATGTCGAAATCGAGACGATAATCGCGGGCGGACTGTGGAACACGCTGATCGATCCCGGGCAGATCGAAAACGCCATCCTCAATCTGGCGATCAACGCGCGCGACGCGATGGAGGATGGCGGGCAACTCACGATCGAGGCGAACAACGCCTTCCTCGATGACGAATATTGCCGCCAGCATAATGACGTGACGCCGGGCCAATATGTGATGATCGCGGTGACGGACACCGGATCGGGCATCCCGCAGGACATCATCGACGAGGTGTTCGAACCGTTCTTCAGCACCAAGCCGGAGGGCAAGGGCACCGGCCTCGGGCTCTCCATGGTCCACGGCCTCGTCAAGCAGAGCGGCGGGCACGTAAAGATCTACAGCGAGGTGAATGAAGGCACGACGATCAAGTTATACTTGCCGCGCGCCGTCGAGGACGAGGACCTGATCACCGATATCAGCGCAGCGCCGGTGCAGGGCGGATCCGAAACTGTTCTGGTCGTCGAGGACGATGACGAGGTGCGCGAGACTGCCGTCGCCCTCATGTCGGAACTTGGCTACCACGTGCTGAAATCCCGCGATGCGCTGAGCGCGCTGAACGTGATCGAAAGCGGCATCGCCATCGATCTGCTGTTCACCGATGTCGTCATGCCCGGTCCGCTGCGCAGCCCGGAGCTGGCGCGCAAGGCCAAGGAACGCCTGCCGCAGCTCTGCGTGCTGTTCACCTCGGGCTATACCGAGAACGCCATCGTTCATCATGGGCGCCTCGATCCGGGCGTAGAGCTGCTGTCCAAGCCTTACACGCGCGAAGCGCTGGCGCGTAAAGTCCGGCACGTTTTGGCCAAGCGGGACGAGTAAGGCGGCCTCGAAAAGCCGGGTGGGCGAGTGCGCCGGCCACGCTTCCCGCTTGACGGCGCTGCCATCGCCATCCGATCAAGGGCGCATGTTCAAGCATTTGGCCGCCTCGCTCACCCTCGTCGCGCTAGCCGCCGGCGCTTCCGCCCAAACCGTCAGTCAGCGCCAGGTCGGCAGCGCCACCCTGTCGGGCGTGCCGGAGATCCCGGCCGATGTGCGCGAGGCGGTGCAGCGCTATCAGAACAGCCGCGCTGCGCAGTTCGAGGATTGGCTGCCCGACGGCTCGATGCTCATCGCCACGCGCTTCGGCGCGACGCAGCAATTGCACCACGTCGCGAAGCCCGGCGCGACGCGTACCCAGATCACCTTCGGCGCCGAGCCGATCGCCAGTGCCACCGTCATCCCCGGCACCGACCGCTTCGTGATGACGCGCGACACCGGCGGCGACGAATGGTTCCAGCTCTACACCCGCGGCCTCACCGGCACGGCGCAGCAGCTGACGCAGGCGGGCACGCGCAACGGTTCGCCCGTGTTCAGCAAGGACGGTTCGCTCCTCGCCTGGGCCCGCGCCACCAAGGGTAGCGCCGCGTACACGATCCTGGGGATCGACCCCAAGGCCGGCGGCACGCCGCGCACGCTCTACCAGGCGGATGGCGCGGTCGGGCCATCAGACATTGCTCCCGACAAGTCGCGGCTGATCTTCGTGCGCAATCTGTCCAACCGCGAAGACCAGTTGTTCGAGCTCGATCTCGCCACCGGCGAGGCGCGACGCATCGCACCCAAGGCAGCGGCAGCGGTTTATCAGGAGCCGCGCTACCTACCCGGCGGCAAGACGCTGATCGCGATTTCCGATCAGGGTAGCGACACGCGCCAGCTGGTGGAGATCGATCTCGCCACCGGCACGCAGCGGGTACTGACCCCGGGGCTGAAGTGGGATGTCGAAAGCTATGACCTGACCGACGATGGCCGCGTGCTCGCCTATGCGGTTAACGAGGACGGCTTCTCGCGCGTGGTGGTGCAGGATCGCATCACCCGCCGCGCGCTGCCGCAGCCGACGCTGCCCAAGGGCGTGCTGACGGCGCTTATGTTCTCGCCCGATGGCAAGCAGCTCGCGATCGGCCTCACCTCCGCCACGTCGGCCGGGGACGTGTGGAGCTGGAACGTCGATGGCGGCGAGCTGACGCGCTGGACGACCTCGGAGTTGGGCGATCTCGATCCCGCGCAGCTGGCCGAGCCGGAGCTCATCCGCTTCAAGTCGTTCGATGGCCTCTCGGTGCCGGCCTTCGTCTATCGTCCAAAGGGCGTGCCAGCGGGCACGCGCACGCCGGTGATCATCGACATCCACGGCGGGCCCGAGGCGCAAACGCGCCCGATCTGGAACTATGGCGCGCAATATTTCGCTGACGTGCTGAAGGCGACGGTAATCCTGCCCAACGTTCGCGGAAGCGACGGCTATGGCAAGCGCTACCTCAACCTCGACAACGCCGAAAAGCGCGAGGATTCGGTCAAGGACATCGGCGCCCTGCTCGACTGGGTCGGCCGGCAGCCAACCCTCGATGCAAGCCGCGTCGCCGTCTACGGCCAGTCCTATGGCGGGTACATGAGTCTCGCCGCCATGACGCATTATTCCGATCGCCTGGTCGGCGGCGTCGAGCGCTACGGCATCAGCAACTGGATCACCTTCCTCGAGCGGACCGAGGCCTATCGCCGCGACAACCGCCGCGCCGAATATGGCGATGAGCGCAATCCCAAGATGCGCGCGGTGCTGGAACGTATATCGCCGATCACCAGCGTTAACCGCATCAAGAAGCCGATGCTCGTGATGCAGGGCGCGAACGATCCACGCGTGCCGCAGCTCGAATCCGATCAGGTGGTCGAGAAGCTGCGCGCGAACGGCAACGAGACTTGGTACGTCCTCTTTGCCGACGAGGGCCACGGCTTCCTGAAGAAGCCCAACAACGATCTCCGCCGCGAGGTGGAAACCGTGTTCCTGCGCCGCTTGTTTGATCAGCCCCCGCGCTGAACGATGCCGCCGAGCGGCGCCGACAAACCGCCGCTGCCACGCGCTCGCCCGGCATCAGCGTCGCGAGCCAGCGGGCGGGCAGCGCCGCTCATCGGCGCGCACCGTCAAAGCTGCGGTCGATAGCGCTGCCCGACGCCTTTCCCCGCGCCTTTTGCCGCATATAGCGCAAGATCCGCACGCGTCCGCAGCTCGACCGTCCCGGCGGCGTCCTCTGGCAGGCAGGCAAAGCCAATGCTGGCGCCGACTTGGACCAGCGATCCGTCGCCGATCTCATACGGCGCGCCGGCGATCGCTTCGATCAGCCGTTCGACCAGCGGCGCCGCGCGCTCGGCGCCGATGTCCCGCACCACCACCATGAACTCGTCGCCGCCAACGCGCGCGAGCAAGTCCTCGGCGCGCAATTGGCTCGCCAGGCGCTCGGCGACCTGGATCAGCAGCACGTCGCCCGCCCCATGGCCATGTCGATCGTTTACTTGCTTGAACCCGTCGAGGTCGATGCTGAGCAGTGCCATGCTCCGGTGCGTGCTGGGCGTGATCCGGCTCAGCGCACTGTCCATCCCATGGCGGTTCAATATCCCGGTTAGTGCGTCATGCTCCGCGAGGTGAAGCGCCCTGGCTTCGGCGGCGATCAGCAGCAGCATGGAACGGTGAAACGCGCGAATGATCTGCATCGCGCCGATCAGGAACATCGGAGTGAGCACCACGATCGGCAACAGCCAAGGTTCGCGCGACGCGACGGCACCCGCCACGAACGGCAGGTCGCACATCAGCACCAATAGAAAGGCGAGTCGCGGCGCAGGATAGTTGCGGGCGCAGATCGGCCCCAGCGTGCCGACCGCCAGCGCGGTGGAAAGGACGCTCAGCACGAGATCGCCGGACGACATGATCTTGAACGCCATGGCGCCCTGAAGCACACACCATGCCGTGGACAACAAAACCGAGCGATCGACGCTGGGGACGTAGTCGGGCGTATTCCTCATCCGCGCCGTGCGGACCCGCCACTCGAACAGGCGCGCTGCCATCAGCGCCAATTCCAGCGCGCAAAAGATCGCGTAAACCTGGTCTCCGGTGCGCAGCAACGCGGCCGAGGCAATGACGATCGCGCCAAAGGACCCCATGATCACAGCGGTTGTGGAATCGAGGAGATGCGCGAGCAGAAAGGCCCGCCCTCTCGGATCCACGTATCCGCCCGGCTCGAAAAGCCAGCGCAGCGCCAGCCCGGCCGTTCCTAGCTTTGCATAAGAGTGGCCGTGCACTTTATAAGCCTTTCGCCTGCTCCACTCATGCCAACAAGAGCCTACAAAGGAGTTAAGCTACTGAGATGGGAATGATGTGGGTCAGACTTGTCGGCCGAGCCGGCAAATACCGCCAGTTGATCTCAGGTCCCCGCGAATATCCCCGTTCCGCATCAACCATCATCACCTTCCAGTTGCTCGGGCTCGACATGACCGCCGAGGCGCTGCTCCGTCAGGATCTGCCAGCCGGTAATGAACAGCGCGCCTGCTAGCGGACCAACCACGATGCCGCTCAACCCCATGATCTGAATGCCACCGAGCGTCGTTACCAGCACCAGCCAATCGGGGATGCCGGTATCGCGGCCAACAAGGATGGGGCGCAGGATGTTATCGGCCAGCCCGATCAGCAGCATGCCCGACGCCACAACAACCGCCGCCTGCCAGATGGCGCCCGTGGCCAGCAGGTAGACCGCCACCGGCCCCCAGATGATCGCAGGGCCGATCGCCGGCAGCAGCGAGGCGATCGCCATCATCATGCCCCACAGCAGCGCGGCCGGCAGGCCAACGATCCAGAAGGTGATCGCCCCCAGCGCGCCTTGCACGATCGCCACGACGCCCGACCCCTTGATGGTCGCGCGCACCACCAGGAGGAGCTTGGCGCTGAGCCGCTCCGCAACTGCCGGCTCCAGCGGCAGGGCGCGGACGATCGCGGGTCCGATCCGGTCGCCGTCGCGCAGCAGAAAGAAGGTGGCGTAGAGGCCGACGCCAAAGGCAAGCACAAAGGCCGCCGCATTCGCGCCGATCGACAGCGCTTGCTGCGCCAGCTGGCTCGTGCTGCTCGCCAGCGCGCGCGACGCCCGCGCCTGCGCTCGTTCGAACGTGCTCAGCCCCGACGAGTCGAGGAACCGCTGAAGTCGAGCCGGCAGCGCGTCATGAACTTGCTGGAAATAGGCGGCAAAATCGACCTGACCGGTGCGGATCTGCGTGTAGACGCCGGCCGCCTGGTCGATGATCAGGCTGGCCAGCACTATGGCGGGGATCACCACCGCCACCGTGATGATCAGCAGGGTCATCGCCGCGGCCGCGTTGCGCCGGGTCGGCCACTCAGTCAAAAAGCGTTGAAACAGCGGCTGGAAGAGGATCGCGGCGAGCGCTGCCCACAACAGCGAGCCGATGAAGCCGGCGACGATCATCGCAAGCCCCACCGTGATCAGGACCAGAAACGCTAAAAAGCCGCCGGATTCGACGCGGTGGCGGTTGATGGGCATCGGGTGCTGTCCTCAAAAGAGCCGTTCGGCCGGGCTCGCTGAGGCCCAACCGGTGCGCGGCGGCTTTGCTCCGCCCGGCGGCCCAGCTGTCCTCAGCTTTTGTACTTGCCTCACAACGCGCCGCTGTAAAGCTGGCTTGGTCATGCCCGATCGCACGCCGCTGTTCGCAAGCGCGTCCGCCCTTGACAGCCGCGCCCGCCCGGCGGGCCGAGCTTCCTCAGGTTACATTTCATGAACGCCGGAAAGATGGCCGGTTCGGATGGTTTTCGCCTCACGAAGCCGGAGACACCATGACAAAGCGCCTCTTCACCTCCCTTTTCCTCGCCGCGGCCGTCCAAGCCGGGTCCGCGCAAGCCCAATCGCCAAAGATCGTCGGGCTGTCGCCCCAGCCCGAGCCTTACGCCACCGAATCGGTGATCAACCATCCGCGCACCATCGGCTGGCCGGAAGGGCGCACGCCCGTCGCACCACGCGGCTATGAGGTGGTGAAATTTGCCGGCGGTCTGGAATATCCGCGTCAGGCGCTCCTGCTCCCCAATGGCGACGTCATCGTTGCCGAGGCCCGCACCAAGCCCAAGCTGGATGCGGATCCGGAGGTGCAGCGCGGGCAGGCGCTGTCCAAGACCACTGGTTTCAGCGCCAACCGCCTCACGCTTCTGCGCGATGCGAACCGCGACGGCGTGGCCGAACAGCGGTTCGTGCTTCGCGAAGGACTGAACCAGCCGTTCGGCATCCAGTACGGCAATGGCAAATTATACGTCGCGAATACCGACGGCGTGGTCGTCTTCCCCTATCAGCCCGGCCAGACGCGGATCACCGCCCAGCCCCGGCAGCTCGTGTCGCTGCCGGCGGGGGGCTATAACAACCATTGGACCCGCAACCTGCTGCTCAGCCCCGATAACCGGACGCTGTACGTGTCGGTCGGCTCAGCCTCCAACGTCGGTGAATATGGCATGGAGGAGGAAAAGCGCCGCGCCGCGATCCTCGCGGTGGACGTCGCCACGGGGCGCGAGCGGCTATACGCGTCTGGCCTGCGCAATCCCGTCGGCATGGCCTGGGCGCCGACCACCGGCGTGTTGTGGACCGCCGTCAACGAGCGTGACGAGATCGGCGACGATATCGCGCCCGATTATCTCGTCGGCGTGCGCGAGGGCGGCTTCTACGGCTGGCCATATAGCTATTTCGGGAAACAGGATCCGCGTCACGTCAACGAGCGGCGCGATCTGCTGGCGACCACGCTGATGCCCGATGTCGCGGTCGGCGCGCATGCTGCTGCGCTGGGCCTCGCCTTCGGCAAGGGGGCGGATGCACAGATCGCCTATGTCGCCCGCCACGGATCGTGGAACCGCTCCAGCTTCAGCGGCTATGACGTGCTGGCGGTGCCGTTCGCCGCCGGCCGGCCCGCCACCGAGCCCCGCCCGTTCCTGACGGGCTTCGTGGCCGATGCGAAAAAGGGCGACGTGTACGGACGCCCGGCCAGTGTGCAGACGCGCGAAGATGGCGCGATATTCGTCGTCGACGACGCCGGCGATACCATCTGGCTGGTCCGCCGCACGGTGTAAGGGAAACCGCCTCCCGCCACATGCGGCAAGCGGCCGCAAGCGGCGCGGCGAACACGCTACGCTGCTTGCGGGAAACGCGGCACATGGGCATGTCTGCGCCGCTCATGACCAACACGCCCCCTCATGATCACGCCGCGTCGCGCGAAGGGAACCTGCCCGAGCGGTTGGCCCGCGCCGTCACGCTTGGCGGGCCCATCCCCGTCAGCCAGTTCATGGCCGCCGCCAACACGCATTATTACGCCACGCGCGATCCGCTGGGCGCCGATGGCGACTTCACCACCGCGCCAGAGATCAGCCAGATGTTCGGCGAGCTGATCGGGCTATGGGCGGCCGATCTGTGGGATCGCGCCGGTCGCCCCGACGTCCGCTGGGTCGAGCTGGGGCCGGGGCGCGGCACACTGACCGTCGATGCGATGCGCGCCGCCGCGCGCGCCGGCTTCGCGCCGCCCGTGCATTTCGTTGAAACCAGCCCGGCGCTGCGCGCCCGGCAGGCGGAGCGCGTGCCCGGCGCTACCTGGCACGACGATGTCGAGGATCTGCCGACCGATCGCCCGCTCCTCATCATCGCCAACGAATTTTTCGACGCGCTCCCGATCCGCCAGCTGGTGCGTGGGCGCAGCGGCTGGCACGAGCGCATCGTCGCGTGCCAGGATCTGCTGTTCCTGCCGATCGCCGGCGCTTCGGTGCCCGACAGCGTGATCCCCGAGCATCTTCGCGAGGCGCCGCCCGGCGCGATCATCGAAACTTCGCCGACCAGCGTCGGGATCATGCGCGTGCTGGCCGCGCGCATCGTTGCGCAGGGCGGCGCGCTGCTCGCGATCGATTACGGCTATGAAGGCCCGGCGCTTGGCGAAACGCTGCAGGCGGTGCGTGGCCACGCCTTTGCCAATCCCTTTGAGGAGCCGGGCGATCGCGACCTGACCGCACATGTCGACTTCGCCACGCTGGGCATGGTCGGCAGGGCCAGCGGCGCGGCCGTCTCCGGCCCGGTACCGCAAGGTACCTTCCTTACCCGCCTCGGCATCGATGCGCGTGCGGCGGCGCTTGGGCCCCGTGTCGCACCCGACCGCGATCGGCTGGTCGAGGCGATGGGCACGCTGTTCAAGGCGCTGGCCATGCGCCATCGTGATTGGCCGGAGCCCGCAGGATTCGCATGATTGATTATCGCAATGCCGTCAGCACCGATGGGGAAGCGCTCGACGCCATGGCGCGCCGCGTGTGGCTCGCCACCTTTGGCCATTCGGCGCCCGCGAAGGACATAGACGCCTATGTGGCGCAGGCCTATGGCCCCGCCGGAACGCTGCGCCGGCACCTTGCCGATCCGGCCTATGATTTCCAGATCGCCTTGGAAGGCGGCGCGGTGATCGGCTATTGCAAGGTCGGCCCGACATTCTTCAACGGCGAGGTGCCGACCGAGGGCACGCTCCACCTCCACCAACTCTATGTCGATCCCGCCGCGCACGGCAGCGGCGTCGCCGCGCACCTGCTCGACTGGTGCTGCGCGCTTGCCCGCCGCCGTGATCTGCAGGCAGTGCAACTGACCGTGTGGGAGGAAAACGATCGCGCACGCGCCTTCTATGCCAAACACGGCTTCACCCATATCGGCGACTATGCCTTCAAGACGGGCGAGCAGATCGACCGGGACTTGATCATGAGGCGCGATCTGTGAGCAACCTGGACGTCATTCGCGCACAAGCGCTCGGCGGTGTGGCGCACGGCTTCCTCGGCCGTCGCGGCGGCGTTTCAGCAGGCCTGCATGGCGGGCTGAACGTGGGGCTGGGATCGGATGACGATCCCGCAGCCGTGGCGGAAAACCGCCGCCGCGCCGCCGAGGCGGTGTTGCCCGGCGCCCCGCTCGTTACCTGTTTTCAGGTCCACGGCGCAGATTGCATTAGGGTCAACGCGCCCTTTGCCGATCGCCCGCGCGCCGACGCCCTGGTTACTGATCGGCCGGGGCTGGCGCTCGGCATCCTCACCGCGGATTGCGCACCCGTCCTGCTCGCCGATGCCGAGGCGGGCGTGGTCGGCGCGGCGCATGCCGGCTGGAAGGGCGCGATCGGGGGCGTCACCGATTCCACCATTGCCGCAATGGAGCGTCTGGGCGCGCGGCGCGATCGCATCGCCGCCGCGATCGGCCCGTGCATCGCACGGCCGAGCTATGAGGTGGACGAGGACTTCCGCCGCCGCTTCGAGGCGGACGATCCCGCCAACGAACGCTTCTTCGTCGACGCGCGCGATGGCCATGCGCAGTTCGACCTGGAGGCCTATGTGGTCCACCGGCTGGCGCTGGCCGGCGTGCGGCGGATCGAGGCGCTGGGGCTCGATACCTATGCCGACGAAGCGCGCTTCTTCAGCTATCGCCGCGCGACACACCGCGGCGAGCCCGATTATGGCCGCCAGATCGCGATCATCGGGCTGGCGTAAGGCGCTGCTTTCGCCCTCGCCCGCCAGCCGCTAGAGCAGGCGAAACACGCGGCGTAATCCTCCGGCGGCTGGCGCATCGCTTCGGCGTGCCGCCCCAAAGGTCAGCTAGGCGCCGCGCGATGAGGTAGATAGGGCCAGGCATATGCAGCACGCGGACGTACTCATCCTTGGCGGCGGACTGGTCGGTGCAACACTGGCGATCGCGCTCGATCGGCATGGCATCTCCACCATCGTGGTCGATCCCGCCGATCCGTCGGTCACCTTGTCGGCCGGCTTCGACGGCCGTGCCTCCGCCATTGCCAGTGCCAGCCACCGCATGCTCGAGGCGATCGGGGTTGCCGAACGGCTGGTCGGGCAAGGCTGCGCCATCCGGCAGATCCGGGTGAGCGACGGCCTGGAGCCCGGCGCGCTCGACTTCATCCCGGATGAGGACGATGACGCGCTCGGCACCATGTATGAAAACCGCGCGATGCGCCGTGCGCTGGCCGACACGATGGCCGAAAGCGGCGTCGACTTCCGCCCGCTGACCCGCGCAACCAATGTCGAGCGCTCGGCCACCGGCGTGCGCGCAACGCTGAGCGACGGCACCGAAGTCACCGCCTCGCTGCTCGTCGCGGCGGAGGGACGGAACTCGCCCACACGCGCCGCCGCCGGGATCACCACCGCGCATTGGCGCTATGATCATGCCGCGATCATCGGCGCCTTCCACCACGAGGTGTCGCACGAGAATATCGCGTTCGAGATCTTCTACCCCTCGGGCCCGTTCGCGCTCCTGCCGCTGGTCGATGACGAACACGGGCATCGCTGCGCCATTGTCTGGTCGGTGAAGCAGGCACAGGGCCCGGCGATGCTGAAACTCTCCGACCGCGCCTTTCTGGCCGAAGCGGAGAAGCGCATGGGCGGCTTTCTCGGCAAATTATACCAGGCGAGCCCGCGCTCGAGCTACCCGCTCGGCTTTCACCACGCCGCATCGATCACCGCGGAACGGCTCGCGCTCATCGGCGACGCCGCCCACGGCATTCACCCGATCGCGGGCCAGGGCCTCAATCTCGGCCTCCGCGACGTCGCCGCGCTGGTGGAGGTGCTGGTCGACGGCCGTCGCCTCGGGCTGGAGGCAGGCGACGCGCAGTTGCTCGACCGTTACCGCCGCTGGCGTAGCCTCGACACGCTGATGGTGGCTGGCGCGACCGACAGCCTGAACCGCCTGTTCAGCATCCCCGGCCGCACCGCCAGCGCCGTGCGCCGCTTCGGCATTTCGGCAGTCAATGCGATCCCGCCGCTGAAGGACCGTTTCATGGCCGAAGCGCGCGGCGAAAGCGGCGCGCTTCCCCGCCTGCTACAGGGGCAAATGGTCTAGAGCCGCACCAGCGGGCGGGAAGGCCGAAATCAGGCCGTTGATCCCCTATTTACAGCTGCAACACGCGCCGGCGACGCTTGTCTGAGGCCGGGTAAATAGCAGACGTCCCGCTTACCTTCAGCACCTGTAAATCTTGCTACCGACTGCTCTGCGCGGACCTGACATGGCGGTTTCGCGTTGGGTGGCTATGCGTCTGCTGATAACGACTACGTCTCGGGTCGACGCGGTTTCCTGGATCGTCATCGGCAGCTTTGCGCTCGCTTGCCTGCTGCTAAGCCGCGCTTTGGGTTTCAGCGTCCTGCCGGCGCGCGCTATACTACCTTTGCTCGGGGTGGCCGTGCTTACGGGAGCACTGGCTATCGGGCGATCGCGCTCGGACGACCGGTTGGTAGCTGGCGCCACCGCGTTTCTGCAGATGACCTTGTTCACCATCTTGGGTGTAGTGCTCGCCTATCTGTTGGCAGCGCGCGGCGAGCCGTCATGGGACGCGTGGCTGGCCGCGGCGGATGCCCGGCTGGGGCTGGAGTGGCCCGCGATCTTGGCCACGGCCGACCGGCTGCCGGCCCCGCTTCTTATGGTCGCCGGCATAGCCTATTACAGCCTCGTGGTGCAGATGGTTGGATGCATCGTGTTGCTCGCTGGCATCGGCCAGCTGGAGCGGCTGCGCACGGCGATTGCCGCTGCGATCCTCGCAGGCGCGGTGACGATCGTCTTATCAGGGTTGCTGCCGGCAATGGGCAACCTGTTCGATCCCGATCATTACCGGGCGTTATGGCCGTCTGTCGCATGGCAGGACCGCGATTTGGTCCTCGCTCTGCGCAACGGCACAGTCCGAGAAATCGATATGTCGCATATGACCGGGATCGTCAGTTTCCCGAGCTATCACGCGGCGCTTCCGGTGATTCTGTTCTGGGGGCTGTACCCGGTCAGCCGGCTGCGGGTTCCGGCAGCGATCTGGGCCGGGCTGACGATCGTGGCGACGCCGTTGTTCGGCGGCCATTATGCTGTTGATGTGCTGGCGGGTCTGCTGCTCGCGATGCTCTCGCTTGCAGTTGCCCGCTCGCTGGCCGCGAAGGAGCCTGATCTCAAGCGGATGCGCCGATCCGGCATCCATGCTACACCTGCGCCGCGCACGACCAGCCGTATTGGCCGCAAGCACGGTGCCGAGGTGATCCATGAACTGGTATGACAAACTGCTGCTGGTCCTGGTCATGGTGTTGTTCATGGAAGTCTTCGCCTGGGCGACGCACAAATATGTCATGCATGGCTGGGGCTGGGGCTGGCACCGCTCGCATCACGAGGCGCGCGAGGGCGCCTTCGAGCGCAACGATCTATATGCAGTGACGTTCGCTGTGATCGTAATTGCGCTGTTCGCCGTCGGCACCTTGTGGGAGCCGGTCTGGTGGATGGCCTTGGGTATCACCGTCTATGGCGCGATCTATGCCTTCGTGCACGACATGCTGGTACACCAGCGCTTCGGCATGCGCTGGGTGCCGCGCCAGGGCTATCTCAAGCGGCTGCATCAGGCGCACCGGCTGCACCACGCGGTCAAGAGCAAGGAAGGCGGCGTCAGCTTCGGTTTTCTGTTCGCACCCGATCCCAGCCGCCTGAAGCGCCGCTTAGCCGAACGTGTCGAGCGATGAGCCGGGGTGAGCACAAGGTTAGTGCGCGGCATAGCTTGGTGCTGGCCGCAGCGATCGGCGGTGCATGGGCAGCCGTGCATATCGGCGGCATCTTCTTTTGGCGCTGGAGCCTCAGCACCGCGCTACTGACGCCGGTCGTCATCCTCGCGCAAGCGTGGCTCAGCACCGGGTTGTTCATCATCGCGCACGATTGCATGCACGGATCGCTGGCACCTGGCCGACCCAGGTTGAACAGGATCGTGGGAACGCTCTGCCTCGGCGCCTACGCCGGTTTGTCCTACGGCGCGCTGTTGCCCAAGCACCACGCGCACCATGCGGCCCCGGGCACGGCAAGTGATCCCGATTTTCACGTCGGCGCTCCTCGTCGTGCGCTGCCGTGGTTCGGGTCCTTTTTTCGCAACTATTATACGCACGGGCAGATAGGACGCATCACGGTGGCGGCAATCGTATATCTGCTGCTGGGTGCGTCGCTCCTCAACATCGTCGTCTTCTGGGCGATCCCGGCGCTACTCGCGCTGGGGCAGCTGTTCGTGTTCGGCACCTATCTGCCGCACCGCCATGACGACCGGCCGTTCGCCGACGCGCATAATGCGCGGAGCAGCACGCTGCAGCCGCTCCTGTCTCTCATGACCTGCTTTCACTTCGGCGCCTATCACCACGAGCATCATCTCAGCCCGGGCACGCCGTGGTGGCGGCTGCCCGCGTTCAGGCGCGAGAAGCTAACGCAGCGGTAATGGCGGCAGCTGCGCCGGCTGCGCCGTCCCCGGCCGCGATCTCGGCGGCTAGGCCGCGCGCGGCCTGCGCGTAGCTTGGCCGATCGATCACGTCCCTCAAAGCGTCAGCGAGCGCGCGCGCGCTGAGCCCGCGCGGGGATAGCATCCGTCCTGCCCCGACGCGGATGAGCCGGGCGGCGGTTGCGGGTTGCTCGAAGCCGATCGGCAGCGCCACGATCGGCACGCCGGCCGCCAGCGCATCGAGGACCGAGTTGAACCCGCCATGCAGCACTGCGGCCGAGCAGCGACGCAGCACCGCCGCTTGCGGCCAAAAGGCACGCACCAGCGGATCGCCCGGCAGCGCGCTTTCCTCTTCCTGCGACAGGCCGCCGGCATGGCCGATCACCGCCCGGGCGCCGATCGCTGCGCAGGCCTCAGCCATGGTCGCGAACAGAGCGCGACGTGAGCCTTGAAGCGTTCCAAGTGAGCAGAAGATCAACGGTCGCCCATCGTCAGGCAGGTCTGTTTCTTCCGTCTCCTTGGACCGCCACGGTGATCCATATAGGAATTCCGGCGGCAATGAGCGCCGTGGATAATCTAGACCGCGCGGGCATTGCGCGACCTGCACGCGCGGCGAAAACCCCTCTGCAAGGCCCCACACGCGCCGATGCGCCTCGACCACACGGGTGATCGGCCGCATCAGCAGATCGGTCACCGCATATCCGCCTCGGTTCCTGAATCTTCCCCATCGATCGGTGCGGTAGCGCCAGCCGAGAAAGGGTGGCGGCACGTCGACTTCCCCAAGCAGCGGCAGGCCGGTGATGGCGACGGCATAAGGTAGATTGAGCCTTTGCGCGATGAGCGGGCCGGCAGGCTCGACCGCGTCCGCCAGCACGGCGGTGACGCCGATCCGCTCCAGCACGGCCGGCCCCTCAGCCAGCAAGCCGTCAGTCATCGCAGCGGTTGCGCGGATCATGCGGTTCAGACGAATGGGCCCGTTTGGCGCCACCAAAGTCTGAAGATAAGCTCTGAACGTGGCCTCACCCCCGCTTGGGAGGGCCACAAAGCCGATAGCTGGGTCCGTCACAAAGCAGCGTGCTGCCTCCATGTGCACCATGGACACGCGCCAGCCCTGGCCGATCAGCTCTCTCGCCAGAACCTGTAGAGGGTTGAGGTGGCCTGGCAGCGGTGCAGTGATGATGGCGAGGTGCCCTGCCGTCGGAAGACCGTTCTGAAGAGAGCCACTGCCGCGCATCTCCGGTCAGCATGACGCAGTGCCTCTTCCGCACGCAAGCGCAAAACACGTCAGCAGCTGTGCTCGACTCAATCAAGCGACCCTTGTCCACACTAGGGGTGAATGAACGGCGGAAAGCAGAAGGTTTTAAAAAGATTTTGGTGGCAGTGTTTGGGCGTTAACGAACGCCCCCTACCCTACGTCGCCAACCGCTCGATGAGCGCCATTGCCGCGTGCGGATTTCTGACCTTCGCGCCCGCGATGAAAAACACAAACGTATCTCGCGGCTTCTTCTCGGGCGACGTCTCGACCACATAGGGCAACCCCGCCGGAGCACCGCCACCCGCCCAGGTCCCCGCCGCCTCCGCCCAGCCATCGAGCGCCGCCGGGGCGTAGCCAGCGGCCTCATTTTCCTGCGCAGTCTCCAGCCGCGCATAGACGAAATCGCCCGTTACATCTGCGATCGCGGGATAGTCCGCCGATGCGCCATAAACGATCACCACCCCCGCCTCGCGGCACATTTCCACGAACCCTGGCACGGCGAAGCTCTCGTGCCGCACCTGCACCGCGTGGCGCAGCGCTACGCCATCCTTCTCGCGCGGCAACAGCGCAAGGAATGCTCGGAAATCGGCCTCTTCGAACTTCTTGGTGGCCATGAACTGCCACAGGATCGGCCCAAGCTTGTCGCCCAGTTCCACGATGCCCTGGCTCACGAACTTGGCGACCGACTCTCCGGCATCCGCCAGCACCTTGCGATTGGTGCAGAAGCGCGACGCCTTCAACGTGAAGACGAACCCGTCCGGCGCCGCCTGCGCCCAGCTCGCAAAAGTCGCCGGCTTGAACCCGCTGTAATAAGTGCCATTCACCTCGATCGCGGTGACGTGACGGCTGGCATATTCCAGCTCGCGCTTGATCGGCCATTTCGCGGGATAAAAGCTCCCGCGCCAGGGCTCAAAGGTCCAGCCGCCAATGCCGACCCGAATCGGTGCATATGTCATGCGCGCCGTGTAGCAGCCCGCTCGCTGCCTGGCGAAAGGCACACCGACCCGCGAGGGGAGAACATGCTGGTGCAGGTAGTTGACTGTTCCTGACAGCACCGCTGAGACAGCGACTGGAGCGGGCGAAGGGATTCGAACCCTCGACCCCAACCTTGGCAAGGTTGTGCTCTACCCCTGAGCTACGCCCGCTCTGGCGTCATTCCCGGAAGAGCTCCGGGCTGGGTGACGCGCGGCCACTAGCAGCGGGTTTCGAGGCCCGCAAGCCCCAATTGCAACATTCTTGCGAAAGATTGACCGAAGCGGCCCTTACCGCCTACCTCGCTGCCGACATGACCGCGCCTACCATCTTGCTCGTCGAGGACGATCCCGCGCTCCGGACGCTCACCACGCGGGCGCTGCAGGAGAACGGCTTCAATGTGCGGCCTGCCTCCGCCGCGCCAGAGATGTGGCTGGCGCTGGATGCCGGGCCGGTCGATCTCGTCCTGCTCGATATCATGCTCCCGGGCACCAGCGGCATCGATCTGTGCCGCTCGCTGCGGCAAAAAAGCGACGTCCCGATCATCTTCATCTCGGCGCGGTCCAGCGAAACCGATCGCGTGGTCGGGCTGGAGCTTGGCGCGGACGATTACATCGCCAAGCCGTTCGGCGTTCGCGAGCTGGTCGCGCGGGTGCGCGCCGTGCTGCGCCGCCCGGCGCTGGACCGCCGCTCGGGTGAGGGCGACCAGGGATTGCTGAAGTTCGAAGGCTGGACTGTGAACCTGCCCCGGCGGGAGCTCACCTCGCCGACCGGCGCCTCGGTGGACCTGACGGGCGCGGAGTTCGATCTCCTTGTCGCGCTCGCCGATCATTCGCAGCGCGTCATCGCCCGCGAACGCCTTATCGAGCTTTCGCGCACGCGGCTCGGCGACAGTTCGGATCGATCGATCGACGTGCTGGTCAGCCGCCTCCGCCGCAAGCTTTCCAGCGCCGGCGAACAAGCACCCATCGTGACCGTTCGCGGCGTCGGCTACATGCTGAACGTGCCGGTGGAGCGCAGTTGAGGCACTGGCTGCCGTCGGTCGGCCTGCTTGGGCAGGTCGTCGCCATCCTGCTCCTCACCATGGTGATCGAATTCGGCGTGTCGACCCTGCTGTACGAGCGGGCGAGCGAGTTCTCCGTCCGCGATGACGAGGCAAGGCGGCTGGCCGAGCATCTCGTCATCAGCCGCCGCCTGCTGGAGGATCGCACGCCAGCGCAGCGTCCGGCACTGGCGCATGAGCTGACGACCGAGCGATACGAAGTGCAATGGGACGGCGCGGCCGGGCTGCCCCCGGCGGTCGAGCCGGCGCTTGATCCGATGCGCCGCCAGATCGTGGAATGGGAACCCACCCTTCGGACGGGTGACTTGCGGCTTCGCCTCATCTCGCCCGGCCGCAGCTCCAAGGTGCGCGGGGCGCTCAGGCTGCGTGACGGCAGCTGGCTGCATTTCCGCACCTTGAACGCGGTGGCGCGCCTTGATTTCGCCTTTGAGCGGATCCTGCTCGGCCTCGTGCCGGCGATCGCGCTGATGGTTTTGGGCGGGCTGATGCTGCGGCGTGCGCTGCGCCCGCTGCGGCGGCTGGCGGAAGCGGCGGATCGCGTCGGCCATGATCCCGTCGGCGCCGTTCCGGAGGACGGCCCGCGCGAAGTGCGCCGCTTGGTCGGCGCGTTCAACCGGATGCAGGCAAGGATCGGCGCATTGATCGAGGCGCGCACGCAATCGCTCGCTGCCGTCGGGCATGACCTGCGCACCCCGCTTGCCCGCCTGCGCCTCAGGACGGAAGCGATCGCCAGCGCCGACACGCGCGAGGCAATCGGTCACGACATTTCGGAGATGGAGGCGATGATCGCGTCATTGCTCGCCTTCCTGAGCGGTGACAGTGATCCAGAAAAGCCGTCCGCGCTGGATCTTGCCGTCCTGTGCGCAACTTTGGTCGATGATGCGACCGACCGCGGCCATGTGGCGACCTATATTGGCCCGGACCATTTCGAGCTTCGCTTGCGCCGGTTGGCGATCAAGCGCGCGCTGACCAATCTGATCGACAATGCTTTGAAGTACGGCCAGTGCGCCACCGTGGAGCTCGTGCCGGGCGACGGCATCGTCACCGTTCGGGTGATCGACAACGGCCCCGGCGTTCCGGAGGAGGAGCTGGCCCACATCCTTGAGCCTTTTGTCCGCCTCGATCCCGCGCGTGGCCGCGACACCATCGGCTTTGGCCTGGGGCTGCCCATTGCCGTTCAAGCGATCAAGGCAGAAGGCGGAACGCTGACCCTTGCCAATCATTCGGAGGACGGGCTCGTCGCGATTGTGGTGCTTCCGATCACGCAATTGGCCCTGCCGGACACAAAACGTTACGGCACCGCTGCGGTCCAGAAAGGCGCCTCAGCTATCTAGGCTGCTTCTTATTTTGGGAGCAGCTTCCGTGAACGAACTGATCGGCCGCGTCTTTGACTTCGAAAAGAAGGTCTACGAGGACAGCCGCGCGCTCTACTCGAAGCTCGCGAACCACGGGCAGGAGCCCAAGGCGTTGATGATTAGCTGCGCTGATTCGCGCGTGGTCCCCGAACAGATCATGCAGGCACAGCCCGGCGACCTGTTTGTATGTCGCAACGCGGGCAACATCGTGCCGCCATACGCCACGCAGAATGGCGGCGTCACGTCCACCGTGGAATATGCGGTGCTGGCGCTCGGCATTCGCGACATCATCGTCTGCGGCCATTCGGACTGCGGCGCGATGAAGGGGCTGGCCGGCGATCCCGCCGCGCTGGAAACCATGCCCAACGTCGTGGCGTGGCTGAAGCATGGATCAGCCGCGCGCCAGGTGGTGGATTCAAGCTACACCGATCTGGAAGACGGTGACCGGGTCCGCGCGGTCAGCCTCGAAAACGTCGTCGCCCAGCTGGCCCACCTGCGCACCCACCCCTCGGTGGCAGCCGGGATCGCCCGCGGCGAGATCGCGCTTCACGGCTGGTTCGTGGACATCCACGCTGGCCAGATGCTCGCGCTGAACGGCGAGACGGGCCGATTTGAATCGGTGCGCGGCGACCGGCCGCTCCCTGTGGCTCTGCCCGCGGCAAAGCGCCTCGCGGCGGACTTCCTCACGCAAGAGGCAGCTGAGTAATGACCCAAGCAGCGGTGGCCCCAACGGCCGACGAGCGGCCGGGTGTATCCGTGCCCTCGATCAAGTTCCTGGGGCGGGATCTTACCGCCTCGATCGTCGTGTTCCTGGTCGCGATGCCGCTGTGCATGGGCATTGCGGTCGCGTCTGGCGTGGCGCCGGAGAAGGGGCTGATCACCGGCATCATCGGCGGCATCGTCGTGGGTGCCCTTGCCGGCTCGCCGCTGCAAGTCTCCGGTCCGGCGGCCGGCCTCGCCGTTATCGTATTCGAGCTTGTTCGCGATCAGGGCCTCTCGGCGCTTGGTCCGATCCTGATCCTTGCCGGCGCGATCCAGGTCGCCGCCGGCATCTTTCGTCTCGGCGGATGGTTTCGCGCGATCAGCCCCGCCGTGGTGCACGGCATGCTGGCGGGTATCGGCGTCCTGATCGTTGTTGGTCAGTTCCACGTGCTGTTCGACGAGCGACCGCTCTCGTCCGGCCCGGAAAATCTAGCTGCGATGCCGAGCCGTCTGCTCGGCCTTTCGTCCGATATCCGGGCGACCGAGCTGGCGTTCATGCTCGCGCTGGTCACCATTGGTGCCATGGTCGGCTGGGAGAAGATCCGCCCCCAGGCGCTGCGGCTGCTGCCGGGCGCGTTGGTCGGCGTGCTGGCGGCAACGATGCTCACCCTGATCTTCGGGCTTGATGTGGCGAAGGTCGTCGTGCCCGAATCGATCGTTGCCGCGATTGCGCCGCCCGAAAGCGGGTTCCTCGCGCGCTTCATGGATCCGGCGATCCTGACCGCCGCCGTCGCCATCGCCTTCATCGCTTCGGCGGAAACGCTGCTTTCGGCCGCCGCCGTGGACAAGATGCACGACGGCGTGCGCACCGATTACAACAAGGAGCTTCGCGCCCAGGGCGTGGGCAACCTTCTGTGCGGTTTCGCCGGCTCGCTCCCGATGACGGGCGTGATCGTGCGCAGCTCGGCCAACGTTCAGGCCGGCGCCGTGACCCGCGCTTCCGCGATCCTGCACGGTATCTGGATCCTCGGCTTCGTCGCGCTCCTCCCCTGGCTGCTGCGCGCCATTCCGATGGCATCGCTCGGCGCCGTGCTGGTGGTGACAGGCTGGCGCCTGGTCAGCCTCAAGCACGCCAAGCATCTGTTCAAGGATTATGGCGTGCTCCCGGTGGCGATCTGGGCCGTGACGCTGTTCATGGTGGTCGCAACGGATCTGCTGACAGGTGTCCTAACCGGCATCGCGCTTACCGTTCTGGAGCTGATCCCCAACGCTCGTCGCCTGAAGCTTAAGGTAAGCGAACAGCGGGATGGCGAGGCGCACGCAATTGAACTCGACGGCGCCGCGACGTTCGTCACGCTTCCGAAGCTCTCCGCCACGCTGGACCGCGTGCCGTCCAACGCGCCTGTGCGTCTCGACGTGTCGAAGCTGGATGCGGTGGATCACACCACGGCCGAGCTGTTGCGCGACTGGTTCCAGCGTCGCAAGGCCGCCGGCAACCCGGTGGAGCTGCGCGGACAACGTGGCCGGATTGCCACACTCGCAGCGTAAAGCGAGTATTGAGAAACACTTTGACGCTATTCAGCAACGTTAGGTTTTGTTTGCTGCGGTAGCGTCAAAGTGTCCGACCAGCACGCGACCGCTCCCTCGGGGGGAGGAGGAGCGCGGGCGGATCGGAAGCAGGAGGAGCCTCTGCCAACAGGAGGTTCCATGACGTTACTGAAATACGTTCCCGCCATCATCCTGGCATATCTCGCGCTCCCTGCCGCTGCCCAGAATGCAGAGCCGCCCAAGCCGATCACGGTCAGCGGCAGTGTCACGCTCGCAAGTGACTACCGGCTGCGCGGCGTTTCCCAGACCGACAAGGAAGGCGCCATCCAGGGCGGCGTGACCGTCTCCCACGAAAGCGGCCTGTACGTCGGCACCTGGGCCTCCAACCTTGCCGGATGGGGCACCTTTGGCGGCTCCAACATGGAGCTGGACCTGTTCGCCGGCTTCAGCACCGAAGTGTCGCCGGGCGTGACGCTCGACGCCGGCCTCACGTGGTACATGTATCCCGGCGGCCTCTCCAAGACCGACTTTGCCGAGCCGTTCGTAAAGGTCTCGGGCGCGCTGGGCCCCGCCAATCTGCTGGTCGGCGTCGCGTACGCGCCCAAGCAGGAGGCGATCGGCCAGTGGTACAATTCAGGTGCCGATTATGCGACCGGCATCCCCAACAGCCCCGGCAAGAAGAACGACAATCTCTACGTCTGGACCGACGGAAACGTCGGCATCCCGAACACGCCGCTCACACTGAAGGGCCACGTCGGCTTTTCCAAGGGCAACGCCGGGCTCGGGCCGAACGGCACCAGCCCCGCTCCAACCGGCGAATATATCGACTGGTTGCTCGGTGCCGATTTCGCCATCCCCAGCACGCCGCTCACGCTGTCGGCCGCCTATGTCGATACCGACATCTCGGCACGCGAAAGCGCCTACCTCCAGCCGAACTTCTCCTCGACGAAGAACGGCAGCTCGATTGCCGGCTCCACCGTGGTGTTCAGCCTGTCGGCCGCATTCTGATCCGGCAGACGCTCCACTGAACATCCTGGCGGGCCGGGGGGTTTGCTTCCCCCGGCCCGTCACCACATAAGGGGGCGAAAGACTAATCGGGAGCAGCCCTTGGCGACGTTGGGAATGAGTGCCGCGGAAAAGGACGCCGTTCAGGCCTTCCGCCGCGACGTGGTCGATCCGTCGATGACGAAGCTCGTCATTATCGATTTCTGGGCGGAATGGTGCGGGCCGTGCAAGGCGCTGACACCGCTGCTGGAGAAGGTCGCCGCGGCCTATGCCGACAAGGGCGTGGTGCTGGCCAAGGTCGATACCGACAAGAACCAGTTCATCGCGTCGCAATTCCAGATCCGCTCGATCCCCACCGTTTACGCGATGTTCCAGGGCCAGCTGGTGGCGGACCTCACCAACGCCCGCTCCGAATCGCAGCTTCGCGCCACGCTCGATCAGTTGCTGCGCCAATTGCCGATCGAGGGCGAGGCGCAGTCGCAGGAGGCCGAGCTGGAGCCGCTGATCGCGATGGGCGAGCAGGTGCTGGGCGAAGGCGACGTGGAACGCGCGCTGTCGCTCTTTGATCAATTGTTCGAAATGGCGCCCGATCATCCCGCCGTGCTGTCCGGCCGCATCCGTGCGCTGGTGGCAGCAGGCGCGCATGACGAGGCGGAAGCGGCCCTCGCAGCGCTGCCGGCGGAAGTTGCCAGCCGCCCGGATATCGAACGCGCCCGCGCCGCGCTCGCGCTCGCGCAGTCGGCGCCGCAGGTCGACGATCTGGCCCCGCTGGAGGCGGCCGTCGCCGCCAATCCCGATGATCTCCAGGCGCGCTTCGATCTCGCCAACGCCCAGATGGCGGCCGGCAACCGCGATGCGGCGGCCGACGGCTTCCTCGCCATCACCGCGAAGGAACGCGACTGGAACGATGGCGCGGCCCGTCAGCAGCTCCTCAAGCTGTTCGAAGTGGTGGGGCTGGAGGATCCCTGGGTATCGGCGCAGCGCCGCCGGCTCTCCGCCATCCTGTTCGGATGACGCGGCTTTCCATCTTTCCCCTGCCCGGCGCCTTGCTGTTTCCGGGCATGCACTTGCCGCTGCATATCTTTGAGCCGCGCTATCGTGCGATGGTGTCCGATGCCATGGCACGCGATCGGCGGATCGGCATGATCCAGCCGCGCATCATGGAGGCGGGTGCCGGCGACAAGCCCGCGCTCTACGACGTCGGTTGTGTGGGGCGGATCGCCGAGATCGAGATGCTCGATGACGGCCGCTCGAATCTGGTTCTCGAAGGATTGTCGCTGTTCCGCGTCACGCGCGAACTCGACGTCACCACGCTGTTCCGCCAGGTCGAGGCGGAGCTCATCCCCGCGCCCGAGCCCGAAACGCTCTCGCTCGGCTCGCGCGCGTCGCTCGAGATGGAGGCGCGCCGCTTTGCCGATCGCCAGGGCTATGCGGTCGATTGGGAGGCCGTGTCGCGGCTTGACGATCAGAGCCTCGTCAACGGCATCGCGCAGATCGCGCCGTTCGATGTCGCCGCCAAGCAGGCATTGCTGGAGGCGCAGGGCATTGCCATCCGGGCGGACCTGATCGTGCAGCTGATGCAGTTCTTCGGACGCCATGACGGCGACGACCGGGTCACCCTGCAATGACGATTGATCCCTGGCTCCTGGAACGGCTCGTCTGCCCCGTCACGCGCACGCCGCTCACGCTGGACGAGGAAGCGGGCGAGCTTCTCTCCCCCGCCGCCGGCCTCGCCTACCCCATTCGCGAGGGCGTGCCCGTGCTGCTGATCGAAGAAGCGCGGATGCTGGAGGGCGGCACCACCAGCGAGTGAGCGGCGGCTGCCGGTATGCAGCCCGGCCCACAACCCAAGCCCCTTTGACGCCGTCACACGATCGCCCCAGGTAGGCTGGGCCTAAGAGCAAAGCGCTGGGATGGCGATGTGCCGGGCACCGCGGTCTCGGCACCCGCAAACGCGGCCGCGCCAGCACGTCCTCAGCAGCAGGCCGGCCAGCTCGTCTGCCGCGGCACAGCAGGGCACCATCGCCCCGCCATGCCACGGCCAATGATCAGTTCAGCACAACCGTGACGGCACGGCGGTTCTGCGCCCAGCTTTCCTCGTCCGAACCCAGCGCCAGCGGCCGCTCCTTGCCGTAGCTGATCGTCGTGATGCGGGTCGGCGAAACGCCGCGCGCCACCAAGTAATTTTTGGCGGCATTGGCGCGGCGATCGCCCAGCGCCAGGTTGTATTCACGCGTCCCGCGCTCGTCGGCATGGCCTTCGATCGTCACGCGCACGTTCGGATAGCGCTGGAGCCAGCCGACCTGGCTGTCGAGGATGCCGCGCGCCGTGCCGTCGATATCATATTGGTCGAGAGCGAAATTGACCGTGTCGCTCGTTACCGAGCGCTTGAAGTCCTCCGACGAGCCCGGGACCACCGTGCCATCGTTCGGGCCGGTCGTGCCGCCGGTCGACGCAGGCGCTTCACCCGGTGCTGGCGGCAGAACTTCCGGCCGCTTCTTGGAGCAGGCTGCCGTGGTCACCAGCGCCGCCGCGAGCAGGATCGTGGTGGTCAGTCTCGCCATTTGTGTTCTCCCAGTTTTTGCGAACTTCGAAGCCGTCATAACAGTTTTACGGCCGAATCGGACCCCATGACGGGTCCGATCCGTCCAGCGGCGTCGGCACCCGCCGCTCGTTCACGCCGGTCAGGTCGACCGACCACAGGTCGGCCTTGCCGCTCCGCCCTTGCGCCGAGCGATAGAAGATCAGCACGCGGCCATTGGGCGACCAGCTCGGCCCTTCATCGTGCCAGCTGTTGGTCAGGATCTTCTCGCCCGAGCCGTTCGGGCTCATGATCCCGACGCGGAAACCACCCGACATGCGCGTGAACGCGATCAGGTCGCCGCGCGGGCTCCACGCCGGCGTACCGTAGCGGCCACCGCCGAAGCTGATGCGCTGCTGGTTCGATCCGTCCGCATTCATCACATACAGCTGCTGCCCGCCGGAGCGATCGGACTCGAACACGATCCGGCTGCCGTCCGGCGAATAGCTGCCGCCGGTGTCGATGCCGGGCGAATTGGTCAGGCGTTGTGGTGTGCCTCCGGCAGCGGGCACGCGATACAGGTCGGTGTTGCCGCCCGTTGCCATCGAAAACAGGATCCAGCGGCCATCGGGGGAGAAGCGCGGCGCAAAGGTGGTGGCGACATTCTGCACCACCAGCCGCTGCCGCCCCGATCCGATCTCATAGACATAGATCGCCGGCACGCGCCCCAGATAGCTCATGTACACGATCGACTGCTGGTTCGGCGAAAAGCGCGGGGTGAGCACGATCGACTGGCCATTGGTCAGGAAGCGGTGGTTGGCGCCGTCCTGGTCCATGATCGACAGGCGTTTGATGCGATTGCCCTTGGGCCCCGTCTCGGAGACATAGACGACGCGGCTGTCGAAATACGGCCCCTCGCCGGTCAGCCGGGTGTACACCATGTCGGCGCATTTGTGCGCCGCCCGGCGCCAATCCGACGGGGAGACCACGAAACCCTGGCGCATCAGCTCGGTCTGCGCCGACACGTCGAACAGATAACAGCCGACTGTCAGTGTCCCGTCGCCATTGGCGCGGATATAGCCCTGCACCAGCGCCTGCGCGCCCGTGCCGCCCCAGTAATCGAACGTCGGCGCCTGCACCTCGGGGAACATGACGGTGCGTAGCTGCGCCGGGGGCAGCGGATTGAAGAGACCGGAATTGCGCAGATCGTTGGTGACGATCTCGGCCAGCTGGCGGCCGAGGGCATCGGTCGATCCCGCCGCCGTTTGCGCGATCGCCGCCGCCGGCATGAACGGAATGGCGATCGGCATCGGCGCCGAAATGCCGCCCGTTACGTCGACTTCCAGCGGTCCGCCGGGCGCCTGTGCCGGCGCCACAGCCGCGCCCGCCTGCCCGGGCAGGGCCCTGGCCTGCGGGGCTGCTCCCGGTGCCACCAGTGGCGTCGGCGGCACGTCCTGCGCGATCACCGGCGCAGCGAGGATGAGGGGGGCCAACAGGGCAAAGCGTTTCATCGTCTTCCTCTCACTCGGACGTGCGGCCTGGGTCCATGACGGAGCCACTGCCGCCATTCACGGGCCGAGATGAACGACGCATGTAGCGGCCTTGATCCCGGCATAACGGCATTGGCCCGGGGTCGCGAACGGCATCACGCAATCGTCACCGCAGCTTCCACTTGAAGTTGATGTTGTTCCACCCGCCGTTGGGGGTGTCGTAATATTCAGGCGGCAGCTTCAGCGGCGAACACCCCTTGAACGCCGCGATGCCCAGGTCCTTCACTCGCTGTGCATAACGCTCGTTCTCGCCGGTCACGCCTGTCTGGCGCACCACCGTTGGCGTCGCCGCCAGCGTGCCATTCTCGTTCAACCGCAGGTTCAGCGTGGTCACGATCTCATTGGCGCCGGGGCCCGGATCGACCTGGCGATCGGCGCATGGCTGGATCTGGCGCGCGATCGCCTGCACGATCGAGGCAAGCGCGCTCGCGTCGATCTTCGCCGCGCGCGGGGTCTGGCTACGGCTCGTCGACGGCTCGCTCGTCAGGCCCTTGAGGAAATCGTCGCCCAGCCGCCCGCCGCGCGGACGCGTGGCGGTGGATTGGCTGTCCGATCCCGTGCCGCGCGCCTTTGCCGCGGCCGCTGCCTTCGCCTTTGCATCGGCGGCCGCCTTGGCCCGGGCATCGGCTGCAGCTTGGGCCTTTGCCGCGGCTGCCGCTTTGGCCTCAGCGGCAGCAGCCGCGCGCTTCGCCGCGGCGTCGGCTGCCGCCGCAGCGGCCTTCTGCGCCGCCGCGCGCTCGGCCGCAGGGTCTGGCCTCGGCTTGGGCGGGGGCTTCGGCTTCTCGACCGGCTTGGGCGCCGGCTGCGGCTTAGGCGGCGCGGGTTTCGGCTTGGGCTCGACCTTTGGCTCGGGCTTGGGCGCAGGCTTTGGGGGCGCAGGCTTCGGCGGGGCTGGCTTGGGCGCAGGCTCCGGCGGCGCGGGCTTCGGCTCTGGCCTCGGCTGCGGCGGTGCCGGCGCCGGCTCGGGCGCTGGCTCAGCGGGAGCCGGCGGCGCGGCATCGTCCGGCTCGCCGGTCTCCGGCGCGATCGATTGCGCCGGCTGCTCCACCGCCTGCGGCGCAGTTGCTTCCAGCCCGACGTCCTTCACCAGGCTGACATCGATCGGCTGCTGCTTCAGCTTCTCCGGATTGGGGGTCGAAAGGAAGCCGACAGACAGCAGGCCGAACAGGATCACATGCCCTGCGCCCGCTACGCCAAGTCCGACCTTTTCCGCCCGCTCCATCAAAGCTTACTCGTCGCCGATCGTCACCAGCGCGACGCGGTTCAGCCCGGCGCGATTGAGCTCGCCCATCACCCGCATCACGCGCCCGTAATCCAGCGCCCGATCGGCGCGCAGATAAACCTGCGGCGGATCGCCCTCGCCCGCTTGCGCCGCAATGGCATCCAGGCGCTCGCCCAGCGCGTCTTCGCTCACCTCATCCTTGGCGATGAAGATCCGCCCGTCCGCATCCAGCGAGATCTCGGTCGGCTCCTTGTCCTGGTCCAGCGGCTTGGCGCGGCTGTCGGGCAGGTTCACCGGCACGCCCGCCGTCAGCAGCGGCGCGGTGACCATGAAGATGATCAAGAGCACGAGCATGACGTCGACGAGCGGCGTCACGTTGATATCAGCCATCGGCGCCCGGCGCCCGCCGGACCGCTGCGAGGGAAGCTGCATCGCCACGGCTCAGCCCTTCCGGTCGTTCAGGATCATGACAACGTGCCCGGCACTCACCGCTCGCGGTCCAGCTGGCGCGACAAGGTCGCGTGGAACCCGTCGGCGAAACGGTTCAGCCGCGCTTCGATCCGGTTGATGCCGTGGCTGAAGCGGTTGTACGCAATCACGGCCGGAATCGCCGCGAACAGGCCGATCGCGGTGGCGAACAGCGCCTCGGCAATGCCCGGCGCCACCACGGCAAGGCTGGTGTTCTGTTCGCTCGCGATGCTGGTGAAGCTGCGCATGATGCCCCACACCGTGCCGAACAGGCCAACGAACGGCGCCACCGATCCCACCGTCGCCAGCACGTTCAGCCGGTCGGACAATTTGTCGATCTCGGTCGCCACCGCCGCGCCCATCGTGGTCGCCAGACGCTCGCGCGTACCGGCACGGTCGATCACTGCGCCTTGGGTGGAGCGGCGCCATTCCGCCACGCCCGCGGCGAAGACGCGGGCGCTGGGCAGGTCGTCCTCCGCGCGCGCCTTGTAAAAGGCGTCCACATCGTCCGCCTTCCAGAAATCGCGCTCGAAAACCTCGGTCGCCCGCCGGGTGCGGCCCAGCTTGCGCCAGAACATGAAAATGATCGCCCAGGTCCAGATGCTCGCGGCGAGCAGCCCGAACATCACCAGCTTCACCACGATGTCCGCCTGCAGGAACAGGGCAACGGGGGACAGCGTGGCAGCGTCGGTATTCAAGAACGGGTTCAAGGCCTCTTTTCCCCCTTGTCGACGAGAGCGTCGAAACGGTCGATCCAATCGCGCGGTTGCCGCCGCGGTCGCCCCGATGGCGCCACCAGCGCCGCCACGACCTCCGCTTCGGCCAGCACAAGCGTGTCGCGCATGACTCTCTGATGAATGGAAACACTCGCCGCGCGCACGGCCGTCACCCTGGTGGCGACCACCAGGGCATCGTCCAGCCGCGCCGGTGCCAAGTAACGGATGGCAAGGCTCGCCACGGCATAGGCGCCCTCGCCCGCTTCATGCGCGGCGCGCTGGTCCACGCCCGCGAGGCGCAGCATATCCGATCGCGCCCGCTCCATGAAGCGCAGGTAATTGGCATGGTAGACGACGCCGGACAGGTCCGTGTCCTCGAAATAGACGCGCACCGGCAGCCGATGCTCAACGCCGGCAAAGCGCCCTCCTGCGGGCTGGTCGGCGTGGCCGGTCTCCATTTCGCCGTTGTTAACCGAAGGTTGCGCCCGCGGGTAGTCCTCTAGACGCGTAGCTCCAGGATGCCGACCGGCTCAGTCCTGAAGAACGCCCGAGTCCACCTCGATCCACGGAACGCGCCGCCCGACGGCCGGCGCACCGGCGGGGGCCGGGGCCAAGGTCGCCGCTGGTGCACGCACACCGGCAGCAGGTGGGACTGCGCTCGCCGGCGGCCGCACCGCAGCCGCAGGCGCAGCGCCTGAATTTGCCGGTGCCGCCGCGGGAACCGCCCGCGATCCCGCCGCCGCTGGCGGAGTGACGGTGGCGCGCGGGGCTGCCGCTGCCGCCGCAGCGACTGGGTATCCAGTGGTCGGTCCCTCCACGCCAGCCGGCACCGCGCCAACGATCGGCGCCGCCGCCGGCGCGCTCAGCGCGATCATCGGGCGCGGCGCCAGCATCTCGGCAAACGGCGCATCAAGCGTGGGCAGAACGGCCGCGGCAAATGCCTGCAATTCGCCTGGCGCCAGCCGCTCCGCCTCGGTCAGCGTCGCAACCGCCGCCGTGCAGAACGCCTCGCGGGCCTGCGCTTGCGAAAAGAAATTATAGAGCCGGGTCATCGCATCGTCGTAGCGATCCTGCCAATCGCCGCCCCCGGCGCGATATTGCGCCTCCAGCTGGGTTTCGGCGCTCGCCAGCGTCGGCTTGTGCGCGCTGAGCAGGGCATTGTAGCGCTGCACGATCGTGGCTTCCTGCGCCCCGCGACAGGCGAGCGCGGCGACGTTCAACGCCACGCGCATGTGCCACACCGTCGCTGCGGGCGAGAGGCCGCGATTGATCGGCGTGATCGGGGGGGTGACATAAACGGGAACAGGCGCCGGCTCGGGCGGCGGCATCACGACCGCCACTTCCTTCGGCCGTGAGGCACAGGCTGTCACCGCAGCAATGGCGGCAACGGCGACGATGGCTTGTGTGACGCGTAACATGGCGGCTCCGTTCTCCCCCGGCGCTCCCGAACAACGCTGTGCCGCGCATTTGGTGAACGCGAGGTAAAGGATGGTGATCCTTGCGCCGGACCGAGGCCGAGACCGCCGTCAACAGGGCACCAGACGCGCCCGATCGACGTTGTCCACGCAACCTGGATCAAGATCGGAGCAATAATGGCGGAAACGGAAGCGGCGGGTGAATTGCGCCGGATCGTCACGGAGATCGCCCGCGAGGTCGAAGCCAATGCGGCCGAGATCGAGCGCGCCGGGGATGCCAAGGAAGAAGGGCTCGCTCCCGGCCCGTTCGGGATCGCGGTGGCGACCATCAACGGCGACATGGTGCTCGGCGGCGCGGCGGACACCCCCTTCCCCCTGCAAAGCATCGCCAAGGTATTCGCGCTGGAACTGGCGCTGTGCGCGATCGGCGATGACGTGTTCAAGCGGGTCGGCCGCGAGCCGTCGGGCGATCCGTTCAACTCGATCGTCGATCTGGAGCGAACGGGCGGCATCCCGCGCAACCCTTTCGTGAATGCCGGCGCCTTGGCAGTGGTCGACATCCTGGTCGAATCGCTCGACGATGATACGCAGGCCCGCGCCGTCGTCGATTTCGTGCGCCATCACGGCCAGCAGGACGAGGTCGCGCTCAACGAGGAGGTGCTCGCCTCCGAGCATGAGGGCGGCGATCTCAACCGCGCGATGATGAGCTTCATGCGTCACCACGGCAATCTGCGCTCATCGCTGGACGAGGTGATGGAGGCTTATGTCAAGCAATGCGCCATCATGCTGGATTGCGAGGGCCTCGCGCGGACCGGGCTCTTCCTCGCGCGCACGCGGCGCAATCCCCAGGATGAAGAGGCGGATGCGGTGGCGACACGCATGCGCAAGCTGCTCGCGCTGATGATGACCTGTGGCCATTATGACGGATCGGGCGACTTCGCGCTCCGCGTCGGGCTACCGGCGAAGAGCGGCGTCGGTGGCGGCATCCTCGCCGTGGTGCCCGAAACCGCGGCGATCGCGGTCTGGTCGCCGAACCTCGATCAGCATGGCAATTCCATGCTGGGCGTGCGCGCGCTGGAAATGCTCGCGCACCGCACCGGCTGGTCCGTCTTCGGCCCGCCCCTGATCGGCTGAAATGATCCGCTGAAACGCGGCGCGCCCACCCGATCGTCCGGCCGGTGCGCGCGCCCCTACGCAATCAGGCTGCGCGCGCCTCCAGGGCCTGCGCAGCCTCGGCCATCAGCGTCGCCAGGATATCGGCGATCGGCTCTTCCTTGGTCACCATGCCGACCGACTGGCCCGCCATCACGCTGCCATGCTCGACATCGCCGTCGATCACCGCGCGGCGCAGCGCACCGGCCCAATAATGCTCGATCGCCAGCTGCGCCTCGGCCATGGCCACCGCGCCTTCATCAAGCGACTGCGCCACTTCGCGCTGCTTGGCGGTGAAAAGTTCGCCGCCCGCATTCTTCAGCGCACGCACCGGGATCACCGGCAGGCGCGGATCGATCTGCACGCTCGCCACCGCATCGCGGGCGGAAGCGCGGATGAACGCCTGCTTGAACTTGGGATGCGCAATCGATTCGGTCGCGCACACGAAGCGCGTGCCGAGTTGGACACCCGCCGCCCCCATATCGAGATAGCCCGCAATCGCCTCGCCGCGCCCGATCCCGCCGGCGATGAACACCGGCACGTCATTGGCGATCGCCGGCAGGATTTCCTGCGCCAGCACGCTGGTCGAGACGGGGCCGATATGCCCGCCCGCTTCCATCCCCTCGATCACCAGCGCGTCGACGCCCGATCGGATCAGCTTTTTCGCCAGCGCCAGCGTCGGCGCAAAGCAGATCACCTTGGCGCCAGACGCCTTGATCGCCTCCAGCGAGCCCTTGGGCGGCAGGCCGCCCGCCAGCACGACATGGCCCACCTGATGCTTGCCGCACACCTCGATCAGCGCCATCAGGTCCGGGTGCATGGTGATCAGGTTCACGCCGAACGGCTTGTCGGTCAGTGCCTTGGTTGCGGCGATCTCGGCATCGAGCAGCTCAACCGTCATCGCCCCGCACGCGATCACGCCAAAGCCGCCCGCGTTGGACATGGCGGCGACAAGGTTGCGCTCGCTTACCCAGCTCATCGCCCCGGCCATGATGGCCACCTCGCTGCCGAGAAACGCCGCGCCGCGCTCCATGCGGCGGGCAAGGCGGGCGGAACCGGAGCGGTCAATGGAGGTATCGTTCATGCCTGCGCCGCTACACCGGCGCGGGCGCGGAGACAAACGTGCGGCAACAATCGACCGAACTGAGCATCAGGACGCCTGGCCAGGGCTTGCACGAATTCACCCGTGAGGTGGTCGCCTGGGTCACCGACACCGGCATCGCCGAGGGCCTTCTCACCCTCTTCATCCGCCACACCAGCGCCTCCTTGCTGATCCAGGAAAACGCCGCGCCGGCCGCCCGCCGCGATCTGGAACGCTGGATCGCGCGCATCGCCCCCGAATCGCGCGACTACGAACATGACGACGAAGGCCCGGACGACATGCCCGCGCACCTGCGCTCCGCCGTCACCGCGACGAGCCTCACGATCCCGGTGCGCGATGGCCGCCCCGCGCTCGGCACCTGGCAGGGCATCTATATCTTCGAGCACCGCCGCAGCGCCCACCGGCGGCAGGTTGCGCTTCACCTCATCGGCGAATGATGCCGGGTACCGCCCGCGCCATCGGCTGTCCTACAGCGCCCGGCCCGATGTAAAAGGCAAGGGCACCGTGGAAAGGGGAACGGCGAATGTTGAGAGAACCGCGCCAGCGCCTCAACTTTCTCAACATTCGCGCAAAACGCGCTTACGCCGCTTCGTCCGCGTCCAGGCCATAAGCCGTGTGCAGCACGCGCACCGCCAGCTCGGTCTCATCCTCGTTGATCAGCACGCTGACCTTGATCTCGCTGGTCGAGATCGCAAGGATGTTGATCCCACGCGCGCCCAGCGTCGAGAACATCGTGCTCGCCACGCCCGCATGGCTGCGCATGCCAACGCCAACGACGCTGATCTTCGCCACCCGCGTGTCATGCACCAGCTCCTCGAAGCCGATCGCCGCCCGGCCCTGGTTCAGCGTCTCGATCGAGCGCGCGAGATCCGCCGCCGGGACGGTGAACGTCACGTCGGTCGATCGCGAGCCGTGCGCGATATTCTGGATGATCATGTCGACGTTGATGTTCGCGGCCGCGAGCGGCTCGAAGATCGCCGACACCGAACCCGGCTTGTCCGGCACGGCGGTCAGCGTGATCTTTGCTTCGTTCTTGTCGTGCGCGATGCCGGTGATCAGCTGGCGTTCCACGTCTTCAACCTCCTCTTCGCCCACGATCATCGTGCCGGGCAATGTATCCGCCATCGGTGCGTCCTCGCCGGTGAACGACGAGAGCACCTGGACGCGGACATTTTCCTTCATCGCCAGGCCCACCGAGCGCGTCTGCAGCACCTTGGCGCCGACGCTGGCGAGCTCCAGCATCTCCTCATACGTCACCTTGGCGAGCTTGCGCGCGCGCGGCACGATCCTGGGGTCGGTGGTGTAGACGCCGTCGACGTCGGTGTAGATGTCGCAGCGATCGGCCTTGATCGCCGCCGCCACCGCCACCGCCGACGTATCCGATCCGCCGCGCCCGAGCGTGGTGACGCGCTTCTCATGCACGCCCTGGAAACCGGGGATCACCGCCACTTCGCCCGCGCCCATGCTGGCAAGCAGCGCCTCGGCATCAATCGTCTCGATCCGTGCCTTGGCAAAGGCGTCGGACGTGGCGATCGGCAATTGCCATCCCATCCACGATCGCGCCGGCACGCCGATCGCCTGCAACGCGATCGCCAGCAGCCCGCTGGTGATCTGCTCGCCCGCCGAAACGACGACGTCATATTCCTTGGCGTCGTACAGCGCGCTCGCCTCGCGGCAGAAATTGACCAGCCGGTCGGTCTCGCCCGCCATCGCGGAAACGACCACCGCCACTTCGTTGCCCGCCGCCACTTCGCGTTTCACCCGCGCCGCGACCGAGCGAATCCGCTCGATCCCCGCCATCGAGGTGCCGCCGAATTTCATGACGATGCGGGCCACGGAAAAACTCTCGAAGCTTGGGGAAAACAGGCGCGCCTGATAGGAGTGGCCCATGGTGGACGCAACTGTAACAACTGATACCGCTCCGTCGGGTGAGCACGGCAGCGTGATCGCGCGCGAGGCGGCGCATTTCGGTGAAATGGCCAAGGATTGGTGGGATCCACGCGGTTCGTCGGCGATGCTCCACCGGCTGAACCCGGTGCGCCTGCGCTACATCCGCGAACAGGCCGATCGGCATTTCGATCTCGATCCGCACAGCTTCACCCCGCTCGCCGGCAAGACCGCGCTTGATGTCGGCTGCGGCGCCGGGCTGCTCGCGGAGCCGCTGAAGCGTCTGGGCGCAGCCGTCACCGGCGTCGATGCCGCGGCGGAGAATATCGCCGTCGCCCGCGCGCACGCCGCCGCCAGCGGGCTCTCCATCGATTACCGCGCCGGCGGCATCGAGGCGCTGGCGGGCGAGCAGTTCGATCTCGTCACCTGCCTCGAGGTGATCGAGCATGTCGCCGATCCGGCAGCATTCGTGGCCGGGCTGGCGGGGGCGCTGGCGGACGGCGGCCTGCTGATCCTCTCCACCCCCAATCGCACGCCGGTATCGCGCCTTGCGATGATCACGCTCGCCGAAGGCACCGGTCGGATCCCGCGCGGCACGCATGATTGGGACAAGTTCGTCACGCCCGAAGAGCTTGGCACCATGCTGACGCGCGCCGGCCTGACGGTGCGCGACACCCGCGGCATCACCTATTCCCCCACTGGCGGCTTCAGCCTCTCGGACTCGCTCGCGCTGAATTACCTGATCACGGCAGTGCGCGCCTAAAGCGCAACCCGCCCCCACCCCGTCGTGCCGGGCTCCAGGGCGCCGGGAAGGCAGAAGCTGGAGGAGCGAGCGAGGTCACCCGTGGAACTCTGGATCCCGGCACAAGGCCGGGATGACGCAAGGAGTGCTGCTGATCAGCTCATCCGACCCTTACGTCCGGCGCGCTCTCGCGCAGGACTAACGGTTCGAGACACGCGGCATCAGTTATCCTAGGTCGGGCGGCGGCACCCGTTCCACCTCGCCACACTGAGGTGTCTGATCACCCCGGTGCGCGGCCCAAGCGCAACCTACGCCTACCCACGCCGTCATCCCGGCCTTGTGCCGGGATCCATGGTGCCGCGGGGGTAGAGGTCGGAGGAGCGAGCGACGGTGCTTCCACGACGCGATCCCGGCGCAGGCTGGAAACGCTAGCGATGTGAAAACGGGCATCAGGGCACATGCAGGGCGTATCTTCGCTTTACCGACGCCCCAAAGAAACCCGCCCCCGCTTGCGCACAGCCGCTGTTCGCGCTTCATACGCGGCACCACGCCGGAGTAACCCAATGCGCCGTCTCGCTTTCCTTCTTGCCTGCACCACCGTTGCGCTCCCCGCGCTCGCCCTTCCCGCAACAGCGCAGCAGCAATCGAACGCCGCTCCCGCGGACGGCCCCAGCCGCACCTTCACCGGTAACGACCTGTTCGGCCTCTCCATCGCCGCCGATCCGCAGATCAGCCCTGACGGCCGCACGATCGTCTATGTCCGCCGCACCGGCGACATCATGACCGATCGAATGCAATCCTCGCTCTGGCTGATCGACGTCGCGAGCGGCAAGCAATCGCCCTTCGCCACCAACGGCTCCAGCCCGCGCTGGTCGCCTGACGGCACGCGCGTCGCTTATGTCGCCACCGATGGCGATCGTTCGCAATTGTTCGTCCGCTGGGTCGCGACCGGTGCCAGCGCCCGCGTCACTAGCCTGCCCGGCGATCCCAACAGCCTGTCCTGGTCGCCCGACGGCACCCGCCTCGCCTATGTCGCCAAGGTCGCTGGCGAAGCGACCAAGCTCGGCAAGGCGCCCGCCAAGCCCGAGGGCGCGAAATGGGCCGAGCCGCTCGAAGTGATCGACCGTGTCACCTATCGCAACGATGGTCCCGGCTATCGCAAGCCCGGCTACAGCCATCTGTTCGTCGCCGCGGCGGATGGCGGCGCGGCGCGCCAGCTCACCTTCGGCAATTTCGACGATGGCGGCCCGCTATCGTGGAGCGCAGACGGCCGCACGATCCTCTTCTCCGCGATCCGCGGTGCCGATGCCGAGCGCCAGGTGATGAACTCCGAGGTTATCGCCGTTGACGTCAATTCCGGCGCGATGCGCACGCTCACCAGCCGCGACGGCCCCGATGGCGCCCCGCGCTTCTCGCGCGACGGCAGCCGCATCGCCTGGATCGGCTTCGACGACCAGCGCCGCGCTTATACCAATGCCGAGCTCTACGTCGGTGACGCAAACGCTGCCGCGCCGCGCTCACTCACGGCATCGCTTGATCGTTCGATCGAGGACGCGCTTTGGGCGGACGACGGCCGCGCGCTTTACGCCAGCTATGATGACAAGGGTCGGCGCAAGATCGCGCGGGTCGGCCTCGACGGCCGTTCCACGGTGCTGGCCGACAATCTCGCCGGCGGCGGATTGGACCGCCCGTACACCGGCGGCGATTTCTCCGTCTCGCGCGGCGGCACGATCGCCTACACCGGCGGCGACGCCTCGGCCCCGGCCGACGTCTGGGTGTGGAGCGGCGGCAAGCCGCGCCGCCTGACGAACCTCAATCAGGTGCTCACTGCGTCGAAGACGCTGGCACCGGTGCGCAAGGTCGCGGTGACGGCGCCGGACGGTCGCCCGATCAACGCCTGGCTCGCGACACCGCCGGGTTGGCAGCCCGGCACCCGCGTGCCGCTGATCCTCGAAATTCACGGCGGCCCGCATTCGGCTTATGGCCCGATGTTCGCCACCGACGTGCAGCTCTACGCGTCGGGCGGTTATGCGGTGCTGTGGACCAACCCGCGCGGCTCCACCTCCTATGGCGCCGAATTCGCCAATCTGATCGACAAGAATTATCCCAGCCAGGATTACGACGATCTGATGGCCGCGGTGGACGCGACGATCGCCGAAGGGGTGGCCGATCCCAACAACCTGTTCGTCACCGGCGGCTCGGGCGGCGGCGTGCTGACCTCATGGATCGTCGGCAAGACGAACCGGTTCAAGGCGGCGGCGACGCAGAAGCCGGTGATCAACTGGATCAGCGAATCGCTCACGATGGACAACACGCTGTTCACGTCGCGCTACTGGTTCACCAAGCTGCCGTGGGAAGATCCGATGGGCTATTGGAACCGCTCGCCCCTGAGCCTCGTCGGCAACGTCAAGACACCGACGTTGGTGGTGGTCGGCAGCGAGGATTATCGGACGCCGGTTTCGGAGAGCGAGCAATATTATGCCGCGCTCCAGATCGCCAATGTCCCCACCGCCTTGGTCAAGGTGCCGGGTGCCAGCCACGGCGGCTTCACCAGCCGCCCGTCGCAATCGGCGGCCAAGGCCAGCGCTATCCTCGCCTGGTTTGATCGTTATCGGAACGCGGCACCGCCCGCAGCGGTGGCGACGCCCACCAACTGATCGTGCAACCCGCCGCCGCGCCCCGACCACCGGCGCGGCGGCAGTTCCTGCGCACAGGTTGTCGCGCTCATGTCGGATTGCACGCCAGCTGTGTTGGCGATAGCGTTGCCGCCATGCGCAACCGCCGACAGATCGCCCTCGCCGTTGGCGCACTCTCGCTGGCAGCGCTCGCGACGTTCGATCCGCCGACAGCCAACGTGCAGATCCTGACGCATGACAGCCGCGACGCTGCCCCCGCGCGCTTCCAGGCCGCGGTCGACCTCGGCCTCGCCAGCGCCTCGATTCTGGTGACCTGGACGGCCGAACGATTGGCCCGCTGAACATCATCACGGCGCCAGCGAAAAGCGGAAAGGCCAATTCAGGCCGCCAACAGGCCAACAGTGCGTCAGAAGCGGCCAAACCGAAGCCATCGAGGTCTGTGCAGAGGCCGCGCTCCCACCAACCGTTTCGAGCACCGTGCCAGATTCACGACGCGGCGCCCGGATCAGGACAGCGCGTGATCGGCTCCTCCCGCTGGAATCAATGTCCAGAAACCTATCGCCGCAAACGAGCGCCAGCCGTCCGTATCCTTGACCCCTGGCCGTGGCGTGGCCCATAGCGCGCGCATGGACTACCCCGTGGAGAGCCTGACGTTCGAGGCCGCGCTCAAGGAGCTCGAGGCGATCGTCGCACGCCTCGAATCCGGTGACACCCCGCTGCAGGACGCGATCGAGCTGTACGAGCGCGGCAATGCGCTTCGCGCCCGATGCGCCGAACGCCTCGATGCCGCGCAGGCTCGGATCGAAGCGATCCGGCTCGACGCCGACGGCCGCGCCGCCACCGCGCCGTTCACCGCCGGATGAGCCCCTCCCCGGCGCTTGCAGCGGCGCTTGCCGACACCGCGCGTGAGATCGACGCCCGCTTCGACGCGCTTCTCGCCGTGCCGGACGATCCACGCGCCGACCTGTACCGCGCGATGCGCCACGCCGCGATTGACGGCGGCAAGCGGTTGCGCCCCTTGCTGGTCTTTGCGACCGCGCGCCTGTTCAATTGCGACATGAATTGCGCGGGCCGGGTCGCGATCGCACTGGAGGCGATCCACGTCTATTCGCTGATCCACGATGATCTGCCGGCCATGGACAATGATGATATGCGCCGCGGCCGGCCCACTGTGCACAAGCAGTTCGGGGAGGCGACGGCTATTCTTGCCGGCGATTGCCTCCACGCACTGGCGTTCGAAGTGCTGTCGGACCCCGCGACCCATCCCGATCCGTTCGTCCGCGCCGAGCTGGTGCTCGATCTCGCCCGCGCGGCCGGGCCCGCGGGCATGGCCGGCGGGCAGATGATGGATCTGGAGGCCGAACGCGCCAGCTTCGACCTGACTACGGTTACGCGACTCCAGGCGATGAAGACGGGCGCGCTGATCATGGCCGCGGTGGAGGCCGGCGCGATCCTTGGCCGCGTTCCGCCTGAGGGCCGGACTCATTTGCGCGGCTATGCTCGCGACGTGGGCCTCGCCTTCCAGATCGTCGATGACTTGCTGGATATCGAAGGCGACGAGGCGCTCGCCGGCAAGAAACTGCGCAAGGATGCCGGCGCTGGCAAGGAGACCTTTGTCTCCCTGCTGGGCGTGGAGCCGGCGCGCGAACGCTGCCGACTGCTCGTCGACCAGGCGATTGCGCATCTTCGCCACTACGGGCCGGAAGCGGACCTGCTCCGCGACATTGCCCGTTTCGTGCTGCAAAGGGATCATTGATCATGACCACTCGCATCGGCGTTTACCCCGGCACCTTTGATCCGATCACGCTTGGACACATGGACATCATCCGGCGCGGCGCGAAGCTCGTCGACCGCCTGGTGATCGGTGTGACGACAAATCCATCGAAGAGCCCGATGTTCAGCCTTGAAGAGCGGATGGCGCAGGTTGAGCGTGAGTGCGCCGGACTGGACGCCGACATCCGCGTGGTCAGCTTCGATCTTCTCCTGATGGACTTTGCGGAGCGCGAGGGCGCCAGCATGATCGTGCGCGGGCTGCGCGCCGTTGCCGACTTCGAATATGAATATCAGATGGCAGGCATGAACCAGCAGTTGAATGACCGGATCGAAACTGTCTTCCTGATGGCGGACGTCGCGCTCCAGCCGATCGCCAGCCGGCTGGTAAAGGAAATCGCCATGTTCGGCGGCGAGATCGGCAAGTTCGTCACCCCAGCGGTGCGCGAGGAAGTGGTCGCACGCGTGGCCGAGACGGGGCGACGCGGGCGATAAAACCGACGTTCGGGGCAGCGGAGACGGCGCCGCGTTGATGGCCGCGCTAGGCGCAGTTCAGTTTGGCGCAAGGCGCGATCTAGTTTAGGGCCCCGATCAAATGATTTGGTTGGGAAGATGATGCGGTTTGTTGGAATGATCGCGATGCTGGCAGCGTTGCTGGCGGGGCCAGCCATGGCCCAGGACAAGGCCCCGGAAACGCAGGCGACCTCAACCGCTTCTAAGCAGCGATACACGCCGCCGCCGACGACCGATCTCGAAAATACGTGGCTTCTCGATCTGTCGACCGGAGGCCGCGTCTCCATTTGGCTCCGCCCGGACGTGGCACCCGACATGGTGCGGCGGATCAAGAATCTCACCCGTCGGAAATTCTATGACGGCCTGACCTTTCACCGCGTGATCGACGGCTTCATGGCGCAGGGCGGTGATCCGAAGGGTGACGGCACCGGCGGATCGGACCTCCCGGACGTGAAGGCTGAGTTCAATTACCTGCCGCACGTGCGCGGCTCCGTCGCCGCAGCCCGGGCGCAGGACGAGAATAGCGCCAACAGCCAGTTCTACATCATGCTGATGCCGCGCCTCAGCCTCGACGGGAAGTACACCGTGTTCGGCCGCGTGCTGCAGGGCATGCAATATGTCGACGCAATCGAGAAGGGCGAGCCGCCGGCGAACCCCACGCGTATTCTCCGCGCCTATATCGCCGCCGACAATCCGCCCGCTTACCAGGCCGCTCCTGTCACGCCGCCGCCGTCGTTGGACGCCCCGGCAACGTTGCCGAGCGCTAAGCCGTCTGCCAGGGCAAAGCCGCGCCGCTGATCTTAATGGGGGAGCGCGACAAGCGCGGCACTGCTCGCGTGGTGCCAGCTTGCGGCAGCGTGCGGCTATAAGTCGGTCAGGCCTGACCACGGGACGACCAAGAGAGCCGATCTGGCCTAAGCTTCGTGGCGCCCCGTCGACAAACCGCATCGCGGCTCATCAGCGCGCCGGACCCGGGTTAAGCGCGCGAACTAAGCAAACCAGCCGCGACCGTCAGCGCGGCGCCCGCCGCGGCGAAGGCGATGATCATCAACAGCCCGTCCTTCACCAGCAGCGCCATACCGAACGCCGCAATCGCAGCCATCGGCGCCGTGGTGGCGAGCGGCAGCAGTTCGAGCGGCGGCACCGCAAGCGTCAGCACCAGGATCGCCACCGCCGCTACCCGCACCATCGGCCCCTTGGTGAGCGCCGGGAGTCGCCCGTGAAACCACCTGTCCATCCACTTGGCGACGGGCCTCACCTTCTTGACGGCCTTTTTCACCTTTTCAGAATTGGCCGAGCGGTTCGCCAGGAAGCCGGGGAGCCAAAGATGCTTTCGGCCGAGCAGCATCTGCACCGCGGTCAACACGATCACCAGGGCGAGCAAGGTCGGCAGGCCCGGGATCGAGCCTACCGGCGAGATATCGATCAGCGGGATAATCACCAGAAATGGCGCGTAGCTACGATTGCCGAACGCCTCGATCGTCCGTCCGAGCGACACCTCGTCCTCATCGTCCGCCAGTTCCTCGATCCGGTCGAGAATGTCGCCGACGCTATGCGGTTCATCTGCCATCCGCTGCTGAACGGAGCGAGGATACGACGGTTCCGCTTCCGTAACATCTCGTCGCCGCCACAAACAAACGGCCGCGGCACCCGTGGATGCCGCGGCCCCTGTGGCTTTCTAGGCTGCGATCACTTGTACTTCAGGTCGAAGCGATCGGCTTCCATCACCTTGGTCCAGGCCGCGACGAAGTCCTTCACGAACTTCTCCTTGGCGTCGTCGCAGGCATAGACTTCGGCCAGCGCGCGAAGCTGCGAATTGGCGCCGAACACCAGGTCCGTGCGGGTCGCCTTCCAGCGCGGCTCGTCGGTCGCGCGATCGGTGCCGATGTACAGCTCGTCGCTCGCCTCATCCACCTGCTTCCACGCCGTGCCCATATCGAGCAGGTTGACGAAATAATCGTTCGTCAGCTGCCCCGGCCGGTCGGTCAGCACGCCATGATCGGTGTCGCCATGGTTCACGCCGATCGCGCGCAAGCCGCCGACCAGCACCGTCATCTCGGGCGAGCTGAGGCCCAGCAGCCGTGAACGGTCCACCAGCAGCTCCTCGGTCGGCACGTTGAAACGCACCTGCAGGTAGTTGCGGAAGCCGTCCGCCTTGGGTTCCAGCACCTCGAAGCTCTCGGCGTCCGTCTGCTCTTCCGTCGCATCGGTGCGGCCCGGGGTGAACGGCACTTCAAGGTCATGCCCGGCAGCCTTCGCCGCGCGCTCGACGCCGACGCTGCCGCCCAGGACAATCAGGTCGGCAATCGACACCTTCTTGCCGCCGCTCGCGCTGCCGTCGAAGTCCGCCTTGATGCGCTCATAGACGTCGAGCACCTTGGCCAGCTTCTCGGGCTCGTTCACGTCCCAGCTGCGCTGCGGCTCCAGCCGGATGCGCGCGCCGTTCGCGCCGCCGCGATGGTCGGACTGGCGATACGTCGCGGCCGAGGCCCACGCCGTCTTCACCAGCTCCGACGTCGACAGGCCCGAGTCGGCGATTTTCTGCCTCAGCGCGCTGACGTCAGCCGCATCGATCGTGGCGTAATCGGCCTTCGGAATCGGGTCCTGCCAGATCAGATCCTCTGCCGGCACGTCCGAGCCGAGGTAGCGGATCTTCGGCCCCATGTCCCGGTGGCACAGCTTGAACCAGGCGCGGGCGAACGCGTCCGCGAACTGATCCGGGTTGCTGCGGAACCGCTCGGAGATCTCGCGATACTTCGGGTCGACCTTCATCGCCATGTCGGCGGTGGTCATCATCGTCGGCACCTTGACGCCGGGCGTATGTGCCTTGGGCGCCAGCGTCTCGGGCGGATTGCCCACCGGCTGCCACTGCCACGCCCCGGCCGGGCTCTTCACCAGCTCATATTCGTGGTCGAGCAGCATCTCAAAATAGGTCATGTCCCACTGGATCGGCGTCGGCGTCCACGCGCCCTCGATGCCGCTGGTGATCGTGTGATCGCCCATTCCGGTCTCGTGGGTGGAGGCCCAGCCAAGCCCCATCTGGGCGATGTCCGCGCCTTCCGGCTCCGCCCCGACGAGCGATGCGTCGCCTGCGCCATGCGCCTTGCCGAAGGTGTGGCCGCCGGCGGTGAGCGCGACGACTTCCTCGTCGTTCATGCCCATGCGGTGGAACGTCTCGCGGATGTCGCGCGCCGATCCCTTGGGATCAGGCTCGCCGCCCGGTCCTTCCGGATTGACGTAGATGAGGCCCATCTGGATCGCCGCGAGCGGGTTTTCGAGCGCCAGCCCCGACTTCTCGTCGATGCGCGTCTGGCCGAGCCATTCCTCCTCGGTGCCCCAATAGATGTCCTTTTCCGGCTCGAACACGTCCTCGCGCCCGCCGCCAAAGCCGAACACCGGGCCGCCCATCGATTCGATCGCGACATTGCCGGTCAGGATGAAGAGGTCCGCCCAGCTCAGCTTGCGGCCGTACTTCTGCTTGGTCGGCCACAGCAGGCGCCGCGCCTTGTCGAGGTTGCCGTTATCGGGCCAGCTATTGAGCGGGGCGAAACGCTGGGAACCCGACGAGGAGCCGCCGCGCCCGTCGCCGGTGCGATAGGTACCGGCCGAGTGCCACGCCATGCGGATGAAGAACGGGCCGTAATGACCGTAATCGGCCGGCCACCACGGCTGGCTGTTGGTCATCAGCGCGCGGAGATCAGCCTTCACGGCTTCCAGATCGAGTGTCTTGAACTCGGCCGCATAATCGAAATCGTCGCCCATCGGGTTGCCCGACAGCCCGTCCTGCTGAAGGATCTCCAGAGATAGCTGGTTCGGCCACCAATCCCGGTTCGTACGCCCGAGCAGCTTGCGCAGCGCGGCGGGCTCCTTGGAATGGTCGCTAAGGGGGCTGCCGGTCACCGGGCAGCCGCTGGTGGGTGCGTCCATGTCGATATCCTCTCGTTCCGAGCTTCTGACGAGAGACTAGGCCAATGACGGACGGTTGGAAGCGACATAAATTCGTTAGAAACAGCAAGGAAATCGATCAACCTTGCCAATCAAAGCGCGTGCGGTCGATTAGTGCCCTATGCGGCAAGCCCGCTGGCACTTGCCTTGAGCGCATTCTCAACCACCGGCAGCAAGTGGCTCACTACCGCCTGGATCGCCGCCCAATTCGGGTGAATGCGGTCGGCAAGCACCATGGCAGGGTGCCCGAGAACACCTGCCGGAAAGAAGCTGGCGAGGGCCGCGCCATGTGCCGCAGCCACTTCGGCATGAATGGTGAGGTAGGCGCCGGTTCTGGCCTGCAAGAACGGCGGTGGCTCAAGCGTCGTGAGTAGTACGCGAATGCCGCAGCGGCCGAACTCGGCTAGGATGGCATCAAGGTTCGTGCGCGTCTGCGCAGGAGCGAGGCCCCGCAAAACATCGTTGGCGCCGATCTGTACAATGGCGAGATCCGGACGCGCAGTCAGTCGTGTCAGCACGCCCGGCAAGCGCCGAAGCGCATCGGCGCTGGTGTTGCCCGACACGCCGGCATTGATCACCCGCGCACCACCAAATCGCTCACCCAGGCGACGCTGTAGCTGCGCTGGAAAGCTGTCAGCGGCAGAAAGGCCGTAGCCGGCGACAAGGCTGTCGCCAAAGGCAAGAACAAGCGGGACGTTGGTCGGCATCACCAACAAGATAGTGATCCGCGGCGCTTTTTTCAGGCCCGCAGGCCAGAGAAAGGTGCCCAATCAGGAGCGGGGCGGCCAGGCCGCGCCGCCTGCCGGATCAGTTGGCCGCGCCGCTCACCGTGGGTGCGGCAGCGAACGGCTTGATCCCGAACTCGGGATAAACCTCTGCCGGATAGTAGAAGGTGCCATCCTTCACGACCATCGCGATGCGCTTGATCGCCTTGAAGTCCTTGGTGGGATCACCTGGCACCAGGAAGAAATCTGCCAGCTTGCCCTTCTCGACTGACCCGAGCGTCGCATCTTGCCCCAAGTATTTGGCCATATCCCACGTGGCGCGGGTCAGGATCTGCGCCGGCGTCATGCCCACCTGCTGATACAGTTCCAGCTCCCGGTGGAAGGTAAAGGAGCCGCCCGTATCCGTGCCCGGCACGATCATTGCGCCGCGCTCGTTCAGCATCCGCACCGTCGCAACGATCTTGTCATAGGCACCCCGATACGCCGCATCGTCACCCGGTGCGCTGGTATCGATCCACGCCTGCTTCAGCCCGCGCTGCGCGCCGATCGGCAAGTGATCGAAATAGTCCGCCGCACCCGGCGCCATCTGGCCGTCACGATTGAGCAGCAGGTTCTCGTGGATGCCCAGCGTCACGTCGATCGGCGTCTTGCGCGCGGTGACCAGCCCCATCGTATGCTGCACCCGCTCGCTGTTGAGGTCGAGCGACGGGAGCCGCTTAAGGGCGGTCAGGCGAAACAACGTGCGCGTGTCTTCCGCCGGCTTGATCACCCACTGCAGCATGAACTGGTTGATATGGGTCATCTCGTCGAAACCGGCCTCGATCATCTGATCGGCGGTGGCGAACGCGGGCACATGGCCGGCGACCTTCAAACCGCGCGCATGCGCTTCCTTCACCAGTGCGGGAATCCATGCCGGATTCATGCTGTTGTATGATTTGACGCCCCAGTAGCCGCCGTGATCGGCATACCAGCGAACCGCCGCCACGGCTTCCGCTTCGCTGTTGACGAGGATGCCGTTGTTGGCGCTGAACTGGCTCTTGCCCTCGATAAAGCCGGCGCGAACGATCCGCGGCCCGGCGATCACACCGCCGTCGATGCGCTCGATCAGCTTGTCGAGCACCGCATTGTCATTGCCCATGTCGCGCATGGTGGTGACGCCGGCGGCCAGGTTCAGCAACGCGCCTTCCTGCCCGGTATGGGCGTGCATCTCGTACAGGCCGGGAACGATGGTGCTGCCAGCGCCGTCGATCACCACTTCGCCCTTGCCGCCCTTTTTCGACAAAGGATCGACACGTACGATCTTGTTGCCGGACACCAGCACCGACGCTGGCGCGCCGAGCTTGCCGGTTTTGGAGTCGAACACCCGCACGTTACGGATGCGCACCGTGCCGGGGTAGCGGTGCGCCACCTTTTTGTTGATCGCGATGAACCGGTCAGTGGACCATTGCGCCGCCAGCGTCTTCAGCCGCTCCGCCTCATCCTCATAGCCCGCGCGCACGATCACTTGGCGGGGCGAGACGCTGGCAAACAGCTCGCCCTTGTCATCGAGCAACACCGTGTCGGGCGTGGTCTCGATCCCGCCAACGTCATAGCGTGTCACAGTCAGCGGCCCGCTGGCGCCGTTCACCGTCACCGCTTCGCCCTTCGTCAGCGTCAGCGTGCCGCCCGGCAGCGCGGTAAGAGTGGTGCCGCCAGCCTTCATGATCGCGCGGGCGTAGAGCCCCGTCGCCCAGGGGCTCCCGCTCTGCGCGACATAGACCGCCGGTACCGCGGCGTTGGCCGCGCCTTTGCCGGTCGCGTCCGTCCAGGTCGCGCTCCCGCCCTGGCGCGCGAAATGCTCCTCCACCTTGGAGCCGAACGTAGTCGTCCCGTTGATGTCCCAGGCGACCGGCAGCCCCTTGGCATCAAGCTGCAGCGTCTCCTTCATCGTCGGGCCGCGGCCGTTGTTCTTGTAATCGAAATCGATGGCCGTGCGGTCGCCCTGCACGTCGGCATTCAAATGGCCGACGTTCTTGCCTCCGAAGATCACGCTGTAGCGCTGCATTTCCGCCGCAGCATTGGTGGCGAGCGACAGGGCGAGCGCAGCGATTGCTGCCGAAGAGAGAAGCTTCATCGTCTGGTGGTTACGTGTCCGGTCGCACACACGCAACAAGCTGTCGTGCGCAGCCATGCCTGGAACAACGCCGGGCATAGACTCTTCTAATGCCCACGACCGGCCGGTAGACGGCCGTTAACAGCGGATATTGCGGAAGAAGACGTGGCCGAAAAGGATCCTGAGAACACCATTATTGACGTCGAAGGTAACGGCCAAAGTGCTGGCGTTCCGGCGGAAGGGGCGATGGACGTAGGGGCACACGAGCCGCTGGGGATCAGCAGCGACGGCAAACGGCACTGGCGCGAAAGCACCATCACCGAACCTGGCCTCGACAGCCGTGGGAACGTCTTCTTCGCGGCGATTGAGATGACGCGGATGCCGATGATCCTCACCGATCCGCATCAGCCCGATAATCCGATCGTCTTCGCGAACAAGGCCTTTCTCGACCTGACCCTGTATGAAGAAGAGGAAGTGCTCGGCCGGAACTGCCGCTTCCTCCAAGGTGCCCGGACCGATCCGGAAAGCGTCACGGCATTGCGCAAGACGGTAGCCGCGAAAGAGTCGATCGCGTTGGAACTGCTGAACTACAAGCGCGACGGAACACCGTTCTGGAACGCGGTCTTCATCGGGCCGGTCTATGACACGACCGGCAACCTGCTCTATTTCTTCGCCAGCCAGCTTGACGTCTCCCGTCGACGGGAGAGTGAGCGCTCCTATCTTCAGGCACAGAAGATGGAGGCTGTGGGCCAGCTCACCGCCGGGTTAGCACATGATTTCAACAATTTGCTTCAGGTGGTGAACGGCAATCTAGAGCTCGCCGCGGCGCGCAGCTCTGATGATCGCGTGCTGCGCTATCTGGAAAGCGCGCGCTCGGCGGCGGAGCGCGGCGCGAAGCTGACGGGCCAGTTGCTGGCGTTTGCGCGGAAGACGCGGCTTGATCCGCGGCTGGTGGATGTCAGCGAATGCCTCAACAGCTTCGCCGACGTGATGGAGAGTGCACTCGGCAAGAAGGTGGAGCTGCATTTCAGCCTGCGGCGGGGACTGCCCAAGGCCCTGCTGGATCCGCAGCAATTCGAGATGGCAGTCCTGAACATCGCCCTCAATGCCAAGGACGCCATGCCCACTGGCGGCGTGATCGAGCTATCGACTGCCCGCCTGAAACTAAACGGCGACGCCGCCGCGCGCGGGCTGACCCCGGGCGAATATGTCGCGGTGCAGGTGCGGGACGAAGGCGAGGGCATGACGCCCGAGGTGATGGAACGCGCGATCGAGCCGTTCTTCACCACCAAGGGCGTCGGCAAGGGAACAGGCCTTGGCCTCGCCATGGCCAGCGGCTTCGTGCAGCAGTCGCGCGGACGTTTGGAGATCGAAAGTGCGCCGGACAAGGGAACTACCATCCGGATGCTGTTCCCCGTCGCCGCGCGCGATGCGCGCGATCTTCCGCCGGAACCCCAGCAAAGCAGCAAGCCGTCCTCGAACCAATCGGGCGCTCACATCCTGGTGGTTGAAGACAGTCCGGAAGTCCTCGCTCTCGCGCGCGAGATTCTGGAGGAGGTCGGCTATCAGATCACCACCGCCGAAACGGGCGAAGAGGGCCTTGCGTCCTTCCAGGCCGCTCCAGAGGGATCGATCGATCTGGTCTTCACCGATCTCGTTATGCCCGGCGGGATCAACGGCATCGTGCTGGCGCAGGAGATCGCCAGGATCGCGCCCGACGTGCCGGTGCTGATGACAACCGGCTATAACGAGGAACTCGTTGCGGAAGGGCCGCTGCGCAGCGGGCTCGACGTGCTTGGAAAGCCTTATCGCCGCACCGATCTGCTCGACCGTGTCCGTCAGGCGCTGAATCGCAAGGGCGACGGCGGCCCCCGACGCAACGCGTCCGACTATGGCGCAGCCGAGGAGTGATCGCCGGCCGAGCCGGCCGTCAGATCACATCGGGCAGCGGCGCCTTGCCATCAGAACGCGCGACGTACAGCACTTCCGCGCAATGATCGTTGGCCCAGGCCAGGCCGGCGGATTCCGCATCGTCATAGGTCTGATAAGGATCGCCGCCGACCAGTGACACCGATTCGTCGGAATCGGCATCGCCACAGCCGAACAGCACGGACCCGTTCAGCTGGAAACGCCCGTCTTCCAGCTCCTGTATCCTGATACAATCGCGGTCGCTCGGCGCCGGCTCACCCGCCGGCAGTTTTTTGATGTCCATGGCGTCCTCCAGAGTTTGCGGGGGCAGAACGCACGAACCGGTTATTCCGCCGCCATCAATCCTTCGTCCACATCGGGCTCTTCGTCGGCGCTGACGCCATCATCCAGCCGCGCCTCGTCAGCGGCAAAGTCCCCCGCATCCTCTGCCGTGATCCCGAAGCGCGCCGCCACGTCGGGCGCGTAGCGCAGCAGATCAGGCCGCAACCGCAGCAGGCTGAGGTCCTTGGCTTTGCCTTCCATCATCACGTCAAAGAACAGCCCCTCCGCCATCCGCATAAAGGTGGCGAACTCGAAGGGGTTGGTGAAATCGGCGTGCCCGGTCCAGATCGGCGGGCGCAGCACCATCTTTACCCGCGCAGTGGCCTTCACCGGCGCCTTGAGCACCTCCCCCTTCGGTGCCCGTCCCTTCCCGGCCATGGCATCCGCGCGCTGCTTGGGCGTGATTTTCTGCTTCACCTCGCGCATCTCGGTCCGCGGCGAGGAGAAGTGGATCTTGGGCCGCACTCCGGTGGGCCAAGTGGCGAGGAAGCGCTCCAGCGTGTCACGCATGTCCAGCCGCTCGGGGTTGAGGCACCAGAAATGCTGATAGTCGAAGATCAGCCTCACGCCCGTCCGCTCGTGAATCCACAGCGCGTCCGCGGCCGAAAAACGAATGTCGTCATTCTCGAGAACCAGCCGTCGCTTCACATGCTCGGGGCATTGCTCCCACCCCTCGATCCAGCGCGCGCGGCTCGCCTCGTGATCGTCATACACGCCGCCGACATGGGTGATCATCACCGCTTCATCGTCCAGCTCCATCCGGTCCAGCATTTCGGCCTGGCTGGAAAGATCCCATATGCTCTTCTTCGTCAGCTCGGGATTGGGGGCGTTCAGCAGCACATATTGTGACGGGTGGAATGACAGCCGGATGTCATACGCGCGGGCCTTGGCGCCAAAGGCGCGCAGCTCCGCATCGCTTTCCGCCACCATGTTGTGAAACTGCGGCATCTCCGGATGCGTCGCATAAGGCGCGATGTCCGACGACAGGCGGTACATGTCGAGCTTCTTGCCGTGCAAATAGTCCAGCACGTCGTCGAGCAACTCCAGCGAGCATTTGAGGTGCGGGTTCTTCTGCCAGCGGCGCGTGTCACCCGATTTCAGCTCGGGCTTGCCCATCACCTTCACGGGGAAACCAAGGCGGAGTGGACGGCTGTTATCGGTCATGAAGCACCTGCCCGTGGGGAATACGGCGGCCGTGCGCGAGAATTCGGCTGATCATGACGCTTCAACGCCGCGAATGCCGGTCGAGGTCCGTGCGCAGCGCTGCCCGTTTGTGCAGCCGCGGGTCTAGTCCACCAGCATCCGGGACATGGCAGGGCTGAACCATTCGACCAGCCCTTCGCGCTGGCGGATCAGTGCCCGCGCCGCCAGGTTGTTCGTCTCTGCCAGCGCCTTCATTGCCGCAGGATCCGCCACGCTGAGGGCGGTGGCCCAGGCGTCCGCCAGCATCGCGGAGCGATGAACAACACTGACCGACAGCGCATGAGCCATCGGCTTCCCGGTGCGCGGATCGATCGTGTGGCGCCCACGGACATAGTCCCCGGACGTCGCAATGGCACATTGGTGCAGCGCAAGCCGCAGCGGCAGCGCGAGCGAACCGGGCAATTCCAGATCAACCCACCACGGATCCCCATCAGGCCGCATGCCGCGCCCGACGAACTCCCCGCCGATCTCGACAAGGCTGTGTCCGATCCCGCGCCCCGCCAGCAATGCGGAAAGGCAATCGACGGCATACCCTTTGGCGATTCCGGAAAGGTCGAGCCGCACGTCCGCCACGCGTTGCAACCGCCGCGCCGCGGGATCGAAGCGCAGCTGCTGCCATCCGCCAAGATGCAGGGCCGCGGCAACAGCATCCTCCGTCGGCGGTGCGTCGACGGGCTGAGGCCCGTATCCCCAAAGATCGACAAGGCGGCCGAGCGCCGGATCAAAGGCGCCATCGGTCGCTGCCGCCACGTCCAGCGCCTCGCCGATCACGGCTGCAAAATCCGCCGGCAGCGACATCCACTGTCCCACCGGCGAGCGGTTGAACGCGCTGATCAGCGAGTCCGCCGCCCAATGGCTCATCTGGGAGACAAGCTGATCCAGCCTGCGCTCGACCGCCTTCGCAACGCTATCTACGTCGCAAGCGGCAGGCGTCGCAAACATCGCCCGCCAGCGCGTGCCCATCGTCGCGCCGCCGAGTTCGACCATCGGAAGATCGGAACGCCACCCGCCAAGCGCGGCCGGATCGATCTCCGGCACGAGCAGCCTTGGCTGTCCCTTGGACATATTGGGCGGCACCAATTTTTAGATCAGGGTGCCGGCACCTCAAGCGTGGTGGTGAAGGTCATGCGCCGTTCGGTTGCGCGCGGCGTGCTGGCCTTCGCGTCCATGGTCGTGGCGCTCATCCAGTACATGCCCGGCACCGCCCACTTGATCCGCAGCACTCCGTCGGCGCCGGTCGTCAGTTCCTGAACCTCTTCGCTCTCGCGGAACTTCTTTGATCCGGGAACCACCGTCACCGTGACACCCGCGGCCGGCTTGCCATCAATCAGGAAGCGGAACTGGCCTTCTTCATCCGATACCAACGCGCTCGGGTGGGTGATCGGCTGCATCTCCAACCCTTTGCCGGTCGGCTTGAAGACCCCCTCGCTGGGCGCACCTGCGGTGACATAGATCGCGTTCGCGCCCATCACCTCCGTCAGCTTCACCTCAGTCGCACCCGCGGGAATTTCGGCCGGTGTAGCCACGCTCTGTACCCGCGGTGCGCCCTGCGGCGCGCCTGCGCCAGCTGCGGGCGGCGGGCCGCGGCGGCCGCCGACGCGCCAGGTCTCGCCATTCAGTTTGAAGCGGCCCATCACCGACGACATCTCGGTGCCGATCTTCCACGTCCCCGGCTTGTCGACCTTCACGTCGAAGGTCGTGCGATGACGCCCTGTGGCGGCATTCTCGATCGCGCCCATGGTGCCGTCCGGCGCCCAGACCTTGATCTGTGCCGGCTGCATGGCGACGTGATCGGGATAGAAGAGGTCGTTCGAAATCGCCGCATCGACCGTCACATATTGGTTGGTGTCGGACAGCGTGGTGGTGGACGGCAGCAGCCACTGGCGGTGCGCCATGGCAGGGGCGGCGAGCGTGGCCGCACCGAGGGCGGCGAGCAGGACGGTCTTCAGGCGCATGATGATCTTCCTCAACGAACGGTGACGGAGCCAAGCTCGGTGCTGCCGGTTGCGCTACCGCCCCGGCCCGGAACCGTGATCGGCACGCGTACCAGCTCCCGGCCGCCGGTTTCGCGCGCGGCCTCGACATTCAGCACATATTCGCCAGTGGGCAGGTTCTTGGGCAGCGGGATCTGATAGGTGCCCGGCGCGCGGGTCGCGCCGCTCACGCCATCCGCGGGCAGCTTCAGGCTGCGCCCGCCCTTGCGCCACCAGCTGCGCAGATCGGCCAGCCACTTGGTGCCCGGCTCGGCGCCGCCCTTCTTCACATCATACCAGACGAATACGGTGCGCGCCGGCCCGCCACTGACGGGCTCCAGCCATCCCGCGACATACGGCCGGTGATATTCGGCCACTTTCAGCCGCGGTACCGTGACGCTCACCGTCTGGGCGGTGGCAGGCGCGCTCACCGCGCCGGCAAGAAGCAGATAGGCTGGGCGCATGAGTTCGCGAACGCTCCTTTAGTGGATCAGGAACAGAGCCAGCAGCAGCGGCACGATCACGCTCGTGGCAACTAAAGGCCAGGTGGATGGACGATGGCGGGCGTGAAGCTGCAGCAGCAGCAGCCCGGTCAATGTGAAGACGATGCACAGGATGGCAAAGGCATCGATGAACCAGAACCAGGCGTCGCCCGTGTTGCGGCCCTTGTGAAGATCGTTGACGTACGAGATCCAGCCGCGCCAGGTCGTCTCCGCAGTGATGGCGCCGCTTTCGCGATCGATGCTCACCCAGCTGTCACGGCCCGGCCCCGGCATCGCGACATAGACCTCCTCGTCAGACCATTCGCCCGGCCGTCCCGCCGGATCGATCGTCACGGCGTCGGCGACAGCCTGCGCGACGGCCGCGGGAAGCGGTGCATTTGCCGCATGGTCACCGCGCAATTCGGCGAGCCGTGGGGGCGGCAATGTCGCCGCGGCACGCGTCACCTGCGGTTCCGCCCCGATCGTTGCGGCGTGGTTCAGCGTGATGCCGGTGATGGCGAATAGCAGCATGCCGGCCAGCGACACGGCGGCACTGACCCAGTGCCACATGTGCAGCTGCTTCAGCCAGAACGCGCGAACCTTCTTGCGCGGCTTGGCAGGCGCGACCCGGCGCGGCGCCGCAGGCATTCGCGGCATCTCAAGCGGCAGTCGCTGTTCGCCCGTCACTTCCACGTCGCCGGCCTGCATGCCCGTCCCATCCGTGCCGCTGCATTCAGCGGCTGGGAGTGCGGCTAGAGCAATCGCGAATAACTCGCAACAGCAAACCTGCCTCCTCTACCGGGCACGCAGATCCGGCGATCGGCAATCAGGTCAGCCCGAGTTGCGCAGCGCGGTCGCGATGGCGTTGATCGACAGGAGGATGCCCTCGGCGATCCGCGCATCATCTTCACCGGCACGGTGCCGCCGCATCAATTCGATCTGCAGCAGGTTGAGCGGCTCGATATAGGGCAGGCGCAGGCGGATCGAGGCATCAAGGCTCGGCTGCTTCTCCAGCAGGCGCGATTGCCCCGTCACTTCCAGCAGCGCATCATGCGTGATCTGCCAGTCGTCCCGAATCCGCGAGAAGATGCGCCGACCAAGCTTCTCGTCCTCGACCAGGCTCGCGTAGCGCTCGGCAATGCCCATGTCTGATTTGGCGAGCACCATTTCCATGTTGGCGAGCGTAGCGGCGAACAGCGGCCAGCCTTCCGCCATTTCGGCGAGCAGCGCCTTGTCCTCGAACGCCGCGATCGCCTGGCCCACACCGTACCAGCCCGGCAGCATCACCCGCGCCTGCGCCCAACTGAACACCCAGGGAATCGCGCGCAGGTCCTCGATCCTGGCGGACTTCTTCCGGCTGGCCGGGCGGCTGCCGATCTTGAGCCCGGAGATCTCGGCGATCGGCGTCATCTGCCGGAAGAAGGTGTTGAACCCTTCCGTGCCGTACACAAGGTCGCGATAGGCTTGGAAGGCGGCGTCAGAGAGCCGATCCATCGCGCCGGCGAAGCTCTCGTTCTCGGCATTGGACAGCGGCGCCGGCGACAGGCTGGCGAGCAGCGTTGCCGAAGCCATCGCCTCCAGGTTGGTGATCGCGCTTTCCCGCGTGCCGTATTTGCCGGCGATCACCTCGCCCTGTTCGGTGATGCGGATTCGGCCCTGCACCGTTCCCGGCGGCTGCGCGCGGATCGCGGCAAAGCTGGAGCCGCCGCCGCGTCCCACCGCGCCGCCGCGGCCGTGAAACAGCTGCATGCCAACGCCCGCCGCCTCGAACACGGGCTTCAGCGCGGTCGACGCCTTGGACAGTTGCCAGGTGGACGTGAGGTAACCGCCGTCCTTGTTGGAATCGGAATAGCCGATCATCACTTCCTGATGCCCGCGCGCACGGGCGATCGCGGCGACTTCGGGCAGGGCGAACCAGGCGCGCATGATGCCCGGCGCCGCCTCCAGATCGCCGATCGTCTCGAACAACGGCACCGCCATGACATGCGCTTTGGGCGGATCGCCGGGCACGTAAAGGCCGACTTCCTTCAACAGCAGATGTACCTCCAGCAGGTCGCTGACCGAGGTACACATGGAAACAATATACTGCCGGATGCAGGCAGGGCCGTAGGTCGCATGCGCCTCCGCGGCCGCCGCGACGATCGCCAGTTCCTTGGCGGTCTCTTCGGAATAGGTGATGAAGCGGCTGGTCAGCGGGCGCGCGGTGGCGAGTTCGCGGTTCAGCAACGCGACGCGCTCTTGCTCGCTCAACGCGGCGTAATCGGTACAGACGCCAGCGCAGGACAGCAATTCGCCGACGACCCGCTCGTGTACGGCGCTGTTCTGGCGCAGATCAAGCGTTGCCAAGTGGAACCCGAACACCTCGACGGCACGGATCAATCGTCCGATCACGCCTCCGCTGGCCAGCAGGCCGCCGCCCGCCGCCGATAGCGCGCGCGCCATGGCGACCAGATCGGCGCGCAACGCACCCGGATCGGGATACGGCTCCGCATCGCGCGCCGCCGGCCGCGGCGGGCGAGTGCCCACCAGCTTGCGATAGGTCGCCGCCAGTCGTGCGTAGATCCCCGACAGCGCACGGCGATATGGTTCGTCGCGGCGGCTTTCGGCGTTGTCCCCGCTCGCTTCGGCCAGCGCGATCACGGCAGCGTCCACGGGAGCATGTTCCGCCGAGATCGACAGTTCAGAGCCCAGCGCGTGCAGCTGATCGAGATAATAGCCGATCGCCGCGCCCGATGCCTTGCCCAGCGCAACCTTCAGCGACTCGGCGGTGACGTAGGGGTTGCCGTCACGATCGCCGCCGATCCAGCTGCCCGGCCGCAGGAACCCCGGCACCCGCTGCCCCATGGCGCGGTCCCACCGCTGGTACAGCGCCGGGATGACGGGGAGGAAGACATCGCGCAGGTAACTGAGCGCGGTTTCTACCTCATCGGTCACGTAAAGCCGCTCGCGGCGAAGCACGCGCGTCTGCCACAGCAGCGCGACCTGGCGCACGATCGCCTCGTCGATCCGGTCGCCGTCGGGCGTTTCCTCCGCGCCGGTATCGCGCAGCGCCATCAGCTCGGCGATCCGATTGCGGTGGTCGATCATGCTCTTGCGGCGCACTTCGGTAGGGTGCGCGGTCAGCACCGGCGCGATCAGCGCCTGGTCGAGCAGGGCGAGTACCGCATCCCGGTCGATCCCCTCCCCTGCGAGTCGCTGAACCGCCGAGGCGACGTCCGCGCCCTCTTCCGCCGTGATCCCCTGCCGATCCTCCGCCAGATTGGCGAGCATGGAGAACAGCATAAAGCCGCGGACAAAATCGAGCGTCTCGTCGAGCGACAGCGCGTCCAGGTGATGGTCGACGGCGATGCCGGCGCCGCGATGTCGTTCCACCGAGGCGGATCGGATGGCCTCGGTGGCGGCGAACAACCGCTCCCCACCCAGTGCCCGGATCACGTCGCCCAGGACGCGCCCGAGATAACGGATATCATCATTGTTGGTGATCGATGGAAGCGCGCTCATGCTGCCATGCTGCAACGCGTCACGCACCGCCGTCAACGCGCAGCTTGACCAGGTCCGGCACCTTGTTCTGCGGCACGACGCTCGCGATACGTTGCCCGCTCCTCGCTCGTCAGCGTGCCGTCCTTGTTCAAATCGTTGCGATCGAACCAGTCAAGCATCAGGTCGCCCCATTCCTGCGGGCTCAGCGCCCCATCCCCATCGGTATCGCCACGCGCGATCATCGGGCGCAATCGTTCCGGTAGCTCGTCGGCCGTGATACGGTCATCACCGTTCACGTCCAGCCGATGGAAGCGGCGCTCGATCTCGCCGCCGAAATCCAGCCGGGAGGTCACCGTGGGTGGCGTATAATTTTGGGCAGCGCCGTTCTCATGTTGCTCTTCGCGCGTGCCACAGGCTGCCAGCAGCGAACCACATGCTGCCAGCATCATCAACGATCGCATCCCCGGTTAACCTCCCTCAAGATCAGGCCTCGAGCTCAACGTCCCAGTAAAGCCAATCGTGCCATGTTTCGTGGAGATAGTTTGGCGGGAAGCTGCGGCCATGCTCCTGCAGGTGCCAACTGGTTGGGCGGATCGGCTCGATGTGCAGCGGCATGCCCGCCTGGTTGGGGGTGCGTCCGCCCTTGCGCAGATTGCAAGGCGAACAGGACGTAACGACGTTTTCCCAGGTCGTGCGCCCACCTTGTGCGCGCGGCACGACGTGATCGAACGTCAACTCGCGAACATGCCTGCCGCAATATTGGCAGGCGAAGCGATCTCTAAGGAACAGGTTGAAGCGCGTGAAGGCGGGAAATTGTGACGGCTTCACATATTGTTTCAGCGCAATCACGGACGGCAGCCTGATCGACTGCGTGGGACTTCTCACCTCGCGCTCATAATGGGCGACAATATCAACCCGGTCGAGAAACACTGCCTTGACCGCCGTCTGCCATGGCCAGATGCTGAGCGGATAATAAGACAAAGGCGTATAGTCGGCGTTCAGGACGAGCGTCGGGCATGCGTCCGGATGGCGGATCAGATCGGGATGGAACAAGCGGGTCCCCCTTCGATACCGTGTCTCGGCGCGGTGTCACGCCAAGCGATGACGCCATGATGACAGCCGGCGAATCGCCGGGTCAAGAGGAGAGGATATTTGACCGACACTGTTATCTATGACGTCGCTGATCATGTTGCGACAATAACGCTCAATCGTCCGGAACGCCGCAACGCGCTGAACTGGGATGCCTATGCCCGGCTGGAGGCGGCATTTCGGCGCTCGGTGAGCGATGAGGAGGTGCGCTGCGTGATCGTGACCGGCGCGGACCCGGCCTTCTGCTCCGGCGATGACGTGGCGGAAATCATGGCAGGCCCCGATTCCTTCACCGCACGCAAGGCGCCGCCCGTCGTGCGCCACCAGCCCACGCCTGCGGCGATGGCGGCGCTGGAATGCGACAAGCCGGTGATCGCCGCGGTGAACGGCGCTGCCGTCGGATGGGGCATGGAGCTGGCGCTATATGCCGACATCCGAATCGCATCGGAGAAAGCGAAGTTCGCGGAGCTGTTCATCAAGCGCGGCCTCGTGTGCGATGTGGGCGGCTTCTATCGGCTGCCCTCCATCGTCGGCCCCGCAAAGGCGGCAGAGCTGCTGTTCACCGGCGACGTGATCGATGCCACCGAGGCGGCGCGTATCGGCTTGGTGCGCGAAGTCGTGCCACACGATGAGTTGATGGCAAGCGCCCGGGCGCTCGCCGCGCGGATCGCCGCCAATCCGCCGCTGGCGCTACGCTACATGAAGGAAGGCCTTCGCCGCGCCGCCTACGGCGACCCACGCGACCTTGGCGGGTGGGCAATCGAGATAATCCGCCGTTTGATGACGACCGAGGATCACAAGGAAGGCGTCGCTGCCTTCATGGAGAAGCGCGAACCGGTGTTCAGCGGGCGCTGACCGAGGGCGCGCGAACGGGTAAAGTCCCCAGCGTCGGCAGCGCCGCGCAGCATCGGGCGGTCAGCGCAAAGCGACACCGCTGCCAAGCGACACAGGCTTGCCCCTCAGCACTCGCCTGTACACATGCCGGGGCGTGATCGTCACCCGCTTCGCCCCCTCGCCTACCGGCCGGCTGCACCTCGGCCATGCGTATAGCGCGATCCTCGCGCATGATTTCGCGCGCCGCCAGGGCGGTCGTTTCCTGCTGCGGATCGAAGACATTGACGGCACGCGCAGCCGCCCGGAACATGTCAAAACGATCATCGCCGATCTCGCTTGGCTCGGCCTTTCCTGGGACGGCGACGTCGTCCACCAGTCGCAGCGTCTCTCCGCCTACGCCGGGGCGCTCGACCGGCTGCGCGAGATGGGTCTTCTCTATCGCTGCTATTGCACGCGGGCAGAGATCGCCGCAGCAAGCCTGTCCGCTCCGCACGGCGCCGAGCCGATCTATCCCGGCACCTGCCGTGTGCTGACCCGGCAAAATGCCGAGCGCCCGCATTGCTGGCGCCTCGACATGGCGCGCGCCACGGCCATCGCGGGACCGCTCACTTGGCAAGATCACGGCCGGACGATCGTTGCCGACCCGCTCACGGCCGGCGACGTTGTGCTCGCCCGCAAGGACGCGCCCGCCAGCTACCATCTCGCGGTCACCGTCGACGATGCATGGCAGGGCGTGACCGATGTGGTGCGCGGGCAGGATCTGTTTGCTGCCACCCATGTTCACCGCCTGCTCCAGGCGCTGCTTGGCCTGCCGACGCCCGCCTATCACCACCACCGCCTCCTTACCGGGCCCGACGGCGTCCGGCTCGCCAAGCGCCACGGCGCACCGGCGCTGGCGGCCCTTCGCGAAGGGGGTTCGAATGGGCTGGCGCTTGCGACGGAACTGCGCGTCGGACGGGTTCCCATCGGTGCCACCGATACCTAGATTAGACGCATGCAAACCTTCCTGATCATCCTCCTCGTTGCGGCGCTGCTTGCGACGCTGGTCGCGCTCGTGCGCGGCATTGTCGCATTCCTGCAGAGCGCCAGTGCGGAGGCGCGGGGAACCGGCACCTCCGGGCCGACGCAGAGCCAGCTCAAGTCGAACAAGATGATGCAGCAGCGGATCCTGTTCCAGGCGCTGGCCGTCATCATCGTCGTCGTGCTGCTGTTCTCCGCCGGGCGCACCTGATCGTCGGCGGCGCGCGCGCCGCTTTGATGAACCAAAAGGCTGACCGTTGGTTAAACCTTGATCGAGGTTAACGGATGGTCGACGGGGCAAACTCCGCGTGCCGTCCTTGCCCGTGCGCGCTTGCGCCGCGGCGATCATGATGGAAGGCTACGACAGTAGATGCAGCCGCGCGAAGCCGCCTTGCCCGATGATCTCGCCACTCGCTTTGGTCAGGTCCGATCGCTGAGCGAAGCACTTGCCGCGCCGTTGAGCGACGCCGACGCCACCGTCCAGTCGATGGACGATGCCTCCCCTGCCAAATGGCACCTGGCGCATACCACCTGGTTCTTCGAGACCTTTATTCTGCGCGATCACGTGCCCGGCTATCGGCTGCACGATCCGCGCTTCCCGTTCCTCTTCAACAGCTATTATGAGGCCGAGGGACGCCGCCACGCGCGCGGCCGACGCGGCATGGTGACCCGCCCGACCTTGGCCGACGTGAAGGCGTATCGCGGGGCCGTGGATGCCGCGCTGATCGCAGCCTTGCCGTCGCTTGACAATGCAGCGCGCGGCTTGGTGGAGCTTGGCTGTCATCATGAGCAGCAGCATCAGGAATTGCTGCTGACCGACGTGCTCCACCTGTTCTCCGAAAATCCGCTTGAGCCGGCCTTGTGGTCGCCTGCCCCGAAGATCCCCGTGGCAGTGCCCGACGCTATCGGCTGGATCGACCATGACGAAGGCGTGGTCGAGATTGGCCATGACGGTCGCGGTTTCGCGTTCGATTGCGAGGGGCCACGCCATCGCACGTTGCTCTCGCCGCATTCTCTCGCCGACCGCACCGTTACCAATGGCGAATGGCAGCAATTCATTGCCGACGGCGGCTATCGCGAGCCGCGCTGCTGGCTGGCCGATGGCTGGGCGTGGCTGCAACGTGAGGGAATTCATGCCCCGCTCTATTGGGAAGACCGCGACGGCGTCTGGACCCGCTTCGGGCTGGACGGCCGCCGGCCGATCGATCCTGCCGCGCCGGTGACGCATGTCAGCTTCTATGAGGCGGATGCCTATGCCAGCTGGGCCGGCGCGCGCCTTCCCACCGAGGCGGAATGGGAAGCGGCAGCTGCCGCCTACGATCCGCGCGGCGGCAATCAGCTTGATGCCGCCAGCGCGGTTGAGCCGCGGCCAGCGGAGGGCAGCCCGGCGTTCTTCGGCGACGTGTGGGAATGGACCGGCAGCGCCTATCGCCCGTACCCCGGCTTTGCGGCGGCCGATGGCGCCGTCGGCGAGTATAACGGCAAGTTCATGAGCGGCCAGTTCGTGCTGCGCGGGGGATCCTGCGCGACGCCGCGGGGCCATGCGCGCGCCTCCTACCGCAACTTCTTCTACCCCCATCAGCGCTGGCAATTCACCGGCGTGCGGCTGGCCCGCGATCGCTGACACCACCCCGCACGGCGCAAGGGCAAATGCTCGGCGACGAACGACGGCACGAACAGGAAGGACGCCCATGCTGAAGCAGGAAATGGAGGACGGCCAGGCCTCCCTCGCCGACCCGCAGTTCCGTGCGGATGTGCTGAATGGCCTGGCGCTTCGCCCGCGCGCGATGCCCGCCCGCTGGTTCTACGACCGGCGCGGCTCGGACCTGTTCGAGGAAATCACCCGGCTGCCTGAATATTATCCGACGCGCACCGAGACCGCGCTTCTCCAGCGGATCGCGCCCGAGCTTGCTGGTCACATCCCCGCAGGCGCCGCCGTGGTGGAGTTCGGCTCCGGCTCGTCGACCAAGACGCCGCTGGTGCTCGATGCCGTGCAGCCCAGCGCCTATGTGCCGATCGACATTTCCGGCGACATGCTGCGCGAATCCTCGCGCATCGTCTCGGATCGCTATCCCGGCCTTCTCGTGCTCCCGTTCGAAGCGGATTTCACGCGGCTGGTCGATCTGCCGCGCACCATTGCGAACGCGCCCAAGCTCGGTTTCTTCCCCGGCTCGACGATCGGCAATCTGATCCCGCGCGCCGCGGTGGATCTGCTGCGCGCGATGCGCGGTTCGCTGGGCGAGGGCGCGCGCCTGCTGATCGGCATGGATCGGATCAAGGACGAAGCCGTGCTGGTCCGCGCCTATGACGATGCGGCGGGCGTGACGGCAGCGTTCAACTGCAATCTCCTCGCCCGCATCAATCGCGAGCTGGACGGCACCATCCCGCTCGACGCCTTTCGCCACCGCGCGATCTGGAACGACGATCGCGCGCGGATCGAGATGCACCTGGAGGCAACGCGCGATGTCTCGTTCGAGGTCGAAGGCCGCCCCTTCTCGATCCCCGCCGGCGAGACCATCCACACCGAAAACAGCCACAAATATGGCCCGCGCGATGCCCGCATCCTGTTGCGCGCTGGCGGCTGGACGCCGTTGACCGAATGGACCGACCCCGACGGCCTGTTCGCCGTCATCCTTGCAGAAGCGCAGCCGGAACGCTTCGCCCCCTAAACGGCGCCTCTCCTATCCCTGCGCCGGTTGGTCCGGCGCAGGCGCGGGTCACGTCACCGCCGCGCGCGCCGCATAGGCCGGGTCACGCCAGGCTCCAGCCTCCATCACCGCCGCGATGATCTCCACGGCACGCCAAACATCCTCATGAGACGTGTACAGCGGCGTCAGCCCGAGCCGCAGGACATTGGGCGCGCGGAAATCGCCGACCACCCCGTGCGCGATCAGCGCCTGGCAGATCTCCCAGGCATGTTCATGCGCCACGCTGACGTGGCTGCCGCGCGCCGCCGGATCGCGCGGCGTGACCAGGGTAAAGCGAGCCTCGCCGCACCGCTGCTCGATGCCGGCAATCAGCAACTCGCTCAGCGAGCGGCTCTTGGCCGTCACCTCCGCCATGGTAACCCCGGCGAAACTATCCAGCCCCGCGTCGAGCGCGGCCATGCCGAGGATCGGCGGCGTACCGCACAGGAAGCGCTTCATGCCCTCTGCCGGGGCATAATCGTCGCCAAAGTCGAACGGCGTTTTATGCCCCATCCATCCGGTCAGCGGCGAGCGGAGCCGTTCTTGCCAGCGCCGCGCGACATAGAGGAATGCCGGCGCGCCCGGCCCCCCGTTCAGATATTTGTAGCCGCAGCCAACCGCCAGATCCGCGTCACAGCCGCCGAGGTCGACCTCCACGCCGCCAGCGCTATGGCTCAGATCCCACAGGATCAGCGCGCCCGCCGCATGCGCTGCCGCCGTAAGGCTGGCCATGTCGAGCTTCGCGCCGGTCTTGTAGTGAACATGGGTAAGCACCACGACCGCCGTGTTGCCGTCGATCGCCGCCGCCATCTCACCCGCCGGAACCGTTCGTACCCGCCGCCCCGGCAACACTTCCGCGACGCCCTGCGCGATATACAGGTCGGTCGGGAAATTGCCCGGCTCGGTCAGGATCGTCGTGCGCCCCGGCTGCGCCAGGCACGCAGCAGTGATCAGCTTGAACAGATTGGCGGAGGTGGAATCGGCTACGATCACCTCGTCTTCGCCGGCGCCGATCAGCGGCGCGATGCGGGCGCCCAGCCGCGCCGGCGCCTCGATCCAGCCATGCTTGTTCCAGCTCGCGATCAGGTCCGAGCCCCACTGTTCCTCGACCGCCGCCGCAACCCGCGCCGGCGCATCTCTCGGCAGCGCGCCCAGCGAATTGCCGTCGAGGTAGATCAACCCCTCCGGCAGCGTGAAGCGCGCGCGGCAGGCACGCAGCGGATCGGCCATGTCCATCGCCTGGACGGTGGCGAGATCGGGCCAGTTCATCACAGCACGGCCCTCACGGTCAGCAATTCGGGAAAGAACACTTGGTCGATCACGCGCGCCAGGTACGGCACGCCCGCGGTACCGCCAGTGCCCCGCTTGAAGCCGATCACCCGCTCCACCGTCTTCAGATGCCCGAACCGCCACAGCTGAAAGCGGTATTCGAGGTCAACCAGCTTCTCGGCCAGCTCATAGAGGTTCCAGTAACGCTCGGGCGATGCGTAGATCTCGCGCCAGCACGCCTCCACCCCGGGCGATGCTTCATACGGCTTCGTAACGTCGCGCGTCAGCTGTTCCTCCGGAACGGGCAATCCGGCGCGCGCGAGCGCCCGGAGCGCCTCGTCATAAATGCTTGGCTGTTCCAGCGCGTCCTGCAGCATGGCTTGCAGAGGCGGCGCATCGGCGAACACGCGGACCATGGCCGCGTTCTTGTTCCCCATCAGGAATTCCATCGCGCGATATTGGTGCGACTGGAAGCCGGAGCTTGAGCCGAGCTTGCCGCGCATCGCGGAATAATCGGCCGGCGTGATCGTCGCCAATATTTCCCAGCTGCCGATCAATTGCTGCTGCACCCGCGCCACGCGCGCCATCATCTTGAACGCGGTATCGAGCCGATCCTCGGCAATCGCGGTGCGCGCCGCCGTCAGTTCATGCAGGCACAATTTCATCCACAATTCGGAGGCCTGGTGGATGACGATGAACAGCATCTCGTCATGCGTCTCGGACAGCGGCGTCTGGCACGCGAGAAGCGCTTCCAGCCGAAGATAGCCGGCATAGGTCAACTCGCTGGCCTGGGTCTCGGCGGAAGGATCAGAGCGTTTTTCCATGACACTGTTCCTAGCGCGATTGGCCGCGCAGGCGCAGCCCGTTCGTTGACCAAGCCATTCTCCGCCGTCCTATTTCTCCGCCTCCCCGGCCATACTGCGTTTATTGTGCACCCACGATTGCCGGCGAGGGAACGCCCTTCTTAGGCTGCGGGGCGAGGATGACGCGGCTGATGACAGTCGTATGCTGCAACCGCTAAGCATGAGTCATGGATTATGTCGGATTGAAGAGCGCTGTTGCGAGCATGTTCGAAAGCGGCAGCGACACCATCGCGCATATTCATGGGGGCATGGCCGTGCTCATGCTGGCGCGGCTGATCACGCGCCGGTCGCTGGCCACGCCCGTGCCACTTGCCTGTGTCGTGGTTCTTCAGGTGATCAACGAATGTGTCGACCGGTACAATCATGGATCCTGGCGGTGGCCGGATACGATCGCTGACACGGTGAACACGCTGTTCTGGCCGACCGTATTGTTCGTCGGTCTTCGCCTGCGCCGCCTTCGCGAAAACCCACCGGTCGTCACGACGAAGCAGGTCTGAAAGAGCGCCCGGCGCCCGGCGCGCCTATCAATGCGCGCCGGGAACGCGCCGTTCAGGACGCCTTATTCCGGCTCCACCCTCACGCTCGGCCGGCGATTGATGATCACGCCGCGCTCGGCCATCTCTTTCGCAAAGTCATGTCGCGCATCGGCGACTTCGCGGCGATACTCGGCCCATGCGTCTACGCGATCCGCCGGATCGTCGGCACGTGCAAGATCCTTGCGTAGCTCGCGCCGCGCTTCGCTCAGGTCGGTCTTGTAATCCAGATAATGTGAATTGCTGTCGTCATAAACAGCGCCGCGGAAAGGCTTGTCACCGGCATAGGCCGGCGCCGCAGCAACAAGCGGAATACTGGCCGCGGCCAGAGCAATGATGATCTTCATACGCCTCCTCCAATTACTTCTTTCGGAGGATCGATTAAACGGGGATCTGCATCATCTGGTTCCATCGCATCGGGTCCTGAGCGGCGAGAGCCCGGATCAATTGCGTGTTTACTCTGCGCTGACTTCCACCACCAAGAAAGGCGGAAGGCGGAAAACGCGATCTTCAACGGGTCATACGACGACGATCCTCGGCATCGAGCGCGCTCAGCGACAATCCCCTGCTTTCCCGCATGAACATCGCCGCGATCAGGCTGATGGCAGCGCTGGCGCTCACATAAATGGCGAGCGGCATCCAATCGTCATACGCCCGCAGCATGGCAGCGCCGATAAGGGGCGCCCAGGAACCGGCGACGATTGCCGTCACCTGATAGCCGAGTGAAACCCCGGAATAGCGCATCCGCGTCGGGAACATCTCTGCCATGATCGCCGGCTGCGGTGCGTACATGATGCCGTGCACCACCAGCCCGGCCATGATCGCCGCCAGCATCGTGACGGTGTCGCCGGTGTCGAACATCGGAAATGCCGCGAAGGGCCATCCGATGGCGAGTGCCGCCCCCAACAAATAGACCGGGCGGCGTCCGAACTTGTCCGCCGCGGCGCCGACGATCGGAATCACGAGGACATGGAGCAAATGGCCGAGGAACAGCAGCCCGAGGATTCGGCTGGTCGCAATGCCGCGATGAGCCAAATAGGTGATCGAGAAGGTGACCACCATGTAATACAGGATGTTCTCGCCGAAGCGGAGTGCCATGGCGTTGAACACGGCTCGCGGATACCTGCGGAATACCTCCACGACACCATGGCCGGTATCGGCGCCGCGCTCCACGTCCTTGCGAGCGGCATGGAAAAGCGGCGAGTCGCTCACTTGCGTGCGGATGTAATAGCCGATCGCGATGATGATGACCGACAGCCAGAAGGCGACGCGCCATCCCCACGCCAGGAATGCTTCCTCCGACAGAAAGGTGGAAAGCAGAAGCAGCACGATCGTCGCCAGCACGTTGCCGAGCGGCACGCCCGCCTGCGGAAAGCTGCCCCAGAAGGCGCGGCTGCGATTGGGGCTATGCTCCGTCACCAGCAGCACCGCGCCACCCCATTCGCCGCCAAGCGCAAAGCCCTGGATGAACCGCAACGTCACCAGCAGGGCCGGCGCCCAATAGCCGATGGTGCCAAAGCCGGGTAGGCAGCCCATGAGGAACGTCGACGCGCCGATCAGCACCAGGCTGAATTGCAGCAGCGACTTGCGCCCGATCCGATCCCCGATGTGGCCGAACACCACGCCGCCGAGCGGCCGCGCGATAAAGCCCACCGCGTACGTGGCAAAGGCCGCGATGATGCCGTCGAGATCGTTGCCCGATTGGGGAAAGAACAGCTTGCCGAAAACCAGCGTTGCGGCCGTGCCGTAAAGAAAGAACTCATACCATTCGACGATGGTGCCGGCCATCGATGCACCGACCACCTTGCGCAGATGGGACAGGTCGGCCCGGTCTTCGTGTTGCAACTCTCTTCCCCTCCAGCGCGCCGCAATGCCGTCACACTACGCGACCTGCCGCCGACTTAGATCGCCGGCCGCGCCTTGCCCAGCGCCTGCCGTCTTCGCCTCCGCTCGCCTCAATCATGCGGTTCTGGGAAGGGTTGAACAGATGAGGCCGATATGCTGGCGCAGTGGTAACGTTCGCGGCCGAACCCGACCAACCCTGGACCACCGGCACCCCGGCAAATGTATCATCGCGGCCGACCGGTGGGGGACACTTCCGGCAAATCGCCTATAATGCGGGATATGGAGAGGGTTGAGCCACCGAGCCGCCGCCGCGCGCCGCGGCGCGATGCGCAAGAACGACGCGAGGCGCTGATCACCTCTGCTCTCCTGTGCTTCACCGCCGAGGGCTATCGCGTCCCGCTCGATACGATTGCTGAGCGCGCAGGCGTGGGGCGCGGCACGCTTTACCGGAATTTCAAGGATCGCGACGCGCTCGTGTTGGCGATCCTTTCGCGCGAAGCAGACCGGCTGGACCAGAGCATCGACCCCAGTCGACCGCTGGTGAATATTCTAACGGATTTCGTGCGGGGCGCAGCAGTTGCATCATCGATTTTCGCCCGGATCGCTGCGGATCTTCAACTGGATGAAGCAAACCGAGCAGGGCTGGAAGCGCTAAGCCACAGGCTTCAGGGGATCTTGGAACCCGCTGTCCGCGCGGCGCAGCAGCGCGGCGAGATCGCCGGGTCCGTCACCCCGCGCGACATCGTTTTCACGGCCCGCATGGCCAGCGCGGTGATGCTGCCATTCCTGAGCGAGGACGAAGTGGCAGAGCAGGTCAGCGCCGCATTCCGCTTGCTGTTTGACGGCTTGCGCCCGCGCTAATCGCTAGTGCGCTCCAACCGACCACGCTCTGCGACTACGGTACAGCTTTACAGTCGCGGTCCCGCTACGGCGCGAACCGCTTGCTTCGGCTTTTCGTCGATCAGCTTGGCAATCGCTGGGGTACGCGTGTCAGCCCTCGCATAGTCCCTGGCGGACATACCGGCGACATTGTCGGTCTGATCGGGGTTCGCGCCGACTGCCAAGAGGCTACGCACGAGCGGAAGGTCCCGCTTTTGCACCGCGCGGATCAGCGGCGTCTCGCCGCCGCCATTGCCAAGGTTCGGGTTGGCCTTCGCCGCCGCCAGAATGTCGACCAGCGCGTTCTGACCATATTGCACCGCCAGCAACAGCGGCGTGTCGCCGCGGCCGTCGCGCATGTTGGGATCTGCGCCACGCGCCAGCAGGAAGCGCAGATAGGTCGCGTCGCCGCGCTTCACGACGATGTGCAGCGCACCTTCGCCGGTCGTAATGTCGCGGGCATTGACGATGCGCTGCCCCGGCTGATCCAGCATCTTCACGACTTCATCGCCGCTCGATTTACGAACAGCTTCGAGGAATTTGTAACCCTGCGACTGCTGCTGCGCAGCGGCGGGCAGCGCCACAAGGATAAGTAAAGGGGCGAACAGGCGGCGAAGCGTCTTCACAGGCAAACGATCCATCTGGTGGTTGCAGCGCTCGATCTAACAGATCAAGGCTGCCGGTGCCATGAACGTCCGTGCTTTTGCCTGGCTCGCGCCACTCGCCCTTCTTGCTTGCTCGCCAGACCAGTCTCCCGCGGCTCCACCGCTTGAGGGGGCAAGGATCGGCGGCTCCTTTGCCTTGACTGATCAGGACGGAAAGCGCCTGTCCGACTCAGCGCTCGCTGGCCGGTACCGTATCATGTATTTCGGCTACACATTCTGCCCCGATGTCTGCCCCGTGGACGTCCAGAACCTGGCGGCAGGGCTGAAGCTCCTCGAACGGAGCGCCCCGGCGCTCGCGAAACGCGTCGTACCGGTGTTCATCACCATCGACCCCGAGCGTGACACCTCGCCCGTTCTGAAGCAGTTCGTCTCGGCCTTTCACCCGCGCATGATTGGCCTGACTGGGACGTCAGAAGAAATCTCCAAGGTGGCCAAGGAGTTCGCGATCTTTTATCAACGGGGAAAGGGCACAGCGGACGGATATATGATGGATCACAGTCGCCAGGCCTATTTGATGTCGCCCGACGGCAAGCCGCTCGCCCTGCTGCCGCAGGACGGGACACCCCAGGCGATCGCTGACGAAATCAAGCGCTGGGCGAAATGACGCGCTTTTGGGAAGACACGCCGCTCGACAAGCTGGACCGCGGACAGTGGGAGGCCCTTTGCGACGGCTGCGGCAAATGCTGCCTCCACAAATTGGAAGACGAGGAAACGGGCGAGCTCTTCGCGACAAACGTCGCCTGTCGATTGCTAGACCGGCGCAGCGGCCAGTGTTCCAATTATCGGCACCGGCACGCCTATGTTTCCGAATGCGTGCGCCTGTCGATGCGCAACGTCGATGCGATTAAGTGGCTGCCAAGCACCTGCGCATACCGGCTGAGGCTGAACAATGAGCCGCTCCCCGAGTGGCATTATCTGAATTCCGGCGATCGCGATGCTGTCCACTGGGCTGGCGAATCGGTGCGAGGGTGGACGATCAGTGAGGACGATGCGGGCGAACTGGAATATCACATGACCGACCGGCGGTTGTGACCGCCAGACGCGTCACACAGCCACGCTCAATGCCCGGCCGCTCGTGATCGAAGACGTTGAGATTGTTCGCCACCCAACCGCCCGGCGGATCAAGCTGGCGTTCGATCCTGCCAGCGGCCGGTTCCGGCTGACGGTTCCAAAGCGCGCCTCCGGCACCAAGGCACTCGCCTGGGCGGCGGAGCATCAGGAATGGATGGCCGCACAACGCGCCGCGCTGCCGAATGCACACCCGTTCGCGCCGGGCGTGCGGATTCCGTTTGGTGATGACTCATTGTTGATCGATTGGCACGAAGGCGCATCGCGCATCGTGCAACGCGTGGGCGATCGGCTGGCAATTTCTGGTCCGCCATCCACGGTGCCGCGTCGGGTGGAAGCTTGGTTGCGGCGCGAGGCGCTCCGCCTGCTGGAGACGGATACCAGCTTCTACGCGGCCCGGGCGGGCGTCCGTGTAGACCGAGTGACGATTGGTGACCCTCGCAGTCGCTGGGGAAGTTGCAGCAGTGCGGGCGCCATTCGCTACAGCTGGCGCCTGGTGCTCGCGCCGACTGAGGTGCGCAAGGCGACTGTAGCGCACGAGGTGGCGCATCGCATCCACATGAACCACTCCCCCGCCTTTCACGCGCTGGTTGCAACGCTATACGGCAGTGATCCGACCCCACATCGCCAATGGCTGCGCACCCACGGCGCCCAACTTCACTGGTACGGCCGTTCATCCACTAGCGGGGGCTGAGGTCGTCTGTCGCGGCGAGGCTCGCGAGCCGCGTCCCGCCCGGTAACACGGTCGATCCAATCCTGATCAAGCCGCTGTGCCGGCGGCGGCGCAGGCGCTGCCTCCTCGTCATACCCTTCTGGAACCGGCCGCTCGGCGCGGGGCGACGGCCGTTCGATGCCCCGGCCATAACTCTCTTCGGGGACCGGCACCCCATCGACCGCCACAGGCGCGCCGGTCTCATCCAGGAACACACTGTTGTCGGGTTCGCCGAAATAACTCTCCTCGTCCGGTTCGAGCTGCCATTCCGGGAGGGTCACTTCGGTCTCGAACTGCTCGATGGGCCGCTTTGCCACCGCCTTTGCCATGAACTGGGCAAACGCACGTGCAGGCGCAGCACCGCCCTGCAGGCCACCGATCGGCTTGGCATCATCACGCCCCATCCAGACGCCCGTGGTGAGGCCGGAAGAGAAGCCAAGGAACCAGCCGTCCTTGGATGACGAAGTGGTACCGGTCTTGCCCGCCACCGGACGGCCGATCTGGGCTGCGCGGCCAGTGCCGGTGTTCACGGCCGTCTGCAGCAGATCCGTCATCTGCGCCGCCACATAGGGTGCGACGAGCACACGGCTGCGATCCACCTCCTGCTGGTAGATCACTTCATTGTTCGCCGTGACCTTGGTGATGCCATAGGGCGTTATCGCCACGCCCTTGTTCGCCACGCTGGCAAAGGCGCGCGTCATGTCGATCAACCGGACGTCTGACGTGCCAAGCACCATTGAGGGCTGCGTGTTGACCGGGGACGTGATCCCAAAACGGCGCGCCATGTCCGCAACGGTGGTGAAGCCAACCTGCTGCCCCAACTTCGCCGCCACCGTGTTGAGCGAATAGGCAAATGCCGTGCGGAGGGTGACCTGACCCGAATAGCGCCGCGAGCTGTTGCGTGGGCTCCAGCCACCGATCGTGACCGGCTCGTCGACCACCGTCGACTCCGGCGTCATCCCCGCTTCCAGAGCCGCCAGGTAGACGAACAGCTTGAACGCGGAGCCGGGCTGGCGCTGCGCCTGCGTGGCACGGTTATAGATCGACGAGACATAATCCTTGCCGCCGACCATGGCGCGCACGGCGCCGTCGCGATCGAGCGCGACCAGCGCGCCCTGTGCCCCGGCCGGCGAATTCGCCCGAACGGCGGCATCGGCCGCCCGCTGCATATCGAGGTCCAGCGTCGTCCAGACTTCGAGCGGGCGCTCCGTTTCGTCGATCAACAATTCGAGCTGCGGCAACGCCCAGTCGGTGAAATAGCGCACGCTGTTCTGCTTGGGCTCGGGCGCGAGCTTGACCGCGTTGGGATCGGCCGTCTGCGCTTCTCCGGGGCTGATGTCACCGTTCTCGGCCATGACACGCAGCACGACCTGCGCCCGATCAACCGCGGCCTGCGCATCGGCCGTGGGCGAATAATTGGATGGCGCCTTAACCAGCCCGGCAATGATCGCCGCCTCGCTCAGCGACAAGCGATTGGCGCCGTGGCCGAAGAACTTGCGTGATGCGGCGTCGATCCCATAGGCGCCGCCGCCGTAATAGACCTTGTTGAGGTACAGCTCGAGAACCTCGGCCTTGCTGAACTTGCGCTCCATCGCGAGCGCCAGGATCCACTCGCGGAACTTGCGACCGAACTTCTTCTGATTGTTGAGGAAGACGTTACGCGCGAGCTGCTGCGTGATGGTGGATCCGCCCTGCACCCAGCGTCCACGATCAAGGCGGACCTTGACCGAGCGGGCAACCCCGATCGGATCGACGCCGATATGAGTGTAGAAGCGCTTGTCCTCCACGGCGACGGTGGCGTCCCGCATCACGCGGGGGATGCGGTCAAACGGCAGCCATTCGCCATAGCTCGGGCCGATGGAAACCAGCACCGTGCCATCCGCGGCGTGCACCCGGATCATCTGGCCATTGGGGGAGGATTTCAGCTCCTCGAACGAGGGCAGCTGCGCACGCGCGATGTAAACCGCGGTCACAAGCGCACCAAGCGCCAGCACCGCGAGCGCGATCATCACCTTGATCGTGATCGACAGGCGACGGCGCCAGGGCGAACGGGGAGCAGGGGCGCGGGCCATCGAAGCGCCTTGTGGGATAGAAGCTTAGGCGGGGCTTAACAAGATGGACGATGCGCCGCGCCGACCACGGACGGAACGGCGCGTGCGATCGCTCAGCCGCGTGGCTGAAAGTCCAGGCTGACCGAGTTCATGCAATAACGCAGGCCAGTCGGCGGCGGACCATCGGGGAAGACGTGGCCGAGATGGCTGTCACACCGGCCGCAGCGCGATTCGGTCCGCACCATGCCGTGGCTGATGTCTCGGTGATCCGTCACGACCTCGGGCGAGAGCGGCTGGGTGAAGCTGGGCCAGCCCGAGCCGGAGTCGTACTTGTCGGCGCTGTCGAACAATTCCAGCGCGCAGGCGGCGCAATGATAGATGCCGTCCGCCTTGTAATCATTGTACTTGCCGGCGAACGCCCGTTCGGTGCCCGCCTCGCGCAGCACATGATATTGTTCGGGCGTAAGCCGTTCTTTCCACTCGGCTTCCGACAGATTCAACTGATCCATGGGCGACTGATCTCCGTGATTGGCCCTGCATCTGGGTTCGCGGAGAAGGCAGCGCAAGTCAGTCGTTGGACCAGCGCGCCCAGATGGCGGTGGGAAGCACGAGGCCGCGCGCTTCCTCGCGCACGCCAAGCTCGCCGCATTCCACGGTGCCGGGCAGGTCGGCGAACGCCTGGCGCAGCATCTCCCCAATCGCGAGCGCGGACATGCGCACGGCGTAGACGGTGAGGAACAGCGCGCGGGAATTGCCGTCGAGCAGCTGGCGGCAATCGGCGATCAGGCCGGGGAGATGCTCCTCCAGCCGCCAGATCTCGCCATCCGGGCCGCGGCCGTATTTGGGTGGATCGAGCAGGATCGCGTCATAGCGGCGGCCGCGGCGCACCTCTCGCGCGACGAACTTGGCCGCATCCTCGACGATCCAGCGGATCGGGCGGTCGGCCATGGCCGAGAGGCGGGCGTTGGCGCGTGCCGCCTCGACTGACTTCTTGGACGCGTCGACATGGACCATCTTGGACCCCGCCGCCGACAGCGCGAGCGTGCCGACGCCGGTATAACCGAACAAATTCAACGCCTCAGGCTCGGGAACCCCGTCCAGCCGCTCGCGCAGCCAGGACCAGACCGGCGCCATGTCGGGGAAGAAGCCGAGGTGGCGGAAGGGCGTGTTCTGCGCGGTGAAGCGCACGGCGCCAGGGCCGACGCCCCAGGCGAGCGGCCAGCCATCGCGCGGCACCGGGCGGCTGTAATGCCACTGGCCGCCGCCATCCTCATCGCTGCCGGGGATAAATTCTCCGTGCGATTTCCAATCGTTATCGGCCGGCGCCCAGAGCGCCTGCGGCTCGGGGCGAATGAACCGATAGTCGCCGTAGCGCTCCAGCTTGCGACCATGGCCGCAATCGACGAGGCCATAGTCGCCCCAGGGTTCACCAATAAGCGTGTCGAGTTTCATGGGAGGAGCGTTACCGCCATGTTGATGGACTTGGAACCGCCGGGCGGGACCAGGAAGACGCCGGGTTTGTCTGCAAATTCATCGGCATAGCCCTCCGGATCGGCGATACCGTGCCACGGCTCGACGCAGATGTAGCGGGCGCCGGGCTTGGTCCAGATGCCGAGCATCGGGGTGTCGGGGAAGTCGATTTGCAGATGGGGACCACCGGGGGCGCCGTACGTGACGCTGGACGAGCGGACATTGTCCCACACCAGGGCGTCGTGCGCGAATAGTTCGTCGGCGAGGTGAAGCGTGCGGCCGTCCAATGGGGACGGGAGCGAACCGGCCTTGATCGTTCCGTCATCGGCGATGGGTCGGATGCCATCCGGCTCATCTTGGCCGAATGTGATATTGTGCTGGCCTCTTTTTGCGCCGCCGGGCAGCGGCCAAGCGAAAGCGGGATGAAAACCGAAACTCGCAGGCATTTCGTTTACATTCGGATTGGTGATCTCGATTTCGGTTTTGAGCGTCGCGCCGTCCAACCGGAAGGTCGCGTCGAGCGTGAACGCGAAGGGATAATGGACGCGCGTTGCATCGCTGTCCTGCAATCGGAAGGTGGCGTGCGTGGGGCCGTGGTCGATCAGCGTGAACGGCAGGCGGCGGGCGAAGCCGTGCTGCTTCATCGGATACTCCCGGCCGTGGATGCGGATCACTTCGCCCGCTGGCTTGCCGACGACCGGGAAGAGCAAGGGCGCGCGGCCGGTCCAGAAGGCAGGGTCGGCATCGGTCATCAACTCGCGGCCGGCGGCGTCCTTCAGCGAGGAGAGCTCCGCGCCGAGCGGGTTGATCGCCGCCGTGAGGTGATCGTTCGCGATGGTGATCCAGTCGGTCATGCTCGATCCTAAGCCATTCCGTGATCCCCGCGCACGCGGGGACGACGAGTTTGCGTTACCCCCGGAGCGTCGCGCCCAGCTTGCCGGCGGCGGCGACGACCTTGTCGGCGATCGCCTTCAACTCGGCTTCGACGAACGCCTTGTCGCCCGGTTGGAGCACGACCTCGACCGCCATCGAGGTTTCGCCGTCCTTGGTGAAGACGTCGAACACGCGGGCTGAGACGATCGCGGCCTTGTCCGCGCCCTTCACCGCGCGCGCCAGCGCGTCGGCGGCAACGCCGTCGGGCACCAGGAAGGCGAAGTCGCGGCGGACGGCCTGGAGCGCGGGCGGCGTATAGGCCGGGCGCATGAAAACGGCGGAACGTTTGGCGGGAATCGCATCGAGGTACAGCTCCACCGCAGCGACGCCGGCGTTGAGATCGAACGCGCGGGTGACATTGGGGTGGAGGATGCCGAAGGCGGCGAGCACCGTCTTTGGCCCCAGCCGCAGCGTGCCCGACTGACCGGGATGCCAAGCCTCGCCCGCTTCCCCGAACACCTGCAGGTTATCGACCGGCGCGCCGGCGGCGGCGAGCAGTGCCAGCGCCTCTGCCTTGGCGTCAAACGCGTCGAAGCCTTGCGCCTTGCCCGACTGCCAGCCGCGCACACGGCGCTCACCGGCGAGGACGAGGCTGAGCGTCGGGCGCTCCTTGTCGGCGAGATAGCGGCGGCCGATCTCGAACAGGCGGATCGTGCCGGCACCGCGCCGCACGTTGCGCGCGGCGGCGGAGAGCAGCCCCGGCAGCAGCGACGGGCGCATGACCTTCAGGTCCTCGCTGATCGGATTGGCGAGCGTGAAGGCACCGCCACCGAACGGCGCGGCCTCGCCTTCCGAGATGAAGCTCCACGTCACCGCTTCGTCGAGGCCGCGCGCGGCGGCGGCGCGGCGGACGCGGCGTTCCAGCTTCTGCTCCGGCGTGGCGGTGGGCGTGGCGACACCCGGCGCGCGCGGCAGCGGAACCGAGGGGATATTGTCGATCCCCTCGATGCGGATCACTTCCTCGACCAGATCGGCAGTGCCGTCGATATCGCGGCGCCACGTCGGCGGGATCACCTGCCAATCGTCGCTGACGGTGAAGCCGAGCGACAGGAGGATCGCGCGCTGCCGCTCCGGCGCGACGGCGAGGCCGCCGAGCGTTTCGGCGCGGGCCGGATCATAGGCATAGCTGCGCGTGCCCAGCGGCGGCTCACCGGCGCGGGTGATTCCGGTCGGCTGACCACCGCACAGGTCGAGCACGAGGCGCGTTGCAATCGCGAGGCCATCGTCGAGAAACGCCGGATCGACGCCGCGTTCGAACCGCTGGCGCGCATCGCTCGTCAGCATCAGCTTCTGGCCGGTGCGGGCGATATGCTCGGGATCGAAATAGGCGCATTCGATGACGACGTCGTTGGTCGTGTCGGATACGCCAGATTCCTCGCCGCCCATGATGCCGCCGATGTCGTGGACATGGGCGTCATCGGCGATGACCGTCATCGTCTCATCGAGCGTGTAGGTCTTGCCGTTGAGCGCAAGGACCGTTTCACCCGCCTTCGCCTTGCGCGCGACGAGGCCGCCCGACAGCTTCGCCTTGTCATAGACGTGCAGCGGGCGGCCGAGATCGACGGTGATGTAATTGGTGATGTCGACCAGCGCCGAAATCGGCTTCTGACCGATCGCGCGCAGACGCTTGGCGAGCCATTCGGGCGCCGCGCCGTTGCTGACGCCGTTCACGCCCTGCGCGAAGAAAGCCGGGCAGCCGGCGGGGTCGTCGGTGCGCACGTCGGGGCCGGGGCCTTCGCCCGCAACCGGCTCCACCGTCAGCGGCTTCAGCGTGCCAAGGCCCGCGGCGGCGAGATCGCGGGCGATGCCGCGCACGCCCATGCAATCCTGCCGATTGGGGGTGATCGACACGTCGATGACGGGATCGTTGAGGCCCGCCCATTCGGCATAGGTGGCGCCGACCGGCGCATCGACGGGCAGTTCGATGATGCCGTCATGATCGTCGCCCAGCTCCAGCTCGCGGGTCGAGCACATCATGCCGTTCGATTCGACGCCGCGGATCGCCGCGACCTTCAGCACCATGCCGTTGGCCGGGACGGTCGCGCCGGGCATGCCGAACACGCCGACGAGGCCCGCACGGGCGTTGGGCGCGCCGCAGACGACCTGCAGCGGGCCCCCTCCGTTCACATCGGCGCCGGCATCGACCGACAGCACCTGGAGTTTGTCAGCCTGCGGGTGGCGCTCGGCCGTCAGCACCTTGGCGATGCGGAAGGCGGCGAGCTTCTCGCCGGGGTTCTCGACCCCCTCGACCTCGAGCCCGATGCGGGTGAGGCCGACGAGAATGTCGTCGAGCGACGCGTCGGTCGCGAGGTGTTCCTTGAGCCAGGAAAGGGTGAATTTCATGGGTTTCTCAATCCGTCGCCCCGGCCGAAGTGGGGGTCTTGTGAGCTATCGTAGGTCGTGTGGTCGCCAAGGTCACGCCGTCACCCCGGACTTGATCCGGGGTCCATCGCGCCGCGAACGCATCGAGGTCGGTGTGCGCGGAACCATGGATCCCGGATCAAGTCCGGGATGACGTGGTGAAGTAAGGCGCCGTCGCGGTTCAAGCCTCAGCGTGCCGATCACGCCGTGCCGACGCCGCCCGACAAGGTCGGGACGTCGAGGGCGGAGAAGCCATAGTGCTTGAGCCAGCGGATATCGCCGTCGAAGAAGGCGCGCAGATCGTCCATGCCGTATTTCAGCATGGCGAGGCGATCGATGCCGCACCCAAAGGCGAAGCCCTGCCATTCGTCTGGATCGAGCCCGCAGGCGGCGATCACCTTGGGGTGGACCATGCCGCTGCCCAGCACTTCCATCCAGCCGCCGTTGGGCACGTCACCGCCGCCGCCGATCACGCGCTTGCCCTTTTGCAGCGTGTAGCCGACGTCGACCTCCGCCGAGGGTTCGGTGAAGGGGAAGTAGCTGGGGCGCAAACGCAGCACGATGTCGTCGCGCTCGAAGAAGGCCTTGAGGAACGTTTCGAGGGTCCACTTGAGGTGGCCCATCGTGATGCCCTTGTCGATCACCAGCCCTTCGACCTGGTGGAACATCGGCGTGTGCGTGGCGTCGCTGTCGCTGCGATAGGTGCGGCCGGGTGCGATGATGCGGATCGGCGGCTTGTTCGCCAGCATGGTGCGAATTTGCACCGGCGACGTGTGCGTGCGCAGCAGGCGGGGCCGCTCGCGATCCTCGGGCACGTGATCGCCGGCGAGGTAAAACGTATCATGCATCGCGCGCGCCGGATGCGTTTCCGGAATGTTGAGCGCGGTGAAATTGTGCCAGTCGGTCTCCATCTCCGGGCCGGTGGCGACCGCAAAGCCGAGATCGGCGAAGATTTCCGCCAGTTCGTCCATCACCTGGCTGACCGGGTGGATCGTGCCCGCGAGCGGCGCATCGACCGGCAGCGTCATGTCGATCCGCTCGGCGGCGAGCTTCGCCTCGAGCGCCGCGGCTTCGAGCGCGGCCTTGCGGCTGGCGATGGCATTGGTGACGGCCTCACGCAGGCCGTGGATCGCCGGGCCCTGGACCTGGCGCTCCTCGGGGCTGAGTCCACCCATGGATTTCAGCAGCGCGGTGACGCAGCCCTGCTTGCCTAGCGCCTCCACACGCACCGTTTCCAGCGCCTCCAGCCCCGCCGCGGCCTCGATCGCGGTGAGGAGGTGAATCTTCAGGTCGTCAGTCTCGGTCATGCTTTCCCGTTCCGTCGTCATTTGCACCCGACCAGTCTTCGTCGTCCCGGGCTTGTTCCGGGATTCACCGTGCTGCGCATCCCACGCTTTTCGCTCCTGCGGCACCCTGGATGCCGGGACAAGCCCGGCATGACGGTTGCGCGGCGAAGACGGCGGTTTCGCCGGACACGCAAAAGGCGCGGGTGTTGCCACCCACGCCTTTTGTGTCGCTTCAGGTTCGAACTCGCCAGCCCGTCAGACGGAACCGCGTCGCGGCTCCGCTGCCCGGCCTGGCGAAATCCTGATCTAGCTTGTGCTAGATCAGGCGGTCGCTGCGGCCGGCAGCGCGTTCTTCACCTGAGCGATCAGCGCGGTAAACGCTTCGCCTTCGTGCATCGCGATGTCGGCGAGGACCTTGCGGTCCAGGTCGATGTTGGCGAGCTTCAGGCCGTGCATGAACTGGCTGTACGTCAGGCCCTCGGCGCGGACGCCGGCGTTGATGCGCTGGATCCACAGGCCGCGGAAGGTGCGCTTCTTCACCTTGCGGTCGCGATACGCATACTGGCCGGCCTTTTCGACCGCCTGCCGCGCGACGCGGATCGTGTTCTTCCGGCGACCGCGGTAACCCTTGGCCTGTTCCAGAATGTTCTTGTGCTTGGCGCGTGTGGTTACGCCCCGCTTGATGCGTGCCATGTGCTAGTTCCTCTCGCTCAACGCAGGCCGTACGGCGCCCAGGCCTTCACCGTGGCGGTGTCGGCCTTCGACAGCACCTTGGTGCCGCGGTTCTGGCGGATGTACTTGCTGTTGTGGCTGATGAGGCGGTGGCGCTTGCCGGCAACGCCGTGCTTGAGCAGGCCGGAAGCGGTGAGCTTGAAGCGCTTCTTGACGCCGCTCTTGGTCTTGAGCTTGGGCATTTTGGTCCTTTCAGTTCGAGCGAGACTGGAACCGCCGCGGCAGCCCTGATGGCCGGGCGATTCTTTACACCTCGCTTGGAAGAAGCGGGGCGCATAGCGGCGGGCGGCGGCAAATGCAACCAATACGCCGGCCGAACGATTCGCCGGGATGGACCAGGCGAGTGAGCGTAACGATCAGCCCGCGGCCGCCACCCGGGCACCGGACCCGGCGCCGCAATCAGCGCCCGATTCCGCACAGGCGCGGCGGCGGCGGTTCATCCGCAACACGATCATCGCCATCCTTGCGGTGCCGGCGCTGATCTGGCTGGTGCTGTTCATCACCAAGGGACGGTTCCTGAAGGGGCCGTTCGAATCGATCGTCGGCCGGATGACCAACCGCGAGGTGCGCGTCGGCGGCGACTTCCAGCTCTATTTCGCGCCGCTCCGCATCAAATTCTATGCCGAGCGCTTCACCATCGCGAACCCGGCCTGGGCGACGCGCCCGTATCTGTTCCGCGCCGACCGGATCGACACCCGCTTCGCCCCCTTGTCACTGCTGTTCGGCAAGCGGCGGCTCTATTGGCTCGATCTGCAGAACGGCGCCGCGGACCTCGAATGGAACGCCGAACACAGCACCAACACCTGGACGTTCAGCGAGAAGAAGGGCGGCAAGCCGCTGGAGTTTCCGCGCATCGATGTCGCGACGGTGCGGGGCACGACGGTGCGCTATCTCGATCCCCGCATGCGGCTGCTCGCAGACCTCGGGATCGAGGATATCCGGTCGCAAGATGCGCAGATCGGGAAGTCGGTGCGCGTCGCCGGCACTGGCCGCATCCGCGACACGCCGTTCCGGGTCGCCGCGCAATTGCTGTCGCCCGACGCGACGGTGAACCGCGGCGAGAACAAGCTGACGGCGCGCGCCTGGGCGGCGAACAATGTGGTCGACGTGTCGGGCACCCTTCCCTCGCTCGCCGAGATCGAGAAGGTGCCGTTGCAGACGCGGGCGCGCGGCCGTGACTTGTCCGAACTGCTGGGCATCATCGGCGTCGTGCTGCCTGAGACGCGGCGCTATGCGCTGAAGGGCCGGATGGTGAAGGATGGCGAGGTCTATCGCTTCACCAACATCGCCGGCACCGTGGGCGAAAGCGACGTTGCGGGGCGGCTGACCGTTACCAACGGGGAGCGGCTGCACCTCGATTCGGCGATCCGTACGCGCAGCCTCGATATCGTCGATGCCTCCGTGCTGGTCGGCTACAATCCCGACATCGTGGAAAAGCAGGGTGCGGTGGCCGCGGCGGCGGCGACGGGCCGGGGACCACAGCGGCTCCTGCCCGACGACGACCTGCCCGTGGAGCGGATGCGCACCTTTGACGCCGATCTCGTCTGGACGGTGGATCAGGTGAAGTCGCGCCGCGTGCCGATCTCGAACATGGAGCTGACGCTCGATCTCGATCGCGGCCGCCTGGCGCTTTCACCGTTCAGCTTCGCCATGGCGCGCGGCAATGTCTCCACCGATATCGTCTTCGACACGCGACAGCGGCCGAGCGCAGTCAAATACGACCTTCGCCTCGCGCCAACGCCGATGGGGCGACTCTTCGCGGGGTGGGGCGTCGAGGACTCGGGCACGACGGGCACGATCAAGGGGCGTGTGCAGCTGAGCGGTCGCGGCGATTCGATTGCCGATTCGCTGGCGACGTCGAGCGGGCGGATCGCCTTCATCATGCCGCAGGGCACGCTGTGGACGCGCAACGTTCAGCTCGCCGAGCTCGATATCGGCACCTTTGTGCAGAAGATGTTCGCTGGCAAGCTCAAGAAGCCGGTCGAAATCAACTGCGGCCTCGTCGCCTTCTCGGTGCGCGGCGGCATCGCGGCGGCTGACCCGATCCTTATCGACACGAAGAAGAACGTGATCCTGGGGCGCGGCGGCTTCAGCTTCCGCACGGAGGCGCTCGACCTCGCGATCCGCGCCGACGCCAAGAAGTTCAGCCTATTCTCCGGCCAGTCGCCGGTCGGCGTCGGCGGCCATTTCGCCGCGCCGTCGATCGACGTGATCAGCCCGCAGCTGATCGGCCGTGCCGGCATTGGCCTCGGGCTTGCCGTGGCGGCGACGCCGGTGGCCGGCATCCTGGCGTTCGTGGACATTGGTGATGCGAAGTCGGCGGCCTGCGGCCCGGTGCTGTCGGGCGCCAGCGCCGCGGCGCAACGCACCAGCAAGGGCGAGAAGCGCGACGACGTGGGCAGCGGCACGACGGCGAAGGACGAAAAGGGCAAGGACAAGCCCGGCAAGGAACAGCGCAAGAAGTTCCTGGGGATTTTTTGATCCAGGCGGCCGATTACATCATGTCACGAACTACATGATGTCGACCAAGGGGCGGCCGGCGCTCTGCTCTAGGATGGCACGGCCCTGACGATTGCCCTGTTCTTCCACCCGGCGCCATTCCGCCTTTGTCTTGCAGACGCGCTCCTTGCGCACCAACGAGCCCGTAATCTCGATCTTGCGGCAAATCCGCTCGGCAGCGGGGAGCGGCGATGCGCCCGCCGCCGCCGCCGCCACTTGGAGCGTCAGCCCCGAGAACGGGATCAAATGCGCGTACCCCTATTCGGCTGCCGGAGCACGGGCGAGCGCCATCTTTCTGGCCGCGCCCGACTCGCCGACGAACAATCGTTACTGACCGGTGGGGCGCCCCGTGCTGAAATCCACGATGGCGCGCGCACGGCTATTGCCGTTTTCGTCAGCATTGCGCCATTCGAGCTTCGTCTTGCAGACCTTTTCCCTGCGCGCGACGTAACCCGTCACTTCGATCCGGCGGCAGATCAACCCATCATTACCCGTCGATGCGGCAGCAGGAGTCGGCGCTGCCGACGTTTGAAGCAAGATAGCCAGCGCAACAGAAATTCCCGACATTTCTCGTCCCCCATTCGGTCCGTTATGTTCACCCCTGTTGAGGAGAACCGGATAGATCATCTACCATGCCGCAATATTCAGCGACAATAGACTGTTCTTCGCTGGATAGATGCGGATTCCACACGTCGAAAATGAGCACGGCGCGTAACTGATCGCTGTCATTCCATGCTTCATGCTCGATGGTATCGTCAAAGGCGAAGGGCTTGCCAAGAATCCATTCGCGCCTTTCCCCGCCGACGCGGAAACCGCAGCCCGGCGGCACGATCAGCGGCAGATGCACGATCGCGCGCGTGTTCGTGACGCCGGTATGCGGCGGGATGCGCGTATGCGGCTTCAGCATGGAGAAGAACGCGCTTGGCGCCCGCCCCGGAATGCGCGCACCAGGCAATCGCGCCAAGGCCGCGGCAGTCCTGGGGCATCGCTCCAGCACCGGCGTATTGGGTCGGCCATATTCCCACAGGAAGCACGCGCCCCAATCGAGATTGTGGTTGAGCGGATCCCACTGGCTGCCCGACACGCCCTTTTCCATGCGGACATAAGGGATCAGCTCTTCACCCGGATCGGCGATCAGCGCCTCCAGCTCGCCGCGTATTGCCGCAGTCTCGGCCGCCAATTGATCAAACCACGTGAAGTGATGATCATCAAAGAACTCGTCGGCGGGAAGGAACGGATAATGAAGTCCCGCGCAAACATTGGGATAGATGCGGCGGTTGCCAAGCGAGTGTTCGATGAACGCCTGCGCGCGCCGGCGGCTGGCCTGCCCGAACGCGTCGTAACGCGGCTCCAGCGCCTGGCGGATCGGCGTGGCCAGCGCCGCCCCCTGGACCGCGCAATAATCACGCGCGTGCGCGAGCAGGTGGCTCAGCTCCTCGCTTGGATTGGTGACCTGCTCCCCAAGCTGGATCACGCCGGACCAGCGCAGCATCGCCTCGCGCCGATCGCCCGCGCGCTCGAACCATTGGGCTAGCCGCACCAGCGCGGGCAGATCGCGCGCATCAACACCCAGTGCGCCTTCGAGCGCCGCGCGCTCGCCCGCCGCGTCGCCGGCCAGCCGGCGCGCATGCGCAAGATTGCGCCATAGGCTGCCCGCCGCCGGATCGAGCGCCACCGCCTCTGCGAACCATTGCTGCGCCAGCGCGAGATCACCGTCACGCAGCGCGGCAAGACCACGGGCATTAGCTTCTTGAGAGGTCAGCGACATGACATCTTCCTATGACGCGACCCGAACATTGGGAAGACTATGCCGCACCCGCGAATAGCGGCTAAGACCAACTCATGTATTCCGGCAACACTTTCGACCCGGCCGATCCGCAGTGGCTGGCGCACCGCTACGAGCCCGGACGCGATCAGCTGCTGTATCGCTTCGTGCCGCGGGCCATGCATCAGGACGGGCCGTTCCTCACCGACGAGCTGGTGGGCGAGCAGCCGAGCCAGGTGCTGGATCGGGAAGCAGGCATTGCAGCGGCGGCGACGCATGGCGCACCGCTTCACTTCATCTTCCATTCCGCCTTTTGCGCCTCCACCCTGCTGGTGCGTGCGCTGGATCTGCCGGGGGCGGCCATGGGGCTTTCAGAGCCGGTGCTCCTCAACGATGTAACCGGTATCCGTCGGCGGGGAGAGCGCCAGGGCGCCGACCTCGCGCGCCTGCTGGATCATTCAATGACGCTCCTGGCGCGGCGCTGGGGGCCGGGCGAAAGCGTGATCGTCAAGCCATCGAACATCCTGTGCGGGCTGCAGCGGCCAATGCTGGCGCTGCGCCCGAATGCGCGGGCCGTGCTGCTCCACGCACCGCTCGGCACCTTTCTGGCCTCGGTCGCGCGCAAGGGGCTCTGGTGCCGATTGTGGGTGCGCGAGCTGCTCGAAGGGCTGCTGCGCGACGGGCTCGTGGATCTTGGCTTCGAGCCGAACGACTTTTTCCGGATGAGCGATCTGCAAGTCGCCGCCGTGGGCTGGCTTGCCCAGCACCGGCAGTTCGCGCTGCTGGTGGAGCACTTCCCCGATCGGGTTCGAACGATGGATTCCGAGCAGCTGATGGCAGATCCGGCGGGCGCCATCGGCGCGGCGGGAGCATGGTTCGGCCTAGCCGCGACGGTCGCTGACGAGCATCTCGCCATGACGCGTCACAGCAAATCAGGCACGCCGTTTTCTCCAGCCGATCGAGCAAGCGAGCAAGCGGCCGCGTTTGCGGCGCACGGCGACGAGATCGAAAAGGTGGTGGCCTGGGCCGCAGTGATCGCGGAGCGCGCGAACGTCGACATGGTGCTGAAGGCGCCGCTGCTGCCCTGACGGGATGCGCGCGCGCCACGGCTACGCGGAATAATGATCAAAGGCGGCGAGCGCCTGCGCACCGTTATTGAACGCGTCAACAAAGCCGCTGCCGGTATGCCGCGAACAAAAAAAGGGCGGGCACAAAGCCCGCCCTTTTCTCTGGTTGTGAAGCGCGCGCTTAGAAGCGGATCTTCGCGGCCATCACGTAACGGCGACCGATCGTGTCGTAGGTCGACGGGAAGGTATTACCGCTGTTGAACGTGGTCGAACCAGCCTCACCACCGACCAGCGGCGGCTCGATGTCGAACAGGTTCTGGATACCAACGGTGAACGTCAGGTTCTCCGACACGTTGATGCGGCTGGTCAGGTCGAAATAGTCCTTCGCGCCGACGCGGTTGAAGTTGACCTGCTCACCCGCCAGCACGCCTGCCGTTGCCGGCAGCGTACCTTGGAAGATGGCACGTGACGCGGTGGTGAAGCCACGAGCGGCGAAGTCGTCGGCCGCGCCTTCATACCGGGTGCCTCCGATGTGGCGCCACAGCAGCGACACGTCCACGCCCTCGATCGTCGCGGTGCCGCGCACCGTCCACTGCCACTCAGGAATCGGCTGACCGCAGTTCGCCGAATAGTAGCCGACGCAATCGCGGACGTAGCTGCCGGGCACGGCTTGGAACTTTGATTCGTCGGTCCACGTCAGCGTGCCCGCGAGGCTGAGCTTCGCAAAGCCAATGTCGTGCGCATAGTTCGCCGTGACGTCGACGCCACTAGTCTTCAGCATGCCGAGGTTCGACTGCGTCAGGAACAGACCAGGCGTGGTGTTCGGATCACCGTTCAGACCGCCGGTGAGCGGATCACGACGGATCACCGTGCAGTTCGGGTCAGTGGCCGCACCCGCAGGCGGGCTGCCTGCATTCGCACCAAAGCAAGAAGTGATCGCGTCGCCCGGCGTGGGCTGCGTGATCGCGCCTTTAACCTTGATGTTGAAGTAGTCGACAGAGATCGACAGACGCGGCACGAAGGTCGGCTGGAAGACGACACCGGCGATCCAGCTCGTGCCCACTTCCGGCTGAAGCAACAGGTTGCCGCCGCCGGTGGAGTTGGCCTGACCCGAAATCGGCTGCGCGATCGAGTCAATGGTCGCGGCAGTAGCGCCCTGTGCAAGACAGACTGCCCGCAGGTTGCCGGTCGGGTTCGGACGGATACGTGCGCCATTGTCGTTGAAGGTCGCGCAGGGATCGTCCTGCAGATTGGTGAGGCCCGTGACCACCGGCGAGAACAACTCGGCAATGTTCGGGGCGCGCACCGCGCGTGCATAGTTACCGCGGAACTTCAGCCCGTTCACCGGTGTCCAGCTACCGGCCACCTTCCAGGTGGTGGTGTTGAAGCCCGGATCGCCGGCTGCATCGATCGTGTAGCTGGAATAGCGGATGCCACCCTCAACCGTCAGATCCTGGAAGAACGGACGGTTCTGGATCAGCGGAACGATCAGTTCGCCGATGGCTTCGTATACGTCATAGCTGCCGTCGACGTTCGGCTGCGGGCCACCTGCGCCGCCCAGGTCGCCACCGGAAGCGAGCGTGTCGGAGCGCCGCGAGGCACCATACTTCCGGTACTCGCCGCCAACAGCGAACGAAATCGGGTTTTCGGAGATCGGGCTCGATACGCCAAAGTCACCGCTGATCGTGCCGCGAGCCTGCGCGAGCGTGGTGCGGGTGAGAACCGTTGAGGTCTCGTTGAGGAAGTCAATCGCGGCAGGAGTCCATGTCGCGTTGTTTTCCGGGCCGAACCAGTTGATCGGGACGCAGCCAGCGGCCGTGCCTGCGAAGCAGCTGCTAACGTTATTCGCCAGGAAGCTGTCACGGACGCGGGTATTCAGGGTGTAGCCCTGGATAGCCTGCAGGTTTTCGGATTCGCCGTACGAACCGAAGACATCCCAGTCGATCGTTTCCGTGATCGCACCGCGGGCACCAAGACGATAATCGAAGAACTGGGTCGTATATTCGCTGACGCGGGGCCCCACCTCAGTCGCACGACGGAACAGCGCACTGGTGACCGTCCGGTACCCAGCGGCGCCCGGCGTGAGCGCGGGATTCGCAGCGGCAGCGCAATCCGCCGCCGAGATGTTGTTCGCGCCGCAGAACGTGTTGCGCAGACCGTCGGTCAGGAACGGGTTGTTGAGTGGAATACCAACGGCGAAGCCAAAGGAGCCTGACGGTGCGATGATGGTCTCAACGGTGTTCTTCGAGAAGATGCCACGTGTGTAGACTTCAACGTCGTCGCTGACTTGATAATTTGCGGCACCGTAGATGTTGAAGCGCTCAAACGGCGTCTGATAAACGTTGAACGGGTTGAAGTTGAACGCCGTGAACGCATTCCCGGGGACAAAAGCGGTACCGGTTGCATTGACCTGACGCGTGCCCTGACCTGGCAGCGAGAAGCGCGACGGAACCGCCGTGCCCGAACCGCCGCCGCCGCCGGTTGCGGAGCTGAGCGCGAGAACACCAAAGTCGCGATCGCCCTGATAGAGAGGGTCTGCTTCCTGGTAGCCGATGCTGAACACGGCATTGCCGCGGCCATCATCGAAGTTCGCACCGATCGTCAGGTCGACGCGGAAGACGTTGGCATCGCCGCGCTCGCTGATCTGCTGCGAGGCATTGGCTTCCAGGCCGGCGAAGTCACGGCGGGTGATGAAGTTGATCACGCCCGAAACCGCGTCCGCGCCGTAGGTGGTCGAAGCACCACCGGTCAGCACGTCGACGCGGTCAACGAGCGCGAGCGGGATGTTGTTAAGGTCGAAGCGGCCGTTCAGTTCGGCCGGCACCAGGCGAACGCCGTCGAGCAGGACAACGTTGCGGTTCGAACCAAGGTTGCGGAGGTTGGCGAACGACGCACCGCCGTTGCCGTTGTTCACAGCCGAACCAATCGACGGGGTGATGCCCGGCAGTTCGCGCAGCAGGCCTTCGGCCGTGTTCGACTGACGCAAGTCAATTTCGTCGGCGCCGACGACCTTCACCGGGGTCGCCTGAACGAGGTTCGGGTTCTTGATCAGCGTACCGGTGACGACGATGTCGCCGGTCGACGTTTCGGACGTGTCAGCACCTTCCTGGGTGACGACGCCCGGTGCGGGTGCACCCGGGGTGACGGTCGAGTCGACCTGCTGAGCGGACGCCGAGCCGGCGGCCATGACGGCGCCGACGAACAGCGTCGTCGTCAACAAGCGCGAGCGAAAAGTTGTGCGCATGTGTGTTTCCCTTTTGATGCCCCGGTTGACCCCGGTTTATCGGCTTGCCCTAATGTGCGATCGACCCGAGACCGACCCACATATTGCATTGGGCTAATCAGCAATTCACCAGCCTGCAATCTCCACCCCACGCAACTGCAACATTGCGGCGGGAGTGTAACAGGAAGGCAACACTTTCCTGTCTGCCTTGTTCGCGTTCGCGACACTCTCTATCGCTGGGGCTGGTTTAGGGAGACAATAAATGGCGCAGTTGCGGCGATTGGCGGCGAGCACCGCCGCGGTGGCGATGATGGGCGCGGCCGGCGCTGCCAGTGCGCAGGCGCAGGACCGCGCGGGCAGCCGAGTGCTTCAGTCCTTCTCGCAATGCCGGGCGATCACGGTGGCCGATCAGCGGCTTGCGTGCTTCGACAAGGCAGCGGCGGCGCTGGAGCAAGCTGTTCAGTCGAAGGAGGTCCGCATCCTGGACAGGGAGGACGTGCAGCGTACCCGGCGCTCGCTGTTCGGCTTTCAGCTTCCGCGCTTGGGGCTGTTCAACGAGGGCGATGAGGAAGCGAAGAAACAGGAGTTCACCGAGATCAACACCACCGTGGCTTCGGCGCGCCAGGTGCAGAACGGGCGGGTCGAGATCCGGCTCACTGGCGAAGACGATGCCGTGTGGCAGACCACCGAGTCGATGACCTTTCCGCCAAAGGCGGGCGACAAGATCCGCATCCGTAAGGGCGCGATCGGCAATTACTTCATCAACGTCGGTGGCCGCAGCGTGCGCGGCATGCGCGTGCGCTGACCCGAACTAGGCGAGCGCACGCGCGCTCGCCTAGTTCGGTGCTGCCGAGAGGGTTGGCAACACGGCGGAGCGGATCGCCTGCTCGATCCGCTGCGCGTAATAGTCGAAGCCGATTTCCGGCGGGTGGACGTTATCAGCCGCGACGTAGAAGCCGGCGTTCGCGCTTCCCGCGGGCACGCCGGCGGCATTGTTCCAGCCGCCCAGCACCCAGGGCGGCGCCGCGCCACAGATCGGCACAAAGAAGGTGAGCGGATCGCCATGCTGCGCCACCGCTGCGGCAATGGCCGCCTCGGTCGCCCCGGCGCCCGCCAGGTTGATCGACGGCACGCCCACCACGACCACCGGCGCCGGCGTACCGGCGCGAATGGTGCGGAGCGCCGCCAGTGTGGCGGCCTGCACCGCGGCGGGCGCATAGCTGACGTCATTGGTCGAGCCCATCAGCAGCATCACGTCGGGAGAGAGCGACAGCGCGTGCGGCACGCGCTGCCCGTACGTCACGAACCCCGATGCCGAGGGATTGCAATAGCCGGTTCCCCCGACCGAGAGGTTCCAGCAGTCGCGCCAGCCGAGCCGTTTGGCGAGCAGCTGTGCGATCGATCCGCCCGCAAGCCAGGGGCCGTAGCTCGAGCCGGCGTTGTAGCTATCACCGATCACGACCATGCGGGGGGCGCCGCCGCCAGCTGCGCTCACGATCGCGGACGCGCTTGTTTGAACGCCGCCGAAATAGGACGCGCTTTTCCCGGTTTCGAGCTCGTAATGGCGCAAACGGCGGCCGGTGCTTGCCGACCAGTCGATCACCAGCCAGTGGTCCTGCCCTCCTGCCACGTGGCTACCCGGCATCAGATAACGACCATCGACGATCACCCGGACCTGCGCCGAGCCGGCGGGAATGAATAGCGCCACCTTGTCGCCATCGCAGGCGAACGAAACGGACGCGCCCGCGCACATCGGCATGCCTGCCTTCGCTTCGAAGCTCGCCAGTGACCAGAAATTGGTGCGCAGCGGTGATGCGGCGCCGCCGCGCACGGCATAGGCGCCGGGATGGGTGATCGGCGCCCAGGTCGCACCAAGCGCAGGGTTGCTTGTGGCGGTGGTGACCACCGGCGCGCCATCCGCCGGGTCGGCAGCCCGGACGCCGCCGAGGAACGTCCAGTAAAGCGAACTACTGCCATCGGCGACATATTGCCCGCTGGCCGTTGTGGTCGGCCCGCTGCCGGTCGCCGGTGCCGTGCCCGCAAGGCCGCACATGTACCAACTGCCGCCATGTGCCACCACCTGCCCGACAACATAAGCAGTGCCAGGCGCATAAGCCGGCGCGGCAAGCCAAGGGCGACGGACGACAGGGTTTCGGCCGGCAGCGGCTTCAGCCGCGCGTAGCAGGCGATCGTGCCGCCCGATGGCAGCAATGGCGTCACGGGTGCGTGCGGCCATGCCGCGCGCCAGAAGATCCGCGCCGCTCATTGCGCCACCCGATAGGCCAGCGTGCCACCAAACAGCGTTGCCGAGAGGTAATAGCGTGCGCCCGCCTCGCCTTCATCTGCCACGACTTCATTGGCGTTCGCGGTGAACCGGCCCCAGCGCGCGCCGCCCGCCGTCAATGGAAGGGCGGTCGCAGCGCCATCCGCCGAGCGGAGCAGCTCTACCGTGCCCGACCAGTCGCCCGTCAGCGTGAGCCGGATCGACCGCTCGAGTTCGGGAACGAAGGGGCCGGCCAAGCCGCTGGCCGCCAATGTTCCGGTAAGCGGGATCGATGCCGCCGGTTTCCGCACAGCGCGGACCGGCAAGGGATTATCGTCGTGAACCGCCACCGCCGGCGCGTCCACCGCCCCGAACGCCATCGCATATTGCGGCACATATCCCGCTGGTACTTCCACTTCCGCCACTATCGTCACTCCTGTTTGTTCCTTGTATGTTCTACAGGGGCGGCAGGATGTAGGACAGCCCGGTCAGGCGATCTCGCGCTCGATCAGCAGGCGCAGGCTGTCGGCTGCGCGATCGATGTGGAAGCGGGCGGTGAAACAGGCGCGCGCGGCGCGGCGCATGGCGAGCCGCTGCTCGGGGTCGCAATCGAGGAAGCGCGTCAGCAGATCGATCGTCCCGAGCAGTGTGTCGGGCGCGACCAGGCCAGCGCCATCTGCCGCCACCTCGCGCCAGATCGCGACCTGATCGCTGATGAGCACCGGCGTGCCTGCGGCTAGCGCCTCCGCCACGGCGATCCCGAAATTTTCTTGGTGTGACGGCAGCACAAAGGCGCTGGCGGCGCGCAGCGCGCCCGATTTCGAAGTGCCGGTGAGCATGCCGGGGAAATGGATGCGGGCCGCTAAGCCGGCACGCTGCGCGGCGCTGCGCAGACCGGCGACCAGACCCACGTCGTCGGGGCCGGCGATCACCAGATCAAGCGACGGGTCGCGAGCCGCCACCGCGGCAAAGGCCTGGACCAGCAAGTCGCAGCCTTTCTTCGGGTGTATCCTGCCGAGGAACAGCAGGAACGGGCGGTCGCCCAGCGCCGGCACGGCTTGGCGAAACGCCTCGATGTCGCCGCCGTCGCTCCTCAGGTCGGCGGTGCCGTAATTCACCACCGCACTGCGGAGCCGATATGGCCGGAATGCGCCTTCGGCCCGCCGGCGCTCCTCCTCGCTGGTGAAGAGCACGGCGCGCGCGCCGGCCAGCAACGGCCCCTCCGCCCACCACCAGCTCGCCTGCTTGGCGACATGCTTGAGCGGCGCCGCACGGCGAAACCAGGGATCGAGCATGCCGTGCGGAAACACGAAATAGGGAGGCGCCTTGCCTGCCAATGCCTGCGCGGCCCCGCGCGCCGCGTAACGCCACAGGCCGGAGACGATCACCGCGTCATAGTTGCCCGCGTGAGCCCGCAGCCATGGGATCATCTCGCGCGCGTAGCGATACCGATCCAGTGGCCCCAGCCCGCGCGGCGGCCCAAGCGCGGTGATCGTACCTGGATAGTCGGCAAGGTGCCGCTCGCCTGGCGGATCAAGGGTCAGCATGTCCTGCCGATGCCCCTGGTTGGCCCAGATCTCCCCTACCCTGCGGGCGCCCTCGATCGGGCCACCGGTGCGCGGGTCAGCGCTCGTGATGATGCGAAGAATGCGAGTCATGCCGGCGGCGCGATCGGCAAACCGCTAAGCGCGGCGAGGCGCGCCAGACGCTCTTCGCGTGATCGGCAGGCCGCCAGCTCACCCTCCCACTCGGCGACCTTGGCGGCGACGAGGAAGCGGTACCAGAAGCCCTGGAGCAGATGGTAGATCAGGCCCGCCCGCCCATCGAGAAAGCCGCGTTGGCAGACGTATCGGTACAGGAAGTAGCCGGCCGGGCCTGCCCATAGCGGCAGGTGATCGTAAATCCTGGTCTTGATGATCCGCTTGCGTCTTGCCTGGCCCGTCAGCGCGGCGGGCGTTGCATTGAATAGCGCATGGCGTGCGGCGAGCACCTCGATCGCTTCCCGCGTGGCATAGCCGTTGTGCTTGGCGGTGAAGAAGGTCAGGTCGCCGCCATTGGCATCGGCGAAGCCGCCAACAAGCCTGATCGTCCTGCCACGATCCACGACGACATGCTCGTCCATCCACCGCTGCTCCACCCGGCCGGCACCGGTTCGCCAAAGGCGCAGCAGCCAGAGCGGGTAGCGCCCGCCGTGACGGATCCAGCGGCCCATGAAGATATGCTTGCGGTTCAGGGTGATCCCGGTGACGTCCGCGTCCAGCCTCGGCAAAGTCTGCGCAATCGCACGCGCCAGATCCGGCTCAATCAGTTCATCGGCATCAAGCCGCAGCGTCCAGCCGGTGGTGATGCCGCCGTGGTCGAGCGCCCATTGCAGCTGGGCGGCGTGGCTGGTGAAGGAACGTTGCAATATCCGCGCGCCGGCTGCCTCGGCCATGGCGACGGTGTTATCGGTGGAAAAGCTATCGACCACCAGCACTTCGCGCGCGACGTCCCGCACGCTGGCGATGGCGCGGCTGATGTGATGCGCTTCGTTGAAGGTGAGGATCACAGCCGTGAGGTCCGGCTTCTCCGCTGGTTGCGACGCTTCTGGCAGCGGGGCGCCGCGCATCACGCCGCCTCATCGAAGCGAATGCGGCGTTCGCGCAGGATCGCCGCCGGGTTGCCACCATAGACCGTCCAGGGCGCAAGATCGCGCATGGCGCAGCCGCGGGCGCCCAGCACGGCGCCCTCGCCCAGGCTTACCCCAGGGCCCACGAACGCCTCCGCGGCAACCCACGCGCGGGCACCGATGGTGATCGGCCGGGCGTGAAGCTGGAACGCCGCGTCCTCGATATCATGGGTGCCGGCGCACAGATGCGCGCGCTGCGAGATGATTGCATGCGGCCCAATCGTGATGCGCCCCATGGAATAAAGGAGCGCGCCGGGCCCGATCGCGGCGTGATCCCCGATGACGAGGTTGGCCGGAGACCAGACCCGGACGCTGCCATACACATTCGCGGTTCGCGCCACCCGTGCGCCGAACAGCCGCAGCAGCAAGCGACGCCATCCGCGCAGCTGGGGCGGGGTCCAGCGCGCGAGGAGCAGCCAGGTGACGCCCCACACCAGGCGATACAGTCGATTACTGAGCGCAAAGCTCGGCCCGCCCTCCCACGCGCGGGTGGCCCGCCCATCAAGCGGCTGCAACATCGCACGCTGACATTGTTTTCTCCCCCGATCACAAGGCTAGGCGATCCGCGACAGCCCCGCAACGCAGTGTATCGACGGGCAGCCATTGTGCCGGTACGTCGGGACTGGGGAAAAACGGGGGGGGGGCGCGTTCGCCGATGGGATCGCTTGGCTGGCCCTATCTGCTCGCCTTGGTGCTTCTGGCCTGTGCGCAGCTGTTTCTTGGTGCCAGCCTCTGGGTTCTGAGCGTTCTTCTATTCATCGCCGCCGCCGCCCTGGTTCCGCTCACCCGCCACAATTGGCGCGTGTCGGACGCGCTTTACGCGATCATGACGGTTTATTTCGGCTCGGGCGCATTGTTGGTGAAGACACTGGCGGGGCAGCCGGTTCACACCAATCTGGACGTACCGGATCTTTCCGCGGGTTATCTGCTCCTCGGCTTCTGCTCGATCACCCTCGGCTACGTCTTGAGCCATGCCGTTCGCGGATCTTCGCGCGCGGCGGAACAGTTGCGCGCGATGACGAGCCACGCGCCCAATCTCGTCCGTTTCGCCGTGCCGACGTTCTTGGCGGGGGCCGTGTTCCTGTTTCTACAAACCCAGTTTCGCCCGATTGCCGTGCAGGGCGGGTTCGAGCCTGGCGGTTTTGGCGGTTTCGGCACCTTCTACCCTCTACTGCCGCTTGGCACGGCCATGCAGGCGGCGCTTGTCGCGGGGCACCCGCGCGAACGGCGTCATCGTCTCGTTCTGGGCATCATGATGCTGATCGTCCTGGCGCTCACATTGGCCGACAATACGAAGCGGACGTTGTTCGACTGCCTGTTCGTGATCGCGCTCGTCTTCCTGGTGCATGGGGCGCGCGTTCGCCTGCGCTGGGTCATTCCCGCCGTGGTGAGCGCCGCATTCTTGCTGGCGCTGGTGATGCCTGCGGTCCAGATCGTTCGCACCATGGCCGACGTGCGCAGCACCGCCCGGATCGGTGCCACATGGCAGGTGATGCGCGATGCGGGCTTTGATCCCGTTCGCCTTACGGCAGAAGCCGATCGCATCGCCACGGGGCACCAATTGGCGTGGCGCGACAGCTATATCTTCCCGCTCGCCTGGAACACCGAGCGCTTCACCATGATCCAGCCGATCGACCTGGTCGCCCGCGGCCTCGATGAATATGGGACGATGGGCGGCGCGGACCTGTGGCGCGATCCGGCGGAGACGCTGCTGCCGGGATTCCTGATCGACAAGACCCTGGCCAATGCGCCGGATCGGATCGCCTGGCATTATGGCTTTCGGACGAACGGCTCGATTGCCCGGCCCGTCGTGGGGCTGATCGCAAGCAGCCTTGCGGCCTTTGGCCTGGCTGGCGTGCTGCTGCTGCCGATGCTCGCAACCAGCCTGTCGTTTCTGGCGCTGGATCTCCTGGGCGGGCGGCTGGCGGGAAATGTGTGGGGCGCGTTCCTACTCAGCGCCACCACGTTCCTCGCGGAGAAGGAGGTCAGCACGACGCTCTCCTTCTTTTGTCGCAGCTTTCCTTTCCTTCTGCTGGTGGCGACTGCGCTGCTGCTGATCGGCAGCGTGCGGCGCCCCCGACCCGTGCGGGTAATCCCGATCAACGGCATGCCGCTCTAGAGCAGCGCAGCCAGATTCCGCGTGAAGGCAGCGCCTGAGTAGAGCTCCTCGACTTTCCGGCGACCAGTCGCGCCCATACGGCTTGCCAGCGCGGGATCGCGCAGAAGCTGGCCAAATGCCGCGACGAGGGCGCGCCCGTCCTCCGGATCGACCGTGAATCCGTCCACACCGTCGGTGATCACCTCCCCGGCCCCGCCAAAGCGCGATCCGATCACCGGCAGCCCGCGCGCCCATGCCTCCAGATAGACGATGCCAAACCCCTCCTTGGAGGACGGCAGCGCGAATACACGCGCCTGGGCATAAGCGCGCGCCAGCGCCGCTTCGTCCACCGCGCCCGGCAGCTCCACCCGCTCCCCCACGCCGAGACTCGCGGCAAGATCGCGCAACTCTTGTCGCAACGGGCCATCACCGATGACCATCAGCCGGGCGCCGGACAAGAACGGCAAGGCGCGAACGAGCTTGTCGACATGCTTCTCGCGCTCGCCCGCACCCAGACGCGCGACGGCTAGGATCAGATCTCCCGACTCTTGCGCGGGCGGTTCGAGCAGGTCGACAGCATTGGGGAAGAGGACGAACTTGGCTTCGTCCAAGCCGAATGCGGCGGCCATTCTCTTCATCGAAAATCGGCTGACAACGGCCACCCGGTTCACGGCCAGACGGAGCAAGGCGCGCTCCCATCGACGCGCAGGGCGGTAGGCCGAATCACCCCATACTTCGATCCCATGGGCGAAGAGGACGACGCGCACACGGGGCCGCACCAGACGGATCAGCAGCGCCAGCGGCAGCAGGTTGATATGCCCGATCAGGACCACCTCGGCTCGCACCAGCGCGGCCAATGTCGTCGCGGCGAATCGGGCGCGCGGATCATCCGCCCGCATGGCCACTGCCGTGCGCCTGCCGAGAATTGCCAGCGAATCGATTACGCGACGATTGAACCGCTGGATGCCGCCATGCCCTTTTGCGGAAAGCCCGATGAACAGGATGGCCGGATAGAGGGCGTTATCGCGCACGATGACGCCCCGTGACGATGATCGCCGGGATCATCGCGGCGTGCGCCACCAGCAATGCGGCAGCGATTCCGCTGAGCCCGAACCCCTGGGTAAGCGGGCCAGCGGCAGCAAGCGTCACGGCGGACACGACCAGGAAGATCATCGTGATCCGCCCATGCCTGTTCACCGCCGCCACGGGCGTGAACAGGGCCGACCAAAGCATCTCCGCCGCCACCGCACCGACGAGCAACGGGAGGAACGGATAAGCCGGCTGAACCGCGCCGTGGGTCAACAGCGGCAACACCACTGGCGTGGCGAGGAGCACGGCCAGCGCGTATAGGCCTGTGAGGATCAGGGTCGCGCCAGCCTGCACCCGCAGGAGCCGCGCGGCTTGCTGATGATCGCCGCTGCCGGCGAGCGCGGCATATTCGCTCGTCACGCTGTTGTTGATCATGTTGATCGCCGCCATGCCGGCCCGCGCTACCGTGCGCGTGGTCGAGAAGATCACGGTCGCCACCGCGCCCATCACCCCGCCAACGATCAGGACGGGCGCCTGGATCAGCATCGCTTGCGCCATGGGCAAGAGCATATAGGCGAGCGCCGGTCGCCAGAGCGCCGCCAAGGTCGCGCGATCCGCATGGCTCATTCCCAGCCGCAGCCAGTGCGATACCCCCCGCAGCCAGCGATAAGCGGCAAGGAGCGAAAGCAGCCGCGCCGCCACGATCGCGGCGGCGGCGGCGACCAGGCCGCCTCCGGCCAAGGCGGTGCCGGCAACGGCAATGCCCTCGAGCAGCCTGGCGCTAGCCGCCCACATTGCCTCGCTGGCGGGCCGGTTCTCGGATCGGATCCCGGCGCAGACCAGGAGAAAGAATTGGTATAGAAGGACGTTCGTCACCAGGAGCAGCAAGACGGTGCGCGCCACGGCGCGGGGAATCGCATCGAGCCCGAGCCAGCGCGGCACATCGGCGAGGAAGATGACGGCCCCACTGCCCAGCAGCAGCAGCGGTGCGGCAACGCATAACAGCGCAAAGATGCTGTGGAAGATGCGCAGGGCCTCATCCCGCCGGTGCGCCGAGACAGCCATCACCATCGCGTTCTTGGCCACATAGGTGAAGCCGAAGTCACTGAACGTCAGGTAGAATGGCACGGCCGACAGCAGCAGCCATGCACCATAGGTTCGCGTGCCCCAGGCGTGGAGCAGCAGCGGCACCAATGCGATCTGCACGGCGACCGTGACGACCTGTCCATAGGCCTGCGCCGACAGGGTGCGCCCGAGACGCAGCGTTATGCCGCGATCAAGCGACCGGCCCATCAGTCCCCGCCCGGTCGCCATGCCGTTCGCTCCCCCTAATACCCCTGCCGCTAGCTGCGACCTTTGGATCGGCGGAGCAAGCTGCATTGTGCGGGCAAGTCTTTGGAACAACGGCACGGGACCGGGGAACCGACGAAACGCATGCCGATGGCGGGAGTCTACTGTGGCTCCTGTTGGTGAAGACTCAGTCCAGCCGCTTCAGCCACGCGATCAGCCGCTCGTTGACCTCCTCCGGCCTCTCCTGCTGCGTCCAATGGCCGCAACCGTCGAGCAAATGGCCCTCCACCAGCGGAACATGCGGGCGCATGACACCGATCGGATCGGGGAGCGCGCCAAAGCCGGTGGTCGCAGGATCCTTCGTCCCACCGATGAACAAAGCGGGCTGCTCGATGCGCTGGTCACGGAAGGATTGCAGCCACGCGAAATCGCGCTCGTGATTGCGATAGCGGCTGATCGGACCGAGGAAGCCCGACGCCTCGAACTCCGCGACATAACAGTCGAGGTCCTCGGCGCTCAGCCACGCCGGGAATGGATCGGGATCGATCATGTCCTCCAGCAGCGTGGCGCCAGCGGCTTTGGTCGGCCAGGTGCCGGGCGGCGCATCGCCCGAGATCGCATAATAGAATTTGCGCAGGAAATCGCGCACGTTGCGTTCGGCTTCTTCTTCGGCCGGGCCGACTTCCTGGAACCATTCCTGGTAAAAGAAGCGCCCTTTGTTGGTGAAGGCATGCCGGAACGTTTCGGTGAACGGGCGCGTCGGGACGCCGGTATAGGGAACGGACAAGGCCGCGACGGCGCGGAACCGGTCGGGGCGGGTCAGCGCGGAGTTCCAGACCTGCGGCGCCCCCCAGTCATGGCCGACGAGGATTGCGGGCTGCCCAGGCTGAAGCGCATCGGCCACGGCGACGATATCCGCGACGAGGTGCTCCATCGCATAATCCTCGACCAGCTTCGGCTTGTCCGATCCGCCATAGCCGCGCACGTCGATCGCCGCCGCGGTAAAGCCGGCAGCAGCGACAGGGCCGAGCTGATGCCGCCAAGAATACCAGCTTTCCGGGAAGCCATGGATCATCAGGACCAGCGGACCGGTTCCTTCCACCGCGGTGCGGATGCGGACGGGGCCCGTATCGATCATCCGGAACTCGGGCATCGCTTCGTCTCCTACATTTTGTTGCTGCGCGCGAACGAAACATGACGGGTCACCACCCATCGGGCTAGAGGCCGCGTCATGTATCGGCTTCTTCCGCTCTGTTTCCTGTCGTGTCTGTCGATCGCCGCACCGGCTGCTGCGCAGACCAGCCATGACGAGGCGCTGTGGGTGAACGGCACGGTGATGGGCCGGATCGAGGGATCGGTGGTCTTCTTTGCCGAAGTGCAGCCGCGGATTGGCGATGGCGTCTCGCGCCTGTCCCAATTGCTGCTTCGCCCCGCTGTCGGCGTGGAGCTGAGCAAGGCGGTGACGCTTTACCAGGGATATGCGCGGGTCATCGATCCGGTGGAGAACGGGCCGGATCTGCGGGAGGATCGCTTGTTCCAGCAGCTGACGTGGAACGTCGGCAAGATCGGCCGGCTCGAGGTGCAATCGCGGACGCGGCTGGAGGAGCGCTGGCGTTCCGATGGCGACGGCATGTCGCTGCGGGCGCGGCAGATGATGCGCTTCGAATATCCTCTCGCCGCGGGCGTGAAGCGGGTGGCGGCGCTTGGCTCGGTGGAGGGCTTTGTCGGCTTCAAATCGGCGGAATGGGGCGGGGTGACCGGATTCGATCAGGTGCGCACGTTTGTCGGGCTGGAGATCCCGTTGCCGGGGACGTCGACGATCGAAGCGGGGTACCTCAACCAGACCCGCGATGCTTCTGGAAGCCGCGTTTCCATGGTTCATGCTGCGGCGCTGACGCTTTTCGTCAGGCTCTAGGCGCGGGAACATAGCACCTACTGGCTAATGGTCGGCGGGTGGCAGGCGCGGATCATTCGCTCACGCGCTCGGATGACCTCGCGCGAGGCGGAGCAGTGGCTCAGCACTCACCACCCAAGAAGAGCCGGCGGCGCTCTGGCTTCGACTGACAGGGCGCTATCGTACCGTTGCGCATCGAACGCTCCTGTGAGCGCTTTCGCACTAACCCCGCCGATCGCCGATCATCACCAGCCAAAAAGAAAGCGCCCCGCGAGTTTCCTCGCGAGGCGCTGACTTCATCATTGGCAGGCGATCAATGGTGCTTTTCGTCCTGGATCACCGGCAGGGTCTCGAACTGGTGGAACGGCGGCGGCGAGCTCAGCGTCCACTCCAGCGTCGTTGCGCCCTCGCCCCAGGGATTGTCCGGCGCCTTCTTGCCGGCCGCGAGCGACCAAATCAGGTTGATGAAGAAGATCACCATGCCCAGCGCCATGATCTCATAGCCGTGGGTCGCGATCTGGTTCCAATAGGCATAGGCATCCGGATAATCCGGGTAGCGCCGCGGCATGCCCTGTAGACCCAGGAAGTGCATCGGGAAGAACAGAATGTTCACGCCGGCGAAGAACACCCAGAAGTGCAGCTGCCCGAGGAACTCGTTGTACATCTTCCCCGACATCTTCGGGAACCAATAATAGAAGCCGGCGAAGAGCGCGAACACCGCACCGAGCGACAGCACGTAGTGGAAGTGCGCCACCACGTAATAGGTATCGTGCATGTAATCGTCGACGCCGCCGTTGGCGAGCACCACGCCCGTCACGCCGCCCACGGTGAACATGAAGATGAAGCCGATCGCCCAGGTCATCGGCGTCTTGAAGGTGAGCGAGCCACCCCACATCGTCGCGATCCACGAGAAGATCTTGATGCCGGTAGGCACCGCGATCACCATGGTTGCGGCGGTGAAGTACATCTTCGTGTTCACGGACAGGCCGGTGGCGAACATGTGGTGCGCCCACACGACGAAGCCGACCACGCCGATCGCGACCATGGCGTAGGCCATGCCGAGATAGCCGAAGATCGGCTTGCGGCTGAACGTGGAGATGATGTGGCTGATGATGCCGAAGCCCGGCAAGATCATGATGTACACTTCGGGGTGACCGAAGAACCAGAACAGGTGCTGATACAGCACCGGATCGCCGCCACCGGCCGGATCGAAGAAGGTCGTGCCGAAGTTACGGTCGGTCAGCAGCATGGTGATCGCCGCAGCGAGAACCGGCAGCGACAGGAGCAGCAGGAACGCGGTGACCAGCACCGACCAGGCGAACAGCGGCATCTTGTGCAGCGTCATGCCCGGAGCGCGCATGTTGAAGATCGTCGTGATGAAGTTGATCGCGCCAAGGATCGACGAGGCACCCGACAAGTGGAGCGACAGGATCGCCATGTCGACCGACGGCCCGGGCTCACCATAAGTGGAGAGCGGCGCATAAACCGTCCAGCCGGTGCCGGCGCCCGACCCGAAGAACGGCGAGCCCAGCAGCAGCAGGAAGGACGGCACCAGCAGCCAGAAGCTGATGTTGTTCATGCGCGGGAAGGCCATGTCCGGCGCGCCGATCATCAGCGGAACGAACCAGTTGCCGAAACCGCCGATCATCGCCGGCATCACCATGAAGAACACCATGATGAGGCCGTGAGCCGTGATCATCACGTTCCACAGGTGCAGCGCCTGATCGAACGTGCCCGGGCCGTGCAGCATCGCAAGCCAGGTCGGCAGATATTGGATGCCCGGATCACGCAGTTCGATACGCATCAGGCCCGAGATCGCGCCGCCGATGATGCCGGCGAAGATCGCGAAGATCAGGTAGAGGGTGCCGATGTCCTTGTGGTTCGTGGACATGAACCAGCGCTGGAAGAACGCGGGCTTGTGATCCGCATCGTGATGGTGGTGCGCATGGTCGTCGTGCGCCTGGAAGGCGGACGGATGAAGAGCGGTATCGGTCATAATCAGCGCCCCGAATCGCCGGTGCCGGCCGGATTGGTGGCACCCTGCTGGGAAGTGGCAGGTACGACGGTGGCGTTATCGGTCGGCCCCATCATGTTTTCCGCGGCGGCGGCAGCGTCACCGGCCCCGGCCGGGTTCTCGGCACCCGGCTGCAAGGTAGCAGCCGACGAGGAGGTGTTCGCACCCGGCATCGAGCCACCCTTTGAGCGGATCCAGGCAGCGAACTGCGCCGGGGGAACCGCCTCAACCGTGATCGGCATGTAGGCGTGGCGGGCACCGCACAGCTCGGAGCACTGGCCGTAGTACACGCCCGGCTTCTCGATGGTGAAGCTCGTCTCGTTCAAACGACCCGGAACGGCGTCCAGCTTGATCCAGAAGGCGGGGATCGCCCAGCTGTGGATCACGTCGTTCGCTGTCGTGATCAGGCGGATCGGCACGCCGACCGGCAGCACAACGCGGTTGTCCGTGGCGAGCAGACGGGGGCCATCTGCATCGGTGCGGAAGCGCTCACCGGCGCCAACCTCGTTCTGCTCCTTCAGCATGTTCGCGGTGATTTCGAGGCCACCGTGATCCGGATATTGGTAGCTCCAATACCATTGGTTGCCGATTGCCTTCAGCGTGACGGCGTTCGCCGGGGCCGGCTTGAACTGGGCAGAGAGCAGGCCGATCGACGGCACGGCGATGGCAACCAGGATCAGCACCGGCGCCAGCGTCCACACCACCTCGATCGCGGTGTTGTGGCTGGTCTTCGACGGGATCGGGTTGGCAGCCTGACGGTAGCGGATCACCACGTAGACGAGCAGCGCCAGCACGAGCAGACAGATCACGACGATCAGCGGCAACAGGATGTTGTTGTGGAACCCCATCGCGCGCTGGCCATTTTTCGTGACCTGCGGCTGGATCGACATGAGTCGATCCGTCGGCTGACCAACGACGGGACTTGCCGTCAGTGGTGCGGAATCGGCTTGCGCCGCCCCCGGTGCCGCGGGAGCCGATTCCGGCGCCCGTTCTGCGACATTGACCGAATTGCCGATCGCTGCCGCCTCGGTCGGAGCGCTTGCGACGCCGCCCCCTGTTGCCGCCGGCTGGGCTGCGGCGGGCGCAAGCCCGGCCAGCGCGAGCCCGGTGGCCAGCATCAATCCCTTGAACACGCTTTTCATCCGTGCGGTAACCTTGCCTCTCCAGTGCGAGGCCCGCACACCCCCTGCGCAGACCCCTTGGACACTGTGGCCTATACGGAGGGGTTTCGCGCGCCTCAAGCACGCATGTTGCTTTAATTTGCGCCAGTCGCGGGCCGTGCGTTGCATGGCCGCCGCGTCGTTCGTATTTGCGCAGGCCGACGAAAGGGCTTTTGGTGACCAACGACGAGGTTCTGGCAGAATTCCGTGCGGCGGACGCGCTGCTCGAGGGACATTTCATCCTGTCGTCGGGCTTGCGATCGTCGCGCTACCTGCAGTGCGCGCGCGTGCTGATGGATCCGCGGCGCGGCGCCCGGCTGGCCGAAGCGCTGGCTGATCGAATCCCCTCGGACGTGCGCTCGCGCATCTCCGCCGTTGTGTCCCCGGCCATGGGCGGGGTGATCGCGGGGCATGAGATGGCGCGCGCGCTGGGCGTGGAGGCGATGTTCGTTGAACGGCCGACCGGCACCTTCGAGCTTCGGCGCGGCTTTCGCCTGGAGGACGGGCAGGAAGTGCTGATGATGGAAGACGTCGTCACCACCGGACTTTCTTCCCGCGAAGCGATCAAGGCGATCGAGGCGGCGGGCGGGCGAGTGATCGCCGGCGCCGCGCTGGTCGACCGATCGAATGGCAGCGCCGATATTGGCGTCCCGTTCTTCCCGCTGATCCGCCTCGATGTGCCCACCTATGAGGCCGATGCCTTGCCGCCGGACCTTGCGGCGATCCCGGCGATCAAGCCGGGCAGCCGGTCGGCGACATGAGGCGGCCGGCGGCACGAAAGGAGGATCGATGAGCGAACATTTGCGCCTGGGCGTCAATATCGATCATGTCGCCACCGTTCGGAACGCGCGCGGCGGCATTTATCCCGATCCGGTTCGCGCGGCGCAGCTCGCGGCCGAAGCCGGCGCCGACGGGATCACCGCCCATTTGCGCGAAGACCGCCGCCATATCACCGACGATGATATTGCGCGGCTGTCAGAGACCCTGACGGTCCCGCTCAACCTGGAAATGGCTGCGACCGAGGAGATGCTGCGGATCGCGCTTCGCCATCGCCCGCATGCTGCCTGCATCGTGCCGGAAAAGCGGGAGGAGCGCACGACGGAGGGCGGCATCGATGCGGCGGGGCAGTTTGATCGGCTGCTGCCGATGGTTTCGGCGTTGCGCGAGGCCGGAACGCGAGTGTCGTTGTTCATCGAACCCGACGCGCGCCAGATCGATGCCGCGATGCGGCTGGGCGCGCCGGTGGTGGAATTGCACACCGGCCGCTATTGCGAACTCGACGGCGCCGCGCGGACGGAGGAACTGCGCCGGATTGCCGATGCGGCCGCGCTCGCGGCCAAGAACGGCATCGAGGTTCACGCCGGCCACGGCCTCACCTTTGACAATGTGGCGCCCATCGCGGCGATCCCGCAGGTAGTGGAGCTGAACATCGGCCATTTCCTGATCGGTGAGGCGATCTTCGTCGGGCTGGCCGAAAGCATCCGCCGGATGCGCGCCGCGATGGATGCGGCGCGATGATCGTCGGGCTCGGCTCCGACCTTTGCAATATCGAGCGCATCCAAGCGTCGCTCGGCCGCTTCGGCGCCCGGTTTGAGAACCGCGTGTTCACCGATGTGGAGCGGGCCAAGGCGCAACGTCGGCCGTTCACGATCGCTGGCACCTATGCGAAACGGTTCGCGGCCAAGGAGGCCTTCTCCAAGGCGGTCGGCACAGGTTTTCGCCGCGGTGTCTTCATGAGGGACATCGGCGTGGTGAACGCGGCCTCCGGTGCCCCGACGCTCGCGCTTTCCGGCGGTGCCAAGGCGGCGCTTGACGCCCTGATTCCCGCAGGCCACCGCCCGCGCATCCATTTGACATTGACCGACGATCATCCCTGGGCGCAGGCCTTTGTGATCATCGAGGCCATCCCGGACGAGTGAACCGCAGGACCGTGAATGATCTGGCCGAGAAATTGCCGTTGACGGGCGAGCCGCCGGCTGACGGAGCGCCCGAACAGCGGAGCGGCCGTGGCTTCGACTGGTGGGGCGAGGTGAAGGGCCTGTTCTGGCTGATCCTCGCCGTGCTCGGCTTTCACAGCTTCATCGCCAAGCCCTTTTACATTCCCAGCGAATCCATGCTGCCCGGCCTGGAGGTCGGCGATCGACTGGTTGTGTCGAAATATGCTTATGGCTGGTCGTTCGTCTCGCCGACACTACCCAACCCGGCGGCGATCTTCAGGGGCACGGTTCTGCATCAGCCGGTGGACAGTTGGTCGTATCAATTGCCGGACTGGCGGGGCCGCCTGTGGGGTGCGATGCCGGAGCGCGGCGACGTCGTGATCGTCACGCCGCCAGGGCAGACCAGCGATTATATCAAGCGGGTCATCGGCCTGCCCGGCGACACCCTTGAGGTGCGGGGCGGAACGGTGATCCTGAACGGAAAGCCGGTGGTGCGCGGCCCCGCCCACTACAAGGACCTGCCTGTCGATCGGAACGCCACCTGCGATCCGTGGCAATATCCCGAGGCCCGCATCACCCGCGCCGATGGCGCCACCGTCTGTCGCCTGCCGATCGTCACCGAAACGCTGCCAAACGGCCGCCGCTTCGACACGGTGGAGCTGGGCGCGAGCCCCGGCGATTATTACGGGCCGATCCGGATTCCTGAGCGGCATCTATTCCTGATGGGTGACAATCGCGATCGCTCGGCCGACAGCCGCTTCGCGCTGGGCGGCAGCGAAAAGGGCCTCGGCGGGCCGGTGCCGTGGGAGAATATCGGCGGGCGGGCGGAGTTCATCACCTTCTCCGTCGATGGATCGGCAACCATCAACCCACTTACGTGGTTTGGGTCGCTGCGGAGCGGCCGGACGGGCATCTCGCTACATCCGGAGGAAACACGTTGAGCGATGCGGGCGTAAAGGTGGTCGAGGGGGCCAGCCCGCACGAAGTCCGCGATCCTGCCACCCGGCGCGAATTCAAGCGCGCCGCCGTATGGCTTGGCCTCGCCTCGGCGATCGGCCTGGTCGTGCTGCTCATTCAGCCGTTGCTGATCATCTTTGCCGGCATGGTCTTTGCCGCCCTGCTAGAGGGCGGGGTCCGGCTGCTCGGCCGTGTACTGCCGATCGGACGGGGTTGGCGGCTGCTTATTGTCTGCCTTTTGACCGTGATCTTCCTGGTCGCGACCTTCGTGCTTACCGGCGTGCAGGTCACCGAGCAGGTCAACCAGCTGCGCAACACGCTTGAGACTCAAGCCGTGCAGCTCACCAGCTGGCTGACAAAGCAGGGCCTGATGCCGGGCGCTTCCGACATCAGCGGCATCGCCCGGCAAGCGATGAGCTCGGTCGGACGGCTCACATCATGGGTGGGCTCGGCGCTGGGCGCGCTCACCACCATGTTCATGATCCTGGTGATCGGCCTTTTCATCGCCATTGATCCGCGCAGCTACGAGCGCGGCCTGCAATGGATGATCCCGGAGGAGAAGCGCCCGGAATTCGCGATCACCATGGATCGCATGGGAAGCACCCTTCGCCGGCTTCTGTTCGGTCGCATCATCGGCATGGTGGCTGAAGGCGTGCTCACCTGGTTTGCGCTGATGCTCGGGGGCGTGCCGATGGCGCTGATCCTGGGCATCCTGACGGGTATTCTCGCCTTTATCCCCAATATCGGTGCCTTCATTTCCGGGGCGTTGATGATTGCGGTGGGCTTTTCGGCCGGGGTCGACACCGGCATCTGGGCGATCGGCACCTATGTGATCGTGCAGACGTTCGACGGCTACGTCCTGATCCCGATGGTGGCGAAGCGCACCGTCGACATGCCCCCGGCGCTGACGCTTGGCGCCCAGATCCTCGCCAGCGCACTGTTCGGCATTCTTGGCTTGGCGCTTGCCGACCCGATGACGGCGATGATCAAGGCCGCGATGGAGCGGCGTAGCGAAACCGTTGAGGACGAGCGCGCGGAGGAGACCCACACATGAACATCGTGCTGCACGACTATTGGCGCTCATCCGCTTCATACCGCGTCCGGATCTGCCTGAACCTCAAGGGCGTGGCCTATGAGACCGTGGCGGTGAACCTGCTCGCCGGTAATCAGGCGAGCGAAGCGAATCGCCGGATCAATCCGCAAGGCTTTGTGCCGACGCTGGTCGTGGATGGCCGGCCGCTGACCCAAAGCCTGGCGATCATCGACTGGCTCGACGCGAACTTTCCCGATCCGCCGATGGTGGACAAGGACCCGTTCGTGCGATCGGGCCAGCTCGCCCGGGCGCTGGCCGTGGCCGCGGATATTCACCCGCTGAACAACCTGCGCGTGCTGAAACGGCTAGAAACGCAGTTTGGCGCCAATCAGGCCGCGCGCGACGAATGGTATCGCCACTGGGTGGCGGAGGGTTTGTCCGCACTGGAACAGATGGCGGGTGACGGCCCGTTCCTGGGCGGCGACTCGCCCGACATCGCTGATGTGTGCCTGGTGCCGCAACTTGCCAATGCCCGGCGCTTTGCCATTCCGCTAGACGATTTTCCCAAGCTTTGCGCCGCTGAAGCGGCCAGCCTTGCCCTGCCGCCCGTCCAGGCGGCGATGCCCGAGCGCGTCAAACCGGCATAAGCGAATCGAACAACTGGAGGTACCGCGACGCCGAGTCCGCACCCCGCGGCGCAACGGGGTGAGGGCGAACTGCGTCGCCGAGCCAATGGTCCAGCGCCCTCGCCAGCGCGGCGCCATCATTGCGCGGCACGATGGTGCCCAGCGACGGGCTAGCGACGATCTCCGCAACGGCCGGCGCGCAATCGGTCGTCACCACGGGCGTACCGACGGAGAGCGATTCAGCCAGGACGCCCGGCACCCCTTCGAAATCTGAAGTCAGCGCAAGCACGGCCGCGCCGGCCATTGCAACGATGGGATCCGCGACATGGCCGGGAAGCAGCAATTCCACGCCACCCGCTTCCGCTTGCGCGGCCAATGCAGCACGGCATTCCCCTTCTCCTAAAATAACGAGCGGTATCCGCTGGTGCAGATGCGGCAGCGCATCGATGAGGCGGTCCCAACGTTTCTGCGGGACGAGACGCCCGACACCCAGAACGTACCGGCGCGGCAACGCTGGCAGCGATGCCTCGGCGCCCCGTTGCGCAGGCGGATTGGGGATAACGGGGATCAGGCTGCGGGACAGCCGCATTGCACGGGCGACATGCTCCGCGCTCGCCTCGGACATCGCCACGACCCGGTCGAGGAACCTCGGGTGCTGGCGCAGCCACGCCGCATGCGCCGCCGCCACCAATCGCCCGTGATCGGGCCGTTCCAGCGCATTCGATACCTTGGCGACGATCGGCGGGCACGTCGTGCCCAAACGCAATCGCGTCCAGGCTGCAATGCCAGTGTAATGACTACCTGCGCAGAATAGCAGGTCCGGGCGCAATGCCTTCACGTGGCGAGGAAGAGCGTGCATCGCGGCATAACCACTGGCGCCGAGCGGGATTACCTCGACGGCCGCCGATATCTCTCGGCGCAGCGGGCCCGAAGGGTCACCGATGACCAGGGTTACTCGGCGGCCCAGGCTCGCCCACTCACCCGCAAGGCGCAGAAGGGCCCGCTCCACGCCGCCGCCGCGCAACGTCTGGGCGTAACTGAGGATGTGTCGGGCGCCGGTCATCTTGCTTGGATGCAAACTACGGCCCAGATCGCCGCCGAAAAGAAACCACATTCGGGCGCCATTCGCCCACACCGCCCGTCAGATGTTATGCGGGACGCGTGCAAAGGAAGCCCGAGGTCTTGAGCGCAAAAGCCGACAGCGTGCCTGCGGGCGTGAGTGAAGCCGACCTGCCGGACATTGCGGCCTTGCAGCCGGCGGAAACGCTGCGCCGACGCTGGCCGTCGATTTTGGCCGCCGTGCTCAGCCTTGCCATGCTGGTGATGCTTGGGCGCGAGTTGCTGGACACGGGGGTTGCAGGTCTCAGCAAGGCGGCGCCTGATTCCCCGTGGTTCTATATTGCTTTCACCGGCCTTTACTTGGCGGCGCCTACCGGTGACTTCGTGATCTTCCGTCGGCTCTGGCAAATTCCCTGGGCCGGTTTCGGAGCGCTGCACAAGAAGCGAATAGCCAATGATGTGGTGCTCGGCTATTCGGGCGAGGCATATTTCTACGCCTGGGCCCGCGCACGGGCGAACCTGGTGGCGGCACCGTTTGGCGCGGTGAAGGACGTGTCGTTACTGTCCGCGATCGCCGGCAATGGCGCGACCATCATCCTGTGCGCGATTGCGCTGCCAGTCGGCTATCAGCTGATGCCGCGCGGCGTGCTGAATGCCGTGGTGGGATCGGCGGTGATCACCCTCGCCGTCAGCCTGCTCCTGATCCTGTTTTCCAAGCGGGTCTTTTCGTTGCCCCGCCGCCAGCTTTGGGAAGTGTTCTGGATCCACTGTGCCCGTATCGCGGCCAGTTCGCTGCTGTTGGCGCTCGCCTGGCACTATGCCATGCCGGAAGTGTCGCTTTGGATGTGGGTGTTCCTTTCGGCGGCGCGGCTGCTCGTCTCCCGCCTGCCGCTGGTGCCGAACAAGGACCTGCTGTTCGCCAGCTTCGCCATCCTTCTAATCGGCCGGGGCGAGGCGCTCAGCGAGATGATCGCCTTTGTCGCCGGGCTCACCTTGGTCGTGCATCTCGCTCTGGTACTGGCATTCGCATTGGGAGCCGGGTTCACCGGGTTGCGGCATTGGCGTCGCTAAAGCTCGCCTTGCTCCTTGCGGGCCTGCTCGCGCCGCTGCCGGGCGCGGCGCAGGTGCTGGGAAGCGACGCGGCTGCGTGCGTCCGGCGTGACCAGCCTGCGATCCAAGTGTCGGTGCTGGGACTGAAGGACCAAACCGGCAATCTGAAGTTGGAGTTGTTTCCCGCCACCGAGGATGATTTCCTGAAGGATGATCGCGATCTGATTGCCGAGGGAAAATTCTTCCATCGCGTTCGTGTCCCTACTCCGCCGGCCGGCCCCGTCACCCTGTGCATCAAGGCACCTGCTCCGGGGCGCTACGCGCTGTTCGTCACGCATGATCGCGACAACAAGAACAAGTTCAACGTCTGGACCGATGGTGCCGGCCTTCCGGCCAACCAGCGGATCGGCCGAGCGAAGCCCAAGCTGTCGCAGGCGATCGTTGATGTGCCGCGGGGCGTGAGCCTGGTCACCGTGCGCCTGCAATATCTACGCGGCTTCATCCCCAGCTTCGGCCCGGTGGACGACTGACATGCGGGTGGTGGACGTCAACGAATTCTATTCTCCCACTGGAGGCGGCGTCCGCACCTATATTGATCGCAAGATCGGCATCATGAGCGATCTGGGGCACGAACTGATCCTGCTCGCACCCGGCGAAGAGGAGCGGATCGACGAGCGGCCCGGCGGGGGGCTGGTGCATTTCGTACGCTCCCCCAAGCTGCCGTTCGACCGCAATTACGGGCTGTTTTGGGATCGCGATGCAGTGACCGCGCTGCTTGATCATTATGATCCCGACGTGGTCGAATGCTCGTCCCCATGGCGGCCCGCGTGGTTTGTCGGCCAATGGCAGGGCCGCGCGCTCAAGTCCTTTTTCATGCACAACGACAACATGGCCGCCTACGCCCAGCGCTGGTTCGAGGGGGTCGCGAGCCATGAGCGGATCGAGCGCGCCTTTGGCTGGTACACCCGCTACATGGCCCGATTCCTGGGCTTGTATGATTGTGTCGTCACCAACGGGCCGGCACTGGCGAAGCGCCTGTGCGCGCGCGGGCTCAGGATCGACGCGGCGATGCCGCTGGGCATCGAGGGCGGACACTTCACACCGGCATTGCGCGATGAAAAACTGCGCCAGGCGTTGTTGCAGCAATGCGGATTGAACGAGCGCGGGCTGCTCCTCTTGGGGCTCGGCCGCCATCATCCGGAAAAGCGCTGGCCGATGGTGATCGACGCCGTTGAGCGGGCCGGCGCCACGCTGCCGGTGGGACTTATCCTGCTGGGCCAAGGACTTGACACGGAGCGGATCGAGCGGCGCATTGCCGGTAGCCCGCACATCCGCCTGTTTCGCCCGGTATATGATCGCGAACGACTGGCGCGGATCATGGCGAGTTGCGACGCGCTGATCCACGGATCGGAGGCGGAGCCGTTCGGGCTGGTCGCGTCGGAGGCAATTGCGTCGGGACTGCCGCTGATCGTTCCGAATACGGGGGGATGCGCCGAAGTCGCCGACCCGGCCTGCGCGGAATTGTACCAGGCGCGCGACGCCGTGGCGTGCGCCGAAGCGATCGCCCGCATGCACGCGCGCGACCGGGCGGTGCTGCGCCGCGCCGCCATCACCGCGGCCGGGCGGGTGCGGACCGACCGCGAACATAGCGTCGATCTGATGGCCTATTATGAAGCGGCGCTGGCCATCAAACGGAGCGAAGCGGCCTGAGCCAGGACGGAGGCGGCCTCACTGCGCACCCCTGCGGCCATATATCGCGACCGTCCCGCGCCCCAGGGGTTGCCGTGCCAACAGAACATAGTCCCGCGCCACCGCCGCGGACACAATGGCACGGATTTCCGGTCGCTCACCAATGGAGACCGGGCGCATCACGATCACGCCGGGTGCCGCCGCCAGGATGCGGCGCACCTCCGCCGCTTGATCCACCCCGATCGCCCCGTGCTCGCGCGTGCGGTGGAGATGGCTGGGAAAGAGATAGCGCGTGACGCGGCAGCGGCGGACGGCGGCATAGATCTTTGGCGTGCCGGAATAGACCCACAGGCAGCCTGGCCCGTCGCCGATCACACGGACCAGCGCGCGGAACTCGGCCGGGCCACCGCGGCCCAGCCGATCGGTGACGACGAACATTGTTCCGATCAGCGCGGCCAGCCCGAGCGCCGCGACCCTGCCGCGCCGACTGGCCGCCAGGAAGCCGGCCGCGCACACCGCGCCAGGCACAAAGGCCGGGAGGGCATAATGATCGAACCACCCGCCGAAGCCGACGATTGCGGCGACCGCGACGCCAAGCCACGCCAGCAAAAAGCGCCGCTCGCTCGTTGCCGGCCCATGCCGCACCGAAGCCCAGGCCATCGCCACGAGCGGCGCCAGCAGCGCCGCGATCCTGGCGAAATTTCCCCAGCGTTCGAGCGGCGGATCAATCTGGCGCTCAGCGATGGACAGGAAATTGGCGTAGGTGAAAGCGCCAAGGTGGCCGATCGCGGCGTAGAAGGCCGCGGCAAGGGCGGTGGGCGATAGCGCAAGGAGCGCGAGGCCAACCGACCGGAGCGCGATCCGGCCGATCGCATCACCAGCGCGCCAGTCGCGCCCCACGATCCACAGGCCGAAGAACATCCCTTCGAACACGGCGGAATATTTCACCTGCAGCGCCAGGCCGACCAGCAGCATGGCGGCGGCGTCCCGGCGGCCACTGCGCGCCGTGTTGGCGAGGATCAGCAGCGCCGCGCCGGCCATCAGCGGATTGTAGAAGACCGGCGACTGGCCGCCCTGCCCACTCGCGAGATTGAGCCACAGGACATAGGCCACGCCCGCGAGCGTCGCGCCGCGCGCCCAGCCGCCGATCTCGGCCAGACGGGCGACCATCCAAGCGGTTGCGGTAACGGCCGCGAGCGCCAGCGCCTGATAGGCAAGGATTCCCCAGCCGAACGGCAAGGCCGCCGGCAGGAGATAGATCAAGAAGAGCCCGGGCGGCTTCCTGTCCCATACATCGACATAGGGGATCGCGCCGCTCCACATTGCGCGCGCCACGGTGAAATAGAAATCCTCGTCGATATGGACAGTCGGGTTGCCGAACGTCGCGGCGCGTGCGGCGACCGCCACTTCCAGCAAGACAATGAGCCGATATCGATCGAGGGCACGGACTGTCATGGGCCGATGCCTAGCCGTTGATCCAGCCGCCATGAAGCGCCTGCTTCCGCTCGCATGCGCCGATCATGCCGCACGCCGAGTCGTCGAAACCGGCAGTCTAGAGGCGCCGATTCGGGTGGCGCACGATGATTTCGGGCCGCGGATCATGACCGTCCTCGCCACTTTAGCCCGAAGTGGCCGATTGCGGTCTTTCGATCCGCAGCGAAACACATTATATATTGGCGGTTTGAAGCAACAGGAGAATTGACCATCCGTCCGCCCATGATGCGCCGGCCAATGCAGGCGCCGCCGATGAACGGCCCGCGATTTAACGAGTGGATCCAGAGCCAGAAGGTCCGCGTGATCGATCACGAGGGCGAGAATCTCGGCGTGATGTACACCCGTCAGGCGATCGAGCAGGCCAAGGAAGTCGGGCTCGACCTGGTGGAGGTGTCGCCCAACGCCGATCCGCCCGTGGCCAAGTTCCTCGATGTCGGCAAGTATAAGTACGAGGCGCAGAAAAAGGCGAACCTCGCCCGCAAGAGCCAGAAGACGCAGGAGATCAAGGAGATCAAGATGCGTCCGAACATCGATGATCATGACTACGACACCAAGATGAAGAAGGTGGCGGAGTTCATCGGTGAAGGCGACAAGGTGAAGGTGACCATGCGCTTTCGCGGACGCGAGCTGAGCCACGGCCAGCTTGGCATGGCCGTGCTTCAGCGCGTGGCCGAACAGGTGGCCGAAGTGGCGAAGGTGGAAGCCTACCCACGTATGGAAGGCCGCCAGATGCTGATGGTTCTCGCACCGAAATAATTTTTTTCGGTGTTCGCGATGAAAAGGCCGCGCTCCGACGGGAGCTGCGGCCTTTTTCGTGCTTGCCGTAGCGTCAACTGACACAAATGACAGGTCCGCTGCGGACCCATCGTGGCATCCAGGCGACAGCTTCATTCGAAAAGACATTTTCAACACAGAAAATTCTTTGCGCCTGTATCTGTGGCCCTAAAGGCGGCGCACCAAACCCAATCTTCAAAAAATAATCTGGAGAGCCCGATGCGTCGCGCCGCCTCGCTATTGTCCACCGCCGTTCTTTTTGCCGCCCTGCCCGCGCTCGCGCAGCAGCAGCCGAGCCAGGATCCCACCGCCGCCGGTTCGGTCGAGCAGCCGCAGGATGCCCCGGTCAGCGATACTGATCTTGGCGCGCCGCAGATGGGCGCCGGCGACATCGTCGTCACCGCTACCCGCCGTGCCGAGCGCCTCGCCGACGTGCCGATCGCGGTTTCCGCAGTAAGCCAGGCAGCGCTGCAAAATTCGGGTGCCAACGACATCCGTGGCCTGACCCAGCTCGCCCCCTCGCTGCTCGTGTCCTCCACCGGCAGCGAAGCGAATGCGTCGGCGCGTATCCGCGGCATCGGCACCGTGGGCGACAACCCCGGCCTCGAAAGCTCGGTCGCGGTGTTCATCGATGGCGTTTACCGTAGCCGCACCGGTTCGGGCCTGAACGACATCGGCGAGATCGACCGTGTCGAAGTGCTGCGCGGCCCGCAGGGCACGCTGTCCGGCCGCAACGCATCCGCCGGTGCGATCAACATCTACACCAAGCTGCCGTCGCAGGACTTCGGCGGCTATGTCGAGGGCACCTACGGCAATTACGACAACATCCGCGTGGCGGGTGCCGTAACCGGCCCGATCGTCAAGGACCTGCTGTCGTTCCGCCTCGACGGCGTGTTCCACAAGCGTGACGGCTTCCTGCAGGATGTCGTCAACAACACCGACTTCAACGACCGCAACCGCTGGTTCGTTCGTGGTCAGCTGCTGTTCGAACCGACCTCCGACCTCACGATCCGCCTGCTCGGCGATTACACCTGGCGCGACGAAAAGTGCTGCGGCGCTGTTTATGTCGACACGCGCGAGAAGCTCGATCCGACGCCGGGCGTACCGGGCGACTTCACCGTCAATCCGGCCGGGAACCGCATCGTCGACGTGCTGCGCAGCCTGGGCGGCGTGCTGCCGAGCGCGGGCGATCCGTACAACCGCCGCATTGCGTTCACGCCGGGTCGCGACTATTCGAACGAGACCAAGGATTACGGCGGGTCGATGCAGATCGACTACAACTTCGGCAATGCCTCGCTGACGTCGATCACCGCCTATCGCGAATATAAGTCGGGCAACGCCGGCGACATCGACTTCGGCAACGTCGACCTCGGCTACCGCGCCGACGACGGCAACGCCTTCCGCCAGTTCCACACCTTCACGCAGGAAGTCCGCCTGCAGGGCGAGGCGTTCGGCGATCGGCTGAACTGGCTGATCGGCGGCTTCTATTCGAACGAAGACCTGACGATCGCCGACAACCTCCAGTTCGGCTCGCAATATGGCGCGTTCGCATCGTGCCGCATCGTTGCGACCGTCAACGCCGCGGCGGCACTGCGCAACCCGGCGGCACCGGGCTGCTTGAGTGCAGCCGGCGCCGCCACGCTGACCGGCGCCTTTGGCCCGGCCGCGCCGGCGCTGCTGGGTGGCCTGCGTACGCTGTCCACGCTCAACAACCTGGGCGACCAGAACGCGCGTTACTATCAGGGCAGCGAGAACTACGCGTTCTTCACGCACAACATCTTCAAGCTGACGGACACGCTGTCGATCACCGGCGGCCTGCGCTGGACGCATGAGGCAAAGAAGTTCAGCGCGAACTTCAACAACACCAACACCGTCTGCCCGCAGCTGCAGCAGGGCCTCGCCCCGCTGCTCAGCAACGCGGCGCTGGCCAGCCTGGCCGGCGGCATCATCACCCTGGGCTGCACCGGCAATTCCTCGGTGGCGCTCAACGGGCTCGATCTGCGCGACAACTTCAGCGAGAACGAGTTCACCGGCACGGGCGTCGTTTCCTGGAAGCCGACGCGCGACCTGATGCTCTACGCCAGCTACTCGCGCGGCTATAAGGCCGGCGGCTATAACCTCGATCGTTCGGAGCTGGCGCCCAACGCCTTTGCCCCGCCGACGAACGCCGGCGCCGCGCGCCTGCGCTTCGATCCGGAGCTGGTGAACAGCTACGAAGCCGGCGTGAAGTATTCGAGCCGTCGCTTCACCGCGAACCTGACGGTGTTCCGTTCGGACTTCGAGAACTTCCAGCTCAACACGTTCAACGGCACCAACTTCGTCGTGCAGAACATCGGTTCGTGCTCGGAAAGCCTGAACGGCGGCGACCAGGACGGCTCGGCAGTGACGGGCCGCTGCACCGGCGACGTCGGCACGGGCGTTCGCAGCCAGGGCGTCGAGCTCGAGCTCGGCTTCTACCCGGCGCGCAACTTCGCGGTGAACCTCGGCTACACGCTGGCCGACACCAAGTTCCGCCGCGACCTGGTCGGCTCGGCCTCGGGTGAGCCGCTCGATCCGGCGCTGTTCCTGACGCCGGGTGGCCAGATGTCGAACGCGCCGCGCAATGTCGCGACGGGCTCGGTCAGCTGGACGCCGGAGCTGGGCAGCTCGGGGATGACGGCGCTGTTCTACGCCGATGGTCGTCTGTCGAGCGACTATAACACCGGCTCCGACCTCTTCATCGAGAAGGAGCAGGACGGCTTCTTCGTTGCCAACGCACGCATCGGCCTGCGCGGGCCGGACCAGAACTGGTCGATCGAAGGCTTCGTGCAGAATATCTTCGACATCAACTTCCAGCAGGTCGCCTTCAACGCGCCGTTCCAGGGCGCGGGCAGCCTTGGCCAGACGCTCCGTCTGGGCACGTCGCCGGCGAACCAGATCTTCTCGTCCTTCCTGGGCGAGCCGCGGACCTACGGCGTGACCGTTCGTAAGCGCTTCTGATCGAACGGGCGCGGGAGACCGCGCCCGGTTTTTGAACGCATCACCCCGGCTTCAGATCGCTGAAGCCGGGGTGATGTCGTTTAGGGGCAAGCGATTCGGCGAAAGCCGGATGTGCGGCAGCCGCGCGCGGGCGATCAGCCGGCGGAACCGGCGGGAGGCTCCCACAATTCGATCCCGTTGCCCTCGGGATCATGGATGCGGGCGAAGTGACCCGTCTCGGGCGAATCCCACTCGGCGCGCGTCTCGACCGCGATGCCGGCGGCCGTCAGATCGCGGATCATTCCGGCGAGATCGCTCACCCGCAGATTGATCATGAAGGCCTTGTCGGCCGCGAAATAGTCGGTCGCTTTCTTGAACGGCGCGAAAACGAACGGGCCGCCCTGCGCGTGCCAGAACCATTCACTGGGCGTGACCGCGGGATCGCCGCTGCAACCCGGGCCGATCTTCAGGTGATCGCGATACCAGGCGCTCAGCGCCTCCGGATCCTTTGCGCGAAAAAACAGGCCGCCCATTCCCAGCACCGGCATGGCCGAGTCTCCCTCTGGTCCCCTGGCATCCTATCGCAACGGAGCACCGCGGCGAAGGGGAGGATTTCAGGCGGCCAGTTCGACCGCGCGCCCGGCTGCGGCATCGAGCAGCCGTTTCTCCAGCGCCTTCAGCCGCGAGGTGGTGGCGATCTTATCCCCGGTCAGATCGGTGATGTAGAACGTGTCCACCGCGCGCTCGCCGTACGTGGCGACATGGGCGGAGTGGATCGTCACCTTTGATTGGAACAGCGCATGGGCAAGCTGATTCAGCAGCGCCGGGCGATCGCGCGCGGTTACCTCCACCACGGTGAAGCGATTGGACGCCTTGTTATCCACCAACACATTGGGCTCGATCCGGAACGCGTCGGCGCGCACGCGCGGCAGCGGCTTGGCCTTTAGCCGATCGACGAGCTTGCCGCGGTTCGCCAGCGCGTCCTCGATCGCGGTCTGCAAGCGGGCGAGCTGCCCCGCCTCGTCGAATGGTCGGCCGAACGGATCCTGGACGAGGAAATTGTCGAGCGCCATGCCGTCGCGCGTGGTGTGGATGCGCGCGTCGATGATGTTGCCGCCGGCGACATGGATCGCGCCGGCGATGCGGTAGAAGATGCCCGGATGGTCGGCGGCATAGACGGTGACGAGCGTGGCGCCGCGCTGCGCATAGACCTGCGCATCGATGGCGAGCCGCGCCTCGCCCACGCCGGCGACAAAGCGCGCGTTATGCGCCAGCACATCGTCGGGCTCCGCGATCCAATAGGCCTCGGGGAAACGACGCAGATAGGCCGCCATCGCGTCCGGGCCCCAGCCCAGCGCCTCGGCCAGCCCGGCCTGCTTCGCGGCAATCCGCTCGTCACGCCCGCGCTGCTTATGGCCGAGGCGCAGCACCTCCTCGGCGGCCTCGTACAGATCACCGAGCAGCTGGCGCTTCCATCCGTTCCACGTGCCCGGCCCGACCGCGCGGATATCCACGATGGTGAGGACGAGTAGCAAGCGGAGCCGCTCGGCCGATTGCACGACATGGGTGAAATCGAGGATCGTCTTGAAATCCGACAAGTCGCGCTTGAACGCGGTGGCGGACATCAGCAGGTGATAGCGCACCAGCCACGCCACCGTTTCGGTTTCGGCGCGGGTCAGGCCGAAGCGGGGACACAGCCGCTCCGCCACGGCAGCGCCCAGGATCGAGTGATCGCCACCGCGGCCCTTGGCGATGTCGTGCAGCAGCACCGCCACGTACAGCACACGGCGTGACACGATCTGCGGCAGGATTTCCGATGCCAGCGGGTGGTCCGCGGCGAGCTCCCCCCGCTCGATCCGCGCCAGCAGCCCGATTGCACGGATGGTATGTTCGTCCACCGTATAATGGTGGTACATATCGAACTGCATCTGCGCGACGACGCGGCCGAAATCGGGCACGAACCGGCCAAAGACGCCGGCCTCGTTCATCCACCGCAGCACCATTTCGGGATCACGCGGCGAGGTGAGCAGATCAAGGAACAGCGCATTGGCGCGCGGATCGGCGCGCACGTCATCGACGAGCTTCGCGTCGCGGGTGGCGGCGCGCATCGCCAGCGGGTGAATCTCCACGCCGTGCAGATCCGCGAGCTGGAAGATCTCGACCAGCCGGGTCGGATCCTCGGCAAAGAATGCGTCGTGCGGCAGTGCCAGTCGCCCGCGATCGAGCACGAAGCCCTGCAACTTGCGGGGGCGGCGGCGTAGCTGCGGAAGGCCGAAGCGGCGACCGCGGCCGGCAAACAGATCATCGATATGCGCGAGGAACACCCCCGTCAGCGCGCCGACGGTCTTCGCCTGCAGGAAGTAAAATTGCATGAACCGCTCAACCGCGGCCTTGCCCGGGCGATCGGCGTAACGCATCCGCTCGGCGATCTCGCGCTGCATGTCGAAGGTCAGCCGGTCCTCGGCGCGGCCGGCGGCGAGGTGCAGGTGGCAGCGCACCGCCCAGAGGAAATTGTCGGCGCGGTGAAACAGGCGGTATTCCGCCGGCGTGAAGAGCCCCTGGTTCACCAGCTGCGCGGCGCGATCGACGTCATAGACGTATTTGCCGATCCAGAAGAGCGCGTGGAGATCGCGCAGCCCCCCCTTCCCTTCCTTCACATTGGGCTCGACCACGTAGCGGCTGTCGCCCATCTTCAGGTGGCGGGCGTTGCGCTCGGCCAGCTTGTCGGCAATGAACTGACGCTCGCTGCCGCGCGTCACCTCGTTGCGGAAGCGCGCCAGCGTTTCGCGGTAGAGAGCCTCGTCACCCCAGACGTACCGCCCCTCCAGCAGCGCGGTGCGGATCGTCACGTCGCCCTTCGCCTGACGCACCATTTCGTCGAGCGAGCGCGACGAATGGCCGACCTTTAGCCCCATGTCCCACAAGGAATATAGCAGCGTCTCGATCACCTGCTCGGCCCAGGGCGGCTGCTTCCAGGGGGTGATGAAGGCGATGTCCACGTCGGAGAAAGGCGCCATCTCGCCGCGGCCATAGCCACCCACGGCCATCAGCGTCAGCCGTTCGGAGGCGGTGGGGTTGCTCAGCGGATACAGCCGCTGCGTCGCCAGATCGTACAGCAGCTTCAGCAGCTGATCGATCAGGAACGCCTGCGCATTCGCCGCTTCCAGCCCGCGTGACGGCCGCTCCGCCAGCCGCCGCGCGATTTCCGCGCGCCCATCGTCCAGCGCTTCCTTCAGGCGCCCGATTGCCTCGCGCCGGAGCAGCGAAGGATCATTGGTGGCGATCGCCGCGAGTTCCTCGGCAAGCGCGCGGCGATCCACGATGGCGCGGCGATTGGGCACATTTTCGAAGCGCGGGTTCATGCGCACCGATGTAAGCCAGCGCTGCGCCCGCGGCCACCCGCCCGATTGCCGGGCCGCTTATTCGTGGCGCAGCGCGTCGATCGGGTTCAGTCCGGCGGCGCGGCGTGCCGGGAAGTAACCGAAGACCACGCCGATCGCCGCCGCAATCGCGAAGGCCACCATGTTGATGGTGGGATCAAACGTCCACGGCACCTGCATCAACGGCGTTGCCCCGGCGATGACCAGCTGCGCCAGCACCAGGCCGATCAGCCCGCCGAGCATCGAGAGCACCACCGCCTCCACAAGGAATTGCATCAGCACTTCATTGGCAACCGCGCCGATCGCCAGGCGAATGCCGATCTCGCGCGTCCGCTCCGTCACCGACACCAGCATGATGTTCATGATGCCGATCCCGCCGACGACCAAGCTGATCGCCGCCACCGCCGCGACGATGCGCGTCAGCAACGTGGTGGTGCCCGTCAGCGTGTCGCTGATCTGCTTGGTATCGAAGATGTTGAAATCATCCTGCTTGGTGCCGGTGATGTTGCGCCGCTCGCGCAGGAGATCGCTGATCGAGGCCTGCACCGCCGTTGTGGAATAAGCCTGATCGACGCCGACCAGCATCAGACGAATGTCGCGGCTGCCGGTGAAGCGGCGCTGCACCGCCTTGATCGGCATCACCACCGTATCGTCCTGATCCCCGCCGAACCCCGCCTGCCCGCGCGCGGTCAGCACGCCGATCACGTCGCAGCTGATGTCGCCGATCCGCATGCGCCGGCCGACGGCATCGCCGCCCCGGAACAGGTTCTGCCGCACCGTATTGCCGATGATGCACACCGCCTTGCCAGCCTGCTCCTCGGGCACCGTCCAGGTGCGCCCCTGCGCCAGCGGCCATGGCTGCACGGTGAAGACGGCGTTGGTGGTGCCCTGGATCGTGGTGGACCAGTTCGCGCCTTCATAAATGGCGGTCGCGGCCGTCGAGGCCTGCGGCGCCACGGCGGTGACCCCGGCGACCTGCTGCTCGATCGCGGTCACGTCTTCGGGCTTGAAATCGGGCGGCCGCGGGCCGCCGCCGCCGCGCCCGAAGCCCTGGCCGGGACGGATCTGAAGCACGTTGGTGCCAAGCGCCGCGATCTGCTGCTGCACCGCGCTGGTCGTCGCCTTGCCGAGCGTAACCATCGCCACGACGGCCGCCACACCGATGACGATGCCGAGCGTGGTCAGGAACGAGCGCAGCAGGTGGCGGCGGATCGAGCGAAGCGCGAGAATGAAGGTGGTGCCGAACATGGGCTTACGATCCTTGCCGCAGCGCAAGGCCGCACGAGCGGCTGCCATGCGACGGCGCACAGCAGCGGGAGGTCCGACCAGCGCCGATCACGACACCTCCTGCCCCATGCGATGATTGGTATCGACCCGCTCCACCAAACCGTCTTTGAAGTGAACCACGGTGTGCGCAAAGGCGGCCATCTCGGGCTCGTGCGTCACCATCAGCACGGTGATCCCGCTCTCCCGGTTCAGATCGGTGAGCAGCTCCATGATCTCGATCGAACGCTCCGAATCGAGATTGCCGGTCGGCTCGTCGGCGAGCAGCACGTCCGGGCGGGTGACGATCGCGCGGGCGATGGCAACGCGCTGTTGCTGACCGCCGGACAGCTCCGCCGGGGTGTGATCCCACCAATCCGCGAGCCCGACCTTGTCCAGCGCCGCCATCCCCGCCTCGCGGCGGCGCTTGCGATCGTCGCCGCGATACAGGAGCGGCAGCTCGACATTCTCGAGCGCGCTGGTGCGGCTGAGCAGGTTGAAGCCTTGGAAAACGAAGCCGAGATACTTACGGCGGAGCAACGCGCGCTGATCGCGGTCCAGCGTTTCGACGTGGTGCCTGCGAAACAGAAAAGTGCCGGCGCTGGGCACGTCCAGGCAGCCGAGGATGTTCATGGTAGTCGACTTGCCCGACCCCGACGGGCCCATGACCGCGACGAAATCACCGGCGGCGATATCGAGATCGACGCCTTTCAGCGCCTGAAACGCGGTGGGGCCGCTGCCATAAACCTTGGTGACGGCGCGGAGCGAGATGATCGGATCGGTCATCGCGCGGGCGCTCCGCTGCGTGCCGGCCGAACGATGGTCGGCATTTCGCGTGCGTGCGGCGGCGCCTTTGTCGCGCAAGGCGGCATCCGGATCGCGGCTTTACGCTCCACCTGCGCCACCCGGGCCTCCCGCGCGCTGGCGCCGTTGTCCGCCACCGCCGCCGCGCGCGCCCTCTTCGCCGGCGGATAGCTGGCCGGTGATCACCTCCATGCCCGGCCGCAAGCCGCCCGAAAGCACTTCGGTGACGGCGCCGTTGGTGTCGCCCGTCGTTACCTGCACCGGCTGCGGCTGCCCATCGGCGCCCTTGATATGCACCGTCTGCTGCGCGCCGCGGCCAAGCGTCGCCTGGCGCTCCGGCCGGTCGCGGCGTGGGCGGAAGGTGAGCGAGCCGGCGATCCCGCCGCTTCCTCCGGCGCCCGCGGCGGTGGGCTTGAAGCGGAAGGCGGCGTTGGGCACGAGCAGGACGTTCTTCTTGTCGCTGGTGACGATATCGGCCGTCGCCGTCATGCCGGGGCGCAGCTCCATGGTGGCGTTCGCCACTGTCAGATCCGCAGCGTAGGAGACCACTTGCCCGGCCGTTGCCGTGGCGGCGGTGCCGGTGGAGGAGGCGCTGGCGCTGCTGGCCGTCAGGTTAGAGCCGAGATCAACGCGGGTGATGGTGGCGGGGAAGGTGCGGCCGGGGAATGCATCAACGGTGAAGCTGGCTGGCTGCCCCTCCTTTACCGAGCCGACGTCGGCTTCGTCGATCGCGACCTGCAGCTTCATCTTACTCAGGTCCTCGGCGATCACGAACAGGGTGGGCGTGTTGAACGACGCCGCCACCGTCTGGCCGGGATCGACCTGCCGCGCGAGCACCACGCCGTTGACGGGCGAGCGGATAATGGCGCGGTTCCGCTGCGTCTGGTTCTGCGCCAAATTGGCGCGCGCCGCGGCGACATTCGCTTCCGCCACGCGAAGCGCCGCCACTGCGCGCTGCGCATTCGCACGGCCGGCCTGCAATTCGGTTTGCGAGGGAACGCGGCCGTTGGAAAGGCGGTAAACCTCCTCCAGCCGCGCCAACTGGGCCTGCGCCTCCGAAACGGTGGCGCGCGCTTGGTTCACGCCCGCGACGTTGGCGGCGAGCTGCGCCTGACCGGCGCGGATCTGATCGTCGATCTGCTCGGGATCGATCAGCGCCAGTGCCTGCCCCGCCGTCACGCGATCGTTGACGTCCACGACGACGCGGGTGACGAGGCCGGACAATTGCGAGCCGACGGTGACCTGGTTAGTCGGCGCGAGCTTGCCGGTGGCGGAGACGGTGACGGTGAGATTCCCGCGGCGGACGGGTGCGGTGGCGTATCCCGCCTCCGCACGCGCGCCGAAGAGCCGCATCCCCAACAACACCAGGAGGAGGACACCGAGCGCGACGGCACCCCATTTCACCCAGCGGCGCCACGCCGGCTGCGGCTTCACCCCGAGGAAATCGTCGAGTTGCTCGGTCGCCATCAGCGGGTTCCGTCCTGGCTGTTGTTCGATGTGGTAGCCTCGGGCGCGGCGCTGGCGTCCCAACCGCCGCCAAGCGCGCTGTAGAGCTGGATCAGCGCGTTGGCGTGATCGGCGCGGGCCTGTGCGGCGCTGTTGCGGGCCGACAGGAGCGCCGCTTCCTGCTGGCTTAGCGTGGTGAAATCGGTGAGGCCCGTGCGATATTGGCTGCGGCTGAGGAGCGCGGAATTGCTGGCCGCTTCCAGTGCCACCGCGAACTCGCGCTCACGCGCCTCGGCGGTGCTGAGCGCCACCACGGCATTCTCGATGTCCTCCAGCGCGACCAGCACTGCGCGCTTGTAGCCGGCCAAGGCGGAGTCCGCGGCAGCCTCTGCGCCCCGGACCTGGCTCCTCAGCCGGCCGCCGTTGAAGATCGCCTGCGTCAGGCCGGCGAACAGGCCGCCGGTCACCGTGTCGAGCAAACCGCCGAGGTTGCCGGCGCGCGTGCTGATGTTGCCGCTGATCGCGAGCGCGGGGTAAAGCTGCGCGGTGGCAACGCCGATCTGCGCCGTCGCGGCGGCCAGCGCGCGCTCGGCTGCGCGCACATCGGGGCGCTGGCGCAAGACATCGGCGGGGATGCCGACGCCGGCGCTCTGCGGCCCGCGCGGGATCGGCCGGGGGGCGACGAGCATCGGCTTCAGCGCGCCCGGCGCTGCGCCGGTGAGGACGCCGAGGCGTGACACGGCAGCGTTATATTGCTGCTCGATCAAGGGAACGGAGGCGGCGGTCTGCGCACGCTGCACGCGCGCCTGCTCCTGATCGAGGCTGGAGACGAGCCCGGCCTGCACGCGGAAGCCGGCGATCTCCAGATTGTCGTCCTGGAGCGCCAGGCTGTCGCGGGCATTGGCGAGCTGCAACTGGTAGAGCCGCGCCAGCACGTAATTGCGCGCGACTTCGGCCTGGACGGACAGGAGCACCGTTGCCTGATCAAAGCCCGAAGCTTCATATTGGGCCTGGCTGGCCTCCACCGTGCGGCGGACCTCGCCGAACAGGCCAAGCTGGTATTGCGCGTCGAGGCCGAGCGAGAAATTCGATCCGCCGCCGCCGCCGATGCTCTGCGTAGTACCATCGGGCAGGGTGATCAGCGTTTGTCCGCCGCGCAGCGTTTCCGATCGGCTGAAGCCGCCCGACCCGTTCACCGTCGGCAGCAGGCTGGCGCGGCTTTGCACCAGTGCCTCGCGGGCCTGACGCAGCCTTGCGGAGGCTTGCGCGATGTCGAGGTTGCTCGCGGCGGCCCGCTCGACCAGATCGCCGAGCACCGGATCGTCGAAGCTGCGCCACCAGCGCGTCAGATCCTCACGCGTCGGCGCCGCGGTGACGGAGAAGGCGTCCGGCACGCCCAGTTCGGCGGACGTGCGTGGGCGATAGTCTGGCCCGACGGTACAACCACCAAGGGTAACAGCCCCAAGGACAGCGGAGAGAAGCGGAGCCCGCAAGCGCGTCATGGTTGCGGAAATGGTTGGAAGGCCCGCAAGGGTCCAGCGCTTTTGTGTCGCGATTTGTCGCAGCGTGATTGGGGGTCGCCGATACTGACCGTCACGTACGGGGCATCGCGATCAGACCAGGTCGACCAGCACCTGATCGGTGGCGACGCTCTGGCCCGCCGCCGCCCGCACCGCTGCCACCGTCCCGTCGCCGGGCGCGCGAAGCACGTTCTCCATCTTCATCGCCTCGATCACGCCGAGCGCTTGCCCGGCGACGATCGCGTCGCCCGCCCGTACGTCCAGTCGCACGAGCAGCCCTGACATGGGCGCGATGATCTGCTTGCGATCTTCTTGGGCGTTCTCCTCACGGAGGTGGCGAGCATAAGCGGCGATGCGCTGCGGCAAGGCGCGGACCTCATGACGGGCGCCGCGCGTGCGGAGGATGAACCCGGTCCGCGTGCGCGCCGCCTGCACCGTCACCCATTCGTCCTCCACCAGCAGGCGGACGCTGGTGCGGCCGGGTGCATAATCGTGGGAAAGCGCCATCGCTTCGCCGTCGACCGTCAGTGCGCCGCCGCCATGCGTGACGGCGAAATCCCTCCCATCGATCCGCACCGACCATTGCTTTTCGATCGGCCCGCGTGCCCGCGCCGTGGCCATCAGAACGGCCAGCGCGGCGAGCCCGCGCAGGAGCGCCGGTGATGCGGGTGCGCCGGTGAAGCCGGTGGGATATTCCTCGTCAATGAAGCCGGTGGCCAGATCGCCGCTGCGGAAGCGGGGATGCTGCATCAGCGCGGAGAGGAAGTCGGTATTGGTCGCCGGACCATCCATGACAAAGGCGTCGAGCGCGTCGCGCTGCGCGTCGATGGCCTCATTCCGCTCTGGCGCCCAGGTGATCAGCTTGGCGATCATCGGATCGTAGAAGCGGCTGATCGTATCGCCCTCCTCCACCCCGTCATCGACACGGACGCGGCGCGGCATACCGCTGTTGGCGGGGTCGACGGCGCGCTCGGGCGGGCGATAGCGCGCCAACCGGCCCGTGCTGGGGAGGAACCCGCGATAGGGATCCTCCGCATAAACCCGCGTTTCCACCGCCCAACCGTTCAGGCGAACGTCCGCCTGGGTAAAGCCAAGCCGTTCGCCGGCCGCCACGCGGATCATCTGCTCGACGAGATCCAGTCCGGTTACCGCCTCCGTCACCGGGTGCTCCACCTGAAGGCGGGTGTTCATTTCGAGAAAGTAGAAGCTTTGGCCGCTCGGATCCGCGCCCGAGACGATCAGTTCCACCGTGCCCGCGCTGTGATAGCCGACCGCCCGGGCGAGCGAAATCGCCTGCTCGCCCATCGCCTGGCGCATCGCGGGCGTGACAAAGGGGGACGGCGCTTCCTCCACCACCTTCTGGTGGCGACGCTGAATCGAGCATTCGCGTTCGCCGAGATGAAGAATAGTGCCGTGCTGATCGCCGAGCAGCTGGATCTCGATATGGCGCGGCCGTTCGATGAACTTTTCCAGGAGCACGCGATCATCGCCGAAGCTCGCCAGCGCCTCGCGGCGAACGGCGTCAAAGCCGTCACGGACGTCGGCTTCGTGCCAGGCGACGCGCATGCCCTTCCCGCCGCCGCCGGCGGAAGCCTTCATCATCACGGGATAGCCGATCGCCGCGGCGGCCCCCAGCGCTTCCGCGACATCCTCGATCGCACCGGGACGGCCGGGCACGACGTTCACCCCCGCCATGCGGGCGAGCTTCTTCGATTCGATCTTGTCGCCCATCGCGGCAATGGCGGAGGGCGGCGGGCCGATGAAGGTGATGCCCGCCTCGGCGCAGGCAGTGGCGAAGGACGCGCGTTCGGAGAGAAAGCCGTAGCCGGGATGGATCGCATCCGCCCCGGTGGCAAGTGCAGCGGCGAGGATGCGGTCCGAATCCAGATAGCTGTCGCTCGCGGGCGCGGGGCCGATCCGCACCGCCTCGTCCGCCATCTGGGCGTGCAGGGCACGCGCATCGGCATCGGAATAGACCGCCACCGTGCCGATGCCCATGCGGCGGGCAGTACGGATGATCCGGCACGCGATCTCACCGCGATTGGCGATCAGGATCTTGCCGAACATGCCTGCTACCCTCGCCCGCAGCGCAACCTTATTCCGCCGCCTCGCACACGCGCATCGGCTCCTCAGCGAGCATCGGCTTCAGGCCAAGCTTCGCGAACAGATTGGCGTCGGCGCTGTCGCCGCGATTGCCGGCGGTCAGCAGCTTGTCCCCGGTGAAAATCGAATTGGCGCCGGCCATGAAGCACAAAGCCTGCGTCGCCTCGCTCATCGATTCGCGTCCTGCGGACAGGCGAACCATGCTGAGCGGCATGGCAATCCGCGCGACGGCCACGGTGCGGACGAACTCGATATCGTCGATCTTGGCGAGCGGTGCGTCGGCGAGCATGTCGCCCAGCACGGTGCCCTTCACCGGCACCAGCGCATTGACCGGAACACTCTCGGGATGGCGCGGCATGGTGGCGAGCGCATGGACGAAGCCGACGCGATCCTCGCGCGTCTCGCCCATGCCGACGATGCCGCCGCAGCAGACGTTGATCCCTGCCGAGCGCACATGCTCCAGCGTTTCGAGCCGTTCGCCAAAGGAGCGCGTGGTGATGACCTCGCCATAACGCTCGGGCGAAGTATCGATGTTGTGATTGTAGTAATCGAGCCCCGCATCGGCGAGCCGCTGCGCCTGGGCCGGTGTCAGCATGCCGAGCGTCATGCACGTTTCCATGCCCATCTCGCGCACGCCCTCGATCATGGAGACGATCGCATCCATGTCGCGGTCCTTAGGATTGCGCCACGCGGCGCCCATGCAGAAACGCTGACTGCCGGCGTCGCGCGCCTCCGCGGCGCGTTGCAACACGGCGCGCACGTCCATCAGCTTGGTCGCCTTGACGCCGCTGTCGGCATGCGCCGACTGCGAGCAATAGCCGCAATCCTCCGGGCAGCCGCCGGTCTTGATCGACAGCAAGGTGCACAATTGCACCTCGCCCACAGCGTGATGCGCGCGGTGTACGCCCTGCGCGTGCCACATCAGCTCATCGAACGGCAGATCAAAGAGCGCCGCGATTTCATCACGGGTCCAATCATTGCGGGTCACCGCGTCCACATCAGATCCTTCAGTTGTTGGGTCCGCTCCCGGGTCAGCCGCGTGAAGCATTGCCCACGCACGACCCCCTGCAGTGAGCCGCCAGCGTATTGCCCGCCCTCGATCTCGCACTGCTTGTCACGGAACTGCAGCCAAGCGCGCTGGCTGGCAAGCGTTGCCGCCGCATAGCCGAACCCTCCGCCACGCGATCCGTCACGCGCATCGCGGTCCTTCATGCGGGCATAGGTCTGTTTCCATTGCGCGTTCAGCGCAGCGTCCGCGCGGCGCAGATCATCAGCCGCCTGCGCCCTCATCTGCGCCTGAGTCTGGGCGCCCGCCGACTGGCTTGGCGCCAGAACCGCCAGGCAAAGGGCGGGGATATAAAGCTTGCTCATCGTGCCTCCATGATCCGTCCCGGCACCAACGCACCGGGACGGGATGGATGGTCAACGGCCCTTGAACACAGGCTTGCGCTTCTGAAGGAAGCTGAGGCCGCCTTCGCGAGAATCATCGGAGCCGCCGGCGAGGCGCTGCCCTTCTGCCTCTGCACGCAGCACCGCGTCGAAGCTGCCGTCGAGCGCCGTCATGATGTTGCGGCGCATGGCCGATAGCGCGATGGTCGGGCCAGCGGCGAGGCGAGTGGCGAGCGCGAGCGCTTCTTCCATCAGCTTGTCGTCATCGACGGCCTTGTAGATGAGGCCCCATTCCTGCGCCTGCTCGGCACCGATCCGCTCGCCCAGCATCATCATCTGCGTGGCGCGCGCCTTGCCGATCGCCTTGGCGAGCAGCCAGGTGGAGCCGCCGTCCGGGACGAGGCCGATATTTACGAACGCCTGGAGGAAATAGGCGCTCTTGCCGGCGAACACGAAATCGCCCGACAGGCCCATGGAGCAGCCGACGCCAGCCGCGGGGCCGTTGACCGCCGTTACCACCGGCACCGAGAGGTGCATGATCTGGCTCATGAGCGGGTTGTAGAAGTTCATCAGCGCGCGGTGGCTGGTATCCCCGCCCTTGACGGGCGAATCCCCGCCGCCGCGTGCCTGGAGATCGGCGCCCGAGCAGAAGGCGCGTCCGGCGCCGGTGAGCAGCACGGCGCGCGCACCCTGAAGATCGTAGAGCGCCACCGTCAGGTCTTCGGCCAGCTGGATCGACGCTGCATTCAGCCGCTCGGGGCGGTTCAGCGTGATGACCAGGACGTCGCCCTTCATTTCGGTCAGGATTGTTTCGTAATCAGCCATTTCGGTCTCTCTCCCTCATATGTCCCGCTCCGTTCGGAGACGGGATTGGCAGCAAGCTGCCGGATCCTTGCGCATGCGGCGCTATGCGGCGCAGCGCCTCGGCGATCGTGCGCCGCGTAGCGGCTGGCGGGATCACCGCATCGACGAACCCTGCGTCCACGGCGGACGAGGGATCAGCGATACGGGCGGCATAGTCACGCTTTTTCTGATCCTCGCCCTCGTCGAACAACAGCTCGGCCGCGGCGTTGCCGGTCATCGCGGCAATCTCCGCGCCCGGCCACGCGTAGCAGGGTGAGGACGTGGTTGGCTGTGGCCCCAGAACCGTCCACGCAGTACCAAGCGCTCGCCGCGTCACGATCGTGATCCGCGGAACGGACGCACGCGCTAACGCCGCCAGCAGGTTCGCCGCATCCGCCACGATCCCGCGCGATTCTTCGGCGGCGCCCGGCAGGAAACCCGGCGAATCCAGCAAGGTGACGATCGGCACGCCGAAGCGATCGCAACGGAGCGCAAACTGTGCCGCCTTGCGCGCGGCTGCGCTGTCGATCGCGCCGCCCATGACCATCGGCTGGTTGCCGATGATCCCGATCGTGCGCCCTTCGGTGCGACCAAAGCCGCATATTACATTGGCGGCATGGCCGGGCTGGATCTCGAACAGCTCCCCCTCGTCCACGATCGCGCGGGCGAGGTCGCGCATGTCGTATGGCTCGGTGGGATCTAGCGGGACCAGCTTGTCGAGCGCCGGTTCCTCCCGATCGTAGGGATCTCCCGTTGCGATCTGGGGCGGCGGTTTGTCTGACGCGGACGGCAGCAGATCGAGCAGGTCCCGCGCGGCCAACAGCAGGTCGATCTCGTTGGCGAACACGCCGTCAGCCATCCCGGTCCGCGTGGCATGGAGCGACGGGCCGCCGAGCGCTTCGACGCTTGCGATCTCACCGGTCGCGCGCCGCAATGTTGCGGGGCCGGCCAGATAAAGCGCGCTGGCGCGATCGAGCATGAAGGTGACATCTGCCAGCGCCGGAGCAAGCGCGGCGGTGCCGACGTTATGCCCGAAGACCAGCGCCATTTGCGGCACCCGGCCTTGGGCGCGCGCCGATTGTTGCAGCATCGCTGCTTGCGCAGCGAGGCAAGACAGCCCCTCGTCAAGCGCGCTGCCGGGCGAATCATAGAGACCCACGATCGGGGCACCGAGGCTTGTGGCCCGGTCGATCAGGTGGCCGATCTTCTCGGCATGCTGACGCGTGATGGTGCCGCCGGCGTCCGTCACATCCTGGCTGAAGGCCGCGACCGGGCGACCCTGAACAAGACCGAGGCCGGTGACGACGCCATGACCCGCCGGACCGGGTTCAACGAAGCTTGCTTCATCGAACAGAATGTCGAGCCGCTCGCGCGCGGTGAGGCGACCGCATGCATGCTGCGCCGCGCTACCTTCCCGTTCCTCGACAATGGCCGCCATGGCATCCTCCTGCCGCGCCGGCTTCCTGCGCCTGTGCGCGGCGGGACGCAAATGGCAAAACAGTCAGGTGCGGCGGTGAAACGACGAGCAGAAGCGCTTGGCCGCTCACCACCCCTGCACAGCCTCCGGATCGGACAGCGCGACTAGTCGGCGCGCAGCGCGGCGCGCAAACGCGAGGGTGCATTTCTTCCTAGCGTGCGTGTTCATCGGCTCGGTACGCGCTTCGCGCACCACCGCCGCATCGTAACGGTCCGCCACAATCAGGCCGGTCCGCTCCGGCAAGAACGCTTCGCTGGCGATCGGCGTATGGTCGAACCCCGCAGGAACGGCCCAGAAGAAGCGATCGCAATGCGGCAGGTAATCCTGCCACTTGTTGTCGCCCACCAGATCGGCACGGGAGACCTTGATCTCGACGATGGTGATCTGCCCGCGCGCATCAAGCGCCATCAGATCGACCCGCCGGCCACCGTCCAGCGGCACTTCCTGCATCGCGATCAGCTCATGACGCAGCAATAGGCGGGTGACGCCGCGGGCGACATCCGCAGCGCACAGCGGCGAGGATGGATCATCAACGCAAGAAGCGGGCGTGGTCAGCACGCCCGCTTCATAGAACAATTGGGGAACGATGAAAAGGTGGCGCCGCGCTGCCAAGCACGCGCGCGCCGCCTGCCGTCAACGCCAGAAGATGTGGTTACCGATCGTGGCCACCTTGGTCAGCCCCGAGCCGGGCGCGCGACCACGATTGAAATACAGGGCACGGTCAGCTTCGCTGTCCCACGCGTCTGCCAGCGCGACCTTCGCCACGGCGACGGCCGTGCGATAGTAGCGGCTGTCCTCGTTGATCTGAGGAATGCGACCGCCGCGGACGAAGCCGAACTGGCCGCGCTGCGTCACCACTTCACAGATGTCGGCCGGGAAACGGCCCGACTTGGAGCGATTGATGATCACATCGGCCACCGCAAGCTGGCCGGACAGCGGCTCGCCCTTGGATTCGTAGAAGATCGCGCCGGCGAGGCACTGGATCGCCTCGTCATCGCCATCATGCGTCGACTGCGCGGCGACAGCGGCCGCAAGTGTCGGATATGCAACCGAATCGCCAATCGCGAGTTCATCGCTATCGAAGCCAGTCGGCTGTGAAACTGTTGTCGGTGTCACCGAAGACACCGCTGGGCTGGACTGAGGGAGCATTTGCTCAACCCCGGCAGCCAGGCCGGCCGTGCTCTGCGCACTAAGGCCGAGGAAAGAGATCGTCATGGCTACGGCGGCCGCAGCCCGCGAGAAAAAGGTCATCGTCCACTATCAAGGGCGGTGGGTACGCGGACACGATCCGGCGTTCAAAAAATGAACAGCGATCGGCCGGGATCCCCCCCGACTGCGTCACCATTGCGGATCGCACCCGCCGCGGCACAACGCGAAACTTCGATGAACAGGGCATCGCCATACCCCACTCATTTCGTCAATTATGGCAGGATCGTTTCAGCGGCGAACCGTTGGGAGTCCGCGATATCCAGAGCCACGACCCATAAATCGGGGTCATTCCGACGACGGCGTTGCCAGTAATCATCGAGCGATTCGCCACTGCCGGCCTTCGGCCCGCTTGGCACCAAGGTATCCTGGCCGTCCGCGCCGATGCCGCGTTCCACGAGGCGGTCTTCGCGCTCCAGAATCACCAGGATCGCGCCGGCGTCCGCGTCACCACGCGCGCGGATCACCGCAATCCCGCCGCCGTCGTTGACCCGCCGCAGCAATGCCGAGACGATGAGGTGCGTGGGCAGTCGCCCGTTCACGCGAACCGATAACCCGGCAGTGACGCGAGCGCGATGCGGCTGCGCATGAACGTGCCGGTGCCGCGCGCCACCTCTTCGCCGCGCCGGGTGATCAGACGGGCATCGCCGACGAACACGCGCCGCTGGCCGCTGATCCAGCGTCCCTCCGCAATCACCGGCCCAGCAGAGAGCGGGCGGGTGAGGAGCAGATTGAACTGTGTGGTCAGCAGGAAGCGATCGGTGATGAGGCTGTTGCAGGCATAGAACGCCGCATCGTCCAGCATCTTGAAATAGGAGGTGCCGTGCGCGGCGCCCGCTGCGTGGAAATGCGCGGGCACGATCTCGAAGCTGATCCGTGCCACGCCCGGCTCCGGGATCTCCAGCGTGGATGCGAACAGCTGGTTGATCGGCGCGGCGGCATACAGCGATTCCAGCGCGCGATGGTGGGCGTCGGCGCCTTCAGGCCGCGTCACGCGCATTCCCCGTGTCGTCCGATGTGAGCAGCGCATAGATCGCATCGCGCGAGCCAGCGCCGCGCAGCTTGGCGACAAACCCGCGATCGCGCAGCCGGTTCGACACGCGCGCCAGCGCCTTTAAATGATCGGCGCCGGCGCCCACAGGCGACAGGATCGCCACCACCAGATCGACGGGCATGTCGTCGACCGCCTGAAACTCGACCGGCTGCGCGAGGCGCGCGATCATGATCACGATGCGCGGCAGCCCCTCGATGCGTGCATGCGGCAAGGCGACGCCGCCGCCAAAGCCGGTCGAGCCCAGCTTCTCGCGGTCGGCGAGCGCCCCCGCGACCTTCCCCGCGTCGAGCGCCAGCGTGGCGACGGCCAGCGCGCCCAGCTGCTGGAACAACATCTTCTTGTTGCTTGCCGACACCCCGACCGCAATCAGATCGGGGTGCAGCAGATCGCTCAAATCACTAGGCATGACGTACCGGCGTTTACCCCGCGCGCTGCGGTTCGACCCAACCGATCGTCCCGTCGCCGCGGCGATAGACCATGTTGTACGCGCCCGTCCCGCTATTCTTGAACAACAGCGCCGACGTGTTGCGCAGATCGAGCATCATCACCGCATCCGACACCGTTGCATCGGGCACATCGACGCGAGTTTCGGCGATGATCAGCGGCGCGTCGGGCTCTTCCTCCTCGTTGATGCGCTCGGCGAACAGGGTGTAACCGGCGTTGTCGAAATTGTCGTAGGCGACGCTTTCCGCCAGCGCCTGCACTTCGCCCGCGTTGCGATCCTTCAGGCGGCGCATGTAGCGGCGCAGCTGCTTTTCGATCTTCTCCGCCGCACCATCAAAGGCGAGATGCGCGTCATGGGCATCATGGCGCCCCTTCAGAACCAATCCCTGCATCACGTGAACGACGATGTCGCAGCCGAAACCCGCGTCGTGCGGCCCCTTGCCGAACGTTACCTGCGCCGAGATCGCGCGACTGAAATACTTGTCTGCGATGCCCTGCAGTCGGGTGTCGACATGATCCTTCAGCGCGTCGCCCGTTTCGACCTGGTGACCAGAGATGCGGATATCCATCGACCTATTCTCCATTGGCTGGTCCGGCGTGATGTGCCGGAGCATTGGGCGTCAACCGGACGCCTCGGCCCCCCAAAGCGGATTCTTTACCCTCGTCATGAACGCGGCATGCGCACTAAGTTCCTCAGCAGTCGGGGCGAAATGACGCGGCGGGCGGGCAACGCGCGGTGCCGCCGCCTCCAGGTTCACCTCTTCCACGACGAGATCGCTGACCAGCGACAGGCCGATCTGGCGGCCGCCGCGCAGCTCGACATAGACCTGCGCCAGCAATTGCGCGTCGAGCAAGGCGCCGTGCAGCACGCGATGCGAGCGATCGATCCCGTAGCGTGAGCACAAGGCGTCCAGCGTGAGCTTCGCGCCGGGATGCCGCTGCTTGGCGATCGCCAGCGTATCGATCATGCGGCTCATGCAGATCACGTCGCGGCCGCAGCGGCCAAGCTCGCCGTTCAGGAAGCCGAAGTCGAAGGAGGCGTTGTGCGCAATCAGCGGTGCGTCACCGATAAAGGCGATCAGTTCCTCCGCAACGGCGTGGAACAGGGGCTTGTCGGCGAGGAAGGCATCGGAGAGGCCATGAACCGCGAGTGCGCCCGGCGGCATTGCGCGCTCCGGGTGGAAATAAGCGTGAAAGGTGCGGCCGGTCTCGACCCGGTTGACCAGCTCGACGCAGCCGATCTCGACCATGCGATCCTCGCCAAAGGTGAAGCCGGTGGTCTCGGTGTCGAAAACGATCTCGCGCATCGGGAAGTTTATCGGCCTTCCGCGCCCTGGAGGCAAGCGATCACCCGGCGGACATGGGCGCGGGTTTCCTCCAGCGGCACGTCCGTCGGGATGACGAAATCGGCGTGCGCGCGCTTCTCTTCATCGGGCACTTGGCGGGCGAGGATCGCATCGAACTTGCCCTCGCTCATGCCCGGGCGCTGAAGCGTGCGGGCGCGCTGCACATCGGGGGCGGCGGAGACCACCGCCACCTTGTCCATCGCACGCTGACCGCCGGTTTCGAACAACAAGGGCACATCGAAGACGACAACAGGCGCGACGGCATGTTTGGTCAGAAAGGCGGCGCGTTCTTCGCCAACGGCGGGGTGGACGATCGCCTCCAGCGCCTTCATCGCGGCATCATCGCCGAGCACCGCTTCGGCCAGCGCGGTGCGGTTCACTCCCCCCTCCCCGGTCGTGCCGGGAAAGCGCGCTTCGATCGCCGCCACCACGCGGCCCGCCGGGCCTTGCAGCTTGTGCACCTCGGCATCGGCATCGAAGACAGGGATGCCTTCATCGGCGAACATCTTGGCGACGGTCGATTTGCCCATGCCGATCGATCCGGTGAGCCCGAGCTTGATCATCGTTCTGTCCCCTCCCTTTCTTCAGGCAAGCAGGCGCTCGCGCAGCTCACCATCGTAGTCGCGCGGGGCGGGTTGGCCGAAGAACAGCTCGAATGCCGCCGCTGCCTGGCCGACGAGCATTTCCAGCCCATCAATCGTTTCAAGCCCGCGCGCCTCGGCCGCATCGAGCAGGGGCGTGTGGAGCGGTGCATAGACGATGTCGTACACCACTGCTTCCGGCGGCAGGGGCAAGAGATCGAGGTCGAGCGGCGGCTGGCCTTCCATGCCGAGCGCGCTGGTGTTCACCAGTAGCCTTGCCTCGGGGAGGCGGGCGTCGAGCGGCAGCGCGTCGCCCTTCAGCCCGAAGCGGCTGAGCAGCGCCGCACCTTTCAGCGGCGAGCGGTTAAGGATCGTCACCTTGCCGACGTTCATGCGCGCCAGCGCAAAGAGCACCGCCCGCGCCGCGCCGCCGGCGCCGACGATCGCCACGGGCGCACCGGTGAGATCGAGATCGGCGATCGGGCCATAGAAGCCGGCCGCATCGGTGTTGGTGCCCAGCAGGCTGCCGTCTTCCTGACGAACAACGGTGTTCATCGCGCCGATACTGTCGCGCACGCCGCCGGGATCAGCGACGAGATCGAGCATCGCGACCTTGTGCGGGATGGTGACGTTGCACCCGCGCCAATTCGGATCGGCACGGCGCTGTTCGATGAACGCCGGCAAGTCGTCCGGTGTGACGTGCGTGGCGCGATAATCCGCATCGATCCCGAGCTTTTCCAGCCAGAAACGATGGATCAGCGGCGATTTGGAATGGCTGATCGGATCGCCGATCACCTCAGCATAGGGGCGGTCGGTTGCAGAAACCGCACGCGAATGTTGAGAAAGTTGAGACACTGGCGCTTCTTTTTCCATCATGCGCCCAGCACCTGCCGCTCGCGCAAATAGCCGAGCAGCGGCAGCAGCGGCATGCCGAGCACGGTGAACTGGCTACCCTCCACGCGGCTGAACAATTGCACGCCCGGCCCCTCGATCCTGTAGCAGCCGACGCATCCTGATATCGCCGGCCATTCGGCATCAAGATAGGCCTCGATGAAGCCGTAGGACAGCGGGCGCACGAACATGCGTGCCTTGTCGACGTGGCGCCAGACGGGGCGGCCGCCCTCGGCGATGACCGCCGCGCTGACGAGATCGTGCCGCTTGCCCGACATCATCGCGAGATGTTCGGCCGCCTGAGCACGATCGCGCGGCTTGGAGAGGATCGTGCCATCGTCGAGCACGGCGAGACTGTCCGATCCGAGCACCAGCGCCTGCGGATTGCGCTGCGACACCTTGAGCGCCTTCAGCTCGGCCAGCGCATCGGCGAGATCGCGCGGCGGGATCGCGCCGAGCGCTGCCTTGGCGGCATCCTCGTCCACCATCGCGGGCTGCGCCTCGAAGGGGACGCCGGCGGCGTCGAGCATCGCGCGGCGCGAGGCGGATTGCGAGGCGAGGACAAGTTTCAACGGTTCGCTCACGGTTCGATCATTCCCGGCCTGTCACCACGCTGATTGAAGAGGGAGATGATCGCCGCGGCGGTTTCCTCGATCGACCGCCGCGTCACGTCGATCACCGGCCAGCCATTGTCGGAGAACATGCGTCGGGCATAGGCGAGCTCGCGGGTGACGGCTTCCTGATCGACATAGGACGTCTCGGGCGCCTGGTTGAGCGACAGCAAGCGATTGCGCCGCACCTGGATCAAGCGATCGGGGCTGGTGGTGAGCCCGACGATCAAGGGCTTGCTGAGCGTGTAGAGCGTTTCGGGCGGCGGGCTTTCCACCACGATCGGGATGTTCGCCACCTTGAAGCCGCGATTGGCGAGATAGATCGACGTCGGCGTCTTGGAAGAACGGGACACGCCGGCGAGGACGATATCCGCCTCCTCCCATTCCTCCCACAGCACGCCATCGTCATGCGCGATGGTGAACTGGATCGCATCGACGCGCGCGAAATAGGCGGCGTCGAGCACGTGCTGGCGCCCCGGCTTGTTCTTCGCGGTTTGGCCGAGCAGCGCGGAAAGCGCATCGTTCACCGGATCGAGCGGCGCGACCATCGGCAGGCCGAGCGAGTGGCAGCGCTGCTCCAAGGCGTCGCGGGTGGCCGCATTCACCAAGGTGTAAATCACCAGACCCGGATTTTGGGCGATTTCCTGCAGGATGCGATCGAGGTGCGCTTCCGTGCGCACCATGGGCCAGAAATGCCGCACCGTTTCGACATTGTCATATTGCGCGAGCGCGGCCTTGGCGATGTTCTCCAGCGTCTCGCCGGTGGAATCCGACAGGAGGTGCAGGTGCAGCTTCACCGTCATGGGCATGAACCTGTGGATAACATGGGGACAGGCGCTAGCGTAACCTGCCCCGAGGGCCAAGCGGCAGTGCGCGCCGTGGAAAACCGATGAGTCATCCACAATTAAATCCACGGGAGGCGATTTTATCCACAGCCTGTGTGAATCGTGAACGGTTGAATCGAATCCGCGGGAGTCTGCGGCGCTGCGGGCGTCAAGCTGTTGGCAATCGGGGGACGAACGCATAAGCCCCGCAACCAACGCGCCTACATCTACACACAACCATTCAGACTCTTTCTTTTGAGAAGAAGCATGGACGCCCGAACCGATTCAAAACCTCTGCTGGGCGTGTTGAAAGGGCGGAAGCACGCGCGGCCACCGATGTGGTTCATGCGGCAGGCCGGGCGATACCTGCCCGAATATCGCGCGCTCCGGGCAGAGAAGGGCGGCTTCCTCGCGCTTGCGACCGATCCGGAAGCCGCAACGGAAGTGACGATCCAGCCGATCCGCCGCTTCGGCTTCGACGGCGCGATCCTGTTTTCCGACATCCTGATGGTTCCCTGGGCGCTGGGGCAGGACCTGACATTTGGCGCGGGCGAGGGGCCGCGGCTGACCCCGCGCCTGCTTGATGCGGCGCTGGGCTCGTTGCAGCCGGCCATGACCCGGCTCGATCCGGTCTATGCCACCGTTCGGCGCGTCGCCGCTGCACTGCCGAGCGAAACGACGTTCCTCGGGTTCGCCGGATCGCCCTGGACGGTTGCGACCTATATGGTGGCGGGGCAGGGATCGAAGGATCAGGCCGAGACGCGCGGGCTTGCCTATCGCGATCCGGCTGCGTTTGGCGCGATCATCGATGCCATCGTGGCGCTGACCGTGGAGTATCTGTCCGGCCAGATCGAGGCCGGGGTCGAGGCGGTGCAATTGTTCGACAGCTGGGCCGGGACGCTATCCCCGGCGCAGTTCGAACGCTGGGTCATCGCGCCCAATGCGGCGATCGTGGCGGCGCTGAAGGCGCGGCACCCCGAGGTTCCGGTGATCGGCTTTCCCAAGGGGGCAGGCGGCAAGCTGCCGGCCTATGCCCGTGAGACCGGCGTGGATGCGCTGGGGCTGGACGAGACGGTTGATCCGGTCTGGGCGGATTCGGTGCTGCCGGAGGGGCTGCCGGTGCAGGGCAATCTCGATCCGCTGGCGCTGATCGCCGGCGGCGCGGCGCTGGACGGCGCGATCGACCGGATCCTGGCGGCGTTCGGCGAGCGGCCGCATGTCTTCAATCTTGGTCACGGCATCGACCAGCACACGCCCATCGCGCATGTCGAACAGGCGATCGCGCGGGTGCGATCGGGCGCGGCGAACGCAGCAGGAGGGCAGGGCTGATGGGCGCGGGATTCCTCGGCGCGGCCTATCTGTGGGTAAAGGCCGCGCACGTCATCTTCGTTATCTTTTGGATGGCGGGCATGTTCATCTTCCCGCGCTATCTCGTGCACCATCAGGAAGGGCTGGGCGACCCCGCCGAGGAAGCGCGCTGGACGACGCGCGAGGCCAAGCTGCGGCGGATCATCCTGACCCCTGCGATGATCGCCGTGTGGGTGATCGGGCTGGCGCTGGCAGTGAATATCGGGCTGCTCGAAGGCATCCAGGGGCTGGCATGGCTGCATGCCAAGCTGCTGGTCGTGTTCCTCCTCTCGGGTTATCACGGCTGGGCCGTGGGCTATTCCAAGAAGCTGGCGAAGGGGCAGGCGGGGCTGAGCAACCGCGGGCTCAGGATGATGAACGAGGTGCCCGCGCTGGCGGTGACGATCATCGTGATCCTGGCGGTGGTGAAGCCGTTCTGAGGCGCGTCTTTCCGTTGCGGTGAGGCACTTGGTCCTGCCGGGCTTGCTTCGGCATCCGGAGTGCCGCGCATTACAAACGTGCGCGCTCGCGAAATCCTGAACCCCTGCACGAGGCCGGGGTGACTGACGTGGTGGGGCTCAGGCTATCCCCCACTTGGGGCCGAGTCCGCTTGACTAACCCCCGGCCCACTCCTACGTCCCCTATTCGGTGAGGCCTCTCCGGCCCGCTGCCTCCTTCAGTCTCGTTGCTGCGCGATATCATCCGCCGACCGGGCTTTCTCCCCCAACCGATTTCAATCGGACACACGATATGCATCTCAAGGACCTCAAGAAGAAAGCGCCGGCCGAACTGGTCCAGCTGGCCGAGGAGCTCGGCGTCGAGGGCGCCTCGACGCTCCGCAAGCAGGACCTGATGTTCGCGATCCTCAAGGTTCAGGCCGAGGAAGGCGAGCAGATCATGGGCGAGGGCACCATTGAGGTGCTGCCCGACGGATTCGGCTTCCTGCGCTCGCCCGAAGCGAATTACCTTGCCGGCCCCGACGACATCTACGTCTCACCCAACCAGGTCCGCAAGCACGGGCTGCGCACCGGTGACACGGTCGAAGGCGAGATCCGCGGGCCGAAGGACGGCGAACGCTATTTCGCACTTACCAAGCTGGTGCGCGTCAATTTCGACGATCCCGACGCGGTGCGCCACCGCGTGAACTTCGACAACCTCACGCCGCTCTACCCGGAAGAGCGGCTGAAGATGGAAATCGAGGATCCGACGATCAAGGACAAGACGGGCCGCGTGCTCGATCTCGTCTCGCCGATCGGCAAGGGCCAGCGCTGCCTGATCGTCGCGCCGCCGCGCGTCGGCAAGACGGTGATGATGCAGAACATCGCGCGCGCGATTTCGCTCAACCACCCCGAAGTGTTCCTGATCGTGCTGCTGATCGACGAGCGGCCCGAGGAAGTCACCGACATGCAGCGCACGGTGAACGGCGAGGTCGTCTCCTCGACCTTCGACGAGCCGGCGACGCGCCACGTTGCGGTGGCCGAAATGGTGATCGAGAAGGCCAAGCGCCTTGTCGAGCACAAGAAGGACGTCGTGATCCTGCTCGACAACATCACGCGCCTCGGCCGCGCCTACAACACGGTGGTGCCGAGCTCGGGCAAGGTGCTGACCGGCGGTGTCGACGCCAACGCGCTGCAGCGGCCGAAGCGCTTCTTCGGTGCGGCGCGCAACATCGAGGAAGGCGGATCCCTGACGATCATCTCGACCTCGCTGATCGATACCGGCAGCCGCATGGACGAAGTGATCTTCGAAGAGTTCAAGGGCACCGGCAACGCCGAAATCGTGCTCGACCGCAAGGTATCGGACAAGCGCATCTTCCCGGCGATCGACGTGTCGAAGAGCGGGACGCGCAAGGAAGAGCTGCTGGTTGAGAAGGACAAGCTGTCCAAGATGTGGGTGCTGCGCCGCATCCTCATGCAGATGGGCACGGTCGATGCGATGGAATTCCTGCTCGGCAAGATGAAGGATTCCAAGACCAACGAGGATTTCTTCGCCAGCATGAATCAATAGCCGTGTGCGGCCTGCGCCATGCTGGCGCAGGACTCGCACCGGCTCGGCCGACGGGTGCGCCAGCAACCCGGTCGACGGCGCGGCTTTGCCGCGCCGTTCTCATATTTAGCTCCCGAAAAGCTAACACCGGGCGAGCGCCGCGCTCTCCTACCCCGACGCTGAGCCGCGCTCTTTGCGTTTGGCGGGAAACCGGGTTGCGGCTACATCGTTTCTCCACAATTTTCGCGGAGCTTTATCTTGATCCTGACCCTGCTTGCCCAAGCTGCTGCTGCCATTCAGGGGCCGGGATCGCTGGCTGATATCTGGCAGCATATCGTCGCCGATTTCTCCAACCTGTCCGATCCCGCCGCGCTTGCTGCGTTCGGCCAGGTGCTGATGATCGACCTGGTGCTGGCTGGCGACAATGCGGTGGTGGTCGGCGCGCTTGCCGCTGGCCTGCCGGCCGAACAGCGCAAGAAGGTGATCCTGATCGGCATCATCGCCGCCTTGGTGCTGCGCATCTTCTTTGCGCTGATCGTCACCTGGTTGATGGGCGTCGTGGGCCTGATCTTTGCCGGCGGCTTGCTGCTGTTGTGGGTCAGCTGGAAGTTCTGGCGCGAATTGCGCGCGGATTCGCATGGGAATAGCGGGTCGCAGGAGATCGAGGGCGACGAGCGGTCCGGTCTTGCGCCCGCGCGCTCCTTTGCTGGCGCGGCCTGGGCCGTCGCCGTCGCCGACGTATCGATGAGCCTCGACAACGTGCTGGCGGTGGCCGGCGCGGCACGCGAGCATCCCGGCATCATGGTCGTCGGCCTGATCCTGTCGGTGGCGCTGATGGGCCTCGCGGCAAACCTGATCGCACGCGTGATCGGCCGGTATCGCTGGATCGCGTATGTCGGCCTTGCTGTGATCGTCTTTGTTGCCGGCAAAATGATCTACGAAGGCTGGATCGGAACCGGTGAGACGATTGGCCTGAGCACCCTGTTCTGATCCGGGTTCTGACCGGCGTTCGGGACAAGAGAGGGCCGGCAAGACCCCGTGTCCACGCGCTCGATCGAGCGCGTGGCGGGAACCGCGAAGGGTTCACCACGCGTTCAACCCGCCTCGGCCATATGCCGCCCATGCCCTTCGGGAGAGCCATGTTGAGAAGTTTCGTGCCCATCGTCGCAGCAGTCGTGATCGCTGCACCGGCAGCGGCGCAATCGGGTGACCTGGCGCAGGTCCAGAGTCACTTGCGTGCCGTCAACACGATGACCGCGGATTTCACCCAGACCGATCGCGCCGGAAAGACGCTGACCGGCACCTTGTCGCTCAAGAAGCCCGGCAAGATCCGCTTTCAATATGAAAAGGGCGTGCCGATCCTGGTGGTCGGCGACGGCAAGGCGCTGACCTTTATCGATTATTCGGTTCGGCAGGTGCAGCGCTGGCCGATCACCAATTCACCGCTCGGCGTGCTGATCAACCCGGATCGCGACATCGGCAAGTTTGCCAAAGTGATCCCGAGCGGCGATTCGCGTGTTCTTTCGGTCGAAGGCTATGATCCCAAGCATCCGGAATATGGCCGCATCACCATGGTGTTTGCGCGGGATGCGGGGGCACCGGGCGGGCTGATGCTGCAAGGCTGGGTGACGCTGGACAGCCAGGGGAACCGCACCACCATCAGACTGGCGAACCAGCGCTTCAACGGCGCCATCGGCGATGCGACGTTCCGTTGGAACGATCCGCGCAGAACCAACGTCCGCAACTAGGGCGATTAGTCGAGAAATGGGGGTCTGGAATACGCGCTGTGGCGCGGCGCCACCCCTCCTTAGTTGTCGATCGCCGGATCAGGGACTGGCGAACGGTCAGCACTGACCGCCGTGCGTTCGCGAAGGCGGATCGTCGCCGCCAAGGCAATCGTAGCGCCGAAAAACGCGACGCCGGCCCACCAATAATAACGAACGGGCGTGACGTGCTCGATCAGCATTTTGGTGAGCGAAAGTAACGACCCGATGCTCGCCAGCAGGAGCGAAAATCGAAGTGCGAGGTCTGTCACTCGGTCCATCGCCACACCGCCCAAGCCGTTTCATCGAGCGTACGAGGGCGGGCTTAACAAAGCCTCACCGACGAACGGTAGCGCGGCACAATCCTGCGCTGTTCGCCCGCGATCGGCCCGCACCTTATTTGATTCTGGCCATTTTGTTCATGCGCGCGACAGGTACGCGGCGGTAGTGGATTGATTGCGGATGTGGGGCGTTCAGGATTTTCCCCCTGTTACCTGGACGATGCTCCACAGCCCCCTGCGTGACGAACGCCAGGTCGGCCCTCGCTCCATGCCCCCGGAGCGAGGGCCTTTCTGCGTAGGGCATTTGGCGAAGGCCAAGCGCCCGAGCACGGCCGACGGCCCGAAGGCGCCGTTCGACGACGCGGCTTTGCCGCGGCGCGTGTTTCGGAAAACAACCCTCGCCAGACATATGGCACTCTCGCCCAGGCCATCAGGACGGCTGGACATGCGCCAACCTGCTTCACGAAGCCAAAGCGTGTTCCCCAGCCCCGATCCCCGCACAGGTCCGCGATGATCCATCGTCCAGGACGATGGGCGATTGGGGCATGTTGTCGCCTCCGGCTATGCTCGCTAAGCCGCACCGCGTGAAGATCGGCAGCTGGAACATCAACTCGGTTCGTTTTCGCATCGATATCGTCGTGCAGTTCCTGCGCGAGGCGCAGCCGGACATATTGTGCCTGCAGGAAACCAAGGTGATCGACACGGACTTCCCGTTCGAGGCCTTTCGCGCGCTTGGTTATGAGCACATTCTGATCCACGGCCAGCGGATGCACCATGGCGTGGCGATCATCAGCCGGGTGCCGATCTGCGAGGATGACCGGCTGGATTGGCAGGCCAATCGTGAAGCGCGGCACATTGGCGTGCGGCTGCCCAACGGCGTGCGGCTGGAGAATGTGTACGTGCCGGCGGGTGGCGACGTGCCCGATCGCGAGGTGAATGCGAAGTTCGGGCAAAAGCTGGATTTCGTCGCGCGCATGACGGACTGGTCGGCGTCGCTGGATTGCCCGACGATCCTAACCGGCGATTTCAACATCGCGCCGCTGCCGAGCGACGTGTGGAGCCACAAAGCGCTGCTGAAGGTGGTGAGCCATACACCGATCGAGGTCGAGGCGCTGGACCGGCTGAAGGCGTCCAACGACTGGGTCGACCTGGGGCGGCATTTTCACCCGGCGCCCGCGCGGCTTCACACCTGGTGGAGCTATCGTTCGCCCGATTGGACCAAGAACGATCGTGGTCGTCGGCTCGATCATATGTGGGCGACGGGAAGCGTGGCGGCGACGGCGCAATCGCATCACGTGTTCGAGGGTTGCCGCAGTTGGCTGAAGCCATCGGACCATGTGCCGATCATGACGGAGTTCGCCTTTTGACCGACGCGCGCCAGGCAGCCCGCGCCATTGATGCGCTGCGGCGGGGGTGGCCTATCCGCATCGGCAGCCTTGCGCTGCTCCCGATCGAAACCGCCGACCCGGTGCGGCTGGAGACGTTCGATCCGGAAGGCGCCGCGCCAGTGCTGCTCTCGGCCGGGCGGGCGGAAACGCTGAAGCTCGCGAATCAGCGCGAGGCGGCGGTGCCCGATGCGCCGGTGCTGGTCGATCGTGCGCCCTGGGTGGATTTTGCCGTGGCAACGGCGCTGGCCGACCCGCAGCTCGATCTGGCGACCCCGCTAAAGGGGCCGTTCCGTGCCGTTCCGGTGACGTCGCCGGCGGATGCCGCGGCAGCGCTGCGGCTGGCGCGGATCGCGGGGATGCTGCCGGCCTTCTTCGTTCAGGAGGACGGCGCGGCGGAGCTGACGCTGTCAACGGCAGACATCGACGCGCATGAGGATGCCATTCGCCTGACGATTGCTGCCCGCGCGCGGCTGCCGGTGGCGCATGCCGAGGATGCGGAGATCGTCGCCTTTCGTACGCCAGAGGGGCCGGGCGAGCATGTCGCGCTGCTGATCGGCGCACCGCAGGGGCAACCGCCGCTGGTTCGGCTGCATAGCGAATGCCTCACCGGTGATGCGCTGGGCAGCCTGAAGTGCGATTGCGGGCCGCAGCTCGATGCGGCGCTGAAGGCGATTGCGGCGTCGGGCTGGGGCATCCTGCTGTATCTGCGGCAGGAGGGGCGGGGCATCGGCCTCGTCAACAAGCTGCGCGCTTATGCGCTTCAGGATCAGGGCTTTGACACGGTGGATGCGAATACCCGGCTTGGCTTTGCGATCGACGCGCGCGATTTCGGCGTGGCGGCGCGGATGCTCGACCTGCTGGGGCAGCGCGAGATCCGCTTGCTGACGAACAATCCGAACAAGGTGGCGGGGCTCGAGGCGCGCGGGATCGCTGTCGCGGAACGGGTGCCGCATTTCCTGCCGACCAACCCGCATAATGAGCATTATCTCGCGACCAAGCGCGATCGGACGGGGCACCAGCTGTAGGCCCCCGGGGCGGTGCCCTAGAGCTTCAGAAGGCGCCGAACTTCGTCGAAATCATGGGCGATCGCGTGAACGCCCAGCGCGCGCAGTGTCGCATCATGCCCGGCGAGGCAGTGCGTTCCGGCACAGAGGCCAATGACGTGGCCGCCGCTCGCCACCGCTCCGGTTGCGCCAACGGGCGAATCCTCGAGAATGGCGCAACGTTCGATCGAGACGCCAAGTTGCTGCGCACCGAAGAGGTAGAGATCGGGCGCGGGCTTGCCGCGCGCGACATGCTCGGCACCGGAGTAAAGGTGATCGCCGAAGGCGTCCCGCAAGCCTAGATGATCCAGGTGCGTGCTGATCCAGCGCGTCGAGCTGGAGGATACCACCGCCTTGGGCAGATCGGCGGGGAGGGAACGGACAAAAGCGATGGCGCCGGCAACTTCGCCGATCCCTTCGGCGATGACACGGTCGTTCTCGGCCGTGCGGGCCTCGGTCCAGTCGGCGGGCAGCGGTTCGCCGATGAACGCCTCTACCCGGTCGCGAAAATCGCGGCCGGACAGGCCCATGAAATTCGCCATCGACTCCTCTGGCGTGATCGCGTGGCCGCGCGCCGTGAGGAAATCGGCGATGTGCTTGTTGCCGAGATACTCGCTTTCGATCAGCACCCCGTCGAAGTCGAAGAGCAAAGCGTCGATCGTCATGCGCGTTTCCTGAAGCCGGTTGGCGTGCGTACGGGCGGGCGATCGCCGAACAGCGCGGAGCCGATTCGTACATGGGTGGCGCCGATCATCACCGCCGTTTCGAAATCATCCGACATGCCCATGCTGAGACCGGCGATGCCGTGATCGCGAGCCAGCTTGCCGAGCAAACCGAAATAAGGGGCGGGCTCCACACCCGCCGGCGGAAGGCACATCAGCCCGGCGAGCGGAAGATCGGCGTCGCGGGCGGCGGCGAGCAGCGCGGGAAGCTCGGTGATGGCGCAGCCGCCCTTTTGGGGCTCCTCCCCGATGTTCACCTGAAGGAAGCAGGCCGGGCGACGATCCTGCGCATCCATGGCCTTGGCAAGGGCGGTAACCAGCGACAATCGGTCCACCGCATGGATCGCATCGGCCATCGCGACGGCATCCGCAGCCTTGTTTGATTGCAATTGGCCGATTAGGTGCAGGCGGGCTTCGGGATAGCGCTCCTGGAGCGCCGGCCACTTCGTTTGCGCTTCCTGCACGCGGTTCTCGCCGAAGTCGCGATGGCCGGCGGCGAGCAGCGGCTCAATCGCGTCGGCGGCGTGCGTCTTCGATACGGCGATCAGCGTGACGTCGGCGGCATCGCGGCGCGCCAGCTTGGCAGCGCGGGCGATGCGCGCCTGGATGGCGGCGAGGCGGTCGTCGGCTTGCATCGGCTGCGCTATAGGTTGCGCAATGCGCCGCCGCCACCCTGTCCCGACGCTCTGGCTGATGACCGACGAGCGGATGGGCGACGACCTGTGGCGCGCGGTTCGCCGCTTGCCGCGGGGAGCCGGGATCGTGTTTCGCCACCATGCGACGCCACAGGCTGAGCGACGGCGGCTGTTTGCGCGATTGCTGCGGGTGGCGCGGGCGCGCGGGTTGGTGCTGGTGCGAGCGGGGGACGCGCGCATGGCGGGCGAGATGGGCGTTCACCGAGGCCTAAGCGCGGGATTGGTGACATGGCCGGTGCATGATCGGCGAGAGGCGCAAAGCGCGCGTCGGGCGGGCGCCGGCGCCGCGTTCGTATCACCCGTGTTCGCCACGCGATCGCACCCGGGGGCGTCTAGCCTTGGCGCTCGGGGGGCGGCGCGGCTTGCGCGAACGCTTCCGATGGCGCGCATTGCGCTGGGTGGCATGGATGCGCGGCGCTTGCGCGCGCTTCACGGCTTTGATGGGTGGGCAGCGATCGACGCGTGGCTGCGCTGATGCGGAGCGGAAGTGAAGGATCGATCAGATGCGCCGTTCGTCATTCGCGGCGCGGTTCTGCGGATCAGAAGCGGAAGGCCGTTCCCACATACACCGCCTGGCTATCGCGGCGATCGTCGCTGAAGCGCGCGAGGCGTTCACGTTCGGACTTGTAGCGCAGGCCGGCGGTGAGATCGATGTTGCGGGTGAGCGAATAAGAGCCACCCACGTCGAGCGAATAGCTCGGGCCGTCCTCGACCATGTTCTGCGCACCCGGCAGGGCACGATCGGCACCCGCCTTCACGCGGCCGGTGAATTGCGGGAGCGAATAGCTGACCGCCACGTCCGCAGCTTCGCGGCTGCCAGGCTGGCCGCCGAGATCGACCTTGGCCACGTCACCAGACACGGCGAAGCGCTTCCAACCGACCGACACGCCCAGGTTATAGGCCACCGGCATCAGCCCAACCGTTGGCGCAACGGCAGCGGCACGGCCCGCATCGGCGATCTGGCTCGACCGCGCGCGAACGGCTACCGTCACCGGGCGATTACCCTGGCGGTTTTCCGATGGCGTGAAGCGGAACTCGCTGGCCCCCAGGCCGCTGCGGGCAAAGGCGGCGGCGAGGCGCGGATCAGCGGCGGCAGGCGTGAACCCGCCCATGACACGCGAGGTGACCGGGCGTTTCGCCTCGGCACGCTCGACTTCCGAGGCGCCGGACGCGGGCGCAACGGCAAGCGCCGCGGCAATCGCCACGACAGACCCGCCAATAAGCGCACGAACGACGATCACAGAATGCCTCCGACCCTTCGAACGCATCTAGCACGATTCGTTCGCACGTCGCCACGCCTGTTCGTTGCTTTTGGCGAAGGTGTTGCATGCTTTCCACAATCGGGCGGGCAGCGTGTTCGCACGCGCGCGCGCCAACCACGGTACGCCACCGCGAACTTGCGGGCATAAGCCATGCTCTGTAGAGGTCAGCGTCACGATTTTTCCATCAGGACGATGCCCATGTTCCGCCCGTTGCGTTCCGCGCTGGTCGTATGCGCTGCCCTTGCCATCGCCGGTTGCGGTGGCGGCCAGAAGCGGCCGGGGACCGATCTTGCCGCCAGCCGTATCACCACCATCGGGGTGAACAGCTATCTCTGGCGTGCCTCGCTCGACACGTTGAGCTTCATGCCGCTGCTGCAGACGGACTCAAACGGCGGCGTCATCGTCACCGATTGGTACGTCAATCCGCAGACCCCGGCCGAGCGCATGAAGGTGACCGTGACGATCCTGGATCAGGATCTGCGCGCCGATGCGGTGCGCGTGGCGGCGTTGCGTGAGGTGAACCGCGGCGGCCAGTGGGTATCCGCACCGGTGACGGCGGCGACCACGCAGAAGCTGGAGGACATCATCCTGACCCGCGCCCGCGACCTGCGGCGTGCCTCCTCCGCGAACTGATCCACATACGATGAGCCAGCGTTTCAACGCGCTCTCTGCCGACGCCCGCTGGCAGCGGGTGTGGGACGAGCGCCGGACCTTCGCCGCAGACGATCATTCTAACAAGCCCAAGAGCTACGTGCTCGAGATGTTCCCCTATCCCTCGGGGCGCATCCACATGGGCCATGTGCGCAATTACACCATGGGTGACGTGCTTGCGCGCTTCCGCCGGATGAATGGCATGGAAGTGCTTCATCCAATGGGGTGGGACGCATTCGGCATGCCGGCCGAGAATGCGGCGATGGAAAAGGGCGTCCACCCCGGCGGCTGGACGCGCGACAATATCGCTACGATGAAGGCGCAGCTGAAGCGGCTTGGCTTCGCACTGGACTGGACGCGCGAATTCGCCACCTGCGACCCGGAATATTACGGGCATGAGCAGGCGCTGTTCCTGAAATTCTACGAGGCGGGGCTGGTTTATCGCCGCGAGAGCGCGGTGAACTGGGACCCGGTCGACATGACCGTGCTGGCCAATGAGCAGGTGATCGACGGGCGCGGCTGGCGTTCCGGCGCGTTGGTCGAGAAGCGCAAGCTGAACCAGTGGTTCCTGAAGATCACTGCTTTCGCCGAAGACCTGCTGTCGGGCCTGGGCGAACTCAAGGACTGGCCCGAGAAGGTTCGCCTGATGCAGGAGAACTGGATCGGGAAGAGCCAGGGCCTGACCTTCCGCTTCGCGCTGAACGACGCGGCGGGCACGAACGAGGGTGTGGTCGAGGTCTATACGACGCGGCCGGACACGATCTTTGGCGCGAGCTTCGTTGCGGTGGCGGCGGATCACCCGATCGCGCAGGCGATTGCCGCCAATGATGCGGCGGTGCAGGCGTTTATCGAAGATTGCAAACGTGGCGGGACCACGGCGGCGGAGCTGGAAACCCAGGAGAAGAAGGGTTTCGATACCGGGCTGACGGCGACGCATCCGTTCGATCCGTTCCAGCAGCTGCCGGTCTATATCGCGAATTTCGTGCTGATGGATTACGGAGTCGGCGCCGTGTTCGGCGTACCGGCGCATGACCAGCGCGACTTCGAATTCGCCACCAAGTACCAGTTGCCGATCCGCCGCGTCGTGTCAGACGGGGCGAAGGACGCGCCGGAGTTCGACGACGCGGAGGCCTATACCGGGCCGGGCATCCTGGTGAATTCGCACTTCCTAGACGGCATGGACGTTGAGGATGCGAAGCGCGAGGTGATCACCCGCGCCGAAGCGGGTGGCTGGGGCGAGGGGACAACCGTGTTCCGCCTGCGCGATTGGGGCATCAGCCGCCAGCGTTATTGGGGCACGCCGATCCCGATCATGCATTGCGATGGCTGCGGCGCAGTGCCGGTCCCGACCGCCCAGCTGCCGGTGAAGCTGCCCGAGGACGTGAGCTTCGCCATACCGGGCAACCCGCTCGACCGGCATCCGACGTGGAAGCATGTCGACTGCCCGTCGTGCGGCAAGCCGGCGGTGCGCGAGACCGATACCCTCGACACGTTCGCAGATTCTTCTTGGTATTTCATACGTTTCGCCAGCCAGCCGGACGACAAACCGTTCGACAAGGCAGTGGCCGAGCAATGGCTGCCGGTGGGGCAGTATATCGGCGGGGTGGAGCATGCGATCCTTCACTTGCTCTACGCGCGCTTCTGGACCCGCGCGCTGCAGCACATCGGCATGCTTGACGTGGCGGAGCCGTTCGCCGGCCTGTTCACGCAGGGCATGGTGACTCACGAGACGTACAAGTCGAGCGATGGCCGCTGGCTGTCGCCCGGCGAGATCGAGAATGGCATCGAGGTTTCGACGGGCCAGCCGGTGACGGTCGGCCGCATCGAGAAGATGTCCAAGTCGAAGAAGAACACGATCGATCCCGAGCCGATCGTTGACCAGTATGGCGCCGATGCGGTGCGCTGGTTCATGCTCTCCGACTCTCCGCCCGAGCGCGATCTGGAGTGGAGCGAGAACGGCATCGAGGGTGCGTGGCGCTTCATCCAGCGGCTGTGGCGTCTCGTTGGCGACCAGGGCGGCGGCGATGCCGGCGAGGATATCGCCCTGCGCAAGGTGGCGCATCGCACCGTGAAGGGCGTTGCCGAAGCGATCGAGGGCCTGCAGTTCAACAAGGCCGTGGCGCTGATCTACACGCTGGCCAATGCGGTCGAGAAGGCGCAGCCGTCGGGGGATCGCGACGCCGCGCTCGCCACGTTGCTGCGCATCGTCGCGCCGATGGTGCCGCATCTTGCCGAGGAAGTCTGGGCGGCGCGGGGCGGCGAGGGGCTGATCGCCGACGTCGCGTGGCCCGCGGTCGATCAGGCGATGCTGGTCGATGACGAGGTCACGATCGCGGTGCAGGTGAATGGCAAGCTGCGCGATACGTTGCTGATGCCCAAGGGCGTCGCAAAGGACGTGGCGGAGGCGCAGGCGCTCGCATCCGAGAAGGTGATCCGCGTGCTGGAAGGCAAGGCCCCGAAGAAGGTGATCGTCGTGCCCGACCGACTGGTGAACATCGTCGCATGACACGGCTGGCTGCCCGTGGGCTTGCTCTGGCCGCTGCCGGCGCTGCGCTGACCATGCTTGGCGGATGCGGGCTGAAGCCGCTTTATGCCGGCGGAAGCTCAGGGGCGGTCGCCAGCGCACTAAGCCAGGTGGAGGTGGCACCGATCGAGGGCAAGGCTGGGTGGCTCGTCACCAATGCGCTGCGTGATCGGCTCGGCGCCGTCCCCGCGGGTCAGAGCGCGCGCTACCGGCTGCAAATCAAGCTGGACGACGAGATTACCGGGCTTGCCATTCGCCGCGACGACTCGGTGGCGCGGGAACGCCGGACCCTGCGGGCGCGCTACCAGTTGGTGGAGCTCGACAATGGCGGTGTCGTGCTAGACGCGACGGCAGGATCGGACGCGGGCATCGACGTGGTCGGGTCAGACTATGCGACCATTGCGGCGGAAAGCACGGCGTTGGAGCGGCTCGCTGAGCGGGTGGCTGACCAGATCCTGATGCGGTTGGCCGTTCACGTGGGGCGAACGCCCAGCGCGCCATGAAGGCGACTGAGGCGCGCCTGAAGGCGGCGCTGGACCGGCCGCCTGCCGACATTCGGCTATATCTCCTGTTCGGCCCGGACGAGGCCGGTGCGCTGGCGCTGGCCGATCGCTTGCCGCGCGCGCTAGGGGCGGATGCCGAACGCGTTGATCTCGATGGTTCCACGCTGCGCAGCGACCCCGCGCGCCTTGCCGACGAGGCGGCGTCGCTCTCACTGTTCGGCACGTCACGTCACGTTCGCGTCACGGGGGTGGGGGAAGAGAGCCTCGCCGCGGTGACGGCGTTGCTGGCTGCGGAGCGCGCTGGCAATCCGGTGGTGATGATCGCGCCAGGGCTAAAGGCCACGTCAAAGGTTGCGAAGCTGGCGCTGGATTCCCCGGCGGCCTGGGCGCTCGCCTGCTATGTTCCCGGCGGCGACCAGCTGGAGGCGATCGCTGCCGAGATCGCCCGTGAGCAAGGGCTGCGGCTGGGACCGGGGGTTGCGCGGCGGCTGGTGCACGCCGGCAGCGGCGATCGTGCGGTGCTGACGCGCGAGATCGAGAAGCTGGCGCTGTATCTGGATGCAGCCATCGATCGGCCCGCGGAGTGTGGTCTGGACGCCGTGGATGCCGTTGGTGCTGATCTGGGCGACGCGGAGACAGGCGACGTGATCGACGCGCTGGTGAGCGCCGAACCGGCGCGGTTGGGCGAGGCCTTGCGGCGGCTGGATGAGGCGGGGGTGTCGCCAGTGCCGTGGCTGCGCGCCTTGGCCCGGCGGCTGACGGCGCTGGCCGAAATGAAGGGCGAGATCGTGAACGGCGATGACGTCGGCAGCGTGATGAAGCGGCACCGTGTCTTCTTCAAGGAAGAGGCGGCGACCTCCGCCGCGCTGCGCCGCTGGTCCCCGCAAGCGCTGTCCCGCGCGCTGTCGTTGGTTCGCGAAGCAGAGCGCGACGTAATGGGGGGAAGCGCAAGTGCCGGCGATGTAGTCGCCGCACAGGCGATGATGGACATGGCGGTCAAGCTGCGGCGTTAGGGCCGCCTCACATTTGGTCCTCGACTGATGGCACGTCGGCCGCGCTTCTGATCACCGCTAGCTTCGCCGAAGCAGTGCAGCGGCACTGCGTCGGCTCCGGTTGATCGAACGCTGCAGCATTTAGTTGGGGGAGGCGCTGTGGCGGCCTAGTCAGCCCGCGCTCCCCGCCAGCAGCGATGGTTATATTGGCTCGCCGCTTAGCCGCTGGCACAACATGTCGAGCTGATCGAGCGTGCTGTAGTCGATGGTGATGGCGCCGCCGTTCGCGGCATAGGTGATCCTGACACGCAGGCCGAGCAAGTCACCAAGCTGTCGTTCGAGCGCGGCCACATCGGCATCGCTGGCGCCGCTCGCAGCAGGTTCCGTCTGGCGGCGGGGCTTCTTGGCGGAGGACGGCTTGGCGTTCTGCGCTAGTTTTTCTGCCTGACGTACGGAAAGACCCTTGGTGACTACTTGATCCGCCAGGGCCTCGGCGTCGGGCGCGCCGATGATGGCGCGGGCGTGGCCCATACTAAGCGATCCATCGACCACGCGCGCCTGTACCGATTTCGGCAGATCGAGCAGGCGAAGGAGATTGGCAACGTGGCTGCGGGATTTGTGGACCGTCTTGGCGAGCACTTCCTGCGTATGCCCGAATTCATCGACCAGCCGGCTATAGGCCTGAGCTTCTTCGATCGCGTTCAGATCCTGCCGTTGTATGTTCTCGACCAGCGCGATCTGCAGCGTCTCGCTGTCGGTGTAGTCGCGCACGACCACGGGCACTTCGTGCAGGCGGGCACGCTGCGACGCGCGCCAGCGACGCTCACCGGCGACGATCTGGTATGTGTGGCCGTGCGGGCGAACGACGATCGGCTGGATGACACCGCGCTCGGCGATCGACGCGGCAAGCTCGTCGAGTGCTTCTTCATCGAAGTGACGGCGCGGCTGATCGGGGTGGGGGGCAATGGCACTGACCGGGATCATGCGCACGCCGCTCGCAACGCCGCCACTCGACTCGGCCGGAGAATCGTCTCGAGCGATGTCGCCCAACAGTGCGCCAAGGCCCCGCCCCAAGCCCCCACGCGGGCGTTTCGTATCCGTCATGCTGCAACCTCGTCGACATGGGGCAGGCGGGCGATCAGTTCGCGAGCGAGCGCGATATACGCCTGCGATCCGCTGCACCGATGATCGTAGATGAGCGCGGGCAGGCCGTGACTTGGTGCCTCCGACAAGCGGACATTCCGCGGGATCACCGTGTCGAACACTACCTGGCCGAGCACCGCGCGAACGTCTGCCGAGACCTGTTCGGTCAGGCGGTTGCGGCGATCATACATGGTGAGCGCGACGCCGATAATCGACAGCGAGGGATTGAATCGCGCGCGGATCCGCTCGACCGTGGTGAGAAGCTGGCTCAACCCCTCCAATGCGAAGAACTCACATTGAAGCGGCACCAGGAGTGAATCCGCTGCAACCATCGCATTCATGGTCAGAAGCCCAAGCGAGGGCGGGCAGTCGATCAATGCAACATCCCAGCGCGGCGGGGCGGCGTCCAGAGCGCGGTGCAAGCGGTGCGTGCGTTGCTCCATCTCCACCAGCTCGATCTCTGCGCCGGAAAGATCCACGGTGGCTGGCAGCACATCCAGACGAGGTACACCGGTGCGAACGACGGCGTCCTCCACCGCAGCTTGATTCACCAGCACATCATAGCTCGACGTTTCTCGCTGCGCCTGGGTGATGCCAAGGCCAGTGGAGGCATTTCCCTGCGGATCGAGATCGATCAACAGCACGCGCTTTCCCGTAGCTGCCAGCGCTGTCGACAGATTGATCGCAGATGTTGTTTTTCCGACGCCGCCCTTCTGGTTGGCAACTGCAATTCGGATCATCGGCGTTGCCTCACTTCACGCGCGCTGATGATGCCGGATTCGGGATTGGTGATGCTCTGTTCCACGTGGAACAATCCCGCAAAGCGGCGCTGCGCTTCGTTCAGCTCTGTCGTGGCGGATTGTCCCTTCGGGAGCAAGTATAGCGTGCTCATGGACGCGATATGCGCGGTGGATTGCAACAGCTCGGTTAAGGAAGCGACGGCTCGCGCTGAAATAACTGCCGCTTGCAGGTCCGAAACACGCTCCACTTTCGCTTGGTACACCGTCACACGGCTGGCGACGCCCTCCTGTTCGGCGATGGCGCGGAGGAAGTCAGCCCGCATGCGCCGCGGCTCGATCAGCGCCACGGGGCGATCGGTCGCCAAGGCAATCACCATCCCCGGGAAACCTGCACCGGTACCGACATCCGCCCAAAGGCCGTCGTGTTCCGCAGCCATCGGCAGGAGCTGTGCCGAGTCCAGCATGTGCCGTTCCCACAGTGCTGCGACGGTCGGCTTTGCGACGAGATTCTGGCGCTCACTTTCAGCAGCGACATGCGCGGCAAACCGATCGAGCCGATCCATAGCAGCAGCGCCGACCAGCGTGTGAACGGCGCTTCGCGCCTCTTCCTCGTTCATCGCCGTCCCTTTGCGTCGAGCCATAATGCCGTCAGCGCCGCCGGCGTAACGCCGCGAATGCGGGACGCCTCGCCAAGGGTCTGCGGACGTGCCGCGCGGAGGCGTTCGCGCATCTCGTTCGACAAGCCGGCAATTCGGTCTAGCGCCGGGCCGGACGCGATGTGGATCCGATCATCATGCCTCATCCGCGTGATCTCGGCGGCTTGCCGCGCGAGGTAGGGGGCGTAGCGAACGTCTTCCTCATGCTCACGGATCAAGTCGGCATCGAACGCCGGGTCTTGTTCGCCGCTGCGCAATCGCTCACGCTGCTCCATTCGCGACCTGACATGGGCGCGGCGTGGCTGCGACAACAGGCCGAGCTCCTCCGCCTGGGCCGACAGCCGCGCCTCCGCATTATCGGCGCGGAGCGCCAGGCGATACTCGGCCCGGGCCGTCAGCATTCGATATGGCTCGCTGATGCCTTGGAGCACAAGATCGTCGATCATGACGCCTACGTAGCTGGCGCTCCGATCGGGCAGCAGTGGCTCCAGCCCCAAGGCAAAGGCAGCGGCGTTGGTGCCCGCGACCAAGCCCTGAGCGGCGGCTTCCTCATAGCCGGTCGTGCCGTTGATCTGCCCGGCCAAGTACAGGCCGGCGATCTGTGGCAGTGCGAGCGTTGCATCGAGCGCACGGGGATCGATGTGGTCATACTCTACGGCATAACCGTGCATCGTGATGCGCACGCGCTCCAGCCCCGGCACTGTTCGTAGGAAAGCCGCCTGAACATCTGCCGGGAGGGAGGTGGATATCCCGTTGGGGTAGACGGTGGCGTCATCCAGTCCTTCGGGTTCGAGAAAGATCTGATGCCCGTCGCGATCGCCAAAGCGGCGGATCTTGTCCTCGATGGAGGGGCAATAGCGCGGACCTTGCCCCTCGATGGCGCCGGTCTGCAACGGCGATCGATGGAGATTGTCGGCAATGATTGCATGTGTCGCGTGCGTGGTTCGCGTGATCGCGCAGGCGAGTTGCGGGAGCACGCGGGTGCGCGTCATTGGTGACATTGTCCACGGGTCAATGTCGGATGGCTGTGGTTCCAGCTGCGCCCAGTCAATCGTGCGGCCGTCCAGTCGCGGCGGTGTGCCGGTTTTGAGCCGGCCCATCGGGAGCTTCAACTCGCGCAGCTGCGCCGCAAGCGGCAGCGCCGCAGCTTCATCGACCCGGCCGCCGACCTGCTGCTCGTCGCCACGGAACAGCTTGCCGCCAAGGAAGGTGCCGGTCGAAAGGACGACCGTCCGCGCTGTGATCTGCTCGCCGGTAGCAAGGGTAACGCCCCCAACCTTTGCACCATCGGTGACGAGCGCAGTTGCTTCGCCAGCGATGACCGTGATCGAGGGCTGTGATGCGATCATCGTCCGGATGGCCGCTGCATAAAGCCGGCGGTCGGCTTGGATGCGTGGCCCTTGGACGGCAAGGCCTTTGCTCCGGTTCAGCATGCGGTGATGGATCGCAGCAGCATCGGCCGCCCGCGCCATCAAGCCATCGTAGGCGTCCACTTCGCGCACGAGGTGGCCCTTACCGAGACCGCCGATCGAAGGGTTGCACGACATGGCGCCGATCCGCGCGGGATCGTGGCTGATCAAGGCAACACGAGCACCACGGCGTGCAGCGGCGGCAGCCGCCTCCGTGCCGGCGTGCCCGCCTCCGATCACGATAACGTCAAAGGATTGTTCCACGTGAAACACTACTTTCCGACACAGAAGCGCCCGAACAGAGCATCGAGCATCGCTTCGGTCGCGTCGATGCCGAGCAGGCCGGCCAGCGCGCGTGAGGCGGTACGTAGCTCTTCGGCACGCAACAGCAAGTCTTCCGTACCAATTAGCCGCTCCAACGCCGCGTGCGCTGTCGCAATGCTCTGGCGCTGCGCCTCGTGGAAAGAGGGCCCGCTCGGATCGCCGAGCACAAGGTCTCCCCGCAGCTCGATCTCTATCCAAAGGCGATCGATGCTGCCCATGTCGTTGGTCGCGGTAGCAATCGCTTCGGTACGTCCGGTCGATCGCACGTCGGCGCGCGGATGGACATCGATCGCCCGGGAGTCGTCGGCGGGCTGATCGCTAAGGTCAAGGATGATGTCTGCCGCTCCCACAGCCTCACGCGCGCGCTCGATGCCGATCCGCTCGATCGGATCTGCTGTATCGTCGCGGAGGCCGGCGGTATCGATAAGGGTGTAGATGCGGCCGCGACGGATGACGCTGGCCTCGACGCGATCGCGGGTGGTGCCCGCGATTGGGGAAACGATCGCGGCTTCACGCCCGATCAATGCATTGAGGAGCGAAGACTTGCCGACGTTAGGCGGCCCGACCAGGACGACCTTGATTCCGTCTTGGTAGCGCTCGACCGCGGGGCGGGAGAGGGCATCGCCAAGCTCCGTTGTGACCGCCTGAACTTCGCGGTCGAGTAAGGTTGGATCAACCGGACCCACGTCGTCTTCGTCATCGAAGTCGATGCTGGCTTCAATCAGCGCGCCGATGCGCGACAAGGCGTCCATCCACGCCGTGACCATGCGGCTAACCGCGCCGTCCGCGCTCTCGATCGCCATGCGCCGCTGTTGTTCGGTCTCCGCCTCCAAGAGATCGGCAAGACCCTGTGCCTGGATCAGATCGATCCGGCCGTTGGCGAGCGAGCGGCGGGTGAACTCGCCAGCTTCGGCCGCGCGGAGCCCCGGCTGGGCCGCGAGTGCCTGCTCCACGGCGGCGACCACAGCGCGGCCGCCATGAAGGTGAAGCTCTACCAGGTCCTCGCCCGTGGCCGTTGCGGGGCCGGGGAAGCGCAGCACCAATGCCTGGTCGAGTGCCGCGCCAGCCTCATTGCGAAGCGTGCGCAGCGCGGCATGGCGTGCACGGGGCAATGTGCCGGCCAACCGCGTCGCAGCCGCAATCGCGTCCCGTCCACTAATCCGCATCACGGCAATCGCGGCCGGCGGGCGGCCGCTCGACACAGCAAAGATCGTGTCCATCAACTGCCCGATTTCGTCGCCGTTTCGAACATGCGGCGCCACATTGCCGTGCCGGCTTCACCCATCGGCGCCCATCCCTTGATGATCGCGTCGACCGCATCCGGGCCGATGGTGGTCTGCTCCATCGATTTCTGGAGCAGGCCGACATAGCGATCCTGCAGCGGGGTGAGATCGGGCAGGCCCATGAACCGACGCGCTTCCTCGGGTGAACAATCGATTTCGATGCTGATCTTCATGACTACACTCCCTTGAGCAGTCCGTTGGAGGACGATAGCGTCACTCGCACGCATTCTATGCCCGTGATGCCGCATCGCTCGCAACAGCATCCCGGCACCACAACAATCGAGAGGATTTTTGCATGAGTGAGATGATCGAGGTCGCCGCGCTAAACGGTGAAGGCAACTTCAAGGCCTATCGCGCGGACCCGAGCGACACGCCCAAGGCGGCAATCATCGTCATCCAGGAAGTCTTCGGTGTGAACCCAGGCATTCGCCAGAAGTGCGATCGACTGGCCGAACAGGGCTATCTGGCGGTCGCCCCGGACCTGTTCTGGCGTATCGCACCGGGCGTTGAGCTCAACCCCGACGTCCCCGAGGAGCTGCAGCGCGGGCTCGACCTCTTCGGCCAGTTCGATCAGGACGCCGGCATTCGCGACATCGAAGCAACGATCCATCAGGCACGCGAGCTGCTTGGCGGCAGCGGCAAGGTCGGCGCAGTCGGCTACTGCCTCGGCGGGCGGCTCGCGTTCATGACGGCCTGCCGCACCGACATCAATGCCGCGGTCGGCTATTACGGTGTCGGGATCGACGGCTTGCTCGGCGAGAAACACGCGATCGCGCACCCGGTGCTGCTGCACATCGCGGGCGAGGATGGCTTCGTCGACAAGGCGACGCAGCAGAAGATGCACGAGGGCCTGGGCGATCACCCCAAGGTGACGCTGTACGACTATCCCGGTGAGGATCACGGCTTCGCCACGGAAATGGGTGATCGCCGTTCGGAAGAAGCGGCCCAGCTGGCTGACGAGCGGACCGCAGCGTTCTTCCGCGAGCATTTGGCCTGATGAATCAGCCGTGTGGGTCGGCCCCTGTGAGGGACCGACCCGCACGGCAATGTCGTGGGTTGCGCTATGCCGCCGCAGTGATCTCGCGGATGAGCAACAGGATCTGCTCCGCAAGCGACTTGGGGCAGATGAGCAGGTCCGCGAGGTACGTGTCCTCCTGGTTGTAGATCAACGGGCTGCCGTCGATCCGCGAGCAATGCAGCCCATGCGCCAGCGCGACCGCAACGGGTGCGGCGGAATCCCATTCATATTGCCCGCCGGAGTGGAGATAGATGTCGGCCTCCCCGCGCACGACGGCCATCGCCTTCGCGCCGGCTGAGCCCATCGGGACAAGCGTCGCGCCAAGCCGCTCGGCAACTTTGACCGCCTCGGTTGCAGGTCGCGTCCGGCTGACCAGCATGCGCAGGGGGTTTGCCGATGGCGGCACGTCTTGCGGCTGATCGGAGCGCAACACGAGCCCAGCGCCGGGCAGCGCAACGGCACCGACACTCGCTACCCCGTTAATCGCGAGACCGACATGCACGGCCCAATCCTGCCGCGCTTCGCCGTACTCGCGCGTGCCATCGACGGGATCAACGATCCACACGCGCGACTTGGTTAAGCGGCCGCCGTCGCACTTCATTTCCTCCGACAGTAGGCCGTCGTCGGGGCGCGCCTCACGCAGCGCGTGAACAAGAAACTGGTTGGCGGTCTGATCACCTGCCTTGCCGAGCGCCTTGGGCGAGAAAACGCCGGACTGCCGCACCTCCAGGAGAATGCGACCCGCGGCTTCGGCGAGATGCGCGGCCAGCTCGGCGTCGGACATGGTCATGGAATGATCCTCTTGATGATCAGCTCGGCGGCTTCATCGGGCGTCATCCCGCTTGTGTCGATACGGATCTCGGGATCCTCTGGTGGCTCATAGGGGCTATCGATGCCGGTGAAGTTCGCGAGCTGGCCGGCGCGCGCTTTAGCATACAGGCCCTTCACGTCGCGGCGCTCGGCTTCGGCCAGGGTGGTGTCGATATGAACCTCGATGAACTCGCCCGGCTGCATCATCTGACGCACCATCTCGCGCTCGGCACGGAAGGGCGAGATGAACGCGGTGATCACGATAAGGCCGGCGTCGGTCATCAGCTTCGCGACCTCACCGACGCGCCGGATATTCTCCACCCGATCGGCATCGGTGAAACCTAAGTCCTTGTTCAGCCCGTGGCGCACATTGTCGCCGTCGAGCAGGAAGGTGTGACGGTTCATCCGCACCAGCTTCTTCTCGACGATGTTGGCGATCGTCGATTTGCCGGCGCCCGAGAGCCCGGTGAACCAAAGAACGACGGGTTTCTGGTTCTTGAGCGCGGCGAGCGTGTCGCGGCTGACATCGGTTGGCTGCCAGTGGATGTTCTGCGAGCGGCGCAGGCTGAAGTGCAGCATGCCAGCCGCCACCGTGGCATTGGTCAGCTTGTCGATCAGGATGAAGCCGCCGAGCGTGCGGTTCTCGGCATACGGCTCGAACACCAGCGGCTTGTCGGTGGAGAGGTTCGCCACGCCGATCGCGTTCAGATCGAGCGTCTTGGCAGCAAGCTGCTCCATGGTGTTGACGTTGACCTGATATTTCGGCGCCTGGATTGTGGCGGTCGCGGTCTGCGTACCGAGCTTCAGCCAGTAGGAGCGGCCGGGCAGCATTTCGTCCTCGGCCATCCAGACAAGCGTCGCCTCGAACTGGTCGGCGACCTGTGGCGGCGCCCCGGCAGCAGCGATCACATCGCCGCGCGAGCAATCTACCTCATCGGCGAGGGTGAGCGTGATCGACCGCCCGGCGACCGCTTCGTCGAGATCGCCGTCGAGCGTGACGATCCGTGCTACGGTGGACGTCTTGCCCGACGGCAAGATTCGAACGGGATCGCCCGGCTTGATGGTGCCGCTCGAGACAAGGCCGGCGAAACCGCGGAAGTCTAGATTGGGGCGGTTGACCCATTGAACCGGCAGGCGAAAAGGCTTCGCCTGGTCAGCCTCGGCGTTGATCTCCACCGTTTCGAGATGGGTGACCAATGAGGGTCCGGTGTACCACGGCATGTTGGGGGAGGGGGCGGTGATGTTGTCGCCCCTGAAGCCGGAGATCGGAAGCGCGGTGAACGATCCGAGGCCGATCGAGTCCGCGAAGGTCCGGTAATCGGCCACGATCTCATCAAAGACGGCCTGATCGTAACCAATCAGATCCATTTTGTTCACGGCCAACACCAGATTACGGATGCCGATGAGGTGCGCGAGGTATGAGTGACGCCGCGTCTGGGTCAGCACGCCCTTGCGCGCGTCTACGAGGATGACCGCCAGGTCAGCCGTTGAGGCGCCGGTCACCATGTTGCGGGTATATTGTTCGTGACCGGGCGTATCGGCGACGATGAACTTGCGCTTCTCGGTGGCGAAGAAGCGGTACGCGACGTCGATGGTGATGCCTTGCTCGCGCTCGGCCGCGAGGCCGTCGACGAGGAGGGCGAAATCGATCTCCTGCCCTTGCGTGCCGACCTTCTTTGAATCGCTTTCCAGCGCAGCCAGCTGATCCTCGAAGATCATCTTCGAATCGTAGAGCAGGCGGCCGATCAGGGTCGACTTGCCGTCATCTACCGAGCCGCAGGTAATGAAGCGCAGCAGCGACTTGTGCTGATGGCGTTCGAGATAGGCGTTGATGTCCTGAGCGATCAGGGCATCGACTTGGTAGGCGGATTCCTGTGCAGCGCTGGCCATCATTTCACCCCGTCATGCTGAAGTTGGGTCAGCATCCATCGTGCCACCAGCGGCGGCATGGCTTGTTGAGACGTAGACCCTGAAACGAGTTCAGGGTGACGGCGGGTGGCGGGGCAAGGGCGTACGTAAACAGCGCCTACCTGCTGCGAAGTACCACTTTGCAGCATCAGAAATAGCCCTCCTGCTTCTTCTTCTCCATACTCGCGGAGCCGGCATCCTTGTCGATCGCGCGCCCCTGCCGCTCGCTGGTGGTGGTGAGCAGCATCTCTTGGATTACCTCGGACAGCGTGGCGGCTTCGCTTTCGACTGCGCCGGTCAGCGGGTAGCAGCCGAGCGTGCGGAAGCGGATCGAGCGATCCACAGGCACCTCGCCCTCGCGCAGCGGGAAGCGTTCGTCATCGACCATCAGGAGCTGGCCGTCGCGCTCAACCGTGGGCCGCTTTTTGGAGAAATAAAGCGGGACGATCGGAATGTCGTTGAGCTGGATATATTGCCAGATGTCGAGCTCGGTCCAGTTCGAGATCGGAAAGACGCGGATGCTTTCGCCTCTCGATTTCTGCGCGTTGTAGAGGTTCCAAAGCTCGGGACGCTGGTTCTTGGGATCCCAGCGATGATTGGCCGAACGGAAGGAGAAGACACGCTCCTTGGCGCGGCTCTTCTCCTCGTCGCGGCGCGCGCCGCCGAACGCCACATCGAAGCCATATTGGTCGAGCGCCTGCTTTAGCCCCTCGGTCTTCCACATATCGGTGTGCAGCGGGCCGTGATCGAAGGGGTTGATTCCGCGCGCTGCGGCTTCCGGGTTCTTGTGAACGATCAACTCCATGCCGCTCTCGCGCGCCATACGATCGCGCAGCTCGTACATCGCCTTGAACTTCCACGTCGTATCGACGTGCAGCAGCGGGAAGGGCGGTGGAGCGGGATAGAACGCCTTGCGCGCAAGGTGGAGCATAACGGCGGAGTCTTTGCCGACGGAGTAGAGCATCACCGGCCGATCGCTCTGCGCGACAACTTCGCGCATGATGTGGATCGACTCTGCTTCGAGCCGCTCGAGATGGGTGAGACTGCGGGCTGACATATGATCCCCGGATTGTTCGAACGGAACATGGCACCGGCGGGGTGACAGCACACCTCCCATATGGGAGGCTCAAGCATGGCGATCACGCGCGCTGACGAAACGGACCTGCTGTTGCCGCTCTATGAGGGGCTGCATGAGCCACGCCCGTGGGCGACGTTCCTCACACGTGTACGCCAGCGGGTCCGTGCCGACGAGGCCCAACTGGTCATCAGCGCCGGCGCGCAGGGCGAGGAGACATGCATCCTTGTGCCTGCCAGCGCGACCGAAGCAGACGACCGTGCTTGGCGCCGCAGCCTTCGGCCCGGCCGCGCTTACCGGATGGAAGGACCGAATCGGTTCGGGCAGATCGTTCGGGTGGATGAACCAGGCGGGGTCACGGCATGGCTCTCCATCCGGCGCAAAGAACGGGACTTTTCCGCGGCCGATGCGGCATTGCTGGCGCGGCTCGCCCCGCACCTTTCCATCGCTCTTCGGACGCGAAGCGCGTTGGATCAGGCGCAGGGGGCGCTTGCGCTATCAGAAGCGGCGCTGCAGCGGGCGGGGATCGGCTGGGTCGGCTTCGGTGCGGACGCGCGCGTGCTTGCCATGTCGGAGGGGGCGGCGGGGGCGCTAGGTGCGCGCTGGGCTGCGGGTGCTATCAGCAACGAAATCGTGGCTGCGGCCGAGGGGACAGCCGTAAGGCTGGAGCGGATACGCGACGAAGCGCCTTTTTGGATGCTGCTAGTGCCTTGGCAGGCGCCGTCGCAAGTTGCCTGGGCTCTGCCCGCCGTTATCGGGCTGGTTCTCTTGCCCGCGCCGAGCGATCCGGCAGCACGCGCGGCAGTGCTAGGCACGCTGTTCAGCCTTCCGCCGAGCGAAGCACGGTTGGCCGCTGCGCTTGCGGGGGGCGCAAGCCTGCACGAGGCGGCGGCACAGCTCGGAATTACGATCGAAACGGCGCGCAATTACTCCAAGCGGTTGTTCGCCAAAACGCGGGCGCGTGGGCAAGTCGACTTAGTGCGTATGATCGGGGATAGCCTCGCCCGATTTGTTTGAACCTCAGCCTTCCCGGCAGGAGCCGTTCACGCCGCCAGGGGGAAGCGGAGCAGGCGGTCCTCGACCGGAACCAAAGCGTCCGCCTGGCGGCCCACCGCGCGAATGATCTCTGGGTGAGTGGCATCGAGCCCGCCGGTCAAGGATCCGAACGCCGGCAGGATCAGCTTCGCGCCGGTGGCAACGAAACAGCGCCGTGAGATGAGCTTGCCGCGGACGCGGATGCGCAGCTTCGGGTGGAAGTGGCCCGACAATTCGGGCCGGGTTTCTTCCGGTTGTGCCTCGTGGCGCAGGACCAGCCCGTCGACACACGCCTCGTCCAACACCGCGCCGCCGCAACGATCGACACCATGCGGATCGTGATTGCCGGTGATCCAGGTCCAGCAAGTGGCCGCGGTCAGGGCGCGCAGCATGACCTGTGCCGCCGCCGGCAAGCGGCTGCACCCTTCCGGATCGTGGAAGCTGTCCCCCAGGCACCAGACCTCGCGCACCTCCGTCCGCTCCACAACGGCAGTGAGATCGGCCAGGGTGGCGAACGAATCGTACGGCGGCAGAAGCTGTCCCGCGCGCGCGAACCAGCTCGCCTTCTCGAGGTGGAGATCGGCGACCAGCAACGCCTTTCGCGCAGGCCAGAGGATCGCCCCCTGCGCGAGAGGGATCAGCGCGTGACCGCCGAACGAAACAGGAACCATCGCTGGGTCATGCCTCGTTTCACATGCTCGATCAACCGTTTGTCGGTCGATGCGGCTTCACACGACTATCGACCACGGCTGGCTTGGCGGCCCCTCGCGCGGCACCACTGTCGCCGATGATCAGAAAGTGTAGGCAAGCCCCACGACGCCCAGCCACTGGTTGCGTGAACCCGCCACCTTGACCAACGGGCTGTCCGCGACGTCGTTGATCAGGCGCCGGTACGTTCCGCCGCCCACGATCTTGAAGCCCTTCAACAGATTGCCGGTGAGCGAATAGGTGCCGATCGCGCCAGCGGTCCAGCTGTTCCAACCGCCCTTGTTGCGATAGACCGGCAGGCCCGACACCGCCGACTGGGCGGGGGAAATGTCATAATAGGTGCGCAGATAGCGCGTTTCGACCCGTTCGACCGACCCGAACAATCCCACCGCGGATTTGGTCGACAAGGGCGTGAAATAGTTGATCGTCGGCTGCCAAATGCCGCTGCGATGCACCTTGCTGACGTCATGGCGGTAGCTCACCGATACCGACAGGCGATCATAAGGGCTGGTGATCACGCCCGTTTTGCCGATCCCGACAAAGCCGCCGAGTTCGATCGCCGTGTCCCGCTCGCCCAGCGCCCGCACGCGCGGATCATTGATGCTGGCCCGATTGGTACGCGTGAAATTGATCACCCCAAGGGGGCCGGCCTGAAGATCCCAGGAGGAGCCCGACGTGTTGGGAATGAGATCGGCGCTGGCACGGTTGCCGAGCACCTGGAAGTTGATGCCGCTCACCGAGCCGATCACGCCTGGAACAGGAGTCCAGCGGTAATCGTCCGACCCTTCGTAATCGGGAAGATAGCCTGCGCCGATCCCGACTGTGATCGAGTCGCCGTCGAGTTCCTGGGCGAGTGCTTCGGCGCTGGCCGAGGCATTTGGCGCATTCTGCGCTACTGCCAGCGTCGGCAGGATTGTTGCGGCGGCGGCTGCGGCAAGGCCGAAGAGAAATTTGGCTGTCACGGGCGATGCGTTCCTTCTGGTCCGCTCACAACCCGCATGCAGCTATTTAGCTCCTGCACTCCGCTTACAGGATGTAGCGCAGCCTCACTTGTTGTTTTTCGGCATCACTGTTGATGGCAAACCGCGCTGCCGAGAAGCTGGGGGGGCCGAAGCGAATCGGCGGATTGCGCGAGAAGCCAAAGCCTTCGCGGGGAATACCAGCGATCGTATCCAGCTTCTTATTGCCGTTCTCGTCATGGATCACCGCAACGGCGTAATTTCCGTGCGGCAGGCCTTCGAAGCGGAGCGAGCTGGCGCCTGCCGGAATGGAGCGCCGGGTGGCATTGTGATCGTCAACACAGGTGGGAAAATTTTCAGGCGCCGCCGTCAGGCAGATGCGCAGCACACCCTTGGCCGAGCGAACCTGATCGAAATCGACGTCAAGCTGCGCCACCGGAGTGGCGCCGATCAGCGTCGCGGCGCTCACGCCGAGCAGCAGCACGCGCCCGGTCCCGCGCGAAATCGCCGAGGCCTTCGTCCGTGCGGCACAGCCGATCCCAGAACCGGAAATAAAGCCCATAATTACACCCGTACCGCTCGTGGTGGCGCTGATGATGGCTGGCGGTGATCAGCCAAGTCCCCATTGGCCCCTGCCACATGAACCGCGGGAAAATCTCCCAGCCCATGTGGTTCGTTACACCCATAACCGTCATGATCGTCAGGACCAATCCGAGTGCGCCGACGTGGATCGGAATGACGAACACCAGTAGCGGAATTACCACAGCGCCGGTGAGCGCCTCGATCGGGTGAAATGCCATCGCGGCCCATGCCGTTGGCGGGCGGCTGGCATGATGGACCGCATGAGCGACGCGAAACGGCTTGGGCCGATGCATCCAGCGGTGCGTCCAGTAGAACCAGGTGTCGTGGACGAACAGGAACAACAACACCGACACCGGCAGGTACCAGAGGGGAAAAGCCGAGACGTCGGTGTAGACCTGGGTCCAGCCGCGATTTTGCCAGCCCCAAGCGACCACGCCCGCCGGCACGCCATAAATCGCGGCGGAGGCGAGGCTCCACCAGATCTCGCGCCGAATCTGCGGATCGAGCCCGGTATAAAGTCCGGGGTGGCGCACCCGCGTGGCCACGGCGAAGGCGCCACTGGTGATCAGATAACGAACGCCCACGATCAGCGTCATCGCCGAAGCGGAAAGGATGATGGCAAGCGCGATCGACATGGGCGGCCTTGTACGGCGTGCGCCGCGTTCGGGGAAGCGCCGCACTTACCGTGTCGCGGGCGTCAACCCGCACGAATGGGCGCGTCGGGATAGCGCAGCACGCTGCCTATCCGTGCTTCCGTCGGGGCCATCGATCCGCTAGGCACGAAGGATGCCGGTGACCCATGAATGCGACCTCGCCATCGTCGGCGGCGGGCTGGCGGGCGGGCTGATCGCACTGGCGCTGGCCGCGCGGCGCCCCGATCTCGACGTGCGCATCGTCGATTCGGGCGACAGCCTAGGCGGCAATCACATCTGGTCGTTCTTCGATGCCGATGTGGCCAAGGACGACCGCTGGTTGCTGAGCCCGCTCGTTTGCCATGCTTGGCCGGCCTATGACGTTTCCTTCCCGGCGCATGCGCGCACGATCAACCAGCCCTATTATTCGATCGAATCGGAGCGGTTCGACGAGGTGGTGCGCAAGGCGTTGCCGGCAGAGGCGATCATGCCGGGCCGCAAGGTGCTGGCGTGCAGTCCGACGGCCGTGGTGCTGGCGGACGGCGATCGTATCGAGGCCAAGGGCGTGATCGATGCGCGCGGCGCCGGCGATCTTTCCATGTTGGACGTGGGCTGGCAAAAATTCGTCGGGCGCACGCTCGATATTCCCGCCGGCCACGGCATCGATCGCCCAACGGTGATGGACGCGACGGTGGCGCAGCATGACGGCTATCGCTTCGTCTATCTGCTTCCTTTCTCGCCGACGCGCTTGTTCGTCGAGGACACCTATTACAGTGACGGACCATCGCTTAACGTCCGCGCCTTGAACCACCGGATCGACGTTTATGCCACCGCGCGCGGCTGGGAAGTCGCGACTGGGGCGAATGATCTGCGCGAGGAGCGCGGCGCGCTGCCGGTGGTGATCGGCGGCGATTTCGAAGGTTATTGGCGATGGGGCGGGGCGAAGGTCGCCAAGGCAGGCGCGCGGGCGGGGCTGTTCCACCCGACCACGGGCTATTCGCTGCCCGACGCGGTTCGCCTGGCGGTGCGCATTGCGCAAGCCAGTGATCTCAGCGGCGAAGGACTGCACGATCTGACCTATGATTACGCGCGCGAACGCTGGGAAGAGCGGCGGTTCTACCGGATGCTCGATGCCATGCTGTTCCGCGCTGCCGATCCCGACGCGCGCTACAAGGTGCTGGAGCGGTTCTACCGGCTTCATCCGAATCTGATTGCGCGCTTCTATGCTGCGCGGTCGACCACCAAGGACAAGCTTCGCGTGCTGTCCGGGCGCCCCCCGGTGCCCCTATTTCGTGCCCTTCGCGTGATCAGGAATCTATCATGAGCAGCCGTGCCATCATCATCGGCGCCGGGTTCGGTGGCCTGGCGCTCGCCATTCGCCTGCAATCGGCGGGCGTGGCGACCACCATCGTCGAGGCGCGCGACAAGCCGGGCGGGCGCGCTTACGTCTGGCAGCAGGACGGCTTCACCTTTGATGCCGGGCCCACCGTCATCACCGATCCGGCATGCCTGCAGGAATTGTGGGCGCTGAGCGGCGACGAGATGAGCCGCGACGTGACGCTGGAGCCAGTGCAGCCATTTTACCGGCTGAACTGGCCCGATGGCACCAATTTCGATTACACCAACGACGACAAGGTGCTGCGCACCGAGATCGCCAAGCTCGATCCAGCCGATGTCGAGGGCTACAGCAAGTTCCTCGCGTATTCCGCCGGTGTTTTCCACGAAGGCTATGAAAAGCTCGGCCATGTCGCGTTTCTCGACTTCGCCTCGATGATCAAGGCCGCGCCGGCGCTGGCCAAATATCAGGCGTGGCGATCGGTCTATTCAATGGTGTCCTCGTTCGTGAAGAGCGAGAAGCTGCGCGAGGCGCTGTCGTTCCACACGCTGCTCGTCGGCGGCAACCCGATGACCACCAGCGCCATCTACGCGCTGATCCACAAACTGGAGCGCGACGGCGGCGTCTGGTTCGCGCGCGGCGGCACCAATCGGCTGGTGGCCGGCATGGTGACGCTGTTCGAGCGGCTGGGCGGCACGCTGCGGCTGAACGACCCGGTGGCCGAGATCGAGACCATGGGAGACCGGGTTACAGCCGTGCGCACGCAGAGCGGCTGGCGCCAGGAAGCGGATATGGTCGCCTCCAACGGCGATATCGTCCACACTTATCGCGATCTCTTGAACGGCTCGCGGGCGGCGGCGCGCACGGCGGCGCGGCTGGAGCGCAAGAAGTTCTCGCCGTCGCTGTTCGTCGTTCACTTCGGCATCAAGGGAACGTGGCCGGGCATCCCGCACCACATGATCCTGTTCGGTCCGCGCTATAAGGGGCTGCTCGCCGACATCTACGATCACGGCGTGTTGAGCGAGGATTTCTCGCTCTATCTGCACCATCCGACCGTCACCGATCCGAGCCTGGCGCCCGAGGGCTGCTCGACCTTCTATGCGCTCGCGCCGGTGCCGCATCAGGGCAAATTCCCGGAGGATTGGGAGCGGATCGCCCCCATCTTGGAGAAGCGCATTCTGGATGAAGTCGGGCGGCGTCTGATCCCGGACATTCACGAGCGGATCATCACCAAGTTCAGCTACAGCCCGGCCGATTTCTCCCGCGATCTGAACGCGCATCTGGGAAGCGCCTTCAGCCTAGAACCGGTGCTGACGCAAAGCGCCTATTTCCGGGTGCACAACCGCGATGATGCGATCGGGAACATGTATTTCGTCGGCGCGGGCACCCACCCGGGCGCCGGCATCCCCGGCGTCGTGGGTAGTGCCAAGGCGACGGCGGCATTGATGCTTGAAGGAGTAAGACGTTGAAACTGTGCGTAGCTCTCCGCCTTGTACGGGAGAGCAGATGGTGAAGCGGCTGGCAGTCTATTGCGGCTCGGCAACGCCGCGTGATCCCATGTACATGGAACTCGCCTGGAGCGTTGGCCGCACGCTGGCCGAGCGCGGCATCGGCGTGGTCTATGGCGGCGGGCGGCTGGGGCTGATGGGCGCGGTGGCCGATGGCGCACTTCAGGCCGGCGGCGAGGTGATCGGGATCATCCCGCAGGCGCTCGTCGACGCCGAGGTCGCGCACCGCGGCCTGACCGAGCTTCACGTCGTCGGCGGCATGCACGATCGCAAGCGTGCGTTCACCGATCTGGCGGACGGGTTCGTCACCATTCCCGGCGGCACGGGGACGATGGACGAATTGTGGGAGGCGCTGAGCTGGGCGCAGATCGGCTATCACACCGATCCGGTCGGGTTGCTCAATGCTGGTGGGTATTACGACCATCTCGTCTCCTTTTGGGAGAAGATGGGTGACGTCGGCTTTCTGCGGCCGCAGCATCGCGGATTGCTGATCATCGCCGACACGCTGGAGGATCTGCTCGAGCGCATGGCGGCGCACGTACCCGCCCAGCCGATCGTGCGGATGAGCGCGGACGACCTTTAAACCTGCACGGGGCGGCCGCCGCGCGGTTGCCCGTTATCCAAGAGGCCCAGGTGGCGCGCGACGACAATCATCGGCTGAGCGAGGAACGTGGCGCGCTGGTCCGCGCGGCACGTGATTCCATCGCGCGCGGGTCCAAGAGCTTCGCCATGGCGAGCAACCTGTTCGATCGCGCCACGCGCGAACGGGCGTGGCTGCTCTATGCCTGGTGCCGGGCCTGCGACGATATCGTCGACGGGCAGGATCACGGACATGGCGCGACCATCGTGTCCGACGCCGAGGCGCGGGTCGCGATCATCGCCGAAAAGACCAGCGCGGCGCTCGCAGGCGAGGTCGTGGGTGACATGCCGTTCGACGCGCTGCGCCTCGTCGCGGCCGAAACCGGCCTGCCGGCGCGGTTCGCGCATGATCTCGTCACCGGCTTTCGGCTCGATGCGGAGGATTGGCGGCCGCGCAGCGAGGCCGACCTGTATCGTTACTGCTATCATGTCGCCGGCGCGGTCGGGTGCATCATGGCGGTCGTCATGGGGGTCGATCCGGCGGACGAGGACACGCTGGACCGAGCTTGCGATCTCGGCATGGCGTTCCAGCTCGCCAACATCGCCCGCGATATCGAAGAGGATGACCGGATCGGGCGCTGCTATCTGCCGGTCGAGTGGCTGGTAGAGATGGACATGCCACCTGGCCAGCACATGAAGCCGCCGTTTCGCGATCGGCTGACGGTGCTGTCGCGCCGGCTGGCGACACGGGCGGCGCTACACGAGGCGAGTGCGCGCGTTGGTGCGGCACGTTTGCCGGGCCGGGCGCGCTGGGCAGTGCTGGCAGCGGCGGGCATTTATGGCGACATCGCGCGGGCGGTCGCGGCGCGCGGTAACCATGCCTGGGATCACCGGGTGACGACGTCCAACCGCGCGAAGCTGGCCTGGGTGGTGAAGGCGGCGATCGCAGCGCGGCGGCCAGTAGCGGATCGCCCGCGCGATCCGGTTTTGTGGACGCGGCCGCGGTAACTCACCTGCGTCATGCAGGGCTTGTCCCGGCATCCACGGCTCCGCGCACCCACAGTTATAGCGTTTGCGGGGCGGTGGACCTCGGGACAAGCCCGGGGTGACGTGCCGTTCCGCTCCCGGCCAAGATTCGCCCCTCCGGTTTGCCCTAGCTCCGAGGGCTTGGCACGTGCTTCGACGCGCTCAGCCCCAAAGGGATGGGCGGGGAGGGTCAGGCCAAGTCGGGCGGCGTCGCTTCCTTCACCAGCCGGGCGATGATCTCGTCAAGTGGGACGATCTCCTGCCCCTGGCTTCCGAGCCGGCGAACCGCGACGGTGCCTTCCTCCGCCTCGCGCTTGCCGACCACCAGCAGCGCCGGCACCTTTGCCAGGCTGTGCTCGCGCACCTTGTAGTTGATCTTCTCATTGCGAAGATCCGTCTCGACGCGCAGCCCGGCCGCGGCCAGCCTGTCGCGTACGACATGCGCATAATCGTCGGCTTCGGACACGATCGTCGCCACCACCGCCTGCACGGGCGACAGCCACAGCGGGAAGCGGCCGGCGTGATGCTCGATCAGGATGCCCAGGAATCGCTCGAACGTGCCGAGGATCGCTCGGTGCAGCATCACCGGGCGATGCCGCTCGCCATCCTCGCCGATGTAGCTCGCGTCGAGGCGCTCCGGCAGCACGCGATCGGACTGGATCGTGCCGACCTGCCACGTCCGCCCGATTGCGTCGGTCAGGTGGAATTCCAGCTTGGGCGCATAGAAGGCGCCTTCGCCCTCCAGCTCCTCGAACCCGTCCTTGATCTTCTGCGGCAGGTTCGATGCCATCACGGCGCGACGCAGCTCGTCCTCGGCCTTGTCCCACATCGCATCGTCGCCGAAGCGCTTCTCGGGGCGCAGCGCCAGCTTCACCGCGTAATCCGTGAAGCCCAGGTCGTGATACACGCTGTCGAGCAGGTCGATGAACTTCGCGACCTCGTCGACCACCTGGTCCTCGCGCACGAAGATATGCGCGTCGTCCTGCGTGAACTGGCGGACGCGCATGATGCCGTGCAGCGCGCCGTGCGGCTCGTTGCGGTGGCAGCAGCCGAACTCGGCCATGCGGATCGGCAGATCGCGATACGATTTGATTCCCTGGCGGAAAATCAGGACGTGCGCCGGGCAGTTCATCGGCTTCAGCGCCATCCAGTCCGCCTCGGGCGAGACGAGCGCGCCTTCGTCGGAGACGTTCGGCACTTCGTCAGGAATGACGAACATGTTCTCGCGATACTTGCCCCAGTGGCCGGAACGTTCCCACTGGCGCGCATCCATCACCTGCGGCGTCTTCACTTCTTCATAGCCGCCAGCATCCAACCGCCGGCGCATATACGCCTCCAGCTGCCGCCAGATCATATAGCCCTTGGGATGCCAGAAGACGCTGCCATGCGCTTCGGACTGGAGGTGGAACAGGTCCATTTCCTGCCCGATCTTGCGGTGATCGCGCTTCGCCGCTTCCTCCAGCATGTGGAGATGCGCATCGAGCTGCTTCTTGTTCAACCAACCCGTGCCGTAGATGCGGCTCAGCATCGCGTTCTTCTGGTCGCCGCGCCAATAGGCGCCTGACACGCGCGTCAGCTTGAACGCCTGCGGATCGAGCTTGCCCGTGGAGGCAAGGTGCGGGCCGCGGCACATGTCGAGCCAGGCGTCCTCTCCCTTGCCGGCGCGGTAGACCGTCAGTTCCTCGCCTTCGGGAAGCTCGGCGGCCCATTCGGCCTTGAAGGTCTCGCCCTGCTTGGTCCAACGGTCGATTAGGTCGGCGCGCGACCAGACTTCACGAATCAGCGGCTCATCACGCGCGATGATCTCGCGCATCTTGGCCTCGATCGCGGGCAGATCCTCCTCGGTGAACGGCCCGCGATCCGCCGGGGCGGCGAAATCGTAATAGAAGCCGTCGTCCGTCGCCGGGCCGAAGGTGATCTGCGTGCCGGGGAACAGCGCCTGCACCGCTTCGGCGAGGACGTGGGCGAAATCGTGACGGGCGAGCTCGAGCGCGTCGACCTCGTCGCGGTGCGTGACCAGCGCCAGCTGCGCATCGCGCTCGAACGGGCGGTTGATGTCGCGCAGCTCGCCGTCGACGCGCGCGGCGATCGCAGCCTTGGCGAGGCCGGGGCCGATCGCGGCGGCAATGTCCATCGGGGTCGATCCCGGCGGCACCTCGCGTACCGAGCCATCCGGAAGCGTGATCGAGAGCATGTTCATGATAGGCTTTCCTGCAATACCGATGCGCTTAGGCGAGCGGACCCGCGACGAAAAGAGCGTCCGGAGTGTGGCAGGAACGAAGTGGAGGACGCCGGCCCACCCGTTCCCGGGCGAGCAAGCCGTCAGCGCATCAGCGCGTGAGCGACCGCCCCCGGCAAACCGGGGTGATAGTAGTGGTCGTGGCACGATTGCGCAGCATGACTGGAATATAGCCGCTGCGACGCCCGCTAACAACTGTCAGCGGCAATCAACAAGCCTGGCCCCGCTCTTCTGAGCAAGATGGCGCGACCAAAAACGACAGGCAAAAACAACGGGCCCGCCTCCTTCCGGAAGCGGGCCCGCGCCCTCATACGCTACGCGAGGGATAAGCAGGCCAAAGGGCCATCTCGTCGGCGAGGATCCCGCCGGCCGCGCCGTTAGCGGCAGTAACGCGGGTTGTTCGACTTCTCGATTGCGTTGCCGGCGACCGCACCGCCCACGCCGCCAAGCACGGTGCCAAGTGCGCGATCACCGCGGCTGTCGATCACGCGGCCCAGCAGGCCGCCGGCGATCGCGCCGACAATTGTGCCGGTCGTGCCGTTGTTGCAGCGCTGGTTGCGATAATAGCGGCGGTCGTTGCCGCGATAGCCGCGATAATTGTCGCGATTATCGTAGCCGCGATACTGGCGCTCATAACGGTCGCCATAGTAGCGCTGTGCCGATGCTTCTGCCGGGATCATGGCCACCGTGCTCATCGCGAGAGCGGCGCCGGCGAGCGAAAGCTTCTTGAACATGGTTGCGTCTCCCGTACCAAATTTCGTCGGAGAGGGCGGATGCCGTCTCGATGAATATGCTTTTGGCCGATTCGCATTGAGCCGAGCCTGAATGCGCTCGTTATCCCCGGTTCAGGTATGAAGCCGTCGCGAAGCCTCGTGCGCTGGGCGCTTTCGCTCAGCGCTGTTCTGCTGATCGTGCCGCGCTATGCCGGCGACGAGCGGCTTCCGCTGATCAGCGCTCAACCATCGATCACGATCGTGCCTTATGTTCCGGAGGACGGTTGGCCGAGGCGGATCGGGAGCCTCGTGCCCGTTGCCGGGTATAAGCTGCGCAGCCACGATCCCGCGTTTGGCGGATTTTCGGCGATCGCGTGGCGGGAGGGGCGCGCCATTCTGATGTCGGACGGCGGCAACATCGTCAGCTTTGCGCTCCGCGACGCGGAGGCGATCGATTCCCGGGGGCACGTGCTGCCGGACGGGCCAGCGGTCGGCTGGAACCGGGCAGACCGCGATAGCGAGTCACTGGCGCTCGATCCGGATCGCGGAACGGCATGGGTCGGCTTTGAGAATCAAAACGAGATATGGCGCTACAGCCCGGACTTCCGGCGGGTCGAAGGCCGTAGCGCGCCCGCGCTGATGCGGAAGTGGGTGCGCAATCAAGGGGCGGAGGCGCTGGTCAGGCTCCCGGACGGCCGCTTTGTGGCCCTTGCCGAGCGCAAGCCGAATCGTCGGGAGCGTTACGCGGTGCTGTTCTCCGGAGATCCCAGCGATTCCCGGACAAGGGCGGCATCCTTTCGCTTCATCCCACCCGAACGCTACGATCCCAGTGGTGCGGCGGTGCTGCCGAATGGCGACCTTCTCGTGCTCACCCGGCGCTTCCAATATCCGTTCAACTTCAGCGCCAAATTGGTGCGGGTAGCGGCGACGGCGCTACGCCCCGGTGCGCAGGTGCGGGGCAGCGTGATTGCCACCCTGGCAGCGCCGCTCATGCGCGAGAATTGCGAAGGAATCGCGATCACGCAGGAACGGGGCGCGACGATGGTATGGATCGTCACCGACAATGACGGAATGCCGTGGCGCCCGTCCTACCTGTTGAAATTTCGGCTACGATGACGCGCGGGTGTGCCTAAGCTCAGCCTGGCACACGCTCGATAGGTAGCTTCCGAGCGTCGGAGACCCTTCTGTGGCCAATATCGCAAACGACGAAAAGCCCGTCACCCAAGGGGCGACAGGCCATCGTCTCGCAACCTTGCGCCAATCAGGCGGCGGTGGCGGTCTCAGTCGTGGAGCGCTTCTTCACGACGTCGCGCTTCAGGCGACGTGCACGCAGCGACAGCTTGTCATCGCTGGTCTTAACCAGCCAATTGTCGAGCCCGCCATTATGCTCCACCGAGCGCAGGCCATGCGTCGACACGCGCAAGCGCACGCTGCGCTCCAGCACGTCGGACATGAGCGTCACGTTCTGCAGGTTCGGCAGGAAGGTACGCTTGGTCTTGTTGTTAGCATGGGAAACGTTGTTTCCCACCTGCCGGCCCTTGCCGGTCAGCTCGCAGATGCGCGACATGGTTCGTGATCCTGAGTTTCGGGTTGGCCCGGAAAGTCGGCGCGGATAGCGGCAATGTCTCGAATCGTCAAGCGCGGCGGCATGCAACTTACCTCGGACCCGGTTCGTTGTTGCGTCAGCGAATCGATTGGAGACCGGACCATGCGCGCCCTTCTTGTCCTTCTCGGCATTGCCGCGCTCGTGATTCTTGCGGGAATGGCGACCGGCTTCATCAACATCGACCAGACCCAGACCGCAAGGTTGCCCCGGATCGAGGGTGGCCAGGCACCCGAATTCAAGGCGGACGTCGGCAAGATCGACCTTGGCACCGAACGGAAAGTGATCGAGGTCCCCCGGGTCGATGTGCAGAAGCCCGGCGCGACCTCTACACCGGAACAATAAGTCCGCGCTTGGCGCGTAGTAAGCGGCTTCCGCCCGTTCAGTTTTCGAGCGGGCTGCCTTAGACGGGCATCATGTTTCCGCTGCCCCCGCCCATGCGCGCCGCTTTAGATGCCGCTCGCGCAGCGGCGGCGGAGGGCGAAGTACCCGTCGGCGCCGTCGTCTCGATCGGTGACGCTATCGTTGCCGTTGCGGCCAATGCCCCTCGCCGACAATGCGATCCCACCGCTCACGCCGAAATGCTGGCGATTCGTGGTGCTGCGCACGCCTTGGGCCGCGATCGTCTAGAAGAATGCGACCTGTGGGTAACGCTTGAGCCATGCGCAATGTGCGCGGGAGCGATCGCCCATGCGCGCATCCGGCGGGTCTATTATGGTGCGGCGGATCCGAAGGGCGGGGCAGTGGAGCACGGCCCGCGTTTTTTCACGCAGCCGACCTGCCATCACCGGCCTGAGCTTTATGCCGATATCGGTGCAGCGGAATCCGCGCGCCTGTTGCGGGAGTTTTTCGCGCAGCGGCGATAGGGTCCTCGCAGCACGAAAGAGGCGGCGGCGAGGGATGGCAGAACGGCGGCATGCCGCTCTGCTCCCCCAGGCCGCCGCGGCCGATCAGTTGCGGTAGCCCACTTCGCTTTCCGAAATCGGCACGATCTTGATCTCCACCCGGCGATTTGCCGCGCGGCCATCCTCCGTCTCGTTGCTCGCGATCGGCTGAGTTTCGCCAAAGCCGCGTGTGCCGATACGCGCACGGGTGACCCCGCGGCCGGAAAGATAATCGGCGACTGCCGCAGCGCGGCGTTCCGACAAGGCCTGATTATAGCTGTCGCTGCCGTTCGAATCGGTGTGGCCGTACACGTCCACAAAGGTGCGGTTATAGTCGCTCAGCACCTTGGCGACTTCATCCAGCGTGCGCTGGAACTGCGGCTGAACGGTTGCCGAATCATAGGCAAAATTGATGCCGCTGGGGATGTTGAGCAGCAGGTCGTCGCCCTGACGCGTTACCTGCACATCGGTGCCAGCGGTACGGGCGCGCATCTCGCGCTCCTGACGGTCCATGTAAGCGCCAATCCCAGCGCCTGCGATGCCGCCAATGCCAGCACCGACGATCTTTTCCGTGCGGTCCCGGCGCCCGCCGACAAGATCGCCAAGCAAATAACCACCAAGCACGCCGCCGATGCCGCCGATCGCCGCCTTGGAGATTCGCTGTTGGCCCGTTTCAGGATCGGTGGTGCAGCCGGCGGTGGTCGCCAACAATGCGCATCCGGCAATCGCCGCGGTGACTTTCCGCTTCATTGTATCTCATTCCTCCATGATCTGGCGGGTAGAACCCGCCTGTTTGGCGGCTTGTTCCGCTTCCGTGCTGAACCGTGGCTGACACAGGGAGTTGTCGACGACGAGAAATCCCGCCAAGAGAGCCATTCATCATGCCACCGCCGTTCCCCTGGATCGACGTCCTGATCATTCTTGCGCTGGTCGCCCTCAACGGCGTCTTCGCGATGAGCGAGCTTGCGATTGTTTCTGCGCGCAAAGCGCGGCTGGACGCCATGGTGCGTAGCGGCCGGCGCGGTGCCCAGGCGGCGATCGACCTCGCTGCCGATCCGGGCAAATTCCTCTCAACCGTGCAGATCGGCATCACCCTGATCGGCATCATCAACGGCGCCTATTCGGGCGCAAGCCTGGGCGGCCCAACCGGGGCGCTGCTCGAATCGGCGGGTGTGCCCTCGCACATTGCCGGCAATCTCGGCGTGGCGCTTGTTATTGGTCTGACGACCTATGCCTCGCTGATCATCGGCGAGCTTGTTCCCAAGCAGATCGCCCTGCGCAACCCCGAACCGGTCGCCGTCTGGATTGCGCTCCCCATGACCTGGCTTGCGTCCCTGACCAAGCCGATCGTGTGGCTGCTCGATGCATCCAGCGGGCTGATCTTCCGCCTGCTGAGGCTCAATCGCGAATCGGATGAGCATGTCACGGCCGAAGAACTGCACCTGATCGTGGCCGAGGCTTCCAAGTCCGGCCTGATTGAGGAGCATGAGCGCTCAATCATTTCCGGCGTGGTGCGGCTTGCTGACCGTCCGGTACGCGAAGTGATGACACCGCGAACGGAGGTCGATTGGCTGGACGCAGGCCTCAGCGACACGGCTATTCGTGAGAAGCTTCTTGCTACGCCGCACAGCCGCTTGCCAGTAGCCGATGGATCGATCGACGCCGTGATCGGCGTGGTGCAGGCGCGCGATGTTGCGGCCGCGCTTGCGCGTGGCGACACGCTCGACCTTCGAAAACTGGTGCGCAAGGCGCCGTTCGTGGTGGACCAGATCGACGCGATGGACGCGCTGGATGCGCTGCGCCGTGCGGAGGTGCCGATGGCGCTGATCCACGATGAATATGGGCATTTCGAGGGCATCGTAACGCCGGCGAACTTGCTGGCGGCGATCGCGGGCGAGTTTGCGTCAGACGCCGAACCGGGGGAAGCGCCCAATATCGTGGTGCGGGACGACGGAACGCTGCTCGTCGCCGGTACGACCGCCGCCGATTCGCTCGCCGAGCGGTTGGGGATCGAGCTTCCCGAGGACCGCGACTATGCGACGGTGGCGGGTTTGGCGCTGGCCGTGTTCCGACACCTGCCGGGTGAAGGCGAAAGCTTCGTTGAGCAAGGCTGGCGGTTCGAGGTTGTTGATCTGGACGGCCGGCGGATCGACAAGCTGCTGGTAAGCGAAGCCTGATCTGATCAGCCGGTGGCGAAGGTTGCTTGCCCCGCTGCCAGCTTCGCGTGATACAGCAGGCGAGGTAACCGAGTAGACAGCTGCGCCATCCGGACGATCCACACGCACCTTTGCGTCGGTTCCTCATCCCACATGGGGCCGCCGCGTGCTTCAATCCGTAGCTGAGCGACGGCCCTAACCTGAGGGCGCACGCCTCATTCTCAAATGCTCACGCCACGCTCTCACCACCCGCGATCGGCTCAACCCGCTGCCGGCGGCCTGGCGCCGTCGCAACGAGGTACAGCCCGCCCGCGATCATCGGAAGGCACAGCAATTGTCCCATGTGGATGGTGGTCGCGAAGAAGGTGCCGGCAAACTGCGAGTCCGGTTCGCGGAAGAATTCCACAAAGAAGCGCGCGACCCCGTAGCCTGCAAGGAAGACGCCGACGAGCTTGCCCGGCTGGTACCGCGCGTCGGTGCGCCAAAAGAAGAACCACAGGATGGCGAAGAGCGCGATGCCTTCAAGCCCCGCCTCGTAAAGCTGGCTCGGGTGGCGCGCCGGTTCGGCAAAGCCGGCGGGCACGGTGCGCGAGAATATGATCCCCCAAGGAACGTCCGTCGGCTTGCCCCAAAGCTCACCATTCACGAAATTCGCCAGGCGGCCGAAGAACAAGCCGAACGGCACCACACATGCGACGTAATCGTGAATGCGCAGCCAGTTCAGGCCATTCTTGCGGGCAAACAGGACAATGGCGAGGCTGGTGCCGATGACACCGCCGTGGAAGCTCATGCCGCCATCCCACAAACGCAGGATCCGTAGCGGGTGCAGGATCATGTCCGGGGCGTAGAACAGAACATAGCCGATGCGTCCGCCCAGGATAATGCCCAAGGTGGCATAGAATACCAGGTCGTCGGCGTGGCGCCGCGCCATCGGCGCGCCGGGCTGCGCCAGCAGCTTCAGCAGATACCACCAGCCAACGACGATGCCTGCGATATAGGCGAGGCTGTACCAGCGTAGCGTGAAGAAGCCGATGGAGAAGACGTCCGGGTGTAACCCGAGATCGTCAAAGCGGATATGGCCGGCGGCCGCGGCGTACATGGGCAGGATCAAGGCTTTTCCCTCTGGCGTCGCGCCTGCATAAGGGCGCCAGAGACCAGGACCAAGCGGAGAGACGCATGAAGAGCGAACTAGATCTCAAAATGGACGCGACCATGGCCGCGTTGACGGGCGAGGGCGGCCCGCTCGCACTCGGGTCCATCGAGCGGTTTGGCCAGACGCTACCGATCATTGCCGCAGCACCGCCCACGTTGCCCGCCTACTTCGCCCATTACAGTCAGCAGCACGCGGCGACCGAGTTCCTCGTCGCGGGCGCAGAACGGCTTACCTACGCTGAGATCTATGCCAAGGCGCAGGAAGTCGCTTCGGCGCTGGTCAGCGGGTTCGGCGTGAAGAAGGGCGATCGCGTTGGCATCGCCGCACGCAACTCTCCGTCGTGGATCGTCATCTACATGGGCATCCTGATGGCGGGCGGCGTCGCCACGTTGCTCAACGGCTGGTGGCAATCTGAGGAGCTTCAGGCGGGCGTCGAGGATGTCGGATGCACGCTGGTGTTCGCCGATCCGCCTCGCTGCAAGCGCCTTGCCGCCCTGCCGCAACTGTCCGCCATCGTAGTCGAGTTTGACGATCTGAAGCCGCTGGCCACCGCCTTGGAGCCGATTGTCGCTAAGGCGGCGGGCGACGCCACAATGCCGGCGCTTGGCCCGGATGATCATGCCACCATCCTTTTCACCTCCGGATCGACCGGCCAGTCCAAGGGTGCGCTCTCCACCCATCGGCAGGTGACGCAGGGCGTGTTCAACTATCTCGGCTCTGCGCTCATGATGCTCGCCCTCGCCGCGCAGGAAGGGCAGGCGAGTGGGCTGCAGCCCTCCACGCTGCTGAACGTGCCGCTGTTTCACGTAACGGCTGAAGTACCGGTCTTCCTCCAGTCGTTCGCGATCGGTCGCAAGCTGGTGCTCATGCCCAAGTGGGATGCCGAGGAGGCGATGCGCCTCATCGAGCAGGAGAAGATCACCTATTTCGTCGGCGTGCCGCTGATGAGCTTCGAGATGCTCAACCATCCCAGTCGGCACAAATATGATCTATCGAGCGTCGCCGACATCGCTGCGGGCGGCGCGCCGCGCCCGGTGGAGCACGTAAAGCGTATCAACGAGGAAATGGAGGGCGCGCCGCTGATTGGTTACGGGCTCACCGAGACGAATGGCGTCGGCACCGGCAATTGGCGCACCAACTACCTGGCGAAGCCCAATTCTGCCGGCCGCCCATCGATGCCGTTGGTCGATCTCGCCATCCTGGATGACGCGGGCAAGCCAGTGCCGCAGGGGGAGCGCGGCGAAGTTTCGATCCGTTCGGCCGCCTGCTTCCAGGAATACTGGGGCAAGCCTGAAGCTACCCAGGCCTGCTACACCGCAGACGGTTATTTCCTGACCGGCGACATCGGCTATCTCGACGAAGACGGGTACCTCTTCATCGTCGATCGCAAGAAAGACATCATCATCCGCGGCGGCGAGAACATCAGCTGTCAGGAAGTAGAAGATGCGCTCTATCAGCATGCGGAAGTCGCCGAAGCGGCGGTATTCGGCCTAGCGGATGAAAAATTTGGCGAGGTCCCGGGTGCAGTGGTGCGTTTGGCTCAGCCGGGCGCCGTGACCGTGGACGATCTGAGCGCGTTCCTGACCCAGCATATCGCGGCCTTCAAGGTGCCCCAGCGCATCTGGCTGGTCAGCGAGCCGCTTCCCAAGCTCGGCACCGAGAAGATCGACAAGGTCGGCTTGCGCAACAAATACCGCACGCTTGCCGCGGCGCAGGCCGAGACGTCGGAGTAAGCGTTGCTGGTTCGGTCGGACACGTCGGGCTCAGCCCCGACGTGTCACGACTGACGATAGGGCATCGTTCCTGATAGTCTCACGGGCGACGATGCCTGCGGCTGACCGTCAGGAAACCAGTCACTCAGCCCTGGCAGAAGCGCTGCTCAGCGCCAGCCGAGCGCCGGTGCCACATGCGTGAGGATGCTCTCGATTACATGGGCATTGTAATCGACGCCCAATTGGTTCGGCACGGTGAGCAGCAGCGTGTCGGCCTCCGCAATAGCCTCATCTGCACGTAGCTGCTCGACCAAGCGATCTGGCTCCGCCGCATAGGAACGTCCGAAGACCGCGCGCATATTGTCGATTACGCCGATCTGGTCGCTGTCGGCCCCAGCGCCGAAATACTGCCGGTCGAGATCGTTCATCAGCGCGAAGATCGAGCGTGACACTGACACGCGCGGCTCGCGCGCATGGCCGGCTTCTTTCCAGGCGGCGCGGTAGGCCCGGATCTGCCTCGCCTGTTGCACGTGGAACGGCTCGCCGCTCTCGTCCGCCTTTAGCGTGGAGCTTTGTAGGTTCATCCCCTGCTGCGCAGCCCAGATCGCCGTCGCATCGGACGCGGAACCCCACCAGATCCGCTCGCGCAGGCCAGCAGAGAAGGGCTCCATGCGCAACAGTCCAGGAGGATTTGGAAACATCGGCTGCGGGTTCGGACGCGCGAAGCCTTCACCCTTCAGCAGCTCGAAAAACACCTCGCCATGGCGGCGGCCCATGTCCGCATCGGTGGTGCCCTCCGCTGGCGAATAGCCGAAATAGCGCCAGCCTTCGACCACCTGTTCGGGCGAACCGCGGCTGATGCCGAGCTGGAGCCGGCCACCGCTGATCAGATCGGCAGCCCCGGCGTCTTCCGCCATGTAGAACGGGTTCTCGTAGCGCATGTCGATCACGCCGGTCCCGATCTCGATCCGGCGTGTGCGCGCGCCCACCGCGGCAAGTAGCGGGAATGGCGAGGCGAGCTGGCGTGCAAAATGATGGACGCGGAAATAGGCACCATCCGCGCCGAGCTCCTCTGCGGCGACGGCGAGCTCGATAGACTGAAGCAGCACGTCGGCGGCAGAGCGCGTGGCCGAGTGCGGAGAAGCCGACCAATGGCCAAAGGAGAGAAAGCCGATCTTCTTCATGCTGAGCAATCCTGGTGGCCGCACCGCCACCATGCGACGCGGCAAGTTGGCTCAGAATATGGGGCGCACGCCAGATCGGCCAAGGTGACGATCAGAGACGATTCGTTTCGCGCCCGACGTGTCTAGGCTTCCTCGACGATCAGAACGGGAGCCAGTTCGATTTCTGCGTGAACTTCATATAACCGACATTGACGCCCGCTCGATAGCCAACGCCGAGCCGCACTGGGATCAGCACGATATTGCCGCGCCGCAAATAGGTCGCGGCAAACCCGCCGATGAAATACAGGCGTCCCTCGGCGGCGGGGAAACGGCGGTACAGATCAGCGGTATCGTACAGGTTGTAGACCAGCACGAACACCTTGTTAGCGTCCCCGCCAACGTCAAAGCCGACAGAGGGGCCCGTCCAATAGACCGGCATCTGCCCTTCCACCTTGTGGGTCATGACGCCCGATCCGTAGCGCAGGCCCACCACAAAGGCGCCCGCCGCCTCGCGGCCCGCAATATAGGCGTTGGGCTCGCCCTGTTCGGACAGGATCTTTTCGATAATGGAGGCGAAGCCTTCCGCGCCTTTGCCGAACACGTCTTCGCCCGCACCGATCAGATCGTCGCGCTTGAACGTGGTATCGGCTTGAGTCGTGGCCCCGGCGCGTGCTTCGGCGCCGGGCGAGCGCATGGGCTCAGGAGCGGGAGTCTGGGACGGAAGCGGGGCTTCCAGTGGCGACGTATCCTGATCGACTGGCCCGACATTGTTCGACGTCGGTTCACGATAGCTCTGCGCGGGCGCGCGCGCCGGGGGCGGCGGTACGCGGGGACCAGAAAGGTCGCCATCGATCGACTGGTTGGGATCGATCGTCCGCACTTGGGCGGGCGCCCCGCCTCCGAGCGAGGTGGCGATCATCGCCATGGCGATCATGAACTTGCGCATCATTGTGTTCCCCCGGGCAGGCCCCGATCGGATACCATAACCAAGCCGGTGATGTCTCAGCAATGAACAGTGCGGCGGATCGAGTCGGCCATGCGCTGGAGTGAATCGACCGGGGACGTTGCCAACGGTTGATCAGCCGTTCGCACCTCGCTATAGCCGCGCTTCCGCCAGGCCCGGAGACGTGGGTGAGTGGCTGAAACCAACGCTTTGCTAAAGCGTCGTACGGGAAACCGTACCGAGGGTTCGAATCCCTCCGTCTCCGCCACTCAGTCCTGACTATCCTATTTCTCCCTGCGAGTTGCTCCTGGAAGGGCGCAGTTCCGCGCGATTTCGCGCGTGCTCCGTACCTGGGAGAGCGCAACCGGGACCGCCGTTGCGGAGGAATTCGGGACACTTCTCCGGCGCTCTCCGGGACAGTACGGAATGCCCCAGGCCCTACTTTCCAGCGGAGTTTTCGCGGCGTTTGCTCTCCTTTCGATCTCTCCTCCTCAGCACCTGTCGCCCATCGCGTTTTTCCCTGTTCCAGGCCGATTTACAGGGAATAGTCTCGCCCAATGGGATCTGCGGCTCATCCTGGCTGCAGAAAGCTCAGCTTTTCTGCGGGCTCGACGCCGGAATTCCCGTGAGCCTGAAACAGGGAATTATCCGCCCTAACAAGGAGCGTGGAGACGCCGAACAGGCATTTACTCGAAAGCATCAGTGAATAGCGGCTGCTCGTGGTGTTGCCGGGTCTAGCGAGTTCCGATTGACATAAAATGTCTGCTTAGCGGTTGTTTTTGTTGGATAATGTTGACGGTCGGCTGCCTTGATGGTAGTAGCGGCCACGGAGGCGAAGCTCTCCCCCGAGCATCAGAAGCCATTCGGCAGAAGCAGCATGGGATCACAATGATTGCCCTTTTCATCTGATTGGGCAGGCGAGTGGTCGCGCGTCTTTGCCGGTCATCCCGTCTGTCCGTTTTTCTTGAGGAACTGACATGACGAAGACTGCGACACGCAAGAAAGCTGCCGACCTTCCCCCTGTGCTCGAACAGCGGCTCGGGCCCATCAGTTATCGCCCGCTTGCCGACATTCAGGCCTATGCCGGCAACCCGCGCAAACATGCCGACAAGCAGATCGTGCAGCTGATGGCCTCGATGCGCCACTTCGGCTTTGCGCTGCCGCTGCTGGTCGATGTGCACAATGTGCTCATCTGCGGCCATGCGCGGCTCGAAGCGGCCCGCCGGCTCGGCCTTGATAATGCGCCGGTCTT
>NZ_NBBJ01000005.1 GCF_002197665.1 Sphingomonas mucosissima
CGCCTCACCGCGGAGGCGTTCGTGTCTCAAACGGACAACACAGTGTCGCGGGGTGGAGCAGCCCGGTAGCTCGTCAGGCTCATAACCTGAAGGTCACAGGTTCAAATCCTGTCCCCGCAACCAGTACACAAAGCCCGCAGGTCGCAAGACTTCGCGGGCTTTTTGCTGCCCTCAGGCGGCAGGCAGAATCAACGGCAGGCCTGTAGATGCCCGACCCCAGCCTGCATATAAGAACCTTCCGGCGGGTACCTCGGCGCGCTCCCCCCCTAACCAATGGCTCTCACCGACCACAAAGCCCGCGGCCGGATTTAGGAGATCTCTTAGCTCAGCGCATGAGCTGTCCGATCCGGCTCACCGCCGAGGCCGACGGTTCTGCTTCCTCCAGGCTCTCCGTTGATGTGCGCCAGGGGTTCGCCCGCGCGGATCGGGCGGCCTTCGATCAGTTCGGCCAATGCTGCATTGGGCGGCAGAAAGACGAGAATGGTCGATCCGTGCTCGAACCAGCCCATCTCCTCCCCGCGTTGCAGCGGGGCGCGGCAGGCGTGCCTGCCCGGGCCTTGGCAACGTAACAGCGCGCCTGTATCGAGGAAGGTGAGCCTGATGCCCGCCACGAGGATGGCCGCTACCGGCACAAGAAGCATTGGCATGCCGCCCGCCATTCGCGTTTCGATCACCGCTCGCTCGTTGCGGCAGAACAGCCGCTCCACCCGTTTGAGTGCGATCGGGTTCACGTTCCAGCAGTCGCCGGAAAGGTACGTCACCGCCTCGACGGTGAGGTCCGCGGGCGCATGGAAACGGTGGTACATGCCCGCGGTCAGCCGAAGGGTGACGAACCAGCCGTTGGCGTAGCGCTGGGCGAGTGCCGGATCAGGCACTAATTCGTCCAGTCGGTACGAGAATCCCTTCACTTGATACGCTCGCCCGCCCTCCACCCGGCCCTGGGCACCGACGATCGCGTCACACGGACTCGCGATTACGCTCCAATCGGGATCGAACGGGCGCGCACCGGGGCGGAGCGCACGGGTGAATGCGTCCCGCAGGGAGCGAAACTGGGTCGTTGTCGAGTCAGACAGGTCGGCGCCCGAGAACAAACGCCACAGCGTGATCGTGGGCCGGGCGATCACCGGGTGTTCTATGCGTGCTATCCGCCCCACCGCCTTGGTTGCCCACCGCCGGGGAAGGCGGTTGGTAATTAAGAAATTGAGATCCTCCTGGAGGAGAAGGCGCATGAGCCCGGCCCGCAATGTCATGGGCGTGTCATTCCCTTGCGGTGAAAGCAGGCATGAACCCGATACTCGCTGGCGTCCTGGGCGCCTCCGCGGCCGCATTCGCGCTGACCAAGAGCCGTCAGCGGCTCACCTTGTCGCGTGCCAAGCACCGGTCGCTGGGCGGCCATGTACGGCTGGCCAAGCGCGTGGTCGGGCAGGTCCCAGCTTTCGCCCATCCGGCAGATCGCTTCTTTGCCGTAGACGGCGCCGACGACATGGTCGCGCATCGGCGACAAGCTGGATTTGAGCGCCTGGGCGCGCTGTTTGCCGAACGCTTCCCGCGAACTCTTGCGCTGACCCGCGAAACGCGGGCTGGGCTGTCCGACCTTCAGTTCACCGGCAGCTACCGTGTCCCATTTTCGTTTGCGAGCCGTGTGCGCGAAGTGCTGGGCACCGGCGCGTTTCTCCAGCGATCGGACGGACCTGTAGTGACCGATCTCGACGGCAACCGGCTGATCGATCTGACCGGGTCCTACGGTGTTAACCTGTTCGGCTACGACTTCTACAAGGCGACGATCGCGGAAGGCGCCGCCACTGTTGAGGCGCTGGGGCCGGTACTGGGCGCGTATCATCCAATTGTCGCCGACAATGTCCGCCGGCTCACTCAGCTGTCCGGCATGGACGAAATAAGCTTCCATATGTCTGGTACCGAGGCGGTGATGCAGGCGGTGCGGCTTGCGCAATATCACACCGGGCGGCGCCGCATCGTGCGTTTCGCTGGTGCCTATCATGGTTGGTGGGGCGACGTGCAGCCGGGGATTGGCAACCCGGTTCCGGCAGACTGGACGCTGACTCTGGCTGATATGTCGGATCGGACGTTGAAGGTACTGTCCACTCGCACGGATATCGCTTGCGTGCTGGTCAATCCGCTCCAAGCTTTGCACCCGAACAGCCCGGCGCCATCCGACAACCAATTGGTGGACAGCGGGCGCCGCGCCGGCGCCGACCTTGCTGCCTACCGCGCTTGGCTTAATCGCTTGGCGCAGACCTGCCGTGACAATGGCACTGTGCTGATCTTTGACGAGGTGTTCCTCGGCTTCCGACTCGCACCCGGCGGGGCGGCCGACTATTTCGGCGTGCGGCCCGACCTTGTCACGTACGGGAAGACGCTGGGCGGGGGGCTGCCCTTGGGAGTGATCTGCGGGCGCGCGTCCTTGATGAAGCGCTGGCGCGATGATCGCCCGCTCGACATCTGTTTTGCTCGCGGCACCTTCAACGCGCACCCTTACGTCATGGGTGCGATGAACGCTTTCCTGAAACGATTGGAAACACCCGAGGTTCGGGCGCTGTACGAGGGCATCGATCAGCGTTGGCATGCGCGGGCGGAGCAGCTCAACGCGGCACTGGTCGACGCGGACGTGCCGGTCCGGGTTGCGCATTTCCAGACGATCTGGACGGTGCTTTACACTCGGCCCGCTGCCTACAACTGGATGCTTCAATATTATCTCCGGGCGGAAGGGCTCGCGTTGAGCTGGGTGGGAACCGGCCGGCTGATCTTCAGCCTCGACATCGACGATCAGCTGTTCTCCGACATCGTGCGCCGCTTTGTTGCTGCTGCGCGCGCGATGGCCGCCGATGGCTGGTGGGAGACGCCGGCTGGGCTCACGGACAAGGCGCTTCGGCGCGGAATGCTGCGCCAGGCAGTGCGGACGCGTTTGACGGGGCACTGAGGCGACTACTCCGCGTCTGTTCAATCCCGTCGAGTTCGTGCTCGGAACCGCGCATCCGCCCGCGACTACGTTTAGGTGATCACGCCGCGGCCGCGTCTGGAAAATCCATCCGCTCGCCTTTCAGCAGCCGCTTGGGCGCGCTTTTATAAAGGCGAAAGTCGCTGAACGGATCTGTCACGATCTTGGTCGCCCAGACCAGCCCCGTCCGAACGTCGTGGATAAAGAACAGCTGCACTGCGCGAAATGCGATCGCGCCCAGGCCCAAGAAGAGCCAACCGATGCCGACATGGCGAGCATAAGCTTCCCAGCCACTTGAGAGAGCCAGCGTGCCGAACAAAGTCGGCGAGAGCAGCAGCACGATCGGCACCGATGCCCACAGGCTCATCAGCACCCATTTCCGAAAGAGATTGTAGCCGATCTTGATCTCTTCTTTGTGATCGTGGGTTGCCTGATTGACATGGTCGTAGCTCTTCGGCTCGAAGAAAAAATGGCCGGCCTGGCGGCTCGTCATCGCTACGCCCCAGGCCAGGAGGCTGGCCACCGCCGGATCGATCCACACGATCGCATAGGCCACCAGGAACGTACAGGCGCTGACGAAGTGCAGGCTCTGATTGACGAGGCTGTGATGGTAGAAGCGGTGGTCGTCCCAGCGCTGCTCGACGAGTTGAGCACGAAAACCGGTCATCGGGCGTGATCCTCGGGGCTAATCTTCTGATAACGAACAAGCGAGAAATGGCCGAGCGGCGGCAAGGGCCTGTTCTCCAGCAAGTGGACGTCGATCCGGTGCGCAGCCCAAGCCTCGTAGCGGCTCCAGGGGAACTCGGTACGGAAGCCCAAGCGGCTGGTGAGCGGCATGAGCGTTCGCTCGATCGTGCCGCGTAGGCCTTGGCCCGCGCCGACACGGGTGGTGATTATGATCTCGCCGCCGGCGCGGCAGATCCGCACGAATTCGTCCAACGCCCGCTCCGGGTGCGGGCAAGCGGTAACCACATATTGCGCAACAACCACGTCGAAGCTGTTGTCGGCGAACTGCAGGTTCTCCGCGTCGCCGACCGTGACCAGCTCTACGTTCGAGAGATGCTGTTCGCGGACTCGCGCGCGCGCCTTATTGAGCATCGCGTCCGACAGGTCGACCGCCACAATGCGGCTGCTACGTGCGTATTGGGGCAACGAAATGCCCGTGCCGACCCCTACCTCAATGATACGTCCGCCGACCCGTTCGGCGGCAACAATCGCGTCTGATCGCCCGCGGCGGAACACGGCTCCGAATACCAGATCATAGATCGGTGCCCATCGATCGTAAGCGCGGGTCACCCCGGCGGTACTCATCTGCGTCGCCATGTCTGTATACGCTCCGTCGGCGATGGTCTTGAAGCTTAATCGCAGCCGGACGTTGCAGTTTATGGGCGGCTTTGTGACAAGTTCACGAACCCAAATTCAGTGAAATCGAGTTGTCACGTAGATTGCACAGGGATGACTTGTTTTTTGTTTATTGCGCTTGAGCAGTCGAAGGACGTCGTCCTAGTAATTGGGGGAAGAGCCGATGGCTTCGCTGCCACTGATACCGACCGCGCGACAAACACCCACGAGCGCTGCGCGCCAACGGATGCCTCAACTGCCGGTTTGGATGCAAGACGGCGACGACGGTGAAGACGCGGGGCACGCCCGAACATGCTACCGCACCATCTTCGTCTCGGATTCGCATCTCGGAACGCCCGGAGCAAACGCCGAGCTACTTCTAGACTTCCTAAAGCGACATGAGTGCGAAACATTGTACTTGGTTGGTGACATCGTTGATGGATGGCAGCTTAGGAAAGGATGGTTCTGGCCGCAGGCACATAATGATGTGGTGCGGGTCATCCTGAAGATGGCCAAGCATGGTACCCGCGTCGTATATGTGCCGGGTAATCATGACGAGCATTTCCGGGACTATGTCGGGCTTGAGTTCGGTGGCATCGAGCTGCTGGATGACGACATTCACTTCACGGCTGACGGGCGCCGGCTGCTGGTCATTCATGGCGACCAGTTCGATAATGTCGTTCTTTACCACAAGTGGTTAGCCTTCCTCGGCGACGGCGCTTACACGCTGCTGCTCAGGAGCAACCGCTGGGTGAATCGTTGCCGCCGGCTCTTCGGGCTGCCCTACTGGTCACTCGCAGCGCACATGAAGAAGCGGGTGAAGAACGCTGTCGCCTTTATCTCGCGATTTGAAGAGGTCGTCGCCCGCGCCGCTGTCGAGCGTGGCGTCGACGGGGTTGTCTGTGGGCACATTCATTCCGCGGAGATCCGGCAATTCGGCCCCGAACACGGCAACATCACTTATTATAACGACGGCGACTGGGTGGAGAGCTGCACTGCGTTGGTCGAGGAAGCAGACGGCACCATGCGGATCATCGATTGGGCGGAGCATACTCGCGCGCAGGCGATGCAGGATCGTGCGCGTGTGCGCTCCCGTCCGCAGCTCGTCGTGGCTGGATCGGTGCCGGCGTGAGGATCGCACTCATCAGCGATGCATGGTCTCCGCAGGTCAATGGCGTTGTCCGCACCCTGACCACGACGGTGGCGGAACTACGCCGGCAGGGGCACCTCGTCGAAACGATCACGCCTGATCTGTTCACCACGATCGCTTGCCCAAGCTACGCCGAGATCCGCCTGGCACTTGCTGCGGGGCGCGGTGTGCGGCGGCGGCTGGAGCGGTTCGCGCCAGACGCCATCCACATCGCCACCGAAGGCCCGCTTGGATGGGCCGCCCGGCGCTGGTGCATCGATCACAATCTGCCCTTCACCACCTCGTTCCACACCCGCTTCCCCGATTATCTCTCCGTCAGGACGGGTCTTCCGGCCGACCTGTTCTGGGGCGCATTGCGAAGATTTCACGGCCGCGCGGACCGTGTGTTCGTCGCCACGCCGACGCTGGAGGCGGAACTGGCCGGACGTGGCCTCAAGCAGCTACATCGCTGGAGCCGCGGGGTCGACCTCGACCTGTTCGGCCCCGAGGGGCCGCGCTTGCCTGACCTCGAGGGCATCGGAGGCCCGATCCTGCTTCACGTCGGCCGGATAGCGCCCGAAAAGAACATCGAAGCGTTCCTTACTAGCGAGGTTCCGGGGGCAAAGGTGGTGGTTGGCGACGGCCCTGCGCTGCCGCTGCTACGCCGAGCCTTTCCCGACGTATTGTTTCTTGGGGCACTCCACGGAGAGCGGCTTGCCGCCGCCTACCGCAGCGCCGACGTGTTTGTTTTTCCCAGTTGCACCGATACTTTCGGTTTGGTCATGGTCGAAGCGTTAGCAAGCGGGGTGCCGGTAGCCGCCTTTCCCGTGCCTGGGCCGCTCGACGTCGTACCGCAGGGAGCCGGCGTGCTGGACAATAATCTCGCCGCCGCAATCCGCGGCGCCCTCAAGCTCGATCGCGGAACGGTGGCGAAGACAGGGCGGTCGTTCAGCTGGGCACGCTGCACCGGGCAATTTCTTACTGGGCTGATCCCTCTATCGAAAATGGCTGAAGCCGCCTGAGCAACATGCAAATGGCTGCTCATCGGATCGGGTGCTTCTTTATCTTGCCTCCAGAAATGCCGAATGGTGTCTGTAGACACGCGAGCCTTTGAAAGTCGGGGCACGGGCAAAGTCTTCACGTGTAAAGGAGCGGTCCGAAAACAAGTAACCATAATAAAACTCGCGCAATCGCTCATGGAATCCGCGGATACGGTCTTGGTACGCTAGCTGCGCTGTGAGGTCCGTGTCAGCGAGCCGAGTAAGAAGCGTTTGCACCCCTACGGAAGGTAGGACCCAGCTGAGCGATCGAGCTGCTGCCTCGCGGCGCTTCAGTCCTTCGCGATAGGCGCGCACCTCATCCGCGACGCGTTCGTCGCCATTCTGATGAAACGCGAAGTACCACTTGTAGTGGAACTCCGGCCCGAGCGGTGCGGAGTCGGCCCAGCGAGGATGGTTCGCGTAAAAACGGCGCATCGTCTCCTCTCGCGGTATGTCCCAGGCGTGGTTCACCTGTTCGCGCTGTGCCAGTGCAATCTCGGCCCCTTGGCTGATCGGCACGGCACGATTGATGGCTACATTGGCGAGCGTCGGCCCGATCAGCACCAGAACCAGCCAGCACGCGGCCAGCGTTGCCGCATTGGCAACCGAGCTCCAGCGCAAACGTCCAATCAACGCAGCGAAGCCGATCCAGAAAAGCAGGTAAGCGGCAATCAGCGGCAGGATCAGCAGGATGATGCTGGCGCCGACACCGGACCACGCCGCACCGATCGCGAAGGGCAGGGCCAGTGCGGCCCAGAGAAGTGCCCAACGGAGCAGGGTACGTCGGCGCATCAGCCCGGCACCGCCGCGCGGCAGCGCTGTCAACGAGCGTAGGCGACCGGCTTCGCGTTCACCCGAAACGAGATCGTGGAACAGCGCGATGACGAACAGCGGCGCCAGGAACACCAGCACGAACGCGAAGTCAAACCGGCCGGGCAGGGCAAGCTCGGGATTGAAGGTATCGCCATCGTAGATCTGCGCCTCAAGCCCGAGCGCCCGCACACGCAGGATGTAAGGAGAGACGTCGCGCATCCCCAGCGCCGCGAAGGCGAGCGGCGAGGGCGAGTCCCACGTCGGATGGAAGCTGTAATATGCGGCGCTGCCGGCGTCCTTGGTGCGGCTGACATAGTCGGCTACCGCGGAAATATCCTCCGCCTGCGCCGCCGGGATGGCGGCGATCGCGGCGCGTTGCCGTGCCACCTCGGCCATGCCCGCCGCCACCGACGCGACTGCCAAGATCGCCAACAATGCCAGCGCAACAACGGTCAGCCGCGCCCGGATCAGCAGGCGAAGTTCATGCGTCCACAAGGTCATCGGCCCTCTCCCAGCCGGCGAGACGTGCGCGCAAGCAGGAGGATCGCTGCAGCCAGCCACCCCATGATCACGACCAGCCCGGGCAAGGCGCCGGCAGCGAGAGCTCCGCCGCTTGGGGCTTGGTAGGTGAAGTCGGGCATCTTATCCCAATTGCTTGCAGACACCCGCTTGCGTCTGTCGGCGCCGGGGTCGGTAGCGGTGTCGTCGCTGTAATTGACGGCCTCGGCCTGCATTCGGTTCAGCCGCTGAACGAGTACGTAGCGATATGCCTCCGCTTGTTCCAGGAAGCGCTGATGCCCGGCGAAGTCGGTTCCCGCTGCAGCCATGGATAGGGATCGCAGTGCAATGGTCGGGCTGAGCACGCCGACGGACTGCACCAGCGCATTCTGCGAGTTTTGCGCGGCATAGCTTTGCCTGGCATATTGGTCGAACAGCTCAGAGGTGAGCCGTTCCCCTTCTAGGGCCAGCAGGCCCTTGTAGTTGACCGGCAGGTCCTCCACCCAATCGACGCCATAGCGTTTCAGCACCGAAGCCTTGAAGGCGGCGAAATGCGGGTCATCGGGATTGTGGCTGTCGCCCATCCGGCGCAGATCACGCGCGATTGCCACATCGGTCTGCAATCGGTTCTGCAGCGGCACCGCCGCGCTGGCGACGTCCGGCGCGACACGCGGCAGCAGCACGACGCCAATCGCCCACAGGGCCACAAGCGCAAGCAGGGCATCGCGGCTGCGCCGTACGGCTGCCGAGACCAGCACGATCACCACGACCCAGAGCGCCAGATAGGCAGCATAGCCGAGCGCGATTGTTGCCATAGGCAGCGCCAGCGCGCCGGGCTGGCCAGCAATGGCGATGAATCCGATCATCGCAGGCAGCCCCGCGAGCGCAGCCACTGCGCCAAGCGCCATCAGCTTGCCGTTTACCATCTGCCCTCGTGACACGCCCTGCAGCATCAACAGGCGCATGGTGCCACGCTCCGTTTCGCGCGACAGGACGCCATATCCAAGAAAGATCAGCAGCAGCGGCGCAACTACTTGCAGCACGAACGCCGGAGTCAGCTGGCCGAACCGGATCAGCATGGAGCTCTGCCGCACGTCGCCAAAATTCGCGGTATTCTGCCGGTGCCCCTCCAGAAACATGCTGCTGCCCGTGAAGGCGTCCACCCCCGGATCGAACGCGGCCAGCGGCCCAAGCGGACGGAAGATGAAGTGGCCGTAATGAACGACACGATGCGGATGGCGATCAGGCTGCGCGTCGAACGCATGCTCCGCCTCATGCTGATGCCGCGCGCGCAGTTCCGCGTTGGCGCGCTGGTGCGACCAGGAACTGAGCACCGCGACGAGCGTCAGCAAGACCAGCAACGCAAAGGCGATTACCGCAACGCGGTTGCGAACCATCAGGCGCAGCTCGTCCCGGGCAATAAGCTGAGTTTTTCTCATGCCGCGTGCCGCTCCGTTCCCACGGCAAAGCGGGCGTGCAGCGCGCGCACGTCGAAGCGCTCGGCTCCAACTGCCTCAACCTCCTCGACGATCCGGCCTGCCTCAAGAAAGCCGATCCGGTCCGCGACATCGGCGGCCGAAAGCAAGTCGTGCGTCACCATCAGCACCGCCGTGCCGCGATCGCGTACTGCGCTGACGAGCGCGTTGAAGTCTGCGGTGGCGCGCGGGTCGAGGCCGGAGGTAGGCTCATCGAGCAGAAGGACCGGCACCTCGCGCAGCAGCGCTACGGCGACGGCCACCTTTTGGCGCATCCCCTTCGAGAATCCCCCGAGGCGCTGGTCCCAGGCGCGCTGCTGAAGCCCGGCTGCGGCAAGCGCATCGGTGATGACGCCGCGCTCTTTTCGCTCGTCGGATAGCGCGAGAAGATAATCCGCGTTCTCCACTGCGGTGAGATGCTCGTACAGCGCGACGTTCTCCGGCAGGTAAGCGATCTTGCGACGCGCGCCGTCCGGATCGGCGCCCGGATCCACGTCGGACACTAGCACCGTGCCCGCTTGCGCCCGCACGAATCCGAGCAGCGTCGCCAAGGTGGTGGACTTGCCCGCGCCATTCCCGCCGAGCAGCGCCGTGATACTGCCCGCGGGCACGTGCAGCGATAGCTCGTCAAGAACACGATGGTCGCCGTAGGCAACGGTCAGACCGTCGATCAGGATCGGTGGGGCACCGAAGTGGTTCATCCGATTGGTCCTTTAAATGTCTAGGCGCAGCGAAGCGCGGACGGTTCGCGGTGCACCGGGATAGATCCAGAGCGCGCTGTATGAGCTGGCGGCATACCGCTCGTCGAAGAGGTTGTCGGCTTCCAGGCGGAACCGAAGGTTTTCGCCAAGCGGCGCCTCGATCGCTGCCTTTGCCTTGACGTAGGCAGGCAGGATCACCGGGTTCAGCGACACCGCGCCGGTGCGGTCGCCGACATAGGCGGCGCCGCCGCTCAGCTGCCATTCGCCGCGGGAAGTCGGGATGCGGTGAACGATCAGCACCGTCCCCGAATGCTCGGGTACGTTGAGCACGTCCGGCGTCGGGAAGGCCTCGTCATCTGCCTTCGCATCAAGCCACGCGTAATTGGCAACGATTTGCCAGCGGCGCCCAAGGCGGGCCGAGGCATCCAGTTCAATTCCCCGGCTGACAAGGCTGCCGACGGGGGCGAGAAAGTTCGCATCCCGCGGATCGGTGGTGAGGATGTCTTTTTTGCGGATGTCGAACCATGTCGCGGCGACGTCGATGCCAGGCAGCTTGGCGGCGATCCCAACCTCATAGCCTCGCCCCGTTTCGGGTCCGAAGCCAGCGCCCCTGCTGTCAGTGCCGGTGTTCAGCGAGAAGTTCTCGCCCCAATTCGCATGAACCGCAATCGCGTCGGTCACACGGTATCGCCCGCCAACACGGAAGTTGACGGGTTCGTCAATGTTCCGGCCCGTTACACCGGTGTTGTTATTGACGATCTTCTGCCGATAGGGATCGATCCGCGCACCGCCAACCAGCGTCAGCCGATCGGTAACATCCCACATGTCTTGAATGTAGAAGGTGCCGACCCAGCGGCTCTCGTCATTGTTCGTGAACGGGCGGAGCGGCGCCGCTACCGAGCCGTACACGGGATTGAACAGGTCGATGGCATATGGCGCCGCCTGGGACGGATTGATGCGCATCCAGCGCTCGCCATATTCGAAGCGGTAGCCCTTCAGCCCGGCGCTGATGCGGTGCCGGCCAACCTGCCCGGCAATCTCGAGCCGTGCGGCGAGATCATCCACGCTGAAGTTGCGAGACCGGCGCTGACGCCACAGCGAGGTGCCAACGATCCGCGATTGATCTGCCGACAGACCCTTCAGCGTTCCCGTGCGCCACACGATACCGCCATTCAGCACCCAGCCGCCTCCGAGCTGGGCAAGGCCGGTCAGCTGATGCTGGTCATTGCGCGATTTCGTGAGGCCGTTCGAAGGTTCGCCATAATAGTTGGAGCGCGGCAGCGCGTTGGCATCGCCGGCGATCGCGGGAATGCCGCGGTCGAACGGCGTATCGAACTGGCTGAACTCGCCGGAGTAGGTCAGCCGCACCGTGTCGCTTGGCTGCCACGTTAGCGATGGGGCGACGATGCGGCGGCGAATGGAGACAGTGTCACGCCAACCATCGCTATCCTCCGCCGCAACGACAATGCGACCGGCGAGTGAGGCGGCAAGCGGCCCCGTTGCGTCGATCTCAACCCTGCGCGTATCGAACAATCCGTAGTTGATCATCGCATTAGCGTGCGGGGTGAAGCGCGGAACCTTGGTGACGATGTTCACGCGCCCGCCCGGGTCGACATCGCCGAACAGCGCGCCGGCGGGTCCTTTCAATACCTCGATCCGTTCGGTGGTGGCGGGATCGCGCGGGGGAGCCATGCCGCGGTTCGCCAAAAAGCCGTTCAGGTAATATTCGGCGCCGCCATCGGGCGTTCCCAGGAATCCGCGTACGGCGAAATTGTCGATAACGCCGCCGCGATTGTTCTGCTGACTGAAGCCGCTCACCAGTTCCAGCGCGTCGCTGAGCCGATACGTGCCGGCAGCATCAAGGATGTCGCGTTCAACCGAGCGGCTGGACTGCGACATGCGTTCAGTCACCGGATCGGACGAGAGCGTGCGATCAATGGTGCTGCGCGTGCCGAGAATGACGATGTCGGAGCGTTCCTCCTGTGCCTCTGCTACGAGGGGAGCCCCGAGGGCGAGTGCCACGGCTCCCGTCGGTGCAAGACGCGAGCGGCGGCGACGATTGGTAACGGCGGTCATTCGAATCCTTATCGAGCGCTGAAGCGGCGCTGCACTGCTCAGGTATGTTGCAACGTCTCATAAGCGGCATGGCCGAGGATGCAACGACTATGTTCCCATATATCATCGTGTAAGGCATATGATCGGAGTTGGTCAGATCGGCAGCGAATACACGTGGGCCTACAAGCCGGTTCGTGTTCGTGCCGACCTCGAACCTCGAAGTTGTGGACCCGAGAGCGCTTGCACTTCCGAGTGGAACCCGGAGTGGCTCAGGAAGCCTTGCCGCGGCTGGAGCGCGACCACACAAGTCGCTTATGGCGATACTGGCGGGGACAGGTGGCTTGCAGCCCCGGACCGGGCAGGGCGTGGCACGCCCCGACGCCAGGTGAGGCGATAGGTAACGCGGAAGCCGTCGTGGTCGGACAATTTCGGGCTTGCGACCGATCCGTCGAACATCGCCTCCACCTTGATCGGCGTGATCGTTACCAACGCGCCGTTGCGGAAGAGCTGCAGGTCCTGCGTATCCATCCACGGCTCGTCGCCATCCCAGGACATCTTCACGTCACAGGCGGATGGGTTCGTCACGCAAAAGCGGCGAACCATGGTGAAGGACGTGATATCTTCGTCGAACCGCTCCATGCGCGGCCGCGAATTACGCATGTTGAAGTCACCGCCCAGAATCGCCGGGGTGCCGGCATCCGCCACGATTCTGGTGAAACGGGCAACATCGTCGACTTGCAGCGCATGCGCTGCTCCGCTGCGCGCCGCGGGCACGCCCGAGGAGCCCTGAGAGTTCAGGTGCGTGTTGAACAGCGCGATTGGCTGCGGCACGCCCGGAAGGATGACCTGCGCGAATTGAACGCCCTTGTTGCTCAGGCAATCATAGCCGGCACACCGCTTTGTGCCGAACGGCTCGGATTCCACCGCAACAATTGGATGGCGGCTCAAGATCGCCAGGCCGGATCCCACCACATGGAGGCCGGCTTCGCCCTTCAGCCAGCGCGCAGGCTCCGGCCTGCGGTCGCTCACTGGCAAACGCCGGCGCTGCGTGCGCGATGGACCCCAGGCGCGATAAGGATAACCAGCATCGGTTACCGCGCGAACCGCCGTTGAACTGAACACTTCCTGCAACAAGACGACGTCTGGCGCACTGCCTCGTTCGCGCAGGTCCGCCAGAGTGGCAGCGATGCGGCGAAGCGAAGCGGCGCGGTTGCGACGCGCGGGCCAGCCCAATCCTTCGATGTTGAAGCTCAGCACATCCAGCGTCGTACTGACCTCTCCATCGGATTCCGCCAGCCGGGCAGGTGATGCAGAGGGAATCGCGCTTTGAGCATAACTCAAGGAGCCGGCGCCAATCAGACCAGCTATCCCCAACGTGCCCGCCCAGCAGGAGAGCCGCAGCCCGCATGTCGTGCTTCGCCTACCCCGCCTATTCATCGCCCACTCTGATTGCATTGCCCTGACAAGCGCCCGGAAGGCTGCTTCGATCCAGATGCCAGCCATTTTTGGCAGCGCCGTTCCCAAGCTTTTACCTGTCACCCTAGGCGGGTCATGCAGAAGCGGAAAAAGTGCCTCCATAAGCCGGCGCGCTACGACTCTGGGGTCCTCGTCCTAGAGTTCTCGCACTAGCCGCAAGCCGAGCTGAGGACGCCACGCATCGCCTCGCTCGCGTGCGGCGCCAAAGCCGGCTTGCAGATCGAGCCGCTCCGCCAACGACTGGTGAACTTGCGGCATGATCAGCGTCGATCGCTGCTGCCCTGTGCGAATGTTCACCTCCAAGCCGACAACGGTTGCTGCGCCGACATCGTAGAAGCTGGTGTGGTTCACGAGCAGCGACCGCTCGGACCCGCCGGCCGAGCTCACGTCTCCGACGCCGATCATGCTGAGGGTGCTGAACCGATCGTTAAGGCGATTGCCAATGATGTATAGCAGCGAACTCTCCCACCGCCGATGCTCCTTGTTCCAGAGACCGAGATACTGCGCGCCATGGATCGCCTTGCCGCCGTTGAAGACTCCAAAGGTGCCCTGGAGCCCCAACTTATAGTCGCTGACGTACTTGCCGCTGAGCGGCAGCTCCAGTTCGACCGCGAACCCGTCCGCCACCGCTAGTTCGATCTCCGGCGCCCAATGAACAGCGTTGTCAGGACCTGAAAGACTACGTTGCGCCAGTGTATTGATCTCGAGTTCGCCGCGGCCGGCGCCGAGCGGGCGGACGAGGTCAAAGATCATCGGTTCAGCAATGATTGGCGCGGTCGTGGCCGCTCCCGCTGACGCTGATACCGCACATAGCAGAAGAAGGATCGGCAGCGCGGAGCGGCGGCGCAGGCATCTCGCAACTCCAGCGTTCATGCGCGGCGTTCCGCAGTGCTGGCCTGGTAGGCCGCGATCACGCTGTCTAGGGTCGTCGGCCAATCGAACCGTTCCGCCACGGCAAGCCCCGCGCGGGAAAGCTCGGCCCGCCGCGCCGGATCCCCGGTGAGCGCTGCAATGGCATCGACATATGAAGCCAGCTCACGTGGCGGTACGAGCAACCCGGACCGGCCGTTGTCGATCAGCGCACGGGTGGACGGCACGTCGGCGGCGACAACCGGCACGCCCGACGCCATCGCCTCCAACGTGACGTTGCCAAAGGCCTCGGTGAGGCTGGGATTGACGAAGATGTCGGCGCTGGCAACTGCTCGTCCCAAGGCGCGGCCATCGAGGTGGCCGGTGAACACGGCATCACCAAGCTGCTTGGAGAAGCGCTCGCGTTCAGGGCCGTCACCAATTACCAGGGGCCGAACCGCCACGTGGCGTGCGCGCAACGCGGCCACCGTCTTGGCGAACATGGCCAATCCCTTTTCCGAGACTAACCTCCCGAAGAACAGCACGGCTATCTCTCGATCAGCGATACCCGCAGCTCGCCGCCATGCGATCGAGCGGTGCTCGGGTGTGAACTGAGTACGATCGACACCGCGGCTCCAGATGCGCGTCGGCACTGTCATGCCGCGCGTGCGCATCTCCGCCGCGATGTCGGCGTTCGGGACCAGCACCATATCGCAGCGCGTATAGAAGCGCTTCAGCCACGCCTCTGCCGGGCGTCGCAACAGGCCAAGGCCGTAATATTCGAAATAGGTCTCGAATCGCGTGTGCATGCTCGCGACAACCGGCACGCCCAGCGCGCGAGCTAGGTGGATCGCACCGGCGTTTAGCCCGTCGGGCGCGGAAAGGTGGATAATGTCCGGTGCGAACGCACGCACGTCGGCGGCGGTTGCCCTCGGCAAGCGCGGCGCAAGGCGGTATTCGGGCCGGCCCGGAATGGGTAAGGAGGGAACGGGCACGAGATCGCCGGCGGGTTCGAACGCGGGCCGCGCTACGACGGGAGAATAAACTCGCGCAGTATGACCTCGCGCGAGCACATGGCGGATCAGACGATTGAGCGCCCGATTCGCACCGTCACGTACGCAATTATAGTTGCCCGAGAATAGCGCGACCTTGAGCGGCTCGGCAGGCGCAGAAACCAGGCGGGGCCGGACGATCGCTCCTCCAAGGGCGCGCGCGCCAGAAACAACACGCGACCGGCGCGGCAACGTGGCGAGGGTTCTTGCCACCTCAATTCTCCCGCGCGGTGGCAAATCCGCCGAGCCCGCGCAGATATTGTACGTTGATTTCGCTGGTCGTGATGCCGCGTCCCGCGGCGACGCGCGCCTCTTCCATGCGCGGTTTGGACCGGCCGATCTTGGTGGAACCGGGCACGCCAACCCCATCGACCCAAATGTCAAACTTCCTGATGCCCTTGCGCTGATGCGTGAATATCAGAGCATAGCTGCCGGGTGCGGGAGCGCGGATGCACATCGCCACAGGCCCTTGCGCGGGCACATCCGCCCAGACCCGGCGGAAGGTTTTACCTTCCTTCAGAAGGTCGGCGTCGGGCCTCAGGAAGTCGGCTTCGGTGGCTGGATAAAGCTCCACCTTCATTCGCCCGGCGCGATCCTTCAGGCCGGCGATGCGGACGAGAAATGCGGGGCCATCGCCGCGGGCACAGGCGTCGCGATCGGTGCCGAGCGGGACTTGCGGCATCGCTGCCGCGGGCGCGCCGGCGCAGATCAAAAAGAGTGCGCCGGTGGACGCAAAGCGGCGAAAATCGTTCAATGGGCCATCCAGAACAGGCGACGCGCACGTCGCGACGGGATGGCCGCAACTAGAAGTTCAGTGTGGAGGTTCGATGGAGATTATGTTGGCAAAGCGTCTAGTCGGCCGCGCCGAGCGGCAGTTGCAAGGTGAAGATGGCGCCGTTAGTTCCTTCGCGGTTCGCGGCAATGATCGTGCCGCCATGCGCCTGCGCTATCTTCAAGGCGAGGCTCAGGCCAAGGCCGCTGCCCGGCTTCGCTGCGTTCGCCGGAGAGTTGGCCCGCCAGAACGGAGCGAAAAGCCGCTCCCGATCGTCGGCGGCAAACCCAGGGCCTGAATCCGCCACCGATAGCATGACATAAGCGCCGGATTGGTGGATGGAGATCAGCACCTGCGAGTCCGAGGGCGCATGCTTCACCGCGTTATAGATCAGGTTGGTAAGCGCCTGGCTGATGCGTAGCGGGTCGCAGGACAATGGCGGCGCACTGCCCGATACAACGATGCCGACGCCGTCGTCTGCCGCTAGCGGCGCGAGATCGGCGGCAACGAGCCGGGCGGTTTCCGCCAGATCGACCTCGCGGCGATCTAGCATCAGCGCGTTCACCTCCGCATGAGCAAGTGTGCGTAATTCCTCCACGATGCGCGACAACCGGTCAACGTGCCGCAGCAAGGTCGCGGCTTCCGCACCGTTCATCGCGATCACACCATCGATCAGCCCGTGCAGCCGCCCGCGCAGCACTGTAAGCGGCGTGCGCATCTCGTGCGCGATGCCTGCGGTTAGGATGCTACGTTCCCGTTCATAGGCGTCCAGCGACGCAGCCATCGCGTTGAAGCTTTCCACCAGCTCGGCCACCTCACCGGCGAGCGCCACCGGTTTGATCCGAACGTCCTGCTCGCCCGCAGCGACCCGCACTGCCGCGCCCGCCACTGCCGTGATCGGGCGGCTAAGCCGTCGTGCGAAGACAAAGGCGACAGCCCCGCCGAGCAACGTGGAAATGCCGGCGGTGATTGCGATGAAGAACCAGTCCTGGCCGCGAATATTGGTGTGGCTATATCGAACGAACAAGTCATGGAAGCGCGTGCGAACCGCGGGATCGTTCGGCAACATTCCATGAATTTCGCGCCATCGGGCGACGGGCATCTCCGCCGTCAGATCATAGATGTCCAGGGAGGTGATGACGAAGGAGGCGCCGAGCCCGATTGCCAGCGTCAGCACGGTCATGAATGCTGCCAGCAGCAGCATCCGGACGGACAGACGGTTCAAGAGTTCGGCGCCAACCGGTAGCCGACACTTCGAACTGGTTGGATCATTCCTACCAGTCCGGCAGCGGAAAGCTTGATACGCAGCTTCGAAATATGGGAGTCGATGACGCGATCCAAAGCTTCGCTTTCGGGTGCTGCCGCTTCGAGCAACTCTGCTCGTGAAAAGGCGCGGCGTGGTTGCCGCGCCATATGCGCGAGGATCTGAAACTCGGTGGGTGTGAGTGCGAGCGGCAATGGTTGGGAGCCGTCATCTGTTCGAACCTCCGCAAGGCGGGCGTCAAGATCGATGCTTAAATCGCCCGCGACGAGCGTCCGTGCGCGCGTCGCCCCCTGCACGCGGCGCAGCACGGCGCGCGCTCGCTCGATCACTTCGGATGGATTGAACGGCTTCATCACATAATCGTCCGCACCGACGCGAAAGCTCATCAATTTGGTGACGTCGTCATCGACTGCGGTGATCATGATGATAGGCGTGTCGTCCCGCCGCCGGATCGCTGTCAGCACGTCAATGCCGTCACCATCGGGCAGGCCGATATCAAGCATCACGAGCGCCGGTCGCATTTGCGCGTGTAGTTGCACCGCATCGCCGACGTTCGCCGCCCAGCTCGTTCTAAACCCGGCGCGCCTCGCGTAGGCGATCAGGAGGTCGGCGATGTCGCGGTCATCTTCGACGATCAGGATGAGTTCGCTCACGGACGCCTATTCCCATCCGATCCTGCAAAGGTCCATAGCTTGCGGGCTAAGGGCTGCCACGGCCGAGCCGAAGCGCCCAATTGGCCCGGCTTGCATCATCTGCGCCTCGATGCTCGACGATTAGGCGCAGCACATTGTTTATGTCACCGCCGAGGCGAAGAAGCGCGGCGCGACCGAAGTGGAGCCGACGCCTAAGGCATAGGACGCCTGTGTCAGCACGATCAAGACGCTGTCGGTGGTGAACCGCGCCTCTGTCGAAAGCTGCACGCCCGGCGATCACAACAATGAAGGCGATCTGGAGGGCGGCCAAGCGGGGCAGACCTATGCGCCGGACAACGAAGCCTTCAACGCGCTGCTCGCCGACTGGCGCAACGATGGGGATTTGGAGAGGCTGGCAGCGCGTGAACACACTCCCTTCACCTCTTTGATGCCGCTGCGGATATCTCTTCGTCACGCCGGCCTTGATCCAGGACGAGGCATTTTGCTGCCAGGCTCTGAGGTGCAGAATCTCAGGCCCGGCCCCGACGGGAGCGGCGGCGCACGACATAGCGGTCTCGTCTTGAACAAAGCCGATCGTCGCCTCTTGAACCCAAGGTCTCGGCCGCGCTTATTCTTCCTTCGAAGCGGCAGCGGCCTCCAGCGTGTCCACCAGGAACGTCAGTGCGGCCTGCGCGAAGGCTCCCATGTTTGCAATCCGGTCGTTTGATCCCGTGTCGCAGGACTTGGTCACCGCGACGCCCGGTCCGCTGACGGCGATACACGTTCGCCCCGCCGGCGCGCCGCGCGGATGCTGATCGGGTCCGGCGGCGCCGCTCTCGGCGACGCCCCAATCCGCGCGGAAATGCTGCCGGATGGCATCCGCCTGCACCAGGGCATATGCCTCGGTAACCGACTCCATTCCCACCAGTTGCTCGCGTGGCAGCCCCAGAAGGATGTCGCGGCCGCGCAGCGAATAGACGACCCCGCCACCGCGGCAGAAGCGAGTGGCGCCGGCCATGGTCAATAGCCCGGCAAGAATGAGGCCGCCGGTCGCACCATCGGCCACGGCGATCGTTTGCCGCCGCTCCAGCAGAATGGCGCCGACGCGGGCGGCGATCGGGGCAAGTGTGTCGAGCATCGTCGGCTGTTCTCCAACAGTGTCGCCGTCGCACGATATGCGTTGTGTTTAGCGTTCTCCGCTAGGGTGCAGGCTGAAGCAAGCGATGAGAACGCATTTCTGCCGCGCCATCGCGCCATAATGGCTCTACGATCCACGGTGATGAAGGACTTGTTTGGAACCCCCGCGCTGCCCGGCCTGCGCTCGCAGTCCGACGTGGTAACCGAAGCCGAAGAGGCAGCATTAATCGACGCGATCGATGCGGCCGGGTTGTCGCCCTTCCGTTTCCAAGGATGGGAAGGCAAGCGGCTGACGACGTCCTTCGGTCTGGGCTACGACTTCGATCGGATGCGCCTTGAGCATGCCGACCCGCTTCCCCCCTGGCTCCTCCCGATCCGTTGCCGCGCGGCAGCGTTCGCCGACCGTCCAGCGGAAGATTTGGTCCAGGCCTTGCTGATCCGTTACGATCCCGGCGCCGGCATCGGCTGGCACCGCGATCGCCCCGCCTTTGAGCATGTGGTGGGCATTTCGCTAGGCGCACCTGCGATCATGCGCTTTCGCCGAAGACGAGGCGATCGCTTCGAGCGGGTGAACGTTCCGCTGCCGCCGCGGGGCGCATATCACCTGTCCGGTGAGTCTCGGCATGTATGGGAGCACAGTATCGCCGAGATGGACCGAACACGTTGGTCGATCACCTTTCGCAGCCTGTCGGAACGAGGCGAAGCAGCAACGCGACAGGGCAAGCGAGACTGATCTGGCGGTGACGAACAGCCTGCGCCTGGCGGGCGGTGAGGGCGGGAGAAATGATGAATGGTCTTGCAATCGTAACCAAGCCGCCGCCGCCGTTTAACAATCCTTCTGCAACCGCCCGGAACCAATTCGGGGGACAAGATGACCAATCGTATTTCGTTCGCGGTTCTGCTCGCCACCACCGCGTTCGTCAGTGTGCCTGCGGTGGCCCAGAACGCGCTTCAGGATCCAGCAGCGTCCGAAGGACAGGGTGGCGACATCATCGTCACGGCGCAGAAGATCGAACAGCGTGCGAAAGACGTGCCGATCACCATCTCGGCTCTGACCGGCCAGCGCATGGCCGAGATCGGCGTGAGCGATCTGGATGAGCTGTCCAACTATATCCCCGGCCTCAACATTCAGGAGCAGAGCGCCAACAACCCCGGCATCGTGATCCGCGGCATCACCTCGGATTCAGGATCGTCGCAGCAGGGGCCCCGCGTCACGCTCTATTACAACGGCGTGGATATCTCCCGCTCGCGTGGCTCGTACCAGGCGATCTATGATCTTGAGCGGGTCGAGGTGATTAAGGGGCCGCAGGCAACCTTGTTCGGCACCGCGTCGGCAGTTGGCGCGATCAGCATGACATCGGCGCGCCCGCGCGAAGGGTTTTCCGGCGCGCTGACTGCGGGGTACGGTAATTACGACGCGACGTTGGTGTCGGGCTTCATCAATGCCGGGTCGGACACGGTTGCCGGCCGGATCGCCTTTGAATGGAAGAAGCGCGACGGTTATGTCGAGAATCTGTCGCCGCGGCAGGAAGATGAACTGTACTCGCAGGATCAGCTCGGCGTGCGCGCCTCGCTCCGCTTCACGCCGACCGACGCGCTAACTGTCGACCTGATCGGCACCTATGACCAGCAGCGCAACGGCGGCACGCCCTTTATCTCGCGCGTGCTGCCGACCGAGGCTGGCCCCGGTAATCCCTTCGGCAAGGCGCATCTGGGCGGCTCGCCCTTGTCGGCGCAGGTGCTTGGCGAGGACCAGCTGGGGCTGAACCGCGAAGTCTATGACGTCAACCTGACCGCGAGCTACGAATTCGCTCCGGGGCTCACCTTCACCACGGTGAACGGCTATCGCCACTTCGACAGCCGCGAAGTCTTCGATGCCGACGGTTCGGCGGCTTGGTTCCTGGAATTCGCCGAAATCGCGAAAGGCTGGCAGGCCAGCCATGAAGGACGCTTCTCCTACACCGATCCGCAGTGGCGCGCCTCCGTCGGTTGGAATGTCTTCGTCGAAGACAATCTCCAGAACGTCCCCTTTTCGTCCGAAGAGGGCACCTTCCTGCAATGCGCCTCCGTGCTTCAGGGAGCGACGCGCCCGATCCCGGGGCTCGGTTGCATCAACGCAGCCGGCGTCGTGACGGCATCACAGGTAACCGCGCTCGCGACCCGTGGCGCCGCGACCCAGATTCCGTATTCTTCGGTGTTCGAGAACCAGGGCCAGAATGACAGCTATTCCATGTTCGCGGACGCGACATGGATCCCGGCCCCCGCGCTTGAGATTACTGCTGGCGCCCGCCTGCTGATCGAACAACGCAAGTCCGGCTTCTTCGCGCGCGTACCGCGCCCGGTGCTCAACCCCGGCGCGACCTCGCTTGTCCCCGGGCAGGTTGACACCGGCGGGCAGACGTTCACGGCGCAACGCTCCTATGCGGCGGTGCTCCCGCGCTTCAACGTGCTGTACCGGTTGAACTCGGACGTGAACGTGTTCGGCACCATTTCGAAGGGTCGCCGCTCGCCTGTGGTCCAGCTGAATGCGCGTCTGGCGATTGGGCGCGGCGTGCCCAATCTTCAGCTGGTACCCGAGGAGAACGTTTGGAATTACGAGGCTGGACTGAAGGGTGCGATCGGACCGGTCTCCGGATCCCTTGGGGTGTATTATCAGAAGTATGATGGCTTCCAGGTAAGCGTGCTTCAGCCCAATGGTACGTCGCTCACCCAGAGCGCCGGCACTGCGAGCAATCTTGGCGTAGAGGCGGAGCTCAACGTTCGCGCCGGCTCGTGGCTCAATCTGTTCGGCAACGTTGGCTATATCGACGGCGGCATTGACGAGAATGAGCGTTTCGCTTCCACCTTCTCTGGCGCGCGTTTCCGCCTGCAACCCGAATGGCAAGCTGCTGCCGGCTTCACCATCGACGCCCCGCTCAGCGGCGGCGTCCGCTTCTTCGCGACGCCGACGGTGACGTATCGCAGCCGTATCTTCTTTGAAGTTCCCAACAACATCGCGCTCTCGCAAGGTCCGGTCACCCTGATCAACGCGCGTGCAGGCGTGAGCTTCGCGGACGACCGCTTCGAACTTGCCGGCTTTGTTCGCAACGCTACCAACAAGCGCTATTTGCTTGACGCCGGGAACACGGGCGGGGGCTTCCGTACCCCAACATTCATTCCGGCCGAGCCCCGCTTCTACGGCGCCCAGCTTACCGCTCGATTCTGAGGACACGGGACATGACGTTTAATCGACGGAGCGCCCTTACGCTGATCGGCAGCAGTGCGGCGCTTGGGCTGCCTGCTGCCAGCCTGGCCGCGGACACGGCCAATGTGCGCTTCGCTCATGGTGTCGCCAGCGGTGATCCGGCCACTGACGGTGCGGTTATCTGGACCCGTGTCACGGCCGACGCGCCGGCTGCTGACGTGCCGGTTAAATGGTACGTTGCGACGTCGGCAGATGGGAAACCAGTCGCGTCAGGAGAGGCCAAGGCGCGGTCCGCGGCCGATCACACCCTGAAGGTGGAAGTAAATCGGCTGAAGCCAGGCCAAGATTACTGGTATTGGTTCACCACGGCGGCCGGACAACGGTCGCCGACCGGGCGCTTCCGCACCTTGCCGGTTGGCGCCGTCGACGATCTGGTGCTCGCGGTTGCATCCTGCCAGCTTTATCCCGGCGGGCTGTTCAATGCTTACGCTGACATGGCCGCGCTCCCGCGGCTTGATGCGGTGCTGCACCTCGGCGACTATATCTATGAATATGGCGCCGAAGGCTATGGCGTGGAGATCGGCCAGAAGCTCGGGCGCCTTCCCGACCCGCCCCACGAGATCCTGAGTCTTTCCGATTACCGTCGGCGTCATGCGCAGGTGAAGTCGGATTCCGACATGCAAGCGGCCCATGCGCGGTCCGCGTTTATCTGCGTGTGGGATGATCACGAGGTCGCCAACGACGGTTGGATCGGCGGCGCGGAGAACCACGATCCAGCGACGGAAGGCGACTGGGCGACGCGCAAGGCGGCAGCGATGCAGGCCTATTTCGAATGGATGCCGATCCGCGATCCTAAGCAGGGGAAATCGCGCGAGGCGATCAACCGCAGCTTCGAGTTTGGCGATCTGGCGACGCTTGCCATGGTCGAGACGCGCCTGCTTGCCCGATCGAAACAGGCCGAGGTGAAGGGCGCTGCGCCTACCCAGGAGCAATTCGCCGCGGTTATGGCGGAACGCGCGCAGCCGGAGCGGGAACTGCTCGGTGCCGATCAGCAGCGTTGGCTGGAGGGCGTGCTGGCAGGATCAGTACGCGCCAACAAACCCTGGCAGTTGCTCGGCAACCAGATCGTCATGGCGCGCGTCGCGGGTCCCGATCTTACGGCAGAGCCCTATGCCAGCACCTTTGGAGCACGCATCAAGCAGCTGCCGCCAGCCTTCAGGGACCGGCTCCAGCAAGCGGCGGCCGGGTACAAGGCGGGCTTGCCGTTCAACTTCGATGCCTGGGACGGCTATCCCGCCGCGCGCGAGCGGCTGTACGCAGCTTTCCAGCGTGCGGGCGCCAAGCCGATCGTGCTGGCGGGGGACAGCCACGCCGCCTGGGCCAACGATCTGTATGACGACCGCGGCACGCTGGTGGCCTCGGAGTTCGGTGCGACTGCGATCACCAGTCCCTCGTACGGATCTTTGCTCCCGGGGCTGGGCAGCGCACTGGCTGCGTTCAATCGCGAAGTCGCCTACTGCGATCAGGATCATAAGGGCTACACGTTGCTGACACTCACCCGTGAGGCCGCAACGGCGCAGTTCGTGACGGTGTCGACGATCCTGGCGAAACCGTTCGCTCGTGCGGTGGATGCTACCTATCGTGCACTCCCAGGTCGGTCGCGAACGCCGCTTGAACGCCTCTGACTAGGGCCACGTCGGGCTGAAGGTGCTCGTACTGGTTACTGACGGGGTAACGTTCGCACTCGAAGATACAGGGGCTAGATTGAACCTGAGACGGGGCGCTCGCGCAATTGCGGGCGCCCTGCTTTGAATTCAAGTAGTCTGGAGGCCGGCGGCTTAGCGTTAGCTTCAGATAACCTTGCCCAGCGGCGCTGCCAGAACGATCCGGGAACGAGACGATGGAATGCGTGACTAGATCCGCTCAGGTGCGCACGCCTTTCCCGTGTTCGGGAGGCTACCGGATGCTGCACGCGGCTCGTGGCTTACGCGATTGGATCGAGACTAGATCCCGGCAAGTTGTACGGATGGAGCTCGAAGAACTAGGACAGCGAATGAAGCACGGTCCAGCGCTACGCAGGTTGCCAAAGCAGCCGCTTCGCTGTCTGTTCCAGAGATTAGTTCAAATTCATCGCTGGTGACCCCTACGGGACTCGAACCCGTGTTTTCGCCGTGAGAGGGCGACGTCCTAGACCGCTAGACGAAGGGGCCGTGCGAGCGGGAGCGGCGCGTCTACGGGGAACGCGGTGGGCCGTCAACCCACCGCTTCCGCTTTTCTGTCAAGCTGCGGCTCGGCGGCGTTCCGCCATTTCCGCGTTCAGCATTTCCGCCAGGAGAAATGCCAATTCGAGGCTCTGGCCCGCGTTCAAGCGCGGGTCGCAGTGCGTGTGATAGCGATCACCGAGGCTCTGTTCCGTCACGTCGATAGCACCGCCGGTGCACTCAGTGACGTTCTGACCTGTCATCTCCGCGTGGATGCCACCGGCATGGGTTCCTTCGGCACGGTGAATCGCAAAGAACGCGCGCACTTCGCTGAGGATTCGGTCGAACGGCCGGGTCTTGTAGCCGTTTGCGGCCTTGACGACGTTGCCGTGCATCGGGTCGCAGCTCCACACCACCGGATGTCCCTCACGCGTCACCGTGCGGAGAAGTCGGGGGAAGGCGGCTTCGATCTTGTCATAACCGTAGCGCGTGATGAGCGTCACTCTGCCGGGCACGCGACCAGGGTTGAGCGTATCGAGAAGGCGCAAAAGAACGTCCGGCTCGAGGCTGGGACCGCACTTCAGGCCAATCGGATTGCCGATCCCACGCAGGAATTCGACGTGCGCCGACCCTTCGAAGCGGGTGCGATCGCCGATCCAGAGGAAATGCGCGGACGTGTCATACCAGTCGCCGGTCAGGGAATCCTGACGGGTCATCGCCTCTTCGTAGGGCAACAGCAGCGCCTCATGGCTGGTGTAGAAGCTGGTCTGAGCGAGTTGGGGCACCGTTTCCGGGTCGATGCCGCACGCCGCCATGAATTCCAGTGCTTCGCCAATCCGGTCAGCGGTTTCAGCGTACTTCTTCGCCCAGGGCGAGCGCCCCATGAAGTCGTGCGTCCAGCGATGGACCTGCGCCAGGTTTGCATAGCCGCCCTGCGCAAAGGCGCGCAGCAAGTTCAGCGTCGCTGCGGCTTGCGCATAGCCCTGCACCATACGCTGCGGGTCGGGCACGCGGGACTGCGCCGTGAAGGCGATGTCGTTCACATTGTCGCCGCGATAGCTGGGCAGCTCCACGCCATCGATTGTCTCGGTGGGAGCGGACCGGGGCTTGGCGAACTGACCCGCCATACGGCCGAGCTTCACCACAGGCAGCTTGGAAGCGAAGGTAAGCACCACCGCCATCTGCAGGATCACGCGAAAAGTATCGCGGATGTTGTTTGGATGAAATTCTGCAAAGCTCTCCGCGCAGTCACCGCCCTGGAGCAGGAAAGCCTCACCCGCAGCGACCCGCGCCAGTTCCGCCGTCAAATTTCGCGCCTCGCCAGCAAAAACGAGCGGCGGATGCGAACGGAGCGCGTCTGTTGCTGCCTTCAAAGCAGTGGCGTCGGGGTAATCGGGGAGCTGACGCGCCTCATGCGCAGTCCAGCTGTCGGGGGCCCAATTGGCGGCCATGGCAAAGTTCCTTTCGGCGCGCGGACATGCGGGAATTTTGCCCGCTGCGCAAACAAGCTGTGCTTTATAGCACTCCTGGGAAGGCGCCGCCATCGATGAGCAGGCTCTGCCCGGTGATGAAGCCGGCCTGCGCCGAACAGAGGAAGGCACAGGCCGCACCGAACTCAGCGGGATCGCCAAAGCGCTTTGCCGGAATCCGCTCACGCCCGCGGGCTTCGGCGGTCTCGACATCGATCGATTGCGCTTTGGCGGCGAACGCCATCACGCCGCCAAGCCGGCGGGTCGCGAACAGTCCCGGCATAAGGAAGTTTATGGTAACGTTGGCGCTGGCAACCTCGCGTGCGACTCCGGCAAGAAACCCATGGAGGCCGAGCCGGGCGCCGCTGGACAGATCCAGTCCCGCAACCGGGGATTTTACCGAGCCGGACGTGATGCAGATGATCCGCCCGAACTTTCGCTGGACCATGCCGTCAATGATCTGCTGAACCATTCGGATCGGCGTGACCATGTTCGCATCCAAGCCGGCGTGGATCGCGTCGCTGTCCAACGCCCGAAAACCGCGCGGGGGCGGGCCGCCATTGTTGTTGACCAGAATGTCCGGTGCACCCGCCGTCTGAACCAGTGACATTTGCACGCCCGGATCGCCGATATCGCCGGCAACCGACTCAACCAAGACACCCGTTTCGTCACGGATCGCCTCGGCTGCCTCGGCCAGCGCCTTAGCGTCACGGCCGTTCATGACGATGCGGCAGCCGGCGCGTGCGAGCTCCTCGGCGCACGCTTTGCCCAGACCCTGGCTGGAGGCGCAGATGATGGCGGTCTTGCCGGCAAGGCCAAGGTCCACGACGTTTCTCCTGAATGGTATCGGTGGAATCTGTTCGATGACGAAGAATTAGCGATCCGTCACCTGCCATCGATACGCAACGGTGCGGGTCATGCTTGCTGCGAGGCGGCGGCGGACCTAAATCCAGGTCATGCCCCATGCTCATCAACATCACGAACCAGAGGGCGCGGACCTCGCGCAGGCCGCACAGGCGACGCTGGAACGCGCCGGTGAGCAATGGACGGCGATGCGCGCCAGCGTGTTCGGCGCGTTGGCCGGGTTCGACAAGCCGGCGAGCGCCTATGACATCGCGGAAGCTGTATCCAAGACAGAAGGCCGGCGTGTTGCTGCCAACAGCGTGTACCGCATTTTGGACCTTTTTGTTGGTGCAAACCTCGTGCGCAAGGTGGAGAGCGCGAACGCTTACGTCGCCAATGCGCACCCGGGATGCTTGCACGATTGTATATTTCTGGTGTGCGACGTTTGTGGTCAGACGACGCACCTTGATGATGATCGGTTAACCGGTGGGGTGCGCGATGCCGCGTCGGCGGCTGGGTTCGTGCCGGTTCGTCCCGTGATTGAGGTGCGCGGCCGGTGCGCCGCCTGCAACGGGGGCTGAGCAATTTGCTGATGCCGAAACGGTAGCATTCGACACGATCGACCTGCTGGAGTAAGCCCTTCAGAATGACCGATCTGCCCTCGACGCCGCTGCTCGACACCGTTTCGACACCGGCCGATTTGAGAAAGCTTGCTCCCGAGCAACTGCGCCAACTCGCAGATGAGTTGCGCACGGAGACCATCAGTGCGGTCGGTACCACGGGCGGGCACCTTGGCTCGGGCCTTGGCGTAGTGGAGCTAACCACGGCGATTCACTACGTGTTCGACACGCCGCGCGATCGACTGATTTGGGATGTCGGCCATCAATGCTATCCGCACAAGATCCTGACGGGACGCCGCGATCGTATTCGAACGATCCGCCAGGGCGGCGGACTGAGCGGCTTCACCAAGCGCTCCGAAAGCGAGTATGATCCGTTCGGCGCAGCTCATAGCTCGACGTCTATTTCCGCGGCATTGGGGTTCGCCATCGCGAACAAGCTGGCGGATCAGCCTGGCAAGGCGATCGCCGTAATCGGTGACGGGGCGATGTCTGCCGGCATGGCCTATGAGGCGATGAACAACGCGCAGGCTGCCGGCAATCGGCTGGTCGTGATCCTGAACGATAATGATATGTCGATCGCGCCGCCGGTAGGTGGCCTGTCGGCGTATCTCTCTCGCATCGTCTCCAGCCGCGAGTTTCTGTCGGTTCGCGAGCTGATGAAGCGTGTCGCGCGCCGGCTGCCGCGCCCAATCCACAATGCCGCTCGCAAGACCGATGAGTTCGCGCGCGGAATGACGATGGGCGGCACGCTCTTTGAGGAGCTTGGCTTCTATTACGTGGGGCCGATCGACGGCCATAACCTCGAACACCTGATCCCTGTGCTCGAGAACGTGCGGGATGCCGAGGAGGGGCCCATTCTCGTCCATGTGGTGACGAAGAAGGGCAAGGGCTATGCGCCGGCCGAGGCGGCGTCCGACAAGTATCACGGCGTGCAGAAGTTTGACGTAATCACCGGCACCCAGGCGAAGGCGCCGCCGGGCCCGCCGGCCTACCAGAATGTGTTCGGAGACGCGCTTGCGGATGAAGCCGACCGGGATCCCCGGGTTTGCGCGATCACCGCTGCGATGCCGTCTGGCACCGGAATTGATCGCTTTGCCAAGCGCCACCCGGATCGTGCATTCGACGTGGGTATTGCCGAACAGCATGGCGTGACCTTTGCCGCCGGTTTAGCCGCGCAGGGAATGCGGCCCTTCTGCGCCATCTACTCGACGTTCTTGCAGCGCGCTTATGACCAGGTGGTGCATGATGTAGCGATCCAGAACCTGCCGGTGCGCTTTGCGATCGACCGGGCTGGGCTCGTCGGCGCGGACGGCGCCACGCATGCGGGCTCGTTCGACATCACCTATCTGGCGAGTCTTCCCAACTTCGTCGTCATGGCTGCCGCGGACGAGGCCGAACTCGTCCACATGACGCATACCTGTGTGGAGCACGATTCCGGGCCGATTGCGGTCCGCTATCCCCGCGGCAATGGCGTAGGCGTTCCGCTGCCGACCACGCCGGAGAAGCTGGAGATCGGCAAGGGCCGGATCGTGCGCGATGGCAAGACGGTTGCGATCCTCTCGTTGGGCACGCGGCTTGCCGAGGCGCTGAAGGCGGCCGATCAGCTCGATGCAAAGGGGCTTTCGACCACTGTGGCCGATCTACGTTTCGCCAAGCCGCTGGACGAGGCGCTCATTCGTAAGTTGCTCGGGAGCCATCAGGTCGCGGTGACGATCGAGGAAGGGTCGATTGGCGGCCTGGGCGCTCATGTGCTGACCCTGGCGTCTGACGAAGGGCTGATTGATGGCGGATTGAAGTTGCGCACGTTGCGCTTGCCGGACGTGTTCCAGGATCAGGATACGCCGCAGGCGCAATATGCCGAGGCCGGGCTGGATGCTGAAGGGATTGTCAGAACGGTCCTGAAAGCCCTGCGCTGGAATGAGGCTGAAGCGGTCGGCGCGCGGGCGTGAGCGGCTGGGCCAAGGTCATCCTTGCGACCGCGCTGATGGTTGTCGCACTGGCCTGCTTCAACTTGGCTTTGTGGCGCAGGATGAAGGAGGCGCGTAGGCTCGGCGCAGCGCAAATCAACGAGGAGACCGGGCCGCCTCAGCCCTGAGGAGACGTTGGTGAAGCCGGGCGGCCAGTTCATTCTGCTCACATCTGGGCGTTTGGCCGATGAACCTCCGCGCTTTGCTTGAGGATCGCGCGCGCATCTCCTGGCGCGCGCACTTCGCCATGTGGCCCACCGGACGCGGCGATGACCCTCTCTAGCAACTCCTGACCTTCTGGCCACCATCCCAGCCCACTCGCGGCGTTCAGATGTCCCTGTGCGCCGGCGTCGATGAAATAGCTGCCCCAATCGGCGGCAAGGCTGTGCGCTTTATCGATTTCGATCCAAGGGTCGTCGGTACTTGCCACCAGGATCGAGGGAAACGGTAGCGCCATCCGTGGTGCCGGCGCGAATGTCGCCAATTCCGCAGGGATAGTTGCGCGGTCAACATCTGCGGGCGCCACCAGCAGCGCGCCGGCGACCGGCCAGCCATAAGGCTGAGGGCTCAGCGAGGCCCACCAGGCGATGGCTTGGCAGCCTAGACTGTGCCCCACCAGAATGACCGGAGCTTTGGCTTGGGCAATCGCCTGATCCAATTTGGTCACCCACGCATTACGGTGCGGCGTTTGCCACATGCCGAGTTCGACCCGGTGCGTGTCCAAACGTGATTGCTCCCAAAGCGTTTGCCAGTGCGTCGGCCCGGAATTCCCGAGGCCGGGCACCGTCAAAACGGTTGGGTTCAGCGCGAGGGAGGACGAATAAAGGCCCATGACGGTGTTCCTTTTCGTAGGCGAGGCCGCGCTGCCGGTGCTCTAGGGGGACGCCCGACACCGCGACCTCGCCAGCTATTTATATCCCACTAAACCGATCGGCAATAACTCGGTTCCGAGCTGTCGCCCGGTCGAGGACGGCTTGCGACGAAGCGCAATGGGACCGATAGAGCCGCATGCCAAAGGCTCGTGCAGACCAATTGCTTGTGGACCGGGGACTGGCGGAGTCGCGCACGCGTGCTCAGGCGCTGATCATGGCCGGGCTAGTCTTTGCGGGGGAGAGGAAAGTCGAGAAGCCGGGGCAAACGCTTGCCGATGATGCGATTCTTGACGTACGCGGGCGCGATCATCCCTGGGTGTCGCGAGGTGGCATCAAGCTTGCGCATGGGCTTGAACAATTCCGGTGGGACGTCACCAGCGCCGTGGCGATGGACGTTGGCTCTTCCACAGGCGGCTTCACCGACGTGCTGCTGACTCGCGGCGCCGCGCGGGTATATGCCGTAGATAGCGGGACCAATCAGCTCGCCTGGAAGCTTCGTCAGGACGACCGGGTGGTGGTGCACGAGCAGACCAGCGCGCGTCTGCTCACCGCTGACCATATACCAGAGATGGTCGATCTGATCGTGTGCGATGCCAGTTTCATCAGTATCGCCAAGGTCTTGGAGGTGCCGCTCGGTTTCGCAAAGGACGGTGCGCGGGCGATGACGCTGGTGAAGCCCCAGTTCGAAGCTGGTCGCGAAGAGGTAGGGAAGGGCGGCGTCGTGCGGGATGACGAAGTCCGTCGCCGCGTGTGCGATGAAGTCGCCGCGTGGTTCGAGCGCAAGGGTTGGCAAGTCGAAGGCGTAGTGGAAAGCCCGATCACCGGACCGGAAGGGAATATTGAATTCCTGCTCGCTGCTGTCCGTAATTGAGGCGATCGGCTTTTCCGCGGGCGATTTCACCCGTTTACCTCGCGTGCGCAGCGTGATTATGGCGGCGAAACGGACCAGGAGGGCTTGTGGGGGGCATCGCATCAAAAGAGCAGTTGCGGATGTCCTTTGCACGGTGGGCGCTCTTCTGCGTGCCGCTTATCCTATTGCTGGGGTTCCTGTCGGGTCGCAGTGTGCCGGCCGGCGACAATAGCCTTTGGTATCAAGCCCTTGCGAAGCCCGCCCTGACCCCGCCCGGCTGGGTATTCCCCCTGGCCTGGAGCGCGCTGTACATCATGCTGGGGCTGGCTCTGGCCATGATCGCCAACGCCCGAGGCGCCGGCCTCCGCGGCATGGCGATCGGCCTGTTTGTGGCGCAGTTCGGCCTGAACCTTGCCTGGACTCCGCTGTTCTTCGGCGCGCATCGGATCAATCTGGCCTTCATCACGCTGATCACGATGCTGGTGCTGGCGATCGCGACCACGATCGTCTTCAGCCGCATTCGTCCGCGCGCCGCCTGGCTCATGGTGCCCTATCTGGTGTGGATCAGCTTTGCCGCCGCGCTGACCTGGCGGATCGGGCAACTGAACCCCGACGCGCAGGCCCTTGTGCCAAGCGCCCGAACCTCCCAAGTCATCGGTTGATACTTTACCCGAAAGGCTTGGCCCCATGCAGTCCGAAAACCGACTGTTCGACGATTTGGTGAAACTGATGAACGGCGCCGCTGGCACCGTAGCGGGCGTGGGCCGCGAGGCGCAGGCCGGCGCGCGCGAACGGGCCCGCGAGTGGATCGGCGGCCTCGACTTTGTCAGCCGCGAGGAATTCGAAGTGGTGAAGGCCATGGCGGTCGCCGCTCGCGAGGAGGCAGACGCGTTGCGCGCCCGACTTGATGCGCTGGAAGCGCGCCACCAGAACGATTCGTCCACAGCCGCTTGAACACGATGTTTTGCCTGACGGCCCCTTCCCGTGCGATAAGGCCGTAATGCTCGACGAAGCCGACATCGAACACGAACCCGAAGCCCCGCTCGACATGCTGGAAAGCTATTTCTCGGCCCATGGCTGGTCCTACGACCGCCACGAGGACGAGATCAGCGCCAGCATGAAAGGCAGCTGGACCGAGTATGAGCTGCGCGCGCTCTGGCGGGAGGAGGACGGTGTTCTCCAATTCCTCACCTTCCCGGACGTGAAGGTGGCGGAGCATGCGCGCTCTGCGATTTACGAGACGATCGGTTTGGTCAACGAACAGCTCTGGCTCGGCCATTTCGAGCTTTGGTCCTCCAGCGGGATCCTCCTGTACCGCCACGCGGCGCTGGTTGATCAAAGCGAGGAGGACGCCACGCTCTCGCTGGATGCGGCGCAGCTGCTGGTTGACACGGCGATCGACGAATGTGAGCGCTTCTACCCTGTGTTCCAGTTCGTCCTGTGGGGCGGAAAAACTCCGCGTGAGGCGATTGCCGCCGCGCTGATCGACACGCAAGGCGAGGCATAGTCCCCAATGGCATTGCCGAAGTCGCTTTGGCTGGTCGGGGCCGGCAACATGGGCGGCGCCATGCTGCGCGGCTGGATCGCGGCGGGCCTTTCGCCCGACGCCGTGACGGTGATCGATCCAGGCACGCCCATGGTGCCCGAGGGCGTTCGCGTTCTTGCCGCGCCCGATGGGCCTGCCCCCGAGGTGATCGTGCTGGCGGTGAAGCCGCAGTTGCTGGATGCGGTGGCGCCGAGCCTTGCCACCGTTCGGCCCGTGGTGTTGCTGTCGATCCTCGCTGGCGTGGAAGAGGCGGCGCTGGAGGCGCGGATCCCGGCAGGTGCGATCGTCCGCGCCATGCCTAATCTGCCGGTGGCGATCGGCAAGGGCGTGACGGCGCTGCACGCAGCCAAATCGACCGCTGAAGCACGAGGCGTCGCAGAAGCGCTGGTGGCGCCACTCGGCAAGGTCGAGTGGATCGGCGACGAAGCGATGTTCGACGCTGTGACGGCCCTGTCCGGATGCGGCCCCGGCTTCGTTTTCCGGTTCATCGATGCATTGGCCGCGGCGGGCGCGGCGCTGGGCCTGCCGGAAGATCAGGCGGCGCGGCTGGCGCTGGCGACCGTGGAGGGCTCCGCGGCCATGGCAGCGGGAGCAAGGGAGAGCCCCGCGGTTCTGGCCGACCGCGTGGCCAGCCCTGGTGGATCGACGCGCGAGGGCTTGAACGTGCTCGACCGCGACGACGCGCTGCAGTCGCTGCTGAAGGCAACGCTCGCAGCCAGTCGGCAGCGGAATGCTGAGTTGGCCACCGCGGCCAGGAACTGAGCCGCAGCGGCTCTTCTTGGCGTGGCCAGAGCGGTTCTGCGCAGTCGCTCGGCGGAAGATGTCAGGTCAGGCCTGCGTTCGCACGTCGTATCCACGGCGCGGCTGCTTAGCTGTTGCGCCGGCCCGCTTTGCCGGCGGGTGACGTCACGAGTGGAGCGGCCAAGAATCCTCCCGTTCCGCTTCAGGCGGGGGCGGCGGTTCAATCGCGCGCTGCAACGAAAGCCAAGAGTTTCTCGCCTGTCCAGGCCGGTATGAGCTTTGGTTTCCCTGCCGGCACGCTTCCCTGAGGCGGGCACTCAACGCCAGCACACAGGCGTTCTCCTATCCCACAGTCCGAAAATCACGCGTCTGCGATCCGTTCGCGCCGCGGCGCTTCGCCCGTACGCGCAGTCGCTTGAATGCGATCGAGGAAGGCCGCGGCGACACGTTCTATTGACTGCCGATTGGGGGCAGCGTGGGATCAATGCGAAGGCTGCGCGGTATCGGTGCGTCGCCGGGGACAGCCGGATCGGACTGCCGGCAGCAGGACCGTTTCGCCACCTGCAACTGCGCCAAGGCAGGTGAGCGGGAGTCGGCGCGATCGCTCGAGGTCTTATCTGTTTCGCCTGCGTATTTCCCCTCATTGTCGAGCCATGAGGTCCGGACATAGTTCGGGAATGTGCCGCATCCCAGCGCGCTGAAAACATTGCCCAACAACTTGGAGAACTCGCATGGCAAAGCCGCTTTCGCCGCAAACCATGACTATAGTGAAGTCGACCGCGCCCGCGCTTCAGCAACATGGTGTGGAAATTACAACGCGGATGTACCAGCGCCTGTTTGTTGATCCCGAGATCAAGGCGCTGTTCGATATGGCCGCGCATGAATCCGGCGCTCAACCAAAGCGGCTGGCCGCGGCTATTCTGGCTTTCGCCCAGAATGTGGACAAGCTCGACGTATTGAAGCCGGCGATCGAGCGCATTTGTGCACGGCACGTCGAAACGCATATCAAGTCAGAACATTATCCCGCCGTCGCTAATGCTTTGCTTCCCGCAATTCGCGACATCCTCGGCGATGTGGCGAGCGACGAGATCCTCCAAGCGTGGGGCGAGGCCTATTGGTTTCTCGCCGACATCCTGATCAACCGGGAGGCGGAGCTGTATCGGGCGGAAGCGGCCTGAGCGGTTGCGCTGATCTGGTGTGCACGGGTTACACCCCAAGGCGAACATTGCCGATGGGCTGGCGTGGGGGTGACCGGGGCCGTGTCGTCCGCACGCCAGCTATGCCGCCGGGGCGGTTCCGCGATGCACCTGCACGGTGGAGAGGTATCTCCCAGGCCCGCCAGCGTCTTCGCCCATCAGTTCATCAACTCGCGGCGCCAAGCCGAAGTCCGCCGCGCCGTAGCGGTGCCGCGCATGCCTCCCCATCCGTGACTTGCCGGCATAATCGCCCATTCGGGCCAGCGCGGTTGATGACAAGGGCATGCCCAGCATCCCGTACACACGAGCCATTTCGCCCTGCCAATCACGTTCGACGTCGGCATAGGCGACATCCACCTGTGCGACGTCGCTGCCGGCCCGCGCAATTGCTGTGCGCCCGTCGCGTAGCGCGACCTTGCGCGTCCATTCGCGGCCGATCCATTCGGGATCAACAGAGGCGGACTGGATCGCCATCTGGTTGCGGACCAGCGAGGCGGAGGAGGCGATGACCTGCTGTGGATCACGGCTGAGGCAAACCAGGCGTGCGTCTGGAAACGTGTGGAGCACGGCGGCGAGATCCTGGCTGAATTGCGGGACCTTGAGGATCCAGGGTCGGGTGCCGTCGTCCCGCCGCAGCCAAGCGATCGTCTGCAATAGGCGGCGGAACTCGGCATAGGTTGCGATGCCGTCATCGGCTTCGACCGCAGCGGTGTAAGCGGGGACACGCCATTGCACCTCGAACGCCGAGCCGAAGATCGATACGCTTTGCAGCCCGATCTCTTCATCTGCCGCATTCCAACTGGTTGGATGGATGGCATCGAACGCGGGGTTGAGTGCCCGCACGCTCAGCATGGCCAGCCAGCCGCGCAGCTTCCGATCGTCCATCCAGCTGCGCCCGATGGTTCGCGGCAGGGGATTCCAGCTTTCGAAGAAGCGGGTGAAGGTTAGCCGTGGATCACACGCGAGCAAGCGCTGCATCCGCGTTGTCCCGGAGCGCATTTGCCCGACGATGATGATGGGCGCGGTGATCGGCTGCTCTGCGATCTCCGAGTGTCGGCGCCATAGTGCGTGGAAGCGGATGCGATTGCACAAGGCGGCGACAAGCTGCCCGTGTGCGATGGTGCGGCCCAAGGGGGTGAGATCGGCGACGCTTTCCAGATCGCTGCAAAGCAGTGCCAGCCGCTCGCGCCATCCATTTTCTTCTCGATCGATCGGGAGCGCGGCCTTTTGGACGGCCTTGTGCACCAGTTCGTCGGGATCAAGCGTCGGCCGCTGCGACCAGCCGCGCTGCCATGCGCGGTCCAGCGCGGCATCGAGGATCCGCAATCGCGCCTCGCGTGTGATGCCATGTGCGCCTTCCGCCGGCAGATCCTTTGTCGAGGAGGCGGCAAGGCGCGGTAGGCTGAATGGCGGCATCGTGATGAAACGCGGATGGGGCGCTGGCGTGCCGTTGGCTGCGGTCGAATTCCTTGTGGACCAGGGGAGGCCGCAGGGGCGCCATCGCGGCGCTGTGTTGGCGCACGCGCGGGGGGGGGCGTCTCCTTCCACTTGGCGCGCCCCTGTTTGTCGGCGTTACTGTCGCTCGACCTGAGCCACGTCGCGCACCGCGCCGCGGGCGGCGTTGGTGGTGAGCGCGGCATAGGCGCGCAGGGCGGGGGAGACGTCGCGCTTGCGGCCGAACGGCTTCCAGGCGGCCGTGCCGCGTGCCACCATCGCCTCGCGTCGGGCGGCGAGCACCGCATCCTCGATGTCCAGCCGCACGGCGCGGTTAGGGATGTCGATCACGATCGGATCGCCCGTTTCGACCAGCGCAATCAGGCCGCCCTCGGCCGCTTCGGGCGACACGTGGCCGATCGAGAGGCCCGACGTGCCGCCGGAGAAGCGCCCGTCGGTTATGAGCGCGCAGGCTTTCCCCAGCCCCTTCGATTTCAGATAGCTGGTCGGGTACAGCATTTCCTGCATGCCCGGCCCGCCCTTTGGCCCTTCGTAGCGGATCACCACCACGTCGCCGGCCTTTACCTCGTTGCCGAGAATGCCGGCGACGGCGGCATCCTGGCTTTCGTAGACGCGCGCCGTGCCGTGGAAGGTGAGGATGCTTTCGTCCACGCCCGCGGTCTTCACGATACAGCCTTCGGGAGCGAGATTGCCGTACAGCACGGCAAGCCCGCCATCGTGCGAGAAGGGATGCTCGGCATCGCGGATCACGCCGGCGGTGCGATCGGTGTCGAGCTCCTTCCAGCGGTTGCTTTGGCTGAACGCCTGCGTGGTGCGGACGCCGCCGGGCGCGGCGCTGTAGAACTGGCGCACGCTCTCGCTGGTCGTCCGGCTGATGTCCCAACGGTCCAGCGCGTCCGCCATCGTCGGTGCATGGACAGTCGGCAGGCTGGTATCGAGCAGGCCGGCGCGATCGAGCTGGCCCAGGATCGCCATGATCCCGCCGGCGCGGTGGACGTCCTCCATATGCACGTCCTGCTTCGCCGGCGCGACCTTGCACAGGCACGGCACGCGGCGCGACAGGCGATCGATGTCCGCCATGGTGAAGGGCACCTCGCCCTCATAGGCGGCGGCGAGCAGGTGGAGCACCGTGTTGGTCGAACCGCCCATCGCTATATCGAGGCTGATTGCATTCTCGAATGCGGCGAAGCTGGCGATCGAGCGCGGCAGGGCGGTGGCGTCGTCCTGTTCATACCAGCGCTTGGCGAGATCAACGATGGTGTGCCCCGCCTCGCGGAACAGCCGCTCGCGATCGGCGTGGGTGGCGAGCACCGAGCCGTTGCCGGGCAGCGAGAGGCCAAGCGCTTCCGTCAGGCAATTCATGCTGTTGGCGGTGAACATGCCCGAGCAGGAGCCGCAAGTGGGGCAGGCCGACCGCTCGATCACCTGCACCTCTTCCTCGGTGTAGCTTTCGTCAGCGGCGACCACCATGGCGTCGACCAGATCGAGCGCGACCGTCTGGCCGCGAATGTCGGCCTTGCCGGCCTCCATCGGCCCGCCGGAGACGAAGATCACGGGGATGTTGATGCGCAACGCCGCCATCAGCATGCCGGGCGTGATCTTGTCGCAATTGGAGATGCAGACCATCGCATCGGCACAATGCGCGTTGACCATATATTCGACGCTGTCGGCGATCAGATCGCGGCTCGGCAGGCTGTAGAGCATGCCGCCGTGGCCCATGGCGATGCCGTCATCCACCGCAATGGTGTTGAATTCCTTTGCGACGCCGCCCGCGGCCTCGATCTCCCGCGCGACCAGCTGGCCCAGATCCTTCAGGTGAACGTGGCCGGGGACGAATTGCGTGAAGCTGTTGACCACGGCGATGATCGGCTTGCCGAAATCCTCGTCCTTCATGCCGGTGGCACGCCACAAGCCGCGGGCGCCCGCCATGTTGCGGCCGTGGGTGGTGGTGCGGGAGCGATAAACGGGCATGGCGTTGGTCTCGGCTGTTACGAAGCGCTGGTTATCGAACCGCTGGATAGCGCATCATGCGCGAGATCGGAAATTTTGGGTGGCTCGGGTCAATGTCCGGGCGCGAATGTTGACAATGTTGACGCACATAAGCGGTTTTTTCCGAGGCGTATGGATTTCCATTCGGCAGTCCTTCACCCACGCGAGACCGTTCATCGCAATGGCGCCATCATGCCTTGGCGGGGCAGCGTAGGACAGGTGCTGATGTTAGTTGCCGGGCCAATCATGGGCGCGTTGAGGCGCGGTCGACGGACCTTGCAGGCCGGTTATCGGACAACGGTTCGGAGCATTCCGAAATACTGCAAAGCGTTGGCTCCGATCAGCGGAAGCGAGGGAAGGCAAAAGCGCCGTAGAAGCGTGCCGGCACGTCGCGCAGGAGGTTAACGCGGCACCGCACGCCTTCCTTGCCCCAGGTGAACAGACGCAAATCCATCTGCCAGTCGCGGATCGCGCCATCATCCCAGTAGACGCCGCCGCGCGGGATTGCCTTGGCCTTGATGTGATTGCCGATGCTGCCAAGCGGCACGATCGTGCCCTTGTTATCGCGCACGCGCGGTTGGAAATGCGGATCGACGACGACCCAGTGGCGCTGCTCGAAGGTACTGGTCTCGCCGCCTTCGATCAAGCTGGAGTCGATCTGGAGCACGATCCAGTGACGACCCCAATAATGCATCGCCTGGATGAATTCGCGCAGGCCGGCCTTGCCGAGCCCGAGCCCCATGCTGTCGTGCACGGGGCGCGTGTTGACGCCGGCGAACCAGCGCTTGAGCACCCAGGGGTAAGTGATCGACTTGCCGACATCGTCTGCCTTGGCGCTGCCGCCCGGCACGAACCATTCGCGCGTGGCGATCGACAGGCTCGCCATGGTGAGCCAGTCGAGCGAGGAGATGTGATTGCCTTTGGGCGTCTTTGCGCGGGCCATGTTGATGCCCTTCAGCGCATCCGCGGTGCCGCGGTCGGGATCGATCTCGAGCTTCCCGAAACTATACTCGCCATGCGTCCAGATCGACGTGGCATAAGCAACGTAGAGGTCGGGGCGATCCTCCAGCAGGCAGTAGAGGAAGGCGGCGGGGCCGCAATAGCTGGTACCGGCCTGCATCGGCTGGCGCACGCCGCCCAACCGATCGATCAATTGCGAGATCAGGGCGTTGCGGGTGACGGGCCAGCCGGCGGGGCTGAACTGCAAGGCGCGCGCCGCCTCGGGCGTGGCACCCTTCGGCGGCATGCCCGCCCGGCGAAAGGTTTCGATCATCTGGCGCGCGGCCTGCAACCGCGCCGGATTGCCGGTAGTCATCGGCTGCCCTGCCCCTCGACATACAGCCGGGTGCGATCCTGCGCGGCGCGCATCCCCTGCGAGATGTCGATCAGTGTATAGCCGATCAGCGCGCCGCCGAGCGTCGCCACCAGCGCCCAGATAACGGCGCGGCGGCGCGCCGCAGGCGAGGCGGTGCCGCCGACCGCAAGGGCACCGGTGGGAGGCGGGCCGAAGCGATTGTCGCCGCGTGTGCCGGGGCGAAGAAGCACGGCGGCAAGAAGGACGCCGATCACGATCCAGGCGGCCGTCATCAGCCAGGGGCTGTCCGCTCGCGTCGAAGAAACGGTGAGCAAGGTGACGCCGACCACGGCAAGGAGGCCGAGCAGCACGCCCCATTTCGCCGACATGTTCGTATCGTGGAGGCGACGCGACCATTCGGCGAACAGCTTGGCGATGGTGGCGCCAGCGGCCGCTCCGGCAAGGATGTAGGCGACCAACCCACCACGATCGAGCGCCACGCCGACCAGCTTCAGAATAATCGCAGCGACGAGAGTTACCGCGGCCGCCCGCACCGGACCTACGCGCCCAATGGTGCAGAATACGCCGCTGGTGCCGTGACTATCGCCGCTTGCCGCCATCTATGATCCTCACCTTTCGGTGCGATACGTCTGCCGGCTCGTCATGTTCCCACTCGCCGACTGTGATGCGGTGCTGTGTGCCGCTGCTGTGGGCATCGTCATCGTCCGCCCGGTGCTGATCAGACGACTGACATGCGCATCAGGAAGTCCTGAGGTCAGCACGAAGGCGGGGCGGCCCGTCTGCCGCCCCGCACGCCATCAAACGTCCAGATTCGCCACGCTGAGCGCATTCTCTTGAATGAACTCGCGGCGGGGCTCCACCACGTCGCCCATCAGGCGGGTGAAGATCTCGTCGGCGACGTCGGCCTGGTCGATCGCGACCTTGAGCATCGAGCGGTTGTTGGGATCGAGCGTGGTTTCCCAGAGCTGCTCGGCGTTCATTTCGCCCAGGCCCTTGTAGCGCTGTATCGCGAGGCCCTTGCGGCCAGCGGCGAGGATCGCCTCCAGCAGCTGCGAGGGGCGGGCCACCAGGGTTTCGCCCTTGCCGATCACCAGCGCTTCGTCCGCTTCGCCTTCGCCGTCCTCGATCGCGCCATCGAGCGTCGTGGCGGGGTTCGGCTCTTCGGTGCGCTCGGCAGCCTTTAGCGACACGAGCTTGCGCGCGTGATCGTAGAGGTCGGCGTGTTCGGCGGCGAGGCCGTGGAGCTTGCGCGCCTCGGCCGAGGCGACGAACGCCGCTTCGACGATGTGATGGTCGGTCACGCCGCGCCAGAAGCGCTGGAAGTGGAAGCCGCCCTCCGTCGTCATCTGCGCCGTCCAGCGTGCCTCGGGATCGCCCTGGTCGAGCCGGCGGGTGACTTGCGCGAGGCGCTGCGCGCGCTCCTCGGGCGCGACCTGCGGATCGAGCGCGCCGCCGAGCGCCAGCGTTTCGATGATCACCGGATCGTAGCGGCGCGGCACGTAGCGCATCAGCGTGCGCATGCGGCGGGCGTGCTCGACCAGGTTGAACAGCGGCCCGCCGGTGCCGACGCCATCGAGCGTCGTCGCCTGCGTGCCGTTGCGGACGAGGTAATCGTCCAGCGCGCCTTCGTCCTTCAGATACTCCACGGCCTTGCCGCGCGTCGCCTTATAGAGCGGCGGCTGCGCGATATAGAGGTGCCCGGCGTTGATGAGATCGGGCATCTGGCGATAGAAGAAGGTCAGCAGCAGGGTGCGGATGTGCGCGCCGTCGACGTCTGCGTCCGTCATGATGACGATCTTGTGGTAACGCAGCTTGTCGAGGTTGAACTCGTCGCGGCCGATGCCGGTGCCCATCGCCTGGATCAGCGAGATGATCTCCTTGGACGAGAGCATGCGATCCTCGCGCACACGCTCGACGTTCAGGATCTTGCCGCGGATCGGGAGGATCGCCTGGAATTCGCTGTTACGGCCCGACTTGGCCGAGCCGCCCGCGGAATCGCCCTCCACGATGAACAGTTCGGACTTGGCGGGATCCTTTTCGCGGCAATCGTGCAGCTTGCCCGGCAGGCCGCCGATCGAGCCCATCACCGTCTTGCGGCTGGCATCGCGCGCCTTGCGCGCGGCCTCACGCGCGGCGGCGGCGTCGATCACCTTCTGGATGATCTGGCGCGCATTCTGCGGGTTTTCCTCCAGCCAGTCGGCCATCTTGTCGGCCAGCAGGCTTTCGAGCGGCTGGCGCACCTCGGAGCTGACCAGCTTGTCCTTGGTCTGCGACGAGAACTTCGGGTCCGGCAGCTTGACCGAGACGATCGCGGTGAGACCCTCGCGCATGTCGTCGCCGGTGAGGGAGATCTTCTCCTTCTTCAGCATGCCGGACTTGTCGGCATAAGCGTTCAGCGTGCGCGTCAGCGCCGAGCGGAAGGCGGCGAGGTGGGTGCCGCCGTCACGCTGCGGGATGTTGTTGGTGAAGCAAAGGACATTCTCGTAGTACGAGTCATTCCACTGCAGCGCGACGTCGATGCCGATGTCGTCCCGCTGGCCGTTGATCGCGATCGGCTCCGGGAACAGGGCAGCCTTGGTGCGATCGAGCCACTTCACGAACGCGGCGATGCCGCCTTCGTAATAGAGCTCGACGGTCTTGGGCTCCTCGTGCCGCGCATCGGTGAGGAACAGGCGCACGCCCGAGTTTAGGAAGGCGAGCTCACGATAGCGGTGTTCGAGCTTGTCAAAATCGAACTCGGTGATCTTGAAGGTGGAAGGCGAGGGCAGGAAGGTGACGCGCGTGCCCTTCTGGCCCTCCGCCGCCTTGCCGACGACCTTCAGCGGCGCAACGGCATTGCCGAACGCGAAGCGCATGTAATGCTCCTCGCCGTCGCGCCAGATGGTGAGATCGAGGAATTCGGAGAGCGCGTTGACGACCGAGACGCCGACGCCGTGGAGGCCGCCAGAGACCTTGTAGGCGTTATCGTCCGAGGTGTTCTCGAACTTACCGCCGGCGTGGAGCTGGGTCATGATGACCTCGGCCGCCGAAACGCCTTCTTCCGGGTGGATGCCGGTGGGGATGCCGCGGCCATTGTCCGTGACGCTGACCGATCCGTCGGCGTTCAGCGTGATGTCGATCCGGTCGCAATGGCCGGCCAGCGCCTCGTCGATCGCATTGTCGCTGACCTCGAACACCATGTGGTGGAGGCCCGAGCCGTCGTCGGTGTCGCCGATGTACATGCCCGGCCGCTTGCGCACCGCGTCCAGGCCCTTCAGCACCTTGATCGAGGAGGCGCCGTAGTCGTTCGAATTCTGCTGTTCTGCCATGCCAAGGATATAGGCATTGCGGCGCTGCAACGAAAGCGAAATACAAGGCGTTGCGGGCGCTGCTGACGCCGCGGCGGCGTCACGTGGCGGATGCGAGCGATCGCCGCGCGGCGGCAGAGGAGCGCGCGCGATCAGGCGGGGTGCGCGGACACCTGAACAAGCGGCAGCGGCCGTTCGCGCAGCGTTAGGAACAGCACGGCCGCGCCGACAAGCGCAACGGCCGCCATGGTCAGGGCGGCGCTGTAATTCCCGGTCGCGTCGTGGAGGCGCCCGAAAGCGGTAATGCCGGTCGCGGTGCCGAACAGCGATATCATCACCAGCAGGCCATAAACTTCGCCATATGCGCGCAGGCCGAACAGGCGGGCGGCGAGGAACGGCAGCAGATCATGCTCGGCGCCGTTCATCAGCCCGGCGAAGAACACGGCGGCGACCAGCAGCGGCAGGCCGGGCGCCGGCACCTGAAGCACTACGAAGGCGAGCGCCGAGGCGGTGGCGAAGGCGGCGGCGGTCAGCTGCGGGCGGAAACGGTCCACCAGGGCCCCCATCACCAGCCGGCCGACGACCTGGCTCGCGGCGAAACTGGTAACCAGCAGCGCTGCCTCCGCCGTATCGAAGCCGCGGTCCATGCCGAACGGCACCAGCGACGTCACCAGCCCGACGCTGGCGATGTTGATCAGCGCCGCGGTGAGCGCGAGGCGCCAATAGCGGCTGTCGCGCCGCGTTTCGGCGCCGGTCATCCCCTCGATCACGACGGGTGACGGCGCGTGCGGGTTGGGCCGTGTCGTCGGGATCGGCTCGCCGCGAAGCAGCAGCAGCACGGCGGGGAGCGCGAGCGCTGAGACCACGAACCCGAGCGCGAGAAAGCCGACGCGCCAGCCATAAGCGGCGATCACCATGCCCACCACCGGCGCGAGCGCCAGCGAGGAAAGCGAAATGCCGGAGGTGGCGACGCCCAGCGCGATGCCGCGATGCGCGTGGAAGCGCTGCGAAATGAGCTTGCCGTACACGATCGCGCTGGTGCCCGGCACGGTGAGCGCGAGGCCGAAGATCAGAAGCTGATATTGCCACAGCGGCCCACTGAGCGAAGCCATGCCGGCATACACCAGGCCGAGCAGGATCATGGCGAGCAGGATGATCGCGCGCGCGCCGATCCGGTCGGCCAAGCGCCCGAGGAATGGGGCTGCCAAGCCGCCGAGCAGGCCCAAGCCGGCAGCGGTTGCAATGTCGCCCCGGCTCCAGCCGAATTCCGCGATTGGGCCGACAATGAACAGGCTTGAGAGGTTCTGGAACAGGCCGGGGCCGGTGCCGATGCCGATCATGGCTGCAGCGACGATCGGCCAGCCGCGTCGCCACTCGCCGGCGTTTGCCGGTCGCGGTGGTTGTCTCTCCATAGGGGGATGGTAGCGCGGCCAGCGCGCCCGTCCAGCCCGCTTGGCGAAACCGCCCGATGGTCTTTTGGTCAGCCCAACGCGATCCGAGTTGCGTCCTCTCCGATGGCGGCGAACAGGGCGGGCTCGGTGCCGGTCATCCAGACCTGCTGGTGATGCGCGAGGCGCGCGAACAAGGCGGCGCGGCGATCGGGATCGAGGTGGGCGGCGACTTCGTCCAGCAGCAGGATGGGCGACTGGCTGCGCCGCTCCGCGACCAGATCGGCATGGGCGAGAACGATGGCGAGCAGCAGCGCCTTTTGCTCGCCGGTGGAGGCCTGCGCGGCGGCAATGTCCTTGTCGAGATGACGAACGAGGAGGTCGGCGCGGTGCGGGCCGACGAGGGTGCGGCCCGCCGCGGTGTCGCGCGCGCGGCCCGCACGCAGCGCGTCGAGGAGTGCGGCGGCATCGTCGCTCCAGCCCTCCAGCGTCAAGGACGCCCGGGGAAAGTCTCCGTCCCGGGCCCGATCCAGTCGGCCCGAGAGCGCGGCCACCGTCTCGGCGCGGGCGGTGGCGACGGCGGTGCCATGCTGCGCCATTTGCGTTTCCAGTGCGGACAGCCATTCGGGGTCGGGGTATGGCTCAGCAAGGAGCTTGTTGCGCGCACGCATGGCGGCTTCGTAGCGGCTTGTCTCGGTCGCATGCGCCGGGGCGAGGGCGAGCGTCAGGCGATCAAGAAAGCGGCGCCGCTCGCTGGCGGGCTCGACGAAGAGCCGGTCCATTGCTGGGGTGAGCCACAGGACGGAAAGCCACTCGGCAAGCGTGTTGGCGGCGGCGCTGGCGCCGTTGATGCGCACGACGCGCCGCTCAGGGGCGCCAGCCAGGGCGCCCGTGGCGATCTCGGTCTCGTTATCGAGCGTGGCGGCAACGCCGAACCCACCCGGACCGTCACGCCGGGCGATCTCACCCAGGCTGGATCGCCGCAAGCCGCGGCCGGGGGCCAGCAGCGATACGGCCTCCAGCACGTTCGTCTTGCCCGCCCCATTAGGGCCGGTAAGCAGCACGAAACCGGGCGCGGGCGGAAGCGTCAGCGTCGCATGGTTGCGGACATTGGTCAGCACGAGCCGGCGGATCATCCGGCCGGCTTTAGTTTGGCTTCGGGAAAGGCGGAAGTGGTTCACGCCTGCCGGGCGTTGAAGCGGGCCGGGAAAGCCGACGCGCGTGTTACCGATCGACGGCTTTCGGTGACGCGGGTCGGGCGTGCGGGATGTGAAAGGCGGCGGCAGATCCGCTGGGCAGGGAAATGCAACGGCCGGAGCCGCGAGCCGGGGAAGTATCCGGGTTTTAGCCCTGAACCGTCTGCCCCGCGGGGGACGATGCCCGCGGAGGTGGGCAATGGCCAGGCGAAGAAGCCAAGCCAACAGGTCGTTGGTCGCGCCTACTCGGCCTACCTAACAAAACGGGAGGGAAGCAGACTTCCCTCCCGAAATAGGTCAGGCAGCGAGTGCCTGCGGTTCCTGGGCCGGCTCTTCGCGGCGCTGGCTGAGATAGGAGGCCATTTCGTCGCCAAGCTCTTCCTGCGCGCGGCGGTACAGCACCGGCTCGGTCAGGCCGAGGCGCTTGCGGGCGGCGCCGAGCGGCTCGTCCATGAGCTTGATATAGTCTTCGCCGGCGAGCCACTTGGCGGCCTTGCCGCGCTGATATCCCTCGATCACCGCGCGGGCGAACAGCGTGCCCTTGGTGATGCGCACGCTCTTGAGCGCGGCGGCCGAGCCGATGAACGCCCAGCCGGCACCGCCGACCTGCGCATAGCTGAACGCCACCAGCGCCGCTTCGCCCAGGCTTTCGTCAGCCTTGTAGCCGGTCAGGACGTGCCAGATGTCGTGAATGTCGCGCGTGCGGCGGCCGAACCACGCATAGGGGTGGTCGATCTCGACATTGGCGTTGCCCTCGCGGCTGACCGCAACGAGGCCGTCCGCCGAATAACCGGTGCTGTCTAGGAAATCGCGGTAGGCGGCGCCGACGGTACCGGGGGCGAAACCATCCACCCAGGTGCGATCGGAGAAGCGCTCGGCCAGTTCGGCCTGCTCGCGCGCGATCCGTCCGCCTTCTTCGGTGCCGAGGAGCTTGGCATAGCCCCATTCCGTGCTGCCGACGTTCAGCGCGCGCATGATGCGAAACACCTGAACCGTATCATCGCCATTGTTCAGCAGCTTCTTGATGGCGTCGAGCGCCGTGTTCCAGTCACGACGACCGGTGCTGCCGGGGAAAGGGGGAAGCTTTGCAGCCATGTTGATCGACTCCTACTGACAAGACTGTCAATAGCAGTGCCGAACGGTTTCGTCAACGACGGGTTCCGCGATTGCGCCCGGCCGGCAATGTTCAAGGCGCCGTGCCTTGCCGGCGACAGACGAGCTCAACTGATCGATTGCAGGGTGCGGCGTGTGATTGAGCGGGATGGATCGCAGACGGAAGCGGCATGCCGTCCTGCCCCGGCGGGCGAGACCCGGCCGATCGATTCTGCGCCGCTCAGAACGTTCCATTAACAAGCGTCGTCTACAGGGCGCCGCGGGGCAGGGGATAAAGATGCTGCGGTTCTGGATATGAGTTGGCGTTTACGTATGGCGGGCGACCTTGGGCAGCAGTTGCCCGGGTGGTCCGTGACGCGGTGGCTGGTCGAGCCGGGCGGGGACATTCCTGACAGCACGCGGCGTACACTCCTGCGCAGCCTGTACAGCACGCTTCCGATCTTTGCAGGCGGCGTGTTGAACACCATTGCCGTGTCGACGCTCATCGCTGCGCGCATGCAGACAACGGCTGCTTATGTGTGGGTCGCGCTTGAGGTGCTGCTGGCCGCGCTGCGGCTGCCGACGCTGTATTTCGGGCACAAGGCCATGCGGGAGGGCAAGCGCGGACCGACCGATCTCTATATCACGCTTGCCGTGCTCTGGGCCGCCAGCGTCGGCTATGGCACGTTCATGTGCGTGGCGAGCGGCGACTGGGTTGCCGCGACGCTTGCCTGCCTCTCCGCCGCCGCGATGGTCGGGGGCATTTGCTTCCGCAACTTCGGAGCGCCGCGGCTCGTGGCGGTCATGATCGCGCTCAGCCTGGGGCCGTGCGTGATTGCCGGTGTTCTTTCCGGCCAGCCGATCCTGCTGCTGACGCTGTTCCAGATCCCGTTCTACCTCGCCAGCATGACGTCGGCGGCGTTTCAGCTGAACCGGCTGCTGGTGCGGACCATGAAGGCCGAGATGATCAACGATCATCATGCGCGGCACGACCCGCTCACCGGCTTGCTCAACCGCAACGGCCTGTCCCGCTGGGCGGGGGAACATGCGGCGCGCGCGGAGGCTGGGCTGGCCGTACTGTATCTCGATCTCGACTGGTTCAAGACCATCAACGATACGCTGGGGCACAAGGCCGGCGACGCCGTCTTGGTGGCCGTGAGCAAGCGCCTGCAGGAGATTGGCGGCCCCCATGTGCGCGTCGCGCGGATCGGCGGGGATGAGTTCGTGCTGGTCGCGGAGAATATCGGCCGCGACGGTGCGGAGCAGCTGAAGGCGCGGATCAGCGAGGCGGTGGCCGGGCAGGCCTATGTCGTGGCGGGGCAGAATGTGCATGTCGGCGCCAGCATCGGCGTGGCGCTTTCGGACGATCATGGTGGGACGCTGTCGGAATTGCTCGACGTGGCGGACATGGCGCTGCACCACGCCAAGACGAGCAACCGGGCCGCATGGCCGGCCATGGGCCGCGGCGGTGCCGAACCTGCGGTACGGCGGCGCGCGCTGCGGGTCGTGCACGCGCACACGAACTAGGCGGAAATCAGCGGCGCATCTGCACCCGGGAGCTATCGGGTGCGCTTACATCGCGGCTGACTGTTCAGACGGCTCTATCAGCTCTAGCCGATTGCCGAAGGGATCGGCGACCTAGCAGCGATGGTAGCCGGCGAGAGGCTCATCCCGGATGATCTCGATCCCGGCGCTCGCCAGGCGACGGATCAAGCCGCCGAGGTCCGCCACGGTGAAGGCCGGATGCGCTTTGCGGGCGGGCCTGAAATCCGCCTCCACCCCGAGGTGCACCCTTAGGTTGCCGTGTTCGAACCAGCACCCGCCTCGCTTCGCCAGATGCGGTGGCTTCGCTGTCTCCGGAATACCGAGGAGGCCCGCGTAGAAGCGGCGCGCTGCTTCCTCTTGCCCCGGCGGCAGGGCGATCTGCACGTGGTGGAGCGCTTCGACCCGCATGGCATCCTCCGGCCCGGCGCGACTGATCCGCCGAGCCTGATCGGTGTACACGATCTTGCGCGGAATGACGCGGGGGCTTTGGCTTAGATCATCAGTCCGCGCGGCCAGCTCGCTTACATTCCCTCGTACAACCCCGATCCGGGACTCTGCGTACAGCGCTCGTTTCGATCCCGTTCTAGCGACCAACTCGCCAAGCAAGATACAAGGAGTTGGCCATGAAATTGGTTGTCAGCGCTAGCCTTCTCGCACTCGCGATCGCTTCCCCTGCGCAGGCGCAGGTGCAAGCGGGTGACGTGCTGGTCCGGGCGCGCGCCATTGTCGTCTCCCCGACCGAAAAGGCGGGGACGGTTAAGCCGGGCTTTCCGACCGGATCGGTGAGCGTTTCGGACAGCGTCGCGCCGGAAGTCGACTTCACCTATATGTGGACGGACCATATCGGCACCGAGCTGATCCTTGCCACCACCAAGCACGACATCCGGGGTACTGGCTCCATCGCCGCGCTGGGCGACGTGGCGGACACGTGGGTGCTGCCGCCGACGCTGACGGTGCAATATCACTTCGCGCCCAAGGCCAAGATCCGCCCCTATGTGGGCGCGGGCGTGAATTACACGATCTTCTATTCGAGCGACGCGAGCCGCTCGCTGGAGAACGCGATCGGGAAGACCGACGTGAAGCTGAAGGATAGCTTTGGCTATGCGCTCCAGGCGGGTGTCGACGTGGACCTGACCAAGCGCGTGTTCCTGAACCTTGACGTGAAATATATCGACATCGACACGCGCGCGCGGCTGACCACGGGCGGGGCGGTGAACCGCGTCAACGTCAGCCTTGATCCGATTGTCCCGTCGATCGGGCTGGGCATGCGGTTCTGAAGGCGAGGGGCGGGCTGTGCGCCGCCTCCCATTGCTCGGCGATTGGCAGGTGAGCGATCATGCCCGCCGTAGCCCTCCAGTTCCCCGCACCTTCGTCTCGCTTTCTCTTTGGCCGGACGGCGGCTTTCGGGGATCGGCCTTCCGTGCTGCCGATACGGCTCAGTGCGGAAGGTAATCGCGCGCGTCGATCAGGCTGAAGCCGGGTGTCTCGCGGACGCATTGCTGCATTAGAGTCAGGTGGCCCGCGCCGATGAACACGATCATATGATCGCCCGGCTTGATCGCCTGCATCAGCTTCGCGCAAATCCCCAGGTTGCGGCGATACCATGTCGCCGTTGCTTCCAGGCCTGGCTGATCGTCGCCAGCGCCCAACTTCAACAGCTCTCGATAGAGGCTGTGCGTGTCGTTCGCTGCCACTGGATCGTTCAGCAGGCGTAGCGTCGCGGCGATCCCTTTCGTCTTGAGCGATTTCTCCTGCGCGGCGACATTCTTGTCGCTGACGGCGGTGACGCGATCGATGATGGCTTGCTTGCCGTGGGCCTGTGCAAAGGCGACCGCCAGTTCGAACGGCAGGTCCGCGGGCATGCCCAAGCCGTGGACCGCATCGATCTTCGACAATTTGGCGAGCGCAAAGCCGAGCTGCACGGTTTCGTCGCGGCTGGGGGGCAATGCTCCGTTCTTGTACTTCGCGTAAGCGGCCGATGCCGCGTCGTCGCGCCATTCCACCCCGATCGCCGTCGGCGAGAAGCGTGACAATGCCTGTACGATCGCCGTGATCTCACGCTGACGCTTCGGCGCGAGAACATCGTCGACCGCGAGGTTGCGATAATCCAGGCCGGGGTTGGCGAAGTGCATGGTGCCGACGATCATGACCTTTGTGGGAACGGGCATTTCGCCGGGCTGCTGCGCCGGCAGCGCCGGGGTGAGCATCAGCGCTGCTAGGCCTGCGATCAGGCGACAGGTCTTCATTCTCGTGGTCTCGCCGCTGTATTGCCAAGGTAGTACGGCTAGCGGCGCAAGCGCGTGCGGGCAAGCTCGAGCCACGCCGGCAGATTGATTGTCGGTCCGCAAGCAAACGCGGCGCTCCGCCCATTCCCGCTCGTTGGCCCGCGCAGGCTTCCGATTACACCGCCTTGCTCGCAGGGCGGGCGCGGGCGGCGCTTCGGTTATCGAAGGCGGCGGCGGCGAGGCGGGCGTAGGGGCGGCCTTGCAGCGTGATCCGGATCGTCCAGCCGCTGCGGTCCAGGATGCCCGTGGCGGCGAGGTTGTCGATCGCTGGGAGCGCGCCGGCGAGATGCGCGGGCGCGAGCCGGTGGCGGAGCGCAACGTCCTCCAGATCGACCGCGCCGTGGCACAGGATCCGCTCGATGATCTCGGCGCGCAGTCGGTCCTCCGCGGTGCGGTGACAGCCACGCACGCCGGAGAGCGTGTCGTTCAGCGCGCGCATGCGCCAGCTGCCGACATGCTTTTCGTTCTGCACCAAGAGGCCAGGGAATTGGCTGATCGAGGAGGCGCCGATGCCGATGACGACATCGGCCTGATCATCGGTGAACCCCTGGAAATTGCGGCGCAGCCGGCCGGTACGGGCGGCGACCGCGAGCGAATCCTCCGGCCGCGCAAAGTGATCGAACCCGACGGCGGCAAAGCCGGCCTCGACCAGCAGATCGTGCGCGAGCGCCGATTGCCAGAAGCGCGCCTTGGCACCCGGCAGCGTGGACGCGTCGATCATCCGCTGACGCGGCAGCATGGCAGGCAGATGCGCATAGCCGAACATCGCGACGCGGTCGGGCTCAAGCTGGCGTGCCCGGGCGATCGTTTCGGCGATGTCGTCAAGGGTCTGGGCCGGCAAGCCGTACATCAGATCGAGATTGATGCGTTCAATGCCATGCCGGCGCAGCGCGGCGATGCCGTTCGCGACCTGGCGGAATGGTTGGATACGGTTGATCCGCGCCTGGATGGCGAGATTGAACGTCTGCGCGCCAAGGCTGACGCGCGTGACGCCAGCGGCGGCGAGCGCCGCGGCATGATCGTCCGACAGCAGCCGGGGATCGAGCTCGGCGGCCCATTCGGCACCCTCGTCCACGCGAAAGCAGGTGCGGATCGTCTCGGCCACCGCGACGAACTGCGCCGGTGACAAGGCGTTGGGACTGCCGCCGCCAAAGTGCACCCGGTTGATGCTGCCTCCATACAAGGCGCCGACCGTCTGCATCTCGCGCGCGAGAGCCGCGACATAGGCGACCAGCCGCTCGGGGCGGCCGGTGGCGCCGGTGTTGCAGCCGCAATACCAGCAGATTTCCTGGCAATAGGGCACGTGGACGTAGAGCGAGGCACTGGTGCCGGCGTCCAGACCGCGCAACGCAGCGGCGTGATCCGAAGCGCCGACCGCGGGGGAGAATTCCAGCGCGGTCGGGTAGCTGGTGTAGCGCGGCGCCGGGCGCGCCGCGAGTTCGGGCAGGTAGAGGTGCTCGCTCACGGGTGCTCGTGCGCCTCCGGTGCCTGTTCGACCTTATCGGCGAGTTCGAATTCGTGCCACATGCCGTTCAGGATGCCGAAGCCGACCGCGAGGCCGAGGCCGAGAACCCAGGTGAAATACCACATGACGGCTGTTCCTCAGTAAAAGTCAGGATGGGTGGTCGCCTGGGCGGTGGTGACGCGGCCCCAGAGCACGCGATAGACCCAGGCGGTGTAGGCGAGCACGATCGGCAGGAAGACGATCGTCACGAACAGCATGATCTGCAGCGTGCGGTGGCTGGAGGAAGCGTTCCAGACCGTCAGGCTGGAATGCGCATCGATGCTGGACGGCAGGATGAACGGGAACATCGACAGGCCGACCGTGGCGATGATGCCGGTGGCGGCGAGCGAGGAGCCGGCGAAGGCGGCCCATTCCTTGCGGGTTACGATGCCGACGAGCGCCAGGACCGGACCGACGAAGCCGATGAGGGGGGCGATCATCATCCAGTGGTGGCGATCGTAATTGTCGAGCCAGGCGCCGGGCGCGGCCTCGCTCGCGGTGCGGAGCGGATTGGAGGCGGCGAGACCGTCAACGACGCCGACGATCCGGAAGCCGTAGCCGCCCCACGCCATGAACGCCCAGCCGACCGCGAAGAGCGCAACCGAAGCGACGGCGGCGATGGCGCCGAAGCGCTGCGCGCGATCGCGGACCGGGCCATGTTCCGCCTTGATGGCGAGCCAGGCGCTGCCGTGCAGGACGAGCATGGCGACGGACAGCAGGCCCGCAACAAGCGTGAAGGTGGTGAACAGGTCGAACAGGCCGCCTTCGAAGAAGGAGCGCAGATCGCTGTCGAGGCGGAAGGGTGCGCCCGAGAGGACGTTGCCGACCGCGACGCCGAAGACCAGCGCGGGCACAATGCCGCCAACGAAGAGCGCCCAATCCCAGCGGGTGCGCCAGGCGGGATCAGGCCGCTTGGAGCGGTATTTGAACCCGACCGGGCGCAGGATCAGCGCCGCCAGCACCAGGAACATGGCGAGGTAAAAGCCGGAGAAGCTGACGGCATAGACGAAGGGCCAGGCGGCGAAGATGGCGCCGCCACCGAGGATGAACCAGACCTGGTTGCCTTCCCACGTCGGCCCGACCGAGTTGATCACCATGCGGCGTTCGGCATCGGTTTTGGCGACGAAGGGCAGCAGCGCCGCGGTGCCAAGGTCGAAGCCGTCGGTGAGCGCGAAGCCGATCAGGAGGACGCCGAGCAGCGTCCACCAGATCACGCGCATCATTTCATAATCGAGAAATTCCATGGTCGTGCCTCCTTCAGGCGGCCAGCGGCAGGGCAACGATGCGCCCGGGCTCGGGGGTGGGCTCCTGATCTTCGACGGGGCCGTGCTTGATCGCGGCCAGGATCAGCCGGATCTCGATCACCGCCAGCGTGCCGTAGAGCGCGGTGAAGCCGATGATCGTGGTCCACAAAGCGGAGCGGGTGAGCGAGGATGCCGCAAGGAAGGTCGGCAGCACGCCCTCGATCGCCCAAGGCTGACGCCCCATTTCGGCGACCACCCAGCCAAGCTCGATCGCAACCCACGGCAGCGGGATGGCGATGACGCACAGGCGCAGGAACCAGCGGGTCGTCAGGTGCTTGCGGCGGCTGGCGACGACGAAGGCGGTGGCGAACAGCGCGATCATGAGGAAGCCGATCACCGCCATTGCGCGGAAGCTCCAGAACATCAGCGGGACGCTGGGCACCGTGTCCCAAGCGGCGGCTTCGATCTGTTGCGGCGTGGCGGCGCGCGGATCGGCTAACTGGCGCTTCAGCAGCAACGCATAGCCAAGATCGCGCTTATGCGCTTCGAACTGCGCGCGCGCGGCGACGTTCGACGGATCGGTTTTCAACACCTCGACGGCGGCATAGGCCTTTACGCCCGAGGCGATCCGCTCCTGCGCCTTCAGCACCAGCTCCGACATGCCGGTGACTTCCTTGTCGACACTGCGCGTGGCGATGAGGCCGAGCACCCATGGCACTTCCACCGAGTAGCGCGTGGTGCGCGCGACCGTGTCGGGCATGCCGAGCAGGGTCAGACCGGCGGGGCTTTCCTGGGTGTGCCAGGCGGCCTCGATCGCGGCGAGCTTCATCTTCTGGTTGTCGGTGAGGGCATAGCCGCTCTCGTCACCCAGCACGACGACGGAGAGCGAAGAGGCGAGGCCGAATGCTGCGGCGACCACCATCGAGCGGCGGGCGAATTCAATCCAGCGGCCCTTCAGCAGATAGAAAGCCGAGACGCCGAGCACCACCACAGAGGCGGCGACATAGCCGGCGCTGACGGTGTGGACGAACTTCGCCTGCGCGACCGGATTGAAGAGCACCGCGCCGAAATCCGACACTTCCATGCGCATGGTGTCAGGGTTGAAGGTGGCGCCGACCGGGTTCTGCATCCAGCCATTGGCGATGAGGATCCACAGCGCCGACAGGTTCGTGCCCAGCGCCACCAGGAAGGTGACGAAGAGGTGGCCCAGTTTCGACAGGCGATCCCAGCCGAAGAACATGAGCCCGACGAACGTCGCCTCGAGGAAGAAAGCCATCAGCCCTTCAATCGCGAGCGGCGCACCAAAGATGTCGCCGGCATAGTGCGAGAAATAGGACCAGTTCGTGCCGAACTGGAATTCCATGGTGAGCCCGGTGGCGACACCGAGCACGAAGTTGATCCCGAAGATTTTGCCCCAGAAGCGCGTCACCTGGCGCCAAATCTCACGGCCCGTCATCACATAGATCGACTCCATGATGACCAACATGAAACTGAGCCCCAGCGTGAGGGGCACGAACAGAAAATGGTACAATGCGGTCAGCGCGAATTGCAGCCGCGATAAGTCTACGACGCCGGCGTCCATGCCCGGTTTCTCCCTGATGCCGGACCAGCCGGCTCGTTCTGCCCGCGCTGGTTAGGAGCGCCGGAGCGGCGGCGGCATTGTGGACTTCCCGTATTCGATGGCGGCGCTCCAATCGGTAGCGGTCGGGCATGGCTGTTCTTGCACTCGACCGAAGCACCGCTGCCGCGCGCCGCGCCTATCTGAAGCAGGTGGTGGGCGACGGCGGACGGGCGCGCCTGTCCACCAGCCTCCTGCTGCTCGATAGCGTGGCGGCGATCGGATTTGCCGCGGGACTGGCGGGCGCGGTGAGTGCGCTGGTGGCGGGATTGCCGCTGTGGCACTGGGTGGCGCTGACCGGGCTGTCCGGGGTTGCCCGCGGGCTGTGCGTATGGGGCGCCGCGCGGATCGGCGCGCGCGGGGCGAGCGCGGCGAAGGGTCGGCTGCGTGAGCGCATCGTCGCGGCCGCGCTGAACCGCGCACCTGGCGCGGCGCGCACCAGTGGCGAGCTGCTGCAAGCCGCTGTTGACGAGGTGGAGGCGATCGACGGCCATGTCGCCCGTTTCCTGCCGGCGCGTCAGGCCGCCGCGCTTGCGCCGATGATCGTGCTTGCGGCCATTGCCGCCGCCAGCCCGGTCGCCGCGGCGATCCTGTTTGCGACGCTGGTGCCGTTCATCTTTGCGCTCGTCCTCGCCGGCGGGGCGGCGGCGGATCAGTCGCGGCGGCAGTTTGCGGCGCTTGCGCGCCTGTCAGGGCTGTTCGCCGACCGGCTGCGGGCATTGCCGGTGGTGCTGGCGTTCGATGCGCCAGCGCGCGAGGCGGAGCGGCTGGGCACGGCGGCGACAGATGTCGCCGATCGCACCATGCGGGTGCTGCGCGTCGCGTTCCTCTCGTCGGGCGCGCTGGAATTCTTCTCGGCGCTGTCAGTCGCGCTGGTGGCGGTTTACTGCGGCTTCAACTTGCTGGGGCTGCTGCCGTTTCCCGTGCCGGAGACGCTGGACCTCGCCAGCGCCTTTTTCGTGCTGGCGCTGGCGCCGGAATTCTACGCGCCGCTGCGCCGGCTTGCCGCCGCCTATCACGACAAGCAGGCGGCGGAGACCGCGGCGGATCGCCTGTCCGCCGTCGAGCGCGAAGCGGCGCCGTCTGTCTGCGTCAAGGTGGCGGAGGGCGCGCCGGCGCTGAGCTTTGCTGGTGTTTGCGTCCGTTACGATGGCGCGGACCGTGCCGCGGTCGCGGAGGTGACGTTCGACGTTGCGCCGGGCGAGATCGTCGCTTTGTGGGGCCCATCCGGGAGCGGCAAGACGAGCCTGTTGCGCCTGTTGCTGGGGCTGGCGCCGATCGCCGCGGGGAAGGTGCGTGTGAACGGCGAGCTGCTGCCCCTGGGTGGCAGCGTGGCCGCGCGTGCTTCCTGGCTGGGGCAGAATACGCTGCTGCTGCCAGAGACGATTGCGCACAACATCGGCCTGGCCGATCCCGGTGCCAGTCGCGCGTCTGTCGAGGCAGCGGCGCGGCAAGCGGGCTTGGCAGCGATGCTGGCGGCGCGGCCGGACGGCCTCGATACTCGGCTGGATGCGCGGGGCAGCGGCCTCTCCGGTGGTGAGCGCCGGCGCATCGGGCTGGCCCGCGCGATCCTGAAGCCGGCGCCACTGCTGTTGCTCGACGAGCCGACCGCGCATTTCGATGCGGCCGCGGAGCGCGAGATGATCGACACGATTGCGCAGGCCGCAAAAGGACGAACCGTTCTGATGGCAACGCACAGCGAAGCGCTCGCGGCGATCGCCGGCCGGATCATTTCCCTGGAGCGACTGGCATGACCAACCTTGCTGTACTGATCGCGCGTGAGACGGCGCGGGAGCGGCGCACCTTGGTGCGTGCGGCGATCCTTGCCTCGCTGGTTACCGCCGCGTCGGTGGCGCTGCTGGGCCTGTCCGGCTGGTTCATCACGGCCGCGGCGTTGGCCGGGGCGGCAGGGGCGGCCGCTGCGATGGCGTTCAACTACATGCTGCCGAGCGCGACGATCCGCTTGCTGGCGATCGTGCGCACGGGCGCGCGCTATGGCGAGGCGCTGGCGAGCCACGCGGCGGCGCTCGGTGCAGTGGCGCGCGTGCGGCCGGCGATCTTCCGCGGGGTCGCCGCCTTGCCGATCCGACAGGCGCTGGCCGTGACGAGTGGCGACGTCACCGCGCGGGTGGTGAATGACCTGACTGCGATCGAACATGATCTGGTGCGCCGCAGTGCAGGTCCCGCGGCACTTTCGGCCATGCTGAGCGGTGGTGCGCTGGCGGGGATTGGCGGCCTTTTGCCCGCTGTCATCATTGCGGCCACGGCGGCCGGCGTGCTGATGCTGGCGCGTCTGATCGTTCGGCCGCTGGCGGCGCATGCCAGCGCGGCGCAGGCGCATAATGGCGCGTTGAAGCAGCGCATGAGCCTGTTGCTGGAGTCCGCACCGGAATTGCGGTGCTTCGGTCTCGAGCAATCGGCCGCGGCGGAGATCCGGCGCGAGGCGGACGCGTTAAACGCTGCGCAGCTTGCCTGTGCGGATGTCCATGCGCGGATCACCCTGTTGCACGTTGCCGCGATCGGCGGCAGCGCGGCGGCGGTGTTCGCGCTAACAGCCCCAGCCGGCGCGCCGATCGCGGCCATGGCTGTGCTGGCCGCAGCGATGACGATCGACGGGCTGGCGCCGTTGATCCGGCGGATCGCAGGGCGCGCGGAGGTGGCGTGCGCGCACGCGCGGCTTGGGGACTTGCTGGGCGAAGCGGATACGGCTGCGCCGATGCGGTTTGCGGCGCCGACCGTGGCCTTCGAGCCTGACGCGGCGATTGCGCATGGCGGCAGGATGGCGATCACGGGGGCATCCGGTTCGGGCAAGACGACGCTGATCGAAAGCCTGCTGAGCTTGCGGTCGGTGAAGCCGCGCACCGCGTGGCTCGACGGGGTCGATATCGCCTATGTCGCGCCCAAGACCTTGCGCGCGGCGTTCGCCTGGCTGCCGCAGGATGCGGCGCTGATTTCCGGAACGGTGCGCGACAATCTGCTGATGGCTGATCCCGCCGCCAGCGACGACGCGCTTTGGGCGGTGCTGGCGGACGCAGCAATGGACGCGCGGGTCCTCGCGATGCCCGATGGGCTCGACACATGGGTGGGGGAGAATGGCGAACGGCTGTCCGGCGGGGAGCGTCGGCGGATCGCCCTTGCGCGCGCCTATCTGCGCCCGGCGCCCTGGCTGCTGCTGGATGAGCCGACCGAAAGCCTTGATGCCGAGACGGAAGCGCAGGTGGTGAGGCGGCTGGAGGAGCGGCTGCGGCGGACGGGGCAGGGCCTGCTGCTGGCGAGCCACCGGTCTTTGCCCCAAGGGTTGTGCAGCCAGCGCCGTTCGGTGGAGCTGGCCTGAATGACGTGGAGCGACGCAGGGGGCTGGCGGATCAAGACCCCTGCATGTCCGTACATATCCCAATGGAAGGGCAGATCGCGCACGCCGATAACCCGTGGTTCTTGCAGGAGAGGGTAACGGCATGACAGCGACAGCCGATCAGACGCGAGATCAGCGCCGCGTGGTGCTGCTGGTCGAGGACGAGGACGCCGTGCGGCGCTCGTTGCAATTGTTTCTGACGGGACGGGGCTATCATGTGCGTGCCTATGCCGCCGCGGCGACGCTGCTCGGCGATCAGTCGCTGGACGATGCGCGCTTGCTGGTAGCCGACTATCGCCTGCCCGATAGCGATGGCGTTCAGCTGCTGACGACGATGCGGCAACGCGGCTGGCATGGCCGCGCGATCATGATGACAGGGCATGGCACCGAGCAGTTGGAAGGCGCGGCGCGCGCTGCCGGCTTTGCGGCCGTGATGGGCAAGCCGCTGCAGCATCAGCAATTGCTGTTGGCGCTGGAGGGCAGCGGGCGCTGACACGGCGGCGCATCGTGATATGAACGAGGCGAGCACGCCGGATGGCACCGGTGCGGACACGGCCTTTGGAGCAACAGTGGCGGCATTCTGGTCCGGTGAAAGGCAGCGCGATGTTGCGCGGTATGGCGTTGCCGTGCTGGCCGTGGCGGCCGCGCTGGCGCTTCGGCTCGCGCTTGACCCGTGGCTGGACGATGCGGCGCATTATCTGCTCTTCACGGCCGCCGTGGTCGTCGTGGGGGTCTTCGGCGGGCCAGGACCGGCCGTTTCTGCTACCTTGCTGGCCACATGTGCCGCCCAGTTGCTTGGCGGGGCGGGCGGTGCGCCTGCAATCGTCGAGTTGCTGGCGTTCTGGGGAACGTCGGCGGTCCTGATCTGGGTCGCCAACCATATCAGCACATTGCGCCGCCTGTCGGCGGAAAGCAGACGGCGGGCAGAAATGCGCGCGGCGGAGGCGAAGGACCTTGCCGACGAATTGAACCTGCTGATCGACAGCGCGGCTGGCTATGCGATCTACATGCTCGATCCCGACGGCCGGGTGACCTTGTGGAACCGGAGCGCGGAACGGCTGAAGGGATGGACCGCGGCGGAGATCGTCGGCCAGCCGGCCGAGCTATTCTACCCTGCGACGGCGCGCGCGGCGGGCAAGCCGCAGCAGGATCTGGAAACGGCGCGGCGGCTGGGCAGGATGGAAGAAGAGGATTGGCGCATCCGCAAGGACGGATCCGAGTTCCTCGCCCATATCGCCTTGACCGCGCTGCACGATACATCGGGCAAGCTGCGCGGATTCGGCAAGGTGATCCGGGACGTGACGGAGCAGCGCGCCCGTGAACGCCAGCTGCTCGCCAGCGCCAATCAGTTTCGCTCCATTCTTGCCACCGTGCCCGATGCGATGATCGTGATCGATGATGTTGGGCAGATCCTATCGTTCAGCGCAGCGGCGGAGCGCCTGTTCGGCTTCACCGAGGCGGAGGTGCACGGACGCAACGTCAGCGTGCTGATGCCCTCACCGGACCGGGAGGCGCATGACAGCTATATCGCGCGATACCTTGCCACCGGCGAACGGCGGATCATCGGGCGCGGGCGAACGGTCGTCGGCGCGCGGCGCGATGGCAGCACGTTTCCGATGGAGCTGTCCGTCGGCGAGGCGATCACGGAGGGCGAGCGGATCTTTACCGGCTTTATCCGCGACCTGTCGGAGAAGCAGGCCGCCGACGCCCGCATCGAGGCGCTGCGTGCCGATCTGATCCATGTCTCCCGCGTCAGCGCGATGGGGACCATGGCCTCGACGCTTGCGCATGAGCTGAACCAGCCGATCACCGCCGTCGCCAATTACGTGCGCGGCGTGCGGGATCTGCTCGAGCGGCCGGACGAAGACGATTTCCCGATGATCATCGAAGCCCTCGATGATGCGAAGAACGAGGCGCTGCGTGCCGGCCATATCGTGCGGCGGCTCCGGGAATTCGTGGCGCGCGGCGAGGTGGAGCGAAGCGTCGAGGACCTGCCGGCGCTGATCGAGGAAGCATCGAAGCTGGCGCTGATCGGTGCCGGTGAAAAGGGCGTTGCCGTTTCCTTCGACATCGACCCGCAAGCCTCGCCCGTGCTGGTGGACAAGGTGCAGTGCCAGCAGGTGCTGATCAACCTGATGCGCAATGCGGTGGAAGCGATGGAATGCTCCCAAGTGCGCGAGCTGTGCGTCAGCACCCGGCTCGCCCCGAAGGGCATGGCGCAAGTGACGATTGCCGACACAGGGCCGGGCGTGCCAGCCGATGTCGCGGCCAACCTGTTCAGCGCCTTCAATAGCTCCAAGGCAAGCGGCATGGGATTGGGGCTTTCGATCTGCCGCACCATTGTGGAAGGTCTGGAGGGGCGGATCTGGATGGAGCCACGCGAGGAAAGGGGGACGCTGTTCCACTTCACCCTTCCGCTCGCGCGGGCGGAGGAGGACGAATGAGCGACGCACGGCTGATCCACATCATCGACGATGAAGACGCGGTGCGGCGTTCCGCCGGCTTCATCCTCAAGACATCGGGCTATGCGGTGAAGGCGTGGTGTTCGGGCGTCGAATTCCTGAAGGAAGTGCGCCACGTGGACGCCGGCTGCATCCTGCTGGATGTTCGCATGCCCGAAATGGACGGGCTGGAGGTGCAGCGCACGTTGCAGGAGCGCGGCGTGACTATGCCGGTGATCATCCTGACCGGGCACGGCGACGTTGGCACGGCCGTGCGGGCGATGAAGCAAGGGGCGGTCGATTTCATCGAGAAGCCGTTCGAGAAAGAGGTGCTGATCCGCGCGATCACGGCTGCCTTCGAACGGCTGGACGCGACCAAACATGCCGACAGCAGGGCGGAGGAGGCCAGTGTGATCATCGCCGGGCTGACGGCGCGTGAGCGCGAGGTTCTGGAGGGGCTGGCGCAGGGCCTGCCCAACAGGACCATTGCCTATGATCTGGGGATTTCGGCGCGCACCGTGGAAGTGCACCGGGCTAATGTGATGGCCAAGCTGGACGCCCGAAGCCTTTCCGAAGCGCTGCGGATCGCCTTTGCCGCGGGTCTGGGCAGCGAGAAGAGCTGAACGATGCCCCTCTTCAAAGGGGGGGAGTACGCGAGTCGCGGATCGCTGTTGTTCAAAGAGTGCTGCCTCAATGCTTAGCGGTAAATACTCGGCGGGACGGTTTGATATAGGCGAACCCTGCGGGTGGATGGGAGCTTTGATCCGTTGCGGCAGCTCATCGATGGCCGGTTCTTCTGAACGAATGAGTGATTTCTACGTAGCTTTGCGAATGGGGAGCGACGCGCGCGTTCTTTAGGTGAACTTCCGTCACAACGATGGAGGTTGCCATGAGGAACGTGCTTCTGCTGATCCACGACGACGAGGGTCAGGAAAGTCGCTATCAAGCCGCCCTGGACGTGACGCGGGCGGTTGGCGGGCACCTCACCTGCGTCGGCCTGACGATGATACCGGAATTCGTGGGCGATTACGTCGGCGCCACCAGCATGATCCTGGCCGATGAACAAACCGATCAAGCGGCCAACAAGACGCGCATGCTCGGGCGGCTGGAGCGCGAGGATGTCTCCTTTGACTGGGTCGACCGTACCGGCTTCACCGCGCAGACGATCCGCGATCATGCCGGGCTGGCTGATCTGGTTGTCCTGAGCTGCGGCGGTGGCGGGGACCTGACCGAGCAGATGAACGTGGCGATCGCGGATACGCTGCTTCAGGTGGGCAAGCCCGTGCTGGCAGTGCCGATGGACGCCGGGCCCTTCAACCTGTGCGGGCGGGCTTTGGTGGCGTGGGACGGCTCGGACGATGCCGAGGCAGCGCTCCGTGCCGCGGCACCGCTGCTGAGCAAGGCGGAGGACGTCACGATCTACTACACCGATGACGGATCGCTGCGCATTCCCGCCGAAGATGCGGCGCGGTATATCGCCCGCCACGGTGTGGAGCCCATCATCAAGTGCGAGCCGGCAGGAACGGGCCGCGCGGCGACGGCGATCCTTGAGGAGTGCCGAAAAGGGCGGCACGACTGGATCGTGATGGGGGCCTTTGGGCGCGGGCGCGTGATCCAGCAGATCTTCGGCGGGGCTACCCGGTCAATGCTGAAGGACTCGCCGGTGCCGCTGCTGCTGATGCACGACCGCTAAGCGTGGAGCGGGGGCGGGCGGCATCGGCCCGTCCCCGCCATCAGGGGTGAGATAGCCCGTCGCGTCAGGCGCCGGGGTGACGGGAAACGCACAGGCCGATCGCAGCGATCCGATCGACTTGCGCATAGGGCTCCTTGTCGAGCTCATCGCCGAAGATGTCGGGATCCAGCACGCGATAGTCATAGTCGAAGCCGGTCGCCGGCATCGCTTCGCCCAGCGCATCCCGAACGACATCGCGCCCCGCCACAATCGAGACTCCCGTGTGCATCACAAAACGGCCGCCCGGCGCCAGCCTGGTCATTGCGGCCAGCGTCCAGTCGAGCGAGAGCTTGCCACCGTAGAGGTCTCCGCCGTCGCGATAGGCGCGCCGATCGGGATCGATCATGAACGGCGGATGCGAGACGATGAGATCAAAGGGACCGTCCACGTCCTGCGGCGATTGCGCACGCGTGGTCCGATGATCGATGCCGGCAAAGGTCGCGTTTACCGAGGCGAGCGAGAGCGCCTTGGGATTGATGTCCGCCAGGGTGAGGAGCGCATTGCCGTGCAGGGCAGCGGCGACGATCCCGCCGACACCCGCACCTGCGCCATAATCCATGATCCGCGCTCTGGACGGCAGGCCCGAGAGGTTGCGGGAGATATAGTCGGCGAAGCGGTAGCTGTCCGGACCCAGGAACACGGCATCCTGCTGCTGCGTCGGATACCGCGAGTGCACGAACAATTGGCCGAAGACGTTTGATACGCGAACCGCTGCCCGGACCAGGCCGTCGGGGCGCCGCTCCAGCAAGGATGCTTGCTCCAGCGCGTGGAGGATCGCCGGGTCCAGCCGGTCAGCGTTGCAGGGGAGCGACCAACCCAGCAGATCAGCCGTGGTCGCGCCGACCTGACGATCGGGGCGTTGCAGCACACGGGCATGGGACGCGGGCGTGGGCGCGATGAAATCATAGTCTTGTGCGCGCAAATGCACCAATAAATCAAGCAACGCTGCCCGCGGCGCATCATCTGCCACCAAGGGAACAGCGCTGCCGCTTTCGGCGTTCATGCTAATCTGAGTTAAGTTCATGATATCGCCTGGGTTGTTGACGGTTCGTCAACAGTGAACCGGAGTGCAGGGGCTTTGTTCCGGTGGCGCCCGGGGCGATTAATCCTTGATCTTTGCTATGCGCGTTCAGGCGGATTTCCGCCAGCGGGATGCGGCGGGCGAACAGCGGCTCGTCCGAAGCTCGGTGAGGTCGGCGCGCTTCCGCCCGATATGGGCATAGGACACGCGCTCGGCGGCAAGGAGCACGTTGGCGTGATGCCAGCCCTTGCCTGGCTCCCGGATCATGTTCGCGGCGGGCACGGCGGACATTGTCGAACTCGATCCGGTTCAATTCGTGCGAGCCAGCGATTACGAGGCATCATTTCAGAAGGGCATAAACGCTGTTACGGCGGACTATTCGCGCAACAGCGACGGCTCGATCCGAGTGGTCAATCGTGGCCGCACCGGCGGCGTAGGCGGCCAGGAAAAATCATCAACCGGCAAAGCAAAAGTCGTCGACGCGACCACCAACGCCAAGCTGAAGGTTTCGTTTTTCGGGCCATTCTACGGCAATTATCGGGTGCTGGATCACGGAGATCGCTACGAATGGTCGATCGTGGGTGAGCCATCGGGCGATATCTCTGGGCGCTTACCCGAGAACGGAACCCGGACCCCGCGATAATTGCCATGCTGGAGACGCGCGTGGGCGCGCTGGGATATGATCGGTCGCTGATCTGGCGAACGCAGCAGCCGTGAGCGACGCGGCCCGGGCCCGGAGCGTATTCCCGGCCCGGTCACGCGCGGATCAACCTTCGGCGCTGGGCGCGTCCGACGCCGCCTTGCGGCCGCGCTTGGCAGAGCCCGTCTGATCGGCGGACTTCGTGATCTTAGTACCGGGCTTGCGGCCAAGGCCCAGCTTCTTTGCCACTTCACGACGCGCCGCGGAATAGCCCGGCGCGACCATCGGGTAGTCGGGCTTCAGGCCGTAGCGCTGGCGATAGTCCTCGGGCGAGAGACCGTGCGCGTTGAGATGCCGCCTGAGGCTGCGGTACTTCTTTCCATCAATCATCGAGACGATGAATTCGGGATCGGCCAGCGATTTGCGGGCCGTGATGGCCGGCTTGTGCTCAGGCGCGTCGGGCGCCGCCTCCTGCGTGGAAGCCGTGGCTTTTCCAAGATTTTGCACCGCTTCGTAGAGCGATGCGAGAACGCCCGGCACATCGTCGGGGTTAACCCGGGTATTCGGATTGGCAAGCCACGCGATGGTTAGCTCGGTTGCCAAAAGGGTGCTGTCGTCGTTTAGCTTATCAGTCATGGCGCTTTCTATCGAATGCTATCTGCCCGAGGAAGTAAGGGCTTTCACAATGCTGAAGTTCATCAGGATCTGATAATCGGACAATGTGTCCCAATGCTTCGCTGAGGTGAAGAGCGCTTTGCTCCTCTGATGTGCCAGATGGCAAGACACAAATTTGTAATGGCGTTCATGTTTTCCATCAATGGGACGAGTGGGTCAGTGTGACTCACCGATCATTGCTCACCAATCCAGTTCATCGTGACGAATTCGAGAACTCTGCGCCGCCTAGAGAACAGTCGAAAGAAGATCTTCCGGCGATCATGTCGGTGCTCGTGATGCCGGACACTTTGTCCGATAAAGCACGCAAGATGTTCGAATGCGCTATGGCGCCGGACGCAGATCGCGCGAGCACAGCGGCGAAGCACCGATCACATTTGCTGTTCTTTACGGCGGTCCCGGCCGAGCGACCTGTCGACGAGCGCACCACCGAAATCCGCGACCAAACGCCGCACCGTGTTGATCGAGCGAATGGCACGGCTTCTGCGGTGAACGCCGGCCAATTCGCGGTGGATGGAGCGGGGGGCCTTTCTCCTGTGCGCTCTGGCGCTTAGCAGGTGCGCAAAGGGAGTTTCATGTTCGCCAAAACCGTCAGCAGGCTGTGCGCGATAGCCATCACAGGCCTAATCGCCGCGTGCGTTCCTGCGGCACCGCCGGCGTCAACGCCGGCCGCGCCGCCGCCGGTTCGGCAGCCGGCTTACCCTCCAGCCCGGCCGGCGCCCGTGCGTCCGCAAGCGCCGGCGGCGCTGCTGAATGCCGTTCAGGCGTTGGGGCAGAGCTTCAACGGCGATGTGGGCATCTCCGTTCGAGATGTTGAGGAGGGCTGGACGGTTGCTTGGGCGGGCGACAAACCGCGACCGCAGCAAAGTGTCAGCAAATTGTGGGTGGCTATTGCGCTGATGGATGCGGTGGACCGGGGCCGGCTGGGTATCGACCACAGCGTGACTGTCCGGCAGTCGGACCTGACATTGTTTCACCAGCCCATTCGTCCGCTCGTAGGGAAGGACGGATACCGAACAACTATCGGCGACCTGCTCCACGGCGCCATGACGCGCAGTGACAATACCGCAAACGATGTGCTGCTCTGGAGAGTGGGAGGCCCGGACACCGTTCGGAGAACTTTGGCCGAAAAGGGCGTCGCGGGGGTTACGTTTGGGCCTGGTGAGCGCTTGCTTCAGGCGCGAACGGCCGGCCTGACATGGCAACCCGAATGGGCCGGCGGATGGGGCTTCCTTCAGGCACGCGCCGCGATGAGCTATGAGGCGCGCAAGCGAGCGCTCGACCGCTACCTTGCTGATCCGGAGGATGGCGCCTCCGCCAATGGCGTGACCCTGGGACTGGCGCTGCTGGCGCAAGGCAAGTTGCTGAGCCCGGCGTCCACCGAAAAGCTGCTGTCGCTGATGCGGGCCAGCAAGACGGGAACGTTGCGGCTGAAGTCGGGGCTGCGGCCGGGGTGGACGCTAGCGCACAAGACGGGAACGGGCCAGGATCTCGGCAACCTTTCTACAGGCTATAACGACGTGGGGCTGATCGTCGCGCCCGATGGCCACCGCTATGCCGTGGCGGTGATGATCGCGAGCACGCGCCAGCCGATCCCGGCGCGAATGCGGCTGATGGGCGATGTTTCCCGGGCGATCGTATCTTCTCACGTCGGCACGGGCGGCTGACGACGGGCGGTGCATCGGCGTCGCTCGCCGCCAGCCAGGTCACATTGCGCTCAGCCTGCGGGCTCGTTCGTTGGGGGGGTCGGCCGGGTGAGCCACTTGAGACCGCCAGCCGCGGCCATGAAGGTGATGCCCAGCGCGGCCTTGTCTCTTTTGCCCATGAGCGTGAGACCCAGCGTCGCGAAAACCGATGGAAGCAGGCCGACCTTGCCGATGGTGCCGATGCGCAGTGCACGGTCCAGGTTGCGACTGAGCGCCAACTCGCCCCTGACGGTGCCGGTGGCAGGATGGAGCGGGCGGGCGGCCTTGCCAGTGGCGATGTCTGAGCCGGCTTTCGGCGCCGCCTCGGCGCCGCTTGCCACCGTATCGGCGGCATAGGCGCCGCGCGTGCCCATCGGCTGCTCCGCGCCCGTCGTGGTGTCGCGGGCGGTCTGCCGTTCAAGCTCACAATTGAATTCGGCGCCGAGCAGCAGGACGTAGGCGGAAAGATACAGCCAGGTGAGCAACACCACCGCCGCGCCTAGCGAGCCGTAGGTCGCATCATAGCTGCCGAAATTGGACACATACAGGCCGAAGCCGAGCGTCATGATGACCCAGGCGAGGGACGCAAGCGCCGAGCCGGGGGTGAGCCACACCCACTTGGCGCCATCCCGATTGGGAGCAAAGCGATACAATGTTGCCGCAGCGGCTGCGCCGACGGCTGCCATGATCAGATGGGACAGGATCTTGCCAAGGATCAGCAGCGGCGCCGGCAACGTTGGGAACAGATGCTCAAGCGCGCCCATCGCCGTAATGGCGATCACGGCGAGGATCGCGCTCAGGACGCCGCCCGCGGTGATCGCCAGGGCGATCAGGTTCAGTTTCACGAACCCGCGTGTTTCCTCCTCGTCATACGCGATGTTGAGCGCGGTGATGATCGCGGTGGATCCCTTCATCGCGCCGTAAAGGGCGATGGCGAGGGCGATCAGCAGGCCGAAGCCTTTCTTGCCGTCCGACGTCGACACGACGTTCGCCAACTGCTCGCCGATCAGCCGCGCCGCATCGGCCGGCATCAGCTCGGTTAGCGAGCGGACGTTGTTCATCACGGTTTCGGGCGTGGCGATCAGCCCGTAGCTCAGCACGATGGCGCCCAGCATCGGCACCAACGCGAGAATGCCGCAGAATGCCACGCCGGAAGCGACCAGACTGATATTGTCCTGCCCCGCCTCCTTCCAGCTGCGCAGCGCGACATCCTTCCAGCCACGTGGCGGTATCGCCCATGGCCGGGCCGCATTCTGGCCGCGTTCCGCCTTAGCTGCCGCTTGGCTTGTGCTTGCCATCATTCCTCCAGATCATCGTCCGTACCGAACATGCTGACGCGCTTGACGTTCCAACGGTGCGGTCGGCCCGATGGGAATGCCATAGAAAACAAGGGCAACCGGCAGGCGGCACGGCACGTTAGGCGCCTGCGCCCGACCAATCACGATCGGCGCGTCACGCCGCGCCCATGGCCGGCATGGAGATTGCCATGACCAAGACCCTCAAGGCCGGTGATCACGTGAAGTGGGATACGCCGCAGGGCGAAACATCCGGCACGGTGGTGCGCAAGGAAACGAGCACGACCAAGGCAGGCGGCCATACCGCCAAGGCCACGAAGGACGACCCGCAATATCGCGTAAAGAGCGACAAATCGGGCAAGGAAGCGATCCACAAGCCCGACGCGCTGAAGAAAGCATAACCACGCCGTTGCGCGCCATCCCTCGCCGATGGCCTGGCCCGGCGAGGGATGTGGCTCCGGGGACAACCCCCCGCCTGAGGATCAGGCGGGCAGCATCGTTCCCGTTTCCATGAAGCGCTGGTGCCACGACAATGCCTCGCCGGGCAGCGAGGGGGCATGGAGGCCGTAGGAGCCGCCCTTTGCCCGCGCGGCATAATCGGCGAGCAACGGCCTGTAGCTTGGATGGGCGCAGCGCTCGATCACCACGGAGGCGCGTTGACGCGGACTGAGGCCGCGCAGATCGGCCAGCCCTTGTTCGGTTACGATCACCTGCACGTCCTGCATGATGTGGTCCACGTGGCTGACCTGCGGCACGATGGCGGAGATCCGGCCGTCCTTCGCGGTCGACGGCGTCATGAAGATCGAGACATAGCCGTTGCGGGCGAAATCACCCGAGCCGCCGATGCCGTTCTGAATACGCGAGCCCATGACCAGCGTGGAATTCACGTTGCCGTAGATGTCCGCCTCGATCAGCCCGTTCATGGCGATACAACCGAGCCGGCGCACGAGCTCCGGATGGTTGCTGATCTCCTGCGGGCGCAGGATCATGCGGCTGGCATAGGAGGCCATGTTGGCATTCAGCCGATCGGCTGCGGCGGGGCTGAGCGAAAAGGCGGTGGCGGAGGCCATCCGCAGCTTGCCGGCATCCAGCAAGTCCAGCATGCCATCCTGTATCACTTCGGTGAACGCCGTCATCGGTTCGAACGGCGCATCCACAAGGCCGGAGAGCACGGCATTGGCGATGTTCCCAACGCCCGACTGGATCGGGAGCAGTGAGGCGGGCAGGCGGCCGCGCTTCACCTCGTGGCTGAGGAATTCGATGATGTGCCCCGCGATCGCGAGCGCCTTGTCGTCAGGGGCGGCGAAGGGGAGGTTGCGATCGGGGGCGTCCGTCTCGACGACCGCGACCACCTTGTCCGGATCACAGGCGAGGTACGGTGTGCCGATGCGATCGTCCGGCCGGGTGAGCGGGATGGGCACGCGCTGGGGCGGCAGGCGCGTACCGTAATAGATGTCGTGCGCTCCCTCCAGGGCGGCATTCTGCCAGCGATTGACCTCCAGGATCACGCGCTTCGCACGATCCAGCCACGTCTTGTTGTTGCCGACAGACGAGGAGGGGATCAGCGATCCGTCGGCGCGAATACCGCTTACCTCGATCACCGCAGTATCAAGGGTGCCGATGACGCCTTCCCACGCCATCGGCGCGACCTGGCTGAGGTGCATGTCGAGATAGTCGATCTCGCCGCGGTTGATCTTCTCGCGCGCCACGGGATCGGACGAATAGGGAAGGCGCTGCGCGATGCCGTCAACAGCGGCGAGCGCACCGTCGAGCTCGGGGCCGGTGGAGGCGCCCGTCCACAGATTGATGCGAAACGGCCGGCCGCTCGCGCGCTCCCCCGCAATCCGACGGGCCAGCGCCTGCGGCACCGCCTTGGGATAGCCCGATCCGGTGAAGCCGCTCATGCCGACCGTCTCGCCGGGCTGGATGAGCGCGGCGGCGGTATCAGCGTCCGTGATGCGGGCGCGCAGAGTGGCGGAGGCTATACGATCGGACACACGAAACTCTCTATCTGTTGGTGCGCAACGGCTGCCGTCCATTCGGTCGATCCGCCACCGATGTCGAGAAAAGAGCGCCGACCTGTGGACCTCGGCGGCTGAAGTTATTTCCGCCCCCGAGCGTGGCGGAGGAACGCGGAAGCTGCCAGCGCGTCGGGTGTTTGGGGCTGCGTTCGATCAGGAGACGGTGAATGGATGATGTCGATACTTCGCGGCGCGGCCTGCTAGGCGGTGCGGTGCTGGGGCTGGCGGCGGCGTCGACCCCTGCCGCTGCGCAGGGGGGAAAGGCAAGCGGTACGCCGCGCGCCAGCTTGCGCGATCCGCGCACCAGCTATCGGCGGGAACCGTTTCCCGAGCAGCGCCAGCCTTGGCCGGCGCTGGCGAGCAAGATGAACCCGCGACCCGATCATGGCGAGACGAGCTATCGCGGGTCCGGAAAACTGACCGGGCGCCGTGCGCTGATCACGGGTGGTGACAGCGGGATCGGCCGCGCCGCAGCGATCGCGTTCGCGCGTGAAGGCGCGGACGTCGCGATCAACTATTACCCGTCGGAGGATCCCGATGCGCGCGAGGTGAAGGCGCTGATCGAACAGGCGGGGCGCAAGGCGTTGCTGCTGCCGGCGGATATCCGGACGCAAAAAGCGTGCGAGGATACGGTGCGCAAGGCGATCGCCGGGCTGGGCGGGCTCGACATTCTCGTCAACAATGCAGCCTATCAGCAGAGCAAAGCCGACATCATGGAGATTTCGGACGAGCAATTCGTGCGAACCTATGAGACGAATGTGTATCACGTCTTCCGGTTCAGCAAGGCGGCCGTCCCCTCGCTGCCGCCGGGGGCGGTGATCATCAACACGGTGTCGGTGAATTCCTATGATCCCGGCGAAGAGCTGATTGACTATGCTTCCACGAAGGCCGCGATCCTGAACCTGACCAAGGGCATGGCGAAGCAACTGGCGAAAAAGGGCATAAGGGTGAACGCCGTGTCGCCGGGTCCGATCTGGACGCCGCTGCAAGTGGCCGGTGGTCAATTGCCCGGCACCATGGGCGAATTTGGGCAAGACACGCCGCTCGGGCGGGCGGGGCAACCGGCCGAGCTTGCCTCGCTATACGTCACGCTTGCAGCCGACGACGTGAGCTTTTCGACCGGCACGGTGGTCGGCGCCCACGGCGGCAGCGGCAACCCGTGACGCCCGGGGCGGCGCTACGCCAGTAGCGCCGCCAACCGCGCGAGCCGCTCGGCAGGATCGTTCAGTGCCTCCTTCAGCAGCAAGCGCCCATCCTTTTCGAGCAGACCGTCGATCTGCGCCGCTTCCGAGCTGCCGTTGCGCGGGGTGAGCGCGATGGCTGCCGGACCTGCATCGATCCGCGCGATGTTCAGCCCCCGGGCGCGCTCGCGCACGCGGGCGATGGACATGAGCAGCGCGGCTTCGTCCGGAAGCTCGCCGAAGCGATCCTCGAGCTCGGCCTCGAATGCGTCCAGCTCCGCATCGCTGCGCAGGCGGCCTAGACGCGCGTACAGGCTGATGCGCAGATCCTCCTCCGGGATCCACTCCTCCGGCAGCCGCCCGTCAATGCCGAGTTGCAGTTCGGGCGTCCAGCGCTCCACCGTGTCGCCCCGTTCCGTACGCAACGCGTCTTCGAGCAACTGCTGGTACAATTCCACGCCGATCAGCCGCATATGCCCGGCTTGGGTATCGCCGAGGAGATCGCCGGCGCCGCGCATGTCGAGATCGCGCGCGCTGATCGCGAATCCTGCGCCCAGCCGATCAAAGGCTTCCAGCGTCCGAAGCCGCTTCAACGTGCGCGGTGAAATCGCGTCATCGGCATCGGTGAACAGCAGCACCTGACCCCGGCGGTGCCCGCGCCCGACGCGGCCGCGCAGCTGATGAAGCTGCGACAGGCCGAAGCGGTCGGCATGAACGATCGCCATCGTATTGGCGCGCGGCACGTCCAACCCGGCCTCGATGATGTTGGTCGCCAGCAGGACGTCGCCATCGCCCCGGCCGAAGCGCACCATTGTGTCGTCGATCTCGGCGGCAGGCATCTTGCCATGGGCTTGCAACAGCTCCAGCTCCGGCACGAGACGGGCGAGTTGTTCCGCCAGCGGCTCCATGTCGGAAATGCGGGGTACGACGATGAAGCTCTGGCCGCCGCGCGCACGCTCGCGAAGCAGCGCGCTTCGTAGCGTCGCAGGCGCGAACGCCGATACGGCGGTGCGGATCGGCTGGCGCCGTGCCGGAGGGGTGGCGATCACCGACAATTGTCGCAGCCCGACGAGGGCGGATTGCAGCGTGCGGGGGATGGGCGTGGCCGAGAGCGTGAGGATGTGACCGGCGGAAAGATCCTGTAGCTTCTTCTTGTCTGCCGCGCCGAACCGCTGCTCCTCATCAATGATGACGAGCGCGAGATCCTTGTACACCACGCCCTTGCCCGCAACGGCGCCGGTGCCGATCACGACCTGAATGGTGCCATCGGCGAGCCCAGCCTTGACGCGTCGCTTCTCCGCGTCGGTGGACAGGCGGGAGAGGCCAGCGACGCCGATGCCCGTCCCCTCGAAGCGCGCGGCGAAGCTTTCCAGATGTTGACGCGCGAGCACGGTCGTCGGGGCCGCCACGGCGACCTGCTTGCCAGCAAGGGCAGCGACGGCAGCCGCGCGCAGCGCCACCTCCGTCTTGCCAAAGCCCACATCACCGATGACCAGCCGGTCCATCGGCTTGCCCGAGGCGAGATCGCTTCGCACCGCTTCAATGGCGCCGAGCTGATCGGCCGTTTCGGAGAAGGGGAAACCGGCAGCGAAGCGCTCGTAAGCGGCGGGAGAGGGATCAAGCCCTGGCGCCGTGCGGGCCTCCCGCTCGGCGGCGAGCTGCGTCAGCTGTCGCGCGGTTTCGGCGATCGCCACGGCGATTTCGCCGCGGCGCTCCTGCCAGGTTCGGCCATCGAGGCTGTCCAGCGTGACGGCATCGTCCTCGGCACCATAGCGCCACAGGCGATCCGCCTCGGCGACCGGCACTAGTCGCACCGATTCCTTTGCATAGGTCAGCTTGATCGTGTCGCCGCCGCTGCCGTCGGTGCTTGGCAGCGGTTCGATGCCGGCGACCACGCCAATGCCGTGATCCTCATGGATGACCGTATCGCCCACACGGATCTCGGCGGTTTGCACAAACGACAAGTCGACCCGCTCCGCGGCGCCGTCCTGGCGTTCCGCCCGGCTGCCGAGCAGATCGGCAGCAGCAACCGCCAAGACGCCCTCGCGCCGGAATCCGCGGTCTGCAGGCGCAGCAAGCGTGAGGAACGTACCCTTGGGCGCATCCAGCACGGCACGCCAATCAGCGGCGGATTGCGCGCTTGTGTTCAGCCGCTTCTCGATCCGACGAGCAAGGAACCGCAGATCACGTTCCGTACCCAGAAGGACCAGTCGCTCGTCGGCGTCCAAGGTCTGCTTCGCCACCTTTGCGAAAGCTGCCAGCGGCGAACGCTGCTCAACGAAGCGGGCGGGCGGCTCGCCTTGCCGACCGAGCGGCTCCGTCCGGCGGCCATGCAGCGCCTTGGTCCAACGCGCGTCATCCGCGATGTCGCGGGCTGCTCGCCGGCTGCCCCGCCGCGCAGCGTCGCTGCTCAACGCCAAAAGGCGCCGGCGGCGTTCGTCCGCACGATCGGTGATCACAATTACCGCGTCGGGGAGATGATCGACCAACGTCACGCGCTTGTCGCCAAGCGGCGGTTCGGCGACACGGCCGAGTTCATGCGCCTCGACATCGTCGATGCTGCGCTGATCAGACGGATCGTAGAAGCGGAGGCTGGTGATCGTGCCGTCTGTGGCCTCGATCCGCAGCGGCGCCTCCACATCGGCCGGAAACACATCCAGCACCTGGCCACGCACGGCCACTTCACCGGGCTCGTCCACGCGCTCGTCCGACACATAGCCGAGGCCGATCAGTTCCTCGTGCAATTGGGTCAGATCGCAGGCTTCGCCGACCGCTACTGACGGCGGCTTCGTGTCAAAGGCGCCCGGCGGCGGGTAGGCGCGGGCCAGTGCCTCGCCCGAGGTCACAAGCGCGATCCGCGGGCGCTTCGTGGCGGCCAACGTCTGGCGAACCGATCGGAGCGCCGACACGCGCTGGCCGACGTTGGCGGGCGAAGGGGGGGCTTCGTCGCCGGGCAGCGCGTCCGTCCCGGGACAGAACAGAATAAGCGCGTCCGGCATGATAGCCGTCAGCATGCGCGTCAGCGCCAAGGCGCGCGCCTCATCGGCGACGGCGACGATCACGTCGTCTGATGCGAGAAGCGGGGCGATCCCCGCCGCGGTTTCCGCAATGCTCATCGGCGAGGGAGGCAGATCGCCGAACGGCAGCAAGGCGGACGTTTCCGCGTCGGAAGATCGGGACATTCCAGGAGCAGGATCCACTATGATGAGGTCGCACGAACGGGCGGCACGCCGCCACGTTCCCGCGCAGGTCGTTTTGCCAGAAGATCAATGAGCGTGACCGGGGCGAACTCGTGAACGTCCGAGCCCACGTCGAACTGGCGGCGCATCGGCGCGAGGCGCCCGTGGCTGTGCCCGTGGAGATTGATCGCGCCGCGATGCTGGCCGTTCCACGAGCGGAACGGGTAATGACAAAGAACGAGGCGTTGGCCGTCGATTTCCAGTTCGGCATAGTCTGCCGTGCTTGCCCAGCCGGATGCCGCCAGCGTGCCGTCCGGGTCGTTGTTACCGCGAATGAGGTGCTTGGTGCCGTTCAGCGTGGCGAGCAGCGCCGGGACGTCTGCCGCGCGGCGGGCCACGTCGCCAAGGTGCCAGACCACGTCATCAGGGGCGACCGTGGCATTCCAGCGCTCAATCAGCGTTTTGTCCATCTCGGCAACGCTGCCGAAGGGGCGGCGCCAAATATTGATCGTGCGATGGTCGCCGAAATGAGTGTCCGCGGAGAAGAAGACTGCCATGTTCAGCGCGAGCGCCGCGGCGCGAGAAGGGCGCGCAGATGCCTGGCGGCAGCAACGTCGGGACAGGCAAAGCCTCGGGCGAAAGGGGTCATAAAAGGCGAACGAGCGATACTTCGGCGAGTTCAGCGGGCGCCGCGTGGATCAGATAAGGCGACGGCGGCGGAACTTCCCCTCGGCACGTCGTTTAATCACGCTGAATTGGCGGCTATCCACTGTTAGGATCAGCGAGCGAGGAGAGACTGATGGCCCGGACGGCAGAAAAGCGCGGCAAGGACGAGACAAAGGCTGCGGAGAAGAAGGTAAAAGCTACCGGCAAGCCAGCAGGCGGTGCCCGCGGCGGCATCACGGCTCCCGTAACGCCCTCTCCAGAGCTTGCCGAGATCGTCGGCAAGAACGACCTTCCGCGCAGCGAAGTGGTCAAGAAGGTCTGGGAATATATCAAGAAGAACGACCTTCAGGACGCCAAGGACCGCCGCCAGATCAACGCGGATGACAAGCTGGAGAAGATCTTCGGCAAGAAATCAGCCAGCATGTTCGAAATGAACAAACATCTGAGCAAGCATCTTTCCGCCAAGAAGGACTGACCCGGCCGCAGCGTTGCATCTCCCGCGCAAGCTGCGGGAGGTGCGATGCTGGCGGACGAGGTGCCGCGTGGTCGGCGCATCGCTCTTCGCGTCCGAGGCGGGGAAGAGTTGCTGATGGCCGTGGTCAGACCGTGGCGATGGTGGGCGCAGCGCGCACCGGAAAGTTCACCGAACGTGCGATGAAGCACATTTCGTGGGCGTTTTCGTGCAGAGCGCGTGCGAGGTCAGCGCTTGAACCTTGCGATATGATGACGTGCGGCCGAAGCGTCACGCTTTCGAATTGACCTGCGCCGCTCGCCTCCTCGATCATAACGCCCTCCGGCCGATCGGTGTAGCTTTCCACGATCACGCCCGCCTGCGCGCACAGGCCCAGATACCAAAGCTTGTGGCATGCAGCCAAGGAAGCAACGAGCAGTTCCTCGGGGTTCCAGCGCTTCGGGTCGCCGCGGAAGCTTGGGTCGGACGATCCGTCGATCGGCGGCTTCCCCCGCGACGAGATGCGATGCTCCCGGCCATAACTAGAGAGGGTGCGGGTGCCCCGACCGGCATTGCCGGTCCATTCAAGCTCCACGATGTAGCTGTGCATCTTCATCCCAGGGCCTGACGTGCCTCCGTGTTGCTGCGGGTCAGCCGGCGCTGTCTGCCGCCGCGAGGTCGAGCTCGGCGCGGATCGCTGCGCCGTCGGCGTCCAGCGCCGGCGCCCGGCGAAGCGGGGGGCGCGGCACGCCGAAATCAATCGGCGATGCAGGTACCCTGATCGTTTCCCCCGCGTCGTCGGCGACATCGACATAACAGCCGGCGGCAAGCGCCTGCGCATCCTGCGTCGTCTGACCAACCGAAAGCACGGGCGAGAAAACCAGCTTCTCGCGGGTAAGGGCAGCGCGGGCTTCCGCCCAGCTCATCTGCCCGAAGGCAGCGTCGAGAAGCGCGACCACCTCCGGCCCGTTTGCGCGGCGGGCGCGAATGGAATCGAAGCGAGGATCGTCGACCAGATAGGTTCGGCCAATCACCGCAGCGAAGCGGGGCCAATCGTCCACACCTTGCCTGGGAACAGCAACGAACCATTGATCGTCCGCCGTCTTGAAGAAGTTGTTGAGCGGGTTCTGCGCCTCGGCACGTGGGCGGGGAGAGGCAAGTTTGCCCAATTGCAACTGTACCGAATGTTCGCTGCTCCCGGCGTAAACACCCATGCGCAGGAGCGAGGTCTCGAGCTTCTGCCCTTCGCCGGTGCGCTCGCGGTGGAACAGCGCCGCCATGATCCCGGCTGCGAGCCCCATGGCCGACATGTGATCGCCGATGCCGGTCCGCAGTTGTGCCGGTTCGCCGCCCTTTACCGTGGTGAGCCAGCAGAGCCCCGATCGCGCCCAGAAGGCAGTGATGTCGAAGCCCGGCTTGTCGGCGTCCTCACCGACCGGGCCGTAGCCGGTGAAATTCGCAATGATCAGATCGGGCTTGATTGCCTTGAGCCGCTCCCAGGAGATGCCCAGCCGCTCCAGGCTTTGCGGCCGTGTGTTGGTGACGAATACGTCGGCCGTCGCGAGCAGGCGGCGTAGCACCTCGGCATCCTCCGGCTTGGACAAGTCGAGCATGATCGAGCGTTTGCTTCGGTTGTCATTCTCGAACACGCGGTTTTCCGCGTCATCGCGGCCGACCGAGGCGTAGAAGCCGCGGATCGGGTCGCCACCGGGCGCCTCCACCTTGATGACCTCCGCGCCCCAGTCCGCCAGCAACGCCGCGGCGCCCGGGCCCGCGACATAGGTGGCAAGTTCCACCACCCGAATGCCTTGCAACACAGCCCTTCTCCCCGATCAGCAGCGACGATCTGCCCGCGAGGGCGCGTCGCTTGTTGGCGAACGTCGTAGCCTGCCCGTTTGCGGCCGTTCAAGGGGGAGGAGAGGGGATGAGGCGCCTGTGCGTGGAAGTGAGCGGGCTGCCTTGATGTTTCGGGTGACGGGGCGCCAGCATACACGGCAGCTCCGCCGCCCGATCAATGAGCGGCGCCGCGTCGCGAGGACACGCTGCGTCGGAGAAGTCAGTTCGGGGTCTGGCCGGTCACCGCGCCCGCCTGCGTCGATGGCGGCACCGGCGGGGTCGCGGAGCGAGCGTCGCTGACCGCCTCATCATACCAAGTCGCCAAATCCCGCTTCATGTCGCGAAGCGCGTCCGGGTTCAGATAGGTCATGTGGCCGGCGGGGTAATATGTGTACTTCAGGTTCGCCTGAAGCGCCGGCTCCAGCATCATGTGCCCCAGATCGTTCTCCGTGCCGAAGAACGGTGTCGCCATGTCGTAATAGCCATTGAGCGAGAGCACCTTCAGATACGGATTGGTGCGCATCGCGGCGGCGAGATCGATCGCAGTGTTGGGATTGTTCTGACTGCCGTATCCGCCGCCCGGCGCCTTGTGGGCCCAGTTCCACTTCAATCGAAGCGTCCGACGGTGCGCGCGGAATCGCGCAGCAGTTCTTTCTGGAAGCGAGCTAGATCGATGCGCAGGTTGGCGCGCTTGATGAAATCAGGGTCGAGGCCGGTGAGTTGGCTCATCTGCTGCGCGACCTGGTCGCGCTCCTGCGTCGAGATCAGCTGCCCCTTGGCGAGCGCGGCCATATACGGTCCGGTCGCAAAGGCACGTGCCTGCGCCACGACGGTCGCGACGTCCGCGGGGCGGCTCTGCAAGCGGTTGTGGTACCAGGCAGTAGCGGCGTAGCTCGGCAGATAGTTGATATAGACCTGGTCAAGGCCGGGCTGACGATAGCCGTAGTTCATGATCGAGCTGAGCAGCATCACGCCGTTGAGCGCCATGCCACGATCCTGCAGCTGATACGCCAGAGCGCCGGCGCGCAGCGTGCCGTAGCTTTCGCCCAGGATGAACTTCGGGCTCATCCAGCGGCCGTATTTCGTGACATAGCGCATGATCGCGCGGGCGAAGACGTCCACATCCTCATCCACGCCGTAGAATTGCTCGGGTTTGGCGTCGGCGAGCGGGCGCGAATAGCCGGAGCCGATTGCATCGAGGAAGACGAGGTCGGTCTCGTCGAGCAGCGAGTCCGGGTTCGGGCCAACGTCATAGGGCGCCGGGCGAACGAATTCGGGATTGGTGGTGCGGATGCGGACGGGGGCGAAAGAGCCCATGCGCAGCCAGAAGGAGGGTGAACCCGGACCGCCGTTGAACAGGAAGGTAATCGGGCGCTTCGTGCCCGGTTTCGTCCCGTCCAGCGTGTAAGCGGTGTAGAACATCGAGGCGGTTGGCTTCCCCTCGTTGTCGCGCGTCGTCAGCGTGCCGGCCGAGGCGATGTAAGTGTGGCGCCTGCCATTGATGGTGACGCTGTCGCGGTGGCGCGTTTCGGTTTCTTCGACCGGGGCCTTCGCCCATGCGGCTTCGGCTTCTGCCTTTATCGCCTCGGCATGGGGGCGGGCCGGCTGCTGCTTGGCGTCTGCCTTGTCCTGGGCGGCGAGCGGGGCGGTGAGGACGGAAGTGGCGACGAGCGCGAGGAGGAAGTGCTTGGTCACGAACAACTCACTTGTAGATTAGGTCATCTTCATTGACCTAATCAGGCGCAGACGCAACCGGTCTGCCCCACGCGAGACGATCGTATCTCTTTTACCGCCCAGAACTTCCGGCAATGCCGGCGTCGAACAGCCGGGCGATTTCACCCGATGACAGGCCGAGCGTTTCGGCGAGCACTTGTTCGCTGTGCTGGCCGTTGCGCGGTGCGGGGGCGGGGGGGCGGCGTTCCTCGCCCGGCAGCGTCGCGAAGGCGCCGACCGCGGGATAGCGCGTGCCGCTGGGATCATCGGCGGTGCCGAAGATCGGGTTTTCGGTGACGAGCCGGGGATCCCGCACCGCATCCGCCATGGTGCCGTAGGCGGAGTGGACGATGCCGCCGGCATCGAAGGTGGCAGCGAGATCGGCATGATCGCGCGCGGCGATCGCAGCCTCGAACAGCGGGAACAGCGCGTCACGGTGCGTGAAGCGCAGGCCATCATCCTTGGCGAAGCTGACGCCGCGTTCCGCCTCGACGCGGGCGATCGCATCGCCGAGGTTCAGCGCCGCAATGAAATTCGCCCACTGGCGATGAGTGACGACGACGATCATCGTCCGCTTTCCATCGCGCGTCGTGAAATCGCGCCCGAACAGGCCGAAGACGGTGTTGCCCAGGCGCGGGCGGTCAGCGCCGGTGTCCATCACCTCGGCGATGCCGCCGAGGTTGGCGACGGTTCCGATCGCTACATCGGACAGCGGGATACGGATCTCGCCGCCTTCGCCGGTCGCGTCGCGGCGACGCAGCGCGGCCATCAGCGCGAAAGCAGCATAGGCGCCGGTCAGTAGATCCCAGGCGGGAAGGACGTGGTTAACCGGCTCCGGCCCCGGGCCGGTCAGCATCGGATAGCCGACCGCGTTGTTGACGGTATAGTCCAGCGCCGGGCTGCCGTCGGCCCAGCCCATCACGCGCACGGTGATGAGATCCGGGCGGCCCTGCGCCAGCGTCTCATGGGCGAGGAAGCCCTTTACCGGGAAGTTGGTGACGAACTGCCCGGTCGCGCGCACCAGCGCCTGAAGCAATTCGCGCCCCTCCGGCCGGCCGAGATCGAGCGCGAGGCTCTTCTTCGCTCGGTTGAGGTTTTCCCAATACAAGGAGTCGCCGTTTTGCGTGACCGGCCAGCGGCGGAAATCGGGCCCGCCGCCGATCTGGTCCACGCGGATAACCTCCGCCCCCATCTGCGCGAGATAGAGCCCGGCGGTGGGCGAGGCGACGAAGGACGACGCCTCGATCACGGTGAGGCCGGGGAGGAGATTGTACATCTCAATTCACTCCGGCGTTGAACTCGCGCAGCATGTGCTTGGCGATCTGGAGCTGGAGGATCTGGGTGGTGCCTTCGTAGATGCGATAGACGCGCGCATCGCGGAAGAAGCGCTCGGCCTCATATTCGGCGAGATAGCCGGCGCCGCCGTATACCTGGACCACGCGGTCGACGATCCGGCCGCATGCCTCGGAGGCGAAGACCTTGGCGGCAGCGGCCTTGCGCAGCACGTTCTCGCCAGCATCGGCGCGCCGTGCGGCGTCTTCCAGCATCGTCGTCGCGGCGTAGATCTCGATGTCGCTGTCCGCCAGCATCTGCTGGATCAGCTGGAAATTGGCGATCGGCTCGCCGAACGCCTTGCGCTCGGTGGCGTAGCGGAGCGCTGAATCCAGCGCGCGCTGGGCATAGCCGATCGATGCGGCGGCGACCGAGAGGCGGCCGTTGTCGAGGCTCTTCATTGCGGTGATGAAGCCCTTGCCTTCCTCAGCCCCGAGCAGCGCCTCGGCGGGCAGGTGAACGTCCTCCAGGATGATGTCGGCGATGTGGCCCGCCGCCTGGCCCATCTTCTTGTCGGACTTGCCCACGCTCACGCCCGGCGTGTTCATCGGAACGATGAAAGCCGAAACGTGCGCGTTCTTCGGCAGCGGCTCCTTCGAGGTGCGCGCCATGATCAGCGCGACCTCCGCCTGCGGCGCGTTGGTGATGTAGCGCTTGGTGCCGTTCAGCACCCACCCGCCATCGCTGCTGCGGACCGCCATCGTCTGCATGCCGGCGGAATCGCTGCCCGAACCCGGCTCCGTCAGGCCAAAGGAGGTTATCGTGCCGGCGGCGAGCTTGGGCAGCCATTCCTGCCGCTGCGCCTCGGTCGCGCCGTTCTTCATCGCCGAGGTGAACATGCCGATCGTGATCGAGATGATCGAGCGGAAGCAGGGCATGGCATAGGCCAGCTCGCGGATGGTGCGCGTGTATTGGGAGATGTTCATCCCCGCGCCGCCATATTCCTCCGGAATGGTGATGCCGAAGAGACCCATCTCACGCAGCTCGTCGATGATCTCGGGCGGAATGCAGTCGCTCTCGATGATGTCGCGTTCGGCTGGGATCAGCCGATCACGCACGTAGCGGCGCAGCTGATCGATGAACTGGTCGAACGTTTCGGCATCCATGCCGGGGTTGAGATTGGACATGGGTGTTGGCCTCAGATCGGATCGTAGGGGAAAACGTGGGCGGAGACTTCGTCGGCGCGGGCGAAGCTCGGCCGGAACGAGGGAACGAGCTCGTCGGCGATCGACTGCGGCGTCCAGCCTTCGAGCTTCGTCATCGAGCGGATCGGGCGCGGCTTGGAGAAGAGCACGATCTCGTTCTTGCGCACGGCGAAGATCTGGTTGCTGACGTCCTTCGACAGATCGGAGGCGAGGAACGCGACCAGCGGGGCGATCTTGTCGGCGCTCATCGTCTGCAGGCGCGCGACACGCCCCTTGGCTTCGGGCGTTTCGGCCGGGATCGAGGCGGTCATGCGGCTCCACGCGAAGGGCGCGATGCAGTTCGAGCGGACGCCCGCGCGCGCCATGTCGAGCGCGATCGACTGCGACAGGCCGATAATGCCGGCCTTGGCGGCGGAGTAATTCGCCTGGCCGATGTTGCCGATGAGGCCGCTGGTCGAGGTGAAGTGGACGAAGCTGCCGGACTGCTGCTCGCGGAAATAGGGCGTGGCGGCCTTGGAGACGTTGAACGCGCCATTGAGGTGAACGTCGATCACCGCGCGCCAATCCTCGTGGCTCATCTTGTGCCAGATCGAATCGCGCAGGATGCCGGCGTTGTTCACCACCGCGTCGATGCGGCCGAAATGCTTCACCGCATCCTCGACGATCGTGGCGGCAGCGGCGGGATCGGCGACGCTAGCGAGATTGGCGACGGCCTTGCCGCCCGCGGCGATGATGTCCGACGCAGTCTGTTCTGCCGGGCCCGATTCGCCACCTTCACCGCTGCCGCCGACGCCGGGATCGTTGATGACCACCGAGGCGCCCTCGCGTGCGCAAAGCACGGCAATCTCGCGCCCGATACCGCGCCCTGCTCCGGTGACGGCCACGACCTTTCCGTCGAGAATGCCCATGCTCCACCTCCTGAAAGTGTTGTGTGTGGGTTACGGCCGAGTGGCAATCATTTCAAGATGGCGCATTGCGGTTTCAGTCCAATGAAGTTTATGGACTCGGCATGAGTTCGCCCGTGCCCTCCGTCGTTCAGGCCTTTGCGATTGTGCGCGCCTTGGCAGACGGCAGGGCGCTGACGCTGTCGGAAGTGGCGCAGATCTGCGGTATCAGCCCTTCGAGCTGTCTTGGCCTGCTGCGCACACTAGTCGGCGAAGGGGTGCTTTCGCCCGGTGAGGGCAAGAGATACGCGCTGTCGCCGCCCTGGTCGGAGATCGCGGCGAGCGATCTTGATCGGGCGACCCGGCTGGTGGCGCGCGCGCGGCCGATGCTGGAGCGCGCTGCGCGCGCTTGGCATGCGCCGATCGGGCTTTGGCGCGTCGCGGGCCGTGACCGGCTGCAACTCGTGGCGCTGGGCCAGAGCATCGCGGCGACGCGGATCCATATGGAAGAGGGGCAGCGCCAGCCGATCGGCAGCGGTGCCGTTGGGCGCGCATTGGCCGCGGCACAGCGCGTTGGCCGCGACGAGCTGGCGCGCCGCTTCGCCGCCATACGCTGGCAACGGCCGATCACGTTTGAGGATTATGCCGCGCAGGTCGCCGAGGCGGTGACGCTTGGCTATGGGGTCGACGACGGGCTCAGCTATGCCGGCATCGCCTCGGTCGCGGTGTGTCTGCCCGACGAGGCGCAATCACTGTGCGTCTCGGCATCCGTTTTCGCCGGGTCGCGCAGCGCGACGGAATTTATCGATCTTATCAACGCGCTTCGCGAGCTTGCCGCCGAGATTGCGGCGCTTGACCAGAAACAGCCACAGCCGACCAGAAAGGCCCGCGCATGATCCCCGCTGCCCGCAACGATTTCCCGGAAATCCGCGACGCCGTCCGCGCGCTCGTGCGCGAGTTCGGCGACAGCTACTTTCGCGAGGTCGACGATCAGCGCGCCTATCCCGAGGCGTTTGTCGAGGCTTTGACCAAGGCGGGCTGGATGGCGGCGCTGATTCCGGAAAGCTACGGCGGCGCGGGACTGGGGCTCACCGAAGCGTCGATCATCATGGAGGAGATCAACCGGGCGGGCGGCAATTCGGGCGCCTGCCACGGGCAGATGTACAACATGAACACGCTGCTGCGGCATGGTTCGGATGAGCAGAAGCAGCGCTTTCTGCCCGAGATCGCCAGCGGGGCGCTCCGCCTTCAATCCATGGCGGTGACGGAGCCCACCACTGGTACCAATACAACTGAGCTGAAGACCCGCGCGGAGCGGCGCGGGGACAAATATGTCGTGAATGGCCAGAAGGTGTGGATCAGCCGGATCCAGCATTCCGACCTGATGATCCTGCTGGCCCGCACGACGCCGCTGGAGGAAGTGAAGAAGAAGGCTGATGGGCTGTCGATCTTCCTCGTCGATCTTCAGGCGGCGATCGGCAAGGGCATGGAGGTCCGGCCGATCCGCAACATGGTCAACCACGAGACCAACGAAGTGTTCTTCGACGATCTGGAGCTGCCGGCTGAAAGCCTGATTGGCGAAGAAGGCAAGGGTTTCCGCTACCTATTGGACGGACTTAACGCCGAGCGTGCACTGATTGCCGCGGAGTGCATCGGCGATGGATATTGGTTCGTCGAGCGGGCGGTGCAGTACGGGTCTGAACGGATCGTCTTTGACCGGCCGATCGCCAAGAACCAGGGCGTCCAATTTCCGATCGCGCAGGCTTATATGGAAGTGCGGGCGGCGGACCTGATGCGGTATGAGGCGTGCCGGCTGTTCGACGCCCACCAGCCATGCGGTGCCGAGGCGAACATGGCCAAGCATCTGGCGGCGGAGTCGTCATGGAAGGCCGCAAATGCATGTCTTCAGACACATGGCGGCTTCGGCTTCGCCGCAGACTATGATGTCGAGCGCAAGTTCCGGGAAACACGGCTTTATCAGGTGGCGCCGATCAGCTCGAACCTGATCCTCAGCTTCGTGGGCGAGCACGTGCTGGGCATGCCCCGCAGCTTCTGACGCGGCGTTCCCCTTAGACGCGGACGGGTGTCGAAACCCGTCCGATGTCGCCGAAGACGCTTAGATACCTCGCGATTTCTGCAGGCTCTCCCGTTGCCTTTGCTGGATTGTCGGAGAGCTTGACCGCGCTGCGACCGTCCACGCGCGTCACTTTGCAGACCAGAGAGAGCGGGGCGAGCGGCGCGTCTCCCTCTGGGTCGCAGCCGCGGAAGTCGTTGGTGAGGTTGGTACCCCAGCCGAAGCTCATGCGGACGCGGCCATGGAAGTGGCGGTAGGTCGCCATGATGGAGTCGACGTCCATGCCATCGGAGAAGATCAGCAGCTTGCGGCGGGGGTCCTGACCCTTTTCTTGCCACCAGCGGATGATCTGCTCGCCTGCTTCGATCGGCGGGGCGCTGTCCGGCCGGAAGCCGGTCCAGTCCGCTACCCAGTCGGGGGCCTCCTGCAGGAAGGAGGTCGTTCCGAAGGTATCCGGCAATACGATCAACAGGTTACCGGAATAATCTTCCTGCCATTCCTCAAGTACCCGGTAGGGCGCACTTGCGAGTTCCTCGTCATTGCGGGCCTGGGCGGCGGCGACCATCGGCAGTTCGTGGGCGTTGGTGCCGATGGCTTCCAGATCGGCGTCCATTGCGAGGAGCACGTTGGACGTGCCGATGAAGCGATCGCCCAGCCCCTCCTTTAACGCCTCGACGCACCAGCGCTGCCATAGGAAGCCGTGGCGGCGGCGTGTTCCGAAATCGGATAGGGCAAGGTCGGGAAGCTCCTGCAAACGCTCTACCTTTTCCCAGAGCCGTGCCTTTGCCCGCGCATAGAGAACATCCAGGGCGAAGCGGCCGCGGTGGCGCAGGGCGGCGCGAGAACGAAGCTCGTTGACGATGGAGAGGGCGGGGATTTCCCACATGGTGGCGGCGGCCCAGGGGCCCGTGAAGCTCAGTTCGAACTGGCCGCCGACCGTGCGCAGCTCATATTCGGGCAGCTGGAAGTTCGCGAGCCATTGCAGGAAGTTAGGGCGGAACATTCGCTCGACACCGTAGAAGGTGTTGCCAGCGAGCCAGATCAATTCCTGCTTGGTGAAGCGCAAGGTGCGGGCATGATCGAGCTGTTCACGCAACTCCGCCTCGTCGATCACATCGGCCAGCCGCACGGTTTGGGTGCGGTTGATGAGGGAGAAGGTGACTTCGGTGGCGGGGTGGCGCGACTGAATAAGCTGTAACATCAACAGCTTGTAGAAGTCCGTATCCAGCAGGCTGCGGATGATCGGATCGAGCCGGAAACTGTGATTGTAGGTGCGGGTGGCGAGATCGGTGAGGGTCATGACAGGGGATTGTTCGAGCGGGCCGGTTCGTTCCCTGCCGCGCCTCCATGCGCGGCTCGCACCGTTCCGGGGCGGATGCAATTGGCCGCTTATGGCGGGCGGGCAGCGCGGCACCGGCCTGTTGCCGGAGATGATCGGCCGCGCGCAGGTAGTGCGCGGCCAGTTAGCTTTTCGCCGCGTCCCGATCACGCTCCGGGCGGGCGATCGGCAGCGGTTCCTTGAAGGTGAGGGTACGATACGGGAAGGGGATTTCGATGCCCGCGGCGTCGAGCGCGCGCTTGATGCCGCGAACCACTTCGTCGCGGCTGGCGTGCGCATCCACCGGCTTGGAGCCGGCCCACCAGCGGACCAGGAAGGTGATGCTGCTGTCGGCAAATTCCTTGGCGAACACTTCCACCTTCTGATCGGCGCGGACCGTTGAGCAATCCTTCACGGCATCGGCGATCACCTGCCGCGCGGCATCGAGATCGACGTCGTAGGCGATGCCGACCTCGACCGAGTGCCGGCGAATGGCACGCTGGGTGATGACGGTCACCGGGTTCTTGAAGAGAAAGGCGTTGGGAACGATCACAAGCTCCCCGGTGAGGTGCCGCAGGTGCGTGTCGCGCAGCGAAATCATCTCCACCCGGCCTTCGAGATCCTCGCACTCAATCACGTCCCCGATCCGCATCTGCTTGCGCAGCATGATGAGGACGCCGGCGAGGAAGTTCTCAAAGATATCCTTGAAGGCGAAGCCAACCGCGACCGAGCCGAGCCCCAGCACCGCCAGGATATTGGCGGGCGTGACCCCGGGAAAGACGATGGAGGCGCTGATCAACAGGCCAATGAGCCAGATCAGCACGCTGATCAGCGTTTCGAACAGATTGACGAGCGTACCGCGCAGCTCGGTCCGGCCCAGCAGGCGTTCCGCGAAATGACGGGCAAATCGCGCCAGGATGAACGTGGCGGCGATCACGATGATGGCGATGGAAAGCTGCGGAAGCAGGCGGATGAACTCTGCCGCCAGTTCCTGAACGCGCCGGAACAGAATCTTGATGACGTCCACGCATCGCTCCCTTTGGCGGAAGAACGCGCGAGGGCCGAAAGGTTCGCCGGCCCCGCCGCGGGAGGCAGCGAGGCGGGTGGGGCGGCTAAGCCGGTGGGCGGCGGCGGGTGGCCGAGACGCCGGTGTAGCGGCCGGGTCGGTGCCAGAGGTACACGACAGAGGCCATCATCAACGCGCTGACCGCCGACCAGAGCAGGCGATCCGGGCGCAGAAAGACACCGGCCGCGGCGAGAACGAGCGCGTCGATCGCGATCTGGGTGCGGCCGGCATTCCAGCCGCGTGCGTTTTGCAGCCACAAGGTGACGATCCCGACGCCGCCGACGCCGGCGCCGTGACGGGCCAGCGCCAGCGTTCCCATGCCGAGCAGCGTTCCGCCGGCGATCGCGGCGACGGCGGGATTGCCGCTGGCGATCCGCGTGGTTGCGTCGATCACCATCGACATGCCAGCGATGCCCAGGCTGACGATGATCGTCCGGGCGGTGAACCAGCTGCCCATCACCCGCGCGGCCAGGATGAAGAAGGGCAGGTTGAGCACGGCGAACAGCACGCCGGGGCTGATGCTGATGAAGCGCGAGATCAGGAGGGCGAGCCCGGCCGTGCCGCCGGTCACCAGATGCGCGGCGCGCAGCATCGCGAGCCCGACCGCGATCAGGATGCAGCCGATGCACAAGGCATAGCCATCCTCCAGGCTGGTGTGCGAGGTTGCGGCCAGATCGTCAGAAAACGGCGTGTTCGGCATGGGGCCCCCGATGGTGACCGGCATCCCCTTCCCAAAAACGGCTGCCTGCGCGTGGTTCCGTGCCGGCGCGCGCCGGGCGCATTGCCGGCGAACGTTCGGCCACCGGACTGGCGAACCTTGCCGCTCTTCATCGCGAACCGGGTCGATTGCAATAGCGGGACTTTCCGCGCGGGATTGCCGTGACGGACGGGACTGGTGCCGGGCACTGTACCAGCGGCCGAGCCGGTGGGTGTTGGCGCTTGTCGCTGAGTGGATTTGGCGCAACAAGGGCTTGAGAACAGGAGCCTCTTTGATGCGTCGTCGGACCTTTGTCGCCACCCTGCCTGCGCTTGCGATGGCGCCCACCTTGGCCCGGGCGCAGCAAGGCACCGGGGGCGGGGCGCAAGGCACCGACGGACCGGGACAGGGCGGCGCGCCGCAGCCGGCGACGGCCAAGGGGGCTGACCTGCCGGGGCATTGGGCGGCCCGCGAAGACCGGTTCATTCGGCCGGACGTGCATGCCGGCGATCGGCCGGTGGGGGCGAGCTTTGCCTCGCGCACGGCGGTGTACGGGATGAACGGCGCCGCGGGCACGGCGCATCCATTCGCGACGCAGGCGGGCATCGATATCCTGCGGCGCGGCGGATCGGCGGTGGATGCCGCGATCGCGATGAACGCGTGCCTCGGGCTGCTGGAGCCGACCGCCAACGGGATCGGCGGCGATATTTATGCCATGATCTGGGACCCCAAGCAGAAGAAGGTGGTGGGGCTGGCCGGATCGGGCGCGAGCCCGCGCGGGCTGTCACTGGAAACGGTGCGGTCGCGGGCGAAGAACGGCGCGCTGCCGCCATTGGGCGCGATCACCGTCTCGGTGCCCGGCACGGTGGACGGCTGGTGGACGATGCACCAGCGCTACGGCAAGCTGCCCTGGGCGAGCCTGTTCGAGCCGGCGATCGCGATGGCGGAGGCGGGAACGCCGGTGCCCGACATCATCGCTTATTATATCCGCCGCAGCATGGCGAACTTCGCGAAGCCCGGGAACGGCGTGGAGGAAACGGCCAACGCGCTGAAGACCTGGGGCATCAATGGCGGCAAGGGGCCGCAGGCGGGGCAGGTGTTTCGCAATCCCGACCTTGCCCGCACCTATCGCGCGATTGCGCAGGGCGGGCGGGACGCTTTCTACGCAGGCGATATCGCGCGCACGATCGACCGCTATTTCAAGCGGATCGGCGGCTGGCTGCGCTACGAGGATCTGGCGGCGCATCGTTCGGAATGGATCGAGCCGAACCGCACCGATTATCGCGGCACCACGGTGCACGCGCTTGGCGCCAACACGCAGGGCATCGCCACGTTGCAGATGCTCAACATCCTTGAGCACTTCGACCTGAAGGGCGCGGGGTTCCAATCCGCGCTGTCGATCCACTTGCAGGCCGAGGCGAAGCGGCTCGCCTATGAAGATCGTGCGCGTTTCTATGGCGATCCGAAGTTTTCCAAGGTGCCGGTGGAGTGGCTGATCTCCAAGGAATATGCCGCTGAGCGCGCCAAGCTGATCCGGCCCGATCGCATCCTGACGCCGGTGTATCCGGGCCAAGCGCCGAGCAGGGGCGACACGACCTATTTCTCCTGCGCCGACAAGGACGGGATGATGGTGTCGCTGATCCAGTCCAATTTCCGCGGCATGGGATCGGGGCTGGTGGCGGACGGCCTTGGCTTCATGTTCCAGGACCGTGGGCAGTTGTTCAGTCTGAAAGACGGGCACCCCAATATCTATGCGCCGGGCAAGCGGCCGTTCCAGACGATCATTCCCGGCTTTGCGACGCGCGGCAGCGATCCGTGGATGAGCTTTGGCGTGATGGGCGGCGACATGCAGCCGCAGGGGCAGACGCAGATCATCGTCAACCGGGTGGATTACGGGCTGGAGATCCAGTCCGCCGGGGATGCGCCGCGCTGGCACCATGAAGGATCGTCGCAGTCGATGGGCGAGGACGATCCGGATCTGGGGCCGACCGGCCGGCTGCGGCTGGAAAGCGGGGTGCCGATCGAGACGCGCAAGCGGCTGGCGGCGATCGGCTGGCAGCTGGGCGATCCCGATGGCGGCTTTGGCCGGTATGAGTGCGTCGAGCACCGCATGGATGGCGCGACGCGCGTTTATGCAGCGGCGAGCGAGATGCGCGCCGATGGGTGTGCGCTGGCTTATTGAGGGGAGGGGCGCCCGGCTGCCCCTACTCAGGGTAGCGGGCGTGCATGAAAAACAGGCCGTCGGGCGGGGCGTTCAGGCCGAGGCGGGCGCGATCGGCGGCGGCAAGGGCGTCGCCCATGTCCTCGATCGACCAGCGGCCGAGCCCGACCAGCGCGAGGCAGCCGACCATCGAGCGGACCTGATGGTGGAGGAAGGAGCGTGCCTCGGCGACCACCGCTATGCGATGGCCGCTGCGCGTGACGTTCAGCACGTCCAATGACTTCAGCGGGCTGGCCGATTGGCAATGCGCCGAGCGGAAGGTGGTGAAATCGTGGCGGCCGATCAGGAGCTGCGCTGCCTGGTGCATCGCGGCGGCGTCCAGCGGCTGGGCGACTTGCCAGGCGAGGCCCTTTTCCCAGGTGAGCGGCGCGCGCCGATTGACGATGCGATATTCGTAGGCGCGGCCGATGCAGGAGAAGCGGGCGTGCCAGTCGCCCGGCACTTCCTCGCAGGCGAGGATCGCGACCGGGTTGGGGCGAAGGCGGGCGTTGAGCGCTTCGCTGAGGCGGAAGGCGGTGATCGGCTTTTCGATGTCGAGGTGCGCGCGCATTGCGGCGCCGTGGACGCCGGCATCGGTGCGGCCGGCGGCGTGAACGGCGGTGCGCTCGCCGGTGACCGCGAAGGCGGCGTCCTCGATCGCTTGCTGGACGCTGGGGCCGTGATCCTGCCGCTGCCAGCCCATGAAGGGGCGGCCGTCGAACTCCACCGTTAGCGCGAAGCGCGTCACAGGCGGGTGCCGGGCGGGATGGGGAAGCCGCGGAGCAGCTCGGCGACCGTCATGACGCCGCGGCCGGCGCGCTGGACGGAGGTGGGGCGGATCGCTCGGCTCGCGCAGGCGATGGTGAAATGGTCGTCGGTGACGGTGCCCGGGGTGCCGGCGGGTGCCTCGAGGAGGTCGGCGGCGAGGATGCGGAGGCGCTCGCCGTTGATCTCCAGCCACGCGCCGGGCGGGTTGAAGGCGCGGATCTGGCGCTCGACCGCGGCGGCGTCCTGCGCGAAGTCGAGGCGCATCTCGTCTTTGGCGATCTTGGCGGCGTAGGTGATGCCGTCTTCGGGCTGGGGCTTGGCGGGGTGCGCGTCGAGATCGGCGAGCACCTCGACCATCAGGCGCGCGCCGAGGGTAGCGAGCTCGGTGGTCAGCTCGCCGGCGGTCTTGGCCGCGATCGGCGTGCGGCCTTCCAGGCGGACGGGGCCGGTATCGAGCCCGGCTTCCATTTGCATGATGCCGGCGCCCGTTTCGGCGTCGCCGGCGAGGATTGCGCGCTGGATCGGGGCGGCGCCGCGCCAGCGCGGGAGGAGCGAGCCGTGGATGTTGAGGCAGCCGTGGCGCGGGGCGTCGAGCACCGCGCGCGGGAGGATGAGGCCGTAGGCGGCGACCACCGCGACGTCCGCGTCGAGCGCGGCGAAATCGGCCTGCGCCTCGGCGTTCTTGAGCGAGACGGGGGTGCGCACCGGGATGCCGAGCGCCTCGGCGCGCTGGTGGACGGGCGAGGGCACGAGCGCGCGCCCGCGACGGCCGCCGGGGCGGGGCGGCTGGCTGTAGGCCGCGATGATCTGATGCCCGGCCTCTGCCAGCGCGTCGAGCGCGGGCACGGCGAAGTCGGGCGTTCCCATGAAGACGATCCGCATGGGGCGCGCTTCAACGCGCTGGCGCAGCCACGCGCAACCCCCTATCTGTTCCCGCGATGGCATCGCGGGAGATCGAGGCGCTGACGGGCGCGCTGGCGCGGCTGCCCGGCCTGGGCCCACGATCGGCGCGGCGTGCGGTGCTGCACCTCATGAAGAAGCGCGAGGGTGCGCTGGTGCCGCTGCTCGCCGCGTTGCAGGCGGTGGAGGAGCGGCTGGCGACCTGCTCGACCTGCGGCAATGTGGATACGCATGATCCGTGCGCGATCTGCGCCGATCCGCGGCGTGACGCGCGGGCGCTGTGCGTGGTGGAGGAAGTGGCGGATTTGTGGGCGCTCGACCGTTCGCGGCTGTTTCCGGGGCGCTTCCATGTGCTGGGCGGGCGGCTTTCCGCGCTGGAGGGCGTGCGGCCGGAAGACCTGGCGATCGACGGGCTGGTGACGCGGATCGAGGCGGGCGGCGTCGATGAAGTGGTGCTCGCCATGAACGCGACGCTGGAGGGGCAGACGACGGCGCATTATATCGCGGAGCGGCTGGAGCGCTTCCCGGTGCGCCTCACGCAGCTGGCACATGGCCTGCCGGTGGGGGGCGAGCTGGATTATCTCGATGAAGGCACGCTGGCGCAGGCGCTGCGCGCGCGGCGCCCGGTGGCCTGACCGCCACGCTTGATTCGCAAGGGACGCGCCAATATCTGCCCCCAATGGCCGTTCTTCCTATCGTCGAGATTCCCGATCCCCGCCTTCGCCTGATGTGCGAACCCGTTGCCGACATCGATGCCGAGGTGCGTCAGCTTTCCGCCGACATGACCGAGACGATGTATGCCGCGCATGGCATCGGCCTCGCTGCGATCCAGGTGGGCGTGGCGCGGCGCGTGGTGGTGATCGACCTGCAGGAGCGCGAAAGCGAGGACGAGGAAAAGCCCGAGGCCGTCCGCAACCCGGTGACGTATATCAATCCGGAGATCCTGTCGGTGTCGGACGAGGTGTCGCGCTATCAGGAAGGCTGCCTGTCGATCCCGGAGCAATATGCCGAGGTGGAGCGCCCGGCGCGCTGCCGTGTAGCGTGGCTCGATCTGGATGGCGCGCGGCATGAGGAGGAGATGAGCGGCCTGCTCGCCACCTGCATGCAGCACGAGATCGATCACCTGAACGGCGTGCTCTTCATCGATCACATCACCAAGCTGAAGCGCGACATGCTGCTGAAGAAGCTGGCCAAGGCGCGCAAGAACGCCGCCTGACGGCGCTTGCCGCGCGTGATCGCGGCGTCTAGGTTCGCGCTTCGTTCTCTTGAGGAGGAAGCGTGGAGCCGATCGCTGCCGTGTTTGTCATTGTCGCCTTGCTGCTGGGGCTGGCCGTCGGCTGGTGGCTGGCGCAGCGCAGCGTTGCGGCGATCCGCGCCGAGCGCGATGCGCGGGCCGAGGAGTTCAAGCGCGCGATCGTTGACCTCGCGGGCGCCGAGGAGCGGGCCAAGGCGGCGGATGGCTTGCGGCGGGAGCTTGGCGAGCTTCGTGCCGACCGCGATGCCGCGCGTGGCGATGTGGCGCGGCTGGAAGCGGAGGCACGCGGCTTCGATGCGCGGCTGACCGAGCTGCGCGAGGCGAAGGACGCGCTTTCGGCGCAGTTCAGCCAGGTGGGGCAGAAGCTGCTCACCGAGGCGCAGGACCGCTTTCTGCAGCGCGCGAACGAACGCTTTCGCGAATCGGAGGAAGTGGCGGGTGCGAATTTGCGCGCCATGCTCCAGCCAGTGAGCGAGCGGTTGCAGCGCTACGAAGAGGGTGTGCACAAGGTGGAGGCCGAGCGGCGCGATGCCTTTGGCGAGCTGCGCGGGCAGATCGAGCAGATGCGCCTCGGCCAGGAAAGCGTGCGCAGCGAGGCGGCCAAGCTCGTCAATGCGCTGCGCAATGCGCCGAAAGCGCGGGGACGCTGGGGCGAGCAGCAGCTGCGCAACGTGCTGGAAAGCTGCGGGCTGTCCGAACATGCCGACTTCGCGACCGAAGTGTCGGTGACCGATGCCGAGGGCGCGCGTTTCCGCCCCGACGTGATCGTGCGCATTCCCGGCGGCAAGTCGCTGGTGATCGACGCCAAGGTTTCCTTGAATGCCTATCAGGATGCGTTCGGCGCGGTGGACGAGGTGGAGCGCGCGGCGGGGCTGACGGCGCATGCCGCGGCGATGCGCGCGCACGTCAATGGGCTCGGCGCCAAGGCCTATTGGAACCAGTTCGACGATGCGCCCGATTATGTGATCATGTTCGTGCCCGGCGAGCATTTCCTGTCAGCGGCCCTGGAGCATGATTCAGGGCTGTGGGACTATGCCTTTGAGCGGCGGGTGCTGCTGGCGACGCCGACCAACCTCATCGCGATTGCGCGGACCGTGGCGGCGGTGTGGCGGCAGGAATTGCTGGCCGAACAGGCGCGCGAGATCGCGCAGCTGGGCAAGGACCTGTACGCGCGACTTTCGGTGATGGGCGGGCATGTCGCCAAGCTCGGCAAGAACCTGGACACCGCGATGTCGGCGTACAACCAGTTCGTCGGCAGCCTGGAATCGCAGGTGCTGACGCAGGCGCGCCGCTTCGAGGCGCTGAAGATCGACACGGCGGGCAAGAGCATCGAGGCGCCGCCGGTAAGCGAGCAGAGTGCGCGTCCGGTGACGAAGCTGATTACGAGTGAGGCCGCAGAGTAGCGGCTCGCGGCGCGGTCGTCGCGGCTGCTGCGCGATGCTGGCTGCTTTGGGTGGTGCGGCCTTATTTTTGCGTTCGGCGTGGGTTGGCCGGGGTTGGGGCTGGTGATACGCGCGATTGAGCGGTCGGCCTGCGGCGCGATGGATGTCGGGACAGGCTCGGCGTGACGAATGGGGCAGCGAGTGCGATCTCGTTGCGAGGTCTCGTGACCTTCGCGTTGCGGCAGTGCGTTTCTGCGAGAGAGCATGGGCCTAGCGCGGATTCTCACTAGATTGCCCCATTGTCGTTTCTGCGTCCTCGCGCGCTGCTGCGCCGTGCTTGCGTTCACCGCTGCGTTGTTGGTCAGGGGCGTTTTCTAGCGCTTGGTGTAGGACCGGTGTTGTTGCCGTTGCCTTGATGGGACGCCGCTCTAATCATTGAGCGGTGGCGCCTGCGGAGCCATGGATCCCGGCACAAGGCCGGGTTGACGGGCTGGGTGGGGGTTGCGCGCCCTGATGTGCGGAGTGTTGCGCGGCCGAGGTCGGGGCCCGGACGCGTGTGTTAGCCGCGCAGCGCCGACGCGGCGCGGGCTTTGGCTTCGATTTCGGCGGGGGTGCCGGTGGTGATCCAGCTGCCGCCGACGCACAGGACGGGATCGAAGGCGAGCCAGTCGGGGGCGGTCGCTTCGGTGATGCCGCCGGTGGGGCAGAAGCGGCATTGATTGAAGGGGGCGGCGAGCGCCTTCAGGGCCTTGAGGCCGCCGGAGGTTTCGGCGGGGAAGAACTTGAAATGGGTGAGGCCGAGATCGAGGCCGCGCATGATGTCGCCGGCGGTGGCGGTGCCGGGGAGATAGGGGATGCCGCTGGCGATGATCGGGACGGCGAGCCGCTCGGTGAGGCCGGGGGAGACGATGAATTCGGCGCCGGCCTTTGCCACCTGGTCGAACTGATCGGTGGAGACCACCGTGCCCGCGCCGACGATCGCGCCGGGCACTTGCTTCATCTCCCGGATCGCGTCGAGCGCGGCTGGGGTGCGCAGGGTGACTTCGAGGACGCGCAGGCCGCCTGCGACGAGCGCCTCCGCCAGGGGGCGGGCGGTGGCGGCATCGTCGATCACCAGCACGGGGATGACGGCGCTGGTGCGCATGATGTCGGCGATGGTCGTCATGCGGTGTGCTCCTGTGCGAAGGCAGCCGCGGCGCCGAAAAGGCCGGGCTGGGGATGGGTGATGAGCTTGACCGGGATGCCGGCCATCATCGACTGGAACCGGCCCTTGGCAACGAAGCGCTGGTCAAAGCCCGAACGGATCAGCTTGTCCTTAATGCGCAGGCCGAGGCCACCGGCGATGACGACGCCGTTCGCGCCATGCGCGAGCGCGAGGTCACCGGCCGCGGCACCAAGCGCGAGGCAGAAGCGATCAAGCGCGGCGAGCGCGATTGAGTCGGTGCCCTCGAGCGCCTCGGTCCAGATCGTCTTGTCGTCGTGCGAGGGGACGGAGCGGCCCTCCATTTCAGCGAGCGTTTCGTAGATCGCGACGATGCCGGGGCCGGCGCAGATCCGCTCGGTCGAGACGCGCGTGAAGGTGCGGCGTAGGCGCTTCAGGATCGCGTCCTCAATCGGATCGAGCGGGGCGTAATCCATGTGGCCGCCTTCGGTGGCAAGGACATGGTAGCGGCCGTCGGTCTTGAAAACCTGCGCGACGCCGAGGCCAGTGCCGGGGCCGCAAACGGTGGTCACGCCCTTGGCCGGGATCGGCACATCGGGGCCGCAGAGGTGATCGAAGTCTTCGTCGGGGAGCTGGGCCACGGCATGGCCGATCGCGCCGAAATCGTTGATGATCGTGTAGGTATCCGCGCCCAGCCGCTCCGGGATCAAGGACGGGCGGATCACCCAGGGATTGTTGGTGAGGCGGATCACGTCACCGGTGATCGGCGAGGCGACCGCAATGGCGGCGGCCTTTGGCACCGGGCGATCGAGCTTCTTCTCGAACGCCTGCCAGGCGGTCTGCAGGCTGGCATGCTCGGCGGTCTTGAGCGTCACTGGCTCACCGAGCGAGCGAACGCGGCCGTTCTCGACCTCGGCAATGGCAAAGCGGGCGTGGGTGCCGCCGATGTCGACTGAAACGATGTCCACGAAACTCTTGCTCCTCGACTGTGCGGAGGGGGCGTGAAGCCGGCTGCCGTGCGCCGCGCTTCACTACCCGCTCTCCTCAACCCTCCCCGGTATGCGGGAGAGGGAGACTAAAGACCGGCCCCCGCGAGCACGGCGCTGGCGCCCTTTTCGGCCTCATCCGACAGGCCGCGGAACATACCGAACAGCTCGCGGCCGAAGCCGCTGGCGGCGGGCGGCACGGCGGCGGGGGTGCGGGCTGACCATTCCGCCGGGTCGACCAGCGCATCGAGCGTGCCGTTCACCGCATCGACGCGGATTAGATCACCGTCGCGGATGAGCGCGATCGCGCCGCCGGCACCGTCGAGGCCGGGCAGCGCCTCCGGCGAGACGTGGATGGCGGCCGGCACCTTCCCCGACGCGCCCGACATGCGCCCGTCGGTAACGAGGGCAACGCGGTAACCCTTGTTCTGAAGCACGCCGAGCGGAGGCGTGAGCTTGTGCAATTCAGGCATGCCGTTGGCGCGCGGGCCCTGGAAGCGGACCACCACGACGACGTCGCGGTCGAGCGCGCCAGCCTGGAAGGCGGCGAGCACTTCCGCCTGATCGGAGAAGACGGCGGCGGGCGCTTCCACGATCCAGCGGTCGGGCTCCACCGCGGAGACCTTGATGCAGGCGCGGCCGATATTGCCGGCGAGGATGCGCATGCCGCCATCGGGAGAGAAGGGATCGGCGGGGGTGCGCAGGATGGTGTCGTCGCCGCTCGGGCCGGGATCGCGCCAGACGAGCGCGTCACCGTCGAGCGTCGGCTTGGCGGCGGCGTCGGCGAGCGCGTCGCTGCCGGCGGTGAGGATGTCGCCGTGGAGGTGGCCGCTGCCGAGCAGTTCGCGGATGACGAACGCCATGCCGCCGGCTGCCTCGAAGCCGTTCACGTCGGCCGCGCCGTTGGGATAGACGCGGGCGATCAAGGGCACGGCGCGGGAGAGGCGATCGAGGTCCTCCCAGTCGATCACGATCCCCGCCGCGCGGGCGATGGCGGGGAGGTGCAGCAGGTGGTTGGTCGAGCCGCCGGTGGCGAGCAGGCCGACCGCGGCGTTCACGATCGCGCGCTCATCGACGCAATGGCCGATCGGGCGATAATCCTCGCCGCGCCAGCCGAGACCGGCGACGCGGTGCACCGCGGCGCGGGTGAGCTGCTGGCGCAGCTTGGTGCCCGGATTGACGAAGGCGGCGTTGGGGATGTGGAGGCCCATCACCTCCATCATCATCTGATTGGTGTTGGCGGTGCCGAAGAACGTGCAGGTGCCCTGCGTGTGATACGCGGCGATCTCGCTTTCGAGCAGCTCCTCGCGGCCTGCTTCGCCGCTGGCGTAGCGTTCGCGCACCGTTGCTTTGGCCTTGTTCGACAGACCCGAGGGCATCGGGCCGCCGGGCACCATCAGCATCGGGAGGTGGCCGAAGCGGAGCGCGCCCATGAGGAGGCCGGGCACGATCTTGTCGCAGATGCCGAGCAGCAGCGCGCCTTCAAACGTACCGTGGCTGAGCGCGATGGCGGTGGAGAGCGCAATCGTGTCGCGGCTGAAGAGCGAAAGCTCCATGCCGGCATAGCCCTGGGTCACGCCGTCGCACATTGCGGGCACGCCGCCGGCGACCTGCGCGGTGGCGCCGACCTCACGCGCCCAGACCTTCATCTGTTCGGGATAGCGATAATAGACGGCGTGCGCCGAGAGCATGTCATTGTAGGCGGTGACGATGCCGATGTTCATACCGTCGCCCGCCTTCATCGCCGGGCGGTCTTCCTCCGTGCCGGCATAAGCGTGCGCCAGGTTGGCGCAGCCGAGCATCGGGCGGCCGATCCATTGGTCCCGCTCGCGGGTGAGCAGGTCGAGATAGCGCCCGCGGCTTTCGCGGGAGCGTTCGATCACGCGATCGGTGACGGCGGAGACGGTGGCGTTCAGGGGCATTTGCTTCTCTTCTTCCCCTCCCGCTTGCGGAAGGGGCTAGGGGAGGGACGATCATACCAAGAGGTCGCGCTTGCGCACAGGCCCTCCCCCGACCCCTCCCGCACGCGGGAGGGGAGTTTCAGGTCATTCCGCCCAGTGGATGTCGACGGGCAGCTCCGCATCGGCCAGCACGCGGCCGATCGGATAGGGAGAGCCGGCGCCCTGGGCGATCGCGTCTTCCAGCACCTTGCGCTTCTTGGCGCCAGTGACCGCGATCATCAGTGCTTTGGCAGAGATGATGCCGGCGCGTGACAGGGTGACGCGGGCGACCGGTGCTTCCTCTGGCAGCGGCTCAGGCATGACGCCGAGTGCGCGCCGTTCGCGCGGGCCGTTCAGCGCTTCGTCGAAGTCGGGGCCGGGGAAGATCGACGCGGTGTGGCCGTCTGCGCCGACGCCGAGCAGGCACAGATCGAGCGGCCAGTGCAGATCCTGCATCAGCGCATCCGCCGAGCGGCCCGCCGCCTTATAATCGGCGGTGGCCTGCGGCACGATCGGGATCACGCGCGCGCCCTTGGGGATGAAGGTCTTGCCGATCATCGTCACGTTGCTGAGCGGATCGCCGAGCGGCACGATGCGCTCGTCCGTCGGCAAGATGGTGACGCGCTTCCAATCCAGCTTCGCAGCGGCGAGCTTCTGGTAGATCGGCAGCGGCGTCTTGCCGCCGGGCAGCGCGATGACGGCAGCGCCGCGCGCATCGATGGCGCTTTCGATGATGAACTGGACGTCGCCGGCGACAGCCTCTGCCATCTCCGCTGCGTCATCATATTCCCACCATTCAATTTCGTCGCTCATCAATTCCACTTCCGTTCGTCCCGAGCGAAGTCGAGGGACGGGCCAGGGTAACGTGTCTCGACTTCGCTCGACACGAACGGGTGGGGGCCGTTGGGGGTCCCCCGGTGTTTCAGTCGTCCTGCCAGCTGACGCCGTCGCGCTCGGTCAGCGCGATCGAGGCGGCGGGGCCCCAGGTGCCAGCGGTGTAATGCTTGGGCTTCATGTCGTTCGCCTTCCAACCTTCGCGGATGGCGTCGATCCAGGTCCATTGCGCCTCCACTTCGTCACGGCGGACGAACAGCGTCTGATCGCCCTCGATCAGATCGAGCAGCAGGCGCTCATAGGCGATACGGCGGCGCTTGCCGGCGAATTCGGCGTCGAGGCTGAGGTTCAGCGGCACTTCGCGCAAGCGGATGCCGTCGCGGTCGAGCCCCGGCTCCTTGGCCATCACCAACAGCTGGATATATTCCTCCGGCTGGAGGCGGATGATCAGCATGTTGGGCTGAAGCAGGCCGCCACGGCCTGAGAACATCGAGTGCGGCACCGGCTTGAACTGGATCGCGATCTCGCTGCGCCGGGTAGGCATGCGCTTGCCGGTGCGCAGGTAGAAGGGCACGCCCTGCCAGCGCCAGTTATCGACATGCGCCTTCAACGCGACGAACGTCTCGGTGTTTGAATCGCTGCCAAGCTCCTCGTCATAGCCCTTGACGATCTCCCCCTTCACTGCGCCGCCGACATATTGGCCTATGACGCTGTTCTGCGGCACTTCCTCGGGCTTCAGCTGACGCAACGAGCGGAAGACCTTGGCCTTTTCATCGCGGATCTCGGTGACGTCGTAGCGCGCCGGCGGCTCCATCGCGATCAGTGCGACGAGCTGCAGGATGTGGTTCGCCACCATGTCGCGCAGCGCGCCGGCACCGTCGTAATAGCCGGCGCGATCCTCCAGCCCGACCGTCTCGCTGACGGTGATCTGGACGTTGTCGATCCCTTGCGCGTTCCAAACCGGCTCAAAGAACGAATTGCCGAAGCGCAGCGCAAGGATGTTCTGCACCGTCTCCTTGCCGAGATAGTGATCGATGCGGAAGGTGCGGTCCTCGGGGAAGGCCGTTGCGACGCAATCGTTGATCTCGCGGCTGGAGGCGAGATCATAGCCCAGCGGCTTTTCCAGCCCGATGCGCACCGTTTCGCCAGCTAGACCTGCGCTTTGCAGCCCGCGAATGACTTGCTCGAAAAGCGAGGGGGCGGTGGACAGGAAGATCGCGAGCCCGCCCGATATATCGCCGACCTTTTCCGCGACGGCATCATAGCCCTCGAGCGTGGTCGCATCGAGCGCCTGATATTGCAGGCGTTCGAGAAAGGACTTGATGGTGTCGGCGTCCTTGCGGTCCTTCGGAAGATATTCTTCCAGCGCCTCTTTCGCAAAGTCACGAAAGCCGGCGTCGTCGTGATCGGATCGCGCCGTGCCGGTAATGGTCAGCCCATCCGGGAGCAGCTTGTCCGCGTGAAGGCCGTAGAGCGAGGGCAGCAGCATGCGCTGGGCAAGATCGCCCGTCGCGCCGAACAACAATAATTTACCCACCGGATTGCGCTGCATGCGTGCTCCTCCTTCTGGTTTGTCGCTGCCGCGGGTGCGGCGGGCGCGCGGCGTTGCCGGTCTGGCTCAGTATACCAGGCCGGCCAACGGATCGGCGCCGATCATCAGGTTAAGATTCTGCACTGCCGCGCCGGATGCACCCTTGCCCAGATTGTCCAGCATGGCGACGAGCCGCGCCTGCCGCCCGGCGGGATCGGCGAAGACCCACAGGTCCAGCCGATCGTTCGGCGCAGCATCGCGGTGCATCAGCAACTCGTCCGGCTGATCATCATGAACGGTGATGAGCGGCGCGGCATCGAAGGTGGCGTGCAGCACGTCGAGCATCGCGGCGCGGGAGGGAGGCGCGGACAAAGCGGCGAGGGGAACCGGCACCTCAACGATCATGCCGCGGAACGCGCGCGCCACTGCGGGGGCGAACAAGGGCGGATATGCGAGGCCGGCGTGCTGCTGCATCTCGGGCACGTGCTTGTGCGCCAGCGAATAGCCATAGCTGCGGAAGGAGAGATCCTGTTCCTCATCGAACCGGGCGATGAGGGCCTTGCCGCCGCCGGAATAGCCCGACACCGCGTTGACGGTGAGCGGCCAGTCGGCAGGGAGGACGCCGGCGCGGACCAGCGGCGCTACCAGCGCGAGGAAGCCCGTGGGGTAACAGCCAGGGTTGGAGACGCGCGTCGCGCCCGCGACGTCGAAGCCGAGCTCGGGAAAGCCGTAGGTCCAGCCGTTTGCGACCCGATAGGCACTGGACGCGTCGATAACCCGCGTGTGCGGATTGTCGATCAGGGCGACCGCCTCGCGCGCGGCGTCATCGGGCAGGCAGAGGATCACGATATCGGCGGCGTTGATGGCGTGGCGCCGGGCGCCGGCGTCCTTGCGCTTGTCCTCGGGGAGCGTGACCAGCGCCAGATCGGCGCGCCGCTCCAGCCGCTCGCGGATCTCCAGCCCGGTGGTGCCCGCAACGCCATCGATGAAGATGCTGGCGGTCATGCGCCGTCCCCAAGGGCCGCCGCCTCGACATAGCCGACGCAGCCACTGGCGGGGGCGACGCCCCAGGCGAGATCGCCCGTTATGTCGAGCAATTCAAAGGCATCGCCCGGGACGAGCGACACGAGGATTTGCGAATCGGATGTTCGGCCCGCGCGCAAATCGGCCGGGGCAGCGACCGTGCGCGGCAGCGGCGCGGCATAATGAGGGGCGAACACCTGATCGGCGAGGCGAACATCGGCGAGGTCACCGCGTACTGCAAAGCGCGTGGGATCCAGCGCGCGCGATCTTCCAACGAGCGCGAACGTCTTATGCGGTGGCACGAGCGGGGACGGGCTGCTCACCGTCGCCGAGAAACTGGCCGAACTCCTCAAGAAAATTTGCCCCTTCGGATGTGCGCGCGACGAAGATGTTGCGCTTGTCGCTATCATCGCGTTGGCGGCGCAGATAGCCGAGCGCACCAAGTCTGTTCAAGGCACGTGTCACAACCGGTTTGGAAACATTCAAGATGCGGGCGAGGCCACGCACGGTGTGCGGCCCCGGCTTCAGATACACCACCAGCAGCAGGGCCATTTGCCGATTGGTCAAGTCCGGTTCTCCCGAGCGAACATAGTCCACCAGGGTGTTCATCCACGTACTAAGATCGGAGCTCGCCAAAATTGCCACGATGCGTCATCCGGATACAAGGCCGCTGATGCGGGCCATTCCCGAAAGATAACGTCCGCCCGCGCGCCTGGTTTCAGAACTGTTATGAAATCGAGCGACAGTTGATCGCCGGGCCGGTGCGCCCTATGTGCGCGCATCCGCCGGCAGGGTCGGCAATAAAATCGAGTCCAGCATGTTCACCTTCCTTCTCGTCGTTCAGGCGATCATCGCAGCCGCTCTCGTGACGGTGATCCTGATGCAGCGCTCCGAAGGTGGCGGCCTCACCAGCGGTGGCAGCCCGTCTGGCCTGATGTCGGCGCGCGGCGCCGCCGATTTCCTGACCCGCGCGACTTCCGTCCTGGCGGCGATGTTCGTGATCCTGTCGATCACGCTGGCCGTGCTGGCGGCGACGCGCGGCGGCACCAGCGTGGATACGTCGCTGGAGCGGACCGCCCCGGTGACCCAGCCGGTGCCGCAGCCGGGCGCCGATGACGCGGCGCTGCCGGGCGCAGACGCTGCTGCCGCAGCGAACCTGGCCGCGCCCGCCGACAACGGCGTTCCGCTCGCCCGCTAAATAACCCCGGTTCGCCGGTTTCATCGCGCCCGCGGACACGCGGGCGCTTGTCTATCATGCTTGTTCGAGGCTAATCCGATATCCCCATGGCGCGGTTCATTTTCATCACCGGCGGCGTGGTCTCCTCGCTCGGCAAGGGTCTCATGGCAGCGAGCCTCGCGGCTCTCCTGCAGGCACGCGGCTATCGCGTGCGGATTCGCAAGTTCGATCCGTATCTGAACGTCGATCCGGGCACGATGAGCCCGTACCAGCATGGCGAAGTCTATGTGACCGACGACGGGGCGGAGACCGATCTAGACCTTGGTCATTATGAGCGCTTCACCGGCGTGGCGGCGCGGCAAAGCGACAATGTGACGTCGGGCCGGATCTATCAGCAGATCATCCAGCGCGAGCGGCGCGGCGATTATCTGGGCGCGACGGTGCAGGTCGTCCCGCACGTGACCGACGCGATCAAGGCCTTCGCCAAGAACCAGACCGACGATCTCGACTTCGTGCTGTGTGAGATCGGGGGCACGGTGGGCGATATCGAGTCGCTGCCGTTCATCGAGGCGATCCGCCAGCTGAAGAACGAGGTGGGCCGCGGCAATGCCATCAGCGTTCACGTGACGCTGGTGCCGTACATCGCCGCTGCGGGCGAGCTGAAGACCAAGCCGACGCAGCATTCGGTGCGCGAGCTCGCTGGCCTGGGCGTGCAGCCCGACGTGCTAGTCTGCCGCTGCGAACAGCCGCTGCCGCCGTCGGAGCGCGCCAAGATCGCGCTGTTCTGCAACGTGCCCGAGACGGCGGTCATCCCGGCGCTGGATGCGAAAAGCATCTATGCCGTGCCGCTGCAATATCATGGCGAGGGGCTGGATACCGAAGTGCTGCGCGCGTTCGGCATCACGCCGTCCTCGCCGCCCGACCTCAGCCGCTGGACCGAGATCGTCGACCGCCTGACCAACCCGGAAGGCGAAGTGACGATCGGCGTGGTCGGCAAATATGTCGGGCTGCAGGACGCCTACAAGTCGCTGAACGAAGCGCTGGTACATGGCGGAATCGCAAACCGCGTGAAGGTCAATGTCCGCTGGATCGACGCCGAACTGTTCGAGAATGACGACGCGGAGATTGCCGCGCACCTGGAGCCGTGCCACGCGATCCTGGTGCCGGGGGCGTTCGGCGAGCGCGGGGCGGAGGGCAAGATCGCCAGCGTGCGCTTTGCTCGCGAGCGCGAGATCCCGTATTTCGGTATCTGCTTCGGGATGCAGATGGCGTGCATCGAGGGTGCGCGCGATCTGGCGGGGATCAGGGAAGCCTCGTCGACCGAATTCGGCCCCACCACCGAGCCGGTCGTCGGCCTTATCACCGAGTGGATGGGGCGCGACGGGTTGCAGAAGCGTGAGGCCGAGGGCGACCTGGGCGGCACCATGCGGCTGGGCGCGTATGAAGCGAAGCTGGACGGCAACAGCGTGGTCGCGTCGATCTATGGCGATTCGACGATCCATGAGCGTCACCGGCATCGCTACGAAGTGAATACCGGGTACAAGGAAGCGCTGGAGCAGGGCGGGCTCGTCTTTTCGGGCATGTCGCCGGACGGCACGCTGCCGGAGATCGTGGAGCGGCCGGACCATCCGTGGTTCGTCGGCGTGCAGTTCCACCCCGAGCTCAAGTCCAAGCCGTTTGATCCGCACCCGCTGTTCGCCAGCTTCATCGCCGCAGCGGTGAAGCAGAGCCGGCTTGTCTGACGAACAAGAGGACGACCTGCCGCCGTGGCAGGTCGTATCCTCCCGCCGCGTGATCGATGATCCGTGGCTGCGGGTGCGCGCGGACGATTGCGTAACGGCGGAAGGGGTGCGGATCGCGCCCTTCTTCGTCACCGAGCATCCGGACTGGGCGATCGTGGTCGCGATCGATGAGCAGGACCGCTTGCTGCTGGTCGATCAATATCGGCATGGCTGGGGGGTCACGAGTCGCGAACTGCCGACCGGTGCCATTGACCTGGAGGATGCCGATCCGATCGCCGCGGGGCAGCGCGAGCTGCTGGAGGAAACCGGTTATGGCGGCGGGGAGTGGCGCCTTGTTGCGACGCTGGCGCCCAACCCGTCCAATCAGTCCAACCGCTGCTACGCGATCCTTGCCACGGGCGTGCGCAAGTTGGCGGAGCCGCAGGACGAGCCGACCGAGCGGCTGCGCCTGGTGACGCTGCCGGTGGAAGAGGCGGTGGCGACGGCGCGAGGCGGTGGGATCGTGCAGGCGATGCACGTGGCGGCGCTTGCGATGGCACTGCCGGAGCGATGGAGTGGGTTGCCGGACGCTTGAGTCCGTGAAGTGGCGCGGGGGATCAGGCTGCAGAATCACTAAGCGGACTTGCCGCTAACGCCCAATGTCAGCCGTTGAGCAGCCAGTTTGTCGTGCGTAGGAGCGGACATTGGCGCTTGGCTCAGTAGCAAGCCCCGAACCGAACGGAACGCGGCCCTGTCAGGTTCGCTTCCGGATCAAGCGTTAGACGCCAAGGGCCGCTTTCATATGTGTCCGCCATGAAGTCCCCTCCCTTGTAGGGCAGCCGCAGATTGCGACCAGCGGCGCTCACTACCGCGACCTCACCCTCTTCCTCAAAGCGAATGAACATGCTGGGTTGTTGCCCACCTTTACAGGTATAGCTTTGGCCGCTCGTCGCCACGTTTTCATAGAAGGTGGGTGAACCCTTGAAGGGTGGAAGCTCAAACATCCAAGCGGCCACGCCATAGAGCGCCATGCATACAGAAATGATGATTGTCGCGCGGGTCATCGCATGAGGCCTAATACGTGCTCTTCGCCTTCTGTAACGTCCGCTTCGCTATTCGTCAGCGGACAAGCCGACGGTCCGCTCTCCTCCCAGTTCCGGCCGCTCGGGGTTGCCGAGGTGCTTTCCGGAAGCGGACCGGCAGCTTTCGCCGTGACTACGCCCGAAAGCAGCCGTTCCGCTCACGCCCAAAAGCAGACATTCAGCGGCAGAGCACTCGTTTGCCGCGTTGATTTCGGCCTCGGGCTTTAGAACTGCGCTAGCAACTTTCGTTGGCGGCTAAGATCGGGCAGGGGCGTGGGGTGGAAGACCTATCCGTCAAGCGTGTGCTCTACGCCGGCCTTTGCTCCAGCATGGTGGCTGGCCAGTTCGTCGCGGCGTCGCTGGCGCTGGCTTATGGCAACCCCGTCCCGATACCTGAGCTTACGTCTGCTGTTATGCTCGTGCTGGTGTATGGCGGCTTGTTTGGAGCGATGCTGGGTGTTCTGCCTGCACTCGCCGCCGCTGCCTTGCTCCGAATGGCGGGTGCCCGCTGGTCAGCAATGCGTGGACCTGGTCCTTGGGTGGTCACTGGAACATTGGTCGGAGCCACGGTCGGGGCAGTGCTGTTCGGATTAGACGGTAAAAGCTGGGGGGTGGCGAGCGCTGCTGCGGCAGGCGGCGTATCCTCTCTACTATTCCGGTTTTGGGCGCCGCTATGGTGACTGCGTCACTTGCCTGCTCACCCCAACCGCTATGTCTGCTTTACTCCCAATTTGGCCGTCCGACCTTTTGTCAAAAGCGGTCGTTTAAGACGAAGGCGCCCGGGCCCATCGGCCCGGACGCCCCACGACGCCTCGAAAGGGAGCAAAGAGGCGCCGAGCAGTTAGGCGGCTTGCGCCTCGTTCTCGTCACGCTTGTCCTCAACCACGGTCGGCTTTTGGCCGGTCTTGATCGAGATGCTCTTCGGCTTCATCGCCTCGGGCACTTCGCGGACCAGATCGATCACGAGCAACCCGTCGTTCAGCCGTGCATCCTCGACGAACACGAAATCAGCGAGTTCGAAGCGGCGCTCAAAGCTGCGGGTCGCGATGCCGACATGCAGAAAGTTCGGGCCGGTCGCCTTGTCGTCCTTCTTGCCGGCGACGAGCAGAAGATTCTGCTGCGCGGTGATCTCAATTTCGTCGCGCGAGAAGCCCGCTACGGCCAGCGTGATGCGGTAGCGATCCTCGGCAAGACGCTCGAGATTGAAGGGCGGATAGTTTTCGGACGACGAACGGGCATTCGCCTCGATGAGGTCGAACAGACGATCGAAGCCGATGGTCGAACGGCGATAGGGGGTAAGGTCCAGACGCATCTTCAATTCCTCCACTGAGCGAGTTGAAAAGCGGCCCGTGCATGGTGCCACGGAGCCGGCTGTGCGGCCCGTACGCGGCACCGCACGCAGCGAAATCTGGGGCGGTCAAGCGACTTTTCAAGAGGTGTGCGCAAAATCCCCTAATCAGATCGGCTATTGATTACCCACTTAATCGATGGGAGAACAAACCCGATCTTCAAAGGGGCAGACCATGTCGATTACTCTTGCCTTTATCCTTGCCCAGGCCGTGCCAGGCGCAGCGGGCCCGGCGCCAGCTCCCGCGCGGACTGAAACGGCGCCAGACCAGGCCGACCCCGCACCTGCCGAGCAAGCCATCGACGCGGACGAGGTGGGGCGGCTTGGCCCCGCGCAGCAGGCGGGCGGCGATATCGTCGTCACGGCGCGGCGCCGCGCGGAAACGGTGCAGGACGTGCCCATCGCCATGTCCGTCATTGGCGGCACGGCGCTGGCGGAAGTGGGGGCGTATAACGTCAACCGGCTCACCCAGCTTCAGCCGTCCCTGCAATTCTATTCCACCAATCCGCGCAACTCGGCGGCCAACATTCGCGGCCTCGGGGCGCCATTCGGCCTGACCAACGACGGCATCGAGCAGGGCGTCGGCATCTACGTCGACCAAGTCTATTACAGCCGTATCGCGTCCGCGACGTTCGACTTCACCGATACCGAGCGGATCGAGATCCTGCGCGGGCCGCAAGGGACGCTCTACGGCAAGAACACGACCGCGGGCGCGATCAACATCACCACACGCAAGCCGAGTTTCGAAACGGAAGCGCGCGTGGAGGTGACCGGCGGAAACTACGAGTTCTTCCAGGGCAAGTTCTCGCTGTCCGGGCCGCTGGTGGATGACGTGGTCGCCGGGCGCATCTCGGGATCGATCACCACGCGCCGGGGCACCATCTACAACGTGCTGCAACGCGAATGGCAGAACAGCCAGGACAATATCGGCCTGCGCGGCCAGATGCTGTTTCAGGCGGCGCCGAACCTCGATGTGACGCTCTATGCCGATTACAACCGGCAGAACCCCAATTGCTGCGTGCAATATTATGCGCGGGTCGGCGCAACGCAGCGCCCGCTGGCGCGGCAATATGCCGCGCTTGCTGCGGCTTTCGGCTATGCCCCGCCGTCAACGGATCCGTTCGACCGGCGGACCGACGTCGATACCGATCTTCGTGCCAAGCAGGAGCTTGGCGGGGCATCGGCGCTGGCCAACTGGGATCTGGGCGCGGGAACGCTGACGTCGGTGACGGCTTGGCGCTTCTGGCATTGGGATCCCTCCAACGACCGGGACTTCATCGGCCTTCCCGTCACTTCCATTTCGGCCAATCCGTCCCAGCAGAGCCAGTTCACCCAGGAAGCGCGCTATGCCTCCAACACCAAGGGCCCGATCGATTACACGGTGGGCGCCTTCTACTTCTATCAAACGGTGGATACGCAGGGTTTGCAGGCACAGGGGGCGGCGGCGAGCCGCTTTCTGCTCAACCCGGGCAATCCGCCCTTCGGCCCCAACGGGTGCGCCACCCCCACAGCGGCAGCGTGCAACCCGGCGGTGCTTAATGGCCTGACATCCCGCAACCAGATCGGCTTCAAGAACACGTCGGCGGCACTGTTCGGCAAATTGACCTGGCGGCCGACGGAGCGGCTGGAGATCGCGCCGGGCCTTCGGGTGAATTACGACAAGAAGGAGGGCGATTATAGCGCGATCGTCACCACGGCGAGCGGCAGCACCACGCTGACCAGCGACCAGCGCGGCGTTCTGTCGCCGCAGAGCTACACGCCGTCGTTTGATAATTGGAACGTGTCGGGCGACATCACCGTGTCGTACGACATCAGCCGCGACGTGCATTATTACGCCACCTATGCACGCAGCTATAAGTCGGGCGGGATCAACTTGTCCGGACTGCCGCTGGATGCTGCAAACAACCCGATCCTGGCCGTCCAGACGATCGATCCCGAGACGGTGAACCATTTCGAGCTGGGGCTGAAGACGCAGTTCTGGGATCGGCGCGCCACGGTGAATGTCGCTGCCTTCTGGACCGAGATCGACGATTACCAGGCGACGGTGAACAACCAGCAGGTCGGCGTGTTGCGTGGCTATCTCGCCAATGCCGGCAAGGTGCGCACGCGCGGGCTGGAGGTGGACAGCGCCTTTCGCCCGGTCGACGGGCTGAACCTCTACGTCAACGGCGCCTATACCGATGCCAAATACGTCCGCTTCGTCGATGCGCCGTGCCCACCGGAGCTTTCCGGCGGGACGACCGCCGCGGCGGGGCAGCGCCCGAGCGCACCAGGCACGCCCGGCGGGATCAGCCCGCAATCCTGCGACATCTCAGGCCAAGTGCTGCCCGGCGTTTCCAAATGGGCGCTCAGTTATGGCGCCGAATATGGCATTCCGACGCAGATCGGTGGGCTCTCCGGGCAGGTCTACCTCGGCTATGACGGAAGCTATCGTTCGCGCTTTTCGTCCAACCCGTCGCCCTCGCGCTACACCTGGGTGGATGGCTATGCGCTTTCCAACTTCCGGCTCGGTTTCAAGAACGACGACGGGCTGAATGTCTTTGCGTGGCTGCGCAACGCCTTCGACCAGAACTATTTCGAGCTGCTGGCGACGCAATCGGGCAATACCGGGCTCGTCGTTGGGCAGCCGGGTGATCCGCGCACCTATGGCGTGACGGTGTCGGCGCGGTTCTGACCGCGTGCCGCTCAGTCCCGCAAGTGCTCGCTCAGGTAGGCGATCAGCGCCTCGACTCGGGCGGGGCGCAGCGGGCTGGGCGGTGTCAGAAGATGCAGGCCGATCGGCTCGGGGCGCCAGTCCGGTAGCAGCTCGACAACGGCGCCGTCCCGAAGCGTGCTGCCGAGAATGAAAGCGGGAAGGCGGGCGATCCCCAAGCCGCCGACGAGGGCAGGGATCAGCGCTTCTCCGCTGTTGGCGGCCAGCGGCCCCTGCGCCTTGACCGATATCTCGGCACCGCCGGGCCCCCGAAAACGCCACGGGCCAACGACATTGGTATAGCCGAGCAACTGATGATCGCCGAGCTGGCCCGGATGCGTCGGGCAGCCGTGCCGTTCCAGATAGGCGGGCGCCGCCACCAGATACGATTGGATGGCGCAAAGGCGGCGCGCTCGCAGCGAACTGTCGGGCAGATCGGCGATGCGCAGGGCGATGTCGAAACCCTCCGCGACGATATCGACGCGGGCGTCGGAGAGGTGAAGCTCCACTTCGATGCCGGGATGGTCGGTGAGAAACGTGGTAAGCAAGGGCGCGACCTTGCTGACGCCGAAGGTCATCGGCGCGGCGAGGCGGATCCGGCCGGTGGGGGCGTGAGCCGCGTCACGCGCCGCCTCTTCCGCCGCATGGGCGCTGGCCAGGATCATCGCGGCATGGTCAGCGAGCGGCCTTCCGGCCTCTGTCAGCGCGAGCCGGCGCGACGTTCGATGAAACAGCGATTGGCCGAGATCGGCCTCAAGCCGCGAGATCGCCTTTGAGATGGTCGCCTTGCTCAGCCCGAGCGCCTCGGCCGCGCCGGTGAAGGAGCGGTGTTCGGCCACGGTGGCGAAGATGGCCCAGGCTTCGAGATCGGGCAGGCGCATGGCGGCAATCCTCACTGTTCACGTGAACAACGCTTACAACCAGAAACGATAGGTTTCAATCGTTTCTGTTTATGTTGGTGAGCAGTGATCTTACCTGTGGTGCAACAAACGGAGGTTCATCATGACCGACACACGCACTGCCATCGACATCAGGCGCTTCGAAAGCCTGGGCCATGCCGATCACGGCTGGCTGGATGCGCGGCACCATTTCAGCTTCGCGAGCTATCACGATCCGGCGCGCATGGGCTGGGGCGCGATCCGCGTTTGGAACGACGATACGATTGCGCCGCAGAACGGCTTTCCGCCGCATCCGCACAGCGACATGGAGATCATCACTTATGTTCGCACCGGCGCGATTACTCATCAGGATTCGATGGGCAATCGGGGCCGTACCGCGGGTGGCGACGTCCAGGTGATGAGCGCCGGCTCCGGGGTTCGTCACGCCGAGTATAATCTCGAGAATGAGCCGACGACGCTGTTCCAGATCTGGATCCATCCGCGCAGCCGCGGCGGCAGCCCGAGCTGGGGAGCGAAGCCCTTTCCCAAGAACGATCGCTCCGGGCGCTTCGTGACGCTGGCGAGCGGGTTTGCGGAGGACAGCGACGCCCTGCCGATCCGTGCAGACGCACGGGTGCTGGGCGCGACGCTGAAGGAGGGCGAGCGCGTCACCTATGTCGTGGGCGAGGGCCGCCACGCCTATTTGGTCGCAGCGGCTGGCGAGGTCGCCATTGACGGGGAAACGCTGAGGGCACGCGACGGGGCTGCTCTTGTAGGCGGTTCCTATGAAATCATCGCGGCGGCGGACGCCGAACTCGTGCTGGTCGACGCGGAATAAAGGAGCGCTCCGCCCGTGACGGGCGGGGCGGCCTTTTTCGACCAACATCATCCCCTCGCGGGGCAATCGAAAGGAGATACGCCATGACCAAGGTTCTCGTTCTTTATTACTCGTCCTACGGCCACCTCGCGCAGATGGCCGATGCCGTTGCCGAAGGCGCGCGTGAAACAGGCGCCCAGGTCGACGTACGGCGCGTGCCCGAGACGGCGCCCAAGGAAGTGGCGAGTGCGGCGGGCTTCCGGGTGGACGATTCTCATCCGGAGATCGAAGGCGTGAATGCGCTGGCAGATTATGACGCGATCATCATCGGCGCGCCGACCCGCTTCGGGCGCATGCCGAGCCAGATGGCGGCATTCCTCGATCAGGCGGGTGGGCTGTGGGCGCGTGGTGCCCTGAACGGCAAGGTGGGCGGCGCCTTCACCTCGACCGCGAGCCAGCATGGCGGGCAGGAAGTGACGCTGTTTTCGATCATCACCAATTTGCTGCACTTCGGCATGACCATCGTCGGGCTGGATTATGGCTACCAAGCACAGATGACGTTGGATGCGGTCCATGGCGGCTCGCCCTATGGCGCGACGACGCTGGCCGGGGGAGACGGCAGCCGTCAGCCGAGCGAGATCGATCTGGGCGGCGCGCGTTACCAGGGCAAGCGGATTGCCGAAACGGCCGCGAAGCTTTCGGCCTGAACGGCAACACATCCGGCCACGGTTCGCGAGCAATCCGGCGCACCGTGGCCTCGTACGCTACCCGGGCGGCCACTTCCAAGCGGCCGGGTGCGCGCCGTTCGGCGTAGGACCGTCAGGTGGCGTTCCGATCCTGTCGCCGGTCCTTTTTCTTGCGCCGGTTTTTCTTGGTGTCCTCAGGCTCGGCCGGAGTCAGAGTGGGTACGACGGGCGGCGGGATGATCTTCGGCGCGGGGTCAACCGCCGGATCGGCCGCAAAGTCCTTGCGCGCTTTGGCGAACAGGAAACGCGCGCGCGCCGCCCCCGCGGCGCTGGCCGACGCGCCTACCCAGCGCCAATGCCAGGGCTCCCACTTCACGCCTTGCTTGTTGCCGGCGGGGAAGGACATTTCGAAGCCGAAGCGCGGGGCATTGGCGGCCAGCCAGCGAAAGGCCGGCTTGGCCGCCATGCACGCCTCCGCATCGGGGCAGCCATCCGCAGGGCGAACCGTGAAATCGAGCGCATAGCCGGTCGCATGCTCGCTATGACCCGGCGGGGCGGCCGAGATCGCCCGGTCGATGCCGCTGTCGCTTTCGCGCGTGCGGCAAAAGGTGCTTTGCTGATGAGTGATCGAGCGGTGGCAGGAGAAAGCGTAGAGCCTTCCCTGTACCGCAGGATCCCCGGCCGCCGCCGCGATCAATCGTTCAAGATCCGCCACCACTTCAGGCCGCAGCCGACAGGCGCCGATCGCAAGGTGTGACGGCACGGGGATGAGCGTTCCCGGTGCGGCGTCGCCATAAGGAAAATGACCAAGCGCGCGGCCATCGTCCCCGATCGCGACGCTGGCGCCGTTGCACAATTGCGCCTGAGCCGGCGTGGCGGCGAGGAGAACAAGGAGGGGAATGTGACGGCGCATCCTCGTCACTCTGGCCTCGGCGCGCCAGCGGTGGCAAGGGCGGCACCATGATCGGAGACCGGGTGCTCTTCCTCGACGGCGAGGCGTTGATAATCGACAAACCGGCAGGCCTGCCGGTGGATCGGCCGCGCGACGGCGCGATCAGTCTCGAAAATCATCTTTCCAACCTCACTTTCGGCTTTCGTCGCTGGCCCCACGCGGTTCACCGGCTAGACCGGGACACGAGCGGCTGCCTGCTGCTGTCACGTAATCCCAAGGCGCATGCGCGGTTCCAGCAGGCGTTCGAAAGCGGCGCAGTGACGAAGCGCTACCTTGCCGTTCTGGATGGGGTGCCATCCGGCGAGGAGGGCGAGATCGACATGCCGCTTGGGAAGACATCCACAGCCGAGGAGGGCTGGCGGATGCGCCACGATCCCGCCGGCAAGGCGGCGCGCACGGCGTGGCGGCTCATCAAGGTACAGGACGGCCGGGCGCTGGTGGAGTTTCGGCCGGCAACCGGGCGCACCCACCAGATCCGGGTCCATGCGCTGGAAGGGCTGGGCGTCGCGGTGCTCGGCGATCCGGTCTACGGCAGCGCGCACAAGGCCGGCATGATGTTGCACGCCGCCGAGCTGATCGTGCCCCGGCCCGGAAAGGCCGACGTCGCGGCCCAGGCGCCGTGGCCGCCGCGGTTTCGCGACATCGGCTTCGATGATTGAGGTTCCGGAGGATGCGCTGGACGAGCGCTTCCTTGCCGCGACGGGCTCCGGCGGGCAGAATGTCAACAAAGTGGCGACGGCATGCCAGCTGCGTGTCGATATATTTCGCCTGGGGCTGCATCCCGAGACGTATCGGCGGCTGAAGCTGCTGGCGGGGTCAAGGCTGACGGCGTCCGGTACTTTGGTCATCACCGCGCGGCGATATCGTACGCAGGAGAGCAACCGGGCGGATGCGCGCGAGCGGCTCGCCGAGCTGCTGGCCAAGGCGGAAGAGCGCGAGGCACGCCGGGTGAAGACGAAGCCGACGCGCGCGGCAAAGGCAAAGCGCGTCGACGAGAAGAAGGGCCGAAGCGCCGTGAAGGCGGGGCGCGGCAAGGTTCGCGACTATTGAAGTCCCTCAGCTGTGTATTATATCGGCGATACACCTACTGACAGGACGGCAATGGCGAAGAAGGGCAAGAAGAGCGGCTTTCGGATTCCGAAGGAAATCGGCGGCATGAAGGTGCCGAAGGAAGCACGTCGCGCCGGTGAAGCGTTGATCGAAAAGGCAAGCAGCCCGGCTGGCCGGCAAGCGCTGGCCTCCGGATTGGCGATGGCTGCGACGGTGGCAGCCGCGGCGGCAGCCCGGCAGACGCGTCCTCACGCCTCTTCGCCCGAGCCAGGTGCGCCGAAGGACGGTGTCGGGGCGGGCGGGACGGATGCAGGCCGCGTGGCGGATGCGCTTGGTGAGGCCGCGCAGGCGTTCATGAACCGGATCTTCACCCACAAATAATGATCATGTAAAAAAAGAGCTGTGGCGCCGCTTTCTGAGTAGCGGCTGCCGCGCTAAGCCGCCTGCGAAACAACAGAGTCGCGGCGCGTGGTCATGCCACAGAAAATAGCGAACCAGTTCCTGGAGGCAGCAATCGAGCCGGCGCGCTGGCTCGACGTGTTGCAGCGTGTGGCCCAGCAAACGCAGTCGAAGCACGCGCAGATCATCGGCGTGGGGCCGAGCTTTTCATTCGGATTCAACTGGGTCAACGACATGGATGCTTCGGCCCATGCAGCGGCTGATCGTGCAGAACTGATGGCGCCGACCATCAATTTTCGTGTGGCAGCGGGCGCTACACGGCCTCCGCAGACGATTTCCTGGGAAGATGATTACGCGGCACTTCGGCCGAGTCTTGCGGACCAAAGCTACCTCGACTTGTGCAGCGATCTGGACATTCCATTTGGTTGCCAGACGAACTTGCTGGTCGAAGACGACGGGCTGATCGGGTTCGCGCTGCTGCGCGCGCATCGGAACGGACCCACCGATGCGGAGACGCGGGCGATGTTTGCCCGCGTATGCGCGTCCGCAGGAGCCGCCGTCGCGCTTCAGGTCGCGCTGGAGCGGGAGAGCTACAAGCTGGTGGCCGGCTCGTTCGAGGCGATGAACCTCGCCTGTTTCGTGCTGGACCGGACCATGAGCGTGCGCGCGATCAGCCGAGGGGCTGACGCCTTGCTTGCCGACGGCACGCTGCGGCTGGCGGACGGCCGGGTCGCCGCACCATCACTGGCTGTCCAGCGCCGATTGACGGCGGCGATGGCCACGATCGGCGAGCGTAGGGCCGGGGCGGCGAGCGTCGCTGCGCCCACGCCGGCCGGCGTGCTGATGCTGAAGGTTCACCGCTTGCCGGATCGCGAGTGGAACATGGGCTTTGCCCCGTTCGCCATCCTGATCGCCAAGCGCCCGCCCGCCGCCGACAGCGCGGATGCCGCCTTTCTGCGCGAGACATACGGCCTCACGGCAAGCGAAGCGGAGATCGCCTTGCTGTTGCGGCTGGGGCGCACAAGAGCGCAGATTTGCACCGCGCGCGCGATCACCGGCGAGACGCTGCGCAGTCATCTACGCTCTTTGTTCGGCAAGCTGGGCGTGCGCAGGGAGACGGAGGCGATCCACCTGCTCCACGCGCTGCTCAGTTGATCGCGTTCAGCAGGCCGGGGCGTTCAGCGCGTTGGGCCATCCTGATACGTTGCTGCTCCTTGAGGCACAGGGGGCGCTTCGGAATAGGGCATGATCAATCTGCCGTCGGGGGCGGCAGTGTAGTTCGTCTGCGTGGGGAACGGGATGGAGATGCCTTCGGCATCGAACCGGCGGTAGATGGCGAGCCCCACCGTGTGGCGGGCGTCATAGGCGATCTGATAATCCGCGGTGGGCGTGTCGAATTCGAGCTCGAAGTCGATCGATGAGGCGCCGAACGCCACGAAGCCCGCGCGCACGAACATCTGATCGCTACGCTCCACCTCTTCCTGGAGGATGTGCGGGAGGCGGGCGAGCACGTCGCGATCGGTTTCATAGCCGACGCCGATCGCCAGCTTGGTCCGCCGGCGTTCGCGCTGCGTGTTGTTGATGATTTCCTTGTCGAGCAGATTGCGGTTCGAGATGATCCGCTGTTCGCCGTTGATACCGCGGATCCGGGTGGACTTCAGCCCGATCTCCTCCACGGTTCCCGAGCTTGAATCATAGGTGATCGCATCGCCGCGACGGAACGGCCGATCGAAGATGATCGCCAGCGCCGCAAACAGATCGGCGAAGATCCCCTGCGCCGCGAGACCGATCGCGATGCCGCCGACGCCAAGGCCCGCGACGAGGCCGGTCACGTTCACGCCCAGATTGTCCAGGACGACCACCAGCGCGATCGCGAAGACGACGATCGTTACCAGCAAGCGGATGAGGCCCATGGCGTTCATCAGCGCTTCGCCGGAATAATTCTCGGCGCGGGTGCGATGCTCGATCGCGCCGAGGATCAGCTCGCGCGCCCAGATCGCCGCCTGGAAGACGGCCGCAAGCGTGAAGAGGAAGTTGATCGTCGTTGCGACAATGACGGGCGGATCGGCATAGCCAGCGACCAATTGCGCCGCGACCATGATGATGAAGAAGGTGCTGGTGCGCTCGATCGCGCGTCCGAAAACCGCGGACCATCCCTTGCCGGTGTGCGAGCGTCCGGCCAGGCGCGGCCCGAGCCTGCGCAGCCACAAAAGGGCAAGCGCGATTCCGGTGCCGATCGCCAGCGCGATCGCGATCTGCAGCCAATGGGCGCCGAACCAGTCGATGCTGGACGTCCAGAAGGCGGATATCTGCTGCTCAACGTCGGCGCCGGAAATCTTTGGCAGGGGTGCTGTGCTGTTCTTCGCTGTCATCCGATCCTTCTGTGATGTTTTGCCCGGCTAATGCCGCGGGCGGCGCAGGCCTGTCGACCCCGGCTGATGATCGCCGAGCCGGTGCATCCACGCTGAATGGGGCGCCGCCGAGCCGCCGTAACGAACGCGCGACAGTGGCAGACGGCGATTAAGCCGCCTCCTGTGCGCTTCCGTTCTCGCCCGTTTCCAGAAAGGCGATCAGGCCGCGTTCGGCACGGTTGAGCCAGCGCGTGGTGCGGGGCAGGTTCAACGAGGTGCGGAACGCTGCCTGGCCGTCCTTGATCAGCGAGATCAAGGCGGGGTGGACATAGGATTTGCGCGCGATCGCCGGCGTGTTGCCCAACCGCTCGGTAACGGGCGCGAGCAAGGTCTTGAGGCTGATGTCCCCCTTTGCGTGAGCGAGGGTCTCGAAGGCGATGACGCTGGCGCCCCAGGTGCGGAAATGCTTGGCGGTGAAATCCGCGCCCATCGCTTCCTTGATATAAGCGTTGACGTCCGAGGAGGTTACGGGGCGCACCTCGCCGTCATCATCGACATATTGGAACAGCTTCTGGCCCGGCAAATCCTGGCAGCGCTTCACGAAGCGCGCGAGGCTGCCGTCGGTGATGGTCAGCATCCGCAGCTTCCCGGACTTCGCCTTGTACTGCAGCTTCAGGGTGCCACCGCGGATGCGGGCGTGGCGATCGCGAAGCGTGGTGACCCCGAAGCTCTTGTTGCTCTTGGCATAGGTCTCGTTGCCGATGCGCAGGTGCGCGATATCGAGCAGCTTGACGATTGCAGCAATCGTCTTCTCCTTGGGGTGTCCACGCAGCTTGAGATCGGCCTCGACCCGCTCGCGCAGCTTCGGCAGCCCGCGCCCGAAGGCGGCGCACAGATTGTACTTCTCGTCCTCACGCGCGGCGCGGAACTCGGGATGGTAGCGATATTGCTTGCGGCCCTTTTCATCCCAGCCGACCGCCTGGATATGGCCGCTCGGATCGGGGCAGAACCATGCGTCGCGGTATGCCGGCGGGAGCCCGATGGCGTTCAGCCGCTCTATTTCCTCGCGATCGGTGATGCGGTTGCCTTCGGGATCGAAATAGCCCCAGCCGTGCCGCATCTTCTTCCGGGTGATCCCGGGTTCCTCATCGTCGTGGTATACGATCTTAGTCGACGCCACTGATCAACCTCCACATAGCATCGGAAATGCGCGGATGGTTGCGGCGGTTCCGGAACGGGCGGATGCGCCGCCGGTTGTGAGGTGACCCTCGTATATCGGAGTTCCCGCCACATGGCCGACCTATCCAACGTCCGCGTGCTCATTCTTGCGACCGACGGCTTTGAAGATGCCGAACTGTTCGAGCCGCGCCAGGCGCTGCTTGATGCCGGGGCACAAGTGACGCTCGCCTCGATCAAGACCGATCCGATCCAAGGTGTGAAGGGAGACACGGACCCGACCCGCACGATCACCCCGGACCTGACGCTGGATCAGGTGGATACCGAGGACTTCCACGCCCTGTTGCTTCCGGGCGGCGTCGGCAATCCGGACAAGATGCGCATGGAGGACCGCGCCGTCGGCATCGTCGGCGAGTTCATGGACGACGACAAGATCGTGGCGGCGATCTGCCATGCGCCGTGGCTGCTGGTGGAAGCGGACGTCGTCGACGGGCGCCGGGTGACCAGTTGGCCGTCGGTGCGCACCGACCTGGAGAATGCCGGCGCCGACGTGGTGGACGAGGAAGTCGTAATCGACGAAAACCTCATTACCAGCCGCAAGCCCGACGACATTCCCGCGTTCAACCGCGCGCTGATCGCGGCGCTGGAGGAAGAACTGGAGGATTGATGGCTTGTCCCTTGCCGGTGCGCGGCGCACGAGAGCGCGCATGACGGGCGAGGTGCGGCCAGCAGCGATCGAGCATGACTTCGCGAAGGTGCCCGCGACAGGACCGGCCGCGCCGGTGTCGCGGGCGCTGGCGGATGAAGTGCCGATCGCCATCGAATGCAACGGTCTCGCTTATGCCGTGCTGATGGCGACGCCCGCTGCCGTGGAGGAGCTCGCAGCGGGTTTCGCCTTGGGTGAGCGACTGATCGATGGCGTGGACGATATTCGCGCCATTGACGTGAACGATACCGGCGAGGGCATCCTCGTACGCCTCACCCTCGCGCGGCGGGTGGCGGAGCGCATTGCCGACCGGGTCCGCCACCGGACCTCCGACGCGTCTTGCGGACTGTGCGGGGTGGAAACGCTGGCGCAGGCGCTGCGGCCATTGCCTGCGGCCGCCCCGTGGGACGGCGCGGACGCGGCGGTCTTCGCGGCGTACCATGCGCTGCGGGATCATCAGCCGCTGAATGCGCAGACGGGCGCGGTTCATGCCGCGGCCGCCTGCACCCGCGATGGCGTGATCCGCGTCGCGTTCGAAGACGTCGGGCGCCACAATGCGTTCGACAAACTGATCGGATCGATGCTGCTGGCGGCGCAAACGTGGGATGGGGGCTTTGCCCTGCTCACGTCGCGTTGCTCGTTCGAGCTGGTCGAGAAAGCGGTGCTTGCGGGCTGCCCGATGCTGGCGACCATCTCTGCGCCGACGCGCCTCGCGGTGGAGCGCGCGGCCGGCGCGGGGCTGACGCTGCGCTCACTGGTGCGAGCGGATTCGATGCTGGCGAGCGGGTGACGCCGCACCGCTAGCGAGCGCGGCGGGTCGGCGCGTTGAAATCGGCGGGCTTGTTGGCGATCCAGCGGAGAAAGGGTGCGAGCGCCGGCAGCGCGCGCACGGCTTCCATGTCGGCCAAGCGGGCGAGGGTGGTGTTGTCCGCAGCGACGTGGATCGCGCGGTGGCAGATCGGGTTCACCGGCATGGTTTGCGTGCCACCCTTGCTCTTGGGCACCACGTGGTGCCACTCGGTCCGGGTGCCGAGGGGACGCCCACATAAGGCGCAGGCAACCGGCGGTGGCGCTGCCATCCGTGCCTCTGCCTCCGCAACAGCGATCTTGCGCTTCACCCGTCCCATCACCGCCCCATGTAGTGTCTCCGGCTGCCGCTTGCAGCGCGCGGTGCAATCGGCTTAACAACGGCTAAGTCAGCCGGCTTACGATCGGCGGCACGAGGAGATGATGCATGGCCGGACCCCATCCTTTGTTTGATCTAACGGGCAAGGTCGCGCTGATCACCGGGGGCTCACGCGGGCTGGGGCGGGAAATGGCGTTGGCCTTTGCCGACGCGGGCGCGGATGTGATCGTCTCCAGCCGGAAGGCGGAAGCCTGCGAAGCCGTGGTGGCGGAGATCGCGGCAAAGGGGCGACGGGCGGCGGCAATCCCGGCGCATGCGGGCAAGTGGGACGAGATGGACCGGCTGGCGGACGCTGCCTGGGACATGTTCGGCACGCTCGACATCCTTGTCGCCAATGCCGGGATGGGGCCGCTGGTGCCGAGCCACGAGGTGTCCGAGGCGCTGTTCGACAGCGTGGTCGGCCTGAACTTCAAAGGGCCGTTCCGGCTGATGGCGAACATCGCCAACCGCATGGCGCAGGGCGAGGGCGGCACGATCCTGGCGACGTCCTCGATTGCGTCGCTGCGTCCGACGCCGATGGTGGTGCCTTATGCCGGTGCCAAGGCGGCGCTGAACGCGATGGTTTCCAGCATGGCGCATGAATATGGGCCCAAGGTGCGCGTCAATGCGATCGCCGCCGGGCCGTTTCTCACCGACATCTCCAAGGCATGGACCGAGGAAGCGCGCGAGAAGACCGACAGCGCATCGGGGCGCCCAGGCCGCCCGGAAGAGATCGTGACGAGCGCGCTTTACCTCGCGAGCCCGTCGTCGAGCTTCGTCACCGGCACGGTGATCCGCTGCGACGGTGGCTGCTGATGGCCGCGGATCTGGAAGGCAGCGCGGTTGACGCAGCCTGGCTGACGACGCGCTTGCGGGGTGCGGGCGTGCTGCGCGAGGCGAGCGTAACGTCCGTGGAAGCCACGCCGGTGGGCGTCGGGATGCTCGGCGACTCGATCCGCTTCGTGGTGAAATATGACGGCGACGAGAGGGCGCCGGGATCGTTCGTCGGCAAGTTCGCCAGCGCCAATCCGACCAGCCGACAGACCGGCGCTGGCTTTGGTCTCTACGAACGCGAGGTCGGTTTCTACCGCCATGTCGCGGATACGGTGGCGATCCGCTCGCCGAAGTGCGTCTCGATCGAACATGATCCGGCGGACGGCACGTTCGCGCTGCTGATGGAGGATCTGACCCCTGCGCGATCGGGCAACCAGCTGACCGGCTGCGGCCTTGCGGATGCCGAGCGCGCGATGGAGCAGGCCGCAGCGCTGCACGGTCCGCGCTGGAATGACGCGACGCTGCGCGAGCACGCCTTTCTCGACACCAGCGGCGCGCGCGATTTCGTGGTCAACGTCTTCCCGGACTGCCTGGCCGAGTTCCACCGCCGCTACGATGGCGTGCTGGAGCCCGAATATATGGCGGTGTGCGATCGCTATGGTGCGCTGCTCGCCAATGCGCCCGTGCCGCAGCCTGCCAACTTCACGCTGACCCACGGCGATTTCCGGCTCGACAACATGCTGTTCGACGCGCGCGATGGCGAGGTGCCGCTGGCGGTGCTTGACTGGCAGTCGCCGTCGATCGGGCTGGGGGCGGTGGACGTCGCCTATTTTCTCGGAATGGCGCTGTCGATCGAGGATCGACGCGCGCACGAGCGGCATCTGCTCGACTATTATCTGGAGCAGCTGCGCGGCTATGGCGTCAGCGATTATGGCTATGATGATCTCTATCGCGACTATCGGTTAACGTTGCTGTCGGGCGTATCAACGGCGGTGTTCGCGTCGGCCTCAACCAAGCGTACCGAGCGGGGTGATGCGATGTTCCTGGCCATGGCGCGCGGGGGATGCGCGCAGGCGATCGATTGCGATGCGCTGGCACTGATGGGCTGAGAGAAGGGGACGAGCCTTGGGGGGATTGGTCGCAGCAACAGCGCTGACGCCGCGCGGCGACGGCTATGTCGTCGAGCTCGATCGGGATTGGGAGATCTGGGGCCCGGCAGGGGGCTATATCGCCGCCATCGCGCTGCGCGCCGTGCGTGAGCGCGTCGCGTCGGGGCATCGCCCGGTCACGATCACCGGGCAGTTCGTGCGGGTCGCGCGCTGGGGCGCGCTCGACGTTCGCGTGGACCATATCAAGGAGGGCGCGTCGTCACTTTATGCCGTTACACTGTCGCAGGATGCGCGACCGGTGTTCCTGGCGCAGATCTGGACCACCTCGCGCGCTGACCCGTCGATCGCGCTGACACCGATGTTTCCCGACGTTCCCGGGCCCGAGGGCCTGCGCGATCAGGATGCGATTGCCGCGGAGCGGGGGATTTCGACCAATCGGTTCTGGAGCAACCTGGAAGGTCGCCCGGTGCACTTCCGGCTACACAGCGACCCGCCCGCGCCGGTGCCGCAACAGTATCGCTGGATGCGGTTTCGCGACTGGCCGGAGGCCGGCGCCGACGATCTGTTCTTTGACGCGATGCGCAGCGCGCTGCTGATCGATCTGGGCATCTGGCCCGGGCATTGGCACCGGTTGACCGAGTCCGCGCCGTACCTCGCGCCCTCGCTTGACCTGACCGTCTATTTCCACGGAAGCCAGCCGGCGGGCGGCTGGCTATTGAGCGAGGCGGACAGTGACGTGTCGGGCGACGGGCTGATCAGCGGACGCGTGCGCATGTGGAGCGAAGATGGCCGGCCGCTAGCGACGGGCAGCGGGCACTGCCTGGTGACGGTGCCCAAGCCACGATGACGCTGGCGCTCTCGGCGAGCGCCTAGCCGGCAGCCCTGGGCAGCCACGCCGTGATGATCTCGTTGACTGCCTCCGGCGCTTCCTGCTGCACCCAGTGGGAGACACCCGGCAGGCGGCGGATGGTGAGGTCCTTCACGTAGCGATCGGTGCCGTTGAGCGTTTCCAGCCCGAGCGCCTTGTCCTCTTCGCCCCAGACGATCAGCGTCGGCACGTCCACCTTGCCATCGCCGGTCTCCATGGCGCCCCGGTTGCGCAGGGCGGCGCGATACCAATTGATCATTGCGGTGAGCGCGCCGGGGCGCTGCGCCGCCTTGGCGTAGACGTCGAGCACCGCGTCGGGGAAGCGGCTCTTGTCGACCGCCATGCCGCGGAACGCGTCGCGGATCCCCTGCGCGTCGTTGCGGCCGAGCGACCATTCGGGCAGGAAGGGAAGCTGGAAAAAGGCGATGTACCAGCTGCGCTTGCGCTGCGGTCCGTGCTTTAGCGCTTCGGCGAAGCAGGCGGGGTGGGGGAGGTTCATCACCACCAGTCGCTCGATCGGGCGCGTTTTCCAGATCGCGAACAGCCAGGCGATCGCGCCGCCCCAATCGTGCGCCATCAGCGTCAGCTTCTTGGCGCCGCTGGCGTCGAATAGTGCGGCGGCATCCTCGACGATCTGGTCGGCGCGGTAGGCGGCGACGCCCTTCGGCCGGCTGGAAGCGCCGTAGCCGCGCTGGTTGGGCGCCCAGACGCGATAGCCCATCTCCGCCAGCAGCGGCATTTGATAGCGCCAGGAGAAGTTCAGTTCGGGGAAGCCGTGGAGGCACAGGATCAGGTGGTCGCCGCTGCCGGCCTCGGCGACCTCGAAGACGCGGCCGTTGGCGGCGACTTCGCGAATGGTGATGCCGCTGCCGGCGGGTGGGGACCAACTGGGTGTCATGCAACGGCTCCTTCCGCCGCGGCGGCGGCGTAGCGATGCAGGTTCGGCTGGCCCGTCCAGGCGGTCTGGCCACCATCCGCGACGAACGCAGCACCGGTGACATAGGATGCGGCATCGGAGGCGAGGAAGGCGATGACCTCGGCCATTTCCTCCGGCGTGCCGGCGCGGCCCATCGGGATGGTATCGTGCCAGCCGGCTTCGAGGCCTGGGATCGTCTTGGCACTGGCGGTGAGCGGCGTGGCGATGAGGCCGGGGCAGAGGCAGTTCACGCGGATGCCCTCGCGGGCATGATCGACCGCGAGGCTGCGCGTGTAGTTGATGACGCCGGCCTTGGCGGCATTGTAGGCGGTGAGGCCATAGTCGCCGGCAAGGCCGGAGATCGAGGCGGTGTTGACGATCGCCGTGGCCCGGCCCGTCATGTGCGGGATGGCGGCGCGGCACGCGTAGAAGACGGCGTTGAGGTCAATCGCGATCACGCGTTCCCAGGTTTCGGGCTCCAGATCGGGGGTGCGGCCAAAGCAGCCGATGCCGGCATTGTTGACCAGGATGTCGAGCGTTCCGTGCGCTTCCACCGTGCGCGCGACCATCGCCTCCACAGCCGCGCGATCGGCTACGTCGACCGTCAGGGCGAGACCACCGGTTTCCGCTGCGATCGACTCCGCGGCTTCGGTCACCAGATCGGCGACGACCACCCTTGCGCCTTCGCGCGCCATCAGGCGTGCCGTCGCCGCGCCGATCCCGGAGCCGCCGCCGGTGATCAGCGCCACCTTGTCCTTGAACCGCATCCTGCTCTCTCCTCGTGTGCGGGCCGGTTGATTCGGCGCGCGCTTCAGGCCATCATAACTTTCGTTATGGCTGCGGGAAGAGGGCGGCCGGGGAGAGGAACATGGCGGAGAGGAAGCGCGCTTGTATCATCGGCGCGGGATGCTCGGGCTTCACGACCGCAAAGCGGCTGAAGGACAAGGGGATTCCGTTCGATTGCTTCGAGATGTCGGACGATATCGGCGGCAATTGGTATTACAAGAATCCCAACGGGAAGTCGGCTTGCTACCAGTCGCTGCACATCGATACGTCGAAATGGCGGCTGGCGTTCGAGGATTATGCGGTGCCGGCCGACTGGCCAGATTTCCCCAGCCACGCGCAGCTTTGGCAATATTTCCGCGACTATGTCGATCACTTCGGGCTGCGGCCGCTGATCACCTTCAACACCGCGGTGACGAAGGCAGAGCGCCAGGCTGGCGGCGGATGGCAAATAACGCTGTCGACCGGTGAGACGCGCGAGTACGAGACACTGCTCGTGTGCAACGGGCACCATTGGGACCCGAACGTGCCGAGCTATCCCGGCAGTTTCGACAATCCGCATTTCCACGTCCACAGCTATCGCGATCCTTATGATCCGGTCGATCTGCGCGGCAAGAACGTCGTCGTGGTCGGCATGGGCAATTCCGCGATGGATGTCGCCAGCGAGCTGTCGCAGCGGCACTTGGCCAAGAACCTGTGGGTCTCGGCCCGCCGTGGCGTGTGGGTGCTCCCCAAGATGGCGGGCGGCAAGCCGATGGACAAATCCGCCATGCCGACGTGGATGCCGCGCAAGTTGGGGAAGGCGCTGGCTCGCCGCGTGATCAAGAAGATGGTGGGGCGGATGGAGGATTACGGCCTGCCGAAGCCCGATCACGAACCACTCGACGCCCATCCCAGCGTTTCCGGCGAGTTCCTGACGCGCGCGAGCTGCGGCGACATCAAGTTCAAGCCGAACGTCAAGGCGCTGGAGGGAACGCGTGTCCGCTTCGAGGACGATAGCGTCGAGGAAGTGGACGCGATCATCTACGCCACCGGCTACAAGATCAGCTTCCCGTTCTTCGATGATCCCAAGCTGCTGCCCGACGCGCAGAACCGCTTCCCGCTGTTCAAGCGCATGGTGATCCCCGGCATCCACGACCTGTTCTTCATGGGGCTGGCACAGCCCTTGCCGACGCTGGTGAACTTCGCGGAACAGCAGTCGAAGCTGGTCGCCGGCTTCATGACGGGGCGGTACGCGCTACCGTCCGTCGCGGACATGGAGCGGATCACCAAGGAGGACGAAGATCGCGAACTCGGCGATTATTACAAGTCGCAGCGGCACACGATCCAGGTCGACTTCGCGCGCTACGTCGCGGATCTTCACAAGGAAATCGCCAAGGGCGAACGCCGCGCGCAAGCACAGGCGGGGAAGCGGGCGGCATGACCGACACGCTGGTGCGTCCCTCCGCATCACCAACCATGCTCGACGCCGATGATCGTGCGGCGCTGGTCGACAGCGTCCGTCGATTGCTCGCCGACCGCTGCGCTGAGGCTGATGTGCGGCGCATCATGGACAGTGAGAGCGGGCATGATCCCGCGCTATGGCAAGCGCTGGGGGAGCTGGGCGTGATCGGGCTGGTCGCGCCGGAAGCTGCGGGTGGAGCGGGGCTGGGACCGATCGAGCTTGGGCTGGTGATGGAAGAGGCGGGGGCCGTGTTGCTGCCCGCGCCGCTCATCTCGGCCGCGATCGCGGCGACGCTGGCGCCGGATTTGCCGGGGCTGGTCGACGGCTCACGGATTGCCGCCGTCGCCTTCGTCGGCTGCCATGACTGGACCGGGCGGAGCGACGTTCGGCTGGACGGCGACCGACTGACCGGCACGGCGCGCTTCGTGCCCGATGCGGCGATCGCCGACGTGATCATCGTGGCGAGCGACGAGGGCGTCTTCGCGGTCGAGCACAGCGATGTTGCGGTGACGCCGTTGCCGGTCTTCGATCGTACGCGGCGGATGGCGGATGTCTCCTTCCGCGGGCCCGCGACGCGGATCGGCGGTACGTCGCGCATCAAGGCGGCGCGTGATCTCGGCATTGTCGCGCTGGCCGGCGAGCAGGCCGGCGGAGCGCGCCGGATGCTGGAAATCACCGTCGCTTATGCCACCGATCGCCACCAGTTCGGCCGGGCGATCGGCAGCTTCCAGGCGATCAAGCACATGGCGGCGGACCTGTTGCTGGAAAGCGAATCCGCCACGTCCGCGGCACGCGATGCGGCGCGGCAGTTGGCGGAAGCGACGCCCACCGCGGACGCAGCGATCGCGCTCGCCGCCTTCGCCTGCGCCGATGCCTTTGTGCGCGTGGCGAAGGACGGGATCCAGATGCACGGCGGCATCGCCTTCACCTGGGAACATCCTGCCCATCTTTACCTCCGCCGCGCGCGATCGGGGGCGCAGCTGTTCGGTGACAGCAACCTTTGGCGCGAGAATTACATCACGGCGCTGGAGGCGCAGGCATGAGCATGACCGACGAACAGCTCCAGGCCGAGATCGAGGCGTGGCTCGCGGCAAACTGGAAGGGCGTGCCGGCGCATACCGAAAGCTTCGGCCGCGATCCGCGCAGCGAATGGCTGGCCAAGGTGCGCGATGCGGGATGGGCCGTGCCGCGCTGGTCGGCTGAATGGCAGGGCCGCGGCCTTTCCAACGACCAGGCCAAAATCGTTGAGCGCGCCTTTGCGAAGGTCGGCGCGCCCGGAGCGGGGCAGGACCGGTCGAACCTCTGGGCCAATACCGCGCTTGCCCATGCGACGGAGAGCTTCAAGCGCACCATCGTGCCGCAGTTGCTGGCCGGTGAGGTCGGCATGTGCCTGCTGTATTCCGAGCCGGGCGCCGGATCGGATCTCGCGGCGGTGCGCACGCGCGCCGACAAGGTGGACGGTGGCTGGCGGGTCACCGGGCAGAAGGTGTGGACCAGCGGCGCCCGGGTCGCTGACTATGGCATGCTGATCGCCCGCACCGACTGGGACGTGCCCAAGCATCGCGGCATCAGCTTCTTCTTCCTGCCGATGAAGCAGGAAGGGGTGGAGGTGCGCCCGCTGCGCCAGATCACCGATGAGGCGCACTTCAACGAAGTGTTTATCGACAATGCCTTCATCCCGGAGGAGAATCTGCTCGGGCCGCTGAACGGCGGCTGGGGCGTGCTGCAGACCGCGCTCGCCTACGAACGATCCGTGATGGGCGATGCGGCTCGCGGGCCGCGCTCGGGCGCGGGCGGGCCCAAGGGCGATGATGCGCTGCTCGGCCTGGCGCGCGAGGCGGGGCGGCTGGGCGATCCGGTCGTGCGGCAGGATGTGGCGCAGGTGATCGCCTGGCGGGTGCTGAACAAGCTCAACACCGCGCGCGCCAAGGCGGAACTGGCGCAGGGCACGTCCTCCCCGATCATGTCGCTCGGCAAGCTCGCAATGAGCCGGATCCTGCATGAGGAAGCGCGCGTGCGCACGATGCTGCTCGGGCCGGAAAGCCTGCTGGAAGGGCCGGATCATCCGCGCGCGGAGGATGCGAACTTCCTGACTCTCAACGCCTATTTCACCTCGATCGGCGGCGGCACGGACCAGATCCAGCGCAACATCATCGGCGAGCGTGTGTTGGGCTTGCCCAAGGAGCCGGAAGTCGATCGTACCATACCGTTCCGCGAGGTGCGGGCAGGCTAGACTTACGCACCAAGGCAGGCGGGGGATGGAGCACGCCAGAGGCTCCGCCACCCGCCTCGCTGCATCAGGAGAGGATAGATGAGCAGGGCGATTTACATCACCGGCGGTGCCTCCGGCATCGGCCTGGCCGCCGCACGCCGCTTCGCGCGGGAAGGCTGGACCGTCGGGATCGGCGATATCGACGAGATCGGCATGCGCCGTGCGGGCGAGGAGCTGGGCGCCTTTACCGTGCCGCTGGACGTGCGCGATCGTGCGCAATGGGCCGCCGCGCTGGACGCCTTCGCCAAGCATGCCGGCAAGATCGACGTGCTGCTGAACAACGCGGGCATCGCCCGCTACGGCATGTTCGAGGAAGTAACGCCGGAAGAATCTGACCTACAGGTCGACATCAACGTGAAGGGCGTGATCAACGGCGCCTATGCCGCGCTCGAACACCTGAAGAAGACCCGCGGGCGGCTGGTGAATGTGGCGTCTGTTGCGGGCATCGTCGGCTCGCCGGGGCTCGCAGTCTATTCGGCTACGAAGCACGCCGTGCGCGGGCTTTCCGAGGCGCTCGACGCGGAGTTCACCCGGCACGGCATCGACGTCACGTGCGTGATGCCGTTTTTCGTGGAAACGCCGATCCTCGATGCGGGATCGAAGGGCAGCAACCGCACTATTCGCGACGCGATCGGCCAGTCGCCCGTCTATACCGTAGGGGAGGCGGCGAACGTCGTCTGGCAAGCGACGCACGGACGCGAGCGGGAATATATTGTCGGCAAGGCGGGCAGGCAGGCGAGTTTCGCGCGCCGCTTCATGCCCAATCGGCTGCGCAAGCGGATGAAGGCTGCGTTCGCCTCTTAAGCGGCGACCGCGGGCGGCGGCGTTTTCGGCTTGTAGGCGCAGAGGTCCACGACGGGGCAGCGCCAGCATTCCGGCCGCCGCGCCTTGCAGATGTAGCGGCCGTGCAGGATCAGCCAGTGATGTGCGTGGAGGCGGAACGGCTGACGCACCGCTTTCTCCAGCTTCAGCTCCACGGCCAGCGGTGTCTTGCCCCTAGCGAGGCCAGTGCGGTTGCACACGCGGAAGAGGTGCGTGTCGACTGCGAAGGTCTCCGCGCCGAACGCCACGTTCATGACCACGTTCGCGGTCTTTCGCCCGACGCCCGCTAGCTTCTCCAGCGCATCGCGCTCGCCGGGTACGACGCCATCATGATGATCGATCAGCGCCTGGCTCAGGGCGATCACATTCTTGGCTTTGCTGTTGAATAGGCCAATCGTCTTGATGTGCTCCTTGAGCCCTTCCTCGCCGAGTGCCACCATCTGTGCGGGTGTGGTCACTTCCGCGAACAAGCGGCGCGTCGCCTTGTTAACGCCGGCATCGGTTGCCTGCGCCGACAGCACCACGGCGACCAGCAACTGATAGGTGTTGCCGGATTCGAGCTCCGTCTCCGGGTGCGGATTGGCTTCGGCGAGGCGTCTGAAAAAGTCGAAGACGTCCGCCTTCTTCAAAGCCCAAGCACCTCCGCCATGCTGTAGCGACCGGCCGGCTTGCCGGCGAGCCACAGGGCGGCCTTGACCGCGCCGCGCGCGAAGATCGAGCGGTCCTCGCCGCGATGGCCAAGCTCGATCCGCTCGCCTTCGCCGGCGAACACGACCTGATGGTCGCCGATCACGGTGCCGCCGCGTAGCGACGAGAACCCGATGGTCCCCTCGGTACGTGCGCCGACCAGCCCTGCGCGCCCATCAACGCGCTCTTCATTCAGCGTCGTGCCACGGCCGCGCGCCGCCGCTTCGCCGAGCAGCAAGGCGGTGCCCGATGGGGCGTCAACCTTGTGACGATGATGCATCTCCACGATCTCGATATCCCATTCGGGGCCAAGCCGCTGGGCCGCCTGCTCCACGAGGATGCCGAGCAAGGTGACACCCAGCGAGGTGTTGCCGGTCTGCAGCACGGCGACGGTCTCTGCCGCGCGGTCGATCAGGGCGTGATGCGTGGGGCTGAGACCCGTGGTGCCGATGACGAGGGGGGTGCCGGCAGCCACTGCCGCGGCCAGATGCGCCTCCAGCGCCGTCGGCGTCGAGAAATCCACAAGGACGTCGGCGTGATGCGCCAGCGGAACGGGATCCTCGCGTGCGTCCACGCCGCCAGCAATCGAAGCGCCCTCGTCAGGGGCGATGGTGGCGATGACGCGACCCATCCGCCCCGCGCTTCCGTAGATGCCGATCGCGGTCATGCGTTTCCCTTATCGCTTGTGTCGCGCCCCGATACCGCCCGACACCATCTGCGTCGAGTGGCCGACATGCGCCAACGTCGCGCGCTGCGACGTCATGCTCTATCGTCGCTGGCATGAACGACGAACGCAGCATCATGATCCTCACCGGCGCGGGTATTTCGGCAGAAAGCGGGCTTGCCACGTTTCGCGGCCCAGGCGGGCTTTGGGAAGGGCACCGGGTGGAGGATATCTGCACCCCGGGGGCGCTCGCGGCAGATCCCGCGCTTGTGCACCGCTTCTACGATTTGCGGCGGGCGGCGCTGGCCGATGTGGCGCCCAATGCCGCGCATCAGGCGCTCGCGCGGTTAGATGCGGGCTGGCCGGGCGCGTTGCTGATTGTCACGCAGAATGTGGACGACCTGCATGAGCGCGCCGGTGCCAAGCGACTGCTGCACATGCATGGCGAATTGCGCTCGGCGCTATGCGCCGCGTGTGGCGACCGGGTGAGCTGGTGCGACCCACTGCCACCGGGCGCTCCCTGCGGGGCATGCAGGGAGCCAGCGCTGCGCCCAGATATCGTCTTCTTTGGCGAGATGCCCTACCATATGGAGCGGATCGAAGAGGCGCTTTCGCGGTGTGACCTGTTCGTGTCGATCGGCACGTCGGGCGCGGTTTACCCGGCGGCGGGCTTTGTGCAGCTGGCGCGCCATTATGGCGCGGAGACGCTGGAGCTGAACCTGGAGCCATCGGCAGGCAGCGACTGGTTCGCCGAGAGCCGGTTCGGCCCGGCCAGCGCGCTCGTCCCGGCGTGGGTGGACGAGCTGCTGGCTACTTAGTCCACCCAGTCGAGGCCGATGTCGCGATAAACGCCGCGATCCTCGTCCCAGCCGGGCTTCACCTTCACGTGAAGGTAGAGGTGCACCGGACGGTCAAGCAGAACGGCCAGTTCGGCGCGCGCTCGGGCGCCGATTTCCTTGATGCGGGTGCCGCCCTTGCCGAGCACGATGGCGCGCTGGGTGGGGCGCTCCACGAGGATCTGCTGGTGGATTTCCGCTGCGCCGTCCGCGCGTTCAAGAAACTTTTCGGTTTCAACCGTGGCGGCATAGGGAAGCTCGGCGTGGAGCTGGAGATAGAGTTGCTCGCGCGTGACTTCGGCAGCGAGCGTGCGCTCGCTGGCGTCGGAGACCTGATCCTCCGGGAAGTGCCAGGGCCCCTCGGGCATGGCAGCGGCAAGGTCGCGCTTCAGCTCGGCGAGGCCATCGCCGGTCGCGGCGCTGATGAAGTAGGTTTCGGCGAACGAGACGAGCGCGTTCAGCTTCTCCGCGTGAAGGAGCAGCTTGGGCTTGTCGGCGAGATCGACCTTGTTGAGGATCAGGAACTTGCGCTCCGGGCGATCGGCAATTCGCTCTGCAATATCAGTGACTTTGGGGCCAAGCCCGCCCTTTGCGTCGACCACCAGAGCGAGCACGTCGGCGCCCTCCGCGCCGCTCCAGGCGGCGGCGACCATGGCGCGGTCGAGGCGGCGCTTGGGGTCAAAGATGCCGGGGGTGTCGACCAGGAGGAGTTGCGCGTCGTCTTCCATCGCAACGCCCAAGAGGCGCGTGCGGGTGGTTTGCGCCTTGGGGCTGACGATCGCCACTTTCTGGCCGACCAGTGCGTTGACGAGCGTGGACTTTCCGGCGTTGGGGGCGCCGAGAACGGCGACGAGGCCGCAGCGGGTCATGCGAATTCCTTTAACGATGCGGGCGCGGTTGAAACTGCCGGGCGCATGAAAATGAGGGTGAGAAGCGGGGCGATTTGGCCGCGTGGAGAATGTCTGCGGATCACGCGCGGCCTTCTACCGGAGAAAATTGGCCGCGAACACTCATGTGCTGGCCAGCATCATCCCCTGCGCGATTTTTTGGCCGGCACAGCGAAGCTGACTTCGCGCAGCAGCATTTCGGCCGCGGCGGTTTCCGCCTCCTGCTTGCTGCCGCCTTCCGCCGTGCTTTCGGCGAGCTTCGGTATCGCGGCCTTCACGGTGAAGCGCGGCGCATGGCCGGGGCCGGAGCGGTCGACGACTTCATAGACCGGCGGCTTGCGATTGTTGGCGGCGGCCCATTCCTGGAGCGCGGATTTGGGATGCTGCGGCGCCGCCGATTCGGCGTGAAGCCGGCCTTCCCACAAACGGCGCACGGCCGCCCGTGCGGGATCGAGGCCAGCCTCGCGGTACAAAGCGCCGAGCAGCGCCTCCAGCACGTCGCCCAAGATGTTGTCGCTGTCGCTGGCGCCGTCGTCGCGCGCCTGCTTGCCGAGGCGCAGGTGAGCGGGGACGCCGATGTCGCGCGCGATGTCGGCGCAGACCGCGCCGGTGACCAGCGCGTTGAAGCGTTTGGACAGCGCCCCCTCCGGCTCCTCCGGGAAGGTCTCGTAGAGCCATTCCGCCATGGAAAGGCCAAGCACGCGATCGCCGAGGAATTCGAGCCGCTCGTAATGCGTGTCTCCCCGGCTGGCGTGGGTGAGCGCGCGTTCCCAATCGGCGAGATCGCCGGGCGCGTGATCAAAGGTGCGCCCGATCCAGCTGGCGAGATCAGTCAAAGCCACCTCCGATCCGATCCCAGCGCGCGGCCGTGACCCACGTCCACGGGAGCAGCCAATTGGCCGAGCCATCAGTGGACCAGAAGATGATCACCGCCTTGCCCTGCACCCGTTCCAGCGGGATGAAGCCCATGCCCTGCGGCTGGCCCGGCAGCGCTTCGTCCGCGGAGGGGAAGCGGCTGTCGGCGGAGTCGTCGCGATTGTCGCCCATCAGGAAGACGTTGCCGGCCGGCACGGTGAAGACCTGGGTATCGTCCGCGTCGGGAATGTAGCGCTGATCGAGCACTTCATAGCTGCGGCCGCCGGGCAGCGTTTCGCGGAAGCGCGGGATACGGCAGGTGGCGCCCTCCGGCGCGGGGGCGACGAATTCCGCCTCGCAATGCCGCTGATCGAAATTGGGCGAAAGCGGGACGACGAAGTCGGCGATGCGCTGCTTGGCGATCGCCTGGCCGTTCAGGAACAACTGGCCGCGGCGCATCTGGATCGTATCCCCGGGGAGGCCGATGACACGCTTGATCACGTCATGATCATCCTCGCCCTTTGAGCGAAAGACCACCGTGTCGCCACGCGCCGGCACGCTGCCGAACAGGCGCCCAGATACAGGCGGCACGCCGAACGGCATCGACCAGCGCGAATAGCCGTAGTTCCATTTGGAGATGAACAGATAGTCGCCGATCAGCAGCCGCGGAAGCATCGACTCCGAGGGAATCGAGAAGGGCGCAAAGACGAAGCTGCGGAACAGCCAGACGATGATCGCCAGCTTCAACAGAAAGCGGATCGTTTCGCTGGTTTCAGACCGCGGCTTGGCGGGGCTGGTCGCGGGCTTGGCGGTGGATGGTTCGGCCATGATCGGCGGCGTCGCCGATGGCGTGCGGCTCGTCAAGCGGCAGGAGTGCGAGCGGCCGGAACGATCAACCGTGCGTTCCTGTTGTGACGCTGGTGGCCGCGCGCGCTTTCCATGTTATCGCGGGCGCGTAACAATTGGGCCTGAATAGCCCGGCTGCGAACCGTGGAGAAGACAGAATGACGGATTGGTCGACGATCAAGGACCTCCCGACAACCCGGCTGGAGCAGTTGTTCGCCGATGATCCCGAGCGTCTTGCCAAATTCTCGCTCGACGTGGCCGGCATCCACTTCGACCTTTCCAAGACTCACCTGACCCGCGAGGCGGTGGCCGCGTTCGAGGCGCTGGCCCGGCAAATGGACCTGGCTGGCAAGCGCGAGGCGATGTTCGGCGGCGCGCATGTGAACGTGACCGAGGATCGCCCGGTGGAGCACACCGCCGAGCGGGGCGAAGGCAAGGCGGAGAGCCTAAAGCGGGCGGCCGATTATCATGCCCGGATGCGCATGCTGATCGACGCGATCGAAGCGGAAGCGTTCGGCCCGGTGCGCCACGTGCTGCATGTCGGCATCGGCGGCTCCGCGCTCGGCCCCAATCTGCTGGTGGACGCGCTAGGGCGTGACAGCGAGCGCTATGACGTTGCGATCGTCTCCAATGTCGATGGCGTGGCGCTGGAGGACGTGTTCGATCGGTTCGACCCATCGGCCACGCTGCTGGTGGTCGCGTCCAAGACGTTCACCACGACCGAGACGATGATGAACGCCGACAGCGCAATCGGCTGGATGCAGGAAAATGGCGTCGAGGATCCTTATGGCCGCGTGATCGCGCTGACCGCATCGCCCGAGCAGGCGATCGAATGGGGCGTGGACGAGACGCGCGTCCTGCCGTTCTCCGAAGGCGTGGGCGGGCGATATTCGCTGTGGTCCTCGATCGGCTTTCCGGCGGCGATCAAGCTGGGCTGGGACCAGTTCGCCGAATTGCTGGAAGGCGCGGCGGAGATGGATCGCCATTTCCGCTTGTCGGCGCTGCACGAGAATGCGCCGGCGCTCGCGGCCTTCGCCGACCTTTATTACACGCAGGTGCGCGGCTGCGAGACGCGCGCGCCGTTCGCTTATGACGAGCGGCTGCGGCTGCTGCCGAGCTATCTCCAGCAGCTGGAGATGGAATCGAACGGCAAGGGCGTGACGGTGGATGGTCAGCCGGTCGGTCGGCCGACCGCGCCGATCACCTGGGGCGGCGTGGGGACGGATGCGCAGCATGCCGTGTTCCAGCTGCTGCACCAGGGCACGCATCTGGTGCCGGTGGAGTTCCTGGCGGTGATCGAGGCCGGTGATACGCTGGCCGAGGAACATCATCGCCAGTTGCTGCTCAACGCCTTCGCGCAGGGCGCCGCGCTAATGAAGGGGCGTGCGAACCCGGACGATCCGGCGCGCGCCTATCCCGGCGATCGTCCGTCATCGACCATCCTGCTCGACGTGCTGGACGCGCGGACGCTGGGGGCGCTGATCGCCTTCTATGAGCATCGCGTGTTCGTGAACGGCGTGCTGCTGGGGATCAATTCGTTTGACCAGTTCGGCGTCGAGCTGGGCAAGGAAATGGCCAAGGCCGCGGCCAAGGGCGGCGGGGACTTCGATCCCTCCACGGCCGACCTGATCCGGCGCGCCGGGCTGGAATAGAACGGGCGCGAACGCTATGTGTATGGCTCTGCGGAGCCATACACATGCGGACGAATATCGTGATCGATGATGAACTCATCGACGAAGTGATGAAGGGCTTCGGCGTGCGCACGATGCGCGAGGCGGTGGATCGCGCCCTGCGAGAATCGTTGGCCTTCATTCGGCAACAGCAAGCCGTTCAGGGTATGCGAGGGCTCGGCTGGGAAGGCGATCTTGATGTGATGCGGACGGACAAGCCGCTTCCCGAATGGGATTGATCTTCGTCGACTCCGGCGTCTGGATCGATAACCTGCGCGGTCGTTCGACGCCGCAGACTGAGGTTATTCTGAGGCCCCGCTCGGCGCGCCAGCGACTGGTGCTGGGCGACCTAGTTCTCGCCGAAGTTCTTCAAGGGACTCGCGACGAGACCCATCTTGCTCGGGTGCGATCATTCTTTGCAGACTTGCACCCTGTGGTGGTCTGCGATCATCGGGTCGCGGTGGAGGCGGCGCGCAACTATCACCGGCTCCGCGCGCTCGGCATAACCCCGCGCAAGACGATCGACACGCTGATCGCTACGCGCTGCATTCTTGATCGCATCCCGCTGCTTTACAGTGATCGGGATTTCGATCCTTTCGTCCAACACCTCGGGCTCATATCTGCGCTCGACGCCAGCGGAGTGAACTGATGCCCGAATTCGACTATGACCTTTTCACCATTGGCGCCGGTTCCGGTGGGACACGGGCGTCGCGCGTGGCGGCGGCGCATGGTGCGCGCGTGGCGGTGGCGGAGGAATATCGCGTCGGCGGCACCTGCGTGATCCGCGGCTGCGTGCCCAAGAAGCTGCTCGTCTATGGCGCGCATTTCGCCGAGGACCTGAAGGACGCGCAGCGCTTTGGCTGGCGTGTGCCCGACGATTTGGCGTTTGACTGGAAGTGCTTACAGCAAAACGTGCTGTCCGAGGTGGACCGGATCAACCAGGCGTACACGACGACGCTGGAGTCGAACGGCGCCGAGATCATTCATCAGCGCGCGACGATCACCGGGCCGAACGAAGTGACGCTGGCGGACGGGACGACCAGGACGGCCGCGCACATCCTGGTGGCCAGCGGCGCACGACCGCACGTGCCCGAGTTCCCGGGGTGCGAGCATGGCATCACCTCCAACGACGTCTTTCATCTCGACGCCATTCCCAGGCGGGTGCTGATCGCGGGTGCCGGCTATATCGCCAATGAGTTCGCTGGTATCTTCCACCAGCTTGGCGCGCACGTGACCATCATGAACCGCACCAAGGAGATCCTGCGCGGCTACGACCTGCAGATCCGCGACCGGCTGCTCCAGATCAGCATGATGAAGGGGCTCGATTTCCGCTTCGATTCCACGTTCGAAAAGATCGTGAAGCAGGACGATGGCTGCCTGGAAGTGCACATGATCGGGCAGGAAGAGCCGGTGATCGTTGATTGCGTTTTGTATGCGACCGGCCGCCTGCCCAACGCGGAGGGGCTGGGCCTGGAGAATGTCGGCATCGAGGTGGACGCAAAGGGCGCGATCCCGATCAATGACGATTTCCGCACCAGTTGTCCGTCGATCTCTGCGCTGGGCGACGTGACGAACCGGATCCAGTTGACCCCCGTCGCTATACGCGAAGGGCAGGCCTTTGCCGAGAACATGTTCGGCAGGGGCGGTGCGAGCGTGGATTACCATTGCGTGCCGGCGGCGTGCTTCAGCCACCCGCCGATCGCCGGGGTGGGCATGACCGAAAGCGAGGCGCGGCAGAAGCTGGGCTCCGTGCGGATCTATTCGTCCGATTTCCGGCCAATGAAGAATGTGCTGGCGGGGCGCGACGAGCGATCGCTGTACAAGATGGTGTGCGATGCCGAGACGGACCGAGTGGTGGGCATCCACATGATCGGGCCGGACTGCCCGGAGATCATCCAGGCCGCCGCCGTGTGCGTAAAGGCCGGGCTGACCAAGGCGCAGTTCGACCAAACGGTGGCGCTGCACCCGACCATGGCGGAAGAGCTGGTGCTGCTGAAGTAAGCCACTGGGCGCGCCCCGGCGCTGGCCGGGGGCACCTTGCAGGCGGGCGTTAGGCGGCGACCTCGTCCCATTCGCTCGCCAGTCGTTCGGCGACGAGCGCGGTCACGACTGATTGGAGGACGTGCAGCGCCCAGCGTTCGGATGCCTTGCGCGGGCCGGCTTCGACCTCGCCTTGCGTGATGCCGAGCAGCGGCGCGATGCCGGCGATGTTGACCACGTAAAGCGCGGTGCCAAAGGCGACACCGAGCGCGGCCGGCGGAACGTTCGGCGCCCATTGCCGCACCTGCGCGTAAAGGCCGCCGAACGCCGCGGAGGCGCCGAGGTGATTGACGAATTCGACCGCGCTGGTGCCGGTGTCGCCGATCACCTCGCGCGAGCCGGTGGTGCGGTCGATCCAATCGACCGCGTCGCGATCAAGCGTCTTGCCGAGCACGCCGCTGCGCCGCCCGGCCCACATCGCGGCCGTTGTCACCACCCCGGCGACGATGCCGCCGACGATTGCTGCGTTGCGCCTGTTCATGCGTGCTCTCCTTGATTTGTCGTCGAAGGGGGTAAGCCGCCGCGGCGCCTGAGGGTTCCGCTCAGCGCGTGCCGAACGGCAGGACGCTTTCGTATGTCCCCAGGTCGGGCGCGCCGATGACGCGCGCGCCGGCACGCAGGAGGAAGGCGTGGCGGACGATCTCCGCCTGCTGCTCGATTCCGTAGCGCTTGAGCGGCCAGCCGGGCACGAAGCTGTAATGGTAACGGCAGAAGGGATGGCGGGCGAGCGGCAGGAAGATGCCGCGCTGATGCTGCCAGACGTGGCACATCTCGTGAATGAACAGGCCTTGCTCGCCGAGCGAGGCGGCGGCGAAATCGTCGCGGTAGATGTCGCCGTGCGGGTGGAAGTGAATGCGGCCGCGCGGCGCCATCACGACATGGCGCGGCTGGAACGGGAACCAGCGGTGGTGGCAGATCTCCACCTGCTCCAGATCGATGGCGGTGCCGTAGACGGAGCGGGCGAGAACCTTTTCGCCATCGGTGAGGCGTCTGGTGGTCATCACCGCTTAGGTAGGAAGGCCAGCGCCGCGATCCAGCGGCTGGTGCTGCTCAGCGCGGCGTAGCGGCGGGGCGGTACAGCACCCAATCCTCGCGATCGGCGAGGACGTGCCAGCGATCACTGGCCTCGAACGCCTCCCGGTGCTGCGGATTGACGTACACCGCGACGATCTCCTCGCCGGCAGCGGCGCGCTGCTCGAGCCGCTCCAGCACCTCGCGCAGAATGACGGGGCCAAAGCTGTTGTAGATATAGGCAAAGATCGGCCCGGCGGGGGGTACGTAGCTGCCCGCATCGCCCAACACCATCTCGCAGCGACGCGACGCTCCGCCGACAGCGGCGAAGCGATCGGCATTGGCGAGCGCCACCGCGTGAAGCTCGGGCGCGAACTCGACGCCGATGGCACGGCCAAAGCCGGCGGCGGCGGCGATCATCACGACGCGTCCCTTGCCCGAGCCATAGTCGATAAAGGTGAAGCGCGCCGGATCGATTGCGGCCGCCGTCATGGCTTCGGACAAGGCGACGCCGTTGCTGGCTTGATAACCGCACCCCATCAGCGCGCGGTCACGCGCGACGTTCAGGGCGGAAAGGTTCATCGTGCCGCCGGTGTCCGTGCCCCAGCGGCGGTCGAACGCCTGATCGGCGCGCCGCGCGCGGGCGGCGGCGGGGCTGAACCCGCGCGCAGTGTGGCGGAGGGTTTTCAAGGTGAGCGCGGCGATCTCTCCCGGCGTGCGGCCCTCCACGCGCCGCATCAGCCCATCGCGCCATGTTGATAGCTTGCCCATGCCCGAGGTCATGACACGCAAAGGTTACGGACCGGTGAGTCGGCGGCGCTACTGGATGCACAGCGGCCGCCCGGGTGCGCTACGGTGCCCGCTGCGGCTGCGATCATTTGCCGGCGGGCGCGGGATCGCCCGCCGCGATGACCCGCGCATTCTGCTGGATCCGCGTCGCATCGGCGAAGGTGAAGATGAAGGTGAGCGATCCACCCGGCTTCACCGCCGAGTTCACGTTGAACAGCATGGCGTGCTTTCCGCCGGGCGCGAATTGCACCTGCTGGAGCGCAGGGACGGGCACCTGATCGACGGCGTCCATCGTCATGCCACCCTGGGTCGCCTTGCTTTCATGAAGTTCGGTGCGCACCGCCATATCCGTCCGGACGCTCACCAGCGTTGCATCCTGCGGGCCGCCATGAATGGTGAAATAGGCAGCCGCCGGGCGCCCCTCGACCGCGGCGAGGCGCACCCATGCGTCACTGATCGACAATTGCTTTTCGGGTGCGCATCCCGTGAGGGCGGCGGCGGCAATGGCGAGCGCAGCGGCAGCGCGAAACATGGGTCTCTCCCGAACCGAAACAGTCCCTAATCGGTACGCCCCTGCGCCCCCGGCGGCAAGCGGCGAGCGCACCTGGCGGGCGGGCAAGCAGGCGCTACCCGGCAAGCAGAGTAGGTGCCTTGCGGCCGGGGAACCGGCACCTATATCGCGCTTCGTCAACGCTGTTCCGTCGCCGTAACGGGGCGAAGCGGCAGGTTTTTGTTACACGGTTTGTTTCAGGCAGGGGCTAGAAGAGCACTCATGGCAAAAGTTATCGGTATCGATCTCGGGACCACCAACAGCTGCGTGGCAGTGATGGAGGGCGGCAAGCCCAAGGTGATCGAGAATGCGGAAGGCGCGCGCACCACGCCGTCGATCGTCGCATTCGCCAAGGACGGCGAGCGACTGGTCGGCCAGCCGGCAAAGCGCCAGGCGGTGACGAATGGTGACAACACGATCTTCGCGGTGAAGCGCCTGATCGGCCGCCGCTTCGACGATCCGATCACCAAGAAGGATACTGAGCTCGTTCCGTACCACATCGTGCGCGGCGCCAATGGCGACGCATGGGTGCAGGCCGGCGGCAAGGATTACAGCCCGTCGCAGATCAGCGCCTTCACTCTGCAGAAGATGAAGGAAACCGCCGAGAGCTATCTTGGCGAGACCGTCACGCAGGCCGTGATCACCGTGCCGGCGTATTTCAACGACGCGCAGCGCCAGGCGACCAAGGACGCAGGGCAGATCGCGGGCCTTGAAGTGCTGCGCATCATCAACGAGCCAACGGCGGCTGCGCTGGCCTATGGCCTGGAGAAGCAGGACGGCAAGACGATCGCGGTCTATGACCTTGGCGGCGGCACGTTCGACGTCTCGATCCTGGAGATCGGCGACGGCGTGTTCGAAGTGAAGTCGACCAACGGCGACACCTTCCTGGGCGGCGAGGATTTCGACAACAAGGTCGTCGAGTATCTCGCCGAGGGCTTCAAGAAGGACGAGGGCATCGACCTCGCCAAGGACAAGCTCGCGCTGCAGCGCCTGAAGGAAGCGGCCGAAAAGGCCAAGATCGAGCTGTCTTCGGCGGCATCGACCGAGGTGAACCTGCCGTTCATCACCGCCGACCAGAACGGGCCGAAGCATCTCGTCAAGACGATCAGCCGCGCTGACCTGGAGCGGATGGTCGACAGCCTGATCCAGCGCACGATCGAGCCGATGAAGAAGGCGCTTGCGGACGCCGGCGTGAAGGCCAGCGACATCAGCGAAGTGGTGCTGGTGGGCGGTATGACCCGCATGCCCAAGGTGCGCGAAGCGGTGAAGAACTTCTTCGGCAAGGAGCCGCACACCGGCGTGAACCCGGACGAGGTGGTCGCGATGGGCGCGGCAATCCAGGCCGGCGTGCTGCAGGGCGACGTGAAGGACGTGCTGCTGCTCGACGTGACCCCGCTGTCGCTGGGCATCGAGACGCTCGGCGGCGTGTTCACGCGCATGATAGACCGCAACACCACGATCCCGACCAAGAAGTCGCAGACCTACTCCACCGCTGATGACAACCAGGGTGCAGTGACGATCCGCGTCTTCCAGGGCGAGCGCGAGATGGCGGCGGACAACAAGATGCTCGGCCAGTTCGATCTCGTCGGCATCCCGCCGGCGCCGCGCGGCGTGCCGCAGATCGAAGTGACGTTCGACATCGACGCCAACGGCATCGTCAACGTGTCCGCGAAGGACAAGGGCACCGGCAAGGAGCAGCAGATCCGCATCCAGGCATCGGGCGGCCTGTCCGACGCCGATATCGAGAAGATGGTGCAGGAGGCCGAGCAGTTCGCCGAGGAAGACAAGAAGCGTCGTGCCGGCGCCGAGGCGAAGAACAACGCCGAGAGCCTGATCCACACCACCGAGCGCCAGCTTGCTGACAATGGCGACAAGGTGGACGAAGCGCTGAAGGGCGAGATCCAGGCCGCGATTGATGCCGCCAAGGCGGCCGTCGAGGGCGGTGATCCCGAGGCGATGAACGAGAAGAGCCAGGCGCTCGCGCAGGTCGCGATGAAGCTTGGCCAGGCGATCTACGAGAAGCAGCAGCAGGCTGAGGCTTCCCCGACCGCCGACGCCGATGCGGCGCCAAAGGAAGACGATGTGGTCGACGCCGAATTCTCGGAAGTCGACGACAACCAGAAAGCGTAAGCGATGCGGCCCATCGGCCACGCCGGCTGTTGCCGGGTGACGGGTGGGCCCTTGCTGCGCGGGGGCGCTGAATGACTGAAGTCGACTTTTACGAGCTGCTGGAGGTCGATCGCTCGGCAGATGCCGGCACGATCAAATCCGCGTATCGCAAGCTCGCGATGAAATTTCACCCGGACAAGAACGCCGGGTGCAAGGATTCCGAAGCCAAGTTCAAGGCGGTCAGCGAAGCGTATGACTGCCTGAAGGATCCGCAGAAACGCGCCGCTTACGACCGCTACGGCCACGCCGCGTTCCGCAATGGTGGCGGCGGCGGTGGCGGGCACGGCCAGGACTTCTCCGGCTTTTCCGATATCTTCGAAAGCGTGTTCGGCGAATTCATGGGCGGCCGCTCTGGCGGGCGCAGCCAGGTGCGCCGCGGCGCTGACCTGCGCTACGACATGGATATCACGCTGGAGGAGGCCTATCATGGCAAATCCGCGGAGATCACCGTTGATGTAACGGCGGCGTGCGATACCTGCCATGGATCGGGCGCGCGCGCCGGCAGCCATCCGCATACCTGCAGCACCTGCGCCGGGCACGGCAAAGTGCGGGCACAGCAGGGCTTCTTCGTGGTCGAGCGGGCGTGCCCCGTCTGCAACGGCTCGGGCCAGGTGATCGACGATCCGTGCCCCGATTGCCGCGGGGATGGCCGGATCGAGCGCACCAAGACACTGAGCGTGGAGATCCCGCCCGGCGTCGACGAAGGCACGCGCGTGCGCATGACGGGCGAAGGCGAGGCGGGCGCACGTGGCGCACCGGCCGGCGACCTTTACATCTTCCTCCATGTGAAGCGGCACAATCTGTTCGAGCGCGAGGGGACGACCTTGTTTGCCCGCGCGCCGATCAGCTTCACCACGGCGGCGCTTGGCGGATCGCTGACGATCCCGGGCCTTGACGGGCGCAGCCATGAACTGCGCATTCCCGCGGGCATCCAGTCCGGCAAGCAATTGCGCCAGCGCGGCGCCGGCATGCCGGTGTTGCAGGGCAGGGGCTTCGGGGATCTGGTGGTGCAGATCGACGTTGAAACACCGACCCGACTTTCCACCCGGCAGCGCGCGCTGCTGGAAGAGTTTCGGGAAACCGAGACGGGCGACGAATGCCCTGCCAGCCAGGGCTTCTTTTCCCGCCTGAAAAGCGCGTTCGCCGGGGAATGACGCCGGCGAGGGCGGAAGGAGAAGGCTGATGCGTATCCTGTTTCCGATTGCCCTCGCCATTGCGACCCTTGCGGCGCCCGGCGCCGCGCGCGATCGCAACGCCGTGCCGGCGGCGACGCCGGCCGGCGAGCCGCAGACATGCATCCCGCTCCGCAGCATTCGCGAAAGCATGGTACGCAGCGATCAAATCATCGACTTCCGGGTGAACGGCAACCGCTACTACCGCGTGACCTTGCCTCATTCCTGCCCGAACCTCGGCTTTGAGCGTCGCTTCAGCTATGCCACGTCGCTCAGCCAATTGTGCGCGCAGGACATCATCACCGTGTTCAGCCAGACCCCGCCGATGGCGGGCGCGAGCTGCGGCCTGGCGCCGTTCCAGCCGGTGACTTTAGCGAAGTAAGACGGGCGAAGTGATGCGGGTACTGCGCGCGTAAAATCGCTGGCGCCGGCAGCCGGCCGCTGCTAGGCGCTTTTCTCCGGCACCCGTAGCTCAGCTGGATAGAGCGCTGCCCTCCGAAGGCAGAGGCCACAGGTTCGAATCCTGTCGGGTGCGCCAAAGCTAAACTGCTGATAGCTTTGGATTTATGGATTTTCTGGTAAGGTAAATCCTCCGTCCAGAATGGCTTTCGACCGCTCCTGTACACATCCGTGACACAGGAGGCCGCCGGATGGCGACGATTACAAAGCGTAAAAATGGCTGGTTTGCGCAGATTCGCAGGCAGGGGTACGAGCCGGAGTACAAGACGTTTCGCCTGAAAAGCGAGGCGCAGAAGTGGGCTAGGGAACGGGAAGCCCGGATCGATCAGGGTGGACCAGCGGTAAGCCATCGCATCCTTCGCGAAACTACCCTTGGCGATCTTATCCGCCGGTACATCGGAGAAGTGACGCCTTCGAAGCTTAGCGCCGAAAGTGAGCGGCTAAGGCTCTCTAAGCTGCTAGCAGCACCTATGTGCGATATAGCACTAAGCGACCTCACCAGCGCCCCTATAGCAGCTTACAGGGACGCTCGGGCTAAGGTAGTTAAGCCGGGCACCATCGCACGCGAACTAGGTCTCCTACGGACGATCGTTGAGGTTGCCCGACGTGATTGGGGGATCGGGCTAGCGACCAATGTAATGTCGCAAGTTCGTCGTATTCCGGTGAAGAATGCCAGGGATAGGCGGCTCAACCCCGGCGAGTACGAGCGCCTTATGATTGCTCTGCAATCCACAAGGAATAAGCTGATACGCCCGGCAGTGATGCTTGCGATCGAAACGGGGCTTAGGCGAGGGGAGTTGTTAAATCTAAGGTGGCGCGAGATTGATATAAGCAGAAGAACCGCGCACATACCGCATACCAAAACCGGGTATGCTAGAACGATACCCCTTACAGATGCCGCCCTATCCGTTTTGGCTATCATACCTCGCGAAGAAGATAAGCTGTTTCATATAACAGCTATGTCTCTGCGCCTAGCATGGAACCGCGTTAGAGAAAGGGCAGGTATGCCTGACCTCAACTTTCATGACCTCCGGCACGAAGCTATCAGCAGGTTTGCTGAAATGGGCCTCACGACCGTCGAGTTAGCTGTAATCTCCGGTCACAGAGATATGCGCATGTTAATGCGCTACACCCACCTAAAACCTGCTGACCTTGCGCGAAAGCTAGCTGGAAGGTCTTGGAGTTCGGACGCAGGCGCAGCATTGCCGCAGCCTCCGTGTGCGGCGTCCACAACGCCCGCCTAAGCGTGAGGTCAATCACCGAAGCAAGCATCACAAGAAACGCAATGCTCCGGTGACGTAATAATCCGATAATACGGGCTATGTTTAAATCTAAGAAGTTTAACCGTTAACAACTTTCAGGTTTGTTTAACGATGCAACTTTTGTCGAGTAAACACTAGACGGTATAGACTTGGCTTAGAAGCAATATAATACTTATAGTGTGTCAAACTATTTGAACGGGACTAGTCATGTACGAGACAGGTCGTGCCGCAGGTGAGACGGGTCGTTTTGACGTTCCGCAGACAACAGTCCAAATGTACTCCCACTCCAAGTGGTGACTTTCGTACCCTTAATAAGGAACTCACCACATCGAAAGGAGATCATTAGGGAATGTAAAATGCTATCGTCTGATTATTGCAAGACTATATCTAAACTTAGAATTGAGAGAACCTTGTATGAGTTCTCATCAGAACCATTCTTTGGTCTATTTGATGCTGCTATGAATGGGATGATCCCTCACCGATTCCATGTCATTTCATCGGAGCCGGGAAGTGGAAAAAGTAAGGGTATACAGAAGTATCTCCGGGAGTATCTCGACGGAGGTCGAGGGGGAGTTGATACAGGTATCATTATATTCCTAACCCGGCTCGATGAAATCAAGTCGTACATCAAAGGGGCAAGACTTTTAAGGGACGATTATGCTGTTTTGATATCTGGCGACCGGCGAGGTATTTTGAAGGAGTACGGCGGGAGTTCCAACCCAAACGAGGCTCCTATCCTCTTCACCACAGCGCAGAGGTTCGAGGCCCGGTGTGGAAGTTCCTTTGAAGATTCGACCGACCTATTTTATCGTTCGAAGCCAAGGGCGCTGCGCATCTGGGATGAAGAATTCACACCCGCCAAGCCATCCACAATTACCCTTGATCGTATCAAAGAACTTCCCGCGCTTCTTCGCGGATCATTCAACGACCTCGTTTTAGAGGTAGAGAAGCTTGAAGCTAGCATGAATGCTGCGGTCGCTGGGGACGAGATTGTTATCCCTATTGCGATGGTGCCCGATGCTGTGCGGGCCATGGCGGATACGGGACTCGGTCCCAAAGACAGCAGGCGCAAGACGCTCGGCGCCTTGATTGAACTGGCAGGAAAGCCGACGCGGGTGATGGTGCCGCGCGGATCGTCACGCTCGATTATCGGGGAGGTTTCGCGATTTCCGCTCGATCTTGCCCCTTTATTCATTCTCGACGCCTCTGCGCGCGTTAGCGGTGCTTATGAAATCATGGAGCGGGATGGTCTGCCGGTTACACGATATCCGGCTGTAGGGTTATCCTACCGGCCTGCAACGTTCCATCATCTGTTAACCGGCGCCGGTAAGATGACCATGAAAAACAAGGGCAAGAGGAAGGTTGTCCTTCATGAGGCCGCTGAGATTATCAATCGCGATAAGGATCGTTGGCTAATAATTTACAGCAGGAACGATGGAATTGACCTTGAGAAAGAACTCAAGGACCTATGCTTCGACCCTTCAAGGTTGGAGTTCGTATATTGGGGAAATCATCGAGCAAGCAACGACTATAGGGATTGTAAAAAGGTTATCGTTCTAGGTCTGATGCGTTACCCGGAAGATGGATATGAGGGGAAGCGTCTTTCCTACCGTGCCAACCCCAAGATGCGTGGCGTCGATATAGATAATATAAGGGTTGGAGAAATTCGATCTACTATGTTGCAAGCTATAACTAGGTCTAATATCCGTAATCACGACGCCGGGTCGTGTGGAGCCTGCGAAGTATTCCTTGTAGACTCATGCAAAGACTTGCGGGATCATATCAAGGCCGCGTTCCCGGAGGCGGGGTACAACGAACTGCCTCCATCTGTTGTCAAGCTAGGTGGCAGGCAGCAAGACATATTGGACCATGTCGCAAGTCTCCCTGCTATCGACCTCCGACGTGGTATTGCAAGGAAGGCTATCTACGACGCGCTTGGCATAGAACGTGGCAACTTCGGCAAACTTGTTAGATGCCCCAAGTTTCAGAAGGCGGCAGCGGAATTAGGCGTCGCCGTAGAAAGAAGTAAGTTCGTTTTGCTGTAACCTCACCAGGTCCGATCTAAGGCCCGTACAACGCATATTGTCGCATTAAGCTGGTTACCAGCCAAGATGCAGTTTTCGCTCTGTACGGGCTTCAGAACGCAATCTAGAGCCTGTTCCAGGTAGAGGATGCTGCATGAAAAACGAAAACAACAATCAGGTCGAACTCGCCACCGATCTTACGGTCGCTTGGCTGTCCAACCCAAACACCCGCGCCGCCGTAGATGACATACCCGCTTTCTTGAGGGCGGTGCATGATGCCCTTGGTGCGTTGGTGACGCCTGCCGCTCAAACGGGTGATCAAGAAGCTACGGTGGAATACAAGCCTGCCGTTAGCGTGCGTAAGTCGCTGGCTGATCCCGAGTACATCGTTTCGATGATTGACGGTAAGAAGTACCGCAGCCTGACGCGGCACCTGAACGCTAATGGGTTGTCACCCGCCGACTACCGCGAGCGTTACGGGTTGAAACCCGATTACCCCCTAGTTGCCCCTGCATACTCGGCAGAGCGTCGGGCGATAGCCAAGCAGCTTGGGTTGGGTCGCAAGAAAGGGCAGAAGGTGGAGAAGGAAGTTGCTGCCGTCACTGCCACCAGGAAGCCAGCACCTAAGAAGCGGAAGAGTGCTGCCGATGCGAAAGAAGCAGCTAAGGCGCATCTTGGAGGCATTGAATAGAACTGATTAGCCTGTGGTTCAGCGCCAGGCCCGTGTGGAGGCACGGTATATGTTGTTTACTTTGGTACCGTCTCGCAACCTAGGTTAACGATCAAGGGGCAGGGCGACGATAATGTGATCATCCGTTTCTCAGGCGAAAGAACCGTGAGACATGATGAGTCAAAGCGACCTTGAGTACTTCTACCAGCGTGCCGAGGTAGAACTGAGAAGAGCCAGCAAGTCTAAGTGCCCTGAGGCGGTTAAGGCGCACTATGAACTGGCAGGGCACTATTTAGACCGTTTCTACAGCGGCGAGGAAGATGGGCGCAGTGTCCGACCGCAAGGCCTCCATTAGCGCCCGCATCGCTGAATTAGAGGCACAGGCGGCAGCGGCAGATTCACTCGCCAAGTCGCAAGCGTTTGCACATGAAGCAGATTTGCTTCGGATCAGGGCGGCACCGACGCCGTCCCGACAAGGGGTACTGCCGTTTTTCCGAAACTAAGGCGGGCGAGCCATTAAGGTATTCGCTGCCTCGAACAGATTTGTGATCGCCCGCAGCCTGCTTCGTCCCACTTAGGTACCGCAGCGCCCATAGAGCGGCAGGGCAATTTGCCGTTAGGGATGACCGCCTGCGAGGCATCAATCATGCAATCGACAAGGAAGGCCCCAGTTCAAGGGCAGCTTCTTCCCTTACGCCTTGTCCAGTGCGGTGATGCCGACCTGGCACCATCCGGGCGCGAGAAGAATCATCGAGGCGAGCGACAGGGGCGAGGGCGTATCCAAGCCGCCATCGTTCCTACTATGTTCCGATACGTCTAAGGACGAAAATTGGGGCTTTCGCCGCCGCCGCGTTCATCTGCTGGCCCCTCAATCATGTGTGAGGGCAATGGGGGTTTTGGGTCGGCACTGCACGGTTTACTGAGAGCGTCTGGTGTTCTGGTCTAGGACTTCGGTCTGATTTAAACTTCTGTTGCAGCCCCGGAAGTGATCCGCCATCGTGTTGCCGCTGCCTGCGAGATTCAGGCAGTGGGGCGTCGTAACCCCGGAAAGGAACCAGCCGGTCGTGTTTTCACGGCCGGGTGGCATGTGCGTATGTCCAGCCGGTGACGGTAAAGGCACATGCGCCTGTGGGGTTCCTCCGGGTTACGAACACCCGGCTCGCCGCCGGGACGCCCCTTGAACAGGAGGGGCTTTATGCGCTGGATTATCTGCTTAATTGCATCTGTTTCACCGGTGTCTGCTGCGACAGCAGACACCGGCGACAAGGCTCTGTCTTGTATCGGAAAGGAAATCCGACTCGGCGCGGACGGATACAATCGAGATTACCGAGCCATATTCATTATCAATGATAATGCGCAGTCGTGGAAGAAATACTCGCAAGAGAGTGGCGCTTCGTCCAGCGTTTGCGACGGCTTGCCATCGTGTGCGGTCGAGTATGGCTCTGTCGGCATGGTCATGAAGTCGTCAGAGTCCGGCACCCGTATTGACGCGAAACTAGACCGGGAAGACGGGCGGTTTACATGGTTTGAACGCCGCGAAGGACGTATCAGCAGTATATACTCTTCTGATATCCCGCTTGTGAGCAAAATTGCTACCTGCTCTCTTACAGAACTACCGGCACAATCCAATAAGACGATGAAGTTCTAAAGTCATGCGTTGTAGCGGTTGCGGATCGACTATCAGGTTCGGTGGCGAGGCATGTCCATACTGCTTGCGCGACAAAAGCAGCGATCAAGCTGCTACGGTCGCAACGGGCATTGGCGTTGTAATCGGTGGCTTCATCGGAAATCTGATTGCCGGGTTCGGCGGCATGATCATCGGCGGTCTGGCGCTCGGGATCATCGCCGCAATTACCGCGGCATCGGGTAAGAGCCATTCTGCGAAGAAGCCGCCGCGTGTCCGTGTCGAGCCTTCTGCCGCTGCCGAACGGACGAAGCCTCGCCCTGTACCTGTCACGGTTGCCGCAGGCGGTGGCAGCGTGGAAGATCGCTTGGGCCGGTTAGATAGGCTCAAGACAGAAGGACTGTTGTCCGATGAGGAGCATCAGGCACAGCGCAAAACGATCATCGCAACGCTGTAGGTCCGTACATCGCCTAGGAGCGCTTAGGCAGCCCAGCGACTTTATTGGTCGCCCCCGCATAGCCTGATGCCCTTAGGGGCGCTGTGAGGTGCCTTTCCGGGCATTCTACGGCATGTTCATCTTGGGTGGCTCCGACACTCGCCACGGCGAGCGCATCAAGCCGCCTCTTACGCCAACAATCCATACCCGCTTGCCTACAGGATTGCGGGATCACCAACGGACAAACAGCGACGTCCAAGCCGCCAGCTACCACCATCATCACAACGCAGAATGCGTTCGCCACTTAGATCATTCAGCCATCCGCTTTCTTAGTGCCGTGTTCCTAACGGGATCGATCAGGGTAGTCCTCTTGATGCCAACCGCCCGGTCGCACCCAACCCTGTTTCTCGCCCAAATGCATGATCGCACGGCAACAGTCAGACCTAAAGCAAAAGCGGCGTGATGACGGCGCAAAGGCCCAAGAATATCGGAATCAGGATAATGTCGCGCATTAGGTGAACGTCTACCCCTTGCTGCCTTCCTGCAAGAGGAAGATCGACGTTTACCGATGTCGCATTGCGGAGAGCGCTGCACAGCATGCTTTAACGTGATCCGCTGCTAACCCTGGCGAACGAAGCGAACGATCTGCCGAGCATTGTTCGTAAACACTAGATAATCACATCATTGAAAAGCCATCGCGCTGACCCGCCTTGACGCGATGGCTCCACCAGTGATTACCTAGCGCGCCCTAAGATACCACGTCCATTTCCAGCTCGTATTGTCCATCAAACTAGGAGCGAAAGTGACTCCGGAGTGCTTAAGGGATATATACTACCGAATGCTGCCCTATATTCATCGCCAACAAAACCGATGTGAGGCGAGTCCGGAGCAACCAAATGTGGGTTCTCAAGAAGTGAGATTCCAAGATCACGTTGCCGATAACCGTCTATGACTATCGAACCCAGTCCACCGGCTAAGCTTATTGACAGAACATTGGTCTGCTTATTCCAATTATACTCATTGCCCGCTTCATCGATGACATACTCGGGCTCCCATCCCCCACCGGGGTCCCAGCCAGTACCCCCGGAGAGCCCAACTCCGTTCACAAAAAGCGCATCGGCCTGGTCGGAGTCCGAAATGCGAACATTAACGCCGGCGTATCCAGCGGACGTAATAATTTCGAACACGTCACCACCAGTGCCGCCCGTCAGTATCGCGCCGTTCGGGTTCTCGATCGCCAAATAATCGCTTTGAGCGCCGCCGTCGAGCCTATCCGCGCCATAGCCGCGTAAAACGTCTGAGCCATCACCGCCAAACAGAAAATCAATGTCTCCGTCGTCAACGAATACAAGCCCGAATTGGCTATCGAGATAGCCGGACAGGGTGTCGCTTCCACCCTCTCCGTACAGGTAATCCGACCCGTCGCCCCCCTCAAGGAAGTCTTTGTTAAGCCCGCCATAGAGATAGTCATCGCCGGTGCCACCTAGAAGATGGTCGTCTCCTTCATACCCTCGAAGTGTATCGCTCCCGCCCTGCCCATATATAAAATCCCCGGCTGTAGTTCCGCCATATTGATTTGCCGCTTCGCTCCCTATCAGGAGACTTCTGCCAACTGCCCCCTGAGCCTTCAAATCGAGATTTGTAGTATCAAATGTCACGCCGCTTATGTCATAGTCCCCGGCCCGAACATTGCTCCCTTGATCAATCCAAGCGGCAGCTATTCCGGATCCATTTGTGTAATTGTAACCCGGTATAAGGACCGTAGGGTTTGGGCCGGGCGGGCCCATTTGACTCTCATATGCTTGGTAAGAGACCTGTCTTTCAATGCCAAGCTGAAAAAACCAATCATTTACTAATGCAACGTTTTCGCCCGCCGCATTAGTGTAGCGATTATTGTCGTACTTGCCCGAGATTGCGTGGCCGAGTTCGTGAGCGAGCCCGGAGACTAAAGTGTCCGCAACCGCATCGCCCCTTTTGCTGATATAATAGTTTCCCACGAAGTAGTCTGGATCTATCGCTATAATTCCTTGCCCGGGAATGGCGCCTGCCTGCTGACTCTGAAAAACAATTCTTATGTTCGTACTGTTATTATTAAGCCAAGCGTCAATAGAGTAGGCGGCAAGCGGAGATCCTTCGTATATGTACCTCAACGCCTCTTCAACTTTTGACTTGAAGGTCTGATCTCCCTCAATGCTAACTCGATGTTTTATGTCATCATAATTCATCTATGTTCCCCTTCTTGTTTAATGTCGGTTAACACGTTAACGTAGTCATCAGTTATCACGTTAGGTAAACCTCTTGATCTCGACTCTTCTGCACACTCGTTTATGGAGTCTTGTGCCGAGAAAATGCCTATAAAGAAACAGTAAATCGTGACCTGCGGTTGTGCAAAACATCAAACTGTGGACGCATTGCCTATTCGAAACCCCAGTCCCACTATCTAAGGCACTCTCTGCAAACCAAATTAGCGCGGAGGGCGAGTGCACCTAGTAGGTTCAGCGGTGTCGTCGGCATCGTGCCTAACCTCATGCACGAAGAGGTGCTGAACGGGTTTGCTAATCGTCTTAACCCCCGCAATTCACAACATGGCCCAGGAGGTGTATGGTATGGTTATGAAGAGCCACGTCCCAATCATGATCTTGACGATCCTATCACCGGCTTTTGCAGAGCCGTCTTCAGCGGAGCAGCCGGACCAATCGCTCGTCTTTGACTTCCCGGACGGTGTCCGGGGCGGACACGGCAGAATACAGGGAGATGGTGAATGGCCCGTTAGTTCCGCACATGGGAAGTGGCTCTCCCCCGGAGACATATATCTCAACACTATCCGTAATTGCGGCGGGACGAATGTGCGGCTGCCAGAAAGGCAATGGTCACACCACTTTTACATTTTGGCAGATAGTACATCGCGAAATAAATCTGTTGTGGCTTGTTTTAAAAAGCGGGTACCGAGAGACTTCTCGGTTTTTATAGGGTCTTCGGATTTGGCGACGGGTGAGCGCGATGATCGTCCATTTCAAGACCTCTGGACCCAACGGTCGAAGAACAAGTGATAAAACTATGGGGGGAGAATGGAAAAGACAGCCGAACTCTAGGGATTACCTCCGGATGCGGCGTGTTTCGTCCGAAGACTGATTGAAATACTATTGGACCTTAGGGCCGTTTCTAGCACTTGCCGAACAGTGATAGCGCGATAAACATAAGGCTGCCGGGTCAACTGGTTGTAAAAGCGCAGGAGTCGAGCCTCATCGAGGCTTTGCATGTAGGCCGCTTAGATCAAGTTGCAGGATCGGCAGGAGTTGAGGGTTTATCGCTAATTAGCGATCTAGGTCGCACGTTTACCAACCCGCTGAATAGCCGCGCGCGACACACCATATTTCGCCGCCATAGCGCCCAAGAAAGCGCCTTCGGCACGCGCCGCACTGATTTCCTGCTGTGCTGACGCTATTTGCTATGATCTAGCGATCGACTAGCACTTGGCACATAGCAGTCTCTGTGCTACTTGCCACACACCACTCTAATGAAAGTCTGGCAATAAGGCGCAGGCTATAAGTAGACCGGAGAACTTAAACGAAGAACTAAACGAAATGACTAGAAAACAAGCTATGGATGCTCATTGTGCTGGATGCGGATACGATCCGTTTTCATCTGGCACCGCCAGGGAGCAGATTGCCCTTTGCGTATCTGTTGATTGCAACCTCCACCCATTCCGACCAATGCCGCGCCACTGTCGAAGGAACGGCGTAATTGATAAAGCAGCAATTAACGTGATTGCGGAAAAGCTAGAAGCCGCCGAAGCGCGCAGGGTAAATCGGTAAAAACCATCCGACTTTTGCAGCAAAACTCTGTCAAAACGCGCGCTACAGCCGCAATCGGGAGGTTTAGGGTATGTCGTGTACCTAGCCAACGATCTGACTTGTAGCGCTGAAAATGGCAGAGTTTTCTTGCAAGGCTTCGAAGGCTCAAGCGAGCGAGCAATAGCGCTTAACGGTGGCGCTCGATAACCCGAACTGCGCCGCCGTCTTGGCGATGCTGGCACCATTTGCCTTGCGCCAAGCTACAACCTCGCTGCGATCCGCCGCCATAGGCCTACCGAGGCTAGCCTTACCCTTGTGGGTCCTACCTGTCGTAGCAAGCGCCGCGCGGGCTGCGGCGCGACCCGCATCGCAGCGCTCCTTAATCCTTTGCCTTTCCATGTCGGCAATCTGCGCAAGTACGGCGACGATCAACTCCCCTACACCCTTGCCGATAGGCCCGAGGCCCCGCACGTCTACGGTCACGCCCTTCTCTAGTAAGCGGCGGACCGTTGCCTGTACGTCCAGCGCATCACGACCAAGACGATCGATGGCATAGATGCAGAGGGTGTCACCCTCGCGGGCATAAGAAAGTAATGAGGCGAAGCCAGGACGATCGGCGGCAAGGATGCTGCCGCTTACCCCTTCGTCTACAAACTCCTTGTCGAATGAACCGCCAAGCGCGTTGCGCTGTGCTTCGATGCTCTGATCAGAAGTGGAAACCCGGAAGTAGGCTAGGCGGCTCATAGGTCAGCGACTCGCTCATAAGTTACGCCACCATTTATGCGCCTAGCGCACATAGAGTCAACATACCTTATGATCCGACTTGTAGGCACCGATAGGACCTGGCGCAGAACGTACAACTTAATGCCCTTGTCGTTCTTTTTCGACCATTCGGACTCGCAAGACTTGCGAGGTCCAAGCTTTATGTTCAAACTTTAGAGGATGGAAAATATCGAAGATATTCGTGCGTCGGCCAAGGCGGGGCAACTGGTAATCGTAACAGGTGCAGGTACCAGCCTTGCAATCGCACATCCAACTACGCCTGCAAGCGACTGGCCTAGTCTCCTACGTGGATCCTTTCAATATGCAAAAGCTTTGGGGCGTATCGATGAAAAACAGCACAAGCGCTGGGCTGACACCATAGCATCTGGTGATCTCGACGAACTTCTAGGAGCCGCCGAGTTTGTCGGTCGCAAGCTTGATGGAAGAAGCGGGTTGCTATTTGCTAGGTGGTTAGATAGCACTTTCTCACGTCTAAAGCTAGCTGGCAGTCACCCGTTAAGAACTTGCATATCCGACCTAGTAAGGTGCGGAGTTCCGATATCTACGTTAAACTATGACACTCTTCTCGAAAAGGCGACTAGGCTACCCGCGGTAAGCATGTCGAATCCTAGACGGGTGATGGACTGGGCTAGAAGAGAAGTTCCAGGGATTCTCCACTTGCATGGAGTCTGGGATGAACCCGAGACCGTAGTGCTCGGCGTAAGCGACTACAATGAAACAACCACGGACGAGTTCCGGTTGAACCTTCAACGCGCCTTATCATCATTCAACAGGATACTATTCGTTGGCTGTGGAGACACGCTTTACGACCCTAATCTTAGCGCTCTCCTGCGATGGATGAAAGATGTACTTGGTGCTGCCGGATTGCAGCATTATGCTGCGGTTCGTAATTCAGAAGTGGAAGAAAAGCTTCGTGATCCTCTATGGCAGGGCTTAGTTGTGCCGATTGGATACGGCGACAACTATGCTGACCTTCCTGGATTTCTAACAAAAAGTATTCTAGAGGAACTTAATCAAGGCAAACGATCGAGATCAAAAAAGGCTGACCAAGACGCTGAGTCGGTTCGGAACTACCGACGCTTTCTCGTAGCAGACTGCGGGAAAATGACTATCGAAGGCGTTCGCGCTGACTCGGATACCGCAAAACAGAAATTCGATATCGAGCGGCTGTTTGTTCCTTTGCACGTTGATCCGATCCCGCCTGACTTTCCAGCGACCGAGAAGGATCGAGAAAAGAAAATAAAGGACTGGGAAAGGAAAAACCCTCGGTCACTGCCATTTGGAGACGCCTTATCCAAGCATAGCAGGATCGCTCTGCTTGCCCTCCCTGGCGGAGGTAAAACTCTTCTTCTAAAAAGGCTTGCAGTCGCTTACGCTGAGCCTGCACGTCGCTCGGCGACTGACGACAACCTTCCCGACCATGACTTGATTCCGGTTCTGATCCGCTGCCGGGAGTGGCGCGACTACATCACCTACCCTATCTCTTCTATAATCGCGAAACTGCCTGAAATAACGGGGCAGACTGGCTTATCGGGTCTCGCCGAAGCCTTGGAGAAGAGACTTAAGAGTGGGAAACTTCTTCTCCTTGTCGATGGTTTAGACGAAATACATAGTGACGCCGACCGTTCCACATTTGTCGACAATCTTGAGCGTTTCCTAGAGGATTACCCGAAAGTACGACTTGTTGTAACCAGCCGAGAAGCTGGATTTGCTCTTGTAGCCCCCTCGCTGATGCGCTTCTGCTCGCGTTGGCGCATTTCGAACCTTTCTGCCGATGCTATCCAACAATTGTGCAACCATTGGCACTCCCTGATGGGTGGTTCAGGACCACAGATCATGGAGGAGGCTAAAGAGGTTGAGAACGCTATCCTTGAAAACGATGCCTTGCGAAGGTTGGCAGAGAATCCACTTCTATTAACCATGCTGCTTGTTGTGAAGCATGGTTATGGAAGATTGCCGCCCGACCGAGTGACATTGTATGATAGAGCGGTCGAGGTGCTTCTAGATACGTGGAATATCAAAGGCCATGAAGCACTCAACCCTCGCGAAGCCGTGCCGCAACTCGCCTACATTGCCTATCGTATGACGCAGGAAGGAAAGCAGACGGCGACGGAGCGTGAACTACTTGGTTTGATTGAGGAGTGTCGTCGAGAAGTACCGATGATTCGGCTGTACGCCAAAGATACACCCAGTGAATTTCTTCGTAGGGTCGAACTGCGATCGAGTCTTCTTTTCGAAGCCGGAAAGTCCCTCGAAGGCCGGCGTGCCGTGCCCTTTTATCAGTTCCGCCACTTGACCTTCCAAGAGTATATGACAGCCATTGCTGTCGTAGAAGGGCATTACAGAGACTATAGGGAGAGCGACTCTATTGTACTGCCGATTGGGGAAAACTTCCTTTCAGACGAGTGGAAGGAGGTTATACCTATGGCGGCAGTGCTGGCCAAGAAGCGAGCTTCTTCGCTTATTACTCCATTACTAGAGATTGCAGAGCGTGCTGAAAGCGACTTCCTTGCAGGCGAGCATAAGAGCGAGAGGTATGCCTTCGGTTCATCCTACAGGATGCCGCCACCTGTTTCTAGGTTGTTGCAATGTCTAGTTGAGGAGGCCGAGTTTAGTCAGGAGAACTTGGACAGGGCGCTACGGCTAATATCTACTTTCGCCCACGGATGCCAGACGCAAGAAAGCTGGTCCTCCGTAATGAGGGGTCCTTTCGGGGAGCCCCTTTTCGAGGAGGCTTGGCGGAACTTTAAATCAGGAAATTTGCCCCGCGAATCTTGGATGAGAAACACAGTTGCACTTATGGCGGTGGACCGGCAACCGTTGGATCACTGGTTGTCCGACCATGGTGTTTCAGAAATGAAAGCAGGTTTGTCCTCAAGGGACGATGATCGTGTGGGTCGAGCGGCGGCTACGATCTGTGGTGTTTTGTGGAAGGCCAGCAGTGCGGGTGCCGCTCGCTATATTGAAACGCAACCATTTCTAGAAGAAGCGATTGTCAAGAACGTAAAGCCTATTTGGGTGCATAGTGCATGGGCCTTAGGTCTAATGCACAATAGGCACGCGGACGGAAGATTAGCACTGCCCGCAGTTGCTCCGGTGACTCTTGATACGCTCTCCGATATCTGGTTTTCGGAAGACGGCGATTACGATGACGGTATCGCCGCATTTGCGTTGTCCGCACTCTGCCCTTTGGCGAGGGGAGGGTGGATGCCAAAACTCGACGCAGCGAGGAAAGAGCATATCAGGCGTACTATTATGCGCGGTGACGAGGATGAAGCATTTAAGGGACGCTCAAATCGAGAAACTGCGGCGATTTTGGCCTATCTCTGCGACATTGATGTGGATCATGATGCGGCGTTGCATGGTTTGAGCCTCAGGTTTTTCAGGAACTCTGACTCAGATCGAGATCTCGCTATATTGAAGCACTATAAAGCAACTGATAGTCAGATTGAACAAATGAGGCGGACGGGGCAGCTAAGTCGGAGAAGGCGATCCGCAAGTAGTCGCTCAAGCAGCTAGTTGGACGTAGCGCACCTCTGATTCAGGGCGGTTGCGCATGTTATCGGGAAGCACAAGAGTGATCTTGTAGAGCGGATGGTTTGTGGCTTAAGAGCGAAATCGGAGCGATAGAAGCTAAGCGTTTCAGCGTTTTGTGTTTTGTGCTTTTCCGGGCCTTCCCTCCGAAGGCAGAGGCCACAGGTTCGAATCCTGTCGGGTGCGCCAGCTTTACAACAAGATGGTGGATGCGGCTGTCGTGCGCGCTGCGTTGGCCGTGGCTAGCGTTGGCCGTGCCGCGCTGGCAGATCGCGTGAAACATATTCCCCTTTTGCGGCGTCTTAGGCAGCAACCCCGATTGGTCGGGGCTGTCGCGCTCGACGAACCAGCAAGGAGACCTTGTTTGCGCACATTCGCCCTGATTACCGCCAGCGCCGCAATGGCATTGTCCCCGATCGCTGCCGCTGCGCAGACCGCACGCGCCATTTCTCAGGCCGACCGCGCGCAAGGGACGCAGGCTAATCCGCAACTCGTCGCCGAGTTCGGCGGGCGCTACAATGGACCGCAGGCGGCCTTTGTCGAGCGGGTCGGGAAGCGCGTGGCGCTGCAATCGGGATTGTCGAATGCGCAGGACGATTTCACCGTCCAGCTGCTCAACTCACCGGCAGAGAACGCCTTTGCGATCCCGGGCGGATACATCTACGTTACGCGGCAATTGCTGGCGTTGATGAACAGCGAAGACGAGCTTGCCTTCGTGATGGGGCACGAGGTTGGCCATGTGGCCGCGCGGCACTCGGCCGGACGCCAGCGGACCAACACGCTCGGCGGCGTGCTGGCCGGGATCGTCGGTGCGGCAGCCGGCAACTCCGCCCTTGGGCAATTGGTGGCTACCGGGGCACAGCGGGCGTCGCAGCTCTATGGCCTGAAATATGGGCGCGACCAGGAATATCAGGCGGATGGACTAGGCGTGCGCTATGTGGCTGGTGCGGGCTACGATCCTGGGGCCGCGCCGCTGATCCTCGGGCAACTGGGCGCGAGCTCCTCGCTGACTGCGCGGGCATCGGGCAATAGCACGGGGGGCATTCCCACGTGGCTGAGCACGCACCCGTCGAGCACCGACCGCGTCGCCAGGGCGCGGGCCCTGGCGCAACAGGCGAGCCGTGCTGGCACTCGGCCGGCGCAGGACGTGACGTTCCTGAGGATGCTCGACGGGCTGCGCTATGACGATGATCCCGCACAGGGCGTGGTCGACGGACAGACGTTCCGCCATCCCGTGATGCGGATCAAGTTCAGCGCGCCGGCCGGCTATAAGATCGCGAACTCGACCGAGGCCGTGACGGTACAAGGTGCGCGCGGTCAGGCGCAGCTGAGCGCCGCACCTCGGGGCACGACCGATCCTGCTGCGGCGGTGGTGCAGGGCTTTCAGGCCCTGGGCGCGCGCGTCTCTTCCGATCAGGTGCGCATGACGAGCGTGGGAGGCCGGCAGGCAGCCACGGCGACGGTCAGTGCGACCGCGAACAACCAGCGCGTCGACGCAACGGTGATCGCATTGCCGCTGGCGGGTGCGACCTACCTTTGGACGATCGTCACACCGGCGCAAAGCGGCATTGCGGCGTTTGAGCCGTTGCTCGCCAGTTTCACCACCATGTCCGATGCGGAAGTGAGCGCCATCCGCGGGAAGCGCATCCGCATCCACACGGTGCGTGCGGGCGACACGATCGACACGCTGGCGCGGCAGATGGCCTATGGCGATCTTCAGCGAGAGCGCTTTCTGACGCTCAATGGCCTTTCACCGACGGCGCCTCTGAGGCCTGGGATGCTCGTAAAGCTGGTGGTGGCGGGGTGATCTCATCGCTTTTGGGATGAGGTGGCGGCCATTGCGTGGACACGGTGGGTGCTTGTCTTAGCCACGCTCCGGAGCTCCAAGGCGCGAAACCGATGGCGGCACTGTTGCTGCTGGCGGTACCTGTCACCGCAACCCTTGCTGCACTCCAGGATCGAAGAACAAGCATGATCTCAACGTGTTCGGGCCTTGGTGGCGAAAGTACTCGTCCGGGCAGTGGCAGCGTTCCCGGGCTTCCGCTTCGTTCTGTGAAGCGGAAGAGCCGGCGAGCGGCGGGATGATTCGCGTGGTCCTTGCGGCCGCGCTCATCGGCGGAGCGTCCCACTGGATCTGAAGATCTGTTCGCAGGTGCGAGACGCGCCGGTCGGTGGGTGCAGAGGCCTTTCCGGCGAGAACGGTGAGACGCTTGATATATACTCGCTCTTGCGAGTCTGATTTCTCGCGGAACGCGGGACAAAAAAATAGCGGCCCGAAGGCCGCTATTTTCTTCAACATCAGCCGAAGCTTAGTTGCTGTCCGCCTCGTCGTCCGAGTCGGCGATGATCACGATGCCCGCGATCACAGCAGCAGCCGCCAGGATGGCAACGATGATGCCACCGCCAGCAGCTTCTTCGCTGTCAGCAGCCGGAGCGCTGGCGCGCGAAACCTTGGCCGTCGAGGCCGGAGCGGCAACGGCAGGAGCAGCTGCCAGCGAGGCAGCGGCAACGACCGCGAAATAGTTACGAAGCTTCATCACGAACTCCCTTTTTTGTCCGTCGATTCCCTCTGACAGAGAACCGATCCCAACGCAATGGTTATAGCGCACCGTACAGGTGGGAGTTCCACCGTTTTTACGCTGTGTTGCAACAATTCAACGCTTATCATCGTCACTCAGCGGCGGCCTCAAGTATTTGAGCCGTATCAAGGAACCATCGCTCCCGCGCCTCCAGCCCAATCGCGGTGAGTCGACCGGATCGGTAGGCGCCCGTGTCGATACCAATTCGATTATCGCGCTGATCGACGTCGTCGGTGATCGTGTGGCCATGCACCACCAGACGGCCGTGATTCGCGGCAGAATCGAGGAACGGCTGACGAATCCAGCGCAGATCGCTCGGGGTTTGTTGCTCCAAGGCCACACCGGGGCGGATGCCCGCATGAACAAACAGATAGTCCCCCTCGATCAGATACTCGTGAAGCGAGCGGAGGAAGGCAATGTGTTCGCGCGGAACGGCACGTTCGATCATGTCGGCGAGTTCTGGAATGCTCGCAACGTCGATCTCGTGCGGGTCCATGCCATAGCTGAGGAGAGTCTCTAAGCCGCCCGCGCGGAGGAACAGCCGCACCAACTCGCCATTCCCCTCATACGCACCGAGAAAGATCTCCTCGTGATTGCCGCTGAGGCACCGCGTGTCCGGGCGCTCGGCGCACAATGCCCGGACGCGTTCCACCACGCCCGCAGAATCGGGCCCACGGTCGACCAGGTCACCGAGAAAGATCAATCCAGTGGCCGCACTGCCGCGTTTCGCATCGTCTTCGTCAATGCGAGCGAGCAATTGATCAAGCAGGTCCAGCCGGCCGTGGATGTCGCCGATGGCGTAGATGCGGCGGCCTTGCGGCAGCTCTGCCGCGATGGGTTCGGAACGACGGCGCGTGAAAAGGCGCGAAAGCATAAGCGGCCGATATATTGGGAAGAACGACTCCTTTAGACAAGGGCGCTCGCACCCGCAACATTCGCCGGAGTTTAGCTCGCCATTTGCAACCGGCGTGGCGCCTGGGCTTGCGGCTGATCCGGCCAGATGCCCCTGGTGTCCAGCACATGCTTGTCGACCCGCTCTTCCAGCGGCACCGAACGGAAGACGTCATGGTCGACCAGGACGATCATCAGCGGGCAACGCTCGATAGCGGAGTCGATGTCGATCAGCGTGGCGCCTGCTGAGGCGAGCGAATCGGGGAGCTGCGCGGCATAAGGCTCGACGATGCGGATGCGGCTGCCGAACCGCTCGGCAAGCGCCTGCGCGACGCGAAGCGCCGGGCTTTCGCGGAAGTCATCGATATTCGCCTTGAACGCGAGACCGAGGCAGGCGACCGGCACGCCGGGGTTGGCCTCGATCATGGCGGCGGCGCGGGCGATGACATGATCGGTCTTGCCGTCATTCACTTCGCGCGCGGTGCGGATCAGCGGCGTGTTGGCGGGATCGGCGGCAACCAGGAACCATGGGTCTACGGCGATGCAATGGCCGCCAACGCCAGGGCCCGGCTGAAGAATGTTCACGCGGGGGTGGCGATTGGCGAGGCGAATGACTTCCCACACATCGACACCCATCGTTTCCGCAACAAGGCTCAGCTCATTGGCGAAGGCGATGTTGACGTCTCTGAACGCATTCTCGGTCAGCTTCGTCATTTCCGCGGCGCGTGCATTGGTGGTGACGCAGGCGCCACGCACGAAGCGACGGTAGAAAGTCAGCGCCTTGCGCGCGCAGCGCGGCGTTATCCCGCCGATCACCCGGTCGTTATCGATCAGTTCAACCAAGATGCGCCCCGGCAGCACGCGTTCGGGGCAGTAAGCGACGGCATAATCTGCGCCTTCGCCGAGGCCCGGTGCGCGCAGATCGGGGCGAAGGCTGGCGAGGAGATCGCGGACCTTCTCCGTCGTGCCGACCGGCGACGTTGATTCCAGGATGACCGTATCGCCTGCCTTCAGCACTGCCGAGAGATTGGTGGCTGCTTGCAGAACATAAGCGATGTCCGGCGAGCGATCGTCCATGAAGGGGGTGGGCACCGCGATGACAAAGACGTCCGCCGGCTCGATCCGGGTCGAGGCGCGCAGATGACCGCGCGACACAACACCCGACACCAGGCCGTCGAGATCGACCTCCTCGATATGCACCCGGCCGGAATTAATCGTGTCGACCACCGACTGGTGAACGTCGATGCCCAAAACGCGGGCGCCGGTTCGCGCGATCACGGCGGCGGTGGGCAGGCCGATGTAGCCTAGCCCGAGCACCACGACATTCAGTTCGTTATCCGACTTCATCTGCGATGATCCTCGCGATCCGCTCACTTGCATGGCCGTCCCCGAACGGATTGTGGGCACGGGCCATGGCGGCATGGGCGGCCTTGTCATCAAGAAGGGTGAAAACTTCGGAAACGATCCGGTCCTCGTCTGCACCGATCAGCTTGGCGGTGCCCGCGGTCACGCCTTCGGGTCGCTCGGTGGTATCCCGCATCACCAGCACGGGCTTGCCGAGTGCCGGCGCCTCCTCCTGCACCCCACCCGAATCGGTGAGCGCCAGATCGCACAGGCCGAGCGCCCGGATGAAGTGCGGGTAATCCAGCGGTTCGATCCGGGCGACGTTGGCGCGCTGCCCCAGCACGTCGTCCATGACAGATGCGACATTCGGATTGGGATGCATCGGGAAGAGCACGGCCACGTCTTCACGCGCGCCGATGCGCGCGATGGCGCGGGCGATCGCGGCCATGCCGTCGCCGAAATTCTCACGGCGGTGGGTGGTGACCAGCACGATGCGCTTGCCGGCAAAACGCGCTGCGATGTCGTCAAGCTGCGCGGCGAGCGACCGATCGGCCTCGATCCGGCTGCGTGTCCAATGCAGCGCATCGATGACGGTGTTGCCAGTGACATGCACGCCGGTGCGGATATTCTCCCGAGCCAGGGCGTCCGCCGCCGTTTGCGTAGGCGCGAAGTGAAGGTCGGCGATCGGTGCGACGATCCGCCGGTTCACCTCCTCGGGCCAAGGATGGTAAATGTCCCCCGACCGTAGCCCCGCCTCGACATGGGCCACCGGGATCTTGCGGTAATAAGCGGCCAGCGCGCCGCACATGGCCGTGGCAGTATCGCCTTGCACGACGACACGATCGGGGCGCTCCTTATCCAGCACCTCGCCAATTCCCGTGAGCAGCCGGGCGGTGAGGCGATCAAGCGTTTGCCCGGGCTCCATCAGATCGAGATCCACGTCCGGGACCAGGCCGGCAATCGCCAGAACCTGATCAAGGAGGCCGCGGTGCTGCGCTGTCACGCAGGTGCGCACCGCAAGCCCGGGCTGCTCCCGTAGCGCGCGCACGACGGGGAACAGCTTGATCGCTTCCGGACGGGTTCCAAAGATAACCAGCGTTTTCATGGTGAGGTGGCTAACAATCAGCAATTAAGGACGAGCTAAGCGGATCTACGTAATTGATCCTTTGCTGCAAAGCGGCGTGCGGTTAAGCCCCCAGGCGCAAAGCCCCGGGGGAGAGTACCATCGATGCCGTTCAAACCACTGCGCAAAGCCGTATTCCCAGTTGCCGGGCTCGGCACGCGATTTCTTCCGGCGACCAAGTCCATGCCCAAGGAAATGCTGACGGTCGTCGACAAGCCGCTGATCCAATATGCGGTGGAGGAGGCGCTCGAGGCTGGGATCGAGCAGATCATCTTTGTCACGGGGCGCGGCAAGAGCGCACTCGAAGATCATTTCGACATTTCCTACGAGCTCGAGGCCACGATGAAGGCGCGCGGCAAGAGCCTGTCGGCGATTGAGGGCATCCGCCAGAAGCCGGGATCGCCGGTGTATGTCCGCCAGCAGGAGCCGCTCGGGCTGGGGCACGCCGTATGGTGCGCGCGGGAGATCGTGGGTGATGAGCCGTTCGCCGTGCTGCTGCCTGATGAGCTGATGGTCGGCACCCCCGGCTTTCTCGCGCAGATGGTGGAAGCCTATCATCGCGTGGGCGGAAACCTGATCGGTGCATTGGAAGTCGCGCCCGAGGAAACGGACAAGTATGGCATCATCACGCCCGGCAAGGCGGACGGGCCGCTGACCGAGGTCCTGGAAGTGATTGAAAAGCCCGCCAAGGGCACCGCCAAGTCGAACCTGATGACGCCGGGGCGCTATATCCTGCAGCCCGAAGTTATGAAGATTCTCGACAATCCCGTGAAGGGCGCGGGCGGCGAGATCCAGCTGACCGATGCGATGGCGCAGCTTATCGGCAAGCAGCCGTTCCACGGCTATACCTTCACCGGGCAGCGCTATGATTGCGGGGACAAGGCTGGCTTCATTCAGGCGAACCTAGCGCTCGCGTTGGCGCGCGCCGATATCGGGCCGTCGGTGCGGGCTTTTGCGAAGAGCTTGCTGAACTAAGCCTTCCCGCACGCGGGGCAGGCGGGGTCCTTTGGCACCCGGATCGTCCGAAAGCGAAGATCAAGCAGGTCGAGGAGGGTGAGCCGGCCGGCCGGATCTTCGCCGAAGGGCGCTAGCGCGCGGATCGCCTCCAGCGCTGCCATACTGCCCAGTACGCCAGTGACCGGCCCGAGCACGCCCTGCTCGGCGCAGGTCGCTTCGTCACGATCGGGCGCGGTGCCGACCAGGCACCGGTAGCAGGGTTTGTCCGGCTCCCAGCCGCGATAGGTCGCCAATTGCCCCTCGAACTGGCCGACTGCCGCCGAAACCAGCGGGATGCGATGGTTCAACGCGGCGTCGGCAACGGAAAGCCGGGTCGCGAAATTGTCGCACCCGTCCACCACGACATCGGCGCCAGACAGCAAAGTCGAGGCGCTCTGGGCGGTGATTCGCGCGACGACCGTATCCATGGCGACATGAGGATTCTGGCGGCTGACCGCGGCGGCGGCCTGCTGGGCCTTTGGCAGCCCGACGTCGCCGGTGCCGAAGAGGATCTGACGCTGAAGATTGGAAAGATCCACCCGATCGTCATCAATGACGACCAACCGTCCGACCCCGGCCCCGGCGAGATAGGCGATCACCGGCGATCCGATGCCACCCGCGCCGATCACGGCCACGGTGGAACGCTTCAGCCGGCGCTGCCCCGCGCCGCCGATCTCTCGAAGGATGATCTGCCGCGCATATCGTGCGCGCTCCTCCTCGCCGAGCGTCACTGCCATACGACTGTGCCCGGGGTGTGAGGGCGGCGACCTCCCAAGGGCGGCTCGCCGGCGTCCGCCTTTTGGCAAGACGCCCGCATCAGAGAGTTTGCGGTCACTGCTTCACGATCCCGGGTCCCTCCACGTGGCCGGCCAATTAGGCATGGGAAACGTCCGTTAAGCGAAGGGAGCGGGGTACCACTGGTCATTGTTACACCTCGCACGCCCGAGCCGCACACCGCTGTGTTTCGGTGAACCCGACAGGCGATCTGCTGCCAACGATCAGGACGTGCCGAGGCCGGTTGATCCGAAACCGCCACCGCCCCGCGTCGTGGTCGCGCTCAGCGTATCGACGAAGCTCAGTTCGGGTCGGATGATGGGAACGAACACCAGCTGCGCAATCCGATCGCCGGGATTGATCGTCAGCGTTTCGCTGCCCGGCGGCGTGCGGAGCCAGGCGCTGACAAAGATCTGCGCGGTGTAGTCGGCATCGATCAACCCGACCGACTGGCCGAGGATAAGCCCCTTCTTGTGGCCCAGCCCGGACCTGGCGAGCACCAAAGCGGCCATATCGGGATCGTTCATCAACACGGCCATGCCCGATGGCACAAGTACAGCCGGCGCTTGCGGATGAAGCACCAACGGCTCGTCGATACAGGCATGAAGATCGATGCCTGCGGCCATGTCCGTCTGATACCGGGGCAGGCCCCACTCGCGGAGCCGCGGGTCTAGGATCTGAACCTCGATCTTCTTCCGGCTTGACGTCATTGCGCTTCTCTTTGCTCCGTTCGCATCATTGGCGTTTCCATCTCGCGTGCCAGGGCGCAAGCCCTGCCTCCATAACGATCAGGACGGGCCGCCTTGTCCCCCCGCGCCGTATCTAACGTTTAGCGACGCGCCAAGCGCAGGCGCAGCCCGTCGCACTCCGGCGAACGGCGCCAAGGTTCGTGAACAAAGAAAAGGCCGCGGCAGATGTCCTGCCGCGGCCCGTTTTCAATCAAGTCGGCTCGTTACCTCGGCTCGCCGTTGACCGTCCGCTCGCGCGTGATCACCGGCTTTTCGCCCTTCTGCTTGTAGATGGACATCGAATTGGAACGAACGTCGCCGTTCGGGTTGACGTTGGTCATCGCGCGCGACCGTGCGCGCTCGTCATCGTCTCGGGCGGTCGCCGTGGAACGCTGGCGCGCGGTATTGTTCTCGGTGTTGAAACGCGCGCTCGCGTCCGTCGTCGCGGTGCCACCGTTCGCCGCCGCGGCATCGGCGGTGCCGGAGACGCCGACCGCGCCATCGCCGCTCATGCCGCCGCTCGTGGTTCCAGCAGAGACGTCGCCAGTGGTTGGGGTTGCAGTGCCGGCGCTGCCTGTATTGGTCTGCGCATGGGCGGCGCCTGCCACCAGCAACGCTGGGGCAAGAAGAAATAGAGTTCGCATGATGTTACTCCCGTTTGGGCCGCTCATCGATCGTGATCGTGCAGCCGCTCGCGTCGCGGGTCATCGTTACCGACCGCCCGTTACCATCGGACGTGCTGCTGCTCGACGCGGAAGACCGACCGTCACTCGAGGAAGATACCGAAACCGAGCTGCTAGAGGATCGGCTCCCGGCCGATTGCGCACTCGCGCGTGCGCTGCCGTCGCGCTCGTCAGACACCATTGTCGTCTCGACCCGCCCGTCGGCGAAATAGTGCGTTTGCTTGCACTGCCCGGGCGTGGTGGCGACCATTGTGAGGATGAGAGCGGCCAGCATCAAAAGGTGAGGGCGGGCCGTTTGGCCCGCCCTTCATCCTCAATTCTGCGGCGGGGTCTGCGGCGCCGTGGCGTTCGCCGAGCTGTCGCCGAACACTTCGCCGGTCGACCCGGTGCTATCGGTTGCGCCATAAGCATCGACCGCAGTCGAGCTCGACGTCGAACCGGTGCCGGTTGCCGTGCCGCCGGCTGCTACGCCGCCAGTCGCGCGGTTACGGTCAGTGTAGACCGAGCCAGCGCCGTAGGTGGATGACGAGCTGCCCGGCTGGCGCTGTTCGCGCTTCTGCGCGCGGTCCATCCGCTTCTGCTGACCCTGTGTCATCGTGCCACCGGATGCGCCGCCGGCGACGGAGCCCTGCGGGGTGGATGCTGCTGCGCCGCCGCCTGCGGTCGTCTGCGCCATGGCAGTAGTGCTAAGAAGGCCGGCTGCAGCAACGGCTGCAAACATGGAGGTGATACGCATTTTACTCTCCGATTATCTCGTCCCTCTCACGAGGAGGGCAGACGGAGAAGCGCCCGACGGCCGGAAAGGTTCATTACCAAATCATTTATTTTCATGCTGAGACTGCCATCAGGGTGCGCTTCGCCACGGCATTTACTTGTTGAAGCGCATGTTATTCAGTCGACGGGAGTGCTGTTGTTGAGAGGCTATCAGCGGATGTTATCCGGCTCCAGAATGGACCGAGGGGCGACTTGAAGCGAGAAAGGCATCGCTTCGGTTCGATATGCGGATCTCGGGAACCGCGAGGACGGCACCGCAACAGCGGAACAGGCTGCATATTGGCTTCGCACACGCGGGCGCTGTTGGTGGTGGCGATCGACCATGCGAGGCAGATTGACGGGCGAACGAAACGTGACAAACCCTTCGCTGGCTCAGGGGAAAGGATGGGTCTGCTTGCGTCGAATACTGGACATCGCACATTCGTGAGAGCGTGTGCGAGCAGGTATGCGAGGGCGCTCTAAAGTGTAATCTTCCCCGGGCCTTTTGCAGCGCTCACCGCCCGCCCGGACCGCCCCCCGTTCAGCGCCGGTTATAGCAGCGGCGGTCAACGAGCGGTTATTTGAAGCAGAAGGCGCACCTTATGATCAATCCGACCCGCCGATCCCTCCTGCTTGGCGCCGGGTTTGCCGTGCCGCTGCTGCTGCTGCCCGCGTGTGCGACGACCGGCTTCGATGGCGGTGTCACGGAGGGTTTGCGGCGTCTCCTGGCCATATCGAGCGAGCGCGCACTGACGCGGCTGATCGCGGACAATGGCTTCCTTAACGATCCGGATGCCCGCATCACGTTCCCGGCACAGCCCGGCGACCGCACCACGGCCGTGTTGGGCGCGTTGCTTGGATCCGCACCGGTGCAGCGCCAGCTGGCGCTCGCGATCAACCGCGCGGCGGGTGAGGCGGCGGATCGCGCCGCCCCGTTGATCTATGACTCGATCCGCTCGCTCACTTTCTCGGACGCGCTCGGCATCGTGCGCGGCGGTCCGACGGCCGCAACCGCATATCTCGAGCGGTCCATCGGCGATCGCATCATCGACGCCATGCTTCCCGAGGTGGGCGGCGCGCTGCGCCAGTTCGACGGCAATTCGATCCTCGGCCCGGTGCTCGGCGCCGCTACCGGCATCAACGTCGCTGGCATACAGCGCACGGTGACCGACCAAGCAGCTCGCGGACTCTGGCGCGCGATCGGGCGTGAAGAAGCGGCCATCCGCGCCGCGCCGGCGAGTGCGCGCGATCCGCTGGTCGAGGCGGTTCTGAACGGCAGTCGGCTGGTCGGATGAGCCGCGGCGGCGTTGGGGACTGCCTCTGCAACGCCGCTACTATTCTATAGGCGGGCTGGAGCGGGTGAAGGGAATCGAACCCTCGTCGTAAGCTTGGGAAGCTTCTGCTCTACCATTGAGCTACACCCGCAGAACGTCGAGATAACCGCCTCCGGTTGTCTCACTGCCGTTCCGTTCCGAAGCGCTCTTGATTGATGATACAATCCGCACGCGATGGATGTGCGGGCCATATTCAATCGTACGTGTCGGCGCAAGCGGGGTTGGGGATCATCCTCGTCGACGCGCGCCGCCTTTGGACGGCGCACGTCGGCTCCGAACGGACGTTCCGACTATCGGCGCTTGGCAGCGATGTAGCGGTTCACCTGCTCTTCCAGCAGATCGAGGGGCAGTGCGCCCTGGCTCAGCACGGCTTCATGGAACTCGCGAATGTCGAACCGGTCCTTCAGTTCACGCTGGGCGCGTGTGCGCAGCTCCACGATCTTCAACTGACCCACCATGTAGCTCGTCGCCTGACCCGGCCAGTTGAAGTAGCGATCGACCTCGCGCGCGATATCCGTGTCGGAAACGGAGCTGTTGTTCTTGAAGTAAGCGACCGCCTGTTCGCGCGTCCAGCGCTTGGAATGAATGCCGGTGTCCAGCACGAGCCGGATCGCGCGCCAGACCTGCAGCGAGAGCATGCCGAAGCGCGAATACGGATCCTTGTAGACGCCCATTTCGTCCCCGAGACGTTCGGTATAAAGGCCCCAGCCTTCCATATAAGCGCCATAGCCGCCGAACTTGCGGAACTTTGGTATACCGGTCAGCTCCATCTGACGCGCAATCTGGAAGTGATGCCCGGGCGCGCCCTCATGAACAGAGATGCCCGCGACCTGCACCTTCTGCGTCTGGTTCATGTCCACCAGGTTGACGTAATAGATGCCAGGCCGCGTGCCGTCCGCTGACGGTGAATTGTAGAAGGCGGTGGAGGCCGTTCCTTCGCGCCATTTCTCGACGGCGCGCACCTCCAGCGGGGCCTTCGGCAGCACGCTGAAATAGCGTGGCGCCAGCGTCATCACCTCTGCAATGATGGCGCGTGCGTCCGTGAGATACTGCTCACGGCCCGCTTCGGTGTTGGGATACTTCAGTTTCGGATCGGTGCGGATATGATCGAAGAATTGCTCCAACGTTCCGGTGAAGCCGACCTGGCGCTTGATCGCCTCCATCTCCTGACGGATCGCCGAGACTTGTTGAAGGCCGATCTGGTGGATCTGATCAGCGGTCAGATTGGTGGTGGTCGAGCTCTTCAGGCGATCGTCGTAGTAAGCCGTCCCGTCCGGCAGGCTCCATACGCCGAAGTTGCCCTTTGACTTTGGCTCAATCTCATTGAGCGCCGCCAGCAGGACGTCATAGCCGCGCTTGAACGGCCCGGTCAGCGCCGCCTGAGCGTCTGTGAGCAGCTGCTGCTTAGTGGCCGCGGGCGCGTTCAGCGCGGTGACCTTCTTGCGGAAATCGGCCATGACGGTCGAATCAGTGCCGCTGCCAAACGGGGCGCCGGTGATCACCTTGCGCGCGTCGTTGCGCGCCGGGGCAAAATTGACCTTGTTCGGGATGATGCCGGCCGCGGCCTGTTCGCGCATTGTCGCGGCGACTTCGCGCATCACACGCTCGGTATCGCGCAGGCGGCCGATATAGGCCTTCGCGTCCGCGACCGTATCGACCTTGTGATTGTTGATCAGCAGGACGGGGATTTCACCCGCCGGGCTGCCATTGGTCGACACTGGAAAACGATGCTTGCGGAAGCGGAAGGACTCCCGGCCGCGCTCCACTTCATGTTCGAACAACCGGTAGCTGACGCGTGCGCTTTCGCCGAGCTGTTCGGGCTTGAAGCGCGCCTTCATCGCCTTGAGCTGACGCTCCGCCATGTCACGCGCCCGTACCTGCGCCGCGTCCGTATAATCGTCGAGCCGATCATAGTTCGTCTTGAAGCCGAGCTGGGTCTGCGATTCCGGGCTTAGCGCCAGCTGTTCGTCATAGGCAGCGTCGAGAAACTGCAGCAGCGCCGCATCTTGCTGGCCGGCCTGCGCAGCAATTGGCGCTTGGAGGGGCGCCGCGCCCTGCACCAGCGGCAGCATCGGCAAGAGCATCAAGGCAAGGGTAGGGCGCATCGAAATCTCCTAAGATGAAGTGCTTGTTACGCCGTGTGTCCTGCGGTGCAATGCCCGCGTTCAGGCATTCACAACAGTTTCGCGCACGCGCCCAGAGCATGCGCGCGTTTGATCAGGCGCCGTGAGCGGCAGCGGGGGGCCGGGCGTTAGTTAGGATCGGTGACCAGCACGGCGATCTTGCTGCCGGTGCCGCTGGTCGCAAGCGTTTCGCGGGTGACCAGCATGGTCGTGCCCGGGGTAAGAACAGCTTCCAGCCTGGTGCGAAACTCATCGGGCACATGACCCTTCGTCAGTTCTTGCGCCGTGAGTTCGCCTGACATGTTTTCACCGCCGCCGGGCAGCGGGAGGCGGAGCCAGTGCGGGCCCTCAGCGTCGATCGCGCGGAGCGTGAAGGCCTGCGTTGCCGTGATCGGCTCATCAAGCGCGACGGTTGCCGATCCGATCTGCTTTCCGTTGCGCAAGACCACCACGCGCCGGTCGCGGCCGCTGACGATGATCGATACGGGCCCGGTTGGGGCCCGCTCCGGGTTCCAGCTAAAGCGGGTCGGGTTGGCGTGCGCGTCTTCGTCAGGTGCCTTCATCGGATTGGCGGCGGGGGATACCTCTGGCACCAGCGTTTCGTTGGTGATCACGACCGTCAGACCGAGCTGGGTGACGCCGTAGAGCAGCTTGGCGAATGCCAGCGGAAGGCGAACGCAGCCGTGGCTGGCGGGATAGCCGGGGAGGGCGCCTGCATGAAGCGCGATGCCGTCCCATGTCAGCCGCTGCATGTAGGGCATCGGCGCATTGTTGTAGAGGTTGGACTTGTGGTCCACTCGCTTCTGCAAGATGGTGAAGACGCCGGTGGGCGTGGTGTGGCCGGGCTTGCCCGATGAGATGGTGGTGACACCGACGGGCACGCCGTTGCGATAAACATACGCGCGCTGGGTCTTCAGGCTGACGATCATCGTGACCGGGCCGTTCGGCGCGATCTGCGGTGCCCAGAAGAATTCACCGGGCTTCATTCGCTCGATCGCGCCCGGTTCCATGATCGGCGCGGACACTTGCGCAGGGGCCGCGGCAGCCAACGCCAGCGCCGCAGAAGCAAACAGGGGTACGAGAGAACGCATCAACATGGCGGAAACATAAAGTCCCGCCGGCGCACGCACCAGCGGGACCTTACGTATTGCGGGACGGCAGCTTGCGGGACCGCGGCTGACGCCGTTCGTGATTACAGGTCGATCAGGATGCGGGTCGGATCCTCGATCGCATTCTTCAGCGCGACGAGGAAGGTCACTGCCTCGCGGCCGTCGATCAGGCGGTGATCGTAGCTAAGCGCGAGGTACATCATCGGACGCACCACGACCTGGCCGTTGACGACCACCGGACGGTCCTCGATGCGGTGCAAGCCGAGCACGGCCGACTGCGGCGGGTTGATGATCGGGGTCGACATCAGCGAGCCGAACACACCACCGTTCGAGATGGTGAAGGTGCCGCCCTTCATTTCGTCCATCTTCAGCGTGCCTTCCTTGGCGCGCTTGCCGAAATCCCCGATCGTTTTCTCGATCCCGGCCACAGAGAGGTCCTGCGCGTCGCGGATCACCGGCACGACGAGGCCACCCGGGGACGACACGGCGACCGAGATGTCGGCGTAATCGTGATAGACGATCTCGTCGCCCTCGATCGAGGCATTGATGGAGGGGATGTCCTTCAGCGCCATGGTCGCGGCCTTCACGAAGAAGCCCATGAAGCCGAGGCGGACGCCGTGCTTCTTCTCGAACAGGTCCTTGTACTTGGCGCGCGCCTCGATCACCGCGGTCATGTCGACGTCGTTGAACGTCGTCAGCATCGCGGCGGTGTTCTGCGCGTCCTTCAGGCGCTTCGCGATCGTCTGGCGCAGGCGCGTCATGCGCACGCGCTCTTCCTTGCGGCCGGTCGAGGTGGCTACCGACGGGGTCGGCGTAGCGGCAGGCGCTGCAGGAGCCGCGACCGGGCGCGAGGAAGCGGCTGCGGCCACGTCTTCCTTGGTGATCCGGCCGTCACGGCCCGTGCCCTTGATGATCGCAGGATCAACGCCGTGCTCCAGCACGGCGCGGCGCACCGATGGGCTCAGCGCGGCAGGCGCGTTGCTGTCGATCGGCGTTGCGCCGTGATTGCCGTAGCCGCCCGCCACCGGTGCCGTCTGGTCACCGGCAGGAGCTGCATCGCCCTTCGGGCTCTGCGTCACGGCGGGCTGCGGCGCCGGGGTGGCAGCCGGAGCGCCGTCGCCGGCTTCCACGGTGGCGAGCATCGCGCCGACCTCGACGGTGTCTCCAACCTTGACGGCATGCTCGCCCATGATGCCCGCCACCGGGCTGGGCACCTCAACCGAGACCTTGTCGGTTTCGAGGCTGGCGATCGGCTCGTCGGCGGCGACCTTGTCGCCCGGCTGCTTCAGCCACTCGCCGAGCGTCGCTTCGGTGATCGATTCGCCCAGTGTGGGGACCAGAACTTCGGTTGCCATCTTTTCGCTTCCCTTGTTCCCCGGCGGTGTCCGGGGCCCAGTTGCGAGGCGCCCGAAGGAGAGCACCGCGCGTGGTTACATCTGCTCCGTAACTGGGCCCCGGCCTTCGCCGGGGAACAGTCACGGGTGAACAATCAACTCGCCGCCTTGCCAGCCTTTTTCGTCGTTTCCGACGATCGCGCCCGGCGAATTTCCTCGCGAACGCTATGACCAAGCGCGTCCGCGATCAACGCACCTTGCTCGGCCTGGTGACGCTTCATCAGCCCGGTGGCGGGCGATGCCGCCGCGGCACGGCCGGCGTAACGGGCACGCTTGATTGCGCAGCCCGCCTCGCCGAGTGCTTCCTCGATGAACGGCTCCACGAAGAACCAATAGCCGTTGTTGCGCGGTTCTTCCTGCGCCCAGACCACGTCCTTGAGGTTCGGCATGCGCGCGATGCGCTTGGCGAGAGCCTCCGTCGGGAAGGGGTAAAGCTGCTCGACCCGAACGATCTGCGTGCCGCTGTCGCCCGCAGCGTCGCGCGCCTCGATCAGGTCGTAGGCAACCTTGCCGGTGCACAGGACCAACCGCGTCGTCGCCTCGTCCGCCGGCGCCGACGGATCGGAGAGGATGCGGCGGAAGTGCGAGTCGCCCAGGAAGTCAGCCGTGCTCGACACCGCCAGCTTGTGACGCAGCAGCGACTTTGGCGTCATGATGATCAGCGGCTTGCGGAAGCTGCGGTGCATCTGCCGGCGCAGCAGGTGGAAGTAGTTCGCCGGCGTAGTGCAATTCGCGACCTGGATATTGTCCTGCGCACACAATTGCAGGAACCGCTCCGGCCGTGCCGAGCTATGCTCCGGACCCTGGCCTTCGTAACCATGGGGCAGCAGCATAACAAGGCCGTTGGCGCGCAGCCATTTGGCTTCGCCCGATGCGATGAACTGATCGATCATGATTTGCGCGCCGTTGACGAAGTCGCCGAACTGCGCCTCCCACAGCACCAGCGTCTTCGGATCGGCGAGCGCATAGCCATATTCGAAGCCGAGCACGCCATATTCGGAGAGCGGGCTGTCGAGCACCTCGAAATGGCCGTGCTCGATGTTCCACAGCGGCACGTAGCGCTTTTCGGTGTTTTGATCGACCCACACGGCGTGGCGCTGCGAGAAGGTGCCGCGTCCCGAGTCCTGGCCGGACAGGCGCACACCATAGCCTTCTGAAAGCAGGCTGCCGAACGCGAGCGCTTCGCCGGTTGCCCAGTCGAAATTCTCGCCGGTCGCAAACATGTTGCGCTTGGCATCAAGCACGCGGGTCAGCGTCTTGTGGATCGCCAGGTCTTCCGGAACGCTCGTCAGCGTCCGGCCGATCGCGTCGAACAGCTTCTGCTCGATGCCGGTTTCAACACCGCGGCGCGCGGTTTCGGCATCAGCCGGCGCGTGCAGGCCAGACCAGCGCCCGGCGAACCAATCGGCCTTGTTGGGCTTGTAGCTGGCGCCAGCCTCGAACTCGCCTTCGAGCAGGGTCGTGAACTGCTGGACGTTGTCATCGACCCAGGCCTGATCGACCACCTTCTGCTCGATCAGGCGCTTGCCGTAGATCTCGCTCACCGGCGGGTGGTTGCGGATCGCCTTGTACATCAGCGGCTGGGTGAAGCCTGGCTCGTCGCCCTCGTTGTGGCCGAAGCGGCGGTAGCACCACATGTCGATGACGACATCGCGATGGAACTTCTGCCGGAATTCGATCGCCATCTTGGTGGCAAAGGTGACCGCTTCGGGATCATCGCCGTTGACGTGGAAGACCGGCGCCTGAACGCCCTTGGCGACGTCCGAAGGATACGGCGAGGAGCGCGCGAACTGCGGGCTCGTCGTGAAGCCGATCTGGTTGTTGATGACGAAGTGGACGCAGCCGCCCGTGTTATAGCCACGAATACCCGAGAAGCCGAGGCACTCCCAGACGATACCTTGGCCGGCAAAGGCGGCGTCGCCGTGGATCAACACCGGCAGCGACTTGCTGTGGTCATCCAGGTCGCCCGCAATCGTCTGGATCGCGCGCACCTTGCCGAGCACCACCGGATCCGCCGCCTCAAGGTGCGACGGATTGGCGACGAGCGACATGTGGACCTTTACGCCATCAAACTCGCGGTCCGTCGAGGTGCCGAGGTGGTACTTCACGTCGCCCGACCCGCCGATGTCGTCCGGATTGGCGGAGCCGCCGGCGAATTCGTGGAAGATCACGCGCAGTGGCTTGCCCATGACGTTGGCGAGCACGTTCAGGCGGCCGCGATGGGCCATGCCGAACACGATCTCGTTCACGCCGGCAGCGCCGCCGTATTTGATTACGCTTTCCAGCGCCGGGATCATCGATTCGCCGCCGTCGAGGCCGAAGCGCTTCGTGCCGACATACTTGCGGCCGAGGAACTTCTCCCACTGCTCGGCCTCGATCACCTTGTTCAGGATCGCCTTCTTGCCCTGCGGCGTGAATTCAATCGCCTTGTCCTTGCCCTCCATGCGCTCCTGGAGGAAGCGGCGCTCCTCGACATCGGCGATGTGCATGTATTCGAGGCCGACATTGCCGCAGTAATTGGCGCGCAGGATGTCGACGACTTCGCGAATCGTCGCCCATTGCAGGCCAAGCGTGCCGCCCATGTAGACCGGGCGATCGATGTCAGCGTCCGTGAAGCCGTGATATTCAGTGCGCAGGTCAGCAGGCAGCTCACGCGTAGCGTTCAGGCCAAGCGGGTCGAGATTGGCCGCGAGGTGGCCGCGCACGCGGTACGTGCGCACCAGCAGCTGCGCGCGGATCGCATCACCCGCCGCGCGGACGATTTCGTCCTGCGAGATCGCGGGGGCAGGGGCAGCAGCCGGGGCGGGGGCGGGCTTCCCCTTGGACGGCTTGGGCGCCGGCTCCATCTGGGTGGGATCGAGCGCAGCGGTCAGATCATCGGTGCTCGTCAGCGGCCAGCGGTCATTGCGCCAGCTTGGCCCCGACGTGGCTGCCTCCAGCCCTTCGAAGAAGCCTCGCCAACCCGGCTCGACACTGTCGGGCGAGGTCTTGAAGCGCGCATACAGCGCATCAATGAACGCTGGCGATACGCCGCCCGCGATGTCCGAGAAATCCTGACCTTCGTAGCCCATTGCCTACTCCACTCCCTCGCTCCCGAACGCAGGAGAGAGGGTTGCGCAGACCAGAGCCGATGGGCCCCGGTCGTAGCTGGGAGAGAGGTGAGTGGTCTCGCAGAAGCCTGCTGCTGCGGCTCGCTCGACCTCTCTCCAAGTTCGTCCAGGCAACGAGTTGCCCGGAGTTCGTATCCTCCCACCGATCAGGAGAGAGGATGTTGTTTTACTTCCCCAGGACCGACAGCAGCGTGGAGCCGAGCTCGCTCGGGCTCGCGGCCACCTTGATGCCGGCGGCTTCCATCGCCGCGATCTTGTCCTCGGCGCCGCCCTGGCCGCCCGAGACAATCGCGCCGGCGTGACCCATGCGGCGGCCCGGAGGTGCCGTACGGCCCGCGATGAAGCCGGCCATCGGCTTCTTGCGGCCACGCTTCGCTTCGTCGCGAAGGAACTGGGCGGCTTCTTCCTCGGCGCTGCCGCCGATTTCGCCGATCATGATGATGGATTCAGTCGCATCATCGGCCAGGAACAGCTCGAGCACGTCGATGAAGTTCGTGCCGTTCACCGGATCGCCGCCGATGCCGACCGCCGTGGTCTGGCCAAGGCCGGCGTTCGAGGTCTGGAACACCGCCTCATAGGTCAGCGTGCCGGAGCGCGAGACAACGCCAACCGAGCCCTTCTTGAAGATGTTGCCCGGCATGATGCCGATCTTGCACTCGCCCGGCGTCAGCACGCCCGGGCAGTTCGGGCCAATAAGGCGCGACTTGGAGCCGGAGAGCGAACGCTTCACGCGGACCATGTCGAGCACCGGAATGCCCTCGGTGATGCAGACGATCAGCGGCACTTCGGCGTCGATCGCCTCGAGGATCGAGTCCGCGGCGAAGGGCGGCGGCACGTAGATCACGCTGGCGGTTGCGCCGGTCTTCTCGACGGCTTCGCTCACCGTATCAAACAGCGGGAGGCCGAGGTGCGTACCACCACCCTTGCCCGGGGTGACGCCCGCTACCATCTGCGTGCCGTAATCAAGCGCGGCCTGCGTGTGGAAGCTGCCAGTGTTGCCGGTCATCCCCTGCGTGATGACCTTGGTATTCTTGTCGACGAGAATGCTCATTGGCTCTCCAATCAATCAACCCGGCGCGGGTGCGGCTGCATGCCGCCAGCACCGAGTATCTAATCCGGCGTTACGCCAGGCTCTCGTCGATGCCCTTGCAGGCGACGAGCAGTTCCTTGACGGCGTCGACCGAGACCTGAAGGTTTGCCTTCGCCTCGTCCGACAGCTTCACTTCCACGATCTTCTCGACACCGCCGGCGCCGATCACGACCGGGACGCCGACGTACAGATCGTCAACGCCATACTGGCCGGTCAGGTGCGCCGCGGCCGGCAGGATGCGCTTCTGGTCATAGAGATAGGCTTCGGCCATCGCGATGCCGCTGGTGGCGGGGGCGTAATAGGCCGATCCGGTCTTCAGTAGTGCGACGATCTCGCCGCCGCCACCGCGGGTGCGCTTGATGATCTCGTCGACCTTCTCCTTGGTGGAGAAGCCCATCTCAATGAGGTCCGCAACGGGGATGCCCGATACGGTGGAATATTCCAACACCGGCACCATCGTGTCTCCGTGGCCGCCGAGCACAAAAGTGTTCACGTCCTTGACCGACACCTTGAACTCGTCCGCCAGGAAGTGGCTGAAGCGTGCCGAGTCCAGCACGCCGGCCATGCCGACCACCTTGTTGTGCGGCAGGCCGGAGAATTCGCGCAGCGCCCATACCATCGCGTCCAGCGGGTTGGTGATGCAGATCACGAACGCGTCAGGTGCGTTGTCGCGGATGCCTTCGCCGACCGCCCTCATCACCTTCAGGTTGATGCCGAGCAGGTCATCGCGGCTCATGCCGGGCTTGCGAGCGACACCGGCGGTGACGATGATCACGTCCGCGCCAGCGATGTCCTGGTAATCGTTCGAGCCGGTAATGTTGGCACCGAAGCCTTCGACCGGGCCGCATTGCGACAGGTCAAGCGCCTTGCCCTGCGGCACGCCTTCGACCACGTCGAACAGAACGATGTCGCCAAGCCCCTTCAGGGCAGCGAGGTGCGCGAGCGTGCCGCCGATATTGCCGGCGCCGATCAGCGCGATCTTCTTGCGGGCCATCCAATCCCCTTTCCGTAACGTAGGTCGTGATTGGAGAGGTCGGGTACGCCCTTTGGGCGAGCGGCACAACCCACTATAGGCAGTGAAAATGCTTTTAACAGATAACCGTTCGCAATAGCAATAAAGCCGTCAGCCGGTGCCGTGGCCTTGCTTAAGATAATCTTCTGAGCGCATTTCTTCCAGGCGGCTGACGGTGCGTTGGAATTCGAACCGCCCGTCACCCGTGGGATAAAGGGCGTCCGGCTCGGCATCGGCGGCAGCGAGCAGCTTTACCTTGTGCTCGTACAATGCATCGATCAGGCTGACGAACCGCGCGGCCTCGTTGCGGTTCTCGGGTCCGAGAACGGGAATGCCCACGAGGATTACGGTGTGAAAATGGCGGGCGATCGCGAGATAATCGGCACTGCCGCGCGCCTCTCCACACAGCTTCTTGAAGCTGAAAACGGCGACGCCTTTTAGCGACTTTGGGACGCGTAGGGTGCGTCCTTGTACCGTCAGCTCCTCGCTGGGGACGTGCTCTCGGTCTTCCGGCGAATAATCGGTGAGGCGGAAGAATGCGGCGGAAAGCTGGACGGTAGCGTCAGGGCCGTTGGGAACGAGCCAGGTGTTCTGCTGTCCAAGCCGATCGCGGCGATAATCAACCGGCCCGTTAAGGGCGAGGACGTCGAGCCGCTCCTGGATGAGCGCGATGAACGGTAGGAAGTGCTCGCGATTGAGGCCGTTCTTGTAAAGATCAGCCGGTACGCGGTTGCTGGTCGTCACAACGGTCACGCCCGCTTCGATCATCGCGGTGAACAGGCGCGACAGGATCATCGCATCAGGCGAGTTGTTGACGATCATCTCGTCGAACGCGAGCAGCCGTGCTTGGTCGGCAAGCGCAGCGGCAACCGGAGGGATCGGATCGCCCTGTTCCTTGCGCCGCTCCGCAGCGATGCGCTCGTGCACCTCCAGCATGAACTCGCCGAAGTGAACGCGGCGTTTCCGCTCAACCAAGACGTTCGCGTAGAACAGATCCATGAGCATGGATTTGCCGCGTCCCACGTCGCCCCACATGTAAACGCCGCGCGCCGGGACCACCTTTTTGCGGAAGAAGCCGGTCGTCCGTGGACTTTCCAGCTCCACGGCAAGCGCGTCTAGCCGTGCCGCGGCCGCGGCTTGCTCGGGATCAGGACGCAGCTCGCCCGCGACGATGAGCGTTTCATAGGCTTGTAGTACTGCGGGCAATGATCATTCCTTCGCATGCCGGTTTGCAGGCATCCTTTGCGCGTGAACTCGACGCGGCTGCTCCTGCGGCACAGCGGACGCCGGCACAAGGCTAGCCTTACGGCTCCGATCAGCGCTTCGTCGGCTTCCTGATCGTGCCGGAGAATTCCGCAACCGGGCCTTGATCCTGCACGACCAAGCCACGCATGAAGAGCAATCGCCCAGTTTCTCGAAGCAATTCAACCCGCGCTTCCAGAAGCTCGCCGATCCTGCCAGCGCCCATGAAGTGGGTGTTCAAGTCGAGCGTCACGGCTGTGCCTGCCTCGATCAAGCCGAAGCTGCGCGCCGCGGCAAACAAGGCAACGTCGATGAAGCCAAGCATCGCGCCGCCATGGACGTTGTTGCCAAGGTTCGAGTGGCGCCGCTCTGGCAGGATCCGCACTCGGCAAATGCCGTCCTCCACGCGGACCATCATTTCGCCGAGAAAGGTGTTGTAACGGTCCGAATTGCGCAGGCCCCAGCGGTACCACCCGGGATGGTCGGGATGTTCCTCGTACAAAAACTCGGGCTTGGCTTCTTCCATAACAAATCACCCCGGCGAAGGCCGGGGTCCAGCTGGGACCGGCCCTTTACTGGACCCCGGCGTTCGCCGGGGTGGTCGAAAATGCTGGCTACGCGGAGCGGGTCAGACGACGCGCTCGACTTCCATCTTCTTGATCTCGGCGATCGCCTTCGCCGGGTTCAAGCCCTTGGGGCAGGTGTTGGCGCAGTTCATGATCGTGTGGCAGCGGTACAGGCGGAACGGATCCTCCAGGCTGTCGAGCCGCTCACCCGTCATCTCGTCACGGCTGTCAGCGAGCCAGCGATATGCCTGGAGCAGGATCGCTGGACCCAGGAACTTGTCCGCATTCCACCAATAGCTCGGGCACGACGTGGAGCAGCAGGCGCACAGGATGCACTCGTACAGGCCGTCGAGCTTTGCGCGATCTTCCGGTGACTGAAGCCGCTCCTTGCCCGCGGGGGGCGGCGTCACCGTCTTCAGCCAAGGCTGGATTGACGCATATTGCGCATAGAAGTGCGTGAAGTCGGGCACCAGGTCCTTGATCACGTCCATCGCGGGCAGGGGGGTGATCTTCACCTCGCCCTTCACGTCCTCGATCGCAGTGGTGCAGGCGAGGCCGTTCTTGCCATCAATGTTCATCGAACAGGAGCCGCAAATGCCCTCACGGCACGAGCGGCGGAACGTCAGCGACGAATCCTGCTCGCTCTTGATCTTGATCAGGGCGTCCAAAACCATCGGGCCGCACTCATCGAGGTTGACCTCGAACGTATCGTAGCGCGGGTTCTCGCCGCTGTCCGGATCGTAGCGGTAGACCTTGAACTTGCGCATCGTCCCGCCCGGTTCGGGCGACGGGATCTTGCGCCCTCCCTTGATCTTGCTGTTCGCCGGCAGGGTAAATTCGGCCATGTTCCGTTCCCGCTTCAGTCGGTTGGTGACTGGACGCGGAGTCCGCTCCAGTCGAGGTTGCGTGTCAGATACATAACACCGGCCAGCGCCGCAAACAGAAGCAGCGATCCGATGAGCAGCGCATAGGCTTCCAGGCTCAGCAACACGTACAGCACGCCGTACAATGCCGCCAACAGGGCCGCGATATAGCCCCCTCGTCGCCAGGTGCGCAGCACAGCGGCGGAATAGGCCGATAACAGGCCGATTATCGCCGCTGCTGCCACGATATAGGCACCCGCGAAGCCAATTACCTCCGCAAACGCCAGCAGCATGACGAAAAATAATACCAGGCCCGCGCCGACGAGCAGATACTCCACGGTGGCCACGCGAACCCCGCCGATCACGTCGAACATCAGAAAGGCGATGAAAGTGAAGCCAATGAAGAGAAAGCCATATTTCACGGAGCGGTTGACTTGGCTGTACAGGTCGACGGGCGAGATCAGGTTCACCCTGGCCTCATAGTCTCCCGCCGGGAACGCGGTGGCAGAGCGGTCGCTTACCTGGGCAATTGAGCCAGGAACGAGATCTCCGGATGCGACGAGGCTGCGGCCCAAGGCCAGGTTCCCGACCCGCCATGTCGCGGAAAAGCCGGATCCGCTTACCTGCTGAGTGGTGGGCAGAAAACCGCCCTGGAAACTCGGATGCGGCCATTTTGACGTGACGTGCCAACGGGTGTCGCCCGCTTGCGGTGCGAGCGCGAGCCAGCCGTTGCCCCGGAATGCGAATCGAAATCGCACGCCGAGTGGAGCTGCGCGGATCGACGTGGCATCGAGCCAGGTGAAGAACCCGGAGTTATTGGTGGCGGGGGACCCTTTTCCGGGCTGCAGCACAAGGCGGCGGCCGTTGGCGGTCACCTCCGGCGGACGACCGAACAAACCGCGCGCGTCCATGAGGCCGAAGCGCAGTTCGGCGCGGTCATATGCCAGCTGATCGGCGGTGATGCCGAAGCGTTGAAGATCGTCCGGCAAGGCAAAGCGGGCGGTGCCGCTCGCCAGCGCTTCAAACAACACCGCTTCATAGATCGACCGTTGCCGGCGTTCAGGCGTAAGTTCGGTTCGCAAATCGGCGACTTGCGGGGCGAGGGTCAGCTCCCGCCAAACGAGGCTGGTGCGTACGACGGGGCGGCCGCCCTCGTTGACCGTCTCGGTTGCTTCGGCCTGGTACGGCAGCACCAGCACGGGCCCAGCGATCGTCTGTGGTCCACCCCAGCCCTCCGCGATCGAGGCGCGTGCCGTGTTTGACTGCTCCTGACGGTCGTAGACCAGGAGGTATACGGCGAAGAGCGGTATTGCGAGCAGCAGGGCGATGAGGATCGCCATGCCGAACTTTCTGCCGGGGGTTGGCCCTGTGAACGACAAATAGCACCTGTGCGCAGCAGACGGTTACGCTGTGGTGCCGCATCCGCTAGATGATGTCGAGCACCAGCCCGAGGCGTCGGGCGTCCTCAGCCTCGATATACCAGTTGGATGGCGCCTTTGCCTTCAGCTCGTCAAGGTTGACCTGCGTTCCTTCCACCAGCGCCGCGAAACCTTCATCCTGAATACGGATCGAGTCCTGGATCTCGTTCAGCTTGGCCAGCAGGATCGGTGCCAGAGTGTTGAGCGGACCGGACAGCTGCACCGTGGAGTTCATGATCCGTTCGTGGATCATCAGCCGGGTGCCGCGGGTGAGGAAGCGCTTGTCGGCCGGGAATGCGGACATGAAGGTCGCGCCCGCGGAGTAGACGGCGACCTTGCCGAGGAAGAGCGTCTCGCGGCCGGTGTATTCGCGCAGCAGGCGAATGGTGTCTCCCATCGCGCGCGCCATTTCCGGATCGCCGCCAAGGGTAGTGATAGAGACGACCAGCGGACCATCACCCGTTGCCGCGGCAAGCTGACTTTTGAAGTTGTTGTACATCATGTCGTCGACCGTCCCGTGCAGTTGGATCTGCGGGTTGGCGAGCAGGGGATAGTTGGTGGCGTTGCTGTTAGTCATGGCCCGGCGAACCATGGACTAGGGCGAGGGGTTCCCAGCGGCGGTGAATATATGTGCGCGGGATTATCGGCCCGCAGCCGTGAGCAACGCGTTAGAGGGCCGACCGACCGGCGCGCTCGACACAGGCGGTGCACGCGCATCGAGTGTTGCAAGCCAACGTGCGGCCCCGGCGCCGATCGAAACCTGAGGCTCGGACGGCTCGAGCCCGGCCCCTTGTTCCCAGATTGCGATTGTTCTTACCGCCTCGTGCGCAGCCGCGGCGAGCGGCTGGGGCTTGCGCAACGCATGGTTGATCAGCGCATCCCCGAAAAACGTCCAGTCGTTGTCGGCCTGACAACCGAACGACGTCCGTTCCGATGAGGCGGCGGTGATGATCGCTGTGGTATCGCTGGAGAGGATGGGCACGAACACGCCAGCATAGCAGGCGCTGACCAGGATCAATCGGTTGCGGATGCCCAGTTGTGATAGTGTGCCCCACAGGCGGCGAGGCGAAATCGCGCCAAACCCCTGATCCGCATCATTGTAGACGATGCCGAACCGAGCACCGTGGCTGGTGACATATAGGACCAGCACGTCCTCTGATGTGTCCATCAATTCTGCGACACGGGCCAGCACCACTTCGAGATTGGCCGGAGAGCCCATCGGTAGCGCGCTCTCTGCGGTGCCGTCAGTTCCGGCGAGCACAATCGTTCGACGCTCCGCATCATAGCGGCGGCCAAGCACCCGTCCTGCCTCGCGTGCCTCTCGGCCGAAGACCGGATCGCTATCAAGCGCGACAGCGACGACAAAGGCGTCCACCGTGCCTTTGCGTTGCGGCGCAAGGCCGTTGAGAGCGGTTGCAAGGCGGCGATGTTCGGCCAGCTGCCATCCGGGCGCGCGATCATGTTCGATGGCGCCGCCCTGGTCCGCCAATTCGATCAGGCTGGCCTCTCCAGCGCCGGTCACGATCGACATGGGACGTGTGTGCTGTGGGGGGCGATAAGTCTGCGCAGATGAAGCCCCCGCCAGCGCAGCCAGCAGGATCGTCAGCAGCCTCTTCATGGGACGCACCCTCCCCTGGACACATCACAATGGGCCGACGCGCGCCTGTCAATCGCTTGATTGCAGGACCACGCGGCTATTGGTCGGGCCGGAAGGAGCGGCCCGCATGATCAACCTTTGTTTTCTACCGCAGACGCATATTGTTTGATGATCGGCACAAGGGAGGCACTCGTATGATCGAGTTCTTTTTCGATTGTTCCAGCCCTTGGACGTGGCTGGGCTTTGAGAGCGTCCAGACGATGGCAGAGGAGCTTGGCGCCGAAATCACCTGGCGCCCGATCCTCGTCGGCGGCGTGTTCAACGCGGTCAACGGCAGCGTCTATGAAGGTCGCAAGAACCCGGTTCCGGCGAAGGCACGCTATATGCTGAAGGACCTGCAAGACTGGGCGCGCCTCCAGCAACTCTCGATCAAGTTTCCGCCGAGTGTCTTCCCTGTCAACAGCGTCAAGGTGATGCGCGGCTGCTGCTGGCTGGGACAGGACTGCGTCGCCTTCGCCCGCGCCGCTTTTCAGGCATATTGGACCGATGATCGCGACATTTCGGATGATGTCGTGATTGCAGAGGTCGGGGAGAGGGCAGGCCTGGATGTGGACGCGCTGTTCGCCGCTATCGCGAGCGAAGCAGTCAAAGCGCAGCTACGCGACAATACTGACGAACTGATCGCGCGGGGTGGCTTCGGCTCGCCAACCATCTTCGTTGCGGGGGACGATATGTTCTTCGGCAACGATCGTATGCCGCTAGTCCGCGCCGCGATCGAGGCTCAGCGCGCGGGCTGAGCGCTGGTCCAGTCGAGTGTGAGTGTGTCACCGCGACGGCTCGGTCCGGCCGTGACGCGAACTCCGTCGGTTGTCAACTGGGTGATCGCTGCGTCTCGTGCAGTAGCTGGGCCAGAGACGGTGATGCCGCGATCGAGCCGGCGAGCGGCCCATGCCGCCACGCCAAGCGCGTCAGCATCCGGCGTTTCGTCTGCGATAGGGATGATGGGTAGCGCCCCGTCCGGCGGGGTCAGATCGACCGTCCAGTTGCCGTTTGCCAAAGTCGCGCGCTGTTCAACGGCACGATAGGTGGCAAAATCAGCGCCGGGCAAGGGCGCAAGGCGCACCGCCGCGCGCCGCGCCACGGTATCGACCAGCACTTCCTCTTCCGGAACACCGGCGATTAGCGCGATGCGTTCGGCGACGACGTTTCGCGCGTCGCGTGCAACTGGTGCGCGCCCATCGCTCGACTGCGCCGCTGCGATCTGCGCGGCTTCTCCGGCACCGCTCTCAAGCCCGACCCGGATCTGATCGACGTGAAGATCGAGCGGAATGCGCACCGCTTCGCGCGTGGCCGCTATGACTTGGGCGTCGGCACCGGGAACGATCATTGGCGTAAGCACGATTGCACGGACTACCGCCGGCTCGCGAGCGAAATCGATATCCAGCTGACTGATCCGGGCATTGGAGCTGAACGGCTGCAAGACGGCCTCGCGGATCTGACGCCGCGCGAAGCTTTCCACAGCGATCTGCTTCAAGGCGAAGCCGAGCGGAACTGCAAGGGCGGCGAGACCAGCGACAATCAGCGTGCCCTGAAGCCGGGTCTGCCCGGGAGAAAGGTGCGCGCCGAAGCCGTAGAGGCGCGCAACTGTTGCAGCGGTGAGCGCGATGGTAATCAGGTTGGTGAGGAACAGCAGCAGCGATCCGCCGAGCACCGTCCAATTCTGAGTCGCGAGCCCGAAGCCGACAACCGCGAGCGGCGGCATCAACGCAGTGGCGATGGCCACGCCGACGACGGTCGTCGAACGTTCGTTGATGATCGCGTAGGAGCCGGCAAGCGCTGACAACAGCGCAACCAGAAGATCGAACAGGTTGGGACGTGTTCGAACCGCGATCTCGGATGTCACGGTCTGGATCGGCGAGGCTGCCACGATGATGGTCGACAGACCAACCGCGAACAATGCGCCGAGCAGCAGCGCCCAGACGGACCTACGTATTTCGTTCAGATCGAACGTAGCGATGCCAAAGCCCAGCCCGATGATGGGCAGCATCAGCGGCGAAATCAGCATCGCGCCAATGATCACCGCACTTGACGGCAGAAGCAGTCCAAGGATCGCGATCCCCGCGGATATCAAGATCGCGAACAGATACGATCCCGACCAGCCGGACTCTGCGACTATCCGCTCGATAACGGCGGCATGGTGCACCTTGCCCGACGTGCGCGAGCGCCACCAGCGCGCGATTACCGCGCCTCGTGTGATGCTCGCGCTGCTGACGCGGTGCAGGGCTTAATACACCCGCTTCTTTGGCTTGATGTATTCGGCGTCGTCGGTGAGCGTGTAATCGTGCACCGGACGGTAATCGATCGCGCAGCTGCCACCCTTGCCGCCCCAGCCATCGAACGTCGCGATCGTGTGCTTCATCCAGTTCGCGTCGTCACGCTCAGGATAATCCTCGTGCATGTGTGCGCCGCGGCTTTCCTTGCGGTTCTCCGCGCCACGCATCGTTACAACGGCCTGGCTGATCAAATTGTCGAGCTCCAGCGTCTCCACCAGGTCGGTGTTCCAGATCAGCGAGCGATCCTCGATGCCAACATCTTCCATCGACTTGTAGATTGCGTCGATCTTGGTCACGCCCTCCGACAGCAGCTCGCTGTCGCGGAACACGGCGGCGTGGCGCTGCATTGTCCTTTGCATCTCGGCGCGGATCCTCGCCGTCGGCGATCCACCGGTGGCGTTGCGGAAGTGGTCGAGCCGGCCGAGCGCCATTTCTTCCGAGCCCTTGGGCAGCGGATTGTGCGGCGTGTTCGGCTTCAGCGTTTCCTTGAGGCGCAGGCCGGTCGCGCGGCCGAACACGACAAGGTCGATCAGTGAGTTGGAGCCGAGGCGGTTCGCGCCGTGCACCGAGACGCAGGCCGCTTCACCGACCGCGAACAGGCCGGGTACGATGGCGTCCGGATCGCCGTTCTTCAGCTGGACGACTTCGCCGTGATAGTTCGTCGGGATGCCGCCCATGTTGTAGTGGACGGTCGGCGTGACGGGGAGCGGCTGGCGCGTCAGATCCACGCCGGCGAAGATCTTGCCCGTCTCGGTGATGCCCGGCAGACGCTCTGCCAGCACCTTTGGATCGATGTGATCGAGGTGAAGGAAGATGTGGTCCTTGTCCTTGCCGACGCCGCGACCTTCGCGCATTTCCGCCGCCATCGACCGTGACACCACGTCGCGACTGGCGAGGTCCTTCGCGCTCGGCGCATAGCGCTCCATGAAGCGCTCGCCCTCGGAATTGGTGAGGTAGCCACCTTCGCCGCGTGCACCCTCGGTGATGAGGACGCCCGCGCCGTAGATGCCCGTTGGGTGGAACTGCACGAATTCCATGTCCTGCAGCGGCAGGCCGGCGCGCAGCGCCATGCCGTTGCCATCACCAGTGCAGGTGTGCGCCGACGTGGCCGACTGATACACGCGGCCACCGCCGCCCGTCGCCAGCACCACCGCATGGGCACGGAAGCGATGGATCTGCCCCGTTTCCATGTTCAGTGCGATCACGCCGCGGCACGCGCCGTTCTCCATGATGAGATCGAGCGCGAAATACTCGACGTAGAAGTCCGCGTCATACTTCAGCGACTGCTGATACAGCGCGTGGAGCATGGCGTGGCCGGTACGGTCGGCTGCGGCGCACGTGCGCTGCACCGGGGGGCCTTCGCCCATGTTCTGCATATGGCCGCCGAACGGGCGCTGGTAGATCGTCCCGTCGTCATTACGGCTGAACGGCACGCCTGCGTGCTCCAGCTCGTAAACCGCGGCGGGCGCCTCGCGCACCATATATTCGATCGCGTCCTGGTCACCGAGCCAGTCAGAGCCCTTGACCGTATCGTACATGTGCCAGGACCAGTGGTCCGGCGAATTGTTGCCAAGGCTGGCCGCGATGCCGCCCTGTGCCGCCACGGTGTGGCTGCGGGTCGGGAACACCTTGGTGATGCAGGCGGTCTTCAGGCCCGCTTCGGCAATGCCCATCGTCGCGCGCAGGCCCGAGCCGCCCGCGCCGACGACGACCGCGTCATAGGTATGATCGATTATCTGGTAAGCGGCGGGCATCAATTTGCTCCGAATGCGATCTTCAGGATCGCGAAAAGGGCCGTGCCGGTGACGGCAGCGGTGAACAGGTTGAGCGCGACCATGGCAGCGACACGGCGTGCATCACGCTGATAATCCTCGATTACCACCTGAAGACCGATGCGGAAGTGGTAGAAGACCGACGCAACCAGCAGGATCATCGGCACGGCGACCCAGGCCGAGGACAGCCATTCGCGCATTGCGCCGTAATCATAGCCGGGGCGGCGAGCGAGCGAGATCATCAGCCAGCTCATCAGCAGGATGTTCGATCCCGCCGTGATCTTCTGATGCCACCAGTGATGCGTACCCTCGTGCGCGCTGCCGAGCCCGCGGACGCGGCCGATCGAAGTTCCCGAACCCATTACTTCGTTCCCACGTAAAGCCAGAAGGCAAGCGTCAGGATGGTGGAGCCGACAAAGGTAAGCCGCGCGAGCCGTCGGTTCAGCTTGAGCTCAAACGCAGCGCCCGTATCGAGCACCAAGTGGCGGATGCCGCTCATCATGTGCTGGAACAAGCTGAACGTAAGGGCAACGCCGACCCCCCAGCCGATGACGTTCAACCGGCCATCGGACAGCGTGAACACGTCGCGGAACGTTGCATAGGCTTGCGCGCCGGAGGCGAGCGCCGCGAGGAACCAGACCAGGAGCAATGAGCCCACCGTGGCCATGCCGCTGCCGGTGACACGGTGCAGGATGGACACCGTCATTGCCGCGCTCCACCGATAATGGAGCGAGAGCGGGCCGCTGAACAGGTGCGGGCTTTTGGGACGAATGGATTTGGAGGCCAAGGCGAAGTTTCCTGCGACGAGCCGTGAGTTGGGGCGGTCTATGAGACGCGTGGGCCGATGTTGCAAGCGTAGCTCACCTACTGCGAATCGATTGCAGTTGCCGATGCGTCTAAATCTAACCGTGGCTTAACCACTGGCGCTCTAACGTGGCGTAGTTTGAAACGGGGAGCGCATCACCTTGTCTGTCGAGTTGCCAGCCGCGGGCACGCTTGCCCGCACCATCGATTTGCAAGCCAGGCTGCGCGTCTTTGACTTCGACGGAACGATGCGAGAGTCGAGCCGGGCAGTTTGGGAGTTGATCGAGCCTGAGGCACACGCGATCTCGAGGGCTTATTGGGAGCAGTGGCAGCGCTGTTTCGACGACGGCCGCGGATGGGCGGCGCACGAATCCGCAAAGATCATCGACCTCGGGTGCGTGTTTCTTCGCGACCGCTTCCTGGATACCGAAGGCCGAGCCTGGATAGAGGCGATCGAGCGCGCCGTCGCAGCTGCCTACAACGCGCAGGTCTCGCCGTTGGCGCTTCTTTCGATGACCAGCGCGAGCGACCGCGTAGCGTTGGGCGTTCTGATGGACCGATGCGGCGCTTCCGACCCGCGGCTTCCGGCCATGGTCGACACGCTGATGCGGCTCTCGGCTCTCGAGGGTGAGATCACCGGCGCCATCTTCGCGGAATACCGCACGTACAGCGCGCAGGTTGCGCGGGATAGGCTGGCGGCCGACTTTCAGGTGGGGATTGCAGCCACGGCGGAAGAGGCAACAGCCGAAGGCGCAGAACTACGTGGTCAAGCTTCTCGCGCGTCGCGTTCGGCGCGTGGCGTGTTGGGCAAAGCAAGCGAGGTGGCGGCTGCTGCCGAACAATCTGCGCTCGCCATGCGTGATGCGGCTGCCACCGCCGCAGGCCTGATCCGAGCTATCGAAGGCGCGCGGGCCGAGGTCGAGGCAGCAGCTGAAATTGCGACACGTGCTGCCGGTCAGGCCGATCAGGCAGTGGGCGTCAGCGAGGCACTGAGCAACCATGCCAAGTCCATTGAGTCCATTCTTGGGCTGATCAGAGAAATCGCAGGCCAGACCAATCTGCTAGCGCTCAACGCGACGATCGAGGCTGCACGGGCAGGGGACGCAGGGCGCGGCTTCGCCGTGGTCGCGCAGGAGGTTAAAAGCCTCGCCAATCAGACAGCCCGTGCCACCGATGAAATCGCCGCGAAGATCCGGGCGATTCAAGCAGCGACTCGCGTCACGGTCGAAGCGAACGAGGGCATTCGCACCACGATCGACGAGGTTAAGATCTCCGCCACGCGCATTCGCGGCGCGATGGAGGCGCAGGCGCAGACCGTTACCGCGATCACCGCGGCAGTGGATGAAACGGCCTTGGCTGCTGACTCCATGTCCGGAACCATCGCATCGATCCATACCGACACAGATGCGGTTGCTGTTGAGATCGACGCGCTAGGCGCGGGCTTTGATCGTCTCGCGGGCCGGCTGGGTGCGCTCAGCGGGCGCGCGGGCGACTTTGCTGCTCGCGTGGCGGCCTAAGCAAAACAATCGAGCGCGACGCCGCAGCATCGCGCAGGAGAGACCTTGATGGCACACGATGGCTTCGCGGGAAGAGCCCGAGCCGGAGACGCCGACCGCTCCATTGCAGCGCACGTGCGCGACTATGACTGGGACGGCGACATGCAACCGGGTGCGCGCGAGATCGCCGCTTTGCTTTCTCCTGCCGATTGCGACCAGATCGCCCGAGAGTTCTGGGCCCATTATCTGAGTGGTCAGGCGGCCGGGCACATCGCGGCAGCTGATGCCGGGTGGGTGGAGCGGCAGCATGTTCGCAGTGCTCGATATATCCAGATGAAATATGCCGCTCCGTTCGATGATGCATGGCGTTTGGCCGCGACGAAGCACGCGGACTTTTCCAGGGCTTCAGGCATACCCCTCGCCGCTCTTCTGACGTCACTGGCCTTCGCGCACGGGCGAACGCTTGCCCTGATCGAGGCGCGTGTCGCCGGGGACAGCGGCCGGATGCGGCGTTTTGCCGACCTCGTGCAGCGGCTCGCGCTGATCGAGGCGGATGTGATGGCGGGTCATCTGGCGCGCGTCGCTCAGCAACAGATCGCTGAAGAGCGCCGAGCACACGCGCGTTCTTTTCACGAGCATATCGCGGGGGCAATCGATGGTGCAGCGGCCTTGGGGGGGAGGGTGCGCGCGCAAGCTTCCACCGCGGCATCATCGGCAAGCGCGATCATCGGCCGCGGGGCTGAGGTCGCCGCGGCGTCGGAACAAACTGCGTTGGCGATGAGGGATGCCGCCTCAACGGCCGCTGGCCTGATCCGCGCCATCGAGGACGCGCGCGCCGAAGTTGAGTCGGCGGACGAGATCTCGAGCCGTGCGTCTCAGCAGGCAGACCGCGCGGTGGGCGTGAGCAAGGCGTTGAGCGATCATGCGCAGTCGATTGAGTCGATATTGGCGCTGATCCGCGACATTGCCGGGCAGACGAACCTGCTGGCGCTGAATGCCACGATCGAGGCGGCGCGCGCCGGCGAGGCCGGGCGAGGGTTCGGAGTCGTGGCGCAAGAAGTCAAAAGTCTGGCGAACCAGACCGCGCGCGCCACCGATGACATTGCGGCACAGATCATCGCTATTCAGACGGCCACGCGGATCACCGTGGGCGCCAACGCCGGCATTCAGGCGACGATCGGGGAGGTGCAGAACTCCGCCAACCGTATCCGACGAGCAATGGAGCTTCAGGCGCAGACGGTGACCGCCATCACTGCCGCGGTGGACCAGACGGCCCTGGCGGCAGATGCCACCGCCGGGAACATGGCGACGATCATGCAGGAAGGGCAGGCATTTGCTCGCGACTTCCACGTTCTGGGTGCCCAATTTGCGGCCATTGACGATCGGCTGGCCTCGTTGCGCAGCGCTGCGGTGAAATTCAGCGTAAAGGTGGCCTAGCGCAGGCTGACGCGGCGTGCCGGAGAACCGGGCTTCAACGGTGATGGCACCGACCATCCGGCTGTTTGATGCTGACACGGTGAATTGAGCCCGGCGGCGAGGCCTCCTATGGCAGCGGCATGACCAACATTCTCCTGACCGGCGCCTCGCGCGGAATCGGCGCATCAATTCGAACCGCTTTGTCTCCCGCCGCGACAGTTGTTGGTCAGGCGACGCGCGCGATGGATGGGTTCATCGCCGCAGACTTGGACCAGCCCGGTGCGGCCGCTGCGTTGTGGCATAGTGCGATCGAGTCGCTGGGCAGTGTGGATGTGCTGATCAACAACGCCGGGGTGTTCGAGGCGAACCCAATCGACGGCGGTGACGAAGAGTGGCTGGCGGGGTGGGAACGCACCATGCGGATCAATCTTACTGCGTCAGCCGAATTGTGCAGGCTGGCAGTGCGTCACTGGCAGACGCGCGGGGTGCCTGGTCGCATCGTCAACGTCGCCAGTCGGGCCGCTTACCGCGGGGACAGCCCGGCGCATTGGCATTATGCCGCCTCCAAGTCTGGCATGGTCGCGATGACGAAGACGATCGCGCGCGCTTATGCCAAGGATGAGATTCTTGCCTTTGCGATCTGCCCCGGCTTCACCATGACAGGAATGGCTGACGACTATCTGGCGAGCCGCGGCGGCGACAAGCTGCTCGCAGACATCCCGCTGGGGCGAGTAGCCATGCCGGACGAGGTCGCTGAAGTGGTGCGCTGGCTGGCGCTTGATGCGCCCGCCTCCATGACCGGCGCGGTACTAGATGTGAATGGGGCGAGCTATGTCCGCTGATAGCTGGCGCGTCACGTTGCCCTGCACGCGTGCGGAGGCGGAAGCGATCGATGCCGCGGACGATCTGGCGATCGACGCGGTCCTGATGACCACCGAAGAGGTGGAGGATGATGTCGAGTGCTGGCGGCTCGATGCGTACATGGAAGATGAGCCCGACGAAGCGATGCTCGCTGCGATACGTGCCCTGGTGCCGAGCGCGGCCGGTACGGCGGCGCAGGTGACCCCGCTTAGCCCTCAGGACTGGGTGGCGTTGTCGCAGGAGGGCTTGGAGCCGATACGCGAAGGCCGTTTCGTTGTTCACACAAGCGCGCATCCGACGCGGGCGCCTGAGGGCGGAAGAGCCCTGCTGATCGATGCAGGCCGCGCCTTTGGCACCGGCCATCATGCGACGACAAGCGGCTGCCTGGCGATGCTCGACCAGCTTGCAGGGCGTCCATTCCGCAATGTCATTGACGTTGGTACCGGCACAGGCGTGCTCGCCTTTGCTGCTGCGTATCTGTGGCCAGACGCTGCAATCGTCGCGACCGACATCGATCCCGCTGCAATTGACGTGACGCGGGACAATGCCGCCGTTAACGACGTGAGCGGCGTGGAACTGATCGTCGCCGACGGCGCGCTGAGTGACGGCATCACGGCGCGTGCGCCCTATGACTTAGTGATTGCGAACATTTTGGCTGGGCCGCTCGTGTCGATGGCACCGGAACTGGCAGCGATCGCTGATGTGAGCGCAACCATTGTGCTTGCCGGCTTGCTGGAGACGCAACGGAAAAACGTCGTCGAAGCTTTTGCCGCCTGTGGGTGCACACTTTCTGCAGTCGATCAACGCGGTGATTGGACGATCCTGTGTCTTACCGCCGGTGCCGAACGCTTCACGCCGCAAAGCCCACCTGATCCAAAGGGGCGCGACGGATGGGCGCTTGATCTCTGATCACCTGACGCGCGCTCTGCTCGCTCAGCTCGGCCGAGTGAGCTTGGACGCGGCATAATGCTGGGTACCGCGAGTGATAATCTCGTCGTCGCTGACGATTTCAGCTACGGCGATTTCCGGCTGTTGCTTGATCGCCTCATAAAGAGGCGCGAAGTCTGTTTCGACCGTGGCCCGGAGCAACTCATCGAAGCTCGGAATGACGAAATAGTTCTGTTGAAAGTCGTCGATCCGATAGTCGGTCCGCATCACGCGCGCGAGATCGAACTTCAGCCGGTGCGGTGACGGATCTTCCAGCGCAAAGCGGCTTTCCGCATAGCTCGACACGATCCCCGAGCCATAGATGCGAAGCCCTTCCGGCTCCGCGATCAACCCGAACTCTACGGTATACCAGTACAGCCGACCCAGATACTTCAGCGCGTTATGCTCCATCGCGCGCAGTCCGCCACGACCATAAGCCTCCAGGTAATCGGCGAATACTGGATCAGCGAGCATCGGCACATGGCCGAACACGTCGTGGAAGACGTCTGGTTCTTGTAGATAGTCGAGCTGATCGGGCCGGCGAATGAAGTTGCCGGCGACGAACCGGCGATTGGCCATGTGATCAAAGAAGACATCATCTGGCACGAGGCCCGGCACCGCGACGACTTGCCAGCCGGTGAGCGCCACCAGCCGGTCGGAAAGCTCTGCAAAGTCCGGGATGCCGGGCTTCGATAGCTTCAGGACATCTAGTCCCCGCAACCATGCGTTCGATGCTCGCCCCGGTAGCAGCTTCGCCTGCCGGGCGAAAAGCGTGTCCCAGGTGGCGTGGTCCTCCGCGGTGTAATGCGCCCAATCCTGCGGAACCGTCCAGTCGGCAGCGGCGCCGGCGGGCGGGGTGGCGGTGGTGGATGCGTCAGCCATGCCAGTGGCATAGCACGGAGGCGGAGAGGGGCAAGATGGTTACGATTGAGACCAGTATCGGAGTGTGTTGGGACGCGGGCTCCCCCGCATTAGCGCCGCCGCACAGGCGAATGCGGTGGATAAGCGGAGGAGTGGATGCCGGGACGGGGCCCGGCATCACGGAAATTCGCGTGGACGGCGCCAGCGCGCGTGTCCTTACTCCGCCGCTACGCCAGCGCGCGAAAACATGTCGCCTTCTTCGCTCGTGTCTTCGTTGGCCGGACGTGCGCCCTTGGCCTTCTGGCGCTGGTCGAACGAATCCCAGACATCGCTCCACTGGCCCTTAGTGGCGGCCTTGGAATATTCCGTCGCGCGGGTTTCGAAGAAGTTCGCATGCTCCACGCCGTTCAGCAGCGGGGTGAGCCACGGAATAGGATGCTCGTCGATCATGTAGATCGGCTTCAGCCCCAGCTGCCCCAGCCGCCAGTCGGCGATATAGCGAATGTACTTCTTGATGTCCTTGGGCGTCATGCCGTTCACCGGCCCCATCTCGAACGCGAGATCGATAAACGCGTCCTCCAACCGGATCGTCGTCTGGCACTGGTCGGCGATATCGTCCTTCACCGCCTTGGTCAGGCAGTTGCGCTCCTTCACGAAGGCGTGGAACAGCTTGATAATGCCTTCGCAGTGCAGGCTTTCGTCACGCACGGACCAGCTGACGATCTGCCCCATCCCCTTCATCTTGTTGAAGCGCGGGAAGTTCATCAGCATCGCGAAGCTGGCGAACAGCTGGACGCCCTCGGTGAAGCCGCCGAACATCGCCAGCGTGCGCGCGATATCCTCGTCATTGTCGACGCCGAACTGCTGCAGATAGTCGTGCTTGTCCTTCAACTCGGCATAATCGAGGAACGCGCCATATTCGCTTTCCGGCATGCCGATCGTGTCGAGCAAGTGGCTGTACGCCGCGATGTGCACCGTCTCCATGTTGCTGAACGCCGTCAGCATCATCTTGACCTCGGTCGGCTTGAACACGCGGCCGTACTTTTCGTGGTAGCAATCCTGCACCTCGACGTCCGCCTGGGTGAAGAAGCGGAAGATTTGCGTCAGCAGGTTGCGTTCGTGATCGGTGAGCTTCTGCGCCCAATCACGACAATCCTCGCCCAGCGGCACCTCCTCGGGCAGCCAGTGGAGCTGTTGCTGGCGCTTCCAATATTCGAATGCCCAGGGGTATTCGAATGGCTTGTACTGCTTGGAGGCTTGGAGGAGGGGCATGGGTTACTCCGGAACGACGATTTGAAAATTCACGAACATTGTGCGTGTGAGCAAGAGAAGATGGGTCATCCCTCCATGCTCCACTGCCACATGGCGGTGGCGCTCATCGCCAGGACGATGCCGCCGGCGAGGGCCATGATGCCGATCATGCGAAAGGCATAAACCTGCCCCTCGCTGCGCGGGCGGGCGAGCGCGAGCAGGAGCCCGGCGCCGACCAGCGCGAAGACGAGCGCAACCGCATACATGGCCAGGATCTGCCAGCTCATCGGACCACACGGCGGGAGACATAGACGGTGCGCGTCTTGCGCGCGCCCACGCCCAGGAAGACGACCCCGATGAAATAGCCGAAATCATACCAGCCGCCGTTGTTGGGCACTGCATAGATGGCGACATCCGGCATGAAGAGGCTGAGCACCCAGGCCACCGGGAAGATGAAGCCGTGCCACAGCCCGAGCAGGAAGCCCGGCGTCGCGGCCGCCTGGTTCACGGCGGACGGCACCTGCTTCGCACAGGCGGCGAGCAGGAGGGAGAGCGACAGCAGCGCCAGCCTTCCACCATCAAGCCGGGCCGTCCGGCCCCGCTCTCGACAGGTCTGTCCCGGCATCCACCGCGCCGCATCGCCACGGCTTGCAGACGCGCCGGCCCCGGCCCCGACACGGGCCGACGAAGCGCGCGCGGAGATGCCACCGCTCATGCCATCCACCTCACGCATCCAATCGCCCCATGTGTCGTTGTGTTGCCGACCCGCAAGGAGACCAAGCATGCACGACCATAGCAACATCAAGGAACATATGACCGTCATCGGCGCCGACGGCGTTCATGTCGGCACGGTTGACCATGTCGATGGCGAGCGGATCAAGCTGACCAAGCAGGACAGCCCGTCCACCCAGGACGGACAGGGCGCCAAGCATCACTACCTGCCGGCCGGCCTGGTCGCGACGATCGAAGGCGACACCGTCCGCCTGAGCGCAACCGCGCAGAACGCCATGGACATGTTCGAAGAAGGCGAGTGAGCCAGCGCCTGCTCCCCTGACGGGAGCGGGACGGGCATCACGGCCAACCATGCGGGCAGTGCCGGACCGCCGGCGCTGCCCGCTTGCGTATGGGCGACGTGGCGCGGTGACATGGCGCACACGGGTGCCCGCATCCATCCCGGATTTCGTCTCCATATCCGCGCCAGAACCAGCCGCTGTGCCGGTCAGCGGCGCGGGGGCGCATCGGCTTTTCGTCCGTTCCATCCGCTCGCTCCTACCAACACAACCGACCTGGCTTCACCGACTCGGGAGCGCGATGCTCAACGTGGCGGGTCAGCCCGTTGAATAGCGCAGAGTGGCCCGCCGTACCACGCCAAAAACTGCAACATATAGACATCGTGCATCAACGATGCTCAACATCTGGTATGTTCCTGGCGCTCGCCGAAATGGCGGCGCGCCATTGATGTTCATGCTATGTTCTGCGCGGCACGTGTCTTGTCAAGGCACCGCCGTCTGCGAGCCGACGCTGTGCAGCTTCAGGCGGGGAGGGCGTCCGCGCGCGACTGGAGCCCCTCCCGGTCTTCGATCAGTCAAACAATTCCGCGTAGCGGTCGGCGGAAAAGCCAGCTTCGACCACAGCGCCATGTTCCAGCAGCGGCCGCTTGATGGCCGAGGGGTGCGCCTGCATGATCGCCATCGCGCGCGATCGATCGAGGTCCGCCCGTTCGCTCTCCGGCAATTTGCGAAAGGTCGTGCCCTGACGATTGAGCACCTTTTCCCAGCCGAGCCGATCAACGGCACGGCCGAGGGCGGCCGAATCAACGCCCGCTTTCTTGTAATCATGAAATCGGTAGGTGACGTGGTGCGCATCGAGCCACGCGCGCGCCTTGCGGACGGTGTCACAGTTCGCAATGCCATATACGATAATCGTCATTACCACCCTCGTTGCGTTGGAGGCCGGTGATAGCGGCTTGAACGCGCAAATGCAGTCCGTCCGCTAGCACCCAAAAGCGGGCGTTCAGGCAGGCGAACCTCGGGGGCGGTTTGTGGGGTAAGCCGATCGCCGGATTGTTGTTGCGCAGATCGCCGGCCATTACACGGCAGCGGTTCGCCTGCGACAATACCAGAATGCTCCATCATCAAAGATTGTTGATGATGGACTGAGCGGCCTGTTGGGGAAGAATGGCGAAGTCTGCGTGATCGGCGGTAAACAACTCCGATGTGGCCACGGTCGCACCGCAATAGCCAAAAATGCCTTGGTCGATCTGGGCCTGCATCGCTTGTCGATAGCCGTACTTGGCGTAGGTCGCAGCATCGGCGCCTGCGAGCGCGATCAGATGCACCTTCAACCGACGGAGTTTCTTGACAAGGCCCTGCTCGGGATCGGCGTCAAAGGCCCAGCCCGAAACGAATACCCGGTCGATCCAGCCCTTGAGCAACGCCGGCATCGACCACCAGTAAACCGGATAGACCAGAACTAGATTATCGGCATGATCGATCCGCTGCTGCTCGACGCGGACATCGTCGGGCGTAGGGCTGCCTGCCGCAAAGGCGTTCCGGTCTGCCGGACCGAATACCGGATCGAAGCCTTCGGCCGCGAGATCCGCGAGTTCGGCGCTGATCCCATGGTCCTTGAACGCCGCGATGATCTCGATCGAGACCGAGCGGGTCAGCGACGTGGCGTCGGGATGCGCCATCACCACCAAAGCGCAGGACATTGACTCTCTCTCCTCCGCATTTAAGCTACCAAACGTAGGTAGCAGATAAGCTACCATTAATAGGTTTGGCAAGTGAGCTTTTCATGACAGCAGAGCCAGTTGCAGTTCCCGCACAGCCGCGCCGCAGGCTTTCCAAGGCCGATCGCCATCATCAGTTGCTCACCACGGCGCTGCAGGTGATCCGCACACAGGGCGCGGACTCTCTGACGCTCGGGCATCTTGCGACAAGTGCGGGGGTGTCGAAGCCCGTGGTGTACGACCATTTCGGTACGCGATCCGGGCTGTTGATCGACCTCTACCGATGGATCGACAGCGAGCGGATAGAGACGTTTCGTCAGGCGATGGCGGCCACCTCCAAAGACCGCGAGGAGACGATCGCGTGCCTGGCGGATGCATATATCCGCTGTGCTGCCGATCTGACCGGTGAATTCCACATCGTCGGTGCCGCACTTGCGGGAAGCCCGGAAAAGGCCGACGTCTATGTCGAACTCCTCGACCAATGCGTGGCGATGTTCGTGTCCGTGCTCCGGCCGTTCAGCGACATGCCCGAGGCCGCCCTCGACCGGTTGTGCATCGGCCTGGTCAGCGCGGGAGAAGGGCTGTCCGCTGCGATCGTGCGGGGTAAGCTGGCCGAAGCCGACGCCATCGGCACCTTTGCGGAGATCATCCGGGGCTCTCTTGGCCAGCCCCGCCGGGATGCCCTGCTCGGCAAATAAACTTCGGGGCGGGGCAGGCAGCTATCGCCGCTTCAAGCTCCGAAGCAGGCGGTCCGCTAGCCACCGATGGTGGTTGTTAGCGGAGCCTTGGGCTACGGGTACGGGCGTGACGCCTTGGTCGCACCTGGATTGTCGCGGCGGCGGCCTGGCGGTGACTGAAGCAGGGTGGCGTGTGTCGCGTCCCTGCGCTTCCTAGCGCCACGCCGTCAGACGTTGCCGGCTATGCCGGCACCGCTGCCCGCCGTGGCGAGTCTTCGGATTGCTCAGGCAATCCGAAGCCGCCCGCTCGTCACTGGCAGGCGAGGCACTCGTCGTAGTCGGTCGTCTCGCCCAGATCGAACTTGGGCTTCTCGATCGTATTGTCGGCCTCCACGCCGCCAGCGAAGCCCGCGCGCTGCACGCTCTTGGAACGCAGATAATAGAGCGACTTGATGCCCAGTTCCCACGCGCGGAAGTGCAGCATCAGGAGATCCCACTTTTCCACGTCGGCCGGGATGAACAGGTTCAGCGACTGCGCCTGGTCGATGTATGGCGAGCGATCACCGGCGAGCTCGAGCAGCCAGCGCTGGTCGATCTCGAAGCTGGTCTTGAAACAGTCCTTCTCCTCCGGGCTGAGGAAGTCGAGGTGCTGCACGCTGCCGCCATGCTCGAGGATCGAGTTCCAGACGGTTTCCGCGTTCTTGCTCTTCTCGTTGAGCAGCTTCTCCAGATACGGGTTCTTCACCGCAAAGCTGCCCGACAGCGTCTTGTGGGTGTAGATGTTGGCCGGGATCGGCTCGATGCACGCCGACGTGCCGCCGCAGATGATCGAGATCGACGCGGTCGGCGCGATCGCCATCTTGCAGCTGAAACGCTCCATCACGCCCATGTCGGCGGCGTCGGGGCACGGGCCACGCTCGGCGGCGAGCGTCATTGACGCCTGGTTCACCTGCGCGTTGATGTGCTTGAAGATGCGGAGGTTCCAGCTCTTCGCCATCGCGCCTTCCATCGGCAGGCCGCGTGCCTGGAGGAAGGAGTGGAAGCCCATCACGCCAAGCCCGACCGAGCGCTCGCGCGCCGCGGAATAGGCCGCGCGCTCCATGCCCGGCTCATGCCGGTCGATATAATCCTGCAGCACATTGTCGAGGAAGCGCATCACGTCCTCGATGAACTGCTTGTCGTCCTTCCACTGATCCCACGTCTCAAGATTGAGCGAGGAGAGGCAGCAGACCGCCGTGCGATCGTTGCCGAGGTGATCCTTGCCCGTCGGCAGCGTGATTTCGCTGCACAGGTTCGAGGTGGAAACCTTGAGGCCCAGATCGCGGTGATGCTTGGGCATGTTCTTGTTCACGTGATCGGCGAACACGATGTACGGCTCGCCGGTCGCGAGGCGGGTCTCGACCAGCTTCTGGAACAGGCTGCGCGCATCGACCTTGCCGCGCACGGTGCCGTCCTTGGGGCTCTTCAGCTCCCACTCGCCGCCGTCGCGCACCGCTTCCATGAACGCGTCGGGGATCAGCACGCCGTGGTGCAGGTTCAGCGCCTTGCGGTTGAAGTCGCCCGACGGCTTGCGGATCTCGAGGAACTCCTCGATCTCCGGGTGCGACACGTCGAGATAGCAGGCGGCCGAGCCGCGGCGCAGCGAGCCCTGGCTGATCGCCAGCGTCAGGCTGTCCATCACGCGCACGAAGGGGATGATGCCGCTGGTCTTGCCGTTGAGGCCGACCGGCTCGCCGATGCCGCGCACATTGCCCCAATAGGTGCCGATGCCGCCGCCGCGGCTCGCGAGCCAGACGTTCTCGTTCCAGGTATCGACAATGCCGTTCAGGCTGTCGGGCACGGAATTCAGATAGCAGCTGATCGGCAGGCCGCGACCCGTGCCGCCGTTCGACAGCACGGGCGTCGCCGGCATGAACCAGAGCTGCGAGATATAATCGTAGATGCGCTGCGCATGCGCGGCATCGTCGGCATAGGCGCTGGCGACGCGGACAAAGAGATCCTGATAGGTCTCGCCCGGCAGGAGATAACGATCCTGCAGCGTGTCCTTGCCGAAATCGGTCAGCAGCGAGTCGCGCGAATGATCGACATCGAGCGGGTAGGGACGACGCAGCGTGTTTGTTGCCGCACCCCCGGTTTCGGTTTCGTTCGTCGCTTCCAGTGCGTCGATCGCCATGTTCGCCTCGCTCGCGTCTCTAAAGTCCATCGCCGCCGTCCTATTTGTCTGTTCGTTCGAATCGGAGGCCTGTCCCCGAGTCATACCGGAGCAGTCGTGCGAATGAGAACAAAAAGTGACCGCAGCTCATCGCAGAGCGGCGTGGTCTCCTCCACGATAATGGATACCGCGGCTTCTGTTCTACCAGCGCTAGCGCCTGCTCCTGCGAAATACCCCCACAGCTTGTGGCAGGTGCGGCGCGGAGGCAAGGGGGAAATCGCTGGGACGGGCGAACAGTTTATTGTGGCGAGGGTGCCGTTCAACCACGTCAAATGAGGCGACGCGCGGACTTCCGCGGGGTTCATGAAATGCAAGCCGGATTGGTCGCCGCAGAAATATTTTCGCGTTCCGGCGAGCGATGCGGGGCTTGCGGCCGGGCCGGCTCTTTCCGGCGCAGGCACGGCTTAGCGAAGGGTACGGTGCAGCCGGGCGAAGCCTCAGCTCGCGCGGCGGATGACGCGTGAGGGCGCCTGCGACAGCCGCTCCATGTCGAAGTGGCGGGTGAATTCCAGTCCCGCCCGTCCTTCCGAAATCCAGCGAATGGTGGCCGGGAACAGCTCGTTTTCCACCAACTCGATGCGGACTTCCACGCCGACTGCCTCTTCGGGGAAGTCCACCCCGTCGATCATCACGCCGGTGGCGGAGAGATTGCGGATGCGCACCTCGCCGGTCTCGCCGCCGATCTCCAGACGGGCCGAGCGCAGCACGGTGGCGCGATTCGCCCGGCTGACGCGATGGCCGACCGGCGTTGCGCCGCCAGCGCCGCTGCCGCCGCTGTCGAGCTGCGCGCGTACATCCGCGGCGCGGGCCGGGCGGCCATAAACGAAGCCCTGGATGTGGCTGCAGCCAAGATCGCTGATCAGCTTGATCTCGTCCTGCTGCTCCACCCCTTCCGCGGTGGTTTCCATGCCCAGCGTGTCGGCCAGGGTGACGATCGCCTTGATGATCGCAGCGTTGCGATTGCCCGCCTGGATCGCGCCGCGCACGAAGCTCTGGTCGATCTTGATCTTGTCGAACGGCGCCTTGCGCAGATAGCCTAACGAGGAATAGCCGGTGCCGAAATCGTCCAGCGCCAGCCGCACGCCGATGCCCTTCAGCGTCTTGAACATCTGGTTGGACGAAGCGTCGTCGTTGACGAACACGCTTTCGGTGATCTCCAGCTCCAGCCGGTCGGCGCCGATCCCGGACGTGGCGAGGGCGCTGGTGACGATAGCGGGCAGTGCCGGGTTGGCGAACTGGATCGCCGAGACGTTGACCGCGATCCGCACGTTCGCCGGCCAATTTGCCGCTTCCGCGCAGGCGGTGCGCAGCACCCACTCGCCGATCGCCTCGATCATCCCGCATTCCTCGGCAACGGGGATGAAATCGGCCGGGCTGACCGCGCCGCGGGTCGGGTGTTCCCAGCGCAGCAGCGCCTCATAGCCGACGATGCGCTGATCACGGGTGGATACCACCGGCTGATAGACGAGGTGGAATTCGTCGTCGCCTAGGGCACTCCGCAGATCGTCTTCCAGCCGCTTGCGCTTTTGCGCGCCGGCCAGCATCTCCTCGCGGAAGAAACGGGAAACGCCGCGGCCGTCGGCCTTGGCCGCATATAGCGCCAAGTCCGCGTTGCGGATCAGCGTTTCGCTGTCATGGCCGTGTTCGGGCGCGATCGCGATGCCGACCGAGCAGCCGATCGACAGCGAGGAGCCTGCAATGAAGAACGGCTGGGACAAAGCGGTGATGATCTGCTGCGCCAGCGTGCCGAGCTGTTCGCGATTGCCCTCACGCGGGAGGACGACCTGAAACTCGTCGCCGCCCAGCCGGCCGACCAGCCCGGCATCGCCGACGGTTCGCTGCAGCCGCTGGGCGACTTGCTTGAGCAGTTCGTCGCCGCACTGATGCCCGAGCGTATCGTTCACCACCTTGAACCGATCGAGATCGAGCAGGAACAAGGCAGTGGTGGTGTGCGGCCCCTGGGCGGTCGAGAGTGCCTGATCGAGCGACAAGCGCAGCCGTTGGCGGTTGGCGAGCCCGGTGAGGCTGTCGAACAGGGCAAGGCGCGTGATTTCCGCCTCCGACCGGCGCTTCTCCGTCAGATCGGAGCCGAAGCCGATGAAGCCCTGAAAACGGCCAAGATCGTCCAGCATCGGCCGACCGGAGATCGACCACCAGCGATCGGCGGCCGTTTCAAACGCGGGGCGAACCGAATAATCGGAGAAGCTGGTGCGCGATGACAGGTGGAATGTCAGCGTCCGTTCGGTTTCCGCCATGCTGGAATCGACGCGGAACACATCCACCAGCCGCTGCCCCATGGGCGCGGTGCCCAGCGCGGCAAGCTCCCGCGCGACCTTGGCGCTGACATAGTTGAGGCAACCCGCGCGATCGGTTTGCCAGAACCAGCCGGTGCCATGGCTTTCATATTCCCGCACCAGCCGGGTCGCGAGCTGCCGCTCACGCTCTTGGTCTTCCTGGGCGCCGAGCCGTTGCTGATCCCGCATCGCGATGCGGCAAACGCCGGCGACCAGGAGCGCGGCCAGCAGCAGCGCTGCGGCGGCGGCGAGGCCGGTGCCCCCGGCGAAAGGCACCATCAGCGCCAGCGACACCGCGAAGACAAGCGAGGCCGCGCGCACCGGGTGAAGCGCAATGGCGGTCAGCACGATGCTGCCGAAGCCGAGAACGAAGCCGGTGACCCGCAGCGGGCCAGTGGGAAGCGTCGGCGAGAGATCGAGCTGAAGCGACAGTACGATGCCCAGCGCTGCGGCGAGCCCCGCAAGCGAAAGGATGCGCTGATGTGGCGCCATGTCCTGCGCGGCGGGAAGTGCGAGCACGGCCCAAGCCGCGAGGCCGAGCCCGGTCATGGCGACGCCAAGCGCGGTGGCGAGCCCGACCGGCTCGTGCCAGAGCGCCAATGTGCCCGCCGTTCCCAGCGACGTTACGAGAAGCACCGACAGCACGACCGGCCACAGCGTGGCAGTTTCTTTCAGCCGCGCCGTGCTGGCGTCGCACTGAGCATCGTCATCGCAGGCGACCAATCCCAGCGCCTCAACGAGGCGGGCGGAACGCTCTGGCGCGGCAATCATGGTACGGCGAACGGATCCCATGCACACCGGCTACCCAAAGAGGATTGGCAAAGTGTTTATGACTGAGCATCTTTCGTCAAACCTGAGTTGGCTGTGACGGGCGCGGCAGGGCTGCCAAGAGCCATGCGGTGCGCGCCGGCACGGGAGGATCGCAACAGGCGCGCAGACCAGTTGCACTCGCCGCGGGCGCGCCATAGTGCAGCGCCTCATGACCACGACGATCCGCGCCGCAGACCTGATCGAGAGCGTTGCCGATGCGCTCCAGTTCATCAGTTACTATCACCCGATGGATTACATCCGCGCGCTTGGCGACGCCTATGAGGCGGAGCAGGGCCCGGCCGCGAAGGACGCGATCGCGCAGATCCTGACCAACAGCCGGATGTGCGCGGAAGGCCACCGGCCGATCTGCCAGGACACCGGCATCGTCAACGTGTTCGTCAAATGGGGCATGGACTGCCGCATCGACGACACCAATCGCTCGATGCAGGAAATCGTCGATGAAGGCGTCCGGCGCGCCTATCTCCACCCGGAGAACAAGCTGCGCGCCTCGGTCCTCGCCGATCCCGCCTTCACCCGCCGCAACACCAAGGACAACACGCCTTGCGTGCTCCATGTCGAGATGGTGCCGGGCAGCAAAGTGTCGGTCGATGTCGCCGCCAAGGGCGGCGGCAGCGAGAACAAGTCCAAGTTCAAGATGATGAACCCGAGCGACTCGATCGTCGACTGGGTGCTGGAAATGCTGCCGCAGATGGGCGCCGGCTGGTGCCCGCCGGGGATGCTCGGCATCGGCATCGGCGGCACGGCGGAGCATTGCGTGCTGCTCGCCAAGAAGGCGCTGATGGAGCCGATCGACATGGGTCCGCTGAAGGCGCGCGGCCCGAAGAACGATATCGAGGCGCTGCGCATCGAGATCTTCGACAAGGTCAATGCGCTCGGCATCGGCGCACAGGGCCTGGGCGGGCTGTCGACCATTCTCGACGTCAAGATCCTCGATGCGCCCTGCCATGCCGCGGGCAAGCCGGTGGCGATGATCCCGAACTGCGCCGCCACCCGCCACGCGCATTTCACGCTCGACGGCAGCGGCCCGGCGTATCTCGAGACGCCGAAGCTCGATGAGTGGCCGAAGGTCAACTGGACGCCAGACAAGGCCGCGATCCGCGTCGACCTCGACACGCTGACGCCGGAGATGGTCCGCTCGTGGAAGCAGGGCGATCGCCTGCTGCTGAACGGCAAGATGCTGACCGGGCGTGACGCCGCGCACAAGCGGATCAAGGACATGCTTGATGCCGGCGAGGAGCTGCCGGTCGAGTTCAAGGGCCGCGTGATCTATTATGTCGGTCCGGTCGATCCGGTCGGCGAGGAAGTGGTCGGCCCGGCCGGCCCCACCACGGCGACGCGGATGGACAAGTTCACCCGCATGATGCTCGATCAGGGTCTGCTCGCGATGGTCGGCAAGGCCGAGCGCGGGCCGGCGGCGACCGATGCGATCAAGGACGCCAAGAGCGCCTATCTGATGGCGGTCGGTGGTGCGGCCTATCTCGTCGCGCGCGCGATCAAGGGATCCAAGGTCGTCGGCTTCGAGGATCTCGGCATGGAAGCGATCTACGAGTTCGAGGTGGAGGACTTCCCGGTCACCGTCGCGGTCGACAGCGAAGGCAACAACGTCCACCAGCTCGCCCCGCTCGTCTGGCGCGAGAAGATCGCCAGGGAAGGCCTGCTCCAGCCGGCGTGACGCATGCAGGGCGCCTGATCCAGCGAGCGTTCGGGCGGCGTAGCCTTGAGGCGCTCGCCGCCAGCGGAGCGACTGCGGCGGTGCTGACCTACGTTCCCGCTGCGCTGGCCTTTCCGCACCAGATGCAGATCGGCCGGACAACGATCTATGCCGACCGGCCGATCCCTGCAGTGATCGCGCAGCGGCTCGCGCGCGCCGACGCGTTGCTGGCACAATGTCCGCTGGACGATCCTTCGCTGCCGCGGACGCTGGTGCTTACCAACGGCGGATGGCGCTGGCGCGTCATGGCGGCGGGGCACGCCGGGGCGGTCGCGCTGCGGCGCCCGTTCGCGCACGTGCTGCTGTTCAACCACACCGACGTGGCGGCAGATCGGGTGACGAATGGGGCAGGGATTGGCGGCACGCGCACGCTCTCCGGAACAATCGCGCACGAAATGGTGCATGTGCTGACCGCGCGACGTTACGGTGAGATCGCGCTGGCTCGGTTGCCGGCCTGGAAGCGCGAGGGCTATGCCGATCACGTTGCAGGAGAGACGAGCATCGGCGGCGCGGTGGACGAGGCACAGATCCGCGCGCGCTATCCGGATGCCGGCGTGCTGATCTATTATGCGGGCCGCCGCCGGGTTGCCGCGATCCTCGCGCGCAACGGCGGTTCGGTCGATCGATTAATGGCGCAATAGATGCTCGTCCTTGCCGGCATCGCGATCATCGCGCTTGGCTTCTTGCTGCGCTTCAACCCGATGCTGGTGATCGCCGCCTCCGCGCTCGTCACCGGGCTCGCCGCCGGGATCGATCCGCTCGCCATTCTCGCCGCGTTCGGCAAGGCGTTCAACGACACGCGCTACGTCACCGCCATCTATATCGTGCTTCCGGTGATTGGGCTGCTGGAGCGCAACGGGTTACAGGCGCGGGCGCGCTCGCTCGTCGGCGGGCTGAAGGGGCTGACGACCGGGCGGCTGCTGATGGCCTATCTCGCGTTCCGCCAGATCACCGCCGCGCTTGGCCTCACCTCCGTCGCGGGGCCGGCGCAGACCGTCCGCCCGCTGATCGCGCCGATGGCGGAGGCTGCGGCGGGGGAGGCGCATGATCCCGAAAAGGTGAAGGCGATGGCTGCGGCCACCGACAACATCGGGCTGTTCTTCGGCGAGGATATCTTCATCGCGATCGGATCGATCCTGCTGATGAAGGGCGTGCTGGAGGGCTACGGCATCTTCGTCGAGCCGCTGCACATGTCGGTCTGGGCGATCCCCACCGCGATCGCCGCCTTTGCGATCCACGGGACGCGGCTGTGGCGGCTCGATCGCAAGGCCCGCCGCGCATGATCGGGCTGAATTTCGTTTATCTCGTCGCGGGGATAACGTTCCTCGCCTTCGCGATCCTGTCTTTCACGGAGCGGCGCTGGGCCAACACCGGTTTCTACGGGCTGGTCGCGACGAGCTTCCTTGCCGGCGATTGGCTGGGGGACATCGGCAATGGCGTGCTGGTCCTCGCGCTGGTGGCGATCGCGGCGAGCGGGCGAATGAAGCGGCGCGTGCCGGCGGGCGAGCCCACAGCGCGCGGCGCGATGGTGTTCGTGCCCGCGCTGGTGATCCCGGCAACCGCACTGATCGGCACCTTCGTGTTCAAGCAATTCCCAACTGTGTTCGACGGCAAGCAGGCGACGCTGGTGGCGCTGACGGCGGGCGTGCTCCTGGCGCTCGTGCTTTGTTACGTCTGGCTGCGGCCGGCACCGGCCGAGCCGTTCCGTGCTGGCCGCGGCTTGATGGACGATATTGGCTGGGCCGCCGTGCTGCCGCAGATGCTGGCGAGCCTCGGCGCGGTGTTCGCGCTGGCGGGCGTCGGCGAGGTGGTCGGCCGGCTGGTCGGCGTCGCCATCCCCACCGGCAGCGTGCTTGGCGCGGTGCTGGCCTTCGGGCTCGGCATGGCGCTGTTCACGATGGTGATGGGCAATGCCTTTGCCGCGTTCCCGGTGATGGCGGCGGCGGTCGGCATCCCGCTGCTGGTACAGACCTATGGCGCGGATCCCGCGCCGGTGGCGGCGGTCGGGATGCTGGCGGGCTTCTGCGGCACGTTGATGACGCCGATGGCGGCGAACTTCAATCTCGTCCCTGCCGCGCTTCTTGAGCTGAAGGATCGCAACGGCGTGATCCGTGCGCAGGTGCCGACGGCGCTGCCGCTGCTCGTGTTCAATGTGCTTTTGTTGTGGTGGATCGTTGCATGACCCTGACGCCCGATGTCGCCGCCGGCTTCGCCCGGCTCACGCTGGGCCATGTCGGGCAGCGTTATCCCTTCAAGCTCGATCAGGTGCTGACCGGGCCGGAGGATCTGCGCGAGCCGCATGAGATCCACCCGATCTTCCACGGCAGCTTCGATTGGCACAGCTGCGTCCATGGCTGGTGGCAGCTACTGACGATCGCGCGGCTGTTCCCCGATCTGCCCGAGGCTGCGGAGATTGGCGGCCGCGCCAACGAGATGCTGGTGCCGGAGAAAGTCGCCGGCGAGCTGGCGGTGCTCACGCGGCCCTACGCAGCCGGGTTCGAACGGCCGTACGGCTGGGCCTGGGCGCTGGCGCTGCATGCCGAAGCGATGCGCCATGACGCGGCCTGGGGCGCGGCGCTGGAGCCACTCGCGCGCGCCTTTGCCGAGCGCTTCCACCAGCATTTGCCCAAGCTCACCTATCCGATTCGCGTCGGCACCCACTACAACACCGCTTTCGCGCTGACGTTGGCACGTGACTGGGCGCTAGATCATGATCCAGCGCTGGTGACGCTGATCGACGCGCGCGCCCGCGACTGGTTCCGCGAGGATCGCGGCTGTCAGGCATGGGAGCCGGGCGGTGACGAGTTCCTGTCCTCCGCGCTGTGCGAGGCGCTGCTGATGAGCCGAGTGCTCGGCGATGGCTTCGCGGCATGGTTCGACGCGTTCCTGCCGCAGGCGGTGCAAGGCAAGCCGCAGACGCTGTTCACCCCGGCCATCGTGTCCGATCGCAGCGATGGCAAGATCGCACATCTCGACGGGCTGAACCTCAGCCGGGCGTGGTGCTGGCGCACGATCGCTGCCGCGTTGCCGCATAGTCCGCTGGCGCCGGTCGCACGCGCCGCGGCGGATGATCACCTCGCCGCCAGCCTGCCGCATCTGGCGGACGATTACATGGGTACGCACTGGCTGGCGACCTTCGCGCTTCTCGCACTCACTGTTTGAAAGGGACTGGCGCCAAGGCGCTTGCCGTGCGAACCCGATCTTCAAATCAAGGGAATCGGGAGAGGGCGAATGGCGCTGAAGACGCGCGTCACCGAGATGCTTGGGATCGAAAAGCCGATCATCCAGGCGGCGATGGGCTGGATCGCGCGGTCGCATTTGTCGTCGGCCGTGTCGAACGCCGGCGGCATGGGGATCATCGAGACATCGTCGGGTGAACTCGACGCGGTGCGCGACGAGATCCTCAAGATGCGGCAGCTGACCGACAAGCCGTTCGGGGTGAACGTCGCCCAGGCGTTCGTGCGCGATCCGGGCATCATCCAGTTCGTGATCGATCAGGGCATCCGCTTCGTCACCACCTCGGCCGGTGACCCGATGAAATATACCGGCATGCTGAAGGAGGCGGGGCTCACCGTCTTCCATGTCGTGCCCAGCCTTGCCGGCGCGCTGCGGGCGGTGGAGGCCGGCGTCGACGGCCTGATCGTCGAGGGTGGCGAGGGCGGGGGCTTCAAGAACCCCAAGGACGTGTCGACCATGGTGCTGGTGCCGCAGGTGGTGGAGGCGGTCGACGTCCCAGTCGTCGCCGCGGGCGGGATCATGGACGGGCGGACGATGGCGGCGGCGTTCGCGCTGGGCGCGGAGGGCGTGCTGATGGGGACACGAATTCTCTCCTCGGCCGAATGCCCGGTGCATGACAATTGGAAGCGCGCGATCGTCGAGGCGGATGCGACCGATACGGTGTTCCTCAACCGCAGCGGCCCAGGGCCGGCGCTTCGCGCGCTGCGTACCGACCGGACCACGCGAATCGAAAAGGACGGTACGGCGAACATCTTTGGTGAGTTCGCCGATACGCAGGCGGTGTATTTCGGTGGGGATCTGGAGGCGGGCATCGCGCTCACCGGGCAGGTTGCCGGGCGCATTCGTGAGGTGAAGCCAGTGGCGCAAATCTTCGATGAGACGATGGCGGAATATGAAGCCACCGTCGCGCGGATGGCGCGCGCGGCTTGATGCCGCATTAGTCCGCCAGCGATGCGAAAGATCGTGTGTCATGGCGGGTTTGTGCCGGCGTCCAGGCCGCTGCGTCGCTGAGTTCGCCGGGAGCGGAACGCCGCCACGGCCTTGCGTCTCGATCGGCTTCAGAATGACGATGAATGGGAGAGGGAATGATGAGCGAGGACGTTACCTACGAGGTGTCTGAAGGCATCGCGACGCTGACGCTAAACCGGCCGGAGCGGATGAACACCATCTCCGGTCCGATGCTCGATGAGTTGACCCGCCTGCTGGTGCGCGCGGGCGAGGATCGCGAAGCGCGGGTAATCGTGCTGACGGGCACTGGGCGCGCCTTTTGCGCCGGGCTCGACCTGAACGCCGCACAGAAAGGCGACGGGATCGGCTCCTCCTCTGCGACCTTCGGCGCGACGATCGACCTGCGCAACACGCCGCCGACGGTGCTTCACGCGCTCGACAAGCCGGTGATCGCGGCGCTCAACGGCTCCGCGGCCGGTTATGGCATGGACATGGCGCTGGGGTGCGACATCCGGGTGATGGCGGCGGAGGCGAAGCTCGCCGCGGCGTTCGTGAAGCGCGGGATCCTACCCGAATCGGGCGGCACCTGGTTTCTGCCGCGCATGCTGGGCTGGGCCAAGGCAGCCGAGATCATCTTCACCGGGCGGACGCTCAGCGCCGCGGATTGCCTGAAGGAAGGGCTGGTCAACGAAGTCGTGCCGGCGGATCAGGTCGCGGCACGTGCGCGGGAAATCGCGCTGGAGATCGCCGCCAATGCGCCAATGGCGGTGCAGGGGGCGAAGCGGCTGATGCGCATGGGCATGGAAGAAACCTTCGATACCCATGTGCAGCATGTCTATCTTCAGCTGCTGCCGCTGTTTCAAAGCCAGGATTTCCGCGAAGGGATGGCGAGCTTTCTGGAGAAGCGGCCCGCCAATTTCACCGGCAAATAATGGTGTCAGTTCCCCTTTCTGCCCTGCGGAAAGGGGGAGGACGGCTCAGCCGCGCAGCTGCTGATGGTGGCGAATCACCTCATCGATAATGAAGCGCAGGAATTTTTCGCTGAACTCCGGGTCGAGCTCCGCTTCCTCGGCCAAGGCGCGCAACCGGCCGATTTGCTGATCCTCGCGGCCCGGATCGGCCGGCGGGAGGCCCGCTTCGGCCTTGTATCGGCCGACCGCCTGCGTGACCTTGAATCGTTCAGCCAGAAGACAGACCAAGGCTGCATCGATGTTGTCGATGCTTTTGCGATACCCCCTCAACACCTCGTCCGCCATTCGCGCCCTCCCATTGCGGCCTAGCGCCTGCGTCCGTAGAGGCAGTTGTAGATGAGCGCCACCGTCCAACGCCTTTCCGGCCATCAGCCTTCGCTTGACCCGATGATTCACCTCGTCGCTGACGACATGAATCAGGTCAACGCCGCGATTGTTGATCGCATGCAATCGCAGATCCCCCTGATTCCCGAACTCGCCAATCATCTGATCGGCAGTGGGGGAAAACGGATGCGCCCGATGCTGACGCTCGCGAGCGCGCGGCTGCTCCAATATGATGGCGAACGGCATTACGGCCTCGCTGCTGCGGTGGAGTTCATTCACACCGCGACGCTGCTGCACGACGACGTGGTCGACGGATCGGACCTGCGCCGGGGCAAGCGCACCGCGAACATCATCTGGGGCAATCCGGCAAGCGTGCTGGTGGGCGATTTCCTGTTCTCCCGCTCGTTCGAGCTGATGGTGGAATCGGGCAGCCTCAGCGCGCTGAAGATCCTGTCGAACGCCAGCGCCGTGATCGCGGAGGGCGAGGTGAACCAGCTGACCGCCGCGCGGCGCGTCGACCTAGGCGAGGATCGCTATCTGGAGATCATCAACGCGAAGACCGCGGCGCTGTTCGCCGCCGCGTGCCGGATTGCCGCAGTGGTGGCCGATCGTCCGGAGGGCGAGGAAGCGGCGCTCGATGCCTATGGCCGCAACCTTGGCATCGCTTTCCAGCTGGTCGACGATGCGATCGACTATACCTCTGATGCGGGCACCATGGGCAAGGACGCCGGTGATGATTTCCGTGAGGGGAAGATGACGCTGCCGGTGATCCTCGCTTATGCGCGCGGTAGCGAGGAAGAGCGGCAGTTCTGGAAGGACGCGGTGGAGGGGCGGCGCGATAGTGACGCGGATTTCGCCCGTGCCATCGAGCTGGTGCGGTCCACGCATGCAGCGGACGATACGATCGCGCGGGCGCGGCATTACGGACAGCGGGCGATCGACGCCGTCGCGCCTTTTGCCGACGGGCCGGCGAAGGATGCGATGATCGAAGCGGTCGAATTTGCGGTGGCGCGGGTTTACTGAGGTTCGCAGGCTGCTGATCTAAGTAGCGCCTGACGGGAGAGTTCCCGCCGGCTGCGGCGACGTCACGGGCGTTCGATCAAACCGCGTCTGCCGGTTCCAGCACGCAGTTCTCCCGGCCGGTTTCCACCTGCAGCGTGGCGTGGCCGATGCCGAAATCATGGTGGAGCATGTGCTGCACCTGGCGCAGGAAACCGTCGCCCGGATGCCCCTGCGGCATCAGCAAGTGCGCGGTAAGCACGGGTTCGGTGGTCGACATCGGCCAGATGTGAAGATCATGCACGTGCGCCACGCCGGGGAGGCTGGCGAGGGCATCGCTGACCCGATCATAGTCAATGGCGCGAGGCACCGCGGCGAGGCTCATTTCCACCGTCTCGCGCAATAGCGCCCAAGTCTGCCAGAAGATCAGCGCGGCGATCAGCAGGCTGACGACAGGGTCGATCCAGCCGAGGCCGGTGAGCCAGATACCCAGCCCGGCGAGGACCACCCCGGCGGAGACGGCCGCATCGGCGAGCATGTGAAGATAGGCGCCGCGGATGTTCACGTCGCCCTTTCGGCCGCGCGCGAACAGCCAGGCGGTGATGCCGTTGATAAGGATGCCTACGGCCGCCACGGCCGACACCGTAAGGCCGGGCACTGACGCTGGTTCGGTCAACCGCTGCGCTGCCTCGATCGCGATGACGCCCAAGGCCACGAGCAGCAGCACGGCGTTCGCGAGGGCCGCCAGGATCGTCGATCCCTTCAGCCCATAAGTGAAGCGCTTGGAAGGTGGCGTGCGCGCCAGCACTGCGCCCGCCCAGGCGACGGCGAGCCCGAGAACATCCGACAGATTATGGCCGGCGTCGGCAAGAAGCGCCACCGAGCCCGTCCACAAACCGGCACTGGCCTCCGCAATGACATAGCCCAAGTTGAGCGTGATGCCGATCGCGAAGGCACCGTCCCAGCGAACGGGCGCCGCGTGATGGTGATGGCCGTGACTATGGCCGTGATGGTGCTCGTGGCCGTGATGGTGCCCGGGGCCGTGATGCGCGTGCGCCATGATTGATGAATAGCAGCGGGGGCATTAAAACGCCATCACCGCCGACTGACGCCATCGCATCTTCGCTTTAACGGGTAGCGGGCTACAGGAACGGCCATGCTCCGCGTTCTCACGCTTTCCAGCCTGTTTCCCGATTCGACACGGCCCAATTTCGGCATCTTCGTCGAGCGCCAGACGCTGGGCCTTGCCGCGCAGCCCGACGTGGCCGTGCGAGCCGTGGCGCCGGTCGGGCTGCCGCCCGGGCCGTTGCGCCTGCTGCCGCGCTTTCGTCAGCTCGCGGGGCTCCCGCGTGCCGAGACGTGGAAGGGACTGACGATCGATCGGCCGCGCTTTACGGTGTATCCAGGAACGCAGGGGCGCTTGCATGTTCCATCACTGACGCGGGCGCTGGTTCCGCTTCTGGACGCCATCCGCCGAGACTTTGCATTCGACGTGATCGATGCGTCGTTCTTCTTCCCGGACGGCCCCGCGGCCGTTGCGCTCGGGCGCCGTTATGGCGTGCCGGTGTCGATCAAGGCGCGCGGTGCCGACATTCATTTCTGGGGTCGCCAAGGCGCAACGGCGGCGCAGGTCCGGCGGGCGGGGCAGGAGGCTGACGGGCTGCTGGCCGTCTCGTCGGCGATGCGAGACGACATGATCGGGATCGGCCTGCCTGCGGATCGCATTCGCGTGCATCACACCGGCGTTGATCTCGACCGCTTCGCGCCGATCGCGCGCGCCGCGGCCAAGCAGCAGCTCGGCATCAGCGGCCCCTTGGTGATTTCTGTCGGCGCGCTGATCGAGCGGAAGGGACATGAGATCGTGGTCGAAGCGGTCGCACGCCTGCCAGGCGTGTCGCTGATCATCGCCGGCGAGGGCCCGGCGCGCGGGCGCATCGAGGCGGCGGCAGCCCGCCTGGGACTTGCGGACCGGGTGCGATTGCTGGGCGCCGTGCCGCACGAGGATCTGCCCCGATTGATCGCGGCAGCGGATGTGATGGCGCTGGCCTCCGCATCCGAAGGACTGGCGAACGCCTGGATGGAGGCGCTGGCCTGCGGCACGCCGGTTGTGATCACGCCAGCCGGGGGTGCGCACGAAGTCGTAACCGGGCCCGCGGCCGGGCGCGTGGTTCCGCGCGATGCGGCTGCCTTTGCAGCGGCGATCGCGGACGTGCTGCGCGCCCCGCCGTCGGCCGAGGCGACGCGCAGCCATGCGGCAAGCTTCACCTGGCCGGCGAACGCGCAGGCGCTACGGGAGCACCTCCACGCGCTGGTCGTAAGTCGCCAACCGGAACCTTGAGGCTTCAGTTCAAGCCGGCGATCAGTTGATCCAACTGCTGCCGGCCCAGTTCCTCCATGTCGCGCGCGGAATGCTGGCAGGCGCCCGCTTTGCTGCTCGCAGCATTGATCATGCACGTGACTGGTACGCGCCTGGCGCAAGACTTCGTGTCACAGCGTGGGCTAATCGCGGGTGTATCGGTCCGCTCACGCGTGGCCGACACCGGTGCCGAGGCGACCGCGACAATGGCGGCGCCGATCAGGATAGCGATGTTCGTCATGTTTCCCCCTCATTGTTCGGAGGCGATGGCAGCGGTACGGCCTGACCCAAGCGTCACAACGACGGATCGTCGCTGCACCGGATCAGCGGCAGGCGGCACCTGTGTCGCAATCCGCGACATGCCATGAAATGGAAAGGCCGCGGGAACCCCCCGATACCCGCGGCCCTCTCCTCAATACACGAGGAGCCTGTCAGGCGACCTTTGCGGTCACCTCGTCCAGTTCGCGCAGCACGTAGCCGCGGCCCCAGACGGTCTCGATGTAATTCTCGCCATCGCACGCCATGCTCAGCTTCTTGCGCAGCTTGCAGATGAACACGTCGATGATCTTGAGTTCCGGCTCGTCCATCCCGCCATACAGGTGGTTGAGGAACATCTCCTTGGTCAGCGTCGTGCCCTTGCGGAGCGAAAGCAGCTCCAGCATCGCATACTCCTTGCCGGTCAGGTGAACGCGGGCGCCGTCCACCTCCACCGTCTTGGCATCAAGGTTGACCGACAGCTTGCCGGTGCGGATCACCGATTGCGAATGCCCCTTGGAGCGGCGAACCACTGCCTGGATGCGCGCGATCAGTTCCTCGCGGTGAAACGGCTTGGTGACATAATCGTCGGCGCCGAAGCCGAAGGAGCGAACCTTCGATTCCATTTCGTTCACGCCGGAAAGGATCAAGACGGGGGTTGAAACACGCGCAACGCGCAGTTTCTTCAACACCTCATATCCGTGCATGTCCGGCAGGTTCAAATCGAGCAGGATGATGTCGTAATCGTACAGCTTGCCGAGGTCCAAACCCTCTTCGCCAAGATCGGTCGAATATACGTTGAAGCCCTCAGCCGAGAGCATCAATTCGATTGCCTTGGCGGTCGTCGGCTCATCCTCGATCAGCAGCACGCGCATCCGTCATCCTCCCGTTTGCGAGCATGCTCGGTACCCCCGTCACGCCCCAACCGATCCATTAACCAAATCACATGTGAACGTAAAAGGTAAACAGACGCTTAATCGGTATATCAGAAATTACTCGCGCGGCGACCCAGCAGAATCGAACAAGGTCCGGTGACGAGCGTGCGGGATATCTTCGCCAAGTGTGTCGCGAAGATAGAGGCTGCGTACCAAGGTGTAGATCACGACTAACATGGCAGCCGAAAAGAACAGGCCGAACAATCCGAATACGGCGCCGATCGCAAGAATGGCGAATAAGGTGATGGCGGGGGGAATGGCGACGACGCGGCTGGTGACAAACGGCGTGATGAAGTTCGTTTGCACAATGCGCACGCTGGCGAAGACGGCGACGGTCAGCAGGACATGATGAAGCGATTGCGTGGCGGCGAGGCCGAGGGCGGGGACCATCGCGGCGAGCGGGCCGACATACGGGATGAACTCGCTTAGCCCCGTCAACAGCCCGAGCGCCGGTGCTGACGGCACGCCGACGAGCCAAAGGCCAAGTCCGACCAAGACGCCCATCGTCGTCATCTGAATGAGCTGCGCACGCAGCCACAGCCGGAGCGTGGAGGCGGTGTCGAGGAGCGCATCTTCCATCACCGCCCGCTTGGAAGGCGGCATCAGCAGAAGAAAGCCACGCTCATAGATCTTGGGATCGACGGCAAAGAAAATTGCGCCGACCAGAACAAGCAGGGCGTTGAGGACGAACTGCCCGGCGCCTTCCGCAATGCCGCCGATGTCCTGTGCAACCCGGCTGCCGGCAAAGGCCGCGCGCACCGCGTTCACCACCTTGGCGCCTACCGGTGAGGATGAGAGCTGGGCGCCCAGCTCCGCCAAGATGCCGGGGAGGCGCGTGACAAGCACGTTGACCTGCGTGCGGAATTCGACGCCGAACAGCCATCCGAGGAAGATGATGATGGCGAGCACGGAGATGATCGCACCGCCGAGTGCAGGCTTGGCAGGCAGGCGCAGGCGCTCTTCGAAAATCTCCGCAATGGCGTGGATGACGATCGCGCCGAGCACCGAGCCAAAAGCGAGGATCAGCAGGTTGCCCGTGAAATACAGCGTCGCGGCAAGCGCCGCGACACCAAGGGTCAGGAATAATCGGCGAATATAGCGGGCGTCATCATCATCAGGGGAAAGCCGGTTCATCGACCATGAACGTGGCAAAAGCCGTGACGTTGCGGCACCTCAATCAGCGCGGCCCTGCCGGACCTTGGGCGCGCTTGCCAGCCAATCCGCCAAGCTCAACTCGCTGGTCGGCCGCGTCTTGGCGCTCATCCCGTTTTCCATCATCTCCAGCGCCCAGCCCGCGCGTTCCTCATGCTGCGAGGCGACCAGGTCTCGCGGCACCCACAGGTCGTATTCGCGCATATGCGCGTCGGCGGCGGTGAACAGCACGCAAATGTCCGCGGCGACGCCCACCAGCACCAATCGCGTCACTCCCAAGCGCGGAAGCAAGGCCGGCAGGGTCGTGGCGTAGAAGCCCGAGGATTCCGGTTTGATGACGAAGTAATCGTCCTCTTCCGGCTTTAGCTGCGCAATCAGCGGACCGCCTTTGCCCTCGCTGGCGAAAGCCACTAGTTCGCTAGGCTCGTCATGCCAGCGACCGTAGTTATCGTTGACGAAAATGACCGGCACGTCCGCCGACTTCGCGTGCTGACGTAGCGAGCGGAGTGGATCGACCATCGCGCTCACTTGATCCTTCAACGTGTCGCCGCCGGTGAAATCAAAAGTGTTTAGCAAATCGATGACGAGGATCGCAGCTTTGCCGTTCATGCCAAATGCCCAATGACCAATGCTGCGAAACAACGAGCCGGATTGGGATTTGGCCGCATCTCGCGACAGCAAAGTGCTGTTTTCTTGTGATTTCTGATTTGGCTGACAAGCAAACGCCCGGATCGTTTCCGACCCGGGCGCCTGCGTGACGATTGCTCGTCAGCCCCCTTGTGCCTCCGCCCGCGCGCCTCATCTAAGAGGCGGGGCTGGAAGCGTTCCCCGAACCACGGCCTTTGCCTGTGTGCCAGTGACGGCATTGCTAGGTGCTCACCCGTGGGTCGTCCACGAAAATGAACGCCAGCTAAACCGATTGCTTCTGCTCTGTGATCATTTCGCAACAGCGCCGTTGCCAGCCTGCGAAGCCGTCGATAGACGCGGGCCATGATCCTGTCGCGCTATGAACGAATGATCGCGCGGCGCTATCTGCTTCCCGGGCGCGGTGAGCGCTTCATCGTTCTTGTTGCTGGATTCAGCCTTGGCGCGGTGATGCTGGGAGTGGCGGCGCTCGTGATAGTGATGAGCGTCATGAACGGCTTTCGCGCCGAGCTTTTTGACAAAATCGTCGGCTTGAACGGCCATGCCGTGGTGCAGGGGATCGGCGGCCGGCTGACGGACTGGCGCGAGGTCGTTCGCGACGCTCAGGCGACGCCGGGCGTGACCAGCGCCGTGCCGCTCGTCGAACAGCCGCTGATGTCCACGTATAACGGCCGCGTTGAGGCCGTGCTGGTGCGCGGCATGCGCGTCGAGGACCTACGATCGAACCAGACGATCGGCAACAAGGTGATCACCGGAACGATCAGTTCGCTGACGCCGGGATCAAACCGCGTCGCTTTGGGTTCGCGCCTCGCCGAATCGCTTGGCGCGACGGTCGGGTCGGAGATCACGCTGATCAATCCCGCTGGCCAGACCACGCCGTTCGGCACGGTGCCGCGCTACGTCAACTATACGGTGGCGGCCGTCTTCGAAATCGGCGTGTACGATTTCGACAAGGCCTATGTGATCATGCCGATGGAGGATGCGCAAACGCTGCTGCTGCTCGGCGACGCGGTGGGCATGATCGAGCTCGAGACGGTCAATGCCGACAAGGTGGGGCAGATCCTTGCGCCGCTCGCGGAAAAGGTCGGCCGGTTCGCGGTGGTGAGCGACTGGCGCCAGATGAACGCGCAACTCTTTGAGGCGCTGGCGGTGGAGCGGGTGGCGATGTTCGTCGTGCTCTGCATCATCATCCTGGTGGCCGCCTTCAACATTGCGTCGTCTCTGATCATGCTGGTGCGTGCCAAGACCCGCGACATTGCCATCCTGCGCACCATGGGTGCGACCCGCGGGGCGATGATGCGGATCTTCATGACGGTGGGCGTGACGATCGGGACGCTGGGGATCATCGCCGGCCTGATCCTGGGCGCGGTGTTCCTCTTCTATCGCCAGGCGGTGGTGAACTTCGTCCAGTTCGTGACCGGGCAGGAGCTGTGGGACCCCTCGATCCGCTATTTGACGGAATTGCCCTCGAAACCCGATCCGGTGGAAATCGTGGCGATCGTCGTGATCACCGCGCTGATGACGCTGCTCGCGACCATCTATCCCGCGTACAAGGCGGCGAGCACGGATCCGGTTCAGGTGTTGCGCTATGAATAAGGCCGACGCGATTGCTCATGGCGGTTGGGAGGCGCGGCGATGAGCGCGGTTCTGGAAACCCGCGGCCTGTCCCGCAGCTTCACCCAGGGCGACGAGACGATCAATGTCCTGCGCGGGGTCGAGCTGTCCGTGGCGCCGGGCGAAATCGTTGCGCTGCTCGGCCCGTCCGGCTCGGGCAAGTCCACGCTGCTGCAGGCGGTCGGGCTGCTGGAGGGCGGCTTTGAAGGATCGATCCGCATCGCCGGAGAAGAAGCCGCCAAGCTCGACGCGCATGGTCGCACGGTGGTGCGCCGCGATCACCTGGGGTTCGTCTACCAGTTTCACCACCTGCTGCCGGACTTCAACGCGATCGAGAACGTCGTGCTGCCCCAGCTCATCCATGGTGCCGAGCGCGAGGCCGCTGATGCGCGTGCCAGAACGCTGCTGAGCGCGCTGGGGCTGGGACATCGGCTGACGCACCGGCCGAGCCAGCTATCGGGCGGCGAGCAGCAGCGGGTTGCGGTGGCGCGCGCGCTGGCGAACAACCCGGCGCTGGTGCTCGCCGACGAGCCGACGGGCAATCTTGACGAGGGCACGGCGGATCGCGTGCTGGCCGAGTTCCTCCGGCTGGTGCGCGAGGAAGGCTCCGCGGCGCTGATCGCCACGCACAACGAGCGCCTGGCCGCGAAGATGGACCGTGTCGTGCGGCTACATGACGGTGTGCTGACGTAAACGGCCACGGGATAGGCGGCCTCGTGCCATCACAGCCGTTGGTGCGCCTTCGTTATTGTCTTGCGCGCAATTCAATAAGCGGCGAGACCTCCTCGGATTGGATCAGAGGAGAGCGGCAATGAGCGCGATAACCGACTTTCAGGTGAAAACCGCGGACGGAGGAGAAGCGTCGCTGGAAGCGTATCGCGGCAAGGTGCTCCTGATCGTCAACACCGCCTCCAAATGCGGGTTCACGTCGCAGTACGAAGGGCTGGAGGCGCTTCACCGCGATTACGCCGAGCGCGGCTTTGAAGTGCTGGCATTTCCCTGCAACCAGTTCGGTGCGCAGGAGCCGGGCGACGCCGCCGAGATCGCAAACTTCTGCTCGCTCACCTATGACGTCACCTTCCCTGTGTTCGCGAAGATCGACGTCAACGGGGCGCAGGCCGATCCGCTGTTCGAACGGCTGAAGAGCGATGCACCGGGCTTGCTGGGATCAAAGGCGATCAAGTGGAACTTCACCAAGTTCCTGGTGAACCGCGCCGGCGAGGTCGTCGATCGTTATGCCCCGACGACCAAGCCCGAAGACATCCGCAAGGACATCGAGAAGCTGCTCTGATCGAAGGCCGGCTCTTGTCCTTCATGGTCGGCGCGCATCAGGGAAGGTGAAGGCGGCGGCGCCGGCGCGATGATCCAGGCCGGCCATGACCGCCGCGACGCCACTGAACATGAAGCTGACGCCCAGGACGAAGCCGGGAAGCGTCAACGCGGAGAATGGCACGGTGCTGATGATCAGCAGCGCCAGCAGGATGTTGACTGCGCCAAGCAGCAGCATGAGCCAGCGGCGCCGACGCATGCGCAGCCCCAGCACGATCTCGAGTGCGCCGCGCAGCAGCAGCCATGCGGCAACGACGATCGTCAGCGAAATGGCGCCCGTCAGTGGGCGGGCCACCATGATGACGCCCGCGGCGATGGACAGGACGCCGAGGAGGACCGAATAGCCGCGGCTTTCCGCTCCGGCGCCGCGAAGACCAGCGATGAGCGAGAACACGCCGGAAACCGTAAAAGCAATGCCGATCACGAAGGTGGCCGCGATTGTCGCGGGGAACGGCAACAGCAGCGCTGCCAGGCCAAGAAGAGCCGAAAGCACGCCATAAGCGATGATCCATCCCCAGCCGGCGCCGGTGGTCGGCGTGCCAGCGCGGCCCACGTCGCTCATCACAACCTCCACTTCGATCTGCCGCGAAACGGATCGATCATGGCGCAGTTCCGCTGGTCGAATCACGGCCTGGCAGATAGGCGCAGGGGATGCCGCATTCCGGGTTCGTACCGCTTCGTATCTTCTCATCCTACACGATGCTCGACGGGGCGATCGATCCGAAGGCGATTGCCAAACATGCAGCAAAGCTGGGTTTTCCCGCAGCAGCCCTGACTGATCGCAACGGCCTTTATGCCGCCATGGCGTTCTCGGACGCCGCCTTTGCCGAGGGTGTGCAGCCGATCATCGGCACCATGTTGGGTGTTGCCCGGCCGGACATGCCCGATGGCGTGGCGCCCATCGTCGACTGGCTGGCGCTCTATGCGCAGGATGAGCGCGGCTATGACAATCTATGCGCGCTGGCGAGCGCCGCGCACCTCGATCGACCGATCGACCTTGCACCGCACGTCCTTTTCGAGACATTGGTCGGGCGTACCGACGGGCTGATCGCGCTGACCGCGGGCGGGGAGGGAGCGCTGGCGCGCCTGTTTGCCGAGGACCAGCCAGCGCGCGCGAGCACTTATGCGGACCGGCTTGCCGCGTTGTTTCCGGACCGGGTCTATGTGGAGCTGGCGCGACGGGGGGACGAGGTCGAGGAGCGGGCGGAACAGGCCTTGCTTGATCTTGCCTATGACCGCGGGCTGCCGATCGTCGCCACCAATCCCTGCTGCTTTGCCGAGCAGGCGTTTGCAAAGGCGCACGATGCCATGCTGTGCATCGCCAACTCCACCTATGTCGAGAGCGAGGATCGGCCGCGGAGTTCGCCCGATGCGTGGATGAAGCCGGCAGCGGCGATGCGAACCCTGTTCGAAGATTTGCCCGAAGCGATCGCCAACACGCTGGTGGTGGCGCAGCGCTGCGCCGTGGCGGCGCCCAAGCGCAAGCCGATCCTGCCCAGCCTTGCCGGTGATCGCGAGGGGGAAGCCGCGATGCTGCGCGAGCGATCGCATGAGGGGTTGACCGCGCGCCTGAAGCGGATCGAGGCGCTGGCAACCGAGCCGCTGCCGGAAGGCTGGCAGGAGGAATATCGCAAGCGGCTCGATTTCGAGCTCGATGTGATCATCCAGATGGGCTTCCCCGGCTACTTCCTGATCGTGGCTGACTTCATCCAATGGGCGAAGTCACATGACATTCCGGTGGGGCCGGGGCGTGGCTCGGGTGCGGGCTCGGCCGTCGCCTGGGCGCTGACGATCACCGATCTCGATCCGCTTCAGCTCGGTTTGCTGTTCGAGCGCTTCCTCAACCCGGAACGCGTGTCGATGCCTGACTTCGACATCGACTTCTGCGAAACGCGGCGCGGCGAAGTGATCCGCTACGTGCAGGAGAAGTACGGCCGCGATCAGGTCGCGCAGATCATCACTTTCGGTAAGCTGAAGGCGCGCGCGGTGCTGAAGGATACCGGCCGTGTGCTGCAGATGAGCTATGGCCAGATCGATCGGCTGGCCAAGCTGGTGCCGAACCATCCGACTGACCCATGGACGCTGAAGCGCGCGATCGACGGCGTGGCGGAGCTTCACCGCGAATACGCCAACGACAATCAAGTCCGGCATTTGCTGGATCTCGCGATGCAGCTGGAAGGCTTGCCGCGGCACTCCTCGACCCATGCTGCCGGCGTGGTGATCGGCGATCGGCCGCTGGCGCAACTTGTGCCGCTGTATCGCGATCCGCGGTCAGACATGCCGGTCACGCAGTTCGACATGAAATATGTCGAAGGTGCGGGGCTGGTGAAGTTCGACTTTCTGGGTCTGAAGACGCTATCGGTTCTGAAGCGGGGTCTGCAACTGCTGGAAAAGCGTGGCATTCACGTCGATCTCGATGCGCTGACCTGGGACGACGAGGCGGTCTATGCCTTGCTTCAGAAGGGCGACACGGTTGGCGTGTTCCAGCTGGAATCGGAAGGCATGCGCCGTACGCTTTCCGCCGTCCGTCCGACCAATTTCGGCGACATCATCGCGCTCGTCTCGCTCTACCGGCCAGGCCCGATGGACAATATCCCGTCCTTCGGTCGTCGTAAGCAGGGCACGGAGGCGATCGAATATCCGCATCCCTTGCTGGAGCCGATCCTGGCGGAAACCTACGGCATTTTCGTCTATCAGGAACAAGTGATGCAGGCGGCGCAGGTGCTGGCGGGCTATTCGCTCGGCGGCGCGGATCTGCTCCGCCGCGCGATGGGCAAAAAGGTTCAGGCCGAAATGGACGCGCAGCGCGCGACGTTTGTGAGCGGCTGCGCCGAACATCACCAGATCCCTGCCGACCGCGCCAATGCGCTGTTCGATTTGATCGACAAGTTCGCAGGCTACGGCTTCAACAAGAGCCACGCAGCCGCCTATGCGCTGCTCGCGTATCAAACGGCGTGGATGAAGGCGCACTACCCGCACGAGTTCTTCGCTGCGTCGATGGCGTATGACATCCACCAGACCGACAAACTGGCGATCTTCTGCGACGACATGCGGCGGCTGGGCGTCCGGTGCCTGCCGCCGGACATCAATCACAGCCTCGCGGACTTCAATGTAGAGGTGGACGAGGAGGGGCCCGCCGTCCGCTACGCGCTCGCCGCGCTGAAGTCGGTGGGCGAAGGCGCCATGGAAAAGTTGGTCGCGGAGCGTGACGCGAGCGGGCCGTTCGCGCGCCTTGACGACTTCGCTGCCCGGGTCGATCCGCGGCTGATCAACAAGCGCCAGCTCGAAACATTGGCCAGCGGCGGCGCATTTGACGCGATCGAAGCGAACCGTGCCGGCGTGTTTGCGGTGGCCGAAACTATACTGGCGGTGGCCGCGCGAACCCACGAACAGCGCATCAGCGGCCAGGGCGGGCTGTTCGGCGACGCGGAACCGGCCGGGGATGCGATCAAGCTGCCGGCGGCGAGCCGCTGGACGATGGCAGAGCGCATGGAGCAGGAGAAGGAAGCGTTTGGCTTTTACTTTTCGTCGCACCCGGTCGATCGCCACGCGCATCTGGCGAAGGCGCATGGCGCGCGGCTCTACACCGCGCTGGGCGAACTCGCGATTCCTGATGATGGGACACGCTCGGGCGCGACCATGGCGGTGCTGGTCGAAGAGGCACGCTGGCGTACCTCGGCACGCGGCAAGCGGTATCTGATGGCAACGCTGAGCGACCAGAGCGGCCAGTTCATGGCGACGTGCTTCGACGATGCGGTCGCCGCTGACCTGGAAGAGGCGGCGAGGGCCGGCGGATGCGGGCTTGCCACGGTGGAGCTCGATCGCCGACCGGGCGAGGAGACACCGCGCGTCACGGTGAAACGCATCCAGCCCTTTGAGACGCTGGCCTCGCTGGCGCGCTTCGTGATCGAGATAGTGGTGGTCGAAGAGAGTGCCTTGACCGCCTTGGCCGGCCTGCTGGAGCACCAGCGCGGCGCGCGCGGCGAGGTGATCGTCCGCGCCGCACTGGCGGATGGCGAGGCGAAGCTGCTGCTGGGGCGCGATTTCCTGCTCGACCTGGAACTGGTGCAGCGGATCGAAGACATCACGGGCGTTCAGGAAGTCACGCTGCGGCAGTCGGAGGCCCGGCTGGCGCTCGTTGGGTGAGCGGGTTGGCGACCGGGGTTATCAGGTAGAGCGCGGCTGAGGAGCTGGCTGCAGCGCATGTTCACGTCGTTACGCTCAGGTCGAGTCAAGCTGCAGCGCGCGAACTCAGAACAACTCGCCCTGCGGCCCCGCAGGTGGGCGGAACAAGTCGGTGCGAAGCTGCATCCGCTCGCCGATCCGATCGATCCCGTGGCGCCGGCGCGCGATGGAGAAACGGGTCCGCAGCAGATCGGCCCACACCCCTTGGCCGCGCATGCGCGTGAAGAAGCCGGCGTCATTGTCCTTTCCGCCGCGCAGCGAGTGAATCGCTGCCATCACCTTACCCGCACGATCGGGGAAGTGGGTGTCTAGCCATGCGCGAAAGAGCGGCGCCACTTCCCAAGGCAAGCGCACCGGTATGAACGAGACGCCGAGTGCGCCTGCAGCGGCGGCGCGCGCGACGATGGTTTCTACCTCGTGATCGGTGATCGCCGGGATCACCGGCGCCATGTTCACATAAGTGGGCACCCCCGCCTCGCTGAGCTGGCGTACGGCCTCCAGCCGGCGCTCGGGGTGGGGCGCGCGTGGTTCGATGGTCATCGCGATCTTCGGGTCGAGCGACGTGATGGAGATCGCCACGCCGGCGAGGTTCTTCTTCGCCATGGACGCCAGCAGATCGAGATCACGTAGCACACGGTTCGACTTGGTCGTGATGACCAACGGGTGATCGCACGCGGCCAGCACCTCGATGATGTCGCGCGTGATGCGCCATGTGGATTCGATCGGCTGATAAGGATCCGTGTTCGTGCCCATGGCGATCGGCGCACAGCGGTAACTAGGCTTGGCGAGTTCGGTGCGCAGGAGCGCTGCGGCGTCGGGCTTTACAAATAGCTTGGTTTCGAAATCGAGACCCGGCGACAGATCGTGATAGGCGTGGCTGGGGCGGGCGAAGCAGTAAATGCAGCCGTGCTCGCAGCCGACGATCGGATTGATGCTGCGATCGAACGGGACGTCCGGGCTCTTGTTGTACGAAATGATCGTCTTGGGACGAAGCGCTTGCACGCTTGTCCGTTCCGGTGCCGGCTCGCCGTCGATCATCGCTCGCTCGTCCAGCCAATCGCCGTCCAGCTCTCGCTTGGGCAGATTGAACCGACTGCTTTCGGCGTTGTTGGTAGCGCCGCGTTGAGGTCTTGCTCGCGCTGGTCGTGGAGTCGAGCTCATGCAGTGATTCTGCATGAACATAATAGGAACATCAAGCGCGGTTTAGGTCTGTCCTTCGCAGGGATGAGCGAACGCTTCTCGGTGCGCGGACAGTGCAGACCCCGCTTGCAAGCGCAGCCTTGCTATCGCCAGCGGCCAGTCTCCATCCAACGCAGAAGCGGCTTCAGCGGCGCGATCCAGACGATCCCCGTTACCAGGTAGAAGACCATCTGCGCTGCCCAATGCCAACTATTCACCGTGGCGGAGAAGCTGACGATCAACGCGCACCACAGCGTGATCAGCATCAGAATGGCGATCATGCCGGCTGGTTTGCGCCACGACGGGTTCATGAAACGATCCACTCGCGTTCGGTGATGATGGCGTGGAGCGGCATGTCCCACGGGTCGGTCGGCACGCGATCAACCTCCTGCACCGAAAAGGCAACCCCGATGCGGCGCGCCGCGGGATAGCGCTCGAATGCGCGATCATAATGGCCGCCGCCTTGGCCGAGCCGCCCGAGCCTTCGATCAAAGGCCACGAGAGGAGCAAGGATCATGTCCGGTGCGAGTTCCTCTTCGTGATCGGGCGGTTGCAAGAGACCGAATGGGCCGCGCACGAGTGGTGCGTCCCGGTGCCAGGCGAGGAAGCGCAACGGCGTGGGTTGGTCGACAACATGGGGCAAAACCATGCTGCAGCCGGCCTCCAGCGCTGCGTCCACAAGGCCGCTCGGGTCTGCTTCAGCCCCGACAGGCACATAACTGGCCACGACCATGCGGGGCGAGAGGAGCATGCGAAAGGAAGAGGGCGGCGAAATCGCTGGGCGCGGTTCCGCCAGTGCGCGCCTCGCCGCGCGGGCGGCGGCGCGCATGACGCGCTTGTCAAAGGCCGGGGAGGGTGACGGGACCGCCATGGCCGTTTGCCGGGATATCCACTGACGCACAGTACGTCAGGTGGGGACCATGTACGTCGGGCCAGGGCCCGGGCAGGGACAGCCCCCTTTGGATGATGAATAGCCTCAGGGATAATAAGGGCTCGTACCGGGCAGTACCCGTCAGGGCCAATCTAGGCGTTCCCGAGCGCATGCTCAAGGGCCTGTTGCTCGGGCGCCTGTTGCTCAAGGACCTGTGCCAGGGCCTCGAGACGATCGGCGACCCAATCGAGCGCGACTGACTCCATGGCGCTTGGATCCACCACCTCCTGAGTGGGAGCGGCAGCGGCCTTTTCCTGCGCATCGCGCAGTTCGTCCGCCAGCATCAGCGCGGTGAGCAGCAGCGCTTGCGGCACGCCCCCATCACCTGCCGCACGCAGGGCCACTGGCCATCGCTCCGACAGCATCGCGCCGAGGCGACGAACCTCGTCTTCACCACCGTCGCGCGTGTTCACGACCCATGGCGTGCCGCCGACATCAAGCGTTACGCGCGCCATCAGTTGCTTTCCTTGCCGGCAAGTTCGTCGATCTGGGCAATCACCTGCGCCACTTCCCGGCGCAACGCGTCGTGTCGCTGGCGCAGCAGGCCGTGACCCTCGGCGCGGCGGTTGATTGCTTCCTCGATGCGCCTGATCGCGGCGTCGATCCGCGTCACAGCGTCACTTTCTGTCATGAAAGCGGATTAGGATTGCCGCGCCACATCGGCAAGCCCCACTGCGACACTTGGCATAGCCGGTGCGGTTGACGCGCAGCGCATCCGTCGCGCAAAGGCGCGCGAGATATTCGGGATTCAGGGGAGAATCGGTCGAGATGACGAAGGTTGCGATCAACGGGTTCGGGCGCATCGGCCGCCTGGTGGCACGCGCCATGCTGGAGCGCGGCGGCGATCTGGAACTGGTGACGATCAACGATCTCGCCGATGCCAAGTCGAACGCCTGGCTGTTCAGCCGCGACAGCGTGCACGGCAAGTATCCGGGTACGGTGGTTGCTGAGGGCAATGATCTCGTCATCGACGGCAAGCACATCCGCGTGACCGCCGAGCGCGATCCGGCGAACCTGCCCCACAAGGAACTCGGCGTCGATCTGGTGCTGGAATGCACCGGCTTCTTCACCGATCGCGCGAGCGCACAGAAGCATATCGATGCAGGCGCGAAGAAGGTGCTGATCTCGGCTCCGGCAAAGGGCGTTGATCTGACCGTCGTGTACGGCGTCAACCACGACAAGCTGGAGGCGGGCCACACGATCGTTTCGAACGCATCGTGCACCACCAACTGCCTGGCGCCGGTCGCCAAGGTGCTGAACGATGCGATCGGCATCGAGCGCGGCCTGATGACGACGATCCACGCTTATACCAACGACCAGAAGATCCTCGACCAGATCCATCCGGACCTGCGTCGTGCGCGCGCCGCCGCGATGAACATCATTCCGACGACCACGGGCGCAGCGCGCGCGGTGGGCGAGGTGCTGCCCGAGCTCAAGGGCAAGCTCGATGGCTCGGCAGTGCGCGTGCCGGTGCCCGATGGCAGCCTCGTCGACCTTACCTTCACGCCGAAGCGCGACACGAGCGTCGAGGAAGTCAATTCGCTGCTCAAGGCAGCGGCTGAGGGCCCGATGGAGGGCGTGCTGTTCTATTCGGACGAGCCGCTTGTTTCGATCGACATTGTCCACACGCCGTATTCGTCGACCGTCGACAGCCTGGAAACGGCAGTGATCGACGGCAAGCTCGTCCGCGTCGTCAGCTGGTATGACAATGAATGGGGCTTCTCGAACCGCATGGTCGACACCGCAACGCTGATGGCGAAGCTGGGGTGACCCAAATCGGCCGCCTTCTGGGGATCGCGCGTCATGCGCGGCCCCGGGCACCGATGGAGGTGATCGAGGCGGCCGAGATCACGCTCGAAGGCGGCGTCACCGGCGATTATCGCGGCGGGCTGAAGCGCAAGCCGTACAAGCGCCAAGTGACGCTGATCGAGCAGCGCAACTGGGCGGCGGCGACGGCCGAGATCGGCCAAGCCATCCCGTGGCAGGAGCGCCGGGCCAACCTGCTGGTCGACGGACTGGATCTGCCGCAGGTTCCGGGTGCGCGCATCCGCATTGGCCGCGACGTGGTGCTCGAAGTGACCGTCGAGAATGACCCGTGCAGCCGCATGGAGGCGATTGCGACGGGGCTTGAGGCGGCGCTGACGCCCGACTGGCGGGCGGGCGCGTGCACCAAGGTGATACAGGGCGGCGCGATTGCCGTCGGTGATGAGATCAGGATTGAGGAAGCATGGCCAAGTCATTCCGAACGCTCGACGACATTGGTGACGTCCACGGAAAGCGGGTCCTCGTCCGCGAGGACCTGAACGTCCCGTTCTCGGACGGCGCCGTGACGGACGACACGCGGCTCCGCGCAACCGTTCCGACGATCACGGAGCTGTCGGACAAGGGCGCGATCGTGCTTGTCCTGGCGCACTTCGGCCGTCCCAAGGGCGTTCCCAGCCCCGACTTGTCGCTCGCGCAGATTACCAAGCCGTACGAAGCGGTGCTCGGCCGCCCGGTGCGGTACATCGACTGGGAAGGCGATACCGCAAACGTGGCGATGCTTCAGCCCGGCGACATTGCGGTACTGGAGAACACGCGCTTCTTCGGCGGCGAGGAAAAGAACGATCCGGCAGTCGTCGAGCGCTTTGCCGCGCTGGGCGACTTGTATGTCAACGATGCCTTCTCCGCCGCGCACCGCGCACACGCCTCGACCGAGGGGCTGGCGCGCAGGCTGCCCGCATTCGCCGGCCGTGCCATGGAAGCGGAGCTGGTGGCGCTGCAAAAGGCACTGGGTGAGCCGGAGCATCCGGTTGCAGCCGTTGTCGGCGGCGCAAAGGTTTCCACCAAGCTGGACGTGCTGAAGCACCTTGTCACCAAGGTCGATCACCTGATCATCGGCGGCGGGATGGCGAACACCTTCCTGGCGGCGCGCGGCGTGAACGTGGGCAAGAGCCTGTGCGAGCATGACCTGACCGGCACCGCCGACGAAATTCTCGACGCGGCAGACCGGGCGAATTGCACCGTGCACCTGCCCTATGACGTGGTGGTCGCAAAGGAGTTCAAGGCCAACCCGCCGACGCGCACCGTGAACGTCCACGAGGTCGCGGCGGACGAGATGATTCTCGATGTCGGCCCTGCTGCAGTGGAGTCGCTGGGCGACGTCCTCAAGAATTGCCGGACGCTGGTGTGGAACGGTCCACTCGGCGCGTTCGAGACATCGCCGTTCGACAAGGCGACCGTGGCGCTGGCGAAGACCGCAGCGGCGCTGACCATCGGGGGAACGTTGGTGTCGGTGGCCGGCGGCGGTGACACCGTGGCGGCGCTGAACCATGCCGGCGTGGCGGACGACTTTACTTTTGTGTCTACCGCCGGCGGCGCGTTCCTGGAGTGGATGGAAGGCCGGGAGCTGCCCGGGGTCTCGGCGCTGCTTCAATAACCAAGAAAGGGCGCGCGAGCGGCAAGCGCCGCGAGCGACGACAACAAGCACGGCTCCCGCCTAGCCTAGGCGGGAGCCGTCTTCGTGTCAGGCGGCCAGTGCCGCCGGCTTGGACACGCCGCGGATGAGGTCCGCGGCCTTTTCCGCAACCATGATCGTCGGCGCATTGGTGTTCGATCCGACCAGCGTCGGCATCACGGAGGCGTCAACGACGCGAAGCCCGGTGAGGCCGCGCACGCGCAACTGCTCGTCGACGACCGCCATCTTGTCTCCGTCGGTGCCCATCTTGCAGGTGCCGACCGGGTGATAGATGGTTTCGGCATTGGCGCGGATCCATGCGTCGATCTCAGCGTCCGACTGGACCTCGCGGCCGGGGGCGAACTCGTCGCCGCGATACGGATCGAGCGCCTGCTGATACGCCACCTCGCGCCCGATATGGACGCAATCGCGCATAACGCGGCGGTCCACCTCGCTCGCCAGATAATTGGCGTAGATCAAGGGATCGGCGGTCGGATCGGTCGAGCCTAGCGCGATGCGGCCGCGGCTTTCCGGGCGCAATTGGCACAGGTGGAACGAGAAGCCGTCCGCCTTTACGCGCGTCCTGCCGTGATCCTTCATGATCGCCAAGACACCGTGGATCTGGACGTCGGGACGCGACAGCCCCTCACGCGAGCAGACAAAAGCGCCGGATTCGAGGAACTGCTGCCGCCCGAGGCCAGTGCCGCGGGTCAGATATTCAAGGCCGACGCGTAGCTGCCGCAGCCCCTTGGTGGACGAGAAGGCGGTCTTCAGGCCGCGGCTGTACCAGCTCATGATGATATCGAGGTGGTCCTGCAGGTTCTCGCCGACACCCGGCAGATCGTGGACCGGGCGCACGCCGACGTCGCGCAGGGCGGCGCCGTTGCCGATCCCCGACAGCTGCAGGATATGCGGGCTTTGCACCGCGCCGGCGCACAGGATCGCCTCGCCATCCACCTCGACGCGCTGGATCTCCTGATCCTTGATGTAGTTGACCGCTACCGCGCGGCCACCGGAAACGACGACGCCCAAGGTGCGCGCGTCCGTGATGACCGTCAGGTTCTTGCGGTCGGCAACCGGACGCAGATAGGCGGCGGCGGTTGACCAGCGCTGGCCATTGGAAATGGTCAGGTCGTATCGGCCGAAGCCTTCCTGCTCCGCGCCGTTGAAGTTTTCGGTGACGGGATAGCCGGCCTGCCGCCCGGCCTCGATCAGCGCATCGTGGAACGGACTGTCGCTTTCGCCGCCGGAGATCTTGAGCGGCCCCTCGGCGCCATGCAGGTCATGAACGCGGTGGTGGCCCTCCAGCTTGCGGAAATAGGGCAGCACATCATCCCAGGACCAGCCGGTGAGGCCAAGCTGGCGCCATTCGTCGAAATCCTGCGGATGGCCGCGCGTGTAGACCATGCCGTTGATCGAGGAGGAGCCGCCAAGCCCGCGCCCGCGCGGCCACCACAGGCGGCGGTTGTCGAGATGAGGCTCCGGCTCGGTCCAGAAGCCCCAATTGTGCTTGCCCTTGGCCTTGATCAGGCTGCCGACGCCGGCGGGCATGCGCACCAGCAGCTCCTTGTTGGCACCGCCTGCTTCCAGCAGACAGACGCTCACCGCGGGGTCTTCACTAAGCCGAGCTGCTAGGGTGCAGCCGGCCGAACCACCGCCGATGATGACGTAATCGAAACCAGCCATCTTCCTCTCCATTAGGTTCGTCCTCGTTTAGCGAGGACGGTTGACACGATCTTGCGCGAGGGATCCCGATGAGGGCCAGCGCAATGTTTCCAAAGACATAGCAGGAGCGGCGTCGCGCCTCAGGGCGTCAGCACGATCTTGCCCACCATGTCGCTGCGCTGCATTGCCTCGAACGCCGAGCGCCAATCCGCCAGCGCATATTCGGCATGAACCCGCGGCCGGATCTTGCCCTCCTCCGCCAGGCGCCAGATCGCATCCTGGTTCTCACGGCCCTTGGCGGGGAACTGGCGGCCATATTCACCGGCGCGCACGCCGATCACCGAAAAGCCTTTGATCAATGGCATGTTGGTGGACACCGTCGCGATGCGGCCGGAGGTGAAGCCGACGACGCACAGCCGCCCGCCAAAGGCGATCGAGCGCACCGACTCGTCGAACACGTCGCCGCCGACCGGATCGTAGATCACCTGCGCGCCGCCACCGGTCAGCTCCTTGACCGGCTCGCGAAAGCCGGTCGCCGGAAGGCAGGCTTCGACGCCATATGCTTCCTTCAGGATAGCCAGCTTTTCAGGCGAGCGGGACGTCGCGATGACGCGTGCGCCGAGCGAGAGGGCAAGGTCTACGGCGGCGAGGCCGACCCCGCCGGTGGCGCCGTGGATCAGCACCCACTCGCCGGCTTCCACCTTGGCGAGCCGCACCAGGGCGACATCGGCGGTGAGATAAGCGGCGCCCACGCCAGCGGCCTCGCCAAAGGATAAGTGCGGCGGCTTGCGGCGAACGGCAGCGGCATCGACCAGGACCCGGTCAGCAAAGCCACCCAGCCGGGTACCGGCGACAACCGCCTCACCGGGCGCGAAACCCTCGCCAGCGATCACTTCACCAGCGATTTCCATACCGGGCGAGAAGGGCAGGGGCGGCTTCAGCTGATACTCACCCTTCGTCATCAGCAGATCGGGGTAGTTCAGCGCGGCGGCCTTTACGTCGATCAGCACCTTGCCCGGGGCGGGCGCGAGGTCCGGCACGTCGAGCAGCGCCGTGCCGGAGAGGTCGGGCGAGAGCGTGGATACAACCAGCGACCTCATTGGCGCGTGACCATGATATCCAGGAGGTTATCGAACAGCGTTGCCATGTCGAGATGCGGCGCGTGAACCTTGCTCAACCCCAAGGTGATGAGGCCATAAGCACGCACCTCGGCTTCGCTGCGCGAGAAGCCGACCTGGGTGAGGCTGCTGGCCAGGAAATCGAGCATGAGTTCGTCGTGCCGCTCGACCGCATGCCGGGCGCGGGGATCGCTTTCGGCCCAGGCGCGCATCGCCACCGCGAGCCGCGACGAGCCCCGGCGCCGCACCGTTTGCCCCAGCAAGCGGATGCGCCCGATCGGATCAGAGGTGGCGCGGCCGAGCGCCGCGATAAGATCACTGACCTGATCCTCCGCGAAATAGGCGGCGAGCTTGCCCTGATAGTCATCGAAGTCGCGGAAATGATGGTAGAAGCTGCCGGTCGATACCTTCAGTTCCTCGGCGAGCGGGCGCAGCTTGAGCGCGCGCAGCCCGCCGCGGCGGAGCAGCGACTGGCCGGCCTCCAGCCAATCGCGGGGAGTGAGGTCGGGGCTGCGCGGTGCGGCCGTTGATCCCGAAACTACTGGCTGCACGCTTGACATCCCCTCTACCATAACGAAGGTTATGCCGGAAATCCGCGCCGGTAAAGGGCCGGTCGGGGGAAGATTCTTGGAGAGGTTTGGAAGCAATGGCCGACGCTTACATCATTGACGCCGTCCGTACGCCGCGCGGCATTGGCAAGCAGGGCAAGGGCGCGCTGGCGCACATGCACCCGCAGCATCTCGCCGCCACCGTGCTGAAGGCGCTGAAGGAGCGCAACAATCTGAACACCGCCGAGGTGGACGACATCATCTGGTCGACCAGTTCGCAGCGCGGCAAGCAGGGTGGCGACATGGGCCGCATGGCCGCGCTTGACGCCGGCTATGACGTGAAGGCCAGCGGAACGACGCTCGACCGCTTCTGCGGCGGCGGCATCACCGCGGTGAACTTCGCCGCGGCGCAGATCATGAGCGGCATGGAAGACCTGGTCATCGCCGGCGGCACCGAGATGATGAGCCTCACCGCCGCCATGGGCCAGGAAGACATGGAAAGCGGCAAGCCGCCGCTCGGCATGGGTTCGGGCAACGAGCGGCTGAACCTCAGCCACCCGCAGTCGCACCAGGGCATCTGCGGCGACGCGATCGCTAGCAAGGAAGGCTTCACCCGCGAAGAGCTCGATCGCGCCGGCCTGGAGAGCCAGCAGAAGGCGGCCAAGGCGATCGCCGAGGGCCGGTTCAACAAGTCGATCGTGCCGGTTCTCGACGATGACGGCAACGTCGTGCTCGACCGTGACGAATTCCCGCGTCCGCAGACCACCGCCGAGGGCCTGGCTGCGCTGAAGCCATCGTTCGCCGCGCTCGCCGACATGCCGTACAACAAGTCGGGCGATACCTTCCGCAAGCAGATCAACCGCAAGTATCCGGATCTGGAGATCCAGCATTTCCACCACGCCGGCAATTCGTCGGGCGTGGTCGACGGCGCGGCCGCGGTGCTGCTCGCATCGAAGGAATATGCCGACAAGATGGGCTGGAAGCCGCGCGCACGCATCGTCGCGATGGCGAACATCGGTGACGATCCCACGCTGATGCTCAACGCGCCGGTGCCGGCCGCTAAGAAGGTGCTGGAGAAGGCCGGGCTGACGGTAGACGATATCGACCTGTTCGAGATCAACGAGGCGTTTGCGGTCGTATCCGAAAAGTTCATCCGCGACCTCAACCTGCCGCGCGAGAAGGTGAACGTAAACGGCGGCTCGATCGCGCTCGGTCACCCGATCGGCGCAACCGGATCGATCCTGATCGGCACGATCGTGGATGAGCTGGAGCGCCAGGAAAAGCGCTATGGCCTCGTCACGATGTGCGCCGCAGGCGGCATGGCGCCGGCGATCATCGTCGAACGCCTGGCAGCCTGAACCAAGCAGAAGCAAGACCGCGAGCGGGCCGAGAGCGCCCGCCGCGGCGGAGGGAATGATGACGCATCCGTACAAGCACGCCGCCACCACGCCCGATAAGCCCGCCTATATTATGGCTGGCTCCGGGGAGACGGTCACCTTCGCCCAGCTCGACGCGCGCGCGAACCAGGGTGCGCATCTGATCCGCTCGCTTGGCCTAAAGCGCGGCGATGCGATGGCGATGATGATGGACAATTCGCCGCGCTATTTCGAGGTCGCTTGGGCGGCTGAGCGTGCCGGCGTTTACCTCACCTGCATCTCGTCCAAGCTGATGGCGAGCGAGGCGGAATATATCATTCGCGACGGTGATTGCCGCGTGTTTATCGCGTCCAAGGGATGCGCCGCCTGTGCGGAAGCGCTGCTGCCGCTGATCGGCGATCTTGACCGCTACATGGTCGACGGCACGAGCGAGGGGTACCAAAGCTGGGAAGAGGCATGCGCTGCGCAGCCGACGACGCCGATCGCCGATCCCTCGCCGGGCCAGATCATGCTTTATTCCTCCGGCACGACGGGCAAGCCCAAGGGCGTCCGCTTCGCCCTGCCGGAAGAGCCCTACGGCGAGAACACATCGCCGCTGATGGCGATCGGGCAGGGGCTCTACGGCTTCAACTCCGACATGGTCTACCTCTCGCCGGCGCCGCTTTACCACGCGGCACCGCTGCGCTGGTCGATGGCGGTGCAGCAGCTCGGCGGCACGGTGATCGTGATGGAGCGGTTCGACGCCGAGAAGGCGCTGGAGTATATCGAAAAGCACAAGGTGACCCATGCGCAATGGGTGCCGACGCACTTTATCCGCATGCTCAAGCTCCCCGAGGAGACCCGCAAGCAGTATCATGTCTCATCCCTGAAGGCCGTCTGGCACGCCGCCGCGCCATGCCCCGTGCCGGTCAAGGAAGCGATGATTGACTGGTGGGGCCCGATCATTGGCGAATATTACGCGGGCACTGAGGGGAACGGCTTCCACAACATCCTCTCGCCCGAGTGGCTGACGCACAAGGGCTCGGTTGGCCGTAACCTCACCACCATCACGCACATCTGCGATGAAGACGGCAACGAAGTGCCGCCGCGCACCGAGGGCACAATTTATTTCGAGTCTCCCGTCACGGAGCTCAACCCGACCGGCGCTGCGCCGTTCAGTTATCACAACGATCCCGAGAAGACGAAGGACAGCACCAATGCCAGGGGCTGGACGACGCTGGGTGATGTGGGCTGGATGGATGAGGAGGGCTATCTCTACCTCACTGACCGCAAGAGCTTCATGATCATCTCGGGCGGGGTGAACATCTACCCGGCCGAGATCGAGAACCTGCTTGTCACGCACCCGAAGGTCGCCGACGTCGCGGTGATCGGCGCGCCGCATGAGGAGATGGGCGAGCAGGTCGTTGCTGTCATTCAGCCGAAAGACCTCGCCGAGGATCAGGACGCGCTGGCAAGCGAGTTGGCCGAGTTCGCGCGCGCGAACCTCAGCCACGTGAAATGTCCGCGCCGCTGGGATTTCCGCGCCGAACTGCCGCGGCATGACACGGGCAAGCTCTACAAGCGGCTGCTGCGCGATGAATATTGGTGCAAGACGAAGCCCGCCGAGACGGTGAGCCCGCCGGCGGAGCAGGCGGCGTGAGCTTCAACTTCGGCGATCTGATCGAGGCGGTCGAAGCGGCCGTGCCGGGCGACCGCGTCGCCCTGGCGCATGGCGAACAGGTGATCGACTGGAACGAGCTTCGTATCCAGTCGAACAACCTCGCACGCGCACTGATCGATTGGGGGCTGAAGCCGGGCGATCGCTTCGCCTTTTACGCGTATAATTCGGCCGATTACCTCGTCGCGCTGATGGCCTGCTGGAAGGCGCGCGGCACGCACGTCAACGTCAATTACCGCTACGTCGCCGAAGAACTGGCCTATATCCTGGCGGATAGCGACGCGACGGTGCTGGTCTATGATGCGCGGCTGCGCGATTGCGTGGCCGATGTGGTTGATCGCTCGCCGCATGTCCGCAGCTATGTGGAGATCGGCGGGGAGCGGGCGGACCTGCCGGCGTTTGCCGCGGCATTCGAGGACCTGGTGGCGGGAAGCGGCGAGCCGGTGGCGATCGCGCGTGATCCGCAGGACCGTTTCTTCATCTACACCGGCGGCACCACGGGGATGCCCAAGGGGGTGGTGTGGACCCATGCCGACCTCAATGCCATCGCGCATGGCGCCGCCGCGGCCGCCGGTCTCCCCGTGCCCACCACGGTGCAAGAGGCGGCCGCAATGGCGGCGGCAAACCCCGATTATCCGCGCACGGTGTGTGGCCCGCCGCTGATGCATGGGACGGGCCTGCTGACATCTTACGGGTCGCTGCTGGCTGGCGGCTTCGTGGCCACCCTGCCGAGCCGAAGCTTCCACCCGGAGGAAGCGCTGGACGCGATCGACCGCTGGCAAGCAAACCGCCTCGTCGTGGTGGGCGACGCCTTTGCCCGGCCGATCCTGGAGGCATTGGAGGCCGAGCCCGATCGCTGGGACGTCTCGTCCATGCGGCTGATCAACTCTTCGGGGGTGATGTGGACACAAGGCGTGAAGGACGGGCTGATCCGGCACATGCCGGAGGCGACCTGCCAGGATAATTTCAGCTCATCCGAAGCGATCGGCATGGGCGTGTCGCTGACCACCAAGGACGGCACGGTGGAAACCGCCAAGTTCGTTGTTGGCCCACGCTGCCGCGTGCTGGACGATGACGACAAGGACGTGGTGCCTGGATCGGAGGTGACCGGAAAGGTCGTGCTCGGGCCGCCCAATCCGGTGGAATATCACAAGGATCCCGAGAAGAGTGCGCGTACCTTCCGCATGATCGATGGTTTGCGCTACACCGTGTCTGGCGATTTCGCGCAGGTGGCGGCGGACGGCTCGGTTATTCTGCTCGGGCGCGGCTCGGCCTGCATCAATTCGGCGGGCGAGAAGATCTTCCCGGAGGAAGTGGAAGAGGCGCTGAAGCTTTGTCCCACGGTGGATGATGCGCTGGTCTTTGCCATGCCCGATCCGAAATGGGGGCAGGCGGTGGCGGCCGTTGTGCAATCCCAGACGGGCTTTGACGAGGGGGCAGCGCGCGACGTGCTGCGCACCAAGCTCGCCGGCTACAAGCTGCCGAAGCTGATCGTGGCGACAGTCGAATCGCTGCGGGCGCCGAACGGCAAGGCCGATTATGCAAAGGCGAAGGGGCTTGCGGGCGTCGGCTGACAGTTGATCCTTTTGCCAGCAGCACAGGCGTGTCGCGGCAGGCGTTGTGAGGCTTGTCGCGCCGTGGAACCCTCTTCGTTCCTTTCGCGATGCTGACGACTGCATTCAGACGCCGTTTGCGCGGCCGGGTGCACAAAGGCTGCATCATCGGGGTCGGCTTGTGCGCCGGCGGTGGAGTTTGCAGCAGATGGGCAGGAAATTCATGGCGGCGCTGATGGCTGCGGCGGCGCTGGTGCCCGGCGTCGGCATGGCGCAAGAGCGTGGCGGCGGGCGCGGGTGGAGCAGCCGGGCGGCTCAGCAGCAAGGCAACGACGGCGGCTGGCAGCGTGGTGATCGGCAGGCACGCGGGCCAGAGCGACAGCAGCAGAGGGGCGGCGAGCGTATCTGGCAGCGGTCCACCACCGTGCAGGATCGCGGACCGATGCGGCAATCGCCAAACGGCGAGCGGACGTGGCGACGCTCGACCGACCAAGGCAGGGGCGATTGGGCACAGCGCCCTGACAACCCGCGGCTGGAGGCGCAACGCGATCCACAGCAAGAGCGGCGCGTTGAACGACGTGACGGCGGCGCCAGGCAGTGGGCTGGTCGTCCGAGCGCCGGGGCAGTGACGCAGGAGCCGTTTCGCGGCGATCGTAGCCGCGACGCGGACGCGTTCCGTCGCGACCGTACGCGAGACCTCGGCGAATTGTCGCGGCAGCGGCGCGACGATGGACAGCGCCGGTGGGCGCGCAGCGGGTCCGATTGGAATGACCAAGGCCGCTGGGATTCGCGCCGGCAGGGCTGGGGCGATCAGGGCCGCTGGTATGATCGGAACGGCCGAACCAACTGGAACCGCGATTGGCGCCGCGACTCGCGATATGATTGGACACGGTGGCGCGCAACCAACCGCAACGCGTTTCACCTGCCGCGCTATTATGCGCCCTATGGGTGGAACCAGGGCTATCGTCGTTTCTCAGTAGGCTTTGTTCTGTCGTCGGCGCTGTTCGCGCAAAACTATTGGATCAGCGATCCCTGGGCTTATCGCCTGCCGGATGCTGGCGGGGACGTACGGTGGGTGCGCTATTACAATGATGCGCTCCTCGTGGACGTGTATTCCGGTGAAGTGGTGGACGTGATCCACGACATGTTCTGGTGAACATGTGGTCCGCCAAGCGGTCCTGACCGGCAGCGGGCGTAATCGCCCGACGAACTGATGGAAGAGGCGGCGGACCAGAGGGCCTGGCCGCCTCTTCTTTGCTGTCTTCTCTCGCCGCGGTCGCGCGGCGCGACGGCTTAGCCCTCCAGGCTGGTACCAAGCGCAGCGTTCACCACGCCGCCATCGACCACGAGCGTGTCACCCACGACGTAATCGCTGGCCCGGCTGGCGAGGAAGACGGCGGCGCCCGCCATGTCCTCGAAATTTCCGATCCGCCGCATCGGAATGCCCTTGGCGACCTGATCGCCATGATCGCGCGCCGCACGGTTCATTTCGCTGGCGAATGCCCCCGGGGCCAGGCTCGTGACGATGATGCCGTCCTTGATCAGCCGGGCGGCCATGCGTTTGGTGAGATAGATCAGCGCCGCCTTGGAAGCGTGATAGCTGTAGGTATCCCAGGGGTTCAGCCGGATGCCGTCGATCGAGGTGATGTTGATCACCTTGGATGGCGCATCGTGGCTGGCGTTCCTCTTCAGCAGCCCATGCAGCGACTGGGTGAGGAAGAAGGGCGACTTGACGTTCAAGTCCATCACCTTGTCCCAGCCGCTCTCCGGGAACTCCTCGAACGGCACGCCCCAAGCGGCGCCCGCATTGTTGACGAGAATGTCGAGGTGATCCTCGTGCTCCGCCAGCGTGGCGGCGAGTGCGCGGCAGCCCTCCACCGTGGAAACGTCCTGCGGCAGCGAGATGCAATTGGGTCCGAGCTCAGCCGCTGTCTCTTCGCAGGCAGGCGCCTTGCGCGACGAGATGTACACCTTTGCACCTTGCTCGATGTAGGCCTTGGCGATCATCTTGCCGATGCCGCGGCTGCCGCCGGTGACGAGGGCGGTGCGCCCTTCAAGGCTGAAAAGACTGTTCAGGCTCATCGGTAATCTCCCGTGTTTCAGCGTCGGCTAGCGGGGCGGATGGCCATCGACAAGCGCCCTACCGTTTTTTCGAACAGGTTATGATTGACGACCGATCCTGCCATACTATGCTGCCGAAAAACAGAAATGACAGGATGAGAGGATGCGCTTTTCGGGTAAGCGTGCCGTGGTGACCGGCGGCGCTTCGGGCATCGGGCGCGCAACTGCGCTCCGGCTGGCCGAAGAGGGCGCCGAGGTCTGGATCGGCGACATCGACGAGGCGGGCGGGCAGGAGCTTGCCGGCACCTCAAACGGCAAGATTCACTTTCAGCGTTGTGACGTCATGCAGGCGGAGGACATCCGCGCGCTGATGGAAGCGCCGGGCGAGTTGGACGTCTTGTTCAACAATGCCGGCGCCGGCGGCGCCCCGGATAAGATCGACGAGATTTCGCCGGAGGACTGGGATCGAACGCAGTCTTTGCTGCTTCGATCGGTAGCGCTCGGCATTCGGTATGCGGCCCCGCTGATGGCCAAGCGGGGCGGCGGCGCCATCGTGAACACGTCCTCGGTATCCGCGCTGGGCACCGGTTACGCGCCGACGGCGTATTCAACCGCGAAGGCTGGCGTCCTTCACCTTTCCAAGATGGCAGCGGCTGATCTCGCCAAGCATAGCATCCGCGTGAATGCGGTGATCCCGGGCTTCATCACCACGAATATTTTCACCCGCCATCTGGAGGTGCCCGCCGAGATGCTGGATCGCGCGAACCAGGTGATCGCGCATGTCGCGGCGGGGGCGCAGCCGGTGAAGCGCGCCGGCCGGCCTGAGGATATTGCGGCGGCGGTCTCATTCCTGCTCAGCGATGACGCTGCCTTCGTGACCGGCACCCATCTGGTGGTCGACGGCGGCATCACGATCGGGACTCGCCAGAGCTGGGATCCGGATCAGCCGGGCCTGTTCGCCGCCTTGGAGGCTCTGCAATGAGCGCCACTATCGCAAGCACTGCGACGATCGGATCGGCACCGCCCAGCCGGCGGCTGCGCACCGGCACCATGGCAAGCTATGGCTTTGGCGCTGCCGCTTATGGCGTAAAGGACTCCGGCTTCGGCACGTTTCTGCTGCTGTTCTACAATCAGGTGATCGGCGTGCCGGCGGCGACCGTCGGCTTCGTCATCATGTGTGCGTTGATCATCGACGCGTTCATTGATCCGACGATCGGCGTCCTGTCCGATCGGACACGCACGAAATGGGGGCGGCGCCATCCGTGGCTCTACGGTTCGGCCCTGCCGATCATGCTTGGCTGGGTGCTCTTGTGGAACCCGCCGGAGAGCTCGCAGACAGCCACGCTCGGCTGGCTGTTCGCGGTGGCGGTGTTGGTGCGAAGCGCGGTCAGCGCCTATGAGGTGCCGAGCCAGGCGATGGCGGCGGAGCTCAGCTCCGACTATGACGAGCGTACTCGCATCATGGCCTATCGCTATCTGTTCGGCTGGGCCGGCGGGCTCGTGATGCTGATCGCGGCTTATTGGGTGTTCCTGTCGCCGACGCCGGAGGTGCCGAACGGGCTGTTGAACCGGGAGGGCTACAAGGGATTTGCGATCGCGGGTGCGCTGTTCATGGGACTTGCGATCCTTACGTCTGCGCTGGGAACGCATCGCGAGATCCCGAACCTGCCTTCGCCGGTTATTGAAAAGCAGACAGTTCGCCAAAGCTTCGCCGAGCTGCTTCAGACCCTCCATAATAAGGCGTTTCTGATCCTGATGGCGGCGGGTCTGTTCGTGTACACGAACCAGGGCGTCACCTACGCGATCTCGAACTATCTCTACACCTATGTCTGGCGCTTCACGACGGTGACGATCGCCGGGCTTACCCTCCCGACCTTTGTGCCGCTGAGCATCGTGTTGTTCAGTGGCGTCCTGGTCGCCTTCGTCGTGGCGCCGCGTATCGGGCAGTCGACCAGCAAGCCGAAGGCGGCGTCTACCGCTGCGGTGCTGGCGATCGCCATCGGCACGGCGCCTTATTGGCTGCGGCTCGCCGGTGTCTTTCCCGACGTTGGCAGCCCGGCGATGCTGCCGCTGCTGTTTGCAATGCTGGCGATGGGAACGGCGGCGAGCGTAACGGCGCACATTCTTGGTGCCTCCATGATGGCGGACGTTGTCGAAGACTCGGAACAGCGCACCGGGCGGCGTTCCGAAGGCGTCTTCTTCGCCGGTGGCTTCTTTATCCAGAAATGCACCAGCGGCGTCGGCATCTTCGTCACGGGGTTGATCCTGTGGGCGGCGAGCTTCCCTGAAAAAGCGGTGCCGGGTCAGGTGCCGGTGGAGGTGCTCGATCGCCTCACCATCATCTACATCGTGGCGGCCACGTGCCTCGCGCTGATCGCGGCGGCATTGTATCGGGCATTTCCGTTCGGCCGGGCCGAACATACGGCTCGTCTCGAAGCATTGCGCATGCAAGCGCTTGATTCGGAGCGAATTGATCCCGTTCCCTAAGCGATAATCGCCGCTAGAATTGGCGTTGCAGGCGCTTCATCGGCGCCGCAACACCGTTCATCGGAATTGGTTCCCGCGCCTATTGGTTTTCTTGGACCATCCCCGTAGCCGGACTGCGACGAACATCCGTAGACCGGGGGGGTCGCAGTGACTTTCAAGAATTTTGGGGCGCGTTTTGCGCTTGTAGTATCGTGCGGCCTGATGACGGCGACCGCGGCAAATGCCCAGTTCTGGCAGTGCGCCCCTTATGCTCGCGAGATCTCGGGCATTCAGATCCATGGCAATGCCAATACTTGGTGGGGCCAAGCCGCCGGCAAGTATGAGCGTGGGAATGCTCCCAAGGTCGGCGCAGTGCTGTCCTTCCGCTCGACCGGTCGGATGCGCGTGGGCCATGTCGCCATGGTGAGCCAGGTCGTCAGCGACCGCGAGGTTCTTCTGACCCATGCGAACTGGTCGCGGCGCGGCGGTATCGAGCGCAACGTGCGGGCGATCGACGTGTCGGACGCGGGCGACTGGAGCCTCGTGAAGGTGTGGTATGCGCCGCAGGGCGGGCTTGGCACCTCGAACTACCCGACCAACGGCTTCATTTACGGCAATGGCGCGGGCGGCACCTCGCCCGGCATCATGGCGGACGAGAATGAGGGCGCCGACGAGACGCGGATCGCCAACCTGGCGATCGCTTCGGCAGCAGCAGCGCCGGTGCGCGGCGCAGTGACGCTCAGCAACTAAGCGGTTACGCGGCCTCCCCACGGCACAGATCGGCCTCCCCCAGGCATTCGCTGGCGATAATCGGCCTGGTGCCGGCCGATTGTCTGATCAGGCCGGCCGGAAGACCATGGCGACGCCATTCATGCAGTAACGCTTGCCCGTGGGCGCCGGGCCATCGTCAAAGACATGGCCGAGATGACCGCCGCATCGCGCGCAATGCACCTCGGTTCGCGGGAGCCCCAGGGTGAAATCTCGCCTGGTCCCGACGGCCCCCTTCAACGGCGCCCAGAAGCTAGGCCAGCCGGTGCCGCTGTCGAACTTGGTCCGCGAGGAGAACAGGGGCTGGCCGCAGCCGGCGCAGGCGAAGGCGCCTGCGCGTTTCTCCTTATCGAGCGGGCTGGAGAAGGGGCGCTCGGTCGCTTCGCGGCGGAGCACGTTGAACGTCTGGGGCGACAGCTTCTGCCGCCATTGCGCCTCGCTTAGCCGTATCGGAAACGTTTCCGCTTCCGCTGGCGCCACCTTGCATGCGGCGACAAGAGCCGTTGCGGTGACGCTGCCCAGGCCCAGGAGCACGGCGCGTCGATGATAAGGCTGCTTCATGAGGAGCAATATAGGGTGGCGATCTCGGTCTCCCATCCCACACGCGGACCCGCCGCGCGTTGAGCGATGCTCGAGCCCGTTGCGTTGAACGGACCGCTTTGCGCTGACCGGCTTGTTGGCGCCAGCCGACGCATGTCTGGCTTTGCGGCTGTAGAGAAAGGCTGACTCGGCCGCGATCGGGGGGCATGCTAACCAGCCGGCCATGCGGGACCATCACGACACTCAGGATTGCGGCGCCATGATCGCCGGCATGGCGGCGGAGGCGCGGCGGGCGGCGCTTCAGCTGGCGCGCCTTTCAACGGAGCAGCGCCGGGCGGGCCTGTTGCGGGCAGAGGAAGCGTTGCGCGGTGCGCGTGACGCTATTTTGGCCGCGAACGCGGCTGATGTGGCGCGGGCGGAGGCGGCGGGGCTATCGGCGGCCATGATCGACCGGCTGCGGATGGATGAGGCACGGATTGCCGGCATGGCGGCGGGCGTGGCGACGGTGGCGACGCTTGCCGATCCGGTCGGGCAAGTGATCGACACGGCGGTTCGCCCGAATGGTCTGGAGCTGTCGCGCATACGGGTGCCGATCGGGGTGATCGGCATCATCTACGAAAGCCGGCCCAATGTGACCGCCGATGCGGCCGCGCTGTGCGTGATGGCGGGCAATGCCGCGATCCTGCGCGGCGGTTCCGAGGCGACCCAGAGCAATGCCGCCATTCACCGTGCCTTTTGTGAAGGACTGAGCCGGGCCGGCATCCCGACCACGGCGGTGCAACTGGTGGAAACGACGGATCGGGCGGCGGTGGGCGCGATGCTGGCGGCGCACGGCGCGATCGATCTTGTGGTGCCGCGCGGCGGCAAGGGGCTGGTGGCGCGGGTCCAGGCCGAGGCGCGGGTGCCGGTGCTCGCCCATCTGGACGGGATCAATCACATCTTCGTTCATGCCTCGGCCGACAAGGACATGGCGACGCGGATCGTCGTCAACGCCAAGATGCGACGGACGGGCGTGTGCGGCGCGATGGAGACGTTGCTGATCGATGCGGCTTACCCTGATCCTGCCGCCTTGGTGCAGGCGCTTGCCGAGGCGGGATGCGCGGTACGTGGCGACGCGCGCGTTTGCGCGATTGCCGCCGTGACGCCGGCCGACGAGGCGGATTGGGACACCGAGTATCTCGATGCGATCTGCTCGGCGGCGATCGTGGATGGTCTCGATGGCGCGCTCGCGCATATCGGGCGGCATAGCTCCGGGCATACGGATGCGATCGTGGCGGCGGATGAGGCAATCGCGAACCGTTTCCTGGCCGAGGTCGATTCGGCCATCGTGCTTTGGAATGCGTCCACGCAGTTCGCCGACGGGGGTGAGTTTGGGCTGGGGGCGGAGATCGGCATTGCGACCGGCCGGTTGCACGCCCGCGGACCGGTCGCGCTCGAGGGACTGACGACCTACAAATGGGTCGGCCGCGGCGCGGGGCAGGTGCGTAGCTAGAAGTTTTCGATCACCTTGATCCTGAGCTTCGAGGTGACGGCGGACCCGTGACCTGACGCAGACGGCCCAGGTGCAACCTTGGTTCTCCACCCCAGCCTTTGTGTCGATCCATGCACCTCAGCGAGGTGTCAGCCCACCGTGCTCCTCATCGTCCGCCAAGCCAGCGAAAGAAGCGTGGCACGGGGGCATGGCGGCTCATCCAGGCGCTGTAATCGCGATAGATCGGGTCTTCGCGCAGATGGCGCTCCTCGGTCCTGGCGCGCCAATAATAGATGCCGCTTACCGCCGCCAGGATCAGCGTCGCGCGGGCTGCGTCGACGAGCGTGCCGGTCGACAGCAGAGGCAGGGTGGAGAACCACCAGAAGAGGTTTTTCGTCAAATACGCCGGGTGGCGCGACCAGGCATAGGGTCCGTGAGTCAGGACGCCGCGATGCGTCAGATTCGAAAAGCGCAGGCCGAACGCAACGGTCGCCCAGGCGTAGATGGCGGTGAGCAGCACCAGCAGGGCGCCGACGATGACCAATAATATCGGATAGCCCTGGAGCCATTGGCTCCATTCCGCGGTGCCGGGATGATAATCGAGCGGACCGCCCTGATTCATGAGGATGAAGGGCGGATAGCAGATCAGCGCCGCGGCCCAGCCGGCGGCATAGGGATTGGCGCTGCGGATGTGCGCGTCCAGCGGGCGCATCGTCAGCACATATCCGACAGTTGCGAACGCGACGTCGATCACGAACATGAACGTGATCAGCCAATTGGCGAGCGCCACGGGATCGGTCAGGATGCCAAAGGTCGGGGTCCGAATGAATTCGGCAAAGCCGGGGGGCACGATCGCCAGCATGAAGGCGAGGAAAAACGCCTTCACGGCCCAGGCGCGCAGATGGGCATAGATGAGCTCGGGCTCGGCGGTGTTCGTATGCGTCAGCCAGGCGCCGAGTGCCCACGCGCCGTCGCGCGGCTCGATCAGGCGTCGATCGAGCCACAGGACGTAGGGGATCGACAGCACGAACAGCAGCGGGGCGGCCGTTCCGAAGCACCACATGGCGAAGCGGAAATTGCCATCCCAATAGAAGCGGCCGGTGCCGTAGATCAGCGCGATGCCCGCCCAAGTGGCCCACAGCCCCACGAGCTTGATCAGGCTGGTATCGATCGTCTCGCGCCAGGGACGCACCCGTGACCAGTCGATCCCGGTGGAAGGGCGGCGATGGACCTTGTCCACGATCAGCGACCAGAGCACCATTGGCACGCCGCACGCCAGCAGATTGACCAGGGCGGCATAAGGACCGTCCAGGCCATAGACGCGGGCCACCCCGATCCAGGCGATCAAGCCGACGAGGCCGGCGAGGCCGACGCCGTGCGAGACGGCGGAGGCAGGCCGCGGATCGGTGCGGTGCGTGGGAGCGGCGGCGACGTGCTGAGGCATGGGACGCGAGGCGTAGCACAGCAAAGGTAATCGCGGCATGAAGGACGACACTCGCGTCGCGCTGCCTGCGCGACTACATGGCGCGCATGTACCAGTTCGATATTCAGGCCGGTGAAAAGGCCGAGCTCTACCGCGACATCCTGTCCGCTCTCGACGCGCTGACCGCCGACGAGCCTGATGCGGTTGCCAACATGGCGAATGCCGCAGCGCTGCTTTGGCAATATCTGCCTGATCTGAACTGGGCGGGCTTTTACCGCATGGTCGCGGGCGAGCTGGTTCTGGGGCCGTTTCAGGGCAAGCCAGCCTGCATCCGTATCGCACTGGGCGCGGGGGTATGCGGGACAGCGGCGGCGACCGGGGAAACGCAGCTAGTCGCCGACGTGCATGCCTTTCCCGGGCACATCGCGTGCGACGCGGCGAGTGCGTCGGAATTGGTGGTGCCGATCGTTCATGGCGGGGTGGTGATCGGCGTGCTTGATCTCGATAGCCCCATTCCCTCGCGCTTCGATGCGGAGGACGCCAAGGGCGGGGAGGCGATCGCCGCATTGCTGGCGGCCCGTATCGCGTAGCGGCGCCCGCCCGGCCTGCATCATTCCGGGACAGAGGCGATGGTGGAAGGGGCCTGGGCGAACTGGTAAACGGTTCGTCAACCGCGGCAATGCCGTGTGGGCGAATGGTGAGATCAGGGAGAATAGTCGATGCGCGCGCATACGACGGCGGCGATGCTTGTGCTGGGGCTTACGGCGGCGGCGGCCAGCGGCCGCGAGCGCCCGGTTCTTCGCACCGGCCCTGGCAACACGGCACAAGCGGCAGGGACCGAGCTGGCGAGCGCCGGTCCTGTTGGAACTGCCCGCGTCGCGTCCAGCCGGGGCGACCTGAAGACGCCGCGGTGGGGCGGCCGCGTTCAAGGGCGCTGGTGGGCTGGATCGCGCGCGCCGGGCGGCTGGGGCGCTTATCAGCGGCCGCTGCGGGGCACGATGCTGCCGTCGTATTGGGCGGCGCCGCAATGGCGTGTTGACGATTGGTCCGGCTTCGATCTTCCGCCGCCGCCCAATGGCTTTGCCTGGTCGCGGTATTACGATGACGCAGTGCTGGTCGATGGTCGCGGCGCCGTTCACGACACGATCGGCGGCGTGGATTGGGATCAATTCGATGCGGAAGGCGTGGATTATGCCTACCGCGAGGATTGGGATGGGGATGGAGGCCGGGCCTATGTATCCGCACCTCCGGGCGCGCCTTATGCGGTGCCGGGGCGTGATCGCGCGGCTGTTGATACCGCACGGGCCGGTGAGCCTGGCGCTTCAACGACGATGGTCGCCCGTGGCGCACCGGAAGCGAGCGGAACGAGCCGCCAAGTCGTGACGGCGAGCTCTTCGGCGCGGGACGATCGGCGGGCGGCGCCGATGGCGCCCGGCGCCGGCTATCCGCCGGCGCCGCCGCGCGGTGCGCCTTACCCGCCCGCCGTTGCGACCCGCGCTGCCGCACCTGCTCCCGTGCTCGCACCGTCGCGCTCGGTGGCGGCTCCCGCGCCCGTCGTCACCCGCGCAAACGGCGTGACGGTGATCACGACCAGCTCGGCCGGCGCGCCCGGCGGCTATTACAGCAACGGCTATTATTATCCGGCGCCGCCGATCATCACGGTGACGGTGAACGGCCAGCCGGTGGTGACCGCGCCGCCGAGCGAAACATGGGACGATGAGGTGACGTATACGCCGGAAAGCGGCGGCCGCGGGCGAACGACCACCGTTCGATCCGCGACTCGCTGACGCTGGACGGCGGCGGGCGATCCGGATCGCGCCGCCGGCTTCGGGCGGATTAGCTCAGGCGGTCGATCGCGTCGCGATCAAGGTTGCCCGGGATGATCATCAGGGGGACCGGCAAGGTCCCTGCCTGACCCGCAAAGTGCGTGACGAGCGGCCCCGGCGTGCCATCAGCGGCGGCGCCGAGCACAAGCGCTGCGACCTGCGGATTGCCGGCGATTAATTCCCGGATGATCTTGGGCCCGTCGCCTTGCCGGACGGTGATCGAGGGGCGAAGGCCGGCCTCCTGCATCAGCGTGCCGGCCGCTTTGGCGACGAGGCCCTCGGCGCGCCGCCGCGCCTCGTCCTCGATGGTTGCCTGCACGCCGCCAAAGGCGATGAATTCCTGTTGCTCCACCAAAGCGAGGATCTCGACGCCGCCCCCGGTCTTTACCGCGCGCCGCGCCGCGAACCGCAGCGCGATTTCCGCCTCCGGCGCATCATCGATAACCGTCAGATAGATGCGCATGCTTCTTCGGTAATCCCCAGCTCAGCCCGTGCTTATCTGCCTGCGGGGTTGACCGCGCAAGGCCTCGGCGCAAGAGACGGGGCGCTCCCCCCCAGGAACGCTGAGGACCCTCATGTCGATCGAAATCAAGATGCCCGCGCTTTCCCCGACGATGGAGGAGGGAACGCTGGCGAAATGGCTGGTGAAGGAGGGGGACACCGTCAAGGCGGGTGACCTGATGGCCGAGATCGAGACGGACAAGGCCACCATGGAATTCGAGGCGGTGGACGAGGGCGTCGTCGCCAAGATCGTCGTGGCCGAAGGGACGGACGGCGTAAAGGTCGGCGACGTGATCATGCTGCTCAACGGCGAGGGCGAGGAAAGCGCGCCCGCGGCGCCGGCGCAGGCAGAGGCCAAGCCGGAGGCTACGCCCGAGAAGGCGCAACAGGTCGATGCGCCGGTTGATCGGGAAACCGGCGAGAAGGTTGCGCGCGATAACCCCGAAATAAAGCCGCAGCCGCAGCGTCAGGCGCAGCGCGCGGCGGCGCAGCCGGCGGACGGCGCGCGTTTGAAGGCCAGTCCGCTGGCGCGCCGCATCGCGGCCGAAAAGGGCGTGGATCTTGGCGCAGTGGCAGGGTCGGGGCCGAACGGGCGGATCGTGAAGGCCGATGTCGAGGGCGCACAGCCCGGCGTCGCGACGTCCGCGCCAAAGGCGGACGCTGCACCGGTTGCGTCTGCACCTGCTGCGCCTGCCGCAGCTCAAGCGCCGGCGCCGGCAGCGATCCCCGATATACCGCACGAGACGACTAAGCTCAGCAACATGCGCAAGACGATTGCGCGCCGCCTGACCGAATCGAAGCAGCAGGTTCCGCACATCTACCTCACGGTGGACGTGCGCCTCGACAAGCTGCTGAAGCTGCGCAGCGAGCTGAACGACAGCCTTGCCGCGCGCGGCGTGAAGCTGTCCGTCAACGATCTGATGATCAAGGCACTGGCGGTGGCATTGGTGCAGGTGCCCAAGTGCAACGTGATGTACACGCCCAACGAGCTCATCACGTTCAAGCGGGCGGACATTTCGGTGGCGGTGTCGACCGCCGAGGGCCTGATCACGCCTGTCATCACCGAGGCGGACACGTCCTCGCTGTCGTCGATCTCCACCCGCATGAAGGACCTGGCTGCCCGTGCCCGCGACCGGAAGCTGAAGCCCGAGGAATTCCAAGGCGGTACCGCCTCGCTCAGCAACATGGGCATGTACGGGATCAAGCAGTTCGAAGCGGTGATTAATCCGCCGCAGGGCATGATCCTGGCAGTGGGCGCCGGCGAAAAGCGGCCTTATGTGATCGACGATGCGCTGGGCATCGCGACGGTGATGAGCGCGACCGGCAGCTTCGACCATCGCGCGATCGATGGCGCGGATGGTGCCGAATTGATGCAGGCGTTCAAGGCGCTGTGCGAGAACCCGCTGGGGATGCTGGCCTGACATGAACCGCGCGGTTGCCGCCGAGGTGCTGCATCTGGCCGCTGGGCTGCTGCTGACCCTTGCGTTCTTCCGCGCGGCGATCTGGTCCTACCCACAAGGTGCCGGCTCGCTGGAGCCGGTCTGCGTGCTGACGATGCTGGCGCTGCTGGCGATGAGCGTGCCCGCGCTGGTGAAGGCGGCGCGTCAACCAAGGAACTGATACGTGGCAGATACTTACGATCTCGTCATCCTGGGCTCCGGACCGGGCGGCTATGTCGCGGCCATTCGTGCGGCGCAGCTCGGGCTGAAGGTGGCGATCGTTGAGCGCGAGCTGCTTGGCGGCATCTGCCTCAACTGGGGCTGTATCCCGACCAAGGCGCTGCTGCGCTCGGCCGAAGTGTACCACCTGATGCACCACGCCAAGGATTACGGGCTGACGGCGCAGGGGATCACGGCTGATCTCGACGCGGTGGTGAAGCGGTCGCGCGGTGTTGCGAAGCAGCTCAATCAGGGTGTCACGCACCTGATGAAGAAGAACAAGATCGCCGTTCACATGGGCGAGGGGAAGCTGACTGGGAAAAGCAAGCTGACCGTCACCGACAAGGATGGGAAGGCAAGCGAGCTCCAATACAAGAACGTCATCGTCGCCACGGGCGCGCGGGCGCGGGAGCTGCCGTTTGCCAAGTCCGACGGCAAAAGGGTGTGGACGTACCGCCATGCGATGACGCCGTCGGAAATGCCCAAAAAGCTGCTGGTCATCGGATCGGGCGCGATCGGAATCGAATTCGCCAGCTTCTACAACGACATCGGCGCGGACGTGACCGTGGTCGAGATGCTCGACCGGCTGGTGCCGGTGGAGGACGTGGACGTGTCGGCGCATCTGGAAAAGGCGCTGAAGAAGCAGGGCATGACGATCATGACGTCTGCCAGCATCAGCAAGCTGGACGTGGGCGAGAGCGGCGTCACGGCCAATCTGAAGGACAAGGCGGGCAAGGAAACGACCGCGGAGTTCAGCCATGTGATCGTGGCGGTCGGGATCGTGCCGAACACGGAGAATATCGGTCTCCAGGAGCTGGGCGTCGACATGGACGAGCGCGGCTTCCTGAAAACCGACGCGATGTGCCGCACCAACGTGGAGGGCGTGTGGGCGATCGGCGACATCACCGCGCCGCCGTGGCTGGCGCACAAGGCGAGCCATGAAGGCGTGATCGCGGTAGAGGCGATCGCTGGTGGCCACCCGCACGCGATGGACCCGCGCAACATTCCGGGTTGCACCTATTGCCGGCCGCAGATCGCCAGTGTCGGGCTGACCGAGGCGAAGGCGAAGGAAGCCGGCTACGAGGTAAAGGTCGGCAACTTCCCCTTCATCGGTAACGGCAAGGCGATCGCGCTGGGCGAGCCGGAAGGCTTCGTGAAGACGGTGTTCGACGCAAAGACCGGCGAGCTGCTGGGCGCGCACATGATCGGTGCCGAAGTGACCGAGATGATCCAGGGCTACACGATCGGCAAGACGCTGGAGACCACCGAGGCCGAGCTGATGGAGACGGTGTTCCCGCATCCGACGATCAGCGAAACGATGCACGAGGCGGTGCTCGGTGCGTACGGCAAGGCGATCCATATCTAAGCAAGGGACGGGGGAGGGTGCTCTCCCGGCCCGTTCGCGCTGAGCCTGGCGAGGTGCGTGTTACGGATTGCTCCGCCTGCGGCAGGTGGTTCGACAAGCTCGGCATGAACGCGATAGGTGTAGCGGGACCGACAAAGGACTGACCATGACCGATCACGCCACCGGCACGCATGTTTTCACGCCCGACCCGCGGAACGATAATGTCCTGATCGACGTGAACGGCGAGCTGTTCCGGCGGCCCGAGGCAAAGGTGTCGGTCTTCGATTCGGGCTTCATGCTGGGCGACGGGGTGTGGGAAGGACTGCGCGTCTACGGCGGCAAGATCGCCTTCCTTGACCGGCACCTCGATCGACTGTGGCAGGGCGCAAAGGCGATCATGCTCGACATCGGCATCTCGCGCGATGAGATGATCGCCCGGTTGCGCCGCGTGCTCGACGCGAACGAGATGGCGGGGGACGGCGTTCATATCCGCCTGATGGTGACGCGGGGTATCCGATCGACACCGTATCAGGATCCGCGCGTCGTGATCTCGCCCGCCACGATCGTCCTGATCCCGGAATGGAAGGCCCCGGCGGCGGGCACGGCCACGCGCATGCTAAACCTGTTCACCGTTCACGTGCGCCGCGGCTACCCCGATGTGCAGGACCCAAAGCTGAATTCGCATTCGAAGCTGAATTGCATCACGGCGTGCATCCAGGCGGCGCAAGCCGGCGCGGACGAGGCGCTCATGCTTGATCCACATGGTTTCGTGGCGACGTGCAACTCGACGCATTTCTTCATCGTGCGCAACGGGGAGGTGTGGACCTCGACCGGCGACTATTGCCTCGATGGAATCACACGGCGCATCGTGGTGGAAACGGCGCGGGCGGGGGGCATTCCGACCTATGAGCGCAACTTCTCGTTGACCGATGTGTATGGCGCGGACGAGGCCTTCACCACGGGCACCTTTGCGGGGCTGGCGCCGGTCGGCACGATCGACGGCCGGGTGATCGGCACGGAGCGGGGGCCGATGGTGGAGCGCTTGCAGCAGCTTTATCGCGCGGCGGTGGAGCGGGAACTGGCATGAGCGCCGCCGGCGGCATTGGTCGCGCGGGCGAACCGCTGCGCATCGCGATGTGGTCCGGCCCGCGCAACATCTCCACCGCGATGATGCGCAGCTTCTCGAGCCGGGCGGATTGCGCAGTCAGCGACGAGCCGTTCTACGGCTGCTTTCTGGCGGCCAGCGGCGCGGATCACCCGATGCGCGAGGCGGTGATCGCGAGCATGGATTGCGACTGGCAGTCCGTCGCGGCGACGCTGTCCGGCCCGGCGCCGGGGGGCAAGCCGGTCTGGTATCAGAAGCACATGCCGCATCACATGGTCGGACCGATCGCGCCGGACGACCTTTCCGGCGTGGTACACGCGTTCCTGATCCGCGATCCCGCGCGCATGGCCGTGTCCTACGCCGCGAAGCGCGAGACGGTGGCGCCGGGGGATCTGGGCATCGCGGCGCAGCGGGCGTTCTTCGATCGGGTGGCGGATCGGCTCGGCCATGTGCCGCCGGTGATCGATTCGGCGGACGTGCTGCGCGATCCTGCCGGCACGCTTTCGGCGTTGTGCCGGGCGCTCGGCGTTGATTGGGACGAGGCGATGCTGTCCTGGGCACCGGGGCGCCACCCGGACGACGGCGTCTGGGCTGCGCATTGGTATGGCCGTGTGGAGGCCTCGCACGGGTTTGGGGCGCCCGAGCCGGAAGCTCAGCCGCTGCCATCGGAACTTGCGGCCGTGGCCGACGCTTGCCGGGCGGATTACGAGGCGATGGCTCAGCATCGCGTTCGCGCGAGCTAGAGCGGCAAGCTCGTCACCCGGCGAGGTTCGGGGCGACCAGGAAGTGAACGGCCCAGCTTGATTTGCGGTCACGCTGCTCAAGCTGGGCCGCTATTTCCGGCTTATCGGCTGAGGAAGGTCAGCAGGTCCTGCGTCAGTCGCTCGCCTTCGGTGGCGAACAGGCCGTGCGGCGCGCCCTCATATTCCACTAGCTGGCTCATGCCGATGCCCCGCGCGGCGGCACGTCCAGTGGCGTCGATCGGCACCGTCTTGTCGTCCGTGCCGTGGATCACGAGCGTGGGAACGCGGAAGGCGGGGAGGTCCGGGCGGAAATCGGTGAAGCTGAAGCTGTTTGCGCACTCCAACGTGGCGCGGAGCGACGCCTGCATCGCGAGCCGCCATGCCCAATCGAGCGTCGCCTCGCTCACCGGGCTGGTGACATAGCCGACACCGAAGAAGTCCTTGAAGAAGGTGCGGAAGAAGGTCGCGCGATCCTTGCGGATGCTTTCGCCGATCTGCCGCAGGTCGTTCTCGCCCGCGCCATGCGGATTGTCGTCCGTCTTGAGCACATAGGGCACGACCGAGCCGATCAGCACGGCGGCGTTGACGCCGCGGCCGTCATGCCGGCTCATGTAGCGCGCGACTTCGCCGCCACCCATGGAGAAGCCGACGAGCGTCGCGTCCTGCTCAACGCCGGCCGCCTTCATCACCTCGGCCAGATCGTCGGTGAGCGAGTCATAGTCATAGCCGTTCCACGGCTGGCTGGAGCGCCCGAAGCCGCGCCGGTCATAGGCGATCACGCGATAGCCTGCCTCGGCCAGCGCCACCGCCTGCGGATCCCAGCTGTCGGCGGACAGCGGCCAGCCATGGATCAGCACGACGGGCCGGCCTTCGCCCCAATCCTTGACGTAGATATCCGCACCATCGCGCGTCTTGACGTAGGGCATGATCAACTCCGGTCCGTGAAACCCGAAGAACGGCGGCGGCGGGGGCGCGTTCCCTCTCGCGAGTTTGCGCTTAGCGCGTCTGGCGCAAGGCCGGGACTTCGTCGCGCACCTCCGTTATGCTCGGGCTGCGGATCGAGGGACGCAGCCGCGCGATGCTGCACAGGCCGGCGATCAGCGCCAGCCCCGCGGCGGCGAGCGGGGGCACCGCACCGGCGCCGATGCCCGCCGCCAGAAGCGCGGCGGCGAGCGTCGCGCCGATCGTCTGTCCGGTGAGCCGCACCGTGGAGACGAGGCCGCCAGCCGCCGCTGCGCGCTCGCGCGGCGCCGAGCCAACGATCAGCCGGGCGTTCGGCGGCAGGTACAGGCCAAAGCCCGAGCCGCACAGCGCCATGCGCCACGCGACGTCGAAATAGCTCGGGTCCGCCGGCATGGTGGCAAGCAGCGTCAGCGCCACCAGGGTCACGGCCATGCCGATCCCGCCGAGGATACCGGCGGGCACGCGATCCGAGAGAAAGCCGGACAGCGGCGCCACGATCATGTTGGTCAGCGGCCAAGGCGCGATGCAGGCGCCGATCTGGGTGGCGGTGAACCCCATGGCCGACAAGCGAAACGGGGTGGAGACGAGCAACGTCATCGAGGCGGTAAACGCCGTCAGGCTGCCCACCGCCGACAGGGCGATGATCGGCCGCGCGAGGAGGTCAACCGGCAGGATCGGGGCAGGCGCGCCAATCTCGCGCCGCACGAAGAACCAGCCGAGCGCCGCGCCGGCGGCGACGATCGCGCCGCTGACCACCGGGCTGTCGCCATGCACCAGGCTTTCCGCGCCACCGATGATGAGGCCGAACATACCCGCGCACATGATCGCGCCGATAAGGTCGAGGTGGGCGAGGCGTGGGCTTGGATTGGGCAACGACCGGCCGAGCGCGATGCTGATCACCGCGAACGGGAGCGAACTGGCGAAGACCCACGGCCAGGGCGCCACCGCCAGCACGAGTCCGCCGATCGTCGGCGCAGCGGCGGCGGAGCTGGTGACGATCACCGAATTGATGCCGAGCCCGCGCCCGAGCTGGCTGGCAGGATAGGTCTGGCGGATCAGCGCGGAGGAAACGCTGAGCACGCCCGCCGCGCCGATCGCCTGCACGGCGCGGACGATCAGGAGGAACGGCAGGCTCTTGGCAAAGAAGCAAAGCAAGGTCGCAACGGCGAAGATCACTTGGCCTGCCTGGTAGGTGCGCTTCAACCCGATCCGCTCGCCCAAACCGGCGAAGGGGAGCAGCAGCATGACCAGCATCACCTGATAGACTGTGACGATCGACACGACAGAGCTTGGCGCAACGCCCAGGTCCCGCGCGATCGTCGGCAGCGCCACATTGGCGATACCGCCGTCGATGATGACCAATGCGGAGCCGCACCCGAGCGACGCCACGGCAAACAGGCGGCGGGGGAGGGGCAGGCCGTCGGACATTTCCGCCTGCCTTACGGAACCGGGCTCTGCGGGCAAGCTACTCTGGTGTGGTGGTAACATCCGAGATCCTGTGTGTGGCGAAGCGTGCTTTCCCGTTTGCGCCACAGTGTAGGAACGCCCGGCGATCGGGAGGACAAACGTGGAGAAAGCCGCGTCGATCCCCGGTGACGGCCCGATGATTGTGGTTACCTCGGCTGCCCGGCATGAGGCGTTCTTCGGCGGTCGGGAGCGATGAATGAGACGTGGGGTGATGGCGGTTGCGGTGGCAGCAGCGCTTGCGGCATCGGCCGGCAGCGCCCAAATCGCGCGTGTGACTGATGATCCCCATATCTGGCTCGAAGACCGGGAGGGCGCCGCGCCGCTCGCCTGGGTAGACACCGAAAACAAGCGGACGCTGGCGCGGCTGGAGGCCGATCCGCGCTACGAGACCTTCTATCGCGAGGCGCTGGCGATCGCCGCCGCCGAGGATCGCATCCCAATGCCGCAGATGATCGGCGGGCGCATCTTCAACCTGTGGCGCGACAAGGCACGCCCGCAGGGCATCTGGCGCGTGACCAGTGCGGCGGACTTTGCCTCCGCCAATCCAAACTGGACCACTCTGATCGACCTTGATGCCTTGTCCAAGGCGGAGGGGCGGCAATGGGTCTGGAAGGGCGTGACCTGCCTGGAGCCCGACCATCGCCGCTGCCTGGTGGCGCTGAGCGAGGGTGGCGAGGACGCGACCAGCCTGCGCGAATTCGACTTGGAGAAGGGCGCTTTCGTTGAGGGCGGTTTCGACCTGCCGGCATCCAAGCAGAACGCCGACTGGATCGACGCCGACACGCTGATCGTCTCGCGCGATTGGGGCGAAGGCACGCTTACCAAGTCCGGCTATCCCTTTGTGGTGAAGATCCTGAAGCGCGGGCAGCCGCTGGGTGGGGCGCGAGAGATCTACCGCGGCACGCCCGACGATATCGGGGCATGGCCATCGGTGGAGGTGGACGCGCAGGGCAATCGCGCGACCGTGATTACGCGGGCAAAGACGTTCTTCACCTCCGACATCCTGCTATGGGATGGTACCAAAGCGCAGAAAGTGCCGCTGCCCGATCGGGTGGACGTGAACGGGCTGGTTGACGGCCGGCTGGTCGTGCGCACTAGTGAGGCGTGGGGCAAGGTTCCCGAAGGCGCGCTGGCGTCGCTGCCGCTGCAGGACGCCACGCGGGGCAAGGGTGCGCTCACCACCATCTTCGCGCCGGGTCCGCGCCAATCCGTGGATCGCGGCAACGTGCGCGTGACCGGCGGCGCGGTGATCGCATCGGTTTACGACAACGTCCGCGGCCGCGCGATGGTGTTTACGCCAGCGGGCGACGGCTGGGCTGGCCGTACCCTGAGCCTGCCGGACAATCTTTCCGTCGATCTGGTCACCGCCGAGCAGAACGGTGATCGCGGCTATCTGGCAGTATCGGGCTTCACCACGCCTACCCGGCTGATGGCGTTCGACGCGGCGGGAACGGAGGCGCCGGTTGCCGTCAAGTCCTCGCCGGCGCGTTTCGACGCGACGGGACTGGTGGTAGAGCAGTTCGAGGCCACGTCGTCGGACGGGACAAAGGTGCCTTATTTCGTGGTCCATCGCGAAGGCGCCGCGAAGGATGGCAGCACGCCAACGCTGATGACGGCCTATGGCGGCTTCGAGGTATCCAACACGCCTTATTATTCCGGCATCACGGGCAAGCTGTGGCTGGAGCGGGGCGGTGCCTTCGTGCTGGCCAATATTCGGGGCGGGGGCGAGTTCGGCCCGGCGTGGCACGAGGCCGGGCGCAAGACGAAACGCCAGCTGATCTTTGACGATTTCGCCAGCATCGCCCGCGACCTGTTCGCGCGCGGGATCACCAGTGCGCCCAAGCTCGGCATTTATGGCGGGTCGAACGGCGGACTGCTGATGGGCGTGCAATTGACTCAGCATCCGGAGCTGTGGGGCGCGGTGACGATCCAGGTGCCGCTGCTCGACATGTTGCGCTACGAAGGGATCGCAGCCGGCGCCTCATGGGTGGATGAATATGGCTCCGTTTCCGTGCCGGAGGAGCGCGCGTTCCTCGCGACGATGTCGCCCTATCACGCGCTGCGGAAGGATGGGCGCTACCCGGAGCCTTATATCTGGACGACCACCAAGGACGACCGGGTCGGCCCGCAACATGCGCGCAAGTTCGCCGCGCGCATGAAAGAGTTTGGCCTGCCGTACCTGTTCTACGAGGACATGGCGGGCGGCCATTCGGGCGACGCGGACATTGCCCAGGGCGCGCGGTTGCAGGCACTGCAGACCGTCTATTTCGCGCAGAAGCTGATCGGGCCTTCCAGTAAGTAACGGCTGGCCGACGCGCGTCCCCGAACGTCAGGCGGGCGCGTCGGTCGTGATGGTGGGTTGCGGCTGGCTTGTCGCGCTTGCCGCCAGAAATTGAAGGTTTGTCTCGCGCAGCCGCGCGCCGTCCTCGTCATACAGAAACGGCAGGAACGCATAGCGTTTGCCGCGCGTGACGGGTTGCGCCTCGTGCAGCAGCGAGCAGGAGAAGATCACAGCTCCGCCTGTCGGCGCGCGATAGGTGGCGGGGCCAAACTCCGGAAAGCAGAGGTCCCCGCCGTCATATTCGCCCGCGTTGAGATTGATCGTACACGCGAACTTCCGATGCGCGGTCCCTTTGGTGGTATTGTCGCGATGGGCGCGAAAGTGTCCGCCGCCATTATCGCCATCATAGCAGGCCACCATCCAGCGTTCGATACGTGTTGCCTGCCAGCCAAGCGCTCGTTTGATCTGGGGCAGGAGGAAGCGCGCGAGGCGGGCGCGTAGCTGCTCGCGGAGCGAGTCGTCCTCGATATGGTAGTCGGATCGCCGCTTGTGATGATGATCGACGCGTTCGACGGTGAGGCCATTCTCCTCGCGCATGAAGCCCGAATCCTCACCGCCTTTCGCTTCGTACAATTCGATAAGGCGCCGACACAGCGCAGGTTCGAACACGCGCGGGACGACCAGCACCGGCGCGGCCGAATAAATGTCCGGCGCGGCGATCTGCGCCTGTAGCGCCGCGATCGCCTGGTCGCCGGCGCTGATCGGGAAGCGCCCGCACACGCGCAAGGTGGGGTCGAGCAGAAGCCAATGCGGCCGATAGTTCGTCTCGCTCATGCCATCGTCCAGTGCGCCGTACAGGCGTGACACGGCGCCGTCGTGATCAAGAAACCAGCGAATCCCGGGCAATTGCTGCTCCACCGTTCCCTCGAGGACATCGTGGGGATCGGTGGAGACACCAAAGAAGCACGCGTACCGATCATCGAACAAGCCGCGATGCTCAGCCAGCAGGCGCAGGGCAGGCGCGAGCGCCGGATGCGCGGCGGGGCCGGCGAACAGCATCAGGATCAGGCGACCGGCGGCCGTATCGAACGCGTACCGCGGATTGCCTGATAGTGCGGGAGCGTGAAACCAAGGCGCCTGATCGCCCGGCAGCAGCAGATTGGCCATGAGCAATGCTACCACGCCCGCTACAAGGCGCGCGACTCGTTTGCGCCGGTGCGGTATGGATGCAAATAAGGAACGGACCGTTGCGCAAAACAGTTATTGCTGCGCTGCAACAGCATGGATATTGCCGGTGAGCATGAAGCTGAACACCGACGAAGATCGGGTCGCCGCACCAGCAACGCCGCCCGTCAGCATGCCCACCGTTTTCGAAGCGATCGTCAAGCAACAGGCGGTTGCCGCGACGTACAATCGCGGGTCGGTCACGCTGGCGCCGCACATCGTTTATACCAAGCACGGCGAGTTCTATCTCGATGCGGTCACGGTGGAGCGCGATGGCAAGCCGCCGCGCGAGCCCAAGATCGGCGCGTTCAAGATCGCGGGCCTTAGCGGCCTTCGCATCACGCCCCGTCGCTTTACCCGCAGTGAGCTCTTCAATCCGAAGGAAGAGCGGTATCAGGGCGTGACGCTGCTAACCATCGAGGGCTGATGGCGACCAGCCGGGCGGCGCGAGCTCGAAGCGCGCGAAATCGAAGCCCGGCGTCACCGCGCAGCTGACGAGTGCCCAGTCGGAAGGCGCTTCCGCCGATTGCCAGCCGTTTGCAGGCACCAGTGCTTGCGGTGTCTCCGGTGCCAGGCGATGGCTGGTGAAGCGCCCGTCCTCGCCCTCGATGTGCAGCATCAGCGGGCTGCCGGCATGCCAGAGCCATAGTTCCGCCGCGTCGATCCGGTGCCAATGCGATCGCTCGTTGATATCGAGCAGGAACAAGATCGCGGTCATCGCCGATCGTTCGCCCGGCATGGCGCCCGGCAGCCGCACCGTTTCACGATAATGGCCACCCTGGGGATGCGGCACCACCCCGTGCCGCGCGATGAGGGTGGCCGCGTTGCTCACCGGCAGCGGACCTGGCTGTTCTGGTCCACTGCGCGGCCCGCCAGCGCGCCTGCTGCCCCGCCGAACAGCGTGCCCACGATCCGGCTGCGCCCGCCGTCGATCACGTTGCCGAGCACCCCGCCCAGTGCGCCGCCGACGATGAGGCCGGTGGTGCCGTCCGAGCGGCGGCAGTAATAACGTCCATCGGAGCCGGAATAGACACGGTCGGTGGGCGCCAGAACACGCTCCTGATAATGCCCGCCTGAGCGATAATAGCGCGTGGGATCGTAGTCACCCTCGTCCCGCCAATCGCCTTCGTCATCGTACGACGAGCCGCGCGGCAGCGGCGGCGCCGTGCGGCCGTCATCCCAGCGCGGATCGCGATAGCCGGTGCCCGGCACGCGGCGCACGGCCTGGTAGCGATCGAACTCGCTGCGGAAGACCTGAAGCTCGCGTTCGAAGCGCTCCTGCGCGGCGCGGAAGCGCGCATCGTCAGCGCTGGATTGGGCCACGGCCGGCGTGCCCATCGCCGCCACCATGGCGCCAAGGGCGATCGCGATATGACGAGTGAACATGGGGCATTTATCTCCACGCCCGATGATGGGCCGGATGAAGGTACGGCTGCTCGGCAATATCGTTCCTGAACAAAGCTGGTTCGCCGGACCTGCGGCCGATCAGCCCTGATCGATCATCGCGGGGCCATAAGCGTCAATCGTTTCGAACAAGCGGGTGAGCTCGGTGCGCTCCGATTCGTCGATCTCGGGCTTCCAGATTTCGAACAACAGCACCGTGCGGGTCTCGGTGCCGCGGTTCCACGCCTCATGCTCGTACGAATCGTCAAAGATCACCAGTTCGCCCGCACGCCATTCGTGCACGTCAGCGCCAACGCGCAGGCCGCAGCCGGATGGCGCGATGATCGGCAAGTGGCAGATCAGGCGCGTGTTGAGCAGGCCATGGTGCGGCTGGATATGCGTGCCCGGCGTCAGGCGCGAAAAGAGCGCCATCGGCGAGCGTCCAGTGATCCGCGGAATCGGCAATTTGGCGAGCGCCGCCATGGTGGCGGGGAAGCGAGACGCATTGACCTCCACCACCTCGCCGCCACGCCAGAGATGAAGTGCGCTCCACGCGGGGTCGCCGAGCAGCGGATTGTTCGGCAGCGGGCGATCCGGATTGCCCTCCACATAAGGTGCGAATCCTTCGGCCACGGCCTCGAGCTCAGCACGGATCGCGGGCGTGGCCGCCTCCAGCTCCGCCACCCAGGCGAATTCGTGACGCGAATAAAAGGGGCGCTGCGGCAGCCCTTCGAAATAGAACATGCTCGGCTGCTGGAGGTATAGCTCCCGCCGTCCGAGCAGCAGATCGAGCGACCGAGCGACGCGGGGTGCCTGGGCACCGGTGATGGCGGCTTCGACATGCGCCGTGAACCGCTCGCTCGCCTCCCGTTTGAACGCTTCCGCCTGACGCAGCAACGGGTGCAGCGAGGCCGGCACGTCGCGCGTCACGGCGGCCTGGTTCAGCGCGGCGGTGTAGAAGTTCGAGGCGGCGCGATCATCGCCGTCGAGCCGCTTGCGATCGCCCATCAGAAGAAGCGCGGCAATGTTGCGGGGCTGCTCGCTGAGCTGTGCCTGGAGCGCTTCGGTCTCCCCAGCCGTCTCGGCAGTGATCCGGTACGCCTGCGCCAGCGCGAGCCAGGGGAGCGGAAAGCCGGCGGGGCGCGCCGCGATGATCCGGTTGAAGCAGTCGCGCGCAGCCGCGCCATCGCCGCGCCGCAGCGCCTCCACGCCCTGTCTGGCGAGGTCTTCGGCTTCGGCGCGGCTCATGGTCATGCCGTTTGTATCGCGACTCCATCCGCCCAGGTAAAGCGCCGCATCATGGCAGCGTGACGAAGCTGTCCATCACGCGTTTGTGCCCAGCCTTTTCAAAATCGATCTCGAGCTTGTTGCCTTCGATGCTTTCGATCGTGCCGTAGCCGAACTTCTGGTGAAACACGCGCTGGCCGACCGAGAGATCCGAGCGGCCCTTGTTGCCGAGACTGACCGATGGCGCGCGGCTCTCCACCACGCGGGTGGGCTCGCGGCTGAACGTTCGGGTCTGCCACTCGCCACCGGGCTTGCCGCCCAGCGCGCCGGCCGCCCGCTGCCATCCCGGGCCGCGACCAGTGCCCCGGCCAACATCGGCAAAGGGGTCGGCGCGTTCGGACCAGTTCGCGCGCCATAGGCTTTCACCGCCGCTCATCGTTGTTTCGCTGTCCACGTGATCAGGCGGCAGTTCGCCCACGAAGCGCGAGGGGATAGAGCTGGTCCATTGGCCGTAGATGCGGCGGTTGGCGGCGTGCAGGATCACCGCGCGTCGCCGCGCGCGCGTAATCGCGACATAGGCGAGCCGCCGCTCCTCCTCCAAGCTGCGCGTGCCGCCCTCGTCAAGGGCGCGCTGCGACGGAAAGATGCCTTCTTCCCAGCCTGCCAGGAACACGGTGTCGAACTCCAGCCCCTTCGCCGCGTGGATCGTCATGATCGTGACCTTGGGATCCTCGCGTGCCCCCTCATTGTCCATGACGAGGCTGACATGCTCCAGGAAGGCGCCGAGGCTTTCATATTCCTCCATCGCGCGGACCAGTTCGCTTAGGTTCTCCAACCGGCCCGCCGCTTCGGTTGATTTCTCCGCCTGCCACATGCCGGTATAGCCGGATTCGTCCAGGATCTGCCGCGCCAGCTCGGCGTGCGGCAGTTCGCGCGCCATGTCGCGCCAGCGTGCGATGTCGCCGATGAAGTTGCCGAGCGCGCGGCGTGCCTGCGGCGTCAGCTCGTCCGTGTCGAGGATGCGCGCGGCGGCGAGGCTCAGCGGCAGGCCCTCGGCGCGCGCGAGCTGATGCAGCTTGGCGATCGCCTTGTCGCCCAGGCCGCGCTTGGGCGTGTTGACGATCCGCTCAAAGGCGAGATCGTCCGCTGGCTGATTGACGATGCGCAGATAGGCGAGCGCGTCGCGGATTTCCTGCCGCTCATAGAAGCGGAAGCCGCCAACGATGCGGTAGGGCATGCCGATGGCGATGAAGCGATCCTCGAACTCACGCGTCTGATGCTGCGCGCGGACCAGGATGGCGCATTCGTCCAGGCTTTTGCCTGCGCGCTGGCACGATTCGATTTCGTCACCGACCCGCCGCGCTTCCTCCGGCCCGTCCCAGACACCGATCACGCGCACCTTTTCGCCCACGTCCAACTCGGTCCACAGCTGTTTGCCAAGCCGTCCGGAATTGTTGCCGATCACACCGCCTGCTGCACCGAGGATATGCGGAGTGGAACGGTAATTCTGCTCCAGCCGGATCACCTTGGCGCCGGGGAAATCCTTCTCGAACTTCAGGATGTTCTCGACTTGCGCGCCGCGCCAGGAATAGATCGACTGGTCGTCATCGCCGACGCAGCAGATGTTACGCCGCTCCTGCGCGAGGAGACGCAGCCAGAGATACTGGACCGAGTTGGTGTCCTGATATTCGTCCACCATGATGTAGCGGAAACGCTGCTGGTAATGCTCCAGCACCTCGCGATTGGTCTTCAGGATGGTCAGGACGTGAAGCAGCAGGTCGCCGAAGTCGCAGGCGTTCACCGCCTTCAGCCGAGCCTGATATTGCTCGTATAGCTCGCCGCCGCGGCCATTGCCGTAGCGTTCGCTTTCACCGGCATCGATCTCGCGCGGGGTCAGCCCCTTGTTCTTCCATTCATCGATCAGGCCGGCGAGGCTGCGCGCGGGAAAGCGCTTTTCATCGATATCGGCAGCAACGATCAGTTGCTTGAGCAGGCGAAGCTGATCGTCGGTGTCGAGGATGGTGAAGTTGTTCTGCAAACCCACCAGTTCGGCGTGGCGGCGCAGCATCTTGGCGCCGATCGCGTGAAACGTGCCGAGCCACGGCATCCCTTCTACGGCGTCGCCAACGAGCCGGCCCACGCGCTCGCGCATTTCACGCGCCGCCTTGTTGGTGAAGGTGACCGAGAGGATCTCGCTGGGATAGGCGCGCCGCGTATAGAGCAGATGGGCGAGACGGGCGGTGAGTGCCGCAGTCTTGCCGGTACCGGCTCCGGCGAGCACGAGAACCGGCCCGTCGGTGGTGAGCACCGCTTCGCGCTGCTGCGGATTGAGGCTCCTCAGGTACGGAGGGTCGGCAAGCTGGGTATCGGTCACCCACGAACAGTTAGGGAACGCAGGCCACCGGAGCAAGCGACGAGACGATCACGGACCGGCCACCGCGTGGCGTGTAGCAGGTAACCACCGGCTTTGGTTGGGGCCGTCGCCACGATCGCTGGAGTGGTCTGAGGGCCCTCTTTCGAGCCGTCCCGGCCTTTCGCAGAGAGACTTGCATAAGACCTGCTCAAGTGAGAACATAGCCGAAACAACAAGGGAGGATTCGATGGCCACGACGGGCAAGTGTCACTGCGGTGCTGTTAGCTGGTCGGCGGAAGGTCCGCCCCAGCATCACGCCGTCTGCCATTGCGAGGATTGCCGCCGATGGTCGGGCGCGCCTGCGGTCGGCTGGATCGCCTGGCAGGCGGATGGCGTGACGATCAGCGGCGAGACGGCGACCTATCATTCGTCCGAGCACGGCACGCGCGAATTCTGCGGCAAGTGCGGCACCGGGCTGTTCTATCGCAATCCCCAGGTGCTGCCGGGCATCATCGATATCCACTCCGGCACGCTTGATGACCCGGAAAGCCAGCCACCAGGCGCCCAGATCATGGTAAAGGATCGCCTGAGCTGGACGGCTGGGATCGCCGACCTTCCCGCTTTCCAGACCTATCCCGGCATGGACTGAAGTCGTTCTGCACCAATCTGGCGGGCCGCCAGCAAGAAGCATCTGCCATCGGCATCGCTGGGAAGCCCGGGACGACGCGCCTTTGGTGATATGGGGTGAGGCGGCGGATCGCGTGAAAGTCGGGGCGGTTCATCTTAAGTGAACCGCCCCGTAGTTCAGGGAGTGCCAGGCGTGAAACGCGCTGGCGATCGGCCTCAGACAGGGGGAATGAAGCCGATGACGCTGATGTAGGCGCTGGATGTTGCGTCTTTGTGTCTGGCGGCGTCCATGTTGTTGCGCACCAGCGATGTTGACGCCGGCGGATCACGGGGAGAGAGGAGGGGCATGACGACGAGTGCCAATCCCCCGCAACGCGTGCTGCTGGCGAGTTTCGTCGGCACGGCAGTCGAATTCTACGACTTCTATATCTACGCAACTGCGGCGAGCCTGGTGTTCGGGCAGATCTTCTTCCCGGTTGCCGAGCCGGGCATGCAGCAGATGGCGAGCTTTGCCACGCTGGCTGTGGCCTTCTTCGCGCGGCCGATTGGCGCGGCCTTCTTCGGCCATTTCGGCGACCGTATCGGTCGCAAGTCCACGCTGGTCGCCAGCCTGCTCACCATGGGCATTTCAACGACGCTGATCGCCTTTCTGCCAACCTATGCCGATGCGGGGTGGTGGGCGCCGTTCATTCTTTGCCTGTTGCGGTTCGGGCAGGGTTTCGGGCTTGGCGGTGAATGGGGTGGCGCGGCGCTGTTGGCGGTGGAGAATGCGCCACCGGGGTGGCGTGCACGGTTCGGCAGCGCGCCGCAGATGGGCGCACCGGCAGGGTTCATCGCCGCCAATGGCCTGTTCCTGCTGCTGGGCCTGTGGCTGACGCCGGACCAGTTTCGCGATTGGGGCTGGCGTATCCCCTTTCTGATCAGCGCGCTGCTGGTCGGCCTGGGGCTGTGGATCCGTTTGAAGCTGACCGAGACGCCCGAGTTCGCCGCGGCGCTGGAGGAAGCGCCGCCGCCGGCCGTGCCGTTCGCGGAGCTGGTGCGCCATCATGGTCTGGCGACGATTGCGGGCACGATCGGCGCGATCGCCTGTTTCGCGCTATATTACATCACCACCGCGTTCGCGCTTGGCTATGGCACCAAGACGCTGGGGTATTCGATGCAGTCGATGCTGCTGGTGCAGCTTGGCGCGATCCTGTTCATGGCGTTGGGGATCTACGGCTCGGCATGGCTGGCGGACCGCCGGTTCGATGAGCGGAGGGTGTTGGCCGGCGGCTGCGTGGGTGTCGTGCTAGCGGGGCCGCTGCTCGGGCCGATGCTTGGCTCCGGCTCGCTGCTGCTGGTGTTCGCCTATCTCTCGCTTGCCTTGCTGCTGATGGGCTTCGTCTACGGGCCGCTCGGCGCGTGGCTGCCGGGGCTGTTCCCACCACGCGTGCGCTACACGGGTGCGTCCATGGCGTTCAACATCGCGGGCGTGCTGGGCGGCGGGCTAACGCCGCTGATCGCGCAGGGACTGGCCGACAACGTTGGGCTTGGTGCGGTGGGCTGGTATGGCAGCGGGGCTGCGGCGCTTAGTTTAGTTGCCCTGCTCGCGACGAGGCCGCGGGCAGGAGCGCATGCAGTGGTTGTTGAACCATGATCCCGCAGCTGCGCGAGCGGTTGCGGCGGACTTCAGCGGTCGCGGAGCGTACTCCGACCGGCCGACCCCAACTCGGACGCCGGGCGTGAGGTCTGCCTAGTTCGCGCAGAGAGGCGGGTCGCAGATCAAACCCGGCTTGATGAAGTAACACCCGGCCCACCCGGGATCAGCCTCTCACTCGACCGCTAGCAACGAGATCGCGTGCCGGGGCTCGCTTCCCGGTGCTGTCCCCGGTTCGCGCTGTGCGGGAAAGCGGCTGAGGCTACGCGGCCCGGAGGAGCGTCAGCCGGGCCTTGCCATAGATGCGGGTTGCATCCTCGACGAAGCCGTCGACGGCCACAGGTTCATTCTTCGCCGTTTCGACGCTGACCCATGTCGCCGGCCCGATCCAGCCGAGACGTCCGAGCTTATCCAGTGCGACCGAACCTGCGCCGGTGCCGTAGGGCGGGTCCATCATGATGAGGTCCAGCGGCGCACGGGCGGGTCCGAGCGCCAGCACGCTGCCGGCGCGCACGTCTGCGCCGGGCGCGGCAAAGGTCGCGATGTTGGCGCGAAGCGCGTCAAGTGCCGCGCGATCCTGCTCGACAAACAGGCAGGACGCAGCGCCGCGGGACAGCGCCTCCAGCCCGAGCGCGCCTGATCCGGCGAAGAGATCGGCAACGGCCAGGCCCTCGAACGTGCCCAGGCGGCTGACCAGCATCGAAAACAGCGCCTCTCGGGTGCGATCAGCCGTTGGACGCGTCGTGTCGCCCTTGGGCGCAACGAGCTGCCGCCCACGCCATTGCCCCGCGATGATGCGCATCAGCGCGCGCCCCGGGGCTTGGTAGGCCGGTTGGGTCCGGGGCTGGAGCGTGCGCGCGCGGGCCGGGCGGTCTCCGCGCCGCTCTCCTGCCGGAACGAGCGCGTGCGTTGGCTGCGCGCGCCATTGTCCCGTACGGCTAATGTGCCGTCTGCGCGCTGCCGCGGTCCTTTCGCCGGCTTCGCAGCGGACTTCGCGGCGGGCTTTGCAGTCGGCTTTGGCGTCCCTGTACCCGGCTTTGCCGGTGGCCTCCGCTCTCCCGAAGGCGCGGGTTTCGCGCTTGGCGCGGCGCGCCCGATGGCGACGGGTCGACCGGCCGGTTTCTGGTCGGGCGATCGCGGTTCGTTGACCGCCACGGGCGCGACGCCGCGCTGCCGCGCCGGTTGCGGCAGTTCGCGCCGGGTAGGATCGGCCTGGAACGATTCCACGTCGTGGCGACGAACCTCGCCGATCTGGCCCGGGGCAAGATCCCCCAAGACGAACGGGCCGTAGCGAGTGCGGATCAGCCGGCTGACCTGCAGACCGAGGTGTTCGAGAACGCGCCGCACTTCGCGGTTCTTGCCCTCCTTCAGGATCAGCTCGATCCACAGGTTCGCACCCGTCCGCCGCTCGATGTTCGCGTCGATCGAGCCGTAGCGCACGCCTTCGATCTCGACGCCGTGGATCAGCTCCTCAAGCTGCGGCTGGCTGACCTTGCCGTAAGCGCGGGCGCGATAAGCACGTTCCACGCCGGTCGCCGGCAGCTCCAACTGCCGCTTCAGACCGCCGTCGGTGGTCATCAGCAGCAGGCCCTCCGTGTTGAGATCGAGCCGGCCGACCGGCATCAGCCGGGGCAGCCCCTTGGGCATCCGATCGTAGATCGTCGGGCGGCCCATTGGGTCGCGTTCGGTCGTCAGGACTCCGGTCGGCTTGTGGAACAGAAACAGCCGAGCTGCCTCAGGCGCCGCCACCGGAGCACCATCAACCGTGACGCCGTCAAGGGAGGGCAGGAGCGTGGCGGGCGTGTCCACCGGCGCGCCACCCAGTGCGACTCGGCCGTCGGCGATCATGCGCTCGATCTCTCGGCGGGAGGCGACGCCGGCGCGGGCAAGAAGCTTGGCAATACGGTGCAAGGGCGCGGTGGAAGGCGAACCGGCGCGTGGAGATTTCGACATGGCGCACCTGATACATGCGTTGTGCCGCCGCAGCGAAATTATTTGCGTCGCAGCGTGCCCGAACGCGTTATCTGATGCAGGCTCAAGCCGTGACTGAGGGTGCGGAACAAGTTGATGATCTTCGGCAGGAAGAAGAGGTCGATCGTGCGGCTCCTCGTGGTGGAGGACGAGCCGCTGGTCGCCTTTGACACCGAGCATGTGCTGAGCGAGCAGGATTATGAAATCGTGGCCACCGTTGATCGCGTGGCACATGCCGTTGCGATCCTCGATGAAGCCGATGACATCCATCTGGTCCTGGCGGACATCGCGCTGGCCGATGGCAGCGGGATCGAAGTGGCGCAGGCGGCGGCGCGGCGCGGCGTGCCCGTGATGTTCGTGACGGGGAACTGCCCCGGGGACGCGGAGGCGCTGGCCGTCGCCTGCTTGTCAAAACCCTATGCGCCGCGGGACTTGATCGCGGCGATCGAGGCGATTGAAGCGGCGCGCGAGGGCAAGACGACGCGGCGGCTGCCCAACGGGTTCCGCTTATTTGCCGGGTCCGATCCCAGCGCCGGCGGAGCGGCCGCAATTGGCTGACCGCTTGGCGCCAAGCCAGGGTTCTTGCGCGTCGCCCTCGGATCTAATCGCCCACGACGAGCCACATCAACTCACGCGCGGGTTGACCTGTCAGTGCCGTCCGGTTCGCTGAACCGCAACGGCGCGTCATGCGGCTTCGTGAGAGCGCCGGCATCAACGGATTGGTTGCGCGCTGCGGCCTGTTCCTCGATGTCCGTGCGGGCCGCATCGTCCCATGTCGCCCGCGCTATCCGGCGCCGTTTCCAGCTCGTCCTCCGGAACGCTATCCGGGTGCGGATCGCCGCCGTCTCCGTCGCTTATATCATGCTCGGCTGCCCCGGCGCAGGATCGCTGCCGGGCAGGGTGGGGGCAGGCTGGTCGAAGTCAGGGCCGGGCGGCGTCACTTCCGGG
>NZ_NBBJ01000006.1 GCF_002197665.1 Sphingomonas mucosissima
ACTTCCGGGGGCGGGGTGGTGGGCTGCGCCGGCTGGCTGGGCTGCATCGGCTGTTCGGGCGGGGGCGTGGTGGCCATGGTCGGTTTGTCCTCTTCAGCCGCAATAACGCGCGATCATGCGTCCGGGTTGCTGCCAATGCTTGCGGGGAGCCGCCGCGCGGTATAGAGGCCCGCGACCGGCGGTGCCTAATGCGGGCGTGGCGGAACTGGTAGACGCGCTGGATTTAGGTTCCAGTATCGCAAGATGTGGGGGTTCGAGTCCCTTCGCCCGCACCAGTTTATCCGCGGCGTGCCCGCGGACAGGCACCATCCACGAAATTTCAGTTGAAGGCACGAAGATGCAGACTGTCGAGACGTTGAACGAGGGCCTGAAGCGCGCCTACACGCTGACCATTCCGGCCAAGGACATCGAGTCCCGCGTCGATGCCGAACTGGCGCGTGTCGCGCCGCAGGTGCGGATGCCCGGCTTCCGCCCGGGCAAGGTCCCGGCGAATCTGGTGCGCAAGATGCACGGCCCGTCGCTGATGCAGGAGGCGCTCAACACGTCGATCCAGGAAAGCATCCAGGCGCTGCTCGCCGAAAAGCAGCTTCGTCCCGCCGTCCAGCCGTCCGTTGCGCTGACCGACGGGTATGAGCCGGGCAAGGACGCCGAGCTGAAGATCGAGCTCGAAGTGCTGCCGCAGGTGCCGGCGCCGGCGATCGATGGCCTGAAGCTCGAAAAGCTCGTGGTGCCGGCCGCCGACGAGGTGATCGACGAACAGCTCCAGAAGTTTGCGGACCAGACCAAGAGCTGGGACGACACCGACGAAGGCTATGCCGCGCAGAACGGCGATCTCGTCACCATGGACTTCGTCGGCAAGACGATGGACGGCGTGGCCTTTGAAGGCGGCACCGGCACCGACATGGCGGTGGAGCTCGGCTCCGGCCGGCTGATCCCGGGCTTCGAGGATCAGGTCGTCGGTGCCAAGGCTGGCGAGGAGCGCCAGATCACCGTGAGCTTCCCTGAGGATTATCAGGCCAAGGAGCTGGCTGGCCAGGACGCGACCTTTGATCTCACCATTAAGTCCGTGAAGACTGCCGGTGAAGCGAAGGTCGACGAGGATCTCGCAAAGAACCTCGGCCTTGAGAGCCTGGAGCAGCTGCGTGGCCTGATCCGCAGCCAGGTCGAGAGCGAGCTGAACAACCTCACCCGCACTCACATGAAGCGCAAGCTGCTCGACCAACTCGCCGCCGGCCACGATTTCGAAGTGCCGCCGTCGATGGTCGAGGCCGAGTTCTCGCAGATTTGGCAGCAGCTGGAACATGAGGCGACCCATGAGCCGGATCCGCAGGCGGCCATGGAGGAGATGGAGAAGGAGCGCGACGACTATCGCAAGATAGCCGAGCGCCGCGTCCGTCTCGGCCTGCTGCTGAGCGAGATCGGCCAGGCGAACGGCGTGGAAGTCACGAGCCAGGAAATGAACCGCCTGATCGCGCAGGCTGCGCAGCAGTATCGCGGTGAGGACCAGCAGCGCTTCATTCAGTACATCCAGCAGGAGCCGATGGCGGCTGCTCAGCTGCGTGCGCCGCTGTATGAGGACAAGGTCGTCGACCTCCTGTTCGACAAGGCGGAAGTGACCGAGCGCGAGACGACGCGCGAGGAACTGGAAGCAGCGATCGAGAGCGAGGACGGCTTCGCGACCGGCACGCACCACCACGATCACGACAACCACAAGCCCAAGCAGAAGAAGGCGTCGGCAAAGAAGGAAGCCGGCGACGCACCGGCTGAAGACGCCGCTGCTCCTGCCGAGGGCGAAGAAGTGAAGCCGGCCAAGAAGGCTGCGAAGAAGAAGGCGGTCGAAGCGTCGGACGAGGCCAGCGAAGAAGCCGCTGCGCCGGCGAAGAAGCCGGCCGCGAAGAAGGCCAAGGCCGCAACTTCGGACGAAGGCGCGGAGGTTCCGGCTGGAGCGGACGAGAAGCCTGCGAAGAAGGCACCCGCCAAGAAGGCTGCGCCGAAGACCGACGACGCATAAAAGCTTTCCCGCAAAATCTGTCGCCCCGGTCTTGAGCCGGGGCGCCGCTGCCTTCGCATCGCCGAAGAAGTAGCGGCGCCCTGGGGTCAGGTCCGGGGTGACGTGTTTCTGGGGTGGTGAGCCTTGCTCGCGGCATAGGGGACTTGTTCCGGCGTCCACCCTTCCGCAAGAACCTGCTGCTAGGAGGGACGCGGCCCGGTGGACTCCGGCATGAGCACGGGTGACCAAGGATGAACAGCTTGCCTGAACCAGTGATCGCCGTTCTGCTGCCCTGCTACAATGAGGAAGCGGCGATCGCGCAGACGGTGGCCGGCTTTCGCGCGGCGCTGCCCAGCGCCACCATCTACGTTTACGACAACAACTCGGGCGACCGCACCGTCGAGGTCGCGCGCGCGGCGGGCGCGATCGTTCGTACCGAGCGCATTCAGGGCAAGGGCGCCGTGGTTCGCCGCATGTTCGCGGACATTGATGCGGACATTTACGTCATGGCTGATGGCGACGCGACCTATGACGCCGCGTCGGCCCCGGTCCTTGTCGCACGGATGTTGGGAGAAAACCTCGACATGGTGGTGGGCAGCCGCATCGGCGAAGCGGCGGCGGCTTATCGGCGCGGGCACCGCTTGGGCAATGCCATGCTTACCGGCATGCTCACCCGGCTTTTCGGGCGCAGTTTCACCGACATTCTGAGCGGTTACCGGGTATTTTCGCGACGGTTCGTGAAGAGCTTCCCCGTGCTGTCGGTGGGTTTTGAGATCGAGACCGAAATCTCGGTTCACGCGCTGGAACTCAAGATGCCGGTCGGTGAGATCGAAACGCCGTATTTCGCGCGTCCGGAAGGGTCGGTGTCCAAGCTCAGCACGTACCGTGATGGATGGAGAATCCTGGGGACGATCGCGACGCTTTATCGCATCGAGCGGCCATTGTGGTTCTTCGGTGCCTTCGGGATCGCGTTATTGGCGCTGGCGATCGTGCTCGCGATGCCGCTTGCCATCACCTACGCCCAGACCGGTCTGGTGCCGCGCTTTCCCACTGCGATCCTGGTAACCGGGCTCACCATCCTGGCAGCTCTGTCAGGTTTCGCGGGGCTGATCCTTGATACGGTGGTGCGGGGACGGCGCGAGGTGCGTCGTCTGGCCTATTTGGCGCACCCGGCACCCTCCGCTTTGTAATGGCGCTGGCTACGGCAGTGGAACTACCCTAAGCTTTGCTCCTATGGCGATTTTGCTTTTCGGCCGCGCGACGGCTTTTTTCGTCCTGGGTGCAACCTGTGCAACGGGGGTTGCTGCTCAGGAGGCACCGCGCCGCACGCGGATCGCCGCCGGGCCGCAGCTCGTACCGCGCTTTCCCGGAGCTAAGGGCGTTGTTGTCCGCCCGTTCCTGGATTTCAGCCGGGTTCGTGGCGACCAGGTGTTCCAGTTCGAAGCGGCGGACGAAAGCTCCAGCACGTCAATCGTCCAGAACAGCGGCTTCGCCGTCGGTCCCGCGGTCAACTTGGAAGGCTCGCGCCGGACGCGCGACGTGCCGGGTGTTCCCAAGGTGGGGTTCACCGTCGAGGCGGGTGGCTTTGCGCAATATACCGCGTCGGCGCTGCCGATGCGGGGCCGTGTCGAGCTGCGGCAAGGCATTGGCGGGCACAAGGGCCTGATCGGCGTCGCAAGCCTGGATTACGTCGCCCGTGATGCCGACGAGTGGCTGTTCGCGATCGGCCCGCGCGTCACCTATTCGAACGGCAAATACCAGCGCGCTTATTTTGGCGTACCGGTCGAGTCGGTTGGAACATCAGGGCTGGCTGCGTACCGGCCGTCGGGCGGTGTCCACGCGGTTGGGGCCACGGCCAGCTATCTCAAACAGCTGAGCCGGCACTGGGGCGTCAGCACATACGCCAAATACGATCGGCTGGTGGACGACGCTGCAGATTCTCCCGTGGTTCGGCGCTACGGCTCGCGCAATCAATGGTCGGGCGGCCTTGCACTAAGCTATACATTCTTTGGCCGCGCCAACTAAGCCGGCAGCACTTGAAGTCCCGCCGCCTGCGCGCGACATAGGTGCTCCTGACGCATAAGAGAGAAAATTCCATGCACAATCCGTTCGAGACCGGCGACTTCGCAGGCGCCTTGGCGCGCGCCGGAGTCGGTATGCAGCAGACGCAGGCCGGCCTCGTTCCCATCGTCATTGAACAGTCGAACCGCGGCGAGCGCTCGTTCGACATCTTCAGCCGCCTGTTGCGCGAGCGGATCGTGTTCGTGACGGGCGGCGTGGAGGACGGCATGGCGAGCCTGATCACCGCCCAGTTGCTGTTCCTTGAATCGGAGAACCCGAAGAAGGACATCTTCATGTACATCAACTCGCCGGGCGGTGTCGTCACGGCGGGCATGGCGATCCATGACACGATGAACTACATTCGCCCGCGCGTCGGCACGGTGTGCATCGGGCAGGCTGCCTCGATGGGCAGCTTCCTCCTATCGGCGGGCGAGCCCGGGATGCGTGTGGCGCTCACCAATGCAAGGATCATGATCCACCAGCCGTCGGGCGGCGCGCAGGGCATGGCTAGCGACATCGAGATCCAGGCGCGCGAGATCCTTCGCATCCGCAGCCGGATGAACGAATTGTACGCCAAATATACCGGCAAGCCGATCGAGGTCATTGAAAACGCAATGGATCGTGACAAGTTCATGAGCAGCGACGAGGCCAAGGAATTCGGCCTGATCGACGAGGTTTTCGACAAACGGCCCGCCCCGGCCGACGATGTGGCAGCGGCGGCCTGATCGGCGTTAGCCTTTTTCCGGCATTGCCGGATCGTGACCGGCCGGGTTACCATGCCCGGCCGAAAAGGATGTGATTGAATGACCAAGCTCAGCGGCGGTGACTCGAAGAGCACGCTCTATTGCTCGTTCTGCGGCAAGTCGCAGCACGAGGTTCGCAAGCTCATCGCAGGACCGACCGTGTTCATCTGCGACGAATGCGTAGAGCTGTGCAACGACATCATCCGTGAAGAAACAAAGTCGGCACTGGTATCCAAGAAGGACGGCGGCGTACCCACGCCGCAGGAGATCTGCGACGTTCTCGACGATTACGTCATCGGGCAGAAGCAGGCCAAGCGCGTGCTCTCGGTCGCGGTGCACAACCACTACAAGCGGCTGAACCACGGCGCCAAGGGCGCGGACGTGGAACTGGCAAAGTCGAACATCCTGCTTGTCGGGCCGACCGGCTGCGGCAAGACGCTGCTGGCGCAAACGCTGGCGCGCATCCTCGACGTGCCGTTCACCATGGCCGACGCAACGACGCTGACCGAGGCGGGCTATGTCGGCGAGGATGTCGAGAACATCATCCTCAAGCTGCTCCAGGCGTCCGACTATAATGTCGAGCGGGCGCAGCGCGGCATCGTCTACATCGACGAGATCGACAAGATCAGCCGCAAGGCCGAGAATCCCTCGATCACGCGCGACGTGTCGGGCGAAGGCGTGCAGCAGGCGCTGCTGAAGCTGATGGAGGGCACCACCGCCTCCGTGCCGCCGCAGGGCGGGCGCAAGCATCCGCAGCAGGAATTCCTGCAGGTCGACACCACGAACATCCTGTTCATCTGCGGCGGTGCCTTTTCAGGCCTCGAGAAGATCATCGGCGATCGTCTCCAGGGTAAGTCGATCGGCTTCGGCGCCTATGTCGCTTCGCCGGAAGAGCGCCGTACCGGCGAGGTCCTGCGTTCGACCGAGCCGGAGGATCTGCTGAAGTTTGGCCTCATCCCCGAGTTCGTCGGCCGTCTGCCCGTGATCGCAACGCTCGAGGATCTCGACGTCACCGCGCTGGTAAAGATCCTGAGTGAGCCGAAGAACGCGCTGGTCAAGCAGTACCAGAAGCTGTTCGAGATGGAGGAAGTGAAGCTGGGCTTCACCGACGACGCACTGGTCACGATCGCCAAGAAGGCGATTGAGCGCAAGACCGGCGCACGCGGCCTTCGCTCGATCCTGGAAGCGATCCTGCTCGACACGATGTTCGAACTGCCGGGCATGGACTCGGTGGATGAAGTGATGATCGACAAGGACGTGGTGGAGGGCCGCAAGGAGCCGATCCGCGTCTATACCGAGAAGAAGAAGACCGGCAGCGACGCTGCTGCCTGATCCAATCATTCTCTGATGTTTGAGGACGGGCGCCGAGCGATCGGCGCCCGTTTCTTTTTGCGGTGGCGGGCCGATCCGCCAGGCACGATGATTTTTGGTGAGCGAACCTGATGACCAGCCAGGGAGATGGAATGACCGAGCAGCCCGACAATGTTGATGCCGTCGTGCCGCCGGCTAGCAGGCGCAAATTGCTCGAGCGGGTTGATCTCCCGGCCTATACGCTGTTGTTCCCCTTGCTTGCGGCGCTCGCCGTTGGCGTGTCCCTGTACACGTTTGGGGTCTTGGGAGTCGTCAGCGCTTCGGCGATCCTGATCGGCGCCGTTCTCGCCGCCGTTCATCACGCAGAGGTGGTGGCGCACCGCGTGGGAGAACCGTTTGGCACCCTGATCCTCGCCATCGCGGTCACGGTGATCGAAGTCTCGCTGATCGTCAGCCTGATGCTGTCCGAATCTGGCGAGGCATCGACGCTGGCGCGCGATACGGTGTTCGCCGCGATCATGATCATTCTCAACGGCATCGTTGGGCTGTGCCTGATGGCAGGCGGGCTGCGGCATGGCGAACAACGCTTCACGCTGCGCGGCGTCAGCGCCATGCTGGCGGTGCTGACCGCGTTGGTGGTGCTATCGCTCGTCCTGCCAAACTATGTGACCAGCGTGGCCGGACCGATCTATGCGCCGGTTCAGCTGATTTTTGTCGCGGTCGTATCCCTGTTTCTCTATCTCATGTTCGTGTTGGTGCAGACCGTTCGCCATCGCGATTACTTCCTGCCGGACCAGGATCTGCTGCCCGATATCCTGCCCGAGCCGCCCACCCGCGCCACGGCCGCGACGGCGCTGATTTTCCTCGCTGTGGCGCTGGTCGGCGTGGTGCTGCTGGCCGAGGGCCTCTCGCCGGCGGTGGAACGGGCGGTATCAAACGCCGGCCTGCCGCTTGCCGTTGTTGGCATCGTCATCGCGGCACTCGTTCTGGCGCCGGAGAGCTTGGCCGCCTATCGCGCGGCCAAGCGCAATCGGCTCCAGACCAGCCTCAACCTGGCGCTCGGCTCGGCATTGGCCAGCATCGGGCTGACGATCCCCTCGGTCGCCGTCGTCTCCCTCATGCTCGATTTGCCACTGGCGCTCGGCATCGGTGCGAAAAGCATCACGCTCTTGATTCTCACGCTTTTCACGATCACGCTTTCACTCGGGACTGGACGAACGACCATCTTGGGAGGCGCCGTGCATCTGGTGATCTTCGCAGCTTATCTGTTCACGACCATCGTGCCGTGAGCAGCGTGCGCACCGCCGGCGGCGCGGATCGCGCACGCATCGCGGCGGTGCTGGCACGCGCCTTTGCCGACGATCCCGCCATGTCCTGGATCTATCCCGACCGAGCGGATCGCGAGCGACGCTTGCCGCGGCTATTCGCCTTGTTGTTCGACGCGGATCAGGCTGGAATGCGGTTGATCACTGATGGCGGAGAGGCCGCGACGCTGTGGCGTGGCCCCGGGCAGGCAAGTACCGGCCCGCTGACTATGATTCGCCGGGCGTGGCCCATGTGGCGCGCGCTGGGCTCGGGCTTGCCGCGCGCATTGGCGCTGTCGAAAGCCATTGATGCGCATATGCCCAACGGCGATTTCTGGTACCTCCATGTCGCCGGCTGCGACCCGGCGGCGCAGGGCAGGGGGCTGGGAGGCCAGGTGATCCGTGCCGGCCTGTCACGCGTCGCGGGGCGTTTCCCGACCTATCTTGAGACAGCAACCGAACAGAACATCGGTCTGTATCAACGCCGCGGCTTCGCGGTGACGGACGAGTGGCGGGTCGGCCTGGATGGGCCGAGGTTCTGGTCGATGCTGCGCCCGCCGGACTAGAAGACGCGAAGCAGCGCTATTGCGGTAAGCGCGATCAGGCATCCGCTTGAGGCGATGAACAGGATGAAGCGTGGCTTCACCTTGTTGATGGTTGCTTGAACCAGGCTGTGCGCGACGCGCAATGCCACATATGCCCATGCGAACCCGACGGCGCTCGCCTCGTTTCCTGCGCCGGCCAAAGCCAGCACGCCGCATACGGCATAGAATAGCGTCGGCTGCTCCAGCAGGTGATTGTAGTTGTGCGCCTTCCACTGCGCCGATGCCGGCAGCGAACGGTCGGCGTCAGACGCCTTGGTGCCGACAAGGCTGCTCATCTTGATCCCCGCCTCGCGCAAGGCGGGAAGACGCGTCGCCAGCATCCAGCCGAGCATGACAACCGTCCAGGCGATCAGGACAGCGGCGGGCTGAAGAAGCTTCATGCCGGCACGCTAGAACGATATGCAACCGGTATGAACCCGTAATCTCGGTCGCAGCAAGCTCGTCGCGGTACGGATCACAAGCGGTCTCGCCGAGGCATGCCGCTCGGCAAACTCCGGGCAAACGGAATGAGGTGACCGAAAACCGCGCCAACGGGCCCGCTGCGCCTGTCAGCCAGATGTCCGCAGATACACGAAGCCCTCCCCCGGCACCTTCGATAAACGAGGTGCCGGGAGAGGGCCGTTAGCGATCCGCGTGGAAGCGATCAGGCGAACAGCTTCGCCCAGCCGCGCTTCGCACGGTCCTTCCAGTGGCCGCGATGGTAGGCATCGGACGCTAGCAGCGGCATCACCGACCCGGCTTCCGCAAACACCATCTGCTCGATGCCCGTGTTCACCTTGCCCCACGACGCCGCTTCCTGCAGCGTCGAGGAGGAGCAGGCACCGTCGCGCACGTCGGCAACGGTGATCTGCACGGCATATTTGTGGACCGCGACGTCATCGTGGCCGAGGATCTCGGCGCAGACGACCGTGTCCTGGATGAAGTTCTTCGGCACACCGCCGCCGATCATCAGGAGCCCGGTGGTGCCGGCCTCGATCTTGATCTGCGTGAGCTCGCGGAAGTCGGCGATCGCGTCGAGCACCATGTATGGCTTGCCCGCCTTGGCGCGATCGACCTGGTGCTTCACCAAGCCGAAGCCGGCCGAGCTGTCGACGAACGCCGGGCAGAAGATCGGCACGTCATGCTCGTACGCGAGCTTGACGAGGCTGTTCTCCTTTTTGCCATGCTCGACGAGATACTTGCCCATTTCGCGAATGAACGCGCGCGAGCTGTAGGGCTTGGCTTCCAGCGTCTCGGCGATCTCGAAGATCGTGTGGTCGACGTTCTGAAGCGCTTCCTCATCGATATAGGTGTCGTAGATCCGGTCGATGTAGAGCGAACGCAGCGTGTCGTCGTCAGGGATCTCAAGCGCCTGGAAGTGCTTGTGACCGAGGCCTTCGAAGAAATCCATGTCGACGATGGTCGCGCCGGTGGCGACGATGCAATCGACCATGTTCGAGCGGACCAGCTCGGCATACAGGTCCATGCAGCCGCCGGCCGAGGTCGAGCCGGCGATCACCAGCACGACGGTGCAGTCCTTGTCAGCCAGCATCTCGTTGTAGATCTTGGTCGCACGGCCGAGGTCGCGGCTGGTGAAGCTCATGTCGCTCATCGCGTCCACGATCGGACGCGCGTCGAATGAGCGGATGTCGATATGCTTCACCTGCTTGGACAGCAGTTCCGCCTTGCGGGTGTCATTGATCGGGCCGTTCGCGGCCGCGGTCTTCGTGAGGGTGTCAGTCATGTGGGTTGCTTCTCGCATGATTGCACAGTCGTTCTGAAGGGGACGCGCTAACCCGTCAGGCCGGCGGCACCCCCGAGGGGCACCGCCGTCCGATTACAATGTAGGTAGTGAGTTACAGCTTTACGACGTTGGACGCGGCTTCGCGTTCCACCTCGGTGTACAGCGAGACCATCGGCTCATCCTCGACGATCACCGTCTCGTCCGATCCGAAGCCATTGAAGGCCGTGCGCATCGCCGAGCCATAGGCGCCGAGCATGCCGATCTCGACATAGTCACCGGCCTGGACGTCCGCCGGCAGCAGGAACGGGCCTGCCATATGGTCGAGGTCGTCGCAGGTCGGGCCGTAGAACGAGAACGGATGGTCGCGCACGGTCGACTGCGGCTCACGCAGCAGCGTTACGGGGAAGCGCCAGCCGATGTGCGCCGCATCGAACAGCGCGCCATATGCGCCGTCGTTGATGTACAGTTCGTTGCCACGGCGCTTTTCGACGCGCACGACGACGCTGCTGTACTCCGCGCACAGCGCACGGCCCGGCTCTGCCCACAGCTCCGCCGAATAGCTGATCGGCAGGCTTTCGAACGCACGGTGGATCGTCTCGAAATAACGCTCCAGCGGCGGCGGTGCCATGTCCGGGTAGGACGACGGGAAACCGCCACCCACGTCGATCACGTCTACCGTCACAGCGGCGTCCACGATCGCGGCGCGCACCCGCTCCATCGCGTCCGCATAGGCCTCGGGCGTCATCGCCTGGCTGCCGACATGGAAGCAGATGCCCAAAGCATCGGCTGCCTGACGGGCAGCGAACAGCAAAGGCTTTGCTTCATGCGGCGCGACGCCGAACTTCGACGCAAGGCTGAGCTTCGAATGTTCCGACGACACACGCAGCCGGACGCAGAGCGTCAGGTCCGCCGCGCTGCGGGTGGCGCGCATGATCTTCTCGAGCTCGTCGAGCGAATCGAGGCTGAACGTGCGCACGCCGTGCGTGAAATACGCCTCGGCGATCGCTTCCTCGGCCTTCACCGGGTGCATGAAGCACAAGGTGGCGTCGGGAAGCGTGCGCGCAACAAGCCGCACTTCCGCAATCGACGCGACATCGAAATGCGTGATGCCGTTGTCCCAGAGGATCTGGATGAGTTCGGGTGAGGGGTTGGCCTTCACGGCATACATCGACCGACCCGGAAACTTCTCCACGAAGAACCGAGCGGCGCGTGCCGCGGCGTGCGGACGCACGAGCGTGACCGGCTGAACCGGCTTACCCTGTGCGATGTCGATGGCGCCCGAAACAGAGGTACGAGCAACGGTCGAGAGGGGCGCTAGCCCCAGCGCGCGATGATCCTGGTGCAATTCAAGGGACCTCCAATGCCAGGAGGCAAGCCCCCGGTCTTCAGTTGACGAAAACACTGCCTTGCGGTGGAAGTCCCATGGGGCAGCGGAGGCGGGCACTTAAGGTCGCTTACCCCCCGTGTAAAGTGTGTTTTCGCGGGCTCAAATTTGCGGCAAAGACGAAACGTGACAATTTTGCGACAACCCACCCGCGCCGGTGTGCGCGACGCAGCTGCTAAGGTGGCCGCCATCCTTCCCCCAACCCCCGTTTTCATGCGGGAAATCAGAGGCGTACCCATCGCCTTCAAGGCGGAATCACTGCAGCCGATCGGGGCCTTTAAGATCCGCGGTGCTTGGCACCGATTGACCGCACTTGATCATAACGCACGGTTGCGCGGCGTGGTTGCGTTCTCGAGCGGCAATCACGCGCAGGGAGTCGCGTGGGCGGCGAAAAGACTCGGGATGCCTGCCGTCATCGTCATGCCCGCGGATGCACCGCGCGCGAAGGTGGAAGGCACCTTGGCCCTGGGCGCCGAAGTGGTGAGCTACGACCGGCAAGCACAATCGCGTGAGCAGATCGCGGCGCAGCTTGCCAAGGCGAGGGGCGCCACGCTGGTTCCCAGCTTCGACGATGCATGGATCATCGAGGGCCAGGGCTCGGCAGGAGTCGAGGTCGCCGCGCAATTGGCCGCGATGGATCAGCCAGAGCCTAGCAATGTCATTATCCCATGCGGGGGAGGCGGCCTTGCGGCCGGCGTCGCACTGGCGCTTCCCGATGCGGCGATCACCGTAGTCGAGCCGGAGGGGTGGGACGACATGCGGCGGAGCCTGGAGGCAAGCTGGATCCTCCCGGTGGAAGATGCGCCCCCGCACACGAGTTGCGACGCGCTGATGACCAAGCAAGTCTCGCCGCTCACTTTCGACGTGCTGTCGCGCCGCGACGCGACGGGAGTGGCCGTGTCGGAAGCTGAGGTCGCAGCGGCGCAGCGCTGGGCCGCGGAACGCCTGCGATTGGTCGTTGAGCCCGGCGGGGCTGTCGGGCTCGCTGCCGTGCTGGCGGGTAAGGTCGCACCCATGCCGAGAATGGTGGTTATTCTTTCGGGAGGCAACGTCGACATCGACGCTTATGCCCGGACGATCGCTCGATGATCAGGCGCGCGCGGATGGCAGGTCGCACCCCTTTGCCCGCTGCGTGCGGGAGGCTAAGGGCGCCGGCATGAACGCCATCGCCAGCGCCGCTCCTGCCGTTGCCATGCTGGCGGCATTCGCCTGTTTGCTGGGCGGCGGCTGGCTGATCCGGACGCGGCGTGATGCCAAACGCGGCTGGCTGATGATCGTCATGGCTTTCGTGCTGGTCGGCAATGTCCTCATCTGGACGCTGTGATTCGCCGGCTCCGCTCTGCTGACGTTTACTGACAAGCCGGTAAGTTAGGTTCTTTCGCGACTTCTTCCGATGCGCTAAACTCGGCGCAAAGAGAGGATCGTCCATGAGCGAGCATGTCGACGTTATCATCGTCGGGGCCGGGCTGTCGGGGGTGGGGGCTGCGCACCATTTGCAACAGCGCTGTCCCGATCGCAGCTACCTGATCCTTGAGGCACGGCAGGCGATCGGGGGGACATGGGATCTCTTCCGCTACCCCGGCATCCGTTCCGACAGCGACATGCATACGCTGGGCTATAATTTTCGGCCCTGGACCAAGGCGAAGGCGATCGCCGACGGGCCCTCGATCAAGGAATATATCGAAGACACCGCGCGCGAGGGCGGGATCGATCGCCACATCCGCTTCGGGCACCGCGTGACCGGTCTGGAATGGTCGACGCCCGACGCCCGCTGGACGGTGACGGTCGCCGGCCTTGACGGGGAAACCTCGTTCACCTGCTCCTTTCTTCACATGTGCTCGGGCTATTATGATTACGAGCGCGGCCACGCCCCGCACTTTCCCGGCCAGGAGGAGTTCGCCGGACGGATCGTGCATCCGCAGTTCTGGCCGGAAGACCTGGATTACGCGGGCAAGCGCGTCGTCGTGATCGGCAGCGGCGCGACCGCCGTCACCCTCGTTCCCGAGATGGCGAAGACCGCGGCGAGCGTGACGATGCTTCAGCGCTCCCCCACTTATGTAGTCTCACGCCCCGGGCAGGATGCGGTAGCCAATTGGCTGCGCGCAAAGCTGCCGAGCAAGGCGGCCTATGGCCTGACCCGGTGGAAGAACGTCATCTTCGGGATGATCTTCTACCGCATGACCCGCAAGAAGCCCGAGAAGGTGAAGCAGAAGCTGCTGGACCAGGTCCGCGAGCATCTCGGCCCCGACTATGACGTCGCGACGCACTTCACCCCACGTTACAATCCGTGGGATCAGCGGCTGTGCCTGGTGCCCGATGCCGACCTGTTCGACACGATCAAGGCCGGGAAAGCGGCGGTAGTCACGGACACGATCGAGCGGTTCACGCAAGGTGGGATAGCGCTCGCGTCAGGGCAGGAGCTGCCGGCGGACGTGATCGTCACGGCGACCGGGCTCGAGGTGAAGCTGCTGAGCGGGATCGATCCAATCGTCGATGGTGAGCGAAAGAGCCTCGCCAAGGCCCTGCAATATAAGGGAATGATGTTCTCAGACATCCCCAATCTGGCGTTCACCTTCGGCTACACGAACGCATCCTGGACGCTGAAGGCGGATCTCGTCGCCATGTATCTGTGCCGGCTCCTCAACACGATGAAGAAACGGGGCATGCGCCAAGTGACGCCGCGGGTGGGCGACGAGCCGATCAGCGCCGAGCCCTTCGTGGACTTCAGCTCGGGTTATATCGAGCGGGTCGCCGACCGCTTGCCCAAGCAGGGAAACAGGAAGCCCTGGCGCCTCAATCAGAATTACGCCCTGGACGTCATGGCGCTGCGGTTCGGCTCGGTGGACGACAGCCTGGAATTCTCCAACCCTGCGGGCCGTGTGCGCGCCGCGGCGTAGGCTTCGTCTCTTCCCCTCGGCCACGAACAAGCTATGGCGCGCGTCTTGGCGACAAGAAGGAGCGGCGTCGTGGCCGATGTGCTGATTCTCACCACCGGTGGGACGATCGACAAACTCTATTTCGATGCCCTGAGCACCTACCAGATTGGCGAGAGTGTCGTTGATCGGGTGCTCAGGACAGCGCAGGTCACCCTGCCGTACCGTGTGGCCGAGGTGATGCGGAAGGACAGTCTGGAGCTTACGGACGAGGACCGTGCGGTGATCGCGCGGACCGCGGCGGAGGCGCCGGAACAGCGCATCATCATCACGCACGGCACCGACACCATGGCCCACACGGCGCAAGCGCTCGCTCCCGCGGTGCCGGGCAAAACGATCGTTCTCGTCGGCGCCTTGTCCCCGGCGCGCTTTGCGGAAAGCGACGCCGCCTTCAATCTTGGTATGGCGATCGCTACCGCTCAGGTGGCGGCGCCAGGCGTCTGGATCGCGATGAATGGCACGATCTTCGATGGCTTGCGCGTTCGAAAGGACCGGGCTGCCAACGCCTTTGTGGCGGTCGACGGACAGGGCCGGGCGGTCGCCGGGTGGGGAACGGCGGGCCGTGTCTTCAGGCCCGCCGCTGGGGATTAGCGCTGCGCGAGACTGACCACGCTGATCGGCGGCGGAAAGTCGAGCGCGCCGCACTTCTTGGACTGCCACTCGCCTTTGTTGGACCAACAGATCTTATCGAGGCGCGGTACCCGCGATTCCGGGTGGAACCAGCGCGCAAACTGCTGCTCGCCCCATGGCGACAGGCTGTTCCGCAGCTCGCGCATACGCTCCTGCGCCAGGGTGCCGAAGCTACCGCGCGGAGTGTAAAGAGCAGCGCGGCCGATGTTTCCCGCCGTCTGGCAGAAATTAAACTGCGACGCGACCGCGTTGAAGCTGGAATAGGTTCTGGTGCCGAACTGATCGAGCGCCGTCTGGCTGGCCTTCACGGTCGGATTGGTGCGCTTGAAATACGCGGTCAGCGCATCATAGCTTTCCTTCAGCTCCGCACGATGATCGGTCAGCACGGCATTGTAATTGTCGACCGCAAGCAGCGTCGGCTCGAACTGGCATTGCAGCGCGGCGACATTGAGCGCGGCGCGCAGCGTCCAAGTGAGGCCGGCCTTCAGCTCTTTCTCGGTCGCGCCGGGAAGGGGCTGGGCGATGCCGGCTTCATCCCCGCGAACAACCGAACCCGACAGGTCCTTGGACTTCATGAAGAATTGAGCCGAAGCGGGCGCAGCTCCCATCATCACGGCCGCTGCCAAGCCTAGCCCGACGATCCGAAACCCAACCATCCGCATGATTTCCCCCAAACGCAACGTGCGGGATTCATACGCCTTTCTTCGCGATCCTCCAACACCGTTCGTCATGCCGGACGAACAATCGGACGATTGCCGGCTGTGCAGACATGAGGAAGGCCGCCCAGTTGCCTGGGCGGCCTCCAAAAACACCGTCTTCGACGCGAAGATTACATCGCGTTGGTGGTGGTGTTCGTCATCATCATGTCGTTGGTCATCATGGTGTCGTTTGCCATCATGCCGCCGTTCATGGCGCCATCAACCGCCGTCATGTTGTCGGTCATGGTGTCGAGACCTTCGGTCGCGTTCATGTCGGTGATGGTGGTGTTGTCGACCGTGGTTTCGGTCTGCGAGCCGCAAGCCGAGACGGCGAGCGCGGCTGCGGCAATGGCCGAACCAGTCAGGATCTTCGAGATAGCACGCATGGAAAGCTCCCTAGATAGTGGATTTGGACGGCGGACGGATCCTTAATACCCAAATCAGAGTGGATATTAGTCACAGAACGCCGCCCCCTCAAGCCTCGTTTTAACGCGCACAAGTAAGACTTTCGAGGAAAGCGTTGGCCGTTAACGCCAGCGCCGCGTCAAAGGTTTCAAAAGCATGGGCAGCGCCGAGCGCCTCGGCGCTGGTCACCGGGTATTCGGCGATGCCGCAAGGCACGATGCCGCCGAAGTGCGCGAGGTCCGGCGAAAGGTTCACCGAGAAGCCGTGCATCGTGATCCAACGGCGCACGCGCACGCCGATCGCGCCGATCTTCGCCTCGGCGCCAGACTGGTCGTGGGTCCAGATCCCGATGCGGCCGGGTGCCCGGAACGCGGCGATGCCCATCTCGGCCAGCGCCGCGATCACCCAGCCCTCGAGGGCGTGCACGAAGCAGCGAACATCGCGTCCGCGGTTCGCCAGGTTGAGCACGAGATAGCCGATGCGCTGGCCGGGACCATGATAGGTGTACCGGCCGCCGCGTCCGGCCTGGACAACGGGAAAGCGCGGGTCGATCAGCTCCGCCTCGTCGGCGCTCGTGCCCGCGGTATAGACCGGGGGGTGTTCGAGGAGCCAAACGAGTTCATGTTCGGAACCGGCCGCAACACCAGCGGCACGCTCCTCCATTTGCCGTAGCGCGGTTGCATAATCCGTCAGGCCGGGCGTCACCCGCCATTCGATGTCTTGCATGTCGATCACGCCCCGCCAGATGCGCACCACCGATGCGATTGGCAAGCGGTCGCCCGATCGGCTAGCGTTTCAGACATGATGCAAGGGGCAGGGCGGTTATGATCAGCATGGGATTGGTCTGGGACCGCGCAATGGCCGTGATCTCCGGGCGGCTCGGCATTTTATTGTCGCTCGCGGTGATCTTGCTGATCCTGCCGCCTGTCGCACAGGCCGGGCTTGAGGCGATAAGCGACACGTCCTTCGCCTTGCGGTCAACGAAGTTTGCCGCCTCGCTCCTTGTCTTTATCGCCGCCACGATCAGCGCGATCGCGATGACGGCGGTGGCGAGTGATCCTGCGGTTGATCAGGGGGCGGCACTCGCCATCGGGCGGCGGCGGCTTGGCCCGTTCATCGGCGTGTCGCTGCTGATCGGCCTTCTGTTCGCCGTGGCGATGATCCCCGGTGCGGTTCTGATCGGGCTGGCCGGCTTTGATGTGGCGCAAGCACGCGCGGGCGGGGTTCCAGACGGCGTGAACATGCCGCTGTTAGGCGCTGGTTTGCTGTACTTTATCGTCTTGATGCCGGTGATGTTGTGGGCAGCGGCGAGGCTGCTGCCGCTGAGCGCAGTGATCGTGAACGAGCGCCGCGGCGCGGGTGCGATCAGGCGCTCGTTCGCGCTTACCCGGGGTAGCAGCCTGAAGCTGATGGGCGTCCTGATCCTCTATGGGCTCGTTTTTCTTGTGGTGCTCATGGCAGCCACATCGGTGGTCGGGGTCGTCGCGCGCCTGCTGGCCGGAGCGGACAGCCCGGTGATCGTCTCGCTGGTGATTGCCGCTGTCACGGCGGTGGTGACGGCGCTGTTCAGCATTTTACAGATGGTGTTCGCCGCGCAGCTTTACCTCGCCGCGCGAGAAGCGCACGACGCGGCATGACCATTACCTTTGCACGCCTGCTGGCGGACGGCTGGGCCGTCTTTCGCCGGGAGGCTAATCTCGTTCTCGCCTTGGCAGGGGCGTTGGTGTTCCTGCCCGCCTTCGCCGTCCAGCTTCTCTGCGATTCCATGCCGCCGCTTCCGGCTCAGCCGTCGGACGAGGCAGCGATGGCCCAGTGGATGGCAGCGGTGTCCACCTGGGGGCAAGGAAATGCCTTGTGGTATCTGCTGGCCGATGTGGTCGGCATGGTGGGGCTGGCCGCCATTGCGATGCTGCTGATCGCACCGGGCCGTCTCACGGTCGGTGACAGCCTGATCGTTGCCCTGCGGCGCCTGGGGCGGTTCGTGCTGCTCAACCTTCTTGTCGCGATCCCGGTTGGCATGGGGCTGTGGCTGTTCGTGCTGCCTGGGCTTTATATCCAGGCGCGGTTGATCGCGGCCGTGCCGGTGGTTGCCGCCGAACCCGGACAGAGCGCCGCCCGCGCACTTGGCCGAAGCTGGCGGCTGACCAATACGGTTGCCTGGGCGACACTAGGGGCCGTCGTGTCGCTGTTTCTGATGCAATGGCTGGCGGTTAGCCCGCTTTTTTCATTCGACAGCTGGCTGCGGCAGCCGGAGCATGACAATCCGTTCCTGATCGCTCTGGTGGCCGCGCTGCTCGCCGCAGCCGGCACTTTCTATAACCTCGGATTGCTGCTGGTCGGGGTCGCGGTTTACCGCCGGTTCGCCAACAGCGGCACGTGAGGCGCGGTTTCGGCCGGCAACAATCCCGCGAGGCGCGGATCGGCAAAGGTTTCGACGGTCCGCTTGATCGCGACAAAGCCCTGTGCTCGGTAGAAGTTCAGCGCGGACGGGTGATCCAGCGTACATGTGTTCACCGTCACGCGGCCAATTCCCGGGCGCCAGCTGCGTGCCATGGCTTCGCTCATCAGCCACCGTCCGTGTCCGCGGCCGGCAAGCTCCGGGATGAGGCCGAAATACGATAATTCGCACCCGCCGTGATGCCGAAAGTCGAGCTCTAACATGCCGACTTCGATGCCCATCCGGTCGATCGCGGCATATATCTCGATCGCTGGATCGCGAATGATCGGGAGCAGTGCGTCCTCGGCCATGGCCAGGCGGGAGAACCACAACCAGGGCGCACCCACGCGGCGAAAGAGCGTCCGGTATGCCTCCGCGGTCGGTTTTGCCCAGCGAACCAGCCGAAAGGGAGACGGGGGCAGCGGCCGTAGCGGCGGCTTGCCAGTCATCTCCAGCGTGGTGACGATCGTCGCCACGTGGTCGTCCGGAACGGCGATCAGGCCCATGTGGCGACGGGCGGGAGGCTCATCAGGATGGCATCGATGTTTCCGCCCGTCTTCAAGCCGAACAATGTCCCGCGATCGTAGACCAGGTTGAATTCCGCATAGCGCCCGCGCCACGCGTTTCGCTGGGCAATCTCCGCGTCCGAAAACGGGGCATTCATCCGGCGGCGCACGATTCGAGGGTAAACCTCTAGGAAGGCGCGGCCGACATCCTGCGTGAAGCCGAAGTTTGCGGCGAAATCGCCTTCAAGATGGTCGTAGAAGATACCGCCGACCCCGCGATGAACCTTGCGATGGGGGATGTAGAAATAGTCATCGGCCCATTGCTTGAAACGGTCGTAATCGGCCGGATCGTGCCCGTCGCAGGCGGCCTTCAGGCACGCGTGAAAGTCTGCGGTGTCCTCCTCGATCGGAAGCGGCGGGTTCAGGTCTGCGCCGCCGCCGAACCAGCGTTTGGTAGTCACCAGGAAGCGCGTGTTCATGTGCACGGCCGGCACATGCGGATTGGCCATATGGGCAACCAGGCTGATGCCCGTGGCAAAGAAGGTGGGATCTTCCGACGCGCCGTGGATCGTCTTGCCGAATTCGCCGTCGAATTTGCCGCCGACCGTGGAGACGTTGACGCCAACCTTCTCGAACACGCGCCCCTTCATTACGCCGCGAACCCCGCCACCGCCGGGCGCGCCGGACGAATCATGGCGATCCCACGCGGTGTAATCGAAGGCGGCATCGGAGCCGGCCTCACGCTCGATCGCTTCGAACTCGGCGCAGATGAGGTCGCGAAGTTCCTCAAACCATGCGCGGGCGGCGGCTTGTTCGTTATCGAGCATGTGCATCGGTGGCTGATACGTGTGGGTGGGCCGACCTGTCGAGGTGCCAGGAGACGCCGTGCCGCCCACGGACGCACGGCTCTGTCACGGCGGGGGCGCCGGGTTGCTCGTCTGGCGAAGTGATTCGGCCAGGATGATGCCGGCGCTGACAGCGACATTGAGGGAGCGCAGGCCCGGCTGCAGCGGAATCCGCACCGCCAGATCCGCAGCCGCGTGTACGTGATCCGGCACGCCTGCGCTTTCGCTTCCGAACAGCAGGATGTCGTCGGATTCGAAGCGTGCCTCCCACAAATCAACCGCGCCGCGCGTCGTAGCCAGAATCAGCCTTCCTTGCCGTGCGGTGTTGAAGGCGGCCCAGTCCGCATGGCGCACGACCTGCGCAACTCCTGCATAATCCATGCCCGAGCGGCGCAGCGCGCGGTCGCTCCAGGGGAAGCCCATCGGCTCGATCAGGTCCACCGCCACGCCAAAACATGCCGCGGTACGCAGGATGGTGCCGACGTTTCCGGCGATGTCCGGCTCGAACAGGGCGATGCGCATTCCTCTTCCTTAGCCCCGTTGGTCGACGCTGACACGATGAAGGCTTGATGAACCGAGGCAAAAATCACCATTGGCAGGGGCAGGGTGCGCAGCTATCAACCGCCCACCCCGCGGGTCGATGGGGTTTTCAGGCGGGCGTCGGGGGAGGCTCTTTCCATTTGCGCTCCCCGCCGGGGCCGGTTGGACAAGGGTTGGTGAATGGCGACGGTCGACAACACGATTACTCCGGGCGATTATCCTGCCCGACATGACGAGGACGGGCATGATCCCCGTCGCCGCGATTTTATCAATATCGCCGCGGTCGCCTGGGCTGGTGTTGGCGCAGGCGTTGTTGTTCTGCCGCTCATCAATCAGATGAATCCGTCGGCCGACGTGCTCGCGCTGTCCACGACCGAGGTCGATATCAGCAAGATCGAGCCGGGGCAGGCGATCAAGTCCACGTTCCGCAAGCAGCCGCTGTTCGTGCGCAATCTGACGCCCAAGGAAATCGCTGAGGCCGACGCTGTCGCGGTAAGCTCGCTGCGCGATCCGCAGTCGCTCGACGACCGCACCAAGGCCGGCAAGAAGAATTGGCTGATCACGCTGGGTGTTTGCACCCATCTCGGCTGCGTGCCGCTAGGCGCCGGCGAGGGTGAGAATAAAGGGCCGTTCGGCGGCTATTTCTGCCCCTGCCATGGCTCTGCCTATGACACCGCAGGCCGTATTCGCTCGGGCCCCGCACCGACCAACCTGGTCGTTCCCGATTATGCATTCACGTCCGACACAGTCGTGACGATCGGTTAAGGTAGCGACAGATGAGCTTTCCCTGGGCCAATCATTACGAGCCGAAGCAGCCGCTGATGCGGTGGCTCGACGAGAAGCTGCCGCTGCCGCGTCTCGTTTATAACGCCGTTGGCGCTGGCTATCCCGTGCCGCGCAACCTGAACTATTTCTGGAACTTCGGCGTGCTCGCCGGCCTTGCGCTGGTGGTGCAGATCGTTACCGGCATCGTCCTGGCGATGCACTATGGCGCCAATTCGCTGGTCGCCTTCGCCTCGGTCGAAAGCATCATGCGCGACGTGAACGCCGGCTGGTTCCTGCGTTATGCGCACGCGAACGGCGCCTCGATGTTCCTCGCCGTGGTGTACATCCACATCGCACGCGGCCTTTATTACGGGTCGTACAAGGCGCCGCGCGAGATGGTGTGGCTGCTCGGCGTCGTGATCTTCCTGCTCATGATGGCAACTGCCTTCATGGGATACGTTCTTCCCTGGGGGCAGATGAGCTTCTGGGGTGCGCAGGTGATCACCGGCTTCTTCTCGGCCATTCCGCTGGTCGGCGAGCCGATCCGCGTGCTGCTGCTGGGCGGCTATGCGCCGGACAACGCCGCGCTGAACCGCTTCTTCTCGCTTCACTATCTGCTGCCGTTCGTGATCGCGGGCGTCATCGTCCTGCACATTTGGGCGCTGCACATCCCGGGTTCGAACAACCCAACCGGCGTGGACGTAAAGGGTGAGCAGGACACGGTGCCGTTCCACCCCTATTACACCGCCAAGGACGGCGTCGGCGTGGCCGTGTTCTTCCTGATCTTCGCCGCGCTGGTGTTCTTCTCGCCGAACCTGCTCGGGCACCCCGACAATTACATCGAGGCGAACCCGCTCTCGACGCCGGCGCACATCGTTCCGGAATGGTACTTCCTGCCGTTCTACGCGATCCTGAAGAGCTTCACCGCGGACTTCATCCTGACGGGCAAGCTGTGGGGCGTGCTGGCGATGTTCGGCTCGATCCTCCTGCTGTTCTTCCTGCCGTGGCTCGATAGCTCGCCGGTTCGTTCGGCCAACTATCGCCCGACGTATCGCTGGTTCCTGATCGTGCTGGCGCTCGACGTACTGGTGCTCGGCTATATCGGCGGCGCGGAAGCGACGGCACGCAACGTCATCATTGGGCAGCTCGCGACGGCTTATTACTTCGCGCACTTCCTGATCATCCTGCCGATCGTGTCGCGCTCGGAGCGTCCGCGCCCGTTGCCGAACTCGATCACCGAAGCGGTGCTCGCCAAGCATGGCGGCACATCGCCCGCCCAGACCGCGCTGGCGCACTGAGCCGTACAGGGGAATAACAAGATAATGGTTCGTACCATCGCACTCCTGGTCGGCGCGGCTTTCGTGTTCGTCCTCGGCATTTCGCTGTTCGGGACGATCTCGACAGCGATTTCCGATCCGGCTCCGGAAACCGCGGAACATGAGTTCCACTTGCACCCGAAGGACGCGGAGCTTTCCTCGGCCGGTATGTTCGGCAAGTTCGATCGCCAGCAGCTGCAGCGCGGCTTGAAGGTCTATCAGGAGGTTTGCGCCGCCTGTCACAGCCTGCGCTACGTCTCGTTCCGCGATCTGGAGCAGATCGGCTATTCGGAAGGCCAGGTGAAGGCGCTCGCTCAGGCGTGGCCGATCGAGCAGCCGGGCGTGAATCCGGACACCGGCGAGGCCGCGACTCGCAAGAACGTCGCATCGGATCGCTTCCCGAGCCCCTATGCGAATGAAGTCGCCGCGCGCGCTGCCAACAACAACGCGTTGCCGCCAGACCTTTCGCTGATCGCCAAGGCGCGGCACGATGGCCCGAACTACGTCGCATCTTTGCTGACGGGATATCAGAACCAGCCGGCGGAATTGCTGCGCAAGTTCCCGGACGCGAAGACGCCGCAGGGCCTGTACTACAATCCGTACTTCCCGAACCTCAACATCGCCATGCCGCCGCCGATCACCTCGGATGGGCAGGTGACCTACGAGGACGGCACGAAGTCGACGCGTGACCAGATGGCGAAGGACGTCGCGGCGTTCCTCACCTGGACGGCCGAGCCGAACCTCGAAACGCGGCACGGCGCCGGCTTCGCATCGGTGATCTTCCTGATCATCTTCGTCTTCCTGACAATCGGTACCTATCGCAACGTGTGGCGCGGCGTGAAGCACTGAGCCGCCCCATCGCAAGATGAACTGAACAGGAGGGGCCCTGCTCGCATGACGCGAGCGGGGCCTTCTTCTTTGTGGGGCAGGTGCAGGGGTGGCCCGGTCAACCCGCTTGCGAGGCCCCGACGCGGCGGGCATGTGCCTCTCCATGACCACCACCCACAGCGATACGCCGGAACCGGGAAGCGTCAGCAACGCGAATGCCAATGACGATCTCAAGGCATTGATCCGAACGATCCCGGATTTCCCCAAGCCCGGCATCCTCTTTCGCGACATCACCACCTTGCTGCTCAACCCCGCCGGGTTCGCGGCGAGCATCGCGCGCATGGCTGATGCGACGCATGGACCGATCGATCTGGTGGCCGGTATCGAGGCGCGCGGCTTCCTCTTTGCAGCGGCGCTCGCGTCACCGCTGAAAGCTGGCGTGCTGCTGATCCGGAAAGACGGCAAACTGCCCGGCGCAACGATCGCGGAGGATTATGCGCTGGAATACGGGCAGGATCGTATCGCCATGCATGCTGATGCCTTGGCTCCCGGTGCCCGCGTCCTGTTGGTCGATGATCTGATCGCCACCGGCGGCACCGCCCGCGCCGCCATCAGGCTGCTGCGAAAGGCTGGCGCGTCCGTCAGCCAAGCCCAGTTCCTGGTCGATCTGCCCGATCTTGGCGGCGCGAAGTTGCTACGTGACGACGGCGTGGATGTCAGCGCCTTGATTTCGTTCCCGGGCCATTAAGGAACCGCGCTCTATTAACCTCGTTTCGACTTCATTGCGGCGCGTATTCTGCCGTTCTCCGGCGTGTGGGAGTGGGAACATGAGTTTCAAGCGGTTCGGACTGGTGGCGTTAATTAGCGGCCTGGCTTTCGGTGCGGCCGGCTGCACCGACGGCTACGGCTATGGCGGGGCATCGCTCGGCTATGGCTCCGGCTATTACGCCGATCCTTATTACGCTGGTGGGGACTTCGGTGGTTATGCGCCCGGCCTGGGCGGCCCGTTCGGCTGGTATAACGACTTCTATTATCCCGGTACCGGGGTCTTCGTGTACGATCGCTACCGCCGCCCGTTCCGCTGGAACGATACGCAGCGCCGCTATTGGCAGGGACGTCCCGGCTGGAATCGGCCAGGCGCCCGCGCGAACTGGAACGACTTCCGCCGGGATTACCGCGCGGAGCGGCGGGACTTGCGCGGGGACTTGCGAGAAAACCGTCAGGGCTACCGCGATGGCACGATCAATCGCGAGCAATTCCGCCAAGGCCGGCGCGACGCGCGGCGCGAGTTCCGCCGCGATGTACGGCAGGATTGGCGCGAGCTGCGGCGGGACAATCGCGCCGATGGCATACGGACCCCGCGGCAGAACCGCGACCCAGGCGTTACGCGCAATCCCGGCATGAACCGAGGTCAGGGCATGCGCGGGCCTGGCCTGAACCGCGGCGGTGGTCGCGGGGCCGAGCCTCGGGGAAATGAACGTCCGCGGTGATGGGCGCCGTCGCGACGAATCGTCTCGGCTGATCAGCCGGTAGGGCGGGTCGCAATCAGGCCGTTCGACACCATGGACATGACGGCCACGTCATCCTGATTGTAGACCGTCATCCGGCTCTTGAAGATGCCCATCTCCGGCCGGGATTGCGACTGGCGTTTTTCGATCACTTCGGTTTCGCAGCGTAGCGTGTCGCCGGGGTAAACGGGCTTCAGCCAGCGCAGCTCATCGACACCTGGAGAGCCGAGGCCGGCCTGCTTGTTGTTCTTCAGGTTCTCGACGATCATTGACATGACCATCGCGCAGGTGTGCCAACCACTGGCGGATATCCGCCCGAAGTGTGTCCGTGCGGCGGCATCGTCCGAAAGGTGAAACGGCTGCGGGTCATAGCGCGACGCGAAGTCCATGACTTCCTCCCGCGTGACCTTGTAGCTGCCGAAGCTCGCCTTCGCCCCCACCGCGATGTCTTCGAAATATTGCATGCGCTCTCCTGTTATTCGCGGAGCACGGGACGAAATACCGCGTCCGTCCCGTCCAGCGTAGGATCACCCGGCAGGCCGAGCAACGTGCGCAGAAGCGGCGCGACCGCAACGTTGTCGAACACCGGCAGGCGCCGGCCACGGGCGAACGACGGGCCATTGCCGATAAAGAGCGCGCGCATGCTGGGGTGCAGCGGGTCAAAGCCGTGGTTGCCGCGCGCAAAGGCTTGGGCGGGCGCGGTCTTCATCAGCTCCCAGCCCGGCTCGGCGAGGCAGAGGAACGCCGGGATGCGGACGTTGCGACCATAGTGGAAGCGCGCCGGGATACTCTCCTTGCGCCAGCATTCCATGTGGGGGTGCTGCTTCAGCAAGGCGGACGCGACGGCTGCTTCGCGCCCAGGCAGCGGCGAGAACGTCGCATAGGGGCCGCTTTCGACAATGCGCGCGTCAGTCGGGGGGACAACGCGATCAAGCGCAACCACGCGCTCGCTTGACGTGGCGGCCATGCCATGATCGGAAACAATGATCAGGTTGGCAGGCTGGCCCAATTCGGCGAGGCCCATCATCAGCGCTCCGATCTGCCGATCGACTTCCGCCACGGCCGTTTGCACGCCCGCAGCGTCGGGCCCACCGCGGTGCCCTTCGGTGTCCACCACGTCGAAGTAGGTGGTCACGAAGCGGGGTCGGATGCCTGCCGGGCGCCGCATCCAGTCGATCACCTGCCGAACGCGGTTCTCGCCGGGCATCTGCTGGCTGAATGCCTGCCAGTCGCTTGGCCGCACGCCCCCAGTCAGCAGGTTCGGCCATTCGGCGCCGCGCGTCCCACCCCAGGCAACGGTGGAGCCGGGCCAGAACATCGACGCGGTCCTGATCCCCGCCTGTTCCGCCGTCACCCAGATCGGCGGCGCAGCGTTCCACCAGAAGGGATCGTCGGTCGCCATGGTGAAGACCTCGCCCGGCCGCGCGGGATCCTCCATCATGTTTGCCGTGATCCCGTGCCGATCCGGGCGAAGGCCGGTCACCAGCGTCCAATGGTTGGGATACGTTTTGGATGGAAAGGAGGGCCGCATCGGCCCGGTCACGCCTTCAGCCGCCAGCCGGGAGAGGTTCGGCGTGATCCCCCGATCAAGGTAATCCGGGCGAAACCCGTCAATCCCGACGAGGATGGTGACTGGGGTACGCGCCTCATTGGGTGCCGAGACCGCGGCCAGCGGCGCGGGCGCAGTTGCGGCCGGAAGGGCGGAGGGTGTCCCGGGGTACGCGCACCCAGCCAGAGAGACGGCCAGGGAGGATACCGCGGCAAGGGCGGGAATCAGTTGGCGAAGCATCCGGTTGCGGTAGCGATCAGACGCGTCGCTGTCGCCAGTCTGATTGCTTACAGCCCGGCCCGTCAGGGAATAACAAGCGCACGTCAGGGCCCCTGGTGGCCGAGCCGTGCGCTCGTGTCGATGATTTCAGCCGCGCCCTCACCGGGCCGGTGTGCGCGCGGCGGCCACGCGCCAGATCACGTTGCCAACGTCATCGGCGACGAGCATCGCGCCCGTGCGATCGCCAATCACGCCAACCGGCCGGCCCTGCGCTTCGCCCTTGGCGTTGAGGAAGCCGGTCAGCACATCGATCGGCTTTGCGCCGGGCGCCGGCCAGCCCTTGTCGGTGAAGGGAACGAAGGTGACCTTGTAGCCCGATGGCGGCACGCGGTTCCACGAGCCATGCTCGCCAATGAAAGCGCCATGGGCATAGCGCTGCCCAAGATTGACGTCACCGGCGAAGGTGAGACCCAATGCGGCGACATGCGGTCCCAAGGCATAGTCCGGCCGCTTCGAATATTGCTGCAGCTGCGGATTGGCCGGCTCCACGCGCTTGTCGGGATAGCCGCCCCAATAATACCACGGCCAGCCGAAGTGATCGCCCAGTTCGATCGCGGTCAAATAGTCGGGGACAATATCGGAACCCAGCATGTCGCGCTCGTTGACCACCGTCCACAGCTGCTTCGACTGCGGGTTGATCGCCATGCCGTTGGGATTGCGCAGGCCAGCGGCATAGACACGCGACGTCTTTTCCTTGGGCCAGACCTGAAGGATGTTGGCGCGCTTGCGCTCCAGATCGAGACCCTTTTCGGCGATGTTCGAAGCGGAGCCGACCGAAACGTACAATGTGCGGCCGTCCTCGGCAGCGATCACGTTGCGCGCCCAATGGTTCTCGCCGCCCGGCAAGGTGATCACCACTTCCGGCTTGGCGTCGATCTTGGTCGCGCCCTCCGTATAGGGCACGCGAACCAGTGCGTCGGTGTTGGCGATATAAAGCTGTCCGTCGAACAGCGTCATGCCGAACGGTGAGTTGAGCCCGGTCATGAACACGGAGCGGAACTCCGCTTCGCCGTTGCCATCCGCATCGCGGAGCAGCGTGATCCGGTTGGCCGAAGGAACCCCGGCGCCTGCGCGGCCCATCAGATAGCGCATCACCTGATCCACGAAGCTGCGCCCACGTGGCGGGGAGTTCGTTTCGGCAACAAGCACGTCACCATTGGGCAAACGGTACATCCAGCGGGGATGATCCAAGCCCTCGGCAAAGCGCGAGACGGTCAGCCCGGCGGCGGCCTGCGGCTTCGCGCCGGCAGGCCAGCCAACGGCATCGGCAACCTTGACCGTCGGGATCATCTGGCTGCGCGGCTCGGTGATCCTCGGCCGCTGGCCGGTCACCTCCGCAACATCGACGCGGGCCTTGTCTGGCCAGCCCAGCCAGGTGAAGATGCCGATGCCCGCGAGGACAACCAAGCCCAGCACGATCAGAATGTGTTTGCGCATGGAGACGAGATAGACGCGCGAGGCCGTGGGGGGAAGGGTGGTTAAGGGCGCCTGAGGCCGCGCGCGCGCAGGAACGTGCAAGCCTGCACGAGCAACGCCTGATCAGGCCAGCAACGTGTCCGCCAGCAGCAGCAGAAGCTTGACGTCCATCGCCGCGCCGTCGGCGCGCTTCTGCGCAACAAACGCGGTGAGCATAGCGCGGGGGACGACGTGAACGGTGATGTCCTCCTCCGCGTCCCCGCCGCCGGGGCCAACCTTCACCAGCTCGCGCGCGCGCACCAGCGTGAAGCCTTCGCTCACCATGCCGGGAGAGGAATGGAAAAAACCGAGCGGCTCGATCACGCCGGCGCGATAGCCGGTTTCTTCCTCCAGCTCACGCCGGGCAGCCTCGACCAGCGGCTCGCCAGCCTCCACGTCGCCGATCAGTCCGGCCGGCAATTCGAGGCACGTACGGCCCAGTGGCACGCGATATTGCTCGACCAGGATCACTTCGTCGTCATCGGTGATGGCGACGATGACCGCTGCTCCGATCCCCCGGCAGCGCGAGGCATATTCCCATTTGCCCTGCTTCACCATCTTGATGAAGCGGCCCTCCCATATCGTCTCTGGCGTGCTGTCGTCCGTCATAGCTCGATCAATCGGTCGGGCAGCTCGTTGGGATTGCTGCCGGTGCGGGGAAAGTGTTCGGCGAGCACGACGCCGATCTCCGCTACCGCGGCGGCCATGCCGTCGCCGGGCCGCTCGTCCTTCACCGCTTCGAGCAACACCGCCATCGCATGCCCCCACACATCCGCGGACACGCGACTGTGGATGCCGGCATCCGCTACGATTTCGGCCCGGTGTTCATCGAGGCTGAGGTACAGGAGCACGCCCGTGGCAGCCGCGGTGCGGTGTTCGGCCGAAGCGCGGAACAGCGTCAGCGCACGGGCATGAACCCGGCGGGTCTTCGTGGCGCCGGGCGTCAATGCCATGCGCAGCGCCGGAATGGCGAGCAGGTAGCGGACCAGTAGATACGTCGCGGCCGCCAGGAATGTGGCCACCGTCAGCGCCGTTCCGGTGGACACATGCTCGTTCCACGGATCACCGCTCAGCAGGTGAATGGCGTCGATCGCGCCGGGGAAGGTCGCCAAAAGCGCGAGCACGAGCAGCATCGCGAGCACGGCCCAATGCAGCCCGACATCATGATACGCGTCGGATCGGCGCGCGACGATCGTGACGATCTCGCCAACCGTGTTGCGTTCTGCCGCGGCCACCGCAGCAGTGACCTTTGCATGATCCTCACCGGACAGCCGCATCACCAACTCCCCGACGCGCCGCCGCCGCCGAACGATCCACCCCCGCCGCCGCCAAAGCCACCGCCGCCCCAGCCGCCGCCGCCGCCAGATCCGCCGCCCCAGTCGCCGCCACCGCCGTTTCGACTGTTCAGCGCCGCGCTCGCCACGTTGGCCGCGATGTTCCAGAGAACCACGGACCCGATCCCGCTGCCACCGCCGCCGCGGTATCGTTGACCCCTCGCACCGCCGCGACGCCCGAGTGAAAGCAGGACGAACAACGCAACCATGCCCCAGAAAACGAGGCCGAGCGGAAAGCCGCCGCCGCTGCGGCGTGGGCCGGCCCGCGTGGCATCGAATTGCTTGATGGCCGCGTCGAGGCGCGCCTGCGCCTCCTCAGGGGAGGCGCGTAGCTGAGCCTCCAGCGCATCGGCTCCCGCAACGACGCCGCCTGGCATGTCGCCGGCCTTGAAGCGCGGAAGGATCACCTGATTGATGATCACGCTGGAAAGCGCATCGGTCAGGATCGGCTCGAGGCCATAGCCGACTTCGACGCGCACCTTGCGCTCATTCGGGGCAACCAGGAGAATCGCACCGTTATTCACGTCCGCCAGCCCGACGCCCCAGGCGCGCCCGAGCTTGTAGCCATATTCCTCGATGGGATAATCCTGCAGGCTGGGCACCGTGGCGACGATCAATTGCCGCTTGGTGTCCCGCTGCATCGCATCCAGCTTCTGGGTCAGCTGCGCTTCCACCTGCGGCGGCAGAATATCCGCCGCGTCGACGACGAACCCCGTGAATTTCGGGAACGTCTGCGCGCTGGCAGGCGCCGGCGTGAACAGCGCCAGCAGCAGGAGCAATGCCACCGGCAAGGCAATGGCCCACGCCCACAACGAGCGAAGCTGCCCTCCGACATGCCTGCGGCCGGCAGCTGATGGTGCGATCATCCTGATGATCAGCCGCCGAAGTCGACCTTCGGCGCCGTCTCCGCGCCCGGTGTCGTCGCCTGGAACGGCACCATCGGCTTGGCACCGTAGAAGACCCGCGCGCCGATCGCATCCGGGAAGGTGCGGATGCGCGTGTTATACGCCTGAACGGCCGAATTATAGTCGTTGCGGGCGATGGTGATCCGGTTTTCCGTGCTCTCCAACTGGCTCATCAGCGTGGTATAGTTCGACTGGCTCTTCAGCTCGGGATACGCTTCCTGCAATCGTTGCAGCGATAGCGTGAGCCCCGCCTGCGCGCGCTGATACGCCTGCATCTTGGCAGGATCCGCCAGGTCCTCACCCGACACCTGAACTTGAGTGGCCGACGCTCGTGCCTGCGTCACCTCAGTCAGGATTTCCTTCTCCTGCGCGCCGGCTGCCTTCACGGTCGACACGAGGTTCGGGATCAGGTCCGCCCGGCGCTGATAATAGTTCTGCACGTCAGCCCAGCGCGCCTTGGCATTTTCCTCGGCCGTCGGAACGCTGTTGATCCCGCAGCCCGCAACGCTGGCAGACAGTGCAAGGAGGACGACAGGGCGAAACGTCATGGGCTTGGCTCTCCAGTAACTGTGTCACGGATATAGGACAGCCGGAACGCTTGGCGAAGGGGCAATCGACGATTAACCTCCGTGGGAAAAACGGGGACATCGCGATGCTCAAGGAATTCAGGGCGTTCATAGCGCGCGGCAACGTGCTCGATCTGGCCGTGGCGGTGATCATCGGCGGCGCGTTCAGCCGGATCGTGACCTCGCTCACCGAGGACGTGCTGATGCCGATAATCGGGCGGATCCTGGGCGGCCTGGATTTCTCCAGCTATTTCGTGGTGCTGGGCGCGGTGCCGGCGGCGCTTCAGGGGTCAACCGATTACGCAGCGTTGAAGAAAGCCGGCGTGCCGTTGCTCGGCTATGGCGCATTTGCGACCCAAGCGGTCAATTTCGTCATCGTCGCCTTCATCATCTTCATGCTCGTGCGCACAATCAACCGCGCCGTGGCACTGTTCGAGCGCGAAAAGGCCCAGGCGGCAGAGGAGCCGAAGGCAGAGCCTACCGATGTCGCGTTGCTGCGCGAGATCCGCGACGAGCTGAAAGCGCGGCCAAGGGTTTGATGCAAAAGCTGCCGTCCCGCCCTCGCCGGACGGCGAACCGCCTAAGCGGCCGCCATTTCCTCTGCCGTGGCATCGGCGAGGCTGGTGCCGTCCAGGATCCGCGCCGTTTCGTCACGCACGCGCGCCATCGCCTGGCGGATCGCACAATCCGCCTCGCTCTTGCAGTCCTTGCAGGGGCGATAGGCAGTGCGGCTCACGCACGGGACGAGCGCCAGCGGCCCCTCAATCACGCGGATCACTTCGCCCAGTGAAATCAGATGGGCGGGCCGCGAGAGAACATAGCCGCCCATCTTGCCGCGCTGGCTATGCAGCAGCCCGGCATCGCGCAGATCCGCCAGGATCAGTTCCAGGAACTTGCGCGGGACATTCGCCTCAACCGCGATCCGGTTCATCGGGATCGGCGGGCCACCAGCAGGCATGGTGGCAAGGAAGATCATCGAGCGGAGGGCATAACGGGAACGCTGGGTAAGCATGATACTCTGTTATATGCACCCGCATTATGGCGACTGAAAGGCGCCTCTTCCAACTTTCGATCCGCTTCCCTATATCGGTCGGGCTCGCGGGGCTTGCCCCACGGCTATGGCGATAAACGCCGGTGAAAAATAGGCACAGCGGACCCGGGGGCAGTACCCGGCGGCTCCACCATCGCAACTGCTTTCAGCAGTTTCGTTGACGGGGCCGAACCAGGATCGACGTGTGTTGAAAAGCGCTGGCTTTTGCTCGGAATGGGACCACCGTGACGGCCTATACACAAGTGCCAACGATAACGAAGCACTCGCGATTGCGGCGTAACCCTAAGGCTTAACGGCCTAAGGTTACTCTAAAATAGCGCGGTTGGACCGCACCGGGCAACAGAAGCGGATTCCAGCGGCACGGGGAGCGCCGGGCAACAGAAGCTCCCCACCTCAGCATGAAATCGTGTTGCGGTGGGGCCCCGATGGGGGACTCTTGCCTTCGGGTTTGGCCCGCGCAAATAGGGGCGTCATGGCGATTACCAGCGTTCCCGGTCATCCATCCGACCATCGCGCCCGGATCGGCAACTCCGTTGCCGCTCGGCTGGACGCCGATCCCCGCGCGATCAAGCTTCCCACCGAACAGGCGGCCGCGTGGAAGATCCCGGCCTATCTCGATGTGGCCACGTGCACGCGGCTGGTCGCGATGATCGATGCAAACCGCCGTCCCTCGACCCTGCTGTCGGATCACGGGGACACGTCGTTCCGCACCTCCGAAAGCTGCGACATGAACCGCCGCGCGCCGGAGATCCAGCCGATCGATGAAGGGCTCGCGCACCTGCTCGGGCTGGACCCTGCTTGGGGCGAGACGATGCAGGGTCAGCGGTACGCGCCGGGGCAGTATTTCAAGGCGCATCACGATTACTTTCACGAGGGCGAGAGCTACTGGCCGTCGATGAAGGCGTCCGGCGGTCAACGTGTGTGGACCGCGATGATCTTCCTCAACGATGTCGAGGAGGGCGGGGCGACCTGGTTTCCGCAGGCGGGCGTGCGCGTGAAGCCGAAACGTGGCACGCTGCTCGCCTGGAACAACATGAAGCCGGATGGCAGCCCGAACACCGCCACGCTGCACGAAGGCACCGCGGTGTCCGAAGGCGTGAAGTACATCATCACCAAGTGGTTTCGGGAAGCGCCCTGGACCCCGCGGACGTGACGAGATGATGCATGTCTTGGGGGTGGAGCGGTCGATCCTTGGCCAGCCGTGGCGATGGCGCGCCACCGCCTCCGACAATCTGGCGCCGCACGATCTGGTCACGCAATTGTTGCTCGCCCGCGGCTGCACGCCCGACGCGCTCGACGATCATCGCAGCCCGTCGATCCGCGCCTTCATGCCCGATCCCTCGACGTTCCGCGACATGGACGCCGCCGCCGATCGCCTGGCCGACGCGGTGCAGCGCGGCGAGAACGTCGCGATCTTCGGCGACTATGACGTCGATGGTGCCACCTCAGCGGCGTTGATGATCCTGCTGCTGCGTGAGCTTGGTCTCGAAGCGCGCGGCTACATCCCCGATCGCCTGCTCGAAGGGTATGGTCCGACCGCCGCTGCCATGACGCGGCTCGCGCGCGAGGGCGCGTCGCTGATCGTGACGGTGGATTGCGGCGCCCAGGCATTCGATGCGCTCGCCGCCGCTCATGCCGCGCCGGTCGACGTGATCGTCGTCGATCATCACCAATGCGCCAGCGAATTGCCCCTGGCGCATGCGGTGGTGAACCCCAACCGCCTCGATGAGGGAGAAGGCGCCGCCCACGGGCATCTGGCCGCCGTCGGGGTCGCCTTTCTGCTTGGCGCCGCCTTGCTGCGCACGCTGCGCCGCCGTGGCTTCTTTGCCGCGCGGCCCGAGCCGAAGCTCCTCGATCTGCTCGATCTGGTGGCGCTCGGCACGGTGGCAGATGTCGCGCAGCTGCGAGGGCTGAACCGCGCGTTCGTGGCGCAGGGGCTGAAGGTGATGGCGGCACGGCGCAACGTCGGCCTCGCCGCGCTGATCGAAGCCTCGCGACTGACGCGTGCGCCAACCGCCACCGACCTGGGGTTCGCGCTGGGCCCGCGCATCAATGCTGGCGGGCGCGTCGGGCGCGCCGACTTGGGCCTCCGCCTGCTCACCACACGCGATCCGGCCGAGGCGCGGAGCATCGCGGCGGAGCTCGACCGACTGAACGAGGAGCGCCGCGCGATCGAAGCGGCGGTTCAGGCCGAAGCGGAGGCGACCTGCGCCTCGGGCCGCCGCGTCACCGTGGTCGCGGGGCAGGCGTGGCATCCTGGCGTGATCGGCATCGTCGCAGGGCGCCTCAAGGAAAAGCTTGGCCAGCCCGCCATCGTGATCGCGATCGATGCCGAGGGCGTTGGCAAAGGCTCCGGCCGTTCGATTGCCGGCGTCGATCTGGGGCAGGCCGTTCTGGCGGCGAAAGAGGCGGGGTTGCTGGCGGCTGGCGGCGGTCACGCGATGGCCGCCGGGCTCACCATTGCGGCCGAAAACGTGCCAGCCTTCGCCGATTTCGTCGAGGAATTGCTCGGCGATCGCGTGACGGCGGCGGTGGCGGACCGTGCGTTGCTGGTCGATTCGGTCCATGCGCCGGGCGGCGTCACGCCGGATCTCGTCACCGCAATGGAGACCGGCGGGCCCTATGGCGTGGGTTGGCCGAGCCCGCGTGTCGCGATCGGGCCGGTGCGGCCGATCAAGGTCGATGTGGTCGGCAACGGCCACATTCGCGCGATAGTCGCTGGCGATGACGGGCGCAGCCTGAAGGCGATGGCGTTCCGCTCGGCCGATACGCCGCTCGGTGCTGCGCTGCTCGGTGCCGCGCCGCATCGCAAGCTCTGGCTCGCCGGCCGCGCCAAGATCGATGACTGGGCGCAGCGCCCGGCGGCCGAGCTTCACATCGACGATGCGGCATGGGCGGATTGAGCGGGTTGATCGGCTTTCATGCGATATGCCGTGACAGGCGATTGACAGACGGCATTCCCCCATCTAGCTGACCCCCCGCTGGCCCCTTCGTCTAGCGGTTAGGACGCGGCCCTTTCACGGCTGAAACACGGGTTCGATTCCCGTAGGGGTCACCAGCATTCGCCCGATCGCACCGTTCGGCGCCACAGGGCGCAAGAACGGGCAATCGGGGAGGATGCGTGGCTTTCGATCTTGGCGGGCGCACGGCGCTCATCACCGGCGCCTCCTCCGGCCTTGGCGCTCACTTCGCAGAGATCTTTGTCGCAGCCGGCGCGCAGGTCGTGATCGGCGCGCGCCGCGTCGACCGGGTCGAGGCGCTTGCCGCGCGGCTGGGTGACAAGGCGCTGCCGGTCGCCATCGACGTGACCGACGAACATTCCATCGCCGCCGCTTTTAATGCCGCCGAGGCGCATTTCGGCACCGTGGACACCGTCATCGCCAACGCCGGGGTCGCGAACGGCGGCCGCACGGTCGATGTCGAGCCGGCCAAGCTGCGCCAGACGATCGACACGAACTTCACCGGCGTGCTGCTGACGGCGCGCGAAGGCGCCCGGCGGATGATCGCCGCTGGCTCACGCGAGAGCGGCCGCGGGCGAGTCGTCCTCGTCGGCTCCATCACCGCGCACGTCACCGGCCACGGCGACAGCGCCTATGCCGCCTCCAAGGCCGCCGTTGCGCATCTGGGCCGCAACCTGGCGCGCGAATGGGTACGGCAGGGGATCAACGTGAACGTGATCCAGCCCGGCTACATCCAGACCGAGATCGCCGGTGACTGGTTCGAGAGCGAGGGCGGCGCCAAGCAGATCGCCGGCTGGCATCGCCGCCGCTTCATGCCGATCGACGTGCTCGACCCGCAGCTGCTCTACTTCGCCTCGGATGCCAGCGCGATGGTGACGGGATCGGTCATCGATATAGACGACGGCCAATCGCTCTAAGCGCGGCGGCGCTTGGACAAGAAGGGCGAGCGCCGATAGGCAAGACCAGTGGCAACGATCGACCTCAACGCTGATCTGGGTGAGGGCTTCGGCCCCTGGACCATGGGCGACGACGCCGCGATGTTTGCGCTCGTTTCCAGCGCCAATGTCGCGTGCGGCGGCCATGCCAGCGACCCTGAGACGATGTTCCGCACGATCTCGCTCGCCCGCGAAAGCGGCGTGGTTGTCGGCGCCCACCCCAGCTACCCCGATCTAGCCGGTTTCGGTCGCCGCCGCATGCCAGCGAGCGGCGCGGAGGTGGAGCGGTTCGTCGCTGCGCAGACCGGCGCGTTGCTGGCGATCGCGGCGCTCGCCGATCACCCCGTCCGCTATGTGAAGCCCCACGGTGCCCTCGCCAATGTCGCCGCGGCAGAAATTGACGTTGCCGAGGCGATCGTACGATCGGTGCGCGCAGTCGACCCAAACCTCGCGATCCTCGCCATTTCCGGTACGCAGCTCGAGAAAGCGGCGGCACACGCCGGCTTGCGCGTGTTCAGCGAAATCTACGCCGACCGCGGCTATCTCGCATCCGGCCAGCTGGCTCCGCGCAGCGCACCGGGCGCGGTCATCCACGATGCCGAAGCTGCCGCGGCGCGCCTACTGGCCTTTTTCGATACGGGCGCCATGCCGACGCTCGACGGCGGATCGATCCGCCTGGCTGCCGACTCGATCTGCGTGCACGGTGATAATCCTGCGGCCGTCGCCATGGCGGCCCGCGTGCGATCGGCGCTGGAGGGGCAGGGGCTGACGATCGCGCCATTCATCGCCCCCGCATGAACGGGCCGGTGTTTCGCGCCGCTGGCAGCGACGCTCTGCTGGCGGATTTCGGCGGCGAGATCAGCGAAGCCGTGTTTGCGCGCGTGGTGGCGCTGGATCATGCCTTGGCGGCAGACCGACCCGCGTGGCTGGTCGAAACGGTGCCCGCGTACACAAGCCTGCTGATCGTGTTCGACCCGCTAACCAGCGATCATGCCGAAGTAACGAACCACCTGCGGGCGCTGGACACCAGCACGGCCGATCTTCTGCCAACAACCACCCACGTCATCCCGGTTTGCTACGAAGGAGACGCGGCGCCCGACATCACGCAGGTGGCGGCAACATTGGGTATCTCGCCGGAAGCCGTCATCGCAGCGCATCTCGCCGGCGACTATCGCGTCTTCATGTACGGCTTTGCCCCCGGCTACGCCTATCTCGGCGGCGTGCCGGGCAAACTGCAACTGCCGCGCAAGGCAGCCGCCGTGCGCGGGCACCCGGTCGGCAGCGTGATGGTGGCAGGCCCGCAATGCCTGATCACCACGCTGGAAATGCCGACGGGGTGGTGGGTGATCGGGCGCACGCCGGTGCGTGTGCTCGACGTTGCGTCGGAGCGCCCCTTCCTGTTCGAGCCCGGCGACAAGGTTCGCTTCACCCGTATCGGTCTGGCCGATCTTCATGCGTGACGCGCGCCTCCGGATCGAGGCGGCCGGCCCGCTTACCAGCATCCAGGATGCCGGTCGCCCGGGCTGGCGCCGGTTCGGCGTCCCGCCATCTGGCCCGGTCGATCGGCGTGCCTTTGCGGCGGCGGTCAGCGCGGCAGGAGGGCACGGTACGGCCGTCGAGTTCTCGCTCGGCGGGCTGACGCTGGTTGCCGAAGGCGAGCCGCTCGCGGCGGCCATTACGGGTGCGGCGTCTGCGGATGTGAACGGCGTCGAGATCGGCGGATGGTGCGTCGTGACGCTCCAGCCGGGCGCGCGCTGCCGCATCCGCGCGGCCGGCGACAACTGGGGCTATCTCGCCGTGGCGGGACGGATCGATGTGCCGGAATGGCTGGGTAGCCGGTCTACCCACCTGATCGCTGGTCTTGGCGGCGGCAGGATCGAGGCTGGTACCACGCTGGTCGTACGCGAGCCGCGAAGCGATCTCGCCTCGGTCGCGATCCCGCAGCCGCCCGATCCCGGCCCGATCACCGTCGCGCGCGCCATCCCCGGGCCGCAGCAGCGCTTCTTTTCGGCCGATGCGCAAGTCAGTCTTACCACCGCTACCTTCGCGGCGAGTTCGCGCTTCGATCGTATGGGCATGGTCCTCGATGGGCCGCTGCTGCCACCGCTGCGGATCGATATGCCCAGCGAGCCCGCGGTGCGCGGCGCACTGCAGATCGACGGGGACGGGCGCATGAGCCTGCTCACGGCCGACCATCAAACCACCGGCGGCTACCCGCGCATCGCCGTCGTCATCGATCCCGACATCGACCGCGTCGCGCAATTGCCTGCCGGCGCCACCATCCGGCTCGAGATGATCGACGAAGCAGAGGCGATTGCGCAGACCCGCGCCGCCCATCGCCAAACAACACAATGGCTGAGCCGGGTGAAAGCGGGATGCCGCCCGCGGCCACCGCTGATGATGGCCAATCTGGTGGATGGCGTGGTCGTTACCCGCCCACGCGGCCCGAAATACCCACCGCAGCGCTGATCAGTGGAGCGCGACACGCGCGCACCTGAAGCCGCAAACGAGTGACAACCCGTTCAGCGGCCCCAGGCGCGCAAGCGTTTCACGCTCAGCTCGGCTTCTTGGCTACCCCAACGAGCGACGGGCGCAGCAGGCGGTCACGGATCATCCAACCGGACTGCATCTCCTGCACAATCGTGCCGGGCTCTTCGTCCGAAGGCATTTCCACCATCGCCTGGTGGCGATTGGGATCAAGCGGCTGGCCCATGGCTTCGATCTTCGTCAGCCCATGGCGCTGAAACACGCTGGTCAGCTCGCGGCCGGTTGCTTCCAGGCCGGTGACCAGCCCCTTGAACTTCTCGTCTTCGCGAAGCTCGGCAGGGATTGCGGCGAGGGCGCGCTCCAGATTGTCGTTCACGCTCAGCACGTCGCGCGCAAACGCCGTGGCGGCATAGGCGCGCGCGTCGGCGGCGTCCTTCTCCGCACGCCGGCGGACGTTCTGGATCTCGGCCTGGGCGTACAGCGTCTGCTGCTTGGCCTCGGCTAGCTGGTTTTCCAGCGCGGTCACGCGATCATGTTCGGCGACCTCGGGGGCGGCGGCAGCGGTTTCTTCGCGCAGGTCCTCGCCGTTGTCGGTTCCGGGGGTGTTCGCTTCGGTATCGGTCATCATGTCCCTGTCTTTGCTGGCCGCTCAACCCATCAGGCGGGCGAGCGTTGCGGCAGTGAAATCCACCATGGGCACGACGCGGGCGTAGTTCAACCGGGTCGGCCCGATCACGCCCACCACGCCGACCACGCGGCCATCGGTGCCGCGAAAGGGCTTGGCGATCACGGAGGAGCCGGAAAGCGAGAACAATTTGTTCTCCGCGCCGATGAAGATGCGGGTCGCGTCGCCGGCCCTGGCCGAATCGAGCAGCGCGGCGACTTCCTGCTTCCCGTCCAGGTCATCGAGCAGGTCGCGCACCCGGTCGAGATCCGCCGTGGCCGCATCATCGAGCAGGCGCGCCTGTCCCCGCACGATCAGCACCGGCCGCCGCTCGCCATCCTCGCTCCACACCGCGATGCCGCGCTCGATCAGGGCGCGCGCGGCGCTGTCCACTGCGGCGCGGCCCTGCGCCATTTCGTGGTCGATCCGCGCCCGCGCTGCCGCAAGCGTCAGGCCGGAGAGGGTGGCCGACATGTAATTGCCCGCTTCGATCAAGGCGGCCGGCCCGACCCCGGGCGGCAGATCCACCACGCGGTTCTCGACCCCGCCGTCCTCGCTCACCAGCACGGCAAGCGCCTGCCCGTGCGAGAGCGGCACGAAGCCGATCGATCGCAGCACTTGCTCATGCTTGGGCACCATCACCAGCCCCGCGCACGCGGAAAGGCCGGATAACGCCGCCGTGGTGGCGGCGAGCGCTTCTTCCACCGGTCCGCCGAGCCCCGCACGCGATTCGATCGTCGCGCGCTCCTCGGCGGAGGGCTCCAGCGCCTGCATCATCCCGTCGACGAACAGCCTAAGGCCAAGATCGGTCGGCATCCGGCCCGCTGACGTGTGCGGCGCAGCCAGCAGCCCGGCGTCCTCCAGCTGCGCCAGCACGCTGCGGATCGACGCGGGCGAGAGGTTCAGCCCCGCTTGCGCCAGCGTCTTGGATCCGACGGGATGGCCGCTTTCGAGATAGCCATCCACCACGCGGCGGAAGATGTCGCGCGCCCGATCGGACAATTCGGTAATCGGCGGGGAAGCGGTCACGGTTTCGAATCTAGGCTGCGCATACTGGCGCGGCAATCGTCCAGCGGCTACGGCCGGCATAAATCAACGCTACTCGCCGGGGTGCCATCCGGAGGATTGCCACGCGCCTGCAAGAAAGTGCGTGGCGCTTTCCGGTTCCCGCCGAGCGGCTTCAGGAGTTATCATCCCATGCGTCCCAGCGGCCGTGCGCCCGATCAGATGCGCGCCATCACCATTGAGCCGAACTTCACCCGCCACGCCGAAGGCTCGGTGCTGATCGGCTTTGGCGACACCAAGGTGCTCGTCACCGCCAGTATCGAGGAGCGCGTGCCGCCGTTCCTGCGCGGCAAGGGGCAGGGCTGGGTGACGGCGGAATATGGCATGCTGCCCCGCGCCACCCACACGCGAAGCAATCGTGAAGCGGCGAAGGGCAAGCAATCCGGTCGCACGCAGGAAATCCAGCGGCTTATCGGCCGTTCCTTGCGGCCCGTCACCGATATGACCGCGCTGGGCGAGCGGCAGATCGTGCTGGATTGCGACGTGATCCAGGCCGATGGCGGCACGCGTACCGCCTCGATCTCGGGCGCCTGGGTCGCGCTGCGGCTGGCCGTGAACGGCCTGATGCAGGCCGGCAAGATCGAGAAGGACCCGATCTCGCAGAAGGTTGCGGCGGTAAGCTGCGGCATCTTCCAGGGTAATCCAGTGCTCGACCTCGACTATGACGAGGATTCGAACGCCGACGCCGACGCCAATTTCGTGCTGCTCGAAAACGGCCACATCGCCGAAGCTCAGGCGACCGCCGAACACGCGACTTATGACGAGGAAGCGCTGCTGCGCCTCCTTCGCCTCGCCCGCATCGGCTGCACCGACATCTTCGCCGCGCAGGAACGGGCGATCCGCGCATGAGCGGCGAAGGCGATCAGCCGCAGGCGATCCGCAAGCTTCAGCCGGGAAAGCTGGTGATCGCCAGCCACAATCCCGGCAAGGTGCGCGAGATTGCGGCCTTGCTCGAAGGGCATGGATTGGATGTCGTCTCCGCCAAGGAGCTCGACCTGCCCGAGCCAGAGGAAACCGGCACCACCTTCGTCATGAACGCCGAACTGAAGGCGCGTGCGGCTGCGGATCTCTCGGGCCTGCCCGCGCTCGCCGATGATAGCGGCCTGTGCGTCGAGGCACTTGGCGGCGATCCCGGCATCTTCTCCGCGCGCTGGGCGGGCGAGAGCAAGGATTTCGGCCTCGCCATGCAGCTGGTGAACGACAAGGTTGCCGCAATCGAGGACGCGTCGCGCGACGCGCACTTCGTCTGCGCTCTGGCGCTGGCGTGGCCCGACGGGCATGTCGAATGGTTCGAAGGCCGGGTAGACGGCACGCTGGTGTGGCCGCCGCGCGGCGACAAGGGCTTTGGCTATGATCCGATGTTCCTGCCCAACGGCCGCGACGAAACGTTCGGCGAAATGGACCAGGACGAAAAGCACCGCATCAGCCACCGTGCCGACGCATTCAACCAGCTGGTTGCAGCGGTCTTTTAACTAGGCTGGCGAGCGGGCTGCCTCAGAGCGTCCGCTCGCCCACCACATTGCCGCTCGGGCTGTACCGGCACACCAGATAATCGTCGCGCCGGTTGGATGCCATGGCGCAGCCCACCCGCGTCGTCTTGCGCCAGATCATCTGGGTGTAATGCGACACGTCCTGCCACTTGCCGGTGCGGCTGAAGGCGGGCGTGACGCCGTTGACGAAGTCGCGCCCCTCCGCCGCCCAATGGCCCAGCATCTCCTCATAGCGATAGGCGCTGCGCGTTCCCGTCCACAAGTTTTCGCCCTCGCGCGTCGGCCCATGCGGCTGATCGGCATGCGCGAAGCGCCGCGTGCGCGCCATCTCCTCGGCATAAGCGCGCGCCGATACGACCAGCGCTTCGTCCCATTGCAGCGGCGGCACGCCCGCCTCGGCCCGCACGCGGTTATGCCCCTCCACCATCACTTGCCGCAGCAAGGTGGAGCCGCGCGGTGCCGGCACATCCGACGCGCTTTGCTCCACCACCCGCTCGGGCCCCTGCGCGCAACCGGATAGCAAAAGGGCAAGGGCGAGGAGGTGGCGTCTGAGCGTCATCGTCGCCATATCGGCATCATCATGATCCCCGACAATCCTCTGGCACTCTACGTCCACTGGCCGTTCTGCGTCTCGAAATGCCCCTATTGCGATTTCAACAGCCACGTCCGCGCCAGCGTGGATCAGGAGATCTGGCGCGACTCGCTCCTCGCGGACCTCGCGCACGAGGCGTCGGTGTTGCCCGGCCACCAGCTGACCTCGATCTTCTTCGGTGGCGGCACGCCCTCGCTGATGCCGCCCGAGACGGTCGCGGCGGTGCTTGACGCCGCGGAGCGCCACTGGGGCTTCGCGCCGGGCATCGAGATCACGCTGGAGGCGAATCCATCCTCCGTCGAGGCCGCGTGCTTCGCCGATCTCGCGGCGGCCGGCGTGAACCGGGTTTCGCTCGGCCTTCAGGCGCTAGACAATGACGCGCTCCGCTTCCTCGGCCGCGCGCATGACGTGGACGAGAGCCTCGCCGCGCTCGCCATCGCGCAACGCGTGTTCCCGCGCGTCAGCTTTGACCTGATCTACGCCCGTCCCGACCAGCCGCTGGCGGCGTGGACCGCGGAGCTGGAGCGCGCGCTCGCGTTCGGCACCGAGCATCTGTCACTCTACCAACTCACCATCGAGCCCGGCACGCGCTTCCATACCGAAGCGGCAGCCGGTCGGCTCACCATCCCCGATGGCGACGCCGCCGCCGATCTGTTCGAGGCAACCCGCGCGATCACCGCCGCTGCCGGCCTCCCGGCGTATGAGATCAGCAATCACGCCCGGCCCGGCGCGGAGAGCCGGCACAATCTCGCATACTGGCGCTATCAGACCTACGCCGGCGTCGGCCCAGGCGCGCACGGTCGCCGCGGCGGGCTCGCCACCGTGCGCCGAAAGAAGCCGGAAAACTGGCTCGCCGCTGTCGAACGCAACGGCCACGGGCTCGAGGCGGAGGAGCCGCTCGCGCCGGAAACGCAGGCGTCAGAGGCACTGCTGATGGGCCTGCGCCTGCGCGAAGGCGTGGATCTCGGCAGGATCGCGCAACTGGGCGAGACTGACGTTCACGGGCTGGTCGATGAACGGGCAATCGCCCGATTGCCCGATCTGATCGTGCGCGAGGGCGATCGCCTCCGCGTGACGGAGGCCGGAATGCTGCTGCTCGACGCTATTCTGCCGGAGGTAGTACGCGTCGGCGTCCCCGCCTAACGCGGCTTAGATTCCCCACCAGACAACCACCATCGTGATCAGCGCGATGGCGACGAAGATCAGGTGCCGCCCGCTCTCGGGATCGCGCTCCGGCTTGTCCACGAAGATCGCGGGGTCATCCGGGTGCGGCATGCCCGGCGGGCGATCGTCGCCCGGTGGCGGTGGGTGGTCAGTCATCGCTTTTCTCCCATGCTCTGCGGCGTCGTCCGCCCTGCCGCTCGGGTCAACCGGACGTGCGCGGACTTGTGACAACGAACGGCTGGCGGCTAAAGGCGCGCAGGCCAGAGTAACGGAGAGGCAGCATGCGCGTCATCGATCATCACATCGTCGGCCATCAGGGCACGGCGGGCGGGCGTGTGTCCGACGTTTACGATCCCAACACCGGCCAGGTGCAGGCGCAGGTGCGGCTCGGCAGCCAGGCCGAGCTCGACCGCGCCATCGCTGCGGCGCAGGCCGCGCAGCCCGCATGGGCCGCCACCAATCCGCAGCGCCGCGCCCGCGTGATGTTCGCGTTCAAGGCGCTGGTCGAAGCGAACATGGACGAGCTCGCGCATCTCCTCTCGTCCGAGCACGGCAAGGTGATCGCCGATTCGAAGGGCGACATTCAGCGCGGCCTTGAGGTCATCGAATTCTGCTGCGGCATCCCGCATATCCTGAAGGGCGAATATACCCAAGGCGCCGGCCCCGGCATCGATGTCTATTCCATGCGCCAGCCGCTCGGCATCGGCGCCGGCATCACGCCGTTCAACTTCCCCGCCATGATCCCGCTGTGGATGAGCGGCGTCGCGATCGCCACCGGCAACGCCTTCATCCTGAAGCCGTCCGAGCGCGATCCCAGCGTGCCCGTCCGCCTCGCCGAGCTGTTCCGCGAGGCGGGGCTGCCCGAGGGCATCCTCCAGGTCGTGCAGGGCGACAAGGAGATGGTCGACGCGATCCTCGATCACCCGGCAATCTCAGCGGTCAGCTTCGTCGGCAGCAGCGACATCGCGCATTACGTCTACAATCGCGGCGTCGCGGCGGGAAAGCGCGTGCAGGCGATGGGCGGTGCGAAGAACCACGGCATCGTCATGCCCGATGCCGATCTCGATCAGGTCGTCGCCGATCTCTCCGGCGCGGCCTTCGGCTCCGCTGGCGAGCGCTGCATGGCGCTCCCCGTCGTCGTGCCGGTCGGCGAGAAGACCGCAGTGGCGCTGCGTGAAAAGCTGCTGCCGGCGATCGAGGCGTTGCGCGTCGGCGTCTCCACCGATGCGGAGGCGCATTATGGCCCGGTGGTGAACGCCGCGCACAAGCAGCGCGTGGAGAACTGGATTCAGACCGGCATCGACGAGGGCGCAGAGCTGGTGGTCGATGGCCGCGGCTTCAAGCTGCAGGGGCATGAGGAAGGCTTCTTCATCGGCCCGTCGCTGTTCGACCATGTCACGCCGGACATGCAGAGCTACAAGGAAGAGATCTTCGGCCCGGTGCTGCAGATCGTCCGCGCGCCTGATTTCGAGACCGCGCTTCGCCTGCCGAGCGAGCACCAATACGGCAACGGCGTCGCGATCTTCACCCGAAATGGCCATGCCGCGCGCGAATTCGCCGCGCGCGTCAATGTCGGCATGGTGGGGATCAACGTGCCGATCCCGGTCCCGGTCGCTTATCACACCTTTGGCGGCTGGAAGCGCTCGGCGTTCGGCGACACCAACCAGCACGGCATGGAAGGCGTGAAGTTCTGGACGAAGGTGAAGACGATCACGCAGCGCTGGCCGGATGGCACGGTCGATCTGCCGCGCGGCAGCGAGGATGGCGGCCCCAGCCGGATCCAGGACGCGTTCGTCATCCCGACGATGGGTTGAGGCGCGCCGCATGCACCGCAGGCTGACCGTCGCGGCCGCGTTCCTGATGCTCGCGGCGTGCAATGCGCCCGAGCAGCAAAGCGAGGCGGCCGTCAACGACGGCGCCTTAGCCGCCGGCGCGAATACGGCGGACGTGGTGGCGAACGCCGCCAGCACGCCGGAGCCGGTGGCGGACAGGCGGATCCCGTCCGCCTTCCTCGGCCGCTGGGGTCTCGTCCCGGCGGACTGCACCTCGACTATGGGCGACAACAAGGGGCTGATGACCGTCACGCCCGATCGCCTGACCTTTTACGAATCGCGCGCCGCCATCGCGCGGCTGGAGGCGTTATCCCCAACCGAGCTTCGCGCCAGCCTAGCGTTCACCGGCGAGGGGCAGGAGTGGACGCAGGAAACCCCGCTCATCCTGGAAGAGAACGGCCGCGTATTGGTGCGCGTGGCCGAGGGCGAAAGGCTTCGCTACACGCGCTGCGATGCCTGATCCCCTGATGACCGAACCCGTCGCACCCGAGCAAAGCTGGATCCTCACCTTTTCCTGCCACGATCGCCGCGGCATCGTCGCCGCGGTGACGGGGCGGCTGGCGGAGGCCGGCGGCTTCATCCTCGACAGCCAGCAATATGCCGACCTCGATACCGGCCGCTTCTTCATGCGGCTGGTGTTCACCGGCCCCGACATGCGCGATCGCCTCAGCGACGTCGCCGCGCAGTTCGGCTTCGACTGGACATTGGTGCCGGGCGACCATCGCCCCAAGGTGGTGATCGCGTGCTCCACCACCTCGCATTGCCTGAACGATCTGCTCCACCGCTGGTCGATCGGCGCGCTCCCGATTGATCCGGTCGCGGTCGTCTCGAACCATGAGGTGCTGCGCGGCCTCGCCGAATGGCACAATGTGCCGTTCCATCATTTGCCCGTCTCCGCCGCCAACCGCGCCGATCAGGAGGCCGCGTTGCTGCGCGTGATGGAGGATAGCGGCGCGGATCTGCTGGTGCTCGCCCGCTACATGCAGGTGCTCTCGCCCGAGCTGGTCGCCGCCGTCGAGGGCCGCTGCGTCAACATCCACCACAGCTTCTTGCCCAGCTTCAAGGGCGCGAAACCCTATCACCAGGCGCATGCCCGCGGCGTGAAGCTGATCGGCGCCACCGCCCATTTCGTCACCACCGACCTCGACGAGGGGCCGATCATCGAACAGGCCGCCGAGCGCGTCGACCATCGTGCGACCGTGAACGAACTGATCGCGATTGGCCGCGACATCGAGGCGCAGGTTCTTGCCCGCGCCGTGCGCTGGATCGCCGAGCGGCGCGTTCTTGCCAATGGTGCGCGCACCGTCGTCTTTCGCTAGAGCAGCCCCATGACCGACCAATTCGACCTCACCGATGACCAGCGCGAGATCCAGGAGCTCGCCCGCCGTTTTACCGCCGATCGCATCACGCCCTTCGCGGCGGAATGGGACGAAAAGCACATCTTCCCGCGCGACACGATCAAGGCCGCTGCCGAGCTCGGCTTCGCCGCGATCTACGTCAGCGAGGAAAGCGGCGGGATTAACCTGGGCCGGCTCGAAGCCGCGCTGATCATGGAAGCCATGGCTTATGGCTGCCCCGCCACGTCAGCCTTCATCTCGATCCATAATATGGCATCGTGGATGATCGACCGCTTCGGCTCGGACGATCTGAAGGGCCGCTATCTCCCCGACCTTGTCACCATGGAGCGGATCGCCAGCTATTGCCTGACCGAGCCGGGCTCGGGCTCGGACGCGGCGGCGCTGAAGACCAGCGCGCGGCTCGAAGGCGATCATTACATCGTCAACGGCACCAAGCAGTTCATCTCCGGCGCCGGGGAGAACGAAGTCTACGTCACCATGGTGCGCACCGGCGCGGAAGGGCCCAAGGGCATCTCGTGCCTCGTCATCGACAAGGACATGCCCGGCGTCTCCTTCGGCGCCAATGAACGCAAGCTGGGGTGGCACGCACAGCCCACGCGCCAAGTGCTGTTCGACAATGTGAAGGTGCCGGTGGCCAACCGCGTCGGGCAGGAGGGCGAAGGCTTCCGCTTCGCCATGATGGGCCTTGACGGCGGCCGCCTCAACATCGGCGCCTGCTCGCTCGGCGGGGCGCAGCGCTGCCTCGACGAGGCGATCGCCTACACCAAGGATCGGCAGCAATTCGGCCAGCGCATCGCCGATTTCCAGAACACCCAGTTCACGCTGGCCGACATGGATACCGAGCTCCAGGCCGCGCGCTACCTCCTCTACGTCGCCGCCGCGAAGGTGACAGCGAACGCGCCCGACAAGACGCGCTTTGCCGCCATGGCCAAGCGGCTGGCGACCGACACCGGATCCTCGGTGGTCGATCGCGCGCTGCAGCTGCACGGCGGCTACGGTTATCTCATGGATTACCCGATCGAGCGCTTCTGGCGCGATCTGCGCGTGCATTCGATCTTGGAAGGCACCAACCAGGTGATGCGGATGATCGTCGGCCGCGAACTGACGCGCCAGTAACTGTCCTACACGCGGCAAAGATGAGAGAAGATAGGATCGGAAGCGAAACGATCGTCTTTATCTTCTCTCTCACATGCACAAGTTTCGGGAATTTTGCGGATGACCAGTGACGTTCTGACCTTCGTCGACGGCCCGATCGGCCGCATCGGGCTGAACCGCCCGAAGGCGATCCACGCGCTCACCACGCCGATGTGCGTCGCCGTGCTCGACGCGCTGGAAACCTGGCGCGGCGACGATGGCGTGCGCGCCATCATCATCGACCATGCCGAGGGGCGTGGCTTCTGCGCCGGCGGCGACATTCGCATGCTCGCCGATAGCGGCGCGAAGGACGGCGTCGAGGCACGCGAATTCTTCCACACCGAATACCGCATGAACCACCGCCTCTTCACCTATGCGAAGGACACGGTAGCCTTCATGGACGGCATCACCATGGGCGGCGGCGTCGGCATTTCGCAGCCGTGCCGCTACCGCGTCGCGACCGAAAACGCGAAGTTCGCCATGCCCGAAACGGGCATCGGCCTGTTCCCGGATGTGGGCGGCGGCTGGTATCTCTCGCGCCTACCGGGCCGGATCGGGCAATATCTGGCGCTCACCGGCCACCGACTCGACGGCGCGGAGACCTTCGCGCTAGGCCTCGCCTCACATTACATGCCGGCGTCGCAGGTTGAGGAGGCGAAAGCCCGCATCACCGCCGATCCCACCGCCATCGCCGAGACGCTGGCTGCGCTCTCGACTGAGCCCGGCCGGGCTGCACTGATCGAGCACCGCGCCGAGATCGACCGGCTATTCGCCTCCGACGCGCTCGAGGACGTGTTCGCCGCGCTGGAAGCCGACGGCAGCGATTTCGCCGCGACGACGCTTGCGACCCTGCGCACCAAGTCGCCGCAGACGATGAAGGTCAGCCTGCGTCTGCTCCGTGACGGCAAGGGCATGGCGAGCTTCGCTGACGAGATGCGCCAGGAATATGCCGTCGGCGCCCGCGTCGTGCAGCGCCACGACTTCCTCGAGGGCGTGCGTGCGGTGATCGTTGACAAGGACAATGCGCCCAAATGGGATCCGGCAACGCCCGAAGGCGTCAGCGATCATGTGATCGATCAGATCTTCGCGCCGCTGCCGGACCATGAAGCCTGGACGCCCGCCTGATCCACAACACACCGTCACGCCGGGCCATGTCCGCGGCGACGAAGGGAGAGACCGATGACCGATTACGCCAACATCCTCGTCGAGCAGCGCGGCGCCGTCACGCTCGTCACGCTCAACCGCCCGCAGTCGCTGAACGCGCTGAACAGCGACGTGCTCGCCGATCTGTCGTCGGCGTTCGGCAAGTATGACAAGGACGACAGCCAGCGTTGCCTCGTCCTCACCGGCTCGGGCGAGAAGGCGTTCGCCGCCGGCGCGGACATCAAGCAGATGGCCGACATGGCGGCCGCCGATTTCTTCCTGCAGGATTTCTTTGCCGGCTGGCAGACCGGCGTGGTCGCCACGCGCAAGCCGTGGATCGCGGCAGTCAACGGCTTCGCGCTGGGCGGCGGCTGCGAACTCGCGATGATGGCCGACTTCATTTACGCCGCTGACACCGCGAAGTTTGGCCAGCCCGAGATCAAGCTTGGCGTCGCGCCGGGCATGGGCGGCTCGCAGCGGCTGACCCGCGCGATCGGCAAGGCCAAGGCGATGGAAATGTGCCTCACCGGCCGGATGATGGACGCCGCCGAAGCGGAGCGCTCGGGTCTCGTCGCCAAGGTCGTGCCGCTCGCCTCGCTCCTTGAAGAGACGCTGAAGACCGCCGAGTTGATCGCTTCGATGCCTCCCATGGCTGCGATGGTGAACAAGGAAATGGTCAACGCCGCCTTTGAGACCAACCTGGCGCAAGGCATTCTGACCGAGCGCCGTCTATTCCAGATCCTGACCGCGACGGAGGACAAGGCCGAGGGGATGGTCGCCTTTATCGAAAAGCGCCCCGGCGTCTGGAAGGGCCGGTAACACACGTTCCCCTCCTGCCTGCAGGAGGGGTTGGGGGGGAGGGCCTGTCTGCAGCATGGTGGCGGATCGGCAAGCTCTCTCCCGGTCTCTTCCGCACACGGGAGGGCAGGTTGAAGATTAGGAGTTTGGCATGGCACGCGTCGCTTTCATTGGTCTCGGCAACATGGGTGGGGGGATGGCTGCGAACCTCGCCAAGGCGGGGCATGACGTGCGTGCCTTCGATCTGAGCGCGGACGCGCTCGATCGCGCGAAAAAGGCCGGCTGCTTGCCGGTTGCCGGCGCCGCGGAAGCGGTCGAGGGCGCCGAAGCGATCATCACCATGCTTCCCGCGGGCCAGCATGTCGCACAGGTCTATGCCGAAGCCGTGTTCGGCAAGGCGGAGCCCGGCGCCATTCTCATCGATTGCTCGACCATCGACGTCGCCACCGCGCGCCAACTGGCCAGTGACGCGCAAGCCAAGGGGCTGGAAGCGGTCGACGCGCCCGTTTCCGGCGGCATCGCTGCGGCGAACGGTGGCACGCTCACCTTCATGGTCGGCGGCACCGAGGCCGGCTTCGCTGCCGCGCAGCCTTTCCTTGAAGATATGGGGAAGGCCGTGATTCACGCCGGCGCCAGCGGCGCGGGGCAGGCAGTGAAGATGTGCAACAACCTCATCCTCGCCGGCACGATGATCGCGACCTGCGAAGGTTTTGCGCTTGCCGAGAAGCTCGGGCTCGATCCGCAGGTGTTCTACGACATTTCCAGCAAAGCGACTGGCCAGAGCTGGTCGATGACCAGCTATTGTCCGCTGCCCGGCGTTGGGCCGGAGAGCCCCGCCGACCGCGATTATCAGGGCGGGTTCGCCGCCGCGCTGATGCTGAAGGACCTGCGCCTCGCCATGGCGGCGGCGGCCGAAGCTGGCGCCAACCTGCCGCTCGGCACTCGCGCGACCGAGCTCTACGAGGCGTTCGCCGCGGAGCATGGCAATCTCGATTTCTCCGCCATCATCAAGACGTCCCAAGGCAAGTCATGAGCGTCGCCTTCCGCCGCGAGAGTGACGAGGAACACAAGGAGCCGCGGTTCGAACTGCCGCTGCCATCGGGGCCGAATCTCGTCACCGAGCGTGGCCGCGTGTTGATAGACGAGCGGATCGCCGCACTGGAGGCCGAGCTTCCCGGTGCGGACGAGCTCGCGCGCGAAGACATCGCCCGCCAGCTGCGCTACTGGAAGACGCGGCGCGCCACGGCGATCCTCGCGCCGGTGCCGCCCGCCGACGAGATCGCCTTCGGCAGCCGCGTGCGCTTTCGCCTCAATGGCAAGGAGCAGGAGATCGGCATCGTTGGCGATGACGAGGCCGATCCCGCCGCCCGGCTGATTGCTTTCTCCGCGCCGCTCGCCCGCGCGATGATGGGCGCTGGCAAGGGCGAGCGGGTCGCGTTCAACGGCCGGGAGGACGCCATCGAGATTGTCGAGATCGGCCGCGTCTGAGCCGCTCCCGCAGGCGATTGGCCGCCGGCAGATGCGTGCTTAGCAATTCCCGGCCTCGATACTGCCCGTGGCGATGCTCCGCTTCGTCGGCACCAACCGCCCGGTGTGGCGTTTGGCGTTGACCAACTACAATCGGAGTAACGGCGTGAGCATCTTTGGCGCGATCAAGAAAGCGGTCTTCGGCGACCGCGGTCCCCTCGGCGGGCAGTTCTCGGGCAAGCCAGCGCCCCAGGCGGCGCCAGCGCCCAGTACCGCTCCGAGGCCGGCGCCGGCTCCCGCGGCTCCAACACCTGCCCAGGCACCCGCGGCCGCACCTCAGCAGGCGCCAACACCGGTGGACGTGGAGAAGGTGCTGTCGGATCTCGCCGCCAAGCAAGGGCAGGCGCTGAACTGGCGTACCTCGATCGTTGACCTGATGAAGCTGCTGAACATCGATTCAAGTCTCGCCAACCGCAAGGAACTGGCCACCGAGCTCGGCTACACCGGCGCGAAGGACGGGTCGGCCGAAATGAACATCTGGCTCCACAAGGCCGTGATGCGCGAGTTGGAAAAGAACGGCGGCATCGTGCCGGCCGGCCTGAAGGACTGACGAGCGCACTGCATCCCTGCCGCCGCCACCGCGAGCGGCATGGCGGCGATACGGTGGCGCAAGGACCGCGCCGCCGCTATCCGGCTGCGGATGAACGCACCCAATCGATTGCGGCTCGACGGCGCCGCGCTTGTGGAGAATTGGCGCACGCTGGCGCGCATGAGCGGCTGTGCAGCGTGCGGCGCTGCCGTGAAGGCAGACGGATACGGACTGGGTGCAACGGCGGTCGTCAAACGACTGGCCGACGCCGGCTGCCGGGATTTCTTCGTGGCGACCTGGGCGGAGGCGGCAGCGCTGGCGCGCCCTGACCTGTCCCTCTCCGTGCTGCACGGTGTCCGCGCGGCGGACATGCCGATTGCGACGCGCATCGCCGCGCGCCCCGTTCTGAGTACGCCGGCGCAGATCCAGCGCTGGCGGGAAGCCGGGATGGGGGCCTGCGACGTCATGGTCGACACGGGGATGAACCGTCTTGGCGTGGCGCCGGACGACATTGCCTCGGGTCTGCTGGACGGGCTTCAGGTCGAAACGCTGATGAGCCATCTTGCCTCGGCGGAGGAGGCGGGGGCGTCGATCAATGAGCGCCAACGTGCTGCCTTGCGATCGATCGCCGACCGGTCGGGTGCGCGGCGCGTGAGCCTGGCGAACTCGGCGGGAGTTGCGCTGGGCAGCGACTACGCCTTCGATCTCACCCGGCCCGGGATCGCGCTGTACGGCGGTGTGCCCTGCCCCAGATTGAGCGGGCTGATCCGCCCGGTGGCGACCATCCAGGCCGAGGTGCTGCAACGCCGCGAGGTGCCGGCCGGGGGACGGGTCGGGTATAACCTGACCTGGACGGCCAAGCGCGACAGCAGCGTTGCCGTCGTGAACCTTGGTTATGCGGACGGATATCGCCGGGCGTTTTCCAACTGCGGCACCGCGTTCGTCGGCGACGTGGCCGTGCCGGTGATCGGCCGGGTGTCGATGGATCTGACGGCGGTGGATGTCACCAGCCTTGATGTGTCGGAGGGCGACTGGATCTCCTTCGACTCCGACCTGGCGCATGCGTCCGCCGCGTCGGACGTGTCGCAATATGAGCTGCTTACCGGCCTTGGGCGACGGTTTGATCGTATCTGGTCCTGATCAAGGCAGGGCGTTCAGCCAATCGCGTAGGGGCTCCCATAATTGCTCTCTCGCACGGCTGCCGATGATCATGCCGACATGGCCCGCGCCCAGATCATGCCGGTTGTCGAGCCCCATCGCAGTGGCGGCCGGCACGATTCTGTCGCCCAAGGACACGAATTCGACCGCTGGGCAGGGGAGCGTCGCAGGATCGATCGTCCGGCCGGCCACCTCCCACGTCCCGGTGCCGGGCGCGTTCGCCAGCAGCAATTGCGTGAACAATTCCGCGCCCGCGGCATAGGTGAGCGGGGCGCCGCGGTTCGCCCAATCCTCCATGGCGACGAACATGGCCGCCGCCTCGTCGTCCATGCCGGCGAACGCCTCGTACTTTGCGATAGTCCGTGCCGGATCGAGCTTCCAGAAACCGGTCTGCAGCACTTCCATAGGCACCAGCCCGAGTTGCTCGCATGCGGGCTGTGCGGCGTCCCAAAGCGCCGCCATGTTTGTACGCGCTTCGCCATAGCCGTCGAAGCGCCATGGTGCGGCGATTGCCGCAACGCCGGCAGAGGGAGCGCCCATGGCCGCTGCAATGCTCATCGTGCCGCCGAGGCAATAGCCCACCAGCACCGGCGGTTCCTCGAGACGGCGCATCAGCGGCATCAATATGCGTTCAACATGGCCGCGAACACCGAGCGCATGATCCTCCGCCTGCGGTTCCCCCCAGTCGAGCAGCAAAGCATGGAAGCCCTGTTCCGCGATCCACCGCATCAGTGATCGGCCGGGCATCAGGTCAAGAATGTAAGGCGGGTTGATCAGCGACGGGACAAACAGCACCGGGCGCCCGATCCCACCATAATCACGCAGTCGCGCCCGCCCTTGACGCCGAACTGCCTTGGCCAATCGGCGCTTCACCCGGGGCTCTTCCTGATAGCGACGAAGGCCGGCAAGCGCCTGCGATCTCCGCATGGAAGATGCTGCGGTTTCGTCGCGCAGCATATCCAGGAACAGAGGAAGGGGGCGCGGGCCGTGTTGCGGCGCCATAATAGATGCTGTAGCGCGGTATGACGTCATAAGCGGGGCATCGCGATGAAAAAACAGCACAATGGAGAGGGCGCGATCATCATCAAGAAATACGCCAATCGCCGTCTCTACAATACCGAAAGCTCGTCATACATCACCCTTGAGCACCTTGCCGCGATGACGCGCGAAGGACGTGAATTCAAGGTCGTCGACGCCAAGACCGACGAAGACATTACGCACAGCATCTTGACCCAGATCATCATGGAGGAAGAAGGCCGCGGGGATCAGCCCATGCTGCCGGTGAACTTCCTTCGCCAATTGATCGCCATGTACGGCGATTCGATGCAGGCGATGGTGCCCGGCTACCTCGAAGCCTCAATGGACAGCTTCCGTCGTAACCAGGCGCAGTTCAAGTCCGCCGTCGAAGGTGCGTTCGCGGGTTCGCCTTTCGCTGAAATGGCGAAGCGAAACATGGCGATGTTCGAGGCTGCCACCAGTGCCTTCAAGCCGGCAACGTCGCCGATTGCCAGCAAGGATGACGAAATCGCTGCGTTGAAGGCTGAACTCGCCAAGTTGCAGGACAAGGTGGACAAGCTGGCGGGCTGAACGAGCGTGCGTTCAGCCGTTTCGTTGCACCCCAGCACGGCGGTCGTCGCCGGGGCTAATTACCGGTCCACCCAGATCAGCCCCGCATGGCCGCCGCGGGTCGCTCGTCGCTGCGCAGGGTCAGCACTTCCACCCCGTCGCTCGTCACTGCCACGGTGTGCTCGAACTGCGCGGACAGTTTCCGATCGTTCGTCACCACCGTCCACCCATCGTCCTCGGTGGAGACCTTGCGGCTGCCCTGATTGACCATCGGCTCGACCGTGAAGGTCATGCCTTCGCGCAGCATCGGCCCGGTGCCCGGCTTGCCGAAGTTCAGCACCTGCGGCTCTTCATGCATTTCGCGGCCGATCCCGTGCCCGCAAAACTCCCGCACGACCGAATACCCGTTCTTCTTGGCGTGACGATCGATTGCGGCGCCGATATCGCCAACGTGCGCACCGGGGCGAACCTGGCGGATCCCCTTCCACATGGCTTCTTGGGCCACCCGAACCAGCCGCCGGGCCGCTGGTGACGTATCGCCAACCAGATAGGTCTTGCTGGAGTCGGCGATGAAGCCGTTCTTTTCCAGCGTGATGTCCAGATTGATGATGTCCCCGTCGCGGATGATCTCATCCGCGTTGGGGACACCGTGGCACACGACATGGTTTATCGAGCAGTTGAGCACATAGGCGAAGCCATATTGGCCCTTGCTGGCGGGGCGTGCGCCCAGATCGGTGGTGATGAAACGCTCGACGAGATCGTTCACCGCAAGCGTCGACATGCCGGCGAGTTGCTGTCGATCCAGCATCTCGAAGACGGACGCGAGCAACCCGCCGGACTCCCGCATCAGGGCGATTTCGTCGGGCGTTTTCACCATCGTCGGTCGATCTCTTACTTCGGCTTCACGAACTTCAGAGTTAAGCGGTCGCTTTCACCGATCGCGGCATATTTGCTGCGGTCTGCGTCCTTCAGCGCAAAGGTGGGGGGCAAGGTCCACACGCCTTCGGGGTGATCGTGGGTGTCCTTCGGGTTTGCGTTGACCGCGCTCTCGCCGGCCAGCTTGAACCCGGCCGCCTGGGCGAGCCGCAGGACGGTGGAGCGCTTGATATAGCCGCTCTTCTTTTCGAGCGCCGAGTCCATCTCCTCCGGCAGGCGGTGATCAACAACGCCCAGCGTGCCGCCCGGCTTCAGCATCGTGAAGAACGCGGCAAAGGCCCGCCCGGCCACTGCCGGATCCTCGTTCATCAGCAAATTGTGGACGTTGCGGAACGTCAGCACGACATCGGCGCTGCCCGCAGGCACTGTGCTTGTGCCGGTTGCGCCGTCAACGGTGGCCACCGTTGTGGCGCCGAACCAGGCCTGCTTGGCGGCGAGCATCTTTTCCGCGCCGGGCACCCCGCGCGTGTTGACCAGCGCGACATAGCGGCCCTTGCCCTTTACCAGAGGTGCGAGGATCTCGGTGTACCAGCCGCTGCCGGGGCTGAACTCAACGATCGTATCGGTTGATTTTACACCGAAAAAGGCGAGCGTGTCGGCAGGATGGCGGTAATCGTCGCGCTGCCGGTTGACGTCGCTGCGCTGTGCACTGCGCACGGCCGCCGTAATTTCCGCCGATGGCCGCACTTGTTGCTGAGCCGCGGGCTGAGCCGTGACGGCCGCAGCGCTCGCGAGCAAGATGGTCGCAATGCCGATGGTGCGCATTATCTCTCTCCCTGAGGGCAAGTTCATTACGCTCGGTTTGGAGGCAGACGGATGGCAACGCAAGCGGTGCTGCTCGGGGCAGCGGCATCCTGCGCGATGGCGGCGGCAGGGGCAGCGTGGGGAGACAGCCGGCGGACCCGGCGGCATGATCCCGACGCGGTCGGGGTGGTCGACTGGCGCACGGCGCAGGTGGCCGCGATCGCAGCAGCGCTGGTGCTGGGCGCGCTGGCGCTGCGCGCATGAAATTGGGTCCATTCCGAACGCGCTAGTCGCGCCGCTTCTGCTGTTTCCGCTATTCCTAGCTGCGAGACAAACAGTCGGGGGTGGCAATGTTGGGCGTCGCATCACGGGCCATCGAACGGGCGAGGATCTGGCGCTGGCACCGTGATCCATTCCGCAGCCTGCCGTTGCGCCGATGGTTTCGCGAGCGGCGTCGGATCGACGTCGGCCTGTACAGCTACGGCTGCTTTGATCAGTGGCGTATGCCTGGGCCGCTAATCATCGGCCGGTACTGCTCGATCGCGAAAACCGTCCGCTCCGCGCCGATCAACCATCCATTCGGGGCGATCACCACGCACCCCGCCTTGTACGAACGTAAGTTCGGCGTGGTGGACGCCGATATCCATTACGATGATCCGCAGGTGATCGAGGATGATGTTTGGATCGGGCACCACGCCATCATCCTGCCCGGCTGTCGTCGAATTGGCCGTGGTAGCATCATCGGGGCGGGGGCGATCGTCACCCGTGACGTTCCGCGCTATGCGGTGGTGGCCGGCAACCCGGCCCGAGTGCTGCGCGAGCGCTTCCCAAGGGACGTGCAGGCAGCGCTGGAACAGAGCCGCTGGTGGGAACTCGACCTCGCCGGGCTGCGCGCGCTGGTGAAGGAAAACCCCGCGCTCGCCTTCCACCCTACCAGCGGGTCGCTGCGGGAGTGGACCGGCTTTGCCGCGGCGGCCTGATTGTCATGGCCGACATCAGCGTCATTGTCCCGCACTATAACGATCTCTCTGGACTGGATCGTTGCCTGGCCGCGCTGTCCGTGCAGTCCGTGCCACGCAGCCGCTACGAGATCGTGGTAGCGGACAATATGAGCCCGTGCGGCGAAGCGGCAGTGCGCGCCGTCGTTGGCGATCGCGCCCGCTTGGTGCTTGCGCCGGAGCAGGGCGCCGGCCCGGCCCGTAATGCGGCCGTGGCGGTCGCGCGCGGCCCGGTTCTCGCCTTCACGGATGCGGACTGTGTTCCGGATCGTGGCTGGTTGGCTGCCGGATTGGCCGGCCTGGAGCTGTACGATCTCGCCGGCGGCGCGGTGACCCTTCTCTTCTCGGGAGACGCGAAATCGGGCGCTGAAGCGTATGAAGCGGTCTTCGCCTTCAACAATCGCCGCTATGTCGAGCGCGAAGGCTTTTCGGTTACGGCGAACCTCTTTTGCCGGCGCGACGTATATGTCGCCGCTGGCCCGTTTCATGTCGGCATGTCGGAAGATCGCGATTGGTGCCTGCGTGCGCGCTCGCTCGGCTATCGGCTGGGCTATGCGCCCGCCGCGCGGGTCGCGCATCCGGCGCGGGAGGATTGGGGAGCGCTGCTGATGAAGTGGCGTCGTTTGAACGCAGAGCTTTATGCCAACACGCTGATGAGCCCCGTCGGTCGGCTCCGCTGGCTTCTGGCGACGGCGGCGATGCCGCTCTCGATCCTGGTTCACCTGCCGCGAATCGTAGTCAGTCCGACCCTGGCCGGCGGGATTGAGCGCGCCCGCGGGGCAGCGACCCTGGCGCGCCTGCGGCTCTGGCGGTTCGGGGACGGCATGCTGCGGCTGGTCGGAGCGCGCGTGTGACGTGCGTTGTCATCTGCATCGTCTCCTTCCGTGATCCGCGACTGATCGGGCGCTGTCTCGACGCGCTGGCGCAATCCACCTTCACCGGTTTCGAAGTGATCCTGTGCGAAAACGGCGGGCAGGAAGCGCGAGAGCTGCTGGCGGCGACGCTTCCCACCACGTTGCCGGGCGGGCAGCCGGTGACGTTGCTCCGTCAGACAACGAATCTTGGGTACGCCGGCGGGGTCAACGCCTGCATGGCCGCTCGGCCCGACGCCGAAGCGTGGTGGATCCTGAACCCGGACACCTGCCCGGAGCCGGACGCGTTGCAGGCATTGGTTGCCCGATTGCAGCGCGGCACCTGCGATGCGGCCGGCGGCATCCTCTATCATCCGAACGGGGTCATCCAGGCCTATGGCGGGCGCTGGAATATGTGGCTGGCGCGCGCTGAATCGATCGGGTTCGGTACGCCGCTTGCTGCGCCGGTCGATCCGCAGCAGGTCGAGGCGCAGATGAACTATCTTCTCGGCGCGTGCATGTTGGTCGGGCGCTCCTTTCTTGAGGCGGCTGGGCCGATGCGCGACGATTATTTCCTCTATGCGGAGGAGATCGAATGGTGTCTTCGCGCCCGATCACGCGGAATGCGGCTGGGCTTTGCGCCGGGCGCCCGTGTCTGTCACGGCCAAGGCTCCACCACCGGATCGGCCGCCCACGTCCATGCGCGACCCCGCTTGCCGGTCTACCTGGATGAACGAAACAAGCTTCACGTGGTCCGGGACACGGCGCCTGCGCGGCTGATCGTGGCGGCGCCGCTCGCCTTCATTCTCGCCTGGGCGCGCTTCGGGCGGCGGGGGGCCATGCAGCAATGGAAGAATGCCATGGCAGGCTGGTGGGCCGGGGTCCGCAATCAACGCGGTCAGCCCAGCTGGCTTTGACGAAGGCCCTCACGGCGCAACCTTGCTCTCTGGCGCTATTTTGTGCATAGCGTACCGGACGGTACAAAATGTCGTTGACGACCGGCAAGCTGCTGATTATAACGAGCGGTACACAAAGCGGTTGGTGCTTGCCGCTCCTCTGATGGAATCAAGGTTCCAAGAGTGAGCTGACCCAGGTCATCAGCATCTCCCGCCAAGTAGAATGAACGCGTGCGTTTCCGCGGTCGGTCGCTCGATGCGATCCCGTTCGAAGGCGTGCGTGCGAGAGAAAGGGAGCAGCATGGCGTATCTGAACTTTGACCCACTGCAGGGGAGCCTCCCCGCAACCACCACGCTGTCGGCGCCATTGGCAGATCCAGTCACCACCGCAGCAGACGAGAGCAATTCGGCTGCCGGTCGCTTGAGCGCGCTCGAATGGTCGGTTGTCGCGCTCGCGCGCAACGACAGCCTGTCATCGCTTCGGGCACCTGGACGGTTATCGACCGCGATGGCGACGCTCTTCCGGCAGAGCAATCCTCGGCTGGCCGACGGCAAGCTCGAGGCCCTTCGCCGCATCGCCGTTCTGGCATGGCATCACAGCTTCCAGGTGCCGGCGAGTGAACTGCGTGCGTTCTTCGACGCCGGCTTCACGGTGGGTCAGTACGAAACCATGATGGCGAGCATCGCCGCGTCTACGAGCCGCGATCGCAGCAACCGCCGGCGTCGCTGATCAGGCGCTTCTTCTCGGGAACGGCCGGGGCGCCCAAGGGACTGCGCAGGCAGGTGTCGCACGCCGCTATTTGTCGCGAGCCAGCCAGGAAATATCTCGCCCCGATCGCAACTTGCACAACATAGACCGGAACGCGCAGGCGACACGCATCGTTGACAGGCCATTCACCAGGAGGATGAGATGGCCGAGACGATCGATCCGGCGCGCGCAGATGATGCGCCGCTCTCCACGTCCAAACACGGCTCCGCGGCTGCCGCAACTGCCGCTCGCGAATATGGTTCGCCAACTGACGGTGACCCGGATGAACTGATCGGCCGCACGGTGACGATCAATCGGCCCCGCGCCGAACTCTACGCTTTCTGGCGGGATTTCACCAATCTGCCGAGCTTCATGGATAATGTCGAACGGATCGAGTTGCGCGACGCGCGCCGTTCGCATTGGACGGTGAAGGCGCCGGGCGGCTCGCATGTCGAATGGACCGCCGTGGTCACCGAGGAGCGGGAGGGTGAGTATATCGCCTGGACGTCCGAGGAAGGGGCCGATGTGCCCAACAGCGGCAGCATCGCCTTCAAGGACGCGCAAGGCGGCCGCGGCACGATCGTCACGGCAACGATCCTTTACGACCCTCCCGCCGGGATCATCGGAAAGGTGATTGCCAAGATGTTCCAGCGGGAACCGGCCATTCAGGCTCGCCGCGATCTGCGCCGTTTCAAGCAACTCATGGAGACCGGCGAGGTGGCCACCGGCGCGCGTAACCGCCGCCTTCTGGAAGAAGGGAAGAACTGATGCGAGCGCTCACCTGGCACGGCAAGCATGACGTGCGCGTCGATACCGTGGACGATCCCGAAATCCTCAATCCGCGCGACGCCATTATCAAGATCACGTCTACCGCGATCTGCGGCTCGGATCTTCACCTTTACGATGGATACATCCCCACGATGCAGGCCGGAGATATCCTCGGCCACGAATTCATGGGTGAGGTCGTCGAAGTCGGGGGCAAGTCAACGCTGAAGAAGGGGCAGCGCGTCGTTGTTCCTTTCACCATCTCCTGCGGCTCCTGCTATCATTGCGGGAAGCACCAATATTCCGCCTGCGACAACGGGTTGCCGGCGGATAACCAGGATATCGCTCAGACGCTTTACGGGCAGCCGATGGCCGGTCTGTTCGGCTACAGTCACATGACCGGCGGTTATTCCGGCGGGCAAGCGGAATATGTCCGCGTCCCGTTCAGCGACGTCGGACCGATCGTGATCCCCGACGGCATTGAGGACGAGAAGGTCCTGTTCCTGTCGGATATTCTGCCCACCGGCTGGATGGCGGCGGAGAATGCCGAGATCGAGCCGGGCGATACCGTCGCCGTCTGGGGCTGTGGGCCAGTCGGCCTCTTTGCGGTCCAGTCTGCTTTCCTGATGGGCGCAGAACGCGTGATCGCTATTGATCACTTCCCGCGTCGCCTTGAACTGGCCCGGCAGTTCGGTGCGGAGACGATCAACTTCGAGGAAAGTGCGACCTACGAAGCGCTGATGGAGATGACGGGCGGCATTGGCCCGGATGCCTGCATCGATGCTGTAGGGCTGGAGGCGCACGGGCTCTTCGTCGATAACGTCATCGATCAGATCAAGGCCTCGACCTTCCTCGGCACCGATCGGCCCCATTCCATTCGCCAGGCGATCCTCGCGTGCCGGAAGGGCGGGCGCGTTTCGATGCCGGCGGTCTATGGTGGTTTTGTCGACAAATTTCCTCTTGGCGCCTTCATGCAGAAGGGGCTGACACTCAAGACCGGGCAGACCCATGTGCAGCACTATCTGCCGGGCCTTCTGAACGCGATCATGGAAGAGAAGATCGATACGACCTTCCTGATCAGCCACACCTTGCCGCTCGAAAACGCGCCGGACGGCTACCGTATATTCCATGACAAGCAGAACGAGGCGACCAAGGTGGTGTTGAAGCCGGGCTTCGATCGCGTCGAACTTGATATTTGAGGAGAGCCAGATGGCTAACAAATTCGGCATCGTAACCGGCGCGTCCACTGGCATCGGCTTTGAATTAGCAACCATTGCGGCGCGCGAGGGATATGATCTCATCGTCGTGGCGGACGAGCAGTTGATCGAAGCGGCAGCGCGCGACCTCGAGCAGTTCGGCACGAATGTTCAGCCGCTGGAGGCCGATCTTTCCACGATCGACGGTGTTGACCGGCTGCTGGCGGCGGCAGGTGATCGCCCGCTCGACCTGGTGTGCGCGAATGCCGCGATCAGCAAGGGCGGCCCCTTTCTCGACGAAAGCGTTGCCGACTGGCGGCACTCGATCGACACGAATGTCACCGGCACGGTTTATCTGTTGCAAAAGGCCCTGAAGGGCATGGTGGCGCGTAATGCGGGCAAGGTGCTCGTGACCGGTTCGATCGTCGGCTACATCCCAGGCAGCTTCAATGCGATCTACAATGCCACAAAAGCATTCATCGACAATTTCACCGAAGCGCTTCGCAACGAGTTGAAGGACGTGGATGGCGTCACGTTGACTACCCTGATGCCGGGGGCAACGGAAACCGAGTTCTTCGCGCGCGCCGACATGCTCGACACGTCTGTCGGGCAGAGCAAGAAGGCCGATCCCGAAAAGGTCGCTCAGGATGGGTGGGACGCGTTGATGGCAGGCAAGGGGCACATCGTCTCCGGGCTTGCCAACAAGCTTCAGGTGCTCGCGTCCGGCGTCGTGCCGCAGGCGGTGCTGGCGCAGCTGCACCGTGGCATGGCCGAGCCCGGCTCAGGTAAAGAAGAGTCCGGCGAAGTCGAGAAATAGCTGAGGCGAGGACGCTCGCTCCCGGTAGCGGGGGCGGGCGCTCCCAAGACCCATCGCGTGTTCAAAGGGCGTTGATACGCTCCTCCAGCCGCGCCAGCATGGCGGAGACCAGTGGCTGGTCGATCGACTGCCAGCCGCCGAAATCAAGCGCCACGCGGCGTGATGTGCTGAAGGCGCTGAAGCTGGATAACAGCATAAGCGCTTCCAGTTTGTCCTCGCCCTGCGCGGCGGCCCGTCCGCGTGCCGCCGCGACAAGCGTGGCGACGAGGGCGAGGCCTGGCTCCCATAGATCACGGTAGAGCAGATCGTGTGCCGGGCCGGCATTGTTCATCTCGCGGATCATAAACGTCAGCCACGCGTCGCTCTGCTCGCTGTCGAGCAGCATGGCACCCAGCATCTCCGTCACCTGGCGAAGCAGGGCGCGCGCAGCATCCGGCGTGTCCGGCATCTGCAGGTTGCCGGTGCCCACGCCGGCGCGCATCCTTTCGCGGTACCGTTCCACGACGTGCTCGGCGCAGGCTCGGTACAATCCCTCCTTGCCGCCGAAATGATAGGCAATGGCCGGCAGCGCCACTCCCGTGCGCGCCGCGATGTCCCGCGTACTTGTCGCTTCGAAGCCGTTGCCCCCGAACAGCGACAGCGCGGCGTCGATCAACCGCTGCCGCGTTTCGGCACTGCTGCGATACGGCCCGCGCGCGTTGCTTTTCTGAGGGGGCGATCCATCCGTCACCGCCCGGCGCATAGAAGACTGGGAACTTGCGGAACAGTCTAGGCCCGCATACACCAACTCCTATCAATCGATCGGAATTGGAGAGGGTGCGATGTCCGCAGAGTTCAAGGGATATCAGGTCGACTATCTCCGCCCCGTCGGAGAGCCCGGGCTGGCCCCACCGTCTTCGCCGCAATGGCGCGTGTTCAAGAACCCGATCGCCATCGCGATCGGCGGCGTGGCGGCGGTTCTGCTGGAATTTGCCGACGCCCGGATCCGATCGGGCGTCTGGGATCATTCGACCTATAAGCTCGATCCGATCGGGCGGTCGAAACGCACCGGCATCGCGGCCATGGCGGGGGTTTTCGGGCCGGCCAGCGCGGCCCGGCGCATCATCGGCGGCGTCAATCGCATGCATCGCAAGGTGGTAGGCGAGACACCAAGCGGCGAGGCATATCGCGCGCTTGATCCCGAGCTGCTCGACTGGGTGAGCGCGACCGCCACCTACGGCTTTCTCGAGGCGTATCATCGCTTCGTGGCGCCAGTCAGCGAAGAGAATCGGCGCGCATACTATCGCGATGGCGAGCCGATTGCGCGGCTTTACGGCGTGGAAAATCCGCTGACGAGCGACGCCGACTTCTTCGCCATGCTCGATGCGCTGCTTCCTCGATTCGAGCCGCACCCCATCAATCTCGAGTTCCTGGCGATCATTCAGTCCGGCAAGGCGGCGCCCGCGGTGCCGAAAGTCCTCCACCGGGCGCTCGCTCGTGCCGCCATATCGCTGCTGCCGGACGCCGTTCGTCAGCGGCTTGAGCTTGGCGCGGAATTCGACCTCACGGTCACGGACAAGCTGCTGCTGCGCACCGCGGGCAAGCTGGCCGACAAGGTGCGGACGCGTCATTCGCCCGCGTGGCAGGCGGCGCAGCGCCTCGGCCTGCCCGGCGAATTCGCGTGGCTGTCGCCGGCCAAGCAGCGGCGCCTTCTGGGCAGCAGCGCGAAGCTGCGCGCGGTGCAAACCGCGAGCCTGACATAGGTGTCAGGGAGCGCGCCTGACCCGCGCTGCTAGAGGAAGCGCAATCAAGACACCCAAGCAGGGTGCTGTGCAAACAAATCGGAGGGGACTTATGGCCAAGATCGGTCGTATGCGTGTCGGGCTCAAAGTCGGCGCAAGCTTGCTTGCGGTTGTGATCGCCGGCACGGCTCACGCGCAGGATGCTGTTGCTGGTCAGGTCGATGCTCCGGTTGCGGAACCGACAGCGGCAGGCACCGCCGCCGCGCCGGCCCAGCAGACAGCGCGCGACGACGCAGCGCTTGGCGAGATCGTTGTCACCGCGCAGCGCCGCGCGGAGTCGATCAACCGGGTCGGCATTTCCGTGCAGGCACTGGAATCCGAAACGCTGCAGGAGCTGCGCGTCCAGAACGTGCGCGATCTTGCCGCCGTCGTGCCCAGCTTCACCGTTGCGCAAAGCTATCAGGGCGTGCCGACGTACACGCTGCGCGGCATCGGCTTCAATTCGATCAACCTGTCCGCGCAGTCGACTGTCGGCACCTATGTCGATGAGGTCTCCTACGCCTATCCCATCATGAACACCGGCCCGTTGATCGATATCGAGCGCGTCGAAGTACTGAAGGGGCCGCAAGGCACGCTCTATGGCCGCAACACCACCGCAGGCCTCATCAACTTCGTGACGGGCAAGCCGAGCGAAGATGCCTCTGGCGCGATGAGCGTCGACATCGGCAATTACGAGACGTTCAACGTCGGCGGCTATGTCACCGGCCCGATTGCAGAGGGGATCCAGGCCCGCATCGGCTATCGCGTCGATCTCAGCAACGATGGCTGGCAGATCAGCAACAGCCGCCCGAACGAGCGCCTCGGCCGCGTGAAGCGTTATGGTCTTCGCGGCTCGCTCGCGCTTCAGCCGGGGCCGTTCGAGATTGATCTTTCCGCCACCTATTGGGTCAACAAGTCCGATACGGTCGCCGGGCAGGCGATCGGTTTCACGCCGGCGACGACGCCTGGCTCGGGCGGCGCGTCGAGCAACTTCAACGCGCCCGGCGCCGCGGCCTACATTGCGGCAAACCGCCCGACGAGCGGCAGCCAGGCCGATTGGGCGCCTTATGCGGGCCGCTCGGCGGACATCGGCCGCGGTGCAGGGCTCAAGGATCCGCTTGCCGAGAACAATCACTTCTTGGGGCTGAAGGGACGTATCCAGCTCGACCTGGCGGATAACGTTCGGGCCGTATCGCTGACCGGCTATAACGAATACCGGCGCCGCGCGACGTTCGACTGGTCCGGCATCCCCAACGAAGTGCTGATCCAGGAAGCCGCGGGCAAGATCAAGAGCTTCGCGCAGGAACTGCGGGTCGAAGGCGACGGGCCGGGCTATAACTGGCTGGTCGGTGGCTATTACGCCAAGGACACGATCGCCGACACTAATCGGACGCTGCTGGGTCAGAACGCGAACTCGGCACTGCTCCGCTTTGCAACCGCGCAGCTCATCAATTCGCCGATCAACACCTTTGGCTACACGCTGGCCGACGCTGCCACTACCTTCCGCACCTATCGCGACGAGGGCGCATTCGACACGCGGACGTGGAGCGTCTTCGCCAACGGCGACTACGCATTCTCGGATCTGCTAAAGCTGACGCTGGGCGCGCGTTACACAAAGGATGTCCAGCGCTTCACCGGCTGCTCGCGTGACTTCAACGGAAGCATGCAGACCAACATCAACCTGTTCAATCGCGGCCTGTACCAGCAGCTGTTCAACCCCACCGGGCCGCTTGCCGCGCCGATCGGGCCGAACGATTGCAACACCTTCAATCCAGCCACGAACAGCTTCGGCGTGGTCAACTCGCGGCTTGCCGAGGACAATTTCGCCTGGCGCGGTTCGCTGGACATCACGCCCAATTCGACGACGCTGATCTACGCGTCGATCTCGCGCGGCTACAAATCGGGCACGTCGCCGATCAACGCGGCCAGCAACGCGGCACAAAACCTGCCGGCGCGCCAGGAACAGCTGACCGCGTATGAAATCGGCGCGAAGCTCGGCCTGCTGGATCGCAAGGTACAGCTGAACGTCGCCGGCTTCTATTATGATTACAAGGACAAGCAGATCAGCGCATATTTCGCTGATCCGATCTATGTCGCGCTGGCCCGGCTGGACAATATCCCGAAGTCCGAAGCTTATGGTGTGGAAGGTGAACTAACCGTCCGCCCGGCGCGTCCGCTGACGCTGATGGCAAACGCGCTTTGGCTGAAGACGCGGATCAACGGTTATGTCGGCACCAATGCTGCCGGTCGGCCGCAGAATTTCGACGGTGCACGCTTCATCTATAGCCCGGAATGGACGCTGTCGGGCACGGCGCTCTTTGATCAGCCGGTCAATGATGCACTCAGCCTCACGGCCAACGCCAACGTGCGCTGGCAATCGCGCCAGACGACGATCTTTGAAGTATTCCCGCTATACGACATCAAACCCTATACGGTGGTGAACGCCGGCCTTGGCGTGAAGGCCGCGGACGAAAGTTGGGCGCTGAATGTCTGGGGGCGCAACCTGTTCAACGAATATTACTGGAATGCCGTCGCCAGCAACGCGAACATCGTGGTTCGCTTCCCCGGACAGGTGCGCACCTATGGCGCCACTGCGACCTTCCGGTTCTGACGACGAAGAGGAGCGGATACCAGCATGACTGACTTGCCGACGACCTTTGGCGAAGCGCTGTTCCGGCATGCGGCGGAACGGCCGCACCAGGTGGCGCTTCGGTTCGAGGATCGGGTCACCGATTATGCGACCTTCGATCGTCACGTGACTCAGATTGCCAACGGCCTCCTGGCGATGGGCATGAAGAAGGGTGATCGGGTCGCCTATCTCGGCAAGAACAGTGACTGGGCAGTGGAACTGGCGCTCGGCACTGCACGCGCTGGCATGGTGCTGGTGCCGGTCATCTGGCGCCTCGCTCCCGCGGAGGTGGACGGTATCCTCAGCGATTCCGCCGCTGCCGTGCTGTTCGTTGAGCCGGCGTTCGAGCGTTCGTTCGCCGCCGCGCAGGTCGTCGTCATGGACGAAGCTTTCGCGCGGTGGCGCGATCGGCAAAGCGATACGCCGCCGCCGGTATCGGTGACGGAGGACGATGTTGTCCTTAAGCTCTACACGTCTGGAACGACGGGCGCGCCCAAGGGTGTGATGCTTAGTCACGCGAACGGCATTCGCCAGCGCCAGAACCAGATCGACGCAAAGATTGAATGGCTGCTCGCCGATCCCGGCGACGCCACCATCATCGCCATGCCATATGGCCACATTGGGGGCGTCGGCGTTGCGCTTGGCGCGGTGAACAGCGGCCAGGAGCTGATCATCCACGCCGAATATGATGCCGGCGACCTCATGGACGCGATCGCCGCGCACAAGGTGCGGCGCTTGTTCCTGGTGCCCGCCGCGATCGGCCTGATGCTCCAGCATCCCAAGGCAGCAACGGCCGACTTCTCCTCCATCGAGACGCTGTCCTACGGCGCTAGTCCGATCCCGTTGCCGCTGCTGCAGCAGGCGGTGGAGCGGATCGGCTGCGGCTTCGTGCAGGTCTATGGCATGACGGAGACATGGGGTTCGATCGTCGCGATGCCCCCCGAAGATCATATGCCGGGCCGCGAGCACAAGATGACGGCGGCGGGCAAGGCGCTACCCGGCGTCGAGCTCAAGATCATTGATGAGAATGGCAACGAACTGCCGCACGGCCAGATCGGCGAGGTGGCGATCCGCAGCCCCAACAACACGCGCGGTTACTGGAACAAGCCGGAGGAAACGGCAAAGGCGCTGATCGGCGACGGGTGGCTGCGCACCGGCGATGCCGGCATCCTGGACGAGGAAGGCTATCTCTTCATTCAGGATCGCATCAAGGACATGATCATCAGCGGTGCCGAGAACGTCTATCCGGCGGAGGTGGAAAGCGCGATCTATAGTCATCCCGCGGTGGCAGACGTCGCCGTGATCGGCGTGCCCGACCCAAAATGGGGCGAGGCGGTGAAGGCCATGGTGGTGCTGAAGTCCGGCGCTTCGTGCGACGAAGCCGCGATCATCACCCATGCCCGTGAGCGGATCGCTGGTTTCAAGTGTCCGAAGAGCGTCGAGTTCATCGACGCGCTGCCGCGCAACCCTTCGGGCAAGATCTTGCGGCGCACCTTGCGCGAGCCCTTCTGGGCAGGACACGAACGGAGAGTAAATTGACCGCTTTTGCACGAACCGACGAGCAGCGGATGCTGGCCGAGTCGCTCGACGCGTCGTTGCCCGGTGCTGGCGCGGATTGGGCCATCGCAGTGGAGACTAGTGGCCTGGGCGCGCTCGGGGTTCCGGCAGAGGAAGAGGGGCTCGGCACCGATTTGCGCGACGCGGCCGTTGTCGCCGCGGCGCTCGGCCGGGCGAATGTCGTGCTGCCTTGGGCCGAACATTGGGTGGCGGCCCGGCTTGGCGCGCGGGGCGATGCGGGGCCGCGCGCCGATGCGCCCGCAGCCGTGCTGGCGCTGGCCACGAGTACCGTGGAGCGCGAGTGGGCCGAGGACGCGCTGACGGTGCTGCATTGTGCGGAAATCGTCGGGCTCAGCCGCACCATGCTGCGCGACGCTGCTTTGTTCTCTAAGGAACGCAAGCAGTTCGGCGTGGCGATCGGCTCCTTTCAGGCGCTGCGCCACCGCATGGCCGACATGGCGATGCTCCTGGAGCAGGCGGACGCGATCACCGACATTGCGATCACGGCGTGCGACGGGGATGAGGCCGCGCGCCCACGCGCCGTCTCTGCCGCGCGGGTGGTGTGCGACGACGCCGCGCGCCAGGTGGGCGAGGGCGCCGTGCAGATCCACGGTGCGATGGGCCTCACGGCAGAGCTGCGCCTCGGCGGCTACTTCCGCCGTGCCCGCACGCTGGCCCAGGGCGACGGCACCGCGCGGGCGCACCTGCGCCGGTACGCGGCGTAGCCTTTGGGTCACCGGCCGGCATGCTTCAGGTCGGCCGGACCGGGAGCATTGCTCAATAATTCCACTGCAATTGCGTGCGGATCAGATGGCCCTCCGCTCGGCCGATCAGTCGTTCGTCGGCCTCGCGCCGCGTCATGTCGGCATAAGCGATCGTCAACTCCAGCGGCTCGATCGGCTGAAATTCCACGCCGATCTCCCACTCGTCCGTTGCTAGCCGAGGCGCGTTGGTAATCGCCTTCCACCCGCCGCGATACCGCTGCCAGCGTACATAGGGCATGAAGGGGCCAAGCGGGCCGCTTCTCACCCGTGCCATCCCCTGCACATAGCCGCCGCTGAGCCCACGTGTTTCGATCGCTCCCGTCAGCGGATCATATTCCGGGCCGCGGCCCCAGTTCCATTCCGCCTGTACGCCGAACGGCTGAGGATAGAGGATCGCATGAATGCCCACGCGATCATCGGGAAAGCTCTCGATGCTGACACCGCCGGTCCGCACCTCCGGCCGAACGCGGTTGCGCATCACCGCGCCGCCAAGCTCCAGCACTTGCCCGCGGAATGCGCTGCCCAGTCCATCCAGTTCGAACGGCCACGTGCCCATCGCGACGGTCATCAGGCCGTTGTTGCGCTCGGGACGATTGACGCCCTGGCCGTTGAAGACGCCGAGGCCAAAAGCACCATAATTGCCAAACAGCTTTTGCCCGTCATCCGCCAGTCGATCCCAGACCTGCTGCACGGCCTGCGGAGTGTAATAGCCAACGATCCCGACATCCCGCTCGGAGGGAATGGCGCTGTTGATCCCGTCCGAGCGATCAAGCGTCAGTCGGCTGGAGGAAGATTGCATGTTCTCCCAGCCGAACGGCACCTTGGATTGGCCGAAGCGCAGGCGAAACCGCCGGTCGCGGTCGGGAAACCAATCCACATAGGCGTCGCGCAATTGTGCAAAGCCCTCGCGGCGCTCGCCGCCGGACTGATTGCTGACCGCGCTCGCGAAGTCCGGCTGGAAGTAGAAGGCAACGTCATCGGTGACGTTTCCGGAGAAGACCAGCCGGATCCGCCGGAAGGTGAAATTGCCTTGATCGGTGATGCCGCTGTCGCCGGGTGATCGCAACCGTGATTGCCCGGCGGGTGCGGTTGCATCGCCCGAGATGATCTCGTTGAGCCGAAGCTGGGTATAGCCGCGCAGGCCAATTTGCGTGAACCAGGGGCGCTTCTTGGCGCGGCCGGTAGCCGCCACGGCGACAGACGGCGACGGTGTGGCGGCAGGCGCTGCCGCCCCGACATCTGCGCTCTGCACCGATGGAGTAGGGGAGCGGTCTACCGTTAATGCATCAGGGGCAGCCGGGTTAGCGGCCGTTTCAGTGGCACGGGCACTGGCCGAACTGGCTTTCTGCAGCGCAATCAACTCGCGCAGCTGCGCTTTCAGCTCGTCGATTTGCTGCTGAAGCTCCTGCACCGTCTGGCCCTGCGCCGGGATGGGCAGCGCCGCTGTGCCCAGCATCATGGCCGCGATCCGCAGGCGGTGCCGCATCATCCGATCCTCAACGCACGCGGCGCGAAGCCGCGCCGCAACCTCTGCTGCTCCCAAGAGGCACGGCCCTATGCCCGATTGCCGCAGCACGCAAATCAGCGTGGTGGGCCCGCCGGGCCGCGTGTCTGGAGGTCTGGAGCGCGTCGGCGCTAAGCCGCCTGGTCGACCACCACGCGGGCAATCAGATCACGCTGGATCTCGTTGGAGCCGGCATAGATGCTGGCAGCCCGGTTGTTCAGATATTTGGGCATCGCCACGGCGATCGCATCGGGCGCATTGTCCAGCGACCCCTCCCATTCGGCCGCGATCTCCAGCGCGAGTAGATCGATCCGCTGCGAGGCTTCGGTGCCCAGCACCTTCAGCATCGACGGTCGCACGGCATCGCTCGGCCCGCCGCCTTCCAGGCTGGCGAGTTCGATCGCGCGAAGCGCATCAATCGCGATCGCCTCGCGCGCCAGCCGCTCGCGATTGCCCTCATGCGCCAGCCACCCGGTCGCGTCGGCGGCCTCCCGCACCATGTCGAGCGAGGCCGCCAGGCCGGGCGCGTACCGGCCACCGCGCTCGAACGTCAGCAGATGCTTGGCGACCGTCCAGCCGTCATTCTCCTCGCCCAGCCGGCCGCTCACGGGCACGCGGACATCGTCGAAGAACACCTGATTGAATTCATGCTCGCCCGCCAGCGTGTGGATCGGCGACACGGTGATCCCCGGCGTGTTCATCTCCAGCAACAGGAAGGTGATGCCGGTCTGCGGTCGTCCCTCGGTGCTGGTGCGCACAAGGCAGAACATGCGATTGGCGAAATGCGCATGCGTGGTCCAGATCTTGGAGCCGTTCAGCACATAATGATCGCCCCCCGCCTCCCCGAGGGCAGGCTCGCGCACTGCCCGCAGCTTGAGCGAGGCGAGGTCCGATCCCGAGCCAGGCTCGGAATAGCCCTGGCACCAGCGATCCTCGCCCGACAGGATGCGCGGCAGCAGCGTCGCTTTCTGCTCGGGCGAACCGTAATGCATGATCACCGGCGCGACCATCTTCAGCCCCATCGGCGACAGGCCGGGTGCATGCGCGCGGGCATATTCCTCTGCCCAGATGTAGCGCTGGATCTCGTTCCAGCCGGTACCGCCATATTCTACCGGCCAGTCGGGCGCGGCCCAGCCTTGCGCGTGCAGGATGCGTTGCCATGCGTCGGCAATATCCGGGTGGAGGAACACGCTCGTCCCCCGCCGCGCGCCACGACGCAGTTCGGGCGTCAGCTTGTCGGATAGGAACTGGCGCACCTCTTCACGAAAGGCGTGCGCTTCTGCGCTGTTCAGGCTCTCCATGTCGATCACCGTGCGCTTGGGCGCCGGGCGGCGCACCTGACGCTATTGTCAGGTTTCCGAAGAGGCCCCTCTTCAGGCGTGTGGCCCGAGGAAGCCGTGCCCGGTCGCGATCTGGATCATCCGCGCGCGCGTCGTCGCCCCCAGCTTCTCCGCGGCATTGCGCAGGTGGAACCGGACCGTCGAAACCGAAAGCGAGAGGATCGTGCCGATCTCCGCATTGGTCTTCCCCGCTGCGGCCCAACGCACGCATTGTGCCTCACGCGCCGACAGCTGTCCTGGCGGCGTTCGTGCCCGGCGCGTCGTTAATTCGGTATGCGCAGCGAGAAACCGATAGGCGAGCGAGAACATCGGTTCGGCATGACGTGCGAAGATCGCGGCAATGTCGATCGGCTCCACGGCTACCCACACGACGGCGCCCACCTGTCCGCCTGACAGGTGAACCGGCGTGATCAGCGCAGCGCTGAAGCCGAACTCTGCCTGGATGTGCGAGCAATCGATCCCGCTCAGCGCACTCGTCGCGCGCCACGATCCCAGCTGCCCGTCGGCATACCAGATCGGCTCGGCGAAGATGCGCGCCGCGTGGAGGAACGTCGATCGCAATGCGAGGCTGCGGTTGCGCCAATATTCGGATGTCGATCCCACCCATGGCATCCGCTCGGCATAAGCGCGCCCATAGCGATCGGCCATCGGCGACGGATCGCCCAGGTCGCTTTGGGCCGCCACGAAGGGCAGCTTTGCGCGCGCACCCGCTGCGACCACTTGAGCGGCCAGCGCGTCCACATCGTCCCATGACAGGGCTGCCCGCTCCAAAGACTGCATCTGTGCTCCCGCTCCCGGAAAGGAGCGCTAGCCGCCACCCCACCTCACGACAAGGCCGCCTCTTGCCTTGTGCGCCAGATCGCGCCATCCACACGCCGTAACTATAGTTATGGTACGAAAGGGAGAGGCATGAGCGCAGATTATGCAGGCAAGCACGTGTTCGTCGCTGGCGCATCAAGCGGGATCAATCTGGAAATCGCCCACGGTTTCGCGCGTGCCGGCGCCAAGGTGACGGTGCTGAGCCGCAGCGCGGACAAGATAGAGGCCGCGGCTGCCGGCATTCGCGAAACGGGTGCCGAAGCGATCGGCATTTCGTGTGACGTGCGCGACTATGAAGGTCTGGAAGCCGCTTATGCCGAGGCGACTGGCAAGTTCGGCTCGGTCGACGTGCTGGTGTCGGGCGCTGCCGGCAACTTCCTGGCGCCGGCCGTCAAGCTGTCCGCGAATGCCTTCAAGACGGTCGTGGACATCGATCTGCTCGGCACGTTCAACGTTTTTCGCGCGAGCTTCGATCACCTCACCAAGCCAGGCGCCTCGCTGATCGCGATCACGGCCGGGCAGGCGGTGCATCCGTCCGCGTTCCAGATCCATGCTTGCGCCGCGAAGGCCGGCGTCAACATGGTCACCAAATGCCTCGCGCTCGAATGGGGCCCCGCCGGCATCCGCGTGAACGCCATTTCGCCCGGTCCGATCGGCGACACCGAAGGCATGAAGCGCCTAGGTGGCGACCCGGCGCGCGAGCAGCAGATCAAGAACCGGCTGGCGCTGCGCGATTACGGCACCAAGGCGGATGTTGCAGAGGCGGCGCTATGGCTGTCCAGCCCGGCCGCCAAATATGTTACCGGCACGATCCTGAACGTGGATGGCGGCAACGACGTGGGTGATGCGAGCGCCAACGCGCTCGGCTGATCCGAAGGGAAGCGGCGGCGCGCAGGCCACGGGTGGGCTCACGTGATTCAACGCGCAGCCCGCCGCCATCGGAACCTTCGTGCGACCCTCTTCGTCATGCCGGGCTTGTCCCGGCATCCAGGGTTCCGCAAACCTCAGGCCTGTAGGTGTGCGGAACCCTGGACCCGGCACAGGCCGGGGTGACGCACGCGATTGGGATGATCTTCGCAGAAGCCCTCGTTTCGCCGAGGGAGGCAAATGACCTACTTCTTCGCGCCGATCCCCAGATCCGCCGGCCCAAAGGCATCCGGAAGCAGCTGCGACAGAAGATAGCTGGTCACCGCCTCGCCCTCCGCGCCGGCGCAATGCACCCGGATGTCGCGTCCGCCGATCTGCGCCGCCTCGTTGATCACTTGCCGGCACCGCCCGCACGGTCGCACCACCTCTTCGCCGGCGATCGCCCCGTCGCGGATCATCCCGCCGACCACGCCGATCGCGACCACATCGGCCAGCCGTCCCTGCGCGTTGACGGTCGCCAGCGCCACCGTCTCGGCGCAGAGCGAAAGGCCGTAGCTCGCATTCTCGAAATTGGCGCCATGCACCACCGATCCATCGGACAGCAGCACGGCCGCACCCACGCCGAAGCCGGAATAAGGCGCGTGAGCGTTGGCCGCCGCCGTGCGGGCAAGGGCGATCAATCGGGTCGTCTCGTCGTTCATGATGCTGCCACGTTCCAGTTCACCGGCCCAACGATCCCGTCGATCCGGTGGATGTTGCTCGCCCGCCACATGCGCCACGGGCGCGCGGCATAGTAGGGCTTGAAGAAATTGCCGGTGGCCCAGATCGGGCGGGGCACGGCGCCGCTCAGTTCGTAATCATCCTCGAACGCGCGCGACACCCGCAGCAGCACCGGCTTGCCTGTATGTGCCTCGATCAGCGTCGCCGCGTGCTTCACGTCATCGATCAGCGCCTGCCGCTCGGGCCGGGTGCCGCAGCCTTCCGCGTAATCGAAGTCGATCACCACCGGCAGCGCATCGTCCTCGCGCGGGACCATCGTGTTGAATGCATTGGCCTGGTCCACGCCCGGCTCGCACAGCGACCAGACGTGAACGGCGCCGCGCCGCAGGCCCGCGGCGGCCATGTTCTGCCAGTTTTCCTCAAAGCGTCGGTCCCGCCGGCGCGCGCCGTAGGTGGCGTTGGCATAAGCGAAGTCCGCACCGGCGCCCGCCACGACCTTCCATTCCACCGGGCCGTTCGCTTCGCCAACGTCGACGCCCTGCACCGCGAACGTCTCGCTCGCCGGGCGCCAGCGCACCGCCTCGCGCCACGCAAAGGCGCCCAGCACGGCGAGCACGGCAATGATCAGGAGGAAACGCCTCGCCGAAAACACGTAACAATCAGCCTTTGATATGGAGGACGCAGATCAGCGTGAACAGCCGTCGGGCGGTGTCGAAATCGAGCTCGATCTTGCCCTTGAGCCGCTCGATCAGCAGCTCGGCGGCCTCGTTATGAACGCCGCGGCGCGCCATGTCGATCGTCTCGATCTGCTGCGGAGTCGCCTGCCGGATCGCCTGGAAGTAGCTGTCACAGATCGCGAAATAATCGCGGATCGGCCGCCGGAACCGACCCATGCCCAGGATCAGCGCTTCCAATGGCGACCCGTCCTCACGCTTGATCTGCATGATTAGCCGGCCTTCCTCGACGGAAAGCGCCAGCCGATATGGTCCGGCATAGCCGTCCGGATGCTGCCGCTGCGGCGCGAAGTGGTTTCCTTCGATCAGGTCGAAGATCGCAATTCGGCGCTCCTGCTCGACATCGGCCGAGCGCCACAGGATGGTGCGTTCGTCCAGTTCAATGTCGATAATCCGCGGATCGGCCATCTAATTGCGATAGAGGCCAAAGCCCGCCGGGACAATTCTCGTAATCCACAGCCCTGCCGGTTCCCGTTTGGCGCGGCGGGCGGTACAAGGCCCCAATCATGGCGACTCTGGCATTCCCGCAACCGGCCCCGGCCGAACCCGTTCAGCTGCCCCGCAACGTCGAGGCGGAAGCCGCGCTGTTGGGCGCGATGATGATCGACAATCGGCTCGCCGACGATATCGTCGACCGGCTCGATCCCGCGCATTTCTTCGAGCCGGTACACGGCCGCATCTTTGCCGCGATCAAGACGCTGCGCTCCAACGATATGCTGGCGACCCCGGTCACGCTGCGCCCGATGTTCGACGCGGACGAGGGGATGCGCGAGCTGGGCGGTCCGGCGTATCTCGCGCAGCTTACCGGCTCAGGCGCCGGCCTCATCGGCGCGCGCCAGTTCGCCCAGCAGATCTACGACCTTGCGATGCTCCGCTCGCTGGTCACCGTCGGTCGCACCCTGGTCGACCGCGCAATGGACACCTCCGAGGAGGTGAACCCACGCGCGCAGATCGAGCTGGCCGAAGAGGAATTGTTCAAGGTCGCCGCCGACGGCACGACCGAGAATGCGATCAAGAGCTTCGCGCAGGCCACCAAGGTTGCGCTGAAGATGGCGGAAACCGCGCTTAACTCTGGCGGCAAGGTATCGGGCATCACCACCGGCTTCGATACCGTCAACGCGCGCATCGGCGGCATGCACCGCTCGGACTTGATGATCCTCGCCGGGCGTCCGGGCATGGGCAAGACCTCGCTGGCGACAAACATCGCCTTCAACGCGGCGCAGCGCTGGATGATGGACATGAAGGCGGGCATCGCGCCCAGCGAGTCGATCGGTGCGAAGGTCGCGTTCTTCAGCCTCGAAATGTCCGCCGACCAGCTGGCGACGCGTATCCTGGCGGAGCAGGCGCGCATCACCTCGGAAAAGCTACGCCGCGGCGACATCAGCCGCGCGGAATTCCACCAGCTCGCCGCCGCCGCCGCCGATCTCGAGACGCTGCCCCTGTTCATCGATGACACCGGCGGCCTGTCGATCAGCGCGTTGCACACCCGCGTGCGCCGGCTCCAGCGCCGTCACAACAATGAAATCGGCCTGGTTATCGTCGATTATCTCCAGCTCCTCTCAGGCAGTGGCAAGGCCAGCGACGGCAATCGCGTGCAGGAAATCTCCGAAATCAGCCGCGGCCTGAAGACACTCGCCAAGGACCTCCACGTGCCCGTGCTCGCCCTCTCGCAGCTCAGCCGTGCGGTGGAGCAGCGCGAGGACAAGCGCCCGCAGCTCTCGGATCTTCGCGAATCCGGCTCGATCGAGCAGGACGCCGACATGGTCTGGTTCGTGTTCCGCGAGGATTATTACGTCGCTGCGAAGGAGCCCAAGCGCCCCACCGAAGGCGACGCCGCCAAGATTTTCGAGGATCACGCGCAATGGGCAAGCGACATGGAGCGCGTGTTCGGCCTCGCCGAGCTGATCATCGCCAAGCAGCGTCACGGCGCCACCGGCAAGGTGACGATGAAGTTCGATCCGTCAGTAACGCGCTTCAGCGATTACGCGGGATATTGAGGGCTGCCTGCGCGGTGATCGCGAGGCCTAGCCACGCACTGCGTCATCCCGGACTTGATCCGGGATCCATGGCGCCACGGGCGATGGCGCTCATTGTAGCAGGTGACCGCGCCACTAACGATCCGTCACCCCGGCCCTGTGCCGGGGTCCAGTGCTCCGCGGACTCAACCGTGCAGAAGGTGCGCGGCACCCTGATTACCGGAACAAGTTTGGCATGACGCTAAGCGCCTCACACGAAGCTTCTAATTAGCGTCCGCCAAGCCAGCACACGCAACGCCTCAGAACGCCGGCTCTTCACCCGGCTTCTCCGGAACATGAATGCCGCATTCCACTTTTTCCCACCCGCGCCAGCGCCCGGCGCGCGGGTCTTCGCCCGGCAGCACCTTGGACGTGCAGGGCTTGCACCCGATCGAGGGATAGCCGTTCGTCTCCAGCGGATGCCGCGGGAGCTCATGCACCGCGAAATAGGTCTCCAGCCGCTCCTTGTTCCAATCGGCCAGCGGGTTCAGCTTCAGCCGTCCCTCATCCACTTCAAACCGCGGCAGCGCGGCGCGCGTTGAGGACTGAAAGCCCTTGCGTCCGGAAATCCACGCATCGAACGGCAGCAACGCCCGGCGCAGCGGCTCCACCTTTCGGATCTCGCAGCAGCCATCGGGATCATAGGACCAGCGCAGCCCCGTCGTGTCCTTGGCGGCCAGGATGCGCGGATCGGGCCGAAACACGCGCAGGTCCGTCAGCCCGAGCCGCTCGGACAATTCATCCCGGTATTCAAGTGTTTCGCCGAACATCTTCTGCGTGTTGGTGAAGATGACGGGCACGTCCCGGTCAACCTGTGCCACCATGTGCAGCAGCACGGCGGACTCAGTGCCGAAGGAAGAAACCGCCGCGATGCGGCCCTTGAGCTCGCCGGCGAGCAGCTCGGCGAGCATGTCCTGTGTCGAAACGCCGGCAAAGCGCGCCTCCATCGCCGCCGCATCCCCGCTGGTGAACGCGGGTGCGACGTCGATCATGTCGAGGCGGCGTGCGGCGTTAGCCATGACGTAACTTCCATATGGGCGTCGCGGCGTCCGCAGCGCGCTGGTAGGGGTGATCGTAGCGATCGAGGCTGCGCTTCAGCGTCTCCGCGTCAACCGGCGCCTCGGGCGCGAAGCTGTCGAAGCCGCACCGGCGCATGTGCGGGATCTGATCGACCAGCACGTCGCCCGCTGCCCGCAACTCCCCGGTATAGCCGCCCTCGCGCAGGATCCGCGCCGCGGAATAGCCGCGCCCGTCGCGGAAGCTGGGGAAGCTCACTTCCACCAGCGCCAGTTGCTCGAGCGAGGGCAGCAGCGCACGCGCATCGTCCCCCGCCTCCAGCCGCACGGCGCCGGCATTGGTCTGCCCGTCGAGAAACGAGTCCAGCGTGATCGCCGGCTCGTCATGCGCCTCGTCGTCGCGGAAGCGCAGAAGATTATCCATAGATCGCCTCCTTGAACGTCTCGAAGCCGACACGGCGATAGGTGTCGAGGAAGCGCTCACCCGGTTCGCGCACCTGCACGAAACGGTCCGTGACGCGCTCGATCGCGTCCACCACACCATCCTCGTCAAAGCCGGGTCCAGTGATCTTGGCGAGGCTCACGTCCTCCGCGCCCGATCCGCCGAGCGAGAGCTGGTAGTTCTCCTTGCCCTTCTTATCGACCCCCAGGATGCCGATGTGCCCGGCATGGTGGTGGCCGCACGCATTGATGCAGCCCGAGATCTTGAGCTTCAATTCGCCGAGGTCACGCTGCCGGTCGAGATCGCGGAAGCGCTCCGCGATCTTCTGCGCCAGCGGGATCGAGCGCGCATTGGCGAGGCTGCAATAATCAAGGCCAGGGCAGGCGATGATGTCGCTGATGAGATCGAGGTTCGCCTCCGCGAGCCCCGCCTCGGTCAGCGCCTGCCACACCGCGTAGAGGTCCGCCTTGCGCACATGCGGCAGCACGATGTTCTGCGCATGCGTGACGCGCAGCTCGTCGAACGAGTACCGCTCGCCAAGGTCCGCCATCACGTCGATCTGGTCGGCCGAGGCGTCGCCCGGGATGCCCCCAACCGGCTTCAGCGAGATGTTGACGATCGCATAGCCCGCTTGCTTGTGGGGCTTCACATTCTGGTCGAGCCAGACGGCGAAATCGGGATCGCTGCGATCCAGGTCCTCGCTCAGCCCGCTCTCGAATGCCGGTGGCGCGAAGAAGGCGCTGATCCGCTCCAGCTCAGCGACTGGCGGATCGATGCCCAGCGTCTTCACCTGGGCGAATTCCTCCTCGACCTGGCGGCGATATTCGTCGGGCCCCAGCTCGTGCAGCAGGATCTTGATCCGTGCCTTGTAGATATTGTCGCGCCGGCCATAGCGATTGTAGACGCGCAGGCACGCCTCGAGATAGCTCAGCAACTCGTCCGCGGTCACGAAGTCGCGGATCTCGTGCGAGATCATCGGCGTCCGCCCCATGCCCCCGCCAACGAAGATCTTGGCGCCCAGCACGCCGTCCTTCTTCAGCAGCTCGATGCCGATATCGTGCAGCCGCATCGCCGCGCGATCCTCCGCCGCCGCAATGACAGCGATCTTGAACTTGCGCGGCAGGTACGTGAATTCGGGGTGGAAGGTGCTCCACTGGCGCAGCAGCTCGGCCCAGGGGCGCGGATCGGTAACCTCGTCCGCGGCGGCACCGGCGAACTGGTCCGACGAGATGTTGCGGATGCAATTGCCGCTGGTCTGGATGGCATGCATCTCCACCGTCGCCAGCTCCGCGAGGATGTCCGGCGCATCCTCCAGCTTGATCCAGTTGAACTGGAGGTTCTGGCGCGTGGTGAAATGGCCATAGCCGCGGTCATATTTACGCGCGACATGCCCCAGCATCCGCATCTGCCGGCTGCTCAGCGTGCCATAAGGCACCGCGACGCGCAGCATATAGGCGTGCAGCTGGAGATACAGGCCGTTCATCAGCCTGAGCGGCTTGAACCGGTCCTCGGTCATCTGGCCGGCGAGGCGCCGCTTCACCTGGTCGCGGAATTCCTCGACCCGGGCGTCCACCATCGACTGGTCATATTGGTCATATTGATACATCGTATGCTTCCTGGCCCTCGCCGGTTGCCGGCGAGATCGAAGGTCAAATCACCCAGCTGCCCGCATCGGGATCAGCCGGCTTCAGCGTCAGGTCCGGGCGAACGGTGGGGCCGAGCGCGCGGATGCGATCCTTGATATGCGCCGGCCGCGGCCCCTCGGGCGTCGCCACGGCATCGATCACATAGGGCACGTTGACCCGGCGGGCGCCTTCCTCGGCCTTGGCGATCGCTTCGCCAAGATCGCCCACGTCGGCGGCATCCTCGACATGGCGGGACCAGCCGTTGCCGGTCCACCACGTGACATCGCCCGTCACCAGATCATTTCCCGTCAGCAATTTCATCCGTTCATGCTCTCCGCCGCCCGTGCCCAAGCCACCAATTTATCCTCCGCGTCTGATAATTCGACCACCTCGCCAACGACGATGATCGCCGGGCTGGCCACCTTTTCGCGGCCCACCATGGGGCCAAGATCCGCCAGCAGCGTCTTCAGCGCACGATGACCGGGGCAGGTGCCCTTTTCCAGCACCGCGACCGGCATATCGGGCGCGACGCCATCGGCCATCAATTTGTCTGCAATCGCGTCCGCCGTCGCGACGCCCATGTAGATCACCAAGGTACGCCCCTGGCCGGCAAGCCCCGACCAATCCTGTTCGGTCAGCCCCTTGCACTGGCCGGCAACGAAGCTCACCGCGCTGGAATGATCGCGATGCGTCAGCGGCAGCATCGCCTCCGCTGCGCAGCCAAGCGCCGCCGATACGCCGGGGATCACCTCGACGGGCAGCCCAGCGGCGCGCACCGCCTCCACTTCCTCGCCGCCACGCCCGAAGATGAACGGGTCGCCGCCCTTCAGCCGCACCACCACGCTGCCCGCGCGCACATGCGCCACGATCAGCGCGTTGATCGCGTCCTGCGGCAAGGTATGCCGCGCCCGCCGCTTGGCGACCGAGATGCGATGCGCCTCCGCCGGCGCGATTTCCAGCACGCGCGGATCGATCAGGCCATCGTGGACGACCACGTCGGCGGCTTTCAGCGCCGCCACGGCGCGTACCGTCAGCAGCCCCGGGTCTCCGGGGCCAGCGCCGACAAGGATAACGCGGCCACGCGCGTCGGGATCGAGAAGGCTCGTCATGATCGAAAGATGGCGCCGCGGCCCCCCGGCATCAACCGAGCGATGCTTGCCGATGCCGTAGGATAGCTATGCCGTTAGGGGAACTTACGCGCAGCCCTCGACATAGCCGAGCGCCGGCATCGTCCCGACGTGGATCAGGCTTACCTTGCGGTCCTGCCCGATCTCGAAGCGCAGCGCGGGATCGCCGCCGGCCGCATTGGGGGCCGTCAGATATTTGGCCGGCGCGGCGACATATTCGTGCGGTTCCGCCCGGAAACCGCCAAAGGCGCGCACCACGTCGCGCTCGCTTGCGCCAACGCCGATGCCCTCGACCAGCTTGACGTCCGATCGCTCGCCAATGGTGATCCGCCGGACCTTGCCGTCCGTCACGATCGCATACACGCCGGGGTAGCTCGGCGAACTAACCGTGCGGCAATCGCCATCGATCTGCGCGCCGCGCTCCGCCCAACTGCCGCCGCGTGGGAGCGCAGCGCCGATGCGTAGGTCACCCAGCCCCTCCAGCGCCAGGACCTTGCCGGGGGAGGGCGCAGTTGTCGGCGTTGGTGATGGGGTCGACGCGGCTGGCGAGCGCGATTGCTCCGGCATCGCGGACGCATCCGGTTCAGGTACACTCTGAACCACTTCCGGCGCCTGCGCCGCGTTCGGCGTATCGGGATCGGGATCGGGATCGGGGGAGCAGGCAACCAGCGCGATGCTCAGGGTGAGAGCGGAGACGAATGTTCGCATCCCCGCACAACCATGCGCGTCGACAGGAAGTTTCGTCGCGGCAGCTGTTCTCACGTTCCTCGCGCCCGCTCGATCCCAGGCGTGGCGGCGGCAGCGCCATGCCCCGCCGCCGCCCCGCTCACGCGTTGCGCAAACCGATGCCGATCGAGGCCCGCGCCGCATCCGCTTCGTTGGACACCACGGGATAGGCGCAATAATCCGCCGCATAATACGCGCTGGGGCGATGGTTGCCTGACCAGCCGATGCCGCCGAACGGCGCGGAGGAGGAGGCGCCGTTGGTTGGCCGGTTCCAGTTGACGATGCCCGCCCGCGCGCCTGCCCAGAAGCGGTCGTACAAGGCCGGCGTCTGACTGATCAGCGATGCCGACAAGCCGTAGCGCGTGTTGTTCGCCTCGGCGATCGCCTCGTCAAAGGTGTTGGTCCGCACCACCTGCAAGATCGGCCCGAACAATTCCAGGTCCGGTCGCTCGCTGGCCGCCGTCATGTCGATAATGCCCGGCAACAGGAATGGCCGGTCCGGTACTGGTTGCTCCAGATGGCGGATCGGCCGCCCGCCGCGCATCAGCAGCGCAAGGAAGCTCTCGGTCAGTTGGTCGGCCGCTTCATTGTCGATCACCGGGCCCATGAAGGGCGCCGGGTCATCATGCGGCGCGCCGACGATCAGGCGCTGGAGCAGCCCGTTCAATTGCTCGATCAAGGGCGCATAGAGCTTTTCATCGACGATCAGCCGCCGCGCCGCGGTGCACCGCTGGCCAGCGCTGGTGAAGGCCGATTGGAGGATAATGACGGCCGCCGTGTAGAGATCCGGCGTGTCCCACACCACGATGGGGTTGTTGCCGCCCATCTCCAGCGCCAGGATCTTCTCCGGCTTCTCGGCAAACGCGCGGTTCAGCGCGATGCCCGTGCGGGCGGACCCGGTAAAGAGCAGCCCGTCGATCCCGTCATGCCCGGCCAGCGCCCGGCCTTCCTCGGGGCCGCCGATCACCAGGCGGATGCACTCTTCCGGCACACCAGCCGCGCGGTAGCAATCGACCAGAAAGGCGCCGCTGGCGGGCGTTTTCTCCGATGGCTTGAAGACCACCGCATTGCCCGCGATCAGGGCCGGGACGATGTGCCCGTTGGGCAGATGCGCCGGGAAATTGTACGGTCCCAGCACCGCCAGCACGCCATGTGGCTTGTGGCGAAGCGCCATGCGCGATCCCATCGGTGCGTCGAGCCGGCGCTGTGCCGTACGGTCGGCATAAGCGGAGACGGAAATGTCCACCTTGCCGATCACGGTGTCGACTTCGGTGCGCGCTTCCCACAGCGGCTTGCCGGTCTCGCGTGCGATCAGGTCCGCGAAATCATCCTGCCGCGAGCGAATGACATTCGCGAACCGGCGCATCGTCTCGATACGATAGGTGAGCGGGCGCGCCGCCCAGGCCGCCCAGCCGCCGCGCGCAGCGGCCACTTCCGCATCCACGTCTCCGATCGCCCCGCGCCACAGTTCGGCGCCGGTCGCGGGCTCGAAGGAGATGATTTCGCTCACGTATTGCCCTCAATAATCGTATTCCGGCCTTATGGGAATTCGGCCGGCCGAAACAAGTTCAGCGAAGTGCCTCGCCCATGTTCCGGATCGCAGCGATCTTGGCGTTGAACGGTGCCCAATCGTCCTGGTCCCTGATCGCCGACCAGATCGCCTCGACCTCCTCGATCAGCATCGCGCACGGCTCGCCCGCCCAATAAGGATGCGAGCGCTCGGCGCGTAGCGGCGCGGCGGCGAGCAGTGCCCGCGCCTCGTCCCATGCCGGCGCATAGCCGTCTGGCAGCGGCTGGCCGAAGGCATCGAAGAAAAAGCGGTCGATGCCCGTGCCGGTTTCCCGAAGCGCGCGCTCGGTTGCCTGCACCAGCGCGCGGTCCGCCTCCGGCGAGACGCTCGCCCGGCCCAATCGCCAAAGGAACGCATCGGTGATGGCCGGCTGATACGCCGGGGCAAACTGGTCCAGCGCGGCGATCAGCGGGTCGGCATCGGTCAACAGGCGCAGCGACGACGCCAGCTGCATCACGTCCCAATGGATCGCCTCGGGCTGCCGACCAAAGGCGTAAATGCCGTTGTGGTCGAAATACGCCGCGACAAAGGCCGGCTCCCACGTCGGCGTGAACCGCCAGGGGCCATAATCGAAGCTCTCGCCGGTGATGTTGATATTGTCCGAATTGAGCACGCCGTGGACGAAGCCAGCGGCCATGTACGACGCGGCAAGCCGCGCAGTGCGCTCGACCACCAGCTCCAGCAGCCGCACGGGATCGTCGCTGTCCTCGCCGTAGAGGTTCGCCATGACATAGCGGACCAGCCGGCGCATGGCGTCCGCCTCCCGCCCGAAGGCCAGCCGCTGAAACGTGCCGATCCGGATGTGGCTATGGCTCAGCCGCACCAGCACGGCGGAGCGGGTAGGGGAGGGCTCGTCCTCGCGGTGCAGCGCTTCGCCGGTCTCGATCAGCGAGAAGCTGCGCGATGTCGGCACGTTTAGCGCCTCCAGCATCTCGCTCGCCAGCACTTCGCGCACCCCGCCCTTCAGCGTGAGGCGGCCATCGCCGAATCGGCTCCACGGCGTCTTCCCCGATCCCTTGGTGCCAAGATCCATCAGCCGGCCCTTGTCGTCGCGAAGCTGCGCAAAGGTGAACCCGCGCCCGTCGCCGATGTCAGGATTGTAGGTGCGGAACTGATGCCCGTGATAGCGCAGCGCCAGCGGATGGGTGAGTGAGCCGGGCAACGGCTTGAAAAGGCCGAAATGTTCCGTCCACAGGCCGTCGTCCATTCCGCCGAGGCCGATCTGCGTCGCCGCGCGCTCGTTGAGGAACCGGATGATCGTTTGTGGAAAGGCCGCGCCCTCCACCTGATCGTAGAATGCATCCCCAAGCGCGAGGAGGCTCGTCTCGGGTCGGTACGCTTGCGGGTCGAAGGCCATGCGTCGATATGGGACCCGGGTGAGCGAAGGTGCAAGCATGACCGCCTGGAAAGATGTTTATTGGTGGTCGAACGACGGTTTGCGGCTGCACGCGCGCGATTATCCCGGCGAGCCCGGCGCGCTTCCTGTCCTTTGCCTTCCCGGGCTGACGCGCAACGCGCGTGATTATGATGTGCTGGCGCGGCGGATCGCCGGCCGCCACCGCGTGCTGGCGGTTGATCTCCGGGGTCGCGGCGAAAGCGCCTATGCCAAGGATCCGATGAGCTATGTCCCGCTAACCTATGCGCAGGATATTGCGGCCTTGCTGGCGGATCAGCAGGTCAATCGCTTCATCGCGATCGGCACGTCGCTGGGCGGCATCGTCGCCATGCTGCTCGCGGGCATGTTGCCTGGGCGGATCGCCGGCGCTCTCCTGAATGATGTGGGCCCCGAAATCGATCCCGCCGGTCTCGCCCGCGTGCGCGGCCACGTCAGCCGCTCCAGCACCTGGCCCACCTGGATGCACGCCGCCCGCGCGATCCAGGAGGCGCATGCCGACATCTATCCCGACTGGAATTTCGAGGATTGGCTCGCGATGGCCAAGCGGCTGTACCGGCTCAACAATGCCGGTCGCATCGTGATCGACTATGATTTGAAGATCGCCGAGCCTTTCCGCGCTCCGGGCAATCAGGCCGGCCCGGACATGTGGCCCGCCATGGCGGCGCTGGGCAGCGCGCCGGTGCTGGTGGTGCGGGGCGGAAGGTCCGACATTCTGCGCGCAGATGTGGCTGAGCGCATGATCGCTGCGCTTCCCCATGCGGAGCTGATCACGCTGCCGGGCATCGGCCATGCCCCGACACTTGCCGAGCCGGGGGTGCAGGGCGCGATCGACCGGCTGCTCGCCCGCGCCGCCGCGGAACCGGCAAGCGCCTGAGGCGTCAAGGCAACTCCTGCCCAAGAGGAGCCTTCATGACTGATCAATCCGACGCGCACACCGCCACGACTCCGCTCGCCGGCCGCCGTGTGCTGGTCACTGGCGGCACGACCGGTATCGGCCGCGCGATCGCGGTGCTGCTCGCGAGCGAGGGTGCCAAGGTCTTCATCTGTGGGCGGGACGAGCAGCATCTCGAAGATGCGCTGACGCGCATTCGAGAAGTGGGCGAGGGCGACGGCATGTCCATCGATCTGGCGGAAGAAAGCAACGTCGCTCGCCTGTTCGATGCGGCAACCGCGTACCTCGGTGGGCTGGACGTCGCCGTGATTAACGCAGCCCGCGGCGCCGAAGGCTTGTCCGAAATGAGCGAGGCTGACCTGCGCTATACCATCGGCAGCAACTTCACTGCCTATCTGCTCTCCGCGCAAGCGGCCACCAAGGCGATGGGCGCCTATGGCGAGGATGCAAAGGGGCAGGGCGACATCGTCCTGGTCGGCTCGATGAGCGCCTATGTCCTCGGTCCCGGTTCCACCGTCTATGCCGGGATCAAATACGGCATCCAGGGTTTCGCCATCGCGCTCCGCCGCGAGCTCGGCAAGAAGGGCGTACGCGTCTCGCTCGTCGAACCGGGCCTCACCGGCAGCGACATGGTGGAGGGCACCAACGAGGAACAGGCCGAACGGATCAACAAGGAGGAAATGCTCCGCGCCGAGGACATCGCGGTCGGTGTGCATTACCTGCTGACCCAGCCGCGCCGCGCCGTTGTGCAGCAAGTTACCATTTCGCCGCGCATGCAGGATCAGGAATGACCTTTCCGCTCGATCACCTCGTCTTCACGCCGCACGATGTCGATCTGTCCCGCTCGCCGCTCGCGGGGCATATCGATGAGGACACCTATGTTCTGGGCGCCTTCAATCCGGGGATGACCCGGCTGCCGAACGGCAACCTCCTTCTGATGGTGCGGATTGCCGAGGCGTTGCGCACGCCCATTCGCGACGGTCATGTGCGGGCGATCCGCTGGGAGGAGGCTGGGTATCGGCTCGATCCATGGCCACTTCAGCTCGTCGACACCGCCGATCCGCGCAAGTTCATGATGCGCGGCGGCGGGTGGAAGGTGATGGCGCTGACCTCCTTGTCCTGGCTGCTCCCGGTCGAGCTTGATCCCGAGGGGCGCCGGGTAGAGGCGGTTCATTACGACCGCGCGATCGCGCCGCGGGCCAGTTACCAGAATTATGGCGTGGAGGACGCACGCATCAGCCGCGTCGGCGACCGCTTCCTGATGACGACCTGCTCGGTCAGCCCGGAACGCCACTCGACCACGCTATATACCAGCACGGACGCGCTGGACTGGCAGCTTCAAGGCATCGTCCTTGATCATCAGAACAAGGACATGCTGATCTTCGAGGGGCTGATCGGCGGCAAATATTGGGCGCAGACCCGTCCGCTCGGCGATCTGTACTTCGCCTATCCACCAAGCAGCGAATGGCGCGCCGGCCCCTCGATCAACCTTGCCTCGTCGCCTGACGCGCTCCATTGGAAGCCGAGCGACCATCCCGGCGTCCGCCCCCATGCCGCGACCACCGCGACGGCGCGCATCGGCGGCGGCGCGCAGCCGGTGCTGACCACGGTAGATGGCCGCGAAGGCTGGCTCACCTTGTGGCACGGCGTCGAACCATCCGGGGTCGTCGGTATCTACCGCACTTATTGGACCCTGCTCGACAAGGACGAGCCCTGGCGCACGATCGCCACCCAGCATCAGCCGCTGCTCGAGCCCAATCCGGCGCTCACCGAGCCACTGAAGGACCAGATGTACCTCGACAATGTCGTCTTCACGACCGGCATCGTGGATGCTGACGACCATTGGATCGTGGCAAGCGGGGAGGCGGACCTCGCCTGCCGCATCACCCACATGCCCAAGAGCGCGATCCGGGTCTGATCCCCTGCGACTACAGGCGCTCGCCCGGCAGCGTGCTGGCCTGTTTCATCCAGCGCTCGATCTGCGCCAGGTCCATCTCATCCGTTTCGCGGATGTCGAGATAGCGGACATTGTCCTGCTTGGACTTGCCAGGCGGAACGGGGTCGAGCGAGGCACCCTGGAAGAAGGTGACCTTCACATATTTGTCGAAACAGTGAAATGCGGTGAACCAGCCCTGGCCTTCGACGCCGAAGAACGGCGTGTTCCACTTGACCGCCTTCGCCGTCCCCGGAACCGCGCGCTCGATCGCCGCTGCAAGCGCCACACCCACCCGCCGCTTCCACCCCGGCATGGCATCGATATAGGCCTGCACCGGCCCATCACCGTCGCCTTTGGGAATCTGCGGATTGCCGCCCGACAACAGCTTCACCTCGGCCATGGCATCACCTCCGGTCCGCGTTGTGATCGATGGCTGGCGCACCGTCCAGCGACATCGCCCCGCCTGAGCCCAGTGGCGGAGCCCAGCCGCTCTGTCCTACGCCGCCCGATCTGTGTCATGGGCGTGCCCATGATCGACCAGCGCCCAACACCCGTCAGTTCCGAAACTTCGCACCGCGAAAACGTTCTTTATAAGCGCGATCTTTGTGAACTTTCGCCACGCCGCGCGATCGCGCCAGTGTCTCAACTTTCTCAACATTCGCGAGCAAAGTCGTCGATCTGATGCCCCAGCCCATCAACATCCTCCACCTCCATTCCACCTTCGATCTGGGCGGAAAGGAAGCGCGCGCCACGCGGCTGATGAACGCCTTCGGCGATCGCGCGCGGCACACGATCGTGTCGGGCATGCCCGGTCGTTATGGCGCGCGTGAGCGGATCGCCAAGGGCATCAAATACGAGATTGCGCAGGATCCCCCGCCGCTCCAGGGCCGCCCTTCGGTTGCCCGGTACGATGCCCTCGCGCGGTTCATGCGACGCTTCGATCTGGTGCTGACCTACAATTGGGGCGCGATCGACGGCGTCATGGCGCGCCGGGTGTTCGGCCGCGGCGTGCCGCCGGTCGTGCATCACGAAGATGGCTTCAACGAGGATGAGGCTGGCGGGCTCAAGCGCGAACGCAACCTCTATCGCCGGCTGGCGCTCAGCGCGGCGCATGGTCTTGCCGTGCCCTCCACCACGCTGGAGCGGATCGCGCTGGAAACATGGAAGCAGCCGCGGGCGAAGGTTCACCGTATCATCAACGGTATCGCCACGGGCCTGTATGCCGGCAAGCCGGAGCCCAAGGCGATCCCAGGCTTCGTGCGCAAGCCCAAGGAGACGGTGATCGGAACGGTTGCCGGATTGCGCGCCGTCAAGGATCTGCCGGCACTCGTTCGCGCAGCAGGCGGTTTGTCCGGTCGGTTCCGGTTGGTAATCGTCGGCGAAGGTCCGGAGCGCGCTGCGATCGAGCAAGCGGCACTGGCGATGGGGATCGACGATCAGTTGGTCCTTCCAGGCTTCCTGGATCGGCCGTATCGTTTTCTCGGCCATTTCGACCTGCTCGCGCTTTCGTCGCGGTCAGAGCAGTTTCCCATTTCGGTGGTGGAGGCGATGGCCGCCGGGCTGCCGGTCGTCGCGCCGCCGGTTGGCGACGTTCCCACCATGGTGTCGGCCGAAAACGCACCGTTCATCACCGAATATCACGGCGAGGTTCGCCTGCGCGACGCGATGCAGAAGCTGATCGCCGATCCGGAGCTCCGCCGCACTGTCGGTGAGGCCAACCGGCGCAAGGCTGAGGCGGAATATGACGAGCGGCGCATGATCTCGCGTTATGCTGCGCTGTACGAAGCGGCGATGGCGCGCCCGGGGGCGCTTTCCTGATCCACGTAATTTTCTCGCCCGACGCAACCTTTCTCGCTAGGGCGCCTTATCCGTGTCATTGGAGGTAAAACAAAGCCGTGGCATCTGCCGTGTTCAAGGGGCTGCAGCCCATCGTCTACAACGGCCGCGAAGTCTGGCCGCTGGTGGAAGGCGGAAAAGGCGTTGCGGCAACGAACCATGCCTCGGCCGGCGCATGGGCCGCGGCTGGCGGTATCGGCACAGTCAGCGCCGTTAATGCGGACAGCTACGACGCCGAGGGCAAGATCGTGCCGCAGGTGTATCATGCCCTGACCCGGCGCGAACGCCATGAAGAGCTGATCGCCTATGCTATCGAAGGCGCCGTCCAGCAGGTCCAGCGTGCCTGGGAGATCGCCGGCGGCAAGGGCGCGATCAACATCAACGTTTTGTGGGAAATGGGCGGCGCGCAGCGCGTGCTCCAGGGCGTGCTCGAGCGCACGCGCGGGCTGGTCGCCGGCGTTACCTGCGGTGCGGGCATGCCGTACAAGCTGAGTGAGATCGCGGCCTCCTACAACGTCAATTATCTGCCGATCGTCTCCTCCGGTCGCGCCTTCCGCGCGCTTTGGAAGCGTGCCTATTCGAAGGTCGCCGATCTGCTCGGCGCGGTCGTGTATGAGGATCCGTGGCTGGCCGGCGGGCACAATGGCCTGTCTAACGCCGAGGATCCGCTGAAGCCCGAGGATCCGTATCCGCGCGTGAAAGCGCTGCGCGAGACGATGCGCGAGGGCGGTATCCCCGATACCACTCCGATCATCATGGCCGGCGGCGTCTGGTATCTGCGTGACTGGAACCACTGGATCGACAATCCCGAGCTTGGCGCCATCGCCTTCCAATATGGCACGCGCCCGCTGCTCACGCAGGAAAGCCCGATTCCGCAGGAGTGGAAGGAGCGGTTGATGACGATCGAGGAGGGCGACGTCCTCCTGCATCGCTTCTCACCGACGGGTTTCTATTCCTCCGCCGTGCGTAACCCGTTCCTGCGCAGTCTTGAGGCGCGTTCCGAGCGGCAGATCGCTTTTTCCACACAAGAGGCGGGCGATCACGTCTTCCAGTTGGACGTGGGCGTGAAGGGCAAAAACTTCTGGGTCACTCGCAACGATTTGCTTCGCGCGCGTGAATGGTTCGGCCACGGCTTCACCGACGCGCTGAAGACCCCGGACAACACCCTGGTGTTCGTCAGCCCGCAGGAGAAGGCCGAAATCCGCAAGGACCAGGCCGATTGCATGGGCTGCCTCAGCCAGTGCCTGTTCTCGAGCTGGGCGGATACGGAGACCAATTCGACTGGCCGTCTGGCGGATCCGCGCAGCTTCTGCATTCAGAAGACGCTGCAGGATATCGCGCACGGCGGCGATACGGAGGCGAACCTGATGTTCGCCGGCCACGCCGCGTACAACTTCAAGCGCGATCCATTCTATTCAAACGGCTTCGTACCGACGGTGAAGCAGCTCGTTGACCGCATTCTGACCGGCGACTGATCAGCGGCGGTGCCGCTCGCCACGCCTTTTCGGCTTGGCGGGCGGCACCCGTCGCGGCTCGCTCAGTTGTCGACGATTGTGCCGACGACCGCGCCACCGGCTCCGCCGACCGCGGCGCCTTTCTCAACGCTGCCGCCCGTCACCGCCGCCACGCCTGCACCCCCCGCACCGCCGATCGCCGCGCCGCGAAGCGTGGAACAGGCCGAGGTAGATACTGCAGTGACGCCAAGCATCAGCAGAAGAACTGCCTTCTTCATTTCGCAAACTCCAATCGGTTGAACGATCGGATAATCCGGCTTCACTGGGTACCGTTCCGACAGGAAACGCAACCTTACACTTCGGGCGTCAGATCCAGCCTTCGAGCACCTGATCCGGCGGGCGATGGCCGTCAGCCCACATGCGGATGTTCGTCATGACCCTTTCGCCGGTGGCGAGCCGCCCCTCGAACGTCGCCGATCCCATGTGCGGCGTCATGACGACGTTCGGCAGGGCGAGCAGCCGTGGATCGATCATCGGCTCGTGCGTCCACACGTCGAGCCCAGCGCCGGCGAGGCTCCCCGCCTCCAGCGCCTCGATCATCGCGTCCTCGTCGACGATACCGCCACGGCTGGCGTTGATCAGGTACACGTGCGGGCGCAACAACCCGATCCGCTCCGCGCTGATCAAATTCTCGCTGTCCGCATTGCGCGGCGTATGGATGGTCAGGATGTCAACGTTGGCCAGCATCTCATCCAGATTGGGATGCCACTGCGCTTGTAGCTCGGCCTCGACCACCTTCGGCAGGCGATGGCGATTGTGATAATGAATCGACAGGCCGAAAGCGCGCGCCCGGCGCGCCACCGCTTGGCCGATTCGCCCCATGCCGACGATGCCGAGAGCCTTGCCGCCGATGCGATGCCCCAGCATTCCGCCGGGGCTCCACCCCTTCCATTCTCCCGATCGGACGAGCTTCTCACCCTCCGCGAGCCTGCGCGGAACAGAAACGATCAGCGCCATGGTCATGTCGGCGGTGTCTTCGGTGAGCACCCCCGGCGTGTTGGTGACAATGATCCCGCGGGCTCTCGCGGCCTTCAAATCGATATGGTTTACGCCAGCGCCGAAATTGGCGATCAGCTTAAGTCGATCGCCTGCGGCCGCGATAAGTTCGGCGTCGATCGCGTCGACCACGGTTGGAACCAGCACGTCGCAGTACGCCATCGCTTCGGCAAGCTGCTCCCGCGACATGGCCAGGTCCGCGCGGTTGTTTACCGTATCGAACAGCGCCTCCAACCGATCCATGGTGGCGTTCGGCAGTTCGCGGGTCACAATAACCCGGGGATTGGGACATTTGCGGGCGTCGACCATGGCCGCGATGTGGCGAAGCTGCGCATCAGCGTCAACGACCGGTTGAAGCAAGGCCTTCCACGCGGCTAGAGGGAGGTGTGGCAGACGGGGGATGATGATGCGGCAGTGGACGGCGGGGGTGACGACAATTGCCGTTCTTGTCGCGTTGATGACGGGTGATGTCGCTGCGCAAACCGGTAAAGAGAGGCCGAAACCTCCCTATTTCGCATCGATCAGCGCCGGAAAGGCGCGGATGCGCTCCGGGCCCGGCCGGTCGTATCCGGCAACATGGCTTTACGTACGCCCGGACCTTCCGGTTCGCGTGGTTGATGTCTTCAAGGAATGGCGCAAGGTGGAGGACCCGGCCGGAGAGCAGGGTTGGTTTCTTGGCACTCTGATCAGCAGCACGCGGACGGGGATCGTCCAAGGCGGTGTGACTGAGCTTCGCGAGCGGCCTTCTTTCGGTGCGCGGGTGCTCTGGCGTGCGGAGCCGGGCGTGGTCGGCCGCATCAGCCAGTGCGCGCGCGGCTGGTGCCGCTTCGATATTCGGGGGCAAGCAGGCTACGTTGAGGCAAGTCGGCTGTGGGGCGTTTCGCCAGAGGAGTCGTTGCCGTGATCCAGGATTTTGATATCCAGGCCTTTGTGTCGGCAACGCTGCGCGAGGATCTGGGCTCGGGCGTAGACGTCACCTCCGAGGCGGTGATCCCGGCGGAAGCTCGTTTCAACGCTGTGATGGTGACGCGTGACCCGATCACCGTGGCCGGGCTGGAGATCGCCGCGGCATTTTTTCGCCATCTGGACTCTGCAGCCACCGTGGAGCTGCTCGTGAAGGAGGGTGCTCGCGTTGCGCCGCGTACAGCGCTGATGCGGATCGCGGGTCAGGCTCGCGCGCTGCTGACAGCCGAGCGTTCCGCCTTGAACACCGTTCAGCACCTGTCCGGCATCGCCACGATGACGAGCCTTTACGTCGATCGCATCGCCGGTACTGGCGCGGTTCTGCTCGATACGCGCAAGACGCTTCCAGGCCTTCGTTTGCTGGAAAAATATGCCACGCGCACGGGCGGTGCGCAAAACCATCGCATGGGTCTGTGGGACGCGGCGATGATCAAGGATAATCATGTCGCGATCGCGGGCGATGTGGCGGAAGCGGTACGTCGGGCCCGCGCGGCCGGCATCGCCGAGATCATCGTCGAGGTGGATCGAACGGACCAGATCGAACCTGCGCTGCTCGCGGGCGCGACGCGTCTTCTGCTGGATAATATGCCGCCGGCTATGCTCCGCGAGGCGCTCGCCTTGATTGAGGACCGTGTCCCGACGGAGGCATCGGGAGGTGTCTCGCTCGATACGATCCGCGACATTGCGGAAACCGGCGTGAACTTCATCAGTGTCGGCCGCCTTACCCAATCCGCGCCGGCCGCGGACATCGGCCTTGATTTCGCGCTCGCATGAACGCTGATCGTCAGTCTCCAGAGCGGGCGACTAATGTTGAAACAAGGCGGACGAAAGCGCGCAACTGCGCTTTGGCCGGTTAAAAGCACGGAGTGATGTTGATGATACGATGGTTCGGGCTGGCACTCGCGGTCGTTCCGGGCGTCGCGACGGCGCAGGCGTATCAATGCGCTGTGCCAGACGCCAGCATGCTTCAGGTCCGGCCTGACTTGCCAAGTGAGCGTGAACCGCAACGGCTGCTCCCGATTGGGCACTATACGCTCGCGATCAGCTGGTCGCCGCAATATTGCCGCCAACCAGATCGGGCGGCGCGATCACGCTTTCAGTGCGGCGGCAGAAACCGTTTCGGATTCGTTCTGCACGGGCTTTGGCCGGACGGTATCGGAAAGGAGTGGCCACAATATTGTAAGTCCACGTCGCTTCTTCCGGAGCGTACGGTTCGGGCGAACATATGCTCTACGCCTTCGGCGCAGTTGCTTCAGCACGAGTGGGCGAAGCACGGCACCTGCATGGCAGGCGAGACGCCGGACAGCTACTTTGCCAAAGCGACAGGCCTTTATGGCAGGCTTCGCTATCCAGATATGGTTTCGCTCTCGCGCCGGCCTCTCTCAGCGGGCAAGTTCGCGGCCGCTTTTGCTCGCGTGAACCCCGGCATGCGCGCCGACATGATGAAGATCACCACGGATCGCCAAGGTTGGTTGGACGAGGTTTGGATCTGTATGAACAAGCGTCTTCAATACGCCCGTTGTCCGGCCCATCAGGGTGGCGTTAAAGCGAACGCACGCGTCCGGATCTGGCGCGGCCCGCGTTGATGCATGTGACGGAGCGGTAATGGCGCCAGGCTTTCACACCGGCCTGGTTCCACTCCATCATCTCTTGCGCGTCAATTCGCGCATTGCATCGTCCAATCCCGTTAAGGTGAGCGGGTACATTCGGTCGTTCATTAACTCACGAATGACTTTCACCGACTGCGAATAGCCCCATTGTGCCTGGGCAACCGGGTTGAGCCACACCGCCGCCGGATAGGTCGTGGTCAAACGGTGCATCCAAACCGCGCCGGACTCCTCGTTGAAATGCTCAACCGAGCCGCCAGGATGCGTGATCTCATAAGGGCTCATCGACGCATCGCCGACAAATACCAGCTTATAGTCGTGCGGAAACTTGTGAAGCACCTCCCAGGTGGGGGTGCGCTCGGCAAAGCGGCGCTTGTTGTCTTTCCAGACGCCTTCGTAGGGGCAGTTGTGAAAGTAGAAGAACTCCAGGTTCTTGAACTCGCTCGTCGCTGCTGAGAAAAGCTCCTCGCAGAGTTTGACGAACGGATCCATGGAACCGCCCACGTCAAGGAACAGCAGCAGCTTGACCGCATTGCGACGTTCCGGCCGCATGTGGACGTCCAGCCAGCCCTGCCGCGCCGTGCCGTCGATAGTGGCGTCGATGTCCAACTCGTCCGCGGCGCCTTCGCGGGCGAACTTCCGAAGCCGCCGCAGCGCGATCTTGATATTGCGGGTGCCAAGCTCCCGCGTGCTGTCGAGGTTCTTGAACTCGCGCTGATCCCACACCTTCAACGCGCGCTTCTGCTTGGATTCGCCGCCGATCCGGACGCCTTCAGGGTTATAGCCGGCATTGCCAAAGGGTGACGTGCCGCCTGTGCCGATCCACTTGTTGCCGCCCTGATGCCGCTTTTGCTGTTCTTCGAGGCGCTTCTTAAGCGTCTCCATGATCTCATCCCAGGAGCCGAGGGATTTGATTGCTTCCATTTCCTCTGGCGTAAGGAACTTGTCAGCTACCGCCTTCAGCCAATCTTCAGGAATTTCCGCCCCTTCTTGGGCGAAGCTGGTTTCGATACCCTTGAATACCTTGGCGAACACCTGGTCAAACTTATCGAGCAAGCCCTCATCTTTGACGTACACCGATCGCGAGAGATAATAAAAATCCTCGGGCGTACGATCGATGACGTCCTTCTGAAGCGCTTCAAGGAGGAGCAGATGCTCCTTCATGCTTGCGGGAATGCCTGCGACGCGCAGCTCATCAAGGAAGTTGAGGAACATCGATCATCCGCCCCATCATCTGTGTTTCGCACGCTGATGGCAGACTTGGCGGCGTGGCGCCAGCGCGCGAGACGCTGACTGGCGGAGGATCCGGCGCTAGAGCCGGGCATATGGTCACGTCACTCACGCTCCCTCCGCCGCCGCCCCTGGCCGCGGCCGGTCACTGTCTCCTGCTAGATTTCGATGGAACGCTGGTCGACCTTGTGGACCGGCCCGATGCCGTGGAGGTGGACCATGCACTCCTCGCACTGTTGGAGCACCTGCTTGGAACCTTTGATGGCCGTCTTGCCTTAGTGAGTGGACGGTCGGTGGCTCAGATTGAGGGGTTTCTTGGAAAATCAGCGACGGGGATCGCGGTTGTGGGGAGCCACGGGGCTGAGCTGCAGCTATCCGGTGAGCGGATCACGCCCGCTCGCCCGGCCGCTCTCGACGAGGCGGAGCAGGCGTTTGCCGCCGCATTCGGAGGTGAGCAGGGGGTGGTGATCGAGGTGAAGTCCCTGGGCGTTGCCGTTCATTACCGTATGGCGCCGGATCACGCCGCCGCAGCGCGCCGCCTAGCGGAACGATATGCGGGAACGGACGGTCTAGTCCTTCAATCCGGCAAGATGATGGTCGAGCTTCGGGCCGGGGGTCATGACAAGGGAAGTGGCATATCCGCCCTGCTCGCGCAGCCGCCGTTCGCGGGTAGCATCCCGGTCTTCGTTGGCGACGACGTGACGGATGAAGCCGGCTTCGCGGCGGTCGCAGGTTTGAACGGCGTCGGAGTCCTCGTCGGGCCGATTAGAGAAACCGCAGCCTCTTACCGGTTGGATGACGTGGCTGCGGTAAGGACATGGTTAAGGGCAGTGGCATGACAGCGACAATGGATCTTTGGCCAATCGGCAACTGCCAGGTTTCTGCGCTCGTGGATCGCGCCGGTCGCTTCGTCTGGGGTTGCTTGCCGCGCGTGGACGGAGATCCAGCGTTCTGCTCGCTGCTTGACGACAAGCCGCCCGCCGGAGAGGACGCGTTCGGTTTCTGGGAAATCGACATCGATCGGCAGCGCAAGACCGATCAATATTACATGCGCAACACCCCCGTGCTCGTGACTCGCCACGAGGACGAAAATGGTAGCGCGATAGAAGTGATCGACTTCTGTCCGCGCTTTGCACGGAACGGCCGCAAGTACCGTCCGGTAGCATTCGTTCGCATTGTGCGTCCTGTGGCGGGCAACCCTCGCGTGCGTGTTCGGCTTCGACCCGCGACCAATTGGGGCGAGAAGCAAGCACAGACCACGCGCGGCTCAAACCACATCCGCTATCTGCTGGACGACGGCGTCATGCGCCTGTCCACTACGGCGCCCGTGGGCTGGGTCGAGGACGAGCGCATGTTTCGTGTCGAACGCCCGCTCTACTTCTTCTTTGGACCTGACGAGAGCTTTGCGGACGATATCGCCGCGTCGCTCGAGAATATGCTCGATAGGACGGTGGAGGAGTGGCAGCACTGGGCACGTAGTTTGGCGACGCCGCATGAGTGGCAGGAAGCGGTCATTCGTTCCGCCATCACCTTGAAGCTGTGCCAGCATGAAGAAACCGGGGCGATCGTTGCGGCGCTGACGACCTCCATACCCGAGCATGCCGGATCACAGCGCAACTGGGATTATCGCTATTGCTGGGTGCGAGACGCCTATTACACCGTCCAGGCGCTTAACCGTCTCGGCGCTCTGGACGTTCTCGAAAGCTATCTCGAATATCTGCGCAACATCGTGGATAACGCCAAGGAGGGCCATATCCAGCCGCTTTATGGGGTAGGCGGGGAGGCGATCCTCACTGAGCGTGAGGCGCCAGCACTCAACGGCTATCGCGGTATGGGGCCGGTTCGTGTCGGCAATCAGGCTTATGAGCAGATCCAGCACGATGCCTATGGGCAGATCGTGCTTTCCAATGCGCAGGCTTTCTTCGATCATCGACTGTTACGCGTCGCGGGAAGAGATGATTTCGAAGCATTGGAGCCTGTGGGAGAGCGCGCTTGGGAGAAGTTCGACAAGCCGGACGCCGGCTTGTGGGAACTGCGGACCAAGAGTCATGTCCACACATATTCCGCGGCGATGTGCTGGGCTGCATGCGATCGGCTTGCGAACGCTGCGCAGGCGCTCGGGTTGTTCGAACGGGCCATCTTCTGGCGTGAGCGCGCCGACCAGATGCGGGCCAGGATCGAAGGAGCCGCTTGGCGCCCGGAAACGCAGCGGATGTCAGCAACGTTCGGTGGCGACGATCTGGACGCCAGCCTTCTGCAACTTCTCGACTTGCGCTTCCTGGCGCCTGACGATCCGCGTTTTCGGTCCACGCTTGACGCCGTTGAAGGAGGGTTGCGGCGCGGATCGCACATGCTCCGCTACGCGACGGAGGACGATTTCGGTCTCCCGCATACAGCGTTCAATGTGTGCACCTTTTGGCTGATCGAGGCTCTTCATTTCACCGGCCGTGATGCGGATGCGCGCGAGTTATTTGAAGAGATGCTGTCGCGCTGCACCCCAGCTGGCCTGCTGTCCGAAGACATCGATCCCGTGACCGGCGAGTTGTGGGGCAACTATCCTCAGACCTATTCGCTGGTGGGCGTGATCAATTGCGCGGTGCTGCTCAGCAAACCGTGGAGCGCCATACGATGAGCCGTCTGATCGTGATATCGAACAGGGTCTCAGCGCCTACGGCGCAACAGCCAAGCGCCCAAGGGGGGCTCGCCGTGGCTCTTACGGCCGCCTTGCGAGAGGCGGACGGGATATGGTTTGGCTGGTCCGGTGAAACGGGCGAAACCGGCGAACTTCGCTTCGAAACCTATGACGGCGTCACCTCGGCGACAATCGATCTGCCTGAGCAGGACGTGGAGGAATATTACGACGGTTACGCAAATCGCACGCTCTGGCCGCTTTTTCATTACCGGCTTGGACTGACCGAGTTCGAACGAGACTTTCAGGGCGGCTACGAACGGGTCAACCGCCTCTTCAGCGAAGTCATCAGTCCTCATATCGAACCGGAAGACCTGGTCTGGGTCCACGACTATCATATGGTGCCGCTCGGCTGGATGCTGCGGCAGAAGGGAATCAGAAATCGCTTAGGTTTCTTCCTCCACATTCCTTGGCCGCCCACGCGACTGCTGATTGCCTTGCCGGAGCACCGGCGCCTGGTGGAGGCGCTGTTTGCCTACGACGTCGTCGGCTTTCAAACCCGGGAGTGGCTCGAGACGTTCCACGATTACGTGGAACGCGAGATGGCCGGGACAATCGGCCCGAACGACGAGGTCACCGTCGGAGGACGCACCATAAAGGCGATTGCATGCCCGATCGGCATTGACGCCCGAGAGTTCATCGCTGCCGCAAACGGCGAAAAAGCCGTCGCGACGCTCAATCGCATGATCGAGAGCGTGCATGGGCGGAACCTGATCGTCGGTGTGGACCGGCTCGATTACTCAAAGGGCATCGAAGAGCGCTTCAACGGCTATCAGCGCTTCCTTGAGACGCGGCCTGATCAACTGACCAATGTATCGCTCCTGCAAATTGCGCCGCCCTCGCGCGCGACGGTGCAAAGTTACCAGGAGATTCGGGGGACGCTTGACGCTCTGTCGGGGCGAATCAACGGCGCCTTCGCCGAGATCGATTGGGTTCCCCTTCGTTACGTCAATCGAGGTCTACCACGCGACGTGCTTGCCGGCGTCTACCGCGCCGCCCGTGTCGCGCTCGTGACGCCGTTGCGAGACGGCATGAATCTCGTCGCGAAGGAATTCGTTGCGGCGCAGGACCCAGACGATCCCGGCGTCTTGGTGCTGTCACGATTCGCGGGCGCGGCGGAACAGCTGGCCGAAGCATTGCTGATCAACCCTTATAGTCCTGACGAAATGGCGGATGCGATCGAGCAAGCGCTGGCCATGCCGCGGGACGAGCGGATCGCTCGTTGGCGTAAAATGTATGACGACGTCTGCTGCGAAGACGTGATTTGGTGGAGACGCCGTTTCACGGACGCGCTGGCGGCGGTTGAAGTGGCGCCCGCATAGATCGTGCCGGAACGCAGTATCGGTTGCGCGAAGCATTGAGTAATAGGCAAGACAGCGCATGATCTTTCGACTCGGCGCGTTCGGAGCCTTGCTCGCCGCCACCCCTGCCTTTGGGCAGACCGTTCCTGAAATCATCGTCACTGGCCGAGGCCTTGATGACCGACCAGGCGATCGTGCCGCTAGTGTCGTGACGATCGATGCCGCACGCATCGCGGCAAACGCCAGTGATCGACTGGAAAGCATTTTGGCAGACGTGGCGGGCCTCCAGCAATTCCGCCGATCGGATTCTCGTTCCGCCAACCCGACCAGCCAAGGCATCTCACTTCGTGGCATCGGCGGCAATGCGTCCAGCCGTGCCATGCTAGTGCTAGACGGGGTTCCTCAAGCCGATCCATTTGGTGGCTGGGTGCCGTTTCCCGCTTATGCCTCGGATCGGCTCGGTCGCATTCGAGTGACGCGCGGTGGTGGTAGCGGCTATTTCGGTCCGGGCGCGCTAGCCGGCACGGTAGAGTTGGAGAGCGCGGACCCGCATGGGCAGCCTGGCTTTGTTGGCACCGCCGCTTACGGGAGCCGGAACGCCATTGATGCTCAAGCGTCAGGCGCGCTAGTCGCCGGCCCCGGATTCGCCACGTTGTCCGCAGCTTATGCATCTGGTGACGGGTTCGTGCCGATTGTAGCGAATTCACGCGGAGCCGCAGATCGCCCGGCGGGTTACGAGCAAGTGTCAGCTGCGTTAAGAGGCGTATTGAAGGTGTCATCCGATACCGAGCTTCACGCGAACGTTAGCGCTTTCTCTGACAAGCGCGATCGCGGAACGGCCTTCACTTCGAACCGTAGCGAAGGCGCCGACGCGAGTATTCGGCTCGTCGGCCGCGGCGCGTGGGGCTTTTCTGCGCTTGCTTATCTGCAAGCGCGTACGTTCGCGTCGCAGTTTGCAAGTCTCACGGCTGATCGCAGCCGCGCTACTCAGAGCCTTGATCAATACAATACGCCCGCCACGGGCGTCGGAGTTCGGCTTGAGATTGTGCCACCAGTCGGTGCGGGACGTGATGCGCGGATCGGGGCAGATCTGCGAGATCTGGAAGGTCGCACACAGGAGAACTACACCTATGTGGCCGGTCTACCCTCCCGGCGCCGGATCGCGGGAGGAAGCAGTCGCACGGCAGGCTTGTTCTTCGACGGGACAGTGGAGGCGGGCCCTTGGACGTGGACGCTGGGCGGGCGCGTAGATCGCTGGCGGGTCGCCGGCGGCCGGCTGAGCGAATATACGATCGCAACGGGCGCGCCGCTCACTGACGCGAACTTCGCTGATCGTCACGGCACGGAGTGGACGGGCCGAGTTGGAGCAGCGTTCAATCCTGCAGAAGCGCTGACCGTTCGGGCGAGCGGCTACTGGGGATGGCGCCTGCCAACGTTGAACGAACTATACCGGCCATTCCGGGTCGGGGCCGATGCAACGGCGGCAAACGCGTTTCTGGCGCCAGAGCGGCTAACCGGAGTAGACGGAGGCGTGACGATTGCGCCGGCTGCGACTATCTCGCTTAACGCGACCGTTTTCTGGAGTCGACTGCAGGGGGCGATTTCGAACGTCACGGCCGGCGCGGGGCCGGGTACCTTTCCAGGTGTCGGCTTTGTCAGCGGTAGCTACCGGATCAGGCAGAACCTAGACGAAATCGAGTCCCGGGGTTTGGAACTGGACGCCCGCTGGCACTCCGGTCCGATCATGGCAATTGCTTCGTGGAGCCACGTGGATCCTCGAGTGAAGGCGTCTGGGGCCGCGGAAGCGCTTGATCGTCTTCGACCCGCGCAAACGCCCGTCGACCAGCTCTCCGGAACATTGGGCTGGCAACAGGCGGATTGGGCCGCTTCTGCTACTGTGCGGCACGTCGCCCGGCAATTTGAGGACGATCAAAACATCCGGTCACTTGCTCCCGCGACGACGTTGGACGCTTATCTCGCCGTCCCGCTCACGCGCGGTATCGCCATCGAAGCGCGAGGCGAAAATGTTCTCGACGAGCGCGTAGAAGCAGGCATCAGCGGCGCTGACGTCATCGAACGGGCGACGCCGCGCACTCTCTGGATTGGCCTACGCGTGCGGCGCTGATGTGTTGTCGCCGCAGCTCCGTTATTCACCGCGAAGCTGATCGATGGCGGCGTCGATACAGCTCATTAGCGTATCAATAACCGCCGGGCAGGGCTCGTCGGGATCGATGATACGGCGGTGAAAGACGCCGGATGATATGGTTTGGATCATCTCAGCCACACGATCCATCCGCTGCGGATCGCCAGAGACTGGTACCAACAGATGCAAAGCAGCGGTAAGCTCACGGCGCAATCGCTGCTGAAGGTTGCGAGTGATTTCGGCGATACGCTCGTTTCGCGACGCTTCCGCCATGATCTCTGCAATCAGCCGTCCGCCTTCGGGTCGCTCCTCGCACGCCACAAAGTCGCGAATCCACCGCCGTATCGCGTTGGGATCGCCAGACGCACCCGCAGCGCATAATCCGCTCTCGGAAAGGTACTCTTCGAGGTCGCGCTCCACGATCGCCGCGACAATCGCCTCCTTGTTGGCGAAATCACGATAAATCTGCCCGACGGCGATGCCCGAGGCTTGTGCGATCTGAGCAATGCCGGTGCCGTGAAAACCGTGTGCAGCAAACGCCTGTCGCGCTGCCTGGATCAAGTTTTCACGCCGTGCGTTTGCCCGGCCGACGCGGCCATCAACTGGAGCAGCGCTGCACCTCTCTATGATCCTTCTCCCTGTACTTGACGCTCTCTCCCGTTCGCAGTAGCAGCAAACGTGAGTGAACGATCACTCACTTATCACAGAGAACCATATGTCATTCAAGAGGGTCGCGCTTTCTGCGCTCCTGCTGGCTTCTGTTTCTGCATGCGGGGGCCATAGTGATCAGACGCAGCAGGGCCAGCAGCAGGCGGGGCCGCCGCCGGTGGGGTTCATAAGCGTACAGCCTCAGGCGGTGACGCTCACGACCACGCTGCCGGGGCGGACGACCCCCTATGAAACGTCTGAAGTGCGCCCGCAGGTTAATGGTCTGATTCTAGAGCGGCTGTTCCGTGAAGGTGATCAGGTGCGCCGCGGCCAGGCGCTCTATCGCATCGACCAACAGCCGTATCGTGCTGCGGTCGCCAGCGCACGTGCATCACTGGCCCGCGCACGTGCCGCGATCGCCTCGAGCGCCGCGCTTCAGCGGCGATATGGTGAGCTGGTGAAGATCAACGCCATTTCTCGCCAGGAGTATGAGAATTCGATCACCTCGGCGCAGCAGGCACAGGCCGATGTTGCTGCGCAGCAGGCGGCGCTTCAAACTGCGCAGATTGACCTGGAGCGTACTACCGTCCGAGCGCCGATTTCCGGGCGCATCGGCCGCGCGGCCGCGACGACGGGTGCGCTCGTCACATCAGGTCAAGCAACGCCGCTGACCACCATTCAACGTCTTGACCCGATTTACGTCGACGTGCCGCAGTCCAGTGCAGATCTGCTGAGGCTTCGTCAGCAGATTGCGTCGGGCGATCTGTCTCGTGGCGGCGGAGCGGCTCGTGTTCGACTGCGGCTTGAAGATGGCTCGATCTACCCGGTAGAGGGAACGTTGCAATTCGCAGACGTCACCGTGGATCCCGCCACCGGCACACAGACGATCCGCGCTATCTTCGATAATCCGCGTGGTTTGCTTTTACCTGGGATGTACGTTCGCGCCGAGTTGGTCGAAGGCACTGAGCCTGATGCGCTGCTTGTGCCGCAGCGTGCCATTCAGCGGGATGAGAAGGGTCAGCCCACTGTTCTGGTCGTAGGGCAGGGCAACAAGGTGGAACAGCGCGCGCTTACGGCACCGCGGACGATCGGCGATAATTGGCTAGTCACGGCCGGGCTGAAGCCGGGCGATCGCGTGATCATCGAGGGAGGGAGCATGCTTCGCCCGGGCATGCCCGTCACGCCTCAGCCGTGGAAGCCCAATGCCAAGCCTGCCCAGCCTGGTGGCCAAGGCCAGTCGCCGCAGGGCGCTTCGGCACAAGCAAAGTAAACATACATGGCACGCTTCTTTATCGATCGGCCCATCTTCGCATGGGTGATCGCGATCGTCATGATGCTGGCGGGCGTGATCGCGATCCGTTCGCTCCCCGTCGCTCAATTCCCACAGATCGCGCCGCCCACGGTGTCGATCACGGCAATTTACCCCGGCGCGGACGCGCAAACGCTCGAACGCACAACCACCCAGATCATCGAGCAGCAGCTCCGCGGGATCGATAATCTACGCTATTTCTCCTCCTCGTCTTCTTCAGCCGGCGTACTTACCATCACGCTGACGTTCGAGCAGGGCACTGACCCGGACATTGCTCAGGTGCAGGTCCAGAACAAGTTGCAGGCGGCCACTCCACTGCTCCCTCAAGAGGTGCAGCAGCAAGGTATCCAAGTTCAAAAATCTGCCGCCAGTTTCCTTGTTATCGTCGGCCTGTACTCGGCGGATGGCTCGCACAGCGCCACGGACCTTGCTGATATGGTCGTGGCGCGTCTTCAGGATCCGGTCAGCCGGGTCACCGGTGTGGGTGAGCTTCAGGTGTTCGGCTCGCAGTATGCGATGCGCATCTGGATCGATCCGCTTAAGCTCAACAACTATCAGCTGACGATTGCTGATGTCTCCGCTGCGGTACGTGCGCAGAACGCGCAGGTCTCTGCTGGTCAGATCGGCTCGCAGCCGGCGCCTTCGGAGCAGATGCTCAACGCCACCGTGTCCGTGCAGTCGCGTCTGCAAACGCCTGCACAGTTCGGTGCCATTCGCCTGAAGACCAACGTAGACGGTGCCGTGGTCCGTCTGCGTGACGTGGCACGTGTGGAGCTTGGCGCCGAGAACTACGGCTTCGATTCGCTCTTCAATGGCAAGCCGGCGTCGGGCTTCGGCGTACGCTTGGCGGCCGGCGCAAACGCACTTTCGACTGTTGATGCAGTCAAGGCCGAGGTCGAGTCTATTGCTAAGGGGCTTCCTTCGGATGTGAAGGTAGTTTATCCGTTTGATACGACGCCTTTCGTGCGTCTTTCTGTTGAGCAGGTTGTCCACACGCTCGTCGAAGCCGTGGTGCTCGTATTCCTTGTCATGTTCCTGTTCCTGCAGAACTGGCGCGCCACCATCATCCCCACGATTGCCGTACCCGTGGTGCTGCTCGGCACGTTTGCGGTGATGGCGGTCGCTGGCTATTCGATCAACACCTTGACCTTGTTTGGCATGGTGCTGGCGATCGGATTGCTGGTGGACGACGCAATCGTCGTGGTGGAGAACGTCGAGCGCCTCATCGTCGAGGAGGGTCTGAGCCCGAGGGACGCGGCGCGCAAGTCGATGGACGAGATTTCGAGCGCACTCGTCGGCATCGGTATGGTGCTTTCGGCGGTGTTCTTGCCGATGGCGTTCTTCGGCGGGTCGACAGGCGTGATCTATCGCCAGTTCTCGATCACGATCGTATCGGCGATGATTCTGTCCGTGCTGGTTGCGTTGATCCTCACGCCGGCGCTCTGCGCCACGATCCTGAAGCCGCACGACACCACGAAGCATGAAGGTACCGGCATCTTCGCCCGGTTCTTCCGCTGGTTCAACGTCACCTTTGAAAAGGGTACCATCCGCTACGAGAAGGGCGTCAGGCGGACAGCGCGAAGCTGGAAGCGCTCGATGCTGATCTACGCATTGATCGTGGCCGGCATGGCGTTCCTGTTCATGCGTCTCCCGACGGCTTTTCTTCCCGATGAAGACCAGGGCACGGTCGTGGCGCTGGTGCAGGGGCCTGCCGGCGCGACCACTGCGCGGACCGAAAAGGGCCTTGATCTGATCCGCAGTCACTTCCTGAAAGAACCCGGCGTCCAATCAGTCTTCACGATCAACGGGTTCAGCTTCGCGGGACAGGGGCAGAATGCGGGCTTGGCCTTCGTGAGCCTCAAGCCTTGGGACGAGCGGGAAGGGGCCGAGAACGGCGCTCAGTCTCTCGTCGGGCGGGCCATGGGTGCCTTTTCGCAGTATCGGGACGGCATGATCTTTGCGTTGGTTCCTCCCGCCGTGCAGGAACTCGGCAATGCGACTGGCTTCGACGTTCAGCTCATCGATACGGGCGGCATCGGTCATGAACGGCTGACGCAGGCGCGCAATATGCTGCTGGGCATGGCGATGCAGGAGCCGCGGGTGGCACAAGTGCGGCCGCTGAGCCTTGAAGATGCTCCGCAGCTGAAGATCGAGATCGATCAGGACAAAGCGCGCGCGCTCGGTCTCGATATTGCCTCAATCAACTCGACGATCTCGACTGCTTGGGGTGGCGCATACATCAACGACTTCATCGATAGAGGTCGTGTGAAGAGGGTCTATGTTCAGGCGGACGCTCCGTACCGGCTGAAGCCCGAGGACCTCGCAAGCTTCTACGCGCGCGGCGCCGATGGGCAAATGGTGCCGTTCACCGCCTTCTCCACCATCTCTTGGGCGAATGCGCCGGTTCAGCTGACCCGCTATAACGGGCAGCCTGCGATGCAGCTTCAGGGGTCTCCCGGGGCGGGGGTCAGCACCGGCGGCGCGATGGAAGCCATCGAAGAGATGCACGCCAAGCTTCCGCCGGGAACGGGTCTCCAGTGGACCGGCCTTTCGTATGAAGAACGGCTGTCTGGAGGACAGGCGCCGGCGCTTTACGCCCTTTCCTTGCTCATCGTGTTCCTCTGCTTGGCGGCGCTTTATGAGAGCTGGTCCGTTCCGATGGCGGTGATGCTGGTGGTGCCGCTTGGAGTCATCGGCGCGCTTCTTGCGGCTACGGTGACCGGGCTGAACAACGACATCTACCTTCAGGTCGGCTTGATTACGACGATCGGGGTGGCGGCTAAGAACGCGATCCTCATCGTCGAGTTCGCACAGGAACGCATCGTGGAGGGCATGCGGCCGTTCGATGCTGCGGTAGAAGCGGCGCGTTTGCGACTGCGCCCTATTCTGATGACCAGCCTCGCTTTCGTCTTCGGCGTGTTGCCGCTGGCGCTGTCGACCGGTGCAGGTGCCGGTGGGCAGAACGCGATCGGTCGTTCGGTCGTCGGCGGCATGTTGTCGGCAACGGTGCTGGCGATCTTCCTCGTGCCGATGTTCTTCGTCTTGGTCTCGCGTCTGTTCGGTCACGACAAGGAGCGGGAAGACGAGGAAACCGAGAATAACTACGAGCCGCTGCGCGATCCTGATGACGCGAGCGGCGGCGAGCGCGCCGGCCCTGCCGCGCCGCGAGGAGCATGATCGAAATGAACAGCCGTTCCATTCTGGCCGCGATGGCTATGGCGACCGCCTTGTCGGGCTGTAACCTGGCGCCGAACTATGATCGCCCGATCGGCGCAGTTCCTTCTGCCTTGCCGCAGGAGGGAACCTATCCCCGGGCGGCCAGCGACGCGCCGGATATCAGCCAGATTGGCTGGCGTGATTTCTTCCTCGATCCGCGGCTCCAGCAGGTGATTGATTCTGGCCTGTCCAACAATCGGAACCTCCGGATTGCTGCCGGCAACGTGCTGCAGGCGCGCGCGCAATATCGAATCCAACGCGCCGATCGTGTACCAAGCACGACCGTTTCCGGCTCTGGTACCTTTACTAACAATATCTTTGGTGCGGGGGGCGGCGCGGCGGGAGCCGGGGCAATAGGCGGCGGAGCTGGGGTTGGCGCGGGGGCCGGCGCGGGCCCTGGAAATCTCGGCGCACGCGGCGGATCATCGAACCTTGAGATCTACTCGGTCAACGCTGGCTTTTCGGCGTTCGAACTCGATCTGTTCGGTCGCGTGCGTAACCTGTCTCAAGCGGCGCTGGAGCAATATTTCGCCACCGAAGAAGCACAGCGGGCGACGCGCATCAGCCTTATTGCCGAGATCGCCAACGCATGGTTGACCATGGCGTCGGACCAAGAGCAGCTTCGTATCAGTCGCGCGACATTGAAGACGTTTGAGCAATCGCTGAACCTTACGCGGGCGCAGTTCCGCATCGGTGTCGCTTCAGAGCTCGAAGCGCGGCAGGCGGAGACGAACTATCAGGCCGCCCGCAACGATATCGCGACGCTGCAGACGCGCGTGGCCCAGGATCAGAATGCGCTGAACCTTCTGGTTGGAGCGACAGTGCCAGCGAACTTCTTACCGCAGGGGCTCAGTGCCGCGCCGGTTACCCGCGATGCGCTTCCGGGTAATCTTTCGTCCGACATTCTGTTGCGCCGGCCTGACGTCTTGCAGGCGGAGCACCAACTGATCGCGCAAAATGCCAACATCGGTGCGGCCCGCGCTGCGTTCTTCCCACGGATCTCTTTGACCGCGACGATTGGTACCATCTCGACAGCCCTGTCTGGCCTCTTCGCAGGCGGCAGTTTCACTTACAATGCTGCCCCGTCGATTGGGCTTCCGCTGTTTGACGGCGGGCGCAATGCCGCGAACCTTGAGTACGCTAAAGCGTCCCAGCAAGTGGCGGTGGCAACGTATGAACGTGCAGTACAGACCGCGTTTCGTGAAGTTTCTGATGCCTTGGCGCAGCGTGGGACGATCGATGAGCAGATCGCTGCGCAGACCGCGCGCGCAGAAGCCGCCAGCGTTGCGGCTCGGCTTTCTGAAGCACGCTACCAGGCAGGGATCGATTCCTTCCTGGTCTCGCTTGACGCTCAACGCACGGCTTATGCTGCGCAGCAGCAATTGATTGCCACCCGTCTCTCTCGTGGGAATAATCTTGTTGAACTATACCGCTCGTTCGGGGGCGGGCTCAACTGATCGAGTGCAAGGTCTTGCAAGTGGGAACGAAATGGATACTCTCCCGTAGATAGGACGAGGAGAGAGCCGATGGTGCCGAAAGAGCGCGCGGGCGACGAAACACTGGTGATCTTGCAAAGCTTGCTTTGCTTGCTCCGGGAAAAGAACGTGCTGACCCGCGCAGATATCGAGACATTGTGTGAACGGGTAGCGATGCGGGCAAGCCAGGCCGAACGAGATCCCTTCCCATGTGCTGCCGAGGCGGCGCGTAACGCCGCGGCGGAGATGGCGCGGATCGGTGGATATATCGGCTCGCATTACGGTGGAAAGCATCGGCGCATCTAAGGCAGCTTTGTGAAGCGGTGCTTGCCCGCGAACCTTCTTGCGGGCAGCGCGTTGGCATGTCGATGAAGCTATTTCACGTCAGTGATGTGCACTTCGGAGCGGAAGACCCGAAGGCGCTGGATTGGTTCGCCCGCTGCGTTGCTGATGAGGCGCCGGACGCCGTCATCATGACCGGTGACCTCACGATGCGTGCCAAGCCGCGCGAGTTTGATGCCGGTGGTAAGTGGCTCCTGTCGCTAGGAGTGCCGGTGACAATCGAGGTCGGCAATCACGACCTACCCTATTATTGGGATCCGTTGCGGCGCCTGCTCAGTCCCTACAAGCGCTATGGTGCGGCCGAGCGGCTGATAGAGAGGACCCTGGATCTGCCCGGTGTCTCGATCATCCCGCTGAAAACCACCGCCCGGGCGCAATGGCGTTGGAACTGGTCGAAAGGCCATGTGAGTTCCGGAGCACTCCGCGACGCGTTGGACCTCGCCGAAGCCGTGCCGAAGGGCAATTTGATCTTTGTGGCGGGGCATCATCCCCTCATCGAAGGCGGGACGCGCGGTACTGCCAAGACGCGTAACGGCGAGAAAGCGCTGGCGGCGTTAGCCGACGCAGGCGTTCATGCCATACTTTCCGGGCATGTTCATGATCCGTTTGATAAGCCGGTGCAGGTGGGGGATTGGACCGTCCGGATGATTGGGGCCGGCACCCTGTCCAAGAGGCTCCGCATGTCTCCGCCCGCATTCAATGAGATCCGAATCGACGGCGGCCGGTTCGAAACACTGGCGCGTACCTTGTCACCTGAGCCGAAGCATCAAATCAGCAGGACCTCTCGCGCCGGCCTCTCTTAAGTAATTGGCGATGATCAGTGCGCTTCGCTGTCGACCTACGGTTAAAGCTAGGCCCGCAAAGCCAGTTCCTCTGCCGATGGAGGCTTGAGTGAGTGAGCGATCGATCGCGCTAAACCGCTTTGGCCTGGGCGCGCGGCCGGACGAGCCGGAGATAGCGAACGCTCCCGGGGCGGCGCGTGATTGGCTTTCCGCTCAACTGATTGCCTATGATCCGCAGCCGCCGCCACTACGGCAGGCTGCGGGTAGCGCGGCGATCCTCAACGACATTGCCGACTACCAAGCTCAGGGTCGAGCAGTCAGAACAAGCAAGTTTCGGCCCGATGTCTCTGGGCAAGCCGAGCCGTCATCAGTTGCGGTTGGGGACGATGCAGCAGTGGCGCTGCGCAGGCGAGCCCGTAGTGCATTGCGGCTCCACTATGTCGATGCAGTAAATGCAAGAGTGGCAGCCGCACTCGTTAGCAGGACACCCTTTGCGGAGCGGATGGTCCATTTCTGGTCCAATCACTTTGCGGTTTCGGCTGACAAGATCTCCGTCTCTCCCCTGGCGGGATCCTTTGAGTTCGAGGCCATTCGCCCGCATGTCATGGGCAAGTTCAGCGACATGCTGAAAGCGGCGGAGTGCCACCCCGCTATGCTCCTCTATCTCGACCAAGTGGTGTCGATTGGACCGGGCAGCGTCTTTGGTCGGCGCCCACGTGTTGCCGCCCGGCGGCAGGGACTGAACGAAAACTTGGCGCGTGAGATTCTGGAGCTGCATACGCTGGGCGCGCGCACCGGCTATAGCCAGGCAGACGTGACGGAGTTCGCGCGGTCGCTGACCGGGTGGACCGTTCCAGGAATTGGGCGACGCATCGGTTCTCGTGAGGTCACAGGCGGATCCGCATTCCTGCCGGAGTTGCACGAATTAGGCACCCGAACGATTCTCGGCAAGGCGTATTCTCAGGAAGCCGAAGCGCAGGCCGAAGCCGTGTTGCATGATCTCGCGCATAGCCCCGCCACTGCTCGCCACCTCGCGACCAAGCTCACGAGACATTTCGCGGGTGATACGCCGGCGCCGGCCATGGTCGCTCGGCTGGAAAACGCGTTTCTGCGGTCCGGGGGAGACCTCCCCACGTTGTACAGGACGATTATCTTGTCGCCGGAAGCGTGGGTGACGGAGCCCGTCAAGTTCCGCAGCCCGTGGGAATGGTCGCTGGCTGCGTTGCGAGCCTTGGGCTCTAGGCTCCCCGACGGCGGCTCCGCTGTGGGTCTGCAGGAACAGCTTGGCCAACGGGTCTGGAGGCCGGGGCAGCCGAGCGGCTTTAATGATATCGCTGCGACTTGGGCGGGACCGGACGCGCTGATGCGCCGCGTAGAGGCGGCAGAGCGACTGGCTCAGCGCGCTGGTGCCACTGACGCGCGAGCGTTGGCATCGACGCTCTTTCCGGATGCCGTAGGTGCCGCCACCTTGGATGCCCTAGATAGGGCGGAAAGCCCCGGTCAGGCCCTGGCGCTCCTGCTTGTCGCGCCTGAAATGATGCGGAGGTAAGCCATGCTGGATCGTCGATCGTTTCTGGTCCGCGGCACGCTGGCAACGCTGACTGCTGGCGCGATGCCCCGAATGGCGTTTGCCCGCGCGGCGACGCAGAAGCGTTTCGTGTTCATCATTCAGCGCGGCGCGGCAGACGGCATCGGTACGGTGATGCCGGTCGGAGACCCGGCCCACGCTGCGGTCCGTCAGAGCTTCGCCGAAGACGCTTCAGCCGGCGCGAAGCTAGACGGCATGTTCACCCTGCATCAGGGGTTGTCGAAAGCGGCCCAGCTATACCGGCAGCGGCAGGCTTTGTTCATTCACGCGGTCGCATCGCCCTACCGTGACCGATCGCATTTCGACGGTCAGAACGTCCTCGAGACGGGCGGTGCCAGCGCCTATCAGGTGCGCGATGGTTGGATGAACCGCTTGCTGGACCTGTTGCCGCGAGACGGCGCGCGGGCAATTGCCGTTTCTGCAACCATGCCGGCGGCACTGAGGGGGGGAAACGAAGTGGCGAGCTACGCGCCCTCGGTTCTGCCGGATGCCTCCGACGACCTGCTGCAGCGGGTTACCATGCTTTATCAAGGTGATGCGCAGCTTTATGCGCTTTGGAGCGAGGCGTTGAGCGTGCGGGGTCTGGTGGGGGATCAGTCGGAGCACGCCGGGCGCGAGTCTGCTGCCACCGGGCGGTTGGCTGCGCAGTTGCTCCTGCCGGCCGACGGCGCACGGATCGCGATGATCGAGACCGGCGGGTGGGACACTCACAGCGGCCAGCGCGCGCGGCTCGCCGGTGGGCTGAAGAACCTTGACTCCATGCTTGCCGCTCTTCAGCTCGGGCTAGGCGCGGCCTGGCAGGAGACGTTGGTGCTTGTGGCCACTGAGTTTGGCCGAACGGTGACGGTGAACGGTACCGGGGGTACCGACCACGGGACAGGCGCGGCGGCGATGCTGTTTGGCGGTCGTGTGCGAGGTGGCCGTGTCATCGCGGACTGGCCAGGAATCGCGGCCGCCCAGCTATACGAGGGGCGCGACCTTCGGCCTACCGCCCGACTCGATGATGTCATTACCGGAGCACTATCGGCCCATTTCGGCCTCGACCCGGATCGCGTTGGTACGGCGCTATTTCCGGCACTCAGCGGACGTGCGCCGACATCCGGCCTGGTCGCCTGAACGGGCGGTTGGCGCAAACGAAAAGCCGCCCGCGTCGGATCGACACGGGCGGCTCGCGCTTTTCGAGAGGGAACTCTCGGAAAAACTTAGTTGGCGGTCAGAACCTGAACCGAGCCCTCCTGCGGAGCCTGGAAAGCGACCGGGGTGCCGCCCACGGTGCCGGTCACGCGCTGGCCGTTCAGCACGAGGCGGAAACGATCACCGCCCACGCGGCGGCCGGTGATGACGGTGGCGCCGCCACGGCCTTCGCTGGTCGTGTAGACGTACGTCTGGTTTTCGTGCTGGAACGACTTTTGAGCTTCCGCCTGCGCAGCGAGGGGCGCCAGAGCGGTCAGAAGAGCGGCGGTGGTGATCAGCTTGCGCATCGGACAATCCTTGGGTGAGAACCTAATCTTTTCGCAACTGCAACATATGTGCTGCACTGCGGCGCGGCGATCGCAAAAACTTTTTTCGCAATTGCAGAAAACGCAGTCGTCGCGTGATTTGTCGCTGGCGCTGCGTTGGTCTATCGCGCGCGGCTTCACGAACACGATTGGTTGCCATGACGCTCTACTCTCGCTTTGCCGCTCACATCGATGACGTGCTGAATGCGCTTGAAACGGCGGGTGTGCTGACACCCGGCATCGATCGGCGCGCGGTGACGGTGGAGCCTCCGCGCGATCCGTCGCATGGCGATCTCGCGACGAATGCCGCGATGGTTCTCGCCAAGGCAGCGAAGTTGAATCCGCGGGCGCTGGCGGAAAAGATCGCCGCTGAATTACAACAGCGTGATGACGTGGCCGCTGTGGAGGTGGCAGGGCCGGGCTTCATCAACATGCGGCTGACCGATGACAGCTGGCGTGCCGAGTTGGACGCCATCATCGAGGGAGCGGCCGATTACGGCCGCGGCCTTGGCGGGCAAACCACTGTGAATATCGAGTACGTCTCCGCCAATCCGACCGGCCCGATGCACATGGGCCATTGCCGGGGGGCGGTGGTAGGTGACGCGCTGGCCGCGCTGCTGGAGTTCGCGGGGCACCGCGTCGTTCGCGAATATTACGTCAATGATGCCGGCGGGCAGGTGGATGTCCTCGCCCGTTCGGCGCATCTGCGTTATCGTGAGGCGCTTGGCGAAGACGTCGGGGCGGTTCCGGAAGGGCTCTACCCCGGGGATTATCTTGTGCCCGTCGGCAAGATGCTGGCCGAAGAATTTGGCCCGCAATACGTCGGCGCGCCGGAGGCGGAATGGCTTGCGCTGTTCCGGACCCGGGCCGTTGCTTCGATGCTGGAACTGATCAAGGCCGATCTCGCGCTGCTCGGTATTCACCACGACCTATTCTCGTCCGAGGCCGAGCTTCAGGCAGCCGGCAAGCCCGAAGCTGCCGAAGCGTGGCTGCGTGCGCGCGACCTCGTGTATGACGGCACGCTTGAGGCTCCCAAGGGCGAAACGCCTGACGATTGGGAGCCGGTCGAGCTGCCGCTTTTCCGCTCCAGCCGCTTCGGCGACGATCAGGACCGGCCGATCAAGAAGTCCAACGGACAATGGACGTACTTCGGCGCTGACCTCGCATATCACTTCCAGAAAGCACAGGGCGCGGACGAACTGATCGACATCTGGGGCGCGGATCATGCCGGCACGGTGAAGCGCATCCAGGCTGCGGTCGCGGCGCTGACCGAGGGGAAGACGCGCTTCGACGTGAAGCTCGTGCAGATGGTTCGCCTGCTGCGCGGTGGCGAGCCGGTGAAGATGTCCAAACGCGCGGGCAATTTCGTGACGCTTGCCGATGTCGTGCGCGAGGTGGGCAAGGACGTCGTCCGCTTCACGATGCTCACCCGTCGCTCGGATGCGCAGATGGACTTTGATTTCGCCAAGGTCGTGGAGGCGTCGAAGGACAATCCGGTATTCTATGTGCAATATGCCCATGCGCGGGTTGCGTCGCTGCGGCGCCGCGCAGCGGAGGCCAGTATCGATACCGCCGCGGTTGATCTGTCCCGCCTTGATACGGAGGAACTCGGCCTGGTGAAGCTCGCGGCGCAATTCCCGCGGGTGGTGGAAACCGCTGCGGCGTCCCGTGAGCCGCACCGGATTGCCTTTTATCTCTATGACTTGGCGGCAGCTTTTCACGCGCTGTGGAATGTCGGCAACGATCGACCCGACCGGCGCTTCCTGCTACCCGACGATCATGCGCTGACTGCCGCGCGTCTGTTCTTGGCGGAAGGCGTCGGGCAAATTATTCGCAACGGCCTCTCCATCATGGGCGTGGAGGCGGTGTCGGAGATGTAAGACATGGCGCGCGACGAAATCGACCTCCGGGACGAAGACCGGCTTCCTTGGCTGGAAACGGTGGAACCGGACGAGCCGGAGGGCCCAGGCATGCTGCGGGTCGCCGCCCTCGTCGGGGTTGGCCTCGTGCTGCTTGCCGCCATTGTCTTTGCGGTGCTGAACTTTCAGCAGCGCACGCCGGACGGGCAGGGCGAACTGATCGCCGCGCCGCAGGGCGACTACAAGATCAGGCCGGATGATCCGGGCGGACTGAAGGTGGAAGGCGAGGGCGATTCCGCCATTGCCGCGAGCGCTGGGTCGAACGCCCCCGCCGCCATCGACTTGAAGGCCGTGCCCGAAGCCCCGATCGACGGTCGCCGCGCGCAGGCGGCTGCTGCCCCGGTAACCGGCGGCAGCGCGCGCACCGTGGCCGAAGTACCTGGATCAACTGGTCGCCTGACGGCTACGGCGCCGATGTCCGCGCCGAAGAAGGCGGTCCCCGGCGTCGGGTCTGGCGGGTCGCTCGTCCAGCTTGGCGCCTTCCCGAGCGAAGCGGCGGCCAATGCGGCCTGGAGTGCGCTGGCCAAGCGCTTCGCTTATGTGGCGACGCTGGGGAAGACGGTGCAATCGGCAGAGGTGAATGGGCGCCAGGTTCATCGGCTGAAGGTAAACGCAGGCAGCACCGATGCCGCCGCCGATCTGTGCGGCCGACTGACCGTGGCAGGCGAAAAGTGCTTTGTAACCAGCTGAGGCACGTCGTGCTGCTGTGTCAGCAAGCGTGGACGTGCTTTTGCCGCGACGGCCGCGTTTGCGGATGGTGAAAAGCAGCCCGCCTTTCGCTAACACACCCGCATGAAACCAGTGATCTTCGGCCTTTCCGGGCCGGTCCTCACCGCCGATGAACGCGCGTTCTTCGCGCAGGCACGCCCGGCAGGCTACATCCTGTTCAAGCGCAATTGCGTCGATCGCAGCCAGCTTCGTGCGCTGACCGATACACTTCGCGAGGTTGAGGGCCGCAGCGACGTGGCAATCCTGGTCGATCAGGAAGGCGGGCGGGTTGCGAGGCTCGGGCCGCCTGAATGGCCGACGTTTCCGGGTGGGCCGCAGTTCGACCGCTTATACAACATCGCGCCCATGTCCGCGATCGAGGCCGCGCGCGCAAATGCCACGGCGTTGGGTATGATGCTGGCAGAGGTTGGCATCACCGTTGATTGTCACCCCATCCTAGACGTGATCCGGCCGGAAACCACCGAGGCGATCGCCGTCAGGGCGTTCGGCAGCGAGCCGATGCGGGTCGCCGCGATGGGCCGCGCGACGCTCGAGGGCTTGGCTGCCGGGGGGGTCGTCGGTGTGGTCAAGCACATGCCGGGGCATGGCCGCGCCTTGGTCGACTCGCATCATCTGCTGCCAACCGTGACCGCGAGCGAGGCGGACCTCGAGGACGATCTTGCGCCGTTTCGCGCGCTTGCCCATGCCCCGATGGGCATGACCAGCCACATCGTCTTCGAGGCGTGGGATCGCGAGCGCCCCGCCACCATGTCACCGACCATTATCGAGGACGTGATCCGCGGCCGGATTGGCTTCGACGGTCTGCTGATGACCGACGACATCGACATGAAGGCGCTGTCCGGTACGCCCGCCGATAAGGCAGCGGGCGCAATCGCCGCCGGCTGCGACGTGGTGCTCGATTGCTGGGCGCGGATGGATGAGATGATCGCGATCGCCGATCGTCTGAGTGACATCTCGCCGCGCGCTCGTGAGCGCCTGGACGCGGCGATGGGGAGCGTGACGGCAGAGGAGGGCGAATTCGCGGCGCTGATCGCCAAGCGCGATGCCCTGCTCGCGCTGGCGGCGTGATCGGCGAGCAGCTAACGCTCGATCTCGATGGCTGGGAAGGGCCGCTCGATCTCTTGCTCAATCTGGCGCGGGCGCAGAAGGTTGATCTGAAAGAGATTTCGATCCTCGCGCTGGTTGAACAATATCTTGCCTATGTGGAGCGTGCCAGAACGCTGCAGCTGGAATTGGCCGCGGATTATCTCGTGATGGCGGCGTGGCTTGCGTATCTGAAATCGGCGCTTTTGCTGCCGCGTGATCCCGAGATCGAGCCAAGTCCGGAAGAGCTCGCGCTGCGTCTCCAGTTGCGGCTGGAGCGGCTGTCGGCGATGCGGGAGGCAGGGGCGCGGCTGATGGCGCGGGATCGGCTTGGGCGCGATGTATTCAGGCGTGACGCGCCTGAGGGGCTGCGCACGGCGCGCAAGGCAAGCTGGTCCGCCGGCATCTTCGATCTCATCTCCGCTTATGGACGGGTCAGCGCCCGTACACGCCCCGTCATGCATGTGGTACAGGATCGGGAGGTCATGACGCTGGATGCGGCGATCGCGCGGATCGCGGCGTTGATCGGATCGACGATCGACTGGACAATGATCGAAACCTTCTTGCCGGAGGGCGCAGGCGAGGCGCTGCGGCGCTCGGCCCTCGCGTCCAGCTTTCTCGCGGCCTTGGAACTGGCGCGGCAAGGCAAGGTGGAGCTGCATCAGCGCGGGCCATTCGAGCCGCTGTACCTGCGCGTGCCTGCGTGACACCGGCGGACGATTTCGCGCGAGCGGTGGAAGCCGTGCTTTTTGCTGCCGACGAGCCGATGTCGATCGACGGAATTCGGGCGCATGTGGGCAAGGGAGACGTGCGCGGGGCGCTGGAGCGGCTCGCGGTCGATTACGCGGGGCGGGGCATCAACCTGGTCCGCCGGGGTGATCGCTGGCTCTTCCAGACCGCCGGCGACATGGCGCATTTTCTTCGCCGCAGCCGGGAAGAGGTCCGCCGGCTCAGCCGCGCAGCGATCGAGACGCTGGCGATCATCGCCTATCACGAGCCGGTCACGCGCGCCGAGATCGAGGCGATCCGCGGCGTGCAGATTTCCAAGGGAACGCTCGACGTGCTGATGGACGCTGGCTGGGTCCGGCCAATGGGCCGGCGAGAGGTGCCGGGGCGACCGCTTACCTTTGCAACGACACCGGGGTTTTTAACGCATTTCGGCCTGGAGTCTCGCCGTGACCTGCCGGGGATCGAGGATTTGCGCGCGGCCGGCCTGCTGGACCCGATTGATCTCGCGACGGAAGAACTGGCGGTGGAAAAGCCCGGCGATGACGACTAGATGGGCGCGACTTCAGGAGAATCCTAATGGGTAGCTTCAGCCTCCCGCATATTCTTGTTCTGGCAATCGTTGCGGTCCTCCTGCTCGGCGGCGGCCGCTTTTCGAGCCTGATGGGCGACGTCGCGAAGGGCGTGAAGAACTTCAAGAAAGGCATGTCCGAGGAAGACGAGGACGCGGCTGTAAAGCCGGCACAGCGCATCGAGGCGCAGCAGGCAGCACGGCCCGCGTCTGAAACTGTGGTTCAGGACGACAAGGTGGCGCGCTGATCTGACATTCGCCGGACGGCGCGACTCATGCTCGACTTCAATTTCTCGGAGATGGCGGTTGTGGCGCTTGTGGCGCTACTCGTCATCGGCCCCAAGGACTTGCCCAAGGCGCTGCGGGTGCTTGGTTATTGGGTGGGGAAGGCGCGCGGCGTTGCGCGCCAGTTTCGTGCCGGATTCGACGAAATGGTCCGTGAGGCCGAGCTCGCCGACATGGAAAAGAAGTGGAAGGAGGAGAATGAGCGGATCATGCGTGAGCATCCGATGCTGACGCCCGCCGCGCCTGCTCATGGCGAGCTGGCCTCCTTCGAGGCTCCAGCGTCCGATCTGCCATGTGAGGATCCGACCCGTGCCGAGGGGTCGGCCGAGGCGATCATGGTGGAGCGCCCCGAGGTCATGGCTGGGCCAGCGTCAGAGCCACCCCTGCCGCAAGACAAGGCCGCGTCGTGAGCACTGCCGGCGAACTGGACGATAGCCGGGCACCGCTACTCGATCACCTCATCGAGCTGCGGCGGCGTCTGCTGTATTGCATGGCCGCGATCGTCCTCACCTTTTTCGTCTGCTATTATTTCGCGGAGACGATCTTTGCGTTTCTCGTTCAGCCGTTGTTGGCGGCCGGGCAGACGCGGCTGATCTATACCGAGATCTTCGAGGCCTTCTTCGTTCAGGTGAAGGTGGCATTCTTTGCCGCGATGATGGCGTCTTTCCCCATCATCGCCAATCAGCTATGGCAGTTCGTCGCCCCCGGGCTCTATCGCAACGAGAAGCGGGCGTTGTTGCCCTTCCTTCTGGCAACGCCGGTGCTGTTTCTGAGTGGCGCCGCCATGGCCTATTACATCGCCGTGCCGATGGCGCTCCACTTCCTGCTGAGCTTCCAGGGTGATGTCGGCGGGGTAAATCAGGAAGCCTTGCCGGCGATCGGCAATTACCTGTCGTTCATCATGCAGTTCCTGTTCGGCTTCGGCGTCGCCTTTCTGCTTCCCGTGCTGCTGATGCTGCTCGAGCGTGGTGGGATCGTCACCCGCCAGCAGCTTGTATCTGCCCGGCGCTACGCGATCGTCGGCGCGTTCGCCATTGCGGCGGTGCTGACGCCGCCCGATGTCGGGTCGCAGTTGTTGCTCGCGATCCCGCTGTGCTTTCTTTACGAGCTTGCCCTGGTCGGCATCTGGTTCACCGAGCGCAAACGCGCACGCGCGAGCGAGCAGCTTTCCGCAGAATAGCAAAACGGCGGAGGCGATCTTGGTCGCATCCGCCGCTGCTAACACTGTGGAAAAAGCGAAGCTTACTTCGCGCCGTCTGCAGTCTTGGCGACGGTGTTGCCCGCCGAGGAAACGTCGCGGCCCACACCTTCCACCGTGTTGCACGCGCTGATCAGCAAGGCACCCGCTACTGCCAGCACACCCATCATCTTTTTCATACGTCCTCCTGTAAACACAACTGATCTGCCATCATCGCAAATGCGCGATGCAGTTGTTCGTTCCAACGGCGTTATGAAAGAGAGCGGACGTAATAAGGCCCGGAAGCGTCACCGGGGGGGGAGGGTTGACGCTTCCGGGCCTATGTCGTGGATAGCGAGAGCGGGGGGGCATAAGGTCGCTATCCGAAGAGTAGAACGCCACTTCGCAATGGCGGTTCCAAGAAGATCACGGATTTTTTCCGGCGCGTAGTTAACGCGATTTGCGCTCGCGTGTGCTCAATCTTTGCCGAGAACGGCGATTGAAATTTCATAGGCGCCGGTGAGGGGATCATGATGCAGCGGCGCGCGCAGCTGACGCGAAAGCCCTTCGATCACACGGCCGAAGCGGGTAGCGAGGCCATCGCGAAGGAGCGGCCCGTCAATCAGGGCAGGGGATGATACCCGCAGCGTTGCGCGATCGACCTCGCTTGCTCCCTTGACTGACAGGCGCAGATGAGCGGCCGGATCGCAGGTCACCGCCAGTTCAATCAGTTCCGTCGCGAGAAAGGCAACGGCGACGGCCACATCCTGTGAAACGAGATAAGGATCGGTATCTAACTGGATTCGAAGCTGGATGCCCTCAGCAGCCGTCGCCCTGATGTTGGAAGCGAGCTCACCCAGCATCGGCCGAAGACCTAGGCCGCGGTTTTCCTCCATCTCAGCAAAGTGATTGCGATGAACAACCGCGAGCGCATCGACGCGGCGCTGAATGGAGGCATAGGCTTGCGCCGCCTCTGGCGAGCGCGCGCCGCGTGCGTGAAAATTGATGAGCGACGAGATGACCTGAAGATTGTTCTTCACGCGGTGGTGAACTTCGCGCGTGAGCTTGGTCTGTCGCACCAGCCCTTCGGCAAGCCCCGCCTCGTGAATGGCGACGGTTCGGGTGAGTGCCCTGAACGTCTCGCCAAGCTCCCGAAGCTCTTGCGCGGGCAGGGCGCGGATCACGGCCGGATCGGGTTCCTCGCCCGGCGTGAAGGCGGCGACGTGGGCGCGCAACTGCCGCAACGGCCGGATCAGCAGGCGATCAACGACAAACCAGGCGATCCCGGCCGCCGCAGCCCACATCACCAGCGGTAGAAGCAATGCGATGACCAGCGGGGACGTAATTGGCGCTGAGCGCACCTGCATTGCCAAGGACAACTCGCCGATTCCCAGATCGGTCACATTGCTTTCCCGCCGCTCAAAGGCGTGTTCCCTCGGCATCGGCTCAAGGATGAGTTCCTCACCCTGCCGTTTGAGCTGGGCGGCGTAAGCGGGGGTAAAGCCGCTGGGACGGCTCAACTCGGCGATAAAGCTCTTGGGGAAAAAGGCCGATGCGGCGACACTTCCTGAGCGGCCGACAACCCCGAGCAACAAGCCATTTCCCGGCACGATCCGCGCAGCAACTGCGGAGTTTCGAGCCGCACGTGCGACTTCCAGCCCGCGCGGAAAATTGCTGCCGCACAACAGGCGGCCGCGCCGATCAAAGACGGCAAAACGTGCGCCGTTGAAGGATTGCTGCGCAAAGACGCCCTGAACCCGCGCGCAACTCGGTGTGTCCAGCGGATCACTTTCAAGTGCATCAACGGCGACGCGAAGCGCGGTCATGTCGCCGATCAACTCGATCGCGATGGCGCGGCTGCTTTCGGCGGAGGCAACGCGCAGGCTGGCCCTAGCTTCCGCATCGGCGATCTGCGTGATCCGCAGCGTTGCGAAAAGAGCGATGATAGCCAGCGGCAGAAGCGCGATGGAGACAATGATGAGCAGCTTCGCGCCGGTCGGCCAGCGCATCAACAGCGTCGGCGTCATCGCGCCAGTGCGCGAATCTTCCGGCGCCTGCGTGGTCATGAAGGGGTTTTAATCTAGCTTGCTGAGAAGGGAAATCATCTCGTCCGGCACGGACTCGTCGATTGTCTTCTGATATATTGACCGTAGCGCTGCGCCCATATCCCGATCCTTGGACTGCACCGCGGTGCCGCCCTTTGTCTTGACCGGTTTTTTCGGCGCTTCCTTTTCCGAAACCAACGCTAAGCCCCCTGAACCACCCGTTCCGCGTGACGATGAATTTCTCTTGGCCTGATACGGCCCGCGGCGCCAGCCTGTTGATCAAGGCTGGCGACGGTGAAACCAAAAAGCCGCTCGTTGGTTCCACCTGTCGGCGACGAATTGCGTCGTCGGGCGTCATGCGTCCGCGGGGGTTTGTCGAAGAAGTTGATCAATCCGGGCGCGGCGCGCAAAGCCACGCCTTCATCTATTGGGAGTCGTTCCGCCTCATGTCGCTTGGACAACAGCTCGCCCCGCATCTGCCCTTCCTTCGTCGGTATGGGCGGGCGCTCACCGGCAGCCAATCGCACGGCGACAAATATGTGCGTGCCACGCTGGAGGCGATCGTTGCGGCGCCCAACGAATTTCCCCGCGACGTGGATCCGCGGCTGGGGCTCTACCGCACCTTCCAGGTGATCTGGAATTCCACCAACGACGGCGAGCAGGCTGACCCGGGCGATGTTGACGATCAGGAGTCGATCGCCCGTGCACGGCTGGCGCGCATGACGCCCTTGTCGCGGCAGGCGCTGCTGCTCACCGCGATGGAAGGGTTTACGGTCGAAGACGCCGCTTACCTGGTCGACACCACGCCCAGCGAAGTAGAGGCACTGGTTGCCGAGGCGCTGTCCGAAATCGAGAAGCAGACCCGCGCACGGGTGCTCATCATCGAGGATGAGCCGATCATCGCCATGGATATCGAAACCATTGTGCGTGATCTTGGCCATGAAGTGACCGGCGTGGCGGTCACCCGTGATGAGGCCGTCGCGCTCGCCATGGAGGATCGCCCCGGCCTGGTGCTAGCGGACATTCAGCTTGCCGATGACAGCTCGGGCATCGACGCGGTGAAGGACATTCTTCAGGAATTCCAGGTGCCGGTGATCTTCATCACGGCGTTCCCCGAGCGGCTGCTGACCGGCGAGCGGCCCGAGCCGACGTTCCTGATCACCAAGCCGTTCCAGCGATCAACGGTGAAGGCGGCAATCAGCCAGGCCTTGTTCTTTGATCAATCAACCGCGCCGGTTTCGTAAATCGATACGGAGCCAAAACGAGGCTGAGGGGTTGAGCAGGCATGGCAAACGAAAACGAACGTATCGAAGTGACGACGGACGAGGCGCGAGCCGGTAGCACGCCGCACATGACGCGCTACATCCTGCCAATGTCCCTCGTCCTTGTTGTGGTGATCTTCGCCTTCATCCTCTTTGCACGGCAGTAAGCAGCGGACGATGTTAACGGAGCGGCTGGCTAATCGCGCCGACGATGCCTATCTTGCGCAAAGAACACCGGAACTTGCCGGTGCGGGGAAGAAGCGACACGACATGACCGAAACTGAACCGCGCACGATGGACGCGGCCGATGAGGTGTCGGTCGAACACGTTTCTTTGTCGGACCCCGAGTTCAAGAAGCAGCTGGCGCAGGTGATCCCGCACCTTCGCGCTTTTGGCCGATCGCTCTCGGGCAATCGCGATCTTGCAGACGATCTGGTGCAGGAAACATTGCTGAAGGCCTGGGCGGCGCGGAAGCGCTTTCAGGCGGGCACCAACATGCGCGCCTGGACCTTCATCATCCTGCGGAACCTGTACCTCTCGCAAATGCGCCGCGCGCGCTTCAAGGGTGAGTGGGACGATCTGGTAGCGGATCGTTTGCTCGCCGCCCCCGCCAGCCAGGACAAGCACGTCGAGCTGGCAGATATGCAGCGCGCGCTGCTTCACCTGCCACAGCCACAGCGCGAGGCGCTGATCCTGGTTGGAGCGGGCGGCTTCGCTTATGAAGAAGCGGCTGAGATCTGCGGCGTGGCAGTTGGCACTATCAAGAGCCGCGTCGCGCGTGGCCGGGTGGCGCTTGAAACACTGATGAGCGGCAGTGACATGACGTCCCGTACGGACCACACCATCACGAGTGTGAAGCCGACACTTGACGAGATCATGGATGAGGTGGACGAGCTCAGCCGGGATCGCTGAGCTCGCTTGCCTTCACTGGCGTTGACTGGTTATTCGGTCGAGCCGCGCCAATGCTCTTGCGAGCTCATCGGGCAGCCCCCGGCGCTCCACATAGGTAAATCGCAGCGACTCGCCGATCGCGTCGGTGATGCGCGGGCGTGGGACGAAATACTCGCCGCCGCCGCGCTCTCCTGAGTGATGTTCATGTCCCATCATAGCCGCTAGAACGGGCGACTGGGCCGAAAGGTTTCAACGCAATTCTGGTGGTGTGTCACTTGTCAAGCGGAAAAACCCTGGATCACGCGCTGGCGGACGCGACAGCGCGCGCGCGCAGCTGTTCGAACTTCCTTGCCAATCTTCTTGATCGAGAGGGTGAATTCTCCGGGGATATACTGACAGCACCTCTGAATGTCGCGGCTGACGACGTGCCGACTGGTAAGGCGCTACGTGTGGCGCGCAGGCGGCTCGCGCTTCAAGTGGCGCTCGGCGATCTTGCCGGTGTCTTCGATCTTACGGAAGTGACGCATCGGCTCACCGACTTTGCCGATCGTGCGCTGGACCTGGCCATTCGGACTGCCATTCGCGAGCGGACTCCCGATGCGGATCCCGCGGGGTTTGTGGCGATCGCGCTTGGCAAGCAGGGCAGCCGCGAGCTGAACTATTCGTCGGATATCGACCCAATCTTTCTGTTCGATCCGCACACGCTGCCGACGCGCAAGAATGAGGAGCCGGTGGACGCCGCGGTTCGCATCGGCCGCCGTGTTATCGAGCTGCTGCAAGCGCGCGATGCCGACGGTTATGTTCTGCGGGTCGACTTGCGGCTACGGCCGACGCCGGAGGTGACGCCAATCGCGGTGCCGATCGATGCGGCGATCGTCTATTACGAATCGCAAGCGCTGCCCTGGGAGCGGGCGGCCTTCATTCGGGCCCGTCCGGCGGCGGGCGATCTGGCGCTCGGTCGGTCGTTTCTGGAGGCTATCGGCCCATTCATCTGGCGCCGCAGCCTGGATTTTGGCGCGATCGGTGAGATCGTGGAGATCACGCGGCGCATTCGCGATCATCATTCGCAGGGGCAGACGTTTGGCCCCGGCTACGACCTGAAGCGCGGCCGAGGCGGCATTCGCGAGATCGAATTCTTTGCGCAGATTCATCAGCTGATCCACGGTGGCCGTGATCCCGCGCTGCGGGTTGGCGACACGCGCGCGGCACTGGCGGCGCTTGCCGCCTCTGGCCGGATCGAGGCGTGCGATGCGGCAGCGTTGAGTGAGGCCTATGTGGTATTGCGCACGGCCGAACATCGCGTGCAGATGATCGATGATCGCCAGACCCATTCGCTGCCGACGGGGGATGCGCTGGACCGTGTCGCCCGCTTGGATGGCCGGGCAGATGGGGAGGCGTTGCTCGCGCACTTGCTGCCCCATGTCACGCGCGTGGCGGAGATTTTCGACCGGCTCGCCGCGCCCGGCGCGGCCGCCCTGTCGACCGATCCGGACACTCTGGCCGCCCATTTATCGCACGCCGGGCTAAACGACACGGCGGTCGCACTGACGCGAATCGCAAGCTGGCGCGCTGCCCGTTATCCGGCTCTCCGCAGCGCCGCGGCGCAGAGCGCGCTCGAAGCCGTGCTGCCGGGCTTGATCGGCACGCTTGCTGAAGCGCCGGAGCCCAAAGCGGCGTTGAACCGGCTCGACCGGCTCTTCGAACGGCTGCCCAGTGCCGTGAACATCTTCCGGCTGCTCGAAGCTCGGCCCGCGCTTTCGGTGCTGCTGGTGCAGTTGCTCAGCCATGCACCGACGCTGGCAGAGGAACTTGCCCGCCGACCCGATCTGCTAGACGGCTTGATCGATGCGTCCGCCTTCGATGCGGTGCCGGGCGTTTCCGAGCTCGCTGCCGAGATGCGGTTGAAAACGGGGACCGACTATCAGGCGCAACTCGATCACGTGCGCCGGATCGTGGCGGATCGTCGGTTCGCACTTGGGGCGCAGATTATTGCCGGCGCTTCCGACCCCCTGGCGGTCGCCTCCGGCTACTCGCGAGTGGCGGAAGCCGCGATCGAGGTGCTCGCCACGGCGGCGGTGGACGAATTTTCGCGCGCGCACGGGCACGTGCCCGGTAGCGAATTCGTGATCCTGGCGCTTGGTCGGCTGGGCGGCGGCGCGCTTACCCAGGCCTCCGATCTCGATCTCGTTTACCTGTTCACAGGCGATTTCGCCGGGGAGTCGGATGGCCCTAAGCCGCTCGGTGCCACCTTATATTACAACCGCCTGGCGCAACGGGTAACCGCGGCACTTTCCGTGCCCACGGCCGCTGGCCCGCTATACCCGATCGACACTAGGCTGCGACCTTCGGGCAACCAGGGCCCGTTGGCCGTAAACTTCGAATCGTTCGCGCGGTATCAGCGCGAAAATGCCTGGACGTGGGAGCATATGGCGCTGACCCGCGCCCGCCCGGTGTTCGGTTCACCGGCTGCTCGCGAAGAATTGCAGGCGATCATCGACGATGTGCTCGGCGGCAACCGGCCGGAGCGGAATGTCATTGATGACGCGCTAAGAATGCGCGCCGACATGGCAGCGCACAAGCCGCCCGCCGGGCCGCTCGATGCCAAGCTGCTGCCCGGCGGGCTGGTTGACCTCGAATTTGCCGTGCACGTGCGGCAGCTCCAGACCCGGCGCGGCTTTGATCCGCATCTGGGGCGCGCCATTGCGGCGCTTGACCTGCCCCCGAGCCTCGGACCGGCGCACGATCTGCTAACCCGAATGATCGTGACGTTGCGGCTCGTGGCACCGGACGCAGCCGAGCCCGACCTTCCGGCGACCCGCGCGCTGATCGCGCGTGCCCTCCGGCTGGAAGACTGGTCGGCGGTCCGCGCGGCGCTGGACAGCGCGCGGCAGGAGGTTACGGCCGCGTGGAAAGGAGTGACTTATGGACATGCTGCCCGACGTGAAGGTGACGGCGCCTGACGGCACGGCCGTGCGCCTGAGGGACCAAGCACTGCCTCTGGTGGTCTATTTCTACCCGAAGGACGACACCAAAGGCTGCACCCGTGAAGCGCAGGACTTTTCGGCGCTCGCTGACGAGTTCACCAATGCGGGGGTCTCGGTGCTCGGAATTTCGCGCGACACGCCCGCAAAACACCAGAAGTTCATCGCCAAATACGACCTGGCGGTCGCGCTGGCGAGCGACGAGGACGGCTCTGCCTGTGAGGCGTTCGGTACCTGGGTGGAAAAGTCGATGTACGGCCGCACCTATATGGGAATCGAGCGCGCGACCTTTCTGTTCGACCGCGAGGGCCGTGTGGCCCGAGAATGGCGCAAGGTGAAGGTTGCCGGCCACGCCGACGCGGTGCTGGAAGCGGCGCGGGCGCTGTGAACAGCGTCGCCGACGCAGCGCGCCGCGTGCTGACCGCCGCTGACCCGAATGAAAAGGTGAAGGCCGCCCGCCAAGCGGCACGAGCGTGGCGGCAGGGCAAATTGGCTCACTCCTTTGATGCGGCTATGCCGGACGTTCCCGCTCGTCCAGCGCTTCCGGAACTGCTGCCGCCGAACCGCATGCCCAAGCGTGGGAAGGGCGGCTCGGAACGTGGCAGGCTGGCGCTGCTGCACGCGCTGGCACACATCGAGTTCGTCGCCATGCACCTGGCCTTCGACATGGCGGCACGGTTCGGCGCCGGATTCCCGCGCGACTTCGTGGATGATTGGTTCTCGGTCGGCGCGGACGAGGCCATGCATTTCGCCATTCTTGACCGCCGGCTGCGGGCGCTTGGCAGCTTCTACGGCGCGCTGCCCGCCCACGCTGGCTTGTGGGAGGCGGCAAGTGCCACCGCGCACGACCCTCTCGCCCGGTTGGCCGTGGTGCCGATGGCGCTGGAAGCGCGCGGGCTGGATGTGACGCCAGTCACCGTCGAGCGGTTCCGCATGAGCGGGGACGAGACCAGCGCGCGCGTCCTCGAGCGCATCTACAACGACGAGATCCGTCATGTGCGCTTTGGAACAAAGTGGTTCGACGCAGGATGCAAAGATAAGGGCCTGATTCCCGCGGCTCACTGGCAATCCCTGATTGGAACGCATTTTCGCGGGGTGGTGAAAGGCCCGTTCAACGACTCAGCGCGCGACTCTGCCGGCCTGACGCGGGAATATTACGCCGCTATTGCCTAATGTACGTAGAAGGAGCCAGTGATCGGTGTCCGGGGAGCGGGGGGCCGCAATCCAGACCAGTTTCGATACTGCGCGTCGGGCGTGTCTCGGCGGGTGCCATATCAACGATCTCGTCTTGGGGTTCGATGACCAACCATTCGTCCACGCCGATTAACCGCCTCGCCTCTGGCGCTCGCCTGCTGTTCTCCACGCAAAAGGTAGTGTTTCACGACGGCCGCTCCGTTCGGCGCATGCACATCGGCCGCGGTTCGCAGACCGCTCTCGCCGGTGCCGCTGCCGTCATGGTCGCCTTTGCTGGATATGGCGCCGCGACGGCAACGAGCCAGGCAGCCGCCGCGGCTGGCCTTGCCGCTGCGCCGAAGTCGCAGCAGCGGATCGAGACCATGGAGCGCAAGCTGGCGCACATGCAGAGCCGCGTGGCGACGATCCGCAAGACGGCCGAACAGCACGCGAGCCGGCTTGAGCAACGCCAGGCGCTGCTCGCCGCCGCGTTGACCGGCGTGGGTGATGAAAAGAAGCTCGCGCTGGCGACGCTGAAGATCGATCCTACCGGTGATCGCCTGGCTGCCTTCGCCATTGCGCCGTTCGGAGAGGTCGAGCGCCGCCAGTCTCTGCTTGCTGACGCCGCGCTGGAGCAGTTGCAGGCACGCTATCAACTCGCGACGCAAGAGATCCGCGAACGCGGATTGCGCCCCGAGCGACTGGTGAAGGGTCGCCAGCAGGCAGCCATGGGCGGTCCGCTGATCCCGGCAGCCAGTGCCGAGGCAACGGCTGACCTGAATGCGGATGCGCAGTTCCGCTCTTTGTTCATGACATGGAAGAAGCTGGACTCGCTGGAGCAGGGGGTGATTTCCATCCCCTCGGTGCAGCCGGTTCAACACCTTACTTTTACCAGCAACTTCGGTGTTCGCAGCGACCCGTTCCGTGGCACCGCCGCAATGCATGCCGGCGTTGATATCCCCGGCCCCACGGGAACCCCGATCTATGCCACCGCCGATGGCGTGGTGAACCATGCCGGTCGCCAGGGTGGCTATGGAAACCTGGTCGAACTCAACCATGGCAAGGGGATCACCACCCGCTATGGCCACCTTTCCAAGATCATCGTCGGCGACAATGCGCGCGTGCGCCGCGGACAGATCATCGGTCTGATGGGGTCGACCGGGCGTTCAACCGGCCCGCACCTTCATTATGAGGTCCGTATCGATGGTGCGGCGGTCAATCCGGTGCCGTTCTTGACGACGGCGGACTATCTGCTTGCGGCACAGGATCGCTCGGTCGGGCATATTCCGGTCTCCACCGGCGGTCCGGCGGCTCAGGACGCGCTGGATCACTGAGGGGGATCAGCTCGCACCCGCGGGTGAACGCGGGTTGCGGGCGGGGTAGCGGGGGCTTATCTCAGCCATATGGCTACACTCGCTGGCGACATCGCCTTGACCCCTGCCGCAGCGGCCCGTGTCGCTGCCATCGCAGCCAAGCAGAACAAGCCTGCAATCTTGCGCCTTTCGGTCGAAGGGGGCGGGTGTTCGGGCTTTCAATATTGCTTCGGCTTCGCTGAGGCGCCGGAGGCTGGCGACATCATCGCAGAAACTGACGGCGTGCGGTTGGTGGTCGACGACGTGAGCGTTGATCTCGTCCGCGGTGCGTCGGTCGATTATGTCGAATCGCTCGGCGGCGCTGCGTTCAAGGTGGACAACCCGAACGCTGCGTCGGGTTGCGGTTGCGGCACCAGCTTCTCGGTGTAATGCCGCTGACGTGAAGATCGTCACTTACAACGTCAACGGCATCAAGGCGCGCTTGCCGCGCCTGCTGGAATATCTCGCTGAGCAGCAGCCGGACATCGTCTGCCTGCAGGAGCTGAAATCCAGCGATGAGACCTTTCCCATCCAGGAAGTGCGCGAGGCCGGCTATGGCGCCTGCTGGCACGGGCAGAAGGGCTTCAACGGTGTTGCGGTGCTGGCACGGGGAAGCGATCCCTTCGAGCGTCAGCGCGGGCTGGAGGGCGAGCCGGAAGACGAGCATAGTCGGTATCTCGAATGTGAGATCAACGGCTTAACCGTCGCCTCGATCTACCTGCCCAATGGGAACCCGCAGCCTGGGCCCAAATTCGACTACAAGCTCCGCTGGATCGACCGCCTGTCACGGCGCGCCCGCGAACTCTTCGCGGCCGAGGTGCCGGCGATACTGGCCGGCGACTACAACGTGATCCCGAACGACGATGACACGTTTTCAGTGCGCGCCATGGCCAGTGATGCCCTGATGCAGCCGGAAAGCCGTGCGGGATATCGCGCGCTGCTGGCGCAGGGGTGGACGGACGCCTTGCGAGTCCGCAACCCCGGTGGCGGCGTCTGGACCTTCTGGGATTATCAGGCGGGGGCGTGGCAGCGTGATGCCGGCTTCCGGATCGATCATCTCTTGTTGTCACCCGCAGTGGCCGATCGCCTGTCGGACGCCGGCGTCGACAAGGAATATCGCGGGCGTGAAAAGGCCAGCGATCACGTGCCTACCTGGGTTCGTCTGCGCTAGCCGAACAGCGGGGTGGGGCAGGTCCGGTCAGGATCGACAGCCCTTGTTACCGGACAGTGACGTTCGCCTACGAACGCAGTGGTGCGGTGCGTCCGGATGCGTACAGTCGACATTTCGCAAGATCCGCCGCGAGTTGGCGATCTTCACCGAAGATCAGCGAAGGGCTGATGGAGTGATTTGCTAAGTCTTTGAATTTACGTTCGCCACGAACTTGGCACGGCCTGTGCAAAAGGTCTGGTGGAGGCGCACTAGAGCGCCGCCGGACCTGAAAGGACCTGCCATGACGATGATCGCACTCGCCGCTGCCCTCGCCTTCGGAACTGCTGCTCCCGAGCCCGCACCGGCTCCCGCTCCCGTCACCGCACCTGCGGAACAGCGCCTGACGCAGACCATCAATCCTGAAACCGACATGCGCCGTGTCTGCGTGATCGACACGGTCACCGGCCCCGGTTCTGCGCGTCGCTACTGCCAGTCTCGTTCGTTGTGGGTCGCTCAGGGCACCGATCCGCTTGCCAAGCGGTGAACGCTCCTGCGGGCACAACGGGGCCTGCCGGAACAGGAGACGAGAGGATGAGGCGCTGAGGTTCGTGATGAGAGCAGTGGCGACGGCCGGTCAGCCGATCCATGTCGATGGGTCGGGCCCGGGGAAGACCGCCACCCTCACGCGAGCCTCAGCCAAGATGGCCTGCCGCGTGGCCCTCGGGTAAGCACAGCGCCTCAAGCGTGATCGGGTCCCGCACCATGCGGGACGCCGGCAACGCCCGAGCTAAAGCGCCTTCTCGTAAACCTGATATACTTTGTTGACGCGGCTATCGATTGTCTCGGCAATCGAGCGCATCCCCTGATTGTCATCAAGGATCCAACCGATTTCACCGCGCGTCGCGCCATAGCGCGTAATCGACGCGCGCCGGATATATTCTATCATCATAAACGCCAGCTGGCTCGCCAATCGCGAGGATTGCAGTTCCTTCACGACCCCCATCAGCGGCACGCGCATGGTGCGCACCTTTGGGCGGCGCAGCCACAGGAGCAGTTTTGCCCAGCCGAAGGGAAGTAAAGAGCCGTTCAGCTTGGCAAGCGGCTCGTTCAGATCGGGCAGGGTGATCATGAAAGCGACCGGCTTGCCGTCCAGCTCGGCAATACGAATGAGATCGTTGAACACGATCGGCTTCAGCTTGACGCCCACGTCCCTAATCTCCGGCGGCGTCAGCGGCACGAAGCCCCAATTGTCGCTCCACGCATCGTTGAGGATCGACAGGATGATCGCCGCTTCCTCATCAAACCGCGACTTGTCGACCATGCGGACAGTTATGCGCGCGTTCTTTTCACCTGACTTGATAATGCGCTGAACGATTGGCGGGAAATCCTGCGTGATGTCCAGTTCATAGCACATCATCTGCTTGGCCGGTTGGTAACCGGCGCCTTCGATCCAGCCGCGATATTCACGCTTTGCGTGACCCATCATAATGGTTGGCGGATGATCATAGCCTTCGATCAGCAGCCCCGGCTCCTCCCAGATCGATTGAGAGATAGGCCCCAGCACCCGCGTCATTCCCTGGTCGCGCAGCCATTGTTCGGCAGCTGCGAGCAGGGCTGTGAAGACGCCAGCGTCCTCCGCCTCCATCAATCCCCATTGGCCCGTACCTGGCCCAAAGCCCTGAGCAGTCGGCATCTCGAGCGCCAGCGTGTCGATGTGCGCCGAGATGCGGCCCACGGTCCGGCCGTTTCGCTCGGCCAGAAACAGCTGCGCCTTGGCGTGGCTGTACCAGCCGTTTTTCTCCGGCGCGAGGAGGCTCAGCGCTTCGCTCTTCAGCGGGGGCACCCAGTTCGGATCGTCGCGATATAGGCGGAACGGTAGGTCGACGAACGTCTTGCGATCGCGCTTGGTTTGCACGGGTCGGATGGTGAGAGAGCCTGCCATGTCACGCTCTGTAATCGCCTGGGGCTATCATGGCGAGCGGCCTTTCCGCAATGGGCAAGGGTGTTGCAGCCACTGTGTCGCCACTATCTGTGTGTAATGGACACCCTCATGACGACCACGACTTTTGCCCGCACCAGCGCTTCGCCCACCGCGCGTGTGCCGATCGCAGATGATCGCGCCATGCTGAAGGCAGCTGCGGAGCTGACCCGCGATCTCAATGCGCCGCGTCCGTCGGTCTATTGGGCGGACTTTGTCGCGTCGGCGGTGCTTGGCTACGCCGCGCTCGGTGTGGCGATCGTGGCGGGCCCCTTGTGGCTCACACTGGCTGCCGGCGTTGTTGCCATGCTCGCGCTGTACCGCGGCATGAGCTTCATTCACGAGCTCACCCATGTGAAGCATTCGGCGCTGCCGGGCTTTCGCCTGGGGTATAACGTGCTCATCGGCGTGCCGATGCTTGTGCCGTCCTTCATGTATGAAGGCGTTCACAATCTGCATCACGCGCGTACGCGCTATGGCACGTCGGAAGACCCCGAATATTTGCCACTGGCGTTGATGAAGCCGTGGTCGCTGCCCTTGTTCGTGTTGATCGCGGCGCTTGCGCCCGTCGCCTTGATCCTCCGCTATGGCGTGCTGTCACCCCTGTCGCTCGTCGTTCCGGGGCTGCGGCGCGCGGTTGTGGAACGTTACTCGGCGTTGGCGATCAATCCGCATTTCCGTCGCCGTATGCCGGAGGGCGAGGCGGCGAAGCAGTGGAACCGGATCGAAACCGCCTGTGCGGTGTGGGCGATGTCGCTGATCGCGCTGGTGGCCACAGGATCCATATCACCGCGCGCCTTCGCCATCATGATGATCGTTGCGTCGGCCGTAGCCGTCGTGAACCAGCTTCGCACGCTGGTCGCCCATCTTTGGGAGAATGACGGCGAGCCGATGACGGTGACGGCGCAGTATCTTGATTCGGTCAACGTGCCGCCTCCGGCGACGCTGCCGGCGCTTTGGGCGCCAGTCGGCCTGCGCTACCACGCGCTTCATCATTTGCTGCCGGGTCTGCCCTACCACGCGCTGGGCGAGGCGCATCGGCGCCTGAGCGCGGTGCTGGATCAGGACTCGCCTTATTACAAGGCGAACTACGCCGGCATGCCAGGCCTGGTGGCGAAGATCGCGCGCAGCACCATGCTGCCGCGCTAACTGGCAAGCTGCTGCGCGCCGGGGCGTGAGCAGCAGCGCTCGTTATCAGTAGCCCGCGCGGACGGGCGGGTCCTCTGGCAATTTGCCGGACCTTTGGTGAGCCACTGCGTCCATGCGGTAAAGCAGGGCGGCACCCCGATCACCGCTCCCGATCAAACGCGTCAGCACGGAGGAGGAGTGTTTGCGCTGTCCGTTTGAGAATGTCCTGCAGGGCAGGAACAAGGCGCTCGTTCTCTGCCCACGTTTCACCAGCGCACCGCGTGAGTCCTCCGCTATTCCTCCGTCCGAAGCAGCACAGCTTCGCCGATCAGCAGAAACAGCAGGAACGGCGCCCATGCCGCAAGGAAGGGCGGATATGCGCCCAGATTGCCCATGGCGAGCGCAAAATTATCGGCGACGAAATAGGCGAAGCCGAGTGCCATGCCGATGACGGCACGGATGAAGAGCTTGCCCGAGCGCGCAATCCCGAATGCCGCTACCGCGCCGAGCAGCGGCATCAGCACGGACGACAGCGGCCCCGACAGCTTGTGCCACAGGGAACCTTCCAGCGCCTTGGTCGGGCGCCCGGCGGCGGCGAGATCGTCGATGGCTTCGTTGAGCGCGCGGAAGGAGAGGCCCTCGGCGTTGATGGTCGAAAGCGTGAACTGGTCAGGCGTAACCCCGCGCGCGACCACGATCGTCCCGAGATTGCTTGTCGTCCCGCTCGCCACGTCAAAGCGGCGGGTGGGGCCGATCGCCCAGCCATCGCCGCTGCGGCGGCCGGAAGGCGCCGTCACGATAGCCCTAAGGAGCCCGCCATCGCGCTCATACAGCGTGATACCGCCCAACTGCGCCTGACCCCCGCGCCCGCGGATCTGATCCACCTGGATCAGGTCGTCCGCGGTTCGCACCCAAACGTTGGCTCGGTCGCCGCGGTCGATCGGCAGCTTGCCGTAGTTCACCCTTTGCCACTGCGCCAATGTGGCGGTGGAGCGCGACACGATACGGTCGTTGAAGGCGAAACTGAGGATCGCGATTCCGATGCTCGCTGTGATCAGCGGCGCCAGCACTTGGTGCGCCGACATCCCCGAGGCTTTCAGCGCCACGATCTCGCTGTTCTGGTTCATCGTGATCAGCGTCAGGATGGTGCCCAGCAGAACCGAGAAGGGGAGAAAGCGAGCAATGATCTGCGGCACGCGCAGCGACATATATTGCCAAACCTGTGCATCGGTATTGCCCGGCACGGCGAGGATCTTTCCCGATTCGCCCAGTAGGTCGAGCGCCTGAAGCACCAGAACCAGCCCGGCGAGGATGCCGAAGGTCCGCACCAGGAACATCTTGCCCATGTAGAGCGCCACGGTGCGTGACGGAAAAAAGGCGATCATGCGCGTGCGCTCCGCGGGCGCCGACCAGGCAGGCGCCGCGTGATCGCCTCCAGCGCCTTGCTCGCTCCGCGCTCGAGCGCACCGATCGGCTGACCGCCGGGAACATAGGCGAGGGTGTAGTACATCCAGATGATCAACGCGGCGAAGATCGCAAACGGCGTCCACAGGGCGACAAAGGGATCGACGCGGCCCAGTTCGCCAACCGAGGCCGCATATTGGTTCACCTTATGATAGGCCACGACCATAACGATCGAAACGAATACCCCCAGCGCAGATGTTGAGCGCTTCGGAGGCACGCCAAGCGCCACTGCCAGCAGGGGCAAGAGGAACATCATCAGCACCTCTGCCAACCGGAAGTAAAGCTCTGCCTGGCTGCCGTCGCGCACCTCCTCGTCACCACTGGTGGTGCCAATCTTTGCGAGTTCCGGCAGGGTGTATTCGAGATTTCTGCCGCCACGGGCGCGGAACTGCTCGAACTTGGGAAGATCGATCGGCAGGTCATGCGCGCTGAAGGTGAGCACGCGCGGCGTCGGGAAACTCGGCCGGTTGTGGATCAACGTCCCGTCCGTCAGACGAAAGATGATCGTGTTCGGATCATCAGTCGCGAAGAACTGCCCACGCTGCGCCGTGACGCTGATGCGATCGCCCTGCGGCGTTTCTGCGCGAACGAAGATCCCAGAAAGCTCGCGCCCGCGGTCGCGGCTGCGCTCGATCCTGAGCGTCATCCGATCGCCGAGGTGAGTGAATTCACCGACCTTGATCGAAGCGCCGAGCGCGCCAGTGCGCAATTCGAACCGTAGGCCTTCGTAGGCGTAGCGGGCTCGCGGCTGAATGAAACCGACAATCGCCAGGTTGATGAGCGCAAGTCCCACGGCATACATGTACGGCACGCGAAGCAGCCGACCATAGCTCATGCCCACGCCGCGCATCACATCGAGCTCAGATGAGGTCGCGAGCCGCCGAAATGCTAGCAGCACGCCCAGCATCAACCCAATCGGAATGCCGAGGCCGAGATATTCCGGCAGCAGATTGGCCAGCAGCTGCCACACAACGCTGACCGGCCCGCCCTCCGTCGCGACGAAGTCGAACAGCCGCAGCATCCGGTCGAGCAACAGCAGCATCGCCGCGATCACCAGGGTGGAGAACAGCGGCAACGCGATCAGCCGGGCCATGTAGCGGTCGATCGATTTCATGGGGGCGGCGGGGAGCTCGGAATAGCGGATGGGTGGCCGGTATAGGCGAGCGGCTGGCAATCGCCACCCCCCTTTGCTGTCACGCCATCGCCGGGCGGCCTCGGCTTGTGGGCAAAGACAGCGCCTCACCGGTCTGCACTACATGCGCGAAAGCCTCGGGTAGCTGTCGTCGCGGCCTTACTCGGCGGCTATGCTGTGTCCGCTGGCATGATGGCGTGCCATCGCTTCCGCGATGGCGCCTTCCAAAGCGGTGAGGGTGAACGGCTTGCGCAAGACATGATGGCCGTTGAAAAGCTCGGGATCACGGATCTCGCCGGCAAAGCCGGTCACGAAAAGCACTGCGGCACCGGCGTGTCGCGGGTCGAGCCCGGCGATCATCTCCGGTCCGGTTTGGCCTGGCATCAGTACGTCACTGAGAATCAGATCGACCGGCCCTTCAAGGTCAAGCTGGGCGGGTGCCTCTGCAGGGTCAGGGCAGGGAATGGTGCGGTGGCCAAGTTCACCGAGCGCGCCGATCGTCGCTGAAAGCACGCGCGGATCGTCTTCCACCACCAGGATCGCCAGCGATCCCACTGCCGGGGTCGCCAGCGGTTCTGCCCGTTGGGGCTGCTGCTCCATCTTCTGGCTGGTATCGCGTGGGATGCGCAGGCGCACGGTGGTGCCCGCGCCAGGCGCTGAATCGATCACGACCTCGCCGCCGAGGTGGCGAATGAACGAGAAGATTTGGCTAAGGCCGAGGCCCGTACCCTTGCCCACGGGCTTAGTGGTAAAGAAGGGCTCGAATACCCGTTCTACGACATCGGGCGTCATGCCGCAGCCAGTGTCGCGCACCGCGATTGTGACGAGATCGCCGTCACCCGAGCATGCCCGCTGCGCGGTGATGGTCAATAGCCCGCGGCCCTCCATCGCGTCCCGGCCGTTCACCGCCAGATTGAGAATGCAGTTTTCGAACTGCACCCGATCGGCGCAGACATAGGCGCCGTCGGTTGTATCAACGATGTCGACGGTAATGCCGTCGCCGAGCGTGCGATCCAGCAGATCACGCATATTGCCGAGCAGGGTGCCGACATGGAGCGGTTGCGGATCAATCGGACCTTCCCGGGCAAAGGCAAGGAGGCGTCGCGTAAGCTCTGCCGCGCGCATGGCGCCGTCCCGTGCGCTCTCGATATGACGGATCGGATCGCCGCCTTCGCTTGCCAGCGAACGCTTGGCCAACTCAAGCCCGCCAATAACGATCGCCAGCATGTTGTTGAAATCGTGCGCGATCCCGCCGGTGAGCTGGCCCACCGCATCCATCTTCTGCGCTTGGCGAAGGCGGGCTTCCTGGGTGCGTAGCTCGTCCGTTGCCTCGCTCACCGCTACGGCCAGTTCCTCGGCGCGTGCCCGCTCCGCCTCCGCCTCTGCTTGTGCCAGCGTGCGCCCCGTCAGTGCTCGGACAGTTAGCCAGCCAAGGGCGATCGCCCCCAGGAACAGCAGAACGCCGAAAACAGAGAGTACGAAAGCGGCCTTCGTGGATCGGTTCACCTCCGCCATCGCCGCGGCGGTACGGCGAACCAGCACCTCTCGCTCGGCGGCAATGATCGCGTCCAGCACGACTTGGATTTCGGCCAGGGCGGGGGCTTGGCGAGCGGCATAATAGCGGGAAAGCGCTTGCTCGTTCTTCCCGTGCGTGGTCGAAAGCGCCGTTAGCGACAGTTCTTCGCCACGATCATGATAGGCGGATCGTAACCGCGCGACGAGCTGCTGTTGCTGAGCGTCGTCATGGGTCAGCGCGGCAAGGCGCTGGATCTGCTCTCCGGCGCGGCGCCAGTCATCGAAATATAGCTGGCCGAGTTGCTTGTCGCCGGAGATGACGTAGCGTCCCAGCGACGCCTCCGATTGCGCGATCGTGCCCGAGAGTGTCCGGGTCAGGATCATCACCTCGTAGCTGCGCGACTGCAGCGAAACCGCTTGGTTGCGCTGGCGGTTCGCCGCGCCAAGCGCCAGGATCAGTGCCACCAAGACGCCGAGGCCTAGGACACCCATCACGAAAAGCGTGATGGTGCGCCAGGCCGAAGCCAGCCCTTTGGGAGCGTTGACGCCCTTGTCCGCAATCACGGGCACAGGAACTAACAGATGTATCGACTCGGCGGAAGCGGGGGCCGGTGACCGATCAAACGATCACACCGGTTTCCCGTCCTGCCGCTTCAAACATCGCCACGACCTTCGCCATCTGCTCAGGCGTATGCTCCGCACAGACCGAGCAGCGCAGCAGGAACATGCCGGCGGGTGTCGCCGGGGGGCGCGCGACGTTGACGTATAGTCCCGCTTCCAGCAGCCCATGCCACATGCGTACCGCCTGCTCCTGATCGTCGAGAATGACCGCCACGATGGCGGATTCAGGCGTCTCCGTCGGCAAGCGGAAGCCGAGCTGTTTGAGCCCGCCATGAAGCTGACGCGTGTTGGCCCACAGCCGCTCGCGCTTATCAGCGGCGTTCATCAGCTTGCGGATCGATGCGGTCGCAGAGGCGACCACTGCGGGTGGCAGGCTTGCCGTGAAGATGTAGGGACGGCAGACGAAGCGCAGGATCTCGAACTTCGAATGGTTCGACACGCAGAAACCGCCAACCGTGCCGACCGATTTGGAGAAGGTGCCGATCACGAAATCAACCTGATCCTCCAGCCCCTGATCCTCGTAGACGCCGCGGCCGTTCGGCCCGAAGAAGCCCATGGAATGGGCCTCGTCCACCAGCACCATCGCGCCATGCTTCTTCGCGACAGCTACCATGTCCTTCAGCGGCGCGACGTCGCCCAGCATGGAATAGACACCCTCGAGCACAACCAGCTTGCCCGGCTCCTTCGGCAGGCGGCCAAGCCGCTTGTCGAGATCCTCGACCGAATTGTGGCGGAAGCGGACCACCTCTGCATTGCCCATGGCGCAGCCATCGTAAATCGACGCATGGCTGTCGGCATCGAGGATGATATACTCACCCTTGCCCGCGATCGCTGAGATGACGCCGAGGTTCGCCTGGTAACCCGTTGAAAAGACGATTGCGCCAGACATGCCGTAGAAATCGCGCAGTGCCTGCTCGACTTCCATGTGATCGTGAAAGGTGCCGTTCAGCGCGCGGCTGCCGTTGGTGCCTGTGCCGAACTTGTCGAACGCTTCCTTGCCCGCGGCGATCACGTCCGGGTCGAACGTCATCCCCATGTAATTATAGGTGCCGAGCAGGATTGTCTCGCGGCCCTTGATCACCGCCACGGTGGGGGATTTCACTTCCTCCATCACGATCCCGAACGGATCGCGTACGCCGCTATCGAGCAGCGCCTGACGTTCTGCAATTAGCGGCCCGAATTTGTCGAACAGGTCGCGTTCGGGTGCCACTGCGGCAGGGTCGGCGGGCAGCGCTTCTGCCTGGAGGCCGGTTTCGGTCATGTGTTCAATCCCCAACCGTTCACATCGGGTCGTGTCGAAACACCGGGCGACGCACGCCCGGTCTGGTTCTGGTTATCGCCCGTCGCGCAAACGGGCGTTCAGTTCTTCAGCTTGGCGACGGCATCGGCAAGCTGGCCGACGGTTTCGATCTCCGCCTGCATGTTCATCGTGATGATGATGTCGAATTCGTCCTCCACTGCGGCAACGAAATCCATCACCGTCAGCGAATCCCATTCCAAATCGCCCTGGAAGGTGGTTGCCTCGGTCACGGTGACGCCCTTCTTGTTGAAGGGTTCGATCTGGGCCTTGACGGTTTCGAAAATGCTATCGCGATCGCTCATGCCAGGTCCTTAGCTGCAAGCAGGCGAGGTGCCAATCGAATGCGGCGGAAGCGTGGTCATCGTGCGATGACGTACGATCGCGCGGTTTGCGCAAGCCCCGCGTGGAGCGGAATCCCGGGTTCCCATAAGGTAACGGGCGGACGCATCTCGGGACGCGCTGTCCAGTCGGGGTGGCTTAGATAGTCGACCCGGTCGAGCGTCAGCTTGGCGCCATCCCCGCGCAGTGCCCGGTCCAGCCGCGCGCCCAGCCGCATCAGCGGTTTGGGAAGATGCATCGGCATCACGCGTCGCCCGACCGCGCGGCCGATCGCTGCGGCGAGATCAGCGTGGGTCAATGTGTAGCCGTCATCAACTTCAAACAGTTCGCGCGCGCCCTTCCTCGCTGCAAGAATGACCAGCAATCGCGCGAGATCCTCGACATGGATCAGCGACACGCGGCCGGGTGGTGGAAGGAAGGCCAGCCCGCCGCGTGCTAGCCGGAACATGTCCCTGAGCTCGGTATCGCCCGGGCCGTAAACGCCGGTTGGCCGGACGATCGTCCAGTCGGTGTCGCTTTTCGCAACAACTGTTTCTGCTTCGTGCTTCGACCAGCCGTAAACCGACAGCTGCGGCTCGCGCGCCGAGAGGGAGGAGACATGCACCAGCCGCCGCTGCCCGGTGGCGGCGACCACGGCCTTTGTTCCCTCGATGTTGCCCGCGACGAAGCCTGCGCGGTCCGGCGCGTTCACGACGCCGGCGATGTGGACAACGGCGTCCGCCCCATCGACCAACGCGGCAAGGCTCGCCGCGTCACTCAACGCGCCTGGCACCCAAGTAACGCCGGCACGGTCGGACGCCGGCCGGCGCGTGAGTGCGCGAACCTTGTGCCCTGCACTAAGCGCGTGCTCGATCGTTGCGCGTCCGACAAAGCCGGTCCCGCCGGTCAGCGCCAGGATCACAGCAGCGCCATATGGTTGCGGTGGATCAATGCCGCGCGTGGGACGTAGCCGAGCAACGCCTCATGCTCGTCGCTGCGGCGGCCGAGCAGACGCTGCATTTCCGCCGCATCATATTCGGCCAGCCCACGTGCGATCGGCCCGCTTGGTCCTTCAATCGCCACGACATCGCCGCGTGCAAAGGCGCCGGAAATGCCGGTTGCGCCAGCAGCCAGCAGGCTGCGCCCGCTCATCAACGCCTCGGCAGCGCCAGCGTCGACCTGCACGATGCCCTTCACGGTCAAGCGGCCGGCGAGCCAGGCCTTGCGCGCGCGTGCCCGCTTTTCCGGAAGGAAGATGGTGTGTCGCGCAGTGGCGGAGAGCGGGCGCTCGATCCGGCCGGACGCGATTGCAAGTGCGACGCCGGCCGAGGTGGCGATCCGGGCCGCCTCGATTTTCGACACCATGCCGCCCGAGCCCATGCCGGAAGCCGAGCCGTCGTCCGCCATGCCGGCGATGCGAGCGTCGATCCGCGAGACCTCCGGAATATGCATCGCTCCGGCCTGCGCCGGATTACGATCGTAGAGGCCGTCGATGTCGGACAGCAGCATCACGCCCTCCGCTCCCGCCGCCTGCGCCACACGTGCCGCAAGCCGATCGTTGTCGCCGAAGCGGATCTCGGCAGTAGCTACGCTGTCGTTCTCGTTGATAACGGGCACCGCGCCGAGCTGAAGCAGCCGACCCAGCGTCGCCGCGGCATTCAAGTATCGGCGGCGATCTTCCAGATCATCAAGCGTCACCAGCATCTGCGCCGCTGTCAGCCCATTGGCGCCGAGCACCTCCGCCCATGTCTGGCTTAGCGCAATCTGGCCAGTCGCGGCAGCAGCTTGCGCATCCTCCAGGCTGGCGCGGCCGCCGCGCGGCAGTCCGAGCCGCCGCGCGCCGAGCGCGATCGCGCCGGACGAGACGATCGCCACCTGTTGCCCGGCACGGGCCCGGTCGGCGACATCGGCGGCAATCCCGGCCAGCCAGTCCCGCCGCACCGCGCCTGCCGGATCGACCAGCAGCGCCGAGCCGATCTTGACCACAAGGCGGGGGCATGAGGCGGGCGGAAAAAGCATCGTGCCCAGGCGATAATGCGCCATGCAGCGATGGGGAAGGGCAGTGTGGCGGGGCTCAGCCCTGTAGCCGCAGCGCCACGTCGTTCATGAAGCGAACGTCGTCCCCCGCGGCAAGGGTTGGCGACTCCGCTCCCATGGCGCCGAGCAGGTCGCTCAGCAAATCTATCTCGCTCTTGGCGTAGTTGCCGAGCACATGCCCGGTCACCCGATCCTTGTGGCCGGGATGGCCGATACCGATGCGCACGCGGCGGAACTCAGGCCCGAGGTGCTGGTCGATGGAGCGCAGGCCATTGTGGCCGGCGAGGCCGCCGCCCACCCGCACCTTCACCTTCATCGGCGCAAGATCGAGCTCGTCGTGAAAAACCGTCAGTGCCTCGACGCCGAGCTTGTAGAAGCGAAGTGCCTCCGCAACGCTGCGGCCGCTCTCATTCATGAAGGTCGCGGGTTTGAGCAGCAGCACCTTCTGGTTGCCCAGTCGACCCTCACGGATCCAGCCCTGGAATTTCTTCACCGTCGCGCCGAAATCATGCACCTCGGCAATCGCATCCACCGCCATGAAGCCCACATTGTGTCGCTGCATGGCATGTTGCGGGCCCGGATTGCCCAAGCCGACCCATAGCTGCATCACCGATCCATTCGTATCGTTAGCGCCCCAACGAAAACGGGCGGGGGCGTTGCCGCCACCCGCCCGCATAACCGCGCCGCCAAACGGCGGCGGTCGGCTGTCTTACTCGCCAGCAGCTTCCTCAGCCGCGTCGGTCGACGTGTCGCCCTCGGCCGACTTCAGCGCCGACGGAGCAACAACGGTCGCGATGGTGAAGTCGCGATCGTCGATCGCCGACTGCGTGCCCTGCGGCAGCGTCACGGCGGAGATGTGGAGCGAGTCGCCCACGTCCAGGCCCTTGAGCGAGATGATGACTTCCGACGGGATTTCCGCCGCGTCGCACACCAGCTCCAGCTCGTGACGAACGATGTTCAGCACGCCGCCCTTCTTCAGGCCGGGGGCCTCTTCCTCATCGGCGAACACCACCGGCACGGCAACGGTGACGGTCGCGTGCGCGGAAATCCGCAGGAAGTCGACGTGAACCGGACGATCGGTGACCGGGTGGAAGTGCACGTCCTTGGGCAGGGTGCGCTCGCCGTTGATCATCACGACGGTGTTCATGAAGTGGCCCGTGCCCAATGCCTTCACAAGCTCCTTTTCCTCGAGATGGATCGAGGTGGGTTCCTTGTTCTGGCCGTAGATCACGGCGGGGACGCGGCCGTCACGACGCAGCGCCCGGGAGGCTCCCTTGCCAACCCGGTCACGCGTCTCGGCTGCGAGCGTCAACTGGTCGCTCATCGATATTCTCCGAAACTCATGTGTGTCCTTCCGCGCCACGCCTCCAGGGATGACCATGGCCGGAAGCGGGCGCGCATAGCGGGGGAGGGCGGGAAAGGCAATCCCGCCGCTTGCCGCTTGCCCGCTCAGTATTTCACCCGCACAGCCCTCAATCTATATTTGCCAAGGTGCGCCTGAACGCTCTGCGGCCCCGCCAAATGGCCGGCGCCGACAGCGATGAATACACGGCCCGGCGTGCGCATCCGCTCGGCGATCCACGCCGCCCATTTGGCGTTGCGATCCACCAGCAATGCCTTGCCCACCTCGGGCGAATCCTTCAGGCTTTCGTTCATCGTGGCGGCAAGGCCATCCGGGTTGCCCGTCGCCCAATCCTTCACCATCCGGTCCATCGTCTCGCCGGCCTTGGGCAGCTCCTCGACGGTGGAGTTGAGCAAGTCGAGCTGCGCCTTCTCCGACAGCGAGTCGAAGATCGACATCTGCCCTTCAAAGGTCTCCAGCCCCATGACCTGCTTCTTTTGCGCCTTGGCCGCCCGGGTGAGCACGCCCTCCGGCCCGTTTCCTGCGTCATAGCCAAGCTTTTGAACGGGCAGTACGGACAGGCTGATCGCGGCGAACCAAGGCTGCATTCGTTCGAATGAAGCGCGCGGGAGCTTGTTGTCCTCCAACGCTTTCACAAACGCCGCACGCTTGTCCTCGGGCAGCTTCTCCGTGAGCGGCGGGCCGGCTTTCGCAAAGGCTTTGGAGACAACCACCCTTTGCTGGGTCTCCTGATCGGGCTCCACCATTTCGAGCACCAAGGTGCCCGACCGATCAAACGCCTTCTTCACCGTCTCGTCGAACCAGGAAAGCCCGGGCTTCAGGACGTGGATGGTCCCGAACAGATAGATCGTGGTGTCCTTGTCCTGCACCACCCACAATGCGGGATCGGCGTCCTGCTGCTGCACGGCAGGCGCGGGCTGGGCGCAGGCGGGCAGGGTGAAGGCGAGACCGACGGACGCGAACAGCGAGGTGAAGGGACGGAACACGTGTTTAAGCAACCTTCCTGATCAGGGCAGGGCAAGCCTAGCGGGGCCCTTGCCTGTTGGCGAGCCATCCGCCATTGCCCGGCGCGCGATGAACGCCACCTCAACAGACGCGCCATTGAGCTTCCAGGACATGATCCTGCGGCTCCATTCTTATTGGGGAGCGCGCGGTTGCGCCATTCTCCAGCCCTATGACATGCGCATGGGCGCGGGCACCTTTCACCCGGCAACGACGCTGCGTGCCCTGGGCCCGGATCCGTGGAACGCCGCCTTCGTCCAGCCCAGCCGCCGCCCGACCGACGGCCGCTATGGCGAGAACCCGAACCGGCTGCAGCATTATTACCAATATCAGGTGATCCTGAAGCCCAGCCCGCCTGACCTCCAGGAACTGTATCTCGGCAGCCTCGCCGCGATCGGCATCGATTTCACCCGCCACGACATCCGCTTCGTCGAGGATGACTGGGAAAGCCCCACGTTGGGCGCCTGGGGCCTCGGCTGGGAAGTGTGGTGCGACGGGATGGAGGTGACGCAGTTCACCTATTTCCAGCAGATGGGCGGCTTTGATTGCAAGCCGGTCGCGGGTGAGCTCACTTACGGGCTCGAACGGCTGGCGATGTACATCCAGAACGTCGACAATGTGTACGACCTGCGGTTCAACGACGCGGGCGTTTCCTATGGCGACGTGTTCCTCGAAAACGAGCGGCAGATGTCGACCTGGAACTTCGAGGTCGCCGATACCGACACGCTGTTCGACCTGTTCCGCAAGGCGGCGGCCGAGTGCGAGAATTGCCTCGCCGCGAAGCTGCCGATCCCTGCCTATGAGCAGGCGATCGAGGCAAGCCACATCTTCAACCTGCTGAACGCGCGCGGCGTCATCTCCGTCGCCGAGCGTCAGGCTTATATCGGCCGCGTCCGCGATCTCGCGAAGGGTGCCTGCACGGCGTATATGGAAAAGAATGCCGAGGGCTGGAAAGCCCGCTTCGCGAACTGGAGCGCGGCATGACCGACTTTCTTCTCGAACTGCGCTCGGAGGAAATCCCGGCGCGCATGCAGGACAAGGCGCGCGAGGATCTCGCCCGCCTGTTCGCCGCTGAACTGGACAAGGCCGGGCTGAAGGCCGCCGAAATCGTCACCTACGCAACGCCGCGGCGCCTGGCGCTGATCGCGCGCGATCTGCCCGCGCAGACGCAGGCGGTGAGCGAGGAGCTGAAGGGCCCGCCCGCCGACGCCCCCGATGCTGCGGTCGAAGGCTTCCTGCGCAAGGCGGGCCTGACGCGCGACGCGCTCGAGACCCGCGAGGTGAAGGGCCGCGCAACCTTGTTCGCGGTGATCGACAAGCCGGGCCGCGCCACCGCCGAGGTGCTGGCTGAGGCGATCCCGGCGATCATCCGCGCCTTTCCCTGGCCCAAGTCGATGCGCTGGGGCGATGCCTCGATCTCCACCGAAAGTCCGCGCTGGGTCCGCCCGCTGCAAGGCATCATCGCGCTATTCGGCGACGATGTGGTGCCGTGCGCCGTCGCTGGCGTGGAAAGCGGCGCGGCGACGGTCGGCCACCGCTTCCACCACCCGGGCGTCATCACCATCGGTAGCGCATCCGACTATGTCGAGAAGCTGCGCGCCTGCCACGTCATCGTTGACCAGAACGAACGCCGCGCGACCATCGCGCTCGGCGCGAAGCTCGCCGCGAACATGGCTGGCCTCACGCTGATCGAGGACGAGGGGCTGGTCAGCGAGAACGCCGGCCTCACCGAATGGCCGGTGCCGCTGCTCGGCCGCTTCGACGAGGCGTTCCTCGACGTGCCGCCCGAGGTGATCCAGCTCACCGCGCGCGTGAACCAGAAGTATTTCGTCTGCCGCGATGCCGGCGGAAAGCTCGCCAACGCCTTCATCTGCACCGCGAACATCGACGCGGCGGACGGCGGCGAGCGGATCGTGGAGGGTAACCGCAAGGTGCTCGCCGCCCGCCTCTCCGACGCGCGCTTCTTCTACGAGACGGACCTCAAGGTCTTGCTCGCCGATCAGGCGAAGAAGCTCGAAAAGATCGTCTTCCACGAAAAGCTCGGCACCGTCGCCGACAAGGTCGACCGCGTGGCGAAGCTCGCCCGCTGGCTGGCCGAGGAAGGCATCGTCAAGGGCGCCGACCCCGACCTCGCCGAACGCGCCGCGCGTCTCGCGAAGGCCGATCTCGTCACCGGGATGGTCGGCGAATTCCCCGAGCTCCAGGGCCTGATGGGCGGCTATTACGCCGCTGCGCAGGGCGAGGCGGCGCAAGTCGCCGAGGCAATCCGCGATCACTACAAGCCGGTAGGGCAGGGCGACGACGTGCCGACTGCGCCGGTGACGGTGGCCGTCTCGCTGGCGGATAAGCTGGACACGCTGTTTTCGTTCTTTGCTTGGGGCTTGCTCCCAACAGGCTCTAAAGACCCATTTGCTCTTCGCCGAGCAGCTCTTGGCGTTATCCAGGTTCTGGAAAGAACCGGGTCGCGACTACCGTTCAAAGCGGCGCTTGAACTCCACGGTTGGCAAGCTGTCTATCAGCGCGTCTTCGATGATCATGCATATCAGCAAGACTTTTTGCATCACTATTTCTCGTCGGAGCAGCTTGAGGAGGAGCGCTTCAGCGATTGGTTCGAACGTTCCGAAGACGGCTTATGGACCTTCGCTCGATCAGAAGCCGGAGGACGGCTTAGCCAAATTTTGCTCGACTTCTTCGCCGATCGCCTCAAGGTTCAACAGCGCGAAGCCGGCGTCCGCCACGATCTGATCGACGCGGTGTTCGCGCTCGGCGGCGAGGACGATCTCGTCCGCCTGCTCGCCCGCGTGAAGGCGCTGCAATCGTTCGTCGGCACCGAAGACGGCGCTAATCTGCTCGCCGGATACAAGCGCGCGGCGAACATCCTGAAGAAGGAAGGGTACGACACGTCGGCCACGTCCGTCATCCCCGCGCAGGCGGGGATACACGGCGCCGCGAGCGCAGGTGGAGAGATGGGCTCCGGCCCGCGCGGAAATGACGATGCCGTGGATGAGCCCACCGCCTATGATCCCGATCTCGCCGAGGCCGCACTGGTCGGCGCGCTAGACGTGGCCGAACCGGCGGCCCGGGAAGCGATCGCGCGGCAGGATTTCGAAGCCGCAATGGCCGCGCTCGCCAGCCTGCGCGCGCCGATCGACTCGTTCTTCGACCAAGTTACCGTAAACGATGCCGATCCTGACAAGCGCGCTGGCCGCCTGGCCCTGCTCGCGCGCGTCCGGGCCGCCGTTCACGGTGTCGCCGATTTCTCTCGTATCGAGGGATAAGCGGGTAAACGGTTACATCTACAAAGGCGCTGGTTTGCACTTGCAATCCGGCGTCCGGCCGTGTGTTGCGGCGCAATAACGAGTTTCAGGAGGCGATAACCCATGGCAACCGCGGCGAAGACCCAGGCGGACGAACGGTACGTCTACCGATTTGGCGGCGGCGTTTCCGACGGCGGGAGCGGGGACAAGAACCTCCTGGGCGGCAAGGGCGCCAATCTTGCCGAGATGGCCTCGATCGGCCTGCCGGTGCCGCCGGGCTTCACCATCAGCACTGCCATGTGCACGCGCTATTACGAGGAGGGCGAAACCTTCCCCGAAAGCGTACGCGGCGAAGTGGCGGCCGGGATCGTGCATATCGAAGGGATCACCGGCAAGAAGTTCGGCGACGCCTCCGACCCGCTGCTGGTTTCGGTCCGCTCGGGCGCACGCGTCTCGATGCCCGGGATGATGGACACCGTCCTGAACCTCGGCCTGAACGACGAAACCGTTGAGGGTCTCGCCAGCGCCAGCGGCGACGAGCGCTTTGCTTGGGACAGCTATCGCCGCTTCATTCAGATGTATTCGGACGTGGTGCTCGGCCTTGATCACGGCGCGTTCGAAGAGGCGCTTGAAGTCGCCAAGGAAGACAAGGGCTTCACGCTCGACACCGAGCTTTCCGCCGCAGACCTGAAGGCGCTGGTCGCCGAGTTCAAAAGCCTGGTGGAGGAGCAGCAGGGCGCGCCGTTCCCGCAGGACGTGCACGACCAGCTGTGGGGCGCCGTCGGCGCGGTGTTCGGCTCGTGGCAGTCGGATCGCGCCAAGGTGTACCGCCGCCTGAACGACATTCCGGGCAGCTGGGGCACCGCGGTCAACGTGCAGGCAATGGTGTTCGGCAACATGGGCGACACGTCCGCGACGGGCGTCGCCTTCACGCGCGATCCTTCGACCGGGCACAACGCTTATTACGGCGAGTTCCTGATCAACGCGCAGGGCGAGGACGTCGTCGCTGGCATCCGCACGCCGCAATATCTCACCAAGGCCGCGCGCGAAGACGCAGGCGCCAAGCCGCTCAGCATGGAAGAAGCGCTGCCGGAGGCGTACACCGAGCTCGCTGCCGTGTTCGACCGTCTGGAACGTCACTATCGTGACATGCAGGACATCGAGTTCACGGTGCAGCAGGGCAAGCTCTGGATGCTCCAGACTCGCTCGGGCAAGCGCACCGCCAAAGCGGCCCTGAAGATCGCGGTCGACATGGCGGCCGAGGGCCTCATCACCCGCGACGAGGCGATCCTGCGCGTCGATCCGCAGGCGCTCGATCAGCTGCTTCACCCGACGCTTGATCCCTCGGCCGCGCGCGACGTGCTGACCAAGGGGCTTCCCGCGTCGCCGGGGGCGGCATCCGGCGCGGCGGTGTTCGACGCCGATACGGCGGAGAAATGGGCGGCGGATGGCAAGGCGGTGATCCTCCTGCGTACCGAAACCTCGCCCGAAGACATTCACGGCATGCACGCCGCAAAGGGCATCCTCACCGCGCGCGGTGGCATGACCAGCCACGCCGCAGTGGTGGCACGCGGCATGGGCCGCCCCTGCGTGTCGGGCGCCGGCGCGCTCTCGATCGACAACAAGGCGAAGACCGCCCGCGTCGGCGGCCGCGAGGTGAAGGAGGGTGACCTCCTGACCATCGACGGCGCCACCGGTGAGGTGATGGCCGGCGAAGTGGCGACGATCCAGCCGGAGCTGGCGGGTGATTTTGGAACGCTGATGGTGTGGGCGGACGAGGTTCGTCGCCTGAAGGTGCGTGCCAACGCCGAAACGCCGCTCGATTGCCGCACCGCGCGTGACTTCGGTGCCGAGGGCGTTGGCCTGTGCCGGACCGAGCATATGTTCTTCGAGGCGGATCGGATCACCGCGGTGCGCCAGATGATCCTCGCCGAGGATGAGGCCGGGCGCCGCGCCGCGCTGGAGAAGCTGCTGCCTGAGCAGCGCAGCGACTTCCAGGCGATCTTCGAGGTGATGGCTGGCCTGCCGGTTACGGTGCGCCTGCTCGACCCGCCACTTCATGAATTCCTGCCGCACGAAGAGGCCGAGTTTGCCGAGGTCGCGACCGCGGCGGGCGTCGACGTCGACACGCTGAAGCGCCGCGCCGGCGAGCTGCATGAGTTCAACCCGATGCTTGGTCACCGCGGTTGCCGCTTGGGCGTGACGTACCCCGAGATCTACGAGGTTCAGGCCCGTGCGATCTTCGAAGCGGCGCTCGATGTTGCGGAAAAGTCCGGTGAGGCACCGATCCCCGAGATCATGATCCCGCTGGTCGCCACCAAGCGCGAGCTGGAGCTGATGAAGGCTGTCGTTGATCGCACTGCCAAGGCCGTGTTCGACGAGCGCGGGAAGACTGTCGAATATCTCGTGGGCACGATGATCGAGCTGCCGCGCGCGGCGCTGCGCGCTGGCGAGATCGCCGAAGCGGGTGAGTTCTTCTCCTTCGGCACCAACGATCTGACGCAGACGACGCTTGGCGTCAGCCGCGACGATGCCGGCCGCTTCCTCGGCTCCTATGTGGAGCAGGGCATCTACGCTAAGGACCCGTTCGTCAGCATCGACGTCGAGGGTGTCGGCGAGTTGATCCGCCTGGCAGCGGAGCGTGGTCGGGCAACCCGGCCAGACATCAAGCTTGGCATCTGCGGCGAGCATGGCGGCGATCCGGCGTCGATCGCCTTCTGCGAAAGCGTCGGCCTCGATTACGTGTCGGCCTCGCCCTATCGTGTGCCAATCGCGCGCCTTGCGGCGGCGCAGGCTGCGCTGAAGGCGCGCGGCTGATAGCGAGCAGATAGCTGGCCGGGGTGGGCGTCGTGCAAGGCGTCAACCCCGCTCAGCTGTTTTGCTGCCGCTGGTCGTGGCAGGAAAGCCAACGCTACCAAGTCGGGCAAAAGCAGCCTTGAAAGCAAGACTTGGCCGGGTGATGCCGCGCTGTGATCCCGGCGCTTACCACGGTTTTCGGCGAGATCGCATTAGAGGCATCGCTCCGCGGCGCCCCGCGCCCGCGAGGCGCTTGTCCGACCATAGCCGGTTCGCTCGTCGGCTTCACGCCGAGCCGCATTCAGCGACGCGGCGATGATCTAGCTGATCCGAAGATCGCTCGGCTTGAATACAGCTAGTTGCGACAAAGCGGCGGTCGTTCGTCAACGGCACACCAGCGGCTGAGATAGTACCACCGTCAGATCAGCCGTTCGTGCCAACCCTGTTCGTCCAGTCGAACCAGCGCGGCCGCATAGAGCCCGCCGGCCTCGCTGCGCTTTGCGCCAGCGGCGCTCGCGTCGTCGTCATTGGCGCATTGGTCGCTGTTGTGGCCACCACGGGTGTCGCCTGGGTCAGCCGCGCATTCTCGCGCTCCAGTTCTGCGACGCGTGCCTCGCGTTCCGCCAGTCTCGCGTCCAGGTCCTTGCGGGTGCGGCCATGCACATCCCGCTCCTCAGCATAGCGCTGCTTCCATTTGCGGCCGCCAGGATGACTGGCCAATCCAAGCAGCCACCCGGCGATCAGGGCAACGGCGAGCGCCATCCATTGTGTCGGCGTCGTGAAGAGCATCGCGTTCCTCCTGTTACGCAGGTCAAACGATGGTTCACGATCCGCGTTCCGCCCGCGGCTCGCCGCGTCAGAACTTGCCGCCAATGAAGGAGTCGCTGATCGAGCAGGCGGCAGGCCCAAGGATCACAACGAACAGCACCGGGAGGATGAAGAGGATCAGCGGCACCGTCATAATCGCGGGCAGACGCGCGGCCTTCTCCTCGGCCCGCATCATGCGCTCGTTGCGGAACTCGCCCGACAGGACGCGAAGCGCGCTGGCGAGCGGCGTTCCATATTTCTCGGTCTGCACCATCGTGGTGACAATGCCCTTCACCTCTTCCAAGGCCACCCGGTTCGCCAGGTTCTCGAAGGCGAGGCGCCGGTCCGTGAGGAAGCCGAGCTCGATCGCGGTCAGCGCGAACTCGTCGCCGAGTTCGGGATAAGCCTTGCCAAGCTCCTTCGCCACCCGGTGAAAAGCCGCGTCCACGGTCAGGCCTGCCTCCGCGCAGATCACCAGCAGATCCAGCGCATCCGGCAAGCCTTTGCGAATGGCATCGGATCGCTTGGTGATCTGGTTCTTGAGGTAAATGTCTGGCGCCTTGTAGCTCAGGATAAAGGCGCCGGCGACGACGAGATAACGCTTCAACGGAGACCAATGCGCGAAATTGTCGGTTCCATAGACCAGGAACAGCATGAAGCCACCGATGATGATCGGTAGCATCATTCGGCCGAAAATAACTCCGACCGCCCATTCTTTCTTGCGGATGCCGGCCTGCAACAGCTTTGTCTGTGCTTCTTTCAGCTGGCTGTCCTGGAGAACCTTCAAGGACTCCAGAAACTGGCGAATGCGGTCCGCATTCTCGCTCTTCTGGACGAGCTTGGCGCGTCGCTTGCTGGTTGAGGCGGTGATGCCGGCTTTCAGCTGCTCGCGCCGTTCGTTCAGTGCCTTGACCCGCTTGGTCATCGGATCGCGAACGCTGAGGGCGGCGTAGATGGCGACGAACACCGCCATTGCCGCAACGGCAGCAAGGATCGTCGCTACCCAGATCACGTCTACGCCAAGGAGCGTGGGGCCCTGTGTCGGTTCCATCATCAGATCTCGAAATTGACCATCTTGGACATGATGAAGGCGCCAATGCTCATCCAGATCATGCCGCCGACGCCCGCCACCATCAGGCGTTCGTCCATGAAGAATTTCTGCATGTAGCTGCCGTTGATGAACCAGATCAGGCCGAACACGATGAACGGCAGGGAGCCGATGATCAGCGCCGAGGCCTTTGATTCCGACGACATCGCCTTGATCTTCAGCTTCATCTGTCCGCGCAGGCGCAGCACGGTGGCGAGATTCTGCAACGTTTCGGCGAGGTTGCCGCCGGTCTCGCGCTGGATAGCGATGGTGATCACGAAGAACTGGAATTCAGCGGTACCCAGACGATCCGCGGTTTCCTGAAGCGCTACATCCATGGAGCGGCCGATCTTCATTTTGTCGGCGACCGACCGGAATTCTTCACCTACCGGACCACTCACTTCGCTGCCGACCACTGCCATGGTTTCGGTGATTGGCAGGCCGGATCGCAATCCGCGCACCAACAGTTCGATCGCGTCGGGGAACTTGGCGTTAAAGGCCTTAATGCGCCGGCCGATGACATAGCTGACGGCGAAGTGCGGAATACCGCCGCCCCCCGCCAGGCCTAGGAAGATCGCGAGGAGAAGCGGAAATCCGATCAGCAGCAGGAGCAACACTGTGCCCACGAAGATGCCGAGCGTGATGCCGCCGTAGCGGCCGACCGTCCACGGCTTACCCGTCATGTTCAGCCGCTTTTGCAACTCTTCCGGCCGCGGAAGGAAGCGCATGGCGGCACGATCGGCCTTGGTCGAGCTGCGGCCGGTGATGCGACGCAGTTGGGCCTCAACCGGATCGCCGGCAACCGCGGCATGGCGTTGCCGCACCGTGTCGAGGCGACGTGACGCAACGCGCTGGGGCGAGGGCCCTGCAAAGGCAACGTACACCAGCCCCAAGGTGATGAGCGCGCCGATTGCCAAGGTAATCACCGGTATCAGGGGCATGTCGCGTCCGTTCTCCTACGTCCCATGTGCTTGCGGGATCAGCTCTTGGCGGGCTTTCTGGGCATCAATCCTTTCAGATCCGCAAACTTGCCCATGAGCGAAGTGCCCGCCTTGCCTCGACGCCGGCCCTTGCCGTCGGACCCTTCCTCCTGCGTGATGAAGCAAAGATGAGTGGCGATCTCGCCGATCGCGGCAACCGTTTTGGACGTCTTGCCCGCTTCCACCATGGGCTTGCCGAGCTTTGCGGCCTGTGCCGCGAGCTTCTGGTCGAACGGCACGACATGGTCGATCTTTCGCTCGATCGACGTTTCGAAATCCTTGCGGCTGATTTCCAGCTGGACGGCGGGCTGCACCTTGTTGGCGAGCACCAGCACCTGTGCTTCCGGCGCATTGGTTTTCAGCCACGAAAGCAGGCGAATGCTGTCCCGTGCCGCTGCCAGGGTCAGCTCGGTGACGACAACCACCGTTTGAACCTTGGTCACGAGCTGGGGATGACTCACCAGCATATGGCGGGGCAGATCGACGACCGTGCATTCAAACGCGGCACGCATCTCTTCCTGCAGCTGGAGATAGGCGCCACCGTCGGTCATGACGGGTGCGGTAATCGGCGCTTCCGCGGATAACACCGCCAGCTTCTCCGACGCACGCACCATTGCACGCTCGATGAAGAGGCCGTCGATGCGGCTGGGGTTCTCGATCGCGTCGGTGAGCCCACGACCGGGCTCCAGATCAAGCGCCAGCGCGCCCGTTCCGAAATGCACGTCCAGATCAAGCAGCGCCGTCGATCGGCGCTCGCGATCGCTCATCAACCAGGCGAGTGACGTTGCGACGGTCGACGCGCCGGCGCCGCCGCGGGTACCGATCACCGCCACCGCGCAATGCGGGTGCTCATTTGCCGTCTCCACGACCTTTGGTGCATTGAGCAGCAACTGGGCGTGGTTGAAGGCGTCGCGCAGCATATCGGGGCTGAGCGGCTTCAGCAGGTAATCCTGGATCCCGCTGGAAACGAGATCGCGGTACAGCCGCACATCGTTGACCTGGCCGGACGCGAGGACGATCGTTCCGGGCTCGCAGACTTCGGCCAGCGAGTTGATGTCGTTCAGTGGATCGCCCGATTCCGCGAGGTCCACGAACAGGATCTGCGGGGAGGCGGACACAGAGAGCGACTGGACGGCATTGCGCAGCCCGCCCTTGTGCACCTTCTCGGCGGACCAGCCCATTTCGCTGACGATGGGGCGCAGGGTTTCGGCCGTGTTCTCGTCGCAGACATAGGCGACGAACGGCTCTCGGGTTCCCGCGCTGGCAGGTTTCCAGGGTGCGTTCATCTCAGCGGCCTCCCGAACTGCCGCCACTGCCGGCGCTGGTTCCTTCGGCGCGCACCGCCGTACCGCCGGCGCCCGTCGGCTCAGCCCGGCGGAACCGGTCGATCGCCTTGGTCGCGACCGCAGGATCATAGGGGCTACGCGCCGCCTCGCCGCGGACGAGATCGGTTGGATTGGCGACCATGGCAGCCAGGTTGGAATTCACCGCGCAGCCATGATTGGAGGAGGTATGGGCGTCGAAGTTCGGCTCGTACATCCGGCTGTGGTCTGGGCAGCCCGGCACATAAGCGCGTGCCCGGCTGACGACGATGCGCGCGGTGCCCGATGCGATCGGCGCTGCCGTGACGGTCGCTTCATCTGACACCAGGAGCCCGAACTGCGCGGCGGCAGCCGCGACATCGGCCCGCGTCGCCGGATCGCGCGATGGATCATCTACCGCGATCCGGTCGCCATAACCAACCTTGAGCGAGCTCATCCAGGCGACGAGCCGCTCGCCCTCGCCGGGTGCAAGGCCGCTCGGACCGGAACCGACGTCGAAGGCATAGTCGGCGCGCGACACGACCGGCTGATGGACCGATTCGAGGCCACGGTTGGCTGTCCCGCTGCACCCGCCAATTATCAGGGCAGGCGCCATGCCGAGGAGGAGAGTGCGCTTAAGCATGTTGCTGTTCCTCACCGTCATCATCAGTTCAACGAAAAGCCAGGAGCCGGCGCGTCATTTTTCTTGTTCTTCTTGCCCTTGCCGGCAGTTGCGGCCTTCTCGTCGGCAGCGTTGCCGGGCAGCGGCAAGGGAGCGGCGGGGGCAATCGGTGCGGCTGCGCCAATCGCGGGAGCGGCGGGTGGCCCTGCCTCCAGCGTCGGCTTGGGCCGGTCGCCGCCTGTAGTCCCCGAGGAAAGCTGGCCGAGCAGCACCCGTTCCACATCGGTGGGCGACTTGTACCCGTCGGTCGGCAGTCTGATGTCGTTCCCGTTCACCGGCTGCACCAGATAAGGCGTGATCACGATGACCAGCTCGGTCTCGTTGCGCTGAAAACCATTCGAGCGGAACAAGGCGCCGAGGATCGGCACGTCGCCGATGCCGGGCGTCTTCTCGATCGAATTGTTGTGATTGTTCTGCAACAGGCCGGCGATCATGAAGCTCTGGCCTGAGCCGAGCTCCACCGTCGTCTCCGTACGTCGCGTAGTAAGACCCGGCACCTGCGTGCCCGAAATGGTCACCGCATTGGAATAATCGAGCTGCGACACTTCGGGGCGGACGCGCAGCGAGATGCGTCCGTCACTCAGCACTGTCGGCGTATAGGCGAGACTGACACCATATTGCTTGTACTCGACACCAACGGTGCCAAGCCCCTGCGCAAGTGGGATCGGGATCTCGCCGCCGGCAAGAAAGGTGCCTGTTTCACCTGAAAGCGCCGTCAGGTTGGGGTTGGCGAGGTTGGTAACCTGGCCGATGCGTTCGCCCAGATCTAGCGCGCCGAGCACGTCCAGGCCGAGCAGCTTGCCTGCCAGGCCCGCGGTCGTGGCGTTCGAGGCCCGCGTAACTATGCTGTTGTTCGCTGGGCCTTCCGTGAAGCCGACGCCCAGGGTGCCGCCGGGCTGATATTGTGGGCTGAACTCTCGGCCGCGTGAGAGGCCGAACTTGAATCCCCCAGTGCCGTCAGCGGTGCCGAAATTGCTCCCGATGTTTTTGGCAAAGCTGCGCGTGACTTCGGCGATGCGCACCTGGAGGTTGACCTGCAGCGGCGTGGCAGTGCGTAGGCGGCTGACCACCTTGGATCCTTCACCCACGAACGCCTGCACCAGCCGTTCGGCCTCCGCGCCATCCTCCGGATTGGCGACAGTGCCGGTCAACAGGACAATGCCGTTCAGCGTGGTGGCGGTCACCTTTGCCTCGGGCATCGCGAGTGACAGCATCTGGCTGACGGAGTCGAAGTTGTTCCCGACACGAACCGTGGCGCCATAGACCACGGCGCCACCTCGTGAAGTCGCCGAAATGGTCGTCTCACCAGCCTTCTTGCCGAACACGTACAATTGCGTGGGCGAGCGGACCTGGACGTCGGCGATCTCGGGGTTGGCGACGAACAGGTCGCTCATCGGCCGCGGCAGGTTGATCAGCTGTCCGCGGTTGGTCGCGACCTGCAGCGTGGTTCCGGCAGCCACCGCGTTCTGCGCCGGAGCCGCCGCAGGCGTGATCGCGATCGCAGCCGCGCTGAGCGCGAGCGCCAACGGCCAGCGGATCGGCTTTGAAGGAATACGCATCTTAGTTCTTCCCTCCGACCGGCACTTCGGTCACGTTGTTGCCGCGGGCGATGCGGACCACCGGGCCCGAAACCTGCGCTGGTGCGCCCGGGTAGGCGGTCGGTGCAGGGCCGCTCGGCGGCGCGCTCATCATCGATTGCTGGGGCGTACGGCCCGGAACGGTGCGACGCTGGTAACGAGAGACGTCGGCGCCCACGGCAAAGGTCGGGTTGCCGGCTTGCGGGGTGCTCGACAGCTTCAGCATCATGGCGCGCTCGGCCTTGGGGTCGCTGCCATCAGGCACCGACACGTCGCCGGAAGCGATCGCCTGCTCAAGTTCCGCCGTATTGTCGGCGATGGAGCGCAGCGACAGCGAGATGGTACCCACCGTCTGCGCCACCGCGATCTGCTCCGCGATCTTGGGCGTCGCCTCGATCGTCACGGTCGAGAAGGTGTGGACCACCGTGTTGCCGGCCTCGTCCTTTTCCTGGTTGGTGCGCTGGTCGGTGGCGAGCACGCGCAGGTTGCGCAGGATCGTTTCGGCGACGCGCAGCGGCGGGCCGTCGCCGCCGCCCTCGACGCTCTGCGTCAGCAAAAGGTCGATACGGTCGCCCGGAAAGACGAACCCAGCGACCGAGGATTGCGTCGACACCGGCACCGTCACGGCGCGCATGCCCGGGCCAAGCGCGGCGGCAAGGAAGCCGCGATCGCCCGGCTTCACAAGCGCCCCTTGCGTGATCGGCTGTCCCGCCGTGACCGCGTTGCGCACCACCGTGCCGACCACGTTCTTCATGTCGAACTCGGGGCCTTCCTGGAAGTAGGCGCCCTCGACGAGCTCCGCGGGCCAAGGCTGGAACTTGACCGAACCCGGATCGATGATGGTTCCCACCGGCAGCGCGCGCGTGGCGACCAGCACCTTGGGCCCGAGCGGCACCGGTGCGGGTGACCCCGGCATCGCGCCGGCTTGCGGCGTGCTGGTGCCCATGATGAGCGAGCGCGCCATGAAGGCAGTGATCGCCGCGACGAGCAACGCGCCCACCAGCAATATGACCTTGCGACTATCCATGAATCATCGTGCCTTTCGCATCAGCGCTGGCCAGTGTTGTCCATGCTGGCGTATGATTAGGTAAAGTGGTTAAGAAGCGGTTCGCGTAGGCCGATAAGTCCAGCAATGGCGATGGCCACCCCATAAGGTATCTCGGGATTTCCGCTGTTTTTGCGTATCCTGTGATCAATAAGCATCACTATTGTGATCGCGCCGCCGACGATTGACATGATCAGCAGCAACTGGATCAATGCCGGCACTGGCATCCAAAGCGCGAGCGCCGCAATCAGCTTGACGTCGCCGCCGCCCATCTGGCCAAAGTGAAACGCCACGCAGAACAGGGTCAGCACCACCAGCGCGACACCGGTCTGCACCACCATGCCGGGCCATGGCTCGATACCGATCGCCAGCCACCACAAGGGGGCAAGAAGCGCGACCGTCGCATTCTTCCAATTGGCGATCTCACGCACTCGTGCGTCCTCGATACCAGCGGATATCAGCAGCAGGCCGAGTGTCGCGGGCAGCGCCCAGGAAAGAAAATTCCACACCATGAAGAGGTGGCACTAGACGCAATGGCTTGCGAAACCGTAACCAAGCCGCCTCACCATGAATACACCCGCTCCGATCCGCCGGGCTCTTCCTGCCGACGCGACCGTCACGCGCTGGCCCGCGCCGGACGGGTGGCTGCTTCGCCGGTTCGACTGGCCCGGCAGCGGACCTGGCGGGATCCTCTTCCAGACCGGCCGCGGCGACGTGTTCGAGAAATATCTCGAAACGTTCGAACATTGGCACCGCGCAGGCTGGTCAGTCACCGCGTTCGACTGGCGCGGGCAGGGAGGCTCGGGCCGCCTCGCGCCGGATCCGCATGTCGGCCATGCCGATGATTTTGCGCCGTTCATCGCCGATCTTGCCGCCGTTTGGCAGCAATGGAATGTCGCTGGCCCACGGGTCGCGATGGGACACTCGATGGGTGGCCATCTGGTTTTGAAGGCGATGCTTGACCGGGCGATTAACCCAGATGCTGCGGTGTTGATTGCGCCGATGGTGGGGCTGAAGGCCCCGGTCGGCCCGCGTATTGGCGAAGCGCTGGCGCGGATCATGCGCGGCCTGGGCGATCCTGCGCGCGCGGCGTGGAAGGGTAACGAACGGCCAGCTACCCGATGGAAGCGGCAACAGCTCCTCACCAACGACGTCAGCCGGTATGCCGACGAGCAATGGTGGTATGAACAAGTGCCGGAGATCAGATTGGGGCCGCCCAGCTGGTCCTGGCTGGTGCAGGCGTTTGCCTCGACGCGTGAGCAGCGCAGCGATTCGCGCCTTGCGACACTCGCGACACCCATTCTCATGCTGGTCGCCGATGAGGATGGACTGGTCGATTCGCGGGCGGCCGTTGAGCTTGCCCGCCGGCTCCCCAATGCCGAACTGCATCAGTTCGGCCGAGAGTCCGCGCATGAGATATTGCGCGAGGCCGATCCGGTTCGCGATCGTGCGCTGGCGGTGATCGATCGGTTTCTGGCGACTCGCCTGCCGTGAGCTTCGACATCGCCATCATCGGCGCCGGCATGGCCGGTGCGTCGCTAGCGGCCGAAATCGGGGATCGCGCGCGCGTCCTGCTGATCGAGGCGGAACCGGCGGCGGGCTATCACGCGACGGGGAGATCCGCAGCCTTCTGGTCCGAAACCTATGGCGGGCCGGGCATTCAACCGCTCACCACCGCCTCGGGCGACAGCCTTCGCGCAGGCGGCTTTCTCGATCCGCTCGGCTCGCTGCACATCGGCCGTGCCAGCGATGCAGCGCAGGCGGATGCGTTTCTTGCCGACTTCGCCGACAGCGGCGTGCCGCTTCTCCCGGTTGATCCGCGAGAGCACGTGCATGGCCTGCGCGCCGGCTGGACGATCGGCATCATGGAGCCGACCTGCGCCTATATCGACGTCGCGGCGCTTCACGCAGACGCCTTGGCGCGCGCGCGCCGCGGCGGCGCTCAGCTGGTGCTCAACGCCGCGCTGACGGGTGCCACGCGTCTCCCGGCGGGCTGGCGCCTCGAGACGAATGCCGGCGTTCACGAGGCTGCCGTGCTCGTCAACGCCGCGGGCGCCTGGGCCGATCAGGTGGCGCGGCTTGCCGGCGTGTCGCCGCTCAACATCCAGCCGTATCGCCGCACCATGGTGCAGCTGCGCACTGATCCGGCCCCTGCCGCCGGCGTGCCGCACGTTGTTCACATCGGCGGCGATTTCTACTTCAAGCCCGAAGCGGGCGGGCGCCTGTGGCTCAGCCCGCATGACGAGACACCGGTGGACCCCGGCGATGTTCAGCCGGAGGAACTGGACGTCGCCGTCGCCATCGACCGCTTCGAACAAGCGGTGGATTGGCGGATCACGCAGGTGGAGCGCAGATGGGCCGGGTTGCGCAGCTTCGCGCCGGATCGGCTGCCCGTTTACGGCTTCGCGCCTGACGGGCCCGGTTTCTTCTGGTTCGCGGGGCAGGGCGGGTTCGGCATTCAGACGGCTCCTGCCGCCGCCATGATCGGCGCCGCGCTGCTGTTGGGTACGGATCCGGTGCTCGGCATAGACGTCGAACGCTATGCGCCGACGCGCTTCCGCAGCGCCTGACCGGTCGGATAATCGCTCTAACCGCGCTTACCCGCAGCCACCGCCGCATCGCTCGCCAGCTTGTCGGCGCGTTCATTCTCCGGGTGGCCGGCGTGGCCCTTCACCCATTGCCACTCCACGCGATGTCGCTCGCTCGCGTCCAGCAGCGCCTGCCACAATTCGGCATTCTTGACCGGCTTCTTGTCCGCAGTCTTCCAGCCGTTCTTGCGCCAGCCGTGAATCCATTTGGTCAGCCCGTCCATCACGTAGCGGCTGTCGGTATAGAGCGTCACGTGGCACGGCCGCGTGAACGCCCTCAGCGCTTCGATCGCGGCGGTCAGCTCCATGCGATTGTTGGTGGTCAGCGGCTCGCCGCCGGACAATTCCTTTTCGTGCTCACCCATGCGCAGCACGGCTCCCCAGCCGCCCGGCCCCGGATTGCCCTTGCATGCGCCATCGGTGAACGCCTCGACCTTGCTCAACTCACTCATACCGAACGCTTCACCAACTCCGCATCATAATGTTTCAGCCGCCGCACATAGGCGAGGGGATCCTTGCGCATTACCAGCGCATCGGCCGGCGTGTTGAGCCAATCCCACGCCCGCGACAGTGCGAAGCGGATGCACGCCCCACTCGCCAGTGTCTGGAATTGGGCGCGTTCGAACGGCGACAATGGGAAATGCTGTTCGTAGCTGGCGATCAGCGCCTCGCCCACGGCTGCGTCATAGCCGCCGCCCTTCGCGTCGAACGCCCAGGCCGTATGCATCACCGCCAGATCATAGACCCGGATGTCGGTGCAGGCGAAATAGAAGTCGATAAGTCCAGTCACCTGATTGCCGATCATCAGGACATTGTCTGGGAAAAGATCCGCGTGAATGGCGCTGCGATCGAGATCGGCACCGCGCCAATTCGCTTCCACCGCGTCCAGCGCATGGCCAAGGTCGTCGTACAGCCCGGACGCAATGTCATCCATGCTGCGTCCACACCGCTCGAACAGCGGCCGCCAAGTCTCGATGCCCATGGAATTGGGACGCGTCGGCGTGAAATCAGCTACCGCGCGGTGCATCGCTCCCATCGCATCGCCCGCAGCGTGAGCCTGTGCTGGCGTCGGGTGCGACAGCGACACGCCGGACAGAAACTTGATGAGGCACGCCGGCCGCCCTTCCAGCTCCTGGATTTCCTCCCCAGCGCGATCTTTGATCGCTGGCGGCACCGGCAGGCCCTTGGTATCCAGATGGTCGAGCAGCGCCATGAAGAACGGCAGATCGTCCGCCGCCACGCGTTTCTCGTACAAGGTCAGGATGTAGCGCCCGCGCGTGGTGTCCACGAGATAGTTGGAATTCTCGACGCCCTCGGCGATGCCCTTGGCGGAAATCAGCTCGCCAACGTCGTAGCGCTGGAGAAACGCGGCAAGCGCTTCCGCCGACACATGAGTATAGACTGCCACCGCACACCCCGCTTGCGCCCCTCTTCACCGGGGCAGGCCCACTCTTCACGCCGCGCTTCGGGCGCGCGGCCCCTTACGCCGCCTGTTCCAGCGCGCGGGGCAGCTTGAAGGCGATCGTCTCGCGCGTCGTTTCCTCCTCGCGTTCGGTTACGTCGTACCGCGTTGCGAGCAGGTCGACCAATTCGCGCACCAGCAGTTCCGGTGCGGATGCACCCGCGCTGACGCCCAAAGTGCCGACGCCCTCAAGGAACGCCCAGTCGAGATCCACCGCGCGCTGGATCAGCGCCGCGCGCACACCCTCGCGCTGCGCCACCTCTACCAATCGAACCGAGTTGGAGGAATTCGGCGCCCCGATCACCAGCACGGCGTCACAGGCGCTGGCGATCGCTTTCACCGCCGCTTGCCGGTTTGACGTGGCGTAGCAGATGTCTTCGCCGCGCGGCGGCTGCATGTTCACAAAGCGCCGCTGCAGCACGCGGACGACTTCGGCGGTATCGTCCACCGACAACGTCGTCTGGGTGAGGAACGCGAGATTGTCGGCGTCGGCGGGCTGCAGCGCCTCGGCGTCGGCGACGTTCTCGATCAGCGTCATCGCCCCTGCGGGCACTTGGCCGAACGTGCCGATCACCTCGGGATGGCCGGCATGACCGATGAACAGGATGTGGCGGCCGGCGGCGACGAGGCGCTCCGCCTGGCGATGCACCTTGGAAACCAACGGGCAGGTCGCATCGAGATACTCAAGCCCGCGCGCTTCGGCATTCGCCGGCACCGATTTGGGCACGCCGTGTGCCGAGAACACGACGGGCGCACCATCGGGCACTTCGTCGAGTTCCTCGACAAAGATCGCGCCTTTAGCCTTCAGGCTGTCCACCACGAACTTGTTGTGAACGATTTCGTGGCGGACATAGACGGGGGCGCCGTGCTTCTCGATCGCCAGTTCGACGATGCGGATCGCGCGGTCCACTCCGGCGCAGAAGCCGCGCGGGGCGGCAATCAGCAGTTCGAGCGCTGGCTTGTCGGTCATCCCTGCCGCTTACGCGATTGCCTGCCCGCACGGAAGGCGGTTATGAGCGCGCCGGTACTTCGTATCCGTCGTACCCGTTCGTATAAGGTTTCTCCGCACGTGTCTTTTCGCACCTCCGCGCTCCGCCTTTCTGGCCTCGCCCCTCTCGCTCTGGCTCTGCTCGCTGGGGGTTGCGCCAAGAGCGGTGACATTTCGCTCGACGGTGGCGTGGGGATCACGGCGGTGCGTTCCGCCTGCCCGGTGGTGGGTGTGCCGGCCGGCACGGGCGATATTACCCTGTTCGACCCACCGGCGAGCCGGGATGCGAGCGCCATTGATGTCACGGCAGTGATGACGAATGTTCGCGCCACCTGTGCCGATAACAGTTCGGACGTGGTCAGCACCGTCACCTTCGATGTTCGCGCCCGCCGCACACGGACGGATGGCCCGCGTGAGGTGACCTTGCCGTATTTCATCACCATCGTGCGCGGTGGAACGCAGGTGGTCGCAAAGCGCGTCGGCGCGGTCGCGGTCCGTTTCGAGCCGGGGCAGGCGCTCGCCAGCGTGTCCGGCCAAGCCAGCGCGAACATCAATCGCGCGGCGGCCACGCTGCCCGACTCGGTACGCAACCAACTCACCCGTAAGCGCAAGGCAGGCGACGAGGACGCGGCCGTTGATCCGCTTTCCACCCCCGAAGTGCGTCAGGCGGTGCTCGCCGCCAGCTTCGAGGCGCTCGTCGGCTTCCAGCTGACGCAGGATCAGCTGCGCTACAACGCGCAGCGCTGAGACGGCCGCGATCATGGGCGATTGACTCGCCCCGCGCGCCCCGCCACAGGCGCAATTGTCGATGCCGGGCAACCGGCGTGGGCGCGCGGGAGAGCGCGGGTGGCCTTTCAGGCACGATCCGCCGCCGAAGGAGCAACCACCCCGGAATCTCTCAGGCAGCAGGGACCGCGCATACCCATCGACGCTCTGGAAAGCGGCCCCGCCAGGCGGCGTGGCCCACCGAAGGTGTAAGCGCGGGATATCCGTGCGAAAGCTCTCAGGTTCCGTGACAGAGGGGGTCCGGTTCGTTTCGCCAGCAATGGCGGACGATCGCCCTTGAAGACGGACGATCCGCGATGAGCGATCACGACGACGAAGACGTAATCATCGAAACCATGACGCTGCCGCTCGACGGCTGGCATCGTGCCCACGGCGGCCGGATGGTCGAATTCGCGGGCTATTGGATGCCCGTGCAGTTCGAAGGCATCATGGCCGAGCATCTGTGGACGCGCGAAAGCGCCGGCCTGTTCGATGTCAGCCACATGGGGCAGATCACGTTCCGGGGCGAGGGGTTGGTGCCAGCGCTTGAGGCGATGATGCCGGCTGACATCGCCGGCCTCGCGCTCAACCGCGCACGCTATTCGTTGCTGCTCGACGAGGGCGGCGGCATCCTTGACGATCTGATGCTGACGCGCCTGCCGGCCGACGAGGATGGCGAGCGCATCTACATGGTCGTCAACGGCGCGACCAAGTACGACGACATCGCGCACATGCTCGATCATCTGCCGGACGACATCACGCTGAACCTGATGGAGGACCATGCGCTCTTGGCGCTGCAGGGCCCCAAGGCAGTGGATGCGCTCGTGCGGCTGGTGCCAGGCGTCGATGCTTTGGTGTTCATGCAGGCCGCGCCCTTCACCTGGCAGGGGCATAACCTTTGGATCAGCCGCTCGGGCTATACCGGCGAGGACGGCTTCGAGATCTCGATCCCGGCGGAGGGCGTCGAGGCGTTCGCCGATGCGCTGCTGGAACAGCCCGAGGTGAAGCCGATCGGCCTGGGCGCCCGCGATTCGCTGCGGCTTGAGGCTGGTCTCCCGCTCTACGGCCATGACCTCTCGCCGGAGATCACCCCGGTAATGGCGGAGCTCGGCTTCGCGCTGTTCAAGCGCCGCCGCGAGGAAGGCGGCTTCCCCGGTGCCGAGCGCATCCTGGCCGAACGCGAGAACGGCCCCATCACAAAGCGGGTCGGCCTGCTGGTCGAGGGGCGCCAACCGGTCCGCGAGGGCGCGACCGTGCTCGATGAAGACGGCAGCACCGTCGGCAGCGTCACGTCCGGCGGCTTCGCGCCTAGCGTCGGGGCACCGATCGCCATGGCGTACGTTCCGCTCGCCATGGCCACGCCCGGCACCCGCATCCAGCTGTCGCAGCGTGGCAAGGTCCACGCCGCCACCGTCACCTCCATGCCATTCGTCCCCCACCGCTACGTCCGAGGAGCGAAGTAAGATGAGCCGTTATTTCACCGAGGATCATGAGTGGATCGACGTCGACGGTGATGTCGGCACGGTCGGCATCTCGGATTATGCGCAGGGCCAGCTCGGCGACATCGTGTTCGTCGACGTGCCGGAAGCCGGCAAGTCGCTCGCCAAGGGTGACGAGGCCGCGGTGGTCGAGAGCGTGAAGGCCGCCAGCGACGTCTATTCGCCGGTTTCCGGCTCCGTGATCGAAGGCAACGCCGCGCTCGCCGACGAACCGGGCCTCGTGAACACCGATCCGGAAGGCGAGGGCTGGTTCTTCAAGCTGACCCTGTCCGACGCGTCGCAGCTCGACGGGCTGATGGACGAAACGGCCTACCAGGCATTCGTCGCGAAGCTCTGATCCAGACTGACCCTCCCTCTTCAGGGGAGGGGTTGGGGTGGGGCCTCTCCGCGAGCGCGACGCCCGGAGGGACTGAGACATCCCGCCCGCAGCCCTTCCCCCTGATGGGGAGGGGAGGAGTGTTTTGAACATGCGCTACCTGCCGCTTACTGACCACGATCGCCGCGACATGCTCGCGGTCATCGGCGCGGGCTCGATCGACGACCTGTTCGTCGACGTGCCCGAAGCCGCTCGCCTGTCCGGCCCGATCGCGAACCTGCCCGCCCATGCCAGCGAGCTGGCGGTCGAACGCCACATGACGAAGCTGGCGCGGCAGAGTCTGTCCGCAGGCGAGGCGCCGTTCTTCCTCGGCTGCGGCGCATACCGTCATCATGTCCCCGCCAGCGTCGATCACCTGATCCAGCGCGGCGAGTTCCTGACCGCCTACACGCCCTACCAGCCGGAAATCGCGCAGGGCACGCTGCAGATGCTGTTCGAGTTCCAGACGCAGGTCGCGCGCCTGCTCGGGACCGACGTGGCGAACGCGTCGATGTACGATGGCTCCACCGCGTGCTGGGAAGCGATCGGCATGGCGCGGCGCATCACCAAGCGCGCCAAGGCGATCCTGTCGGGCGGTCTCCACCCGCATTACGTCTCCGTCGCCAAGACGATGGCCAAATACACCGGCGACTCGCTGGAAACCTCTATCCCTGCGCTGGCCGCAGAGACGGACGTCGACGCGCTGATCGCCAGCATCGATGACGACACCAGCTGCGTCGTCGTGCAATATCCCGACATCCTCGGCCGCATCACCGATCTTCAGCCGCTGGCGGACGCGTGCCACGCGAAGAAGGCGCTGCTGATCGCCGTCGTGACCGAGCCGGTGGCGCTTGGCGCAATCAAGTCTCCGGGCGAGATGGACGCCGACATCGTGGTCGGCGAGGGCCAGTCGATCGGCGTTGGGCTGCAGTTCGGCGGGCCGTACGTGGGCCTGTTCGGCTGCAAGGACAAATATGTCCGCCAGATGCCCGGCCGCCTTTGCGGCGAGACGGTGGACGCCGACGGCCGCCGCGGGTTCGTGCTGACGCTCTCCACGCGCGAGCAGCATATTCGCCGGGAGAAGGCGACCAGCAACATCTGCACCAACTCCGGCCTTTGCGCGCTGGCCTTCTCGATCCACATGACGCTGCTGGGCGAGGCTGGCCTGCGGGCGCTCGCGGCCACGAATCACGCCGGCGCGGTCGCCGCCGCCGATCGGCTCGCCAAGGTGCCCGGCGTCACTCTCGTCAACGACACCTTCTTCAATGAATTCACGCTCGATCTCGGGCATGAGGCGCGCCCGATCGTTCGTGCGCTGGCGGAGCAGCACATCCTCGCCGGCGTGTCGCTTGGTCGCCTCTATCCCGGTGAAGCCGCGCTGCAGAACGGCCTCGTTGTCGCAGTAACGGAGACGACGACGCCGGAGGACGTGGAAGCGCTCGCCAACGCGCTCGAAGGCGCGCTGGCGTGACCGGCATCGCGAAGAAGACGGAGCTTGTGCCTACTTCGTCATGCCGGGCTCGTCCCGGCATCCAGCCCTCCTCCGTTCCAACGGTTGCGGAGTACGCGGCGCGCTGGACCCCGGGACAAGCCCCGGGTGACGAAGTGGCAGTTCGGCCACTTCAAATGTTGGAAAAGTCATGGTTTCCTTCTGCCATGATCCCGCGCGCTCCCGTCCCGTGCCGCTCCACCGCCAGCGCCCACTCGCGCCTTTGGAGAAAAACGCGCGATCGTCTCAACTTCCTCAACATTCGTTTTTTGCAATCGTCGTCGGCGCGCTGCGCTGCGACGCTGAAAGGGCAATGATCCCATGGCCTTGAACCAGAGCGGCTGGCGTCCGACGAGCCCCGAGCAGGGCTCGGCAACTTCGGCAACCTTCACCGGCAACAAGGCGCTGATGCTGGAAGAGGCGCTGATCTTCGAGATCGGCTCCACCGACACCAGCGGCGTCGAGGTGGCCGAACCGGTCAGCACCGCCAGCCGCCTCGGCAATCTCGCGCGCACCGCGCCGATCGGCCTGCCGGGTCTCAGCGAGCCGGAGACGGTCCGCCACTACACCCGCCTCAGCCGGCAGAATTATGCCATCGACCTCGGCCTGTTCCCGCTCGGCTCGTGCACGATGAAGCACAACCCGCGCCTGAACGAGAAGATGGCGCGGCTGCCAGGCTTTGCGGACGTTCACCCGCTCCAGCCCGTCGATACCGTCCAGGGCGCGCTTGGCATCATGAACGAACTCGCGATGTGGCTGATCGAGCTCACCGGCATGCACGGTGTCGCGATGAGCCCCAAGGCCGGCGCACATGGTGAGCTGTGCGGCATGCTGTGCATCAAGGCGGCGCTGGAGAAGCGCGGCGAGGGGCATCGCAAGGTCGTGCTGGTGCCCGAAAGTGCCCATGGCACGAACCCGGCGACGGCGGCATTCGCCGGCTTCACTGTCGAGGATATCCCGGCGACCGCGGAAGGCCGCGTCGATACGGATGCGCTGAAGGCGCGGCTCGGGCCGGATGTGGCGGCGGTGATGATCACCAACCCCAATACCTGCGGGCTGTTCGAGCGCGATTTGAAGGCGATCTCGGACGCGGTCCACGCGGCAGGCGGCTATGTCTATTGCGACGGCGCGAACTTCAACGCCATCGTCGGCCGGGTCCGCCCCGGCGACCTCGGCGTCGATGCGATGCACATCAACCTGCACAAGACCTTCTCCACCCCGCACGGCGGCGGGGGCCCCGGTTCGGGCCCGACCGTTTTGTCGGAAGCGCTCAGCCCGTTCGCACCGCTGCCCTACACCGCGCGGACTAAGGACGGTCACATCCACCTCATCGAGGAGGAGCGCGCGGACGAGTTCTCGGCCGAGCATTTCGGCGGCAAGCTGGATAGCTTTGGCCGCATGACGGCCTTCCACGGCCAGATGGGCATGTTCACCCGCGCGCTGACCTACATCCTCAGCCACGGCGCCGATGGCCTGCGCCAGGTCGCCGAGGATGCGGTGCTCAACGCGAACTACGTCCTGCGCTCGCTGGAAGACACGCTCGACGCGCCGTTCGCCTTCTCCGGCCCGTGCATGCACGAGGCGATCTTCTCTGACGAAGGCTTCCCTGAAGGCTTCTCGACGATCGACGTCGCCAAGGCGCTGATCGACGAGGGCTTCCACCCGATGACCATGTATTTTCCGCTGGTTGTTCACGGTGCGATGCTGGTCGAGCCGACGGAGACGGAGTCAAAGGCCGCGCTGGATCAGTTCATCGGCGCGCTGCGCTCGGTGGCGGAGCGCGCCAAGGCGGGTGATCAGAGCCTTAAGACCGCGCCGCATTTCGCGCCGCGCAGCCGCCTCGACGAGACGCTCGCCGCGCGCAAACCGAAGCTCGTGTGGAAGGAGCCGGTCGTCACCAGCGAGGCCGCGGAATAGAATCGGCGGGCGGCTGGCTTGGGCGGGCCGCCCGTATTCGTTGGCCTTGAAGCAGCCACAGGGCCAAGCCACGTGGCAGCGATCACAGCCGTTAGCGCGGCGCTCAAGACTCCCGCGGCGGCGGCTGACCGACGATTAGCGCCATCGTCGCCAAGATGGAGTAGCGGCAAGCACCGCCTGCTTCAGGCGATCCTCTCCACCGAGACTTCGTGCGCTGGTCGCCCCGTCTGCGCGAACGAGGTGATGTTACCGATGGTCGTTTCCGCAATCGCGGTCAGCGCCTCGGCCGTAAAGAAGGCCTGGTGGCCGGTGATGAGCACGTTGGGAAAGGTGAGGAGCCTCGCGAACACGTCGTCGCGGATCATGTGATCCGACAGATCTTCGAAAAACAGGTCGCCTTCCTCCTCATAGACGTCGAGCCCGAGATGCCCGATCTGCCCCGACTTCAGGCCGCGGATCACCGCACGCGTGTCCACCACGGCGCCGCGGCTCGTGTTGATCAGCATAACCCCCGGCTTCATGGTCGATATCGCCGCCTCATCGATCAGATGGTGGGTAGCGGGATTGAGCGGGCAGTGAAGGCTGACAATGTCGCTTTCGGCCAACAGGGTGGCGAGCGCCACGTACTCGCCGCCTAGCGCGATGAAGTCGTCGCACCTCTGCGGATCACTCCCAAGAACCCGGCAGCCGAAGCCGCGCAGGATGCGGGCAGTTTCGACCCCGATCGTGCCCGTGCCGACAATCCCGGCCGTTCGCCCGCGCAGATCAAAGCCGAGCAGACCTTCCAGGGCGAAGTTTCCCTCGCGGACACGGGCGTAGGCCCGGTGAATGTTGCGATTCAGCGCCAGGATCAGCGCGATCGTGTGTTCCGCGACTGCGTACGGCGAGTAGGCGGGGACTCGCGCCACCGCGATGTCGAACTCGCGCGCGGCTGGCAGATCGACATTGTTAAATCCGGCGCTGCGCAGCGCCACCAGCCGACATCCACCTTCCTTGAGCCGGCTGAGCGTCTCGCGATCAATGGTATCATTCACGAAGGCGCACACGGCAACCGTGCCTTTCGCCAAAGCGGATGTCTGCGCGGAGAGGCGGGCCTCAATAAAATGGAGCTCGTGGCCGGCGTTTGCATTGGCCGCTTCAAGGAAGCGGCGGTCATAGCTTTTCGTGCTGAACACGGCGACCTTCATAACCGACTCAACTCTCCTTAGCTGTCAACGCTCGACCATGAAGGCGCGCAAAGGCGCGCCGGCATTCGCCATTACGCTGCTAACTCCGCCCGGCCGCGTCGCTACGAGAGGCGAGATTCGCAACTAGTTTGCGCGCGATCGTGCGGAGTGTCTCGCCCTCTTCTTGCGTCAGGGCGGGGTTCGCGACCATCTTTTCAGGTACGCGAAGCGCCGCCGTGCGAAGCGCGTCGCCTTCCTTGGTCAATGTAATCAGGACCCGGCGCTCATCTTCTATGTCGCGGCGGCGTGCCACCAGTCCGTTCGTTTCCATCCGCTTGAGCAAGGGCGTCAGCGTGCCACTGTCGAGGTGAAGGCGCCTTCCGATCTGGCTCACGCTTTGCCCGTCGGTTTCCCAGAGAACGAGCATGACGAGGTACTGGGGGTAGGTCAGGCCGAGATCGTCCAACGCAGGCCGATATAGGCGGGTCAACAAGTTCGACGCGGCGTACAAGGGAAAGCAAAGCTGCCACTCCAGTCTTAGCGCTTCCGCTGCAAGGTCATGGTGACCGCTCGGATCACTTGGCGTCAGGTCGCCTTCAGCACGCCGCCCATTCTCCTCCACGCTAGCAACCTTTCCACATCCGCTCGCCGCCGCCGCCCCTTCTGGACCGAAAAGGGCGATTATGCATGCGCTTGTGCTGGATAGCACATATCGCCGCCCGTCAATTTGCAGATTGTGAACTGTTTAGTCAGCCACCTCGGCGGGATTCCGGCTGCATCGAGGCGCACGATAGGCGCCATGGAGGTTCAGACGATCATTGCTGAGCGGCGTCTGCAGGGGACGCGCCGTCGAGGATCCTGCGTGCGCAGCCCTGCACATATTCCCCGATCAAGCGGAACGAGGCAGCCATTGGCGATTGCTTGCGCCACGCCATGGCGATGGAGCGGTGTCGATGCCAGTCCCGGACAGTCAGCGTCTTTACGCCGATTGTTCCGCCCACGTCCGACATGAGGTACAAGCTTGGAAGCACACTCAGGCCAAGGCCGCTCGCGACCATTTGATGTAGGCTGTTGAGGCTGGTGCCATAATAGTCCGGAGCAACCGCCATTCGGTATGCATCGGCGATCTCGATTGTCTGGCGCGCGATGTGGTGCCGGGGATCGAGCGTCAGAATGGGGTGGCCGGCCAGCGCGCCTGGCGAGATTGGTTCGTCAGCCGCGAGAGGGTGATCGTGCGGCCCGACCAAGTGGAGCGGTTCCCGAAACAGGGGCTCGATCGTCAGATCATCGCCGGACATCGGCATGGGGCCGAGGACGACATCGATATTGCCGCGGGACAGCTCGCGGACCTGATCGTCGGGGATGCCTTCGCGAACGTGAAGCCGCAGACCGGGCGCGACACGATGCAACTCGGCGATGATCGGTGACAGGAGATAAGGGCCGAGGGTGGGGGTCGTGCCAAGCTTCAACGTGCCGGTGAGATTGTCCGACGCGCTCGCCGCAAGCGTCATGATGTCTCGGGCGTCGCTGAGCATCCGGCGCGCGGTTGCCACAATCCTGCGGCCAACTGGGGTAAGCACCGCGCCGGTTGCGCCACGATCGAGGAGTTTCACGCCGAGGCGATCCTCCAAGGCGCGTACCTGCTGGCTGAGCGTTGGTTGAGACACATTCGTGACCCGCGCCGCTTCCACGAAGGACTGCGTATCGGCAATCGTCACCAAATATTCGAGCTGTCGCAATGTCGGCACGAGCGGATATAGTCACAACCTATAGTTTGGAGGCAAATATTCCGATTGGGCGACGCTGCAACCGCTTCCTAACTGCGCGGCTGCGGGAAACCCTCGGGTCGGCATGGAGCATCGATGCGCATCGTACGGACAGGCGCCTCTGCGCCTCTGCTGCATTCTCATGAATGCTCCACCTCTCGGCTGAGGGCTAGCGCGGCCGCACGGAGCGGAGGCGGAGAATTGCAGTCGCGATCGAGTTAGCGCTGGTTGGCAAGTAGCCTGGCTCGATCCGGACGACCCGGCGAATTGGAAGGAAACCGCGGTCAGCTGGCGGTCTGAAGTCGAAGGACATCACCATCGAAGCCCCATGAAGGGGTTGAGAGAGCTTCTTCACCTTAGGTAATGGCTCTAAGCGGACGAAAAGGGAGTGATTTGTGGCTGCGGAGCGATTGGGTTTTCGGCAGGCAGCCGCGTGGCTAGCGCAGATCGTAGGCCCGGATGCCGCTTACGTGCGGCTGGGCATTGTCTACACCGCAGCGATCAGCCTGCTTTCACTGGCGACGCCAATCTCGGTGCAGCTGCTGATCAACAGCGTGGCGAACACGGCACTTCCGGCGCCCCTATGGGCGCTGTCCGGCGTGCTGCTGCTGCTACTGCTTGTGGTGGCCGGGCTTAGCGCGTTTCGGGTCTGGGTGATGGCGGCGTTCGAGCGGCGCGTGTTCGCGCGCGTTGTTGCGGAAGTGACCGTTCGCGCCGTTCATGCGCAGAACCCGTTCTTTGCAGACGCCAACCGCGGTGAACTGTTCAACCGCTTCTTCGATATGGTGGTGGTGCAAAAGGCCGTGCCGAGCCTGGTCATCGGCGGCTTCACCATCGTGCTGCAAGCCGTCGTCGGGCTTACGATCACCAGCTTCTACCATCCGTTCTTCCTCGCGTTCAACGTTGTGCTGGTGCTGGCGATGCTGCTGGTTTGGCAGGTGTGGCGCCGCGGAGCGATCACGGGCGCCGTTGCGCTCAGCCACGCCAAGCACTCGGCGGCCCGATGGCTGGAAAGCGTTGGGGGCTCCAACGGCTTCTACAAGTCGGCGCGCCATCTCGGCTTTGCGATGGACCGGTCGGAGGTGATGACTGCCTCTTACGTCGGCGCGCACCGACGCTACTTTCGCTACCACTTCGCGCAAACGGTCGCGTTTCTGCTGATCTATGCCTTCGCCGGTGCTGCGCTGCTGCTTCTAGGCGGCACGCTGATCCTGCGGGGGCAATTGTCGCTCGGTCAGCTCGTCGCGGCCGAGCTGATCCTGTCTGGCGTGTTCTACGGGATCTCACAGCTTGGCTGGTACCTCGACACCTTCTACGATCTCGTGGCGAGCTCGGAGGAACTGTCGCTGCTGTTTGCCATTCCCCAGGAACCGCTGGTCCAGGGGGGCGGCGGGCCACGGGACGGTGCGGTGAGGCTCACCGATGTAGCATTCGATGGCGCTCAATTCGCGTTTTCCATCGCCGCTGGGGAACAACTGGTCACATGGGCTGATCCAGGGGTCGAGCACCGCTTGGCTTTGCTGCTAAAGCGGCACGCGCACCCAGAGCGCGGGCTGATCCACATCGGTGGCACGGATTTGGGCGCCCTTGATATGTACCATCTGCGCTCGGACGTGACCGTTCTGGACAGGTCGACGATCGTGGAAGTGACGATCCGCGAATACCTGCAGCTTGCGTCAAACGACAATGCCGTTGCTGCAATGGAAGCGCTGGCGGCTGTAGGGCTGGAGCGGCGGATCGCAAGTTTGCCACAGGGCTTGGATACGCTGCTCGCCTCGTCCGGCTATCCGCTTAGCGTCGGGGAAGCCATGGCGCTCAAGCTTGCCAATGCGTTGCTGCTCCGTCCGAAGCTTCTGATCCTCGGCCAGCTTTATGATCTCCTGCCGCCCGCGCGGCTGGCGGCATCGCTTCGTCTGTTGAAAGCGCATGGCACTACGGTGTTGGTGTGCACCGGACGCCCAAAAGATCTGCAACTGGACGGCTATCTGTACCTTGGAATGAACGAACAGCGTCGCTGCGAGAGCCCTGCCGATCTCCATTTCACCGCCTCGCAGGAGGGCGACCATGCCGCATAGGCCTGAGCATCTCGCGCATTTCCATACCCTGGGAGCGATGCGACCGCCGCGGGTCGGTATTGCCCTGGCATGGCTGGTTGCCCTGGGAATCGTCGCCGCCGTCTTCATCCTCTTCTTCGTGCCGTGGCTTCAGACCGCACAAGGGCGCGGACAGGTCGTCGCTCTCGATCCGGCGGACCGCGCACAGGAAGTCACGGCGCTCGTGCCGGGGCGGGTCGAGCGCTGGTATGTTCAGGACGGTCAGCACGTCGAGCGGGGCGACCCGATTGCGCGCGTGATCGACGTTGATCCCAATTTCCTGTCCCGCCTCGCCGCAGAGCGCGCTCAGGTGCAGGCAGAAATCGCTGCAGTAAGGCAGGCACAATCGGTGGCCGGGATCGATGTGGGCCGCACACGGCAATTGCTTGCTGAAGGGCTCGCGGCACGCCGCGACTACGAGCAGGCGCAGATCAAGGTGGCAGAAGCGGATGCGAAACTGGCGGAGTCGCGCGCCAAGCTCAACCGGATCGACGTTCAGCTTAATCGCCAATCGGCGCAGCTGGTCCGCGCGCCTCGCGACGGACGTATTCAGAACCTGAACGCAGCTGCCGGTGGTGCCCTCGTATCTGCCGGCACGGTCTTGGCGTTGGTCGCGCCTGAGCGGGTCGAGCGCGCCGTGGAGTTGCTGATGGACGGCCGGGATGTGCCGCTGCTGCGGCCAGGGCGGCCGGTGCGGCTGGAATTTGAAGGCTGGCCCGCCATTCAGTTCAGCGGCTGGCCGTCGGTCGCCTACGGCTTCTTTGACGGACGGGTACGGGCGATTGATGCGACGGCCAATGCACAAGGTCTGTTCCGCATCCTTGTCGAGCCTGCGCCGGGCAAGCCGGCATGGCCTGACCGCCGTTTTGTTCGGCTTGGCGGCAAGGTTCAGGGGTGGGTGCAGGGCGAAACGGTGTTGGTCGGTTACGAGTTATGGCGGCAATTGAACGACTTCCCGCTCGATTTCGGTCAAACCGCGACAGACAAGGGCGAGATCAAGGAAGACGATGCCAAGGTCGCGGCGAAGGCAGGAAAGCCGAAATGATCCGACTGCTGCTATTGCTGCCGCTCCTCGCCGCAGCGCCGGCATTCGGCGCCCCGCTTCAGGGAGAGGTGCAAGCGAACGCGCCAGCGCCCGCGCAAGCGCCTCTTACGCTTGACGAGGTGCTGCGCGCTTCTGCCCGGGCCGCCCCCCAGATTGTGGAAGCACTGGCAAGGGAACGTGCTGCGGAGGGCCGGGCGCTTAGTGCTGCCGGTGCGTTCGACACCGTGTTCGAGGTTGACGGGCGCTCGCGTGCGCTTGGTTATTACGATGGCTCTGTCGTGTCCGCGCGGGCAACCCGACCGCTCACCGACAATGGTGGTTATCTCTACGGCGGCTACCGCGTCAGCCGGGGTAATTTCCCGATCTACGAGGATGAAAGCTACACCAATCGGCTCGGCGAGCTGAAGGTAGGCGCACTCTACTCGCTGCTCCGCGACCGACTGGTAGACGAGCGCCGTACCCGGCGTACGCTCGCCGCAGGCGACATCGACATTGCACGGTTCGAGCGGGAGGCGGTTACGATCGGCGTGCAGCGGCGCGCTATCGATGCGTATCAAAACTGGGTCGTCACGGGCTTGCGCCTTGCCGCCTATCGCGACTTGCTGAACTTGTCGGAGAGCCGCCGCGGCGCGATTGCACGCCAGGTTCAGCTAGGTGCTCGGCCTGAAATCCTGCTGGCCGAGAATGACCAAAATCTGGTCCGCCGACGCGCGCTGGTCGTACGAGCGGAGGGCGACTTCCAGGCTGCTGCAAACGCGCTGTCGCTGTACTATCGCGACGAAGCAGGACAGCCGGTGCTGGTCGGCGCTGAGCGTCTTCCCACCGATAGCTCGGCGCTAAGCGGGGTCGCGGCTGCCGCCCGCGCGAACTTCGCGCAGCGCCGCCCGGACTTACAGGTCTTGCTAGCGCGCATCGAGCAGGGCAGCGCGCGACTGGCGCTTGCCGAGAACGATCTGCGGCCGCGGCTCGACCTACGCGGCGAGGTAGGGAAAGACGTTGGTGACGAAGGCCTGGGCGGCCGCTCGCGGACACCTCTCGAGGGCGTCGTCGGCTTTCGCTTGTCTGTGCCGCTGGAAAACCGGGCCGCGCGCGGTCGGATCGCGGAAGCGCGAGCAGAGATCGACGCGCTTGAGGCGCGCAGCCGCTTCTTGCGCGACCAGATCACGACAGAAGTTCAAGGCATCAACATCGGCGTGGGCGCGGCCGAGCGCCTCGCGGAGATCGCCGAACAGGAACGCTTGCTCGCAGAGCGCTTGGCGGTGGCTGAACGGCGTCGCTTTGAACTGGGCTCCAGTGATTTCTTCCTTGTCAATCAGCGGGAGGAAACCGCCAACGACGCGAGGGTTAGGCTGATTGATGCGCAGGCCCGTATTGCCGCAGCCCGCGCCGAATTGGCCGCGGCAACGGCCGATCGAGAGGCGCTGGGTCTTCAGCCGTAGGCGTGACGGCGGATCACCCGCGGACATGGCGCGCGCAGGTTGGCTGACCGGTTCATGGACCGGTAACATCGGTCCTGCTAGGCGCTGTCCTTGCGTAAAGGTCGATTAGCGTGCGCTGGATAGTTTCGAAATTGCCTGATCGCGATAGCCTGCTGGCAAACCGCTGGCTGCGGCCCTTTGCGCATCGGCTCAGCCATCCGCTGCTGTGGCATCTGAACCGCCGCTCGGCGGCGCGGGGCCTGGCGCTTGGCCTTTTCGCGGGTTTGATCCTGCCGTTCGGACAGATCGTTTTGGCGGCTCTTCTTGCGTTTTCAGCGCGAGCCAACATCATCGTCGCAGCAAGCGCGACGTTTGTGACCAACCCATTGACCTTTCCACCCATTTACTTCGCTGCTTATTGGTTGGGACGCAACGTGACTGGCGCGGCTTCTACCGATTCTGGGCATGCTCACGCCCGGTCGGCAGTTACCTGGCTGCTTGATGTTGCGGCGCCCACGGTCACCGGTCTCGTGCTACTCGCACTCGCTACATCCACCCTGGGCTATGCCCTGGTGCACATTTGCTGGCGATGGCGGGTCTCCCGGCGCTGGAGCCGTCGGTTGAACTCACGTCGGCTCGCGACGGAGTCCGTCGATATCGCCTCGCTGAATTAGGCGCAGGTTGTCGCGAAGACGACGGGGAAGCCAGTAAACAGCAGCGAAGCCAAGCCTGTCAGCGCAAGAATCCGGGCCAGCCAGTCCAATAGCGTGCCGTTCTGCTGGCGGCGCCATATTGCCCAGCTTGCCCAGGCCAGGATCGTCAGGAAGAGCAGCCAGGCCCCGATGATGAGCTCGCGGCCGTTGTAGGGAAGGGGGCCGACCAGCGGGGCCAGGCGCGGGGAGCAAACGAGACCTTGAAGGCCGTAAAGCACTGAAAAGGCGACCGCCCAGCCGATCAGCCCCGTCATGGCGCGCGCAAACGCGATCATCGCAGCAATGCCGGAAGTTGTGAGCTCAGGGCAACGATGACGCCGGTAGCGGCGGCATAGTCGCTCCAGAGCAACGCGATGCGCACCTCACCGCGCCGTGCGGCCGAGAGGAAGCCGGCACGTCGGCGGGCCCTTACGAAGAACAGCATGAGGAGCGCAACGGCGGCGTGGAAAAGGCCGTAGCCGTTGAGCACGCCGATCAGCGCGGCGGCGGCGTGACCAGTCGGCACGGGTGCCATCCATTGGCTGGCGGCGAGGGTCAACACGAGCAGCAAATGGCCCCAAATGGCCTGTTCAACGACCGCGCCGGCCTGTCTCGGGAGAAAAACGGCCGCGGACGCAGCGGCGCCGGCCAGCAGGATGACCAGCCACGATCCATCGAAGATGGCGGGCGGCGGCCACCCCGGTGCAACCGTCAGCAGGAAGGCCTGCCCGAACAAAAGCGAGCCGAACAAGGTCGAGTCCGCCAGCAGCAGGAACACGCTGCCGAGCCAACCTGGTGGGTCGTCCACTTCGGCGTGCGTCGGCGCGTGCTCGCCGCGGCCGATCGGCAATGCCCCGAGATCCTTTTGGCGGCCAAGCGCCCAGGCCCAGCGCCACCCAAGCGCCGCGACGCCGGCCAGAGCAAACGGGGCGACCCAGTAGATCTTGAGCAGCAGCGCCACGAAGAAGCAGCCGGTGACGACCGCTGTCACGATCGGGAGGCGCGTGTTGCCGGGGAGCACGATGATATGCTGGATACGGCCCTTGAGGTCCACCGACAGCGTTTCGCGCCAGCTGTGCCGCGGGGTTCCCAGATACCCCTCGCCGCGGGCGAGTGCGTTGGCGAGATCGGGCTCGTCATAGGCCGGCTCGCGCGAGCGGACATGCGGGAGGCTGGCGATGTTGTAGCTGGCCGGCGGCGTCATCATCGCCCATTCCAACGTGCCTGCCTGCCACGGATTACGCGGAGAACGGCGCGAGAGGAAAAGCTGCAAGGCCATGTCGATGGCGAACAGCGCGAAGCCGATCGCCATCACGAAGCCGCCTACCGAGGAGATGAGGTTGATCCAGGTCCAGCCGGCGGCTTCCGGATAGCTTTCGACGCGGCGCGGCTGCCCGAGCAGGCCGGCGAGGTGCATCAGGAAGAACGTCGCGTGGAAGCCGATGAAGATCAGCCAGAAGGCAAGCTCACCCAGGCGGAAGGTGCGCTGCCGTCCGGTGAAGTGCGGGAGCCAGTAATACGCCCCCGCCAGCATCGGAAAGACGAAGCCGCCCACGAGCACATAGTGGAGATGCGCCGTGACAAAGGCGGTGTCGTGCACCTGCCAATCGAACGGGACCACTGCCACCATCACGCCGGTCAGGCCGCCCATGACGAAGGTGACGAAGAAGCCGACCAGGTACAGCATCGGCAGCTTCATCTGGGGTCGACCGGCCCACAAGGTGCCGAGCCAGGCAAAGATCTGCACCCCAGTCGGCACGGCCACCAGCGTCGAGGCCGCCGAGAAAAAGGCCAGCGCCATGTGCGGGATGCCCACGGTGAACATGTGGTGCACCCATAGGCCAAAGCTGAGGAACGCGAGGCTCAGCACTGCGGCGACGATGATGCGGTAGCCCAGGATCGGAGTGCGGGCCATCACCGGCAGCACCGTCGATACCACGCCGGCCGCCGGCAGGAAGATGATGTACACTTCCGGGTGGCCGAAGAGCCAGAACAGGTGCTGCCACAACAGCGAATCGCCGCCGCGGGTTACGTCAAAGAACGGCCAGTCGAACGCGCGCTCGATCTCCAGGAGGATCGATCCCAGGATCAGCGGCGGGAAGCCGAGCAGCATCATCAATGCGGTGGCGAGCAGATACCAAGCGAAAAGCGGCAGTTGATCCAGCGACATGCTCGGCGCCCGCACCCGCAGGATCGACACGGTGATATCAACGGCCGCCGCGATCGCGGAAATCTCGACAAAGGTGATGCCGAGCAGCCAGAAATCCGAATTGATGCCTGGCGAATAGGGCCGGGAGGACAGCGGCGTGTACATGAACCAGCCGCTGTCGGGCGCGACGCCCAGCAGCATCGACAGGATCAGCAGCGATGCGCCGAACAGGTAGCACCACCAACCGTACGCGGAGAGCCGGGGAAAGGCGAGGTCGCGCGCGCCCAACAGCTTGGGCAGCATGTAGATCGCCAGCCCCTCGAACATCGGGATGGCGAACAGGAACATCATGATGCTGCCGTGCATCGTGAAAAGCTGGTTGTAGATTTCCGGCCCGACAAAGGCGCTGCGCGGTGTGGCCAATTGCGCGCGGATCAGCATGGCGAGAACGCCGCCGATGGCGAAGAAGACGAACGCCGCGATGATCAGGCGACGGCCGATATCGCTATGATTGACCGAGCTGATCGTGCCGCGCCATCCCGCCGGCGCGCGCCAGATGGCCTCGAATTCGCGATGGAGACGAAGCGCCTTCACTGCGCACCTCCCGAGTTGAAGGCCCGCCATTGCGGCGGCGCGTGCGCAACGACGCGAAAGCCGTGCCGGGCATGGCCCGTGCCGCAATATTCGGCGCAGATCCCGAGATAGGTGCCCGGCGCCGATGCCTCGATCGTCAGCCGGTTCACGTGACCCGGCACCGCATCCATCTTTCCACCAAGACGTGGCACCCAGAAGCTGTGGATCACGTCCGTCGTGGTGATGGCAACGGTCACCGGCTCTCCTGCGGGGATATGTAAAATGCCGTCGGTCGGTGCGGCGCCGGTGGGGTAGGAGAAGCGCCAACGATATTGGCTCGCCTCTGCCGTGACCTCCAAGGCATCGGTGCGCGCGGGGATCGAGCGCTCGCCCAAGACGATGCCGGCGACGAGCAGCGCGGTCAGAACCGTCAGCGGAAACACGATGCCGCCACCGATGAGCCACAGGCGCTCGGAGCTTTGACGGGGCGGGCGGAAGGAAAGCGCGAGCAGCCCCAGCACGAGAGCCAGGATCGCGGCTGCCCCTGCCAGCATGATCCACCAGAGCTGCGCAATCGCGGCGGCCGAGGGGCCAGCGGGGTCGAGCGTCGACATCGGGCCGCTGCAGCCGGCGGCGGTGAGTGCCATGACCAGCGCCGCAGGGGGTGTCAGTGCCGCGGTGTAGTGACTAGAGTGGGGCACATGGCCGACAAAGACACGACGTCCGAAGCGCAGCTGGTGGATCCGATCAGCGCCAATCCGCACTTTCACCGGTCTGAATCGAAGATCGCCATTGCCGGGCACCCGATCCACGCGATGCTGGTCGCCTTTCCGATCGCGATGAGCGTGTGCACCTTGGGCGCCGACATATTCTACTGGTGGACGGGCGATGCGTTCTGGGCGCGTGCCGCGCTTTGGGCGATCGGCATGGCATTCCTGATGGGCGTGCTGGCCGGCATTTCCGGCACCGTGGAACTGCTGCTGGTGCCCGGCATCCGGGCGCGCTCCGCCAGTTGGACGCATTTCATCATCGCGGTGATGCTGCTGTCGCTGCTGGGGGCGAATTGGGGATACCGCCTCGGCGGATATGAGCAGGCGGTGCTGCCGCTCGGCATTCTCATGTCGCTGCTGGGCGTCGGCTTCACGGGTTTCACCGGCTGGCACGGGGGAAAGCTGGTCTTCGACTATCAATTGGGGACCTCGTCCAGCGGCAAATGACGGCCGATCGGCTGGTGCAGCAGCTCGGGCAGGTGCTGCGCATCCAACGGCGGCTTCATCAGCACGAGTGACAGGATACCGAGGATCAGCACGCCCAGCGCGATCATGATCGGCCAGGCGGGCGGGGCGGGCTGCTCGCCCGCCTCTTCGCCCATCTTCAACACGACATGGCCGACATAGGCGTGAAGCGCGACGAGCAGCGCGACCAGCGCCAGCTTGGCGAACAGCCACGGCACGAACATTCCGCGAAGAAAGATCAGCGGCGTTCCCGCAGCAATCGCGATGACCGCCGCCGGCGTGACGAGACGCGTGTAGCTGTAATGGGTGAACTTGCGGATGCGGGCGTAGCGGAACTGATGCTCACCCTCCTCATGCCGGGCGAGCATCAGCGGGAGCGATAGCAACCCCGCCATCCACAGGAGCAGCGCAATGATATGCAGCGCCTTCAGGATGGTGATCGTCATGCCAGCGACAGATCCCGGCGCCAGGCGCGGCGCGCTACCAGGGCGCCCGCCAGGAAATAGGGCAGCATGGCCGGCACCCACATGATGAGGCCGGCGAGTTGCTGATCCTCCTGCGGCGAAAAGCCGAACGGCGCGGTGGTGCCGAAATGCGCGGCATAGAAGGGTGCGGGCGCAAAGGTGAGGATAGCGCCGAGCAAGCCCATCTGCGCCATGGCGGCGAGGATCGTGAGCAGCGCGGTCACCGGCTCGGCCGATGGGCGCAGGACCCGGTGCCAAAACCAGATGGCGCTGCCGAGCAGGCTTGCCTGCATCGCCCAATATACGCTGTCGCTCGACAGCGCCGATGCATAAGCAGGCGGCCAGTGCCAGAACCACAGAATTGCCGCGGCGGCGAGCAGCGCGGGGAGCGGCGAGCCCGCCGGGTGTTTCTCTGCGCGGAAAGCGGCGGCGAGCAGCGGCGCGGCGGTCAATATGAGCAGGATGTGGTGCACCGTTCGTGCGGCGAACAACGCGTTGGTGAGCGCGCAGAGCGGTGAGACAAAGGCGGCCAGCAGCACGCCGACCCCTAGCATCGCCGACCGGCGCGCGGGCGGTGCGCCGGCCGTCATGCGCCAGAGGACTATGCCGGCGGCTGCGATGCCGAGGAGCAGGACGGGATCAAGGTTCCAGCGGAGCCACAGGTCGCCGGGCAGCGGCGGCGTCCCACAGTAACTGCTCGGTGGCATCATAGCGGATGGCCCGACAAGGTTGAGGCTGCCTGGATCACCGCGAGATGGGTGAGCCCCTGCGGCAGATTGCCGAGAAAAGCGTCGGTCTCCGGATCGATCATTTCCGCATAGATGCCGGTGCCATGGTCGAGCCGCGCGATCGCCGTGTCGAACTGGCGCCGCGCCTCCTCCTCATGACCAAGCAGTGCCTTTGCCTCGATGATCCAGAATGTGCAGGCGAGGAAGCACGCCTCTTCGCGCGCTACCCCGCTGTAGCGATAGTGGAACGGGCCAGCGCCAAGATCGCGGTCCAGCGCGCGAATGGTCTTTTCCATGCGGCCGTCGGCGCCGAAGCGGAAACGGACGGCGAGCGCGATCGATGCGTCGAGCATGTCACTCCCGGGAAAGGCGAGATACGTTTGCCGCTCTTCCGACCAGCAATGCTCGTCAATCCACGTCGCCACGCGATCGCGTTCGCGTGCCCAGCGATCGCGCCATGTGGCGGGGATGTGCCCGTTGTCGGCCAGTTCGACGGCGCGGGCCAATGCCTGCCAGCAGCTGATCTTTGAATTGGTGTAATGCTGTTCCTCCGGCAGCTCCCAGATGCCGCTGTCCATTTGCCGCCAATGATCCGCGCACCGGGTGGCGAGCTGCGCCAGCATGTCCGCGGACCGGTGATCGAGGATGTTGCCGCACTCGACGAAGCGTTCGGCGGTCTCGAAAATGTCGCCGTAGACAGCATGCTGGTGCTGGCAGGAGGCGACATTGCCGATCCTGACGGGCCGGCTGTTGCGCCAGCCTGGCACATCGATCTCAGTCTCGTCGGGCACGAGATGCCCGTCGAGTTTGTACATCACGTGCGGCCCATGCTCGCACAACCGATGCATCAGCCAGGTGAGCGCCGCCTTGGCCTCCGCTTCCGCGCCGATGCGCAAAAAGGCCTTGATGGTGTAGCCCGCGTCCCTGATCCAGGCGTAGCGATAGTCCCAGTTCTTTGGGCCGCCGACGCCCTCGGGCAGGGACGTCGTCGCTGCGGCCGCGATGGCGCCGGTCGGCGAATAGAGCAGCAGCTTGAGGGCGAGCGCGTTGCGTAAAACAAGGTCGCGATATGGGCCGTCGTGATGCAGGCGCCGCGACCATTCGCGCCATTCCTCGTGCGATACGTCGATGCGCTGATCGATAGCGGCAATGTCGGGGAGCACCAGCGGCTCGTTCTCACCGGCGACGATCGCTAGGGTTTCGCGGGTGCCGGGCTCGACGGTGAAGCTGCCCTCCGTCTCGCCGTCCTCCTCCCGCGTGATCGTGACGCCGGCGCTGCGGCGAAGGCAGCCCGCGAGCGCGCCGGCGTGAAACAGCACGCCATGCGCCGTATGGGTCAGATACGGCGACACCGTTTCGGCCCTTGTCCCGATACGCAGCAGAAAGCGGAAGCGAACAATGCCCCGGCGTCCCTCGACACGCCGCGCGAGTTCGCACCAGGGAAGACGCCCGGCCGTGTTGCTGTTGAGCGATTCCACCAAGGCGGCCTCGCCATCGGCGGCGGTGAAGATGGTCTCGTGGACATTGCTGCCGGGCAGATAGCGCTGCGTGACGGTGAAGGGGCCGTCCGGCGCGATAATGAAGCAGCCGCCCTTTTCCGGGGAGAGCAGCCGATCGAACAGCGGCGGGGAATCGAGGTTCGGTGCGCACCACCAGTCGATCGATCCGTCCGCGCCCGAAAGCGCGACCGAGCGGCCGTCGCCGAGTGCTGCATAATCTTCCAGTGGCAGAAAGCCGTCGGTGCGCTGACCCCTTTGCCGTGCTTCCGTGCGGCTTGCGGTCGGCGCCTCGCCCGCCTTCATGCGCGCCCTCGCACGATGTTGGCGAGCGATCGGGTGCCGAGCAGCGCGAGGATCCCGCCGGCTGTGCCGAGCGTGATCTTCAGTGCCGTGCGATTGCGGCTGGTGACGATGCGGCCCGTCGCGGAGGTGACATCGGCCTGCCACGGCCCGTCAATCTGGGCGGGCGCCGGGACGGGCTCAAACAGGTTGCCGAGACGATCGGGAACCGGTTCACCCATCTGATCCTCCTCGAACCCGCTTGCCATCTGGTCGGCAAGGCCCGGTGCGGCGGCCTGGCCCACACCCATGCCGAAGGTGCGGAGCCCGACCCAAAGCTCACGGGTCGGAGACTCGACAGCGCGAAGCACCGCCTGCGCACAGACGCGCGGATCATAGACCGGGGGCGGGGCGAGCTGCTTTCTGCCGCTGCGATTGCGCGACCAGCTGAATTGCGGCGTGTTGACCGCCGGCAGGTAAATGACGGTCAGTGTGACCTTCGACTCTTCTGCGATCAGCTCCGCGCGCAGGGAGTCGGTAAAGCCGGAAACCGCGAACTTCGCTGCGCAATATGCTGCCTGCATCGGAACGCCGCGGAAGCCCAGGATCGAGGAGATCTGGATGATCGCGCCTCGCCCGCGAGGTTTCATGTGCCGCAGCGCGGCGAGCGTTCCGTGGACCTGCCCAAGATAGGTGGTCGCGGTGACGCGTGCATATTCCTCCGCCGTCACCTCGTCTGCGCGCGCGATGACGGTGGACATCGCGTTATTTACCCAAGCCTCGATCGGACCCAGCTCGCGCTCGATTAGATCGGCGGCGGCATCGACGGCGGCGGCATCGGCCACATCGGCCGGTACGGCAAGCGCGCGCGCGCCGCTTGCGCGAACCAGCGCAGCCGCTTCCTCCAGGCGGGCAGGGTCGCGCGCGATAATCGCCACCGACCAGCCGGCGCGACCCAGCGCCTCAGCCGTTGCGAGCCCGATACCGGCGCTACCGCCGGTTACTACTGCCACCTTCTCTACCATGCGCGCTCCTTGATCCGTGCCTATCCCATGGGGACAATGAACGGTGCGACATTTTGTGTCTTCAAGGACGCAAGGTGCGCGGCCGGGGCCGCGTTTCACGCGTATTCGTGGCCGAATGCCCGCCCCGTGAAGCGGGCCGCAGGCGCCGTCAGCCCGGCCGCCATTCGCTCAAGGTGCCACCTTCCGCGTCCTCATAGGCGACGCGGTCGAGCTGGACGGCAATGATGCAGACGGGCCGCTGATCCGGTCCCGGCGCGCGGCATTCGACCGCGCGGCGGCTGGGGAAGGACGAGACCCTGCCCTCCAGGAGCATGCGGAAGCCCTGTTTGGGGGCGGGCAGGGGATCATCGCCGGCCGACCTGATCACATATTCGTAGGCACGACCGTTTCGGCGGCCCAAGCGTGAACCGCCCGCGTCGAACACGGCAGCGATACCCAGCGTTTGCGCCGACGCGGCCGGTACGTCGGTTTGGAGGGGGTCAGCCTTGATAGACGGGCATGTCTCGGCAAGCGACCAAGGGCGCGGGATCCAGAACCCTTCCACGGCTTCCCACTCCGCACTGCCAGCATTGCCGAGCGTTGCGGACCTGGTCCAGTCCCCCGGCATCATCCGCAGCCGGATCGTCTTCTGATCCGCGCCCCACGCCCATGAGGCGAGGCCGTCGGAAACCTGCTCGGGTGACGCGTTCGGCGCCGGCCCCTTGCATCCGAAGGGCAGCCGGACCGCGAAGTTGCGGCCCACCAAGGGATCAGGCGATGCCAGCTCCTCACCCCCGGCATAGGCGGATGCGGCCTGGTTGGCCGCAGCGATGAGATCGCTTCGGGTCAGCGCGGGCGAGGGTGCCGAAATCGCGGGCGCGGCGGGGGTGGGGGATGGCCGCGCCGTCTCGCTCTGTGCATTCGTCGTGACCGGATCGGGTGCGCGCCGATCGCATCCGCCCAGTGTCGATGCCGCAAGCGACAGAGTGGCGGCTATTGCTGCCCAAGAGGCGCGGGCGCTGGCGTCGACATAGTGGCTGAACATATCGTTACGGTAGCACCAGCACAGGCGTAATGGGAGCGCCGGGTGGAGCAACGCTTGACGCAGCGGTGCCATCAGGCTTTGCCGGGCCCATGAGCTTCAACCAAATCGCGGCGCTGGTCGTCCTTGTCGTGGTTGTGGGTGTGCTGATCCACGGCAAGGTTCGGGCGGAAGTTGCAGCACTCAGCGCTGCCGCCACGCTGATGCTGTTGGGCGTCATCCGTCCCGTGGAGGTGCAAGCGGCGTTCGCCAGCCCGGCGATCATTGCGCTCGCGTGCCTGTTCATCATTGCTTATGCCATTGAACTGTCCGGGCTGCTCGCCGTGCTCATTCGCCGTGCGACCAGAATGTGCGCTCGGCTGGGAAGCGCCGGCTTATGGCTCGTCCTTGTGCTGTGCGGTGCGGGATCGGCCTTTCTCAACAACACGCCGATCGTCGTGCTTGCCGCTCCGGTGGTGAAGGACGTCGCAACATCGCTCGGCTTGTCGCCCAAGCGCTTCCTGATCCCGCTTAGCTACATCACGATCATGGGCGGCGCCTGCACCCTGATTGGATCGTCCACCAATCTGCTGGTCAACGACATGGCAAGGAACGCGGGGCAGCCGGTATTCGGGTTGTTCGAGATCACGCCAGTCGGGCTGGTCGTCGCTGCGGCCGGCGGCCTTTACCTTTTCCTGATCGGTGGCCGAATTCTCGCCAATGCCGCTGGCGACGCGCCGCCGGAGACTCGCGATTTGCAAGGGCAGACGGGCGACGGCACGCTGGGCAATGCCGAGCTATTTGCCGTCGAAAAGCCCTTCGACACCAAGAAGGCGGTCATTTCGCTCGGCGTCTTCCTGATGGTGGTCCTTGCCGCGGCGGTGGGCGTCACCTCGATCGCGGCCGGCGCCTTTGCCGGTGCGGTGCTCCTGATCCTGCTCAAGGTCATCAGCCCGGAGGAGGCCTATGCCGGTTTGCGCCCGGAGGTGCTGCTCCTGATCGCCGGCATGGTCGTCGTCGGGCTCGCGATCGAAGTGACGGGGCTGGCCGCAACCGGAACGGCGCTGCTCATCGATCTGATCAGACCCTTTGGGCCGCTGTTCGCACTTGCCGCGCTTTATGGCGTCACGCTGTTCGCGACGGAGTTCCTGTCCAACGCCGCCGTGGCGGTGCTGATCACCCCAGTTGCCGTTGCCTTGGCGGAGAGCCTTGGGGTTGCGCCCCGGCCGTTCCTGATTGCCGTGATGATGGCTGCGAGCGCTGCCTTCGCGACCCCGTTCGGCTATCAAACCAACGTGCTTGTCTTTCAAGCCGGCGGGTACCGGTACATGGATTATGTCAGGGTCGGGGTTCCGCTGAACATCGTCACGTGGATCGCTGGGGTGATCGCCATTCCGATCTTCTTTCCGTTCTGACCTTTTCTGTCGGGCGGTAGCGCAGCCGCGCCCTGGCGCACGACAACACAAAAAAAGAGGAGGCATATGCCTCCTCTCGAGTTTCGCTTGCTTAGCTGATCACCGGAAGGCGCGGTTCAGAACGCATTCCAGTCATCGCTGTTCGGCCGGGTGAGGGCGGAGACGGCGGCAGGTGCGAGCGGTTTGACGGGCGAGACGTAGCCGCTGTCGTGCGGCTTGGGCTTCATCGCTTCCACCCTGGCGTGGATCGATCGGCTGGTGCCATTGTCGACCTTGAAGCGGGCGGCCTGATCGCTGAGCGCCTGAACCTCGCTGGTGAGGTTACGGGCGGCAGCCGACGTCTCCTCCACCATGGCGGCGTTCTGCTGGGTGGACTGATCCATGGTGCCGACCGCCGCCGAGATCTGGGTGATCGCGGAGGATTGCGCCTGGTTGTCGGCCGCCATGGTGGCGAGCAGCTCGTGCACCTGGCCAACGTCGCCCGAGATGTCGGCGAGCGCGCCGTCCACCTTCTGCACCATCTCCACCGCACAGACGATGTCGGTCTGCGTGACGGTGAGCTGATCGCGGGCGCGCTTGGCCTCTTCCTCGGCGCGCATCGCGAGCGCGGAGACGAGATCGGCAACGACGGCGAAGCCGCGGCCTGCATCTCCGGCACGGCCGGCCTCGACGGCGGCGTTCATTGCGAGAACGCGGGTCTGGAACGCGATCTTGTCCAGCCCCTCGATCACACTGTCGATGCCCTTGGCGCTCTCGGAAACGCGGCCCATTGCCTGCACCGCCTGATCGGCAACCGAGCGTCCACCCGATACCGTGGTGATCGCCCCATCGGCCCGCTCCACCGTGGTCGCGGCAGCGGCAGCGGACGTGCGCAGCCGCTCGTCCATCTGCGAGATGGCTGCCGAGGTCTCTTCCAGGCTCGCGGCATTGCCTTCCGTGCGGCGTGCCAGATCCTCCGACGCCTGCGCGATCTCGACCGAGCCCGTGCGGATGGACGACGCGCTTTCCATGACGGAGCCGATCAACGCGCGCAGCGATGCCAGCGCTTCGTTGAAGTTCGTCTTCAGTTCCGCATAGGCGGGCGGGAACTCTGCCGCGATCGGCGTCGTCAGATCGCCGGCGGTGAGGGCGGCAAGACTGTCGCGGAGCGAGGAGGTGACGACCTGCTGCTCGGCGGCCACGCGCCCATCCGCCTCCGCACGGCTAATCGCTGCCGCACGGAAGGTTTCGACAGCTCGCGCAACCTCGCCTAGTTCGTCGCCCCTCGAGCGATGCGGCACCTCGGCCTTGCCGCCGGCCGCGAGCGTGGCGGTGACCGACGAAAGCTCCGCCAGAGGCGAAGCGACCGTCTTTCCGAGCATCCGCCAGATCCCCAGCAACGCTGCCAGCGCCAGGGTGGAGAGCGCCAAGGCGAAGTAGAGAGCGTTATCTCCGTAGCGGGTGCCAGCGTGGTCCGCCTCCATCGCGCGCTTTTGATGCAGCTCGATCAGTTCGTCCGTGTCGTCGATTGCCGTGCGCGACAGCTTCTTGCCGTCGCCGGTGACAATCGGGAGCGCTGCGGCGGCACCCTCAGCCTTCTTTACGGCAAAGATCCGGCGGTTAATGGTGTCGAGCTTCTCGATATCCGCCTGTATCCGGGCCAGGTTCGGCGAGAACTCACCAGCGAGCGGCGCGTAATCGGAGATATATTCCGACAGCGCGAGCGAGTTCTTGCGATACCGTTCTTCGAAGCTCTTCACCTCGTCAGGGGAATTTGTGTTCATCTGAGAGAAGATGATGATGCGGTGTTCGCGAAGAGCCGACATCAAGCGTCCGAGCGCTTCCGTTCCGGCGATGCCACGGTTCACGTGGTTCGATGCGATCTTACTGATATGGCGACTGGCGATGATGCCCGTAGCGGTAACGCCGATCAGCAGTGCGCTGATGACGGCGAACGCCAGCAAAATCTTTTTTGACAACGGCCAATCATTGAGAATCTTAGTCATCCGTGCTTCCCAACAGCATTGCAAATCAAGCTTCGACGGACGAACCACTCTGCGGGGCGGCTCTGAAACGCAGAAGTCAGCCCATTATAGGAGAAAGATGCCGCGTTCCTGCTGCGCGTGGATCTTCCGCGATTTTTGCTGCTGGTTAGCAAAGGCCTGCGCTGGGCCTTCGCGCCCGGTGTTGGTCCGCTCCACCTATAATGCTCCAAGCCATTGGCGGAGCTGCAAAGTACATGTTTCGAGTTCTGAAGAAGTCTGTCCACACCGGGGCAGGGCGTCTGGGCACTTGTGCCGCAGCGGCGATGGCGCTTTCTACTGCGCCCGCTGCAGCGAAGGACAAGGCTAATCCGCTGTTGAAGCTGGCCGGTGCCCCCGCGGGGCTGACGCTGCGCGGATCGTATCGCTCGCGTATCGAGGTGCTCGACAATCAAGCGCGCGCGTCCGGGCCGGAAAACGACTTCATGTGGTCTCACCGCGCGATCCTGTTTGCGGAATACGACACGGGCCCGATCAGGATCGGCGGGGAATTGCGCGATGCGCGCGCCGCTGGTCAGCGACCGAATTCGACCGCCGGTGTGGGCGAGGTGAACAGCCTTGAGCCAGTTCAGGCCTATTTGGCTGCGGATCTTGGTGAATTGTTTTCGGCGGGCTCGACTGCCGCGCTGACGTTGGGCCGTGTCACGCTGGAGATCGGGTCCGGGCGTCAGATTGCGGAGCCCGACTTCCCCAATAGCGTGAACAGCTACACCGGCGCTGTGTTCGAATGGAACAGCCAAGCAGAAGATCGCCTTGTTGGCTTCTGGACGATGCCGAGCACGCGCTTGCCCAACAAGCCCAGCGATGTTCATGCAAATGGTGTGAAGCTGGACCGCATGAGCGACGATCTCAGCCTGTACGGGCTGAGTTTCACCAAGGCGGATCTGTTCGGCGGGGCGCTGGGTGAAGCCTATGCCTTGCGTCTTGAGGAGCAGGACTCACCAGAATATCCGACGCGCAACCGGCGGCTGACCATCCTTGGGGCAAGAGTGTCGCGAGCACCGGCGCGTGGCAAGCTCGACTTCGAAGTAGAAGCTATCCGACAGGTGGGGCTCGCGCGGGCATCGGCGCGGCCGGCTGACGAGAACGACCGTGAGGTAGAGGCCTATCTCGTTCATGTGGAGATTGGCCGCAAGGGCACCGACGATTGGTCGATCAGGCCATCGTTGCAGTTCGATATCGCCACTGGCGATGATCGCGATCCAACCAAGCTGACGCGCTTCGACCCATTGTTCGGGGCGCCGCGCGGCGATTTCGGACCGACGTCGCTTTATGGCGCCGTTACCAGATCGAACCTGATGTCGGTGGGAGCGCGCGTGGAAGTCACGCCTTCGAAGCGGACGGACGCGGCACTGATGACCCGCGCGTTGTGGCTGAATTCGCCGGTCGACAGCTTTGCGGCGACGGGCGTGCAGGATCGCACCGGTGCCTCGGGGCGCTGGGCGGGCGTTCAGTTCGAGGGACGCGTCCGGCACTGGATCTTGCCGAAGCGCCTGCGCGTCGAGGGAGGCGCGGCGTGGCTGGCCAAGGGGAGGTTCCTAAGGGATGCGCCGAACGTGTCCTGTCGCGGCGACAGTCACTTCGGCTATCTTGATTTGACGGTAAGTTTCTGACGCCGGGTATTTGGCTGTTTGGGCGAGGGGGCGGGTACGCCTGTTCCGCGAAGTAACGGGCTCTGCCTGTGGAAGATACGCACTCGCCAGAGACGCAAGCCTCATCCAGGCGCGCCCGTAACCCGAGCATCACGGCGCGGCCAGCTTTAAGGGCCTGAGGCTTGCCGAACGTGTGACCTTGATGACGAACATTCTCAGCACCATCGCAGCGCTAGACTTCAGCAGCGAACTTACGTGTCGGGGAACATGCCGGCAGCGAATGCGATCTTCAGCGCTTCGGATAGGCTACGCACCTCGAGCTTTTGCATCAGATTGGCGCGGTAGATTTCCACCGTGCGCGGGCTCAGATCCAATTCGAATGCGATCACCTTGTTCGATCGCCCCTCGATAAGGCCTTTCAGAACATCCCGTTCCCGCGGGGACAGCGCCGCGATCCGTGCGGCTGCCTGTTCGGCGCGTCCCGCAGCGGCGTTTTGCTGTTCGTGTTGAAGGAAGGCAGTTTCCACGAGTTGAAGCAGGACCCCCGGATCGTAGGGTTTCTCCAAGAAGTCCATCGCGCCCGCCTTCATCGCCTGCACTGCCATGTCGATATTCCCCTGGCCGGTCAGCATGATAGCGACAAATTGCGTGCCGCACGGCCGGAGCGCCCGGAGAACATCCAAGCCATTGCTGCCGGGCATGTTGAAGTCGAGCAGCAGGACGCCGGGATCGAGTTCATCGACCTGTTCAAGAAAGGCATCGCCCGACCGAAAGCTTCTGATCAGGAGATTTTGTCGGACGGAGAGCAGGCCCTGCAGGGAAGCACGAACAGGGTCGTCGTCGTCCACGATGTAAATGGTACGCATCACGAAAGCTCAAGCTCCCTTTCATCAATCATTGGCAAGGTGAAGCGGAACCTTGCTCCACCCTGCGGCAGATTTTCCCCGGTCAGTTCTCCGCCGTGCGACTCCACGATGCGCCGGCAAATCGAAAGACCGATACCCATGCCAGCTTCGCCCTTTGTGGACGAGAAGGGAGCGTAGACCTGATCCAGGAAATCGGGCGCGAGCCCCGGCCCATTGTCGGAAACCGCGATCTCCAGCGTTTCCGGATCGATCACCTTGGTTTGCACAAGGATGGACATGTCCTCAGTCCCCGCGCATCGCATCGCTTCCGATGCATTACGGAGCAGATTGACCAGAACCTGCTGGACCTGCACCCGATCCGCAAACATGAGCACGGCGCCAGGATCGAGATCGTAGCGGACACTGACGTCGAGCTGCTTCTGCCCGACGAAAACGAGCGCCACGGCGTCTCGCAGCGTCTCCTCCACGGGCTCCGCGCGTACCTCCGCATCGTGTCGCGCCACGAAGTCCCGCAGGCGCCGAATGATCTCCCCCGCCCGAAGTGCCTGGCTTCGTGCCTGCTCCAGCATCTCCTCCGCCCGCGGCGTGTCCGACCCTTCCTTCAGCAACAGTGACGCCGTAGCCATGTAGTTCACGGAAGCGGCGAGCGGCTGGTTCAGTTCGTGAGCCAGGCCGGCAGCCATTTCGCCCATCGCGCCCAGGCGCGAAAGGTGCGTCAGCTCCGATCGAAGGGTATTCAGCCGCTCTTCGCTGTCCAGTCGCTGGCTGATATCGCGAATGAAGCCGGTGAACAGGCGTTCTCCACCAGTGACCGCTTCACCGACCCGCAATTCGATTGGAATTTCGCGACCATTGGACGCGCGGGCCGTGAGCAGTCGCGTGCGTCCGATCACCCGCCGCTCCCCCGTTGCGAGATAGTGATCCAAGTAGGCGTCATGTTGGCCGGTGTGTTCATCCGGCGTCAGGATCGAGACATTGCGCCCGATAACCTCATCTGCGGGATAGCCGAACAACTGCTCCGCCGTGCGACTGAACGACAGGATGTGCCCCGTTTCATCAATCACCACCATCGCATCGGGCACGGTTTGCAGGATCGAGAGGAGCTGCGCTTCGCGCGCTTGAAGTTGCGCCTCGCGGTCGTCGCGCTCCGTCACGTCAACGTTCACGCCGATGGTTCGGATAAGCTCGCCATTCTGATCGTAAAACGCGCGCGAAGATCCTTCCATGGATCGCACCCTGCCGTTCGGCTGATTGAAACGAAACCGAAAACTGAACCGCGGCGCTTTGGCTTCGATCGCCTTAGCTACAGTGTCGTTTAAGACAACGACATCGTCCGGATGTACGAGCTTCTCCCAGCTTGCGTAATCGTGAATGCTACCTGGCTGGAGCCCAAGCCGTTCCTCGGCCCCGGCCGACCACCGGATGGTGTCGGCCCTCGCATTCCACTCGAAAATTCCGATCTCGTGAGCATCAAGTGCCATCGCGAGCCGTGCTTCGCTTTCGCGTAGCGCATCTTCGACCATCGTTCGCTCCGTGATGTCGATCATCGACACCACGAGGAGGGGTTCTTTGCCGCGGCGTTCCAGCCGCCGTACCTGTTGAAGCACGCGAAGCCGGCGTCCATCGTGCCGGATCTCTGTTTGCTCGCTATGTTCTCCGGGCGCGGGGTGATGTTCCGGAGGAGTGCCGGGCGCAACCAATTCGTGCTTGCGGCGGCCTATCGCCTCGTCCGCCGTCCACCCGTAAAGATCTTCGCAGCCGTGAGACCAATGGAGGATCCGCCCGTCGAGATCGGTCAGCAGAACCGCGGCAGAATCAAGCGCCGAACTCATTTCTTGTACCGCGGCGCGGCCACGGACCAGCATGGCGGATGACCAGAACAGGAGGCCGCCGATCACCACCATGTTGAGCCCGACGCTGAGAAACTCGGCCGGGAGCGCATCCATGGTTCCCGACCGAATGAGCCAAAATTCGAGAGTCGAGGTCAAGGTCGGGGCGGTGAGGATGACGGGGAAGGCAACACGAAGGACGCGCCATTCCGCACCTTCGATATCAATCAGGTCGCTCCAGCCGGACTCGGATTTCCAGACCAGCAGGCCGATCGATAGCACCGCGGCACTAAGCGCGGCCGGCAGAGTCTCGATAAGCGGCGCCCATTCGCGTTCCGAAGCTCCGACGCCTTGAAGGATCAGCGAAATGGAGAGGGTTCCAAATCCAAGAGTCAGTGAGGCAACAACGGTCATGATCCGACCGCTTTTTGTGCCCTTCAGATTGGCGAGCGCTATCCCGGCGGTAAGTACCAGAAACGTGATGGATGCGTGGTATCCGGGACGCCCGGCGCTCGGGGCGTCTGACATGAGCAGCTGTTCACGAAAGAGAATCTGGTCCAGCTCGGGCCCGGCGTTGAACAGATGCTCAGCGATGGCGATGATGCCGAGCACTGCGGGCACAGTGACGAGGGCAAAGGCAAGTCGCCGCTGATCCATGATGGTGGCAGCGAGGCTCAGCGTCAGCGAGATATAACCAATGCTCGTGAGAGGCCACATTGGCCGGGCATCAGCGATGAACCGGGTGAGCAGGGGGTGGTCGAATGCCCACCCGAGAAGCGGAAGGGCGGCAAACATGAAGGCCAGCCAGACGCACACAAGCGCGGTCGCATAGCTCGACGAGATGGCGGAGTTCGGACCTTCCTTGACCCTTGAGTCAGCCACTTCCATCAACGCGCTCCCCTACGCCGGCCCACGTTCTTATCGGGGCCAGCTCCGGTACGGCAGCGGTTTGGCCTCGACAGGACGCTTATTGCCCGCCTCCTTCTCTGGCCCGATAAGCAACAAGCTGTAAAGACAGTTAAAAGGTTGCTCCAACGTAAAGGATCGTCGTGTGCGCTTTTCGTAAATAGCTGGGTGGGGGGTAATCGTCAGTGGAGGTGAGCCGTGCTCCGCCGGTCCATCTCTCGCACGTGCGCAAGCGCAACGTTCAGTTCGGCATACAGCCGGTCCCACAGGGGCGCTGGAAGATCCAGACGAACTTCGGCTGCATCAACAAGCCGGAGCAAGGGCGCTGGCTGGTGTTCAAGCTCGACCCGCATCGGATATGCGCCGGTGACGATTTCCTCTGTCAGCGGGCGATCGGCACTCAGCCGCGCTGACATGATATAGGCCGTCAGCGTTTCCGCGCCGTAAATGTCCAGTAGTATCCGCGGGCAGCCGCGCCGATCAGGACGTTCCAGCGTGACGAGTCCGCCAAAGGCGTGACGCTCAACACCGATCCTGACGCGAGATCCCAGCGCGTCGATGATTTCCCTGACTCTTGCGACCACCATGCTTCTCCGAGCCTGACGACGTATTGATGGGCATTCGCGCCGGTGACCGGCGGCTTGCCAAAATATTTGATCCGCTTCGGAGACATTGCCGACGCAAACGGCAGAAAGCCGGGATGGCATGGCCATCCCGGCTTTCCTCGATCCCGCTCAAGGGAAGGAAGCGGGCTCGCCGTTCTTAACGGAACAGCGAGGTGATCGACTGCGGTGCCTGGTTGGCGATCGAAAGCGCCTGCACGCCCAGCTGCTGCTTAACCTGCAGCGACTGGAGCTTTGCCGACTCCTTCGCGAGATCGGCGTCGACAAGGTTGCCAACACCGGCCTCGATCACGTCGGACAGCTTGCTGTTGAACTTCAGCTGACCGTCGATCTTGCGCGAAGCCGAACCCAGCGAGCTGAGGCTCGTATTCACATCGCTCGCGAACGTGTCGATGGCGGTCTTCAGCGTGTCGGCGGCAGCGCCGTCCGCCAGCGTGATCGCCGCACCGGCAGCACCCAGCGCCGTGGTGGACTTCGTGGTGAAGTCCTGGTTGGCCACTTCGAGAGTGCCGGTCGTCGCGGTCGAACCCTGCGACTGCAGTGCCGAAACCTTGCCGGTCGTGCCGGTGTCGGTCTTCAGCAGGTTCGTGCCGTTGAAGCCGGAAGAGTCGATGATCGTGTTGACCTGCTCCTTGAGGGCAGTCAGGTCCTTTGCGATCGCCGTACGGCTATTGGCGTCGATGCCAGTATCCGATGCTTCCTTCGCCTTCGACTTCATCTGGTTGAGGAGGTCAGAAACCTGCTCAGCGCCAGCAACTGCCACGTCGGTCGTGCTCTTGGCACGGCTGAGCGAGGAGCCGACGGCCTTCAGTTCGCCCATGTCGCCACGCAGCTTCTGCGCGATGGTGAACTTTGCCGAATCGTCCTTGGCCGAGGCGACGTCCAGGCCGGTGTTGATCCGGCTCTGCGTGGTTGCCAGGCCGCGGTTGGTTTCGGACAGGCTCTGGAGAGCCGCCATCGCGCCGATGTTGGTGTTAACGGAGAGACCCATGGTAATTTCCTTCTGGAAGTAGCGGCCGCTTCTGCAGCCCGGGCCAGATCGCTGGCCCCCGACGTGCCGCAACAGCGCAGCCCGCTCTTCATTCTGGGAAGGAATCCGGTCCGGCGGACGCGGCCGATGAATTTATTCGTGCTTAATTGCCGCGTAAGCATCGCGCCGCGCCCGCCGCCAAAAAGAAAAGGGCCGCCGCTCCCGTGTTCGGAGCGGCGGCCCTCAGGCGCAGGGGTGGTGAGCAGCTTAGAAGGGGAACAGGGCGTCGTAGATCTGCTGTCCCCAGCGTGCCTGCTGCGCATCGGTCAGCTGACCGCGGCCACCATAGTTGATCCGGGCTTCCGCGATCTGGCTATGGCGGATGCTGTTGTCGCGCGCGATGTCTTCCGGGCGGACGATGCCGCTGACGACCAGCTCGCGCATCTCGAAATTGACGCGCACCTCCTGCCGTCCGCGCACCATGAGGTTGCCGTTCGGCAGCACATCCGTCACCACGGCAGCGAGCGTCATGTTGATGGTCTCGCTTCGGCTGCTGGTGCCGCTGCCGCTGTTCTGCGAGTTGGAGTTGGTCTTCACCAGCGCGGCCGGGTCGTTGTCGCCGGGCAGCACCTTTGTGATCAGGCTCTCGACGCCGAGCAGCGCTGCGACGCCGCTGTTTTCCGATCCTGTGCGAGACCGCGACGTCGTGTTCCCGATGTCTGCCTTGTCCGCGATATTGACCCTGATCGTCAGGATGTCGCCGATGCGCGCCGCCCGCTGATCCCGGAAGAAGGCGCCGGCGCCGGTGCGAAACAGCGACGCGCTTTGACCGGGAATTGCAGTTGATGCGGTAGGCGCAACTGGCTGGCCGTCGAGGCGATCGGCGCCTGTACGCGTGCCGATCGAGCGCTCGAGATACGGGGCTGCTACCGGCTCGGCGGCCGTGAACTTCGGCCCCTTGCCAACGTTCGCCAGGCGTCCGGTGGCACCGCAGCCGGCCAGCATGCTGGCGGCCGCCAAGGTCAGCGCGATCTTCGTCTTCATGGAAAGAAACTCCGGATGATCAGGGTGCGACGACGCGCACGGTGCCGCTTTTCTCGACGATCGCGTCGAGGGTGCGATTGGTGGAAAGGGCCACGACGCGCACCAGGTCGCCGGCGCTCCCGCTCGACAGCGCCTTGCCCGGCGTGGCGATAACGAGCGTTCCCTTGCGCACGGCGATGGTCACGGGCTCGCCGCGCTTCACGAGGCGTGGCTGCGTAATGTCGGTTCCCCGTACCACCGCCCCCGCCGGGAGGTTACGCGCGGCTTCCTTGCCTTGCGCGTCGCGTGCAGCGACGGCGCCGCGCGCTTGCGCAACCGGGCGCGGCTCGGCGGTGAAATCCGTCGCATCCAGCAACTCGCCGCGTGCGACGGCGCGTGCCAGCACCGGCACGTCGACGGTGTCTGCCACAGCAGCGAGGGCAGGCAGCGCCGCCCAGATGCCGGCAAGCCCGGCGATGCCGAGGAAGGCGCGGGCGCCGCTCATCGCAGCTGGCTCGTGGTGGCGAGCATTTCATCGGCCGTTTTCACGACGCGGCTGTTCATTTCATACGCGCGCTGCGCGGTGATGAGTGCGGTGATTTCCGACACCGGATTGACGTTGGACGCCTCCACGAAGCCCTGGCTCAACATCCCGAGCCCCGGTTCACCGGGGTTGGCGATCGTCGCCTGGCCCGAGGCGGCTGTCTCAAGAAGCAGGTTGCCGCCCTGCGCCTCAAGCCCGGCTTCGTTGACGAAGGTGGCAAGCTGGAGCTGACCCACGGTCTGCATGTCCGGCGATCCGGCAATCTTTACCTGAACTTCGCCGGTCTTGGAAATGACGACGTCGACCGCCTCCTGCGGCACGGTGATACCGGGCTGGACGGGATAGCCGTCCGCCGTGACCAGTTCGCCCTGGTCCGACAGCTGGAAGGAGCCGTCGCGAGTATAAGCAGTCTCGCCGCTCGGCAGCGTCACCTGAAAGTAGCCGCGGCCCTGAACCGCGATGTCGTAGCGGTTGTCGGTCTGCTGAAGCGCGCCTTGTTCGGCGATCCGGTAGATGCTGCCGGTCTTGACGCCAGCGCCAATCTGAATCCCGGTGGGGACCTTGGTTTCACCGCCCGTTGCAGAGCCCGGGCGCGAGACGTTCTGGTAGAGAAGATCCTGGAACTCGGCGCGCTGACGCTTGAACGCCGTCGTGTTCATGTTGGCGATATTGTGAGAGATGACGTCGACGTTGGTCTGCTGCGCGAGCATGCCCGTGCCGGCGGTCGAAAGTGATCGCATGATAGGTCTTTCGCTTAGTGGTTGGGGTTCAGCTCGCGCGGCCGAGCTTGTCGATGGCACTCTTGCGCATGTCGTTCAGTGCTTCCGACATACGCATGCTGGTCTGATAGGCGCGCAGGATCTCGACCATGGATGTCGTCTCCACGATCGCCTGCACGTTTGATCCCTCGACGCCGCCAGCCTTCAGCTTGGTTTCCGCAGCGGGCAGTTCGCGTGCGCCGTCGCCCGTCATCAGGCCGTCCCCGCGGGGGTTAACGGCACGCTCGTCGTCGAAGACGGTGAGGGCGATGCGCCCGAGCGGACCATCCGGACCGATGACGCTGCCATCGGCGCCGAGCGTGAGCTGGCCCTGCTGATCCGGCGGGACGTTGATCGGGTTGCCGCCTTCGCCAAGGATGCGCTGCCCCCCGGCGGTGGCAAGGTCGCCGCTCTCCAGCACCTTCACGAAGCCGGCGCGAGTGTAGGCCGTTTCGCCCTCGGGCGTTTCGACTGCCACATAGCCCGGCCCCTCGATCATGAAATCGAGCGGGTTCCCGGTTGGCTGAAAACTGCCGGCGGCCGTATCGTGAATGGCGCCGAAATCGAGAACGAAGCTCGTGTTGCGCGCCGCGTCCACCGCCGCATCGCGCGACGGCTCAACAAATTCACGGAACACCGGCTGCTCCCGCTTGAAGCCGACGGTGCTCATGTTCGCCATGTTGTTGGCCGCAACATCGAGCCGGCGTCGCAACGCCTGCTCGTGGCTCAACAGAACATAGGAGGAGATGTCCATCTCTCGCCCTTTGAAAAAAGCTTCATGATCCTGTCGCTCGGCAAAAATTGCCGGGCCACCCCTCTATAATAGGAGGGAAATCGCGGGCCGGGCTTCGGCAGCGCGGAAATCACAAGGATAAGCAGGTGTCGAAAGAAGCCAGTGAAGTGGCGGCCACGCCCGCCCCGGAAAAGGCCGGGAAGTTCGGCAAGAAGAAGATAATCATCGCAGCCGCAGGGGCAGTCCTGCTGCTTGGCGGCGGTGGTGGCGCCTTTGCCCTGATGGGCGGCGACGATAAGCCTGCCGCCCACGGCGAGGAGGCTGCCGAGGCCGATCACGGGAAAGCGGAAGAGGAGCATGGCAAGGAAGGCGAGGGGGAGGCGGCCGAGTTCGTCGACGTTCCGCCCATGGTGGTGAACCTTCGTAGCGCCGATGGCGGCGCGCGCTTCATCAAGCTGCACTTCATGCTTGTTCCCGCGAGCGCGGATGAGGCCGAGGGCATCAAGGCCAAGCTGCCGCTGATCCTCGACGCTTATCAGCCGTTCCTGCGCGAGCTACGCCCAGAGGATCTGGCAGGTTCGGCAGCGGTCTTCCGGATCAAGGAAGAGATGCTGGTGCGCGCAGGCGACGTGATGGGCAAAGGGCAGGTCAAGGATGTGCTCATCCAAGATCTGATCCAGCAGTGAGCGGCGAGTTCCAGGAGCTCGAGGATTTCGATCTCCCCGAGCCGCCGGTTCTATCGCCGGAGAGCGATCTGGCGTTTGACCAAGCCGGCATCGATGCGCTGTTTGGCGACGTCGGCCAGCCGCTGGCGCCCAAGAGCGGCCTCAAGGCAGTTATCGAATCCAACATCATCAGCCATGAGCGGCTGCCGATGCTGGAGGTGGTCTACGACCGCATGATCCGCAGCTTTGCGACTTCAATGCGCAGCCTGACATCGGACGCGATCGACGTCAGCATCGATGAGATCACGTCCATTCGGTTTGGCGATTTCATGAGCCGGGTGGCCTTGCCCGCGATGATTGGCGTCTTCCGTGTGGAAGAATGGGAGAATTATGGCCTGATCACGGTGGATTCCGGCCTAATCTACGCCGTCGTCGACGCGCTGCTTGGCGGGCGACAGGGTGGTGCATCGCCGGTCATCGATGGTCGCGGCTTCACGACGATCGAGACCAACCTGGTGTCGCGGATGCTGCAGCTCGCGCTGGCGGACATGAGCGCATCGATGCAGCCCATCACGCCCAACACGATGAAGCTGGAGCGGATTGAAACCAGCCCCCGGTTCGCGGCGATTGCTGGGCCAACCAACATCTGCACCGTGGCGACGTTCCGCGTCGACATGGAGGGGCGCGGCGGGCGGTTCAGCGTGTTGCTGCCCTACGCCACGATTGAGCCGGTTCGGCACAAGCTGGGTCAGCGGTTCATGGGTGAAAAGCTGGGACGCGACAACATCTGGGAAGCGCACATGGCATCAGCCATCCGCCAGACCGAGGTGCTGACGGACGTGGTCCTGGGCGAGACGATGATGGAGCTCGCGGAGGTGCGAAGCCTCAAGGTTGGTCAGACAATCGCGCTTCACACAGCGCCGGGCGAGTCGCTCGAACTGCAATGCGGCGGCATTCCGCTCGCGCGGGCCCATGTCGGGCAACGCAGCAACAATGTCGCGGTGCGGCTGGTCACGGACATAGCAAAAGGTTTTCGGAAATGAGCTTCCAGATTCTAACCAGCGTCGCAACCATGATCTTCTGCTCGGCAGTGTTGGTGCAGAGCGTACGCATGATGCGCAGCCTGCGCGCGGTGAAGGACGGCGCGCTGACCGAAGTCGTCGGTGCTCTTGACGCGTCCACCACCCAGGCGCGCCTGGTCTTGTCCGAGCTTCGCCAGACGCTGCATGATTGCGCCTCGAGTTCGCGCACGCTCGCAAATGGCAAGGAGATCGCGGAAGAGCTGAGCGTGATGATCGGCATCGCTAACGCCACTGCCGAGCGGCTCGTTGAAGCGGCTGGCGCCGCTAACACCGTGCGCGACAGTGAAGAGGTGGCGGCGTGATCGGCAAGCCTTCCTTGTTGATGATGACGGCGGCGGCCGCGTCGCTCTCGGCGCTGGCGCAGGGCGTTGGCATTGCATCCGAGGTGAATGCCGCCCCGCGCACGCGGTTGGGGTCAGCCATCGCGAAGGACATGGGCCGCCGCGATCAGGAGGCTGCCAAGCGAACCAGGGTGCTGGACCTTCGTGAAAAGGCTGCCTTGGCGACGGAGGAGCGGATCAAGGCTGATCTGGCGAAGCGCGAGCAGACCGAAGCCGCCGCTGCTGCTTCGCCACTGTCGAAGGGAGAGAGCGAGGACGACCAATTCGAGGAGCTCGCCCGCATCTACCAGGCGATGAAGCCGGCCAAGGCGGCTGTCGTGTTCGAGCAACTCGACATGGACGTGCAGATGAAGGTCGCGCACAAGATGCGCGAGCGCTCGACCGCGATGATCCTCGCCAGCATGACGCCGAAGGGTGCGGCGGCATTGAGCATGGCGCTGGCGCGCAAGAGCGCCGCCGTTAACCGGGTCGCCCGGCCGCCGATGGGTGGTCAGCCCGTCAGGAGCGCACGGCCGTAAGGACGGCCAAGGTGCGCGAGTATCATTTTCCTGCTGATTGAACGTAGCGTCGCCCGCCCCCGAGCGGTGCGGCGCTTCGTTTCGACGGAGCGCCAGTCCGATCAGCGTATCTGATCGGATGCGGCTATTTGCGCACGCGCCGCTGCTCGGAAGCGCGCTTCAATGGCGCAACTGATCAGGACGTGCGGGCTGGAGTGATCGCCAGGGAGAGCGCCCTGCGAAAGGCAGCACGATTGTTAGCCCCGTTTCGCCGCTCAGCTGGCTGAGGAGCCAGCCGGGCCTGGAGGGACACGGATCGTCCGGGGAGAATCCGATCCCGACACCGTCGGTGATGAAGCCCAGCGCTGGCGGCATATGCGTGACAGGCCAGCGGCTTGCCAGATTGTCGATGAGCGCGGCGGCGTTGCTTTCGATCGAGCGGAGCGTGTCACTGGCTCTCGCGCTGGCCCTTTGAGTAGGCAGCAGGTCGGGATCCGGAACATAGCATGCGTTCCAAAGCGAGAGCCGGGCCGGTCCGCGTACTTGGTGTCGGGAAACGCTTAGCCAGGGTGCGCCGGCGGGCGACAACAGCGCTTTGGCGTCTCGCGCAACGGCGAGGGCAACCATTCTAAGCGGCCCGGGGAAGTGGGGAAGCTCCGCGGGACCAGCATCCAGGTCGTTCTGGTCGGCACCAGACGGCGAACGAACAATCATGGTTCATTATAGAGCCCGCGCGGCTGATCGGCGCCGCGCTGGCGTCGTCGTATGTGGATGTGCTGGGAAGCCGTGTCGGGGCCAGCGTCGTAGCATCTCTCAGCGGCGCTGATGGGGCGGGGCGGGCCGTTAAGCCAGACAACGCGACGAGTATTTGGCCCGTTTTCTACGGGAGAGGCCGACGCAGAATAGCCCAGACGCCCCGACGTCACGTGCCGCGGCTTCTGGGCTCTTTCACTAGGCAGAGTGCCGCAGCGACGGCGAGGCGGGCGGTGCCGTGATCGACGGGGTGGCGTCGGCGGCGCTTGACCAATCGCTTGCCCGGCCTTTCGGCCGGGCTGTCAGCAAGGCGTCAGTTGAGCGTCTCGCTGACAAGCGTGGTGAGGGTTGCTGCCAGGCGGGCATCGATGCTCTCGGCCAGCGGCTCGCCAGCTTCCGGTGTGATGGCGACGACATTGGTCAGCAGGTTGTGAGCGGCATGCTGATCGGGAACGATGGTGACGGCGGGCTGTACGGCAGCCTTGCTCGGGCGACGGCGCTGCGGCAGCTTGCGGTTCAGCTCGGACGCGAAGCGCGGCTCGGCAGCGGCGAGCTCAGCAATCGTCTTGGCAGCGCGCTTCGCGGTCTGGCGCAGACGCTCCTTAGCGATGCCAAATTCCTGCTCCAGATCGTCAAGGCAGGTGTCGTCGAAGATGCGGCGCTCGACGAGGTGCACATGCTGCGCGAGCTTGGCTTCCATGTCGGCGATATCGGCGGGGTCGATGCCATGGTTCGGCGCCTTGAAGCGCGGCTTGGCGAGGTCCTGGGCGGCCGGACGCTTGGTGCGGGCGGCGCGCTTCAGCTGCTCCATGCCGACGTCGCGCAGGTGATCGACGTAGCGGCCGATCAGCACGGCGCGCAGGTCACCCGCCATCTGTTCGGATGCAGCGCTCTCCGTCAGCGACAGGGCGTTTTCGTCCTCGATCATGCTTTCCAGCGACGCTTCTTCACCTTCCGTGCCGACGGTGATGGCGTGCAGCGACACGGTGGTCGCTTCGACCTTCTTCGCCGAGGGGCGCTGGTCGGTCATCAGGCGGAAGCGCAGGCTCTGGAGCTCGCCGCGCAGCTGCCAGTTCACGAAGGTCGTGAACTGCGCCTTGGCGGGATCGTAAGCCTCGATGGCGCGGTGGACGGCGATGGCGCAGCACTGCTCGGCATCGTCCCAGTGCGCAACCAGGCCGTACTGACGGATGAAGTGGCGGATGCGCGGTGCGATCAGCTTCAGGATGCCCGCGAAAGCGCGGTCAACATTGGCCCGCTGGCGTGCAGTCTGACGCACATCCTTGGGCGAGTTTTCGATAACGGTAGCGACGGCGGCTTCCAGCGCGATCGTGATCTTGGACATCTGAGCTTCTTCCCTTGGTGAGCGCCCTGGCAGTTGCCGTCGCTCCGTTGCGAAGATGCTTTTGGGTCCAAAGGTCTTAACGCCGTTAAACTTTACCCATAGGTAGAAAACCCTAAGGGATGCGGAGTTATACAGTATTGCTGGGAAGCGTCGTCGTCGAATGCGGCATGGATAAACTGCATTGCCGATCAAACGGGATATCGAATCAGCCCCTGCCTAAACTGGCGACGACTTCACTATAGTATATTTCCGTAGCTTCCGTTGCTCGCAGGCGAAAATTCTTTCGACGCGGCAGATACGCCTACGATCAGGCGGCGAAGCGATCCGGTCGCACGTTGCGATCGACGTAGGACAGCAGCCATTGGCGGTGGGCTGCGGTCGCGCAGCCTGCTGCCGCGATCTGCTGGCCCGCCTTGCCGCGCCCGATCTGAGCATTAAGCAGCGTTGCCGCGCGGCTCGGGTTCAACCCGTCCTTTAAGAACTTGACGGCGTCGCCAAGGCCCAGGTGGTGGCCCATGTACGCAGCCTTGGCGATACCTTTCGCATCGTCGCCGGTTGTCACGCCTGCCCGGCGCAGACCGTCCAGGTTGGTGCGCGCATAATCCGCTATGGAGTTTATAGACGCTTCCGGGTCATATCGGAGCGAGAGCAGCTGTGATCTGCACTCGGACGTCACCTGGCCACGATTGTTGAGCCAGCCGCGCGTCCGCGCGACGTCGTTCAGCCACGTTCCCTTGGTTTCGGCCATTTGCTCCCAGGTGCCGCTCAGGAATTGGCCGAGGCCAGCGGCGCTGGAGCGGGGATTGCGGGAATAGCATTGCCAGGCGCCGTCGCGCCCCTTGCCGGCTTCCGCGTTGACGATGGCGGCGAGAGCCGTGGCGGGCAGTCCGGTGCGGTCGGCCGCGCGCTGAAGCGCGGGGAGGTGCTTGGCGTTCGGGCCCAGCCCCGTGGAGCATATCTCCGGCCTGTCCTCGGCCACTTTCGGATCACTTCGGCCGATTTCGGCCGGTGCGGTTCTGAACTGGAATCCGCTGGTGCCGGAGGAGGGCGGGGCCTTGCTTTCGAACATCGCAAGCAACGAATTGAGACCAAGTCCCGACGGCGCCTTGCTATCGCTGACAGCGTCCGTCCGGTCGGGTTCACCCAACGCTGCACGCCACAGGCGATCGGAAACCGCCGACCGTGCCTCGCCGTAAATGAGCTGCGCCTTTTGCGGAGCAGACAGCTGCTTCAGATCAAGGTGAGAGATCATGCCGCACCTCCTGCGGGTGTTCGGTCATTGCCGCGACGAGTCTGGCGAAGCTGCCTCGCGATCCGCGCCGAGGCGAAATCATCGATGCGCGCCTGTTCGGCATTGGCGAGCGTGCGCGCGGTTTCCGAACGGTGGTCATCCGCGGCTACTTCAACGGCACGCAAGGAGCCATAGCTTTCCACGGCCTTGTTCCGCAGCGCGGCCAAGTGCGTGCTCGTATCGGCGGCGACATGGGCGAGCCGTGTGCGCTCCGCGCGGGCGCGGGAGAAATAAGCGGTCGCGGGCATCCACCAATCGGCCGACGCCAGCGTCTGCTCGGTGCTGAGGGCTTCAGCGATCGTCGCACGGCGGCGCTCGATCTGCGCGAGCTGATCCGCCGCGACGCCGATCGAGGTGCGCATGTCGTCCATTTCGCGCTGAAGCACGCGCAGGGCAGGGTCAAAGGGCGTTTTCATTCGGCCGGCTTCATCATCTCGGCAAGCGCGTTGAACGTCGCGACGCCTTCGCCCTTGTCCTGTTTGCCCTGCTTCAGCAGGGACTCGATTTCGGGCGCGAGGCGGATCGCCTCATCGACCTCGGGGTTCGACCCCGCCTTGTACGCGCCGAGCCTGAACAGCTCTTCGACGTCGGCGTAGGTAGAAAGGATGCGCCGTGCCTCTAGCCGGATGGCGTTCTCCGCCTCCGTCTGACAGTGCGGAAGGGTACGGGAGACGGATTTCAGCAGGTCGATCGCGGGATAGCGCCCGCGCTCGGCGATGCGCCGGGTAATCACCACGTGGCCATCAAGGATGCCCCGCACGGCGTCCGCGACCGGCTCGTTGTGATCGTCGCCATCGACAAGGACGGTGAACAGCCCCGTGATCGAACCCTGGCCGGGAAGGCCCGGTCCGGCGCGCTCCAGCAGCCGCGGCAGTTCCGCGAACACGGTTGGCGTATAGCCCTTGGCGGCCGGCGGTTCGCCGCTCGCCAAGCCGATCTCGCGCTGCGCCATGGCAAAGCGGGTGACCGAATCCATGAGGCACAGGACGTTCAGGCCCTGGTCGCGGAAGTGCTCGGCAATCGCCAGCGTCGTCCACGCTGCCTGGCGCCGCATCAGCGCCGGCTCGTCGGAGGTTGCCACCACGACAACACTGCGCGCGAGGCCCTCTTCGCCGAGATCGTCCTCGACGAACTCCTGAACCTCGCGGCCGCGTTCTCCGATCAGGCCGATCACTGCCACGTCGCAGTTGGTCCAGCGGGCGAGCATCGACAGGAGAACCGACTTGCCGACGCCTGAGCCTGCGAAGAGGCCCAGCCGCTGGCCGCGGCAAAGCGGCACAAAGACATCAAGGGCGCGAACGCCTGTCTCGATCCGCTCCCCGACGCGCGCCCGGCTGGCCGCCGGGGGAGGGGACGCCTTGATCGGCCGCGGTTCGGCGCCCGGCGCCAGCGGACCTTTTCCGTCAATCGGATGGCCGAGGCCGTCGACCATGCGGCCAAGCCAGGCAGCGCTGGGGCGCAGCACGAACTGTCCTGCCGCCAATTCGGCGCGAGCACCGGAGGAGACGCCCTGGGGATCGCTGAACGGCAGGCATTGCGCCAGCGCGTGATCGAGACCCGTCACTTCCGTGTCGATCAGGCCGGACGGCGTGGAGATGGCAACGCGCGATCCGATTTGCGCCGCGCCCCGCAGCCCTTCGACTTCGATCAGCGCACCCCGCGCCGCGACGACACGGCCGTAGCGGCGATCGCGCGGCAGGTCGCGAATGGCGCGAGCCGCAGAGGCGAGCGTCTGCATCGCAAGGCCCTCAGGCGGCCAGGCCGCTGCCGCGCGCGAGCACCGACGCCTCGTAATCGAGGAGGGTGCGGCAATCGTCGAGCGCACGGTAGAAATCGCCCGTCGCGATGCGGCGCGCGAAACTGGCGCAGGTGCCCTTGGCTTCTGCAGTTTCAAACGCGTCCAGCAGATCGCCCAGGAGGATCAGGATCTGATCCTGGTGCAGCTCGATCTGCTCGGGCTGAATATAAGCCATCATGCAGGCGAAGTAGAGCTTGCGTGCGGGCGTCGTTGCCTCGTCCGGGCTCATGATCTCGCGCCCGCGGAGGATCGCCGCGTGATTTTCGACATGGAGTTCGGTGCGGCCGGCCGAACGCACGACCGCCCCGTTGATGACCATCTTTTCGCCATCGCGAAGCGTGATTTTGAGCGACATCGACCAAAGCCTTTCCTGCTGTGCCTTGATTATAGGAGACGCGGCGGGGGGTGGGTGCGCAGCCCGGCAAATTTTGCCGCCTGCAGTATTTCTGCGGAGCCGGCGCCCGACCTGGCAATCTCTTCCTATGATGGCTGAAGCGGGCATTCGGACAGCCGATGCCATTCCCCGCGGGAGATTGAAGTTGAGCCTTTACTCCGCTCTTTATTCGGGCGTCTCGGGTCTGAGCGCCGAAGCCAGCGCCATGGCCGGCGTTGCCGACAATATCACCAACATCAACACCATCGGCTACAAGGCCGTGGAAACGCAGTTCCGCACGCTGGTGACGGACGGGCGCTCGCGCAGCAATTATTCGGCGGGCGGCGTTTCCGCGGCTCCCCAGGCGCTGATTTCCAAGCAGGGTCTTTTGCAGGCGTCCAGCAGCAACACGGATCTGGCAATCGAAGGCGGCGGCTTCTTCGTAACCCGGAGCGGCATCGGTGAGAACAGCGCAACTGCATTCACCCGCGCCGGCTCGTTCAAGCCGGACGAAGCCGGTTTCCTGCGCAATACGAGCGGGTATTACCTGCAAGGCTGGCGCCTTGATGCAAGCGGAGGCTACACGAATACCGGCAACCTCAACGCGCTGGAGCCGGTGCGCCTCAGCGAGCTGACCGGCACCGCCACGCCGACTACGCGAATCCAGATGCGCGCGAACCTCAGCTCCGCGCAGGAGACCTTTGGCGGCGCCTATACGCCCGGCAACATCGCTGCGGGCAGCACGGCCTCGCACTTCTCGCGTTCGGTCGACGTTTCGGACGCACAAGGCGGATCGCACCGCGTGACGCTGGGCTTTATCAAGACCGGTCCGAACGAATGGCAGGCCGAGGCCTATTCGGACCCAGCCTCTGCCGTCACGGCGCCTGGTGGCCTGCTGGCGAGCGGCACCGTGCGCTTCAACCCGGACGGCAGCCTTGATCGGGCAGGGTCATCGCCCGCGCTGTTCAACGCGATCACGCCGACGTGGACCAACAACGCAGGCTCCGTACCGATCTCGCTTGAGCTTGGGACGGACGGCGGCCTCAACGGATTAACCCAGTTCGGCAGCGAATCCGCGCTGATCACGTCTGCGGTGGACGGCGGCCTGCTGGGCAATATCGCGTCCATCGACATCACCGCGACCGGCAAGGTGAGTGCGATCTTTGAAGACGGCACGGCGCGCGCCGTGTTCCAGCTTCCGCTCGCCACCTTCCCCAATCCCGATGGCCTGACCCGGCTGCCGGGGAACGGCTATGCCGTGTCGAACGCGTCGGGCAATTTCGCGATCAACCCACCGGGCACGTTCGGTTCGGGCAATATTTCGGCCGGCGCGCTGGAAGCATCCAACGTCGATCTGGCGGCCGAGTTTACGAACATGATCCGGTTCCAGCGCGCCTACAGTGCGTCGTCCAAGATCATCACCACGGTGGACGACATGCTGCAGGAAGTCAGCAATCTGAAGCGTTGATAGGCCTGTCAGGGCGGAGGTAATCGGGCGTGTCACTTAGCGATATTCTTGGATCGGCATTATCCGGACTGGGCGTTTCCCAGGCCGCACTTCGGACCGTGTCCAACAACATCGCCAACGTGAGCACGCCCGGGTACGCGCGCCAGCGGGTCTCGATTTCCACCGGCGTCACCGCCGGGCAGGTCAACGGCGTGATCGCGGGCGAGCCACACCGCATCGCAGATCGGTTCCTTGAAGGCACCGTGTATCGACGGGCGGGCGACATGGGGCGGGCGGACGTGACCGCCAATTACCTCGATCGCCTGCAATCATTGCTGGGTGCGCCAGGCGATGCCTCGGGGCTGCCGGCGCGGCTCGACGCGATCTCGTCTTCGGCGATCGCCATGACGGCGGCGCCGGGCTCGCCTCAAAGCGTTGCGGTGTTCACCGCCAACGTTGACGATGCGATCACCACCTTGCAGCAGCTCGACCGCGACGTGAGCGGCCTGCGCGGCGATGTGGAGTCGGAGGTCGGTTACACCGTTGATCGCATCAACGGGCTGTTGAAGCAGATCCATGATCTGAACGACACCGTGTCGCGCCTGTCCGGCACGGGCCGGAGCGCTGCAGGTGTCGAGGACCAGCGGATGATCGCTGTTGAGGAGCTGGGCGGGCTGATGAAGGTTGTCGTCCGGCCGCAGCCGGATGGCCGCCTGGCATTGGAGAGCGCGTCGGGCGCCGTGGTGCTCGACAAGCGGCTACGCCAGCTTGCCTATCCCGTGTCGGGCGAGGGCGTGTCGCAGCCGGTCTATCCCGTGATCGACCTACGGTTCGCGGATAGCGCGGGCCAGGCCGGCGCCTCCACCGGCGAAAAGCTGGATTCGCCGGCCGTCGGCGGAAGGCTCGGCGGCCTGCTCGACGTGCGCGACCGGGCATTGCCCGAATTTTCCGAAAAGCTTGGCGCCTTGTTTGCGGGAATGGCCGAAACCCTGAACGCCGTCTCGAACGCTAATACCAGTGTGCCGCCGCCCGCAGGCCTGGAGGGACGGGCAACGCCGCTCGTCGGCAGCGACCGGCTGGGCTTCACGGGAGCCGCGACCTTTGCGGTGACCAAGGCCGACGGCACGCTGGTCGCCAAAACGCGGATCGACTTCGACGCGCTAGGCGCCGGCGCCACCGTCAATGATGCAATCGCTGCGATCAACGCAGGTCTGGGCGGCGCCGCAATCGCCAGCTTCGGGGCGAACGGCACCTTGTCCTTCCGGGCGAACGGCTCCGGCAACGGCGTGGTCGTGGCGCAGGACGGGAATGCGCCATCGGACCGTGGGGGGCTGGGCTTTTCGCATTATTTCGGCCTCAACGATCTTGTGCGCAGCGACCGCAGCACGTTGGGGCCGTCAGGCTTTGCCGCGCAGGATCCGCATGGCTTCGGCACGGGCGAAACCGCGGAAATCGTGCTGCGCGATTCCACCGGACGCGTGCTGACGCGCCACACCCTTACGGGCTCGGGTGGCCCGAGCTTCGGGGATTTGGCAACCGAGTTGAACGCCAGCCCGCTGGGCCAGTTCGGCACCTTCGCGATTGATGATCGGGGGCGGTTCCGATTTGAGCCGGATGCGGCCGTTCCCGGCGCATCGCTCTCCATTCCATCCGACTCCACGAACCGGCTCCGCACGGGACTTTCCTTCTCCGCCATCTCGTCACTGACGGGAGCGGCGGGCGGGCTGGCGCTTGGGAAGGTGCGGCCTGAAATCCTCAATGACGCCACCCGGCTGCCGCTGGCGCGGTTTCAGGCTGATGCCGCCGTTGGCCAGAAGGCGCTCGGCGCGGCGGATATCCGCGGGGCGACCGCCTTTGCCGAACAGCTCGGCAAGGCGCGCGACCTCGGCAAGGACGGGGTGGTCACGCTTGACCGCTTCTCCAGCCTGCTGCTCGGGCGCGCCGGAACACAGGCCGCACAGGCCGCGAGCACGCTAAGCGCCGCCGCGGCCCGCCGCGACGATGCGGTGAACCGGCGCGACAGCTACGCCGGGGTCAACATCGACGAGGAACTCGCCCAAATGGTCGTGTTCCAGAACAGCTATTCCGCCGCCGCGCGCGTCATCACCACGGCAAGTGAGATGTACGACACGCTGCTCGGCATGATCCGCTGAGGATATCAACATGAACCGTGTCGCCACCATTCCGCTCCAGCGCACCATGTCTGACGCCGTTCAACGTGCGCAGCAGAAGCTGTCGGTTACGCAATTGCAGCTGGCCTCGGGCAAGAAGGCGACCAGCCTTGCCGCACTGGGCCCCGAGACGGTTCGCAATCTCAGCACGCGCACGCTGGTGGCGAAGCAGGAAGCGCATGAGACCGTGACAACGCGGCTTTCCACGACGCTGTCCTTTTACGACGCTAACATCAGCGGGATCGATAATGCGGGACAAAGCCTGTCCGAAAGCATCGTCCAGGTCATCGGCACCAATCGCGGAACGGGACTGAAAGAGGCGATCAATGCCGCATTTTCCCAATTCCGCATCTCGCTGAACGCTTCGCAGGGCGGGCTGCCGCTATTTGGCGGATCGCAGACCGAGGAGCCGTTCCGGCCGAAAAGCTTGCAGGACACGCTTGCCGTCGCCCCGGAGACTGCGTTCGGGAACGACGAAGTGCGCGTATCGGCGCGCGTCGCCGACAGTCTCGATATTCAGTATGGCGTAACGGCAAAGGAGCTGGGCAGCGGAATGCTGCAGGCGTTTCGGACGCTGGCGAGCGCCGGGGAGATCGGTGAGGTGCCGACAGCGGAGCAGCGCGCGATCCTCACTCAGTCTCTGGACGAGCTGCGCACCGCGTTGGCGGGCGTGCGGGAAATCGGCGGTGAGGTTGGCCGAAAGCAGGCGCAGGTCGAGACGCTCAGCACCCGCGCGGAGCAGCGCACGATCTTGCTCAAGGACATCATCAGCCGGAACGAGGATGCCGATCTGGGCCAAGTCGCGATCAACCTGGCACAAGAGAAGGCAACGCTTCAGGCGAGCTACTCGGTGTTCGGGCAGCTCTCCGGGCTTAGTCTCGCAAGCTATCTGCGCTGATCGCGCGATCATCTTTGACAATAGAAGAAAGGCGCGAACCACGTTCGCGCCTTTCTTGTTTGAGCGGGTTGTTGCGTGCGTCAGGCGGCGGTCTGGCCGCCTGCGGCCGGTTTTGCGTCCAGCAAGTCGGCGATGTCGCCCGCGGGGCTGGCATTCGGCAACGCTGCCATGGCTTTGCTGATGCTGGTCGCATCCAGCGATCCTGCCGCACGCGTAAGCGTGTCAAACGAGTCCCGCGTCGGGAGCGACGCGAAGGCGGCGAGATAGCGGCTCCGGAGTTGGGCGAGCGCGTCTTCCCGGCCAAGCATCGCCAGCGCGATCGCGTGGCGCAGGACCACGGCTTGGTCGACGTCGGTCAAGTTTTTCGCCTTGGGCAGCAGAGGCTCCGCCGCTGCCACTAGCTGGCTCCAGTCCTGCTTTCTCCAGAGGATTTCGGTGCGGATGCGGCTGCCATCGGGAACGTCCTGCAAGACTGCCATTGCTTCGGCGCTTTTTCCGGCGAGGTGCAGGGCGGCGGCTTCTACGCGCTTGCGCTCCCACCGCATGTCTTGCGGGTAGTTGACCGCATCGGTGGTGCGCAGCGCCTGGAGCGCGCGATCGGGTCGCCCGGCGAGGATATGAAGGCTAGCGACCCGAACCGACAATGGTCCCTGCGCCACATCCTTCGTCCGCTGGCTCAGCTGATATCCGAGTAGTTCGGCGGCGCGCGCGTAAAGGCCAGCGGCCTGAAGCCCGTTGGCAAGACGTGCCACCATCAAGTCGCCCTCGGCTCCCGCCGGGGCGAGATCCCGAAAGTCCCAATAGAGCCCCGCCGCTTGATCGATCGGCAGGCCGCTGTCCGGAGCCAACGCACTTGCGAGTTGCGCGCGCAGCGCTGGCAGCAGCGCGGCATTGGTGCCTGACAGGTCGAAGTACCGAACCAGGCTGGCGCCGGCCTCGAGGGAATGGCGGAGATCGTGGCTTTGCTCGCTGATCTGCATCGTCAGACGCAGTGCGCGCTCCTCGATCTCGCCGCCGCGCCAGGAAAAGCGAATGGCGTCGAGCTTCTGCAGCGCGGCTGCCGGCGGCATGGTTCGGCTGGCGACCGCAGCTTCGATCGTGCTCAGCTTGGCGTCCATGCGCTCGACCGGTGAACCGCTCTGCTCCACACGGGCCAGTCTCAGGCGTGCGGCCTGAGCTTCGTTCAAAGCCAGATAGGCCTTGCCGCGCAGCAGGTTCGCGGATGGGTGACGGTCCGGCAGTTGCTGGAGCCATTGCAGCGCAAGCGCAGGCCTCCCGAGCATGTTCGCAGCGCGTGCCGCCGCCAGCACGAAGGGCGCGCGCGCTTCGCCGCTGCGCGCGTTGATTGCGGGAAGCGCGCAATTGAACTGGCGCGTGGCGTCCCCGGCAAGATCATTTTTTGCCAGCGTCCGCAGCCGCCACAGGCACGCCTCCGGATTGCTCGACAGTTCCTGCCCCGAGAGTGCCTGGAGAGCTTCGACGTTACGCCCGGACAACGTCAACGCGATGCCTGCCGCAAGCTGATATGCCGGGACGAGCGCCAGATCAGGATCATCCTGTCGCATGACCTCAAGCACGCCCAGCGCCTCCGGGCCACGGCTGAGACCCAGCAGGCTGCGTGCGTAGGCCCAGCGCGCAGCCTGACGGCCGTCGCGAGCGGTGTTCGCAAGATTTGCCCATGCCTCGGCATCGGGCATCACTTTCCAAGCGGCCGGGCCTGTAGCCATGGGCTGGTCGGCCAAAGCTGCCGCGAACCCGGGAAGCCTGGCTGGCGGCAACGGCGCCGACGCGGGGGCATCGGCGGGCGACGGGTGGTCAGCTGCCGGTTGCGCCGGTGCCGCGGCCACGATCATTGCCGTTGCCGCGAGAAGAGCCGCCGTCCTCATCAGATCACGCCTGACAACGTGAGGCCGATGGCACCGGCGGCGCAGCCCAGGATGAAGATCACGCTCAGCAGCACGGGTGAGCCGCGCGAGCTGGACTGCGCTGGAACACCCTCGCTGATCAAGGCGCTGCCGGGACCGCCCGCGGGCGCACCATGTTCAATGATGGTCGGGTCGTCACCGCGGCGGCGCCCTGCGGTGGAGCCGCCGCTGCTGACGACGCGCATACGTGCGGGCTTCTGATCGTGGCTCAACAACGCCTCCGGTGCATGAATTTCTTCTATTATAGAGAGGTGGCATCCTCTTCGGCGTGATAGCCGGGGCCACATTTGGAGAACCGGCACCGTGCGTCATGTAACCTTTTCTGCCGTGGCTGCGCTTGCGCTGGCTGCTCCGGCGACAACCGCGGCTGCTTCGGGGGGCGAGGGCGGGGCAGAAGTGCACCTCGTGCCGCTCGAGGAGATCCGTGTGCCGATCGTTGATGGCGCGCGATCCGACGGGGTTCTTCGGATCACATTGGTGCTGGAAGCGGGCGATGCGGCGGCGGCGGAGAAGCTAAGCGCGCAGCTGCCTGTTGTTCGCGCCGCGAGCGTGGCGGCCGCATTGGAGTTTGGCCGGCTTTATGCATCCCCGATGATGCCGGTAAACGCCGAACAGCTTGCCGGGGACCTCAAGAACGCCCTGCATGACGCCGGCGGCGTGCACCGCGTTCTGGTGACGCAGGTCGCAGCCACGCGCGCGTAATCGCCTCACCGTCTAAAAGGTAAAGGGCGCGGCGATCACCGATCACCGCGCCCTTTTTGTTTCCAATGGTAGCGGCAGGTGAGCGTCAGCCGACCGGCTCACCCACCTTGACCAGTGCCGAGGCCGGCAGCGTGATGCCGTTGACGCCCAGGTTGACGCCCCCGGCGCCGGCCGTCACGTCGCGCACGGTGCCGACGCTGCTGACGTTTACCTTCACGTTGTTGCCTGCCTCATCCTTTCCGGCCACGGCAAGCGTGTAGGCTCCCTCGGGCAGCTTCGTGCCCGCCATGGTGGTGCCATCCCAATGGAAACGCCCTTGCTTTCCGTCGGCGTTGGCCGTGCGCGTATCCACGACTTTGCCGGTCGCATCGGTTACCGTCGCGACCAGCGACGTAATCGGCCGCTCTGCCTGATAGCTCCACGTTGCCGGGCTGGCCGCGGTCAGGCCGGATTGCGACGAGGCGAATACAGCCTCTCGGCCGATGAAATTGGATGCCTGTGCAATATCCTGCGTGCTCAGCCGCGACAGGATGCTCTTCAGCGTGTCCGTCTGCTGGATGGTCTGCTCGACTTGAGAATATTGAACAAGCTGCTGCGTGTATTCGGATGTCTCCATGGGATCGAGCGGATCCTGGTTCTGCATCTGCGTAGTCAGCAGCTTCAGGAACATGTTGAAGTCGCCCGTCGTCTTGGTCATCGCTGCGCTTTGCGCTGCGGCCGGCAAGTTGGTGTTCGTCGATAGAATGTTGGTCATCGGCCTTGATCCTCAAGCCATGAGGTTGACGCGTCCGGCGGTGCGGAGCTGTTGATAAGCGGGCTCTTGCGGGCCAGCACTGACGTGGTTCTCGCTGCCATGGCCACCGCTTTGCTGGTGCCGTTGCTGCTGTTGTTGCTGACGCTGCCAGAAGCCCTGCGCATCGCCGCCGCCCGAGCGCGCGTCGAAGCGGAAGCTCTGTTGATCGGCGCGGATGCCGGCATCAACAACGGCGCGCGTCAGATCGGCACTGTCGCGGCGCAGTAGCTCAAGGGCTTCCGGTCGTTCGACCGCAATGACTGCGCGCAGCGTGCCGCGATCGTCGAATGCCATGCGCACCTCGACCTTGCCGAACTCGGCCGGGTTGAGGCGCACCGTCAGCTCCTCGCCGCCGGCGGTGATCCGCTTGGCGATCGCAACGCCGGTCGCATGGCCGACATGGCCCGCGCGCGCGGCGACTTCCGGCTCCGGCGCGGCTGGAGCGGCGAGGGGCGCCTGCGGAGGCGTGACCTTGTCGGGCGCGCTGGTGAGCGCCGCCCCGGTCAATGTCGGCGCGGGCGGTGCAGCGGTTAGCTCGGGAGCCGATACCGGCATTCCCGTAATCGGCGTAGCGTTTGCCGCGTCACTCGTCTTTGCCTGCGGGAGCGGCGAGGCGGTCAGTGCGCCGGCCTGCGCGGGCGGCGGTGCGGTGGTCTCTAATGTGGCTGGCGCGGTGGTGCTTGCCGCTGGCGATGACGCAGCCAGGGAATGGAGGTGGGTGAGCGGCGGCGGCGGGGTGGGCG
>NZ_NBBJ01000007.1 GCF_002197665.1 Sphingomonas mucosissima
GGTCGACAGCATGACGCAGTTCCTCGAATATCAGCGGCTATGGTCGGACGAGCTGCTCGCCGAACGCGATCCGGTTACTGGCCGCAAGCTGCGGATCAACCGACCGTCACGTCTGGTGCGCGGCTAGTCAACCCACTGCCATTTCCGAGTACCAACGCCACCGGCAGCGTGTCGCGCGCGCACTAGGCGAGCAGTGCAAGGCGACTACCGGCGTGCCGCTCCGCTATTCGCTGGGTGGATGCTCACCCTGAACTTGGGCTAGAGATTAGCGGGGAGTAGGACTGCTTCTAAGCCATTTCGGAACGGCCGCCGTTGGGAGCCAACCCGTCGATCACGGATGATGGGAATTGGGCGTAAGCGGAACGGCAGCTTTGAGGCCGACAAAAACATTTCATGTCCCGCCGTTCGTCTGACCTCGATCGTAATTTCGGGCGCTTTACAAGCACAATCAACCACATCTTTGAACCGCCCGTTTACCAGACCGGTTTATAGTAGCAGTGTTGAGTCGGCGTAATGGAGATGAGTGATGGGTCACTCGTCGATGGATCCTGCCTTCCACGAACTTCCACCTTGGAACGAAGGTCGGCTGATCGGTGCGAAACGGGCGCTCAAACAGCAGCAGGTCTGGGCTATTCGGTTCTGGCTTGATCAACAAAGGCGATTGCGCGATCGAGCGCTATTCGACTTTGCTATAGATAGTAAGCTGCGTGGCTGTGATGTGGTCAAAACGCGGGTCGGAGATGTCGTGTCGGGTGGACGTATCCGCGACCGTGCCATCATTGTTCAACAAAAAACCAGACGCCCGGTCCAGTTTGAGCTGATGGACACAGCCCGGAAGACAATGCGCGCGGCTGGAGCGTCGCGGCGGTACACTGAACGACTTCGTCTTCCCAAGCCGCAACGACTACATGGCTCATATCAGTACGCGGCAATATGCCCGTCTCGTACACGAGTGGGTCACAGGCATTGGCCTGCCGCCTCAGGAGTACGGAACGCACTCGCTTCGGCGCACCAAGGCCTCAATCATCTACAAGGCGACAGGCAACCTCCGCGCAGTTCAGATCCTTCTCGGCCACGCCAAGATCGACAGCACTGTGCGTTACTTGGGCGTTGACGTAGAAGATGCTTTGGAACTGGCTGAACGCACGGAGGCCTGAGCCGACCCAATCTCGGCCATTCGCCACTGCTCTCCGGCAGCCCAGAAACTGCCATTCGTTCACCTGTACAAACGAGCGACTTCGGTGTTGGAACGCGAGGCTAGAACCGCTGAAAATGGGGGAGGAAAGCGGCCCGGCCGCTTCCAGGGCGACAGAAGGCGATTACCAACAGGGTGGAACGCTGCCGCGGTCGCAAAAAATTGCGACCAATGCACGGTCTAATTTCCGCCGGCCAAGATCCAAGATGGTTCGCGAGACAGAAACTGCCGAGCGCTAGCGCGAACTTCATCCACAGTTGGAGGTGCATCCGAGCTCCGGGTGCCGCCGATAGTTTGATGCGCGATCGCCACGGCTGCACCGCTGCCGGTTTCCCAGCGGGCGGCTTTCTCGGCGGCGATGCTCGCGGTAGCCGTGCGCAACTCTTCATCGGTCACCGACTCCTCCCCTAGGCGGCGCAACTCGCGTTCGACGATGGCCTGCGTTTCCCGCACGTTCGTGGCGCTTACCGGCACCTCCAGCGTCAGCAGGCGCGATCCCTGGTTCTGCGAAACAGTCATTGCGATGCCGTAGGTCCACCCTCGCTCAACTCTCAAGATCCGGTCCAGACGACCGGTTGTGTTGGCGCCGAGGATGGCAAGCGCAGTCTCCAGCCCAGCTGCCTCCGGCGTGTCGGCCGGCGGCAGCGGCAACGCGGCCAGAACCATAGCCTGGTCGCCCGACATCGGGGTCGACACGGTGCCGGGTCGAACGATCTCTGTTCCGTTTGGAGCGCAGGTCGCCCCATTTGACTGCGGCAAGGCGTCGAGTGCGGAAGCGAGCGAAGGCAAGCTTTGGTGCGGGTCGGGTCCGACGTAGATCGCATGCAGATCCCCGCCGCGCCAGCAGGCGCGCATCGCCTCAATGTCAGAAAGCTGGACGCGGTTCAGCGTTTCGCTATCCGGCGCGCGACGTCCGTAGAGCGTCGGCAGTAGGATCTGCGGCAGGGTCAGGACGTTCCGCCGCGATGCGAACACTCGCTCGCCGATCTTCGACTTTGCCGTGACGACCACTGCATCCTTCAATGAGCCGGGCCGGAGTGCTTTAATCAGGATAGATCCCGCACGCTGGAACGTGTCCACGGGCACACGCAGCAGGATCAGGGCGGCCTGGGGATGCTCTTCGACCGTGACGGTGGCACCAAGCCGGTCTAGCGACTGACGAACGGTGCCTTCGCTGACAGGCTGCTCCAGCAACGCTGTGAGTGCGACCGAACGCGCGCCAGCACGATCGTCGCCGCGTTCCGCGCCAGGCAGGATCAGCGCCAGGTGCGCCAATTGACCAGGACGAGAGATCATGGCCAGTCGCCTGCCGCTGACCGATCGGCTTTCCACCGCGTCTGGTGCCTTGAACGGGGCGGTTGCGGTAATTGGCGGCGGCACGAGCGGCCTTTGACCAGCCGTGTTGCTCGGTTGTGACGCGGGGACGAAGGCCAATGTGTAATGGTTGGCGTCTAACCACCGCTTTGCCGCAGCGGTGACGGCGCCGCTCTCGGGGGAGGCGTATCGCGTCAGCCGGCGTTGCCAAGCCATGGGATCGCCAAGAAATCCCTCGCTGGACGCCAGCGTGTCGGCCCGACCACCGAATCCGCCTATTCTCTCCATCCGCGCCAGGAGCGCCGCCCGCCGTTTCGCTGCGACACCCTCGATTTGTTCGTCTAGCGCGCCTCTGGCCAGCGTCTCCATCTGCTCAGTTAGCCATGCCTCCGCACCCCCGAGATCGGCATCCTTTGTCAACGTCACGTCAACGATGAACTGGCTGCCCAACGCCTGCTCGACGATATAGGCGCTCCCCGCCGCGACCGGCGCGACGGAAGTACCCGCCTCAGCTTCAAGGCGCTGCTGCAGCGCATCGGCGAACAGGCCGAGGTCGATCGCCGCTGGAGTACCATAGCCGGGTATGTTCCAAATGCGGAAGATGCGCGGCACTGACACGGCATCGGCTACGACATCTCGCCGCGGCGACGGCAGCGGCGCCGCCCAGGCGACAGGGCCGGATATGCGCTCTCCGGCGGGGATCGAGCCGAAATGCCGGTTGACCAGTTCGGTGGCGCGCGTTGGATCGACGTCGCCGGCCAAGACCAGAATGGCATTCGCAGGCACATAATATCGTCGGTGGAACGCGCGTAGTTCGTCGACCGTCGCGGCGTTCAGATCGGCGATCTCGCCCAACGTGTCGCGGGCGTAGGGGTGCCCAGGATAGGTAGCTGCTGCGACGCGCGTCCAGACCGAGCCGGCGGGACCGGCCCGGTTCTGACGAAGTTCGTTCTGCACCACCGCGCGTTCAGAATTTAACGTTTCCTGGGACAAGCTAGGCGCGAGCGCCGCCATCCGGTCAGCCTCACGCCAGAGCGCATATTCAAGAGCGCCGCTGGGTACCGTCTGGAAGTAGGTTGTTCGGTCGGGCGCGGTGCCCGCGTTCGTGCCGGTCGCGCCGATCCGCCGCATGTCGTTCCAGTAATCGCCCGCGGCGTTCTCACTACCGCGATACATCAGATGTTCGAACAGGTGCGCGAAGCCGGACCGATCTTTCGGATCGTTGTTTGACCCCACGCGATACCAGAGATGCACAGCGACCCGTGGCGTGCTGTGATTCTCGGCAACGATCAGCGTGAGCCCATTGGCCAGTACAGACCGATGAACCGCGTCTGTCGGCTGAGCGGACGCGGCGCTGGGAAGGACGGCGAAGAGGAGGACGAGGAGGAGAAACTGCATATCAATCAGATAGTATGATGAGCAAGGCAGGGGTCTCAATAGTCATCGTTTGACGACGCAGTCACACTGGTGTCGAAGGGCGAATCAGTCTGGTTCTGCAGGGCCGCGCCGAACCGCATAGATGACGGAGGTCTAAGCAGACCCACAATCGCCGTTCAGGACCCACTCAACGCTTCCCGAGATCGGCCGCTCGTTCAGGTTCTGAGGTTGGCTGAGTTCGCCGAGAACCTCGACGATTTGCCGGGTGTGAGCGCATACGCTGCGGACGTGCCGTGCAGGCAGCAAGCAGCTGAAATGGGCCAGAACCTAAGGTGCCTCTGCTCGTTGTTGCTTGCTGAGGGAGCGTCGTGATGCCCGGACTGCAAGAATCAACCGAAGAACTGGATCGAGCAGGTCAGGGAGACCGGATCGCGGCGATGATCGCGCGCGACGCGGATCCGCTTCCGGACATCGACGATCCCGCGTTCGGCCGAATGTTCGACCGGTTCGCGGGCGCGAGGCTAGTCCTCCTCGGCGAGGCGAGCCACGGCACATCCGAATTCTACCGCGCGCGCGCGGCCATCACGCGGCGGCTGATCGAGGAGCACGGCTTCAACATGGTCGCGGTCGAAGCGGACTGGCCCGATGCCGCCACGATCGATCGGCACGTTCGCCATAAGACAGCACGTGCCAATGGCGAACCGCCCTTCACCCGCTTTCCGACCTGGATGTGGCGCAATGCCGAGTTTGACGGCTTCGTGCGCTGGCTCCGGGGCCACAACGAGGCACGCGCCCCTGAGGCGCGCGTGAGCTTTCACGGCTTGGACCTCTACAACCTGAATGCGTCGATCCGCGCAGTGATCGACTATCTCGAGGAAGTCGATCCCGACGCGGCCGCCACGGCCCGTCAGCGCTACGGTTGCCTGAAGCCCTGGCGCGAAGACCTCGCATTGTATGGTCGGATCGCCATGCGCGAGGGGCATGCGCAGTGCGAGGCGGGCGTCGTCGCGACGTTGCGGGACCTGTTCGCGCGGCAGCGGGAGTACGCTGCCGCCGACGGCGACGACTTTATGGATGCGGCGCAGAACGCGCGGCTCGTCGCCAACGCGGAGGCCTATTACCGAGCCATGTATTATGGTTCGGCGGCCAGCTGGAACTTGCGGGACGAGCACATGTTCGACACGCTCGATCTGCTGATGCGCTCCAAAGGGGAGAATGCCAAGGCGGTCGTCTGGGCACACAACAGCCACATCGGCGATGCTCGCTTCACCGATATGGGCGAGTCCCGGGACGAGCTAAACCTCGGCCAATTGGCACGCGAGAGCTATGGTGACGACGCTTGCCTGATCGGTTTCGGCACGCACGGCGGCATGGTTGCGGCTGCGGACGATTGGGACGCGCCGATGAAGATCAAGCGGATCAACTCGTCGCGCGCCGACAGCTACGAACGGCTCGCCCATGACAGCGGCGTAGAACGCTTCCTGCTCGATCTTCGCGAAGGTGTGCACGACCAGCTGCGCGACGAACTCATGGAACAGCGCCTGGAGCGCTTCATCGGGGTCATCTACCGCCCTGACACGGAGCGCTGGAGCCATTATTCTTCGGCCAGTCTGCCCGCGCAGTTCGATGCCTTCGTCTGGTTCGACACGACCAACGCCGTCACGCCCCTGCCGGCGCCCGGCAGGACCGAACGCCCTGAGCGTGCCGGAGCGGATGACACATATCCGTTCGGACTCTGAACGACCTGCCGGAGACATCCGTGGCGGCCCTTCGCATTTTCCGGCAAGTGTGGTTGCGGAGCCAAGAGCTGAGGACAGACTATGAGCCATGTCGTGCTGCTCGGAGACTCCATCTTCGACAACCGGGTTTACGTCTCGCCCGAGCCCGATGTTCGGGATCAATTGCAGACCCGTCTCGGTAGCGACTGGAGGGTCACGCTGCTGGCGACCGACGGCCATGTCACTGCGGACGTCAGGCGGCGGCAGCTTCAGCGGATGCCGAAGGACGCGACCCACCTCGTCATCTCCGTCGGGGGCAACGATGCGCTTGGCCATGCCTCCATTCTTGGCGAGCGCGCCGGTTCCGTTGCGGAAGCGGTCGAGCGGCTGGCGCAGGCGCAGTCCAGCTTCGCCGCCGTCTATTCCGACATGACCGACGCGGTCATCCAGCTCGGCATCCCGAGTGCCGTCTGCACGATCTACGATGCGAACTATCCCGAGCCGCAGCGACGCCTGGTCGTCACCGCGCTCACATTGTTCAACGACGTCATTACGCGCACCGCGTTCTCGCGCGGGCTGCCGCTCATCGACCTCCGCCTGATCTGCAACGACCCTGCGGATTATGCCAACCCGATCGAACCCTCGGCCCAAGGTGGCGACAAGATCGCAGCTGCCGTTGCTGCCATGGTTCGTGGTGACATGACGGGGCGGCTGGTGTCTTCCGTGTGGGTGTGAGCGTGACGATGTCTGGAGAGGACACGCGTCTGTCGAAGGCCCTGTCCTACCGGCTGCGACATCGACCCGACGCAGCCGGCCTCGTGCTCGATGAGCAGGGATGGGTTGACCTCGGCACAGTGCTGGCGGCGCTGGCCGGTCGGGATCCCGGCCGACTTCGACCGGCTCCGGATGATGATCGATCGCAACGGCAAGCAGCGCTTCGAACTTTCGCCAAACGGCAAGCGGGTCCGGGCGCGACAGGGTAACTCCGCCGCCGTTGCTCTGGACTGGCCTTCGGTCGTGCCGCCGGATCTGCTCTACCACGGCACGATCGGGGGCAATCTTGATGCCATTCTGAAGGAGGGACTACGCCCGATGCGGCGACATCACGTCCATCTCTCGCTGGATGTCGAAATGGCAAGCAGGGTCGGAGCGCGCCGGGGTATACCCGTGGTCCTCGGGGTGAAGGCGGGGGAACTCCATGCCCGCGGCACACCCTTCTTCCTGACGGCGAACAATGTCTGACTTGTGGAGGCAGTGCCGCCGCGATTTATTGCGTTTGAAACGCTCGCCGGCAGCGAGCGGGCCCCGTGAGGCTTGCCCTGCTAACAGTCGCTGTTCACGGGAGCGGAGTGACAGCTGTGGTCTTGTCCAGAAACGTGACCGCATCGAACTCGGTCGCCAGCTGTACGCGAGAATAGACGGCCTCGGGCATCCTCGCGTCGTACACGGCGCCGACGCCACGTTGCGGACGCTTATCGCTATGCCCGCCGTGTGCAGCACCGCGCAGCATCAGAACCGCGCGCTCCTCGCCGGAACGGCGGAGCAGGCCCTCGACGCTGTTTCGCGCCGCAGGATCGAGCCGGTAAATCTGGCCGGGCCGATCCCATGCGGGAGCGGCCATGAAGGTACCCGAATGGGTCAGCAGTCCCATCGCGAAGACCTGGTCGCCTCCGTCCCCACGCAACAGGTCAGCGATGCTCGTTTCCCCGCGATCGACCATCGTCGTGCTGGCCGCCCGCGCGACGTGACTGTTGTGCGTCCACACGATCACGCGCGCGGTGCCACTCTGCCCGGCCGCGTGAGCGGCAACCCGCTTGATCGAAGCCGCCATGCTGCGCTCACGCACGTTCCATGAATAGGCGCCGGCAAAGGAAGCGTGTAAATAGGCCTCCCCGTCAACCAGTGCCTCCGCGGCCTGAAAAGCCGCAAAGCGCTCCTCACCTGCAGTCACGAGGTCGACAGTCGGCGCATGCCTCAACGCGTCCAAGAGAGCTTGCGCGGGAGCCGCACATGATCGCGCCGCTTTCCGCGAGGCAACGCCATACGCTTCGGTGCTCCGCCGGTGCGGTGCGAAGCATCTGATGGCAGCATTCGCGGCAGCAGCAGCGCCGGGCACATGAAGCCGGACGTAGGCGCGGACCCGCTCCAGTGCGCCGTAGAGATCATAGACATCCATGCCATAGAGGCCGACCCGCTCCGCTTCCGGAAGGCGGAGGTTGGCGGTCCGGAGAGCCTCCACGAACCCGGCGAACTCGGCGTTGCGCCACATCCAGCGCGGAAAGCGCCGAAAGCTAGATAGCGCCTCGGCAGCGGACCGGTCCAGGCCGATCCCGCGCACGAACAGATTGACCTGCTCGACCTCGGTTCCGTCCGCCTCGATCACCACTGCGCTGGCGCGGTGATCGTCGAGCAACCGCATCGTGACCTTCGCGCGTTCGGAATAGAATTCGCTCGTGCCGTGTGTCGCCTCCCCCAAGAGCACAAACGTCGCGGCGCGCGCGGCTGCGATGACAGTATCATCGCCGCGGCCGAACTCCCCACCCGGCACTGCACCTCCGGCAGGAACACTCATCGCCGACGCCCCCCACAGCAGCAGCGAGCCTGCGAACCGGTGGCGCCGCCGAACCGGATAAGCGCCGGCTGCCTCAACGGCCTTGAGAGGGCACATTTCCCGTGCCGGCACCGCCTGTGGACCCGCCGCCCGTGCCGATGCTGCCTATGCTCGCACCTGGGCCACCGCCAGGGAGCGTTCCTCCCGGCTGGAGATCGCTGGACAGGCCGTGTCCCGAAGACGGCTGATGCTGAAGATCAACGTCGGGCGCGTCCTCTTCCACCTTCTTCGATTGCTCCGCGTTATCGCCTTCGTGCGCCATCGAACCTCTCCAAGGATCCCTCAAATCAGCGCAAAGGCGCAGCGGAAGTTCCGCTTTATCGCGGTCAAGCTGCTGGGAGGCAACGAATGAATAAACCAGCTTCCTTTGGCAAAGCCCTGCCCATGACGATCACGCTGTTGGCCTGCATGTTCGCCGGGCTTGGTGCACTGTTCGTGTTGGCGCCTGCAACAGCCGCAGCGTTTTACGGAATCGACGCTGGATCATCCTCCGGGCTGTTCTACGTTCGCGCCGTCGGGTTTCGCGATCTCGCACTCGCAACGTACCTGTTCGGGCTGACACTCACCCGGCAATTCCGGGCATTGTCGATCGTGATGCTGTCGACTCTGGTCATCCCGGTCGGCGACATTCTCCTGCTCGCCGTGTCCGGCGGAGCGCGGCCGATCCACTATCTTCTCCACGCCGCCAGCTTCCTGTGCTTCGCCGGGCTGGCCTGGTGGGCGGGACGATCGGAAAGCGCGCGATGACGCTCGATATACCGCCGGGATGGGCTGTGCTGGCGAATCAGCTCGCCTCGTCATCGTGGCGGCGCCGAGTATAAACGACCCACAACCAGTCACTCAGCGTGATGGGGTGGTTTACCGACTCCGGACGCTGGTTCATATGAACCAACGGTTCTTTTGGCGGCATTGCGCCCGGCTGACTGATCGACCCTCGGAACGATCTGGCGCTTGCTGGAAGCGCTCCAAGGATAGATCCGGATTTTTATCGCCTTGCTATCGCGCGTTCGATCCGCTCCCTTGCGGGTCATGCTGCTTCTTTCTCTCCTGCTGGCCGGCGCGGCTCCGACCATCTCGCCGGCCGAAATCAAAGCCGATGTTCGCGAACTGTCCTCCGACACCTTCGCAGGTCGCGGACCAGGTGAGGATGGGGAAACAGCGACACTTGCATATCTTGAACAGCAGTTCGCCAGCGCTGGGCTGCAACCAGCGGGAACGAATGGCAGCTGGTACCAGGACGTCCCTCTCGTCCGGCTTGACCGCCTGCCGGGCGCCGCACTGTCCCTGACCGTTTCGGGTCGCCGGATGCCACTCGCGATTGGTCGTCAGGCGTCGCTCGGGCTCGCGAATGCGGGTCGAACGCAGATCACCGATGCTCCCCTGGTCTTTGCCGGTTTCGGCATCGTGGATCCGGCAACGGGCCACGACGACTTCGCCGCGGTCGACATGGCAGGCAAGGTTGCGCTCGTGCTGGCGAACGATCCTGATTTCGAGGCTGGTGAGGATCTCGGGTTTGAGGGCAAGCGGCTCGTCATCGGAGGACGTGTCGGCTCGAAATTTGCGGCGGCCCGGAAGGCCGGGGCCATCGGCGTGCTCGTCATCCACGAGGACGCAGCCGCGAGTTATCCGTTCAGTCAGGTCACCCAGCCACTGCCGAGCGCCGTACCCGCACCGCTGGCAACCAGTTCGCTCCAGCTGACGGGTTGGCTGGATCGATCGGCCTGGACGCCGCTGCTCAAGTCGCTCAACTTAGATCTCGCCACGCTCAAGGCGCGCGCCCGGACGCCCGGTTTCCAGGCGATGCCGCTCGACAGCGTCGCTGTTTCGGCTTCGGGCGACGTGAAGGCGACCCCATTCACCAGCCGGAATATCGTCGCACGCTTGCCCGGTACCACCCATCCCGAGGAGGTCGTGCTCTACGGCGCGCATTGGGACGCCAACGGGCGCAACGCGCCGGACGCGACGGGCGATGCGATCCGCAACGGCGCCGTCGACAACGGCATCGGTACCGCCGAGCTCCTCGCGGTCGCGCGCGCGTTCGCCAAGGCGCCCCGCACGGGGAGGACGGTCATGTTCGCCGCCTGGACGGCGGAAGAGAAGGGTCTGCTGGGCGCGAGCTTCTATGCCGCCCACCCGTTGACACCGCTCGAGACCACCGTCGCCGTCATCAATCTCGATCCGCACGTCGCGTTGCCCACTTCGACAACGATCGAATTGATTGGCGGCGGTCGAACGACGCTCGAAAACGATCTTACGCGCGTGGCGGCTCAGCAGGGCCTTCGGGTGGTACCCGAGCCCAGCCCCGAGGCGGGATGGTATTTCCGGTCCGATCACTATCCATTTGCAAGCGCCGGCGTGCCCGCACTGGCGTTTCGCATCGGGCGTGATCTCGCGGCAGGCGGTGCCGCCGCGGGAAACCGGATCGTGGAACGCTATAACGCCCGCTGCTATCACCAGCCCTGTGACGCGTTCGACGCTGGCTGGACTGCACAGGGCGCGGCACAGGAAGCAGACGTCGCCTTTGCACTCGGGCGCGAGCTCGCTGCAGGGCGATCATGGCCGGGCTGGACGGACCCTGCTCTGCAGGCAAAACGCGATTTGTCGAAGGCCCGGCGCCAGTGACCGTACGGCGGGCGACGGTTAACGAGCGCGCGCGCGAACCATATTCTTCATCGATCTGCCCTTAGCCGATACGTCATCGTCCAGTTCCGGCTCGACCACGGATGCTCCCCTGATGGTGTCGACCGGCGCTCCTTGGCGCACCGTTATATCATCCGTGATGACATATTGTCTTATGAAAGATGTAGCAGCAGGCAGCCTCAACGGCATACCTGCCCAGCAGCGGACTAACAGGAATTCGACAGTGTGGCAGATGCGCCTTCCCCTCACACCATTGCGCACTCGAGTTTTGGTCGCCTTCTTAGCGACCATCGCCATACCAGTGGCAGCCGCGGACGCCCCGTCTAGGTTCGTGTCAGACACGATTCTTCCGGCGGCCATGCCTTGGAAGGGTGCAAGCGAGCGCTTGATCGCTTCAGCGGACGACTCCTGGATCACGCCGGCTGAGGCGGCGGAGTTCAGGAAGACGCCGAGCTACGCGGAGGTCATGTCCTGGCTGCAGCGTCTGGACGCTGCCTCTCCCCTCATCACCGTGAAGACCTTTGGTCGCACTACCAAGGGACGCGAGATGATCTATGTTCGCGCGAGCAAAGGCGGCGCCGGCAAGCCGGTGGTGCTAGTGCAAGGGGGCATCCATTCGGGCGAGATCGACGGCAAAGATGCCGGGCTGATGCTGCTGCGCGACATCGCGCTGCGCAGGAAAGACAGCTTGCTCGACAAAGTCGATCTGGTGTTCGTGCCGATCTACAATATCGACGGTCACGAACAGATTAGCGCGTATAATTTCCCGCACATACGCGGTCCAGCCGAGAAGGGCCGTGACGCCAACGCACGCAATATCGACCTCAATCGCGATTACGCCAAGCTCGATGCACCAGAGTCCCGGGCGATGATTAGCCTTATCCGATCGCTCGATCCCATCCTCTATATCGACTGCCATGTCAGTGAAGGCTTCGACATGCAGTATGACATCACCTTCACCTATGCCGGATGGGGCAAATATGCACGTCACCGTGCGACCGCAGACTGGCTGGAAGGGCGCTTCGGTCCGGCCGTGTCGAAGGCGCTAACCGCGGCGGGGCACACGCCGATCATCTACCCCAGCCCAATCGACACACGCCATCCGGAGAAGGGCATTCGCTACGCTCCCGAAGGACCGCGCTATTCGACCGGTTACGGTGACTTCATTGGTATGCCCACCGTGCTGGTCGAAAATCATATGCTCAAGCCCTATCGCCAACGCGTGCTCGGTACATACGTGCTGCTGGAAGCAGCGTTGAAGATTGCGGCGACTGATGCCTCACGGGTCTCAAGGGCCAAGGCAGAGGATCGTGCCAGCCGACCGACGGAGCTGCTGACCAGGTGGAAGCCCGCCGCGAGCCCGATCGGCTGGATCGACAATTTCAAGGGCGTGGCTTTCGACACTTACAGGTCGCCAGCCTCCGGTCGGGAGGAGCAGCGCTGGCTCGCCAAGCCGATCACCTTCCGAATGCCAATTATCGGTCAGACGCCTACGGAAACAGTGCGCCTGCCCAAGGCATGGTGGGTGCCGGCCGAGCAGGCCGAGGTGATCGATCGACTACGCCGCCACGGCATCACGTTCGAGACGACGCAGTCACAGAGGAGGCTCAGCCTCGACGAGGTCCGCCTCGTCGATCCCAAGCTCCTGCAGCCGAGCGAAGGGCGATACCCAATCACCGCCCGGTTCGTGCATGGCCAAGTTGAGCAGGTCATGCCGGCGGGCAGCGTGCGGGTGCCCGCGGACCAGCCGCTCGGATTGTTGGCGGCGTCGCTGCTTGAACCTGAAAGCCAAGACTCGTTCCTGGCCTGGGGCTTCTTCCCAGAAATGCTGTCGCCAGCACCGAATACGGACGCATTTGTGCTCGCCGCTCTGGGCGATCAGCTTCTAGCAACCAATCCGAGGATCAAAACAGTATTCGAAGGGAAGCTTCGCGACGAGCCCGCCTTTGCAGCCGATCCCGATGCGCGTCTCGCCTGGCTTTATGCGCAGGCTGGGCCGGGGCATCCCTATCCGCTGCGCTATCCGATTGCTCGCGAAATTAACTGAAGGTCGAAGCTATCCGGCTATACAGCGCTGGCTCCTTGAAAGGGGAACCAACGATTGGTTTCGGATAGGTATCGCGAAATGCGACTACATACCCGACGCCAAGAAATCAGGATATTTGCAACAGCTACCAAGCAGCGCGCTCGGCCCAAAGCCGCTCAGGGTCGGATTTCGTTTCGCGGGATCGGACGGCCGTTCATGTGAATGTCGCCTGGTCCGGCGGACCGAGCCAGCCGCTCGCAACCACTCGAACTAGCACTGCGTGGTCAACCCCGCCGCTGGTGGTGAACGGAAGCCTCGCACAGGAGAACTTCGCGCCTTCGTCGGAGGGGGTCGGGAGCAGCCTTGGCAGTTGCGGAATGGCCGTTCATACCAAGTGCTTCAGAACGCTGCGTTCGGCGCTAGTTCAATAGATGAAGAGGTTGACCATCGCGTGACACATCAACACACCATCTGCTCGGCCGGCCCGGCTCACTCGGGCACGTACACCAGGTCTCCGCTCGGCAAGCGGTAGGTTACGCCCGCCTTTACGCCGCCACCCTGCCCCATCCGTTCGGAGGCGGTGTAGCGCTCCAGCTTCTCGCCGTCCTTGACGGTGATCGTCATGTCCTTCTGGCCCGGGTTCTCGACGACCACCACCTGTTTCGACTGGAACGGGTTGAGCGGATTGCGGGCGATCACAACCATCAGCACGGCGGTGATGACCAGAAACAGGTCGACGAGGTTCACGACTGACAGGATCGGATCGTCGCCTTCGTCGTCTTCGATGAAGCGCATCAAGCGGCTCCCGTTTCGATCGCGCGCAGCTCCTCAAGCAGCCAGCGGCGACGGATAGTGTAGACGAAGAAGGTGATCGACGCCGCAACCAGCGCGAGCACGACCGAGGAGAAGGCGACGACGAGGTTCTCGCCCACAGCCTGCCCATTGTTGCTCCCGAGCGCGAGCAGCGCCGGCCCCATCGGGATCATCGTCGCGACCAGTCCAAGCATTGGCGCCGCACGCGAGACGATGCGCAGCCATTCAAGCCGGCGCAGCACGACGAGTTCGAGGTCGTCGACGGCGCAGCCCGTGCGCTGTTGGTGCGCACGAAGGCGCCCGTTGCGCTGCCCGCGCGCACGCTGCACCGCCTCCGTCGCAAAGCCCCCGAGGCTGACTACGGCATAAGCGAGCGCCGCAAGGATCAGCACCATGACAGGAACGAGGAACAGGCGCGACACGTCGTAGAGCGTCGCCTCAAGCGCGGGCATGGGCATGATCCTTGGGTTGGGCCGGCATGCGACGCGAACGCAACTCGCGCATGACGCCGAAGAGAAAGAGCAGCAGCAGGCCGAGCAGCATCGGCACGATGTTTTGCGAGCGCAACGAAGGCGGCGACGGCGGCATCACCCGTTCGAGCACTATTCCACGGGGTGCAGCAGGCGGGGGGCGTGACTCCGCCGCTGGTGCGCGAACCGGACCAGCCGCTGCGCGCGCAGGTGCCACAGCGGCTGCGGCGCCAAAGCCCATGCGTTTGGTTGTCCGCGTCGGCACTTCGCTGGCCGTGGTCGCCGCGGCCAGGCTGGCCCGCTTCTCCTCAAGCGAACGGCGCGTCGCCTCGTCCGCCCGCCAATAACCGCGCGATACCGCTTCGAGCATCCGCTCGACCATCTGCAACTGTGCAGTCGGATGGACGCGCGCGAAGAAACGATCGAGCCCAAGTTGCCGTGTATCGCGCACATAGGTGTCGTGCATCGCCTGCCACTGGTCGGCGCGTACGCTCGCGGGATCGGTGACTTGCCAGCCCCACAAGTTGTTGACGATACCGAGCATTGCATTCGCGCCGGCATAGCCCTCCGCCTGCATCGCGCCGATCCACTGTGGGTTGAGATAGCGGCCGCGCAGCTCGTTCGACAGGAACGCACCGGTGGTGGTCACCTTTCCTTCACTTTCTCGCATGTCGGCGACATAGAGGTCGGGCGTCTTGCCAGTCAGGCTGCGCACCGCGAGCGAGAGGCCACCGAGATACTCGAACGGGTGGTCGGTCGAGAGCAGCCCGTGCAGGTTCGACGAGCGCGAGAGCACCGCGGCATCGACCCCGCGTAGCTGCTCGGCAAACAGGTTCTCGCCAGTGGTTGCTGTGCCCCATTCGCGCGCGCCATAGGCAAATTGCAGACGCTGCAGGAACGAATCGGCAAGATCCTGTTCGCCGCGCCAGTCCTTCGCCTTGGTGATCTGGTCGGGCAAACCGCTGCCATAGTCTCCCGGCGCGTTGCTGAAGACGCGCAGGCGCGACAGCGCGCGGGCGCGCTCGGGCGCCAAGCCGCGCGCGATCAGCCGCGCTTCGAGCGCCATCGCGTTCGCGGCCGGGCCACGCGCTTCATCCAGCCCAGCCACGAGATCGATTCCGCCAGCGAGCATCCGCATGAAGCCATCGAACTGATCACGATAAACGCTGCTCGCCTGCACCACGACATCGATACGCGCCCGGCCGAGTTCGGCGAGCGGCACCACTTCCAATCGCTCGACGCGCTCGCCACGGCCCCACACCGGACGCAGGCCAAGCGCGTGGAGGATCTGCCCCTCGACCACACCCAGCTGGCGGATCGTCTCTCCTGAAAACATCACGAAGGCCAGCTTCTCCGGCAGCTCTCCGCCGTGCTTGGCTTGGTGCGCGGAAACGAGCGTGTTGAGCATAACGCCGCCCTGCTCATACGCCGCCTTGGTCGGCACCTTGTCGGCCTCGAATGCAAAGAGGTTGCGACCGCTTTCGACTTCGGGGTTGCGCACCGGATCGCCGCCCGCGCCCGGCAGGACGAAGCGGCCTGCAAGTCCCGCGAGCAATGCCTCGATCTCGCCGGTGTTCGCCAGCTTCCGATCGAGCACCACCGCACGCTCGATCTGCCCTCGCAGCGTCGGGTCCGCGATGGTGGCGGGGTTTTCGCCGTCGCGCAGGTAACGCGCGAGCGTGCGATACGTCGAACTGCTCACGATCGTGCAGAAGTCCTCGGCGAACGCTTCTCTTGGATCGAGGCCAAGCGCCTTGAGGTAATCGGGCCCAAGCTGCTGCATCACCGTCGTCAGCCGGTGCTCGGGTGTCGCGGGCTCGCCGAAGGTGTGCAGGCCGAGCGGGATCGTGGCGCGCGCGACCTGATGGAGATGATCGTGAAGTTCGTCATAAAAGCCGGGGAAGTCATGCTCGATCGCACCCTGCGTCCAGCCGATGTCACGATCGAGCTTCGCCGCTGACGCCTTGACTCGGATCTCGGCGGCGACGCGGTCGCGCGCGCCCCCCTCGTCGAGTTGCTCATATTGGTGGATCAGCGCATGAATATCGCGCAGCTCGTCGTAGAGCCCGGAGGGACCGAACGCCGGCGTTTGGTGGCTGATCGTCACCGCGCGCCCACGCCGCCGCGCCTGGATTGCCTCGGCGACATTGTCCTGGATGTACGGGTAGAAGACCGGCAGGTTGCCGACGAGCAGGAAGGGATCGTCGCCGGCCCATAGCCCGCGATCCTTACCCGGCGTCCACTCCTGCGTGCCGTGCGTGCCGAAGTGCACGAGCGCGTCGGCATGGCCTCGAGCCCATAGATACGCGGCGAAATAGATATGGTCGGGCGGCGTCTTCTGGTCGTGATAGCTCTTGGCGGGATCGCCACCACGCGGCGGCTGCGGCAGGATTGCGAGGTTCCCAAGCATCCGCCGCGGTATGACGAACGCGCCACCACGTAGCCAAGGGCTCGCCTCGGGTGTCCCCCAGCGCTCGACGATGGCATCGCGGCGCGCCGTTGGCAGCGTCGTCAGCCACGCCTGATACTCGCCGAGCGGCACCGTGGCGGCCAACCCGCGCTCGCGCAGGTCATCCAGCGTTTCGGGCCGATAGTAGCCGCCGAGCATTGCTTGCCCGTCGGCGATCACCTGCGCTTCCTCACTGGGCGTCACGCGATAGCCTGCCCCGGCCAACGCTGCAGTGACGTTGGCGACGCTCTTCGCCAGGTTGAGGTTGGAGGCCGCGAGATTGTTCTCGCCCACCGGATAGTTCCAGAAGAACAGCGCAAGCCGCTTGTCCGCCGGCGAGGTCGTGCGCAGCGCCACCAGCCGCTGGAGCTTGGCTGCAAGCAGTTCGACCTGCTCCGGGATCGGCGTCGCGATCCCCTTCTCTACCACGCTCAGCACCAGCGGATCGGACGCGCCCCAGCTTTCAGGCACACTCAGCAGCACGGCGGTGCTGGCAGCAGGAATTCCAGTCGTTGCCGCGCGCCATTCACCAACGCTGGCGGAGCGATCGGCGAGCGTTTGGATAACTGGCACGTCGAGCGCAGCGAACTCGGCTGCACGCGCAATGCCGTTCTGCATATGCGTCATGTTGACGATCGCAGCCACGTGAAGCGGGCGCACGACCTTGGCGAGCGCCTCTGGGTCCGCCTCGTCATACCAGAACGGTGCGGCGAGCAGACCTTGAGCGCCGATCGCGGCGACGGCAGCGTCGACGACGCCGGTCTGCATGTCGCGGATCAACCCGTCTGAGATTGCGAGCGCGACGATCGGCCGCTCGCCCCAGCCCTGCGCCACGGTCCAGCGGCGGAAAGCTTCTGGGTCGGCAAAGGGCGCAGGCGCGGAAGGATGGTACAGCCCTGTGGCCCCAAGCCGCACCGGCGCCGGTAGAGCGCTCATGTCGCCGCCACTCCGCGCCAACCGAAGCGCCGTTACCAGCGTCCGGAGATTGGTTGCGCCGCCCCCGGCCTGATAGCCGATAAGCCGCCCTGCAATATCCGCCCCGAGGCCGCCGGAGCGCGGCGGACCGCCACCGATGGCGATCCAGGGCACCTTCAGCGTGTCGAACCCGCCAACCGCGTTTTCGATTAATGCCATGTCGCTCGGCCGCGGACCATCGAATAGCAGCAGGTCGGCACCGTTTGTCAGCTCTGCCGCGGCACCGCCGTTTTCCACCTGCCGCCAGTCGATGCGATAGCCCTCCTCGCTCGCCCAAGCCGCCATGCGCTCGAACTTAGCGGTCAGAGTGAAGCGCGTCGCGATGATCCGGACGACGACCGGCGTTGAGGCGCTGGCGGTTACCTCGGCCGCCGGCGCCGTCGTGCCAAGCAGGACAAGCAGCAGAAGCGTGACGAGCCACCGCATCGTCAGAAGTTCGCCCCCATCCCCGCGAAGAACACGCGCCCCGGCTCCGCGAAGCTGTAAAGCGCGGACGATTCGGCAAGACGCTTCTTGAAGAGATTGTCGACGCCCAACTTCAGCGTCAGCTGCCGCGTAAGGTCATGGCTCACGTCGACCGACCACAGGTTGTAATCGTCGAGCCGCACCGGAACATCGGCCTGATAGATCGTCTGTTTGCCGGTATAGCGTCCGCGCACGTTGAACTCGGTCGCATCAGCCACCTGCCATGCGAGCTTCACGTTCGCACTGTGGTTGGGCCGTTCGGCAAGCTCGCGATCCTTCGATCGGTCGCGCGGCTCGACATAGGTGTAGCTCGCGGACAGCGACAAGGCGGGCAGCGGCGTCACCTGGCCCGAAACCTCGATGCCGCGCACGCGCGCCTCGTCGACGTTGACATAGGCGCGGCGCTCGCGCCCGCGGACCCCGCAGAATTCAACGCAATTAGTTTGCACAAGCCCGTCGAGGTCGTTCTGGAACAGCGTTGCGCCCAGGTTCCAGCTCCGGCCGTAATAGGTACCGCCAAGCTCATACGCCGTGTTCGTCTCGGGCTCGAGATCGGGATTCCCGGTGATGATGAAGCGTCCCCCCGCCGCAACGGTGATGTACCCGAGCGACAGCTGCTTTAGGCTTGGCGCCTTGAATGCCTTGCCCACACCGCCGCGTAGCTTCAGCCCCTCGATCGGCTCGACCACGAGATACGCGCGCGGCGAGGTTTGCCAGCCGTAGGCCGGGTGGTGATCAAAGCGGCTGCCCAGCGTCAGCGACACGCCGTCCCGCAGCGCCCACTCGTCCTGCACGAACAGCGCATTGTGGTTGACGTCCGCCTTTCCTGCCGTGTTGACGGTGGAATCACGCAGCGTCTCGTGCCGGTGCTCGCCGCCCACCGTCAGCCGGTTGCCGGCAAAGACGTTCACCGTCAGACGGCCGTCAAACACGGTATCGGTAGCCTTGGTCGGCTGCGTGGGCGTCTGGTTCTGGTCGCGCTCGTTCACGCGTTCCAACACCGAGCGATAGGCCCGCGCCTGTAGCTCGCCCCAACCGACGCTGCCAGTGTAGCTGCCGTGCGTCTGCGCGCGCGTGATGTGGTCCTGATACTCGTAATAGACCGGCCGCGCGCCGGTCGTGACGGTGTCGCGCGCACGATCGTCGTCGATTGCGGCCTGACCGATCTCGATGCGATGCCCTTGAGCCGGCTCCCACCAGCCGATGATACTGCCGCTCAGCGCCTCACGCGCTTCTAGCTCGCTTTCGCGTGGACTGAGCGGGCTCTGGGTGCGGCGGCGGTGGCGATACTCGCCCCACGCGACGACGCCCAGGCTTGGGGTGATCGAGCCGCCGATGAGCGCCGACAGCTGACCTGTGTCGCCGCCCTTCCCGTCGCGTAAACCGAGCAGCCCAAGCCCACTCGCCTCCAGTCGCTCGCTCGGACGCCGCGTGATGACGTTCACCACGCCGGCCAGCGCTTCCGAGCCATAGAGCGCTGAAAGCGGTCCGCGGACCACCTCTATGCGCTCGATCGCGACACTCGGCACCCAGCCGAGGTCAAAGTCTGCATGCGCCATGTTTGCCAACGCATCGTTGATCCGCCGCCCATCGATCAGTGTCAGCAGATGCTCGTTCGACATGCCGCGGATCGAGATGCCGCGCCGAGTCATTCCGATGCCATTGATGACAATACCGGGTTCGTTCTCTAGCGCTTCGGCAAGGTCCTGCACGGGACGGCGGCGCAGCTCGGTTCCCGTGACGACCGACATGGTCGCCGGCGCGTCGGCGAGCGGCTGCGCGCTACGCGTGGCCGTGACGACGATCTCCTGCCCCTCAGTGGCGGCCGTACGTTCGGCCGCGGCGCGGCGGGCTTCCTGAACCGCCTCCGCAGCGGTGAGATCGCTCGCGTTCGCAACGTTGGACAGCGCCAGGGCGGAAGCGCCAGCGAGGAACATCAAGTTCTGAAAACGCAACGGATGTCCCCCCGGACGTGATGTCGCCGACGCACGATTCGGCGGCAACGCCGCGCCGTTTAGCAGGATGATATCTTATAACTCAACCCAATATTCTGATATCTCATCACACGATCTTACCCGCCAGCTGAAACATTTGGCGGCTTCGACCTGCGAGATTGCGACAAGCAGAGTTACACCAACGCTGCGAGTGGAGTGATGTTGGCCCCGGCTTAGGGACCTCTAACGCCTGTGAGCGACGGCTCTTAGCGACAGCGGGTGCCTAGTTGCGACTCGACCATGATCTCGGATGACCTCCTTCAGCCTAGAGGCCCTGATGCAACGACCCACAAGCTGTCATTCCCGAGCCGATCTGGGCCTCTCAACTCCGGCCGCTCGTTCATGTGAGCGGCGCCGCAGAGGTTGACCGGTAGATGGTTGTCCCAACCACCGGCCTTTCCCGAGAACGATCGAGTATCGGGACAACTCTGGCATTCCAGAATCTCATGATCAGCATGGAAACGGGACGAGGTCGGCACCGATCAGGCGCCTGCCAGCGCCCGAGGTTTGTCCTTGCCAAACGGCGCGATCAGCTTCCGATACTCGGCTTCGGGTCGCCCGTAGCCTTCGCCTGCAAGCTCTTCGAGCTTCTCGCGATCGAGAATGAGAACCCACCCCCGCTTGGACGGATCATGCCGGCGCCTTCTAGGACATGAAGCGACACGATAACGCTGGATCGGTCGGCTGCGATCATCATCGCCATGAACTCATGTGTCGGCATGTCTCGTCGCTGTCATTGCGGTCGTGGCACATCAGAGCCAGCGCGCGAGCCGGGCCTCGGTGCGCTGATGAGCATTGGAGATGGCGCTACCCGCGGTTTGAATGATGAAGGTCTGAACGTAGCGCAGCAGCGTTATGCGCAAGGTGGCGCTCTGGTTCATCGCCTTCAGGAAAAGCGACGCCCCGACGCGCAGTCCAGTGCTACCGTTCACCTGTACGAAGATCAGGTGCGGTGAGGTGTCTGCGCCCGGCAGCAAAGGCGTGCCCGCGAATTCTTCGCGGCCAAAGATGCCGACTTCGGTGGGGCCGGAGTCGATCTTGTGCGCAATCACCGAGGCGACACCGCCCTCTGGAAACCAAACATGGTCGATTGGCTGATTGGCGGGAAGCAGCACCTTCTCGCGTTCCAGCTTCTCACGCGTGAAGAACGGCTTGAGCAATGCCCAATCATCGAGCGAAAGCACGGCGAGTAGCAGGTTGGTCGTGTAGCGATCATCTGGGTGCGACATGCGCGCGCCCTCAAGCTGGGGCGATAGCGCAATTGTCCTCCGGCCGCCTGCGCCCTGAAGCTCAGCGAGCGATGATAGCCATATAGGTACGCGGACCTAATTCGTCACCGGTCTGTGGTGCATCAACAGTTCTCGTCTGTAATCATTTCAACGCTTCGGAATATCCAGTGAAGTTGGTGGGCCGGGAGGACGGTACTTCGGAGCGAGACCCCGGGTCTCGGACGGGGATTAATCACCCGCCACAAGGAATTGGTGGCTCAGCCACATTGGGTGGCGGTCATTCTCACCACGTGCGATCCAACCTGAACCGATTTTCCCGAAAGATCGCAACATGTCCAAGGATGATCGGTCCTATTATCAGCGTCGCGCTGAGGTTGAGCTCGAGCGCGCGCAGTCGGCAACGCTGCCAAGGGTCGTTCGAGCGCACTACCAGCTTGCTGAGGCATATCTCGGTAAGGTTGGTTCTGACGGGCCCGCTAAGGTCGAAGCGTCGTGATGGAGGGGATGCATCTTGTAATCTCGCCCCTTACTCGCACCGTGCCAGGCCCGCTACCGTCGCTGGCAAACACACGCCTATGGGCGTCTGGCTTCCTCTCGCGTGAAGAACAGCATGCGCTTGAGGACGCCGTGTCGCCCGTAAGGACGGTCGCGCCCAACATCGACCTGGTTCGCGAAGGAGATCGCGTGGACGCGCTGTTCATCGTCACGAACGGTGGGCCTGTCGGTACGCGACGACGCGAGAGGGTGGCCGTCAGCTTTCTGCCCGTTTGGTGCCGGGCGACGTCGCCAACCTGGATTCGCTAACGTTCGAACGGCTCAAGTTTCAACTAGGTTAAGTGCATTAACACTCTTCCTGAATCGAATACCTGATACGTCTGAAGATAGTTATACACACGTAGAGACCCACATTTGTTATGATGGCATGAAGAATGCCTTCAGGCTGCGTCTTCTTGATACTGTGGTGGAATCACAGTTTTTTTGCCACCAGTTCGGAAACTTTCCTTGTTCTTACCAGTTACTTGACATGAATGCAGTTAGACCGGGCGAAGACCTGTCGATCCAGCGTTCCACACCGTCGCTCATGGGCGACAGTGCTCCAATGTCTCACGATCGGTGGTTTTCATGTTGCACATCCATTTTGGCGCGGGCCGTCTTGGCCTCGGCTTGATCGGTCCTGCCTCCAACGGCAGGGATCAGAGCTGTTCCTTTTCAATCGGGCGCAGTCGAGCGTAAAGGCGACTGGCGCTACCTCGCTCGGTTCCGATCGCCGCAATGCGCTACTCGCGACTGGCGGGCCGCACCGCTACCTCAGTCAAAAGCCGGGTGGGGTCGCCGCAGACCGCTTTGCAGTCTGCTACGACGGCTTTGTCACTTATGACGACGACACGCTCCTCGTTGCAATCGAGACGGTCCTCGACCGAGCGCGCCGCGCCGCGGACGGCGTGATTGTCACCGCGTCGATCATTGCGCAGGAGAACTATTCGCCGGTGATTGCAGCACTGAACGAACTTGCCCACAGGCGTGAAGCCGGGGAGGCGATCGGCCCAATCTCGTTCATTGCCTGCGAGAACACACTCAGCGCGCCGGCACTCTTCATGGATGCTGCGGTGCAACCGATGCTCACTACCGAAAGCCAGGTGCATGTCACGCCCGTTCACGCCCTGGTCGACCGTATGTGCGTCGGGCTCGAGGAGGTCGAAACTGGCGACGGTCCCGCAGTGCTCGTTGTCGCCGAGGATTTCGGGTCGGTGAAGCTTCAGCTCAATCCTGGCAGCGAGGGCCTGGTCGCACTTTGCGAGGGCACGACGGTCGAGTTCAGCCGCCATGTAGATACGGAGAAGCAGATCAAGAGCTGGCTGTTGAACGGTACGCACTGGGTCATCGCGTTGCAGGCGTTCGAGGCCAGCCACGGCGATCAGGCGTTGAAGCTCAACGAGTTTCTCCTGTCGCACCCGAGTCGCCTGGAGTTTGCGCGCATGGCCATGCGTGAGATGCAGGAGGGGGTTGCGCTCTTGCTGCGCGGCGACCCTCAGTTCCAGGGGTTCGTGGACGAGGTGGACGTCGACGCCTATCTGACGCAGGCTGCCGACGCCATCCTCCGCCGATTCTGCTCCAATGAAGACCCGATCACGCGCATCCTGGCCCGCTTTCGCGCGCCGACGCCTGACTCGGTGGACACCATCGTCAACTTCTCCAAGCGCTTCGCCGACCGTGTGGATGGGCCGATGCAGGCCTATGAAGCACGACGCGGCGCCTTGCCGCCGGCGGCGAGCCGCGGCGTCGTCAGCCTTATGCGGCTGGTCGCCAATGGCATTTTCATCAACGCCGCCGCTGCCTGATGCCCCCGGCCAGTCTCATCATCTTCGACTGTGATGGCGTCCTCATTGACAGTGAGATCCTGGTCTGCCGGCTCACGAGCGAAGAACTGACACGGGTCGGCTATCCGATCGGCGTGGACGACGTAATCTCACGCTTCGCTGGGCGCGCCGAGCCGTCGATGATCGCTGAAATCGAGCGTGATTGGGGTCGGCCAGTGCCGCCCTCTTACTACAAGCAGATTAGGTGGCGCATCGCGCGCTCTTATCCGACCGAACTCCGAGCCATCCCGGAGGTGGCCGAGACGTTGGCGCAGGTTGAATCGCCGATATGCGTCGCTTCCTCCAGCTATCCCGAAAAGCTGTTGGCGGGCCTGCGCATCACCGGGCTGCTCAATCTGTTCGGTGACAATGTCGTCTCCGCCACCCGCGTGGCCCATGGCAAGCCTGCACCGGACGTGTTCATCTATGCTGCGGGCTGGATGCGCACACCCGTCGACGAGTGCATCGTTGTCGAGGACAGCGTCCCAGGTGTCCGGGCTGCGTGTGCCGCGGGAATGCGCGTGCTGGGCTTTGTAGGCGGACGTCATTGTCGGCCAGGGCACGGCGCTGCCCTGCTGGCAGCCGGGGCAGAGTCGGTGCTCGAACGGATGGGTGACCTGCGGTCCGTAGTACCGGAAGTGTTTGGCGAACGATGCTTTACTCCGGAGCGTGGCGCCTCGATCGGCAACCCTTCGGCTGTCAGTTAGCCAGCCCCCTGGTTGGCTCTCCTATCCATGCCAAGGACGTCGAAGCCGCCATCACGCACGGGTACGAACATGAGATGGATAGGGTTGATAGTGGCTGTCGTTGCGGTGTCCGACTTGAGCGCGGAGGCGGAAGCGCAATCCGGGACCGATGCTGCCGGCGCGATGTGGTCGCACAGAACCATGTGGCCACTTAAAAAAGGGGTGCGGCCGGGTGCCCCTAAGCGCGGGACCATGAGCGGCGTACGCCGCCCGGTCGCGGGCGCGGCTTCGAGCGCTGACCGCGGCAAGCCTTCGGCGCGTGTGCATTGCACCTCGGCCGGCTCCGGCGGTACGAGCTGCAGCGCGAGCGCGCCTGGCAGCACCTCCAAATGAACAATACCCTGATTGGCCGAAAGACCGGACACCGTCGGGCTTCGGCTTCGTTCCTTCATGACAAGGCTCCGCGATTCCCATGGCGCAAGATGAGGAGCGGCTCGTCCATGCCGACTTCAAAATGGTGGAGCGCAGTGGAGCCGGCGAGAACGGATCCTTACGCTGCATTGAGGTGATTTTGCGGTCGGCTTGGCCCTTACCGGTGGACACGTTTGTCACGACCGAGTTGCCCCTCCTCATGACAAAGCTCAACCTGCTGATGGCGGTTGGGGCTACCCAAGTGTCCGAAGGTCAGCCAGAACAGGTCGCCGATCCGGCTCTCCTCACCGAGCCTGTCCTGCGTACCTGCCTGAACAGGCAAGTTCGCCCCTCGCCGGACCATTCTGGTATCGGATGAGGCGCGTCGTATCGCATACCGTTATGGTATGCCGACCCCGAGAGACGCGTCTAGCCGTTTCTGCTTTCCCGCAAACGAAGGTGCAGCGGGATAGCCGGGGCAGGATCGGTCTCCTCGATGACAGCGGTAAGGCCGCTTTCCGAAAGCCTGTTCCCAATCGCGTTTTTCCGAGAGGGTGCGTCGGACCTGGAAACGGTACTGCTACAAGTTGGTGAAGCGGCCTATCTCAGAGTCCCACACTGATCTACCGAACGGCCGGAAGCACCCACGTTCCGATATCCGAGGCCGGGTTACGGCTGCTCGGAACCAGACATTCCTTAACCTGCCACAAGGATGCTCATCAGCCCCAAACGCGACCCTGCTCCGACCGCACTCCGGCGTTCGCTGTTGGAGTCGTGGCCGAAGGCTGGCCGGACGGCCCGGCGGGCTCCGCTTGGGCGGGTCGCGCATCCGCAGGCTCGGTGATCAGCCTCGCGCGTCGACCCAGCGTCACGTAATCCCAAGTCCAGCTGAACGCGACAGCGATCCGGTTCCTGAGGCCGATCAGGAAGAAGACGTGAGCCACGCCCCAGAACACCCATCCCATGAAGCCCGTGAGCGTCAGGCGCGGCAACCTCACCACCGCCGCCTTGCGACCGATCGTCGCTAAGTCGCCCTGGTGCCGGTAGCGGAACGGGCCAGGGAGCGCCGCCCCGTTCGCGCGAGCGGCGATGACGGCGGCGGCATATCGCCCCATCTGCTTGGCCGCGGGCGCAATGCCAGGAACGGGTTTGCCTCCCCCGTCCATGACGGCGGCGGTGTCGCCCGCGATCAAGATCTCCGGTCGACCGGGCACCGTCAGGTCGGGCGCCACCTTGACGCGCCCCGCCCGGTCGCGATCTGCGCCGAGCCAGTCCGCAGCCGCCGAAGCCGCTACGCCGGCGGCCCAGATCACCGCGCCGGCCGGGATGACGCGGTCACCGACGGTGACCTGGTCTGCGTCGATATTGGTGACCGCAGCACCTGTCATGACCTGAACGCCGTGCTTCTCCAGCTCAGCCTGCGTGTAGCGGCTGAGCTCCTCGGGAAACGCGGCGAGCACGCGCGGGCCCGCTTCCACGAGAAGCACGCGCGCCTGGCCTGGGTCGACGTTGCGGAAGCCGCGCGGCAACGCGTCACGCGCCATGTCGGCGATCGCGCCTGCCATTTCGACACCAGTCGGGCCGCCGCCCACGACCACAAAGGTCGTGAGCGCGTCGCGCTCCGCCGGGTCCGTGACGAGCTCCGCGCGTTCGAAGGCGAGCAGGAGGCGCCGCCGGATCTCCGTCGCGTCCTCGATGCGCTTCAGCCCCGGCGCGTGTGGCGCCCACTCCTCATGCCCAAAGTAGGCGTGGGTGGCGCCCGTGGCGATCACCAGTTGGTCGTAAGCGAAGTCGCCGAAGCTGGTGCGCACGATCCGGCCACCGGCGTCCACCCCCTCCACATTCGCCATCAGCACGCGCATGTTGCGCTGTCCCGACAGGATGCCGCGGATCGGCCAGGCGATGTCGGCGGGCGACAGCGTCGCACTCGCGACCTGATAGAGCAGCGGTTGAAAGCAATGGTGGTTTTGCCGATCGATGAGCGTGATCTCGACAGGCGCCCGCGCAAGCGCCTTCGCCGCCTCGAGACCGGCGAAGCCGCCGCCTATGATCAGCACGCGCAAGGGGGTCGCCATCAGATGAACTATCCTCTCGTGTAGCGAACCAGAGCCGTTCACGAATGTTCCGTTTTGATGGCGCGGCTGATCACACGATTCCCAACCGAGGGTCGGCAGAGTTGACCCACAAGCCGACGTTCGGCGTCGTTCTGACTGTCCCAAACTTCGGCCGTTCGTTCAGACTGAGAGGAGGAAGGCCCGCTGAGTCAATGCCTCGAACGATCACCTCAGGTCACTCGAGATCCCGAGGCGTAGTTGATATCCTGAGAGCCAAATCTAGATATTATAACTTCTAAGCACCTGCATCCGGAGCAGGAATGCAGCATCACGAAGCACAGCGGGGATATGATGGGAAGAGTAGCCGCGCCCACTGGCTACACCAAAGGTGACGGCAGCTGTTCCGAAGTAACGACTGACAAAGTTCTCGGTCACGTCCGCGCTCTGAATGCTGGTCAGCGGAAGGATGATTAGCCGGCGCTGCCACCAACCGGAGCGGATCAGCAGGCGGTCCTTTTCGAGCACATACCCGAAGCGATGCCAGCACAGCCAGCGGCTGACGACCAGTACGGCGACGGCAATCACGCCGCCCAAACTGATCCAAGGCACGGCCGGCGAACAGACGAGAAGCGCGGTCGCCATGACCGCTCCGAGGGCTGTAACGCTCCAAGCGTAAGTGGACGACGATCTCGTCCACGGAACGGATGGTTCGGGAAATCGCCAGCCCAACTCGTTCAGGATCGCCGCGACCTCCGGGTCACGAGCGAGCGGTGCGACCACATGGTCGCCCTTGGTACCCTCGTCCTTGGCCAAGCTCTGGAGCTTCAGGTCGCTCCAACCGAGTTTGGCGCGCACCGGACCCGAGCCGATGATCGCCGCCTGGACGCGAAGAATTGGAAGCGTCACGTCCGTGACGGTGAGTAAGCCACGACGGCGACGCAGACCGCTGGTGGTGCGATCGAGCCGGAAGCGGAAGTCGCGCAGGACGGTACGTGCAATGCCGGCGGCAAGGCCGATAGCAGTCAGCGAGATGACGCCGGCGAGAATCGCGACGACCTGATGGGCCATGATCAGGTCGACGACCGGCGATCCGGCCTCCAGCATCTGACGCCAGAAGCGCCGTTTCAAGAAGTTGAGACCTGCCGCATCACCAATCGTCTTGGCAACGCCCAACAGGCCGGCGATGACGGCAAGCGAGAAGTTGAAGACGCCGGCCAACAGAACGCGCCTGAGATCCATCGCTAACAACGCCGGGGCGTCGGAAGCGTCGCTTGTGTCTGGTACCGCAAGTCCGCATCCCTTGGGGCGCCGAGCGCGCACGAGGTTGCGTACCGCTTCTGCACGGGCGAGCGGGATACCGGCCAGCGCGCCGTCGTCATCCTTGTCCCCGGCAGAGCCGCCCGTCTCAAATTCGACGCGCGCAATGCCGAGCAGCCGCGCAAGCAAACCCTGGCTGACATTCACGTCCTGGATGCGGTCAAACGGTATTGAGCGATGCGTGCGACTGAGGATGCCGCTGTCGATGCGGATCTCTTGAGCGCCGACGCGGTACTCGAAGCGCCGCCAGTGCAGGAACGTTCCGACGAACGTCGCCACCGTGACGATGACCAGCAACAGCACCGCCATGCGCCACCTGCCGGTCGCCGCGAGATAGCCGATCACGGCATAGCCGCCGACCATCTGCCGTAGCGAGCCTGCTAGACCGGCAAGAAAGTACATAGGGTGCAGCCGCTCAGCCCCTCCAACCGCGACGTCCACGCGTGTCATGCGACGTCCGAGCGCACATGCTCGCGTATGACGTCCCGGATCTCGGCGGCACGCTCCGGCGAGAGGCCGTTGATCGTAACGGTGCTGTTGTGGGTACCCGCGGTATGAACGACGAGGCTGGCCGTGCCGAACAGTTTGTCGAGCAGCCCGCGCGTGACGTCCAGGTGCTGAACGCGGACAAACGGCACAAGCGTGTCCGTGTGAAAGGTCCAGCCATGGACGCTGTGCAGCATCTCGCCCGCCAATCGGTAGCCTAGGCGACGGTAGATGCGCTGGGGCACGACCGCGATGCTGATGATTGCGAACAGCGGGACCAGCGCCGTGAGAACGCCATGTAAGGTTGTGGCACGCAGCAGAAGCTGATCGATCGCGATGGCGCCGGTTGTTACCGCTAACAACGCGGCGGCCAGCCGCACACGGAGAACGTTGCGATAGCCGGGTTCAACGGCGAGCAGCTGTGGCTCAATTTCGAGTGTCATGCACCAATAGTACAGTGCTGATCCTCGATGAAAACCGAGATGACCGATCGGCTGCAAATCCGCGCTGCATGATGACTGGAGGTCGGCAAACGATGCCGATGCACCGGAGGCTGTCGAGTCTACCAGCGTCGACGGCATTAGCGGCTTTATTTGCTCGCCGTGGAGCGCCAAACTCCCATCGTCCAGTCCGTCGAGTCACGCGGCGCAACCAAGGCAGACCTGTATCATCAAGGAAGCGCTGCTGGATGCCCGCGGCGTGCTGCGCTTGAGAATAAGATTGCAAGCGCCTCGGAACTTGCGGATGCTAACGGGCTCGCTGATCTTGCTATTAAACTCAACGAGGCTTTGAGGCTTGTTAACGGCGTCGGCAAAGGTCCGCCAACTTCCCCGTCCGGATCTCAAACGCCGAAAGAGCGAACAGAAGCACGCAAAAAAGCCATCCTTAATCGTACTTCTCGGCTGCGATGTCGGTTGATCTTCAACGCACGTAATCAGATCAAAAATCCGCCGAGCAGGAGTAGCCCAAACCCGTACAGCGGCAGCCAAACCCAAGGGCTGCTCGTTTGATAGTTCCAGGCGCGGGAGATCCAGCGCATCACGTCGGGAGATCGCCTCTGCGGAGCTGATGCAACCGCATTGCAATCTGCTGGAAACGAACGACGCCCGCGCGCTCACCCGCGACGGAAAGCGCACGGATGCGATTAGCAACCCACGCCGCGGCCTCCGTCCCATACATGCGCTCAATCGCCAGCGCCTCCGCCCAACGCTCCTGTTCTGGTGTCATCACCTGCGCTGGCGCTTGAATAGGTCGTTGAGGTACGCGGCAAGGCGAACGCCTCCTTGCTGCAAACGCAACTCCATGCGCGGTGTGTTCTCGTAAATGTAGCGCCAGCTGAGCGAGCGGTTCTCTCCTGTCGGATAGACTTGATCCCGAAGCGCCGTGCTTTCGGCTATCCAGACCTGCGGGTCCGCGATCATCCACTCACGAGACAACGCCGGGGTGATGCGTGCCCCCAGCCACTCTGCCATCTCCGAGTAAGATAGCTGCTCCTCGTCAACGAGCGCCGAGTCCCAGACACTGTGCAAATTGGTTGATCGGCCCTTGAATGTGACCCGCACGTCGTTCGCACCCTGATCCGTGCCGTTGCCGGCGTGCAGCGGCTGGTGAAGATCGCCAATGATGTGAATAATGAACCGGATCGCCGCTTGTTTGTCGGCGAGGCTCGCCTTTGGATCGCGCACCGTGGCTGCAAATCGCCGCAATGCCGTGACGCCGTCACCCTCGGGCGGGTGGCCAGCCTCAGCGTATGTTTTACCTTTCGGAACGGTGACGTAGTGGTAGGGCCCAGCTTCACGCTGCCAGAAAGGAGCTGGGTCGCTCCGCATCGTGTCAGGCCAGTTGCTTGCCTCGGCCATCGTTTCTGCACCAAGGATGCGCTTCACGCCCGCTTTGGCCGCGGCGGCCAGGTATGGCTCGGCAATCTTGCCGATAACGCGATGACCGGTTTTGCCCCACGCAAATGCTTGCCCTGGCACAAAGGCAAGGACGGTCGCGGCGGCGGAGAGGAACAGACGCATATCTTCGCCAACTAGTGGCAAACTGTGGCGCTGCGATGAACGTAATGCCGGCATGGAACTAGTCAGGTACGTCACCCGAACCACGGCTCATCGTCATCTCGGTAGAGCCCACCCATTCGGGCCCAGCCCTGCCGCTCCCCGATCAGTAAGACGACGCCAAAGATGATTATGGTTGGAAAGATGACGAAGAGCATGATGAAAAGCAGGAGCGTGCCGACAGCCAGGCCGGCCACCAGCACCGCGGGCAAAAGAAAGAATTCGCGCACCGCCCTAACTCCTGTTCAGGCGTGGCGCGCTGGACGCCACGCCTCGCAAGCCGGTGCGCCAGCGTAAGCCAGCGCACCCCGCAGCACCATCACTTGGGCGTCGTTGCGACCGCTGGAGTGAGCGCCGGAGACGACGAAGCGGCAGGTGCAGTCGTGACCATCGGAGCGGTGGGCTGAACCATAAGCGGCGTAGCAGCGGCAGCGCTCATCAAGGGCACATCCTCGCCGATGAAGCCGGTGACCGCAGCGCCGAGCGGAACCTTGGCGCTTGTGCCTGTTGTGAGAAATCCGGCAATCGGCACAAAGGCGATAGCCGCCACAACTCCGCCCGTGCCGGTAACACCCTTGTCGTCGAAGGTGCCGGTCATCCGTATTTGCCGCCCGTTTGCGCTAACGTACAACATCTGAGCAGTCAGGTGCCCCGACTTGCCCCACATGCCCTTGTTGCGAACCTCGGTAATCTCGCCGACGGCGGGCGACCCGGCAGGGATAACTACTTGGCCGCCGACCAGCACCGGCTCGGTAACCTCCATGCGGAAATGTTGGCCTACACGAAGCTTTTTGCCTTTTGTGGTCAGTTCCTCGTTCAGCTTTAGCGGGACTTTAGTGCCAACGCGAAGCATGTTGTCTGCTACCGGCGCCAACGTCGCGACCGGCGCTGTTGCCGGCGCCATTTGAGCCTCTGCATTGACAGAAAAGCACAGAGCGCACGCGAGCGCTCCAAAACGTCCAATCATGAAATTTCCCCCAAAAGTGATCAGGCGCCCCAATGCCTGATCGGTCGCAAGATTGATGAGGTTTGCGGCGATTCGTCAAGCAAGCTGATCTTGCACGTTAGCAGGCTCAGTCAGGTCGTAAGCAGCTGCCCCCCGTGTTCTTGGTTATATCCGACGCGTTCGGTGCGGTGCGCGTACTCGAAGCCACAATCGTGCACCCATGCTCCCGATCAACCAACATCGCCAGCGTCGCAGCTGAGCAGCTTCGTGGATCTTCCTGCCGCAGATCGAAGCATTAGCTTTTGGGCAACTGAGCGGAGCTAGCCTGCGCGGACCCTTAACCTCCACCGAGCCGCCACCATGTCCTTCGTAGCTCTCGCCTGCCTACTCGTCGCGCTCGACGGCGACACGCTTAGGTGTGGCGCTGAGCGCATCAGGCTGATCGGCATCGACGCGCCTGAGTTGCCCGGCCACTGTGCGAAAGGACGTGACTGCGCGCCGGGCGATCCAACCGCTGCTCAGGCCTCGCTGGCCGCGCTGGCCAAAGGTTCAGCGGAGATCGAGCGCGACGGGGTCGATGACTACGGACGTACGCTAGCGAGGGTACGCGTCAATGGGACGGAGCTGTCGTGTGCTCAGCTCAAGAAGGGTCATGCCGTTTATCGATCGGAGTGGGACCCATACGGCAACGTCACCGTCGCCTGCGGTCTTCAAGTCGTTGAACCGTACGTGACCCCCGTTCGGTCGGAAGCGCGTCGAACCAAACGTCATTCGCCTTCCGACCAAGGCGTGTTCCGCAATTGTGCCGCCGCTCGTGCGGCCGGTGCCGCGCCCCTGTACCGCGGCCAGCCCGGCTATGGCGCGCACATGGACGGTGACGGCGATGGGATTGCGTGCGAGCCGTACCGCGGCCGATAAGCGGGTTCTCTCACAGCGGCACAATCGAGGCTCTTCCAAGGCCCAACGCTCGCGCCTCTGCCAAAGCCGACTTTGACCGTGCAGCTGGGGCGCCCGGACCTTGATGCCCCTCCGCCGCGCTTCTGCGCTTTCGGGCCAGCAGCTATACAAGCCATTCTCGGCGATGCGCCAGCGATGCCCGTGCGAGACGTGCCCCGGCGTCCTTGTTCAACACGCTTGCGACGCGCGTGCAGCGAATGTGGTGCCGGGCGGAATAGCGGCCCCGGCGGGTGCGGCGAGAATCGTGATCATGACACGCACCCTGCACAACTTCTCCAACATCTCCAGCCCTTAGGTTCTGCTTTCGTTCTGGCATTGATAGCGGCCGACGGTTGGCCCGCCGAAGACCCTTCACGATCTCTACCGCGTCGAAGCGCAGGTGCGCGTCACGTGTCGAAGCTGCAAGGCAACCGAACTGTGGGAGTTGGACGCGCTGATCGCCGAAGTGCGCAACAACGGCGGCAACACGGACTGGAAGGCAGCGCAGTGGGCGATCAAATGTCCGCAGCGGTGCGCGTCACCTCGAGTTTCCCTTCTCGCTTTACCATTCGGCAAAAAGCGAGCTCGGCGGCAGGCGCACCGAAACACCCTCATCAACCTGGCGCTTCAAATCCTGCGCGAGGCCGCGCAGCGATCGTCACAAGAGCCAGTCGGGACACTTGAGGTGAGGCTCGCACTGCACGTTCTGCGTCCCTTCGTGGGCGATCAACGCCTGCTTGTCGCGTTCTGGGAAGCTGCCACAATCGAGCCGCGGCACCCATGGACAAGCTGCCACCTACCATATCGCTTGATCGCACAATTTCTGATCGAGCAGGATGCCTCGCTGGATGACGAGAACAGGCCGTAAAGGTTAGGGTGAGGACCCATCAATGTGAGCGTCGCGATCCGATTTAGGCTCGGTGAGGAGACCTGGATGAGCGACCTGTTTTGGCTGGCGGACGAGCAGATCGAGCGGCTACGGCCGTTTTTCACAAAAGCCACGGTAAGCCGCGTGTCGACGATCGCCGGGTGCTGAGCGAGAGGCTAGCCGCAGACAAGGTGCCATAGCCCTCTCGTCGTAATTTCGAGCAATGCGCAGAAGGGCAGTTAGACCCAGTTGTGGACGTTCAGCCCGCCTTCGCTGCTCTCAGAAAGCGGTCGGCCGTTCATCTGCTGCCGATGCCAGTTCGGTGTCTCCCTATGACTGGGCGAAACCTGCCCACCCGCTTTGACGCATTTGGGGGGGCCAGGTAGCGGGCTGATGCATTGCGGGTTGGTGCTCGTAAGTCGCAGCATCGACATCGAAGGCGTCCTCCCATATTTGAAGGTGATGGCAGCGAAGTCTTCCCGCACGCAGGCGGAGCGTTCCGAGACCATGCGAGCCCGCATCCTTGACGCGACGATCGCCAGTCTCGCCCAACACGGTTACGGTGCCACCACAACCTTGATGGTGCAGAAGATCGCAGGATTGAGCCGGGGTGCGATGCTGCATCATTTTCCTACCAAGGCCGATCTGATCCTGGGAACGATGGAGCGCATCGTCGATCTAAACCACGAATTTTTCCAGCCGCGGCTGATGGAAATTCCCGATCCGCTGCAGCGCTTCTTGTCCCTTATTGATGCGCGCTGGGATTTGGCCAAGCAGCCCCATGGCGTGGCGCAGGCTGAGATTATGGTCGGCGCACGCAGCGACGAGCTGGTCAGGGAACGCTACCCGGAGGTGCTGGAGCGGATGCGCCCGAAGCAGGCGCGCCGCCTGCAGGCCTGGGCCTCGGACGCTGGGCTGTTGCTGGACGAGCGTGACCAGGCGGTATCTCGCGCTATCGTCTATGCCCTGCGCGGTATGGCGATCGAGGTTCAGATCGACCCGACCATCGAAACGGAATCCGTGCTGGGCGTGCTCCGCGACTTGCGACGGAACACGCTTGGTGATCGCATCAAGCCGTTCGCGCGCTAAACGGCTGGCGGCGGATTGTTGGCCCGGACGAAATCGCCCAACGTTTTGATGTAGATCGGCGGCACGAAACCCTGCATCACGGCGGAAAGATGACCGTAGCCCGGCAGCACCAGATTGGAAAAATTCGGCAATTCGCGCCACATCCGGTGCGTCTTGGCGAAGGGGCGATCATAGTCGCCGTTTACTGCCAGCACGGGAATGGCGATCCTGGTAAGATCAAGTCGCTCAAGCAGCGCCTGCCGCTCACTTTCCATCCGGACGCGATCCGTGGCGGTCATGGTAAAGCCGGTGGTGGGCGGCGCACCGGTGGCGGTCCGGGCGTTGCCGATCTCCTCACCGCGCGCCGCCAGTCGTTCGCGCTGGATGCGGTAATAGGCCTCGCGTGCCTTTGTCTCCATGGGAGCATCGCCTGTCTTATCGGCAGGCACACGATCACGCCATGCCGCCGTCTCGCCGATGCCAGAGCCGCCGAAATGCGCGGTGATGAACTTTTCCGGATTGCTCGCCAGCAAGGAAAGCGTCACCGCGCCACCCATCGAGAAGCCGCCGATGTGCGCGCGCGCGATCCCTTGCTGACGCATGAACTCGAGGACGTCGCCGGCCATCTTGCCACGCCCATCCTCAGGCCCGCGCTCACTGGTGCCATGGCCGCGCATGTCGATGCCGATGACCCGATTGGTGCGCGCCAGTTCCTTCGCGAAGCCGTTCACGAACCAATTGCCCACCGCACTGCCGCCCGCGCCGTGGATCAGAATCACCGGGGTCCCCGTACCCATCTCGACGTAATGAAGCCTGGTACCGTCGGAGGTGGTGAAGGTTTTGTCCACCCAGGGTTTGGCCGCGCTTGCCGGCTCGGCGCGCTGGGCGGATGCAAGAGCGGGTGCGGCCAGCGCGAGGAGCGCGGCGGCGAGGCGGTAGGTCATCCTGTCTCTCCCAACGATGTTATTATAGTTGGAGCCTTTTACCGTCATCTATGACTGTTTTGCAACACGGACCAAGGCATTAGCTGCTGCGTTGAAAACGTGCCCTGGCTACCCTCCGCCAGCAAGCGACCGACGATCTGCTGCTTGTACCAGCTGAGCAGCTTGAAGGCTTCGTCCACTGCGCGGCGGTCTTGCTGGAACAGTTGCTCGATGATCAGCCCGCGCATTGCGGCCAGGTGGAGCCGGATCATGGCCTGAACCGCCCGATCATCGGTAATGCCGAGATCGTGAGTCACCTCCAGCGGACCCGAGTTCAGTCGCTCCTCGATATCGTGCATGACGCTGGGGATCCGCGAACTGAGATCAGGATCGCTGCGCGAGCCGAGCATGATCTCGGTCAGCGCGAGCGAGGCGGGCTCGTTCATCGTCTCCCATGCGACCTGCGTGATGGCGTGGAGCCGCTCGACCCCGCGCGGCACCGAGCGCAGCAATGCACGCCGTCGCTGGTCCTGATCGCGGACGATATGTTCGGCCGTGGCGATGATCAGGTCGACCCGGGTCGGAAACTGATGAAGCATTGCCCCGCGGCTGACGCGTGCGCGCCGGGCCACCGCCACCGTGGTAGTGGCGGCATATCCCTGTTCGAACAGGCACGCGATCGTCGCATCGATCAGCTTCGCACGCGTGCTCGCACTTCGTACCGCGTGGCCGTTGGCCGGCGCGGACGCTTCATCCGAGATCTCGCTCCCGGGCTTTGACCTCACCAGTCGACTGCTCCAGGCGTGACGCTCACCGGCGTGCCAGGTAAGCGCGCGATTGAGCACGGGCGACATCGAGCAGATCGCCCATTGCGAGGTTCACGTCGATGACATGGAGCCCCCAGTCCGCCGCGGGCTGGCCATCGTTGATGACATCGCCACTAATCTCGTCCGTGCGGGGATCACCCGGGACGGCGTTGACGGTCACCTTGAGGTAGCGCGCAGAGCCTTCGGTGGTGCATGCGGCGGTTAGCAGGCCGGGAGTCTGCACGAAGGGCGTGGAAACGGCTTTGCCGGCCACCCACGGCTTGGGCGGCAATTGTGAGGAGGAGATGGCCGGACGATTGCCAAGATACGATTTGACCGTCGCAGCACGGTCCTCACCAACGGCAGCCGGATTCACGCAGGCGACCTGCATGCCCGGCGCATCGGTGCGACCGAAACGCGTCTTGGCAGGCGGGGGCACGTTGGAGCGGAAGGAGACGTAGCTGATCGCGCAGCCCACTTCACCCGCTTGCGTACAGATCGGCAGCGACTTGAAGTCTCCGCCAACGGTCTTTTCATTCGGCACAAGCAGATTGGTGCCGATCAGATAGGCACCGATGATGCGGGCCTGATCCGGCTTGCCGTCGATCTGCTCGGCAATCAGCCGCTTCAGCACGCCTGAACCCTGGCTATGGCCGATCAGAATGACTCCGCGGCCTTTGTTATCCCGCGCCAGGTAGTGGCGCCACGCCGCCAGCACGTCGGCATAGCCCAATTCCCGATCGATGCCCGGCATCGGCGCGCCTGCCATGCCCGACCGCAATGCTGGGATCGTGACCTGCCGGTACATGGGGGCGAACGTCCGACAGACTTCACCGAAGCGCGCGAACTGGTTGGCGATCACCGCCTGTTCCTCCAGCCCGGGCACGAGATCACTGTTCGGCGATTGGTCAAGTGAGATGGTGGGGTAGACATAGAAGCAGTCGACCGCCGCGTCTTTAGCGAGGCGGAACTGGGCCGGCGTCAGCTTGCCGTCTGCCGCCACGATGGTCGAGGACAGATCCGCGGCGCAGGCATCCTCCCGATCGGGTCGGCAAAGCCAATTGGTGGCATCGTCATAATTCGCCGGCCCCTGCCCCGCGCCTTGGGGCGCAGCGGCAACCGCAGCCATCGCGGCAAAGAATTCGAGAATCATCAGCTGTTCCTCCCCAAGCGCCTTATTACGGCGTCTAATAAACAATCAGTCCTGACTGTAGACGAGGCGTTCGAGCACCGCAAGCGACAGCACGGAGCGGAACGGACCATTGCAGGCCACCAGACTTTGTGTGAACAGTCACCACTGACGGTTTTAACGTCCTGCGTCACCCTGGACCATTAATCGGAGCCTGCCATGACATTCATCCTGCATCGACGCCAACTCCTTGCCGCGAGCGCGGTCGTGGCGGTACTGCCGACCCGCGCCCTGGCTCAGCCCGGGCCGGTGGTGGAAACCCGCCATGGCAAGGTGAGGGGAAGCACAGCCTCTGGTGCAATGTCGTTTAAGGGCATCCCCTATGGTGCAGACACTGGCGGTCCCAACCGCTTCATGCCGCCTCAGCCTCCTGCACCATGGTCCGGCATTCGCGACTGTCTCGAGTACGGTGCGTCCGCGCCGCAGGGCGGGGTTTCGGAAGCGGGGGAAGCCGGCGACCGCGCGCTCTCTGTGCCAGCGAACTTCTATCAAAGCCCGATCGGCGGTGGACGCAGCTTTCCGGAGCGTGAGGACTGCCTGGTGCTCAACGTCTGGACGCCATCCATCAGCGGCAAGCGGGCCGTGATGTTCTGGATGCACGGTGGCGGTTTCTCCACCGGATCTGGCTCGTCGTCCTGGTACGACGGCACCAATCTCGCAGCGAAGCACGACGTCGTGGTCGTCACGCTCAATCACCGGCTCAACGTGCTGGGTTATGCCGACCTGTCCGGCTATGGCGAACGCTTCCGCCACAGCGGCAATGTCGGGATGCTCGACTGCGTCGCGGCATTGCGCTGGGTGCGAGAAAATATTGCGCAGTTCGGCGGTGATCCTTCCCGTGTCCTGATCCACGGCGAGTCCGGCGGCGGACGCAAGACCAGCATGATGATGGGCTTCACGCCGGCGCAGGGGCTGTTCCACCGCGCAGCAGTGCAAAGTGGATCGGGGCTCCGGATGGACAACCGTGATCTTGCCCAGCGCAAGTCCGCCCGACTGCTGGCAGAACTCGGCATAGCTGCAGACAACATCGACCGTCTTCAGCACGTGCCGCTGCGCGTGCTGCATGCCGCGCAGCGTAAGGCGACCGCGGGCCTGGGCCAATGGCGGCCGGTCGTGGACGGACGGCTGCTGCCGGCAGATCCTTTCTCTCCGCAGGCCACGCCGCTGTCGCGAGATGTGCCGATGCTTATCGGCACCAATCGGACCGAACAGTCCGTCTTCCTGGGGCTCGATCCCGCGGTCGACATGCTGGACGAGGCGAAGCTCGTCGAGCGGCTCGGTAGATGGAATCTCGGCAACCGCGGCGCGGAGGTGGCCGCCGATTACAAGCGGCGTTACCCCAAGAAGAGCAATGCCGAGTTGCTCTACATGATCACAACGGACCGCAGCTATTTTCTCGACTCAACCATTCAGGCGGAGCGCAAGGCTGCGGCAGGCGGCGCGCCGGTGTGGATGTACGGCTTCAATCGCGAGACTCCGGTACAGAACGGACGGTTCCACGCCCCGCATGGTGCGGAGATCCCCTTTGTTTTCGACACGGTGTCGAAGGCCGAGCGCATGGAGGGGCCAGTCACTGCAGAAACCGATCGGCTGTCGCTCGAGATGGCGTCGGCATGGACCAGCTTCGCCAAGACCGGCGTGCCCCTGGTGCCGGGTCAGCGGACATGGCCTCAATATGATGCAAAGACGCGCGCGACGATGATCTTCGATAAGACGACCCGACTGGAGAATGCTCCGCGTGAGGCTGAACGTCGCTTGATGAGCAGTTTCGGCTCGCAGCAGGAGTTGCCCGGGGCAACAGGCTGACACAACAAGGGGCCGGATCACTCCGGCCCCTCTGAAGAACAAGTTAGGTCTTGTGTCAAAACCGCTTGGTCACGCCCAAGAAGTAACGGCGGCCGATCACATCGTACGTGGAAAAGTCAGTGCTTGCCGGTCCGCCGAAAACCGGCGGCTGCTTGTCGGTGAGGTTGGTCACGCCAGCGCGGAACTCGACGCCCTCACCAGCCTTCAATCGCCCAATCAGGTCAAAATAATTGACCGATGGCACGCCCGGCGCGCTTCCATTCGCCACGCCGACATTCGCGGAATTGCCCATCGCGTCGATGAAGCGCCACCGCAGGCTGAGCGACCCGAGATCACCGAACCACGACAGCGTCGTAGCTGCCTTCCACGCCGGATGCGACTGCGAGTAACCGTCAATTTGCAAGTTGCCAATCGTTCCAGCATAATCAAACGTCGGATCGGAGGGCAGCGTCTGGATCTTGTAATCCAAGACGTAGCTGACAAAGCTGTTGAGCGAGAACGCTCCCGCATTTCCGGCATCGACTGTAGCGTCGAACTGGAAATCCAAGCCCGACGTGGAATAGGATCCAAGGTTGAACTGCGGCTCGTTGATGAACGCGAGCAGGCCTGCCGCGTCGCGGTTGATCAGTGCGCAGTAGCTATTGGTGGGATCGAAACTCGGGTTCTGCCCGCCAAAGTTGAAGCATTGCTGCAAGGCCACCTGGCTCGTTACCCGGCCAATCGCATCGTCCAGCTTGATATTGTAATAGTCGACCGAAAACGAAAGGTTGCGGAAGAGAGACTTGGCAAACTCGGGCTGGACGACCACGCCGACGGTGTAGCTGTCGGCGGTTTCCTCCTTCAGGTCCGGGTTCCCGACGCGGAAGGCGGCCGTCAGCGTGCCGGTATAAGCGTAGCTGGAGTAGAGCGAGGAGGGCACGCCTTGCGCGATACAGAGTGCCTCCACCTGGCCGGGCGTCACGCCGCTCACCCGCCCGGCCCGCGCAGCGCTGCGCGAATCGCATGGATCGCCAGTTCCGGTTGCCGGGCTGCCGATTGTACCCGAAACGCCGGCGCGCGGCGCGAACAGTTCGCCCAGACCCGGCGCGCGGATCGCACGAGAATAGCCTCCGCGTGCCGTGATGCCCCGAACCGGCGTCCAATTCAGCCCTGCCTTGTAGGTGTGAACGCCGCCGACGCGATTATAGTCCGAGTAGCGATAGGCAAGGTCCAGTTCCAGCGATTGGGCGAAGGCGGTGTCCCGAAGCAGCGGCAGCAGCACCTCGGCATAGACTTCCTTGACCGCGACGTTCCCGGAGGAGGAGCCGCTACCCGACAAGCCGAGCGTCTCCGGCGCGGCGTAGGTGGTAGCGCCGTTGACAGTTGATGGCACCGGTTGGTTGGCAGGATCGATGTTCGCTTCGAATGAGTTCTTCCGATACTCCGCGCCGACCGCAAAACCGGCGTCCCCGCCCGGCAGGGTGAAGAGGTTGCCAGAAAGATTGGCTTGCACCACCGTCTGCTTGTAGTTGTAGAGATTGGTGGAATTGCGCAGCAGGTACGCCTTGCACGATTCAGATACGTCTTCGTAGCCGAACGGATTGTATCCGCCGTCGCAGACACTGCGGCCACCATCCGGTGCTTGCAGCAGAGTGTTGAGGCGGCTGCGGCTATATTGATTGAAGGTCGATTCGGTCTGATCGGTTTCGCCATAGCTGGCATAAACGTCATAGTTGAGGCTGGTGTCGGTGATTTTGCCCTTCACACCGCCGAGGAACTGGTAAACGTCATAGTCTTCCACAACACGCAGGCGACCAGCGCGCGTGCCGGTGAAATAGTAGAGCACCGGGTCGTTGGGACGCCGCCTTGCGTTAAGAGCGATACGCAGATCGGGCGTCACGAACGGGTTGCTCGCCGGGACCCGGATTGGATCGACGATCGTCTGAAACGTGCCCTGGTCGGAAAGTTGGTCGGTCTTGTAGGTGGCGTAATTGAACTGGCCGTAGATTGTGATGCCAGGCGACACTTCAAATTCACCGCGCCCGAACGCTGTGTAGCGTTCCAGCGGCAGCTGGATCGTGGAATCGAATACGCTGCGCTGGGTGATGATACCAGCCTCGTCCGCGACATAGCCATAGCGGGCGGCATCGCGCAGGTTTGATCCGGTGTTCCGCGCGAAGATCGTTCCGTCGCCGTTGACGACTAGCGAACTGGCGCTCGGCGGCAACGGGGCGCGATAGACGTTCGCGAAAAGGTTGCGATAGGCTGCCACCGCAGCGGCATCGCCGACGCCGAACGGGTTCGTGCCGTCGACAACGAGCGTTCCCGCGGTCGACGCAAGGCTGCCCGGCCGGTCGGCGAAGAAGGATCGACTGTTGCGAGACGCTTCGTTGCGCTCAAGGTAGGACAGCGAGAGGAATAGCCGCGCGCGATCGTCACCCGTGGCCCCGCCCCAAGTGAGCGATCCTTGGTAGTTGGTGCCGTCGCCCTGTTCGGTGACGCCTCCGTCGAATTCTACCTCAAAGCCGCGAAAACGGTTGTTGAAGCGAAAGTTGACGACGCCGGCGACCGCATCTGAGCCGTAGACAGCGGAGGCGCCGCCCGTGATTGTCTCTACCGACGAGATCAACGCGCTCGAAATGGTGTTCAGGTCGATGCCGCCCAGCGCGTCTGATGGCTGCAGCCGTCGTCCATCAAACAACACCAGAGTGCGCGCGGTACCAAGACCGCGAAGGTTGGCGTTCGAACGGCCTCCGGACGCGGTTGGACCGCCGATGGCGGTCGACGTCGTCTGAGCTCCCTGCGTCGCCTGGAACTGCGGCAGCACGTTCAGCGCCTGCTCCACCGTTGTCGGGCCGGCGTTCTTGATGAAATCCTCGTCGACGGTGGCGATCGGACTTTCGGCGGTGAAGTCCCGGCGGGCGATGCGTGAGCCCGTGATGACGATGTCTCCTCCACCCGCTGTCGGCTCGTCAGCCGTCGCTGGTGCAATCACACCAGCAGGATCAGCAGGCGGTTGCGGGCGCGCTTGCGCATCTTGAGCCGATGCGGGCACCGCTGCCAGACAAGCCAGCGTGGACGCGCCCAGCAGCGCGAGCGCCTTCACCTTTTTCATGATTTCTTCCCCTCCTGACTCGGTCGCGCTGATGCGCAATCCTATGCGGAGGAGATCACCCGACTTTTACAATCAGTCAAGCCTGTCTGTAAGTCAGCAGGATGTTGGGCGAGCGCCGCAGCAGCCAAGCTAGCGCCACCTGCATCGGCGTTGCCGCCACGCGTTCGGCGACGTCGGACAGCGTCGCCGATTGCAGCGGATTGAACCCGCCGAGCGGGAAGAACGGGACATAGGCGATCCCGTCCTGAGCCAGAGCGTCGATCAACGCATCGTCGCCAGTGCCGCAGCGGCGAGCGCCGATAACGCTGGGCAGGCAGTCCAGTTCATGGCCGTCTTCTGCATCGTCTGCTTCGCACGATCTACCCTGCATCAGGTGGCTTGTGGACTTCCGCGCCGCTCAGGGGTGGTCTTCAGGGGAAGGTACATGAAGATCCAGCAGATGGCCTAGTTCATGTTCTGTAAGTGTTCTGTCCTACACGACGCCGTTGTGAGAACTGGTGGCTACGAAAGGAGTCGCACCATGTTCGTTCTGGATGCCGCCGCGCTTCTGGCGATTGCCGCCGTCATTACCAGCTTCTCGACACTGATCTGGTCGGTTCGACGTAAGCCGTGACAAAGTGATTCTCACCGCCCGCTTGCCCGCGGCAGCATGCTTGACGCCTGCTTCTGCCAGCTTGCCGGTATCGGTGCATCGAGCGTCAGCGCTCTGGCGGTGACGCCGGTTCTCTGCTTGCCAGTCAGGATCGCCGCCGTGACAGCCGGTGAGAGGAAGGCGAGACGTACGACGCGCGTAATATAGGCGGCACTGACCTGCTCGCGTGCTGCAAGCCAGCTAATGTCGATCTCGCCCTGGCGCAGTTCGGTCCACCACCCACGTGCCTGCACCAGAAGGCGCGTAAGCGATCGGTCCGGTACGCTGGTGCTGGCCTGACCATCTCCCTGGATCAACCGCATCGCCCTGCCCGAGCGCGTCAGCCGCACCGTTTCAATCAGAGTGATCGTCGCTGGTGCGTCGGGGTGGGTTGAGGCGTCGAGCGCCGCCGCGATGTCGCTGGTGCGGCAGACCAGGTCGATGCGCGTGTCGTGAACCTGCACCTGCTCGATCAGTGCAAGTGCCTCTGGCTGACGCTGGCGCTGCCTGGCAGCGAGTTCCCTGCAGCGCTCGGTGACATCGGCGTAGCGATCAGCAGGCAGGTCGAGCCAGGCGGTAGCCGTCAGCTCGATGGAGTCATCAAACAGTGTAGCGATGCGGTTCGTGACCAGCGTCTCGATTTCGCGTGCGGGCAGGCGGATGCCGGTGGTGCTGTCGCCCTGAGCGAGCGCCCGGCTGACATAATAGCGATAGCGGCTGGTGCCGCCTTCTCCCCTGCCGGAAGGCTTCGCGGTGTGTGTGACGATGAGCGGCTCACCTTTGCTGTCGACAATCCGACCGGCCAGTAGGCTCGTGCTGTCGCTGCGGGTGCGCTGCTGTCCTTGAGTGTTGTCGGCGAGCATCGCCTGAACGGCGTCGAAGGTGCCGACGTCGATGATCGCGGGATGGTTGCCGGGGTAAATCTTCTCGCCGTGCGCGATCCTGCCAGTGTAGGTCACGCGCTTGAGAATGAGATACAGCGTTCCGCGCGAGAAGGGCACACCGCCCAGCAGCTTGCCGTTGTTGCTGGTGCGCAGCGGCGCGATGATCCCCTGCTCCTGCAGCTCGGTTTCAAGCTGGCGCACGTTGCAGACAGCAAGATAGCGAGTGAAGATGTGCCGGATGATGGCAGCATGCTCGTCGACCACGGCAAGGCTGCGACCGTCGGGCCTGTAGCCGAGCGGTGGGGTACCGCCCATCCACATGCCCTTGGCCTTGGAAGCGGCAATCTTATCGCGAATGCGCTCGGCAGTAACCTCGCGCTCGAACTGCGCGAACGAGAGCAGCATGTTGAGCGTCAGCCGCCCCATGCTGCTGGTGGTGTTGAACGCCTGCGTGATGCTGACAAAGCTCGCATCCGCCTCCTCGAACGCCTCGACCAGTTTGGCAAAGTCGAACAGCGAGCGGCTGAGCCGGTCGACCTTGTACACCACCACAATGTCGATCCTGCCGGCAGCAACATCGTCCATCAGGCGCTTGAGTGCTGGACGCTCGAGCGTGCCACCCGAGATGCCGCCATCGTCGTAGCGTTCGGCCAGCTCGGTCCAGCCCTGCGATGCCTGGCTGCGGATGTACGCGGCACATGCCTCCCGCTGCGCATCGAGGCTGTTGAAGTCCTGCTCGAGTCCCTCGTCCGAGGACTTGCGCGTGTAGATGGCGCAGCGGATCGGGCCGGCGGTTTTGCTAATTGCCTTGCTCATGCCGCCACCTTCTTCCTGAGGCCAAAGAAGGCTGGTCCCGACCAGCGTGTGCCGGTGATCGCGCGGGCGACCTCGCTCAAGGAGCGCCACTCGCGATTGCCCCAGCGGATCACCTGATCGCTGCCGTCGCCGCTCTCCCCAACAGTAACAACATGCACCCGCCCGCCCCATTCGCGCACCAGCCGCATGCCGGCGGTTGGGCGGGCGGTTCTGGTTTCTCCGCGGCCGAGCTGATCGAGCAGGCGCGTCGTCTCGCGTGCGTGCCCGCCCAGGCGCCGCGCCTGGATCTCCCAAGCGAGCGCGAGCCGCAGCAGTTTCGGGCTGATCCTAGGCACTGTGCTACCGGTCTCAGCCACCCAGCGCCGGCGCAGCTGATCCGATGACAGCGCATCAAGCGCTGCAATCTCCGCTTCGATGTCCATCATGCCGCATCCACTATGCGGTAGCAGGTGACGCCATCACGTTTGCCCTTGTCCAGCGCACGACCGTTCCTGCGCAGGCCGGTCAGCGCGGCGCGTGTCGTGTGCGGCAGCCAGCCGGTCGCCTCGACCAGTTCTGTGAGCGTCGCGCCCTCCCCTCGTCCGAGTAGCGCCAGCACCAGCGCTGCCTTGGTCTGCCTGGGGGCTGCTGCACCAGCCGCCGCATTGGCGCTGATCGGAGGTACGACCTGCTCGATCCCGATCGCCCCTTTGCCCGTAGCCGTGATGAACATGCCAAAGCGGGCCACCCCGTCGATGCGCCACACGCTTTCAGGAGTGGTTGTCCCGCGTTCTTCAACCAGCCCGCGTTTGACCAGCGAGCTCATGGAGCGGGCGATGCCGCCAGGGGGTGCGGTGATCGTGGCGGGCAGCGGATGAAGGCTGCCGCTGTCGCGCTGTGCAGCCTGGCTCAGCAGGATACGCTGTGTGTCGGTGAGGGTCATAGGTGGTCTCCGTCTCGGCACCGGCGTCAGTGCCGGTCCCACCACCCAGAGCCCGGTCGATCAGATCGGCCGGGCATGTGGCCCGGCGCGATCAACGCTGCGGCTCACGAGTGCAGCAATGCTTGGTTGCTGCGAGAAGTCGAGCAGATTGTAGCGGCGAGCAGCAATTCACATCCGATCGCCATGCAGTTCGTTGGATGCATAGCCGGCGAGCCGAAGCTCCGTGGAGAGTCCGAAGTGAGCGTTGAATTAACGATTACAATCATACAGTGGGCGGTGATCGCACAGGCTCCTTTCTTGTGGTTTTGAGCCAGTCGCGTTTTGAAGCGTCTTGATAGACTTTCATCTTCGATCGCCGAACTTACTGCAATTTTGCGAGGGCCGCTTGACTATGAAGACCTCGAATTGACGGAGTTGGAAGCGCCACTAACCCTTTCGGTTAGTGAGTTGCAAGCGTCCGCTTTATCCGACAACCGGTCGTCCGTTCGAAAAGCCTTACGATAAGTTTCGAGCGTGGTCGCACCACAGGCCGGCGAGCGGGCCGCAAGTCGTCAGGTAGCCGTACGTTAGCGGCCACTCGGCTCAAGACATTTGAATTGATGCCTACTTACTATGAATTCGCGATCATCCGATCAGATCGATTGCTGCGATGTCGCTCGACGAGTCGTTAAGTTCGCCCTCAATGGCCGCAACGCAGGTGGCCACAGCCAGATCGCCCGTGACGTTGATGACGGTGCGCCACATGTCGAGAATGCGATCGAATGGCAGAAGGAAGCCGATCACCAGCGCTGTTTGTTCGGGCGTGATGCCGATCACCTCGAGCACGGCGGCCATCAAGAACAGCGAGGCCGAGGGCACTGAAGCCGTTCCGATCGATACCAGCATCGTTGTGAACGCGATCGTCGCATAGTCACCGACGCCGAGCGGCACGCCAAAGATCTGCGCCGCGAAGATCGCGACGGCAGCGACGTACAGGGCGGTGCCGTCCATGTTGATCGTTGCGCCGAGCGGGATAACCGATGATGCGACGGGACGGCCGACATGCATCCGCTCCACCGCCGCCTCTAACGTCGCTGGCAAGGTCGCCGCGCTCGAACTGGTCGAGAAGGCGAGCAGTTGCGGCTCGCGGGCAGCCGTAAGGAACCCAAGCAGCGGACGTCTCGCCAGCAGCCGTACCATCCCGCCGTGCGTTGCGATCATGTGGAGAGCCCCGCCGATGTAGACGACGAACATCAGCCAGAACACGGTGATGAACGCCGACGGCCCCTCACTTCCCATTACGGAGGCGACCAGCGCAAACACGCCGATCGGTGCCGCCTCCATCACAATATGCGTGATCCTCAGCATCGCGGACGAGCCGGCCTGGAACAGTCGGGAAAGGGGCCGAGCCGTTTCCCCGGCGGTCAGCAGTCCTGCACCCAGGAGGATGCCGAAAAAGATAATGGCGAGAATGTCGCCGGATGCGAATGCAGCGAAGACGTTCTCGGGCACGATTGCCATTAACCGTTCGCCCAGCGGCACCGGCTCGCTCAGCGGGGCCGCCGCGGCTACCCCTTCCAACGTCACGCCGCGACCCGGCCGAAGGGTGAGTGCGCCGGTGATGCCGAACAGGATCGCGACGAACGTCGTTGCAAGGTACAGCGCCATCGCCTTCAGCCCGATCGAACCGAGCTTGGCAGGCGCCGGTATGGAGGTGACGCCGGAAACCAGCGTGACGAACACCAAGGGCACGATCAACATGCGGATCATGCGGATGAACAGGTCGCCGACCCACTGAATCTGCGTCGCGGCCGGTCCCAGCAGCCAGCCGGCGGCAGCGCCCAGCACCAACGCCGCCAAGATCCGTTGCCATAAGGGAATGCTGAACCAGCCAGTTACAAATCGCTTCATGCCGGAACGATAGCACAACCCTTGGCCGGCTCAGACTGGTCGGAAACAGAACGACATGGGCCAATCAATGCCAGGCATCACACTTGGACCGAAGCCGTCTAGCAGTAGGTCGACCCAGTATCGAACGTTCCGGGGCTGGTAGCGGCCTGCCCGTAACCAGTCATTCGTTCATGAGGTTTGAAGAGTCGGGTCGAGAGGTGCGAGCGAGCGAGCGGCGCTGCTAGCACGCAGATTGGTCAACGCTTAATAGCCGCATCAGCGGCCCTCGTGGGCGAGCACGATCGCGTGCCACTCAAGCCGACGCGAAGCGTTCAGCTCACATGCGGAAGGACAAGGGCAGCGGCATCACCGACGATTACTCGCGTGGTCGGCTCGACAGATTTAGATTGGCACTCGCGGTGCTCGCGCGGAGGAGGCAAAGTGGGCCGCGCTGCTCGGAGGCACCAGCTCCTGGCGGACCAACACAATACGCGAGGTGCGGCACAAAACCTTGCAGGTGGCGCAGACCCGGTTGCGCACGGCGATGAACCGGATCACGCCGAAGGACGATGCTTCGATCGTGGGTGAAGAACTAATCGGCGCGTTGGAAGAAATTTGTCTCTAGCGGCAGGTCATCACCGTCAAGGTCAGCTGAGCGGCGGACGGTTGCAAGCATGAGGCTAAGGCTAGCCTGGCCTACTCTCGGCGTCGACCCAGGCCCACCTCCGGTCATTCAGGACCTCAAGCGGCTCCCAAGAGCGGACACCCGTTCATCCATGTTTTAGCCTGCTGCAATCATTCTGGGCGCACCATCAGGCGTTGATTTAGTGCTTCCATGGTCGAATGCGGCTGCAGCCGAAGATCTGCTGCCGCGGCATCTGAAAGATGAAGTAGGGATTGAGCGTCGGTGGTGCCCCTGCCGTGTCGAGACGGGCCAATTGCTCCAGCGACAGCGCGATGTCGAGCGACGCCGCGTTCTGCGTGACTTGTTCAGGCCGGCTCGCCCCCATCAGCACCGACGACACGCCCGGCCGCGACGTGACCCAGGCCAATGCGACTTGCGCCATCGGTCGGCCAAGCTCGTCAGCCACGGCACGCAGCTCGTCGACAATGTGGAAGTTACCCTCAGTGAACAGCATACCTCCATACGGGTTGTCACCGTTCAGGCGGCCGTCGCTGCCGCCGGCGGCCGTCTCGCCACCCTTGTTCGGCACGCTGCCGGCAGGACCAAAGTCGACGAGCTTCTCGCGGCCGTACTTGCCGGTCAGCATGCCGAAGCCGAGCGGGCTCCAGGCCACCAGCCCCATGCCCAGCGCCTGTCCGGCCGGCAAGAGGTCTAACTCCACGCCGCGGTCGATCAGCGAATAGCTATATTGAAGGCCAACCGGCTCCGGCAGCCCATGAGCGCGCGCGAGCGTTGCGATCTGCGCCGTGTACCATGCTGGTGCGTTCGAGAAGCCATAGTAAAGGATGTCCCCGCGCCGGACCGCATCTGTCAGCGCGCGGAGCACTTCCTCAGGCGGTGTCGTGCGGTCCCAGACATGAGTCCAGTACAGGTCGATATAATCGGTACCCATGCGCCTGAGCGAGCCTTCCACCCCGTCGCGGATGTTACGCGCCGAATTACCCCCAGCCAGCGGATTGCCCTCCGCTCGCGAGAAGCCCGACTTGGTCGCAATCACCATCCGATCGCGCTTGCCGCTGTCGCGCAGAAAGCGGCCGAGCATCGTCTCGCTCTCACCACCTGAGTAGACATCGGCGGTATCGAGGAAATTGCCTCCTGCATCGACATAGGTTTCGAAGATGCGGCGGGAGGTTGCCTCGTCCGCACCCCAGCGGCCTGCGCCAAACGTCATCGTCCCCAGCGCCAAGGGACTCACGATCAGACCGGATCGTCCAAGCGTGCGATAATGAGTCAGGTCCATGGTTCGCGTCTCCTCGTTCATTACTGAGCTAGCCGCGAAGTTGTGTTTCGATTAGCCGTTGCAGACCGTAAGGGCTTGTGAGCATCATGCAGCAATGCGGCGCGGTGACTTCGATGATCTGGCGGCGTTCGCGATTGTGGCGCGAGCGCGCAGCTTTACCCGAGCGGCTGCGGAACTCGGCCTTTCACCATCGGCGCTCAGCCACGCAATGAAGGCGTTGGAAACGCGGCTAGGCGTGCGCTTGCTTGCCAGGACGACGCGCTCGGTCGCGCCCACTCCCGCCGGCGAACTGCTCCTGCGCTCGATAGACCCAGCTTTGGCGCAGGTCGCGAACGGACTGGCCGCGCTCGCCGACTGGCGCGATGCGCCGTCGGGCACGGTACGGCTCACCACTTTTGGCTATGCCGCGCGCACCGTCTTGGCGCCCCATCTGCCGCGCTTCCTGCTTGAACATCCCGACATATCGGTCGAGGTGATAGTGGAGGATCGCCTGATCGACCTGGTCGCCGGCGGGTTCGATGCGGGCATCAGGCTTGGTGAAACCGTTCAGCGCGACATGGTGGCCATCCCAGTCGGACCACCGCTTCGCACCGTAGTGGTAGGAACGCCCAGCTACTTCGCGCATCGCGATCACCCACGGACGCCCGAAGATCTCGCAGATCATGTCTGTGTCAATTACCGCCTCTTGGGAGGTGGTGGGCTGCTCCCTTGGGAGTTCAGTGTAAACGGGCGTGACCTGAAGATGAGAGTGTCGGGTCAGCTCATCGTTAGCGATGAGGTATTAGCCGCAGCCGCAACGCGAGCCGGTGCAGGTCTTGGCTACATGATGGAACACGACGTGACGGACGAGATCAGAGATGGGCGGCTAGTGCAGGTGCTCACAGAGTTCTGCACCCCCTATCCCGGCTGCCAGCTCTACTATCCAGATCGTCGCGTCAGCCCTGCCCTCCGCGCCTTGATTGACACTCTTCGCTGGCCGCACGCTTGAGACCCATACCCGGCCGTTCGTGCCACCCTGCCCGCTCTCCGAAACCGGTCATCCGTTCATCTGATTGTGCCGGCCGCTTTGGGGTCCTCGGCGAGCCGCTCGGAACGACTTCAATTTGGGGACTTTCCCGTCTGTCAGCTTTCGGGAACCCAGATCCAGATAGCTGCCGCTTTGCGCAGCCATTCGGTTCGGGTTGCGTGTTCGTCTTTTCTGCCGACCGCTGTCCGAGACCCGCGTTGACGCTACAGATACAACATATCATTGTTGTTCCATGGACACGCGAAAGGAAATTGGCCGGCCTTTGCCCAGCAACACCGCGGCAATCGCACAGGCAGCGGTTGCACCATCGGCCGTTTGGATCGGAATGCGAACCGTTGGCCAGCATCGCGTCGAGACGCTGAAACTCCGCGACGGCGTGACGCTGGTTCTGAGCGACATCAGCTCGGGTGAGGAATGTGCCTATCACCATGTCGAGCCCGAAGACGTGTTCGCCATCGGTTTCCACCTAAAAGGCGGAAGCCGCTTCGATATGGAGGGGACGCGGTTCGACACCAAACCTCTGGAGGTGCACGCTGGCGCGGCACCTCGGGCAGCGACGTCGTCGTTCATCCTGCCGGCGCATGGCTTCCGTACCATGTCACTCCGCTTCGCCCCGGAAGCCGCTCAGGAGCTGTTGGCGCGTCACGGGCTTAGGGACAGCGGCCTTATGTCTATGGTCGCCCAAGGAGCACAGGCAGTCTCTGCAACGCGACTTGCGCCTTTGAACCAACCGGGTGTGGCGATGCTCGAAGCGATGTTCGCGGCGCCCTATTCGGGTGCTGGGCGATCCTTGTTCCTTGAATCCTGCGCACTGGGTCTGCTGGCAGCACAGATCGACGCTGCGGTGCCGGGTACTGGCGAGAGCGAGACAAGCGTGCCGGAGCGCGGGCTCGGCGAGGCTCTTGCCTACCTCGATGCGCATCTCAACGACCCGCCGACTATCGTGCAACTCGCTCGCATTGCCGGCATGAACGACTTCAAGCTGAAGCGGGCATTTAAGGCGGCCTTTGGCACGACGGTCTTCGGCTATGTTCGCCAACGCCGGATGGAGCGTGCGGCGGGCGATCTGCATGCCGGGCTGTCGGTGGCGCAGGCAGCAGGCCAGGCCGGCTATGAGTGCCCGCGATGCTTCAGCGATGCCTTCCGCCGCCACTTCGGCATGCTTCCCAGCGAAGTGATGCGCGCCGCTCTTGCAGAAACTCCCGCACGCTACGGTTGATACTCCCGCACGCTACACACGGCTGAATGAGCGCGGACCTACTGCGGGGCAAATCATTCTCCGGGGGCTTATGCGTCACTATCTTCTGCTTACTTCATCCGCCCTGCTGTCTGCCGTGGGGGTTCCCGCCGTCGCCCAGACGTCCGCAGATGCCGCGATCGCATCGCGCGACGAGATCATCGTCACGGCACGGCTGCGCGAGGAGCCGGTGCGCGAGGTTCCGTTTGCCGTAACGGTGCTCGATACCGAGACGCTGGCCACGCGCCGCATCGACGACACGCAGAGCTTCTTTCGCCAGGTGCCCGGGCTGTCGCTCACCAGCTTCGACGATGGCCGCTTCGCCTACTTCCAGCTGCGCGGCATCGGCCCGTTGAGCCAAGCGGCCAGCCCCGATGACGGATCGGTCGTTACCTACATCGATGGTGTGCCGCAGCCGGTCTACGCCTCCGAGTTCGCCTATCTCGACCTGGAGCGGATCGAGGTGCTGCGCGGGCCGCAAGGCACGCTGTTCGGGCGCAACAGCCAGGGCGGGGCGATCAACATCACCACCCGCCAACCCGGCGACAGGCTGATGGGCAGCGCGCGGATCGAGGGCGGCGAAGACAAATACGGGTTGGTTCAGGCCTCCGCGTCCGGTCCGCTCGTTGCGGATCGGCTATCGGCCGGGATCACCGCACGCGTCTCCACGATCGACGGGTTCATCCCCAACGTCGCTCCCGGCGGCGGCAAGCTAGGAGATCGCGACACCTATTCGGGACGCGGAACGCTCGTGTTCAAACCGTCGGGGGAAGGCGGCGCTCGCTTCACGCTGACCGGCAGCGTCGATCGCCAGCTCAGCGATCCCTTCTACTATGTGCTGGGTGGGCAGGCACGCGATCAGGTTGAACTTAACCCCGAGTTGCGCGTGAAGCGCACTTATTGGGGCGCTAGCCTCAAATCGGAGGTGCCGCTTGGTGCGGTCGACCTGACCTCCATCACGGCAATCAACGGTTTCTACAACGATCAGGTCACCGACGACACCGACGGGTTGATCTACGCCCCGCTGTTCGGCGCACCACCCGCCACCTTCCTGCCGCAGAACGAGCGCTCGGATTGGCTGGAGGATGAGGACTGCTTCTACCAGGAGGTGCGTCTGGGCAGCACGGCTGGCGCGCCCGTCGCCTGGACAGTCGGCGGAACCTACTTCCGCTCGAACTTCAACGTCGATCTGCGGAACATCTCCAGCTTCTCGCCTTATCTCAACGGGCGCCGCCGGGATCGTCAGACAATCGACAGCTACGCCGCGTTCGGCGAAGTCACCGCACCTGTCACCACCCGGCTGAAGCTGACGCTGGGCGGCCGCTACACGCGCGACGAGAAGACGTTGCGTGCTGCGTACACCGGTAACGGCTTCCCTGGGACGGTGGCGGCGTTCAACGAACGGCAGGAACGCAACTTTGATCTGTGGACCGGCCGCGCTGCACTGACCTACACCGTCACCGACGACGTCAACGTTTATGCAACGGTAGGACGCGGCGCCAAGAGCGGTGGCTTCCCTCGCTTCTGGCAGGATGCTGCCATCGGTAATCCGAACCGCAGCTACCGTGAATCGACCTCCTGGACCTATGAGGCGGGCATCAAGGCGCGGGCGCTGGGCGGGCGGGCGCACTTTGATCTCACCGGTTTCTACAACGATGTGAAGGACGAGCAGCTGTTTGCGCTCGACTTCACCAGCTTCCAGTTTCTTCCCGTCAACATCGACACGCGAAGCCACGGGATCGAAGCGCAGGGCGACGTGGTGCTTGGCGGCGGGTTCAGCGTAGCGGGTGAGTTGGCATGGACGCATGGACGCGTGCGGGAGGCGGACGAACTGTCAGGGGCGGTGCGGGGTAACCGCATTCCCAACGTCGCCGGCTTCTCCAGCACGCTGGCACTCGACTGGCGCGGCGGCGATGCAGTGGTGATGGGCGCGCAGCCAATCCTGTCTGTCAGCCACCAATATGCCGGCCGGCGCGCCGCCGACGTGGCCAACAATTTCGACATGCCTGGCTACCACAATGTTGATGCCCGTGCCGGCTTGCGCTTTGGAACGTTCGAGGCGTACGCCTTTGCCCGCAACCTGTTCGACGCGCGCCAGGTCCTTAACGGCGTTCTCTACGGCCCGGGCGTAGAGGGGGAAGCCGTGGCGCGCGGGCGTGTGGCAGGTCTCGGTCTTTCGGCGCGCTTCTGATGCGGGGCTATGCTGTCACGGCGCAATATTACGATCCGCTGGCGAGCGGCGCCCACGCAGAGACGGACCGCCGAATCGCTGCGGCGCTTGCAGGCCTGGACGTTACCGCCGGACCGATCGTCGATGTCGGCGCCGGAACCGGACTGACCACGTCGCTGATCGCGGCAGCCCTCCCGGAAGCAGAGATATGGGCGGTGGAGCCCGATCCGGCAATGCGACCGGCGCTTATGGCGCGGGTGTGGGGCAACACCGATCTGCGCACGCGAGTGACGATCCTGCCTTTCGGGATCCTTGAAACCCCGTTGCCGGACAGGATTGCCGGAGCGGTGCTCAGCGCGTCACTGGTCCATCTAGGCCTCCCGGAACGCACACGGCTTTGGTCGCTGCTGGCGGAGCGACTAGCGACTGGCGGCAGGATCATCGTCGAGGTCCAGTGCCCGCAGGCCGAAGACATAACCGAAACAGCTATGGGCGACGTTCAGGTCGGTCGCATGACCTATCGCGGCAGCGTCGCCGCCCAGCGGATCGGCTCCGATCAGCAACGGTGGCGCATGACCTACCGGGCGATCCTGGATGATCGTGAGGTCGCCTGCGACGTGACGACCTATGACTGCTGGGCGATCTCTGCGGACGCTATCTTGGAGGAAGCGACGGCTGCTGGTCTTATCGGGCACGTCGCCGACGAGCTCGTAATCCTTGAGCATGCGAGCCGATGAACACAGATGAAGCGCACTGGTCGTTCGGTCACGCCGCTTCCATCCTGTTGCCATACACGCTGCGTGGCACGCTGCTGTCATTTCTGTATCTGATCCTGCCGGCAATCCTCAGGGCGGGCGGAACCTCCCTGCCCATGACCTCGCTTTCCACGCTGGTCTTCCTTCCTGTCGGCCTGTCCTGGTTATGGGCGCCGCTGATGGACCGCACGGCAGGCCGGGGGCGGCGGACCTGGATCGTGGGCGCACTGCTGGTTGCTTCAGCAGTATTTGCCGCGCTGTCGTGGCTCGACCCGGTAGCGGACTATGCGTTGGTGCTGACGGTGGCGCTGATGGTGGCAGCAGCGGCAGCGACAATCGGGACGGCAACCGATGCGGCCATCATCGACGGGGTGGCAGTACGTCACCGCGGATGGGCCAATGCATTACAGGCAGCCGGCGTAGCGCTTGGTGGCTTGGCGATCGGCGCGGTCGGCATTGTCTACGGCGCCCATGGCTGGGCCGCGACAAGCATCGTTATGGCAACCGCAGCTCTGGCCAGCGCCGGCTTCGTTGCGGTGGCGCCCCTAGCGACGGGTATAAACGTAAACGCGCCTGTTTTACGGCCCGCCGCCGGAACCTCGCTCCTGCGCGATCGACGAGTGCGGCACATGCTGCTCATAGTCATCCTGTCGCGAGCGGCGCTGCATCTTCCAATGGGTATCATTGCCGCATTCCAGATCGATGCAGGTCTGTCGGTCGCAAGCGCTGCCCTGATCGGCGGAACGGGAGGCGCCGCGGCCGGACTGATCGGAGCAGTGCTTGGAGGCGCGATTGCCACGAAGCTGCCGCCAAAGCGGGCAATTATCGCCACGCTAGCTGCTGTCGCGACTGCGTCGCTGATGCTCGCTGCGTCAATCGCTTTGCAAGGCGCTACACCCGGAATCGCGGTCATTCTAGCGTTGTACGTGTTTCTGCTGACGACGCCCGTCTTCGTCGCGATGCATCGACAATTCATGCTTCTCGCGCGTATCGGACGACATGCCTCGGACATGAGCGTTCTCACCGGAAGCGAGTTCCTGTCCGGGATAATGATTGCCGCCACTGCAGGTTGGATTGTGCAATCCGCCGGCTATCCCACTCTCTTCGTATTGGCCGGACTCTCCGCCTTTGGGGGCATGATGTTGGTTGGCCGGTCCTTGGACGAGGGTTCGTAAGCATGGGCGCGACCAAATACTTCTGCTTGCCCCTGTGTAACGTTGTATCGTACCTAACCTTGAGATTGATGAGGGGGACGTGGTGAGAATAATCCTGGCGCTCGGCCTATCGGCCCTGGCGAGCAGCTACGCACATGCGCAGGAGGCGAGCGGCGTTTCAAGCAACGTTGCTGCTGACGAAAACGAAATTCTTGTCCTTGGCACCCGAGAGCAGGGCTACCGCGCAACGGTGGCGCCGCAGACCAACAAGTCCGACACTCCGATCCAGGAGACACCTTTCTCGGTACAGGTCGTTACGCGCGAACTCATCCGCGACCGTGGGATCACGACGGTAGGTGAGGCGCTACGCTATGTTCCGGGGTTCAGCCCTCAGGTGGGTTTTGGCGCCAGCAACGATCGCTTTTACATCCGTGGCTTCATCACGCCCTACAATCTGAAGAATGGGCTGCGCCGCTCTGCGTACGCGCCCGACGAGCAGCTTCAGAACATCGAACAGGTGGAAGTGCTGAAAGGCCCGGCATCGGCTCTCTACGGTCGGTTCGAACCGGGCGGTGTCGTGAACTTCATCACCAAGAAGCCTCTCGAGAACCCCTTTTTCGAGGTCGGCGCGCTCTATGGCCAGTTCGATCATCTGCGCCTCACTGCAGACGTCTCGACGCCAATTACCGACACGCTCGGGTTCCGGATCAACGTCAGCTACGATGATCGCGACGGTTTTCGCGACTTCGTCTTCGCGCGCGACCGCTTCGTGGCTCCGGTGCTGCAATGGCGCCCCTCCGACGCGACGACGGTGACGTTGGAAGGCGAGTACGCCCGCAAGACCGGCTATTTTGATCGCGGGTTCGCCAACGATCCGTTGTTCTTCGAAGCGCCCCGCAATCGGCAGTTTGGTGAACCCGATGCCCGCTATGAGAACGAAGGCGGGCTCGCCAGCCTGTTCGTCGATCACCGCTTTTCGGATGCGATCTCCGGCCGGGTGGCCTTGGGCTATTCGGACTTCACCAAGGACAGCTACTATTACGCCTTCGGCTTTCCGCCGATCGATCGAGCCGATCCCGAGCGCCCCCTCGTCAATCGGCGGCCAAGCCTCGCCTTTGACCGACAACGGGATCTGACCGCACAGGCCGAGCTGTATGCGCGCTTCAACACCGGCGACGTCGAGCACAAAGCGCTCGCCGGCGTCGAGTATGGCTATGATCGCTGGCGGTTTGACGTGCGGAACACCCCCTTTGGCGTGAACCTCCCGATCGACTTCTATTCACCCGCTTACGGTCAAAGCGCGACGCCAACCATCCTGACTGCAGACGGTGCGTGGAACAGCGACACCACCGCGATCTACGCGCAGGACGAATTGAAACTTAGCGCATTCAGGCTGCTCGCCGGCGGGCGCTATGACTGGAACAGATTGTCGAACAGGGATGCGCTCGGCGGGCCCGGCGACGAGGAGACCCGGCGTGGTGCCTTCTCGCCTCGGATCGGCCTGACATGGACGCCGGCTCAGGCTGTTTCGCTCTATGCGAGCTGGTCGCGCTCGTTCCGTGCGCAGGTGGACGTCGGCCGGCTGCGCGACGGCGCACTGCCTCGCCCTTTGATCGGCGAGAGCCTGGAAGCGGGCATCAAGGCCAGCCTCCTCAACGGCCGCCTTACACCTACGCTCGCACTCTTCGACATCGATCGCCGGAATGTCGCCGTTTCCGATCCGGAGGATTTCGATCTCGTCATCCAGATCGGGCGCTCGCGCTCGCGCGGCATCGAGTTCGAACTGCCGGCGGTGATCAGCCCCCGCTGGCGGATCATCGCCAACTACACCTACCTCGACGCGGACGTCCGCGAAGACACGTTCGTCACGCCAGGCGCTCGACTGGTCAATGCGCCCGAACATTCTGCTAGCTTGTGGACGACCTATGACCTTGCCGGCCCCTTGCAGGGCGCGAGCGTCGGCGTGGGCGCACAACATATCGGAAATCGTGCCGGCAATACCGACAACTCCATCGTCCTGCCGGCCTACACGCGGTTCGACGCGAACCTGGCCTACGATTTCGACGCGGGGTTCGGTCCGCTTCGTGCGCAGCTGAACGTGCTCAATATGTTCGACAAGTTCTACTATGACAGCGGCGGCGCCTTCATTCCGCTTTATCCTGGTGCGCCGCGCACGGTGACGGCGAGCCTGTCTTACCGCTTCGGCAGCGCGCGATGAGGCTTTTGGCGCCCGCGCTCGCGCTCGGCCTCGCGCTAGCAGGCTGCGGCGGTTCGCCTGACCCGGCTGTTTCGACCGAGGCCGTCGCAGGACGCGAGATACCGATGGCGCATGCCAAGACCTTTCGCGTCGTCGAGCGTGACGGTTATCGCGTGGTCGACCTGAAAGCCTCCGTGGTGAGTTGGGGCGGCGACGCCGTGGGAGAGGAGCAGTTCCAGCGCCTAGTCCTCGTCCCGCGTGAACAAACCCCGCCTCCACTCACCGGCGACCTTGCTGGCGCGACGCTTATCCGGACGCCAGTGATGCGCATCGCCAGCAACACGGGGTTCCACGAAGCGATTACGAAGGTGCTCGGCGTCAATGATCGGCTCGTCGCGGTGGGCGGCGTAAAATCCTATGACGATGCACTGCGCGCGCGGGTGCGCAGCGGAGCGGTGCGCCAGATCGGCTATGGCTGGCACTCCCCGCCCGCGCTCGACGCTTTGGTAGCGTCGAAGCCCGATGTGCTCCTGATGAGCATGGGCGATATGAAGAATGTCGGCGCCAAGCCGCGCGTCGAAGCGCTGGGCATTCCTGTCGTCCCTATCTTTCTCGATAATGAACCCGATTACATGGGCCGCGTCGAATATGTGCGCCTCGTCGGCATGCTGGCCGGGCGCGAGACGGAGGCCGAGGCGTTCGTCGCCATGGTGGCGCGTAATGTCGACGCCTTGAAGAAAGCGGCCGCCGCGCAGCCGATCCGCAGCGTGATCTCGGCTTGGTTTTCCGGCGGCGATCAATGGAACCCTGTGATCCGCAACGCAGATGCCAAGCTGCTGCGGGACGCCAACGGGCGCAATCCATTCGAGGGTCCCGACGATCCACGCAAGGACAGCTTCAATCGCATATCGACGGAGGAACTGATCGCGCGCGGACGGGATGCCGATTGCTGGATCCTGAGGGACTCGCACTCGCAACCCTTCACCGATCGCGCCGTGCTCGAACGCTTCAAGGCGTATCGAGACGGGTGCCTCTTCGCTGCCGATGGAATGACCAAGCCCGAAGCGGATGCATTCGACTATTACGAAACGGCCGTAATCCGCCCCGATCTCGTTCTCGGCGATATCGTGCGGATGCTTCACCCCGCGTTGCGTGATCAACCTTTCCGCTACATCCGGCTTGACACGCGAGCGCCACAATGACGCCGGCGCTCCGCAGCACTGTTGGCACGATCCTGCTGGCGCTTGCCCTGGTCATGGCGGCGCTGTTCGCGCTGGCGTTCGGCACCGTGGGGATCGGCATGGGAGAAGCCGCAGCAAGCCTGTTCGGGGGAGCCGATCCTATGAACGCTCAGATCGTGCGTGAATTGCGGCTACCCCGCGTGGTTACCGCAATCATCGCCGGGAGTGCGCTAGGCATCGGGGGCGTGCTGATGCAAGCCTTGTTCCGCAACCCAATGGCCGATGCCTGGTCGCTCGGTCTTACTGCGGGAGGGCAGCTAGGAGTTGCGCTGCTAGTGACGGCGGCGGCCTTCTCCGGCCCTGCGGCAATCGCATTTCTACAGTCCTTTGAAGGCGTCTCGATCACCGCGGGCGCGATGCTGGGCATCGGCCTGTTTGCGCTGGCCATGGCCGCGCTCGCTCGCCGGGTGGGGACGGTGACTCTGCTGGTCGTGGGGTTGATGCTGGGGTTCACCGTACAAGGTATAGTCAGCGTCGTGATCCATTTTGCCAACCGCGTCGGCGGGCGTGTCTTCTCAGGATGGAGCGACGGCAATTTTGCAGGCGTCACCGCGTCGGACCTGCCGATGCTGGCGCTTCCAGTCGCTGCTGGCGTGATGCTGGCGCTGTACAACGCCAAGCCGCTGACGGCGCTGCTGCTGGGCGAAACCTACGCGCGCAGCCTTGGTACCGACGTCACGCGCCTGCGCCGGCTGACCCTTGCCGCCGTCGTACTCCTGGTCGCACCCGTCACCGCCTATTGCGGTCCGGTGACGTTCATTGGACTGATCGTGCCGCACTTTGCGCGTGCGATTGCGGGGACGGCGCGGATCATGCCCCTTCTGCCGCTCGCCGCCCTCTCCGGGGCCTGCTTGGCGATTGCGGCGGACACCGTGGTGCATGCTCCATGGGAGCAGCACTTCCTTCACCTGAATGCCGTGCTTGCGCTGGTGGGTGCGCCAGTGGTGATCGGCCTGTTGATCTTTTCGTCCACGATGCGGGGGCAACGCTGATGCTATCTCTGGAAGGTCTTTCCGTCGGGTACGCCGCGCCGCGCGGCATCGTGCTGGCCAGTCTTGACGTTAGGGTTGCCCCTGGCCGCTTCGTTTGCGTGCTCGGCCGGAACGGGGCCGGCAAATCCACTCTCATGCGTACCCTTGCCGGGCTTCAAAATGCGACCGGCGGCGTCGCCAGCTTGGATGGTGAGGATATCGCAGGGCTGCGCCCGCAGACGCGCGCCCAGCGCATTGCGGTGGTACTGACGGAGCGTTCGTCCAGCCCGGGTCTGACCGTGGACGACGTGGTATCGCTTGGTCGCCAGCCCTTCACAGGCTGGCAGGGGCGCCTCACCGCCGACGATCGCGCGCAGGTCTCCGCTGCGCTGGAGCTTGCAGGGGCGTCGCCATTCGCCAATCGCTTGTTTGACGATCTGTCCGATGGCGAACGGCAACGCGTGATGATCGCACGCGCCATCGCGCAGTCTCCCCAGTTGATGGTGCTGGACGAAATCACCGCCTTCCTCGATCTGCCGGGTCGGGTCGAAACCATGGCTCTGCTGCGCGCACATGCTCGAGAAACGGGCGGGATCGTGCTCCTGTCGAGTCATGACCTCGACCTGTCGCTCCAACTCGCCGACGAAGTATGGCTACTCGACGGCCGCGGTGGCCTGGCTATGGGTACGGCGGATGCTTTGATCGCCTCCGGCCAAATTGGGCGCGCGTTCGACACCGACGCAGTTCGCTTCTCGCCCACGTTGGGCCGGTTCGAACTCGTCCGATAGATCGCCCGTAGTAGGTGCCGCCAGTCCGTCCTAAAGCCGAAGCTTAGTCGGCCACAGGCGTTCGGAAGTACAACCGTGCCCCAGCCGCCGAGCGCGGCACCATGCGCGCCGTCCCCAGCGACACTTCGCCCCGCAAAGGTCGGTCGGTAGCCAGATCAATGGAGACCAAACCCGGCGCTCCATTGGTTTCGCGGAGCAGCAGCTCCCAACCTTGCCCAAGTAAGCGCGTGCCCGCCGCCGTATCCTCCCGTGAGAAACCCGTTTTTTCAAGCTGCGCTACGAGCTTCGCGTGCAGCAGCGGTTCGACGTCGATTGCAACGCGGGTCACGTCGAACCGACCTTGTCCTGCTGTAAGGCGGGCCTCGAGCACGTCGGCACGCGCGGTGCGGGGCGGCGAGTTCGGCGCAGCCTGCGACTGCCACCGGTAGAACTCTGGCCGATAAACCATCGCCCAAACGGCAACATTAGGTCCCTCGGCAGTGTCGTCGCATTGCACAGCGTCATACCACGGCACCGGAGGCTGTGCCTGCGTCCATTCGGCCCGCGAGCGCCGCATCTGGGTTCCGCACGTGCCCTGCCACGTCTTCGCAAGCGCTTCGAACGGGACCGGCTCGTCGTGTCCCAATGCCACCCCCACCTTGCCAACCGGTTCGTTGAACCTGTTGGTAGGTGCGAATAGCTCGAGATACGTGCTCCGCCCGCGAAGGAAAACGCGGTCTGCGTCGGGTTTGGGTGGGGCGTAGTCGGGCAGGCCTCCATCCGTGCGGCCGAGCAGAATGGCGAGTTCGCGATTATCACGGATTGCGGCGAACGTTTCCTTATCGAGAACCACATAGAGGTGATTGAGCGCCGGCGAACGCATCGCACCTATGGGAGGGTGCACCTGCTGCATTCCGGTGCTGCATGAAGTGGCGCCCAAGGCGACAAGGGCCGCGAAGCCTCTTAGGAGTCCCTTGAAGGGAGGCATTGAGACAGCTCCGGAACTATCGGGTCGCACGTCCTTGCTGTCTGCACCGCCAAGCTCGGTGCCACAAGGTTTGTGCCGCAATCGGCCGCTGCCTGGCGAAGAGGTGGACCTCGCGGCTGATGGCGGCTTTTGGGGGACCGCAAATTCGGTCCTGAATGTCGTGCTGTGGATCGTGAGCTGCCCGACGGCATCTGGGACATTTGATGCCAGACAGCTTTGGGGATTGAAAGCATCGAAAGCCGCCGACGCGCGGTGCTACAACTGTTAGACGAACAGACTGCGTTCAACGCGGATCGCGGCCACAAGGCGGTTCAGATCTTCCGGTGTGTTGAACAGGGCCGGTGTCACCCGCATCACCGGACCCGAAGCAAGCCCGGCCTTCGCCACGACCAAAACGCCGTGCCGCTCGACGAAGCGTTTCTGTACTTCCCGCGCCTGTTCGATTGTGGTCTGCCCTGGTAACCGGAACGCGCCAATCACCGCATACCGGTCCCGATCATTCGGCTGCACAATTTCCAGCCCGCGGATGTCGCGCACTCGCTCTACCCAATAGTCGCGAAGGCCGCGAAGGTAGGTCAGCTTGCGATCCGGACCGATCTCGTAGTGCTGCGCCACGGCGTGGGGCACAGTCAGCTTTGCCGCAAAATCGATCGTTCCGGTCGGAACCCGTGCGCGCACATCGTCCTGATCACGAATACGGTTGCCCAACCAGGGAGCGATATCGTTCTTGCGCCCTTCGCGAATGTAAACGCCGCCGGTTCCCAGAGGAGCCGCGACCCATTTGTGAAGGCTGAAACCCATGAAATCAATGTCCATTGCATCGACGTCGACCGGCATCAGGCCAACCGATTGTGCGGCGTCTAGGATGATGTCGATCCCGCGCGACTTAGCCATCTTTGCGATATCGGCCACCGGCATGACGAGGCCGTTTCGGTTGGAGACATGCGTCAGCAACAGCATTCGCAAGCGAGGTGTTTCGTTGAACAGCCGCTCATAGGCTTCAAGAATGTTGCCGGTGGTCGATGGTTCGGGAATGGCGACGCGCTTCAAGATCACGTCGCGTGTCGCCTCCAGATGCTCCATCGCGTACTGCATTTCATCGTAATCGACATCGGCCATGGCGATCGTATCGCCGGGCTTGAGCGGCGTATAATTCACGATCAGGCCGTAGAGTGCTTCGGTCCCGCCGGCGCAAAGCGCAACCTCGGCCGGCGATGCACCGATCAGTTTTGCCACGTCATCGGTGGCGGGCTGCAACCGTTCGTCTCGCGTCGGACCGGCCAGTGCGCTGCGCAAGAAAACAGAATGATGACTGTTAACCCAATCGGTATTCTGCCGATAATAGGCATGTGTCGCACGTGTCATCGCGCCGTAATAAGCGGCGTCGAGGCTCACTATCGTGCGATCAATGTCGTAAAGCTCGGTGTACGGCCCAGTCTTGCTGCCGTCATGGCTCTGCGCCAGAGCTGGGCTGGCGAGCGGTAACGCTGCGGCGCCCCATAACAGCGTACGGCGGTCGATAATCGATAGCGCGGGCGAATTGTTCGTCATCGATTTGTGTCTTCCTGGTACCACATGGGCCAGGCCGGGCCGAGCGCGAAACGGAAGGCGCTTGACCTAGGCCGCCCGCGATGCTTGAGGCAATGATACACCATATCCCTTTTCAAATTCCTACTGGTTAGTCACGCGCTCCGGCGATGCGCAGCAGGGCGCCGTTCCAGTTCTCCACGCGTCGAGGTATTCAGATGTTCGGCTATCGTGTTACCGCCGCCTCCATTCTCGCGCTTTCTGTTGGCTGCCTCTTTGCAGCGCCAGTGGCGGCGCAGGATGCAACCGGGGGAGCGCCGGTCGCCGGGTTGGCAAATCAGGACCTTATCGAAGATCCTGCTATCGTCGTGACCGGCTCCCGGTTCGGCGCGCGTATCGCGGTCGATTCTCCGACACCAATCGACTCCATCACCGCGGACGAGTTGGCCAGTGGCGGCGAAACTGAGTTACAAAACATGCTCCGGGTCGATGTGCCAAGTTTCAATACCGCTCGCCCAGTCGCCGCCGGCGTCGCGAACTTCCTTCGCTCGCCAACGCTCCGTGGGCTTTCGACCGGTCAGACGCTTGTCCTTGTGAACGGCAAGCGTCGCCACACGAACAGCGATCTGAACGTCGGCAATCAGGTCGGTCGCGGAGACGTGGCCTATAACTTCAATGCGCTGCCTATCGTTGCCCTGAAGCGTGTCGAGGTCCTGCGGGATGGCGCTTCCGCGCAGTACGGTTCTGATGCCATCGCCGGCATCATTAACGTCATCCTCGATGATTCGATCGGCGGTGACCTTTACGCCACCAGTGGGATCACGACGCGCGGCGATGGAGAGAAGTTCACGATCGGCGCAGGTTATGGCTTAGCATTGGGCGACGGTGGCTTCGTTCGTCTGTCGGGTCAGTTTCAGACACAGGGCGCGAGCGACCGATCACGCGCAGACACGCGGCAACAATATTTCGGTATCGGTCCGAACGGACAGCCGGTGCTGCCTTCCGCCAATTTTGGCTCAGGCATCGGCCTGACGCCCTCCAACGGCGCGCTTGATCCGCGCGAGGCGACGTTCGATCGCACCGGAATCTCCCCGTTCGGACAACCGAACTACGACAACTACAGCTTCGTTCTGAACGCCGCGCTGCCTGTCGGCGGCGACGCCGAATTGTTCGCGTTCGGCGCGTACAGCGATCTCTCAGGCACCAACGCCAACTTCTTTCGGCGCGCCGGTCAGGACGAGACGGTAAGGGGCATCTTTCCGGACGGCTTCAACCCGTTTCAGACCACCAACCTGGTCGACTACTCGGCTGCCATCGGGCTGCGCGGTAAGGATCTTGCCGGCTTCGGCTGGGAGATATCGACCGTTTACGGCACCAGCCGCACGGACATCGGGTTCACCGGTTCAAACAACGTGTCTTTCGGGCTCGACAGTCCGACCGAGTTCGATCGCGGCGGAACGCGCCTCAGGCAATGGACGACGAATCTCGACCTCACTCGGTCATTTGAGATCGGCATGGGCTCGCCGCTCAACTTCGCGTTCGGCGCGGAGTACAGGCAGGAGAGCTTTCGAGCGATCGCAGGTGAACCCGCGTCCTACGGATTTGGCGGCGTTCCCATCCTCGACGGACCCAACGCCGGCAGACCTGCTTCGGCGGGCGCGCAACCGGTGCCGGGCTCCTCGCCTGAAGAGGAGGTCGACGGCGGTCGTAACAACATCGCTCTCTATGCCGAGCTGGAAAAGGAATGGGCGGACGTCCTCCTGACCTCGTTGGCTGCGCGCTACGAGGATTACTCCGATTTCGGCTCCACCACTGATTTCCGCTTTGCCGCACGACTAGCAGTATCGAACACCGTGAACCTGCGCGGCTCGGTCGGATCTTCGTTCAGGGCACCGGCGCTTCCGCAGCAGCTCTTCCAACGTTCGGAAACCAGCTTTACCGGGGGCGTGCCTGTCGCAACGCGCATTGTCTCGACAGTCGATCCCCTTGCCCCGCTGATCGGTGCAAGCCCCCTCAACCCCGAACAGGCGACGACATTCTCGCTGGGCGCCACCTACAACAGCGGCGGACTCTCGGCGTCGGTCGACGCTTACCAGATCGACCTCAACGATCGCATTGTGCTGTCGTCGCAGTTCAGCAGCCCGGCACTCACCCAACTTCTTCAGGCGAATGGTTTCGGCCAGATCCGTGCCGTGACGTTCGAGAGCAACAGTGTCGATACGACGACGCGCGGGGTTGATGTGACGCTGCGTTATGCTTCCGAGTTTCTCGGCGGCAAGCTAACATCGACCCTGGCGGCAAACTTCACCGATACGAAATTCGATCGTGTGGCCGGCACGCCGGAGGCTTTGGCAGCCTTGGGGATCACGACCGAATTGTTCGACCGTCGCTCGCAGGTCCGCCTGGCCGAAGGCATCCCGCAATCAAAGGTCACCCTGAATTTCGATTGGAACCGCGGACCTTGGCGCATCAATCTTACCAACACGAGGTATGGCAAGGTTTCGCAGGCCGATCTGCTTAATCAGACTCAGGCGCAGGTCGACGCACTCGTCAAGGGTTTCAACGTGACACTCGTACCGCGCGCGAACGGCAATTTTGACATCATCGAAACGTTCGGCGCCAAGATTGTCACCGATCTCGGCGTTTCTTACGATCTGACCAATTCGCTCACATTGCGGATTGGTGCCGACAACATTTTCGATGTCTTTCCGGACAAGCAAGTGGCCACCACGGCCCAGAGCCAATTGGCAGGCGCGCGCGGCTCGGACAATACCGGGATCTTTCCTTATTCTTACCTGTCGCCATTCGGTCTGTCCGGAACCTACCTCTACGGTTCTATTGGCGTAAGGTTCTAAGGCGGACCGATGGCAGCGGGCGAGTAGCGAACTAGGCAGCCTGAATGACCCCTGTTGGGTCTTCGGTCGCGTCAGAACCGGACGATTCTGGCGTGACAAACCTGGGCGCGATTCTTATCAGTTTTCGCGTACCTGAACTCCGGTTTAGAATGTCTGCTTCCGAGATCGGCGACTTACATCGGCTACGACCGCCTTTGGGTCGGAAGCCGCCCGGGAGCTTCCGGCCGCGAGGACCCAGAACCGGTCATCCGAGAGCTACTGTAAGCCTCCCGTGATCAGCCGTTTGTTCAGCTGAACGAGTGACAGATACCAAGATGGCGGGCATCGCGGGGGATGACGGCATCTGAGTGGGTGGCGGAACGGCCGCTTATGGGCTTGCAGCTGGCGTAACCCGCCGCTTGTTCACGATACTCGCGATGGCAGGTATGCGCCCAGTTTTTTGACCATTCAGGATGGCTCCGCCCGATCCTGAAACTTGCTATTCGCTCACCGACTCTGAGCGGCAGCCGAAATGACCAACATTGGGGATTCAGCAGTCCGACCGCTAATAGATGATCAAGGTAGGTAGCTGCCTTACCACGCGCCTACTTACAATGGAGCGGGTTAGCGATCCACGCTCGGGATGCAGCGGCCAAGCAAGATCATTCTGAACCAGCGGAAGCATCATGCGGCCTGCAAGCCGATCTTGCCGTGCTCCGTCACGAAGACGGCATGGTTGCCGAGCGTGGCAAAACGGTCGGTGACGCTGCTCAGCACCTTCAGCTCGCCGCGCCAGCGCTCGCGATCGACGTCGCACAACAGGTAACCGCGGCGATCGCTCATCGCCTTCAAAAAATCATTGTTGCCGAAGCGGATCGAGCGGGCGAGCGCGTCCTCGGCATCTGTGCCGTCGCCGCCCGAGGTGACGGAGGTGGCGAGATACTCGCTGGCGACCGGACGATCGCTGTCATCGGGGATCAAGTCACCGGCATAATGGCGATGCGCGTCGCCGCTGATGGTGATGACGTTGGTGAGCTTGCTTTCCCGGATGTGGCGCAGGAGGCGCTGACGCGGGGCGCGATAGCCGGACCAGACGTCCATGGGATAGGCGAGATCGGCGGTGCCCGGCGCCTCACGGCGGCCGATTGCCATGAGCATCACTTGCTGCGCGATCAGATTCCAACGTGCATCGCTGCGAGCGAGGCCGTCGAACAGCCACTTTTCCTGCTCGGCGCCGAGCATGGTGCGGTGTTGCGCGAATACCTCTGGTACCGGCACGCCGTCACGATCGCCGCCGACCTGGTCGCTGCGATACTGGCGAGTGTCGAGCACATGCACGTCGATCAGATCGCCGAAGCGTGCGTGGCGATACATCTGCATATGGCCGTTCACCGGCAAGGAGCGGCGGCGCAGCGGCATATGTTCGTAATAGGCTTGCAGTGCGGCGGCGCGGCGCAGGCGGAAGATTTCCGGCGGGGTGCCATCCTGGTCGCGATCAGCGGCCCAGTTATTGTCTATCTCGTGATCGTCAAAGCTGACCAGCCAAGGCGCGGCGGCATGCGCGGCCTGGAGATCGGGATCGGTTTTGTAGAGCGCATAGCGCCGGCGATAATCGTCGAGCGAGTAGGTTTCCTGCCCGAAGTGGCGGCGGATCGGGTTGATCGCGCGGCCGTTCAGCAGGCGCGCGGTATCGCCATTGTCGCGCCCTTCGTAGATGTAGTCGCCATAGTGGAACACGAAATCGAGCGGCGTTTCAGCGATGTGGCGCCAGGCGGTGTAATGGCCTTCCTCATAATGCTGACACCCGGCGACCGCGAAACGCGCGCGGGCGGCGCGGGCGCCGGGCAGCGGGAAGGTACGACTGCGCCCGATGAAGCTGCGTTCCGAGCCGCAGCGGAAGCGATACCAATAGGGTCGGTCGGGGGCGAGCCCGCCCACCTCGGCATGGACGCTGTGGCCGAGTTCGGGATGGGCGATCGCGTCGCCCTTGGCAACGATCGTGCGGAAGGCTTCGTCGGCGGCGACCTCCCAGCCGACCAGCACCGGGACCATCGGCATGCCGCCGCCGGGCGCCAGCGGCTCCGGTGCGAGGCGGGTCCATAGCACAAAGCCATCCGCCGATGGGTCGCCCGAGGCGACACCCAGTTGAAAAGGCGTGGTAAGAAACACCGGATTCTCGCGCAGATTGCGCGGGCGAACCTTGTCCTCGCCCAGCGCCAAGGCGAGCGAAGGCGGCGCGGCGATGATGCCGCCGCCGGCGGCGATCAGGCCGGTGAGCAGGCGGCGGCGGTCAATCGGAGACATGGAGGCAATTCCTTGGCAGGTCGGGCCGAGCGGATCGGCAAGCAATCGGGGACAGCGATCTGCACGTCGGTGCCGACGCCGCCCCCTACGCTGGTCAGAACTTCATGATGGCGTGGAAGAACAGCGCCGAGCCGTAATCGTTCTTCTGGCGCACCCAGTCGTCATTCTCGCCCGCGCGGAACTGCGGCTGATTGTCGAACAAGTTGTTCCATTCGTACTTGAACAACACGTTCTTGGTCACATCATGCCACGCAGCAAGGTTCACCGTGGTGAGTGAATCCGCGCTCAAGTCCTGCCACGGGTTCGCGCCGATGCCGCTGAGGAAACGATCGCGATAATTGGCGTTGAGGCGAACACCGCCGTTTACCGCCGGAATGCGGTAGGTAGCGGAGATGTTGCCGATCCACTTGGGCTGAGATTCCAAGCGGTTGAGCTCGCGCGCACCGGCGTCGGTCACGTAGTTCATCTTGCCCCACATGCGTGACAGGTTGAACGACAGATCGACCATGTGATCGGCTACCGGCACCGGCAGCGAGCGATGCACCCAGGCGAATTCCACACCCTGGATCTGCGAATCCGCAGCGTTCAGCGGCTGACGGATGGCGTAAAGGTCGCCATCGATCACCGTTTCCTGCCGCAGGGTAAAGATGTCGTCGCTGATCTTCTTGTGGAAATAGCCCAGCAGCAGCATCCCGTTCACCCCGGAATAATAATGCTCCACCGTGGCATCGAGATTGCGCGAGCGACGCGGCTTCAGATCCGGGTTCCCTCGGGTAATGGTGCATTCCACGCCGCCTTCGCCACTGTCGCCGCAGGTGGTGCTCTCGGCGGCGGCGATGCTGTTGGGCGTCGGACGGCCGAGCGTCTGCGAGTAGGACAGGCGGATGTTGGTGTTATCCAGCCGGTGGACGATGTTCAGCGAGGGCAGGAAATAATCGTAATTGCCCTCGTTGCGCGTGAACTCGCCCGTCGCACTGCCGCTGGTGATGACGGGCGTGGTGCCGGTGAAGGACACGTTTTCGTACCGCACGCCGCCAACGATGGTCGTATTCGGCATATTGTAATGCAGCGAAAGATAACCGGTGAAGAGATCCTCCTGATAGCGATAATCCGAGGCCAGGCTGTTGTGCCGGCTGGCGGATTGATTGATCGGGAAGCTATTCCAGCGTTCGTCATAGTAACGGTTGAAGTCGAGCCAGGCATAGGAATGCGGGCTCTGCGGCGGTTTATAGTTCGCGTCGTAAATATAGTCGTTGATCGTGCCGGAGACGCTGCGATCGACGCGGTCGATGTTCTTGCGCATGTCGAGCCGGCGGAATTCCCACCCGGTGACATAGCCGAGCCCGCGCGAGCCGCGCTCCACATTGCGGAACACGTCCATGCGCGTGTTGAACACCCGCTGGCGCGCGTTGCTGTACACGTCGCGCTGCGCGTTCATGCGATAAGGCGCGCTGAGCAGCACCGAAGGGTCGTCGATCCCGCGCAGGGTCGGGATTTCGCCCTCGGGCGCGTCATAGGTGAGGTAATAGCCGGTCGGGTTGGTCAGGATGCTGACGTACGGCTCCCAGTCCCGGAACGTCTCTTCGGTAAGGCCGGTGCGCGCGGTAACGCGAGTATCGCCGACCTCGAAGGCAGCGTTGGTCAGGATGCCGCGGTTCTCGCGGCGATACTGGTTGTGGCGGTAATTCTCGACCAACTGGCTGATGCGCATCCGCCCGCTGGTCGGCGTCTGATCCTCCACCCAGTTGGCGGTATCGACATAGTTGATGTTGGTCGATTGGTCCTGCCGACGGACGTAATCATAAGCGATAACGCTCGCCTGGACACTGTCGTCGGCAGCGCGGTATTCGAGCTTCGCCGAACCGCCGTAAGTGTCCGACACGTCAGCATATGTGCCATAGCCGAAATTCCCGGGCAGCGCGCGGCCATTCCAGCCGAGTTCGGGGTCGGGGCGTGCGATGGGGCGATTGTCGTCGGTGAAGAAGCGCTTCGTATTCTGCCAGTTCTGCGAGAAGTTGCGCGGTGTGCTTTCATAACGGCCTGAGACAATGACGCCGAACTCCTCGTTGGCGCCGAAGCGGGTGGCGTAATTGCCCTTGACGCCATAGCCCCAGTGTTTGCGCGGCTCGCCATAGGAATTGCTGCCGCCCTCACCTTCCATGGTGCGATAAAGGCCATACACGTCCAGGAAGAGGTCCTGCGCGCGCTTGTCGAAGGCGCTGCGGGTGACGATGTTGATCGCGCCGCCGATGGCGCCGCCGTCCTGCTCGGCGGTGAAGGTCTTGAACAGGTCGACGCGGCCCGACAGGTCGCTGGGCAGTAGCTGGAGGTTAACCCGCCGGGTGCCCGCACCACTCTCGCCCACCGTCGCCAGCGTCAGTCCATCAATGGTCGTGTGGTTGAGATCCGGCGAGATGCCGCGCACCGTGACATAACGGGGATATTCGCCGTCTTCGACCGTGCTGATGCCGGGCAGTTGGGTGAGCAGGCCCGCGATCGAACCGTCCGCGGTCAGTGTTTCCACATCGTCATAGACAACCGATTCCACAATCGTGGTGGAATTGCCCTTGGAGCGGAACGGCGACGTTATGCCAATGACAAGGATCTCTTCGGAGCCAACGTTGCGTGCGTCCTGCTGGTCGTCGCCCCGCGCAGTGGCAGGTTCCTCGACGGCGAGCGTCACCACATCGCCGTTCCAACTGGCGATGCGCAAGCCAGTGCCGCTCAGCATCCGCTCCAGCCCGCTGCGGGCCTTGTGACTACCCTTCACGGCACGGGTGCGCACCCCCTGCGCGGCGTCGGCAGACATCAGGATCTGGATACCGGCTTGCCGAGCAAACTGCGGCACCGACGCCAGCGCCGGGCCGGCGGGCACTGCGAAATCGCGCACCATCGTCGCCGCCTGCGCCACGCTTGCTCCCGCACTGGCGAACATGGTTCCAACGAGCAGCGCCGCTGCACAGCGAGTAGCAAAGACTGACTTGAACATTCATGCCCCCAAAGGTCTCGAGCCTTTTGATGAGCGGGGCGGCCTTTTCCGTCATCGGAAGGAAGAAGTTTTTAGTTACGGGTTTCTGACGTTGTTATGACGATATTGTTGCCATCGTGGCGCACCGTTCCGTGCACAATACCGGATGCTGCCAATGCGAATTGCTCCGGCTGGTTGATCTTGAAATATCCCAGCATTGGGGTGTCGGTCGCACCCGGTGCCTCGACGCGGATCTTGCGCAGATTGTAGCGGTTGAACTCCGCCGCGGCCTGGCCCAGCGTCATGCCGTCGAGCACGATGTCGCCGTCGCGCCAGGCAAGCGCGCTGTCCTGCGCTGGGGCGAGCTGTGGCAGGCCGTTCGCCGGCAGGGCGAAGGCCATCTTGGCCGATTGACCGGCGCGCGCCGGCGTGCGGCGGTTCGGCGCGGCAGTGTTCCACATCTCCACCGCGCCCTCCGTCACCGTGACGGTGACGGCGTCCGCGTCGCGGCGCACGGCGAAGGCGGTGCCCGTCGCGCGGACGCGGATTGGGCCGGCGCTGACCACGAAGGGGCGGCTCTTGTCCTTGGCGACCTGGAACCAGGCCTCGCCCGTGTCGAGTGCGACCAGCCGCTCGCTGCGGTCGATCGCAGTATCAATGCGCGTGTCGGTGTTGATGATCGCGCGCGATCCATCCTCCAGCGCGACGCGCCGGATCTCGCCCGTGTCCGTCCTGAAGCGCGCGTGATCGGGCTGCTGCCACGCGACCGTCACCGCCACCCCGGCGAGCGCGGCGGCGGCGGGGAGAGCGGCGAGCGCCCAGCGATGGCGGCGACGCGGCGGCGCGGCGGCGGGCGCGGGCGCTTCGACCAGTGTCTTGCCCGGCGCGTCATAGACGAGGCACAGCATCGCCTGTGCGCGCAGCAAGGCGCCGTTGTTCAGCGGGTCGGCGGCCAGCCACGCGTCGAGCTTCGCGCGCGCCGGCGCGTCCAGCGCCGCGGCATCGAGCCGTGCCGCCCAGTCGGCGGCCTCATCGGTTCGGGACATGCGTCCTCCGTACCGGCGGCTCCGCTTCCGGCGCGTGCGACACGCCGCGCTCGGCCAGCGCCTTCAGCAACATCCTCAATCCCCGGGCTACATTGTTTTCTATCACATTCTCGCTCACACCGAGCCGCGCCGCTGCCTCGCGCTGCGACAGCCCTTCGATCCGCCGCAGGTGAAGCACCTCGCGATAGGCTGGCGGCAGCGTGTCGAGCAGATCGAGCACATGCTGCAGCTTCAGCCTGTCGCCGGCGATCGTTTCCGGCGACGGACTATCATCCATGATGGACGAGGCGTCCAAATCCGTCATTGCGCGGAACTGAACGATACGAGACCGGCGCAGGCGTTCGATCAGGATCGATTTGGCCGCGGTGAAGAAATAGCGCCGCCCGCTCTGGATATGGCCGACATAATCGAGTTCGGCGAGGCGGCAGTAGGCGTGCTGGATGATGTCGTCTACATCGTCCGGGTTGTCGGCGTGACGGAGCAGCCAACGGCGCACGTCGGCCTCGTGCGGCAGAATTTGGTGCGCGACCCAGCGAACGACTTCAGGCTTGCCTGACATCGTGTCCGGCCGATCCTCCATGAACGAAGGCCGCCGCTAAGAGCCTTGATGTTACATGCCGATGACATGCACCTTCGTCGTCAAGCCGTCTGCGCTTGCTCCAGCCACGCCCGCTTTGTCTATTCCGAATGGTTTTTCGTTGCCCCGCCCGCATGCGTGATAACGTGAGATGAACAGAGGTCAGCTACCGGGCACCCGAACGGCCGATGGGAGTGGCTACAAGTGGGTCGTAAGCGGAACGGCAGCTTTGAGGCAGCATGGACCCAGAAGCGGCCGTTCGGGATGCTCTTGTCGCTGGCCAGCTTCGGACGTTGATGCATCTTGGCGTTCGCAGTTGACGGGTACGCTGGCCCCAAGTCCATCGGCTCGGACGTATCGGTGTGGCCGAACGATCCGCGGCCCGGTCGACCCCGGACGCATCATATAAAGAATTCTTTATGTCCCGATTGACAGCGCTTTGAGGCTGGTGTTGAAGGCCCATGTCGAGGTTCCCCGCTTCAGGCGTGACGGCGGGGCTAAGACGGGAAGCCGGTGGCGCTCTTGCCGAGCGGAGTCCGGCGCTGCCCCCGCAACTGTAAGCGGTGAGCGGCGGTCCCACTTGGTGTCACTGAGCCTCACGCATGAGGCTTAGGAAGGCCGGGACCACTGCGTCGACCCGTGAGCCAGGAGACCTGCCTTTCGACGCCATAACGTTCCTCGGACGGGGGTTCCTCCGGTGGATCGCGCTTGACGCAAGGTCCCCGCGCGCTCGCCGACTGGGGCCTGACGTGCCCTGCGCGCTCTTCCTGCGGCTCTCCGCCTTTGAAGATGCAGGTAGGGAATGACGAACAGCGGCTTCACGTTCACGATCAGCAGCATTCCTTTCGACGAGGATTATCGTCCCGCCGACAACACGCGCATCACCACCAATTTCGCCAATCTCGCGCGCGGGGAAAATCGCCGAGAGAACCTGCGCAACACGCTGCGGATGATTGATAACCGCTTCAACTCGCTGGCGCACTGGGATAATCCGTCGGGGGACCGCTATTCGGTCGAACTCACGATTCACTCCGCGGCGCTGACGATTGATGCTGCGGACGCCGGCGCCGGGTTCCCGCTGATCGAGATTCTGGAGACCACGATCCTCGACAAGCGAACTGGCGAGCGGATCGACGGCATCGTCGGTAACAACTTCTCATCCTACCTTCGCGACTACGACTTCAGCGTCGTGCTTGCTGACCATTCGAAGACGCACCCGGCGGGTGGGGCGCCGCATGGGTTCGGCGACCTGCATGGCAAGCTCTTCAGGCATTTCCTGAACTCCGCCACCTATCGGGAGCGGTTTGCGAAGCGACCGGTCATCTGCCTCAGCGTGTCGAGCAGCCAAACCTATCACCGGACCGCAAACGAGCACCCCATCCTCGGTGTGGAGTATCGCAACGACGAAGCTTCCGCGACCGACGCCTATTTCGCGAAGATGGGCATGACGGCACGCTACTTCATGCCGCGCCATGCCGTCGCCCCGCTGGCCTTCTATCACATTGGCGATCTGATCAGCGGTTATGACGCGCTCGAGCTCGCTAGCACGATCAGCACGATGGAAACCTTTCAAAAGATCTATCGCCCCGAGATTTACAACGCCAATTCGGCTGCGGCCGCTCGCTATTGCCCCAGCCTCACCTATCAGGACTATTCGCTTACCCGCATCGTCTACGACCGCGAGGAGCGCAGCCGGTTGGCGATCGAGCAGGGCCGCTTCGCCGAGGAGCATTTCGTCAAGCCGTATGCCGCGCAGCTCCAGCAATGGTCCGCGACCTTCCCCCTCTGACTTCCCGCCATCCACAAGGTATTGCTGACATGACGACTTTGTTGCCGACGACGACCGCGGGCAGCCTGCCTAAGCCCTCCTGGCTCGCCGAGCCCGAAACGCTCTGGTCGCCTTGGAAACTCGATGGCGATGCGCTGGCCGCGGGCAAGCGCGACGCTCTGCGGCTCGCGCTGGACGATCAGCGCCGTGCCGGTATCGACATCGTCGGCGACGGCGAGCAGACGCGTCAGCATTTCGTGACCACCTTTGTCGAGCATCTCGACGGCGTCGATTTCGAGAAGCGCGCGACCGTGCGCATCCGCAACCGCTATGATGCGAGCGTGCCGACCGTTGCAGGCCTCGTGTCGCGGTCGAAGCCGGTGTTCGTGGAGGACGCACGCTACCTGCGGGCGCAGACCGATGCGCCGATCAAGTGGACGCTGCCCGGCCCAATGACGATGATCGATACGCTCTACGACGCGCATTATCGCAGCCGGGAGAAGCTGGCATGGGAGTTCGCACGGATCCTCAACCAGGAAGCGCGCGAACTGGAGGCGGCGGGGGTCGACATCATCCAGTTTGACGAGCCGGCGTTCAACGTTTTCTTCGACGAGGCGAATGATTGGGGCATCGCCACGCTGGAAAAAGCTGCGGAGGGGCTGACGGCTGAAACCGCGGTGCACATCTGCTATGGCTATGGCATCAAGGCGAACACCGACTGGAAGAACTCGCTCGGCTCAGAATGGCGCCAGTATGAGCAGACCTTCCCCAACCTGCAAAGGTCGACGATCGACATCATTTCGCTGGAGTGCCAGAATTCGCGCGTGCCGATGGACCTTATCGAGTTGGTCCGCGGAAAGAAGGTGATGGTGGGCGCGATCGACGTGGCGAGCAACATCGTTGAGACGCCGGAACAGGTCGCCGCCACCCTGTGCCAGGCGCTGGACTTCGTCGATGCGGACAAGCTCTACCCGGCCACGAACTGCGGCATGGCGCCGCTGCGGCGCGACATCGCTCAAGGCAAGTTGATGGCGCTGGCTGCGGGCGCAGCGATCGTGCGAGCGGAGCTCTTCAGCTAAACGATGGACGTTGGGCGGCGCAGCAATTGCTACCCTGATCGCCAACTTAGAGCTGCGACCCAACATTCCGCCACTCGCAACGAATTTGGTCGGCTTCGCAAGCTGTCGTTCGTTCAGGTAGCGGGAGGTGACCACCGGCTGCTTCCTGTCAGCAATGATCGTCCAGATAGGCTGCCAGTTCCTCGGGTGTCCCGTTGGGAAAGGATTGCCGCAGGAATGCCAGGAACGCCGACACTCTGGCGTTTAGCAGGCGGCGGGTGGGGTAGAGCGCCCATAGCGCGATGTTCGACGACGCGACATCGCCCCACGGGACCAACCGTCCTCTTGCCATGTCCCGACTGACCAGCGACAGCGGCAACCGCGCCGCCCCGGCGCCAAGCCGCACCGCATCCCGGATTATCGCCAGCGACGACAGCCGTAGCACGGGAACGATCGGAATCGCGCGCTCTCCAGCGGCGGTATCGATCGTCCAGCTACTCGTCGAATCCTCGCCGCGCACCACAGCGGGAACGACGCCCGTTGCCGGCAGCGCCATGTCGGGCGCGGCGACCATCACGAGCCTGTCATGGAGGAAGGGGCGACCGACCAGCGCCTCGTCTGGCGCCGGATTGACACGAATGACCACGTCATAGCCCTCCTCGATCATGTCGACCGCCCGGTCGTCGGTGGTGACCACCAGTCGGACGTCGGGATGGCGGCGCGCGATTTCGGCCGCCAGCCGCCCCATAACGATTTGTGAGAAGAGCAGCGGCGCGCTGATCCGCAGGCGTCCGCGTACCGCCGCGCTGCCCGAAGCGATGGCGGCGGCCGTATCCTCCAGCTCGGTTAGTAACGCCCCGGCGCGTTCGAACAGCGCTCGCCCCTCCTCAGTCAGCTTGAGGTCGCGTTGCCCCCGTTAGAATAGCCGCAGGCCGAGCGACGCCTCCAGTTCGGACACGCGGCGCGACAGCGTCGCCTTGGGCCGGCGCGCGGCGCGCGCCGCTTTGCCGAAGCCGCTGTTGCGGGCGACCAGCGTGAAATCTGCAAGCGCAAGCAAATCCATGTCGTTCCATCTATGAGACGGCGCGTCCAGAACACGCGTCTATTTGCACGGTGATGGATCACTCATCTTGCTCGGGTCAGCAAGACCCAAGGAGAAGCTCCATGACCATTCTCGTAATCGGCGCCACCGGCCGCGTCGGCCGCCATGTCGTCGATCAGCTCGTCGCCCGCGATGCCAACGTCCGCGTTTTCACTCGTGACCCTTCGAAAGCGGCATTTCCGGCCGGCGTTGAGGTCGCGCAAGGCGACCTGCTCGATATCGACGCGCTACGCGCCGCCTTCAGCGGCGTTAGTACGCTGTTCCTCCTCAATGCGGTGACGGGCGACGAATTTACCCAGGCGATGATCACCCTCAACATCGCGCTCGAGGCGGAGGTCGATCGCGTTGTCTATCTGTCGGTCTTCGAAGCCGACCGCGCCGTCAACGTGCCCCATTTCGCCGTAAAGTATGGCGCCGAGCGAATGCTGGAAGCGATGGGCTTCGGCGCGACCATCCTGCGGCCGACCTATTTCATCGACAATGAGGTGATGGTGAAGGACGTCATCCTTCAGCACGGCGTCTACCCGATGCCGATCGGGGGCAAGGGCGTGGCAATGGTCGATGTCCGCGACATCGCCGAGGTTGCCGCGATAGAGCTGGTCCGCCGGGAGCGGGCACCGGACAAGCTGCCGCTTGAGACGATCAATCTTGTCGGCCCCGATACGCTGACCGGCGAGAGCGTCGCGGCAATCTGGTCCGAGGTGCTCGGCCGTCCGATCGTCTATGGCGGCGACGATCCGAGCGGGTTCGAGCACAATATGGCGAGCGTCCTTCCGCGCTGGACCGCCTATGAAATGCGGCTGATGGCAGAGCGATACGTCAGCGACGGTATGATCCCCGACGACGGCGACCGGGAGCGGCTCACCGCCATGCTTGGCCGCCCACTGCATGGCTATTGCGAAACCGCGGTTGCGCTGTCGGTCTGAAAAGAGGCGCGAGCGTGCCGGCGGTGAGGCCGGCACGCCTGTGCCGTCACATGTGCGTCGCACTGGGGCGGACGATCACGTCGTTGATGTCGACGCCTTCGGGTTGCTCCAGCGCATAGCGGACCGCCCAGTGAGCAGGTCAGTTCATCGAAGGCCATTCGGTACGTCTGCTACGAGAACCTCGGGACCGGCAAGTTTGCGGTGTCCAGCGGGGAGGTTCTGACCGCTCCTCAGGATGACGAAACGCTCGCCTTCCATGCTAGGCAGCAAGCCGAGCATTTTATCACCGAAGGCGTGTCGCGTTGGTTCGATAATCTGTCGGAAGCCGTCGCAGACTATGCGTTCGTCATGGACAGTGAGCGCAGCTAACGTCAGCTATGCGCCACCCGCACCCGAAAGCGGACCGGACGCTAACCTCCCACAATCAGGCGTTCGGGAGCGCGCTGGCTACCCCGGAAAGAGGACAGGCTGCTCACGCCCAAACCCAGTCGTTCAGCGGCGAGATTGAGATTCCTGAAATCCGCCACTCGTTAACTTGTCTCGCTGCTCATTGAAACAGCGAGGTTCGGTGGATTGCAGACGCTCGGCTTTTGGGCTTCGATGTGGGCCTGAGTGACGTTAACTGAGGAGCGCGCTTTGCTGACGGACTTCTTTTTAGGCCCTGCTGACGATGGTGCCGCCCTCTCCACGGACATGGCTCGTACGCCCAACCACCGCACGCGCAATGCTGATAACTCAGTTCTTGCCGCGTTGTGGAAAGCGGTAGATCAGGACGCGGATGCTTCGGGCCTAGCGGGAGAGGAGTTCTTAGTTGCCATGGGATCGCCTGAGGGACCTTGGGTCTTTGTGATACCTGATGAGCTTGTCATCCGTTTAGATGAACTAACCGAGGACAGGTTTTCGGAAGCGGCGGATCGGTGGGCGCAATCGGAAGAGCTTTCATATCATCATGTCTCTGGGCAGCAATTGATTGAGTCCCTGCAGACCATCAAGAGGCTCGCAGGCAATGCTCGATCTGCAGAGCAGAAGCTCTTCTTGAGGATGGCAATGTAGCCGCCGATCGCCCCGCGAAACCGATCGCAAAATTCGCTTCTGGTCGGGTTTTGCCGCCAAGGCCAAACTCCCTTAGTGGCTACTGTGCCGCTCGCCCTTCCCAAAAGCGGACTGGCAGAAACCCTCCCACTATCCGACATTCGGGATCCTCGGGGCGCTCGCCACCTTCGGACATTCGCCGCGGGCATCAGCTCGATTGGTGCGGGTAAGATGGCTACGGTATCCCGCAGAAAAGCATGATCACGGCGGAGGGTATCTCCTCCGCGGCGTCCAGGCGGTCGCCATGCTTGTCCTATCACGGCATTGACGGAATAGTGTTCACATGAGCGCGTTCGATCTGGTCTTCGCCGTTTATGGACTTCTGCTGGGCCTGGCCATTTCCGAAGTGCTTGGCGGATTTTCTCGTGCGCTTAAGCTAAAGCGCGGCACTGCGGCCGTTCGGATCGGTTGGCTGACGCCGCTGCTTGGTCTGCTGGTGATGCTCGATCTCTCGAGCTTCTGGCTGCTCGCCTGGGACGCGCGTGACCAGATCGACGCCAACTACGTGACCTTGGTGAGCGTGCTTGGGATGGTTGGTGTCTATTACTTGGCTGCGACATTGATCTTCCCCGACGCGCCTGAGGAGTGGCCGAATTTCGACGACTGGTACGACAAGCAGAAACATTTGGTCGTCGGCGGCTTGCTGGCAGCGAACATCTCCAGCTGGATCGGCGTGGCCGTGTTGCAAGACTTGCACCCATCGCCAGAAGCGCCAGCAGCCCAGGCGAGTGTTTTCGTCGAAGTGCTTTACATGGCCAGTGGCCTCGCGATCCTGGCGCTGTTCGCTGGCTTGCTGATGGTACGCTCACGTAGCTGGAACGTCGCTATGCTCGCCGCGCTCTGTGGCTTCATGATCACCTCGGGAGTCGTCGAGGCATATGTCTGAGGCAGGTGCGGGCCTTCATATTAGTACGCGCACCTGCTCGATCGCCGGCAGCGCGATCCCGCCAGGTGCCCTCGTTACTTCATCGCCGCGGGTTGCCGACGGGTATCGGCCTGATCGACGCGGGTATCTCAGCTGCGCTTGACCGCTGAAAAGCGTGATCGCGGCGGAGGTTGTCTCCGCCGTCTTGCTTGGCTTGGTGAGTCGGTAGTTAGAGGTCGCACACCTGAGCGATGGAGCCAAAATGAGCCGTGAAGCTGAAGCCCTCAGATCCTTCGCCATGCGTTATGGCGGCCTGGTTCCTGCACAAGAGGCGCCAACCGGATTGCTCTGGTGCGCCGAGCGATGCTCCCGTTCATGTCGCCCCCACGCCGTCGAAGAGCGCGGCGCCCGCCAAGCGCTCGTCGCGCGGATTGAGGGCGTTTGCGCCAGCGGCGTCAAGCCGGCGGTCACCCCAGCGATGCGCTTCGCGGTCGACCGGACGGCTGACCTTCACCACTCCCGGCGAACAGTTGCTCGACGCTTGGCTAAACACCAGCGTCAGCGGACAACGCACCTTGCGATCTCGTCTTCGAAGCAGTGGCCAATCGGTCAAGTGACGATCCAGCAGCCTTTCTCTTCTGCTCCGCCGGCTTGCCTCAGGTTTAACTGCAACGCTGCGCGACTAAGGGCGACTGAGCCTGATGCCGCAGCGTCAGTGAAAAGTGATCGAACGTCTCCGGCAAATCATTTATGTCCAGCTTTCCCCCGGGTGGGAGGCAAATGTTACGCGTGAGAAGCGCCGCCATCAGATTGCTGGCGAGCAGCAGGACGAGGTTCTTGGCCGGACATTCACCCGGGCCGCCACTGAACGGGATCAGCGGCCAGGCATCGGCTTCGCCCCGGAGCCAGACATCGGGGGCGAAGCGGTGGGAGAAAGGCAAGCGCTCGTCGTCACGGTGCAGGAACGGCACGTGGATCAGGATTCCGGTCCCTTCCGCCATGGTGCTGCCGTTCCATGCCGCAGGCCGGGCGCTTTGGCGCAGGATCGCCGGGGTGGTCGGCCATAGCCGCACCGATTCCAGCAGGCAGGCGCGCAGGAAAGGATAGCCCGGCGCCGTATCGTTGCGCGCGCGCGCCGTGATGCCCGCATCAGCCACGATTAGCGCCAGCGCGCGGAAGGTAGCGATGCCCGCCGCATCGAAGGCGAACAGCCATTGGCCGACCTGACTTTCGGCGGCCGATCGCGTCGTCGCACGCCTCGCCAACCCCGCCCCCAACGTGCCGGGCGGCGCCGCGTGGAGATACGCCGCCACGTGTGACAGGAAACGCGCCCGCAGCACACGGCGCTTGGGATGGAGAAACGACCAATTGCCCGCGCTGCGCAGACGGATCAGCATGGCGACGAGATCGCGATCGTCCGCTGCTGCATCGCCGAACAGGCAGCGGCGCACGATGCGGAACCAGCTGTCCTTGAACCTGCCCCAGCTGAGATCATCGGGCCCGGACAACAGCGCCGCGATCTCCTGATCGATGATCTCGCGGAAATGCGGCGCCATCGAGTGAATGGGGCAGCCGCTTTCCAGGGCCTGATCGTTGAGCGCCCGCCGCGCCACGCGGTCGCGCCCGCGCGAGATCAGCGACCCCTCCGGCTCGAAATGCGCGAGCGTCGCATGCTTCTCGTCGCTGTCGGTCTCGAACGGCTCGGGCGTTTCCGCCAGCACGCGTCGTACATCGTCTGGCGAGAGGAGCACTGCCTGCTCGCGCCCCGGCAAGCGCAGCATCACGGGTCCCGGCCCATATCGACGGCGCAGCCGCTGGAGCAACGCGACGGCGCCGCCCTCCAGCCCGGTCGATTGCAGCAATCGAACCACGAGCGGCCGCCGCACCATGATGCCCTTGGCGATCAACGGACCGCCAACAATGACCAATACGGTCATGCTTTCGGCAAGCGACAGGCGATGCAACACAGGTTGAGATCTTTTTGCCATATCGACCTGAACTCACGAGACGCGGCTTCGTTGTGCCCGACGACTTGGTTTTCTTTCCCCAAGTCAGATATTTAACTTACATTAGGAGTTCGGCATGGTTGCTCTGAGGCCGCTTTCCGAACAAACGATCGTCATCACCGGTGCCAGCAGTGGGATCGGGCTGGTGACCGCCCGCATCGCCGCCAAGGCCGGCGCCGCGGTCGTCGCCGCCGCCCGCAACGAGGAAGCGCTGCGCACGCTTGTCCAGGAGATCAGGGACGCGGGCGGCCGCGCCGCTTACGCCGTATGCGATGTCGGGCGCGAGGAGGATATCGCGCGCGTGGCGGAGGTCGCGCACCTCGATTTCGGCGGCTTCGACACCTGGGTCAACAATGCCGGCATCTCGATCTTCGGCAGGCTGTGGGACGTGCCGATGCCCGAATGGCACCGCATGTTCGACACGGTCTATTGGGGCACGGTGTACGGCTCGCTTGCCGCGGTCCGCCACTTCCGCGATGCCGACAAGGCCGGCGCAGTGGTCAATGTCGGCAGCTTCTTCGGCGACAAGGCGCCGGCGGTGCAGAGCACCTACGCCTCCGCCAAATTCGCGCTTCACGGCTTCACCGGCTCGCTGAGGCAGGAGGTGGAGCATGAGGGCTGGCCAATCTCCGTCTCGCTCGTCCACCCCGGCCGGATCGACACGCCGTACAACGAGCATGCGGGAAATTACATGCCGATGCAGCCCGTCCACCGGGGGATGATCTATCCGCCCGAGGCAGTCGCGGAGGCGATCCTGTGGTGCGCCGCGCATCCCAAGCGCGACATGTTCGTCGGCAGCCAGGCAAAGCTCGCAGCGGTGCTCGGCGCCGTGGCGCCGCGCTTCACCGATCGGGTGATGGAGGTGCTGATGTACACCTCGCAGCAGTCGCGCACGCGCAAGGCGACCGAGGATCACCAGCGCGCCTTGTTCAAGGCCGGCTATGGCGGGCACGAACGCGGTACGCACGAGCCGCATCTGATGCGCAGCCGCAGTCTCTACGTGAAGGCGACCAAGCGGCCGGCGCTGACCGCCGCCGCGCTGCTCGGCGGCGGCGCGCTTGCTTGGAGCCTGCTGCGCGACGCAAAGGAACATTCCGCGCCGCCGCCGGAGGCCGGGGACATGGCGCAACTTACGCCGAACAACGGGATCCACGTCGCCGAACCGGTCGGGGCTTGAACGATGCGGCACGGCACCTGTCGGCTGCTCGCCCCGGCATTGTTGGCTGCGCTTTCACTGAGTGGGTGCGCCACCTCCACGCATCTCGGACGTAGTGAGCTCTCGCGTGTGGCTGGGCGCACCTATGTCATCGTTGGCGCATCGAGCGGCTTTGGCCAGGGTGCCGCGCTCCACCTGGGCGAGCTGCGCGCCAACGTCGTCCTTGCCGCGCGACGGAGCGACTTGCTGGAGGAGGTCGCCGGCCGGGTTCGCGCCGCGGGCGGGCAAGCGCTCGTCGTCACCACCGACGTGTCCGACCCAGCGAAGGTAGAGGCGCTGGCGAATGCCGCCGCCGCGCGCTTCGGGCGGATCGACGTATGGATGAACATCGCCGGGGTCGGCGCAACCGGGCGCTTCTGGGACGTGCCGGTGGCGGATTACTCGCGCATGGTCGACGTGAATCTGAAGGGCGTAATCTACGGCAGCCACGCCGCGCTGCGCCGCTTTCTTGCACAAGGCCACGGCACATTGGTCAACATGGGCTCGGTCGAAAGCGAGGTCCCGCTCGCCTATCATAGCGCTTATGGCGCGACCAAGGCGGGCGTGCTGAGCCTCGGCCGTTCGCTCAATGAGGAACTGCGCCACGCCGGCCATGGCAAGGCAATCAAGGTGGCGACGGTGATGCCCTGGGCGGTCGATACGCCCTTCTTTCAGCATACCGCCAATTACAGCGGCCATGCCGATCGCATGGCGTTGATGGATGGGCCGGAGAAGGTGGTGCAAGCGCTCGTCTGGGTCTCGCTCCACCCGCGCGAAGAACTGCCTGTGGGGTGGAAGGCGCAGGCCGCCTCCTCCGCATATCACCTGTTTCCCGACCTGACCGAGCGCGTCTCGGCCAACATCCACCGTGCGGAACTGGCCAAGGGTACGCCGCAGGCGCCGACTTCGGGCTCGCTCCACCAGCCGGTGGCGGAGGGCCGCAACGTCGAGGGCGGTGTGCGCGCCCGCATGAAGCGGGAGGACGCCGCGGCCGAAGCCGGTGCCGCCCCCCTCCCCGCCGCACAGGAGCCACGCTAACCGACGCCTTGTGATCTTCAAGTGAACGGCGAGCGCCAGCGCGTCGACGTACCCGCCGACATGCCGCTGCTGTGGGTGCTGCGCGACGTAATCGGGCTTACGGGCACCAAATACGGCTGCGGGATCGCTCAATGCGGCGCCTGTACCGTCCACCTCGACGGAAACCGGTGCGGTCCTGCGTGCTCCGATCTCGGCCGTGGGAGGCCGCGCGGTGACCACGGTCGAGGCGGTCGGCGGCACTCCGCAGGGAAAGGCAGTGCAGAGCGCGTGGCTGCGGCATGTTGCGCGGGGCGTCGCGAACGGCTGAAAGTGGACCGCTTTCCGACCGTCCGGTCTGCGGTGAGAACGGCCAGAAAGCAGCCTATCGGCTGTTCCCCAACACGCATGGATTTGACGTGACGTATCTGCGGTCTCTCGAGGAAAGAATCGTCGGATATCACGCAGAAACTCCTTTGATCACTTGCCTGACACCGATCTGACGCGAGACCTAATCGGGCGGGTAAGCCGGGAGCTGCGCGTGGCAGCCCCCTGAACAATCAGCCGGTAATCCCGCAGCGCGCCAGCTTCGCCGTATAACTCGGCTGCGCCAGCATCGCGTCCACCGCCTCGTTCGGGCGGTTCGATGCGATCAAGCGGGGGCCTTGCTGCGCGAGCTTGTGATAGGCGCCGGCATCCGCCTTCGTGCGATAAACGGCGTCCGGCGTGTCGGCGCCGCCATAGGATCCCGATAGCGCGGTGGCGCCGGCCGCCTCCAGTTCGGGGATGAAATCCGCATCCACCCGGCTCGGCCGCACCATCGCGAGCAGCCGATCGTTGACGAGCCCCGCGGCCTTTGCCGCCGCCAGCCCCTTGCGATCGAACACCGGCAATGCGACGACCGCGTCGGGGAGCTGCTTGCGCAGCGCCTGTGCCTGCCGGATCGTGTAGGTAAGAAACATCATCCGGTTCTCGGCGCCGACACTCCGTACCGTCTTCGCGAGGAGTTCAGGATCGGTGATTGGCTTTACATCGAGCAGCACCAGCGCGCGGCCGTCCGCCCATTTCAAGGCATCGGCCAGCAGCGGCGGCGTGTACGCGGTCGGCTGGCCCGACTGATCGCGCAGCTTCAGCGGGGCGATCTCGGCCCATCGCATCTCGTGGATAGTGCCGTGCCCCACCGTGTTCCGGGGAAGCACCGGATCGTGGTTCAGAAACAGGACGTCGTCGAACGTCTGCTGTACGTCGATCTCCAGGAACACCGGCAGCATCGAAGTGGTTCGCTCAAGCGTTGCCAGCGCATTCTCGGGATATTCCGGCAGCGGCCCGCCACGATGTGCGCCGATCAACGACACTTTCTGTTCGCGAAGACAAGAAAGCAGCTGGGGGATGCCGGCCTTAGCGGCGCGGGCGATCCCCGCCGCTGTCGGCGCCTGCGGTTGAGTGGGCGCGGCCGCCACCAAGGAGGCGATTAGCGTCGAGCCGGCGGCCAGCGTCATGAACATGGCTTTCATGATCGTATGTCCTTGCAGGAGTTCAGAAATTGACGCTGATGCCAGCGAAGAAGCGGCGCCCGATGACATCGTAGAGGTTGGAGTCGGTTGCCGCCTCACCGGTCCATTCGGGCGGCTGCTTGTCGGCGAGGTTGAGCACGCCGACGCGGAACACCATTGACGGGTTGATGCTGAAGCGGGCGTTTGCATCGATATAGCTCACCGGGGCCACGCCGGGTGCGGTTGCCCCTGAAATGCCGACGTTTGCCGCGTTCGACATCTTATCAATCCAGCGCCAACGCAGGTTCAGGCCGAACTCTTCCTGGTCGTAGGAAAGGTTGCTGACGGTGCGCCAGCGCGGATGCGAGATGGCGCCCGCGCTGATCTGACCATTGCCGATGGTGCCGGCATATTCGGTATAGTCGGCGCCCTGCAGCGTCTGGATCGCATATTGGTCGACATAGCTGGCCAGCACGTTGAGGCCGATGCGACCGCCAGCCGCCATCCGAGTCGACCAATCGACCTGAACGTCGATGCCCGACGTCCGATAGCCGGCGAGGTTGAGCAGCGGCGTGTCGATGGAGGAGAAGCCGCCCGACGGGCCGCGATTGATTAGCTGGCAATAGAAGTTCTGCGGATCGTAATTGGGATTCGAGTCGCCAGCCCCGTTGAAGCAGCGCTGCGTAATCACGTCGCCGGTAACGAGGCCGATCGCATCGCGGATGTTGATGTTGAAGTAATCGACTGAGACCGAGACGTTTGACAGGAGCGGCGATTGCCATTCTGGCCGGAATACAATTCCGACGGTATAGGTGTCGGAGGTCTCCTCCTTCAGTTCGAGGTTGCCGGACACATTGGACTGTACCGAGGTGCCGGCGAAACGGTGCGTGTCCACGACCGCTTCGGGCACCCCGCTGGCGATGCACAAGGCGCGGACCTGCGCCGCATTGCCGCCCGCGCGATAGGTGCTGTTGATGTCGCACGGATCGCCCAGGCCGGCCGAGATGCGCCCGACGGTGGTGCCTCCCTGCTCGACAGGCTGGAACAGCTCGCCCACAGATGGCGCGCGGATCGCACGTTGATAGCCGCCGCGCATGCGCAGCGAGCGGGTGAACTGCCAGTCGCCGCTCAGCTTGTATGTGTGAACACCGCCGACTGTGTTGTAATCCGCGTAACGGTAAGCGGCGTTCAGATCGAGCTTGTAGATGAAAGGCAAGTCCGCGAGTACCGGGACCAGCAATTCGCCATAGGCTTCCTTGCTGTCCATGCTGCCCTGCGTCGGGTTGCTGATGCCGACGGTCAGCACGGTTGCGTTCACCCGCTGTGCGTCGGGCGCATAGCTGTAGCTGTTGCGACGATAGGCAAGGCCGGCGGCAAAGCGTAGGTCGCCCGCCGGAAGGGTGAACAGCCGACCTTGTACGTTCGCCTCGAGGTTGGTCTGTTCCAGGGTGCTCGTCTCATGCAGGTCACGGAGCATGTAATCGAGGCAATCCTGCGACGGACGATCAAGCACCAGCGGATTGAGCCCGCCTTCGCAGAGGCTGACGCCCCCGTCGGGCGCCTCGATCAGCGACAGATACGCGGACCGATCGATGAACCCACCGAGCCGCGACTGGAGGTGCGAGCGGCCATAGGAGCCATTGATGTCCCAGCTGCCTTCGATCGCGTCGATGTCGCCGCGCAAGCCGCCGAGATACTGGCCGACATCATAGGTCTGTTCGGCGATGTCGCGCGAGAAACGGCCGGTGTTGAAGTAGATCAGCAACGGCGCGTTTGGATTGGAACGTGACGCCGCGATAGTACGCAGGGCCGCCGGAATGAACGGGTTGGTGACTGGCAAGTACACGTCGCGTGTGATGGCTTGGTTACGGCCATACCCATCCTGATTGTTGGTGTAATGCGCATAGTTGAACTGCGCGTAAGCCTCGATGCCGTCGTTCAGCTGGTAGTTGATGCGGCCGAACACGGTCTTGCGTTCCAACGGCTGCTGAAGAGGCGCCGCTTCGCCGAGCGGCACGGCGACCTGACCATTCGAGGTGATGACATAAGGCCCATCTGCCGGGAAGCGTAGATTATTGACCGGCGTCAACGTGAACAGCGTTCCATCCGGATTGACACTATAGGTCGAGGCCCGCGACAACGGCGTATTGACGCCGTAACCCCGAAACACCTGGTTGATCGCCGCCTGGCTCGGCAAGTTGCTAGCCTCGGCATAGATTAGCCCGCTGGGGAGCACCGAGGTGATACCGCCGTCCTTGAAGAATGAGCGGCCGCCGCGATCCACGCGCTGGCGATCGAAATACGTGGCAGAGAATACCGCATTGCCGCGGCCCTCGGCAAAATTCCCGCCTATTGTCCCGGCGAGGTTCAGGCTTTGCGCGTCCCCGCGTTCGCTGAGGCCGTGATCGGCGTCGATCCGCAGTCCTTCGAAATTGCGGCGCAGGCGGAGGTTGACGACTCCGGCGATCGCATCCGAGCCGTAGGCGGCGGAGGCGCCGCCAGTGATAACCTCGACATTCTCGATCAGTGCGCTTGGCACCGAGTTCAAATCCACGGCGCCAAGTGGATCACCCGGCTGAAGACGGCGGCCATCGAGCAGGACCAGCGTGCGCGATGGCCCAAGACCGCGCAGGTTAAGGGTCGCGCGACCTTCAGCGGCTTGGCTGCCAGAGGTGGAGCCGGCGTCGGGAGTCAGTTGCGGCAGAAGATTGAGCGTCGATTCAAGAGTTGCCGGCCCGTTCGAGCGGATCAGTTCCTCTCCGACGGTGACGATCGGGCTTTCCGCCGAGTAATCCTCTCGCACGATCCGCGATCCGGTGACAGTGATCTCCTCGGTCCGCTCCTCCGCCGACACGGCGGGCGCGGGTGGCAGCGCCTGCGCACCGGCCGCGACCGGACAGAGTAGCAGCGTCGCGGAGCTTGCAAACAACGCGACCCGTTTTTCTTTCTTCATGATGAACTCCCGTAGCATACTGATTTGATGGCGGGCGCACGCACGGCCTCCTTCCGCAAAGGCGCAAAGCCCTCAAGGCGGAGCATGGGCGAGCTGAACTCGGAGGATCGATCGTCCGAACTGGCGGGCGCCAACATCGTCTCGGGTCGCGGCGCGCGCGCCGCCGCGTGACCGAGCTGATCAGCCCCGATTTTCTAGTTTACTGCCGTCGACGATCGCTTACCGGTGCGTGGTCAGACGCACGCGGCTGCGTTGAGAATGGTGATAACGTCCCCCCTATTAGGCATTACTGGTCTGCTTAATTACGAGACGGGTATGTATCGATAATCTGTGACGTTTTCGCGTCGCCACGGCTACGAGATCAAGATGATCCGTTCCGAATTGCGGGGCCACTCACCACTATTGCGAAACGCGTGCGTATCGAATTATAAAGACAGACTTTACCCAGGCTCTAGCGGTTGAGAGGGCATATGGACGCACAAGGAATTCCCGATCCCGTCCGTGCCCGCGGGCGGCCGCGTAGCTCGATCCGTGATGCGGGAATTCGCGAAGCGGCTTGGGCCCTCATCGCGCGTGTCGGCTGCCAGGCGCTTACGTTCGAAGCGGTGGCGCAAGCCGTCGGATGCAGCCGGACGACGCTCTACCGCCGCTTCGCCAACAAGGGCGAGCTCATCCAGCACCTGCTGGACGAAACCGCGCTATCGTTTGCGCCGAAATTCGCCATCGACGCGCCGCCGCGCGAGAAGCTGCTTGCGCATGCGCGCACCTGCGTCACGATCTACACTGGCGACCGCGGCCCTGCGTTCATCCAGATCATGGCCGCCTCGCGATCGGACGACACGATCGCCAGCGCAATGCGCGCGCACGGCAACTTGGTTGTCCCGCATTATTACGAGCCATTGCGCTCGCTGGCGCCGGGTGCCGACGAACGCACGATCCGCTTTGCGCTGCATACGCTGATCGGCAGCATCCTTCACCACGTTGGCGCACTCAACAAAGTACCGAATGACGAGCAACTCCAGCGTCTCGTTGATGCCGCGATCGGGCTCTGTCAGACTAACGTGGCAGCGCCTCGCGGACGCTGCTAGCGGCCTCGGATGAGCGCCGATCGAGAGCCAAGCCGCCTAGTCCGTTCCGCCGGTTCGACTCGTCACCCAAGGTGATCCGGCTTGTGGTGATGATGTACGTGCGGTTTCCGTTGTCGCCACGGAACGTCGAGGATCTGCTGTTCGAGCGCGGCATCGACATCTGCCACGGGACCGTGCGGATGTGGTGGAGCAGGTTCGGCGGCCCGATGTTCGCCGGTGACCTACGTCGGCAGCGCCTGTCGCGGATGCCTGGCTTTCGGCAGTGGCGCTGGCACCTCGACGAGATGTACGTGAAGCTGAACGGCGAGATGGTCTACCTGTGGCGTGCAGTCGACCAAGAGGGGGAGATCCTCGAGAGCTAGTCCCCTTCCCGCAAAGATCGAGATGCATCGTGCAGAGAGCGGTTCGCGTTAGACTGACAGCACCGCCACTCAGTCCTAACTATCCTATTTCTCCCTGCGAGTTGCTTCTGGAAGGGCGCAGTTCCGCGGGATTTTGCGCGTGCTCCGTACCTGGGAGAGCGCAACCTGGACCGCCGTTGCTCGGAAATTCGGGACCTTTTTCCGGCGCTCTCCGGAGCAGTACGGAACGCCCCCAGCCCCTCTTTCCAGCGGACTTATCGTGGCGTTCGCTCTCGTCTCTATCTCTCCCCTTCAGCACCTGTAACCGATCCAATTTTCCCTGCTTCAGGCCGATCCACAGGGAATAGTCTCACCCAATGGGATCTGCGGTTCATCCTGGCGGTAGAAACCCCAGCTTTTCTGCGGGTTCGAAGCCCAAAATCTCGTAACCCGGAAACAGGGAGATATCCGCGCCTAACAAGGAGCGTGGGGACGCCGAACAGGCATCTACTCGAAAGCATTATTGAATAGCAGCTGCTTGTGGTGTTCCCCGCCTCCCCCAAGCATCAGAAGCCATTCGGCAGAAGCAGCATGGGATCACAATGATTGCCTTTTTCATCTGATTAGGCAGGCGAGTGGTCGCGCAAACTTGGGCTGAAGATTAGCGGGGAGTAGGACTGCTTCTGGGCTATTTCGGAACGGCCGCCGTTGGGAGCCGCCCCGTCGATCACGGACGGCCGGCATTGAGCCTTTTCTGCCGCTCCGCTTTTGAGCGGTTGCAGTTGGGACCCGCTCGCGAGCTCACGCGCGCTTGGGACCTAATCAGCAGCGCAGGCGATGTGGGCTAGGCGCCGCTGATCTTCTGGCCTGCGTTACCACCGTCGTTCGGTGACTTCTTCATGGATGTCTTTCTGGCGCCGTTCTCCGATCCGCCGCCTCGTCCGGTGCCGAGACTGCCACGTGCGCCATCGCCGCCTTTAGTTGTAATCGCCCCCGGATTACCGCCTGCGCCTTTCTGTGCCACGTTCTGCCTCCATGTTTGGTGATTTTCGAACTCCGCTCACGAAAGGTCAGTTCCGAATATTCTGAGTCACTTAGGTTGAATTGGCCGACGGCGGGAGCTGTCAGTGGCAGCGGATCGAACCCGCACCCGCCGCCATGATCGCTTTGGCTATACGTCAACTAATTCCGCCACCCTGGCGGGGCATTTCGGCGTCCGGTTCGGACTGCCCGCACCGTCTGGATACAGGGAGTGCTGATGGTGGCTGCAACGACCGGGTCTGGAGCGTCGACGGTTTGCTGTTGAGATCGCGAACGTTGATGACCGATGGCCGAGATTGGAGAACAACAGTTCGACGGCTTTGCGGGTGCTGCTCCCAAATCTGCCTCTTAGACTTTGCTCTGCTCAACCGGCCGTGCCGGCACTCCGACGACAGTTTCTCCTGCTGACACGTCGCGTGTGACGACGGCACCTGCGCCAATGATGGCGTTTTCGCCTAATCTGCGCTCCTGTAAGATCGAGGCATTCAGCTCGATGAACACACCCGGTTCGACTTGCACGCTCCCAAGCCCTCAGCATGTATGCCGTCGTGGTGACGGCCGACCTTAAATGGCGGGTCCTCTCAGAACGCCATAACCTGTGGGAAGCGTGTTCTGGTGAAACATCTCAGCGGCATGGCTCATCAACTCGCCATAGATCACGCGCTGCGCCTCGATTTGAGGGTGGTTGAACGTCTCGAAACGCTGGCCGGCGTAGTTCGACACGTAAACTGTCTCCCACCCCCGCTTCGCCACCCATTCAAATCCGCGATATTCCAGATCTAAGAGAAGCGTGTTCGTTTCTGCGCACAGTTCCTGCAACATCGAGTTCCACAGGCGATAGCTCGCCAGCCCGTCGACCGCTCGACCAGTGCCGTTCCAATCGCGCATCTGATTTTGTCTCGACGGGGGCGGATCAAGGATTGGCTCCAGATCCGGCGCATGATGTTGTGCCAACACGCGAAAGTCGCCGGACGCGGCAACGCTGGCTGGCTGGACGCGCAGTCGATCGGGTGAAAGCCGCTGGGCAACCTGAAAGATCCGCCCTTCGTTGGCGCCGCCACCCGAGACGATTCTCAAAAGCGATCCCGCGATCAGAAAACGTCCGGGCCCCGTTGCGAACGCACCATCCTGCGAGATGATGTCATCCGCGCTCTGATCGAAACGAAGGGTCGTAAATTGATGCAGCGTGGCCGATTGCGGTGGCCATGCGACGCCTTCTTGCAGCGCCCGCTGGATGTTGTCTGCCGTTATCTTCTCAGGCCAGGGATGGATGGTGTTGCACACGATCGGCTGTGCGCCATTCGTCTTGATGCGGTTGAGCAAGTCACGCAGCACGCCTCGCGTAAAGGCGGCATTTGGCCCGCGACCGTGCACGCCGTACGCACTGCCGCTGTTCATCGCGAGACCAAGAAAGACGAGGTCGAAAGAGCGGCCGTTGGCTGTTGCATATTGCTGCGGCGTGTCGTTGTCGAATGATCCCCCGACCGCAGCGTTAAGCTCGGTTACAACACCGCCGCCATTCTGCTCGCGCAATGTTCGCAGCCGATCGGCAAAATAGCGGACCGGTGCATGGGCCCGCATGAAGGCCTCCCGGTCCGGATAGTTCGCTCCGACAAGATCCGCGCCTTGGAACACCGACATGCCCAGCGTCAGGATTGCGGTGGAGCCACTTCGCGGCGTCGGGGCCGGAGTGGGCGTGGGCGAAGCCGCAGGGGTGGCGGCAGGTAGCGGCAGGCTTGAAGCACCCGTGCCGCCCTCATCGCCGCAAGCCGCAAGAAAGCTCGAGGCACCAATGCCAGCGAGGACGCCTCGGCGTGTAACCGTCATGTCAGCGAGCCTCGTGGCAGTGGGACGCAATGGAATTGCACGATCTTCATCAATCTGCGGCTTAGAGCAATGCCTTTCCCGTCACGCGGGTGTCAGCGCGCAAGCGGCGCACACCACGGACACGCCCAGAATGGAAAAGCGTACCGTAGCCGGAGGAGTCCTCGGGATGTGAACGACCGTTAGTGGCAGGGAAAGCGGACATCTGTGCTAGAGCAGAGCCGATGCTGCATACTCGCGATCTCGCCGGGACCGTCGACGGCGCGCGCTACGACTGGGCCGTGCAAAGGGAGCCGCAGTGGTGCACGATCAATGGCTGGAGAGGGATGACGATCTCGCTTTGCCCGCATGATGGGCAGCGTGAAGCCGTTCTGGAGTTTTCGATGCCATCTGCGCGTTGGTCGAAGCTGCAACCGCAACTCTTGCGCCTGCCTGCGCATGCGCTGCCGTGTGCGCCCGCTCGTCTGCTGCCTCTGGCGTCTCTGAAAACTGCCACTCGTTCATGTCGGAAGACGGACCACCCTGGAGAGCTTCGATCACGCGCTCGCCGGCAACAGGGCCGAGGACTCCACGCTCATGCAGGACACCAAGGCGGCGGGGCAGCCCCCATGGGCGTCTGATTTCAGTTGCCCAGATGGATGTATCTAGGCGCGGTCAAATACTCGGGGGAACACAGCGACACGATGCGCGCTTTCAATCCACATTGATGGAGTGCGCTCATGCCTGATACCGATCGTCGAACCTTTGTAGCTGGTGCGGCAGCGCTTACCGCGGCTTCGGCGTCCTCGGCGGCGGCCCAGGAGGGAAAGAGCGCCGCGGGAGCTACGACGCCAGCCGCAGCTTCTTTTCCAAAGCCGCCGTTCCCCGTTCAGCGTCAGCCATGGCCCGGCTTGGCGTCCAAAATGACTCCGCGGCCGGATCATGGTGAGCAGAGCTACAAAGGATCGGGTAAGCTTACGGGCAAGAAGGCGCTGATCACCGGAGGCGACAGCGGGATCGGCCGTGCGGCGGCGATCGCCTATGCTCGCGAGGGCGCTGACGTTGCGATCAACTATCTTCCGGCAGAGGAGCCCGATGCACGTGAAGTAGTGGCGTTGATCGAGGCTGAAGGTCGGAAGGCAGTGGCCATCCCAGGCGACTTGCGGGACGAGCGGTTCTGTCGGCGTTTGGTTGAGCAAGCCGCGGCGCGGCTCGGCGGTCTCGACATCCTCATCAACAATGCCGCACGTCAGCAAACGCGTCCGACCATCGCCGACATCTCAAGCCAGGATTTCGACGACACAATGAAGACCAATGTCTATGCGCCGTTCTGGCTCACTAAGGCGGCATTGGAGCGAATGGGACCGGGCGCGGTAATCGTGAACACCTCATCCGAGCAGGCGGGCGACCCATCGAAGGACATCGTCGACTATGCAATGACCCGTGCGGCAGTCCTGAACTTTACCAAAGGCATGGCAAAGCAGCTGGCTTCGCGTGGCATCCGCGTCAACGCAGTCGCCCCTGGGCCTTTCTGGACGCCGCTGCAGGTCAGCGGCGGCGCCACGCCCGAGAAACAGCGCACCTTCGGGCAGTCGGCGCCGCTCGGCCGCCCGGGGCAGCCCGCGGAGATCGCCGCATTGTTCGTGGCCGCGGCTGATCCATCACTCAGCTTCTCGACTGGGCAAATCTTCGGTGCGAGCGGGGGGAACGGCCAACCCGCCTGAGGCGGCGACTACGTCGAGTGGTCTACTACGTTAGCAAACGCGATCCCTCGCCTGCGCGAGTTCAGCGAAGTTGTACCATGGCGGCGAGTTGGTGAGGAGAGCGAGCTCGGGAACTTACCCCACCATCGAGCCCGCACCCGACCATCAGACCGGCTCGCAAACAGAACCCCGAGGCGCAACGAATAAGCGTCCGCTTTCGAAAGCGTCGGTGAAACTTGTGAATGGTGGCTTTTGGGTCGGGAGCTGTTAGGCAGCTTTGCGGCTGCGAGGACCCAGTGTCGGAGTCTTAGAACACCGAAGGCGCAACGAAAAAGCGGACTTTTGTTCGACGACACGAGAGGTGTTGGCAGTGCCCCTCGCCGCCGTCAGTCGGTTACTTCTCGGCAAAGTAGGTAAAGCTGCGCGCCTCATTAGCTGGCAGGTCAAACGGGAGGATCCAACCTCTTTCACTCCTATGGGCACCCGCCGGTGTCCCCTTGATTCCGAATGGAAGCGTTAGCTCGGCTTTTACCGCCGTAGTCCGCGCGCTGTTGCTATCGATCCGCCACTGCTCGCCCCTCTCGCTTTGCGCGACGAGAGTGCGCGTCCAGGTCACGTCGGGGCTCTCGCCGAATGGAAGCGAAATCTTCTCGCCAACCGCCAGATCGTCGATCGGGGCCTCGCCGGCGAGCAGCTCGCGCCCAGCGCGGCGCGCGAAAAGCGCCACGGTCCCGGCCGGCAGCGGCACGCCCAGCCCCTGCGTTTCAACGTTGCGGGCGCGCAGCTCGAACGGCGTGGGCCGAACGGTGCGCCCCGTTAGAACGGCACCTGCGGCATCAAGGAGGTACACGCGCTCGAAGCTGGCCGCGGGCTGCACGAGCATAGCAACCTGCTTCTGCGCTTGGGCCGCGACATTGACCCGCATCGGCACCCGATACAGCTTCAGGTCACCCAGCGCCTCGACCTGCGCCTCCGCGAGCGCGGGCGCCGCAGCCGCCAGTGTCAATGGCAGCAAGGCCCAGCGCAGCACCGCTCAGTACCGCGTATCGAACGTTGCCGTCAGATC
>NZ_NBBJ01000008.1 GCF_002197665.1 Sphingomonas mucosissima
AACGGCAGGCCTGTAGATGCCCGACCCCAGCCTGCATATAAGAACCTTCCGGCGGGTACCTCGGCGCGCTCCCCCCCTAACCAATGGCTCTCACCGACCACAAAGCCCGCGGCCGGATTTAGGAGATGCCGAGACCCGGCCGCCAGCAGCGGGTCGCTGGATAGCTGACCACGGTTAAGCTTGAAGCATTGAAGATGCCGTGCTCGTGCGGTTTAGGCCTGGATGGCCCCATCTAAACCAATCCGCCAGAAAGTTGTCTTTGCTCCTTCGACGTCGAAATTGTCGTGGACGAGGAGCCTGGGGGGAATGACATTCCTCTCCTGCTTCGGCGCTTATCTCCGAGACGTCGGTATCGAACGCCAGTTCGTGCTCAGCACCGGCAGATCAAGGCGCTGACCGCGCTCACTTCCTCCGCCGTCGGCTTTGTGCGATCGGCCGAGCCTCTTCAGTCCCGCTCCGCACCCCCACGATGTTCTTAGCCGCGGCAGCGCCGTTCACAATTTGGGGATCCACGCTTCAACAAGCTAGCTTCGCAAATGGCCGGGGCGGGTCTTCGCAATCAGATCTGAATCAGATCTGACTGATGGCCGCTGATGTCGCTTGCGCTCGGTACTGCTGAGCGACTGCTTCTGCCAACATGGGGCGGCCATACCGGTACCCCTGCGCCTCGTCGCAGCCGAGCGCATTCAGTGTCTCTTCCTGGCCTGCGGTCTCGACCCCCTCCGCTATGACGGTCAGCCCCAGGCTCCTCGCCATGCCGATCACGGCGCCAACAATCGCTGCGTCGCCGGCCTTGCGCTCGATCTGCGCCACGAAGCTGCGGTCGATCTTGAGACGCGTGAGCGGATATCTCTGAAGCAAGCTCAACGAGGCGAAGCCGGTGCCGAAATCGTCGAACGCCACCCCGACACCGCTGGCCCTGAGCTTGCGGAGGGCCCTGGTCGACTGGTTGGTATGCCGTAGGACCGTGGTTTCCGTTATCTCCAGCTCGAGCTGATCTGCATCCACGCCGTGACGCGCCAATGCGTCAGAAACGACCTGGAACAAGCGGTCAGACCGAAGCTGTGCCGGGAAAAGATTCACCCCCACTCGAACCTTGCCCAACCCGCAACGCTTCCATTCGGCTGCCGTCAAGCATGCTTCGTCGATGATCCAATCGCCAACGCTTTCGGCCACCGAGCTTCGTTCAAGAACGTCAATGAACATATGGGGCTGAAGAAGGCCATGAACCGGATGGCGCCAGCGCAACAGCGCTTCGACGCCCACCAAGCGTGCATCGGCGAGAAGCACCTGAGGCTGATACCAAAGCTCGAATTCCCCCTTCGCCAGGGCAGTGCGCAGCTCTGCACTCAACCGAAGTCGCTGTTCGGAGCGGCTCTGCATCGCGCGAGCAAAAAACGTCCTCGTTCCGCCGCCTTCACCTTTTGCGTTGTACAAGGCCAAGTCCGCGCACGACACGAGTTGCTCGGCGCCGGCTGCATCGTTCGGCGCCATGGCGACACCGATGCTCGTGTCGATGAAGATTGACTGCCCGGCAAGCTCAAATGACATCTGCAGGCTCTTGAATATTCGGGTCGCAAGCTGATCAAGAAGAAGAGGATCCGCGCAATTTTCGAGCAGGATCGCAAACTCGTCGCCGCCCAGACGTGCGACGAAGCCGGCATCTCCAGTTACATCACTAAGCCGAACAGCAACTGCCGCGAGGAGTTCGTCGCCAACCGTATGACCGAGGGTGTCGTTGACATGCTTGAACCCATCCAGATCGAGCATCATCAATGCGCACGGACCCTTCCCCAAGGTGTCAGCCAGGCGCGCCTGCAGTGCGTTGCGATTGGGGAGCGAGGTCAGCGTGTCGCAATGAGCAAGATGTTCCAGGCGACGTTGTGCACGGCACCGATCGGTGACGTCGCGGAGGAGGGCGCCGAACATCGGCCTTCCCCCCTCGAACCACATGGACAAAGAGAGATCGACCGGCAGCTCATGGCCTTCTGCGTGTAAGGCGAGGATTTCGACAGCCTGCCCCGCGAGGCGGGCACGGCCTGCTTTCACCGCTCGGGCAAGGCCGGCATCATGGGCCGCGCGGTGCCGCTCGGGGATGATGATCGAGAGCGGCCTGCCAATCGCTTGCTGCGCGCTGTACCCGAACAGCCCCTCTGCGGCGCTGTTCCAGGACAGGATCAGATTGTCTGATCCTGCGCAGATCGCAGCCGTCGCCGAGTTCGACAGCATCTGCCCATAGCGATCCTGCGCATGCTGCGGGTCGGCATCAATCCTCAAGTCCTCTGCCTCCGCTCATTATCGTTGCGATTAGGCGTTAAGGTAATGCTGAATAATGAAGAACCTATTCCGCAAACTTACGGGAAGGTGGGCCACGCCCAAGATCTGATCCTCCGTCGGCCGCCGCTCCGTGCTTGGATCGGTTCCAAGGATCGCAGGACAACACTCTTGATATTGACAATACGCTGTCAATATGTAAGCGAGTTGTCCAATGAAGAGGTTGGAGACAAACGTACGGGAACTCGCCTTGTCGGTGTTTGCCGCGCACGGCAGGTTGATTGCGGCTGGGAACGAGCTTGTCGCCCATCTTGGCCTTACCAGTGCCTGGTGGCAGGTTCTCGCGGCGCTTCGCTATTCGTCCGTGCCGCTTCCGACCGCGTCGATCGCGCGCAATATGGGCCTGACCCGCCAGGCGGTTCAGCGCATCGTCGACGTGCTCGCCGATCGCGGGCTCGTTAAATTCGAGGAAAATCCGCATCACCGCCGCTCGAAGCTTATCGTTCTCACGCAAGCCGGCATCGAAGCCGTGACCGCGGCAGAGCAAGCAGTCGCGCCCTTTGATCAGGCCATTGCAGACAAGATTGGAAGCGCGCGCATCCGGGACGCTATCGAAACTCTCAACGAGATGGCCGCCATCATATCTGCGCGGCTCGACGCTCACTCCATGTCTTCAACTCCCCGGTCGCAGGAGGAAACGGCATCATGATCTTAGTGTCTGGCGCCACCGGCGGTATCGGTAGCGAACTGTGCAGGCTGCTTGACGAAGCGGGAGCGCCGTTTCGCGCGCTGTGTCGCAAGCAGCAGCAGCTCGAGAGTTTCCGCCACAAGGGCATGGACGCCGTGCTCGGTGATTTCGATCACCCCGACACGCTGCACTCTGCGATGCAAGGCTGCGAAACGATGTTTCTCATCACGCCGCCGACGCCCGAACAGGTCAGACAGGAAACCGCCGCCATCGATGCGGCGAAGCGCGCCGGGATCGGCAGAATCGTGAAGATCTCAGCATCGGACAGCAATGTCCGATCACCGGTGCCATGGGCGCAGTCCCATGCGCTCATCGATCACCATCTGCGCGGGGCGGGTATAGGATGGACGATCCTCAAACCGACTGCCTTCATGCAGAACTTCCTGTGGTTCAAGGAGCCGATCTCTAGAGGCTATCTGCCCCTCGTTGCGGGCAAGGGATCTGTTTCCTGGGTCGATACGCGCGATGTTGCGCGCGTCGCGGCTACCGTCTTGACGCAGGATGGCCATGAGAGAGCGACCTATTTCCTGACTGGTCCCGACACCTTTGACATGAAAACGGCTGCGCTGCGCCTGTCGGAGGTTATCAACTGCAACGTTCGCTATGTTGATCTACCAACGCCGGTTTTCCGAGCCTTTCTGCATGTGACGGGTAGCTCACGCTGGATAGCCAATGGCCTTGTTGTGCAGTTCGCCGATGTGGTTGCGGGGCATCATGACATCGACCCCACCTTCGAGATCGAACGCATCACTGGAACGGCACCGCACGACTTCACCGATTTCATCCGTCACCACCGCGATACGTTCGCAAAGCCAAGCTCCTAAACAGGCGCGCTATTTTCGAGAAAACTGGGCGGCGGACCGCGCGCGATCGATCCGCGGCGCCGCTTGATAGGCTGCCACGTTCGGCAAAGGCGGGCCAGCGTCAGCCGGGCGGTCAGCCTCCCGGAACACGGCGGTGCGCCGCCAGACCCGACGGCTCAAGCCAGAGCGCCGGCCAATGAACCGGCGCCGCGTCTCAAAGGCGAGGGGAAGCTCCAAGGCATCGGAACTCCCTGCGCGGGCTCAAACCCAAGTTAAGCCCGCCGGTATATCGCTTGAAACGATGTTCCGCGATAGCCATGAGGGCTCCTCCATATCCCTTCGGAGGCGTGCGCGACCATCATGTCGGCAATGAGCGTGAGTGGTACGCACGACCACCATCTTGTGATCCTCTCGATTGCGGTTGCCACCTTGGCCTCGTTTACCGCGCTTAGTCTGGCGAGCCGGATCAGGGCGTCACAAGGAAATGTGCGTTCCATTTGGCTGACGGCGGCGGCTGTTGCTTTGGGCGGCGGCATCTGGGCCATGCATTTCGTCGCGATGCTGGCGTTCAGCATGCCTGGCATGACGATCGCCTATGATCTTGTTCCGACGTTTGCCTCTCTGGCGATCGCCATCGGGTTCACCGGCGCGGGACTTGCTGCATTTAACTGGCAGCGCGCATCGCCGCGACAGATCGTCGCTTCAGGGCTGCTCATCGCCGCCGGCGTACTGGCGATGCACTATCTCGGCATGGCCGCGATGCGGATGCCGGTTGCCCTGAGTTATGACTGGCGTTGGGTCATGGTCTCCATCGTCGTGGCGCTCCTCGCCGCGACCGCGGCCATGTGGCTCGCGTCACGCAACCAACGGGTCGGGCGGCGGGCGCTCGCCGCGGCAGTGATGGGCGTTGCAATCTCCGGCATGCATTATTCAGGCATGTATGCGGCGGACTTCGTCATGACGTCGGCCGTCGACAAGGCGCAGGGCGCGGCAAGCTTCGGACAGGCATATCTCGCGGTTGTAATCAGCGTCATCACCATCTTCATTCTGCTACTGTCGCTGGCTGCGGCGCAGCTGGACCACATGTTCAGGCGCGCCGCGCGCCGCGAAGCCCGTGTCGCCATACGGCTCAAGGTTGCCGACATTTTGCGCGGCTACGATGCGGAGGAGGCGCTCAAGGACGTTGCCACGCTGCTCGGGCAGCATTTTGGCGTCGCGCGAACCGGCTTTGGCGATCTGGATCCCACCGAGGACGTCGTCGATTACCAGGTTTGCTGGACGAATGGCATGGTGGCACCGTTGATCGGTCGCGCTTCTGCATCCGTTCTTGGAACCAAGATCATCGATGATCTGCGCGCCGGCAGAACGATCGCCATCGAGGACATTGTTGCCTCATCACTCAGCGACAAGCATCAGACGGCCAGAACCGCTGCCGATCTGGACACGCGCGCCATTCTGTTTGTGCCGCTCATGCGTGCGGGCGGCCTCGGTACAATCGTGTACCTTGCTGATCAGCGGCCACGCAGCTGGCGCGCGGACGAAATCGCCTTCCTTGAGGAGATGGCGGAGCGGATCCGGCTCGTCATCGAGCGGGTCGCCATCGAGGACCAGTTGCGGGAATTGAACGTAACGCTTGAAGCCCGCGTGGAGACGCGGACACGCGAGCTGCGGGACGCCGAGGCCGCTCGAAGCGAGGTCGATGCGCTCTATCGGGCGTACTTCGAGAACACGCCCGATCCGTTATTCGTGGTCGGTGCCAAGCCGGATGGCAGTTTCGTCGTCGAGCAGATCAATCCAGCGCACGAGGCCGGAGTCGGGTTCAAGCTCGATGAGATACGCGGCAAGCGCGTGGACGATTTTCTCCCACCGGATGTCGCCGGTCGCGTTGTCCAAAGCTATCGCCGAGTGGTCGAAACGGGCGAGATCTATCGCTATCGCGAAGTGTTCATGCTGAACGGAGAGCCGCAGCACTGGGATACCACGCTGGTACCGCTTCGGGGCGCAGGCGAGCGGGTGGTGAAGGTCATCGGGTCGAGCCGCAATGTCACCGCTCAAGTCGCTGCTGAAGAGGCGCTACGCCAGTCGCAAAAGATGGAAGCGATGGGCCAGCTGACGGGAGGCGTAGCCCACGATTTCAACAATCTTTTGACGCCTATCCTTGGCTCGCTCGATCGGCTTCACCGCAAGGGGGTCGGCGACGAACGCGATCGCAAATTTGTTGATGGTGCGTTGCAATCGGCGGAGCGGGCAAGAACGCTGGTGCAGCGGCTGCTTTCGTTCGCGCGCCGTCAGCCGCTTCAACCGGTTCCGGTGAACGTCGCTTCGCTGGTTGAGGGCATGAGGGACCTCATCATGAGCACGGTCGGCCCGCAGATCGAAGTGGTAGTGGAAACAGGTGACATCGTGCCGGCAGCGACGGCCGATGCCAATCAGCTGGAAATGGCGCTTCTTAATTTAAGCGTGAATGCGCGTGATGCGATGCCAGGAGGCGGAAGGCTTCACATCGCCGTTACGCGTGCCTCAGTAAGGGAGGGCGAGCGCAGCGACCTGAAAGCGGGCTGCTATACCTGCCTGTGCGTCGCCGACACCGGCCTTGGCATGGACGAGGAGACGGCACGGCGGGCGATCGAGCCCTTTTTCTCGACCAAGGGAGTGGGGCACGGAACCGGCCTGGGCTTGTCGATGGCTCATGGCTTGGCGGCGCAGCTTGGCGGGGCACTGTCAATCGATAGTGAGCTCGGCCGGGGCACGACGATCTGCCTGTGGCTGCCGGAATCGCCCCCGCCTGCTCCCGCCACGCAGTCACCGGAACTCGCGTCGCCAAGCCGATGTGCCGGCGGCGTCGTGCTGCTGGTCGATGACGAGGAACTGGTTCGCGAATCCTCGGCGCAGATGCTGACTGACCTTGGCTATGAGGTGAAAACGGCTGCGTCCGCAGGTGAAGCACAACATCTGATCGACTCTGGTCTGACGTTCGATCTCCTGGTGACGGATCATCTGATGCCCGGCGTGACTGGCACCCAGCTGGCGCGTAACTTGCGATGCAAGCGCCCGGACCTCCACGTGCTGATCATCTCGGGCTATGCGGACGCTGACGGCATTGACCTGGATTTGCCGCGGTTGGCCAAGCCGTTTCGGCAATCCGATCTGGCGGCCGCGCTTCTTGGGTTGACCTAGCTGCCGACAGACACGGCTGTTCAGCGCTTACGAACTTGGATTGTGGATCGAACCGCCTCAGCTCAAGCCTAGCTCGTCCTCGAGGCGTAGCTTGCAACCCCGGTCGCTTCACCTCGTTCCCCTGTCTAAGCGGGAATTTTACCGGGGGGAGGGGATTGTGGACGAGCTGGTATCCGAGGGAGCGGCAGCGCTGACTCCCAAGCGGAAAATGGAGATCAACCCGCCGGTCTTCTTTGTCTCGGCCGGCCTAATCCTCGCCTTCGCGCTCTTCGGCGCACTCGCGCCCGATCTGGCGAGCCACACATTCGCGGCAGTCCAGGCCCTGATCGTTGCCGATTTCGGCTGGTTCTACATCGCGGCCGTGGCGGGCTTTCTGGTGTTCGTGCTGTTCCTGATGTTCAGCCGCTACGGCGACGTGAAGCTCGGGCCGGACGACAGCGAACCGGATTACAGTTACCTGTCGTGGTTCGCGATGCTGTTCAGCGCGGGCATGGGGATCGGCCTGATCTTCTTCGGCGTGGCTGAGCCGATCCAGCATTACGCGCAGCCGCCGGTCGGCGAGGGTCGGACGATCGATTCCGCCCGTCAGGCCATGGTGTTGACCTTCTTCCATTGGGGGTTGCACGCTTGGGCGATCTACATCGTGGTCGGGCTGGCGCTCGCGTATTTCGCATTCCGGCGCGGCCTGCCGCTTACCATCCGGTCGGCGTTGTACCCGCTGATCGGCAAGCGGATCTATGGCCCGTTCGGCCATGCGGTCGACATCTTCGCCGTGCTGGGCACGATGTTCGGCGTCGCAACGTCGCTGGGGTTGGGCGTACTCCAGGTCAATGCTGGCTTCAGCTACCTCTTCGGCCTGCCGAGCAACACGCTGGTACAGCTTGTTCTAATCGCCGCTATCACCGGCTTGGCGACATTGTCGGTCGTGATGGGCCTCGACAAGGGCGTGAAGCGCTTGTCCGAATTGAACATTATCTTCGCCGGGGTGCTGCTCGCCTTCGTACTGGTCGCCGGATCAACCGTGTTCCTCCTACAAGCCTTCGTCCAGAATGTCGGCACGTATCTCGGCGACGTCGTACAGCGAACCTTCCGCCTGTACGCTTATGAACCCAATCCGTGGCTCGGAAACTGGACGCTGTTCTACTGGGGATGGTGGATCGCCTGGTCACCCTTTGTCGGCATGTTCATCGCGCGCATTTCGCGCGGGCGCACGATCCGCCAGTTCGTGGGTGGCGTGCTGCTGGTGCCGACCCTCTTCACCTTTTTGTGGATGACGGTGTTCGGCAATACCGCGATTGCTTTCGACCTCAGCGGCACGGCAGGCATCGCCGACACGGTCGCGAATAATCTGCCCGTGGCGCTGTTCGAGACGCTGGAGCAATTGCCGCTCTCGACGTTCTTCTCCGGCGTTGCGACGCTTCTCATCATCACCTTCTTCGTGACGTCCGCGGACTCAGGCGCGCTGGTGATCGATATGATCACCTCGGGGGCTGCGGAGAACCCGCCAGTATGGCAGCGCGTCTTCTGGGCGGTTTGCGCGGGCAGCGTTGCTGCCGTGCTGCTGGTCGCCGGTGGGCTGCAAGCGCTTCAGACCGCAGCCATCGCAAGCGCGCTGCCATTTGCCGTCGTGATGGTGTTCATCTGCTATGGCTTGCTGCGGGCGCTCCAGATGGAGGGCAAGGAACAATTGGATCTATCCACCGCGAGCCCTGCTGCAAGTGCCGGTACGCCGCTGACGTGGCAGCAACGCCTCGCCACGATCACGCGATTTCATAGCCGCGAGGAGGTTGCCGCCTTCCTGGCGGATACGGCACGGCCCGCGCTTCAGGCCGTGGCGGCGCAATTGCGTGGCAGCGGCCTCTCACCCAATCTCGCTCAGACGGATGAGCATGTCGAACTCAGGGTTCCTCACGGTGATCGACGCGAGTTCTGCTACGGCGTTCGCGGTCGCGGTTTTCGAGCCGCGAGTTTCGCCTGGGCGGAGCCGCGCAACGCCAGCGAGCGCGAGCGTCTCCACTATCGTGCGATGGCGCATTCTTCTGAAAGTGACCAGACTCACGACGTGACCGGTTATTCCCAGGAGCAGTTGATCAATGATCTGCTCAATCGCTACGCTCGCTTCTGCCACATCCGGCGGATGACGTGAGACATATCGGCTTGCGTCTCGTCACCGAACTCATGCGGCGCATGGACGCGGGCTGCTCTTCGGCGAAAGATCGCGCCGCGCGGGCATTCCCGACAGCGTCGGCATGGCCCTTTCCGCGACCTCCTTTGCTATCTTAGCGCCGGGGTGCTTTTCGCAAAGGTGATTGGCAGACCAAGCCGCGGCGGTCGGCATTGCCGAGTCGTACAAGCTCGACGACGTCGAGGCTGTCGAGCTGACATGCCTGTCGGCGGCGGTAGCTGCTCGGGTGTTTCCCGGAGACGGGGGGAAAGCGTTTCTTAACGCCGGGTCCGTACCTTGGCGGGCTATGCTCCTCGACTGCAAAGATTTTGTCCCTGATTTGCGCGGGGCGGCGCTTACGGAGCGAGTGTGCATAGTGCTGGCCTTCGCAGGCCCGTGGCGGCGCTGCCGATCATGATTGCGGCAGTGAGCGACTTGACGATCCTGCTGCTTTTGCTTGCGGTGCTTGGCTTGCTCGCAGTGCAGCTTGCGCGGCGGCAACGCGCCCTTCGAGGCGAAATCGCGCTCCTGCTGGGCAGGATAGATCGGATCAGCGAAGGCAATTTCGACGCGGACCTGCCCCCGGCGCACTCGCCGGAGTTCGGTCAGCTGTCCGACGCGATTTCCCAAATGGCACAGCGATTGAAGCAGACGATCGACGGTCTGCATGAGGTAGCCCAGCGGGACACCCTCACTCTCCTCCACAATCGCTCGTCCTTCGAACGCTCGGTCGAGCGCCAACTGAAAAAGGACGACGGCAACGCTGCCTTCCTCTTCATCGATCTGGACGGTTTCAAATCCGTCAACGATGCGCTGGGCCACAATCTCGGCGACCGGCTGTTGCAGGTGGTGTCCGATCGCCTGAAGCTCGCGTCGCGGATCGACGAACCGAATGTTGCGGAGACCGGCAGTCCCGGAGACCGGCCCGAGATGGTCACGCTTGCCCGATTCGGCGGCGACGAATTCGTCGTGTTCCTTTCGGGAAGCGCATCCGAGCCCATCGCGGAGAAGGTGGCGGCCCGAATCCTGCGGGTGATCAGCGAGCCCTTTGAACTTGGACCGCACGTTGCGAAGATCGGCGCGTCGATTGGTATCGCTCTCGCGGGCAAGCACGGCAAATCCTATTCTGAACTGCTGCGGGCGGCCGACGCCGCGATGTACCATGCCAAGCGCTCGGGCCGGAGCCGATATGAGGTTTATTCGTCCGCGCTTGACGAGGAAGTGCTGCGCATCGCCGAGCAGGAGCAGGAACTGCGCGAGGCGCTGACCCGAGGCGAGTTCGAGCTCTACTTCCAACCCCTTTTTGACTGCCGAACCTTGAGCCTCAGTTCGGCCGAGGCGCTTCTGCGCTGGCGTCACCCTAAACGCGGATTGATCCTGCCAGGCGAGTTTATCCCGATGGCCGAGCGGGCGAACCTGATGAACGCGATCGGCGAGTGGGTGATCGGCGAGGCAGCGCGGCGCATCGCCGAGTTCGCCGAAGCCGGGCGACCGCTGCGAATCGCCGTCAATGTCTCGCCCAATCAATTGCAGACGGTGGAATTCATCGCCGTCGTGAAGGCGTCTCTGCAGCGGTTCAATGCGCCGCCCCACTTGCTTGAGCTGGAAATCACCGAGGATGTCGCGATGCGCGACGTTGCGCTCGCAGCGGACCGCCTGGCGCGGATCGCGCGTCTCGGCGTGTCCGTCGCGATTGACGATTTCGGCACGGGCTATTTTCCAATCTGGCCAGTTTGATCGACATGCCATTCTCGCGGCTGAAGCTGGATCGCTCGCTCGTGCAGAATCTCACTGTTCGTTCGGAAGCGCAGGTGCTGGCGCAAACCATCATTTCCATGGCCAACAGCCTTGGCTTGCACTCCATTGCCGAAGGTGTGGAAACACGCGACCAGCTGGAACTGCTCTCCGTCATGGGCTGCGACGAGGTGCAGGGATATTTGCTGTCCCGACCAATCAGTCACAGCGACCTCGAGGACTTGCTCGCAAACCCTGGAACGCACGTCCGAACCAACACGTCGCTCGCTGAAGCCGCGTAGCGCTCAACTGAAATCTCCTGTGAGGCAACGTGCATAAACTCGGAATCTGTTTGCTTGCAGGGGCATCGATGATGCTGCCGGGGCTGGCGCCTGCGGAAGCAAAGAATCTTCCAGCGTCTGACGCAGCTTCGATCGGGGATGATCCAGGCTCGCTGCTCGACATGTCGCTGGAGGACTTGCTCTCGCTCGAGTCCACTTCTGTCGCCAAAAAGCGGCAGCGGGTGCAGGATTCCGCCGCTGCGGTTTATGTCATAACTCAGGAAGACATCCGGCGCTCCGCGGCCAGTTCGATACCCGAACTCCTTCGCCAAGTGCCCGGCGTCGAAGTCGGCGTTCAGCAGAACGGTGGTTATGCGATCTCGATCCGCGGCTTTAACAGCCGCCTGGCCAATTCGCTGCTCGTGATGGTGGACGGCCGCTCGATCTACGTTTCGACGCTTTCCGGCACATTTTGGGATCAGTTGATGATCCCTTTAGGAGATCTCGAGCGGATTGAGGTCGTTCGTGGCCCGGGCGCCACGCTTTGGGGCGCGAACGCAGTAAACGGCGTCATCAACATCATCACGAAGCATTCCGCCGCGACGCTGGGCGCTAGCGCTGATGCGCGCGTCAGCACGCGGAGGCAGGAAGCGAGCCTGTCGTGGGGAGACCGCCTGACCGAGACGCTGAGTTACCGCCTTCATGCGAACTGGCGGCGTGAAAAGGGGCCGCAATATGCCGACGGCTCCGACCTGGCGCGGCGCTGGATCGGCAAGGATGCAGGGCTGCGGGTCGACTGGGAACCAGACACCGCCAATGCCGTCACCTTGCAGGGAGGATACGGCGACGGACGCTTCGATGCTCCGTTCAACTTCATCAGCGCGGACTATCTCGAGCCCGGCTACGTCCAAGTCCAAACCGAAAACGATTTCAACGCATGGAACGTGCTGGGCCGCTGGACGCATCAGTCGAGCAAAAACCTAGATCTTTCGCTCCAGGCAACGTTTGATCAGGTCGGCCGCTCGGAATTCGACGGCCTCCGCCTGCACTGGCAGCAAGCGGCTATCGATGCGGGCCTACGCTGGAAAGCGAGCGATCGGCATGAGCTTAATATGGGCGTCGGCACGCGCATCATGCGCGATACCTTGTCGGGCTGCTCCGTATTCTACTGCCCAAGCCGACCGAAGAACACCGATCGGTGGGTCAGCGGCTACATACAGGACGACATCACCCTTGTTCCGGATCGTCTGCGCCTGACAATCGGCACGAAGGTAGAAGACAACAACTTCACCGGCTTCGAAATCCAGCCGAGCGCCCGCCTGTTCTTCCGAGCCTCGCCATCCGTCGCCCTTTGGGGAGGAGTGTCGCGCGCGGTGCGCACGCCTTCGCGGTTCGAGCGCGACGCTGTGATGTCGATCACGGTCATGCTGCCCGGGGAGCCGCAGAACCCCTTCCCACTGCCGCTGTACGGCAGGTATTATGGCCAGCCTACGCGAGCCGCCGAGGAGCTTCTGGCATGGGAAGCCGGCACGCGCGTTCAGCTGCCGCACGGCTGGGCTTTGGACGTCGCCGGCTATTACAACGATTACCAAAAGATCGGCGCCGTGCGTCTGCTGGGCACCGCGCCGATCTTTGTCGCTCCTTACCCGGTTCCGGTCGGCATTCAGGTTGACGGCCAAATGCAAGGCCTGGCGAAAACCCACACCTGGGGTGCCGAAGCGGTTCTCACCGGCCGCCTCAGTCCGTGGTGGAAGGTCGAAGCTACCTGGTCGCACTTCGACTATTCGGTCGAGGACGATCCGCTCACCGGGCAACCACATAATCTTATATTTCCGCTGGAGGGTTCGCCCCGCAACCAGCTCGGCATGCGCAACTCGATGGACTTCGGAGAACGTGCTTCGCTGGATACCCAGCTGCGCTATGTCTCGAGTGTCGCGGGTGGGATGATCCCTGCGTACGTCGGCGGTGACGTCCGGCTGACCTATCGTCCGTTCGAGGGCGTCGAGCTCTCGATGGTCGGGGAAAACCTGTTCGGAAAGCGCAGGGCCGAATTCACGCAGCCTTATATCCAAGCGCCGATCGCCTACGTGCCGCGGAGCGTCTCGATCCAGGCGCGAGCGCGATTTTGAGGGGCGGAATGGCCATGCGCATGCTTCTCCCCACCGCTCGGACTTTCTTGATCGGTGCGGCAGCCCTCCTGGGCTGCGGGCCGGCTGGCGCGCAGAACGCCGACGCAGGCAAGCTGAAAGCGGCGATCATCTACAACATAATCCGCTTCGTCGCTTTCACACCAAATGTCAGCGCGCCGCTGTCACTTTGCCTTGCGCGCAATGCTGCCATTCCTCGTGAGCTCGCGGCACTGAACGGACAGCGGGCGGGCAATCGGGCCATCGCCTTGATCGGCCTTGATGCCACGAATGCGGGAAGCTGCAACGTGGTCTATCTCGGCAACTCCGTCGCCGATATTCCGAAGGTGCGGCAGCGCGGCGTTCTGGTCATCGCGGACGGTGCGGGTGTCCTGCCGGCGGGCGGCACGATCGGCCTTGTGCAAACCGGAGAGCAAATTCGCTTCGAGGTGAACGTCGGCGCCGCGCGCCAGGACAAGGTAGTGATCAGCTCCAAACTGCTCCGGCTTGCCGCTCGGGTGCAGCAATGAAGGTGAAGCCGGCGCAGCTCCTGACCGGCCAGCTGCCCTTCCGTACTCTCCTGACAGTTGTAACGGCGACTGCGGTTGCGTTTGCCTTGCTGCTGTCGTGCCTAGGCGTCATCGGGCTGCAATACCGCGGGGACCGCAGCAATGCCGAACGGCGCTACGCCCAGATCGCGCGCGTTATCACTTCCAACATCGGCGCTGCCATCCTGTTCGGCGATCGGGCGGCGGCGCAGGAGAACATCGCTTCCGTCTCCGGTATCTCCGATATTGGCTGGGTCCGCGCGTTTGACCGCGAGGGCCGATTGATTGCGGAGTTCAGCGGCAACGTCGCCGAGGCCGGCTCGCTGGAAGAAGTCGACTATCCCGTCCTTGTCGATGGCGAGCACCAGGGTGAGCTGCGCATGGGCGTTCACTATCGCGGGCTTGGCGAAATCGCCGCCGAGATTACCTGGATCGCGCTTGGCCTGTTCATGGTGTGCTTGGTCATGGCACTGATCGTGGCGCGGTGGCTGGGGGTGATCGGATTCCGTCCGCTCGATCGCCTGCTCGAAGCCATGCGCCGGATCACGTCGTCGGGTGACTTCAGCATCCGCCTCAAGCCTGAGCCCGATCCGGACTTCCATACCATCTCGGCCAGCTTCAACACGATGCTCGCCGAAATCGAGGTGCGCAACGCGCGCCTCTCTGACACGGCTGCAGAGCTCCTGCAGGCGCGCGACGAAGCGCAGGAGGCCAGCATGGCGAAGTCGCAGTTCTTGGCCAACATGAGCCATGAGCTGCGCACACCGCTTAACGCGATCATTGGCTACACGGACGTGTTGCAAGAGGAGCTCGTCGAGGCCGGTCTCGATCGTTCCGTGGAGGATGTTCACTGGATTCACAGTTCTGCGCGCCAGCTGCTGACCCTTATCAACGGCATTCTCGATCTGTCCAAGATCGAGGCCGGGCGCATGGACCTGGAAGTGCAAGAGTTCGCGGTCGCCGAGGTGCTACGCGAAGTAACCGCAATGCTCGATCCGATCGCCACGCGGAAGGGCAACATGCTGCACATGCAAATCGACCAGAGTGTCGGCAAGGCAGTCAGCGATTCCGTGAAGCTGCGCCAGTGTTTGCTGAACCTGGGCAGTAATGCCTGCAAGTTCACCGAAAATGGCCACGTATTCATCCTCGCCCGCGCGGAAGAGGATGATCTCGTGTTCAGCGTCTCCGACACTGGCATCGGGATCACAGAGGATGAGCTGAACCGGCTGTTTCAGCCGTTCGTCCAGGCGGACGCCTCCACGACCCGCCGGTACGGCGGCACCGGCCTTGGCCTTACGATCACCTGGCGCTTCGCTGAACTGCTCGGAGGTTCGATCGCGGTGGAAAGTGTGCCAGGCGAGGGCTCGACCTTTACGCTTCGCATCAAGGCTGACCTGCAGCGACAGGCGGCGGACGAAGAAGCTGCGGAACTTATTGCCCTGCCCGTCCAAGCCGCGGTACAGCGGACGTCTGGTCGCCCGCTCGCGTTGATCGTCGACGATGAACCGAGCGCTATGCAGTTGCTAGCCAGGCTCGTGGATCAGGCCGGCTACGATGCCATTTGCGCGAACGGTGGCGAAGAGGGCCTGGCCATGGCGCAGCAGGCCAAGCCTGACCTGATCCTGCTCGACATCGGCATGCCCGTAGTGAGTGGGTGGCAGGTGCTGGAGGCGCTGGCGGACGACCGGCATCTCCTGTCGATACCAACAGTGGTCGTCACCGTGGACGATGATCGCCGACGGGCTCTTGCCGCTGGCGCAAGTGACCACCTGGTGAAGCCGGTGGATCGCACCGAGCTGACGGACATTCTTCAACAATATTCCTCACGCCGCACCGGCAAGGTGCTGATCGTCGAGGACGATCTGGCCACCGGGCGGCTTCACGAGCGCGGGATCGCCCAGATGGGCTACGAGACGAAGGTCGTCGACAACGGGCGCGATGCGCTTGCCGCGCTGGAAAGCGCGAATTTCGGGTTCGTGGTCACGGATCTCAGGATGCCGCACATCGATGGTTTCCAGCTGATCGAAACGATCAGCGCGATGCCCGAAGTCAGTCGCCCTCGCGTGATTGTGGTCACCGGAAAGGTGCTGGACGAAGATGAGACGCGGCAGCTCGACGGGAAGGTGATGCGCCTGCTGTCCAAGAACGGCCTGTCTCCGCGCAAGTTAGCGGAGAATCTCGCACGGGCATCGAGCGACCCGATGGCTTTTCACGGGTTTGCCGCATGACATTTCTCGCCCCCCTCACTCAGGCGGATACCAGAATGGCTACGATCCTCGTTGTGGATGATATGGAAGCCAATCGGGCGGTGCTTGCGCGCCGGCTGGAGAAATTCGGCTTTGAAGTGATAAGCGTGTCCAGCGGTGCTGCCGCGCTGGCACATGTTGCCAAGGCGCTGCCGGACATCATCCTGCTCGATTACATGATGCCGCAGATGAACGGCATCGAGGTTCTGCACGAACTGCGCGGAAATTTCGCCACGCAAGAAGTGCCGGTGATCATGGTCACCGCACGCGCCGAAGCGGAGGTGACCATCGAAGCGCTGGAGGCGGGCGCCGACGATTACGTAACAAAGCCCATCGACTTCGATGTCCTGCGAGCACGGATCGAAACACAGCTTACCAAGTGCAAAGGGGCTCACCAGCTCAAGCGCGCGAATGCGGCACTTGATGAGCGGGTGACATTGCGCTCGATGGCGTTGGCGGATCTCGAGGGGGAACTTGCTCAAGAAATCAAGCTGCGCCAGGCACTTGAGCGCCAACTGGCCAACATGTCGGCTTTGCCGGGCGAGCCGCAGGCATCTGAGACGAATGGCGCAGGGCGGCAGATCTCGCCAGCCCTCCCGGCGATGCTGGCCGAGATGGAGGAGCGCTTCGATAGTTTCTTTGCCGCCATCACATCGGGGCGGACACCCAACCTTGCCCAGATGGCCGAGTTCAAGAGCCTGATTGCCCGATGCCGCCGCGGCGCCGCTTGATAGCCGCTCGCCCGTTCGGATTCTGAGCGACGCCGCACTGGCGATCGAAGCCGCGGCAAGCACGAGCAGCAGCGCCCGGCCGAGCAGCGCGAGCCGCCAGTCGCCGGTCACGCAGCAGCAGGCGCCATTGCTGCCGCGCGATGACCGGGACCGGCGCCGATGCGATCAGTAATTCGCGCGCAGCGTCACGAGGAAGTTCCGTGGCTCGCCGTAGAAGTTGTACGTGTTGATCGAGCCGACGCGCTGATAATAGACCTTGTCGAGGATGTTGTTGACGCTGACGAAAGCGCGCAGCTGATCGGTGAAGCGCCAGCCGAACTGCGCGCCCGCGATGGCAAAGGCGGCTTGTTCGCGCACACCTGCGATGCCGGCGCCGACGACGCCGCTCTGGCCGTTGACACTGGCGGCGGCAAAGGCGCCGCCCAGCGCAGCCGGCTCATAGCGCGCATAGAATTTATACTGGTGGCGCGGGGTGAAGACGTCGAAAACGGTGCCGGCCTGCGCCGCGGGCGCGACTTCATATTCGGTCTTCACATTGGTGTAGCTGGCGACAAGATCGAGGCCCGGCATCGGACGGCCGGTCACTTCGAATTCGAAGCCTTCAATGCTCGCCTTGCCAGCTTGCACGAAAAAGCCGGGATTGGCGGTGTCCGCAAAGGCGCGGTTCTTTTCCTTGCTGCGGAAAACAGCGGCGCTGGCGTTGACCTGGCCATTGAAGAGATTGGCCTTCAGCCCGGCCTCATATTGCTCGCCAATCCGCGGATCGAGTACCGTGCCGTCAGCGCGTTGCGGGGTCTGCGGCGTGAAGATGTCCGAATAGCTGCCGTAAACCGTGACATTGTCGGTCAGGTAGTAAACCGCGCCGATGCTGGGTGTGAACTTGCCATTTGCCCGCGCGCCTTGCGTGAAGGCGGGATTGGGCGAGGGCGCGCGCGTCCACGTCTTGTTGTTGAAGTCGCTGATGCGGCCACCGGCGACAAGGGTGAAGCCCTCGAACGGACGCAGCCGCACTTGGGCGTGGAAGCCACTCTGCCGAAGGTCGGTATCGGTGCGCGAGGTGAAGGCGTAGGGCGCAATCGGGACGATATCCGGATTAAGGATCGAGAAGCGGCTGTTCGCTGGTGTTCCTCGGGCTGGCATTTGACTGCGGTTGAGGAACGAGGAGGTGCGCTTGTCCCAGCTATAGCCGACCGCCAGTTCATGCTCGCGCCCGAAGAGGGTGAACGGACCGGTGGCATAGGCGTCCACGGCGGTTTTGCCGTTCTCGCCTTCGCTCCGGCGGTTAACGTAGATGGCGGTCAGCGTGCCCGGGTCCACCCCCGTGCCGGGCTGAATAAAGGCGTCCTGCCACTCCCGAGGGATCTGGCGATGCAGCCCGCGCACCACCAGTGACCAGTCACCGACTTGCTGCTTCACCTCGCCGGCATATTCGACCGTCGTTTCCTTGAAGAGGTTCCAGCTTGGCAGGTGCTGGAAGTTGCGCGGAAAGTTCAGGAACTGCTGGTTCGTGAGAGCAGGCTGCCCGGTCATCGGCGTTTCGGCGCGCGTGTCCTGATAGCTGAGCGAGGCGCCGATGATCGTGCTCGGCGTCAGATCATAGTCGACCGCCGCGTGGGAGGTGATCTTTCGAGTATGCGACTTCTCCTGGAAGAAGTCGCGATCGTGCAATGCCGCCACCGCGCGCACGCGCAGGCGCCCGGTAGCGTCAACGGGGCCGCCGATGTCGAACTCGCCGCGATAATTGTTCCACGACCCCGCAGACAGCGCGCCCGAGGCGGTGAGCCGGTCCTGGCCGCGCTTGCGAATCAGGTTGATCGTGCCGCCCGGCGACCCGGAGCCACGGAACAGGCCGGTGGGCCCGCGCTGCACCTCCAGCCGCTCGTAGATGACGAGGTCGAACTCGGGAACCCCGGAGGAGAAGGTCGAGGGCACGCCATCATAAGCATAATCCAGCACGAAGCCGCGCGCGCGGTAATCGGGATTGGTGCCGTCGAACGGCATAACCGTGACGCCGGCGACCGTCTGCAGCGCTTCGCCGATGGTGAAGAGGTTGCGATCCTCGATCTGGGTGCGCGTGACGACGCTGATCGATTGCGGGATCTCGATCAGCGGCGCCGGGCTCTTGCCAGCAACTGCCGCTTCCTTCGGCGCATAGCTGTCATCCTGCGCCAGGCCGGTGACGATGATATCGTTGCGTCGGGACTCTTCGTCCGCATCATCCGCCACCTGGGCGAAGGCGGGCAGGGCAACAAAGGACAGGCCGAGCAAAAGCCCGGCGCGCAACGACGCCTGAAACGACACTGATAAACCCCCATGTAGGATATGTTATGAAATATCGTCCCATATGGAGCGCTGTTAAGGGAGGCAAGCGTATTTGGCTCGGAGAGCGCGCACCAACCTGCCGCGCGTGAACGACTGTCCGCCCGGAATGCGACAGCGCATGGCGCCGCGCGGCGAATTCGCTGCTCCGTCAACGTCGGCTGCGGCGCTGCACCCGCGCCTTTCAGCTGCCGATCAGCTTACCCTGCGGACAGCAGGTGCTCGATCCTCGGCAGCAACGTCGGCCTTGCTACGGCCATCAGCATCGCCCGCCAATTGCCACCCCGGCCATTAGTCAGACGGGGAGCACGCGAACGGCGGCTCGCACCTCGAACGCTGGCTCACCACGCTGCGCTATCGCTCGCTGCGTCGTCCGCCGCGCTAGTCTAACATCGCCTCTGCTCGACAGGGCGATCTTCCCTAATCGGCCGCAGTCGGCGGTGCCGCTTTGATCTCGTCATCGGTGAGCAGCACGCGGCGCGGATGTGGAACCTCCTCCAGCGCCGTATCGCGATCGATCTCCATTAGCGGTTTGATACGGCCGTCGCGGATGTCGTAGACCCAGCCGTGCAGCCATAGATCCTGCTGCTTGGCGAACGCGTCCTGCACCGTCGCGGTTCGCGCGAGGTTGACGAGCTGATCGCGCACGTTGAACTCAACGAAGCGGTTGACCTTGGCTTCGGGTGTCGGCTGGTTGCCCAATTCCTCCCAATGGTCACTGGCGACATTACGCGCCGTCTCCAGCCACTCGTCCACCGGCCCGGTCGTGCCGCCGTCAAGCGCCGCCTTGATCCCGCCGCAGCCGTAATGGCCGCAGATGATGAGGTGCTTCACGCCGAGCACGGTGACGGCATATTGCAGCACCGACATCAGGTTCAGATCGCTGTCGTTGACCAGATTGGCGATGTTGCGATGAAGAAACATGCCGCCCGGCGGTGACATCGTCATCTGTTCCGGGCTTACGCGGCTGTCGGAGCAACCGATCCACAGGAATTCGGGCTTCTGGCCATGAGCCTGACGCTGGAAGAAATCTGGTTTCTCCTCGACCAGCTCCATTGCCCAGGCGCGGTTGGCGAGCAGCAATTGCTTGTAGTTTTTCACGCGAAGCGGATCCCCGATGTCGGCGCATTGATCAGCGGCGCGCTGCGCTCCGCGATGTCACCGCGCACCGTTACGTTGATGGCGCGGTAATCCGCGCCCTTAATGAAGGCGTTGATGACATCGACATTGTCGAGATCGACATAGTTGGTTGATGAAAGATCGATCAGCAGGTTGGCGCCATCGGGAACCCGGTCGAGCTCCTTCTGAAGTTCGTACTTGTGGATGAAGTACAGGTTGCGGCGCGCGCGGATCAGGCAATCACCGTCATCGCAGACGAAGGTGATCGCCGAGCGGAAATTGCGCGCCACGACGAAGACGAAACCAACCGCCAAGCCGATGACAATGCCGATCAGCAGGTCGGTAAACAGGATCGCGACGATCGTGACCACGAAGGGCACGAACTGCGTCCATCCTTGCTTGTACCGCTCGGTGAAGAGCGCCGGCTTGGTCAGCTTATACCCGGTCGCGATCAGCACCGCGGCGAGCGCGGACAGCGGGATCAGATTGAGCAGGAACGGGATCAGGGCGACGCTGAGGAGCAGCCAGGTGCCGTGCATCATCGTGGAAGCCTTGCTCTGCGCGCCGGCGTCGACATTTGCCGAGGAGCGCACGATCACCGAGGTGACGGGCAGGCCGCCGATCAGGCCGGAGACGATGTTGCCGCCACCCTGCGCCATCATTTCCCAGTTTTTCGGAGTCGTACGGCGCCTCGGGTCGAGCTCGTCGACGGCCTTCACGCTGAGCAGGGATTCGAGGCTCGCGACGATCGCCAGCGTCACCGCGACCGTCCAAATCGTGCCGTTGCCGATCTGCGAGAAATCCGGCGTCGCGAAGAAGGAAGTGAACTCGCCAAAGCTGGCGGCGACCGGAACCTGAACGAGGTGCGTCGTGCCCAGCTGCCAGGTCGGCTTGAAGAGGCCGAGCAGCGCATTGCCGCCAACCCCGATCAGCACCACCACCAGCGGCCCAGGGATGAAGCGCAGGGGACCATCCTTGGGCCGCGCCTTGTCCCACCAGAACAGGAAGGCCAGGCTGACAAGCGCGATCAGCATGGCGCCGGGGGAAAGGTGCTGGCGGATCGCGGCAATGATCGCCGTGAATGTGTTGCTGCCGTCACGCTGCACGAATTCGAAGCTGCCCTCGAAGTCGCCGTCATAACCAAGCGCGTGCGGGACCTGCTTGAGGATCAGGATCAAGCCGATCGCCGCCAGCATGCCGGTGATCACCGAGGAGGGCACGAACTCAGCGGCAATGCCCGATCGGGTTGCGGCGAGCGCAACCTGGAGGACGCCGGCCAGCATCACGGCCAGCAGGAACGCCTCGAAGGACGGCAGCCGCTCGATTGCGCTGAAGACGATCACCGTGAGGCCGGCCGCAGGGCCACTCACCGATAGCGGCGATTTCGACAAGCCGCCGACGACGATGCCGCCGACGATGCCTGCGATCACGCCTGCAAAGAGCGGCGCTCCGGAGGCGAGCGCCACGCCAAGGCACAAGGGCAAGGCGACGAGAAATACGACCACCGACGCCGGGAAATCCGCGCGCAGGGTCTTGAAGAAGGGGAGCGCCAAATCGTTACCTCGGATCAGTGCCACGGCCGGGGTGGCACGGAACCTGTCCGCCATAGACGTTTGCTCCAGCGCGACGATCCACTATCCCGCTGCAGCAACAAATCCTTACGGGCGCGACGCAAGCGGAGCATGTCGATCCGCTTCCGCTCGGGACGATTGGCCGCCTCAGGGCGCTGTTCGGGGTCATGCCGGATCGGAAACGGCCGCGGACACCGCTTCTGCGGCCGCCCGCGACTGAAACGCAGCCGGGGCGTTGGGTATCACGCACGTTATCCACGGGTCAGGCTTGGGGCAGAAGGTCCGGCTCCCGATTGAAGCGCCAAAGGTAGTCGAATGAAGCTGCGGATCGAACATAGCACCACCTACAGATACGCTTGCCCGGTAGCGCTCCAGCCGCACCGGCTGATGCTGTTCCCGCGGCAAAGCCATGACCTGAATGTGCTCGCGACCAGTCTTCGCTGCACGCCCGAGCCACGGCTCGATTGGGCACAGGATGTGTTCGGCAACGTCGTCGCCACCGCCAGCTTCGCAGACCAGAGCGACACGCTCACCATCGCGGTCGAGATGACGGTTGAACAGTGCGCGCCGGCATGGCCGGTGTTCCAGATCGCGCCGGGCGCGCATTCCTATCCGTTCACCTATTCCGACGAGGATGTGATGGACCTTGGCGGGTTGCTTACGCCTCAGCATCCTGACGAAAATGGCGCGCTCGCGCGTTGGGCCAGGGGCTTTATCTATGGCGTCCCGACGGACACACTTTCGCTTCTGAAGGACATCAACAGCGGCATCATCGGCGCCGTCGCGTATCGAACCCGCGACGAGGAGGGGACCCAGTCACCCCTGGAGACGCTCGCCGAAGCAAGCGGTTCGTGCCGAGACATTGCCGCGCTGTTCATCGATGCGGTGCGCCACCTGGGCTTCGGGGCGCGCGCAGTCTCCGGCTATCTGTTCGATCCCGATGTGCCCGAGGGGGACGTCGGTTCGACGCACGCCTGGGCCGAGGTGTACCTCCCGAGCGCCGGATGGATCGCCTTCGATCCGACTCATGGCAAGGTTGGCTCGGCCGAATTGGTCCCCACCGCTGTCGGCAGATGCAACGGCCAGATCATGCCCGTCACCGGTGGCTATACCGGCGGTCCAGCCGATTTCGTGGGAATGGACGTGAGGGTTTCCGTCACCCAAGTTTAACGCCTGCGTCACGCCCCCGCGCTGCCGAGGCGGCTTCGCTGCTCATGCTCAAGCGCCGAGCGCGCCAAAGCGCCGCAGTCCGCGCAACGGGCCGCGCGGACTGCGGGTGCCTGGCTTACTTGTGGCCGCCGTGGCCGGCGTTCTGGTTATTGTCCTTGCTGGCGGTGTTGTCGCTGTTGTCCTGCTTCTTGTTGCCGCCCTCGTCATCCTTTCCGTTCTTGTGAAAGTCGCCCTTCTTTTTGTGGTCGGTCACGTGGCTCTCTCCTGCTGGGAAAGGCGTAAACGCATGACAGTAGGCGAGTTTCCTGGAAGGCACCGCTACGGCGGCCGAACTCCGCTCTGCGCACCTACCGACACGCTAGTTGTGGACGGCATCTCGGCGCCGAAAAGCATTTGTCACTTTCGACGCGCATTGTGTCGGTTCTGCCAAGCGCTCGCGCGCTTCGGTGGCCCTACATCATCCACAGCAGCGGCGCTCCGCCGGCTGGACACAGGAGATGCGACATGGCGACGATCACCACGCAGGACGGCACCGAGATCTTCTACAAGGACTGGGGCAGCAAGGATGCCCAGCCAATCGTGTTTCATCATGGCTGGCCGCTTTCCAGCGACGATTGGGACAACCAGATGCTGTTCTTCCTTGGCGAAGGGTATCGGGTGATCGCCCACGATCGTCGCGGCCACGGCCGGTCGAGCCAGACCGACAGCGGCAACGAGATGGACACCTATGCCGCGGACGTGGCCGAACTCGCTCGTGCCCTGGACCTGAAGAACGCCGTGCATATCGGCCATTCGACCGGCGGCGGCGAAGTCGCCCGCTACGTAGCCCGGGCTGAGGCGGGCCGGGTGGCAAAGGCGGTCCTGCTCGGCGCCGTGCCGCCGATGATGATGCGGTCGGAGAACAATCCGATGGGGCTGCCGCCCGAGTTGTTCGACGGGTTTCGCGCGTCGCTGATCGCCAATCGTGCCGAGTTCTATCGCGGGATCGCATCGGGGCCATTCTATGGCTTCAACCGCGACGGCGCTGCCGTGAGCCAGGGCTTGATCGACAATTGGTCACGCCAAGGGCTGATGGGCGGCGCGAAGGCGCAATATGATTGCATCGCGGCCTTCTCGGCAACGGACTTCACGGAGGACCTCAAGGCGATTGAGCTGCCCGTGCTGGTGATGCACGGCACCGATGATCAGCTCGTTCCCTTCGAAAATCATGCGCAGCGGACGGTTGATCTCCTCCGGAACGGAAAGCTGAAGTCTTACGAAGGTCTTTCGCACGGCATGGCGGCGACGCACCCGGACGTCATCAACGCCGATCTGCTCGCCTTCATCCGCAACTAAGCCTCACGGATCGGGGTGGGCCCAGGCCTGCTCCGATCACTCACGGCCGGTAGCGGCAGTTCACGCCAGCGCCACCGATCGTTCCGACGCCACGCCGAAACGCCGGCGATACTCGGCCGGTCCAAGCCCGGTCACGCGCTGGAAGATCCTGCGGAACGCCGAGGCGTCGCCGTAGCCGACATGCCAGGCGATCTGGTCCACGGGCGTACGGGTGAGTTCGAGTGCCTCACGCGCTTTCGCGACACGGATTTGCTGCGCATATTCCGTGGGCCTCAGGCCCGTGGCCTGCTTGAACCGCCTGAGGAACGTCCGCTCTTCCAAGCCCGCGCGTTCGGCCAGTGCCGCCACGGAAATTTCTTTCGCCCCCGTCGCCTGCATCCAGTGCTGGGTGGCCAGAATAACAGCGTCTCCATGCCCCAGCTTGGGGACGAACTGCTCATACGGGCGCTGTGCGCGTCCGGGCGGATCGATCAGCAGGAACCGCGCGGTATTGAGCATGACGCTTGGTCCCAGCAGGCGCTCCACAAGCGTCAGGCCGAGATCGGTCCAGGCGAGAATTCCGCCTGCGGTGATGATGTCCCCGTCGTCGATCAACATCCGGCCCGCGTCGACCTGCACGGCGGGAAAGCGGGACGCCAGTGTCTCGGCAAACGCCCAATGCGTCGTCGCCGCCCTGTCTTGCAACAGGCCGGTCTCTGCAAGGACGAACGCGCCTGCGCACACCGAGCACAAAGTGGTTCCGCCGCGGTGCAAACCCAGCATCCAGTCGGAGAACGCCGTCATCTTCTGCATCTGCTCAGGCACGATAAGGCTGGGCGGCGCGACGACATGCGTGAGCGCGTGTGGCGCGCCCGGATCTGTATCGAAGATGCAGGCGATGAGCCCACCTTGTTCCTGGCGCCAATGACTGACGCGGATCGCGTGAACGTCCGTGGGAGAGGCTGCGCGAGCGATGTCGTTGGCGATGCGGAACAGGTCGGTGAGGCCGTAGATCGCCGAAAGCTGGCAATCCGGGTACAGCAGCAGCCCGATCTCCGCCACCGTCCGCGCCTTTGTGCTCATGTCAGTTACGTCCTGCAATCTGTCGGTTTCGCCTAGCCCGGCTACGCGGCTTGCCCGCTATGCCCCTCGAGTAACAAGTGCCCGGGTCATCGCGCCCCAAACCAGAAGGGTCCCAGGATGTATATGAAGTTCGCCGCCGCAATCGGAGCCGTACTTTTCGCCTCGGGGGCGGTCGCCGCCCCGCTGCAGGGGCAACAGGGTGTCAAGCGCACCGACCTGCAGCGACACGACCTTTCGATCGAAGGCCGCGAGACCGTCCAGGCACGGATCGACATTGCGCCAGGCGTCACCGCGCCGTGGCACCGTCATCCCGGTGAAGAGGTAATCTACGTCCTCGAAGGCACGTTGGAATATCAGCTCGAGGGCAAAGATCCTGTGACGCTGAAGGCGGGGCAAGTGCTGTTCGTTCCCTCGGGTGTCGCGCACAAGGCATATAACCCTGGCACCACAAACGGTGCCGAGCTCGCGACCTACATTGTTGCAAAAGGAAAGCCGCTGGTCGTGCCCGCGCCCCATCCAACGCACTGACGATCACAGGGCCGGCGGCCCATGTCCGACATGAAGAGTGCACCATCAGCGAAACTCGCGGACATCCGCCGACCCCCCACAGGCTTGTTCCGTCACCTTCGCGCCGGCTCATGGCTCTGTACTGTCACGAGCCAAAGCGCATGTGCCATGTTGTTCTGACAGCGTTCTTTTCGGCGAACACCTTTCGGTGGCGAAGCATGAAGGAGGCCGTTAAGCGCCCCCCGTGTCGTCCAGTTTCGCTCCGGCTCCGCGCCCTCTTTCTCGCATCCACGCTCCTCGCGGGCTTCCCTACTTCGTCACCAGCGAAGGTGCGGCGTGGACGCCGATCGGGCATAATGATGCGGTGAACTGGCCTGAACTGGCCTCGCTGTTCCGCAGGCGTGATCGCGGTGCTGTGGAGCGCCATTTGATTTGGCTGCGCGACCATGGCGTCACCTGCGTTCGCGTGATGCTAGAATATTGCCAGGGCGAGCACCGCTATCTCGAACATCCCGTCGGACGTTTCGTGCCGAACATGGTGCAGTTCTGGGACGACCTGTTCGAGCTTCTGGAGAAGATCGGCATCCGCGTGTTGCTGACGCCTTATGACACCTTTTTCATGTGGGTCCGGTGGCGTCACCATCCCTATAACCGCGCGAATGGCGGCGTATGCGCAAGCCAGGGCGAATGGCTGACCTCTCCCGAGATGCGCGCGGCGATCAAGAACCGCCTCGCCTTTGCGAGCGATCGCTGGGGCGGCAGTCCTGCCCTGTTCGGCTGGGATATCTGGAACGAGATTCACCCGGCGCATGGCGGCGGCGATCCGGCAACCGCTGCGCCGTTCATCGACGACGTCGCATCATGGTTGCGCGCCCATGAGATAAAGCAGCGTGGCTATGCCAACCTCCAGACCGTTTCCGTCTTCGGGCCGGAACTGATCAAGCACCCGAGCCTGGTCGAGGCGATCTTCCGGCACCCCTTGCTCGATTTCGCGAACACCCATCTTTACGAGCAAGGCACGATCGACGCGCCCGCCGACACCGTCACGCCCGCGCTGGCCGTGGCGCGCCTGATGCGCACCGCGGTCGAGGAAGCCGGTGACCGGCCGGTCTTCGATTCCGAGCATGGTCCGATCCACAGCTTCAAGGACAAGAAGCGGACGTTGCCGGCCGCGTTCGATGACGGATATTTCCGACACATCCAATGGGCACATCTGGCGAGCGGCGGTGCAGGAGGGGGCATGCGCTGGCCCAACCGGCACCCCCATGTGCTGACGGACGGAATGCGTCAGGCGCAGCAAGCCCTCGCCCGGTTCCTCCCGCTGGTTGACTGGACGCGCTTTGGCCGCCGCAACCTTTCACAAGACCTTCGCTGCGATGATCCCGGTCTTGCTCTCACAGGATGTGGCGACAAGCATCAGGCGATCATCTGGGCGGTTCGCACCGACAGCCTTTCTCCTGAGGGAACGCTCGTTCCTTATCAGGCTGCGGCACCAGCCACCCTCGATATCCCGGGCCTGGCGGACGGAAGCTATGCCGTCATCACCTACGACACGCGTAAGGGCGCGGTTATCGCGCGGTCGGAAGCGGGCTGCTCGGGCGGAATGCTTCGCGTGGCGGCAGGACCTGTGCATACCGATCTTGCAGTGGCGGTGATGCCGGCAAACCCCGCCTGATGCGCAGCTACCGACGGCGCTCTTCGAAGGCGAGCAGGGCGCGCCGCTTGTGAAGCCTGCTGCCACAACTCCGCCGTTCGCCGAAACTGCGCTGTATCGCCCGGTCAAAGCTTTTCTTGAGCAACAAGGCTTTCAGGTCAAAGGCGAGGTCTGCGGCTGCGATGTGGTCGCCGTACGCGGGGAGGAGCAATCCGTCCTGGTCGTGGCGGAACTGAAGCTCTCGTTCACGCTCGAGCTCGTGTTGCAAGCCGTGGACCGGCTGCGGTGCGCCGATCTGGTATATTTGGCGATCGTGGCGAGCCGGAATGGCCGTGACCGGGACGCGCGCGTCCTGCGGTTGTGCCGCTTGCTGGGTCTCGGCCTTCTTGCTGTCGATCTCAAGCTCGGCGCCGTGACGATCCTGGCTGAGCCTGCCCCCTATCGGCCGCGAACGGACCTGCGGCGGCGGGCGCGGATCCTCAAGGAGCATGCGAGCCGAAAAGGGGATCCGGCGCAGGGGGGCTCATCGCGCCGCCCGATCATGACCGCCTATCGGCAGCGCGCGATCGCCTGCGCGCAGGCCATCGGCAACGGAACGGCACGGCCGCGCGACTTGAAGCACCTGGCCACCGACGCCGGCACCGTTCTGCTGCGTAACGTCTATGGCTGGTTCGTCAGGGAGCGGCCCGGCGTGTACAAGCTGTCGGATGCGGGGCGGTCCATGCTCGCGGATATCGGAAACGGATCGCAGGAATAGCCGCCGCTGCGCTCGCGCAATCCCGCCTTCTATACGGTTTATCCGAACTTCGAGGCCAAACCGTCATGCCCCTGAGTAAGAGGGCGGCCCATCCCGCCTGCGCTTCCGCATAGCAACTCGCCCTCTCTCCATCAAATTGCGAAACCCGAAGCGATAATCAATCATAGCGCGGTTGGCAGACGCTCAAGGTCCGAAAGCGAAAGAGTGGTGAATGGCCCAGCCTGGCCTCCCCGACGTCCGCTGGTAGCCATGGTCAAGGTGAGCGCGGGAGTAGTCACCTGGCTCGATCTTAATGTGATGTATCAAGTTGCAACGGAATATTGCCGGTAGAAGCGTTAGCGTCACAGCTGTTCGGCCAGGAACATGCTCTGACCATGTCCGGACAACTCTAAAGGAGCGGCGTTGTTCGTTTAGGCGTGAACCGAGCTCACCGCGCCAGCGCGGGAAAACCTTTCTTGAATGCCGCCACCTTCGGTTTGTCCCAGCGCACGATGTAAGGATGCGCTGGATTTCGGTTGAAGAAGTTCTGGTGGTAGTCCTCCGCTGGATAAAAGCGGCCGCTCTCGATCTTGGTCGCGATCGGGCGTGGAAAGACGCTTGCCCGTTCAATCTGTGCAACATACGTCCGCGCTACCGTTGCTTGCTGCGGCGTCTGAGGGAAGATTGCTGAGCGGTAGCTCGGGCCAACGTCGGGAGCTTGACCATTCACCTGAGTGGGATCGTGCGCAACCGAAAAGTAGACGCGCAGCAACGTCGCGTAACTCACCATTCGTGGATCATAGGTTACGCGAACTGCTTCTGCATGCCGGGTCCGCTCGGTGCTGACTTCGCTGTAATTGGCAGTGTTCGCCGTACCCCCCGCATAGCCGGCGGTGACGTCACGTACGCCTTTTACCCGCTCGAACACTGCCTCCATGCCCCAGAAGCAGCCGCCCGCCAAAACTGCCCGCTGCAATCCTGGAGAGGGGGGTAAGTCCTGCATGGCGCGTGGGATCGGCACCGCTCGTTCTGCGGCGGCCTGGCCGCAGCCAGCAAGAGCGATCGCAAGGGGCAGATGCAGGTGCTTGAGCATGCATGGGCATATGGGACGGGCGGGCGGCAGGAGCCAGATCCAGCGGCTCGCCACAATCTGGTTGCAGCGATAGGCCCCGAAGCTGCCGCGATGTCCCTCGCCGTGCCGCCCACACAACTTCGGCCTCCACCTTGCTCAGGGCGGCCAACGCAGCCTGCGCGTCCGCGCCGCCGCCCGCGATTAAAGCCGCTCGCCCCAAACTTCGATATGCCCGCGGCGCTCGACGCGGATTGGCCGGTGAGCGTCGAGCAAGGGAGACAAGCCAACCCCGTTCAGCCATTCACGCACGCAGGCAGCCGTATTGGCTTCAAGCGTACCGAACGTGTCGGTGATGCGCTGCCAAAGATAGAAGATGTAAGGCTGCACACCACTCTCCGCGCCGACGCCGCGGAACGAAGTTTGGACCGAGCCGATAACGCGCCGGTGCGGTTTGTCGGTCACTGGTGAACCCGTCTCCGGCTCGGCTTGAGCCACAAAGCGACGCACCATGTCGACCTTGTCCGTAAGCTCCGGAAACAACTCGTCGGCCATGTGGCGGTACAACGGCTCGAGCGTCGTCGGTATCCCATCGTCAGGAAGGTAGGTCGCCGGATAATCACCATATTCCGGAATATCGGCATCAGCAGCATTCATCCGCTCGACCCAACGGAAGACCTTTGGTGCACGGCGTTTCATGATATCGGCCGGGACCGGATCACGCCCAAGATGAGCGAAGAGGGGGCCCAGAAGGCCGTAATCACCCAAGGAGGGCTGCCCTCCGAACAGATACGGATGAGACGCAAAGTGCGCCTGAAGTAGGTCAAGCAACGCGATGTAGGACGCCTCGATCGCCGGTATGGTGGCGGGGGTCACGCCCAGCATCGGCAGATACGATCGCATGCGCGCCATGACCGCAGCTGGATCTCCCGACCCGGCGGCGGAAAAGGCGTCGGTAAGGAATTGATCCTGCTCATCGGCGTAGCTCCAGCGATAGTGCATGGCATGCCGTGTCAGACCGACAACCGCATAAAGTTCGGCGATATGCGCGAGTATCCGTTGGCGAGGACCGGCAGGGTAAGCGCTCACTGGTGCGCCAGCGCGCTCGAAATGGTCAAGGATATCGATCGTGTCCTGCACGAAGGAGCCGTCCGGCAATTCGATAACGGGAATGATGCCGCGGCCAATGGCGGGGACAACCTCCGAGCTGAAGCGTGCACCGCCCGTGCGCTCGACATAGGCAATGCCCTGTTTGCGCAGGTAAGAGCGGGTCTTTCCTGAGTAGAGCGAGTGTGGCGCGCCGTAGAGGATGACCTGTTTCATAGCGATCAATGTGCCGTCAGATTTCCCGTGCGGCAATCATCTTAGTGTGAAGTACGAGGTCGCGCTCGCTTGCCGACGCCTCTGAGTTTGTGATGCAAGCGCACGGATGGGGGTCCAGTTTTTCTCTCCTCCACCTGCCGCAATCGGCGGGGGGAGGGGTACGCATCGCGGTCAGGCGGCCCCGCCTAGCAGCTGAGGTAGTCCTGCGGTGGACGGCATACCGTGCTAACCGAAAGACTGCGCGATCTAGATCGAGGAGCGACCCGCTTCGAAGTTGGGGTTAGCGGCGCTGATCGGCCGCTTTTGCGTCCTTCCCGAACCGAGCCGACCGCCGCGGCAGCCCAGACCAAGCTCGATCATTTCGGATAATCTCCGCATATCACGTATTGGTCGCTTGACCCTGTAGCAACCGCAGCCCCTACAGGATTGACGGTCTCGCCACTCGGATGGGCATGGGGAAGTCATCTGTGTTGTTCCGCGTCCTTTACGTCCTCGTGTTTTGTCTCGCGTTGCCGGGAATTGCTCATGCGCAAGGGGCCGACTCCGAGGAGGGGGAGGACATTGTTATCCAGGCCACGCGCAACGGCCGCCGTGTGCAGGACGAGCCGATCCGCGTCGCGGTGATCGACCGCGAGGAGATTGAGGAGAAGCTTCTCATGTCCCCCGGCAACATTGCCATGCTGGTCAGCGAAACGCCCGGCGTGCGCGTCCAGGTTACGTCACCCGCGCTCGGCGCATCGAACGTGCGGATGCAGGGGCTGAAGGGGCGCTACACACAGATCCTTGCTGACGGCCTGCCGCTCTATGGCGGGCAGGCTCTGGCGATCGGCCTGCTCCAGATCCCGCCCACCGATCTCGCACAGGTTGAGGTCATCAAAGGCGCCGCGTCCGCGCTTTACGGTCCCGCCGCACTGGGCGGCGTCATCAACCTCGTCTCGCGCCGGCCTGGTGATGCGGCGGAGGGGGAATTGCTGCTCAACGCCACCACCCGCAACGGGCAGGACGTGACCGGCTATGTCGCCAAGCCGCTCAATGACAGCATCGGCGCGTCGCTCACCGGCGGCTACGGTCGCCAGACCGCGCAGGACATCGACGGCGACGGCTGGGCCAATCTTCCTGGCTACGAGCGCTGGACGGCCCGCCCGCGCCTGTTTTGGAGCGGCGCGAACGGTGCGCGCGTCTATCTCACCGCTGGCGCGATGAGCGAGGATCGCGCGGGCGGCACGCTTCCTGGCCGTACCGTCGCCAACGGCAGCGCGTTCGTGCAGGACCTGCATAGCGAACGCTTCGACCTCGGCCTCAACGCCGATCTGCCGCTCGACGGCATGGGCAAGCTGCAATTGCGCACTGCAGGTGTGACTCAGGCGCACCGGCATCGTTTCGGCAGCACGATCGAGCGCGATCGCCACCAAACGGGTTTCGTTGAGGCGTCGCTCGGCGGCACGTCAGGCGGCACGACGTGGCTCGCCGGCGCGGCCTTCCAGGCGGACGGCTATCGCAACCACGACGTCGCTGGCTTCGACTATGATTACACCATCCCCGCGCTGTTCGTGCAGGGCGAGCAGGACGCCGCCCGCGATCTGACACTTGCCGCCAGCGCCCGTTGGGACTGGCACAGCGAATATGGATCACGCATCAGCCCGCGGCTGTCTGCGCTCTATCGCCCCGGCTCATGGACGATCCGCACCTCGCTGGGCCGCGGCTTCTACGCGCCCATGCCGTTGATCGAGGAAGTCGAGGCGAACGGCCTCTCCCGCGTCCTGCCCTATGCGAAGTTGCGCGCCGAAGTTGCCGACACCGGCTCGATCGACATCGGCTATGTGAAAGGACCGATCGAAACGAGCATCAGCCTTTTCGCCTCGAACATCGAACACGCCGTGCAACTGCGCGAAGTGGACGCCACCCGTGTCACCCTCGCCAACGCCGCCGGCACGACGCGTACCCGCGGCGCGGAACTGCTGCTGCGCTATCGCTGGCAGGCGGTGACGGTCACCGGCAGCTACGTCCATATCGACGCCACCGAGCCGGATCCCGACACTCCTGAGCGCCGCCGCGCGCCCCTGACGCCGCGCGACACTGCCGGTCTCGTCGCAATGTTGGAGCAGCATGGTCGCGGGCGGATCGGGTTAGAGGCCTATTACACCGGCCGCCAGTCGCTTGATGACGATCCGTACCGCAGCCGCAGCCGCTCCTATGTCGAACTGGGTCTGATGGGTGAGTTGGTGCTCGGCAGGGTGAGCCTTTTTGTGAACGCCGAAAACCTGCTCGACGTGCGCCAGACGCGCTGGGATCCCCTGCTGCGCCAGACCCGCGCGCCGGTCGGATCCTGGACGGTCGACGCCTGGGCGCCCACCGAGGGGCGCACGATCAACGGCGGCATCCGCTTTCGCTTAGGCGCGGAGGAATGAAGCCATTACCCTGACGATCGGCAATCTCGGCAAGGCCACCGTCACAAAGGTAGAGACGATCCGCTACCACGAGAGCATCGGCCCACGTCCCAAGCCCCCGCGCACCGCCGGCACCCAGCAACTTAGCGCTTCAATAAACCCTCTAACCTTCCCGGATGCTTTTCTTTGGAGAGAAGAGGTATTCATGGACTTGCAGCGCACGCTATCTCATGGGGCAGGCGACGTCGGCCTCGCGGTCGATCACGCCACGCGTCTCACCAACCGCTTCCAAGCCCGACGACAGCCCGTTGAAGCGCGCTAGAATGGCAGAACGGACGGCCGCTCCGCGATGAACGTGACATCTCTTGGGGTGCCTGGCAGCGGCACGTGAAGCTTGATGGCGTTGCCTGCCGCGGCAGCCTGCGTGTTCGAGAACGGGCTAAGCTGGGCATCGACGCGGCGCTCCGCGCCGGCGGGCAGCTCCAGCCTGCCCCTGGCGATCCCATCGCCGTCACGCTGCAGAAGCATGGGCGCATCATCATTGTCGCTGCGGTCGTCGACAAGATTGGTGTGGTCACATCCGCTGCCGACATGACCACCGCCTCGCCGGCCGGGCCGGACATGACCAGCGTGCCTAGCTCGACGCTAACCGGCACGACGCCACGATTCGCATAAACAAGCATCGCCCATTGCCCCGCAATATCGGACCAGCGCGCGGATATCTGCACCGACACCGCACCAACCCGCATTGTCGCGATCTTTCTGCCGTCCGCGCTCGTGGAAAGCTCGACACCAGGTGTTTCTACCGGTTCAAGCGGGCCGCCCATGCTGCGGCCGCACGCCGACAGGAGAAGCATGGCAGCTAGCAGGCTGCGGATCATTTCGCGTGCATCAGCTTGCTTGCCTTCATGGTCAGGCGCTGCCGCGTCTAGCTATTCGGGCTGCCCGATCGCGATCGGGCTTCAGGCCGTTGCGGCGCTGAAAGGCCTCACCGCGTCGAGCGTCGCGTTCTGGCTACGCCCGACCAGCCCGTCTGCATGGTGCCCTTCGAGATAGGCAAGCGCGACCAGTCGATCCTGGATTGCCTTGATCTGAGCGTCTCCCCCGCCGGGCAGGGTGATCGAGCGGTAAGCGGCAGTGCGGTTACGATCCGCAGCCGGCCCGGCGGGTTCGAGGGCTACCATCATAGCGAGCTCGGCGTGGATAAGGCCATGAAGAACGCATTGCGCGCGCGCTATCTCGAACGCGCTTGACCCCTGCAGGCGTGGCAGGAGGTATAGGTCCGTCAGCCACGCCCTGTCGCCTCATGTGACGCTGGTTCTCCACTGCTGCTATATGGTCGCAGGTCCATGGACGTGATGGCGGGAGCGACCGGGCAAACGGGGGCCTTCGCCTTCAGTCGATAATGCGCGCCGTGGCGGTCGAAGTGGTCAAGCGCCCCTATCTGCTCGCTCTGTTCCACGTACTGCTGGCACGGCATCTCTAATCTCTGTGTGTGATAAACATGAACAAACGTTGGAAAATGGAAACCAAATACGTGTCACGAATGTCCGTTCTGGGTGATCACGTCGCAAAGCCGCTGGTCGACTTGCGCCCAGTCGTATGTCGACCGTCATCGCGCGCTTGCCGATCGTCTCGCCCACAAGCCACTGCCGGCGAAGCACAGGAAGCTGGCGGCATGGAGAAGATAGTGGATCGGTTGCGCTCCGTCCGACGCGGCGAGCAGGAGAATGTCGCCGGCCGGGATGATCAGGGTCGACAGCATCACGATCGACAACGCCCGGAACTGCTGGGCGAGCGTCAGCCCGAACAGGTACGATGCGAGTCCGAGATCGCGAAATCCGACGGCGCGAACATAGAACAGCCCTGACGATGATTCAGGGTCGATCCCGTAGAAGCTCGCGGCTGGTACGGGCGCCAACACGAACAGGACACCCAGCCCGGCGAACACGCAGGCCAACAGCGTGATCGTCATCGCCAGGGCTTTGCCTACGGGCGGTCGCTCACTCATTTCGTCGCCTTTCTAGCAGCTTGGCCCGATCAACGGAACTTTCACTGCGCCTTTGCACTGAGTTCGGGGTTTCCGGGGAAAGGTTCGATGGCACAAGAAGGCGACAACGCGGAACAACCGAAGAAGGCGGAAGAGGACGCGGCCGACACCGATTTTCAGCTTCAGCCGTCTCCGGGAAACGACCTGTCCAATGGTCTTCAACCGGTTGGAACGCTTGCTGGCGGCGGCCCGGGTGCGACCGTCGGCAACATCGGGGCAGGCGTCGGGTCCAGAGGCGGAACCAGCACCGGAAATGCGTCGTCATAGGGCCGCCGAGGCAGCCAGCGCCGATCGGGTTCGGCGCAACCGGGTCACGGGCTCGCTGCTGCTGTGGATGGCGTCGGTGATGAGCGTTCCTGCCGCAGGTGCGGTGCCGGGAGGTGACTTCGGCCGCGAGGATGATGTCATCGGAGCCGCGCGCGCCGCGACGTCCGTGCTCCTTGGCGAGGCGACGCACGGCACGAGCGAATTCTATTCCGAACGCGCGAAGGTCACGGCGCGATTGCTCGACGATCACCGCCCGAGCGCGGTGGTGATCGAGGCGGACGGGACCGAGGTCGAGCGGATCAATCGGTTCGTGCGAGGCGCTCGACGCAGATGCGCCGGCAGCGCAGCTAGTACTCGCCGCATATGTGTGTGGAACCTGTGCCGGGCTCCTTGTCTTCGGGGCGCTTAGCGACCGTTTTTCGACGCAGCGGCTGTTTGTCGGTTCGCTGGTCGCGACCTGCGCATCGTCGCTCGCCTGCGCGGCGGCGTCGTCGATCGAAGCGCTGATTGCCCTCCGCACGCTCCAGGGTGCCGCAGCGGCGGCACCCGCAGTATTCGCACCTGCGATCTTAAAGGCGCTGTTCGACAAAGCGCGGGCGGTGCGCGCCATGGGGCTGCTTGGCAGCATTGAGTCGCTTGCGCCGGCGCTCGCCCCCATCGCTGGGGCTGGCTTGCTGTTGTTCGGCGACTGGCGCGCGTCTTTCTTCGTGCTCGCCGCCGCGGCGGGCGCGCTAGCCCTGCTAACGACACTCGCAGGTCAGATCCCGCAGGTCGGGCGGCGTGCGCGAAGCGGCTACGTTGTGCTCCTTAGCAACGTGACCTTCCTGCGCTACGCGTTGAGCCAGGCGTTCGTGCTGGGAGGCCTACTCACTTCGTCTTTGGCCTGCCGGTCCTGCTGGTTCGGGCGCTCGGCGGAACACTTGGTGACTTCATCGTTGTGCAGGTGGGTGCAATCCTGCTCTTCATCGCCTCAGCCAACATGTCAGCGTGCGTCGTAGCGCGGTTCGGGAGCGAGCGCACGGTCCTACTAGGCACGGCGTTGTGCATGCAAGGCTCCGCAGCCCAAATCGTCTACGCGCTACAGGGCGGCGTTGCACCGCTCGCGATCCTCGCGCTGTTCGCGCCAGTCAATGTCGGCCTGGGCCTGCGCGGGCCGCTTGCTTCTACCGCGCCGTGATGGCCGCGCACGGGGATGATGCTCGCGGCAGCGCGCTCGTGGTCCTCGCGACCTTTGGCGTGGCCGCACTAGGTACCGTACTCGCGGCGCCTCTCATCGAGCAGGGACCGGTGCCGCTCGCTGCGATTGACCTCCTGCTGCACGTAGCCGCACTTGCAAGCCTTCTGGTGCTTCCCGCATTCGCTCTCGATGAAGAAGTGCAGGCTAAGTCTTTACCCGCCCAGTTGATGCCAGTCAGAGGTTGAACGAGTGCCTGGTTTTAGGCACGCGCTCCCCGCCCTTGAACGGCTGAATATGGGTCATCGCGCCAATGGCAGTGCCGACGTGATGAAGAGTCCGTCTTGGCGGGCACAGAGCCACCTTGCGAAAGCACAACCTGCACCGCGGCTCGATCGCGGCGCGCGCCACGCGGAGCGGACCGTCGCGAACACGGCTCCGGCGACAGCGGCAAGGACGAAGCGATATCCCTTAGATCCGCACAGCGCCCAGCCGGCAAAGGCCCCCAAACCGCAGACCACAAGATCGTCGACCGATCGTCTCCCCTGCGTGCCCCCCGCAATCTTGCTGCGCGTGCCGCAGCAGGTCGAGCATCGATCGCAGCACGACTGATCGGCCTCGCAAGGCATTTCGCGTGGCGAGATTACTTTGCGAGAGCGAACCTACTTGCTAGCCTTGCCGCAAACGGGAGAGCGCAATGCGGCAATGGTGGGTTATGGGCGTGGCGCTGTGGCCTGTGGCGGCGCTGGCGCAAACCGGGCAGACCGCGCAGACCGCACAGGGCGACGTGCAGGTCACCATCTACAACAATGGGGTGTCGCTGGTGCAGGATGCCCGGACGCTGACGCTGCCGCAGGGGCGCAGCCGCCAGGAGTTCCCGGACGTGTCCGCGCAGATCCGGCCGGAAACGGTCACGCTGAGCGGCCCTGGGGTGGGGATCGTCGAGCAGAACTTCGACTATGACCTGCTATCGCCCGACAAGCTGATGGAGAAGGCGGTCGGTCGGATCGTCACCATCGTCCGCACCAATCCAGCGACCGGTGCCGAGACCCGCGAGCAGGCGCGCGTCCTGGCGGCAAACGGCGGCATTGTGCTGCAGATCGGCAACCGGATCGAAGTGCTACGCGACGACGGGCTGCCGGTGCGCGTCGTGTTCGACGAGGTGCCCGACAATCTGCGCGCGCGCCCGACGCTGTCGTTGACGGTCGAGGCAGCGCAGCCGGGGCCGGTGCTGACGCGGCTGTCCTATCTGACGCCGGGGCTGGGTTGGACGAGCGATTACGTCGCGCTGTTTGATGAAAAGGCAGGGGCGATCGACGTTCAAGGGTGGGTGACGCTGACCAACAATACCGGTACGACGTTCGCCCGCGCCGACACGCTGCTGGTGGCAGGCAACGTCGGCGGCTCCGCCAACCGCTTCGCCTCACTGGGCGACGCCAGCGCGATCGAGCAGGCAGGCACAGAGACAGGTACCCGCGAGCGACTTGGCGATTTCTACCTGTATCCGCTGGCCGAGCGGACCACAATCGCCAACGCGCAGCAGAAGCAGGTCAGCTTCCTCGACGTGAAGGCGGCGGCGGCGCGCAAGGCGTACGAGTTCAGCAACGGTTGGCTGGGCGGCAACGATGTCCCGCGCAGCGCCGCCACGGCGATCAAGTTCTCGACCTCGCGCGCGGGCGGATTGGGCGATCAGCTGCCGGCGGGCACCATCCGCGTCTACATGCGCGACGCGCGGGGAGACCCGCAGTTCATCGGCGAAAACCGAATTCCGCATACACCCCTCGGATCGTCGATGTCGATCCGGACGGGCGAGGCGTTCGACGTCAAGGTCAAGGTTGTGGTCGCCGAGCGGACCCGCCAGGCGAGGGGCCGCTGGCGCACTAGGATGACCTACAACTTGACCAACGCACGCGATGCGCCGGTCACCGTTGACCTGGCGCAGGACGGGCTGTGGGGCGACGTTAAGGTGGTCGAGCAGAGCCTGACCGGCGAGCGTGTGTCGGCTGACCGGATCGAGTGGAAGGTGCCCGTCCCGGCGAACGGGACGACGGATCTGACGGCAACGTTCGATACGCGGTACTGAGCGGTGCTGCGCTGGGCCTTGCTGCCATTGACACTGGCGGCTGCGGCGCCCGCGCTCGCGGAGCCGCAGGTCGTGGTGTCACGCGTGGTGTCCGACATCGCGGTGACGGTGTACCGCGACCCATACCGCACGGGCGCTATGCGCGGAAACTGGCCTGGCGGCTATGCCCTCATCACCGAGACCCGCACCATCACGGTGCCGCAGGGCGATAGCCAGATTCGTTTCGAGGACGTCGCCGAAGGGCTGCTGCCCGAGACTGCGATCGTCACGGGGCTGCCGAGTGGGGTGCGCGAGAAGAACCGTGACGCACGGCTGATCTCGCCTGCCGGGCTTGTCGATGCCTATCTGAAGCGGCGGGTGCTGCTGCGCCGTATGGACCCGGTCACCGGCAAGGTTAGCGAACAGACAGCGATCATTCAGGCCGGGCCTGACGGCGGGGTGGTGCTTCAGACCGCGAAAGGATTGGAGACGCTGCGCTGTTCGGGGCTGCCGGAGCGCATCCTCTATGACCGGGTGCCCGAGACGCTGACCGCGCGGCCGACGCTGTCGATCCTGACGCGCGCGACGCGGGCGACCACCGCGACCATCCAGCTGACCTACATGGCGCAGGGGTTCGACTGGTCCGCGAACTATGTTGGGCGGCTGGCGCCCGATGGTAACAAAGTGGCTCTGTTCGCATGGCTGACGGTCGCCAACGGCGGGCAGCAGAGCTTGCGCGACGCGCGGCTGCAGGTGATCGCCGGCAAGCCCAACAAGCGTGAGAACGCACCTCCGCCACCGCCGCCAAGCGCGTGGCTGAACCTGCAATGCTGGCCTACCGACGTGACGAGCACGCATCCCGAGCAGGTGTTTACGCCCCTGCCGCTGCCCGCGGGTAACGACCTGTCGGCGTTCAACATGGTCGGCACCAATGCTGCCGGAAGCTTCGAGACGCGCAAGCAGCGCCGGGCGCGGGAGAAGCGCTTGCGGGCCGAGGCACTGTACGAGGCCAATGCGGACATCGTCGTGACCGGCGGGAGGCGTTCCCTCTCGCAGCGCCGAGAGCAGGTGCAGATAGCGGCCATGGCCGCTATCTGCACCTGCTCTCGGCGCTGCGA
>NZ_NBBJ01000009.1 GCF_002197665.1 Sphingomonas mucosissima
GTGAAACCCATCTAGGGAACACTCACCCAACCGTCAAACACTTTTTGCAACTTTCTTACACACACCCCAAAAAACTACGCTTTCCCGCCAATCCCGCCTTGCCCACTCGTCACACACATGTAGCGAACGGACGATGAACGCTCCCGCAAGTCCGCCGAATCCTGCCGAATCGTTCGCCAGCCAGGTCCGCAGTGCGGTGATCTGGCGATCCGGCACGCAGGTCGCGTCGCAGCTGTTACAATGGGCAGCGACTTTTTTGGTCATCCGCATCCTGTCGCCCAGTGATTACGGACTGTTCGCGCTCACAGGGGTGGTGATGGCGTTTCTCAACATGCTTAACGGTTATGGGCTGGCAAGCGGCCTGATCCGGGAAAAGCAGATTTCCGATCGTCAGATACGCCAGGCCTTTGGCATGCTGATCGCCGTGAACGTGGGGCTGGGGCTTATCCAGCTTGGGCTGGCGCCACTTGCGGCGGCCTATTACCGGCAGCCGGAGGTGGCGGACCTGCTCCGCGTTCAATCGCTAATTTATCTGTTCACGCCCTTTATCGCCTTACCCCAGGCGCTGCTCAGCCGCGAGATGGACTATCGCCAACAAGGGCGCGTGAACATCGTGTCCTCGATCGCCGGCGCTGGCACCGCGTTGCTCGGCGCCTTTGCGGGGTGGGGCGTTTGGACACTGGTCATTGCGCCGATGGTGCTTTTTGCCGTGCGCGCAGCCGGCATGACGATCGCTGCCCGCTGTCTGATCATCCCGTCATTCGACTTCCGGGGTGCGGGCTCGCTCGCTCGGTTCGGCGGGGTCATGGCGGCAAGCCAGCTGTTCTGGTTTCTGCAGAGCCAGATCGACGTATTCATCGCGGGCAGGCACCTGGATCTGCACGACCTCGGCATCTACACGACCAGCCTGTTTCTGGCGCAGATTTTTGTTTCCAAGTTCGTACCCCCGCTGAACGAGGTGGCGTTCTCGGCCTATGCGCGTATCCAGCATGATCGCCATGCCACGGCCGCTGCGTTCGTGAAGGGCACCCGGATCGTGATGCTCGCCGCCTTGCCCTTCTACTTCGGGATGGCTGTAACCGCTGAACCCTTGGTGCGGGTTATGCTGGGCGAGAATTGGACGGACGCCAGCATGATTGTCCGGCTGTTGGCGCTCGCCATGCCGTTCATGACGCTGCAGGTGCTCTTTTCACCCGCCTGCGATGCACTGGGCCGGCCGGGAGTGGGTGTCAGCAATGGCGCGATCGGCTCGCTGATCCTGGGCGTTGGTTTCCTTCTGGGCATCCGATGGGGCTTGATCGGAATCGCGAGCGCATGGATCATCTGTTACCCCGTGTACCTAGCGATCAGCTGCTGGCGCTCGCTTACCGTGATCGGCGCCACCTTCGGCGAACTTGCTGCGGCCATCGCACCGCCGCTGATGGCAGCCACCGCCATGGCGGCTGTTGTAGGCGCGGTCGATCATCTCGCCACACTGCCGCCGCTCGCGCGGCTAATCCTGCTCATCGCCGTCGGAGGCGCCACTTACGCAGCTTGGCTGGTAATTTTCGCGCGGCAGCTGGTCCGCGAAACAATAGCGCTGGTGCGCAACCGGGGGTAACCGCTCATGCCTGCTGGATATAATCCCGCATTGCCGCCGCGTCGGCTTCCACCCGTTCGATCCGGTACTTGACGAGATCGCCAATCGACACGAGCCCGATCATCCGGCCGTTCTCCAGCACTGGAAGGTGGCGGATACGACGACGCGTCATCAGCGAAAGTGCGCCCATCACCGGATCAGCCGGCGACACGGTGACGGCGGGCGCTGTCATGACGTCACGCACGGGCCGGTCGAGCACATCGGTGTCGCCGGCCCTTAGGCAGTAAACGAGATCGCGCTCGGAAAAGACGCCAAGCACGTCGCCGCCCTCCACCACCGGCACCGCACCGATCCGATGCTCCGCCAGCAGCGCCACGGCCTTTCGCACCGGATCATCGGGTGCTGCGGCCACGATGTCATGACCCTTTCCCCGCAGGATTGCCGTGATCGTCATCGGCTCTCTCCTCATCTTCTGCCCGCCGTTGGGCGAACAGGGATGCTCGCATCGGCGTTGTTGCTGGAAGAATGCGCTATTCCGCGGCAGATGGGAAGCATGAGCCGGCTCGATGATCCTGAATATGCACGATTCGCCTGGAAACGCTTCCGGCGATTGCTTGCCTGGAGCGGACTTGTCGGCCTGGTCGCTTCGGTCATTGCCATATGGCTGGTCGGGCGCTCGTACGGCGCGCTCGACTGGGTGGCGACAATAGCGATGATCGGCGGCGTCACCGGATCGGTGCTCATGGCAGGCGCGCTGATGGGGCTGACGTTTCTGTCGTCAGGCACCGGCCACGACGAAGCCGTGGACACGCGCGACTTCGACGACACGCACAACTGATCCAAGGTCACGGCGCCGCCGGCGAAAAACGGCCGTGAGCACCACCAGATAAGGAACAGGCCGGCCTCGCCCATGACGAAACCGGCCTGTTTTCATACGCCTGCGGCCGTATGGCTTACGCCTCGACCTCCGCTGGCGTGCTCAGCGTGCGGCGACGGCGCGGCTTGGGCGCCGCTCCCTCGTCCGCTGTCGTGTCACCACCGATCGAGGGCGGCAACGCGCTGGCGTCGAAGCCAAGCTGATCGCCAGTCTCGACTGGCGCCTTGCGCGGCCGGCCACGACGCTTGGGCGCCGCCACTTCGGCATCGCCTTGCATCTCAGGCGCAGGTTGCGCGATTTCGGACTGCGGGGCCTCGATCGGCGCCAGATCGCCCTCGGAAGGCGCGCTTACGCGCTCCTCTCGACGGTGGTCGCTGCGCGAACCGGACGACGTGCGCTGCCGCCGATGCTGCGCATCACGCTGCCGGTTCTCGCCGCTGTCCGCCCTGGTGTTGTCGGCCCGCGTGTTGTCCGAACGCGTGTTGTCCGAACGCGTGCTTTCCGCACGGGCGCCTTCGTCGCGATCCGATCGGCTACGGCCGCCGTCGTGCTGACGATTGCCATCGAACTGGCGGTTGCTGTCCCTTTCGCTGCGCTCGTCACTGCCCCGACCATGCTCCTCGGCGCGGATCGGCTCGCCTTCGTCGCCGTAATCCTCGTCAAGGTCATAGTCGTTCTGAGGACGACGATCGCGAGGCTGATCCTCGTAGCGACCGCGCTGATCCGCCAGAACGCGGAAATAATGGTCCGCGAATTGAAGGTAATATTCGGTGTTGACGCGATCGCCCTGGCGCTGTGCGTCGGATGCCATGTTCTTGTATTTTTCATACAACTGGCTGGCATTGCCCCGCGCGCGGCTGTCGATCCGGTTGCCATTGTCACGCTGGCCCTGGCTGCTCCCGCCCTGCGTACGCTGCCCACCGCGGCCGCGACGGCGACCGTTCTGACGGTTGTTGATCAAATCACTGTCCTCGTCCTCAAACCAAAAACGGCCTTGCTCCCGGAACATTCGGTGCAACGATCCCCGGCTTCGGGCGGACCAGCGCAAGACGCGCGTCGCCTCCAAAAGCCTGCCATGGCCGCCGGACTGCAGCGGCTGATGACGAAGGGTGGGCAAGCCGCCCAAAATTCAACCAGAGATGTTGATTTTGCGTGCCCCTGCGCTCGCCATAGCCGGTGCAAGGGCTTTCTCAAAGGGAAATATTGGGTCCAATCCGCTGATTTCAAGGCGTGACAAGGAGGCACCGATCCCGTCCCGCAAGGTCGCGCCGGACCGATACGCTCAGGCCTGCTGCCGCGAACAAGGCCCCGGCCGCTTCCGCCTGGGATGAGCCGATCTCGAAGCAGGCCGCGCCACTCAGCGCAATCTGTTGCGCAAGGAGCGGTGCAATCGCCCGGTAATCGTCGAGACCGTCGGCACCGGCGAACAAAGCGCTGGCGGGCTCGAAGCGCGTAACCTCATCCGGCAGCGTCTCGCCGCAGGCAACATACGGTGGGTTGCACAAGATCAGATCGAAGCGTGCACCCGTACCGCCCCAGCCTCCCGCCTGGATCTCCGCGCGGCCAGGAGCGATGCGATCCGCGTTGCGGCGGGCAATGGCGAGCGCGGGTGGGGAGGCGTCGATGCCAATCCCGGTCGCGGCGGGCCATTGATCAAGCGCCGCCAGCAGCAAGGCGCCTGAGCCAGTCCCAAGATCGAGGATCGTGCGCGGCCCGGTCCCGCCACGAAAATGATCCACGGCCGCCTCGATCAGTGTTTCGCTGTCGGGACGCGGGATCAGAACCCCTGGCGCGACGTCGAGGTCGATCGTCCAGAAGGCGCGGGTGCCCGTGATATAGGCAATCGGTTCGTGACGCTCCCGCCGTGCGACCAGATCGGCGAAGCTTGCAGGCACCCGCTGGTCGCCCAGCGTGAGCAAAAGGCGCTCGCGCGTGATGCCCAGAGCGTGCGCGAGCAACAGCTCGGCATCCAATCGCGCCGTTTCCGAAAAGCCGAACCGGGCGGCGGCGGCCGCCAAGGCTGCGCGCGCCGAACCCGGCCCGTCGCCGGAAAGATCAGCCATCAAGGGTCGCGAGCCGCTCGGCCTCGTCCTCGGCGATCAGGGCGCCGATCAGCTCATCCATGTCGCCGGCCAGGATCTCAGGCAGGCGATGGAGCGTCAGGTTGATGCGGTGATCGGTGACGCGGCCTTGCGGGAAGTTGTATGTGCGGATGCGTTCGGAGCGATCGCCGCTGCCGACCATCGACTTGCGCGCGCCGGCGCGTTCGGCGTGGAGGCGTTCGCGCTCCATCTCATAAAGGCGGGTGCGCAGAACCTTCAGCGCCTTCGCCTTGTTCTTGTGCTGCGACTTTTCGTCCTGCTGGATCACGGTGAGACCCGTCGGGATGTGGACGATGCGCACCGCGGAATCGGTCGTGTTGACCGACTGGCCACCGGGGCCGGACGAGCGATAGATGTCGATGCGCAGGTCCTTGTCATCGATCTGCACGTCGACGTCCTCGGCCTCCGGGAGCACGGCGACGGTGGCAGCAGAAGTGTGGATGCGCCCGCCGCTTTCGGTGACGGGCACACGCTGCACGCGATGGACGCCGCTTTCAAACTTGAGCTTCGCAAACACGCCGGTGCCGGTCACCGAGGCGACGACTTCCTTGTAGCCGCCAGCGTCGCTGTCCGACGCGGAGATCAGCTCCACCCGCCACCCCTGGTTCTCGGCATAACGCTGATACATGCGAAAGAGGTCGCCTGCGAACAGCGCGGCTTCGTCGCCGCCGGTGCCGGCGCGCACTTCGAGCATCGCGGAGCGCTCGTCAGCCGCGTCGCGCGGGAGGAGCGCGAGCGCGAGCTTGCGATCGGCGGCTTCAAGCGCTGCCTTGTTCTCGCGCAGTTCGTCCTCGGCCATGGCGCGAAGCTCGGCATCCGCGTCATCAGTCATGAAGGCGAGACTTTCGGCCTCCTGCCGCAGCCGGCGGACCTGGGCCGCGGCCTGAGCGACGGGTTCGAGCTCCGCATATTCCTTGGACACCGCGACGAAGCGATCGCCCGGCAAGTCACCGGTCGCCATCAATGCGGCGAGTTCATCGCGCCGAGCCTCGATCTGGCGGATGCGGTCGAGCGAAATGGCGGTCATTGATGCGCTGCGATCACCGGATCGACAATGGCGCGGACCTGATCGATCGCGTCCTGCTCCGCGCCATAGCCGCGCTGCGAGACCTGAAGCGCGCCGTCGCGCAATGACAGGCTCATCGTCTGCGACGGCTTGCGCTTCAGCGCCTTGTCGAAGCGCTTGCGCGGGCTGCCCTCGATTGTCGCTTCCGCGGCAACGCCGCCACGGCGCAGCGCCGCGACCGCTGCGGTCGCCAGCAGTTCAAGGCCGGCACTTTCGGCGATTATATTGACCGAACCAGCGAATTCCGGCTCCTCGAGCAGCATCGCGAGCCGCTCGACACCCGCGGCCCAGCCAACACCGGCCGTTGCAGGGCCGCCGAGGCTTTCAATGAGGCCGTCGTAGCGCCCACCGGCCAACACCGTGCCCTGCGCGCCCAGCCGATCGGTGACGAACTCGAACGCGGTGTGGCGATAATAATCGAGGCCGCGGACCAGACGGTCGTTGCGGGTCCATTTCACGCCAGCGGCATCGAGCCCTGCGGTCACCGCTTCGAAGAAGGCGCGCGCATCAGCGGTCAGAAAATTATCGATCCCCGGCGCCGCATCGGCGATCGGGCGATCGCGCGGATCCTTGGAATCGAGGATGCGCAGCGGATTCTTGTCGAGCCGGGAGAGGCTGTCCTCCGACAGATCGCCGCGGTGTGCCTCGAAATGCGCGACGAGCGCCGCGCGCCAGGCGTCCCGCGTCTCGGCATCGCCCAGCGTGTTGAGCTGAAGCGTCACGCCGTCTGCAATGCCCAGCTCGTGGAGCAGCTGGTCGGCGAGCGTCAGCAACTCGACGTCCGCCATCGGCTCGGGCGCGCCGATGATCTCGGCGTCGATCTGGTGAAACTGGCGATAGCGGCCCTTTTGCGGGCGTTCGTAGCGGAACACCGCGCCGGAAGTCGCAACCTTCAAGGGAGCGAATTGCTGCCAGCCCTCAGTAAGGTAAGCGCGCGCGATGCCGGCGGTGAATTCCGGCCGCAGCGTCAAGGAATCGCCGCCGCGATCCGGAAAGGTGTACATTTCCTTCGACACGACGTCCGTCGTCTCGCCGATCGAGCGCGCGAACACCTCCGTCGCTTCGAACACCGGGATTTCGGCGCGCTGGAAGCAATAGAGCTTGCGCACGCGATCAAAGGTGTCGAGCACATGGGCGAAGCGACGCTGTTCGCTGCCGAAAATGTCCTGCGTGCCGCGCACGCGATTGGGAGTCTGAATACGGGCCATTGCGGGCGCATCTAGGCGTCGCGGGTGAAACCGGCAATCCAAGTCATTGAGCTTCGCCCTGCCGCTCGTTAGCGAGGTTTCCCATGATCCGTATCGCTTTCGCGAGCGCCCTGCTCGCTTCCGCCGCCGTCGCCACGGCGCAACTGCCCGCCGGCAATTCCGCGCCGCAGCCGGTACCCTTTACGACAACGATCCCCGATCCGGTCGATCAGCCTTATCCCGGCACGATCGCGCTCAACGTGGATGCCACCGATGTCGCGCGCGGCATCTATCGCGTGACCGAGACGATCCCGGTCGCCAAGGCGGGACCGATGGTGTTGCTCTACCCGGCGTGGCTGCCCGGCAACCATGCCGCACGCGGGCAGATCGAGAAGCTTGCCGGGCTGGTGATCAAGGCGAATGGCCGGACGATCCCGTGGACGCGCGATCCGGTGGACGTGTTTGCTTTTCACCTCGACGTTCCCGCGGGCACGCGGGAGATCGAGGCCAGCTTCCAGTTCATTTCGGCGACCAAGGCCGATCAGGGCCGGATCACCATGACCCCCGAGATGCTGAGCCTTCAGCCCAATTCCGTGAGCCTTTACCCCGCCGGCTATTTCACCCGGCAGATCCCGGTGAAGATGACGGTGAAATACCCGGCCGGCTGGACGGCATCGGGCGCGATCCCGGCAAAGGCCAGCGGCTCCACCTATTCCTATGACCGGGCAAATTACGAAGTGCTGGTGGATTCGCCGATTCTTGCCGGGCGCTACGGAAAGACGTGGCAGCTGACGCCGCAGGTATCGCTCGCTGTTTACGCCGACACGCCCGGCGAACTTGCCGCTACGCCAGCGCAGATCGATGCGCACAAGCGGCTGGTGGATCAATCGGTGAAGGCGTTCGGCAGCCAGCATTACGACAAGTACACCTTCCTCCTGTCGATCAGCGACAACCTTGGCGGCATTGGCCTTGAACATCATCGTTCCAGCGAGAACGGCGTCACGCCGGGTTATTTCACCAAGTGGAATGACGGCCCCGGCCGCCGCAACCTGCTGCCGCACGAATTCAGCCACAGCTGGAACGGCAAGTTCCGCCGCGGGGCGAATTCGTGGACGCCGGATTTCCGCACGCCGATGCGCAACTCGCTCCTGTGGGTGTACGAGGGGCAGACGCAATTCTGGGGCTATGTGCTGCAGGCGCGGTCGGGCATGGTGTCGAAGCAGGACACGCTTGACCAGCTCGCCGCGATCGCCGCGCTGTATGACAGCCAGCCGGCACGGCAATGGCGCGACCTTCTCGACACCACCAACGATCCCATCATCTCCGCGCGGCGGCCGAAGGGCTGGGCCAGCTGGCAGCGCAGCGAGGATTATTACAACGAGGGCCTGCTCGTCTGGCTGGAGGTCGACTCTCAGTTGCGTCAGCTGTCCGGCGGCAAGAAGTCGATCGATGACTTTGCCAAGGCGTTCTTCGGCGTGCGCGATGGCGACTGGGGAGCGCTCACTTATACGTTCGACGATGTGGTGGCGACGCTGAACACGGTGCAGCCCTATGACTGGCGCACGCTCTTGACGAAGCGGCTGACCGAACATGGCAGGGGCGCGCCGCTCTCGGGCTTTGAACGCAATGGCTATCGCGTCATCTATACCGCGGATGCGCCGCCGTCCTTCAGCCATGGCGAGAAGACGCGCAAGGTGGCGGACCTTACCTATTCCGGCGGCTTCGTGGTCGGTTCCGGCGCGGAGATCACATCGGTGACCTGGGGATCGCCGGCGTTCGATGCGGGGCTGACGCTTGGCACAACCATCGTTTCCGTCGGCGGCATGGCATATTCCGACGATCGGCTGAAGGCCGCCATCGCTGCGGCGAAGGACAGCAAGACGCCCGTGCAGATGTGGGTGAAGAAGGGCGAGCATTATCGCCAAGTCTCGCTCGACTGGCAGGGCGGCCTGCGCTACCCGCGCCTCGAAAAGATCGGCACGGGAGAGACCGGTCTTGATCGGTTGCTTGCGCCGCGCTGACCTGCGGCACGAGTTTTAATTTCGTAACATCAAAGCAAAGGGACCGAACATGCGCATCGACATGGTGCCGACGGGGGATAACCCGCCGCACAGCCTGAATGTCATCATCGAAGTGCCCACCGGCGGCGAGCCGGTGAAGTATGAATTCGACAAGGCCAGCGGTGCGCTGTTCGTTGATCGGATCCTGCACACGCCGATGCGCTACCCGGCCAATTACGGCTTCGTGCCCCACACCCTCTCCCCCGATGGCGACCCGCTCGACGCGCTGGTCGTGTCGCGCTCGCCGTTCATTCCGGGCTGCGTCGTGCGCGCCCGGCCGATCGCGGTGCTGAACCTGGAAGACGAGGCCGGCGGCGACGAGAAGCTGGTCTGCGTGCCTGTCGACCAGACCTTCCCTTATTATTCCAAGGTCGGCGAGAAGGACGATCTGCCCGAGATCGTGTTTGAGCAGATCGAACATTTCTTCACCCACTATAAGGACCTGGAGAAGAAGAAGTGGGTCCGGATCGGCAAGTGGGGCGGCGCAGACGAAGCACGCCAGATCACGGTTGAAGCGATCGAACGCTACAACGAAGCGAAGAAGAAGGGCGAAGAGCCGCACGACCACGACGTGCCCGGCCGCGACTAAGCCCGGCAACTGACCGGGGCGCCCCTCCTTCAGGAGGAGGGGCACCCCGATGCTTCAATGCGCGGTGAGCTTCAGCGCCGCGATGCACAAGACGACGCCGAAGATCAGCGCCACGCGCACCGGCGTGACCGGTTCGCCGTAGAAGGCCATTCCCACCAGCACCGTGCCCAGCGCACCGATCCCGCCCCAGACGGCATAAGCGGTGCCCATCGGGATCGAGCGCGACGCATATTCCAAGAGCCCCATCGACAGCGTGACCGAAGCGAGGAAGCCGGCGGTCCAGCCGATGTGCCGGAACCCCGCGACATGGCGCAGGCACGTCGTGAACCCGACCTCGAAGAACCCGCCGACGATGAGCCAGAGCCAGGCCATCAGCCGTGCCCGAGGCGCGAATGTTGAGAAAGTTGAGACACTGGCGCGGCACGCATCAACATTGGTTCGATCCCTTCAGGCGCCCAGCCCTGCCATGATCGGGGCACGTAGGACAGCCGCCGATCATCGCCCCGCAAGCGCAAGGAGCGCCGCGCCGGTGACCCGCTGCGTCGTCCATTCGTCCTGCGGCTTGGCGCCTTTCGCGCGGTAGAACGCGATCGCCGGCGTGTTCCAGTCGAGCACCGTCCATTCCAGCCGCGGGCAATCGCGATCGATGGCGATGCCCGCCAGTGCCTGCAGCAGCGCCGCGCCGGCACCCGAGCCGCGCGCCTCGGGGGTGACGTACAGATCCTCGAGCCACAAGCCGCGCCGGCCCGTCCACGTCGAAAAGGTGTGGAAGAACAGCGCAAAGCCGACACTGGTGCCGCCGCGCTCGGCGATCAGCACCTCGGCAGCGGGGGCTGCGCCAAACAGCGCCGCCTGAAGCATCGGCTCCGTTGCCTCAACGGCATCCGGCTCACGCTCATAGGCAGCAAGCTCGCGAATGAAGCGCAGGATCGTCGGGACGTCGCCGGTTTGGGCGGCACGGATGGCGATGGTCACGCAGCTTGCTCCAGCGTCTGCGCCGCAATGTCGCGGCGATGGGCGGCATAGACGCAGGCCACGACGATGACGATGGCACCGGCCAACGTATAGCCCGAAACCCGCTCACCGAAAATCACGAAGCCAAGCACGGCCGCATACACAAAGGACGTATATTCCGTCATCGCCAGATAGCCCGCCTCCCCATGCGCATAGGCCCAGGACAGCAACATCATCGACGCAAAGGCGAGCAGCGCTGCGCCCGCAAGCGGCAGAACCGCAGCCGGCGGCGGCACGATCGCCAGCCACGGCGCCGCCAGCCCAAGCAGACACAGGATGACGAGCGACTGCAGGCAGGCGGTTTCCGCCGGGCGGGCGGCGAGCGACTGAAGCCGGGTGAGGATCAGGTTGCCGGCGTACAGAACGGCAGACGCGAGAATGGCGAGCGCGCCTTCAAACGCCTCCGGCCCCAGCGCCGTGCGCGCCTGCCCGACAAAGATGGTGGCAATGCCGAGGCTCGCCGCGGCCACCGCAACAAGGGCGCGAAGGGAAATCCGCTCCTTCAGCCACCACGCGGCAAGGATCAGGGCCAGGATGGGTGCGATGTAGGAAAGTGCGATCGCCTGCGCCATCGGCACGCGCGCCAAGCCCCAGAAGAACAGCAACGCCATGGCGCAGGTCACCACCCCGCGGGTGAAATGCAGCAGGAGGGCACGGGGAGACGGACGCCGGATCCCCACTACCGCCCACGCTGCCCCACCTAGCGCCACATTGCCAAGCGAGCGCCACAACATCGTGTTGTAGACGCCCAGCGCCAGCACCAGCCCCTTCATCACTGCGTCCATGACAGAGAATAGCGCAATGCCGAGGGCGGCGATCAGAAAGGCGATGCCCATCGGCATGGCCGCACGCGGTGCTGAGTTCATGCTCGCCGCCTTACCGCAGGAGCAGTGCACTGACGAGGTCCCGATCGCGTCTCGACAAGGTTAATAGCGGATGAACAATGATACCGCGCGTCACCACCAAGCAACGCCATAGATCGCAAAAATCATAACGTGATATTGTTTAAATAAACAACCATGATCAATGATGCACTGGTTGACCCGCACAGGCGCGACGTTAAAGCAACAGCAAAAGTAAGGAGCGTCGCATGATTGAAGATACCGTGGACACCAATGCCGTTGAGCTGGCAACCGAGCTGACCATCGCATGGCTGTCAAATCCCAACACGCGTGCATCGAGCGACGAGGTTCCGGGATTTCTGCAAAAGATGCATGAAGCGGTCAATCAGCTGTCGACGAACACGCAGCTCGTTGCCGAGGAAGAGCCGACGGGCGACTACACACCGGCGGTTTCGGTGCGCAAGTCACTTGCCTCGAAGGATCACATTATCTCGATGATCGATGGCAAGCCTTACAAGACGCTGCGCCGCCATCTGGCGGGCCATGGCCTGACGCCGACCGAATATCGCCAGCGTTATGGTCTCAAGCCCGACTATCCCATGGTTGCCGAAAACTATTCGGAAGCGCGCCGCGCGATGGCCAAGAAGATCGGCCTTGGCCGCAAGCCTGGCATGACCCGCAAGGGCGCCGAAGAAGCGGCTCCGGCCAAGCGCGGCCGCAAGGCGGCAGCGTCCGGAGAGGAGTAAGCCGCATGGCTCGGGCGGCCGCATCGCTGCCCGGCATGCGTAACGCGATCGGCGGGCGCATCCGTGCGCTCGTCGGTTCCGGATCGGTCGATTTGTCACGACCACCGGGCGACCCGGGCCTGTTCGGGCCGGGATCAATGGCGTGGCGTGTCCACGCAGACTTTTCCGCGATGATGATCGGCGGTGTCTCCGCCTTGCTGCTGCAGATGCTGCATCCGCTGGCGCTCGCCGGCGTGTGGGACCACAGCGATTTCCGGCGCGACCGGCTGGGCCGGCTTCGCCGCACAGCGCAGTTCATCGCGCTCACCACCTTTGGCAGCACGGCCTCGGCCAACGCGGCCATTAATCGCGTGCGGACCATCCACGAACGGGTAACGGGCGCGCTGCCGGACGGCACGCCTTATTCAGCAAGCGATCCGGCGCTGCTTACCTGGGTGCATGTGGCGGAGGTCGACAGCTTCCTGCGCGCCTATGTACGCTATCGCGAGCCGGGATTGTCCGGCGCGGAGCAGGACCGTTATCTCGCCGAGACCGCGATGATCGCCGAACGGCTGGGCGCGCGCGATGTGCCCAAGTCACGCCGTGAGGTCGAAAGCTATTTTCGCGATATCCGCCCGGCGCTCTCCTTTGACGAACGGACGCGCGACGTTGCCGCGGCGCTGCTGGCGAGCGGCCCGGACGCGCTGACCACCAGCGCACTGGCGATCGTCACCCCCGCCGCCATCGATCTGCTGCCGCCTTGGGCTGCGGTGCTGCACGGGCGCACGCCACCGGCGATCAGCCGTCCGGCGATCCGGCTCGGCGCGCGCGGGATGAGCAATGTGTTGCGCTGGGCGCTGCGCCGCTAGCTCAGCCGCCGGCCCCGTCCATGAGCTCGGCGTGCGCGGCGGGATCGATCCGCTCGCGCCGCGACAGCGTGAGCGTAGTGGCCAGATCCCACATCACGTTGCCAAGCGTTCGAACGATGTCAGGAAGCGTTTCCACTGCCACCAGCAGCCCGAGCGGCGCGGTCGGCGCACCGATTGCCGCGCAAACCGGCGCCACCGAGCTGACATAGCTGACCGTTCCCGGCAGGCTGACCGCGCCCAGCGACATCAGCGCCGCCACCAAGGTACCGACCGCCAGCGTGCCGAACGAGAGCGGCACGTCGAACCAATGCGCGATATAGATCGCCACGGCAAAATTCATCGCCGGCCCGGTCGCGCGGAGCAACGCCACCGCCAAGGGCAGCGTGACGCCAGCCGTGGTGACGGGCGTGCCAAGCGACTGTGCCCCCGCAAGCATGGCGGGCAATGACGCCAGCGATGATTGGGTCGATACGGCCACCGCCTGACTGGGCAGCGCCGCCTTGGAGAAGCGGCGCAGCGACACGCGCCCGCCGATCATCGCCATCGGATAGGCGCCCAAAGTCACCACAAGGCCCACACCGGCGACGATCAGAATGTAGTGAATGAGCGCGTGGAAAGCGCCGCTGCCCGCGCGCGCGCCGACGACCAAAGCGAGCGCGAAGACGCCGAGCGGCCCGGCCCACAACACCCACCCGATCACCACCAGCATGGTATCACGCACCGCCGTGAAGACGCGCACGAGAACCTCGCGCAGCCCTTCCTCGATCCGCATCAGCGCAAAGGCGAAGATCAGCGCAAAGATGATCATCGACAGGAAATTGCTGTCCGCCGCCGTGCGCACGATGTTGCTGGGGATGATGCCCGCGAGGAACTCGCCAAGCGGCGGCACCGGCGGGTTCGGCCCGACGCCGGTCAAGGCGGCACGCAGCGCCGCCGCAGAATCAACGGGAAGCGGCGCCAGCTCCAGAAACAGCGGCGTCAGAAACGCCGCCGAGAGCGCCGACGCGATCATGACAGCCACATAGAGCCCGACCGACCGACCGGCGAGCCGACCCGCTTGCGCCGCGGCCGCCGTTGCCGCGACACCGGTCACCAGTAGCGAGAAGACCAGCGGCACGATCGTCATCTGAAGCGCGTTGAGCCACGCCTGACCGATCGGCTGTGCGACGGCGATCGTCGGCTCCACCGAAGGCGGCGCATATCCCGCGAGCAGGATCCCGGCGACCAGCCCGACCACCAGGGCCACGAGAATACGAGTAGATTGAGACATCACGCCTTTCGAACTCTTGGTCACCCCGGACTTGTTCCTAAGTCCGCCAAACGGCAAGAGCTAAGGCGTTAACGGTTCTGCGGCACCAGGAGTGCCGCGGCAAGCCGCCTTCCGCTTTCCAAGGTCAGCGACGGAGGGCGTCGAGCAAATCTGGAGGACGTGAGTGGCGCGCAAATATTTCGGCACCGATGGGATCCGCGGGCTGACCAATATCGCGCCGATGACGGCCGAGATGGCGATGAAGGTCGGCATGGCGGCGGGCGCCTATTTCGTGCGCGGCGATCACCGCCACCGTGTCGTGATTGGAAAGGACACGCGCCTTTCCGGATATATGCTGGAAAATGCGCTGGTGGCCGGGTTCACGGCGGTGGGCATGGACGTGGTGCTGGTTGGCCCGATGCCGACCCCTGCGGTGGCCATGCTCACCCAGTCGATGCGCGCCGACCTGGGCGTGATGATATCGGCCAGCCACAATCCCTATGCCGACAATGGCATCAAGTTGTTCGGGCCGGACGGCTACAAGCTGTCGGACGAAGCGGAGCTTGCGATCGAGGCGTTGATCGATGGTGAGGTGGCGCTGGCCGCGGCGGGCGACATCGGCCGCGCGCGCCGTGTCGAGGACGCGCGCGGACGCTACATCCACTTCGCCAAATCAACCTTTCCGGCGGACCTGCGGCTCGACGGCATGAAGGTGGTGGTCGATTGCGCGAATGGCGCGGCCTATCAGGTGGCGCCTTCGGCCTTGTGGGAGCTGGGCGCGGACGTGGTCGCGATCGGCGTCACCCCCAATGGCAAGAACATCAACGACCAGGTGGGCTCCACCGCGCCGCAGACGCTGTGCGAAACCGTGGTGGCGAGCGGCGCGGCGATCGGGATTGCGCTGGACGGCGACGCCGATCGGCTGATCGTCGTCGATGAGCTGGGCCGGGTGATCGACGGCGATCAGTTGATGGCGACGATCGCCACCGGCTTTGCGCGGCGCGGCGCGCTAGCGGGCGGCGGGCTGGTCGCCACCGTGATGTCGAACCTGGGGCTGGAGCGGCACCTCGCCGCCCAAGGCCTGGGACTGGTGCGGACGGGCGTGGGCGACCGTTATGTGCTGGAGGCGATGCGGGCGCGCGGCTTCAATGTCGGCGGGGAGCAGTCGGGGCATATCATCCTGTCGGATTACGGCACCACGGGCGACGGGCTGGTCGCGGCGCTCCAGATCCTGGCCGAGGTGAAGCGGGCGGGCGCGCCCGCGAGCGAGGTGCTGCACCGCTTCGAGCCGCTGCCGCAGCTGCTCAAGAACGTCAAATATGCGCGCGGAGGCAAGCCGCTAGAGGCGGCGAGCGTGCGCAACACGATCGCGGCGGCGGAGGCAGAGCTGAGCGGCAATGGCCGGTTGGTAATCCGGCCTTCGGGCACCGAGCCAGTGATCCGCGTGATGGCGGAAGGCGACGATGCGGCGCAGGTGGAGGCCGTGGTGGACCGCATCTGCGACGCGGTGCGCGCCGCCGCGGCGTGAGGGGCGGCAAGCCGCTTCCCTTGCGATATCCGTCACCCGGGACTTGATCCGGATTCAGCCGGCGCCGCGCTCCATTACAGACCCGAGCGTCCGCGACACCGTGGATCCCTCCTCAAGTCCGGGGGATGGACGGGCTTAGTCCCCTGTCACCTTGGCCGGGCCGAGATCGCCCTGCCCCACACTGCCGCTGGCCATGGCGAGCATCGCATCAAGGCTCTTCTTCGCCTTGACGCGCAGGTCCTCGTCCATCTCGATGCGGGGCTGCAGATCGCGCAGCGCGACGTAGAGCTTCTCCATCGTGTTCAGCGCCATATACGGGCAGATGTTGCAGTTGCAGTTGCCGTCCGCGCCCGGCGCACCGATGAAGGTCTTGTTCGGCAGCGCCTTTTCCATCTGGTGGATGATGTGCGGCTCGGTGGCGACGATCAGCGTTTCGCCCGGCATCGCCATGGCATATTCAAGGATGCCGCGGGTCGAGCCGACATAATCGGCATGGTCGAGGATCACCGCCGGGCATTCCGGATGCGCGACGACCGGCGCGCCGGGGTGCTGCGCCTTCAGCTTCAACAGCTCGGTCTCGCTGAACGCCTCGTGCACGATGCACACGCCCGGCCACAGGATGAGATCGCGGCCGGTCTTGCGCGCGAGATAGCCGCCGAGGTTCCGGTCCGGCCCGAAGATGATCGGCTGGTCCTTCGGGATCTGCGAGAGGATCTTCTCTGCCGACGACGATGTGACGATCACGTCGGACAGCGCCTTCACCGCCGCCGAGCAATTGATGTACGTCAGCGCGATCGCGTCCGGGTGCTGGGCGCGGAAGGCGGCGAACTGCTCGGGCGGGCAGCTGTCCTCGAGGCTGCAACCGGCATCCATATCGGGCAGGATCACCGTCTTCTGCGGCGACAGGATCTTTGCCGTCTCTGCCATGAAGCGCACGCCGCAGAAGGCGATCACATCGGCATCGGTCGCCTGCGCCTTGCGCGAAAGATCGAGGCTGTCGCCTACGAAATCGGCAATGTCCTGAATTTCGGGCTTTTGATAATAATGCGCAAGGATCACCGCGTTACGCTCCTTGCGGAGGCGGTCGATCTCGGCGCGGATGTCGACGCCCTTGAGGTTCTGCGGCTGTTCCATGCGGTGCAGATGGCCTGCGCAGGCCGCGCGATCAAGGCACTGGTGCAAAGGGCGGCGGAAATGGCCCATAAGCGAAGGGATCGACCTGCGCGCCGGGCGCGCCGGCGGTGACGATCGCGTAGAGACCCGCGCCGATCGGCGACAGCACAATGAGGTCGATCGTGACCTGCATGCCGATGAGGATCGCGACGCCATACCACCACGCCGGATGCACGCGGCCATGCCGCCGCACGTCATGGATCATGCCGGCGAGCGGGAACAGCATCATGCCGGCGAAGATCCCCCACGCGGTAAATGGCATCATCAGCGGCGCGGGCAGCAGCCGGCCAAATGCCGGACCCATGATCGCGGTCATCGCGCTCATCACCAGCCGCCGATGCCATTCGGTTTGGCGGCGGCGGGCGACACCCCACCACAACAGCCCGGTAAAGGTGAGCACCGCCAGAATGTTCATCACGAGAAAGTAGCTCGGCAGGAAGAAGAACGGCGCGCGGCCGGCGCGCACGACCGACACCGTCATGGCGATGCCGATCAGGATCATCACTGCCGCCCACCCCGCGCCGAGCCAGCCGAGCCGGCGATGGCGCGACACGCGATTGTTCGCGACCAACCAGGTTTGAAAGACGAAGAAGCCGATCCAGCCAACGAACACCAAGGCATGAACATGGACGAGCGGCGGGGCGGCAAAAGTGGAGCGCCCCGTGGCGAACTGAAGACCGAAGCCTATCACGTTGACGACTGCCATCGCCACCGCGAGGGCAAAGAAAAACCTGCGATCATCACGAATGACGGCGCGTGGCGGCATAATGGTGGCCATCGGACATCCCTCTCCCCCGATGGCCCGGCATTGTAGCAGATGTTCTTTCAAGACTGAACATCGCCCGTCCCGTTCGATCAGGCCTCCCGGATATTCAATGAGTTGAGGACACGTCGGCCTTGAACGCGAACATGCTCCTGGCGCCAAAGCTTACAAGCTCAGGACCAAGACGCAGCAACTCTGCCGGGTGAAGGGAGACAGGCGGCCTGCGAGTCGCGGCGGCCTCCACGTCTTTGCCCTTGCCGGCTTGTGGAGAAAGTCGAGCGTCTGCGGTGCGCTTATTCCGTCTCTCTGCGCACATGCGTGGAGCAATAGATCCCGAATAGAACCCGGGTGGCAGCCGGCGTGGGCTATTGCGCCTTCGCCAGCACTTCCTTCAGGCTGCGGCTCTCGTCCCAGCGCTCGCCATTGGCAGGCGGTGCCTCGCCCTCGAAGCGGACCGACACTTGCGCGTCGACGCGGGCTGCGCTGAGCGCACCGGCAAACAGCCGCGCGATCGCCTGTCGGCCATAGTCGCGCGCCTTCGCTCGGTTCTCGGCATTATTGGCGCGTTCGGCCGCCGTGCGCTGCGCGCTCGCCGCAACCTTGGCGCCCATCTCGGCCATGGCACTGCGAGTGACGAAAACGCCGGCGACATTGTTGAGCGAGGTGCGCGCCAGGTCGACGTTGGGACGTTCGACGGTCACGTCAGGGACGGTAATCTCGATCCGGCGACCGTCCTCGCTCATCCGGAAGTCTGACGCATCCAGGCGGGACAGGTTGACGAAGTAGTTCACCTCAAACGGTGCCTTCACCACCTGGCTGGCGTTCAACCAGCCCCACAGGCGCGACGAGCGCGCGGTTCCCTGCACCACGCCGGACAATTGGCTGACCCGCAGGTCGCTACGGCCGTACAGCGTCGCCGCCACCACTTGCGCGGTTGCCACGCCGTCCTTGTCGGTGGAAACGAGCTTTTCCTCGGTGACGTAGCGATAGCCAAGGTAAGTGGCGACGCCGATTGCGACGGTCAGCGCCAGACCAACAATGATGGTGACGAGCAGAACGGCATTCTTGAGCGTGCCATCACGGTTCACGCCCAGGTCTCTCCGTCGCGATGCACCAGCCCGCGGCGCTCCAGATCGAGGAGATGCGCCAACACCGAGCGCTCCGCCGCCGGGTACAGCCGCGGATCGACGCCGACGTACATCTTCTCGACCATTGCCGGAATCGCGCCCGTGCCCGCCGCAAGCAGACGGCGGATCTGCCCCTCGCGCTGCTTGCGATGCCCGAGCAGCCCGCGGACGAGCCGCTGCGGCTTCTCGATCGCCTCGCCATGGCCGGGATAATAGATCCGGTCGTCGCGGCCGATCAGCTTTTCGAGGCTTGCCATATACGCGGTCATGTCACCATCCGGCGGCGAGACGACGCTGGTGGCCCAGCCCATAACATGATCGCCGGAGAACAGCGCCTTGGTCTCTGGCAAGGCAAAGGCGAGGTGATTGGAGGTGTGTCCAGGCGTGGCGATCGCCTCCAGCGTCCAGCCATCACCGGTGAGCGTCTCGCCTTCCGCGAGCACGCGATCGGGCGCGTAATCGTGATCGAACGACGCATCGCTGCGCGGGCCATCATCCTCCAGCGCGAACGGCGCGGCGCCGACGATCGGCGCGCCAAGCTCCTGCGCAAGCCGTGGCGCGCCGGGGCTGTGATCGCGATGATGGTGCGTGATGACGATCGCGCGCACCGGCCGCCCATCGACTATTGCTAGCAACGCGGCGTGGTGCGCGTCATTCGCAGGGCCGGGATCGATGATCGCCAGGTCGGTCGTACCGACGATGTGCGTCTGCGTGCCGGTATAGGTGTAGGCCGAGGCATTGGGCGCCAGCACGCGCGTGACCAGCGGCTCAAGCGCGATCGGAATGCCGGTGGGCGGTGCCTCCATGCCATGGCAGATGGCCGCTCCCGCCGGTGAAGGCAAGGGCGCGGCCCTCCCCTTCACCGATCAATGGTGCGCATCGGCCTCCAGCTCGGCCATGCCTTCATCAAGCTCGAGCAGCGCCTCGCCGCGCTCCTTGGCCGACAGATAGGCGTTCGCGCGGATCGCCGCCCGCGCCGCCGCCATGCTTTCGCGCGCACTCGCCATCGCCGTCCGGCGAGCCACCTCGGCGCGGCGCATGGCTACGTCGGCCTGCGCTTGGGCGCGCGCGACGCGGCGCTCGATCCGGCCGGTGCAGATGGTGATGCGGCGCTCGCCATCAATGGTGTCATGCTCGACGGTGGGCTCCACGCCGTCGCCCGCGCAGGTGGCGGAGCGGATCGTCGGGACCGACACCGCGACATGGTCGTCATGTGCCCAGCGTGGCGGGGCTGGCGGTTTCGGCGGCGTGGGAACGGTGGCGGGGGTGGCCGGCGCCGCGGGTGCCTCGGGCACCGCCTTGGGCTCGGCCGGGACCGGGGGTGTCGGCGGCAGCGGTACCGGATTGGCGGCAACAAAGGCGCGGGCGGCCTCGCCACGCAACTCGGTGCGCTTGCCATCGCGCACCACGACGACACGCATGTCCCTGGCCGCAGGCGCCGTCACTGGCCCGACTACCGGCAGCGCGGCCTGCGCGACCGTCTCAACGGTATCGCGCACGCGCTCGGCCGCCTGCGTGCCCGATGCGGTAAGGCCGAGCGCGCCGGTGCCGGTGGCGATCACGGCAGCCAGTCCCACCAAGGTGCGCTGGCGCGAGGGTCGCCCTTTGCCGAGCATCCGCAGCCGGCCCTTCAGATCATCCACGGTATGGAGATGGCAGGCCGCCGCAATCGCGCCGCCATGCGCGGCCTTCACGATCGCGCAGGCATAAGCATGGCGTGCGGCCGGCCCGAGCTGCGCGAGGACGCGTGCGTCATTGGCCATCTCCTGATCGGCGCGAAAGGCGCGAAAGGCATACCAGGCGATCGGATTGAACCAGTGCAGCGCCAGCACGCTCAGCGCGAACCAATTCGCGACCAGATCGCCGCGCGCGTGGTGGCCAAGCTCGTGCGCCAGCGCCAGCCGCTGCTCATCGGCATCGTATCGAGCGGCGAAATCGCACGGGAAAGCGACAAAGCGGTGCAGCACGCCGAACGCCAGCGGACCGGTGGCCGCGGCGCTTTCGATCACCGTCACGCCGTGCGCCTGCTCGATCACGGTGGCACGGACCAGCAGCCGGTGGCGGAACCGACGATACGCGAGCACGTGCCAGCCAATGAACGCCGCCGCGCCCAGCCCCCACAGCACGGCAAGGGAAGAACCGAGCGACAGGAACTGGGGCGCGGCGACGTCGCCGGCGGCAGGCGCGATGAACACCGTCACCTGCTGGCCGACCTGGGCAATGGGCGCGGCGAGCGCACTGGTGATGGGGGGGGCGACCTGCTCGCGCACGCTTTCGGGGAGCGGCGGCAGGACGAGCCGCAGCAGCGGGAGCGACCAGAGCGCATAGGCGACCGGCGCGCCGAAACTGCGCCGCACCGGCCCGCGCACCAGCAGCACCAATGCCATGAGGAGCGCGGAGGCGGCCAGCGCCTCGACCATCCACAAGACGCCCCCGCCGCTCATTGTTTCAGCGCCTTCAGGAGCGACTCGATCTCCGCGATGTCCTGCGCGGAAAGTTCGTCGCGCTCGGCGAGATGCGCAACGAGCGGGGTAAGCTTGCCGCCGAACAACCGGTCGATCAGCCGACGCGATTCGCCCGCGACATAATCGCCGCGCTCGACCGCGGGGCTGTAGAGGTAGCGACGGCCATCCGCCTCATGAGTAATGGCATTTTTGGCAAGCAGGCGGCCGAGCAGCGTCTTGACGGTATTGGTGCTCCAGCCGCGTTCGGGATCGACCCGTTCGGCCACGTCCTGTGCGGTGAGCGGCCTATCGTCCCACAGCACCTCCATCACCGCATGTTCGGCATCGCTGATCCGTTCGGCCATGACTCGACTCTCCTGCAACTACAACTGTGGTCGCACTGATTACAGCCGTAGTCAAGTGAGTGCCTGGTCGTTATTCGGCCTCACGCCGGGACTCATGATGCCGCACACGCTTAGGCCGGAAGAGCCAGTGACAGCTCACGTGGACCGTTGGATTCCGGCGCAGGGCCGGAATGACGTGCGCGTGCGATGGCGACCGAGTGGACAGGGTGCAGCGGACGACGGTCATGCCGGGCTTGTCCCGGCGTCCAGCCGCCCGCGTACCTGCTGCCGGGCATGCGTGGCGCCGTGGAGGCCGGGACAAGCCCGGCATGAGGTCGGGGCTACACCGTCAGACCGGATGGCCTTCGGTATCGCGCAGCACTTCGCGGCGGCCGACGTGGTCGGGGCGGCTGACGATGCCGTCCTTTTCCATCCGCTCGATCAGCCGCGCGGCGGAATTGTAGCCGATGCGCAGCTGGCGCTGGAGCCACGACGTCGAGGCCTTCTGGCTTTCGCATACCAGCTGGATCGCGGCGCGATATTGCTGGTCCTCGGCCGAATCCTCGCCCGTTGGCGCGCCTTCGATTTCGAAGCTCTGCTCGGGCTCCTCGGTGACGGAGGAGATGTAATCGGGCGTGCCCTGCGCGCGCCAGTGATCGGTAACGGTCTGCACTTCCTCGTCGCTGACGAACGGGCCGTGGACGCGCACGATGCCCTTGCCGCCGGGCATGTAGAGCATGTCGCCCTTGCCCAGCAGCTGCTCGGCGCCCTGTTCGCCCAGGATGGTGCGCGAATCGATCTTAGACGTGACGTGGAAGCTGATGCGCGTCGGCAGGTTCGCCTTGATGACGCCGGTGATGACGTCGACCGAGGGGCGCTGCGTCGCCATGATGAGGTGGATGCCGGCCGCGCGCGCCTTTTGCGCGAGGCGCTGGATAAGGAATTCGACTTCCTTGCCGGCCGTCATCATCAGGTCAGCGAGCTCGTCGACGATCACGACGATCTGCGGCAGCACCTGATAATCGAGCTGTTCCTCCTCATAGACGGGGCGACCGTTCTCGTCCCAGCCGGACTGGACCTTGCGCCCCAACGGCGCGCCCTTGGCCTTGGCGGCGCGCACCTTTTCGTTGAAGCCCGCAAGGCTGCGCACACCGAGCGAGGACATCTGGCGATAGCGATCCTCCATCTGCTCCACGGCCCATTTTAGCGCGCGGACGGCCTTGGCCGGGTCGGTGACGACCGGGGAGAGGAGATGCGGAATGTCGTCATACATCGACAGTTCGAGCATCTTGGGATCGATCATGATCATGCGGCACTGATCGGGCGTGAGCCGATAAAGCAGCGACAGGATCATGGCATTCAAGCCGACCGATTTGCCTGAGCCGGTGGTGCCGGCGACGAGCAGGTGCGGCATCGGCGCGAGATCGGCAATGACGGGATCGCCGGCGATGTTCTTGCCCAGAATCACCGGCAGCTGCGCGTTCTGATCCTCGAACGCCTGGCTGCCGATCAGCTCGTGCAGCGACACCGTTTCGCGCTTCGGATTGGGCAGTTCGATGCCGATCACGGTGCGGCCCGGAATAGTGGCGACGCGCGCGGAGATCGCGCTCATGTTGCGCGCGATATCGTCGGCGAGGCTGATAACGCGGGTCGCCTTGATGCCGGGGGCAGGCTCCAGCTCGTACATCGTCACGACCGGGCCGGGGCGAACCTCGACGATCGAGCCCTTGACGTTGAAATCGTCGAGCACGGTTTCCAGCAGCCGCGCATTGCGTTCCAGCGCGGTCTTGTCGATCTGCGCATTTTGCGACGGTGGCGCGGGGGTGAGCATGTCGAGCGTCGGCAGCTCGTAATCATCGCGCAGCGCCAGCTTTGCCTGACGCGGCTCCTTGGTGCTGCTGCCGGTCGCGGGGGGCGCGACACGATCGTTGATGACCGGTGCCGGGCGGTTGTCCGGCTCGGCCACGGCGCGCGGGGGCACCGGTTTGCGCGCCAGATCAGCCGGCGCCTCGTCATCTTCCGCGTCCCACTGATCGTCAGCGCCGGGAAGCGCGAGCCGTGGGCGGCGCCGCGGGATCCAGCCACGCGGCAGATCCACCTCCAGGCTGCGGCCCCAGACGACCGCGCCGGCCAGGCCCATCACCACGCCGAGTGCAACAATGCTCCACCATGTCACCAGCGGGTTGTTCGCGAACGCCAACGCCCAGCGCGCCGCAGCCACGCCGCCCAGGCCCACCGCGCCGCCCCAGCCGAACGGCAGCGCCAGCACCGCCCCGTCCGACACGCACGCCAGCGCCACCGCCATCAGCGACACGCCGATCGTCGCCTGACGCAGCATGCGCTTCCAGGCGCCAGCCGGCTGCTCACGCCACAAACGCATGCCAACTACCGGGCCGATCGGCAGCAGCAGCGCCACCGCCGGACCAAATATCGTCAGCGCGAGATCGGCGAACCAGGCGCCCGGCACCCCGAGCAGATTGCCGGTGACGCCCGATGACGCGGTGTTGAGCGAGCCATCGCCCGGGCGGTAACTCGCCAGGGCAAGCGCCATCAGCACAGTGCCGACGAACAGCGCGATAGCCATGGCGAGCGCACCGCTGCGCACCGCCCCTGCCTTCACTGTTTCGCGCCACAAGGACGGTTGCGCCCTGCTCGCCATGCCTACAACGCCCCCGACAATGTGGTGAAAATCTGACTTACGATAATCCGCCCCGGCGAGTCCGGCGTCAAGCGGCGCGCAGATCGCCCGCACCGTTCGCGCGCAACTGTGACGACAAGGGCACGCCCGCACCGCCCAATCGCCCGTGCGCCGCGACAATCGGCATTTTTTCCGGCGGGCGCAACTTGCTAAGGGGAGCGCTCCCCACCTGAGAGCCCCTGCCTGATGCCCGGATTGAAGCACGAACGCCTGTACCTCGCGCCCGTCGTTGGCGTGGACGAGGCTGGCCGAGGTCCGCTGGCCGGGCCAGTAGTGGCAGCGGCGGTGATCCTGCCGGCGCGCGGCGTGCCACGCGGCATTGATGATTCGAAGAAGCTCTCTGCAACCGAGCGGGAGCGGCTGTGCGCGCGGATCAAGGATTGCGCCGCGGTGGGCGTCGGCATCGTGGAGGCGGACGAGATCGACACGCTCAACATCTATTGGGCGACGATGAAGGCGATGACGCTGGCGGTCGATCAGGTGGCGGCCGCGCTTGGCTGTGCGCCGGGCCATGTGCTGGTCGACGGCAATCGCCTGCCGCGCTGGGGCTATGCCGCGACGCCGATCGTTAGCGGTGATTCGCAAAGCCGATCGATCGCCGCCGCCTCGATCGTCGCCAAGCATACCCGCGACACGATCATGCTGGCGCATCACGAATCATACCCACACTACGGCTGGGCCTCGAACAAGGGCTATGGATGCCCTGCGCATCGCCGCGCGCTGGCGGAACATGGCCCCTCGCCGCTGCATCGCCGCAGCTTCGCACCGGTCGCGCAGACGGTTCTTCCGCTCTGAGTCTTTTCAGCCACACCCCACCGGTTGAGTCCTCGAGGCGGGCCAGACTCAATATCTTGGAAGGTGCGCGAAATGTTCCGCCTCGCCAACGAAATGGCCGCTTTGATCCGCAATCACTGAGCGCTTGACGACGAGTCCACCGCGCGACGACCATCGCGTGCGAACAGGGGGAACGCATGGCAGTCATCGAGAAAACGCGCGTGCGTCGCGCCCGGGCCAAGACCCCGGAGGAAACGGCTGCGCTGCCACTGGACGAGATCCTGATGGGGGATTGCATCGCGCAGATGCGCGCGCTCCCGGCGAAATCGATCGACATGATCTTCGCCGATCCGCCGTACAATCTGCAGCTTGGGGGTGAGCTGTTCCGACCGGACGGCAGCCATGTTGACGCCGTGACGGACGATTGGGACAAGTTCGACACCTTTGCCGCTTATGACGCCTTCACGCGCGCCTGGCTGGCGGAAGCGAACCGCATCCTGAAGGACGATGGCACGGTCTGGGTGATCGGCAGCTATCACAACATCTTCCGTGTCGGCGTGGCGGTGCAGGACCTGGGCTTCTGGATCCTGAACGATATCGTTTGGCGCAAGAACAACCCGATGCCCAATTTCCGCGGCACGCGCTTCACCAACGCACACGAAACGCTGATCTGGGCCTCGAAGGGCGAGAAGGCGAAATACACCTTCAACTATCGCTCGATGAAAACACTGAACGACGAAATCCAGATGCGCTCCGATTGGGAATTCCCGATCTGCGGCGGTCAGGAGCGGTTGAAGGGCGCCGACGGGCACAAGGTCCACCCGACGCAGAAGCCGGAAGCCTTGCTGTACCGCATCCTGCTCGCCTGCACGAAGCCGGGTGACGTGGTGCTCGATCCGTTCTTCGGCACGGGAACCACGGGGGCGGTTGCCAAGCGCCTCGGCCGCCACTGGATCGGGATCGAGCGCGAGACCATCTATATCGACGCGGCACGCTCGCGCATCGCGGACGCCCTGCCGCTCGACGAATCGGCGCTCACGACGATGCAGAGCCCGCGTCAGCAGCCCAAAGTCGCGTTCGGCGTGCTGGTCGAAAACGCCTATCTGCCGGCCGGCAGCGTCGTGATGGATGCCAAGCGCCGCTTCCGCGCCACCGTTCGCGCCGATGGCAGCCTGGCCAGCGATTGCGGCGCGATCGGCTCGATCCACAAGCTGGGCGCGACGCTGCAGGGGGCGCCGGCCTGCAACGGCTGGAGCTTCTGGCATTACGAAGCCGAGGGCGCGCTGAAGCCGATCGACGCGATCCGGCAGACGTATTTGCTCGCGACGCAGGTCTGATCACCGGGCAGCGCTCCGGCAAAGGGGTGCCGGCCTGCCCTATACCTTCGGGAGGCAATGGCTGCCGGGTGAACAGCCTGGAACCGCCGCTTGCTCGGTCGCGGTGCCTGCGTCAGAGGTCGGATGTCTTTCGCCTGAGGATCCGCCATGCATCTCCGCCCGATCCACTTCGCCGACGCGCCATTCGCTTATGCAGATGGCGCCGTGGCTCGGCTGGCGGGCGGCATGCAGTGGTTCGCCGCTTATGAGCTGAGCGAAGGCGGGCGAACCCGCGTCATATCCGTTGCCGACGTCGCCGGCCTGGGGGGGCGCGCCGCGCAGCTTCACCAACGCTTCACCGCACCGCGCCCGCCGCTGGTGCTGGGCGCACGAACGCTCCGCTTCGATCAGCCCGTCGTCGCCGGCATCCTCAACATGACGCCCGACAGTTTCTCCGATGGCGGGATCCATCGCGAGGATCCGGCCGCGGCGGCATCGGCCGGCATGGTGATGGCCGGCGCAGGAGCCGGCGTGATCGACGTGGGCGGCGAATCCACCCGCCCTGGTGCGGCGGCGGTGTGGGAAGAGGACGAATCCAGGCGCGTGGTGCCGGTGATCGAGCGGCTCGCCGCCGCCGGTGCATTGGTTTCCGTCGACACGCGCAAGGCGTTGGTGATGGAGCGCGCGCTCGCCGCGGGCGCAGCCATCGTCAACGATGTGTCCGCCTTGTTGTGGGACAAGCGCGCGCTGGACGTGGTCGTGCGCGCCGGATGTCCGGTGATCATCATGCACTCGCCCGATCCGGAGAAAGGCGGGCATGGCAGCGGCGGCTATCGCCACGTCGTGACGGAGGTGTTCGACTGGCTCGACGCGCGGATCGACGTGCTGGTTGCCGCCGGTATCGACCGCGCGAAGATCATCGTCGATCCGGGGATCGGCTTTGGCAAATCGCTGCAGGACAATTTGGCGCTGATTAATGGCCTGGCCATGTTCCACGGGCTGGGCTGCCCGATCATGCTCGGCGCCAGCCGCAAACGGCTGATCGGTGCTCTTTCCAACGAAGCGCCGGTGGGAGAGCGGCTCGGCGGCTCGGTCGCGCTGGCGCTGAAGGGCGCGGAGGCCGGCGCGCAGTTGTTGCGCGTGCATGATGTCGTGGAAACGGTGCAAGCGCTGCGGGTGTGGCGGGGCTTGCGCGATCGCGCGCTGCTCGGCTGAGGCCCGCCCGAACCGTTCGGGATTGGCGCGCGATGCAGGCGGCATGTTCACGGCGGCGCCTGAAAGAGGTTAAGGGGAGCGGATGAGCCGTTCGCCGCGTCGATCCCGCTGATGTGTGTCGTTGCACTCGCCTGGCGAGCCCACCCGCGCTGGCAACTCGTCGTCGCGGGCAATCGCGATGAGTTTCATGCGCGCGCTTCGGCACCGCTCATGCGGTGGGAGGACGCGCCGCATGTGCTCGGCGGCCGCGATCTCGTGTCCGGCGGCGGCTGGATCGGCGTTTCCGAGCAGGGCCGCTTTGCCGTGGTGACCAATGTCGCTGGGTATCCGCGCGGCGACGCAGCGCCCTCGCGCGGCGCGTTGGTCGCGGATTACCTGCGCCACGGCGCGCTGCCCGCCAACACGGCGCTCGGCACTTATGGTGGGTTCAGCCTCATGACGATCGGCAAGGAGGCGGAGTACCGCACCAATCGTTTGGCAATCGCGCATCAACCGTTCGCGCCTGGCCTCCACGGCATTTCGAACGGGCCACTCGATCCGCCGTGGCCGCGCACCCGCACGCTGAGTGAGGCACTGGGCGCGTGGCTCGACAATGACACCTCGCCCGGTGAACTCCTCGATCTGCTTGCCGACGAGACGATCGTAGTCCCAGGTGAGCGCCCGGTCTTCATTCGCGATGCGGTGTACGGCACGCGGTGCAGCACGGTGATCGCCATCGCAGATGACGGTGCCGGCGTGATCATCGAGCGGCGCTTTGGCGCGTCCGGCATCGCGGACGGCGACACGCGGCTGGCGTTCGCGTGGCCGCCAGGCTGAACGTCTATCCGCGCCGATCCAGCCGCTTACGATCATTGCTGCCGTTATATTGTTTGCCGCAGAGCAGCTTAGCGAGGGGCCGGCGCACGAGGCCGTCATGCGCCGCACACCTGATGATGGCGTCGAGGCGCGTCACGCAAGGCATTGCGGCGGCCAGGCGAATGGTGCCATGCTGCTGTTATTCCTCGATTCGGAGAGGGCGCCATGTCGATCGCCGCGGCTATCATGCCGGACCGTTTTTCGATCATCACCATCGGTGCTCCGGGCGTCGACGCTCCTGCGTGGAACACGCGGCTGCGCTGGCCCAGTCAGGGCGATGAGCATGTCGTGCTGGACAGCGGCGAGCGGCGCGGCATCTGGGCGGCACAGCTCGATGCGGCCGTGATGCGGGCTGACCGCGCCGTCGTGCTCGTGGCGGAGGGGATCGGCTGCCATGCCGCATCATGGTGGGCGCGATTGTCGCCGGCGAGCTACGTATCGCGCGTTGCCGGCGCGCTGTTGTTCGATCCGCCTGCGGTGAACGGGCGCGATCACGCCGCTTTTGCCTCGCCGGCGATCGCGCTGCCCTTTCCGTCGCTGGTGCTTGCCAGGGACGTGCCCGAAACCACCGGGGTCACCATCGAGAGTTGGGGAAGTCGTCTCATCGACGGCCGGCGGCACCGTCAGGGCGAGCTTCGCCCCTGGCGAAGCGCGCAGCGGCTGATCGAACGGGTGACGCACAAGGTGGTCGAGCGCGACGTCGCCCGGATCCTGGCGCTTCACCCGCAATCGCGATCCTGACTACCGGCGGCCGAGCATCGCCGGCACCAGCGACGCTTGGCCAACGTCGAGCAGATCACGCCGGCGGCGGCTTCCAAGCAAAGCTTGCCTGTTGCCCTCGTCAGCGTGCCTCGCTAACCGCGCGCTATGACGCTTGTCGGCATCATCATGGGCTCGACCTCCGATTGGGAAACGATGCGGCATGCCGCGGAGACGCTCGACACGCTCGGCGTTTCTCACGAGACCCGCGTGGTTTCCGCACACCGCACACCGCAGCGGCTCTATGATTATGCCACCCATGCCGCGGATCGCGGGCTGAAGGTGATCATTGCCGGTGCCGGCGGTGCGGCGCATTTGCCCGGCATGGCGGCTGCCATGACGCATCTGCCGGTGCTGGGCGTGCCGGTGGAATCCAAGGCGCTGAAGGGAATGGACAGCCTTCTTTCCATTGCGCAGATGCCCGGCGGCATTCCGGTGGGCACGTTGGCGATCGGCAAGGCAGGGGCGATCAACGCAGGCCTGCTTGCGGCCTCGATCCTGGCGATCGGCGACGAAGCGCTTACCGCCCGCCTGAAGGCTTGGCGTACCGCACAGACCGAAAGCGTGGCGGAGCTTCCTGCGTGACCGCGTTGCCGCCTGGTTCCACGATCGGCATTCTCGGCGGCGGTCAGCTCGGCCGGATGATCGCATCCGCCGCCGCGCAGCTTGGCTATCGTACCCATGTGCTGGCGCCCGATCGCGAAAGCGTCGCCGCGCAAACCGCCTCTTCGCTCACACGCGCCGATTATCACAATCGGGTGGTACTGGCCGACTTTGCGGCGCAGTGCGACGTCGTCACCTACGAGTTCGAGAACATCGCCGCTGAGCCCGTCGAATGGCTGGCGGAGCGCGTGCCGGTCCACCCCTCGCCCGTCAGCCTTCGCGTGGCGCAGGACCGGCTGGCGGAAAAGGCGTTCGTCGCCGACCTGGGTGGTACACCCGCTCGCTGGGCTGCCGTTGGAACACGCGCGGCGCTCGACGCAGCGATCGAGCAGATCGGCACGCCTGCCGTCCTGAAGACGACGCGGATGGGCTATGATGGCAAGGGCCAGGCGCGCTTGGGCACGCCGGCGGATGCCGACGAGGCCTGGGCCGCGGTCGGCGGCGCTGCGGTGCTGGAAGCCTTTGTCACCTTCAGCCACGAGTTTTCGATCGTGCTGGTCCGCGGCGCGGACGGCACGATGGTGAGCTACCCGCCGCCATGGAATGAGCATGCCGATGGCATCCTCGCGCGCTCCACCGTTCCCGCGCCGCCGCCGATCGCGGCGCATTGGACGGAGGCGGCGGCCCTGACGGGGCGTATCGCCGACGCGCTGAACCATGTCGGCGTGCTCACGTGCGAGTTCTTCGCCACGGCGGAAGGGCCTGTTTTCAACGAGATGGCGCCGCGGGTCCATAATTCCGGCCATTGGACGATCGAAGGCTCCGTCACTTCCCAATTCGAAAACCATGTGCGCGCGATCTGCGGCTTGCCGCTGGGCGACACGGGGCTGACGGGTGCCGGCGTGACGATGGAAAATCTGATCGGCGACGAAGTAGATCGTTGGCCGGATCTGCTCGCCGAGGCCGGCGCCCATGTCCACCTCTATGGCAAGCGCGAAGTGCGTGCCGGGCGCAAGATGGGACATGTGACGCGGGTTACGCGGCGGTAACCCACGACGGAGCGCCAGCGCGTCAGGCGAAGCGCCTGACCCGTTCTGCTTTAATCTCGGGGCCGCCCCCCTGAACTCTCTAGCGCTCCGAGGTTTGTTATCGGAGGCGATCAGCGCAACCTCGCCGCTTGCGGGCCCGGCGCGGGCATCGCCACGTTCTTACGAGGCCGGGCGCCTCGCCTCCGGCCGCTCCCTCGCCGCAGCAAAGCGATGCTGGCAAGCAAGCGTAGCGGAGAGCCGGAGCGGCGCGCTTACCGGTCTTTAAACAGATACCGAAAGGCCCTGACGCGCGTTGGACGAGGGCGCCCATGATCGCCACGATCATCACATCAGCTGAGAAGCGCTGGGCACAAGACAACGTAGCCCCGCGACAAGCATGCGGCGCACAGCCGAAGAAGCGATCGCACGTGCCAAGCCGCAGCCGCTCGTCGGTCCGCCCATCGGGCACTCCGGGGACTGCCCGTCCGTCGCACCGGCATCATCGGACTGTCCGCTGACACACTAGCCCGCGCCACACTGGCCGTCATCTTGGCAGGGCCCGCCGAACAAGAGCGACGCCGCGATCGGGCCCACCAAGGCCGGCGCCGGATGGAAAACGCCGATCCGCCTGCTTTCGAACGGCGCGCGCGTCCGTCCGCAGCGGCGCGAGCCTTACCCGAAGGACAAAAGCACCAGCTTTGAGCCTCACGGCCGCATCCCGCCCGACCTTCTACATTGGCGTTAGCACAAAAAAAGAGGGGCCGGAAAATCCGGCCCCTCCCAGTTCGTCTGTCGAGACGAAGGTCTTACATGCCCGAACCCGGACCGTAGGTGACCTCCACGCGACGGTTCTGAACTTCGCGAACACCGTCGGCAGTGTCGACACGCGGACGGCTTTCGCCGAATGCTTCGGTCGAGATCGCCCCTGCCGGGATCGAACGCGAGGTCAGGTAGCCCCGGACCGCGTCCGCACGGCGCTGCGACAGGCCGACGTTGTACGACGCAGAGCCCGAACGGTCGGCGTGGCCGGCCAGCATGACCTGCGCGTTGCCGCACGACTGGTACTGCGTGACGGCGTTGTCGAGGATCGACGAAGCCTCTGGCGTGATGTCCGACTTGTCCCACTCGAAGAAGACAATGAACGGACCCGGCGAGCAGACCACCTCAGGCGGCGGCGGCGGCGGCGGCGCCTGAGGTGGTCTGCTCGCCGGGTC
>NZ_NBBJ01000010.1 GCF_002197665.1 Sphingomonas mucosissima
CTTGCGGGAGCAGGCAGGCCGCGGCTGAACGGCTGAGTTGGGGCGCATAGCTGCCGCGCCGAAGCCGGCCAATTAACGTCTGCTTACCTCGGTTCAGCGCTCCAAAGCGGCCATTCCGGGTCCCACCCTTTAGGATCGCGGATGAGCCGCCTGGTTCCCAATCTTCCTCTCGGCGGCCCGCAGCGAGACATACTCCCGAAGAAGCTGCACCCGACGCGGTCGAAAATTGCTTACGCCCCGTTCCAGCGCTTCTATCCGGGGCACCTCGAACGTTCGATAATCATCGCGTAAGAGGCACCAGGTCACGAGCATCAAGGTCCGGGGGCTGTAAGACATACCAAGCGGCATGACCTCGCGCTCGGTACGCTCTCCTTTTGCGTCGCGATAAGCGATCCGAACGCTAAACTCATCCCAGCAGGCCTCGCGCAGAAGATCGAGGTCGATTGCGATGGCGGCGCGCGGCTCGGGCGGGCGCCAGGATCGCATCGTCGCATGCGCCGCCTGCCGCGCCTGACGATCCGACAAGGTGGCGACGATCCTGGCGAGTGCATTACGACCCGCGGTAGTCAGCGCATCGTCTCCAAATGCTCCCAGGCTCGCAACGCCCAGCATCAAGGCCTCGATCTCAAGGCGGGAGAAGCTCTGCGGCGGCAGGGCGGGATCCTCAGTCAGCGTGTAGCCGTAACCAGCCGTTCCTTCGACCAGAACCCCGCCTGCACGCAGCGTTGCGATGTCACGGTACAATTGTCGTGGCGAGATTTCCGTCTCCGCCGCCAAGCGCGCCGCCGTCACCGGCTTGGGAAGCCGCCGCAGCGTATCGAGCAATCGCATCAGGCGATCCGAGCGAGCCATACCTACTGCCGGAAACTGTCAGGAACACCTCCGTAAAACGTTGGGGTCATCAAACACAAGGAGCAGCCCGATGCGCACCCTTTTTATCTCGCCCAACTCGCGTTCCGACACTGTTGTCGCACTCGTTCGCATGCTCTCCGCCGATGTTGAGTTGAGAGAGGTGACGATCGCGCGGCAGGACGGATCAGGCAGTCGCGATCCTGCCAATCCGCATCCCGAAGGCAAGGTGCCCTATCTGGTTGATGGCGCCGATACTGTTCGCGAACGGGGCGCGATCATGCTCTATTTGACGGACGCCTACCCCCATGCGGGCCTCGGTCCCATGCCTAGTGAGGCGGGCCGCGGCGCATATCTGTCTTGGCTGTTCTATTATCAGGGCGTCATCGAGCCGCTGCTCATCCTGAAGTGGGCGGACGTCAGCCACCCAGCGATCACCGCCGGGCTGCGCGACTTCGACACGATGATCGAGCGGCTTGCCGAACCGCTCCGTCGAGGGCCGTGGCTGCTTGGAGAGCGTTTCTCCGCGGCCGACATGCTGTGCAGTTCCCCGTTTTTCTGGTTCGTCGACATGATGCCCTCAGAACCGGCAATTCGCGATTGGGTCGCGCGCTGCGGCGAGCGAATGAATGCCGACACTAAGTAGCGACGAGCAGGCACTGGCAGAACGATGGGCGCTCTTCTTGCCAGTGCCGCTGCCGCCACCTGCTTCCCGCGGCCTGGCTGGCCGTGAACGGCATTCACGCGCTCAGCGTGGCAACGATCCAGCAGCGGTAACAAGATTAATCGCCAATGCGGCAAAGCCGATCCAGTGAGGTCCATCAGTATGCTGAACTAGCTTAGCGGCGTAATCGCCCCGACGGCGACGGCCGCCGGTGAGCGTTCCTGAGAAACCTTTCAGGTCAGCGGCAACAAAGCTGCGGCTTATTTTGTCCAGCACGGGTCGCACTTCTCCGATGCGACTGCTCCGGCAGCGCGGAAGAGCGCGGCTCCCGGGGCGGCGCTGAAGAGCTAATCAGTGACTGCGGTAACTAGCCGCCGCGTTACTCTGCCCGTTGAATCGGCATCGGACCGATCAAAAGCGAGCGCTCAGTCCAAGGCGCACGTCGCGGCCCACCAGGGGGGCGTAGTCTTTGAGAAAGCTCGCGTGGCGGCGCGCTTCCACGTTGAACAGATTGGCCGCCGTCAGGGTGACGCGTAAGTCGCGCTGGGCCCAGGGCTTCCAATCGCCACTGATGTTCACGAGTGAGAAGCCGCGCGTTGCGGTTTCGAAGCCGGTGGTGCGCGTCTGGCGAGTGGTGCGTTCGCCCTCCAGCCGCAAACCCCATGATCCGCCCCGCGCCTCCATGCCGCCGCCGAACCGCAGCGGCGGGATGCGCGGCGCTGGGCCGAACCCGTCGATCGTCGCCTCAACGGCATCGACCAAGCTGTCGACCGCAAAGGACACCGGCCCTTCGACGAGGCTAGCCTGCGCCTCGACCTCGAACCCGCGATAGGTCGCGTCGCCCTGCGCGAACTGAAACACGGGCAGGCCATCGATAACGGCGCCGGTTTCGAATTCGTAGATGTAGCCGGCGAAGCGCGTGCGATAGGCAGCGGCATCGATCCGCCAGCGCCCGCCACCCAGCCGCGCCACGAGCTCGACGCCGCGCGCGCGCTCGATGCCGAAATCCGGATTGCCGATCTCGTAGCTCTGCGTGCCGATGTGCGGACCGTTGGCGAGCAGCTCCTCCGCGGCCGGCGCGCGCGCCGTGCTCGACAGATTGACGCCCAGCTTCAAGCCGCGCGCCGCGGTGACGAACGCGCCGCCCGCGATCGATCGTGCGGTGAAGCTGCGATCGAAGCCGATCTGTTGCGACAGGATGCTGGTACGCTCGATCCGGCCACCCGCCTCGAACCGAACGGCGCCAAGATCGAGTTCTTGCAGCGTGAAAACGCCCGCCTGCTCGGTCATGTTCGGCGGCACAAATGCTTCCGCGCCGACCGCCAGAAAGTCGCGCGCGAAATATTGCGCTCCGCTGATGCCCTGCCAGGCGCCGCGCCGGCGCTGCTGAAGCTCTGCGCGTGCCTCGATCCCCTCGTTGGCAAACAACGTGCCGACGCCGCCATCCCCCTCGCGCTCGACATGCGCGTAATCGGCATAGCCGGCGCGCAGCGACAGCCGCTCAAGCCACCCGCGGCCCAACACCACTGACGCGCGCAGATCGGCGCGCCATTGCTGCGCGTCGATCAACACCGCCTCCTGCTCGGCGCCGGGTGTGAGGTCGAAGCGGATCGGCAGGCCATAGGCGCTCTCGTAGCGGGTCACGGCAAACCCGAGATCGCCGCGAGAGTCTATCACGGCCGCCCCGAGATTGGCGGTGCGGGTGCGCGATGCGGTGTTGGGCAGCCGCCCGCGCAAGTCGGCGAGTTCGCGTATCGCGGGATCGCTGCTTGCCCGTGCTTGGGCGCGCAACGGCGCGGACAGCACCGGGCCGCCGATCCGCGCATCCTCGGTATCCGTCAGGCTGCCGCCGCCTGAGATGACGATGTTGTCGGTCAGCCGCACGGCAAGGTTGGCCCCCGCCGACCGCTCGTCGGCGGCCGAACCGAAGGAGGCGCGCACCTGGGCGGCGATCCGATCGTCCGGCACCGCGACGGGGATCCGCCGGTCGAGCACGTTGACGACACCGCCGATCGCCGATGAGCCAAAGCGCAGGGACGCTGGCCCGCGCAGGACCTCGATCCGCTCCGACAGCAAGGGATCGATCGCCACGGCATGATCGGCCGAGGTGTTGGACACGTCAAATGCGCCGATTCCGTCGGTCAGCACGCGCACGCGCTCGGCGCCCAGCCCGCGCAGGATCGGGCGTGACACGTTGGGGCCGAAGCTCGTGCCCGACACGCCGGGGAGCCGCGCCAATGCCTCGCCGATCTGCGGGCGCAACTCGCGCTCCAGCTTGGCGCCATCAAGCACCGATACCGGCGATGCGCTGTCACGCGGATCGCGCCGCAAGATTCCGGTGATGACGATATCTTCCGGCTCCGCGGTGCTGGAAGGCGGAGCAGCCGCGCCGGATTCTGTTGCCGCCGCTACCGCGACCAGAAAGGAAAGCAAGGTCGCCATTCAGTCCGCGATCACCGGATCGATGACGGACAGCAGCCGCGTCTCGCCCGTGCCGGCGATCGGCCGAGATCCGTGAAGGATCGGCGCTTCGTCAAGCATCGGGCGTTCCTTGAAGATGGCGACCTCACCGGCACGCATCTGTTCGATCGCGGGCGGCGCTTCGCTGCGCACCCATTGGATCGCTGCACCGTGATATGTCGTCAGCATGCGATAGGTCACATAATCGGCGTGGAAGCGCCGGCAAGCATCGAGTGGCTGTCGTTGCTGCATGATCCCCGGCAATCTCGTGCGCACCTTGCGGGATGCTCCGCCGCGTTTCGCACGAGACGCGGTCTGCTGGTTCGTCCGCATCCTGATTGCACTTGCCGGGCTCGCCGATCCCAAGCCGATCCTGCGCACCCTGATGACGAACGAGCGCTGGTGCAGCGCTACAGCCTCGACAGGGCCGTGACGACGATCATTGCCGCTACCGCCATCGCCACATCGGATACGCAGCAGGAGTCGGAAGGGCAGGCAGCCGCGGCGGACCGGCTGCTGCTGACCAAGACCGATCTGGTGTCTCCGGACCGTGTCGAGGCCCTTGCAACGCGGCTGCGGACGATTAACGCCGCCGTGCCAATCACCCCCATGCTGAACGGTGAGGTCGATCCAACTCCCTGTTCGGTGCGCGCTTTTCACGCGCCGACGCTTTGATTTGCCTGGCGAAGCGTCATAGCTGCCGATGGTCACGGCCGTGCGTAAGCTTTCCTGAGGGAACCCATCAAGTCAGCGGCAACAGAGCGCCAGCTTGCTTCGTCCAGCACGGGTCGACCGCTCCACTAGCCGTCAACATCTTGCCCGTCACGCCAGCACGCTGCTTGCCGGCAAGGATCGCTTCCGTCACCTCCGGCGACAGAAATGCGAGCCTGACCACGCGCGTGAGATAGGTCGCGCTGACTTTTTCACGCTCTGCAAGGCGCGTGATGTCCATCGTGCCTTGGCGCAGTTCCTGCCACCATCGACGCGCGAGCATCACCAGCCGCACCAAGGAGATGTCCGGCGTCGCGCTTGGCGCAAGGCCACTCCCCTCGACCAGCCGCATCGCGCGCCCTGTGCGCGTCAACCGTACCGCCGTGTTGATCGCAAGCGTCGTCGGCTGGCCAGGCTGGACGCTGACCCCCAGTGCGGTCGCGATCGCTTCCGAGCAGCAGATCACCTCGACGCGGCCGTCGCTGACTTGGACTTGGCGCAGCATAGACAACGCGTCAGCTTGGCGGCGGCGTTGGCGTGCGGCGAGTTCGGCGCAGCGCTGCTGAAGATCGGCGTATCGGTCTGCCGGCACGTCAAGTCTTGCGCCGGCGACGAGCTCCAACGGATCGTCGAACAAGGTGGCGATCCTCCCGGCAACTAGCGCCTCGAGATCACGTGCCGGCATCCGTGTGCCGCTGTCGCTTCGCTTGTGATGCAGCTTCTCGCTGACATAATAGCGGTAGGGGACCGTCTTGCCATTCGACGCTGTCTTGGTCGCATGTGTCGCGATCAACGGCTGACGCTCCTGGTCGATGATCTTGCCGGCGAGCAGAGACGGTCGCTCCTTGCGGGTACGCGACTGTCCCTGCCGATGCTCGGTAAGCATTGCCTGTACACGATCGAACGTCTCGTTATCGACGATCGCGGGGTGGTTGCCCGGATGGATCTTGTCGCGGTGTGCGATGCGGCCGGTGTACACCACGCGGCGGAGCATGAGGTACAGCATGCCTCGTGTGAACGGCACGCCGCCCATCGGCTTGCCGCTTCCGGTCACGCGTTTGGGCGCGACGGTGCCGCTATGCTTCAACTCAGATTCAAGCTGGCGCACACTACCGAGTGCGAGATAGCGCGCGAACACATGCCGCACGAGCGCTGCATGCTCTTCGATGACGACGAGGCTGCGCCCCTCAGGCCGATAGCCGAGCGGCGAGACGCCGCCCATCCACATGCCTTTCGCCTTGGAGGCCGCAAGTTTGTCGCGAATACGCTCGGCGGTGATCTCGCGTTCGAACTGGGCGAACGAGAGGAGCATGTTGAGCGTCAGCCGGCCCATGCTGCTGGTGGTGTTGAGCGCCTGAGTGATGCTGGCGAAGCTCGCCTCGGCTTTCTCGAACGTTTCGACGAGCTTGGCGAAATCGAACAGCGATCGGCTGAGCCGGTCGACCTTGTAGACGAGGATGATGTCGATATGCCCTGCCGCCACGTCGGCGAGCAGGCGCTTCAGTGCTGGGCGGTCGAGCGTGCCACCGGAGAAGCCGCCATCGTCGTAGCGCTCGGCTAGCTCCACCCAGCCTAAGGCCGCCTGGCTGCGGATATAGGCGCTGCAGGCTTCGCGCTGCGCATCGAGGCTGTTGAAGTCTTGCTCCAGCCCTTCGTCGCTCGATTTGCGGGTGTAGATGGCGCAACGGATCTTTGCCCGGTTCACGCCGCCGCCTTCTTCTTCAAGCCGAAGAACGCCGGGCCAGACCAGCGCGTGCCGGTGATTTCGCGAGCGACTTCGCTGAGCGAGCGCCACTCGCGCCCGTTCCAGTGGACGACCTTATGCTTATCGACTGTGACGACGTGGACGCGGCCGCGCCATTCGCGAGTCAAACGCAGCGGCGCGAAGGGTGAAGTTGCTGGTGAGGCGCGCGCGAGGTGGTCGATCATCCGCGTTGTTTTGCCGCTGATCCCGTTGGCGGCGCGCGCTTGTAGCTCCCAAGCGAGGGCTAGCCGCAGGATCTTGGGGCTTACCCTCGGTACCGCGCTATTGGTCAGGTCGATCCAGCGTGCGTGCAGTGCTGGTGACGCCAGCGACTGGAGCTCGGCCAGTTGCTCTTCTAGCGCGGTCATTCCGCAATGATCCGGTAGCAGGTGAGGCCACTCGGTTGCTTGCCCTTCTCGAGCACGTGCCCTTTCTTACGAAGGCCGGTGAGCGCTGCGCGTGTGGTGTGGGGCAGCCACCCTGTGGCTTCGGTGAGATCGTTGAGGGTGGCACCGCTTTCACGCAGCAGGAGTGCGATGACCTTTGCTGCTTTGGTCTCGCGTTGCGGCGTGGGTTGCGGTGCAATCTCTTGGGCTACCAGGTCGTTGGCGCCTATAGCCGCGCATCCCGCCGGTGTGATGAACACGCCGTACCGGGCGTTGCCTTCCAGGTGCGCGAAAGCCGTTAGGTCTTGGGTTTGGCTGGCTTTCACCCACCCCCGTCCCAGCAGAGCGGCGATCGACCGACGGACGGTGGGCGGATGTGTCGCATTCTGCGGCAGCGGGAACAAGCTGCCGCTCTGTCGGGAAGCGGCGTGGGTTAGCAGTAGCGACTGCATGGGGGTTATCTTCGGCATGGTGGCTCCCTCCGGTACGGGCGGCCAATCGCCGCCCCACCAGCCACAGCCCCGTCGATCGGTCGATCGGGGCACGCTCGCCGGGCTGCCGATGCGCCTACGAGTCGAGAGATGCTGTCGCTCTGGTGCGCTTAGAAGTCGAGCCTAACGCGCTTGTTCTTAGGATCTTGCTTTTCCGCCTCTGCCTAGCTCAAGTTTAACTTGCTCTTCCCACTGAGCCGCAGCCCGGAGAAAATTCACCACGGTCGGCACAAGCTAAAATGGCAATACGAGCTTACCGTTGGTGAACGGTAGATGGTCTGTCTTGCGGGCCACTCCTGACCCATTCGCATCGAAGCTTACCTTCCCTCCACCGCGTTGAGGATCGCCTTGCCGTAGTTGGTTTTCTTGAAACGTTCGCCGGCTGCGCGGGCCTCGTCGGTGCTGATCCAGCCCTGGAGGTAGGCGATTTCCTCGAGGCAGGCGATCTGGATGCCCTGGCGGTGCTGGAGCGTGCGGACGAACTCGGACGCTTCGAGCAGGCTGTCGTGGGTGCCGGTGTCGAGCCAGGCATAGCCGCGGCCCATCTGTTCGACGTAGAGGTCGCCGGCCTCCATGTAGAGCCGGTTGATGTCGGTGATTTCCAGCTCGCCGCGAGGGGAGGGCTGGAGGTTGCGGGCATAGTCCACGACGCGATTGTCGTAGAAATAAAGGCCGGTCACCGCGTGGTGCGACTTGGGGCTGGCGGGCTTTTCCTCGAGGCTGAGCGCGCGGCCGTCCGGGGCGAGCTCGACCACGCCGTAGCGCTCGGGATCCTCGACATGGTAGCTGAACACCGTGGCGCCGTGGGTGCGGTTGACCGCGCTCGCGAGCAGGTCGGTGAGGTGCGCGCCGAAGAAGATGTTGTCGCCCAGCACCAGCGCCACATTGCTGTCGCCGATGAAGTCCGCGCCGATGGTGAAGGCCTGGGCGAGGCCGTCGGGGCTGGGCTGTTCGGCATAGGACATCTGGAGGCCGAAGGCCGCGCCATCGGCGAACAAGCGCTTGTAATTGTCGAGATATTCCGGCGAGCTGATGATCAGTACCTCGCGAATGCCGGCGAGCATCAGCACCGACAGCGGGTAATAGATCATCGGCTTGTCATAGACGGGCAAGAGCTGCTTGTTCACCGCCAGCGTCGCCGGGTGGAGCCGCGTGCCCGAGCCGCCCGCGAGAATGATGCCCTTCATGCCTTGGTGGCTCCGATCAGTTCGTCGAGGATGTCGCTGAGTGCGTCCTGCCAGGGGCGCGGGGCGATGCCGTAAGCGGCACCGATCGCGTCGTGGCTGAGGAGGGAATTCGCCGGGCGCCGGGCGGGTGTCGGATATTGATCGGTGGTGATCGGGGTCACCTTGGCCGTCACCCCGCCACGCTCGGCCGCCTGGCGGAAGATTTCGGCCGCGAAGCCCGCCCAGCTCGTGTTGCCGGCATTGCTGAAGTGGAACGTGCCGGTGGGGGCGGCATCGTCCTCGATCAATCGCTGCGTGATCGCCATCAGCGCGCGCGCGAGATCCGCGGCGCTGGTCGGCGATCCTCGCTGGTCGTCCACGACGGTGAGCGTGTCACGCTCGGCGCCGACGCGCAGCATGGTTTTCACGAAATTGTTGCCGTGGGCCGAGACGACCCAGGCGGTGCGCACGATCACATGGCGCGCGCCCGAGGTGCGCACCGCGAGCTCGCCGCCCAGCTTGGACGCGCCATAGACGCCGAGCGGGGCGACGGGATCGGTGACTTCCCACGCGCCAGCCTTGTCGCCGGCGAAGACGTAATCGGTCGAGACCTGGACGAGCGGGATCTTGGCCTTGGCACAGGCTTCGCCGAAGGCGGCGGGGGCCATGGCGTTGACCGCCCAGGCGGTGACGAGGTTGCTTTCCGCCTTGTCGACCGCGGTATAGGCCGCGCCGTTGATCACTGCGGCCCAGGGGCGTTCGGCTACCTTGGCGGCGATCGCAGCGGTATCGGTGAGGTCGAGATCGGCGACGTCGATCGCGACGATCTCATAGCCTTGCGGCCAGGCGCAGCGCTGAAGCTCGGTGCCGAGCTGGCCGTTTCCGCCCGTGACGAGGATCGCCTTTACGCTATCGCTCATGCCTGTTGTCCTTCGTCATGCCGGGCTTGTCCCGGCATCCAGCGGGCCGCACAATCACTGGCCGCTGGGTTTGCGGCACCCTGGATGCCGGCACAGGGCCGGCATGACGAGGGGAGGGAGGCCATCACGCCGCCCATCATGCCGCCACCCCGCGCCGCTGCGCGGCGCCGCGCTCGACGATCGGGCGCCACCAGCTTTCGTTGTCGAGATACCAGCGCACCGTCTTCTCGATGCCGGTCTCGAAGGTTTCCTCAGGCCGCCAGCCGAGCTCCTGCTCGATCCGCGTGGCGTCGATCGCATAGCGCTTGTCGTGGCCGGGACGATCGGCGACCGAGGTGATCTGCTCGGCATAAGGCTTGCCGTCGGCGCGCGGGCGCAGCCGATCGAGGATGCCGCAGATCGTGTGGACGACCTCGATGTTCTGCTTCTCGTTGAACCCGCCGACATTGTACGTCCGGCCAAGCTCGCCGCGCTCGAACACCGCCTGAAGCGCGCGGACGTGATCCTCGACGAACAGCCAGTCGCGGACCTGATCGCCCTTGCCGTAGACCGGCAGCGGCTCGCCATCCAAGGCCTTGGCAATCATCAGCGGCACCAGCTTCTCGGGGAAGTGATACGGGCCATAGTTGTTCGAGCAATTGGTGATCAGCACCGGCAGGCCAAAGGTGTGGCCCCAGGCGCTGACGAGATGGTCGGACCCGGCTTTGCTGGCCGAATAGGGCGAGCGCGGGTCATAGGGCGTATCCTCGGTGAACAGGCCTTCCTCACCCAGCGAGCCATAGACCTCGTCGGTCGAAATATGGTGGAAGCGGAACCGCTCCTTCGCGTCGCCCTTGAGGCTTTGCCAATAGCTGCGCGCCTCGGCGAGCATCGTATAGGTGCCGACGACATTGGTCTGGATGAACGCGCCCGGCCCGTCGATCGAGCGGTCGACATGGCTCTCGGCCGCCAGGTGCGTGATCACGTCGGGCTTGAACTCGGCGATCGCGGCGCGGACCGCCTCGGCGTCGCAGATGTCGCCCTGGACGAAGCGATAGCGGTTCGACTGCGCCACCCGCTCGACGGTCGACAAGGTGCCGGCATAGGTCAGCTTGTCGAAGTTCAGGACCTCGTGAGTAGTGTTCTCGATCAGGTGCCGGACGAGCGCCGAGCCGATGAAACCGGCCCCGCCGGTGACGAAGATGCGCATGTCTGTGTCCTTCAGGCGAGCGGGGCGAGGGGATTGCCGTCGTACTCAAACGGGCTGTCGAAGTCGGCGAGCGTCGGCTGGACCTTGTCCTTGTCGGACAGTTCGGGCGCGGTGCCCGCGGGCATTGGCCAGTCGATGCCGGCGCTGTCCCAGCGGATCCCGCCGTCATGGTCGGGCGCGTAGGTGTCCGAGCATTTGTAGGTCACTTCGCAATCGGGCTCGAGCGTGACGAAGCCGTGCGCGAAGCCGATCGGAATGAACAGCTGGTGGCCGTTCTCGGCGGAAAGCTCCGCCCCGACCCATTGGCCGTAGGTCGGCGAGCCGCGGCGCACGTCGACCGCGACGTCCCAGATGCGCCCGCGGATGCAGCGCACGAGCTTGTCCTGGCCCCGCGGCGGCGTCTGGAAATGCAGCCCGCGAAGCGTGAAGGCGGGGGCGGACAGCGAATGATTGTCCTGCACGAAGCGGCAGGTGATGCCGAGCTTGGCAAAGGCGGGCTCAGAATACACCTCGGTGAACCAGCCACGGGCATCGCCAAAGCGCTTGGGGCGGATCAGTTGGACGCTGATCATATCGTTATTCGTCCCACCATTCTCCGAGGATAACTTGAAGTTATGCTACCGCGCGGTACAATAGTTTATGTTGAACACTCGATTATCATCGAAAGCGAGAGAACCGAGCGAAAGCCTACACGCGAAACCTGCTTATCAGCTCCACAACATCTACATGCCTGGAAACCGTTTACTTTCGCAGCGCGTCTCAGAATTCGGGTCGGCTGGTGATTGTTGGCATGTTAACATCGCACAGGCCTTTACTCAAAATTCTTTCACACGCTCGCTAGTGCCTCCGTTCTGCTCATGTCAATACGCGGCGTTGCAGCAAAAGTCATTATCCCTTACGAAAGGGGAATAGTGTTTCACCCCGAATCTGACTGACTAGCTTCAGCCGCCAAAAGCTTGAAAAGGTGTTATGTTTCAGCCTGATGTCCGCCAAATCATAATCTTGGGAATTCGCGGGGTTCCCGCTGCTCACGGGGGGTTCGAGACCTTTGCAGAAAGGCTTGCTCTGTACCTGCGGAGTCACGGCTGGGCAGTCACCGTATATTGCCAGGGTAGCGCGTCTGGCGTTCGAGAGACCGACGACTGGAACGGCGTACGCAGAATTCACATCCCTGTAAGCCGCGACGGTGCATTAGGGACAATCGAGTTTGACGCGAAGTGCGTGGCGGACGTAGGTCCGATACCCGGCACCATTCTCACTTTAGGTTACAACACAGGTTTTCTTTGTGCGTGGCTCCGGCTGAGAGGGCGGCGGAACCTAATCAACATGGATGGCCTCGAGTGGAGGCGAGCCAAATACAACCTGGCGGCCAAGGCATATCTGTGGCTGAATGAGAGGATCGCCTGTTGGTCAGGAAATAGATTGATTGCTGACCATCCTGTCATAGCAGATCATTTAGCAACGCGAGCGTCCCGCCACAAAATATTGACAATACCCTATGGCGGCGAAAACGTTCTCGATGCAAATGTCGATCTTCTTCAGCGGTTCGGTGTGAGCGCAGGAAACTTCTTCACAGTTATAGCCCGTCCCGAGCCCGAGAACTCAGTTCTTGAGATCGTTGAGGCGTTTTCTTCTAAAGCACGGGGGGCCAAGTTACTGGTTCTCGGAAGATATGACAGTAATAACGCATTTCAGGACTCGGTTCTTCGCGCCGCAAGCGCTGAGGTCTTGTTCCCGGGCCCTGTATACGACAAGGATGCGCTTGCAGCACTGAGGCTCTACTCGATTGCCTACTTACATGGCCATAAGGTCGGAGGGACGAACCCCTCTTTAGTGGAAGCGCTGGGAGCAGGAAATCCGGTGATTGCTCATGACAACCCCTTCAACAGGTGGGTCGCCGGCGACGGCGGGATCTTTTTCAACAACGCTGAGGAGTGCTCCGCCGCTATCGATCGACTTTTGTTAGAACCCAGCACACGCTTGAAGATGAGCGCAGCGTCGCGGCGACAATGGGCGGAGAACTTCACATGGGAGGCCGTCTTATCGCGATATGAACGCGCGCTGCTTGGAGGACAATAGCATGGTTGCGAAAGGCGCAGCAGCTTACGTGCTCAGGCTTTTACCCCGCCATTGCGGCGGAACAGCCTCGGAGAAGTAGGCGAATGCTGCGGTATATGAGCGCATCCGCTATTGACCGAGGCGTGAGACATGAGCCCTTACAAAGCAGCATTGGGTCGGCGATGACAAACGAGATCACCTTCGCGCTTGCCATCGTCACCTACGGAGAGAGAGCCGGGCTGGCAAAGCGTGTTATTGAGTCAGCGTCTACGCTCGACGAGGTCATCGAGATAGTCGTTATCGATAACGCGAGTGTGAACCCCTTTCGGGTTGAACAGCCGGATATTTCCAACAGCCCTCAGGTCACCGTGATCAGGCACGAGGAAAACTTGGGCTCCGCAGGCGGCTACAATAAAGCCATTCGCTATTTCCGCGAATATGGACAAGCTGACTATTTAATACTAGTAGATGATGATTTGCTGGTTACGTCGAATACCATAGAGGGCTTGCAGAAAATAATATCCACATACTCGGATGATGAAGATCCGACTTTTGTTATTCCTCGTACCGATCGTCCGAGCCAGACTGCAATCTTTGCAGGTATGTCTAGTCCAAACATTCGCAGAAATGCCTTCCACGACTTTCATGCCCTCTACACACTCCGATCAATCGTTAGTGCTCGTCGCAAAGTCTCAATTCCGGCCACTTTCGTGGATATTGATCATGCTCCATATGGTGGCATGGTTATATCTAAGGCCGTTTCCCGCTCTGCTGAGTTACCAGATGTTAGGTTTTTTGTATACTGCGACGATTATGATTATACAATGAAGATCCGAAAGTCTGGCTCTCGTGTTCTTCTTGTTGATGTAACACCTTTGTTGTCAATCGACAAGTCGTGGAATCACGAACGGCGTAGAGCACCCGCGGCGTTTTATCCCGCCGCTCCAGATGTTCGAGTCTACTATTCTACCCGGAATAGGGTAGCCTTCGAGATGCGCTATACAGTTACTAATTGGCCATTATACATAATCAATCTGCTCCTCTTTCTTCTAATCGGCACGATTGTGGCTGCTGTCGATGTTGGTATCAGCCATGATTTTATTCGCCGCTTGCGCCTGATATCCCGGGCTATTCGTGATGGCCTGACAGGGCGCTTGGGCGTTTACGCTCCTGCCCGCGGCTTCGTCTCCTAATGCCGACGCGCATGTGGCTCTGAGATACGTATGAAGTTGTCGAGCGCTAGAACTCGCCGGGTCGCGGCATCCGTTCTCCTTAAGCTCTCAGGAGCAGCCCTATCCTTTCTATGGCAACTCCTCGTTGTTCGATCTCTGGGCCCTGTCGTGGGGGGGGTCGCAATGGTCGCTCAATCTCAGATTAGAGTTATCGGGACCATAGGCGCACTCGGTCGAGATCGCGCACTGACGATATCTCTCCCGTTATCGCGTTCACCGCATGAGAGGCGGGAAGCGATCAATGCCGCGCAAACGGCCAGCATTATCGCATCCGTGGTGATCCTGGCTTCACTCATCCCGATCCTCTTCCTTGTCCAGAAGACCGGATTGCACCTGTCATACCTAGGGATTATCGCAACCGGATCCGTGAGCTTCGCGGTTCTCGTAGTGCTGTCTGGTGCCGCCAGAGGAATGGGCCAGCCGCTTGCCGCCGATATCGGGTTCACGGTTCTTCCCTTTGCGGTGAGCGGCATCGCTTTCATTATCGCCGCAACCTGGCTTGGGTGGGGCGCAACCGCAGCGATCGTCGCAAGCATCGTTGGGCAACTGACAGCTCTTATCTACTTAAAGCGCGTTGTTGCCAAGTCCAGATTACCCAGTAGCGCATCAGACCGAGTAGAGCAGTGTGAAAGCCGCCCCAGACGCAATCAGTTCGGGTTAACTCAGCTGTCCGTTGCCGTATCGGCTACATTCTCTGCTATGTATCCCGACGGGCTGTTGATCATAATTGGTTTCGTCTCATCGTCGGCGAGTGCGGCTGCGTTCGGGATAGCTATCCGCTATATTCGTATTGCACGCTTCATCCCCGTCTCTTTTCTCCACGTTAGGGAGGCTGCACTCTCATCGCTTTGGACGCAGGGCCGTCTTTGCGAGCTCCAGCGCGAAGTCCGCGATATCGCGGCACTGTCCTTTCTTTCATCTATGCCCGCGCTCGCCGGACTCTTTCTATTTTCCCACTTCTTGTTAGAAGTATTTGGTAAAGGGATGTCTGAATACGGACCAATACTTCAGATTGTTGTCATAGGCGAGCTCGTCAATGCGTTAGCGCTTATGCCTACTTCGGTGCTTTTAATGAGTGGAAACGCAAGGCCGCTCGCGGTTATTTATCTCTCGAGCTACGGCTCGGGGCTGGTAGTATCGATCTGGGCAGCCCAGATGTACGGCGGTAGCGGTGCAAGCTGGACATTCGTCGCAACAAACGTTGTTCTCTCAATTGCTACGAGCACTGTATGCGTTCGCCTGACGGGAATCAGAGCCGACATAACTTCTTATAGTTTAAAATGGCTTGCTCATCGCCTGAACGGCGCGAAGCGCATCTAACAACGAGATACTCACGAAAGTGCGTACAGCGGTCAACTCACGCAGCCCGAAGCACTAGGCCCGATATGATGTGGAAACAGATTGAACATCTCGCCAGCTGAGGCACTTAGCACCCGGGCAGCAGGGTCGTTAGATTTGATAAGTTATGACACGCGCTCTCACCACGGTTACCGGTTTTCTACCGCGCTTTCGATTAGCACAGCTAAAGCTTCTATTCGGATTTCGGTATTTTGCTAAATCAAGATTAATCAACCCTACGTTCATACTTGGTCTCTGTGGGTGAAGTCTATGTATAATATCGCTATCGTTCCGTATCGGACACTTGGGTTTGCTGTTAAATACGGTTTTACTGTCAGGGATCTCATGATCCTTCGCGCCTTGGAGAGTAGTGAAAACGTCGTATCTGTTGATTGGTTTGAGCGACCTACATACCCTTTTGAAAGAGCAGCTCGCCGCGGACAAAAGCTGCTGTTGAGCGATAAGATCACTGTTCACCGCTCGACGACGATAAACCCTTTCCCTGTCATACGTGACAAACGACTTTGGACAATTGGCGCATTGAAAGGCCAGGAGAGGAAATTAGACGTATGGGCTTCTAAGTCGAGTCACACCAAAGTTATCCTTGATTTCCATCCGTTTTACATTCCGCCCGTTGAGATCATCGATCGCGAAGACGTATTCTATTGGTATGACCTGATAGATAACTTCACGAAACACAATGTTTTCACAGGAAAACAAATCGAAGCTGTTAAAAGAAAATACGCGTGGGTAAAGGAGTCCGCCGCCTTTGTTACCGGGGTTAGCCAAGCCGCCTTGGTAGACTTCCCCCGCTCTGAGGCAGTTCCTAATCGCCTCCTACTCTCCTCGCGCGACCAAGATAAGGCGCGCGTGATAGGCATGGCAGATTATGATTTCGGTTTTACTGGTTTTATCACAGACAAATTTGACGTCGACTTCATAGCAAGACTAAGCGACTTAGGTTACAGCACACTTATTCGTGGCAGGGCTTACCATCCGGAGATTGCAAGGCGGCTATCAAAACTTAACCGCGTGACCGTTGGCGGAGAGTACCACGAGTCTGAGCAAACAGCTATTTTTTCTAGATTTAGAGTCGGACTCGTACCGTACAGGCCAGAAAAGTCGCATGACGAGTCTCCTATAAAACTCATCCAGTATCTAGCGAATGGAAAACCTGCTTTAATCTCGAAAGCGTTTGGGGGCATAGAAGACGAGTTTAGTAGATGGGTGAAGGTATATGACGGTATGTCTGATGATGAACTGCATAGTTGCGTCAGCTTGCTAAAGGTTGAGAGCGGTGGGGCTGCGCTGCTCGATGTGGTAAATTCGAGTAAATCGGTTTACTGGAATAGCGCGCTTTCTGGTCTTATCGCGCGTGCATGCTCTTCTTCAGGAGGCTCTTAGTGACTCCAACAAAAGGTGGGGTTCGCTCGATTTGTGGTTACGCAAACCTGTTTACGGGCCGGCTATATCGATTGTGTAATCCAAGTGGATTTGCCCGTCCCACAAAGCCAGCGAACATACAAACGGGAGGGTTTGCCGACGCTGGCGGCAGGCGAAGCTTTACCCGCAAGGCGTTGAACTGAAGGGCGTATGGAGCGGCATGACGCTGCTGGCGTTCGAGAGCTTCGATGATCGCGCACGCGAGGAGTACTTCGACGCCGACCGTTTCTGCCCCCGGCGAGTTTTCGTTCAGAATGGAGCCGATGGTGTCGGCATAAAAACGAAAGCCTTCTCACACATCGTCTCGGGTACTGCCTGAAGATAAGCGGTGCGCAGAAGCGTTGGAAGCGCCGTAACATGGGCTGTGTAGCTAGACTCGGCCATTATGGCGTCGCTCCTCGCCTTGCTGCCATAGGGTGGTACAGTAGGGCATACACACCGAGATACCCACAGGTCGGCAGATAGGAGAAGAGTGCGCCTATGTCGGCAACCAGCTCACCGTCGCGCAGTAGTGGGCGGCGATTCCTTAAGAACGACAGCTGGTCGGGTATAGCCGACACGGACTAGCAGCGGCTGCTGACGTGTAAACAACGGTGGTTAAGCACCGTCCCCAGCCGCGGGGTCGAGCGCAAGAGCAGTTTTTCGGCCTGCGGCTCGAGACACGACATCCCGCAGGATCTCCACTGCCATTGTCTCATCCGGCGCAGACTGAAGTTCGTCACCTGCGTCTACAACGCCCGCCGTCAGACGCGGAGATCACCTCGCCGTCAGTAACCGCCGCGGTAAACGCACCTTAAGCCATCAACCGCCGTCGGGTGAAGAGCTAGCTGGCGACGAAGTCGAACCGGCGGGCGATCAGCGACACAATCGTTTCCGGCAGGTTCGCCTCCTCGACGATCCAGACCTTTGTGACGCTTGGTCGTATGCTCGATCACATCCTTACTTTCATCGAAGAGCGGGACTCTGTCTGGTCACGCAGGGGGGCTACCTGAGGTATGGTCAGCTCCCTCTTGGTTCCAACTACTTGATCCGTGAACCGCAGCGGCACCAACAGCAAGGGTAGGCGGCACTAAACGCGGGGGTACACCCTGGCTTGCTTGGTACCCTGCGTGTGCCGCGGCAGGAACATTCCGACGGCCAAAAAGATGTACACGTTGGCCGGCCAGGCCTCGACAATAGTAAAGGTCAGACCGGCGACGACCGTGATCAACGATAGAGCGAGCACAAACGTCCGTTCGCCCTGCGGCCTTGCTGCTCGCATAGCGGAGACGAACAGCCAGCCGAGCAGAATGATGAAGGTCAAGCCTAGGGGAACGCCCATTTCGAAGAGATATTTAAGGAAAATGTTGTGCGGCTCAATATGAGCAGCGGCTTCGAACAAATCGCCTTGCGCACTGCCGGCGCTACCAACACCGAAGCCGGTCAAAAGCCTGACCGGATGAGCCGCCCACTGATGGCTTGCCTCCTTGTAGGAAATGGACCGTCCCGTGAAACGGGTGTCCTCAGAAGCGGCCGTGAAGGGGTTAGGAATCTCATTGGGCGCACTCACGGCCAAGAGCATGTAAGAAGCAAGGCAGATCAGTGCTGCAATTGCGGCCGGAATGCGAAGTATCCGGAAAAAACTATATGTTACGAGTGCGGCTGCGATGATCAGGCAAGTGCGGGTGTACGTGAAGTATATCGCAAATACCGCAATAGCAGCGAACGCGAGAGACAGATATGGTCCAAATCGCTTCGAGAAAAGAGCGTAGGACAGCAATATAAGGCCTGCTATTCCAGCATGAAATCCAGAAGACAGAAGAGAGAACGCGCGCTGCTCACCTCGAAATAAGTTGGTATATACATCTGAAGATTGGGATAGTAGAATTTTAGAGTCGAAATCTGTGAATAGAAAATGTTGTTTGATCGCGTAAAGTGAGACTAATAGACACGAAATCGCTATTGATTTGTGCACTAAATGAGAGTCTTCTTTTTTCACTAAATAGCCTAGAACCAAGGCAGTGAGAATCAGAAAGCTTTTCCGCAATCCGGGTATAATCGCCTCGTATGGGAATTCCGGCACCGTGAAAGTTAATACTAAAGCGAGGATTGCTGTTACTATGGCGATGATCAGGCGAGGGCTCCGAACCTTCGGCAGGTTCCACACGACTAATGCAACGAGGAGCAGGTCCGCTAGAAGGATTAGAGTTTGCCCCAACGGAGCCGACACACCACGCGCGCCCGAGCAAACCGGCTCAACCAGAGCCAAAAGCGCTACGGACCAAGCGAATTTCGAGAATCCATTGGACATTTTGGTGGCTACACGCATCTGGGTGCCGTAACGCTAACATCTGGCGGCCGCAACGACACCCACTTAGACAGCCTTCGTTAAAGCGAGGGGTCGCGTTGAAGCTCCTCAACGCGGCTCTTGTTACTGCCCAGGCTGGCGAACGCCGCATCAACGTGACCAGCTTCAAAAGTTTTTAATCGCCTAGCTAGGATCATTCTAGTTGCAAATAGCACTGTTACCGTCAGCTCGCTCGAGCCATTGCCGAGCTGGCTCAGGAGTTCGGGATGGCTCAGCGCTGGCACACGCTGACGGCTCCAGGTAGCACACTCGCGTTCAAGCTGACGGCGGCTATGCATATCGACTGTCAGGGTGCTCGACCGACGTCCGCCGTGTGTCGGCTACCCCGGATGCGGTTGGAGTCTACAATGAGCTGGCCGAATCCGTGGATCGAGATCGCCGCTCCCGCCGCCCCAGAGAGACCACCCTGATTGCAATTCCGAATGAGGTTGCGACGGATGGTAGCGCCCGAAACTATACCGTGTATCATGTGGGGTGTTGCGCCACAGGCGAACCTGCTACTGAAGCGATTACCCAGTTGAATGCCCGGCCCTGGAGCTCCGATAATAGTGTTGCGTCTGACATCTACGCCAGCAGTCCCGTAGATGCCGATGCCCGGGCTGCGCCGCCCAGGCTCTGACGGCGCGAAACGCAAAACGTTCCCATCTACAACTACGTTTTCAATCGCTGCGGCGCCACTTGTTGTCGTCACGATGATCAAACCGGTTTGAGATCCGTCCGGTAAATTAGGATCGGCCCCGATTTCGTTGGCGGCAATCGTTATGTTTCGCGCTCTATCGCATGCCTCTGGCTCCACACCGATTACCTCACGAAAAGCTCTTGCGAACCTGTTGCCCGAGATCGACGCGCCATCAACAAGGCCAAGCTGCACCCCGAAGTTCCCGCAATCGTCGAGAGAACAATTGGTGACCCGCACATTTCTGCTCAGCAGGCGTCGCTCCCGTCCGCTGGCGGTGAGCACGCTGGAAACGGCCAAAACTCCCGACATTGACTTCGATCGTCCGGTCGAGATCAGCCGTTCTACTGTTAAGCCGTCAATACCATTGAAAAGAATGCCGTGCTCTACACCAGGCTGACCTCGGTCGAGTGCGAAGTTGCAAAGTTTGATGTTGCGGGACCCGGTAAGCCAATCATTTCGTATCAGGCACCCGCGAGGCCCAGGCGCTCCGTCAGACGTTATTATCGAACTCGCGCCGGCCCCAACTAGTGATGATCCACTTGGCATTGTAACCGAACGGCCGCGCTCCATCAAAATAGTACAGTTGGCAGGTATATAGGCGCAAACGTGGTTGCGCGCCGACGCATCGAGGGCAAGCTGAAGTTGACGAGAATGGGGGTGACTAGAACCGTCTTCAACAAAGCTGGTCACGTCAATCTGCCGCTCACGAACTGTGGCTGCCACGGGGGCAGAGATCAAAGCCGCTAATACCGCACGCCTGCTTGCCATTGTCGTCCCATAGGCGATCGTTGAGGAAGCAGCCATAGATGTGATGATGGAAGCGATCTGCAGGATGTATTCCGCCCCCATCATCGAGCCGGTTGCGTCGAGATCAGCCTGGTGGGGTCAATCACCCATAGTGGATATTGGGCCAGGAAGCACACCGGCTTACAGAGCGGCGCTGCTGATGGTTCCCGTTGCCCGTCCGACCGGGCTGTCAGCCAAGCTAATTTGTGAGACGTTCCCCTGCACCGGACCGAACCGAAGTAGATGGGCTGGGTAACATACGCGTTGCTGCTGACAGGGTCCGTGCATGGCACCTTGGTGGAGCTGCTGTGACTGACAGATCATGGAACTCCTCCACGTGCAGGTCTAACACGCCTCTAACCATAACTGTGCCGCTCGCGCGCCTCGTCCTCGGCCCGTTGAGCCCGCGTCCGTAATGGTGAGCGCATTTACAGTCGGGGCGACGGCTAGACTGATGTTGCGAGGAGGCAGCGAACGACGTCCTGCTCGTACCGGGCGTGCGGACCGAGCGCGATTCCGCAGTCAACTAGATGAATGTCGACAAACACAAACTGAGGGGGAATGCATGACGCACCGTTCTCGTTCGAACATATGCGCACCACCGGTCAGCCGCCTGAAGCGCGGCATGATGTAGGCGATCAGCATTCGACCTTCAGCTATGGGAACCATGGGCTGGTCGCCTATTGCGCGCGCGAAATGCTGGCGATGGCGGTGGTGCTCGAGCACCTGGGTGAGGTGCCGGATGGCAGTGGGTTGGCTAGCCGCGCACCAGACGTGACGGTCGGTTGATCCGCAGCTTGCGGCCAGTAACCGGATCGCGTTCGGCGAGCAGCTCGTCCGACCATAGCCGCTGATATTCGAGGAACTGCGTCATGCTGTCGACC
>NZ_NBBJ01000011.1 GCF_002197665.1 Sphingomonas mucosissima
AACCGCGGGGGCGGCGGGCTGGCGGGCGGGCTTGGCGGCGTGCTGCTCGCGGCGCTGGGCGCGCCGGGGCGGGCGACCGGCGGGCCGGTATCGCCAGGGCGGCCCTTCTGGGTCGGGGAGCGCGGGCCCGAGCTGTTCGTGCCGACCGCCGCCGGATCGGTGCTGCCGACGCCGGGCAGCGGCGGTGGCCGTGAGGTGCGGGTGAACATCGCGATCAATGCGGCGCCCGAGGCGGCGCCCGCGGCGCTGGCGCGATCGAGCCGGCAGGTGGCGCGCGCGGTGAAGGCGGCGTTCGCGGACATGGAGGACTGACATGGCTTATTGCCTGGTGCCCGAGCGGCAGCCGCATCACGTCGCGGACGTGATCTCGCGGTTCGATCCGCGGTTCTGGACGATCAACTTTCCGCGGCCGATGATGGCGGCGGTGACGACGGGGGCGCCCGACGCGCTGCGGGTTGATTGCGTGTTTTACCGCAAGGATGATCTCGCCGGACTGATCTGGGAGGCGGAGGATCGCCACGATCACCCGCTGCTGGCCTATGACACGGAGCGGGATTTTCGCCGCTGCCAGCTATCGTTCCGCTGGCGATCCTCTGGCGTACGCGCGCTGGATGCCCTGCATGGCCCGACGCTGACGATCGAAGGGCGCGACGCGGATGGCGCGCCGCGATCCTGGTTCGTGCGGCTGTGGAACCATGCGCAGGGTACGCCCGAGGACGCGCTGGTGACGATCGACTTCGCGGAGGTGGTCGGCGGGTTCCTGCTGCCGGGGGAAGCCGATCCGGTGTGGGCGGGTGACGTGGACCGCATGTTCCTCTCGCTGGTGGCGCCCGACTATGACGCTAGCGACACGATGCTCGATGCGCCGGTGGAGGGGTGGGCGGAGCTGAGCGACATCCGCTGCACGGGCGCGGGATCGGTGATCGGCATTGGCGACGCGGTGCTGCCCGAACATGCGCTGCGCATCGCGAGCGGGTATGACGACAGCTACCACCTGACGCCCGCACGGCTCCTGCGCAACGTGCTTCACCTCGGCTATCGCGGGGCGATCGTCCATTATGTCGGCATGAGCCATTATTTCCGGCTCGACCGCGATTTGAAGGTGACGGGCGGGCTGAACCTGCCGTGCCGGGCGTGGCACCGGTCCTTTGCGGAGGAGGCGAAGGCGCTGGGCCAGGATGTGATCTGGTCCCTCTCCTACGAATTGTTTGACGCGCATTGCCCGGAGGAGTGGAAGCAGCGGCGGGCGGATGGCGCGCCGGCGCTGACCGGCTGGGAACCGCCCTCGACCTTGCTGTCGCCGGCCAATGGCGCGGCGATGGCGTATCTGCAGGGAATCGCGCGGGCGTTCACGGCGATCGACGAGGCGGCGGGGCTGTCGCCCAGGTTCCAGGTCGGCGAGCCCTGGTGGTGGGTAACGGCGGAGGGGCAGCCGTGCCTGTACGATGCGGAGGCGGTGGCGGCGTTCGATCCGGTGCCGGTGGCGACGCTTCATGCGCCGCTTTCCGCCGCTCAGCGCGCGACGCTGGATGCGGCGGGGGCGATGCTGGCGGCTTCAACGGCGGCCTTGTGCGCGGCGGTGCGGGCGGATCAGCCGGAGTGCGAGACGCACCTGCTGACTTACCTGCCAACCGTGCTCGACCAGCGCGCGCCCGAAGCGAAAAGGATGAACATGCCGCTGGGCTGGGCGAGCCCGGCGTTCGATGTGCTCCAACTGGAGGATTACGATTGGGTCACAGCGGGTGATGCAGCCTCGACGCGCGATGGCGTTGCCTTGGCGGAGGCGCGGCTGGGCTATCCGCCCGAGCGGCAGGATTACCTGTCGGGTTTCGTGCTGCGGCCGAGCGAGCGCGCGCAGTGGCACGAGATCGATGCAGCGGCGCTGACGGCGCTCAGCCGCGGGGTGCGCGGCGTTCACGTCTGGGCGCTGCCGCAAGTGATGCGCGACGGCTTCGTGCACTGGGGTTCCCTGAATCGAGAGGAGGATGCGGTGGAGGCGTTCGACGACGTGCTGTTTCCGCTGGCGCTGGGCGCCGAGGCGGAAGTGACGCCGGAATTTTCTACGGCGGTGGTGACGGGGGCGGGCGGGCGCGAGAGTCGCAACGCGAGCTGGGCGGAGGCGCGCACCCGCTATGATGTCGGTCCGGGCGTGCGCAGCGAAGCGGATATCGCCGCGCTGATCGATTTCTATCGGGCGCAGCGCGGGCCGGCGCGGGCGTTTCGCCTGCGCGATCCGTTCGACGCCGCAGCGACCGGCGCGGTGATCGGGACGGGCGACGGCAGCAACCGCCGGTTCGCGCTGGTGAAACATTATGGCGCGGCATCGCGGCGGATCACTCGGCCAGTGGCGGGGACGTTGGCCGTCACGGTGGATGGTGCGGCGACACAAGGATTTTCGCTGGAGCTGCTGGGCGTGGTGGTGCTGGACGTGGCGCCCGCCGCGGGGGCCACGGTCACGGCGAGCTTCGCCTTTGACGTGCCGGTGCGCTTTGCCGAGGATCGGCTGACCGTGTCGCGGGCGACGTTCCTGGCGGGGGCAGCGCCCTCCGTGCCGCTGGTCGAGGTGCGCGAGGGATGAGCGACCGGCTGACGACGCTGGCGCTGCTCTGGACGCTGGAGCGGCGCGACGGGGTTACGATCGGGCTCACCGATCATGATCGCGACCTGCTGATCGAGGGGAGACGCTATCGCGCGGCGCCGGGCATGACGCCGGCCGCGATCGAGCGCAGCGACGGGCTGGACGCCGCCGTGACGGAAGCGAGCGGCGCGTTGACGCACGCGACGGTGACCGAAACGGACCTGATCGCCGGGCGCTGGGACGGGGCGCGGATCACCGTTGCGGTGGTCGATTGGGAAGCCGCGGGGCCGCCGAGCGTGCTGAGCGGCGGTACGATCGGCGAGATCGAGATCGATGCGGCTGGCTTCACAGCGCAGCTGCGCGGGCCAGCCGCCGCGCTCGACCGCGCTGTCACCGAGGAGACCAGCGCGGAATGCCGCGCCATGCTGGGGGATCACCGCTGCCGCGTGCCGATATCGGGGCGACGACGCCGCGCGCGTGTGGTGGAGGTGAACGGTGCCGCGGTGACGCTGGATGCGCAAGAGCCGGTTGCCGATGCTTATGGCGGCGGGCGGCTGCGCTGGCTGAGCGGCGAGGGATGCGGGCTGGAAAGTGCGATCAGCCAGTCGGCCGGTGCCGTGGTGACGCTGTGTGCGCCGCCGACCTTTGCCACGGCGGCGGGCGCGCTGGTTGAGATCAGCGAGGGGTGCGACAAGACGGTGGCGACTTGCGCGGCGCGGTTCGGCAATGTCGCGAATTTTCGCGGCGAGCCATATCTGCCCGGCATCGACCTGCTGACGCGATATCCCGGCGGATGAGCGCCGGTGAGCGAGTGGCGGCGGCGGCGCGGGGCATCGTCGGCGCCCGGTTTCGGCTGCAGGGGCGCGATCCGGCGACCGGGCTCGACTGCGTCGGCGTGGTAGCCGTGGCGCTGAAAGCGGGCGGCCATGAGGGGCCGATCCCGAGCGGCTATGACCTGCGGTGCGGCGATGCCGCGCGCTACCGATCATGCTGGGCAGGCTTGGCACCCGCGGACGGCGAGCGGCCCGGAGACGTGCTGCTGTGTGTCGCGGGGCCGCGCCAGCTGCATCTCGCCGTCCGTACGTCGGCCGGCTTCGTTCATGCGGATGCGGGGCTGCGGCGCGTAGTGGAGCGGCCGGAGGCGCTGCCGTGGCCGCTGCTGATGGCTTGGCGATTGGCAAGCGGGCGATTGGGGGAAAGTTGATGGCAACTCTGGTGCTGACAACCGTTGGCGGGCTGGTGGGTGGCCCGATCGGTGCCGCGCTGGGCGGGGTGATCGGGCAGGCAGTCGATCGCAACCTCTTGTTCAAGCCCAAGGGGCGGCAGGGGCCGCGCCTAGCCGAACTGGCGGTGCAGACGTCAAGCTATGGCCGGCCGATCCCGCAGCTGTTCGGGCGGATGCGCGTGGCAGGCCAAGTGATCTGGGCGACCGATCTGGTGGAGCATCGGCAGCGGCAGGGCGGCGGCAAGGGACAGCCGAGCATGACCAGCTTTTCCTATTCCGCCAGCTTCGCGGTGGCGCTTTCCGCCCGGCCCATCCTTGGTGTGGGCCGGATCTGGGCCGACGGGAACCTGCTGCGCGGGGCGGCCGGCGATTGGAAGGTGGCGACGGGCTTTCGCCTGTATCGCGGCGATGAGCAGCAGGCGCCCGACCCGCTGATCGCCAGCGCCGAAGGGCTGGATCAGGCACCCGCGCACCGCGGGCTGGCCTATGTGGTGTTCGAGGATTTGCCGCTGGAGCAGTTCGGCAACCGGATCCCCTCACTCACCTTTGAGGTGATCGCCGATCCGCAGCCGGTGTCGGTGGGCAGTATCGCGCGCGCGCTGTCCCGAGGCGCATTGCTGGGCGCGGGGCCGCCGCAGCTGCTTGATGGCTTTTCCGCTTACGGTGACAGCGCGCGCGGCGTGATCGAGACCCTGGCCGACGTGTCGGGCGCCTGGTTCACCCCGCATGGTCATGCGATGGCGATGAAGGCGGAAGCGGTGCCGACGCGCACCGTTGCGGACGACGGGCGCCTGCGGCGCATGGCGCCAGCCGGGCGCGTGCCCCGATCCATGCTGGTGTCTCACTATGACCCGGCGCGGGATTGGCAAACGGGCGCGCAACGCGCGGTTCGGCACGGCCCCGGTGAAGCGGGGGTGAGCATCGATCTTCCCGCTGCCATGTCCGCTTCCGCAGCGAAAACGATTGCTAGCGCCATGCTGGACCGCGTGGACAAAGCGCGCACGCGCCGCCAGCTGACGCTCGACGCGCCGGCGATCGACATCGCTCCCGGCACGGTAGTGGCGATCGATGGCGAGGCGCAGCACGGCGCCTGGCGGGTGGTGGCCGTCGCGATCGAGCGGTTTCGGGTGACGCTGGACCTCATCGCCCTGGCGGCGCCAGCGATCCCGGCGCGTGCCAGTGGCGGACGGGTGCTGCGCGCGCCCGATGCTCCTGCCGGGCGCACCATCCTCCACGCCGTGGAACTTCCCGACCTCTCCGGTGCGATCGCGACGCGCCCGCAGCTGACCATCGTGGCTGCGGGCCAGGCGCCGGGATGGCGCCGCGCCGCCGTGCTCTACAGCCTTGATGATGGCGCGAGCTGGATTTCGATTGGCGCGACCCATGCGCCCGGCGTGATCGGAACGGTCTCGGGAGCGATCGGCTGTGCGCCGGACACCTTGCTCGACCGCCGTCACGCGATCGATGTCGACCTGCCTCATTCGGGCATGATCCTGACCGGTGCGGATGCGGCGGCGCTGGACCGCGGTGCCAATTTGGCGGCCATCGGCGACGAGCTGGTGCAATATGGGCGGGCGGAGCAGATCGGCAGCCTCCGCTGGCGGCTGACGGAGCTTCGCCGGGGGTGTCTGGGAACCTCTGCCGCGCCCGTGCCAAGCGGCTGCCGCTTCGTGTTGCTCGAGGGTAACAGTGTTGTAACAGTCCCTATGGATGCGTCCATTGGGCAGCGCATCCTGGTGATGGCGAATGGCGTCGGCGACGCTGGGCCGGTCGAGGTGGTCTGCGTGCTTTCGGGCCGGTCTGTGCTTCCCCCGGCGCCGGTGCGGCTTGCCGCGCGGATCATCGGCGATGCCGTGCAGTGCACATGGCGTCGCCGCAGCCGGGCTGACTGGCGCTGGCGCGATGGCGTGCCTGCTGCGCTGGTCGAGGAGCGCGAGGCCTATCGTGTGACGATCACCGCGCCAGGCCGCACGCTGATGCTGGAGACGGATGTGCCCTTTGCGACGGTGCCGCTCACCGCCATTGGTGATGGCCCTGGGCAGGTGACCGTGCAGCAAGTCGGCACGCATGGCCTCTCGGCCGCCGCGACACTGAACTTCTGACGGGAGATGCCTGATGATTGAGACCATGAGTGGGGATGCCACGCCCCGTTTGCGCCTGCCGTTGCTGCACGCTGGCCAGGCGCAGAAGGAATTGGATCACAACGAGGCGCTGGCGCTGCTCGACTTCGCCGTTCAGCCCGCTGTGATGGCCATGGGGCTCGACGCCCCGCCGCCGCAGCCGGGCGAAGGGGAATGCTGGATCGTGGGCGCCCATCCTACGGGAGAATGGTCCGGCCGGGCGCTTTCGCTGGCAGGCTGGACGGCAAACGGATGGCGGTTCCTGGACCCTCGCAACGGCATGACGGTGTGGCGGACCGAGGATGGCCTGATGGCGCGATATACGGAGGGCTCATGGCGGATCGGCGAAGTGCACGCGTCCAAGGTCCTGATCGAAGGAAACGCCATGCTGACCGCCCCTCAGCCCCCGATCGCCGACACCGCAGGCGGTGCCACGATCGACCGGGAAGCACGCGAAGCGATTGAAGCTGTGCTGGAAACTCTCCGTGTTCACGGTTTGATCCGAACATAAAAAGTGTGTTTTCTGCGCAACAGTTGCTTCTTTTTGTCATCTTGCGCGGAAACCATCCTTTCGATAGTGAGTTTGCGCTGTCCGTAGTGACATTATGGAAAGGGGATTATTATGCGGAAGCTTGCCGTAGTACTGGCGCTCGCTTCTACCGCTCTCGCCTCGCCTGCACTTGCCCGCGACAACGCGTGGTACGTCGGCGCCGAGTTCGGTGGAATGATCGTTGAAGACATCGAGTTCGACATCACCGGGACCCAGTCGGGTCGCGGCACGATCGACCATGATTATGGTTTCGATGGCGATGGTGTGGTTGGTTACGACTTCGGCGGCTTCCGCCTCGAAGCCGAAGTTGCCTACAAGCAGGCGAGCGTCGACAGCTACACCTCGACCGTCGTTGTTCCCGCCGGCACCGGCGCAGGCGTTGTGAACGTTGCTCCTGGCACGTTTGATGGCGCAGGCGGCCGTTCGACGGCGCTGAGCTTCATGGTCAACGGTATGCTCGATTTCGGCGACGATGACGGCATCCAGGGCTTCATCGGCGGTGGTGCCGGTGTGGCGCGTATCAAGAACCGTGTCGCGATCAACCAGCGCGGCAGCTTCTTGAACGACTCGGACACCGTGTTCGCATGGCAGGGCATCGCGGGCGTTCGCGCACCGCTGACCGAGAACATCGACGCGACGCTGAAGTATCGCTTCTTCAACGCCAGCAATGTCGAGCTGGTCGACTTCTCGAACCGCGCCTACGAGGGCCGGTTCCGGTCGCACAGCATCCTCGGCGGTGGTGCCGGTGTGGCGCGTATCAAGAACCGTGTCGCGATCAACCAGCGCGGCAGCTTCTTGAACGACTCGGACACCGTGTTCGCA
>NZ_NBBJ01000012.1:2500-5771 GCF_002197665.1 Sphingomonas mucosissima
GAGAACGATCCAGTGTTGTCGTTGGTGGTGTGGACTCTCAAGCGTGAGGTAAGGGCAATTCGTGGATGCCTTGGCATGTACAGGCGATGAAGGACGTGGCACGCTGCGATAAGCTGCGGTGAGGTGTGAGCAACCTTTGACCCGCAGATTTCCGAATGGGGAAACCCACCTATCCCGATTATCTCTTCTTGGTTCGCCAAGCGGAAGTAATTGGGAAACAGGTATCACTTAGCTGAATAAAATAGGCTTCGTGAAGCGAACCCGGGGAACTGAAACATCTCAGTACCTGGAGGAAAAGACATCAACCGAGATTCCGTTAGTAGTGGCGAGCGAACGCGGACCAGGCCAGTGCCTGAAGTTCAACTAGCAGAACGATCTGGAAAGTTCGGCCGTAGCGGGTGACAGCCCCGTATGCGAAAGTGAGACTTCAGGACTTGAGTAGGGCGGGACACGTGTAATCCTGTCTGAACATAGGGGGACCACCCTCTAAGCCTAAATACTCGTACATGACCGATAGCGAACTAGTACCGTGAGGGAAAGGTGAAAAGCACCCCGATGAGGGGAGTGAAACAGTACCTGAAACGGATTGCCTACAAGCAGTTGGAGGGTCCTTGAGGCCTGACAGCGTACCTCTTGCATAATGGGTCTGTGACTTAATGTTTCAAGCAAGCTTAAGCCGATAGGTGTAGGCGCAGCGAAAGCGAGTCTGAATAGGGCGACATAGTTTGAAGTATTAGACCCGAAACCCGGCGATCTAGGCATGACCAGGATGAAGGTGCGGTAACACGCACTGGAGGTCCGAACCGATTAACGTTGAAAAGTTACCGGATGAGTTGTGTTTAGGGGTGAAAGGCCAATCAAGCCGGGAAATAGCTGGTTCTCCGCGAAAACTATTGAGGTAGTGCCTCGGACGAACACCCTAGGGGGTAGAGCACTGGATGGATGCGGGGGTCGCGAGATCTACCAACTCTAACCAAACTCCGAATACCTAGGAGTGATATCCGGGAGACAGACGGCGGGTGCTAAGGTCCGTCGTCAAAAGGGAAACAGCCCTGACCTACAGCTAAGGTCCCCAAGTCACGTCTAAGTGGGAAAGCATGTGGGAATCCCAAAACAACCAGGAGGTTGGCTTAGAAGCAGCCATCCTTTAAAGAAAGCGTAACAGCTCACTGGTCTAAATAAGGGTTCCTGCGGCGAAGATGTAACGGGGCTAAAGACGTGCACCGAAGCTTAGGGTGTGTACTTTTGTACACGCGGTAGCGGAGCGTTCCGTAAGCCTGCGAAGCCATCTGGTAATGGGTGGTGGAGGTATCGGAAGTGCGAATGCAGACATGAGTAGCGATAAAGAGGGTGAGATGCCCTCTCGCCGAAAGACCAAGGGTTCCTGCGCAAGGCTAATCCGCGCAGGGTGAGCCGGCCCCTAAGACGAGCCCGAAGGGGGTAGTCGATGGGAATGCGGTTAATATTCCGCAGCCTGGTGGTGTGTGACGGATGGTGTGTGTTGTACGTCCTTATCGGATTGGACGTGCTTCGAAACTGTCCCGGGAAATAGCCCCACCGTATAGACCGTACCCGAAACCGACACAGGTGGTCAGGTAGAGTATACCAAGGCGCTTGAGAGAAGTGTCCTGAAGGAACTCGGCAAATTGCCTCCGTACCTTCGGAAGAAGGAGGCCCTCACTGCGCGCAAGCGTTTTGAGGGGGCACAGGCCAGGGGGTAGCGACTGTTTAGCAAAAACACAGGGCTCTGCTAAGTCGGCTTCAAGACGACGTATAGGGCCTGACGCCTGCCCGGTGCCTGAAGGTTAAGAGGAGGAGTGCAAGCTCTGAATTGAAGCCCAGGTAAACGGCGGCCGTAACTATAACGGTCCTAAGGTAGCGAAATTCCTTGTCGGGTAAGTTCCGACCTGCACGAATGGCGTAACGACTTCCCCACTGTCTCCAGGACATGCTCAGCGAAATTGAATTCTCCGTGAAGATGCGGAGTACCCGCGGTTAGACGGAAAGACCCCGTGCACCTTTACTGCAGCTTCAGAGTGGCATTAGGAAAGAACTGTGTAGCATAGGTGGGAGGCTTTGAAGCGTTGGCGCCAGCTGACGTGGAGCCATAGGTGAAATACCACCCTGTTGTTTTCTGATGTCTAACCTCGTTCCGTAAGCCGGAACAGGGACCCTCTGTGGCGGGTAGTTTGACTGGGGCGGTCGCCTCCTAAAGAGTAACGGAGGCGCGCGATGGTGGGCTCAGGCCGGTTGGAAACCGGCTGTTAGAGTGCAATGGCATAAGCCCGCCTGACTGCGAGACTGACAAGTCGAGCAGAGACGAAAGTCGGTCATAGTGATCCGGTGGTCCCTCGTGGAAGGGCCATCGCTCAACGGATAAAAGGTACGCCGGGGATAACAGGCTGATAACCCCCAAGAGCTCATATCGACGGGGTTGTTTGGCACCTCGATGTCGGCTCATCACATCCTGGGGCTGGAGCAGGTCCCAAGGGTTTGGCTGTTCGCCAATTAAAGTGGTACGTGAGCTGGGTTCAGAACGTCGCGAGACAGTTTGGTCCCTATCTGCCGTGGGCGTCGAAATTTGAGAGGAGTTGACCCTAGTACGAGAGGACCGGGTTGAACGTACCTCTGGTGTACCTGTCGTCGTGCCAACGGCGCAGCAGGGTAGCTATGTACGGACGGGATAACCGCTGAAAGCATCTAAGCGGGAAGCCTCCCTCGAGATAAGATTTCACAGGACGGTCGGAGACCACGACCTTGATAGATCGGATGTGGAAGTGCGGTAACGCATGGAGCTAACCGATACTAATCGTCCTATTCGCGCTTGAGAGTCCCACCATCAACGACAGCCCTGGGTTGTCCGCGAGGTCGGATGATGAAAGCTCGACGCCAGAACAAACAACGCTCTTGAAACAAGTGCACGCATCGATTTTAGAACCGTACACCCGCAGGCTTCATTGCCTGGTGACCATAGCGTCGGTGTCCCACCCGATCCCATCCCGAACTCGGCCGTGAAACCCGACTGCGCCAATGGTACTATCGCTTAAGCGATGGAAGAGTAGGGCGTCGCCAGGCATTGCAGCTTGCGAGTGTACGATTGACGAACCCATTCACAGTCATGTCCGCCAAGGACACCGTCGCCTCCGCCTCACCGCGGAGGCGTTCGTGTCTCAAACGGACAACACAGTGTCGCGGGGTGGAGCAGCCCGGTAGCTCGTCAGGCTCATAACCTGAAGGTCACAGGTTCAAATCCTGTCCCCGCAACCAGTAC
>NZ_NBBJ01000013.1 GCF_002197665.1 Sphingomonas mucosissima
GATAGCCCCAGGTCGTGCAGACCGAATAATCGGCACCAGGCTCGTCGCTGAGCCCGGTATCCCAGCTCTGCACGATGCGGTAGAAGTCCTCGCGTTCGAACTCTTCATCGTAGTTCTCGAACCATTCAAGCCGAATGAGATTGCCTTCGGGCGCTACCGGGTTCTGCTGAAACTGGGCCGAAAACACCTGGGCGCCCATGCTGCGCCGGTCGGCTTCGAGCTTTTCGCGCGTGACGCCAGGGCGGTCGAGCAGATCACCGACCTTGCGCTGGTGGCGGCGCTTGGGTCCCAGCGGAATGACCTCGTCGCGCTCGGCAATGGCTGGCAGCGAGAGATGGCGATAGCCGCTCTCGAGCAGCATCGCCGGCAGGTCATATTCGTGCAGCCGCTGCGAGATCGAGATGATGGCACCGCCGCCAGGGCTGTTGAGGCGGGTTGCGAGCGTGCCGGCGAACCATGCCCGTGCTTCCTCGAGCTTGGCTTCGCTACGCGCGTCATCGGCCTTGAGGCAATCGTCGACGATGATGACGTCGGCACCGTGGCCGGTCACCGAGCCGCCGACCGACACTGCCTTGCGCCCACCGCCGCGCGTTGTGACGGTCTCGAGCATGCGGTTGCCATCGTCGGCGATCTGCGCCGCGGGAAACATGGCGCGAAACCAGGCGGACTGCATGATCGCGCGCGACTGTGTCGCATGGAGGCGTGCGAGATCCTGGCTGTAGGTCGCCACCATGATGCGGCGCGTGGGATCACGCCCAAGAAGAAACGCCGGCAGCGCCACCGACGCGGCTACCGACTTCAGATGGCGCGGCGGTACGGTGATGACGAGCCGGGCGCCATCTTCGGCACTTGCTTCGACCAGCGCATGGCAGATCGCTTCAAGATACCAGGCAAGCTCCAACGGCTGCGCGCCGGCATGCAGCTCCTTGAACACGCGCATCAGGAAGAGCGAGAAGTTTTGGCGCATCATGGCAGTAAGGGCTGCCTCGGCGGGAAGAGCGCTCATCACTCGTCCTCCTCTTCACGCGCCGTGCGCCGATACGCTGCGAGAATGGCCTTGTCGTGCGCATCCATATCAGCGGCCGATACACTTTCTACCGGCGCTGCCACCGCGATGGGCTCGTCAGGCACACATTGCGCATACAGCTTTAGCGACTTGTCGATGGCGCGCATGTCCCCCGAGAAGCTCTTCTCCACTGTCTTGTGGACGATGGCTTCCATCTTGGACATGCGCTCCGAACCGCTCGCGCTGCGCACGGTCACCTTCTTCGTGTAGATGTTGCGCACGATGGTGTTCAGGCCCTTGGCGCCTTTTGGGCGCCCCTTTTTGTTGCCGGACTGGCCTTTCTTGAACTGCGAGTGCTTGGGCGGCTTCTTGTAGCCCACGCGGTAGGGCTCGGGCTCATCAGCGGCCGCTGATGTGATGCCCGGCCGTGGGGGCGGCGGCAGCGGCGGTGCCGCTGCTTCTGCCTCCATTGCTGGTTCAGGCAGGATGATGGGTTCGCTTGTCCCAAGCAGCGCCGGAGCAGCACGGCGTACGCGGGTGCGCGTAATTACATCGGGGCGGATGGTCGGCGTGGTGCTGGGCAAATGTGGAGCAGTCATTCGGGGTGCTTTCGAAGAGGCGCTGAAACGCGGACGCTGGGCACTTATCCGGGGGAATTTGTTCTAGACGCTTAACGAGGGGCAGATATTAACCCTTCCGAATGCGACTGCCCGAATCGCGCGTGGGCTACCTCCGCAAACGTCTCGCCACTGGCCTCGAGAACAGCCTTGCGGCCGGTCATCTTTTCCCAGCGCCGGATCGCGACATCGATGTAGCGTGGCTCGATCTCGACGGCGTAGCCGACGCGCTTGGTGCGCTCGCAGGCGAGAATGGTGCTGCCGGATCCTGAGAAAGCGTCGAGCACGATCTCGCCCTGACGCGTGACGTCGCGAATGGCTTCGGCGAGAAGCTGAGTTGGCTTGACGGTGGGATGGTCGGCAAGGTCGCTGT
>NZ_NBBJ01000014.1 GCF_002197665.1 Sphingomonas mucosissima
GATAGCCCCAGGTCGTGCAGACCGAATAATCGGCACCAGGCTCGTCGCTGAGCCCGGTATCCCAGCTCTGCACGATGCGGTAGAAGTCCTCGCGTTCGAACTCTTCATCGTAGTTCTCGAACCATTCGAGCCGGATGAGATTTCCTTCAGGCGCTACTGGGTTCTGCTGGAACTGGGCCGAAAATACCTGGGCGCCCATGCTGCGCCGGTCGGCTTCGAGCTTTTCGCGCGTGACGCCAGGGCGGTCGAGCAGGTCACCGACCTTGCGCTGGTGGCGGCGCTTGGGTCCCAGCGGAATCACCTCGTCGCGCTCGGCAATGGCCGGTAAGCAAAGATGGCGATAGCCGCTCTCGAGCAGCATCGCCGGCAGGTCATATTCGTGCAGCCGCTGCGAGATCGAGATAATGGCACCGCCGCCAGGGCTGTTGAGGCGGGTTGCGAGCGTGCCGGCGAACCAAGCCCGTGCTTCCTCGAGCTTGGCTTCGCTGCGCGCGTCATCGGCCTTGAGGCAATCGTCGACGATGATGACGTCGGCACCGTGGCCGGTCACCGAGCCGCCGACCGAAACTGCCTTGCGCCCACCGCCGCACGTCGTGACAGTCTCGAGCATGCGGTTGCCATCGTCGGCGATCTGCGTTCCTGGGAACATGGCGCGATACCAGGCGGACTGCATGATCGCGCGCGACTGTGTCGCATGAAGGCGTGCGAGATCCTGACTGTAGGTCGCCACCATGATGCGGCGCGTGGGATCACGCCCAAGAAGAAACGCCGGCAGGGCCACCAACGCGGCTACCGACTTCAGATGGCGCGGCGGTACGGTGATGACGAGCCGGGCGCCATCTTCGGCACTTGCTTCGACCAGCGCATGGCAGATCGCTTCAAGATACCAGGCAAGCTCCAACGGCTGCGCGCCGGCATGCAGCTCCTTGAAGACGCGCATCAGGAAGAGCGAGAAGTTTTGGCGCATCATGGCAGTAAGGGCTGCCTGGGCGGGAAGAGCGCTCATCACTCGTCATCCTCTTCACGCGCCGTGCGCCGATACGCTGCGAGAATGGCCTTGTCGTGCGCATCCATATCAGCGGTCGATGCACTTTCTACCGGCGCTGCCACCGCGATGGGCTCGTCAGGCACACATTGCGCGTACAGCTTGAGCGACTTGTCGATCGCGCGCATGTCACCCGAGAAGCTCTTCTCCACTGTCTTGTGGACGATGGCTTCCATCTTGGACATGCGCTCCGAACCGCTCGCGCCTCGCACGGTGACCTTCTTCGTGTAGATGTTGCGCACGATGGTGTTCAGGCCCTTGGCGCCTTTGGGGCGCCCCTTTCTGTTGCCGGACTGGCCTTTCTTGAACTGCGAGTGCTTGGGCGGCTTCTTGTAGCCCACTTCATACTCACCCTTGCCGGGCTCAACGGGCGTAACAGCGATGGCGTTGGACGAGCTCTCGACGCTCTGCAACACGGCAGGGACAGGCCGACGAATGCGTGCTCGAGGCTGTATCTCGGGACGGGAGATGGGAACGGATGAAGGCGACGCGCTGGTGTGCGGGCGGCTCGTGGGAACGATCGGCATGAGGTGAATTCCATTGAGTGGATGCAACATCGCCCACCCATGATGAGCGAAAATAATGAAATCGAACTTACTGCGCGCCGCGGTCATTTCGGCATGCAGCCACCTCCGCGAACGTCTCGCCACTGGCCTCGAGAACAGCCTTGCGGCCGGTCATCTTTTCCCAGCGCCGGATCGCGACATCGATGTAGCGTGGCTCGATCTCGACGGCGTAGCCGACGCGCCTGGTGCGCTCGCAAGCGAGAATGGTGCTGCCGGATCCTGAGAAAGCGTCGAGCACGATCTCGCCCTGACGCGTGACGTCGCGAATGGCTTCGGCGAGAAGCTGAGTTGGCTTGACGGTGGGATGGTCGGCAAGGTCGCTGT
>NZ_NBBJ01000015.1 GCF_002197665.1 Sphingomonas mucosissima
TGATGGCCTCGATGCGCCACTTCGGCTTTGCGCTGCCGCTGCTGGTCGATGTGCACAATGTGCTCATCTGCGGCCATGCGCGGCTCGAAGCGGCCCGCCGGCTCGGCCTTGATAATGCGCCGGTCTTGGTGGCGACGCATTGGAGCGCGGCACAGGTGAAGGCTTATCGCCTGGCTGACAATCAACTCGCGACCGCCAGCACGTGGGACGCAGAGCTGCTGCGCATGGAGATCTCGAGCATCATCGAGCTCGACGAGACACCAATCGAGATCCTCGGCTGGTCGACCGGCGAGGTCGACGTCATTCTTGATGGCGCTGCTGCAGCCAATGACGACGACGAGGACATCGGGGCGGCCCTGGCTGATGGCGTGCCCGTCTCCCAAGCCGGCGACCTGTGGCTGCTCGGCAAGCACCGGCTGCTATGCGGCTCCTCGCTCGAGCCAACGGTATGGGAACGGCTGATGAATGGCAGCACCGGCGCAATGGTGCTGACCGACGCGCCGTTCAACGTGAAGGTCAACGGCCATGTCTCGGGCGGTGGCCGCCATGCCGAGTTCGCCATGGCCTCGGGCGAGATGTCGGTCAGCGAATTCATCGAGTTCAACAGATCCTACCTCGCCAACATGAGCGCGCACCTGAAGGACGGCGCCATTGTGATGGCGTTCATGGACCATCATCACCTCTTTGAGCTGATGTCGGCGGCACGTGAGGTCGGTCTCAAGCACCTCAACCTGTGCGTCTGGGCAAAGACCAACGGTGGCATGGGCAGCCTCTACCGTTCGCAACATGAGTTGGTGCTGGTCCTGAAGCATGGCTCTGCGCCGCACACCAATGCGGTGGAGCTGGGCAAGCACGGGCGATACCGGACCAACATCTGGACGCAGGCCGGCGCCAACGCCTTTGGCGCGACCCGCGACAGCGACCTTGCCGACCATCCCACCGTCAAGCCAACTCAGCTTCTCGCCGAAGCCATTCGCGACGTCACGCGTCAGGGCGAGATCGTGCTCGACGCTTTCTCAGGATCCGGCAGCACCATTCTCGC
>NZ_NBBJ01000016.1 GCF_002197665.1 Sphingomonas mucosissima
CTAGCCGCGCACCAGACGTGACGGTCGGTTGATCCGCAGCTTGCGGCCAGTAACCGGATCGCGTTCGGCGAGCAGCTCGTCCGACCATAGCCGCTGATATTCGAGGAACTGCGTCATGCTGTCGACCTGGTCGTCGTTTCGGCTGAAGGGAAAACCCCGCAATTCATGGCGGAACGCCTCTAGCCACGGTGCCTCGGCCGGCAGCACGCATAGCCCTGCTTCGAGTTGACCGGTGACGCCCACCAGCCGCTCCTCCTTGCCTTGCCGCACCTTCCACATGAGCGGACGGAAATCACCGTTGGCACGAAACTCCTGCCACAGCGAAATACCCGATCCGGCATCCTCGATGATGACCTCGTCGGCGCGCCACTGGCGCTTCAGACGCAGTACCGCCCGCTTGAGATCGGGAAAAGCCAGTCGCGCGCGAAGCACATCAACGAGGTACCAGCGCCGCTCGCGATAGCCCCAGGTCGTGCAGACCGAATAATCGGCACCAGGCTCGTCGCTGAGCCCGGTATCCCAGCTCTGCACGATGCGGTAGAAGTCCTCGCGTTCGAACTCTTCATCGTAGTTCTCGAACCATTC